>CAVUYE010000002.1:0-2473011 GCA_963745665.1 uncultured Acidimicrobiaceae bacterium | reverse complement strand
TACCTCCTCCGGCGTGAACCACCCGACGGCGTCGGTCGTGCCGTTGACCTCGGGCCGGAGCGTGCCCGACCAGGACGCCACCCGGTAGATGATGCGCACGGTGTGCAGGTTTGTGCCGTCGGGGATCGTCCGCACGTCCGACAGCACGTCGAGCAACGGGCCCACGGTGACGGTCAGCCCCGACTCCTCCTGCATCTCCCTCCGCAGCGTGTCCGGCGGGCTCTCTCCGTGGTCGACACCGCCCCCTGGGAGGAACCAGCGCCCCTGCAGCGTGATGGCGGACGAGGCCCGGGCCAGGAGGATCCTCCCGTCGCCGTCGTGGCAGACCCCGTAGACGGCGATGCGCTGGCGTTTCCTCACCCCGGGCACGCCCGGAATGCTGGTCCCGAATCGGGCTGCCCGCCAACTCCCCGGGAAAGTACCCTGGCCTCGGCCTGCCCGGCCAGATCGAAAGGGGTGCACCCGTGGACACCGCGGCCGAGCTCGAGGCCATACGCCGGTTGAAGTATGCCTACTTCCGGACGCTCGACCTCAAGCAGTTCGACGACCTCGGCGCGTTGTTGACCGAGGACGTCACCGCGTCCTACGAGGACGGCAAGACCGTGCTGGAGGGCCGGGACGCCATCGTCACCTGGCTCAGCGCGGTCCTGGGCGACACCGGCATGGTGACCGAGCATCACGGCCATCACCCCGAGATCACCTTCACGTCGGAGACCACGGCGGAGGGGACCTGGTACCTCCAGGATCGCGTCATCGTGCCGGCGGCCGATCTCGAGATCGCCGGGACCGCCTTCTACGCCGACCGCTACCGCCTGACGGACGAGGGCTGGCGCATCGCACACACGGGCTATACCCGGGTCTTCGAAGAGCACCGCACCCACACCACGTGGGAGGTGCGCTCGTTCAGGTCCCGCTTCGACGCGCCGGGCTGAGCGACCTCGCCCGCGCCCGCGTCAGGGGCGGGTGGTCGGGCTCAGCGTGAAGCCGGGGTCGAACAGCGTGGTGGGCTCGAGCACTTTCTCAATCGCCTCGACGAAGTCGGGCTCCAGCACGACGTCGAGCGCCTTGACGTTCTCGGCGATCTGCTCGGGCCGGCTGGCACCCACGATGGCACTGCTCACGTTCTCGTTGCGCAGCACCCAGGCCAGGGCGACCGACGCCGGGCTGTAGCCCGCCTCGCGGCAGAGCTCGGCGTAGGCCTGCACGGGCTCGAGCACCTCGTCCCGCAGCAGCCAGCTCATCTCGCCGCCCTCGGGGCCCGTCGCCCGCGAGCCTGCCGGCGGCCCGGACTGGCCGGGGAGGTACTTGCCGGTGAGGATGCCCTGGGCGAGAGGGGACCAGACGATCTGGCCCACGCCTTCCTTCTGCGACAGAGGGACCACCTCGGCCTCGATCACCCGCCAGATCAGCGAGTACTGCGGCTGGTTGGACACAATGCGGTCGAAACCCATTTCGTCGGCCAGGCGCAGCGCGTCCTGAATCTGCTCGGCCGTCCACTCGGAGACGCCGATGTAGTGGACCTTGCCCTGGCGCACCAGGTCGTCGAAGGCCCGCAGGGTCTCCTCCAGCGGGGCCGCGTAGTCGTAGCGGTGCGCCTGCAGGAGGTCGACGTGATCGGTCTGCAGCCGCTCGAGTGACGAGTGGAGCGACTCGATGATGTGCTTACGCGACAGCCCACGGTCGTTGGGGTTGGGGCCGGTCGGCCAGTAGACCTTGGTGAAGATCTCGACGGACTCGCGCCGCACGTGCTTCAGCGCCCGGCCCAGCACCGATTCCGCCGCCCCGATGGCGTAGACGTCGGCCGTATCGAAAGTGGTGATGCCGGCATCCAAGGCCGCACGCACGCACGCCGCCGCCGCATCCTCCTCGATCTGGCTGCCGTGGGTGATCCAGTTGCCGTACGAGAGGGCGGAGACGAGCATGCCCGAGCGTCCAAGGTGTCGGTAGTCCATGGCTCCGGAGCGTACCCGGGTGCTCGTACGCTCGTTGGGTGGCCGGAGACGACACCCTGCACGTGCAGCGGGGACTGGACCTCCCCTTGTCCGAGATCACCTGGCGGGCCACGACCTCGGGCGGCCCGGGGGGACAGCACGCCAACCGCACCCTGAGCCGGGTGGAGGTGCAATTCGACGTCGCCGCCTCCCAGACGCTCGGCCCGCGCCAGCGGTCCCGCCTCCTCGAACACCTGGGCCCGGTCGTGCGGGCCAGCTCATCGGAGTCGCGCTCCCAGGCGCGCAACCGCGAGTTCGCCCTGCAGCGCCTGGCCACCAAGCTGAGCGCCGGCCTCCGGGTCCAGCCGCCCCGCGCCCCGACCAAGCCGACGAAGGGGTCGCAGGTGCGCCGGGTCGACGCCAAGCGGCGCCGTTCCCAAACCAAGAAGCGCCGCCGGCCACCGGGGGAGGACGACTGACCCCGCCGGCCGCGGCGATCCGTCAGGCGTTGAAGTCGAAGCCCGCCAGCGCCGCCCCGAGCCCGGCGTCGAGGTTCCCCAGCAGCTCCTCGTCCTCCTCGGCGCGGGGACCGCGGAGCGCGGTGAGCGCGGCATAGCCCTGGGCGACCAGCGTGGCGTCCTCGGCCGCGGAATCGGCCAGGCCGAGGTCGCTCGAATGGGGGAAGGGCGATCCGACGGTGAGCACGATCTCACCCTTCTCGTCCGGCTCGCCCTCCATGATCGAACGCGCCGCCTCGGCCGCCGCCGGCCCCTCGATCTCCTCCTCGTTGGGCTGCTCCCAGGCGCCGTTGCCGCGCGCCGCCTTGATGAGGCCGGCGCCGCTCACGCGGGCCCAGCGCAGGCCCCGGATCTCCGGCAAGGGGAGGTGGGGCACGTTCAGGTTGAGGACAGTCCGCACCGGCGCCGCCACGAGCAAAGGGATGAGCGCGACGGCCAGATCGGCCGCCGACTCCCACGGGTCGGGCCCGTCGCCGACGCGCAGCGAGACGGCGAGCGCGCTGATCCCGAGCTGGCTGGCGGTCAGTGCCGCGCCGACCGTCCCGGAGTGGAGCACGGAGCGGCCGACGTTGACGCCGTGGTTGATGCCGGAGAGCACGAGGTCGGGCTTGGGCCCGACCGCCCCGAGGGCACCGGCGATGACCGAGAGAGCAGGGGAGGCGTCGAGCCCGTAGGCCTCCACCGACTCGGCACCCTCGACGTAGGCCCGCTGGTAGGGGATGGTCGTGGAATCGGTCACAGAGCCGACGGCGGCACCGGCGCCGCTGTAGTTGGAGCTGGGCGCCACCACGATGATCTCGTGGGCCGGGTCGCCGCCGGCCCGGTCGGTCCAGTCCGCCAGGGCCCGCGTGAGCGCTGCCAGTCCGGGGGCGCTCACCCCGTCGTCGTTGGTGACGAGAATCCTCACGGTGCGCTCACCCTACCGCCCGTCGTCCCGGGGCCCCGGGCCGGTCCATCCCCCGTTCGGCTCCGTGTCACCGGGAGGTCACGCCCGGCCCCCGGGGACCCCTCACCCACGCCGCGGCCCTGGTCTGCTTCAATTCACTCGCAATGCCGGCCCCCTCGCCCAGGATCTCCGTCGCCTCGCCCACCGGACAGCAGTGGCGTATCGGGCACGGCCGCCAGGAGGTCATCGTCTGCGAGGTGGGCGCCACATTGCGGGCCTACAACGTCGGCCCGACCACGGTCCTCGACGGCTTCGGTGCCGACGAGTGGTCCCACTCGGGCCGGGGTCAGGTGCTCGCCCCCTGGCCCAATCGCCTGGCCGACGGCCGCTACGAGTACAACGGGGTGCGGGCGCAGGCCGCCCTGGACGAGCCGGAGCGCCACAACGCCATCCACGGCCTCGTGCGCTGGATGCCCTGGACGCTCCAGACGCGGCACCAGAACCAGCTCTCCCTTCGCCTACAACTCCATCCGTCGCCCGGCTACCCGTTCTCCCTCCTCCTGGAGATCGAGTACCACGTGGGCCGCGAAGGCCTGGCCGTCACGACGCGGGCGCAATCGCTGGAGCAGGGCCCGATCCCCTTCGGCCTCGGCTTCCACCCCTACCTGGCCGCCGGGACCGGGACGGTCGACGGGGCGATCCTCCACGTGCCGGCGCGCCACACCCTCGAGACCGACGAGCGGGGGCTCCCGACGGGGGTGCGCACGCCGGTCGAGGGGACGGAGCGGGACTTCACCACGGCGCGCTTCGTGGGCCCGGTGGTGCTCGACACGGCGTTCACCACGCTGGAGCGCGACGCGGACGGCCTGGCCCGGGCGACGCTTCGACCTGCCGGGTGGCGTCGGCGGGGCCGCGCTCTGGGTGGACCCCGCCTATCCCTACCTCATGGTGTACACGGGCGACACGTTGGGCGAGGTGCAGCGGCGCCGGCACGCCGTCGCCATTGAGCCGATGACCTGCCCCCCCAACGCGTTCCGCACCGGCGAGGACGTGATCGCACTCCAGCCGGGGCAGGAGTGGACGGCCCGCTGGGGCATCGAACCGCGGTGAGCGCGCAGTGACCGCACAATGGTGAGTGGCGGGTCCCTCCGGGGGCAGGTCGTCGCCGTCACCGGCTCTTCGAGCGGCATCGGCGCCGCCACGGCGCGCGCCTTCGCCGCCGAAGGGGCCGCCGTCCTCGTCAACTCGGCGCGCTCGGTCGAGGAGGGCGAGGCGGTCGCCGCCTCGCTGCCCGACGCGCGCTACGTCCAGGGCGACATCACCGAGCCGGACGTGCCCGACCTTCTGGTGGCCGCCGCGCTGGAGCGGTGGGGCCGGCTCGACACGCTCGTGAACAATGCCGGGACCACCGCCGTGATTCCACACCACGACCTCGCGGCGGCCTCCATCGACGTGTGGCGCCGTATCTTCGAGGTCAACGTCTTCGGGACGTGGGCGATGACGGTGGCCGCCATGCCGGCCCTCCGCGAGGCCCGCGGGTCGGTGGTCAACGTGGCCTCGGTGGCGGGCGTGCGTCCGACCGGCTCCTCCATTCCCTACGCCGCCAGCAAGGCGGCCCTCAATCACATGACGCTGCTGCTGGCCAAGGTGGTCGGGCCCGAGGTGCGCGTCAACGCCGTGGCGCCCGGCCTGGTCGACACGCCGTGGACGGCGGACTGGGATGTCGTGCGCGAGGTCGTCACCCAGGTGACCCCCCTCAAGCGCTCCGGGCAACCCGAAGACGTCGCCGAGGTGATCCTGTCGCTCGCCCGCGCCGCCTATGTCACCGGCCAGGTCGTGGTGATCGACGGCGGGCTCTCGCTCGCCACCTGAATCGCCTACCCGGGCGGCGTGACGACCCAGCGCAGGGCCGTGGCCAGCCCGCGGGCCAGTGGAGTGACCGCCGTGGTGTCGACGAGCAGGTCGAGCGGGCGGGCGATGGAGAGCCCGAGCTCCCGGCGGGCCCAGCCGGGGAGGACGCCGACGGCGGCCGCCACGACGATGGAGTAGACGGCCCGATCGCCCAGCCGCCGCGCCACGCCGCGCAGCAGCCAGTCCCGGGCCGCCCGGGCCTGCGGTCCGGCGTACAGGTCGGGCCGTATGCGCAGCAGGTAGCTCTCCACCTCGGCCGCGGAGCGCGGGGCCCAGGTCGCACCGAGGGCCAGCGCCACCGGCGCCACCTGCTCGTAGTACTCGTCGCACTCCTCCGGGGTCAGGGGCCGGCTGCCGTAGCGCTGGGACGAGGCGAGGAAGCTCGCGACCTCGGCGACGTGGATGAAGGTGACGAGCTCGGGGTCGTCGGCCGAGTACGGCCGGCCGTCGGGTGCGATCCCCTTGACGCGGCGGTGTACCCGGTGGACCTGGGCGATGGCTGCCTCCGCGTCTGCCACCGTGCCGAAGGTCGTCGTGCCGACGAAGGACGCGGTCCGCCGCAGGCGGCCCAGAGGGTCCTCCTGGTAGCTGGAGTGCTCCGCCACCCCGGCCATGGCGAGCGGATGCAGTGTCTGGAGCAGCAGCGCGCTCGACGCCGCCGATCAGCATGGTGGGCAGATCGGCGTGGACCCTGCGGGCCACGCCGCCGGGTGGGAGATAGGCCTCGTCGGGGTCGAAGGCGATCGGGGCGGGTTCATCCCTGATGCCGATGGCGCGCCGCACGTTGCGCGCCATGTCGCCGCGGGCCGGCGCGGCGAGGCCGCCCACGAGGCGCAGCGGAACGGCGGCGACGGAGCCGCCCAGCGCTGCCGCGCGCTCCACCGGGTTCAATGACGCCACGGCGAAAGCTTGGCACGTCTTACAGTGGCCCTCATGCGCTTCGTCGTCGTAGGTGCCGGTGCCATCGGCGGGTCGGTCGGCGCCCGCCTCTTCCAGAGCGGCTTCGACGTCACCCTCGTTGCACGGGGAGAACACGGTCGGGCCCTGGAGTCTGGTCTCGTGCTCGAAGCGCCCGACGAGACCGTCACGCTGCCGATCCCCGTCGTTGCCGAGCCGGCGCAGGTGTCGTGGGAGGGTGACGCGGACGGCGACCCGGTCGTGCTGCTCGCCGTGAAAGGGCAGAGCACCGACCAGGCGCTCGAGCAGCTCGTCGTGGCGCCCCCCGCATCATCCGTGGTCTGCCTGCAGAACGGGGTGGAGAACGAACGCCGCGTCCTGCGGCACTTCACGAACACCTATGGCGTCTGCGTCATGTGCCCCGCCTCGCAGCTGCGGCCCGGTGTCGTGCAACTGCACTCGGCGCCGGTGTCGGGCCTCCTCGATATCGGGCGCTTCCCTTCCGGCATGGACGACAGGGGCCGGGCCATCGCCGACGCCATTGAGACGACGCCGTTCCAGTCAGTGGCCCGGCCCGACATCATGCGCTGGAAGTACCGCAAGCTCCTCATGAACCTGGCCAACGCGGTGGAAGCACTGGCCGGGCCCGAGGGCAGGTTCAGCGCGCTGGCGCGTGAGGCGCAGCGCGAAGGCAAAGAGGCGCTGGCGGCGGCGGGCATCGACGTGGCGAGCTCCGAGGAGGACCGCGCGCGGCGTGGAGACTTCATCCAGATTGCCGCCACCTCTACGGGGGAGTGGCGGGGTGGCTCGAGCTGGCAGAGCCTGGCCCGGGGGGCGGGGTCGATCGAGGCAGACTTCCTCAACGGGGAGATCGCGCTCGAGGGTGCCCTGCACGGCGTGCCGACTCCCGTGAACGCGCTGTTGCAGCGTCTGGCTACCCGGGCCGCGGCCGAAGGCGCTGCCCCCGGGTCATGGAGCCTCGAGGAGTTGAGCGCCCTGGCCGGCCTCCCCGCGGAGTCTGCGCCGGCACGAGAAGCCTGACCGACTCCTGTCCTCAATCCGCGTGGAGTGCGGCGCGCACCTCGTCGGCGGAGCCCGGCCGAGCGGAGCCCGGCGTGTCCACCCTGACCGCGTGCACGGTTCCCTCGAGGGGGGCCGGCGGCGCATAGCGCGAGGACACCGGGAAGCCGCTGTCCCAGCCGAGACGCAGTCCGGCGCCGCCATGCTGCACTGCCAGCGGCAGCATGCCCTCGACGGCGATGTCGTCGACGACCCCCATGCTGTCGGCCAGCAGGAGCATCCGTCCCGCCGCGTCGCCCTCGCCGACGGAGTACACCACGGCGAGCGTGTGGCGTCCGGCCGCGAGCGCCGATGGCATCGCCAGCTCGAGCGCGTCGGCCGCTCGGGCGAAGGTGAAGTGGGCCCGCCCCCCGACCAGGTAGAGCGCGTACCCGCCGAACCAGTCGCCGAGGGCGAAGACGACCCCTTCGGCCCCCTCCCGGTCGGTGTCGATGTCGGCCACGATGTCGAACCCGCCCCACAGCATCGGGACGGATTCGTCGGCGACGGGACCGCCGCCGGGACGGAACACGCGGGCCGTGCCGGCGGGCCAGACCGGAGGGATGAATCCCCCGAAACGGTCGACCAGCCCGTCGGAGATGGGCAGGACGTGGTTGCGCTCCGCCTCGGCATCCCACAGCGCGCGTAGGCGGTCCAGCCGTTCCGGCTCGTCGTCGGCGCGGTCAGTCGCCTCGGAGAAGTCCGTCGAGAGATCGAAGAGCTCCCAGCGGTCTTCGTCGAAGTCGCGGCTGCCCACGGCGAGCTCCTCTTCGTCGAGGACGCCGGTGCTGATGTGGTTGGTCGTCGCCTTCCATCCCTGGTGGTAGATGGAGCGCGAGCCCATCATCTCGAAGTACTGCGTGTCGTGCAGCTCCGGGGTGGCCGGGTCATGCAGCATGGAGAGAAGGCTGACGCCGTCCACCGGTAGCTGGACCACCCCGTCGACCTCGTCGGGGATCGGGAGGCCGGCGGCGCCCATGATCGTCGGCATGAGGTCGACGGCATGGGCGAACTGGGGGCGCACGGTGCCGGGGTTGGCAATGCGCCCGGGCCAATGCATGATGAGGGGCGTCCGGGTTCCGCCGAGCCAGGTGTAGCGCTTCCAGAGCTTGTGTGGCGTGTTGCCCGCCCAGGCCCATGCCCACGAGTAGTGGTTGTAGGTCGTGAAGCCGCCCCAGTCGTCGTAGTGGGCCAGGTTCTCGTCCATCGACTCCCGGACGTGGGCGGTGAAGCGGTGCTCGTTGAAGCTGCCGGCCTGGCCCCCCTCCGCACTGGCGCCGTTGTCCGAGAAGACCATGACCAGCGTGTTGTCCAGCGCCCCGAGGCTCTCGAGCGAGGAGAGGACGCGGCCGATCTGGGCATCGGTGTGGGTCAGGAACCCGGCAAAGACCTCCTGTTGGCGGGCGAGCATGCGCCGCTCCTCGCCCGAGAGGTCGCCCCAGGCCTGCACCCACTCGGGTCGTTCGGTCAGCACGGTGCCCTCGGGCACCACACCTGCGGCGCGCTGGCGGTCGAACAGCTCACCGCGCCAGGCGTCCCATCCCTGGTCGAACACGCCCCGGTAGGGATCGACCCATTCGGGTGCCACTTGGTGCGGGGCGTGCATGGCGCCCAGCGCGAAGTACAGGAAGAAGGGCTTCCCGGGGGCCCCCTGTTGCTGGTCCTGCACCATGCGGACCGCCTGATCGGCCAGGTCCTCGCTGAGGTGATAGCCCTCCTCGGGTCGGCGAGGGGGCTCGATGTAGTGGTTGTCGCAGACGAGATTGGGGGCCCAGTGGTTCGTGTCCCCCTGCAGGAACCCGTAGTAGCGCTCGAAGCCGAGCCCGAGCGGCCAGGTCGCGAAGGGCCCGGCGGCCGAGCGCTGCCAGCGCGGAGTGAGGTGCCACTTGCCGACGGCCATCGTCGAGTAGCCGGCGTCACGCAGGAGACGAGGGAGTGCGGCCGCCGTCTTAGGGAGACGGGCGTCGTAGCCGGGGAAGCCCAGCGGGATATCGGCGAGGAAGCCCATCCCCACCGTGTGGTGGTTGCGCCCGGTGAAGAACGATGCCCTCGTCGGGGAGCACAGGGAGGTGACGTGGAAACGGTTGAACGGTGCCCCGCCGGCCGCCAGGCCGTCGAGATGTGGCGTGCCGATGTCCGAGCCGAAGGCGCCCAGGTGGCCGAAGCCGGTGTCGTCCAACACGATGGCGATCACATTGGGCGCACCCGCCGGCGGCTTGGCCTCGTGTGGGAAACGGGGGGTCGACTCGGCTGCGGTGAAGCCGATCTGCTGGGGCTCGTCCATGAGTCGAGAGGGTAGACCGTCGGCCCGTCGCGGCGTCATACGCAGGGCTAACCTGGCGCTCCATGCAGGGCCACGTCCCCGTACCGCCGCAGCCCCACTTCCCTGAGGGTCTGGGCCCTTTCCTCGGGTACGTCGCGACGCGGGAGCCGCGGCCGCTCGACGACCGGCCACCCGAAGAAGCGGCGTGGGCGGACGCCGACGGCACGGTGCTGGACCAATTCGCCGACATCGGCGACTGGGAGCCGATCCACCGGCCGCTGATACAGGTGATGGCCGTCATCGTGTCGATCTCGCTGGTCGTGGCGGGCGTGGGCACGGTCCTCGAGATCCTGTTGTCCGCTCGCTGAGCACGTCAGGGGCCGCCCTCTCGCCCTCGACGGCGCAGGATCAGCCAAGTCAGAACACCGAGGACGGCGATGCCGCCGACGATGGCGGCCGCGACGATCCAAGGACTTTTCCCACCCGGCTGCGCCGCCGGCAGTGTCGTCGATGGCATCGTCGTGGACGATCCTGACGTGGTCGTTGTCGTGCGAGCGGGTGCAGCACCCGACGAGGTGGCCCGAAACGCCACGACGCGGTTCGACGAAGGCGCCAGCAGGAGACCGGCGCCCACGGAGGGCGTTGGGAAGTGGTTCGCGGGTGCACCGATGGTCGCTTGAGCCTGGAGAGCGCCGGAGGTCGGGTTGAGGCCGTAGAGGACGCCGTTTGAGCCGATGGTCCAGACGAGTCCACCCGCGACGATGGGCGGTCCGCCGCCAACCGACGAACTCCAGAGCAGATGGAGCCCAGCGGGGGAGTCCGTGGTCTGCGCGGCGACGGGCCCGCTCAGGCAGGGCAGGTAGACGGTCGACCCCTCGACAGCGAGGCCACCATCGATGACGGTGCCGCAGGCATCATCGAGTTGCGCCTGTTGACCGCCGATACCGCCCAGGCTCGATCCGTTCAGCAGGAAGACAGAGCGCGACTTGGAGGCGGCCACGACCTGACCGTCGGAGAGCAGCGCCACGCCGGTCGAGAAATCGAGATCGCCGGCGTTATCGGACGGCCACGACGACGGGGCGAAGTACTGCTCCAGCTTGAGTGACGGCGACAGCTCGAGCACCGAGTCGCTGTCGTCGTAGGCCTGGCTCGATGAGGTGACCGATCCGTTGCCCGCGGTGACCCAGATGTTGCCGTCGGTATCGACCACGGGGGCGGCCCCGCCCATCCACACGGCGCCCTGTGTGTCGCCGGGAACCGAGTCGACCTCGAACGCGGCGGGCGCGCCGCCGGCCTCGGGCACCGACATGACCCAACCGTGGTAGGTAGAGCAGTCCCCGAAGTTCCCGCCGTATCCGAAGACGACACGCCCGGCATCGAGCGTCAGACCGGTGCGCTGAAGAAGTGCGGCTGTGGTGGAGCCTGCAGGATCCACATTCTGGTTCAACTCGGTCTTCCCGGTGGCGGTGCTCAGTCCGACCAGCTGGTGCGCCGGTGTGCCATTGACCAGTTCGTCCGCCACCACGAACAGTTCTGCGCGCGTCTGATCAATGACAGGCGTGCCGGTGATGCCGACCGTGGGGGAAATGTCACCGCAGGGAAGGGATCCCGACGGCACGGGCGTACCCAGATGCGTAGACCACAGCACAGCGCCGGTTGTTGCCGAGAGGGCGTCCACCGTGTCGTTCTCGGTCGCCACGTAGACCCGTTCGCCCGAGACGAGCGGTTCACCGTAGAGCTGGCCGTCGAGACTGGTTGACGTCCAGGCCGGCGAGGAGACGTCGACGGAGGTGATCGACGCTGCGACCCCGCTGCCGGCGGGGTCGCCGTGATAGACGGTCCAAGACGGGATCGACGCTGGGTTGGTCGTCGTGGTGGTCGATCCGAAGGCCGATCCGCCCCCACCAAGCGCCAGGAGGAGGACGATGGGCGCCACGGCATCCCGCCCCGCTCGCCAGGAGCGGGCCCGCCGGCCGCAGCCTCTCGGAGTCAGGCCTCAGACCTCAGGACGGCCGTCCCCTTCGGCGCAAGGTGGCGTCGACGGCCACGGCGACGAGCAGGACGGCAGCGGTCGCGATGTCGGTTCCGGCGGTGCTGATGTTGAGCAGCGCCAGTCCGTTGGTGAGAGTGGCGATGACCAGTCCGCCCAGGAGCGGGTGAATGGGCTTGCCGTACCCACCGAACAGGCTGGCGCCCCCAATGACGGCCGCGGCGATCGCGTAGAGGACGTACGTGCCGCCGTCGAACCCGACGGAGAGTGAGCCCAGGCGTGACGCGTAGACCACGACGGCCAGTCCAGACGTGAAGCTGCACAGGGCAAAGGCAGTCGTCCGCACCCGGGCCACGTGGATGCCGGCGCGGCGGGCCGCCTCGGGACTGGCGCCGATCGCATAGATGTAACGCCCCAAGCGGGTCCGTGTCAGCTGGAACGACTGGACGATGAGGAGGACGACGAGAAGTGGGATGACCCAGGGGACGCCCTTCACCGGAGTGATCACACCCCGGTTCAGGTTGCAGATCCACACGAGGACGATGCCGGCGACTGCGACCGCACCGATGGTCGCGAGCGTGATGCCCAGCGGCGGCGCGCTCAGGCCTTGCGAGCGCCGCCGTCCGGTCGTGAGGATGGTGGCCAGGGCGAAGAGCCCGATACCGACCACAAGCACGATCCAGCCCGCGACCGGGGTCATGCTGCCACTGACCAGGTCGGCGATCACGCCGCTCGGGAGACTGATGACTCCGCCGACGGCGCCCTTGTCGACATCGAAGACGTAGATCAGAACGCCTTGCCAGCCGAGCAATCCGGCCAGCGTCACCACGAAAGAGGGAATCTTCAGTCTGGTGATGATCGCGCCCTGGAAGGCGCCGATGACTGCGCAGGCGGCCAGACCGACGATCAGACCGGCCCACCACGGCCAGTTGGCTGGTGAGGTGATAAGCGCCAAGGCGATGGCGGCGCCCACGGCCCCGACGAAGGCGACAGAGAGGTCGACTTCGCTGAGGATCAGCGCGTACAGCTCGCCCATGCCGAGGAGAATGATGAACGTCGCCTGCACGAACAGGTTGACGATGTTCGTTGCCGTAAAGAAGGCGCTGGACTGCACATCGAAGAAGATGCAGATGACGATCAGGCCGGCGATGATCGGGAGTGCGCCGCTCTCACCGCCGCGGATGCGCTTCCACCAGGCGCGCAGGTAGTCGCCCAGGGAGTCGGCCAGGACCTCGGGCGCCAGCGCGACGAGCGCCTCGGGTGCCAAGGCTGTGCCCGAGCCGGCCGGCGCGGCCTCGGGACCCTTCGATGGTGTGACCGGGTTGCCGGTCGTGTCAGTCATGTTCCCTCCACCCCTGGCGCGTTCGGTCGCGTCGACTGACCTGTCGTCTGGTATTCGACCACCATCTGTGTGTCGAAATCGGAAGCCGGTCCTTGCGCCACCAGGCGGCCCAGGTAGAGGACCGAGATCTGTTCGGCCACGGCGAAGACGTCGACCAGGTTGTGGGAGACCACCATGACGGCCGTGCCTTGGCTGGCCAGCCGTTTGATGAGATCGATGACCTGTTCGGTCTGGGCCACCCCGAGTGCGGCCGTGGGCTCGTCCATGATGACGAGCTTGGCGGAGGACAGCACCGCCTTGGCCACGGCGACGGACTGGCGTTGCCCGCCGGACAGTGACGCCACCGGCTGGCGGATGGAACGGACGGTCGTGACGTGGAGGTCCGCCAGCACCTCGCGGGCCTCGATTTCCATAGCGGTCTCGTCGAGGAGCCCGTGCCGGAGCTTCTCGTGGCCGAGGAACAGGTTCTGGACGATGTCCAGGTTGTCGCACAGCGCGAGGTCCTGGTAGATCGTCGTGATCCCGAGCGCTTCGGCATCGTTCGGACTGTGGATGTGGGCCGGCTTGCCCTGCCAGAGGATCTGGCCTTCGGTCGGCTGCCACAGCCCCGAGATGGTCTTGATCGTCACGGACTTGCCGGCGCCGTTGTCACCGACCAGCGCCGTGATCTTGCCCGCCGGAACGGAGAGGTTGACCTTGTCCAGTGCCTGCACGGCCCCGAACGACTTGCTCACTCCCCGGAGTTCCAGGAGCGGTACATCCTCAGTCATGTAGTAGGCCCCCATCGCGACGACAGCTCGAGTCTCTGCATGCTTCCAGCGGCCGACCCCCGCCCCGTCACCGGGACCGGGGGTCGGCCTGGAAGTTACATCGTTTCGATGGACATTACCCAGACCGGCGTGCCGGTCTGCCGTCTGTTACCCGGGGATGCCCGCCGCCTTGCAATCGGCCGCGTACGAGCCGGCGCAAAGCTGCGATGCCGGCACGAACTTGTCCTTGATCACTGTGGCGTCCATGTTCTTCGTGGTCACCCACTCGGGCTGCAGGAGCACCGACGGGACGCTGACGCTGGACGTCGTGTCCTGGGTCGTTCCGTTCACCAGCGCGGCGGGAGGCTTGGCGCCCGCTCGCAGGTAGAGGGCCAGGGCCACCGCAGACTCAGCCTCCAGGAAGATCGGCTTGTAGACGGTGCCGCACTGGTACCCGGAGAGCACGTTGTCGAGGCCGGTCAACGTGGCGTCCTGTCCCGTGGTCGGGAAGGTCTTGGGCTTCACGTGGAGCGACTGCAGGTACGTGATGATCGGCGCACCGGTCTCGTCGTTCGGAATGAGTGCCGAGTTGACGTTCGAGTGCGCGGTCAGGACCGCCTGGAACTCGGTCTCGGCCGTTGGCGGGTCCCACGTGCCGGCGGTGTGGGCCACAGCGGTCCACTTCCCCGACTTGAAGAACGGGTTGATCACGGCGTCGTAGCCCTGGGCGAAGAGAGTCGCGTTGTTGTCCGTCACCGCGCCGTGCATGACGACGACTTGTGGCTTCTTGATGTGCCAGGCGGACACGCAGCTCACGAGGCCCTGGCCGATGAGCTGGCCGACCTTCACGTTGTTGAAGCTGACGTAGTAGGCGCGGCTGCCGCCGAGGGTGAGCCGGTCGTAGTCGATCACCTTGACACCGCGAGCCTTGGCGTAGCTCTCAATCTGCGCTCCTACCCCGGAGTCCAGTGGGTCGACCAGGAGCACCGTCGCTCCGTTCGAGATGTCCGTCTGCGCATCGGTCAGCTGAGTGGCATCGCTGCCGAGCGCGTTCTGCACCACGTACTGGGACGAGCTCAGTCCGGCTGTCTGGAGTGCCTTGGTGATGTCCGGCTCGTCAAACTCGACATAACGGGTCGAACTGACCGTGTCGGGCAGGATCGCGGCGACCTTGCCCTTTCCGGCCGCAGCCAGAGATTTGAACTGCTTCATGGCGCTGAAGTTGTTGGTGAACGAAGTGGTCGAAATACCGGAGGGTCCGCTTACGCGAACAGAGGCCGAAGCCACCCCACCCCCAGCACTGACCAGCGTCGCCGACAACACGAGGGAGAGCCCCCCGAGAATGCCTGCCCTGCTGAAACGCACATTGTCTCCTTTGGTCCTGGAATCGCCCCTTTGAGCGAGCCCCCTGCTTCCTGCGTTCTACCCGTATGTGACGGGTTGTATTGCAGTTTTGTTTCAAGTTCAAGAACCATACCGAGGTCTCGCGGCCGATGGTGGGCATTTCCTGTGAACGGTTGTTCGGGCACGGTGAGCGGTTCGGTCAGTGCGAGGAGGTCGCTCCCAGCCATGCGGCGGCGCCGGACAGCCCGGCATCGTCACCGAGCGTGGAGCGGACGATCGTGAGGTCGGCGGGGTGGTGACCCGGTCGCTGCAGCACCATCTCACGGAGCGGCCCGAAGAAGTCGTCTCGCCGTCCCAGGCCACCGCCGATGACGACGGTGCTCGGATAGAAGGACATGACGAGATTCGACACACCCGCGGCGCAGGCCGCGATCGCCTGTTGCCAAATGGCGACCGCCCGCGTCTCCCCCGCCGCCGCGCGTGCTTGGACCTCGCGGGCTCCGAGCGTCCCAAGTCCCGCCTGCAGCGCGAGCCGGGCGACGCCGCTTCCTGATCCCAGTTCTTCGAGGGTCGACGGCTCGCCGTCTACCCAGGCGCGCCAGTCGATGACAACGTGGCCGACTTCGGCCAGTGAGCGGGGGCCGCGCAGCAGGCGCCCACCGTGGACAACTCCTGCGCCGATGCCGGTCGAAATGGTCAGAAAACCGACAGCGTGACTCTCCGCGCCGGCACCGAACCATGCCTCGCCGACCGCCGCCAGGTCGGCGTCGTTGGCGATGCTGACCGGGAGACCGAGATGCTCGGTCAAGCCATCGGTGGACAGCAGGTCGGGCCACTGCGGAGGCAGGTGGGGCGCCCACAAGAGGCGACCCGCGTCGTAGTCGACCGCCCCGGGGAGTCCCACGACGGCGTGCGAAGGCGCACCATGGTCACGCTCCACCGCCACGGAAGCGATGAGGTCGGTCAGTGATGCCGGAACGTCCGCTTCTGCGGGGGTGGGGACCGATCGACGGAGCAGAACCCGGCCCTTGTCGTCCACCAGGGCGGCGCGCATCTGCGTCCCGCCGACATCAGCTGCCAGGACGGGCCGCATCACTTCGAAAACCTCATGCTCGACAGTCTTCCCTGTCCTGCTTACGCCGGAACCTCTCCGGGCCCGTATCCCGCTTTGCGGAGGAGACGGCGGAGATTCGTCAACTGATCGGCGTCGATGTCCTTGTGGCGTTGCGGGTCGAACGTCTGGCTGACCTCCCCGATAGTCGCCAGGACGTGACCCTTGTGTGTCTCCTGGACGGTGGCCACCGAGTCCAGGAGGGAGAGGACCGAGTGCCACTCGATGTTGTGGCTCAGCGGATGATTGAAGATCTGCGCCAACGTGTCCCGCTGATGATTGTTCAGGCGTTCGGGCTCTGCCATCAGCACTCCTCTCGTCCTTCGCAGCGGGGCGAAGGACCCGTTGGACCATCCTGGCACCTGTCGCCGCAGGCAGAGAGGGCGGCTGGCCGGAATCTGGTGGTGCCGACGGGAGGGGGGAAGACTGCACCTCTCGAGGAGGTGATGACGATGTTCCGCAATCGTGTGGACGCCGGTCACCACCTGGCCCAGGTGGTGCGGGCCGCCGGCCTCGGCGGAGGCCGGACTGTCGTCCTCGGGCTGCCCCGAGGGGGCGTTCCCGTCGCCGCCGAAGTGAGCGTCGCTCTGGGCGCGCCCCTCGACGTCATCGTCGTGCGAAAGCTGGGCGTCCCGTTCCAGCCCGAGCTGGCGATGGGGGCCATCGGCGAGGACGGCGTGCGAGTGGAGAACGAGGCGATCGTCGGGTCGAGCGGCATCAGCGCGGTCGAACTCGAGGCGATTGCGCGGCGGGAGCGTGACGAGCTCAATCGGCGGGCTCAACGGTATCGGGAGGGCCGCGCCCGGCTCGACCTGCAGGGTCGGCGCGCCGTGATAGTGGACGACGGGATCGCCACCGGCTCGACCGCACGCGCCGCTTGCCAGGTCGCCCGTGCGCTCGGCGCGTCGCAGATAGTCCTTGCTGTCCCTGTCGCGCCCAAAGCCACTGTGGCGGCGCTTCAAGGCGTGTGCGACGAGGTGCTCTGCGTTGCCTGCCCGGATCCATTTCCGGCTGTGGGCGAGTTCTACGCCGACTTCTCCCCGACAACTGATGACGAGGTCAGCGAACTGCTCGGGCGCGCTCAGCCGTAGGTGAAGGTCTGCGCATTGGACGCGCCGCCCGCAGTGGTGATGACCACCTGAGCCGACGGCGCGGTGGACGGCGGCACGGTCACCGTGCAGGTGTTCTGCGCGGGACAACTGGTCGGCGCCACCTGGCCGTTGAAGGTCGCCACGATCTGACCGCTGGTGCTCAAGAAGTTGGCGCCGGAAACCAGCACGCTCTGGCCTGCTGAACCGTTCGCGGGACGCAACGAGGAGATCACGGGCGGGCCGGCTGGAGCAACGGCCACGGTGGTCGACGTGGAAGTCGTCGGGGTGGAGGTGGTGGCGGTCGTCGTGGGCGCGGCACCGGTCCGAGGGTGTGTCGACGGTGCGTGCAACGGCACATTGGTCGTCCGGACCGAGGTGGCGGCCGTCGAGGACGACGGAGCCGAGCTGCTGGTCAACGAGACAATCAACGCGATGGCGGCCGCCCCGACGAGGACAGCGACGACGGCGACGGTCCCCATCAACCAGCGGTCAGGGCGGGCCGGCGGCGGCGTTGCACCGGACGGTGCGGGTGGTCGTGTCCGCTCGGGCGGAACCGGCGGCCGCCTCTCCTCTCGCGGAGGTGCGGCGACGACAGGTCTCGTCGCAGGCCGGGCCTCGGGTGGGGGGGAGGAGGGCAGGGGAGGGGCGCCCGCCGACTCACGGGCGCGTCGAACAGCGCTCTCCATGGCTCCGAGGGCACGCTGCCCCGGGGTTCCTGTGGCCGGTTCGGCCGTCCGTTCGTCTGACATCCGATCCTCTGACGCGTACCTTTCCCCGAACGAGGTCTTCCATTCACGGTCTAGAATTCAAGAGCCGTTGATCAGGAGACAGTGATGCGATCGGACCTTCTTTCCAGGCCGCGCCCATTGCGGCCCCAGCAGCAGTCCAGAACCCACGAGCCGGTTCCCGGTGGTGGAGCGGCGGCGGCGGTGGCCCCGCTCCTGGCCCACTTCTTCCGTGGCCCGCCGCCGGTGAGGTTCCAGTTCTGGGATGGCACATCTCTCGGGCCGTTGCACGGCGACACGCTGCAGGTGCGCTCACCCGACGCCGTGCAGCGGCTGCTCTGGTCGCCCGGCGAGCTGGGTCTGGCCCGCTCCTTCGTGATGGGTGACCTGGCCTTCGACGGCGACATCTTCGGACTGCTCGCGACACTGCACGCCGCGTCTCCGGACCGCATTCATGTCGGCTCTCGAGTGCCCTGGCAGGCGCTGCAGGCGGCGCGTCGTCTCGGGGTCATCGGCCGGCCGCTCCCGCCGCCACCAGAGGAGGCAGCACCGCGGGGCCGGCTGCATTCGCGGACTCGCGATGCACAGGCGGTGCAACACCACTACGACGTCAGCAACGACTTCTACGCCATGGTGCTCGGGCCCGCGATGACCTATTCGTGCGCCCGGTTTGCGCCCGGGGTCGAGGCACTGGAGGCCGCACAGGAATCGAAGCACGACCTTGTCTGCCACAAACTCGGATTGGCCGAAGGGACGGGTCAGCGCATCCTCGACGTGGGGTGCGGTTGGGGCAGCTTCGCCATCCATGCGGCCCGCCACTACGGGGCCCGAGTCGTGGGGGTCACGCTCAGCCCGGCTCAGGCCGGGTGGGGTCGCGATCGGATCGCTGCGGCCGGATTGGAGAAGCGGGTCGAGATCCGACTGCAGGACTACCGGGATCTGCGGGACGGCCCCTTTGACGGTATTGCATCTGTCGGCATGTTCGAGCACGTGGGCTCCTCCAAGAGCGCGGAGTACTTCGCGACCATGCGCCGGCTTCTTGGGCCAGAGGGCCGGTTGCTCAACCACGCCATCTCCAGCGTGGGTGGCACGCGCATCGGGCCACGGTCCTTCATCGGCCGCTACGTGTTCCCCGACGGCGAACTCATCGACGTCGGCCAGGTCGTCTTGTCCATGGAGGAGGCTGGCTTCGAGGTACGTGACGTCGAATCTCTTCGCGAGCACTACGCCAAGACCCTGAGAGCCTGGGTCGCGAACCTCCAGCGGCAGTGGGATGCGGCCGTGGCTGAAGTCGGGGTGCGGCGGGCCCGCGTCTGGTTGCTGTACATGGCCGCCTCGGCCAACGGGTTCGAAGACGGCGGGATCTCCATCCATCAGGTCCTGGGCGTGGTCCCGGGTCCGGAGGGCCGGAGCGGCATGCCTCCCACGCGGAGCGCGTGGATCTGAGGTCGCCCCGCGAGCGTTTTGGCACGCGCCGCCATTTCGCGCGACTGTGAACCCCGTGTCAGCGGCCCGCCAGATCGTCGTGTGCGACGGCGACGAGACGGGGCAGGAACTGCTCGATGAAGCCCTGCGGGTGCTCGACCCTGTAGTCCTCGGGTTCGATATCGAACTGGTGCGGTTCGACCTGTCCCTGGGCAATCGTCGCGCCACTGCCAACGAGGTCGTCCGCGAGGCCGCCGCCGCCATGCGGCAAACGGGTCTGGGGCTCAAGGCCGCCACCATCACACCCGAGACGACCGGTGACGTCGGCAGTCCGAATCGAATCCTGCGCGAAGGCGTGAACGGCTCGGTCATCGTGCGGACGGGTCGGCGGATCCCCGGGGTGGCCCCGCCGGCGTCCGTGGTCCACCCGATTGTGGTCGTCCGGATGGCCGTGGGAGACGCGTACGGTGCGGAGGAGCACCGGACGGGCGATCCGGGCGGCGTGACCGAGCAGGCGTGGCGAACCGAGCGGATAGACCGTTCGATCTGCCGCTCCGTCGCGGAGTTCTCGTTCGTGACGGCTACGCAGATGGATGCGTGCGTATACGGAGGTCCGAAGTGGACCGTCTCCACCGTCTACGAGGGAATGCTGAAGGAGGAGATGGATGCCGCAGCGGTGCGCTATCCCGCTGTGCCCTATCGCCCGACGCTGATCGACGCCGCCTATGCGGGTTTGATCACCGAGTCGAACGCCAACCCCCTCGTGGTCCCGGCCTTGAATCGTGACGGGGACTGCCTGTCCGATCTCGTTTTGGCCCTTTTCGGCTCCATCGCCGGCGCCGAGTCCGTCCTGCTGGCGCTCGATGACGAGCTACGCCCGATTGTGGCCATGGCAGAGGCGCCCCACGGAACGGCGCCCTCCCTCATGGGCAAGAACGTCGCCAATCCGATGGCCATGCTGCTGGCCTGCGCCGCCGTGCTCGATCATGCGGCACGCGGCGATGCCGCGGTGGCCGAGGCCGCCGCCGGCATCCGCCTGGCCACGCTCGGCACAGCAGCGGACGGGATCCGGACCTTCGATCTGGGTGGGGAGGCCTCTACTTCGGAGGTCGTCGACGAGGTCCTGCTCCGCCTGCGTGCCGGCGCACGAGACTGATTCGTCACATTCGCCCCGTTGGGGTTTGCCAATCCCAGTGAACGGGAATCAAGGGTGTGACAAGCGCCCAACCTGGCCAGGGGGCTGGCGCACCGGCAGGGCGTCCGGTCGAGGGGGGCCCTCGGGGGTTCGCACCGAGGGAAGTTCAGCCGGGGTCGCTGCCGACGTCTCGACCCTTCCTCTTCGTCGCGCGCGCTCGAGACCGGCAGGTGTGCGCGGGCATTCATGAACGGTCGCCTCAATGCGGTAGGAGCGCGCATGGATCGATTGAAATGGCGGGCGATCTCGGCCCTCCGCGAAGAGAATTGTGCCGGGTTCGCGCTGCCGCGCTCGTCGATCGTTGCGTGAATCCGTTTCTGCACGCGGATCGACGCATCAGATTGCTGTCCTCCACAGCCTTTCCCCCGCTTGTGTGGATTTCTCCGACGAAGGCAGAGATCGACAGAAACGGGCCCCTCTATTGGGTCAGTCCAAGCCGAGCGGTGCGAAGAGGTCGCCGTCCTTGTCGAGGCGGCGCAAGACGTCATCGGTCTCGAAACGAAGAAGCGCGGGATCGTTCTTTGCGGCGCAGCTCCGCACTTCGGACGGGGTGACAGGCGTGGAAACGGTTGGCGTGGACATTGCCCGCACCGAGTAGACGGCGACAGTCGTCTTCGCCGGGTGGTTCTGACTCCAGTCAATGAGGACGCGGCCAGGACGTAATGATCGGCGCATGTTGGAGACCACCAGGTTCCGGTGATCGGCTTCCAACTTCCGGGCGATCTCATGGCTACGGTCTCTCGTGCTGTCCCAGGTCGCCCTCGGCCCGACGGCGGTGTACAGCTGCAGGCCTTTTGATCCGCTGGTCTTGGCGAACGCTTCCGTTCCCTGCTCCGCTAGCTCGTCCATGACATAGCCGGCCACCTGACAACACTCGACGATGGAGGTTCCCTCGCCGGGATCGAGGTCGAACACCATGAAGTCGGGCCGCGCCGGGAGCTTGCGGCGTCGCCCGACATGCCAGAGAGGCACGTGGAGCTCGATCGTCCCGAGGTTTGCGGCCCAGGCCAAGGTGGGAACGTCATTCACCATGGCGTATGGGATGACGTCCTGGCCGTCGTTGGCGGGGACGTCCACCGTGCTCACCCAGTCTGGAGCGTGGGACGGGACGTGCTTCTCGAAGAAGAACTTGCTCTCGACCCCGTCGGGGAAGCGCTTCATCGTCAGCGGTCTCTCCCGAATGTGCGGGAGCATCACCGGAGCGATGCGCACGTAGTAATCGATAAGTTGACCCTTGGTGAAGCCGCTTCGGGGGAAGAGCACTTTCTCGAGGTTGGAGACGGAGAGTTCGCGGCCCTCGATGACGGTCCGTGTGGACGCGGCCATCACTCGACCACGACCTCGCCGGGCGGCTTGTCGGGGCGCAGACCGCGCCAGGTGGGTTGGCGCAGCCGGCCCGCCGCCGTCCACTCGCTGAACTCGACTTCTCCCACCAGTTCGGGACGCACATAGTGCGCCTTCCCTGCATCAGCGGACGGCAGAACGGAAACGAACGGGTTGTCGGGCGTCGTCAGGGTCTTGAGATCGTGGAGGAGGTCGGTGCGCATGGCGGCGCTGAAGCCCGTCCCGACTTTGCCGACGTAGCGCAACCCTCCGTCGTCGGGGATCCCGAGGAGCAGTGCGCCGAGGCTGTCCTGGCGCTCACCTTGGCCGTCCGTCCAGGCGCCGACCACCACCTCCTGGGTCCGGAAGTTTTTGACCTTCGTCCAGTCAGGGTGACGGCGACCCGGCCGATAGGGCGAGGCGCGTCGCTTGGCGACGACGCCTTCCAGGCCATTCTGGACCGTCGCGTTGAGGATGTCCTGACCAGAGACGTCACGGAACGAGTCCGTCGTCGTGAAGGTCTCCCCCGAGAGGTGGAGTGACTCGAGCCGCTTTCGTCGCTCGTCGTACTCTGCACCCACCAACGAATGCCCATCGATGTACAGAAGGTCGAACGCGACGAAGGTGACGGGGTCCGAGAGCGACCTTCGCTTCGCTTCCCGCTGGTTCGACACGTGCATGCGGCGCTGCAGCCTGGAGAAGCTCGGCCGGCCGTCCTCTCCTAAGGCGACGATCTCGCCGTCGATGACGCACGTGGTCATCCCGAGGAAACCTCCGATGTCAGCCAGCTCGGGAAACGACACGGTCACGTCGAGATCGTTCCGGCTCTGTGCGCGCACGCGCCCGCCTTCGACGAAGAGGATCGTCCGGACGCCGTCCCATTTGATTTCGAACGCCCAATTCTCGTCGTCGGCCGGCAGCTTTCCGGCGACGGCCAGCATCGGCTGAATGGAGCTTGGAAGGGGATCCGCCCGGGTGGACGCGCCGTGGAGATGGATCATCCAGTCGCCTCCTTTGGTCTGGAAGAGCACGAAGCTCCCCGTGCTCCTCTTCCCGTGGAGCACGAACTTCACCTCGGAGTCCGACCACTTCTCCGTGTCGTAGGAGCCGGTGTCCCAGATCGTCACCCGGCCGCCCCCGTACTCGCCTTGGGGGATATCGCCCTCGAAGCTCCCATACTCCAGAGGATGGTCCTCGGTATGCACGGCGAGGTGGTTCTTCTCCGGCGTCTCGGGGAGACCCTTGGGAAGCGCCCACGAGACGAAGACGCCGTCGTGTTCGAGCCGGAGATCCCAGTGGAGACTCCTCGCATGGTGCTCCTGAATCACGAAACGCTGGCCGGGCGGCTTCTTGGACGCGCGGCGACCCATCGGTTCCGGTGTCTTCTTGGGGTCGCGCTTGGCGCGGTAGGTATCGAGCTTTCCCGCGTCGCTTCGACCCGTTGCCCTAGGCGTCACCAGTCACACGGTACCCAGAACCGGTGTCGGCCAGCGCAACACGGGGTATAGGTGTCTAATGGGGCTGAGGGGGAGAGGTGGAGGAGGCGATGCGGCTGACGGCGCAGGAACGCCCGCGGAGTGCCGACTGCACACAGGGGTCGGATGAACGTCGCTGAGCATGCAGTCCGGAGGTTGGACCGGGCGCAACAGGGTGTCCGTCCGCTGGCCTTCCTCGTCGGCGTCTGGAAGAAGTTCGGTGACGACCGGGGTGGCTCCTTGGCCGCCCTGATGACGTTCTACGGGTTCCTCTCCCTGTTCCCACTTCTCTTGCTTCTGGTCACCATCCTTGGCTTCTTCGGTGCCTCCGAGCACTCCTTCGTCGGCCGGGTCGAGAACTCCGCCTTCTCCCAATTTCCCGTGGTCGGGACGAAACTCAGCACCAACATTCACGGTCTGCACGACCGCAGCGTCTTGGGTCTTGTGGTGGGGATCCTCGTCGTCCTCTGGGGTTCTCAGGGCGCGATCCAGACCGCGCAGTACGCGCAGGCGGAGGTCTGGAACATCCCGGGCGTGAACCGTCCGAGCTTCGGGGCCCGCCTCGGAAGGACGGCCTGCATGACCGTCCTCCTCGGAGTCTTTCTCTTGGTGAGCACCGTGATGGCGGGTCTGGTGACGATCGGGCACCACGGCGGTGCGGCCGTCTTCGGGGCCGTGGCCGCATCGCTCGTGGTCAACGTCGGTCTTTTTGTCGTCGCCTTCAGGCTGCTCACCCCGAAGCAGATCCCCTGGAATGACTTGCTGCCGGGTGCATTCGTCGGTGCGGCAGGGTGGACGATTCTGCAGTACCTCGGTGGCGTCCTGGTGGAGCATTCGCTGCGCAACACGAGCAAGGAGTACGGCACGTTTGCGCTCGTCCTCGGACTCCTCGCCTTCCTGTACCTGGCCGCCCAGGTCACCCTCTACGCCTCGGAGCTCAATGTGGTTCGCGCGCGGCATCTCTGGCCGAGGGGCCTGGTCCAGCCTCCCCTGACGGCGGCGGACAGGAAGGTCCTGTCCTCCATCGCGCTCGAGGGAAAACGGCGGCCCGAGCAGTATGTGACGGCAGGATTTCAACCTGACGCAGGGTCGACGGAGCAGCGGCACGAGACGAAGTGACGCTGGGCGAGCTCGCCGAGCAGAGCTCACCTGCATCCGATCGGGAATCGAGAGGCGTGATCCCATAGGGTGTGGCGGACGTCCCGGCGCAGCCCGGGCGGGGGACGAGGGCCATGGGGATTCACGTCGAGCAACTGGTCGAGACCGCAGTCACGCGCGCGGGCTCGGACGACTTCGGTGAAGAGACGTGGGGGGAGGGCCTCGAGGTACTGGTGCGCTCACTGACGGCAGAATCGGCGCTCAACGAATTGGGCGAGAGCGTGATGATCGACCAGATCGTGGGCCTTTTGGTCAACCGTCTCGAAGTAGAGCAGTGGCACACGCGACACCCTGAGATCGCCGAGCAGGAGATCGTGGCTCCACTGTTCGGGCTCGGACTTCCCCGCACGGGCTCGACCGCCCTCAGCTTCCTGCTGGCCAGCGACACGGCCAGGCGGTCGTTGCGCACCTGGGAGGCCGGTGCGCCGTGCCCCCCGCCGGAGACTGCAACCGAGTACACCGATCCGCGGATCGCCCAGACGCAGGCCGGCATCGACATGACCAATGAGATGTTCCCGGGCTTCTTCGGCATGCTGCCGACCTCCGCGACCGGCCCGCAGGAGTGCATACTCCTCATGGCGCTCGACTTCAGATCGCAAGTCTTCGAGGGCATGGCCCGCATCCCCACCTACAGCTCGTGGCTTCTCGCATGCGACATGGAGCCGGCCTACCGCTATCACCGGCGCGTCCTGCAGCTGCTGCAATGGCGCTGCCCGCCGGAGCGATGGTGGCTCAAGACGCCGGCACACATGCACTCCATTGCCGCGCTGGACCGGATCTATCCCGACGCACGGTTCGTCATGACCCACCGTGACGTCGGGAAGGTACTGCCCTCGGTGTGCGCACTCTTCGAGGCACTGTCGAACGTCTTGACCGAGCACCCTGATCCGGTTGCCATCGGGACTCACAACGCGGCGCTCTGGTGCTACTCCCTTCAGCGCCTGATGGAGTTTCGGGACAACGGGAACGAGGATCGTTTCTTCGACGTCTCGTTCCAGGCGGTGCAGCACGATCCGATGGCGGCGGTGGAACAGCTCTACGCGGAACTCGGCGACGAGCTCAGCGATGATGCCAGGCGACGCATGAAGGACTTCTGGGCCGAGAGCTCGAAGGACCGCTCCGGACCCCACACCTACAGGGGCGAGACATTCGGGCTCGATCCGGCGGCCATTCGAAAGCAGTTCGCGTTCTACTACGACAGGTTCGATGTGCCCATAGAGGAGTAGCGCCGCAATTCGAAGGTCAGTGACTCCGAGGCGGGCCACGTCGGCTCTCTCTTCGAAGTCGAGCAGGTGGGCGAGGTGATCTCTACTGCCTTGATGTGACGGCGTCCGATATCCCAGACCCCTGCGTCAGCGGAAGGCCTCCCAGGCGGCGAATCCCGCGAGACCCACCAAGACGACGGCGGTCACGATACGCAGGGTCCGGATGTTGATGAACCGCAAGAGGCTTTGACCGCCCACGACGGCCAGGGCGGCGACGGCCCACAGGGCCAGCACTGCTCCCACCGCCACCGAGAGCGGCGCGTGGTAATGCGCCGCGAGGTTGGCCGTCAGGATCTGCGTCAGGTCACCCCACTCGGCCAAGAAGATGACGAGGAACGCAGTGGTCACGACCCGTCGCTTGGTGGCCACCTCGCGCTCGACGATCTCTTCTTCATGGTCCTGGGTCGCTTCCCGGAGAGCGAGGGCTGCTCCAACCAGGAACATGGCAGCCACGACAGCATCGACGGCCCGGTGCGGCAGTATGCGGAACAGGGCAACGCCGATGGTCACGGCGATGGCCACGTGGACGACGAATGCTCCCGCAGCCCCCAGCCAGACCGAGAAGGGTTTGCCCCGAGTCGACAGGACCAGAGAGGCGAACATGGTCTTGTCCGGCAGCTCCCCGAGGAAGATGATGGGGAAGACGGCGATGACGACGGCGAAGTTCACTGTGACCTTTCCCGCCGGGTAAAGGGGTTGCCCTCGTCCCGGCCACGGCGACATGGCAGAAACGAAGGTCTCGCCCACCTGCGAACAGGTCCGGCAACCGGGCTCCTCACGGAGCCAGCATGTCGATCACCGATTGGGGGCTACTCCCCTTCGAAAGGGAATGCTACCCGACGTGCGCTTCTCCATCCACGTGGAGGTAGTGCACGACACCAGGTGGTGGTGAGGCCTCGTCGGGCACGGCCGCTCTTGCCTTACCCTGAGTGGGAGCCGAGCCGGAGCGGTATGTGGAACCCGTTCTGTAGAGGGATGGGAGCCACGAGCACGGCAGGTTGGTCAGGCGTCCATCGAATAGAACAGGCTGATAACGGATTCGTAATACTCGGATCCGATCGCGTCTTTTGCATAGGAGACGAATGCGAGGGGCAAGTTGTCCGGATCGCGCCCGCGCATGAGGTCCGATGCGCCGTCGGCGATCTGCCGGCGATCGGTGAAGAGGTCGCGGCTTCGCAAGAATGATTCGATCCGATCGAGTTCGGCCGGCGATCCGACGTTCAGGGTCATCGACCGGAGACCCAGGGATTGTTGTCCATGACGCACTTGATGCAGGCCCCGCGTTTCACGCAGGACGAGCACCAAAGACCCGGGAGATGCGTCACCAACGACGGCGATGGCATCCTCGCGAGCCACCACTGCAAAAGGACCGAGCTCCCCGTAGAACTCGATTGATCGATTGAGGTCGGCTACCGCGATCAGAGTGGACCGGAGCACCCACGGCTGTGCGACATGGTCGGCGGTCACGGTGCCTCCTCCGTGCTCTGAGAGGTTCTTGCGCAGCGAGAGACGAAGATCCCTCGTCGTCAGGGTATCCGCCGTGGTCGACGGCGAGCCTGCCGGAGCCCGAGCGGAACGTCAGGCTGCCCTCCATCACCTCTGAGTAGTGCCGGTTTCCGTGATGGAGTCCTCAGAATCGCGGTGACTCGGGCCATGCGAGCGTATGGGTGGGGCTAGCACCAGTCATACGCGGGGGGTTGGCCGGCTGGCATTGACCCGCCGCATTGTGCATACTCGGTATATATGGGACATACCGGGTATAGAGAGGCTGTATGACCACCGTCACGTTGGATGAGTCCCCGGTAGCGGGTGCCACCGGTGGCGCCGGCCCGTGGGCGGTCGAGACGCACGGGCTCACGAAGCGGTTCGGGGAGAACGTCGCCGTCGATGGCGTGGAGCTCCTGGTCCCTCGAGGCTGCGCCTTCGGGTATCTCGGGCCCAATGGGGCCGGGAAGACGACCTTGATCCGGGTCCTTCTCGGTTTGACCCATGCCGACGCCGGCACGATGTCGCTCCTCGGCCATGCCGTCCCTCGCCATCGCGACAAGGCGCTGGCCCGGGTGGGGGCCATCGTCGACGAACCCCGCTTCCACGGACACCTGACCGGCAGGCAGAACCTGCAGATCCTCGCCGCGGCGCGTGAGCCGGCGGCCAAGACCCGCATCGCTCCGGCGCTCGAGCGTGTCGGCATCCTGCACCGGGCCGACGACAAGGTGTCGAAGTACTCCATGGGCATGCGCCAGCGTCTGGGTGTCGCGGCATGCCTGCTCGGTGACCCCCAGCTCCTCATCCTCGACGAGCCCATGAACGGCCTCGATCCGGGCGGCATGCTCGACATGCGCGACATGATCAAGTCGCTCGTCGCCGAGGGACGAACGGTCGTGTTGTCCTCGCACCTCCTGGACGAGGTCGAGCGCACGTGCGATGCGGTCGCCATCGTCGATAGGGGCAAGGTGATCCGCCAAGGTCCCATTTCCCAGCTGCTGGCGGGCTCGTCTTTCGAGCTCCAGGTCGAGTGCTCGGAACCTGAAAAGGCCCGCAGCCTGCTCGACGCGACGAAGCTCGGCGCCGTCCATATCGCGGTGGAACCGGAAGGGCTGGGCGTCACGCTGCCCGAGGGGACCGCACGCGACGTGGTGGCCGAGGTGAACCGGGTCCTCGTGGAAGGCGGCATCTCCGTGTACCGGTTACAGCACATTCAGGCGTCGCTCGAGTCGTGGTTCCTCGAGGTCACCAGCCGGCTGGGGGAGGAACAATGACGACGATCACCGACGTCGGCGCACCCGCACCGGGTCCGGCCCCCGCCATGAGTCCGGCGGGTCGGCGGGGCGATCACCGCGGCTCGTGGATCCCGACCTGGGGCATGATCACGACGCGGTGCATGGAGCTGCGCCGGCGGCGGGGTCTGATGATCGCGTTGATCGCCGTCAACATCGGCATCCCCGTCGTCTTCCTCACCGTGCGCCTCATCTCGCACGCCGTCGATCCCAAGTCCTTCGGGCCGGCCGGCGGCTACAGCATCTTCACCACGCTCGTGGCCGGCTTCATGTACGTCTTCGGGTTCGTCGTGGCGGCCGTGGTCGGCTGCACGGCGGGATCGATCGACCTCACGGAGGGAATGTTCCGCCACCTGGTGATCACAGGTCGGTCCCGGCTGGCGCTGTATTTCGCCCGCATCCCCGCCGGGCTGGCCATCGTCATCGCCATCGTGGCGGTCGGCTACACCATCGTCTGCGCCGTGTGCG
The DNA here is from genome assembly GCA_963745665.1 of uncultured Acidimicrobiaceae bacterium. GTDB lineage: Bacteria > Actinomycetota > Acidimicrobiia > Acidimicrobiales > RAAP-2 > Bog-473. Next base: position 2,444,108 of record CAVUYE010000002.1, on the reverse strand, counting down.
TGTTCGCCGCGCCGACGCAGCTCAGCTACGACGGCGTCAACGTCCCCGCCGGCCTGTCGAAGCCGGCGCTGGACACCTGGGCGGCGGACCACGCCGATCAGGTCATCTGCAACTTCAACTTCCGCGGAGGCCCGAACCAGCAACCGCCGCCGAACGTGACGTGCGGCGGCCAATCGATCGGGCCGCCACCGGGGACCGTCATCCAGACCAAGGGCGGCGGCACGGTCACCGTCCCGGGGAGCGAATCGCCCGCGCAGATTCGAGCGTTCGCAGTCATGGTGGCAAACCAGGACTACGCCGATTACTCCTCCAACTTCTTGTCCCCCTCGACGTCGCTGATGGTTGACGTGGGGCTGTGGATTGCCCTCGAAGCGACCATCGGGTTCATCGTCGGCCTCGGGCTGGCCTCGCTGATGGGACAGCGGACCGTCCCCATCATTCTGCTGATCATCCTCGAGCTGATCATGACGCCGATCTTCAGCCGGCACATCATCACGTACATGCTCAATGTCCAGCGAGGCATCGTGGGTGTGGCCATGGCCCACATTGAGCCCGGAGGACTGCCGACGCCGTTCAGCGGTGGTGGCTCGGGTGGGGGAGGCGGGTTCAACCCCTTGATCCCCGAGTCGACCCTGGTGTCGTCACTGGTGATCGTCGGCTGGCTCGTGTTCTGGACCGCTCTCGGAGCGTGGCGAATGAAGACGCGGGATGCCTAGCGCTGCGTCGCTTTCGCGATCCGCGTGGACCGTGCCTTCGGCGTAGTCCGGCCCACAGGGAAGGCAAAAAGGCCGGAGCCTTCGCTGCGCCTCCTACCAGTGCAGTCCCACCGCCAGGGCGATGAGCGAGCCGACGAGGACCGCGACGGCCAACCAGGATCGTCTCATCTGGGTTCAGCTGTCGACACTTCGCGAGCGAACGTACCGATCGCCTCTTGCGCCGGCAGCCCCCTCGAGGATGAGATCTGCCACCTTCGTGTCAACCTCAGGGCTGAGGGACGTCGACCCGCGTACGGAGCCACGCCCAAGGCCCGCTCTGAGCGGACTGATGGGATTGGTGAAGTTGCTTGACGCAGGGCCACTTTGGAGTAGAATACTCAGTATGCTACTTCGAAAAGAACGCTCATGAGCGTCCGCCACGCCCTGTTGGCCCTTCTGAGCGAGGGTCCGAAGTACGGGCTCCAACTCCGGCAGGAATTCGAGTCCAGGACCGGTGAGGTCTGGCCACTGAACGTCGGGCAGGTGTACACGACCCTGCAGCGCCTCGAGCGTGACGGCCTGGTCGAGTCCGACGACTCGGCCGAGGAGGGTCCCCAGAAGGGGTTCCACATCACCCAAGAGGGAGCGGACGAACTGGCGCAGTGGCTGCGTACCCCGCCCGACTTCTCCTCGCCGCCCCGCGACGAACTCGTGATCAAGGTGCTGGTCGCCCTGGGGCTGGCAGGGGTCGACGTGCACGAGGTGATCCAGGTCCACCGGCGCTACCTGGTCGAGCTGATGCAGCAGTGGACGCGGCTCAAGGAGGACGAGGCGCGCCTGGACCTCAACTTCGCGCTCGTGGTCGACGCGGAGCTGTTCCGGCTGGACTCGCAGATCCGGTGGCTCGACACCGCCGATGGCCGTCTGAAGAAGGCGGCTGCGGGTGTCGATGTGCCGGAACCGCAGTCGTTCCCCCTCCCCAAGGCCCGGCGCAGAGTGGGAGCCCCCGAATGAGTTACCTGGAACTACGCGACATCTCCAAGGTCTACGGAGAGGGGCCCACAGAGGTCCATGCGTTGCGGCGCATCGACCTCTCCGTCGAGGCCGGGTCCCTGGTGGCGGTCATGGGCTCCAGCGGGTCGGGCAAGAGCACGCTGCTGACCATCGCCGGAAGCCTCGAGGACCCCACCAGCGGTGAGGTGTACATCGGCGGACGCTCCCTGTCCTCGCTGTCGCGCAACGGGAAGGCACAGCTGCGCCGCCGGTCCATCGGGTACGTCTTCCAGGACTACAACCTGTTGGCCGGGCTGAGCGCGGTGGAAAACGTCTCGCTGCCGCTGGAGCTGGACGGCGTGGGGGCCCGCAAGGCCCAAGCGGCGGCGGCCGAGTCGCTCGCGAACTTCGGGCTGGAGGACCGGGCGTCGCACTACCCGGATCAGCTGTCGGGTGGCGAGCGCCAGCGGGTGGCCATCGCCCGGGCCGTGGTCGGGGGGCGCCAGCTCCTTCTGGCCGACGAGCCCTCCGGGGCGCTCGACTCGACCAACGCAGAGGGCGTGATGCGTCTGATTCTCGCGGCGTGCAAGCGTGGTCTGGCCGCCGTGGTGGTGACCCACGACGCGCAACTCGCCTCGTGGGCCGACCGCGTGATCTTCCTGCGCGATGGCCGCATCGTCGACCAGACGCTGCCCGTCGAGGGCCCCGAAACGTTCCTCGCCGACGTCCGGAACCAATGAGCGTCGGCCTCCTGGAGCGACCGGCCACCGGGTCGATCCCCGCACCAAGCACCGGTGGCGTCCCGGCCCGCCGGGCCATGATCAGGTGGGCCTGGCGCCTCTTCCGGCGTGAATGGCGCCAACAGCTGCTGATCCTGCTCCTCATCGTCGTGGCGGTGGCGGCCGTCGTCGTCGGTGCGGCGGTCGCGGTCAACACGCCGCCGCCTGCCAACGCCGGGTTCGGCACGGCCCACGACCTGGCGACGTTCAACCTGTCCGCGCCCACGAGCAAGACTCCGTCGGTCACCCTCGCGCATGTGCAGGCGCAGATCGCCACGCTCGAGCAGCGCTTCGGCCGGGTCCAGGTGATTGAGAACGAGACCTTCAACGTTCCGGGCTCGGACCGGACGTATCAACTCAGGTCCCAGGACCCCCACGGGCGCTACGGCGATCCCATGCTGCAGCTCCTCTCGGGAAGCTACCCGACCGGGTCCGATCAGATCGCCGTCACCCCCGGGCTGGCGTCCGAGCTCAACGTGGCGGTGGGCGATACGTGGCCCCAGGGAGGCAAGACCGTCGTCGGCATTGTGCAGAACCCCCAGAGCCTCCTGGACGAGTTCGCGCTGGTGCCTCCCGGGCAGGTCACGCACCCGAGCGAGGTGAACGTCCTCTTCGATGCCTCCCCGTCGGCAGACAAAGCTCTTCCCACCTACGTCACGACGCCCGGGGCGAGCAACACCAACGTCATCAATCCATCGACCATCGTGCTGGCGTTGGCCACAATTGGCATGCTCCTGATCGCCCTGGTGTCGATCGGCGGGTTCACCGTCCTGGCGCAGAGGCGGATGCGCTCTCTCGGGATGCTCGAGTCCATGGGGGCGACCGACCGCAATGTCCGGCTCGTCCTTGAGGCCAACGGTGTCATTGTGGGCGTGGTGGGCGCCGTCCTGGGCTTCGCACTCGGTCTCGTCCTCTGGTTGGTCTACCGACCGCACAACGAGCAGAGCGCCCACCACGTCATCGGTACGTTCGCACTGCCCTGGAACGTGATCGTGCCGGCCCTGATCCTCGCTGTCATCGCCACGTTCTTCGCCGCCGGTTACCCCGCCCGCGCCATCACCCGCGTGCCGGTCGTCAGCGCGCTGGCCGGGCGTCCCGCCCCGCCACGCCAGATCCACCGGTCGCTGGTTCCCGGTGTGATCGCGCTGGTCATCGGGTTCCTCCTATTCTCCGTCTCGGGCGCGTCGGGGAACGGCGGCGGCGTGATCTGGCTGGTCCCAGGCCTCATCGCGTTGATCGTCGGCATCATCCTCGTCTCGCCCTTCTTCCTGGCGCTGCTGGCCCGGGTCGGAGGCAAATCGCCCATCGCCATCCGCCTGCCACTGCGCGATATGGCGCGTTACCGGGCCCGGTCCGGCTCGGCGCTGTCGGCCATCAGCCTCGGGATCATGATCGCCGTCATCATCTGCGCCGTCGCGGTGGCCCGTTACGCCAACGTCTTTGACTATGTCGGACCGAACATGGCGGCGAACACGCTCAACGTGTACAGCCCTCCGCCGGCCGGGAGCCAGCTCTTCTCGCCGGGGCAGAACGGGCCGCAGACCCAGACGGCACCGACACCCCCGAGCGTCTCGGCGCAGGTGGCGACCGCGCACGCCATCGCCTCGGCTGTCGACGCGACGGACGTCGTCGAGCTCGACAGCCCGTCCGTGGGTCTGCAGAACCCCAGCGCAAACGGCCGGCAATGGAACGGCCCGATCTACGTGGCGACACCCGCGCTCCTGCGGGCGTACGGCATCAACCCCTCGTCGATCCCGTCCAACGTCGACATCCTCAGCTCGCGTCCGGGACTGGCGGGCTCGGGCGTGCAGCTGACCTTCGGCGGCGGGGGCAAGGGGGGCGACGGCTTCCAGGGCCTTGGCGCCGGCGGCAACAACTACAACCAGTGCACGCCGAACCAGTGCCTCGCCCACCCTGTGGTCCAGGAGGAGAGCCAGCTGCCCATAGGAACGTCGTCGCCCAACACGGTGATCACGGAGAGCGTCCTGCAGCGGCTCCACCTCACCAGCCAGAACAGCCTCGGAGGCTGGATGATCCTGGCCGACAGCTCCATCACGCCGGCCCAGCTGAGGAGCGCCAACTCGCTGGCCGCCGCCGGCGATCTCAGCATCGAGTCCAAGAACGACGCTCCCACGTCGTCCGAGATCGTCAACTGGGCCACCGTCTTCGGCATCGCCCTCGCGCTCGGGGTCCTGGCCATGAGCGTGGGGCTCATCCGGAGCGAGACCGCCAGCGAGCTGCGCACGCTGACCGCCGCCGGTGCGAGCTCTCGCACCCGGCGCAGTCTGACCGCCGTCACCGCGGGAGGCCTGGCCTTCCTGGGTGCGTTGCTCGGTACGGTCGCGGCGTATATCGGCCTCTTCGGGTGGTTCCGCTCGAACGCGCTGGAGGGCGGCGTGTCGGACATCATCGATCACGTTCCCTGGAGCAATCTGTTGCTCATCCTCGTCGCCCTGCCGATCGCCGCCACTCTCATCGGATGGGTGCTGGCGGGACGGGAGCCACAGGGCATTGGGACCCGACCGATGGAATAGCCACGCCGACCTACGGGCGCCGCCCAGCTGATCCTCGATGCAGGGCAGGTGCGCCCGAGAAGGTCGGGTGGCTCAGCCGCCGGGGGCTGACTGCTCGGTCACGCTGTCGAAAAGCGCCAGATTGAGCTTGGAGATCATTCGGGCGAGATCGTGCACCTCTTCGGTCGACCAGCCGCGCAGCATCGAATCGATCGCGTGATGCCGCCCGCGCTCGACGGTGCGCATGGCCTTGCGACCGCGTGACGCGAGGTCGATCAGCCAGGAGCGCCCGTCGTTGGGGTCGACGTGCCTGGTCACGAGGCCGCTGGACTCGAGGACACCCACTTGTCGGGTCACGGTCGAGGAATCGAGGTGGAGCTCCTGGGCGAGGCGGTTGATGCAGCTCGGTCCGAGCCCGTCCAAGGTGCGCAACGCGATGTAGCCGGCCCGATCGACCTCCTGATAGAGGGAGCTCCTGCGACCGAAGGTCTCGAGGTGTCGAACGAGCTTCAAGAGCTCGAGTTCGACGACGTCCAAGTCATGGACCGAATCGGCTCCGTCATCAAACCGCTGGATGGTTCGAGAGACGCCCATATGCACTCCCTACGTTCGGAGGGTCGGTGGGTCGGGGAACGTCACGAGTGCCCGAGCGGTGGAGGCGACAGTGGATGAGGGGCTGGGTCACCGCGCCGGCGCCCGCCCAGGAGCTCCGTATCCGCGGTGTCAACACCCTTGATCCCTCTGACGAGTGGGGATTGGACGAGCGAGAAGGCGCCAGCGAACAGCACCAGGAGAGAGATGGCCTCGAGCGGCCCATAGGCACCGCTGGTCCGCAGATTGTCTCCCAGCAGAGTGACGCCGACAATGATGCTGACCAGTGGGTCGACGAGAACGATGGTCGACTGGGACGCAACGATGGGGCCGGCATGGTAAGCGTTCTGGGCCAAGTACACCGACGCCAGCCCAAAGACCGCCAATCCGTAAGTCTGCGGGTGTTTGAAGATGGAGACCCAGTCTTGGGCGAAGTAGTCGCCGACGGCCTTGATCAGGGCCGCAGTAAAGGCGAATCCGATGCCGCTGGCCGTGCCGAAGAGGGCCGCTCGCCACCAGCGGGGCCCTCGCAGTGCCAGCGCGACGGCAATCGCCATCGCGCCGCCGCACGCAGCGGCGGCGACGGCCCACTCCCACGCGGCAGGGGGCGCGCTCCCGGCACGAGGATCGGCAAAGACGAGGAAACCCGCGAGCCCCGCACCCGCGGCGAGTGCCCCGAGGTATTCACGTGAACCGACCTTGAAACGAAACCAGACGGCCAAAACGAATACCAGGAACAGCAGCTCGAGAGTGAGGACAGGCTGGACCTCGGAGAGCTGTCCGAAGTGCAGTGCGACAGCTTGGAGCAGGAACGACAAGATCATCAGGACGAAGCCGAACAGCCAGACGCCACGTCGCAGTGCATGCGTCATGAGGCCGAGTGTCAGCGTGGAATCAGCGGGTGCGTCTTCTACCCCCATGCGCTGGAAGACGCTGGTGAGCGCATTGGCTATCGCGGCACCCAGGGCGCAGATGAAGACCATGGTTCTCTCGTATTCCTAGGCCGATCGGGTGTGGGGAGCGCGGTTAATTCTCTGTATTCTACACGTAAGTCCCCCCACGAGGACTGATCCGGGCTCAGGCCGATGGCCCGCCGAAGTAATACTGCGCCAGCCCGAGCACTTGTTCCTTTGCCAGGTGATCGATGTCGACCCGCACGTCCGCCACGACCTTGGCCGCCACGTCCTTGCGGTGCTTTTCGATGTAAGCAACCCAGTGATGCGTCGCGTTCGCCTTCCCGTTGCCGTGTCCCAAGAGCAGAATTGCCGCTGCGGGTGACAAGGCATCGGTGAGCTCCTCCCAATAGGCCGGGCTGTCGTCTTCGTACGTTCCCGACGGATTTCCGGCGTGGTGGTGGACATGGTGAAAGCGTCCGCGTGGATCCGAGGCAACGAGACGCTCAGGCCGTTGCCCAGGAGCGGCGTCGGTCAGGTAGATGATGGTCTCGTGAAAGTCGATGACAGCAACGACGCTCTTGCCTCGAACCTGCTCCAGGTCGTCGGCCATGCTCAGTCTTCTTTCCCCTTGGCCTCGAAGTCCGCGACCACAGTGTCATAGCCGGCGCTCGTCAACATTCGTCGCAAGTCGACGAGTTGCTGGGTGTCCATGTCCTTCTCCTTCGGACGCCTGAGCACTTCCCTCTCTTCGCCGATGCGGAACACGAACATGTCGTCGTGCCGCTGCTCGACAGATCCGACGGTCTCCAGCAACGAGATCACGTCATGCCATTCGACGTTGTGGCTCGTCGGGTGCTGAAAGATCTGCAGCAGGGTGTCTCGATGATGGCCGGCGATGTGCTTGGGCTCTGGCGTTGACGACACGGGGATCCTCTCGTCGTTGTGGACGACCTCAATGTAGCGAGAGTCGCCGTTTGCCCGCACACGTGCGCTCCGGAGTGGCCCCAGAGCTCTCTGCTGCCGCCCTCCGACGGCCGGCATGAGGTTGGCGCCGGGATGTCAGCGGAGATGGAGCGACTGGGTCAATGCCTCGACGCCCAATTTGGGGCGATCATGGCCGGCCGCAACGCCGCGTGACCCGAATGGCATGGACACCCAGATCGCGTAACGGGGACTCGGACTAGCGCCGGTCCGTTTCGCGGCGAAAGTGGGTGGAGGTGATCTTGGCGTTGGCCAGCAACCGAGTCATGACGATCTCGTTCGAAGGCGGCAGCCCGGCGAAATTGATCTCGGCCGGGGGGCAGGGGGTCTGAATCGCATAACCCTGCCCAGCGTCGCAGCCGAGCGCCGCCAAGACCTCGACGAATTCGAGACGCTCGATCCCCTCGGCGACGACGCGAAGTCCGAGAGCGTGACCGAGGTTGATGATTGATCGGACAATCTCCTCGTCCCGGCCGCCCGTCTCCCCGACCTGCAGGCGTGACGTGAACGTCCGGTCGAGCTTGAGTTCACCCACTGCGAGGTCGTCCAGATGTGAGAGCGAGGAGAAGCCCGTGCCGAAGTCGTCGATCGAAACCAGGATTCCCGAGTCGGTGAGGCTCTGAATGACCCGCTTGGACCGGGTCAGATCGGCGACGACCATGCCCTCGGTGATCTCGAGAACCAGGGCGTGGGTCGGCAGTCCCGCCTGCGTCAGCAGCTCGCCGACCCGCCGCGGGAGGGAGGAGTCCAAGAGGTCCGTGGCCAGCAGGTTGACGGCGACCGCCGCCCGGTGTCCTTCGTGCCACCAGCGGGCGCAGTCAGCGATCGCTTCTTCGAAGACCCACGAAGCCAGCGAGTGGATCAACCCGCTTTCCTCGGCCAGCGCCAAGAGATGCTCGGGAGGAATGAGGCCGAGGGTCGGGTGGGGCCAACGCAAGAGCGCTTCCACGGTCACCACCTCACCTGTGCGGAGATCGATCTCGGGCTGGTAGTGCAGCGCCAGCGATCCCTGATCCATGGCCGTACGAAGGTCCTCGATGAGCGCGAAGCGGTCGGCCTCGTCGTCGAGTGCGGCCTCGTAGACGTCGAAGGACCCTCGTTCGCTCTTCGCCCGGTACATCGCGATGTCGGCGCAGCGGATCAGGTCGGCGGCCGCGAGCGCGTGATCGGGAGCCGAGCGCGACGCCGATACTGGCGCCGACGTGCAGACTCGCGGTGCTGAGGTCGATCGGCTCTTCGAGCAGGGTCGCAATGCGCTGGGCCACGGCGCTGGCCTTGTAGGCATCCGCTCCATAGAGGAGCACTGCGAACTCGTCCCCACCCAGGCGCGCCACCAGGTCATTGCGTCGGACGACCTGACGGATGCGGGGGCCTATCTGGCGCAACAGCGCGTCCCCGGTCTGGTGCCCGAAAGAGTCGTTGATCTCCTTGAAGTGGTCCAGATCGATCAGCAACAGGGCCAAGCCGCGTCCGGGCGCGGCGTCATGGGGCAGCGCGGTCAGAGCTTGCTCGAGCTCGTCCAGAAGGAAGCGACGATTGCCCAGTCCGGTCAGTTCGTCGGTCAGAGCCTGGTGTTGATGCGAATCATTCAGCGCCCGTTGCTCGCGCAACGACAGGGCCATGCGGGCCGCCGCCATCGCGAGGGTCGCGCCGGCGAGTCCGAGGGCAACCGTGCTCACACCCCGCGCGTTGCCCAGGACGAGGATGAGCGGGCAGGCCGTCAGGACGACAACCAGGACGACGACCCGTGGGGTCTTCTCCGCGAACGGTGACCGCTGGCTTGCCTGCGGGCGCAGCCACACCGAGGCGCACATGGCGGCCAGTGCTGCGAGCCACATCAGGTCGGGGAGTGAACCGCCCCGGTCCGGGCCAGAAGCCTGGTGGAGGGAGACGATGTCGCCAACCGCCAAGAACATACATCCGGCCGCGAAGAGCAGGGTGCGCGCCGGATGCCGGGGCACCAGCACGACCACCCCGAGCGCCAGCGCCACCAAGATGAGGTCCCCGATCGGACGCGCCTGGTTTTCCGCGACCGAAACCGGTGTCCCGCCGGCTGTAGCCAGGATGGTGTTCAGTGCCAGCGCTGCACCGATGGCCGCCGCTCCCAGGCTGGCCATCACGGCATTGAGCCACAGGGTGGGAGTGATCCGACCCGACTCGGTGCGCACGAACAAGACCAGTGCCAGGGAGGCCAACGGGTAGAAGAGCAGCGAGAAGCCCGCAGCGACCGACGATGTCGAAGCTGCCGACCCCGGATGCACTCCGATGTTGCCCACGGCGAAGGCGAACAGGCCGGCGCCGAGGGCCAGGGACGCGAGGCGTCCCGGCCGATCGCTCAGGGCCCGGGCCAGGCACCCGAGCGCTAGAGCGATCCCGAGGGCACCGACCAGCGGATTCTGGAGGAGCGGCCGGACCTGCCCGCTGCGCCAGGTGAAAAGCGTGAGGCAAGTGCCGAGCAGGACCACGGCGCACACAGGGAGAAGAATTCCCAGGTCGCGGTGCCTCCAGCGGGTACCGGGGGCTGCGATTTCTCTGTTATCCATATGCCGCACCACGGAGGTGAAATCGGCGTTTCACCACCCGCTCTTGACAGAAAGGCGCGCCTTTACGTTGCGGCTGGGTAGCCGATGGGTCTTCCGGCGCCCAGAGCAGGGCGACGGGGTGGACTTCGCCGGGGACCGCATCGGGGCAACCGCCGTCGCCGTGATGAGGGTCCCCGGGTGTGGAGCCTGCGACGACCGGCGGTGCCCTTACGACGAAGAGGACGAAGTCACAGCCGGGCCGCCGCGGTTGGTTGACGTTGCGCCAACTGCGACGATCCTCGTCGTCTGCGCAACGGGTCGTGGCCCGATGGCAACCGTGAGTGTCGAGGTTGCGGCCTGGTATGACCAGTGCTGTCCGGCGCTGCTCCGAGCACTCAGGTTCCGACCATTGACGCTGACGTAGTTCGGCCGAGTCACATCGACCATCTCGACGGTGGTGGCCACAGCGGTGGGCTCGCCGCGATAGCTCCCCCGTGCTCCGCCGATGGTGACGCGGACCGAGGGCAGTCCGGCAGCAGGAGCCCTCGAGGACGTGGTGATGACTGTCTCGGAGCGTTGGCCCTTGGTGTAGCCGAGTCCTGTTCCCGCGTCGCCGTAGAGGTCGAAGGACCCTGTCGATCCCGGATAGACGAGGGCGGTGAGCGAGTGCGGCGATGCTGTTCCTCCGTTGGACGGCTGTTCGGGGACGATGCCACCCTCGCGGACGAAGACCGGCATCTGGTCCAGAGGCACCGCCAGGGTGGCCGAGGACGGGCCGGTGAACGTGGCACCGGTGAAGAAGTCGACCCACTTGCCCGGAGGAAACCACACCGTGGTCGACGCCACGTCTCCCGGTGTGGTCACCGGCGCGACCAACATGTCCGGCCCGTAGAGGTACTCGGTCGGGTTCTGGTAGGCCGAAGGCTGGTCGGGGTAGTCGAGGTAGAGCGGGCGTGCCATCGGTAGGCCCGTCTGACTGGCCTCGGCGGCCAGGGTGTAGGTGTACGGAACCAGTGCTTCGCGGAGCCGCAAGAAGGACTCGGTGATCCCCTGGACCGGTTGGGGGTATTGCCACGGCAGACGGTCCTCGTCGTTCGAGTGGAGGCGCAGGATCGGCTGGAAGGTCCCGAGTTGCACCCATCTGTCGTAGAGGTCGGCGGGATCGGAGCCCGATTGGGTCGGCGGGGGACCGAGGTAGCTCCCGATGTCGCTGCTCACGTAGGGCTCGCCGATGCTGGCCTCGTCGGGTACCAGGGCCGCCTCGGCCGCCAGGGTGTTCCAGGTTCCCCAGGCGTCTCCGGTGAAGGCGATCGTCGAGGTGTGATCCGACCATGGCCCCGCGGGGTACACCTCCTGCGGCTGGCCGTTGGAGCCTCCGATGCGGGCCAGGACGAAGCCGCGCTCGCCGAGGTTGGCCATGTCCTGGGCGTAGAGGTGGTCGATCCAGGCATCCGGCGTCACGCCCGTCGCAGAAACGACCGAACTGTCGCAGCACCAGTCGAGCCACCAGAAGGAGATCCCCTGGCGCTGAAAGCTCTGTTGGAGGGCGAAATTGGACTCGGCCTGGGGGATGGAACTCCAGTCCCACACCTTGCAATTCCCATTGGTACAGCTGGACGAGGCAAGGGCGTTTCCCGCGATGCGTTCGGTCTGCGCCAGCTTGGGATCGTTGTCGTCGATGCTCGAGTGGATGTTCAACGTCACATCGATGCCATGGGAACTCGCCCAGTGGACGAAAGAGGTGGGAGAGGGGAAGAGCGATGGGTTCCATTCCCAGCCGTTCCAATCGTTCGGCGCTTTCCAGTCGGTGTCGAGCGAGAGGGTGTTGAGCGGCACGTTGTTTGCGACGAACTCGGGATAGAGCGTCTTCTCGATCGTGTTGCTCGAATAGGGCGTGTAGTCGGAGTACCACACACCGAAGACGTTCCGAGGAAGCAGGGGGGCGGGGCCGGTGAGTTGGGCCAGGGTACGCAAGGCTCCGCTGTAATCGTCGCCGTAGACGAAGAGATACCCGTCCTCGACATCGCCGGTCGCGGGGCGAGGCTTGATCCATCCGTTCGTGGTCCACAAGGCGCTCTGGGTGTCGTCGAGCAAGCGCCAACCTGCCGTGTCCAGCAGCCCGTCGGTGTTGAGGGGCTGAATCACGGCTTGGCAGGTGGCACCGGACTGTCCCGGGCCGCACGTCGGTGCGTCGTTGTAGGTATCGGTGTCGAACCCCCGGAACCACCCTCCCAGCGGTCCGGTCGATGCGGGGACGGGTGGCGGCGAACCCCCAGGACCGACGGCCAGGGTGTCGAGGCCAAGGTCGAAGCTGTTCGGAGTGGTGCTGACCACCTTGATGGCGTTGGTCCCGGCCTGCAGCGGCACGGTGGTGGTGAACGTCGCCCACGGCTCGGCGGCCGTCGTCGGAGCAGCGTCGATGACCTGTCGCAGCTGACCGTCGACGTCCAGGTCGAGCGTGCTCGGAGCAGGTGCCAGTGGAGGGCTCGCCACGTTGTAGTAACGCAGGGAAACCACCGCCGGACCCGCCACCGAACCGATGACGTGCCAGGTCACGCTGGCTCCGGGTTTGACGAAGAACCCCGCATAGCCGGCGGTGCTCTCGTACCCGGAAAAGGTCTGGCTGAGGGCGGACCCCCCACCCAGTGTGGCTGCGCCGGCCTGACACACCTGGCCGAAGGTGCACTCCCAGTCCCACGTCGGTGCCACCGTGGATTTTTTGCCTCGGACCATCAGCTGGAGCGAGGTATTGCGTGCGGTGAACGGACCCGACCCCAGCTTGTAGCGCAGGGTGGTGTTCGTCGTGCGGACGATCAGCCAGCCCCGCGCCGTGGAAAAGGAGTAGCGGGGGACCGGCATCCGCCGGTTGAGGGCGTTCACCGTCGGCTCGTTCTCGAAGTGCTGCGAGGGGGAGTACTCGAGCCGCAGCAGACTTGGAGTCAGGACCTCGATGCGCACGTCACCCACATGGACGATGGCGGAGCGGTGAGCCAATCCAGCCGCCATGTCGATCGGCGTCGCCAGGTCCACCGGAGAGGTGTCCTGACGACCGCCAGCCGTCGACTGAGCTCCCGACGGACCTGCGCTCGACATGAGGGCGACCAGGCCCGACACCACGAACGGAACGACGAAAAGCGGGCGTCGCCTCACCCGAGCTGCTTCGCTGTGGCTCCGTCGATCCCAGCCCATCGGGTCTATCATCGCATCGCTATCCGGCGGACATCCTGATGACTGATGCAGTCGGCCAGACGCTCACGGGGTCGGCCGCTCACCCTCTTCTTCATTCACTGCCGCCGCGTCTTCGATCCTGACCGCCTTTGTCGAGCTGCTTCAGCGACCTCCGAGGGCGCTCCGCACAGCGTCAAGTTGGTCGGGGACAGTTCTCCACCACGTCCACTTCCCGCGCTTCTCGCCAACGATGAGGCCGGCGTCGGACAGGATCCGCGTGTGGTGCGAGATCGTCGGTTGGCTCTTGTCGAGCGGCCCCTCGAGATTGCAACTACAGACTTCGCCCTCAGATGCCACCAGCGACAGCAAACGCAGTCGGACAGGGTCACTGAGTGCCGCCATGACCATCGCGAGCTTCACGGCGTCCGTCTCCGAAAGGGGCGTCTCGGTAAGAGGTGAGCAGCACAGCGTCTCGGACTCCGTTGCGGTCAGCCGGATGGTCTTGGTCGGCACTCAAATCTCCCATTGACAGATATCGATATGAACTCTACCGTGTCATATCGATATCCATCAATCTAGAGGAGCCAGATCATGTCCCGGGTGCAACTGGCCATCAACGTCAGCGACCTTGAGTCCTCCATCGCCTTCTACTCGGACCTTCTCTCTGTCGAGCCCGCCAAGGTCCGGGAGGGCTACGCCAACTTCGTCGTGGAGGATCCGCCCCTCAAACTCGTCTTGATGGAGCAGGTTGCGGCGCGTGGGAGCGGGATTGCCGGCGCCCTGAACCACCTGGGGATCGAGGTCGAAACAGCGGATCAGGTGGCCCTGTCAGCCGCCCACCTGTCGGAACGGGGCATGACCATCGACCTCCGTGAAAACACTGTGTGTTGTCACGCCCTTCAAAACAAGGTGTGGGTGAACGATCCAGACGGCGTGCCTTGGGAGATCTACACGGTGCTGGCAGACGTCGAGGAAAGCAGGGCGAGGGAGACCTCGATTGGCGATCGGTGCGCGGGACCTGGGTCCTCAGGTTCGTCAGCCGCTTCACACTGCTGCTGACGTTGGATCCGAGAGCACATTGTGACCCTCAGTCTGGTTCGCCGAGCTCTTGCCGAGTTCCTCGGTACGGGACTTCTCGCGGCGGTTGTCGTCGGTTCGGGGATTGCCGCTCAGGAGCTCTCGCCCGGCGTGACAGGGCTTGAGCTCTTGGAGAATGCCGTGGCCACCGGGGCAGGGCTGGTCGCCATCATTTACATGGTCGCTGGGGCGTCCGGTGCTCATCTCAACCCGGTGGTCTCCATTGCGGACGCATCGCTGGGAAGGATTAGCTGGCGCGAGGTCACGGCGTACATCCCCGCACAGATTCTTGGGTGCATCGCCGGGACGATTGTGGCCAACGTGATGTTTTCGCAAGCAGCGGTCAGCCTTTCGACGAAGCACCGGGCATCGGGTGCGCACTTCTTGTCGGAGGTCGTCGCCACAACCGGCCTTCTCGTTCTCATCTTCGCCTTGGTGCGCAGCGAACGTCGAGCTGCCATACCGCTGGCGGTGGGGGCCTACATCGCCGCTGCCTACTTCTTCACGAGCTCCACGAGTTTTGCCAACCCCGCCATCACGATCGGCCGGATGTTCTCGAACAGCTTCGCGGGCATCGCTCCGTCTTCTGCGCCACTCTTCATTGCGGCGCAACTCGTCGCCGTTCCCTTGGCACTCATCATCATCCGGGTTCTGTACCCGGCCCTGCACGCAGAGGAGCAGGCTGCATGAAGGAGAAGCCGACCGTCCTGTTCCTCTGCACCCACAACGCAGGAAGGAGCCTCGCGGCCAAGGTGCTCCTCGATCATTACGCCGCGGGGCAGGTCGATGTCCGTTCGGCGGGATCGAACCCGGCCAGTGATCTCAACCCATCTGTGGTTGCCCTGCTCGAGGAGCGCGGTCTCGATCCCAGGCGTGAGTTCCCGAAAGTCCTCACCGAGGCTGACGCGCTCGAGTCCGACGTGATCATCACCATGGGGTGCGGAGACGAATGCCCTGTCTACCTGGGTAAACGCTACGAGGATTGGGACCTCGACGACCCGGCGGGTCTCGCGATAGAGGAAGTGCGCCCGATCATTGAGGAAATCGAGGCTCGAGTGCAGGGATTGCTCTACGAGCTCACCAATTCCTGGTTCTGAGCAAACCGGGCGGGGTCATGGCAGGATGGCAACATGGGTTTCATCCACCATCTGCTGCGCCTGTCGTTCGTGGTTGCCGCAGCATTTCTTGTGCTGACGCTCGGTGTCGCCAACGCTTCGGCCGCGGCGAAAACGCACAACAGCACGTCGCGGACCATCGGCACCTGCACCGTGATCGCGCACCCCACGGCCTCGCTCCACACCGACTGCGTCGGGGCGAACCTGGAAAAGGCACCCCTGGGTCAGGCCAATCTCTCCTATGCCGTTCTCAGCAGCGCCAAACTGAACGACGCCGACCTTGCCGGCGCCAACCTGAGCGGGGCCACGCTGACCAAGGCCGTCCTGAGCGGCGCCAATCTCGACGGCGTCACGTGGAGTGGCACCACCTGCCCCGACGGGACGAACAGCAAAGAGCTAGGGGACGTTTGCAGTGGTGTGCACCTGTTGACGACGGCCCCTGTGCCCACCACCCCCGTGGGACCGGAGGCGCTGCCCTTCACCGGGTTCGACCCGTGGCCCTTCGTCCTGACCGGTGCCGCGCTCATCGGGTTCGGGCTCCTGCTGCTCGAACTGGCCCGGGCCGTGGGCCGGCGTCGCTCCCAGCCCCAGACATCCTGACCGACTGCCCCTAATCGGATTCTGCGCCCGCGGGCTGCTCTGCCTTCCGTCTGCATGAAAGAAACTCTTGGAGTGCTCCGACCAGCGCGCCACCGGCGATGCCGACCACAATGCCGGCGATGAACTGATAGTTCCCGTTCCGCGCCTGTAGGGTGAGATTGGTGCCGCTGTCGAGCATCGGGCTCGCGGCGTCCCCCTGCCCTCCTGCCGTCGTGGACGTCCAACGCTCGAACCCGTTCACGTAGACGGGAGTGGCCCCGACGGTCCACGTGTAGCTGCTGCCATTGGACACCTGCTCCGCGTACTCGCTGAGCACCTTCACGTAGGGGTTGGAGGGAGGCTTCTCGAACGGCACTGGAGCGAGCCCGAACGAGATCGGTGGCGTCAGGACGCCGACGTACTCGGCGTTGAGGCTCACGTTGGTCCCGACGTCGGACACGGTGATGGTTTGTCGTAGCTCGTTGTGGTCCGCCGCGGGCGCCGTTTTCCCGGCGTCCGACCACCGCGCGGGCAAGTTGTAGGTGGCGTCCTTGAGGCCGGCGCCATCGGAGCCGCAGCCGACCGCGGGCGGACACGTGTCGTACGATCCCCACGCCGTCGCGGGCAGCACGATCGTCACGGTCCCGGTGTGCGACACCTGTCTCTTAGCGAACAGGATGATCTGGAGCCTGAAGCCATCCGTTGCGGCGTCGGGCGTCTGGATCACTGCGATGGCGCTCGGGGTGAAGTTGGCGACGACGCCCACCCCTTGCACGGCGTCTTGGGGAGCGGCGGGCGCATCGGTGGGATAGATGAGATAGGCCACGACGCCGAAGACGATGGCGAGCGCGAGGAGCCATAGTGCCGTCCGGTAAGGCTGGATGGCGCGGCGCAAGCGCTTCCCTCGCCCCATCGTCGGGCCATCGGCCCCCGGTTCCTCAGCGCTCACCGAACTCCCTCCGACCGGCCGGTGAGCGTACCGCGCCTGGCTCCCAGGGGTACTCCTTCCGAGCTGAGCCATAATCGGTCCGCGTGGAACCGAGCCTTTTCGCCCCAGACCTGTTGGAAGGACAGGTGGCTCTGGTGACGGGCGGTGCGACCGGCATCGGAAAAGAGATCTGCCGAGTGTTCGGAGCCCACGGCGCCCGCGTGACGCTGGCCAGCCGGAAACAGGAGAATCTCGAGGCAGCGGTGGACGAGCTCCGTGCGGAAGGTGTGGACGCCGAGTTCGGTGTCTGCGACGTCCGCGATGCGGAGGCGGTGCAAGGCGTCGTCGATGCCCTCGTGACAGAACGGGGAAGGTTGGACATCGTCATCAATGACGCGGCGGGCAACTTCCCCGCCCCCATGTCGAAAATCTCGCCCAACGGGTTCAAGGCGGTGGTCGACATCGATCTTCTCGGCACCTACAACGTGACTCGCTGCGCATTCGACGCCTGGCTGGCCGAGCACGGCGGCAGCATCGTCAACATCAGTGCCCCGTTCCAACAGAGGGGTGTGGTGTTCCAGTCACACGTCGCGGCGGCGAAGGCTGGGGTCGACTCGCTGACGCGCACATGCGCCGTCGAGTGGGGCCCCTACGGAATCCGGGTCAACGCGATCGCGCCTGGGACGATCGGAGGCACCGAGGGGGTCCGGCGCTTCGCCGAAGCCGTGACCGGCGGTGACGATCGGCCCAAGAATCCGCTCGGCCTGCAGGGTCACGGGTCCGACATCGCGTACCTCGCTCTCTTTCTCTGCAGTCCGATGGCACGCTTCATTTCGGGTCAGGTCATCGCCGTCGACGGCGCCGGATCGGTGGATGCCTTGAAGCTGCAGACGGGACGGATCTGAGCTGGCCGTGGGGGACGTGCCAACAACTCAGTCAATCTTTTCTGACGCCGGAGCGTGACGGCGACGGATCCTCTCTCAAATGCCTGATGTGCCGACGAATGCATCAAGGTCGATCCGCTTGAAACGGTCGGCGCCCGTTTCCGGTGCGTTCATTCGAGTTGACCTAGGGTCGCGGGGTTCGTACTTTTCCGCCGGAGTCCCGGTGCATCCGCCGGACTCTCGTTTTCCCCAACTCTCGAGACGCTGACGAGCCGGTGGCCGAGCTAATAGGAGGAGCGGAGTGGATCTGGGACTCGCTGACGCACGTGTGCTTGTGGTGGGTGGCTCACGCGGCATGGGCCGCGCCGCCGCCGAGACGTTTGCGCGTGAAGGCGCCCGAGTGGCGGTGCTCGCCCGAGCCAGCCAGGCGCTCGATGAGACAGTCGCCCACCTGAGGTCCGCCGGCAGCCCTGAGACCATGGCGTTGACGGCCGACCTGACGAACCTGAGCGAGGTCGATTCGGCCATCGACCTTCTGGGCGAGCGGTGGGGGGCCCTGGAGGTCCTCGTCAACGCTGCTGGACCGGTCGAAGTCGGAGTCGGCCCTTTCGACCGGCTCGATGACGACGAGTGGCGAGCCACCTTCGACATCGGAGTGCTGAGCGCGGTTCGCACTGTCCGCCGCTCCCTGCCGTTGCTGCGCCGCGGGTCGTTCGCCAGGATTGTCAATCTCTCGGCCCACTCCACGAAGCGGCAGAGCCCGGGCCTCGTGGCGTATACGGCGGCCAAGGCGGCATTGAGCAGCCTGACGAAGAATCTGTCGCAGTCGCTGGCCTCCGAAGGCATCCTCGTGAACACCGTCTCGCCCGGGTCATTCCTCTCGGAGGGGTTGCAGGGTTACCTGCGGTCCCTCCCCCCAGAGCGCGGAGTAGATAGCGCCAGCCTTACAGACGCGATGCGTGTCATCGCGGAGGATTTCGGCCACCCTGCGCATCTGGGTCGGGCTGGCGATCCGAGGGAGATCGGACCAGTTATCGCGTTCCTCGGTTCCCGAATCAACAGCTACATGACCGGGGCCGACGTGAATGTCGACGGTGGGTCAGATTTCGTCTGAGACGGCACACCGAATATCGGAGACTCCCTCGACGACCATAGTGATCCCAATCAGTTTGCCTCGTGAGGACGACATTTGAAATGGGGCCATGGGTTCGACACCGGTCTTCAGCGCCGAGTTACATTGCGCAGAGCGGAACGACACTCAATTAGAGAGGAACTCTCTTGCTCGCAGAACGGTACACTCAGGGTGGTCCGGTGATCGGGGTAATCGGACTCGGCACCATCGGCGGCGGTATCGCTGTCAATGTCCATGCCGCTGCGTTGCCGTTGGTTGTGTATGACGTTCGCTCCGAAGCGACCCGCCGTCACGCCGACTATGCCACGGTGGCCACTTCCCCATTTGAACTCGCGCGCCAGTCCGATGTCGTCGTGGTGGCTGTCGTCAACGACGAGCAGGTCCGCTCCGTGCTGTTGGGGTCCGACGCCGTGCTGGCCGCCTGCGTTCCCAACACCACTGTCGTTGTGGTCAGCACGATCACGACCGAATGCGTGGCTGCCATCGGTGCCGACGCGGCGGGGCGCGGAGTGCCCATAGTCGACTGCGGCGTCAGCGGGGGGCCAACCGCGGCGGCCTCCGGCAACCTGGTCTGCATGTGCGGAGGCGACCCTGAAGTGATCGACGCCCTGGCTCCGCTGTTCGAGGCCATCGGCTCGCTCACTGTGACCATGGGGCCGTTCGGTACCGGATTGGCGGCCAAGCTTGCTCGCAACCTCGTGCAATACGGAGGCTGGCTGGCCGCCTACGAGGGACAGGTCCTGGCGGAGGCCGCCGGCATCGAACTCGCCAAGCTGGCACTGGTCGTCAGGGCGAGCGACGCTCAGTCCGGCGGCCCGACAACGCTCATGTTCCGCCAAACGGTAGCGCCCTTCACCGAAGCGGACGACGAAGGGTTGGTCGGAGCCATGCAGGCGGCAGCTGGTCTCGCGCGCAAGGACTTGCAGGCGGCTCTGGCCTTGGCCGAAGAGCTGGATCTCCAGCTGCCTTTGGCAGCCATGACCGAAGCGAACTGCGACGATATCTTTGGGGTTGGTCCATCGCTTCGGATGAAGGACTAGCTGTCCCTGGCCTCTGCTCGGCAGATGACCCCATTGGGTGAGCCAAGGGGCCGTTGGCTCTATGCCCGCCCGCGCTGGTCGCAGTCAGTCCGACGATCAGGTCATTTGGCGGGTAGCGCTCGCTCCGTTAGCGGGTGACAAGTCCGCCATCGGCGTGCAGCACGGTGCCTGTCACGTAGCTGGACGCATCAGACGCGAGGAAAAGGGCAGGTCCCACCATTTCGTTGGCGTTCGCCACCCGTCGGAGCAGGCAGGCACGGGCCATGCCGGCGGTGGCTTCCGGTCCGGTGGCGCGTGTCATGTCGGTGTCAACAGCTCCTGGGGCAAGAGCGTTTACCCGAACGCCTTCAGACGCCAGGGAAGCGGCCAGCGCCTTGGTGTAGGAGACCATTGCTGCCTTGGCGGCGGCGTAGTGCGCGACCGTGGCCGAGAAGAGCCAGGCTCCGGCCGAAACCATGTTGATCACCGACGCATGATCCGAAACGCGGAAGTAGGGGAGGGATTCCTGGATGAGAAAGAGCGGGCCGACGACGTTCACGTCGATCGATTTGGCGACCCCCGCCTCGGTGAAGCTCCCGATGGGCTCAGTAAGGGCATTCGCAGCGTTGTTGACCACGACGTCGATGGCACCGAAGCGTTCCACGGTGGCCGCAACAAGAGCACGCACGTCGTCCAGCGAGCCCATATGGCAGGCGATGCCGGCTGCGTCGATGCCCAAGGATCGTAATGACTCCTCCGTTTCGGCACACGCGTCGGACTTTCGACTCGCGACGACCACGCGAGCCCCGGCGTGCCCGAACCCTTCGGCAATCGCGCGGCCGATCCCTCGGGTACCTCCAGTGACCAGCGCCACCCGCCCGTCCAGGCGGAAGAGCCGTCTGGTGTCTAAGACCTCGCCGTCTTGCATGGAGTCCGATCCGGAGCTTCGATAGTCGATGTGAGAGTTGCATATTATATTAATGTGAAGTGCGGTGGCGCAGCAGCCATTTTGTGTGAGTGGCGAGTTCCTTCTCGCACCGGTTCCGATGAGGGTGGGATTTGGTGACGTGTCACATCATGAAAGGGACAGACATGCGGGGGGCGACGACGTCGGCGTTTGATAGGTTCGGCCGATGAGCAGCGTGGTCATTCCGGATGATCTCAGCACGATCACCTATGACGTTCGCGACTACGTGGCGCAGGTGACACTTAATCGGCCTGACGTGCACAATGCGTTCAACGAACGCATGCAAGATGAACTTGCCGCGCTCTGGCGCCACATTCGTCGGGACGACGCGGTGAGAGTTGTCGTTTTGACTGGTGCAGGAGATCGGGCATTTTGCACCGGGATCGATCGTAGCGATATCCCTGTCGACGAGGAATTCGATCCCTTCACCTATGACGATCCCGGTCAAAAGATCGGCCCAAAGAGCCAAGGACTGTGGAAGCCCGTTATTGCCGCCGTGAACGGCATGGCCTGTGGGGGCGGGTTCTATCTCCTCGGCGAGAGCGACATCATCGTCGCGGCAGAGAGCGCCACGTTCTTTGACCCGCACGTGAGTTTCACAATGACGGCTGTCTATGAGCCAATCCTGCTCACCAACAGGATGGCGTTTGGAGACCTGGTGCGCATGAGCCTGGTGGGGGTTGATGAGCGGATGTCGGCACGGACCGCCCGCGAAACGGGGCTGGTGTGCGATGTTGTTCCGAAAGAGCAACTCCTTGAGTCCAGCCGAGCACTGGCGGAGATCATCGCCTCACAGCCGCCGACGAGTGTGCAGGCAACACTGCGGACTCTGTGGGCCGCCCGAGGTCTTTCGCGGGAGCAGGCTCTGAGCCTCGGAAACGTGTTTCTTCAGCTCGGCACGAGCGCTCGGGCGTTGCAAGAAGGTCAAGAGCGGTTCTCGCAACAGAAGCGAGGAGAGTGGAAATTGCGCTGAGGGATCGGAAGTCGCGTCTCTGTACGCGGCCCGATCGCAACGCAGCTAGATGAGACGCGAGCGCAGGTCCTGCTTGAGTACCTTGCCCATTGCATTCCTGGGGAGCGCGCCGACGAATTCCAGCTGTTCGGGGCACTTCTGGACGGAGAGACCCTCATGGCGGCAGTGCTCACGGATATCGTTCAAATCCACATGGCACCCCTCCTGGAGCACCACGACAGCTACGACCCGCTCTCCCGTTCGTTGGTCTGGTAATCCGAGTACGGCCGCATCTGCGACAGCCGAATGACGGTAAAGCAATTCCTCGACCTCGACGACGGAGATGTTCTCCGCGTTGCGGATAATGATGTCCTTGAGGCGCCCCGTGATCCGGACGTTTCCGGCAGTATCGATCGTGCCAAGGTCGCCAGTGTGGAACCATCCATCGGCGTCGAACGAAGCGTCATCGAGCGTCGGATCCACGTAGCCGGAGAAGCATTGGGGCCCTCGAAGGAGTAACTCGCCCTCCTTCCCCGCCGCGCACTCGTTCCCCTGAGTGTCAATGGCGCGCACGGAGACACCCGACGCCGGCCGTCCGACCGAAGTTGTGAGGACCTCCTCCGAATCACTCGGTGCCGCAGACGTGGCATTGGGGAACTCGGTGAGCCCCCAGCTGCCAATGAGCGGTACGCCGAAGGTCGCCCGCATTTCGCTGTGGATTTCGGTGGGAACGGGGGCGCCACCGAAAGTCCCAAACCGCAGGGAGGGAAAGAGTGCCGCATCGTTGTTCGAGTCTGCGGCGTCTAGGTAAGCACGGAAAAATGGAACAGCGGTACCCAGCGCAGTGGGCTCGTGGAGCGCCATGCGCCGAGGGGTCTCCACAGGGTCGAAGGTCTCGAAAAGCACGAGGTGGACTCCGCCGCGGATGCTCGAGGCCAGGACCGACGCCCCCCCGATGTGCGTGATTGGCCAAGGGATTGGGTAGACATCGTCTTCACGGAATCCCATGAGGTCGAGCAAAGCGTTGGACGAGGACATGATGCTGGCATCCGTATGGCGGGCGCCCTTGGGGTCGGCGGTGGTGCCTGACGAGTAGTAGATCCATCGGGGACCGTCGATCGATGGCGCTGGGGAGCGCACGGAGCCGTTCGGGTTTCTCGTTGGAAGGCTGAGCCCGTGCTGCGAACCTTCAACGCCTATCTCGTGCAGATCTATTTCCATCACTTCAAAGCCACCCGAAGGCGCGAGGCCCTGCGCCATCGCACCATGAGCGAAACCGCGCCACTCCTTCGGGACGATGAGCAGTTCTGTTCCGACCTGGTGGGTGATGAACGACACCTCTCGCTCGCGCAGAATCGGGATCAATGGATTCTGGACGGCGCCGAGTCGTGCCAATGCAACCAGGAGCACCACCGCTTCGATGGTTGTCGGTAACTGCCAGGAAACAACGGTGTCGGTCGTGACACCGCGACCCGACAGTGCAGCGGCAGCGGCTTCCGCCGCGTCGCGGAGCTGGATTCGGCTGAGTGATCGGCCGTGGTCGTCGGATACCACAGGGGCATCCGGGTTCTCATTGGCCGCTCGATTGACGAGCTCCCAGAATGTCGGTGGCAGCATCGACTCCATCATCCGGCTCCATCGCCGCCAAGGCTGACGACCTGGCGGCGTTCACGATCATCAGCGTCCCGGGTGTCGGGGTGTCCCTCGAATATGAGGTCGATACTCTCGCTGAGAGAGTCATAGACACCGGTGATGGGCAGACGGCCAGCGGACCAAGCGCGCAACTGGCTGTCGAGAACAGCATCGACGGTCCGCACGATGATGCGGGCCCGACCTGGCTCCACGCCGTCGAGCAATTCCATATACACGCTCGATGTGGTCTGGTCCATGCGCTCGAGGATCTCTGTGGCGAAGGGGTCCGACGACAACTCGAGTGCAGCGATGAGACGTGCCAGCTGAGGCTGATGCTGAAACGCGCGAACTGAACGATGAAGTGCCTCGGTGAGTTTCTCGCGTGGCGTCAGTCCTTGTGGGGGATGACGACCAAGGCTGGAACGTAGTGTGGCTGCCCACTTGACGAGCACCTCCGCGAAGAGATGCTCCTTCGACGAGAAGTAGTGATAGAGAGTGCCAAGCGCAACGCCGGCCTCTTCGGCCACGTCTTTGATTTGAATGCGTTCATACTCGTTGCGCTCCAGCAGCGCGAGACCGGCATCAATGATGCGCTGACGGCGTGCGCGCTGGTCTTCGGTCAGCCGACTCGGCGATACCGGTTCGGCCACCTCAGCCTCGTCCTCGGACCTTCACGACGCCGATGGAGCGAGAGAGCGGCTCGTGATTGAAACTGAGGGTAATCACTAGAAGCAAAGTCTAGCCCTTGAGGAAAACCAGCCAGCGAGGCAGAGAAAAGCTATTGAAATTCGATTCTACGGCGGATCGAGTCGACTGGACCAGCGGAGTGCGAGGGAAGCGGTGGAACAGTGATCCGGCAGAGCGCAGACGCGGCGGCTCCAGTTCGTTTCAACAGTTTCAGATGCGATCAGCCCTGCAACCTGCTGCGTGGGTGCTGCTGGGCTAGACGCGAATGGGCAGTTGCTGATAGCCGCGTACGGTACTGGTGTGGAGCGGGACAGACCGCTCCTTGTCCACGGTCCACGTCTTGTATCGCTTCACCGTCTCTTCAAGTGCGATTTTGCCCTCCATCCGGGCGAGTGCCGCACCCAGGCAGAAGTGGATGCCGTAACCGAATGCAACGTGCAATCGGAAGTTGCGGCGAATATCGAAATCGTCCGCTTCGGGGTACACGCGTTCGTCGCGGCCCGCAGAGCCGGTCAGCAAGAGCACCTTTGATTCGGCGGGGATGAGTTGTCCATGGAGTTCGACCTCTTGGGTCAGCCACCGACCCTGCACAGGCGACGGCGACTCGTATCGAAGGAGCTCTTCGATGGCGTTGGGTATGAGTGATGGATCCTGTACCAGCGCGGCCAGCTGATCAGGATGGTCGGCCAGAATGAGGCCGGCCCACCCCAGTAGGCGAGCAACAGTTTCCGTTCCAGCGCTGACAAGAAGGATTCCGAACTCCGTGCATTCTTGTGGGGTGAGGTACCGCGGGGCGCCGTCGTTGCCGGGGATCTCCGCTTGGACCAGGTCGGTGAGCATGTCGTCCTGCGGCCGTTCTCCGCGTTCCTTGATCAGCTCGCCGAGGTATTCGAAGAGCCACAAGCCTGACCGCATGGACATCTCGTTGGCCATGCCAACCCCGGGCTCAAGGTGGAACAGACCGTCGATGTGGTGGCGGACATCCTCCCGGTCAGAAGCTGGTACCCCGAGCAGCATGGCAATGACCGTGGCGGGGAGCCGAGCTCCAAAATCCTGCACGTAGTCGAAGCTGTTCTGACCTTGCTGAGCATCGAGGAGACTCGCGCAGAGCGTTCGGATCTCCTGCTCGAGCTCCGCGACCCGACGGGGCGTGAACGCCTTCGACACCAGACGACGCAGAGCTGTGTGCTCCGGAGGGTCGAGGAAGATCATCATGCCCTCGCTCCGAGCCTCCTCGGTCATGCTCTCCAAGACAGTCGAATGTGCGGAGCTGTAGCGCTGGGGATCCCGGTGGGCTCTGTCGATATCCTCGAAGCGACTCAACGCCCAAAAGTCGTATTCATCGTTGTAGTACACCGGCGCCTCGTCACGGAGCCGTTTCCACACGGGATGAGGGTTGTCTTTGAGCGATTCGTCGAATGGGTCCCAACGCAGGTCGTCGGGTTGTTCGGGGAATCTGCTCATCTCTCGGTTGCCTCGTGCACTTGTGTCTCGATCATGCATCCAACTGATGCCAGTTTGCCGTGACCCGACTGTAATCCAACCTAGCCAGACGAATTGGATATAATATACCTAATGACGGTCGTCCGAGAAGCAGACATCGACAAGATCCCGTGGATCGTGGACCTTGATGCGCATGTCGTCGAGCCTCCAGACGTGTGGTCCAGCCGCCTGCCGAGCCATTTGCGCGACGCAGGGCCCCATATCGAATACATGCCAGGGGGAGTGCCCAAGCTGGAAGGGGCGTCCTATGTCGAAGCCCCCGGCACCGACGGCCCCCCGGTTGCCTGGTGGTGCTACGAGGATCATCGGGCCTCGGTCAAGCGCACCATCGCCGCGGCCGGCTTCCCGGCAGAAGAAGTGGTGCTGAGGGGAGTCACCTACGACGAAATGCGTCCGGGCTGTTGGCAGCCCGAGGCGCGGTTGGAGGACATGACTCTCAACGGAGTACAGGCCCAGCTCTGCTTCCCGAATTACCCCAGATTCTGCGGTCAGCAATTCCTGTGGGGAAAAGACCGGGCACTGGCGCTGCTGTGCGTCGAGGCATACAACGACTGGATGGTAGAGGAGTGGTGCGGTTCGAGCGAGGGCCGACTGATACCCCTGTGCCTTATCCCTCTTTGGGACGTTGATCTCGCGGTGGCCGAAGTGGCGCGTAACGCGGCCCGTGGTGTGCGGGCCGTGGCCTTCAGTGAGCTCCCGACCTTCCTGGGGCTCCCGAGCATCTACTCGGGCTACTGGGATCCCCTGTTCGGGCTCTGCCAGGAGACCGGGACTGTCATCTCCATGCATGTGGGCTCCGGCACCAAGACGCCACAGACCTCGCCTGATGCGCCGGACGCAGTGCCGGCGACCATCCTCTTCGGGAACAGCATCGGTGGGATGTCCGATTTCATGTTCTCCGGCGTTCTGGAACGCTTTCCGCAGCTCAAGCTGCTCTTCGCTGAATGCCAGATCGGCTGGATCCCCTACCTGCTCGAGCGGGCCGACGACGTGTGGTTGACCCACCGAGGCTGGAGCAACTCGCAGCTGTACTGCCCCGAACCACCCTCCACGTACTACTACCGACAGATCTGGAGCTGTTTCTTCAAGGATCCAGTCGGGATGGCGCTCCTCGAGCGTGTGGGGCCGCGCAATGTGGTCTTCGAGACCGACTATCCCCACCAAGATGGGACCTGGCCGCACTCGGTGGAGGCGGCAGCTGAACAGTTCGGTGATCAACCGCCCGAAATCGTGAATCGCTTGGCACGGGGGAACGCGATCGAGTTGCTGGGCCTCGACCTCCCGCTGGAGGCGCCCCGAGTGTGAAGGGCTAGGCGGTCGCCTTGGCCGCGATGGTGGCCAAGTCCACGCCTGCACCGGTGCGCTCGAAGCGACCCTGATCGTACGAGCGGATGGACACGTCGTGTCCGATCGCCTCAGAGCGCAATGCGCTCACGGTGCACCGTTCGCGGGGCCGATGGGTCAGGGGGTCAAATGAGTACCAGCGACACGCATTCCCCCAGGTGATCTTCTCCATTTCATCGTCCGGTACCCCGGTCGCAACATCAGCCAGTTCTTCGGGGGCGTTCGGCCATGACGAGTCGGAGTGGGGGTAATCGCACTCCCAGGCCATGTTGTCGATCCCGATCTGATGTCGGAGCTGAATCCCTATCGGATCGGAGATGAAACAGGTCAGGAAGTGCTCTCGGAACACTTCGCTGGGCAACTTGGCGCCGAAGTCCTGCCCAGTCCACTTGTGGTGCATCTCATAGGTCCGGTCGACCCGGTCAAGAAAGTACGGAATCCATCCCGTGCCTCCTTCGGAGAGGGCGATACGAATATCCGGGAAGGTCTTGATCACACGCGACCACAGCAGGTCGGAGGCAGCGCTGCAGATGTTCATGGGCTGGAGGGTGATCATCACGTCAACCGGAGCGTCTGGGGCAGTGACGGCGAGCTGGCCTGACGAGCCAAGGTGGATGGACAAGACGACCTGCTCGTCGCAGAGCGCCGTCCAGAGCGGGTCCCACCAAGGGTCATGAAAGCTCGGGTATTTCAGCGCGGCGGGATTCTCGGTGAAGGTCAACGAGTGGCAGCCCTTCGCCGCTACTCGGCGTACTTCTTCGGCGCAGAGCTCGGGATCCCAGAGGATGGGGAGCGCCATGGGGATGAATCGGCCGGGGTATGAACCGCACCACTCGTCGATGTGCCAGTCGTTGTAGGCGCGTAGGACGGCGAGAGCGAGTTCCTTGTCACGACAGGCGGCGAAGAGGCGGGCACTGAAACCGGGAAAGGACGGAAAGTTCATTGAGCCGAGGACTCCACCAGCGTTCATGTCCTTGATCCGCTCATGAACATCGAAGCAACCCGGACGCATCTCTTCGAACGCGGTCGGTTCGATACCGTATTCCTCTCGAGGCCGGCCCGCCACGGCGTTCAAGCCGATGTTGGGAATCGTCTGCCCGTTGAACACCCAGACGTCGCTGCCGTCGGGCAGCCGTTTCACGCTGGGGGCCTGGTCTCGGAACCTCGCAGGCAGCCGGCCCTCGAAGACATTGGGTGGTTCGACCACATGGTCGTCCACGCTGACCATGATGAGGTCGTCAGCGGCCATTACGTCCCTTCCTGATCACGTGTTGTGTGATGCGAAGACTGCGAGTTGCTGAACCACGCGGACCAACAATCCCCATTCGATGGTCGTTACTCCGAGGGTTCAAAGAGTCCCTCGAACTCGAGCTTTCCATCGCGCACTCGACCGTAGAGCAGCCAGTCCCCCCGGAACATCCCGTGCTCATGAGGTGCGGCCGCTATGTGCGTGCGCGGCCCGCCGGTCGTGCTCGGCATGAAGCGGATTTTCTCCAGCCCGTCCCTGAGCCCCGGTCCCGAGAGTGAGGGTGCCCGGAAGAGCCCCTCGGCAAGCACGCGAGCCGTGTCATACGCCAAGACCGGGATTGCATTGGGCCACATGGGCGGGTTCTCGTGGTATCGCTCTACAAAGCGCTGATGAAATCCCTCGGTCAGGGGGTTGTTCGGGTCGAGTTGATCGATTCCAACCCAGCCCTCGAACTTATCGAAGCCCATCAGATAGAACATGAAGGACGTGCCCATGATCCGAGGAGGATCCCAGGCCAATTCGTCGAGCGCCTTGCGCAGAAGTCCTTGCGCCGCCAACATTCCGTATCCCATGTAGCAGAGCGCGTCGGGGTTTGATTGCCGTAGGTTGTCCAAGTTCTCCGTAAGGTTCGCCGGGGTCTGGCTGACGGTCTCGAGCGAGACGATCTTCAATTTGTGCCTGCGGCACTCTTGACGGAAGAAGCGAAAATACTCTTCGCCATTGGGCGATACCTCGCTGAGGACGGCGACGCGTGTGTACCCGTTGCGAGCTAGCCAGGAGACGCAGAGGGCGGCGTCACCACCGCAGTCTCCATTGCCGAGTCGGAAGCAATAGTCGCCGGCCAACCGCTCAGTACCAGCCCAGCTGATGAGGGGGACTTTGAGCTCGTTCGCCAGCGGCGCGGCGACGATGGCATTGTCGGAGCTGTACGCGCCGGCGATGCCGATACAGCCCTGATCGACGAGGTACTTGAAACCGTCCGCCGTGTTGCGAGCGGAGCCACGCGGCAAGCCGTTCTCTGCGTGGAGCACGAACTCCACCGGACGATCGAGCAGGCCCTCCTCGAGCGCCTCATCGAAGGCCATCCGGTGGATCTTGTTGTAGCCGCCGTCAGGCCCGTCGAGCGCTGCACCAAGCCAGCCGATCTTGATCGGGTCTGGAGCTCCCGTCCAACTACTTCCACTGTCTGCCATTGCGGGACTCCTCACGTTCGGGTGCTGGCATGCCATGCCGCACGGGACCTCGTCCGACCCTCACGCCGCCAGTGGCTCGGCGTTCGGACCATAACCAACCTCGTCACTGCTCGCCTGTTGGTCCTCACCAACTCATACGCCGGCAGCGGCAAAAACAAATATAATGTACAATCCTCCTCGGCCGCTGGGCCGGGACGACGAGAAGCCTCTGGAAAGGAAGTTCCTTTTTGTCTGAGCCCTTGATCCAGTCATCGGGCGTCGGGGGGCTCCGCGAGACAGAGCTGCCGTCCGCTCACCCCGCGCGTGCTGAGCGGCCCTTTCGAGATCACGCCTGGTCATGATGGAGTCCACGGGCAGCTTGGCGGACTTGTTGACAGCACATCCGTTTGCCGATGGTCAAGACCTGATCAACACCATTGATCGGACCGTGACTGCAGGTGTCGCGCGGGAAGAAGCATCGCGGATCGGCGCTCGCCTACGCGCCGCCGGGATCGAGCCTGGTCAGGCCGTGGTCGTCCAATTGCCCAACGGGCCCGAGTTCATACTTTCAATGTTTGGTGTGTGGTTGGCCGGCGCAGTGTTCGTCCCGTCGAATGCTCGGCAGCCACAGGCCGAGCTGGACCACGTACTCTCGACCACGGCGCCCGCCTGCGTGATCGACTCAACCGGAGTGCACGTTTCAGGCATGGCGCCCACCCTCTACGAGCCGGGCACAGCCTTTGTGACCTGGACGTCAGGCACCACCGGACGACCGAAACCGATCCTGCAGACGCACACTGGATACCTCGAACTGCTCGACCGGGTCCTCGGTCCGTTGCGCGGCCGGCCCGCTGATCCGTCGCGGCCTCCATCACCCAACCTCGTACCCGTGTCACTGGCGCTCAACGCAGGCATCTACAACGTCTTGTTCGGTCTGCGAGCCGGAGCTTCCCTCGTGCTCATGGACCGATTCAATACGACGGAATTTGCCGAGCTCGTCGGCCGCTTCCTTATTCGCTCCACCGTTTTGCCACCGGCAGCGATGGTGATGCTTGCCGACGACCCCAGCGTGGCTGACCTGGCGCCGCTCCGCTACGTGAGGAGCATCACCGCCCCACTGTCGCCCCTCGCGGCGCGTCGGTTCACGGACAAGTTCGGCGTGACGGTACTCAATGGCTATGGCCAGGCTGAGATCGGGGAGGTCATCGGGTGGACGGCGGGCGATGCGCGGGACCACCCCGAAAAGATCGGGGCCGTGGGGCGACCTCATCCCGGCGTGGCGATCAAAGTAACGGGGGAAGACGGGTCGGTGACGCCCGTCGGCTCCGTCGGGGAGCTCCTGGTGAAGCCGCCTCGTATGGCCTCGGGATATGCAGACGGAGAAAAGATGGACGACCGCCTTGACTCACATGGCTACGTCCGGACGGGGGACTTCGCCCGCGTCGACGCCGATGGCTTTGTCTGGATCGAAGGCAGGGTCGGCGACGTGATCAATCGTGGCGGAAACAAGGTCTTTCCGGGGCAAGTCGAGGAGGTCCTTCTCCTCTCGCCCCATGTGAGCGAGGTCGCCGTGGTCGGTTTACCCGACGAACGCTTGGGCGAGGTGCCGGTCGCCTTTGTCGTGGGGGCCGCGTCAGAGGCGGAACTGAATCAACTCTGCCGAGACCATCTCATCGCTTACAAGATTCCCGTGCATTTCCGGTACGTGGAGTCTCTCCCGAGGAGTGAAGTTGGCAAGGTGCTGCGCCGGGAACTCGTTGCAATGGGAGCGGCCGGCGAGTCTGACGCGGGGGCGGACGCCTCAGTTGGGACTGATTGATTCGGGCGTTTCTACGTGCGGCCTCCGCGTCAGTCGTTCCATTCCTCGGTGCGGTCGTCGCGGCATGGTTGACGACCCAGACGCATGGGTGAGAGCGCCGACTCGGCCAGCAAAATACGAGTGAGATCCTCAGTCAGGGCAAGGTTCTCTCGTTCCAGTTCGATGAGCCCCGCGTGAGCGCGTCGAGCCTTCTCACGGTCGGCCCAGGCCTGCCATGTGGGGATGGCCCAGAGCAGAAAGCACTCGTCGTCATCGACCAGGGCTGTCTCCCATGCTCCGGCCAGAACCCACCCGAACTCCTGCATCACCGGGACAACATCGCGGTGAACGAAGTCGAGATAGGGCGCCGAACTCCCTCGGGGTACCTTGATCTGCTCCTGGGCGTAGACATCGCCGCGTATTCCCGCCGCGCAGGCTTGCTCGATCGTTGGCATCCAAGGAGCTGGAACTAACAGGCGATCGACGCCGCCAGCCCTCAGCTCGGCCGCTGCCGCCCACCACGCAGCAAGTTTCGGGTCCTGCAGATCGCGATGACCGAGTTCATGGCCGAAGGATCGGGCCAGGCCGTCGAATCCGTCCTCCTCCCACAGGTTGACGACCTGCGGCCACCGTCCCGTGCTGCCCACGATGCCCCATACGCCGTAGCAGAGTTGGTGCCGATCTTCCCGCGCCGTGGGGCTCCAATTTGCAGTCATGTGGTACATGTAGCGACCGCGATTGTGCCCAATGATGTCAATGAATTCGTGGATATAGATCTTGTCGTTGATGAGGTCCACCGCCGTCACCGATGACCACGCAGGGCTTGAGTGAAGTGCGGATGTTCTTGGTCCTGGCCCACTCCCAGTTGACCGCTCGCCGTCAACCCGTCGCCTCCACCGAATCGAACAGTGATCGCTCGCGGAAGAGCTGTGCCACCTTGTTGCCAACGTTGCGCATCATCTTGACGTATTCGGCCGATGCTTTTTCGCCGTCTCCCTGTTTCATGGCCCGAGTGATAGCGGCGAGCCCGCGGCTCTCGACATCCACCGCCTCTGGGACCTCCTCGAAGAAATTTCCGGGCACGAGCGCAGACATCGCCCGAAGCGCCACGTTGATGCGGGGCGACGCTGCGCCCTTCACGATCAAGCTGTGAAATTCTATGGAGAGATCGTAATGTTCGGCCGCCGTCGTGGCCTTGGCAAACTGCACCTGGATCTCTCCCAGCTGTTGGGGGAGATTCTCAGTTGCGCGCGCGAGTGCGCGATTGGCAGCGAAGCCATAGATCAAACCGAACAGTTCGTAATGGTCATGGACAGTGAGCTCATCGAGCGCGTTGATGAAGGCCCCTCGGTGCATTTCATTGGTGACCCATCCCTCGCGCTCAAGCACGATGAGCGCCTCACGCACCGGTATACGGCTCACGCCGAGGTCTTGAGCAATCGCGTCCTGCGGGACCCGCATGCCGGGCCGCAGCTCCCCCTCGAAGATCAGTCTCCGCACATAGGATGCGATGTGCTCCCCACTGGGAGTGCGGACGAGCTTTGCTTCACGGCTCGCGCTCGAGCGACCCTTAGCCGTAGCGCGGGAGGTAGGAGTGTGCGATGGCATGCGTATATCTTATGCGAATAGACCGCATCACCTGGCTGATCTCGGCCTCTGCCGGTTCTCAGCCGTGCGCAGCAGTCGGACGTTGAGCGCGGCCGGCTGGCATGGCCGGGTAACATGATAAAATATACAATCTGACGAATGGGACACGCGGCCGGTGCGCTCGTGTACGAAGAGTCGAAGGACGGGTCACTACCGGTGGGCGATATCGCAGCGACGGCGGGTGGCATTGGTCCCCACTCGGCGGGTACACCGATTCGGGTGAGCCGATGATGGAGTCCCCCGTGACGCGGAGCTCCCACGACGCCGTCGATGGTCTCCTCCCAGTGTCATCGGATGACTCCGTCGATGACGTCGTGGCTTCGGTGCAAACCTGGATTGCGTCGGCCGTACCCCCAGCATGGGTCGAGGCGGGTCGCCGGGGTGGTCCGGCCGCTGTCCGGGAGGTCCGGACCAGGGCGGCGTACGAGGCTTGGTATCCCGTCTTCGGAAGGTCTGGTTTGGTCGCCGCCACGTGGCCTCGCGCCTACGGGGGGCTCGATCTCCCGCGGGAGACGGCCCGACGGGTGGAGCAGGAGCTCAGTCCGTTCAATTTGGGCCGTCTGAATCCACTTGGGCTCAACCTGGCAGCGCCCGCCCTCTTCGCGCACGGGACCGAGGAGCAGCGGCTTCGCTTTCTTCCTCCGATTGTGCGGAACGAGGAGGCCTGGTGTCAGCTCTTCAGTGAGCCTGGAGCCGGTTCCGATCTCGCATCGCTGGCGACAAGGGCTGAGCGTGACGGAGATGACTGGGTCATCACGGGGCAGAAGGTGTGGACCACATGGGCGCACCTCTCGGATTGGGCCGTGTTGCTGGCCCGGACCGACGCCGATGTGCCCAAGCGACAGGGGCTCACGTATTTCCTTATCGATTTGCACCAGCCGGGAGTCGAGGTCCGCCCGCTTCGTCACATGGGCGGGGAGGTCGACTTCAACGAGGTCTTCCTTCAGGCGGCCCGAGTCCCGGACGCGTGCCGGGTGGGCGAAGTCGGTGCCGGCTGGAAGGTCGCCAACTCGACTCTGTCCGGGGAACGACAGATGGTGTCGGGCGCCGGCTCGGGGGGCGTGGACCGAATCGGAGGCTCAGGGGTTGGCTATCTCATTCGGTTGGCGAAGCGCCGGAGTGCCGAAGGTGGAGCGGGAGGATGGGACGATCCCGTGCACCGTGACGAGATCGTGCGCCTCTATTGCGAGGAGCGCATCCGGGAGTGGACGAACGAGCGCGTCCGCAGCCAAGCCCGCGCTGGGCGTGCTCCGGGTCCGGAGAGCTCGGTCGGCAAGGTCCACCAGGGCGAGCTGAACCAGCGTATCCAGCTCGCGGCGACGTCGGTGTTGGGTATGAGCGCGACGGCCTGGGCGGGGGAGTTAGGCGCCTACGCCGAGACGTTGCCCTACGAGGTCCGGGGAATGCTGCGCAGCCGCGCCAACACGATCGAAGGCGGGACGACGGAGATCAACAAGAACATCCTCGGGGAGCGAGTCCTTGGTTTGCCCCGCGAGCCTGACCCGTATTCGGCGCGTCCGTGGCGGGAGGTGCCTCGCAGTTGAGCACCTACTCCACGCTGCTCGTCGAACGCGAAGGACCGGTCGGATGGCTTACCTTCAATCGACCCCAATCCGGCAATGCGATGGATGCGCTGATGCTCGACGAGCTCGAGGTGGCCTGGCGTGAGTTGGACGAGGATCCCGCCGTGCGCGTCATCGTGAACACGGGAGCGGGCAAGGTATTCCAGACCGGCCTCGATGTTGTTCAGCTCAGCCGGGATCCTGACGCACTTCGCAAGCAGTCCGGGCGGACGCGTCGTGCGGAGTTGCGATTGACATCCTGGCAGAACGCGGTGTGGAAGCCCGTCATCGCGGCGGTGAATGGGATGTGCGTCGGTGGAGGGTTGCACTTTGTGGCCGACGCTGACATCGTGCTCGCCTCGTCGAACGCGACGTTCCTCGATACCCATGTCTCGGTGGGGCAGGTGGCCGCCTACGAGCTGATCGGCCTGGCCCGGCGCATGCCTTTCGAGGCCGTCCTTCGCATGGCCCTGGTGGGGAGACATGAGCGCATGTCGGCAGAACGTGCGCTTTCCCTTGGCATGATCAGCCAGGTGGTCGATCCGCCCGAGCGTCTCCGCGAAGAGGCTCAGGAGCTGGCCGAGAAGATCGCCCGGAACTCGCCCGCCGCCATGGCGGCGACGAAGCGAGCGCTGTGGGGTGCGCTCGAGCGGGGACTGACCGATGCCTGCAAGGCCGGGGCTACCGAGCTGGTGTCCATGTGGGGCCATCCCGACCAGGTCGAGGGACCAGCGGCCTTCGCCGAAAAGCGGGACCCGCAATGGGCGACCATCGAGGGGACCGCTCGAGCCACTCCCGACGAATGACGCCGAAGTTCACGAGAGGGAAAAACAAATGGTCTATGAGACACTGAAAGTCGAGCGCCACGGTCCGGTCGGTTGGTTGATCAACAATCGCCCTGAGCGCCTCAACGCCATGAACAACGCCATGCGCGATGAGTTCGCCGTGGCATGGAAGGAGCTGGATGCGGACCCTGCTGTCCGGGTGATCGTCCACACCGGAGAGGGCAAGGCCTTCCAAACGGGAGCCGATATGATCGAGATCGCATCCGACGGCGTCGGGTTCGAGCGGTATCGCGAGTCGAGCGAGAACTTCGATTTTCATTTCACCTCCTGGCACAATGACGTATGGAAGCCGGTCATTACGGCGGTGAATGGGATCTGTGCCGGCGGGGGATTCCACTGGATCGCCGACGCTGACATCGTGATCGCCTCGTCGAACGCGACGTTCCTCGACCCCCATGTCTCGGTGGGGCAGGTGGCCGCCTACGAGCTGATCGGCCTGGCCCGGCGCATGCCTTTCGAGGCCGTCCTTCGCATGGCCCTGGTGGGGAGACATGAGCGCATGTCGGCAGAACGTGCGCTTTCCCTTGGCATGATCAGCCAGGTGGTCGATCCGCCCGAGCGTCTCCGCGAAGAGGCTCAGGAGCTGGCCGAGAAGATCGCCCGGAACTCGCCCGCCGCCATGGCGGCGACCAAGCGAGCGCTGTGGGGTGCGCTCGAGCGGGGACTGACCGATGCCTGCAAGGCCGGGGCTACCGAGCTGGTCTCCATGTGGGGCCATCCCGACCAGGTCGAGGGACCAGCGGCCTTCGCCGAAAAGCGGGACCCGCAATGGGCGACCATCGAGGGGACCGCGGCAAATTGACCCGAGGCTCCGCTCCCGACGGGTTCACCCCGTGAGCGTCGTGCCGGCTTCTGAACTCTGGCGGCGAGTGGCGGTTGTCTCGGGGATCGATACGACGTACGGGGTACCTTTCGGCCCGCTCGAGTCGGTGCCAGTGGAAGGCGCCGCGGCGTCCCTTTTCGCGGAGGCACACCAAAGGGTCCACGGGGGTCGTGCTGCGGTGCACCGGGGCGACGGCGTCTTCTGGATTCCCGGGGTCGATGCTGGACCCCGCCTCACGATCGAGGTCGACTCGGCCGAGGCGTTGCTCGCCATCGTTCCGACATTGTCCTCGGCGGAAGTGGAGCTTCACATCACCCTCGATCCCAGTCAGCCGATTCAGGAGTCGGTTCCGCTGCCTCGCGTGCACGTTGACAATTGGCTGGAACCTGCCGACGAGACAGTCCTGGCCGTGGACACTGCTGACAGGACTGTTCTTTTCGCCGGTCCCGGCGTCGTCCGGCACGAGGCGGTCCCGGGCCTGCATGACCTGGCCGTGTCGACTGGGGCCGGAGTCCTGAACACCTGGGGTGCCAAGGGTGTGTTCGACTGGAGGAGCCAACACCATTTCGCCACGATCGGGTTGCAAGCTGACGATTTCGTGTTGAGCGGGCTCGGGGACGTCGACCTGATTATCGCGACGGGCTTGGACCCGGATGAGTCGCCTGATCAACGGTGGCGGCTGGCTCCCGCACTAATGGTCCCTCCAGCCGGCCTCGCCTCGCTCGCCGAGCGGTGTCGTGCCAGCGGCCGCGCACCGATGGCCATGCCACCTCTACGGAGTCGCCTGGCCGAAGTGACACAGCGGGGGTGGAAGGTCGAAGCAAGCCCGCTTCCGCCGAGCCGCGTCACCAAGCACTACGGAGAATGTGTGACCGCCGGCGCGTTGGTGGCGGCCGACGCCGGCAACGCCGGGTTTTGGGTCGCCCGCACGCTCGGCACCACACGGCTTGGGGCGGTGATCGTGCCATCTTCGCCTTCCCCGGGATTCGCCGCGGCATGTGTCGCAGTGTCGCTCCTCCGCCATCCGGGTCGTCCTGCCTTAGCAGTCATCGATCTTGCGGAAGCGGAGGTAACGGCATTGATCGTGGACGCTGCGGCATCGCTCGGCGTCAGCGTCCCAGTTGAGGCATGGGACCCGGACGGTGATCGCCTGGACGCCGTTGCCCATCAGGATCGGCTGCGTCGGTTGGTCCTCGGCGGATTCCCGGCAGGAGGGAAGTTTTGCACTTTGCTCACCGATTCGAACCAACTCCCGGAGATGATCGGGGCAGCCGGCCCTATTGTGGCCTGGACCTGAATCGGACGGCTGAGACCCAAGGTCACCCGGCGAGCTCGGCCCGCAGCTGAAACTTCATGACCTTGCCTGTGGGGTTCAGTGGCAGAGCATCGACGACCCGAATGGATCGGGGGACCTTGAAATTGGCCATGTGATCGCGGCACCATGCCACGAGTGCGTCCGGGTCGACCGTGTGACCGGGACGAGGAACGACGAAAGCCACCCCGACCTCCCCGAGCCGCTCATCGGGAACGCCGACGATGGCGACCTGGCCCACGTGCTCGTGGCCGACCATGATTCCCTCGATCTCCGCGGGATAGGCGTTGAAGCCGCCGACGATGTACATGTCCTTTTTCCGATCAGTGATGCGGAGATTGCCATCGCGACCAAGGAAACCAATGTCTCCCGTGCGGAGCCACCCCTCCTCGTCGATTGCCTCCTTCGTCGCCGTCGGATCCTCGAAATATTCCTGCATGACGTTGAAGCCGCGCACCAGGATCTCGCCGGGCTCGTCCGTAGCGACGGTCTGGCCGGAGTCGTCCACGACGCGCACGCTCACCTCTGGAAGTGGTCTTCCCACGGTCGTGGCAATCACTTCGGGTGCGTCGTCATGGCGACACATGCTGACCGTGCCCGTCGTCTCGGTCAGGCCATAGCCGGTGACGACGGTCTCGAAGCGCAACTCGTCGCGCATACGCCGGATCACGTCCACGGGGACGATGGCTGCTCCCGTCACCGAGAGGCGCAGGGAGGACAGGTCGAAGGACGCGAAATCAGGATGATTGAGGATCGATTGAAAGACCGTGGGAGGACCGGGCAGCATCGTGATCCGCTCTGAGGCCACACGCTCCATGACCGGGACAACGTCGAAGACGGCGTGAGGGACGATGGTGGCGCCTCGTAACACGCAGGCGAGGAGTCCCGACTTCAATCCGGCCGTGTGAAAGAACGGGTAGACCATCAGGTACCGGTCTCCTCGTCGCAGGCCGACAAGTTCGGACCATGCCAAATAGGTGCGGACACTGGCGCCGTGGCCGAGTACGGCGCCCTTAGGCTTGCCGGTCGTGCCTGAAGTGAAGATGATATCCGAGGCGTCGTCTCCGGTGAGGGCGCCCTTGCGGCGGGCCACTTCCGGACCGTGTGTGTCTTGAGCCCGGGCGGTGAACTCGGCGATCGTCGTGCAGCCGCGTCGTGCCGGTCCATCCAACACAACGGTCTCCTGAATGGATTCGAGCCCGGGTACGTCGGCGAGCAGCTCCACGAGGTCGGTGCCGAGCATGTCGGTCACGCCGAAGAGCAGACGGGCCCGGGAGGTTCGCAGGACGTGACCCGCCTCCTCGCCGCGGTATCGGGTGTTCAGCGGTACCAACACCCCGCCGACGGCATAGACGGCGAAGCTCGTAATCACCCAGTCGGCACTGTTCGGTGCCCACAAGGCCACTCGATCGCCTCGCTCGATCCCACTGCCCACCAGCGCGCGCGCCATGTGGTCGACCCGTGCGGCGAGGTCGCCGAACGAAAGTCGGGTCATGCCGTCAACAAGGGCCTCATCGTCCCGATAGTGCTCTGCAGCCTGGTCCAGCGCCTCAGGAATTGTCCGAGGTTGCGCCTCACCCGACCCGCCGTCTACATCTCTGTCGCTCGACACGAATGTATATATTATGAGAATGGCGGAGCCTGGGAGTGCCGGGGACTCGCAGGGAAGCGGGGCCTACGTGCGCATTGATCAGCGCGATGGCGTCGCGACTGTCCTTCTTGACCATCCAGAAGACCGAAATGCCCTGTCGTTCGCCATGACCCGGGCACTCGCCGAAGCTATGTACCGTCTGGCCGCCGACGACACCGTCGGGGCGATCGTCCTGGCAGCGACGGGTTCGGTGTTCTCCTCGGGCGGATCGGTCGATGATCTCCTCGAGCCCAAGGCGCCACTCAGCGAGACCTACGCAGGGTTCCTCGCCGTGATGGAGAGCGAACTGCCAACCGTGGCCGCCGTCAATGGCCCAGCCCTCGGGGCAGGCATGAATCTCGCTCTGGCCTGCGATGTGATCGTGTGCTCACCCTCGGCTCGATTCGAGACGAGGTTCCTTGATGTCGGTTTACATCCTGGCGGCGGTCATCTGTGGCAGTTGCGCCAGCGGATCGGTCGTCAGGGCGCTGCCGCGCTGTCGCTGTTCGGGGAGATTTTGGATGGAGAGGAAGCGGCGCGGCGCCAGCTGGCGTGGCGCTGCGTTCCCGAGGCCGAGCTGCTCGAGACGGCGTGGGAGCTGGCGTCAAGGGCAGCGAGCAGAGACCGCGCACTCGCGGTCCGGACCCGCAGGACGCTCGATGCCAGCGCGGCCGTGACGCACGCCACGGACGCGGTCGCTCTTGAACTTGAACCGCAGCAGTGGTCGATGGGTCGCCCCGAATTCGTGGCTGCACTGGGCCGCTTACGGAGCCGGCTCGGGCGACGGGACGAATCGAGCCCCCCGTAAGTCGAACGCTCTAGCCGACCACCGATGACGATCGCAGGGTGTCGATGGCGGCATCGGTCAGACCAAGCTCATTGCGCAGGACCTCATCGGTGTGTTCGCCGAGCCAGGGGATTCGGCGGTCCCCACCCTCGATTCGGTCGACGATGAGCGCAGGGTTGCCGGGCACGAGCACCGGTTGGTCGACACCATCCGTCCGCTCAATGCCGACAAGCATGTGACGAGCATCGACATGGGGATCGGCGACCAGCTCCTCGGCACGAGCGCAGGGCCCGGCAGCGATGCCGGCCTCGCTGAGCGCTCTGCAGACCTCGAGGCGATTGCGCTCGCCCGCCCACTTCTCCACGGCGGGCCGAATGACGTCCTCCAGGTGTTGCACCCAGCCGTAGGGAGTATCGAACCGTTCGTCGGTTACCCACTCGGGATGTCCGACGAGCTCAGCCAAGCGCTCGAAGACGTGCACACGTGCGACCTGCATGACGAACCAACCGTCCGCAGCGCGGAAGCCGTGATTGATGACAGAGCCTGAGTCACCGTTGTCGACGCCCATCGACCAGTAGTTGGTCACGATGTCCGTCATCGCGATGACGGAGTCGAGCATCGCGACGTCGACGTATGCGGGCCGTCCCGTCTGGTCACGGTCTCGAAGAGCGGCCAGAATACCGATGGAGGTGTACAGCGCCGCTCCTATGTCGCCGAGTGCGCCAACAGGCGACACGACGGGTGGGAGATCGCCAGTGCGCTTCATCTCGTAGACCCCCGACATCGCTTCGACGATGGGGGCGAAGGCGGGCCAGTCGCGGTAGGGGGACGGGGCGGAGTTGCCGAATCCCGACACCGACGCATAGATGCAGCGTGGGTGGACGGCGACAATGTCGTCGTAACCGAGACCCATGCGATCCATGGCACCTGCCTTGAAGTTCTCGGCAAAGATGTCAAAGCGTGGGGCCAGGTCCAGCACAAGTTGACGTCCCTCGGTGCTTTTGAGGTCGACGCACATACTGCGCTTGTTGAGGTTGTTGCGGAGGAACGTTGCGCCGACCGACCGACCTTCAGGGTCGGACATGGCAGGAAGTGACGCCCGTCCGAGCTCTCCGGTGAGCGGTTCAACTTTGACGACGTCAGCGCCCAGGCGGGCCAAAAGCTGAGTGGCGTAGGGAAGTGCCTGCATTTGCTCGATGGCGAGCACGCGGATTCCTTGTAGGGGCCGGCCCGCCGCTCGGACTGCTCCCGCCTGTGCCCCAGCGAACTCCATTGTGAATATTATATCCGATCGGCGTCATTGGTTCGGACGAGCGACGTCTCCACTCGAGGCCTATCGGCCGGTGAAACGGGGCTCGCGCTTCTCCTTGCTCGCCTGCCCATATTCCTTGAAGTCGTCCGAGCGACTGGAGACCTCCATCGCCCACGCCTCATCTGCCAGGTGGCTGGTGAGGTCGGCGGTGAGACCCCGGTGGAGCAACAACTTGGTGAGACCAACGGCGACGGTAGGTGCGGCAGCCAGGCGGTTGACCAGTTCCTTGGAGACGGCATCGAGGTCGGAAACGGAGACTGCGCGGTGGACCAGGTTCCACACGGCTGCGTCGGCACCCGAGACCTTCTCTCCCAGCATGAGCATCTCGCGCGCTCGAGCAACGCCGGCCAGACGAGGGATGAGCCAGGTGGCGCCACTGTCCGGTGTGAATCCGAAAGTCGTGAACGGAGCCCAGAGCCTCGCATCGTCGGCCACCACGGCGAAGTCCGAGGCCAGAAGGATGTCGAGACCAAGGCCGATCACCCAGCCTCGCGCGGTGCAGACGATGGGAGTCTGGCATGTCAGCATCGCAGGGATAAGACGATTCACGTGACCGTTCATGCGTCGGTGGACAGAGCCCACCCGCGGGCGGTCGGGGCCCGGTGTTCTCTCAGCCAAGTCAAAGCCCGAGCAGAAGTGATCGCCTTCACCTTGCAGATGGATGA
Source organism: uncultured Acidimicrobiaceae bacterium (assembly GCA_963745665.1). Classification (GTDB taxonomy): domain Bacteria; phylum Actinomycetota; class Acidimicrobiia; order Acidimicrobiales; family RAAP-2; genus Bog-473. The sequence goes on along the minus strand of CAVUYE010000002.1, from coordinate 2,402,349 downwards.
CCCTGACGGACTCGTCACTGGCCGCAGCGTCCATCGTGTCGGTCAGCGCGTACACGATGGGGTCAGTAAGACTGTTGCGGCGAGCCGGGCGATTGAAGCTCAACTTGAGGACCTCTCCCTCACGTGCGAGGGTCAGCCCAGGGGGCATCTCGGGGTATGGCTTCACTCTTGCTCCTCGGCGGCGAACCGTTGCGCCAAGGAATCGAGAGCTTCTTGGCAGGTGATCGCACCACCCGGCACCGGGGGGAGTCGGACCTCACCGTGGCCGTGGGAGGGCAAGAGGATGGTCGCATGGCCCGGCGTCGTTGTCTCGCCGCGCTGGTTCTCTCCCCAGACGTCGAGGTCTACGGCCGGCCGATCTCCTTCCGCGAGGTACTTACGCGTGACGCGTCCCTGCATTCGATGGGTGTCTCCTACATAATTGAACTTGCGGAACTGACAATCAAGCTTCCACAGCCAGGCGTCGTCACCCATCCAGTCCGTGCACAAATGGATGAGCCACGTCTCGCGCATGCGGCCGTAGTCGTAGCAGGCGGGGTTGCCCGCCCTGTGGGCCCATTCGGGATCCCAGTGGACGCGCTGCTGGACGTCGGGGATGTTCAAGTCGTCGGGCTTGAAGAAACGCGGCATGCGTTGGAGCTGGTCGTAGCCGAGTCGAAGGGCTGCCACGCCGTACAGGCCCATGCCCATGCCGGTATGCCACACGACCATGTCGGTCACCCGCATCGGGCCCTTGACCAGGGCGGGGAGCTCATCGCCCTCGTTCACGTCCTCCCACCAGCGGGGCTCAGCGCCGCGCCTCCGGCTCCGCTCACCGGCGATCGCCTGACCGATGACTGCAAGCTCCTCCTCGGTGTAGGGGCGGATTTCGACCTCGTCGTTCTTCTTGCGTTCGGTCGCCTTCTCCCGTTCGGCACGGATCATCAAGCGGTACTGCCCGGAGAGGACCGGACCGTCGGCGGCAGCGAACACCTCAGCCAACCACTCGTGCACGGTACGGCCGGCGAATTCGCCGACTTTGTCGTGCACGCCGACCAAAGCGTTCCGGCGGGTCACCCGCGTGCCGGGGCGGAGTGGGTTCCACCACTCCCGGAACGATCCCGAGTAGAACGCATGGACACCGCCGAGAGGATCCCCCTTCATGAGTGCCTTCGTCTCGCCTTCGAGGACCGTGACTTCGTCCTCCCCGATGAGGGTGTCCCCACCGACAAGGTGAGGGGGAGCGATCGGACCGGCCCACCTGGTCCCTGCGCCGTAGGACGGGTCGCACCAGAGGGGGTTGTCGTCGCCGTAGGCCTCGGCGACGTGTCGGAAGGCGTCCTCGTTGGGGCTGAGGTAATGAGGGGGATTGGTGTGCGGACGTGCGATCCCGATCCGCTGTCGGAGCCGGGCGACTCCCTCGTCGGTAATGGCGTCAGGCATGTTGCCGCCGCGTGTCAGCGCCTACGGAAGGGTGCACGGGCTCCCACCATCCAACGTCGATGCAATGTATCCACCTCCTGAGGCAGGAAACGTCGACCTCTCACCATGCCATGGCATGCTCGCCCATTCCCCCATTCAGTACGAAACACCTGAGCATAGGGTACCGAATTTCAAATATAGTATACGAAACCGAGGCATCCCCAGATCGACCGACTGCCCCGATGGTCACCTCTCGAGCCGAGTCCTAATGTGCGGAGGCAGCGATGGATTTTGACGACACCGAAGAGGACGCCTCGTTCCGGCGCGAGGTGTCGATGTGGCTCCAGGAGCATGCTGAGATCAGAAGAGGTCCGGCTGACTGGTCTCGGAACCCTGCGCATCCCGACTACGTACGCCGCTGCCGCGAGTGGCAGCACACCCTCTACGAAGGGGGCTGGGGTGCCATAACCTGGCCCCAAGCGTACGGCGGGCGTGGCGAAACCTCTTGGCACCAAGCCATCTTCAATCAAGAAATGGCGAAGTACGACGTCTCGGTGGGAGCGTTCGCCGTCGGCATCGGCATGGCTGGGCCGACCCTCATTGCGCACGGGTCCGAGGAGCAGAAGCGCCGTCAGCTCCCGCCGATGCTGCGGGGCGAAGCAGTCTGGTGTCAGCTGTTCTCAGAACCAGATGCCGGATCCGATCTCGCAGGGCTCAAGAGCCGCGCCGAGCGCGACGGCGAATCCTTCGTCGTGAACGGTCAGAAAGTCTGGACATCCGGCGCCCAACACAGTGATTGGGCGATTCTGATCGCTCGGACGAATCCCGATGTCCCCAAGCACAAGGGCATCACCTATTTTCTCGTCGACATGCATTCCCCCGGCATCGAGGTCCGCCCGCTGCGGCAGATCACTGGGAGTGCCCATTTCAACGAAGTCTTCCTGACGGATGTTGTGATTCCCGTGGCGAACGTGGTGGGGGAGATCAATGGCGGTTGGGCGGTGGCTCACACCACCATGAGCTATGAGCGCGCCCTCATCGGCGGCGCAGGACAGAGCGTCCAGATCGCTCAAATACTGGACCTGGCTCGCCGTTGCGGCAGGAGCGCGGATCCGTTGGTGCGCGGACAGATCGCCGAGTTCTATACCCGGGTGGAGCTCCTTCGGTACATGAATTACCGCGTGCAGACGGCACTTTCCCAGGGTCGTCTGCCTGGTCCAGAAGCGTCCACCACGAAATTGTTCCTCTCCCGGCACATGGGTCTGAACGGGGACCTGTTCATGAGCCTGGTCGGCGCCAACGGCATGTTGGCCGATGACGCCGCGCTCGACGACGGGTTCTGGGAGACGGCCTTCTTGAACCAGTGGTCGTCCCGACTCGGTGGCGGCACCGACAATATCCAGCGCAACTCCTTGGCCGAGCGTGTCCTCGGGCTTCCGCGAGAGCTACGCAGCGACAAGGATCAGGCGTTCAGCGAATTGGGCTGAGCCACATGCACCGGCCAAATGCAGACGGTCCGGAATTCATGGTAGGGCTTATCTGCAGAAGGAAAGGAACGTCATGACAGACAAGGTGCTGCTAGAGGTGAGCGGTCCCGTTGCGGTGATCACCAACAACAATCCGGACAAACGCAACGCATTCGACGACGATATGGACGCCCGTTTGTTCGACATTCTGGCCGAATTGAAGGGCCGTCCGGAGGTCCGTGCCGTCATCTGGCGCGGCGAGGGCAAGGCGTGGTCGTCCGGCCGGGATGTGTCCGTCATCGGGAACAACGCCACTTCCCTCAGTCATCACGAGCTCATGAGCCGCGGGCACCGGGGCATCCTGCAGGTCTTCGAACTGGATGCGCCGATCATCGTGGCCATCCACGGATGGGCCATCGGGGGATCCTTCCAGCGCGCCCTGCTGTGCGACATCAGGATCGCAGCCGAGGGCTCGCGTTTCATGCTGCCCGAAGTGGGCCATGGCGTCATCCCCGATACCGGTGGCATGGGGCGCCTCTACGAGATCTGTGGCAGCGGCGTGACCAGTGACCTCGTGCTGACCGGGCGCGCCATGGGTGCCGAAGAGGCCTACGGCCACGGGATCGTCTCGCGAGTTGTGGCACCCGAGTCACTCGACGAGACGGCCTGGGAGATTGCCAACAAAATCGCAGCCTCGCCGAAGGTGACGGTCAAGATGGCGCGTCGTGTGCTGCGACACCTGAGCGAACCGGGGGTACGTTCCTCCATGGAGGACGAGCTGATCTACCAGACCTTCATCAACAAGTCATCCGACTTCGCTGAATTCCGGGCGGCCAGCGCTGAAGGACGCGAGCCGCACTACACGGGGAGCTGAACGTGACCGAGCAAAGAGGACTTCTGGAGCCGCCACCCGTGGGTACAGCCGGCGCTCCCCGCAGGAACCTACGCCGGGAGCTGTGTCTTCGTGACGGGTGGCGGCACGGGCCTCGGCAAAGCCATCGCCGCCGAGTTCGCACGGCTGGGGGCCGACCTGGTCATCGCCAGCCGAAAGCCGGACCATCTTGATGCGGGCCGGCAAGCGATTGAAGCACTCGGGGCCCGTGTGCTCGGGGTGACCTGCGACATCCGTGACGCCGATCAGGTCAGTGCCGCCTTCGACGAGGCCACGGCAACGTTCGGCCTGCCCGATGTGCTCATCAACAACGCGGCAGCGAACTTTCCGGTGCCCGCGGAGGACATGTCCCCCAACGCCTGGCGGACGGTCGTCGACATCACCCTCAACGGCACGTTCTTCTGCTCCCGCGAGTTCGCCCGTCGTCATATCGAAGCCGGGACGGCCGGGTCCATCGTCAACGTCGGGGCGTCCTATGCCTGGACCGGCGGCCCCGGGTTCGCCCACTCAGCCGCGGCGAAGGCGGGAGTGAAGAACATGGTCGAGACGCTGGCCGTGGAGTGGGGGCCCTATGGGATCCAGGTGAACGGGCTGGTACCTGGACTCTTCCCCCATGAGGACATGACCGCTGACATCAAAGGCAACCTGGACAGGACCAACGAGAAGGACGCCTGCCAGCCGGCGCTACGGGTCGGGCGACTGCAGGAGCTCGGCTGGGCCGCGACCTTCCTCGCCTCACCCTTCGCCCGGTTCATTTCCGGCCATACCCTCGTCGTCGACGGCGCCAATTGGCAGCGCCGAACGTTGACGAATGCTGCCGTGATCACAGTACGCGACCAGATGGGGCGCGGACCGTTCGATCCCGCTCCGGGCCGCTAGGGAGTCCAGCGCATCGGCGCGGTCACCGGGCGAGGCGTCTTCTAGGGGGTTCCCGGACCGGTGTCGGTCTGACCTGAGGACCCGTTGCGTCCGGGTGGAATCGCCGCCGTGGGTTCAACGGATCCCAGATAGGCCGACTGGAGCACCGACTCCACGTCGCGTGCCGCCCCGGTCTGGATGATCCGTCCGTTCGCCATCACCATGGCAGAGGTGGCAACCGACAGCGCTGTGCGTGCGAATTGCTCCACCACCACGACGGTGATGCCCTCCGCTGCGAGCTGGATCACATGGTTGTAGAGCTCGTCAACGATGATGGGTGCCAGCCCCATGGAGAGCTCGTCCAGCATGAGTAAGCGTGGGTTCGTCGCCACGGCGCGGGCAAGCGCGAGCATCTGCTGCTCGCCGCCCGAGAGCGTGCCGGCTGGCTGGTTGGCGCGATCCTCCAGGCGTGGGAATCGTTCGAATGCGCAACGTTCGACGTGTCGTCTCCCCGAACCGCTGTGGGTCATGACCCACAGGTTCTCCCGCACCGTCAGGTTCGGGAAGACACCGCGACCCTCGGGAATCAGGCAGAGACCCCGGCGGGCCAACGAAGACGTCGATCCCACGCGCACCTTTTCACCGGCGAACCGGACCTCGCCCTCGCTCGGCCCCATGATGCCTGCCGCCAGGGCGAGGAGGGTCGACTTTCCGGCACCGTTTGCCCCGAGGACAGCGGTCACCACACCCTCCTCGAACGTCGCGTTGACCCCGTGGATCACCTCGACTTCCTCGTAGGAGGCCCGCACTCCCCGGAACTCCAGGAGTGGTTCAGGCATCCGCCACAGCCTCCGGTACTGTGCCGAGATACGCGGCCTGGACATTGGGGTCGGCGCGGACTTCGGCCGGCGTGCCGGTGCAGATGACGCGTCCATAGTCGAGGACCACCACCGTGTGGCAGACGTTCATGACCAGTTCCATGTCGTGTTCGACCAGCAGAATGGCGAGTCCGTCGTTCGCGAGGTCACGGAGGACCTCCGAGAAGCGCTCAGTCTCGTCCGTGTCCTGACCAGCTGCCGGTTCGTCGAGGAGGAGGACTTTGGGCCTCGTGGCCAGAGCGCGCGCCAGCTCGACAAGGCGCCCGGTCCCTGTCGGCAAGGTGTCGGCTCGGTCATTGGCCACGGCTGTCAGTCCCACCCGGTCCAGGATCGCCGCACGGATCTCCTGAATCGCTTTCGACCGTGCCTTCACAACTCCCCGCTGCGCGATGGAGGCGGCGACGCCGACGTTCTCGGCGACGGTCAGGGTGCCGAAGAGCTCCAAGCGCTGAAACGTGCGGCCAAGCCCGAGCCGGGCCCGTCGAAAGGACGAGAGTGCGCGCAGATCCTGACCGTCGAGACGCACGGTCCCCGAATTGGGGCGCTGCATCCCTGTCACCACGTTGAACAGGGTCGTCTTGCCGGCTCCGTTCGGCCCGATCAATCCGGTGATCGCGCCCTCAGCGGCGCTGAGCGACACCTCGGACAGCGCCGCCAAGCCACCGAAGCGAACTGAGACGTCCTGGATTTCAAGCCCCACTGGTGCCTCCGGCGTTCGACAGCGTCGCGAGGGGATCGGCCGACCCGGCAGGGCCCTCGTCGGACACAGCCTCGGCGAAGAAGGCGTCCCTCTTCTCCTTCGATCGGCGCTCGGGGAGGCCAAATGCGGGTGGGGCGATCCCCCTGCGGTAGTCGGTGACGTAGGCCGGGACCGGCAAGAGCGCGAGGTCGACCAACAAGATGATCGTCATCGGCCAGTTGCCGATGGCCCCGCTCAGCCGGAGCGCCCAGGCGACCCCGACCACGGCGACGATCAGGGCCACCAGCCAGCGGCGTCGCGCCACCGACAGATAGACCGGGCGGATGCTGCCCGGGATGGTCCCGTTGGGCGTGGTCCCGACGCCGATGCCGCCAAGGCCGACGAGGACGAGCGGCAACTGCGTGAGCGACGGGAAGAAGTTGGTGAAGAACGGCGATCCCTGGTAAAGGCCGGTCAGCCCCGACGCCCCGAACGAGGTGATCCCAAAGACAACCATCACCAAGATCACCGAGAGCCCACTGAAGAACTGGAAGACGTCGGGCGCTGCGCTGCCCAGGGCCATGCCGTAGATGCCGCCACCCACGCCTGCGATGGCGGCCGAGAAGGCGAACACGCCGATGAGCGACGCCCGGCCGTTCATGCCCAGCGTCGCACACGCAGCGGGACTGTCTTTCATGGCCAGGAGGCGTTGCCCGAACTCCGACCGGCGCACGGCGACGACGAGCGCGACCAGGATCACGAAGGCCACTGATCCCGCGATGAACTGGGACGTCTTGGAGTTGAGTGCGAGCGAGCCGATGCGGAAGGGGGCAAAGACGAGCGAACCCGAACCGAAGGGCGCGTAGGGATGCCCGAAGAGGTTGAAGGACGGGAGCACGAACACCCAGTTGTCCATGGTGATGGCGAATGCCGCAGTGGCGAGTGCGAAGTAGATGCCCGACAGCCGCAAAGCGGGGACGGCGACGATGACGCCGATCACCGCACACACCGCCGCCGCGGCCAGCAATGACAGGGGATTCCCCTGGGCTCCCAGGTGTCCCACCACCGAGGCACCGATGCCGGCGAAGGTCAGCTGGCACAACGAGAGGCGCCCGGCATACCCGACGATGGGGACGACCGAGAGCCCGACGATGGCCAGGCCCCACATGCGATTGAGGCTGAAAAGGTCGGATGTCGAGACGGTGGTAGCGAAGAACACGGCGGCGATGATGGTCCCTGCGCAGAAGAGGCCGGTGCCACTCCATGTGGGTCGGTAGGCGAGCTCTCGGCTCCGAAGCTGGCGGTGCCCGCGCAGGCGCGACTGGGGCAGGATCAAGAGGGCAATGAAGAGGATGATCGCCGGGACTGCGTTCTCGAACCCTTGGATGTAGGGGTTCTGGGGCAGATAGGCCACCGAGTACGCAATGGAGAGGCCCAGGATGATCGCACCCACGAAGGTCATCGGAATGGAGCGCAGACGCCCGATGACCGACGCCGCGTAGGCATTGACGATGAGGAGCGTCAGCGCGGAGGCGGACAGGGTCAGGGTGGGTGCGATGAGGATCCCTGCCAGTGCGGCCAGTATGGATCCGATGATCCAGGCATTGCGGGCGTTGGCAATCGCGCTCGACCCGTTGAGCGAGGTGAGCGTCCGGTCGTCGACGCTGGCCCGCATGGTGACGCCCATCCGGGTGCGGTAGAGGAACAGCCGCAGGCCGACGGCGACGACCAGGGCCAGGATCAATACGGTCACGTCGTTGTAGGAGATCCTGATCGACCCGAGGACCAAGGTGTCGTTGTTGAAGAGGGGGGGCAGTGCCCGATACGTCGTGGGGTTCCAGATCCATTGGGCGACACCCAGGAGCATGAGCGCGACGGCCAGCGTGACGACGAGTTTGGATGCCTCCGAAACACCTTCGAGCCGGCGCATCACCCCCGCTTCGATCACGATGCCGATCACGGGCGCGACCACGAAGAGACACACGAGCATCGACACGAGTGTCGGCCAGCCCCAGCCGATGCTCAGCTGCCAGTAGGCGAAGGCACAGACCATGCCGATGGCGCCATGGGCCCAATTGAAGATCCCGGTCGTCGTGTAGGTGAGAGTGAGGCCGCTCGCCGTTATCGCGTAGATGCCCGCCGCAGCCAGGCCGCCGATGGTGAAGATGATGAACTCATGCACGTCCGTCCCCCGACAGCGCTATTCGTCGTCTGACCCGGTAAGACTACGCAGACTGCACCCATCACCGCGGCCTGCCCAACCCAGGCTCACAAGGACGCCAGTTGTTGCTGCTGTTGTGACGTCAGGTGGACGACGTTCTTGGGGTTGCAATTCCAGATGGACTGCGTGGGCTTCGTGATCGCCTTGTCGTAGAGGATTCCTTTGGATCCGATCTTCATGAGGGCGAAGCACGGTGAGGGCTGGGGGTTCTCGTTGGAGAGCGTCAATTTTGCAATCGGCGCCTCAATGCCTCCGGCGTCCCAATTCTTTACAGCGGCTGCGCCGTTGAGCACGCACGTCACCGTGAGGCTGGCGCCGCAGGCCGAAGCAGATTTCGCCCACAGGAGCCACGACTCAGCCCCTTCCTCGTCGTCGAAGTCGATGGTGTCGCCCTTGGCGTACGTGTGCATGACCTTGACGAGTTGCTCCGTCGAGGGGTTCTGCGAGGCGATCGAGAGCGGCCACCATGACGTCTCGACGTAGACCGGAGGCAGACTGGGGTTCGCGGCCACGGCTTGCTGCGTCATGGAGTTGGCGAACTGGGTTCCCAGCGCGACGAACGCGGGGTGGTAGCCGGCAGTCGCCATCGCCTGGGTGAAGGGAGCGATGTTGGCGGTGTCGGCGGGCCACAGGGCCTCGGCCCCCTTGCTCTGGTAGTCCTCGACATAGGGCGCCCAGTCCGTCACCGTGATCGGCGGCTCAGCGAAGTCGACGACGTGCCAGCCCTGAGCCTCGGCGCCGAACTCGAACTTCGTTTCCGGCTCGAGGATGGAGGGGTCGTTTTGCCCGCCCATGCCGGCCGCCTTGACAGCCTGCGGATAGGCCTTGGCGAGCGCTCCGAACCATCCCGAGGTCACCGAGTCCGTGTTGATACCACTCGGATCAACTTGATCGGAGGCCAGGTCGGAGGCATCCGAGACGACGTAGCCGGTGATCTGCCCCAGCCCGCACTTCTCACGGATGGGGACGGATGGCTGGTCGAGCGCCATGCCGCCGCCGACCGCCATGAAGTCGCTCTGGCAGGCCGCTGTTGCCTGCTGCGCCGCGTTGAACAGCGCAGCGTCGCGATCATCGATCACGATCTGGCGTCCGTTGATGCCACCCGCGGCGTTGCACCAGTCTGCGAACGCCTTGGCCTGCTGGACGAACTCGACTTCGAGTCCGGGCTCAATGGTGCTCGCGGCATCGTTGAACACGGCGATGTTGATGGTCTTCGCACCCACACCGCGCACCGAGGAGGCACCGCCAGATCCCGGTTCGCAGATCTTTCCGACTCCGGGCCAGACGCCACTGGTGGCGGAGGTCGACGACAACGACCGACTCTCCGCGGTCGCTGCGGCAGCGGCCGCCGACGAGAATGCGACGTACGTCCCAGCAACCATCGTCACCGTTGCCATTGCGAGCGGCAGCACCGACTTGCGAAGCTCGGCCAGTCCCCTGCAGAACATCCTCACACCCTCTCCTGAGCGGTTTGCGATCGGGTCATCCAATCAGAACCCCCCACGGAGCGGGCATCGCGCCATACGGGGAGCCGAGTGAAGCCGCATAGAACTGGGACTCTGGGCCGCTGGTACGGCTCAGAAGTTGCGATCATTCTTCCCTCCCTGAGCCGAGGAGCGAGTGCCCCTCGTCCGCTGTCGCGTGCGAGAGCGGTGCGATGTGCGCACGACCGCATCTCACATGTGGTGACGGACTCTATACGGCGCACCAACATCGAATATAGTATACGAATCAATGGGGAGGCGCTGTGGGGAAGGTCGGTGGGCGGCACGCAGACGGGTCTCGGACGCCAGGCGATGGGTCTTGTGGGCCGGCCGGCAACCCTGTGCGTGAGCCCGCGGTCCAGGGGTAGAACCTCGAAATGCCTGCGGTCGTTCGATCCTGCTCCGGCTTGCTAGGACCTTGACACCTCTATGAGTAATTTCAATCTGGCTGACAATTGGGAGGCGGTCGCCGACAGCGTGCCGGACCGCGTTGCGCTTCGCTGTGGGGAACAGCGCCGCACCTACGCGCAACTCGAGCAGCAGTCCAACCGATTGGCCCACTGGTACCTCGAACAGGGCGTACAGACAGGCGACCACATCGGACTCTATTTGGAGAACTGTGTGGAGTACGTCGAAGCCACCTTGGCCGCGTACAAGGTCCGAGCCGTGCCGATCAACATCAACTACCGGTACACCGCCAGGGAGCTGGAGCACCTGTTCAACGATGCCGACCTTGTAGGCGTCGTGCACCAGTTGGGCTACACCAACCGAGTGACGGAAGTGGAGTCCCAGGTCCCGACGCTACGTTGGAAGCTGGCTGCCGGTTCCACATACGACGAGGCGCTGGTGTCGTCGTCACCGGCGAGGGACTTTGGCCCTCGATCGGGTGACGATCGCTACATCCTCTACACAGGCGGCACCACCGGTGTCCCCAAAGGCGTGGTGTGGCGACAGGAAGACGCTTTCTTCGCCTGTATGGGGGGTGGCAATCCCGCCCTTCCCGAGGTCATGTCCATCGAGGAACTGGTCCAGCGCATCGCCCCTGATCAGAGCACATTCCTACTTCTCGCTCCCTTGATGCACGCGGCTGGAGGATGGGTGGTGCTGCTCCACCTCTTCAGCGGGAACAGAGTCGTCTTGTGGTCGGGGTCGCTCGACCCGGGCCAGGTGTGGCGCACGATCGAGCGCGAGCGGGTCACGGCAACCAGCACGGTGGGGGACGCTGTCATGCGACCGTTGCTCGATGCCTGGGACGACTTCGATCCGAAGCCAGACATCGAATCGCTGGCCGTGGTCAGCTCGGGCGGCGCGCCTCTGTCGACCGCGTTGCGCGATCGGTTCCTCGAGACTTTTCCTTCCATCCCGCTCTCCGACGGGTATGGATCCTCCGAGACCGGAATTCAGGCCGGGCGCATCTTCTTGGGGCCGGTGGGGGAGAAGGCGGAGCCGCAGTTCACGGCCCAGCAGGCGGTGGTGCTAGATGAGGAGACCCACCGGCCCGTGGTTCCGGGTTCGGGCGTGGTCGGTCGCGTGGCTCGTTCCGGGCGCATCCCGCTGGGCTACTACAAGGACCCCGTGAAGTCGGCTGCAACATTCGTCGAGTGGGATGGCCGCCGTTGGTCGCTCACCGGAGACATGGGCACTGTCGCAGACGACGGCACCATCACCCTGCTCGGGCGGGGCAACCTGTGCATCAACACGGGAGGCGAGAAGGTCTATGCCGAAGAGGTCGAAGGCGTCCTGCGGCAGTCCGGGGCTGTCTACGACATCGTGGTCGTCGGCGTCCCCGACGAGCGCTGGGGACAGCGTGTCGTCGCTGTCCTCCAGCCCACCGCCGGGACGCACCCCACAGAGGGGGAGTTGATGACTCTGGTGCGGGCCTCATTGGCTGGCTACAAGGTGCCGAAACAAGTGATCTTCGTCGACGAGGTTGTTCGATCACCGACCGGTAAGGCCGACTACCGCTGGGCGGCAGTGGTGGCGGCATCCTCGTGAGGACGAGTTCGCCCCGCACGAGACGCGACCTGGCTCCGCAGCATTAGAGACCCGTGGGCACGACGCCGACGTGGCCGGTTTCGTGCAAGCGACGCGTCTCTGCGGGAGAGTAACCGAGCTCTTCGAGGACCGAGTCGTTGTCGCGGCCAAGCGTCGGCGAGGCCGACCGCAGCCAATGGTCGACACGCGAAAAGCGGAACGGCAGGGTTGGAACCTCATGGTCGCCCGTGACCGGATGGTGCTCTACCTCGAACAGGTGGCGATGGCGAAGTTGGGGGTTCGCTGCTACGTCTCGCGGCGGGACCACTACGGCCGATGGAATGCCCGCGTGGAGGAACATCTGAACCATCTCCTCGGCTGGGTGCCGTCGGGTCCACGAGGACAGTTCTCGATCGATCGCGTCGTGTGCAGCGCGGCGACCGGCTGCAACCGAGAAGTCGTTGCGCATCCACCATGGACTGCCGAGCAACGCTCGTAGGGATCGCCATTGCTCGTCAGATGCGACGGCTACGGCGATCCACTCGTCGTCACCGGCACACGGGTAGACACCTTGAGGGGCGGCGTAAGGACCGCGGTTTCCGTCACGACCGAGCAAGGTCCCACTCGAGGAGTACTCCACCACTTGTTCCGCAGCCGCGTTGAGGACCGACTCGACCATGGCCGCTTCCACCAACCTTCCGCCGCCGCGCCGATCCCGGGCGATGAGGGCCAGGATGGTGGCAAACGCCGCGTGCATGCCGGCCAGCGGGTCACAGGCCCCTCTCACGAGTATCGGAGGGCCTTCGGCGAATCCCGTCAACCAGGACATGCCGGTCAGACATTCCATCGTCTGCGCGAATCCCGTTCGATCCCGCCACGGGCCGTCGAGACCGAAGGCAGGCATCCGGACCATGAGGAGCTCGTCGTTGAGCGCATGGACTCGATCCCAGTCGAAGCCAAACTGCTCCATGACCCGAGGGGTGAAGTTCTCCACGAGGATGTCTGCAGTCCTCAGCAAACGCTCGAGCATCTCTGCCCCTTCCGGGCGGGAAAGATCAAAGGTGACGCCCCGTTTCCCGATGTTGGCGGCGTGGAAGATCGGGCCCCACTCCCACCAGCGATCGTGGGACGGTGGCCGAGTGGTGGCGAAGCGCATGTTGTCGGGTCGCGTCAGTGATTCGACCTTGATGACGTCGGCGCCCAGAGCTGCGAGAGCAGCGGTGGTGATTGGACCGGCCCACCAGGCGGTGCAGTCGACGATACGAACGCCGGCAAGAGGAAGCCGCCAGCCGTCTTCTTCGACCTCTCGCGCCGTGTCGGTTCCGGCGCCACTGGCGCGGACCGTCCGAGGTGCCCAGTCGATCGATCCGTCGTGCTGACCGAGATCCGGAGCGGCTTCGAACGGCCGTGGCGCCTCACCCGAGACACGGTAGGGAATGCGGGGTTGGAGGAACCGCCCCGAGGGACCTGGTACGAAGACGTTTCGGGCGACGAACTGTTCGAAATCGGTCACCGTCGATCCGTTGAGGAGGGGACCAGCGGGGATCCTGAGCAGGGCGGCTGCCTCCAGAACCTCTTCGGTCGTGTGCTGGGTCGTGTACCGATGCACCGCCGAGAGGAACTCCTCTCGGCGTCGGAACCGCTTGGCGACCTGCGGGAGGTCAGGGTCATCCATGAGGTCGGGTCGCTCGATCATGAGCAGGAAGTCCTGAAACTGCTGGGCGCTGTTCGTGGTGACGACGAAGTATCCGTCCCGTGTCGGCTCGATGGACGGGACCTCTATGGTCCGTCCGGTCCCCGCGACCTTTGGCCACCCGGCAAACGACGCGAACACCGACGGGTACGTGACCATGGTGACCGCCATGCAGTCGAGCAACGCCACATCGACCAACTCGCCGAGGCCGCTCCGGACAGCCTCGCGATGTGCTGCGATGGCTCCGAGCGCGGCGTAGGTACCAGACGTCCATTCACCGAGACGACCACCCGCCGAAAGAGGTGGCAGGTCCGGGAGACCACGCTGCCCGATGGACCCGCAGGCAGCCTGCAGAGTGAACTCAGTGCTCGGATGGTCAGACCACGGACCCGTGCAGCCGAATGGCGTCATCACGACGACAACCAGAGCGGGATTTTCGGCCCAGAGGGCAGCAGTGTCGACTCGCTCCTCACTCAACAAGATGTCGGCCGAGGCCGCGAGCTCCAGCGCGTCCCCCCGAACGGACCGCTTCGACGAGTTGAGGTATTCGAAGAGTGCGCCCGAGCCCCAGTGACGGAGTGGGTCCCCTGCCGGTAGTTCCACCTTGACCACGTCAGCGCCCGCATCGGCCAACAATTTTGAGCAGTATGGTCCGGCGATCTCCGTCGTGTTGTCGACCACGCGGACGCCGTCCAGCATCAGCGAGCACCCACGGCTGGGTACCGTCGAGCGGAGGTCCGAGACAGAGGCGAGTGCATGGGGGACTGAATATAATATGGACCTTGCCGAACGAGCGCGTTGCTGGCTCGCCCAGGTCCAAAGGGGGAGCGATGAAGGCAGAGGACATGATCCTCATCAGCGTGGATGATCACATCGCGGAACCGGCGGACATGTTCGAGGGTCACGTTCCGGCAAAGTACCGACATCTGGCTCCTCGGGTGGAGACCGACGAACGTGGTTTCCAGCAGTGGTGGTATGGCGAGAAGAAGGGCCGCAACCTTGGCTTGAATGCCGTTGCAGGCAAGCCACCCGAGATGTACAACGTCAACCCGACCAGCTACAGCGAGATGCGCCCGGGTTGCTACGACGTACACGAGCGGGTGCGTGACATGTCGGCGGGCGGGACGCTCGCGGGCCTCAACTTTCCCAATTGGACCGGTTTTTCGGGACAGGTGCTGAACGAGGGCCCCGACCCGGCGGTCAACGAGGTGATGATCAAGGCCTACAACGACTGGCATGTCGACGAATGGTGCGGCAGCTATCCAGACCGGTTCATCGCATGTGGCATTTTGCCGCTCTTCGACGTGCGGAAGGCGGCAGAGGAGGTCCGTCGACTTGCAGCCAAGGGATGCCACGCCGTCACCTTCTCGGAAAATCCGTCGGCGCTCCATATGCCGTCGATCCACTCAGGCCATTGGGATCCCCTCTTCGCCGCGTGCTCCGACGCAGGAACGGTCCTCTGCCTGCACGTCGGGTCCTCGTCCAAAGCCGCTTCGACGTCGGCCGATGCACCAGCCTCCGTTGGCATGGGCCTCTCCTCCGTCATGTCCGTCTATTCGCTGGGTGATCTGTTGTGGGCGGATTTCTGGTGGCGATTTCCTGATCTGACCTTTTCACTCACTGAGGGCGACATCGGCTGGATCCCGTACTTCCTCCAGCGGGCTGAACACATCCAGCAACGCCATGCCGGCTGGACTGGACAGCAGTTCCCAGAAGGCATGGGACCCGCTGACGTGTTCAGGCAGAGGATTCTCTGCTGTTTTATCAATGATCCCATCGGCGTCGGACTTATTGACCAGTTCAACATCGACAACGTCTGTTGGGAGTCGGACTTTCCGCACTCGGACAGCTCGTGGCCCGTGGGGCCCGAAGTCAACGAGTTGCAGTTCGCCTCGCTCTCGGATGAGCAGGTGAACAAGATCACCCACGAGAACGCCATGCGGCATTTCTCGTTCGACCCGTTTGGCATCAGGCCCAAAGAGAGGGCGACGGTCCGTGCCCTCAGGGCAGAGGCCACGGACGTGGACACAGTGACCAGGGTGGGGCGAGCACCGGACCAGAGTGACCGTGACTATTTCAGGAGTCTGGCAACCCGGCCGCCCATTGCGACTGCGTCAATTCCCCCCTGATACGAAGGATGTCTCTAGCTCGACCATGTCTGCAGGCCACGGCCCTGCGTTCCGAAGATCTGTGTCGCCATGACCTCCCCAATCCGGGACGCGTCCCAACGCTTCCCATCGCTCGAGGCAGAGGCACCCTCCTGCCAGCCTCGCATGAGGTGCAGTTTGTCGCCGATCACCCGGATGACCTGTCCGGTCACGTACTGGGCCTCGTCGGAGGCCAACCAGGCGACCACCGGAGAACTCCCAGCCGGATCCAGCGGGTGGAAGGAGTCCTCTGGTATCTCATCCGGCTCGACGACTGCGGGGGCATTGGGCATAGTGCCGGTGATGCGTGTCGCACCGGCGGGTCCGATGGCATTCACCGTTACCCCGAGTCGTTGCAGCTCCAGCGCCAGTGTCAGCGTCAGCCCCACGACGGCCGCCTTGGCCGTCGCGTAGCTCGTCTGGCCGAAATTGCCGACCAGCCCGGCGCCCGAAGTCGTGTTGATTATCCGGCCCCGGCTGTCCTGGCCGGCCTTCGCGAGTGACCGCCAATGACGAGCCGCAGCGCGGCTTGTCAGCCACGGCCCCCTTACATGGACCCCCATGACGGAGTCCCACGCTTCCGTCGTGAGATTCCAAATGGCTCCGTCACGAACGATTCCGGCGTTGTTGACCAGAATGTCGAGTCGCCCCCATTCGCCGATCGCTCGTTCGATCATCGCTTCCGCGCCAACCTCGTCGGCCACGTTGCCATAATCCGCCACGGCAACGCCTCCGCGCGCGGTGATCAGTTCGACTGTCAGATCTGCGTCCTTGCTGGAACCTTCACCGGTGACTGAAGCTCCCAAATCATTGATCACGACGCGTGCGCCGCGACGTGCCAGTTCCATGGCATGGCCGCGGCCGATGCCATGGCCGGCACCCGTGACCACGGCAACCTTCCCGTCAAGCATTTCGCTCATTGGTGCGAGTCCTCGCTACGGCTGTGGCGCTGGTCCCATGGGGCCGATGGCGGGTTGGCGTGACTCGCGGGAAAGAGCATGCCGCATATCATATATAAAGCGCGATGCGACGAAGTTGCTCGGATTTTGGTGTGCCAGTCGAGGGGACTGATCGGCGCGCGGACTTCAGTCTGCTCGGCGCGTCAGCGTCCAGCCGTTCTCGGCCATCACGCTGTGAATCTCTTCTTCACTGAACCCGTGCCGTCGGAGGTCCAAGGCAAAGTCGCGGGGCTCAGACAACCCTTCGGCGTGCGGCCAGTCCGAACCAAAAAGGACGTGATCCGTGCCGATGAAATCCTTCAGCTGGCTCAAGTTGTCCTCGTAGAACGGGGCGATCCAGACGTGCTGGCGGAGCTTTTCGACCGGGTCTGATTGGAATGATCCCGGCATCTGGCTGTACGCCTTCTTGAGCTTTTTGATCAGCACGGACACCCAACCCGCACCCGATTCGATGCTCGCTACTCTCACTTTCGGGAAGCGGTCAAAAAGACCTTGGCAGAGGAAGGCAGCCATCGTTTCAAATGGCGGGCGATCCGAACTAAGGACCGTGCGGAGGGGTGAGTAACGGAAGGCTTCAAAGTCGCCGCCCGGCTCCCAATCCTTCAGGTAGCGGCCGTAGCCGGCGTCACCCGAATGGATCCCGACCGTGACGCCGGACTCGTTGGCCAGGCCCCAGAAGGGATCGAATCGCGTGTCGGCCGGGGAGGTGAGACCGGTAGGTGTGTACGCGGGTCCACCTTTTATGCAGACGATCCTGGCGTCCGCGTCGAGGACGCGCTGCAGTTCGGCAACCGCGGCATCGACATCGATGAGAGTGATCATCGGCGCCGCGAATATCCGCTCTTTGTAGGCATAGCCCCAGTCGTCCTCGAGCCACCTGTTGAATGCTTCGAAGGCAGCCACCAGAGCAGGTGGATCGTCTGCGAGCGCTTCCTCCATACCGACCCCAAGCGTTGGGAAGAGAAAGCAGCCATCGAGGCCTTGGCGGTCCATGACGGACAGGCGAGCGTCTCGATCACGGTACTCGGCACGGATTGGTTCGAGGTCGCCAAAGAGAGCCTTGATGTCCTGTGCGCCCGGGTTCTTCCCTCTGAAATATTCGTCGAGGCTGCCCGGCTTGGCGACTGGGTCGAACACAGGATTCGGAATGAACTTGTTCACCTTGCCGCCGACGAGGAGTCGTTGCCTGCCATTGATCTCGGCCCATTGCATGGCGCGCTTCGCCATAGCCTTGTCCATGTGACGGGTATAGGCATCAGTGGCTTCGTAGTAGTGGTTATCGGCGTCGAACGTCGTGTAATCGACGGCGGCATTCGAGCCAGCAGCGGTGCCAGTGGCGGTTGTCGTCATAGCGCTCCAGTGGTCGGTTGCTCCTGTGACGTAGTCATATGGAGTAGCCCTACGAGAGCCCGAGAACTCTGAGAGCATTCGTACGAAGGAAGTTCGGCCATACCTCGTCCTTGAATCCGACATTGGTCATCTCGGTCATGATCCGTTCCAGGGACAACCCCATCGGGAAGTAACCGGCGTAGATGATTTTGTCGCCGCCGCGGCTATTTGCGTAGTTAATGATGTCTTGCGGGTAGTACTTGGGAGCGAAGGCGCTCGTCGAATAGTGCAGACCGGGCCATTTCAGCATGAGTTTCACGGCCAGTTCGGTCCAGGGCTCGCAGCCGTGGCGGGTGACGAAGATCAAGTCAGGAAAGTCGTACATGACCTCATCGATGAGCTCCACATGTTGGCAGGATGCCTTCAGCCGCGGACCCGGTATGCCGGCACAACAGAAGATTGGTATGCCAAGTTCGACGCACTTGGCATAGATGGGATACATCTTCTTGTCGTTGATTGGGACTTGGGGGAATGTGCCAGCGGGAAACACGCCGACGGCCCGGGTCCCAAACGTTTCGTGCTCGCGAACGAGACGATTGATCCCCGCCATACCCTCATTGGGATCAGCGCTCGACGACGGGATGAACCGATCGGGGAATCGCTGCAGCGCCTCGGCACCCGTTCCGGCCGAGTCACCTACCCCGATCAACCCCCTCTCGATACCCCACAGGTCCATTTCCCGCACCGTCACGGCTATCGGGTCGTCGACGTCCTGCAGACCCTTCTCGGGAACGTCTTTGAACATGTACTCGACCGGGAAGTCGTATTCCTCCTTGGATTGGGTGTCCTTGGTCTGACGGGTAATGAACCGATAGACCTCCTTCATGTCCCGATGGGGGAAACCCAACATGGTGTCGATCGCACCTATGCCCTGGGGCATGACCATCCGAGTGAGCCTCCTATCGTCCGCCGACCCGCTTCTGCCGGCGTGAGCGGCGAGGGGAGCATACTAGAACGAGGTTTCAATCGTGTCCACCCAGAAACCCCATGCGACATCCGACTTGGGTTCAGAGAAACCGCGGCGAGCACACCCGGGGCCGACAACGACTATAGAATTCCGTTGTAGCCTCCGAGCGCCCGGGATCCGGAGTTTGGCGCCTTATGGGTACTCTGCGGTCAGTATGAGCTCCAGCAGATCCGCCACGTCGCCGGGACGAGTCAAGAAAGGCGAGTGGTCGGTGGGCCAGACGACAACACGGTCCAGCCCTTGCGCCATCTGGAGTTGCGCTTCAGGAGGGATGGCTCCGTCTTGAGAACACACGATGTATGTCGATGGGACCGTGCGGGGGGCAGATGGAGTTACGGCTATGGCGGCAGCGTCCAGAACCATTGGACGGAGGCGAGGCGCAATGGCGGCGACGGTCTCGGGCTGACTGTCGCCATAGAAGATCGACTGGGCGAAGCGGGGATCGAAGGAGCACTGCGCTCCGGCCGGAACGATGGCCTCGAGGAGCGAGATCGGGCGTTCGGTCAGGGCAGATGCGCCTCCGGTGTTGACGAACGCGGCCAGGTAGACAAGGTGACCGACATTCGTCAACTGCGTGACTGCTTGGCTTACCACCGCCCCACCATACGAGTGCGCGCACACGACGACTCCCTGGCCTGCGGATGCGACAGCTGAGCGGACAACGTCCACGTCGTCCGCGAAGCCGGTAAAGGGCAGCTCGACTGCGCTTGACTCGATCTGCCGGGCGCCCAGTTCGGCCACCACGCCGTCCCAGCACCAAGCGCCGTGCCACGCCCCGTGTACCAACACGATTCGTGTCATTTACCCTCGGCCGCTGCGTCGGCGGCGCGTGACCAGGCGGGCACCGACAGACCTCAGACGATCTCGCTGATCTGGACGACGGGTGTGATGTTGGTGTAGTTCGCCACATCGGCCGTAACCTGCGTCGAGTCCTCACCCGACAAGGCTGCAGCCATCGCCTCGCGGGAATCGAACCGAAAGTGGACGGCTGCGATGTACGGGCCATCGACACCCTTGTCGATCTCGGCCCGCTCGAGTCCCCATGTCCGGAGAGCCAGGGGCACGTGGTGGTCCCGGTAATAGTCGTGATCGAAGACGTAACCTTCGGTTGTGGGGTAGAGGACGCTCATCCGTATCATCGAAGTCTGCTCTCTCTTCTCTTGGGAACTTCCAGTTTGCGCTCGGCTCCGGTCAGTTCTTCGCGTCGATCGGTTTGGACGTCATCATGTTGGCCTCGAGAAGGTACTCAGGGGGGCTGCGGTCGATCTGTGACGCGGCGCGGTCCCGTATCTTCTGTTGTTGGCGGTCGTTGGGAACAGTGATCCAGAACGTGTCGTTGATGATCCCCTCGAAGCAGATGTCGGCCACCTCCGACAAGGGTGCAAACTGGACCTCCAAGCCGGCCGCTTCCATGCGCTGCAGGTAGGCGCCCAACGCGTCCGCGGCCCTCCTGCGGTGGTGCCCCCGGCCGGTCATATTGCTTGGGGCGATTGGCGCCTGGTCGCCAGATGCCGGTGTTGAGCATCCCCGGTGAGAACGTCGACGGGTAGAGCAACGATGCGCTGACCTTCGCTCCTATCTCGCGGAGCTGGCCCCAGAGGCACTCGGTGATGGTAGTGACTGCTGCTTTCGTGGTCGCGTAGACGGCGCTGTTGATGAGAGGGGTGAAGCCGCCGTTGCTGGACGTCGTGTTCACGACGTGACCCTCCTCACCCTGCGCGAGGAGGGTGGGAACGAATGCGTGGATACCGTTCACCACGCCCATCACATTGACGTCGAGGGACCAGCGCCAGTCATTGACATGGTGTTCCCACAGCTGACCCTCGGACCCGGAGCCGATCCCCGCGTTGTTGCAGACGAGATGGACCGCCCCATATCGCTCCAGGGTCGCATCGCGCAGGGCCTCAACCGATTCGAGTGAGGTGACGTCGGTCACCACGCCGATCACCTCGAGACCGTTGTCCGTCAACTCGCTGGCCGTCGCTTCGACCAACGCGGGAACGACATCCGCCACGACCACCTTCATCCCCTCGGCACCGAAGCGCTCGGCCAACGCCCGCCCTATGCCCTGCCCCCCACCTGTGACAACTGCGACCTTGCCGACGACGTCTTTCATCTCGACCTCCTCTTGTTTGACGTGCGGACTCGCAGGCCGGCACCACTCCGTCGGACCCACGCTTCCCGCCCACGCAGTGACGACAAACCAATGATTGCATATGATTTGTGTTTGTACTATAACGCTGTCATAGGCCCTTTGGGGGGTATGAGATGCAGCCACTCGCCGACGACCGTTACATCGTGATTTCCGCCGACGGTCACGCCGGCGCCGAGATGCTGGACTACCGGGACTACCTCGAGCACCGTTATCTCGACGAGTTCGATGTATGGGCGAAGTCCTATGTGAATCCGTACGCCGACCTCCGAGGCGAGACGGCCTATCGCAATTGGGATTCGGCCGCCCGACTCCGCGAGCTCGAGGACGATGGCGTCGTCGCAGAAGTTCTGTTCCCGAACACGATTCCGCCCTTCTTCCCATCCGGCAATCTCCTGGCACGGCCGCCGACCTCGGACACTTACGAGCTTCGCTGGGCCGGCCTTCGGGCGCACAACCGGTGGATGGCCGACTTCTGTGCGGAAACGCCGGGGCGGCGTGCCGGCATGGCGCAGATCTTCCTCAACGACGTCGACGACGCCGTTGAGGAGATCACCTGGGCGCGAGAACGCGGTCTCTTCGGCGGGATCCTGCTGCCGGGCGTGCCGCCCGACTCGGGTCTCCCACCGCTCTGCGCCCCTGACTACGAGCCGATCTGGGCCGCTTGCCAGGATCTCGACATGCCGGTGAACAACCATTCCGGCGCCGCCGGCCCCGAGATGGGCGAACATCTGGCTTCCATGGCCATCTTCATGGTGGAACTCGGCTGGTTCTCCCATCGGGTCTTCTGGCACATGGCATTTGGGGGCGTCTTTGCCCGCTATCCGCGCCTGAAACTGGTGCTCACTGAGCAATCATCGGGTTGGATTCCCGCCACGCTCAACATGCTCGACCACCAGTACAGCCGCTTCACCGACATCGGGAACGCAGAGGCCCATTTCGGTGCCGAGCTGGTCAAGGAGATCCCCGAGCCGCCGAGCTTCTACTGGAGAAACAACTGCTTCGTCGGGGCAAGCTTTCTCCGTCCCAACGAAGCGCCCCTACGCTACGACATCGGCATCGACAAGATCATGTGGGGCCAGGACTACCCGCACATCGAGGGAACGTACCCCTACACCACTGAAGCCCTGCGCTATACATTTGCCGGGATCGACACCGATGAGGTCGGGCCGATGCTCGGCGGCAATGCCGCCCGCGTCTACGGCTTCGATCTCGAAGAACTTGCTGCTGTCGCCGCTCGGGTTGGGCCCAGCTTCGACGAGGTAAACGTGCCGCTCGAGACCGTACCTGCCGATTCCCATTCGCTTGCCTTTGCGGGAGGAGATGTGAAGCCGTGGTGACCGAGAACTACTTGATTATCTCGTCCGACACCCACGCGGGCCTCCCCGATGCCCAGTACAAGGAGTATCTCGAACCTCGGTACCGGGAAGCTTTCGACCAAGACCTGGAGCAGCGTGCTGCACTCCGCGCCCCAATGAACGCCGAGGTGGAAAAGCTTGAGTTCGTGAAGGACTGGTACGACGAGAACGAGGAGGGGCTCCGCGGCGGATGGGATGCCGCTCGCCGCGACGCTGAGCTCGAGGCAGACGGCGTGGTGGGCGAGGTCATCTTCCCCGACGCTGACGCAGTGTTGGGAGGTGCGTCAGCCCCGTTCGGCGCCGGCCTGGGTGCGAGTGGGGAGTACGACCCGACACTGCTGATGGCAGGGGCCCAGGCCCACAACCGCTGGCTGGCCGAACTGTGCAGCGACAGTCCGGAACGTCGGTGCGGCCTGGCGATCGTTCCCATTCTCCACGACATTGATGCTGCCGTTGCCGAGATCCGGAGGGCCAAGACCTCCGGCTTGGGTGGAGTCCTCATTCCCGCGATGTGGCGTCCCTACGCTCCGTACAATGACCCCCGATACGAGCCGATCTGGACCGTGTGAGAGGAACTCGAGATGGTCGTCCACACCCACACGGGACCCGCACCGCGCGAGGAGATCGGGGCCGATCTCGGCATCTACGCCAACGAGACCATCTTCTGGACGATGCGGCCGATGTGGTTCCTGCTCTGGTCCGGTGGCTTCGAGCGCCACCCCGGCCTCAAGTTTGCCATTACTGAGGGAGGGTCGTGGTGGGCAGCCGACCTCCTGTGGAGATCCGACATCGCGTACATGAACGAGCACGCCACCAAGAAGATGGGGGACATTGCCCCGAAGTTGAAGATGCTCCCGAGCGAGTACTTCGACCGCAATGTCTTCATCGGGTCGTCCAACACACGCCGCCGCGAAATCGCGCGTCGCTTCGAAATCGGCGTCGGCAACATCATGTGGGGTAACGACTTCCCCCACCCCGAAGGTACATGGCCGCACACACGCCAGTGGCTCCGCGACACCTTCTGGGATTGTCCGGTTGACGACGCGCGAAAGATCCTCGGGCTCACTGCGGCAGAGGTCTACAACTTCGATATCGGCAAGCTGCAGTCTCTGGCCGATCGCGTCGGGCCCACTCCGGAGGATCTCGGGCAGACCGGCGAGGTGGACCTCCAGAAGTGGAAAGACGTCGAAGCGGCCGGTCGACCGTGGTTGTCCGGTGTGGAGGTTCTTCCCGTGACCGTCTCTGAGTAGTAGAGAGTCCTCGGTCCGTCTCCACCTACGATCGTGGAGCGTTTCCAAGGGGGAGCTGTGTACGAGCGAAGCTGAGATCTCGTCAAGGGAATGATGATTGGCTCGTGACCCGATCGTACGAAAGGAGATAGTGCAATGGTGTCGATTCTTTCTCAGTACTGCATCTACGTCAGTGATCTCGAGCGGGCTATTGACTTCTGGGAGGGCGTCATTGGTATCCCGGTGCAGAGCCGAACCGAGATCCCGAACATCAAGGAAGCAGTGCTGCAGTCCCCTGCGGGGGGCAGTCGCATGCAGCTCGCTCAACACCTCGACCAGGACGGTCCGATCGACATGGGAACTGCCATGTGGAAGCTCTACGTGAACACCGACGATTGCGTGGCGTTGTACGACAAGGCTATTGCCGCGGGGTGCGAATCGGTGTCGCCCCCGAGTCGGCTCGAGCGCTGGCCTGTGACGATGGCCTATGTGAAGGATTTTGACGGCTATCTGTTGGAGTTCGTGGAGTACCACGAGGGCACACCGCCTGGCGTGCCCGATCCGAGAGACTTCAAATAGCGTCGTGCCGCCGCCCGGTTGGCTCGGGGAACTGAGCTAGGAAGTCGTGGTGCAGAAAGGAAAGACAGGCCCGGCTGAAGTGGTCAGCACCGCTCCCTCCATCACGGGCGACAAGGTGCTGGCCACAGCCATGCAGATGATCGAGGAGAGCGGGGTCGAAGCATTCAGCATGCGCAAGCTGGCTGCCGAACTCGGCGTCGGGACCCCGACCGTGTACTGGCACGTCGGCAACCGGGACGAGCTCTTCAACAGGTTGATCGGGGAGATCACCGATCAGTTCGGCAGTATCTCGCCCCGCGGCCGCACGCCGGCCGAGCGCATTGCGTCCATTTCGAACGCTCTCCTACGAGAGGTACGGGCTCATCCCCAGCTCATAGCGCTCTCGAAGACACAGGGCCGTGGTGAGGCCATCTTCACGAAGGCTCAAGCGGTGCTGGCCCGCGAACTGACCGCCAGTGGTCTGCATGGTGAAGAGGCGGCCTTTGCCGTGACGACCATACTGCTCCATCTGGGTGGATTCATCGTGCTGGAAGATGCACTCTCACCCGACTACCGGATGCGCGGCGCGCAGGTGTGGGCCCAAGGGGACGCGGAGATCGACGAAACAATGAGCACCACACTCCAACAAGAGGTCGACCTTGACCGGGTATTTCGGTTCACGCTCGATGCCATCCTTCACTCGATTTTCGGTGATCCGAGCGCGTGATCGACCGATTGATCGGCAGAGCAATCGACGTGAGCATCGCCGTCACACAACAAGGACCTCGCGATCCCGCCGTGTCCAACGTGGTGTTGGTCCATGGCGCCATGGATCGAGCGAAGAGTTTTCTGCCGGTAGTGGAACACCTGCCCGATCTCAGGGTCGTCGAGTATGACCGCCGGGGCTACGGCGAATCCCTCCCGGCGGGCACCCCTGCGGTACTGGAGCAGCATGTTGACGACCTGCTCGGCGTCATGGACGATGAACCCACCACGGTCGTCGCTCACAGTTTTGGATGCGTCGTGGCCGCGTCGGCAGCGATCCAACATCCCGGCCGTTTCCGGGGACTCGGCCTCTGGGAGCCTCAGGTGCCCTGGATGGAATTCTGGCCCACGCCGGTCCGCCGGGGGCTCGAGGCAATGTCGGTCGAGGTCGACACGGATGCCCTCGCCGAGCGAGTGTACGTATCGATGGTGGGGGAGAAGGCATGGCGGCGCCTCCCCGAAGAACTCAAGGTGCGTCGGCGTGCAGAGGGCGCGGCATTTCAGAGCGACGTCGTCATCGGACTCAGTCCGCCATTTCGCTGGGAGGACCTCACCGTACCCACCCTGTTCGGCGTCGGCCTTGAGACGTGGCCCTTTGCCCAAGAAGCCGCGACCAGACTGGCCAAGTTGCTGGGAGCGGAGTTGTTCACTGTCGCGGGCGCCGGCCACACCGCTCATGTGAGCCACCCCGAGCAATTTGCGGAGTTCGTGCGACGCAGCACGACGCTGTCGACCCCCGACGACACGGCTGGGAGGGGTCGAAGACTCTCGAAGGGACCAGAATGATCGTTCCGCGCGCCGCAGACGGTCTCGAGGCGCTCACCCACACCCGCGAGGAGCTCCTTGCTCGCTACCACAAGGCGATGGGGGGTCGCCCGGTCGCAGCGCTGGAGATTGACGAGTTGTCCGCGCAACGACTTGTGGCGCGCGTCACATTCGAAGAGGGGCATACTCGCCCAGGGGGCATGGTCGCGGGACCGATGCTGTTCACGTTGGTCGACACAATCGCCTACCTCGTCACCATCTCTCGCTCCCCAAAAGGCTCCGAAGCATTTACCAGCTCCGTCTCAATGGAGTTTCTCAGGCCGGCGCCGGTTGGCGTGTTGCTCGTCGAGGGAAGTCTCCTTCGGTTCGGAAGAAGATCTTGCGTCGTTGACACGGCAATCCACCGCTCCGGGCGGGAGGAGGTCGTTGCTCATGCGGTGGTGACCTACGCGCCGGTATTCCCTGGTGGCGGTCAGGTGTGAGCAACCGAGCGAACTGGGGGCGACAGTCCGCTCGTATTCGATCCCGGCGCCCGGAGTTCCAGGCGTCCGGTGATCGCCTCTCCGGTCGCCGATGACTCGGGCCGGCCGGGGCCGAGCCGCCGGCACACGCCACGGGGGAGACGGCGGACATCTCCGACATAGTAAGTGCTATGGTCGACTCATCACCGGAGCGTGAAGGGGTGAAGTCGTATGGCTGGAGCATTCGCGCAATTGCGCGTCCTCGACCTGTCCTGGGGTATGGCCGGCCCGATGACCACGATGTTCCTTGCCGACAACGGGGCTGACGTCATTCGCATCGAGCCACCTTTGGGCGATCAATTTGCGCAGCAGACCGGGTACCGGGTCTGGAATCGGGGCAAGCGCAGTGCCCTCCTCGATCTGCAGAGTTCCGAAGGACGGCGGGACTTCGACGCGCTGGCCCGGGCGTCCGATGTGGTCGTTGACAGCTTCTCGTTGGGGACGACCGAACGACTCGGGATCGACCACGACGCTCTCAGCAGTCTCAATCCCGCGGTCATCACCTGTTCGATCACCGGCTACGGGGAGCACCCCGCGCACCGTGACCGTCCCGGCTACGACGGGCTTGTCGCGGCCCGGACCGGCCTCCTCTTTGACCAGAAGGGGCGACGGGGGACGGCGATGGAGTTCATCAACGGCCGTCCCGGGCCGTACCCCGAGTTCGATGCCCCAGAGGGACTCGTTCGTGGTGCCGATCGGGAAGGGCCGATCTTCCCGCGGTCCCCGTGGCCAAGCATCGGTGCGACGTACTTCGCCACGCTGGGGATCGCTGCAGCCCTGCGCGCTCGACAGGTCAGCGGCCGAGGCCAGCGCGTGACCACATCGCTGCTGCAGGGCGCATTGGCCGCGTCGTGCCTGAATTGGCAGCGCGTCGAGAACCCGGATGCGCCGCTGTACTGGATGTGGCCTGTCGACTCGCGATCGATCGAGGGCCTTTTCGAATGCGCGGACGGCAAGTGGGTCCATCACTGGACACTCCGTCCCCGCTGGGTCCTGACCGCCTCCGAAGGGGACACACTCTCATCGATCGGGCTCGACACTCCGTACCGGGACGATCCTGATCGCGTCTCCATGGAGTCGGACGGACTGTTGGCGGGCATCTTCCTGTACCCCCAGCTGGAGGAGGCGTTCAAGAAATTCCCCTCCGACCAGTGGGTGACCGCAGGGGAGGAGGCGGGTCTTGGGATGACCACGGTGAGGCCGCCGAGCGAGGCGCTGGCGGACAAGTCCTTCCTCGCCGATGGCTGCGTGGTCGAGGTCGACGATCCCGAGGTTGGGCTCATTCAGCATGCCGGGCCATTGCTGGAGTTCTCGGCGACGCCTGGGACCGTCGCCGGGCCGGCTCCCCGCTCGGGTCAACACACCGAGGAGGTGCTCGCCGAGGCCCGTTCCGCCCCTTGGGGCCCCGGACCTGCTCTCGGCTCCGAGGAGTCGCTCGCGCACCCCTTGACCGGCGTCCGGGTCCTCGACCTCGGGCTCGGGGTCGCGGGGCCATTCACCGGACGTGTGCTCGCCGACCTCGGGGCCGATGTCATCAAGGTCAACGCGCTCTACGACAAATATTGGAACGGTACGCACATGGGTCTGGGTGTGAACCGCGGGAAGCGCAGCATCGCGTTGAACCTCAAGAACCCCGACGGCAGGGAAGTGCTGGAGAAGCTGTTGCGGAGTTCTGATGTGATCACGCTGAACTGGAGGCCCGGAGCGGCCGGCCGGTTGGGTCTCGACTACGAGACCCTGCGCCAGCGGTATCCACGACTCGTCTACTGCAATACGCGTGGCTACGAGAAGGGTCTCAGATCCGATCTGCCCGGCACCGATCAGAACGCCGCGGCCATGACGGGAACGGAGTGGGAGGACGGCGCATGCGGCGCCGGCAACCCACCGCTCTGGAGCCGGTCCAACATGGGGGACACCGGCAATGCCCTCCTGGCGGCCATCGCCATCACGACCGCCCTGTACCACCGAGACAGGACCGGCGAGGGCCAAGCGGTGAGCACCTCCATCGTCAATGCCGGGCTCCTGCACACGTCCTATGCGTGGATCCATTCGGATGGCACCACACCGGACTGGGGCCAGGTGGACGGCGATCAATTCGGGCTCTCTCCCTACTACCGGCTCTACCAATGCGCGCTCGGCGGGTGGGTGTTCCTGGCCGCCCTCACGAGTCAGGCGCAGGCGAAGCTGGGGATGTTGATTCCGGGCGAGCCTTCGGGAGACGACGCAGAGTCGGTGGCCAGCTGGCTCGAGTCGTACTTCGAGACCGCCGTGGCGTCGGAGGCCTTCGCCGCCCTCGACGACGGGGGTGTGCCGATTGAGGTGGTCGACGAGTCTTTCTGCCGTGACCTCTTCGACGATCCCGACGCCAGGCGACTGGGCCTGATCAGTGAGACCCGTTCGAGCAATGTGGGCCGATTCGAAGACGCCGGCCTGCTGGTCAACATCAGCCCCTCCGAGCCGGTCATCCAGCGGGGCCCGTGTGCCTGCGGGGAGCACACCATGGAGATCCTGAATGAATTGGGCTACTCCGGCGCCCAGATCGAGGCCATGGTGGAGGGACGTGCGGTCCTGGACGGTGCGTTGTGAGCGAGACAGGCGAGGTCTCCCGCCCCGCGGCTCTCCTCAACGATGACAACCACTTCTTTTGGGACGCCGCACGTGAGGGTCGCCTGGTCACGCAGCGTTGCGAGCAGTGTGGCCGGTTGCGACATCCCCCTCGTCCGATGTGCCCGGCGTGTCACTCGCTTGAGTTCGAGATCATCGACTTGGCGGGGGAGGGCGTGGTCTACAGCTACGCCATCCTTCATCACCCGCAGAACCCGGCGTTCGAGTACCCCGTGCTCGCCGCACTCATCGATCTCGATGAAGGTGTCCGGGTGCTGTCGAACCTGGTCGAGGTCGACCCATCCGAGATCACGATCGGCATGCCGGTGACCGTCGATTTTCGCCCGGCGCGCCACGATGGCGCGGTCCCAGTCTTCAAGCCCAAGGCGAAGGCCGATGAATAGTCGACTCAGCGACGCCACCGCGATCGTCGGCATGGGCCAGACGGAGTTCTCGAAGGCGGCCGGTCGCAGCGAGACGCAGCTGGCCGCTGAGGCGATCGTGGCCGCGCTCGCCGATGCGGGACTCACGACCGCCGAAGTGGACGGGCTGGTCAGCTACACGATCGATCCCGTCGAGGAAACCGAGCTGGTCCGGACTCTCGGCATCCCGGAGATCAATTTCTCCAGTCGGGTCCCGTACGGGGGTGGCGGTTCCCAGGGCGTGCTCCTCCATGCGGCCGCGGCGGTGGCGGCGGGCGTCGCTGACGTGGTCGTGGTCTACCGGGCCATCAAGGCGAGATCAGGCGAGCGCTTCGGTCGGGCGGCAGTCGGCGGCAGGGGGGCGTCGTCACACTCCGGCTCGACGGCGATGCAGTGGTGCACCCCGTACGGCGTCCTCACGCCCGCATCGTGGATGTCCCTCAATTCCGTCCGTTACATGCACGCGTACGGCGTGTCGAGTGAGGATTTCGGTCGTGCTGTCGTGCAGTTCCGGGACTACGCCGCAAACAATCCGAATGCCCACTTTTACAAGAAGCCGATCACGCTGGACGATCATCAGAGGTCGCGGTGGATCGCTGAACCAGCCATTCGGCTCTTCGACTGCTGTCAGGAAACCGATGGCTCGGTGGCGCTGGTCGTCACCTCCGCAGAGCGGGCGCTCGGAAGTGACGAGCCCGTGCTCATCGGGGCAGTCGCGAACGCCGCTCTCTTCGAGGAGGAGATCGCCAGCAACCACTACGCGACGGACATTGCCGTCATGGAGGGGTGTGCGGCCATGGCCAAGAAGCTGTTCGACGGTTACGGATTCAAACGATCCGACATTGATGTCGCGATGATCTACGACGCGTTCACCCCGATGTTTCTGATGCAACTCGAGGGTCTCGGATTCTGCGGCCCAGGGGAGGCGAAGGACTTCATCGCGGACGGGAACCTAGGACCGCAGGGCAGTCTTCCCTGCAACACCAACGGTGGCTTGATCGGCGAGGGCTACATCCACGGCTTGAACCTGACCGCCGAAGCCGTGCGGCAACTCCGTGGCACCTCGCCGAATCAACTGGTCGATCCAGAGATCGCGCTGGTCTGTGCCAGTCGGACCGGCCTGATCCTCAGGCGCCCCTGAGCGAATGACTCGTCCAGCGCCCGTCACGACGAGTGGCCACGAGGCGGACCCAGCGGGCAAGCGCCTCCGCGAGCTCCTGGTGCCCGATCGCTGCGCGGTTCTGGTCCAGGAACTCCAAGAAGGGGTGGTGGGACCATCCTCTCGACTGAGCGCGTTGGCCGAAGTGGTTCACGAGTCCTCCCTCCTGCCGCACGCGGCGAAGGTGCTTGGTTGTGCGCGTCGGATTGGGGTTCCTGTGATTCATTGCACCGCCGAGAGTCTGCCGCAAGGTCTGGGACGCAACAGCAATGCACGACTGTTCGTCGCGGCGCGCAAGCGTGGAATGGACAACCAGCCTGGATCCGAATCGGTTCGGCCGGTCAGCGATCTCGGCCCAATTGAGACCGACATTGTGCTGCCTCGCCTCCACGGACTGAGTCCGCTCACTGGATCCGCACTGGATTCACTACTCCGCAACAGTGCTGTGCGCACTCTCGTCGTGATGGGTGTCTCCCTGAATGTTGCGATACCGAACCTCGTCTTCGACGCAGTGAATCGGTCGTATCAAGTGGTTCTGGTGTCAGATGCCGTTGCAGGCGTTCCACAAGAGTATGGAGCCCAGATGATCGAGCACACCCTCTCTCTTGTCTGCACGATCGCGTCGAGCGCGGAGATTGTCGATGCCTGGGCTTGAATTGCCGCACACCGGGTCAGTAGCTTCACTATGGATCCCAGTCCTCAGGTGGGAGTGAACGCCCAGTGAGCGGCCGTTATCGAACCACTTCTGGGACGGGTCGCTGATGGCCGTCGACCTCGCTGCCCTCGTGGATGACCTCGTGGCCGAGACCGCCGCGCTCGACGCCACGCTCGACGGACTGCGGCCCGAGCAGTGGTCCCTGGCCACCCCGGCCGCCGGATGGAGCGTGGGCGACCATGTCAGCCACCTTGCGTATTTCGACGTCACGACTTTGCAGTCGCTCCTTGAACCGGAGCAGTTCCGTTTGGACGCCGCTGCCATCAGGGCCGCTGGTGACGACTTTTCAGATCGCATCGCGTCCGAGTACCGAGGCCTGTTGGGTGAGGCGCTCCTCGCCTGGTTCCGAACTGCTCGCGCTGCGCTCACGGACGGCTACCGCACGGCCGATCCCAGGCGCCGACTCCCCTGGTACGGGCCGGACATGACCCCAGCGTCGTCCGTCACGGCCCGACTGATGGAGACCTGGGCTCATGGACAGGACATCGTCGACACTCTGGGTACGAACCTTCCTGCCACAGGGCGGTTGCGTCACGTCGCCGACCTGGGCATTCGTGCAATGCCTTACAGCTACGCCGTCAACGATCTGCCGCCTCCCACAGACGCGATCTTGGTCGAACTCACCGCGCCGGACGGGTCGGCCTGGAGCTGGGGTGCGGCGGACGCCGTCAACCGCGTCGAGGGCAACGCGTTGGATTTCTGTCGTGTGGTCACACAGCGCAGGCATCCCGACGACACCGGTCTGGTCGTGACCGGTCCTGCAGCTCAGCAGTGGATCTCCATTGCGCAAGCTTTCGCTGGGCCGGCGGGACCCGGCCGGACTCGTGCCGTGCATGCCGGATCGGGCGCCGGGGCGCTGCACGACATGTACCTCAGCACGAGTTCCGCCAATGGAGACGAACCAGCACGAAACAAGGAGGAGCAATGACAGTTGTCGATGCCCGCGAGGGCCCCGTGAGCGATGAGCGCCTGATCTCAGCTGACAGTCATGTCGCCATCAGCCACGAGCAGGTAAGGGCTCATCTCGCCCGAGCCTTCCACCCTGACTACGACGAGGCAGTTGCCGCTTTCACCCAGCGGATGGCGCGTGGTACGGCGGCAGCCAACCAGGCCGGGATGACCATGAAGCGAAGCGACAGCAACGCGCATATCGGAGCCAATGCCGCCTTCAAACGGCCGGGTTATCGGGATCCACGTGAACGGTTGACGGACATGGACCTCGACGGCGTCGAGGTCGAGGTGCTGTACTCGGAAGTCAGTGCTTTCCGGTATATCCCCGACTTGAAGACAGGCGCAGGCGAAGCCACGCGCGCCTTCAACGACGCGCTGGACGAGTTTGCCTCGGCGGATCGTGCGCGGCTCTGCGTGTCGTACCAGATACCGATCCACGACATCGATTTCGCTGTTGCCGAAGTGAAGCGCACCGCGGAGCGAGGAGGGAAGTCGCTCCAGCTGCCCGTCTTCCCGCCCGAGTTCGGGCTTCCCGACTACTACGACGAGCGATACGACCGCCTCTTTTCGGCCATTGAGGAGACGGATCTACCGGTCTGCTGCCATATCGGACTCAACACGAGTCTGGACGACCTGAGCCGACGAGACCCGACGCCCCAGAAGGGCGTGATGGTGGCGATGACCCCGCTCACGACTGGGGAGGCCTTCGGGATGTGGATCCTGACCGGGGTGCTGGCTCGCCACCCCCGGCTCAAGCTCGTGTTCGTGGAGCCCGGACTGGCTTGGGTCGCCTGGTGGCTGCACGTGGTCGATGACATGGTGCTCCGGCAGGGGTACGAGTTCCCGGGATTGATCGAGTTGCCGAGTTTCTATTTCCACCGGAACGTGCACCTTACGTTCATCGAGGAGGACTTCTCGCTCGACCTCCTCCGCGATCGGATCGGTGTCCAGAACATCATGTGGTCGTCTGACTATCCACATCCGGTCACCTCCTGGCCACACTCTCGGCAGGTGGTCGAGACGCAGTTCCACTCGATCCCACCGGGCGAGCGGGAGCTGATTCTCTCCGGCAACGCCAAGCGTGTCTGGAACCTGTCCGACTAGAGGGAGACGGGGCATGATTGCTCAAGGGTCGGTCGGAGCGCTGAACGGTGGAGCGTGGCCGACGGAGCTTCGCACACGGCCGGCGGCACGCTCCGTCGCTAACACAGTAACTACAATGGTGAGCTCACAGACGGCTCTGGGGCCCGCAAGGGGACACCTAGAGTTGCAAGAGTGACTATCAAGCCAGAGCGGACCAGGGCAGACCGCGCTCAGCGCCGCGAGCAGAACGCAGGCGACGGCGACGGCGACCTCGATACCCGTGATCGAGTGATCAAGGCGGCCGTCGAATGCATAATTGAATCGGGCTTTTACAGAGGATCGAGTACCAACGAGATCGCCCGAAAGGCGGGGGTTAGCTGGGGGGTGATCCAGTGGTATTTCGGCAATCGAGAAGGTCTGATGCTCGCTGTTCTCGAGGACGGAGCGAGCCACATGGTCGAGACCGTGAAGGACGCGCACATAGAGGGAGAGACCGTCGCGGAGCGGATGTCACAGCTGGTTGACGTGTTCTTGTCGCACTATGCCAGGCCGGCATATTTGGCCAGTCTTCAGGTCATGATCAACATGGACCACGACCCCCGAACCAGTGCTGACGTCCGCAAAACGATGCTGGAAGTTGCGGAGCGGTCTCATACTCCCGTGCGACGGCTGCTACGGGAAGCCCTCGGCCCGGCCGCGAACAAGCCTGATCTCGCGACGACGATCTTTCTCGTGATTCGTGGTTTTGCCTTCAGCCAGCAACTCTTGGACTCCATGGCTTACGACACTGTGGCACCGAAGCAAGATCGCGGCCAGCGGCATCGGCGACTGCTCACTGAGATCCTGACGCCCTATGTAGAGATTGCCGCCGAAACTGATCGTTGAAGGAGCCGTCGTCCAGTCCAACGCACAGATCGGAGCCCTCGGCGGACGACAGGGGCTCAGATGTCTTTGTATATATATCGATAGTCGCTTACAATTTTCCAGCAAGCTGAGAATGAAGGACTGACATCCAGAATGAAGACGGGGAATGCGACCATTGACCGGGCCCACGGTCACTACACGATCATCACGGCTGATAGTCACGCCGGCGGCAGCCACGCCGCCTATCGCGAGTATCTCGATTCCAGGTACCTGGAGGAATTCGACGCCTGGCGGGCCAGATACAAGAACCCGTTTAAGGATCTCGGCGACACGCGGCGGCTCCGCAATTGGGACACCGACATGCGCAATAGCCAGCAGGAGGCGGACGGCATCGTCGGAGAGGTGATCTTTCCGAACACGATCCCGCCGTTCTTTCCGAGCTTTGTTCTCTTCGCACCGCCTCCCAGGCCCGAAGACTATGAGCATCGCCTCGCAGGGATCCGAGCACACAACCGCTGGTTAGTGGATTTCTGCAGCGAGTTTCCCGAGCGCCGGGCGGGCATCGGTCAGATCTTCCTCAACGACATCGACGACGCCATCGACGACGTCCACTGGATCAAGGAACACGACCTTCGGGGAGGCCTCCTTCTGCCCAATATCCCACCGGATGTCAAGTGGGTGCGGCCACTCTACGATCCCGCCTACGACCGATTGTGGGAGGTCATCGAGGACCTTCAGATGCCCGTCAACGTGCACGGGGGTACGGGGGCACCTGACTACGGCGACTACCCGTTTGCGATGCTTTTCTATATCAACGAGGTCACCTTTTACTCCCAGCGACCTTTCGTCCACTTCGTCCTGGGCGGAGTCTTCGAGCGGTTTCCGCGGCTGAAGTTCGTCATTACCGAGACCCAGTGCTCGTGGGTACCCAAATTGCTGAAGGATCTTGATGGCACCATCGATCGGATCCGCAAGACTGGCCAGACCGGGGAGATTCGCTACGGAGACGAGCACAAGCTGGACCATTTGGCCAGCGAGTATTTTGCCCAGAATGTGTGGATGGGGGTGAGCCAGCCGCGACCGGCAGACGTGGCAGTGAGAGCACAAATTGGCACTGACCGGTTCATGTGGGGCAGCGACTATCCCCATGATGAGGGAACGTACCCCTTCACCCGTGAGTCGCTGCGCCAGGTGATGCACGAAATCGGGCCCGATGAGAAGCAGCGGATCCTGGCGGAAAACTGCGCCAACCTCTATGACTTCGATTTAGCAAAGCTTGCACCGCTGGCGGCCAAGTTCGGTCCCACCGTCGACGAACTCGACGTGCCACTAGGGGATCTGCCTGAAAACGCGAACGACGCCCTCCTCAAGTCGCAAACCAGCTAGTCGGCTCCTTCATCCGGAGTATGTCCCGGTTGGAGCCGACCGTGACCGCGTGGTGGATAGTCGGACAGCACTGCAAGGAGGCGGTGGATCGTCCGACAATGTCAGGCGACGACGCCGGCGCTGCGGAGTTCTTCGATGCGATCGCCGAGGCCCAGCTCGGTCAGCACTTCGTCGGTGTGCGCCCCAAGGTCTGGGGCGAGGCCGGCGAGTTCGGCCGGGGTGCCGTGAAAGTTGGTGGGGTGGCGGGGGAGACGTGCCCGTCCGGCGGTGGGATGCTCGAACTGGGTGAACATACCGATCGCCCGAGCATGAGGGTCGTTCACGATCTCGGCGGGAGTGAGCACCATCGCAAAAGCTACGCGTTCGAGTTCGAAGCGTGCGATGGCCTCGGCCTGGGTGAGGTTGGCGGCCACGGCGTAGCACATGTCCAAGATCGGCTCGAGCACGTCGCGGTTCTTCCGCCGCTCGCCAACGGTGGCGATCCGGGGATCGTCGAAGCCTTCGACGCCGAGGGCCTTGCACATGCCGGCGAAGTCGGCGTCGGTGGTGGGCACGGCGATGCCCCACCCGTCTAGGAAGCGCATGGGCTGGAAGCCCGCGTTGAAGCTCGAGGCCTGCGATCCGTCGGAGTCGAGCAGCACCTCGTTGCCGGCGGACTCGGCCCACAGGAACGACACGCACGCGTCTGCCATACCCATCTCGAGGTGTTGCCCGCCACGGCCCGTGGCCCGCGCGGTACAGGGCTGCGGCTATGGCCTGGCTCGCGTAGAGGGCGCTGACCTTGTCGGCCGCGTTCTGGTGCAGGAAGGTGGGCGGACCGTCGTTGGAATCGGCCTGGTTGGCTGCGAAGCCGGCGTAAGCCTGGATCGACGTGTCGTAGGCGCTGCGGTGACTGTATGGGCCCTCCGGGCCGTAGCCCGAGACAGAGCAGTAGATGACCTCGCGGTTCAAGGCTCGCACCGCCTCGTAGCCCAAGCCCAACCGGTCGATGACACCAGGTCGGAAGTTCTGAACGATCACGTCGGCTGTGGCGGCGATTGCCATCACGATGTCTCGGCCCTCGTCGGTAGCGAGGTCGACGGCGATGCACCGTTTCCCTCGGTTGCAGGCCAGGTAAAAGGCGCTCATGCCGTTGACGGACACGCCGATCCAGCGGGCGATGTCACCGATGCCCGGTCGCTCCACCTTGACGACCTCGGCCCCCTGGTCGGCCAAGAGTGCAACGGCATAGGGACCAGTGAGAGCGATCGAGAGGTCGAGTACCTTCACCCCCGCCAGCGGACCGGTCGAAGCGTTCGAGGAGGAGGCGGCTGTGGTTCGAGACATGTCCTTCATCCCTTGCTGGTGAATGCCCGGTTGAGAACAAAAGGACTTTACAGGGTACGCAGAGTGTAAGGTCCACCCTGGTGTCCGGCCACAGCGCAACAAAGATCGCCCCCAGCTGGGCTGGCCGACCGCCGGCGGACGACGAGGAAGCTACTCAGCGGATTCGTGACGCGGCTCGCCGGTGCATCGACCGCAGCGGGGTCAACGTGCGGATCGCTGAGGTGGCACGCGAGCTGGGCGTGAGCCGCCCGACCATCTATCGGCACTACGCCAGCGGCCAGGCCGTCCTCCTGGCGGTCGCGCTGGAATCGATCGAACCCCTCCGGGCCCGTGTCGCTTCCATGGACGTCGATCTCCGTGCCAACCCGGCCGAGGTGGTGGCGGAGGTTGGCTGCCTGCTCTTCGAGTGGCTCTCACGCGACTCCCAGCTCCGCCAGCTGACGAGATTCGGTGCCGGTGCAGCCACCGACGACGTCACGAGCAGCGCGGCGATGTTGCTTACCTGCGGGTTGATTGAGCGAGCCCGGGCCTCGTTCGACATGTCGGCCGACGCGGACCACGTCGACGAGATCGCCGAGCTCGTCACGCGGCTGGTCCATTCGATGATCGAACGGCCCGCCCTTGCCGCTCATCGAACGAGCGAACAGGGTGAGATTCTGCGCCGATGGATCACCGCCGCCGTTGGCGGGATCCTCACAAGGAATGCCGAATGTGTAAGAGACAGGGACCGGGAGCAATGAAGCCGGCGATCCGACGTGACGAGGGAGGAATCCCTTGGCAATGAGACGACGGTGCATGGATCGACGACGTCAAGGGAGGAGGTAGCCGTGGTCAGGTTCGAGGAGAGCAACATCACGTTTCCGTACAAGCGGTCGCTTGGACCGGTGATCGGGGCGTTCATGACGGCGCTCACCGAGAAGAAGATCCTCGGGATTCGCAACGGGAACGACGTGCTGGTACCGCCGATGGAATGGGATCCGGCGACCGGGGCCGAACTGCCTCGCGAGCTGGTCGAGGTCGGCCCTGCCGGCACTATCGAGTCGTGGACGTGGGTGCCTGATCCCACAGAGCAGCACCCGCTCGACCGACCATTCGCCTTTGCTTTTATCCGGCTCGACGGGGCATCGACGCCGTTGCTCTACGCCGTCGATGCTGGCTCGCCGGGCGCCATGGCCGACGGCATGAGGGTTGCGCCGCGGTGGAAGGGCAAGCGGATCGGCCACATCACTGACATCGCCTGCTTCGTGCCGGGCGAGGAGTCCGAAGTCGAGGGCGACGACTTTGGCCCGGCCGCCGAGCCGGTGGAGATGATGGACTACCTCGCATCGATCGCCTACAGGAATCCGGTGCCCCCGACGAGTGATCTCGTCGTCGATGCTTCTCGGCAGCACCGCCTCGTCGGGTTCCGCTGCGCCGTATGCGGTAGGACATATGCCGGCGGCCGGGGCATATGCCCCATCGACTCGCTCGAGCTCGGCGAGCAGCACTTAGTCGATCTGCCGCCGAACGGGACGATCACGAACTTCGTGATCGTCACGCCGGTGCAGTATCCGGGGCAGACCGAGACCGAGCCGTTCGCCCGGGTTTTTGTTCTGCTCGACGGCACCGACCTGGTGCTCAGCTACCAACCCGTGGTGGAGCTACCCGTCCATGACGTGGCGGTCGGTGTTCGGGTGAGCGCCGTGTGGGCGTCCGCCGCGGAGGAGACCGAGGGCAACCCATACGGCAGTCTGATCGGCTGGATCCCGAACGGCGAGCCCAACGTGGACGACCCCGATCTGGTGAACAGGATCTTCTGACATGATGACTTCGAACGACATTGCGGTGGTGGGCTGGGCGCAGACCCCGATGGTCCGCCACACCGAATTGAGCGAGACCCAGCTGTTGGTCCGCGTGATCACCGATGCGCTGGAGCCACTAGGCCTGACCCGGTCCGACGTTGACTTCACTTGTCTCGGTTCCTGCGACTACATCACCGGCCAGGCCTTCTCATTCGTCGGGAATCTCGATGCCATCGGTGCGTGGCCGCCGAAGCGGGACTCTCACGTGGAGATGGACGGAGCATGGGCGCTGTACGAGGCCTGGCTGCGTCTGCACGAGGGTGATATCGACATCGCCGTCGTGACCGGATCTGGCCGCTCCTCGACCGGAAATCCTGCCCTGATCTACCCAATGGAGATGGACCCGTTCTACCTGGCACCCATTGGTGCCGACCCGGTCACGTTCGCCGCACTGCAGGCCCGCGCTGTGATCGCCGCCGGCATCGCCGACGAGCGCTCCATGGCGGAAGTGGCCGTCCGCTCGCGCGGGAAGGGGACGGTCGACGAGCTGCTCGCGGGCGAGTACGTACGCGAGCCCCTGAGGCGTCACGACCTGCCGCCGATCACCGACGGTGCCGCGGCCATGGTTCTGGCCCGAGGTGACCGTGCCCGCCAGCTCGTCAAGCGGCCGGCCTATATCACCGGTTTCGACCATCGCACCGAGTGCCACAACCCGTCGTTCCGGGCCCTGGACGACTCACCGTCGACCCGCATCGCGGCGACGGCGGCCGGAGTTGGCGACAAGCCGGTGGAGGTGGCCGAGTTGCAGGCTGCCTTCACCCACGAGGAGCTGCTCCTGCGCTCGGTGCT
Source organism: uncultured Acidimicrobiaceae bacterium (assembly GCA_963745665.1). Classification (GTDB taxonomy): domain Bacteria; phylum Actinomycetota; class Acidimicrobiia; order Acidimicrobiales; family RAAP-2; genus Bog-473. Next base: position 2,362,853 of record CAVUYE010000002.1, on the reverse strand, counting down.
TGGCCTCGGTGACGATGTCACCGTCAATGCCTCTGGAGGCGCGCTCAAGGCCAATCCGATCATGGCCACCGGTCTCAGTCGTATCGGCTATGCCGCCGAGCACATTTTCGGCGGTGGCGCCCGGTCGCTGGCGCACGCCACCAGCGGCCCGTGTCTACAACAGAATCTCATCTGCATCCTGGAGGGACAGTCATGATTCCCGTAGCTGTCGTCGGGGTCGGTCAGACCCATCACAAGACCCGCCGCCGCGACGTGTCCGTGGGCGGAATGGTGCGCGAGGCCGTCTTCCGGGCGCTCGAAGACTCTCAGATGACGATGGACGACATAGACGCCGTCGTCCTTGGCAAGGCCCCGGACCTGTTCGAGGGGATCATGAAGCCGGAGCTCTACCTCGCCGACGCTCTTGGAGCGGTTGGCAAGCCGATGTTTCGGGTGCACACCGCTGGCTCGGTGGGTGGGACGACCGGTATCGTTGCCGCGTCGCACGTGCAGGCCGGCAAGCACAGGCGGGTGCTGGCCGTCGCCTTCGAGAAACAGTCGGAGGGCAATGCCCAGTTCGCGTTGGGCTCCGGTAAGGGGGCTTCGCTGGGCGCGGGAGGTGCGTTCGCCCCCTTCATTCGCGCGTACATCCACCGCTCGCGTGCCCCCGAGCACATCGGCTGGAAGGTGGCGGTCAAGGACCGGCAGAATGCCCTTAAGAATCCTTATGCTCACTTGAAAATCGAGGACATCTCAATCGAGAAGGTGCGTAACAGCCCGATGATGTGGGAGCCGATCCGCTTCCTCGAGTCCTGCCCCTCGTCCGACGGTGCTTGCGCCGTGGTCATCACCGACGAAGTGGGCGCGCGAGGCCGCAATCCTGCGTGGATACTGGCTGCTTCATCTCGCTCCGAGCCGCCGTCGTTCCCCGGTCGCGACCCGGTGCGGCCCGAAGCTTGCCTACAATGCGCGAAGGACGTCTACGCCCAGGCCGGCATTACCCGTCCGCGCCAGCAACTCGACATGGCCGAGCTCTACGTGCCGTTCTCCTGGCACGAACCCATGTGGCTCGAGGCGCATTTCATCGCCGATGAGGGCGGGGGTTGGAAGATGACCGACGCTGGCGACACCGAGATCGGTGGTTCGTTCCCCGTCAACTGCTCCGGAGGTGTGCTCTCGTCCAACCCCATCGGCGCTTCGGGTCTGCTCCGCTTCGCCGAAGCGGCCAACCAGGTGCGGGGCGTCGCCGGTGAGCACCAGGTCGCTGGGGCCAAGACGGCCCTCGCCATGGCCTATGGCGCCAACTCGCAGTACTTCAGCATGTGGGTGGTGGCCAACAACCTGCAGCCGTTCGGCTGAGGTGAGGCTCCAACATCGAGACCAGCTGAGGGGAACCACATGGACGCAGACGTGGTCGCGAGATTCCAGTTCACGGGCCAGGACATCCCGTGGCTGTTGGCGAAGTGGGCCGACGCCCAGCCCGACACCCCGCTGCTGATTTGGGAGCCGAAGGAGGGTGAGGGTGCCCGGTGGACCTTTGGCGAGTTCCAGATCGCAACGCGCCGCCTGGCCGCCGGCCTCGCTGCCAGGGGCGTCACCAAGGGCGACAAGGTAGTCATTCACTGCGACAACAGCCCCGAGATGGTGTTGGCCTGGTACGCCTGCGCTTTGGTCGGCGCAGTGGGCGTGACGACGAACACGCGCAGCGTCGCTGCCGAGATGAGCTACTTCGTCCAGCAGACTGACGCGGTTGCTGCCATCACTCAGCCGCAGTACGCGGCGATGGTCGCTCAGGCTGGTCCCGGATTGCGGTGGGTCGTCGTCACGGAAGACAACAGTGGCGCTCCGGCCAGCGCCGTGCAGGCTGCGCACGGCTTTGAGAGCTTCGATGTCCTTTACGGTGACGAAGCGAATTGCCCGCAGCGCTCCCCGGATCCGATGGCGCCCGCTGGCATCGTGTTCACCTCGGGCACCACCTCGCGCCCCAAGGCCGTGGTGCACACCCATGCCAACGCACTGTGGGCAGCCCGAGTCGGACCGACCAATATCTCGATGCACCCGGGAGGGGTGTACCTGGTGTTCCTGCCGTTCTTCCACGTGAACGCCCAAAGCTGGTCGATGTGGACCACGGTGCTCGGCGCCGGCGGCACGATTGTGCTGCAGCCGAAATTCTCGGCGAGCCGCTTCTGGGGAGTCATCGCCAAGCACGACGTCACCCACATCTCGCTGTTGCCGATCGTGTACACCACCATCGCTGGCCAGACGATCCCACCGAACAAACTTGAGGTCGGGGTATTCGGAGCCATTGCCCCGCCCATCGAGCAGCTGCTGGGCGGTGTCAAGGTGGTGCCGGCATTCGGTATGACCGAGACCGTCATCCACGCCACCACGGCCGCGCCCTACCAGCACATTCCACCGGGGTCCATGGGAACCCCAACCCCCGGCTATGAGATGCTCGTGGTCGATCCCGTGACTGACGAGGTCCTCACCGACGGCCGGATCGGTGAGCTGTTGGTGCGTGGCACAAGGGGCATCCAGCTATTCCTTGAGTACCACGGCAACCCCGACGCCACCGCCGAGAGCTTCACCGAGGATGGCTTCTTCAAGACGGGTGACCGCGTCCGGATCGGCGCGGGTGGAGCGATCTTCTACAGCGAGCGAGACAAGGACATGCTCAAGGTCGGTGGTGAGAACGTTTCGGCCAAGGAGATCGAGGACGTCTGCCGGCAGGTCCCTGGCGTGCGTGACGTGGCTGTCGTGGGTCGATCCCACCCGAATCTCGACGAAGTCCCCGTCGCGTTCGTCGTCAAAGGCCCTGACGCAGCTGCCGACTTGGCGCTCGAGCGCCAGATCATCGAACTTGCCCGGGAGAACTTGGCGGACTTCAAGGTTCCTCGCGCCGTGTACTACGTCGACGATTTCCCGCGGGCGACGCTCGACAAGGTGGCGAAGAACAAGCTGCGTGAACACGCAAACGGACTTCCCGAGCCGTTCTGAGGGCCTCCTCCGCGTTCGTCCATGCGTTGAGGCGGGGTGATCATCAGTGGCGATGGTAGCTATTCAGTCTTGGCCTGGATTCTCGTAATTTGCGAGCCGAACCCCGCTTGAGCCGAACTACTGATTTAATGTCCCAATCACAAGACGTTCGGGGGTGGATATGAAGGGGTTGTCAGGGGGCCACATGGGCCTTCGAAGGACGGCGCTGCCGCTTGCAACGGCGACGGTAATCCTGGCCGCGGATGTTTGTTTCACTGTCGTCATCAGCGACCGGGGCAGCCACATCGTCCAGTCGCGTGCTGGCGTCGACCGCCCCCACCAACGGTGTGTGGCCCGGCGTGGGCAAGATCTGCGAAGCGGGCCCGGGCGGTACCTCCTCCGTGCGCGGGGTGGGCGACAAGACCATCAACATCGCTGTGTTCAATGATGCCGCCAACACGATCGAGCCGGGCCTGGAGGCAGAGTTTCCCCAGCAGGCTCAGGCCTTCGCGGACTGGTGCAACGCCTCGGGCGGCATCAACGGTCGCAAGATCGTCATCGACAACCGCGACGGCGCCCTGTTCAATGCGGCGCAGGTGACAACTCAGGCCTGCCAGAGCGATTTCATGGCGGTGGGCGGTGGCATGGCCCTCGACCAGCCCTGCGGTCCCGGTGCGTGAGAAGTGCGGGCTGGGCCAGATCAGCGGCTATCTCGTCTCCGACGCATCTGAACTCGCCTCCGATCAAGTCAACCCCAGTGGCGGCAACACCAACACCATCACCTCGGGTTGGTTCGGATCGCTGGCCAAGGCCTACCCACAGGCGGTCAAGAAGGCGGCTATGGGTGGGGAGAATGACCCATCCGTCCTCGAGGCCGAGCGTAAGGACGAGTACGGCGCCGAGGCCCAGGGATGGAAGGTGCTCGACTTCCAGGAGCCACCGATTTCGGTGACCGATTGGGCGCCCTACATCGAGCAGGTCCAGACCGAGGGCGCCGAGGCTCTCTGGCCGTCTCTGGACGACAACATCGTTCCCTACTTCCAGGCGATGACCACCGCCGGCTACCACCCGGCCTTCGTCATCCTCGGAGTGCAGTTCTACACTGCCACGACCACCAAGGGAGTCGCGGAAAACCCAGGACTCCCACCGGTCTACGTCGAGACCTCATGGTGGCCACTCGAGATGGCCTCGCAGAATCCCTCGACTGAGCAGCTGGTCAGCACCATGCACACGTACGCCAAGGGCGACGCCGTCGACTTCGACGACGAGGAGGGTGCGGAGTCGTGGCTGTTGTGGGCGAAGTCCGCCTCCGCCTGTGGCGCAGACCTGACGGTGTCGTGCGTGCTCAGCCACGCCGCCGCCACGAAGAACTGGGATGCCGGAGGCATTGAGTCACCGGTGGCGCAGCTGACCATGTCCAACGCGGACCCGCAGCCCTCACCGTGCTTTGCTCTGCTCAAGGCCGAGCCCAACAAGTTCGTCTACGACAAGGCGATTACTCGGCCCACCCAGTCCATTTGGAACTGCAGCCCTAAGAACGTCGTCCACCTGACCTCGCAGCAACAGGCGTCCTTAGCTGCGGGTTCGTGAGAGTTGGACCGTCCACCAGTCGTCTCAGTTCGGCCATGGTCCCGATGTCGGGGAGTGTCTCGACAGAGAGTCTCCGATGTCTTGCGACATCACACACAAGTGCGCCCCTCGGGATTCGGACCCGAAACCTGCGGATGACGAGTCCACGGCATCTCCCTGTCACCCACTAGTGCTTTCGCGCGTAAATCATTGTGACTTACGCGACTCGTAGGGGCTTGCCGTCGTAGGTCCAGCGGAACGGCGCGGCCCGTCGGTTGTAGTCGTTGATGAAAGCGATGACCTTGGCAGCCAGGTCGTCGAGCGAGTCGAATTCCACCGTGTCGCAGCAGCCTTCGTTCGAGGATGGAGAAGAACAGCTCGACTTGGTTGAGCCAACTGGCATGGGTGGGCGTGTGATGGATGTGCACCCTTGGGTTGGCCTCTAGGAACTCGGCCACCTTGGCCGTCTTGTGGGCGGCGAAGTTGTCGGCAATGCAGTGCAGATCGAGGTGTGGTGGTGTCTGGTCCACCAGGTCACCCAAGAAGGTGACGAAGTTGTCGCTCTTGGTCGAGTTGGTCACCCATCCCGCCAGTGTGCCTTCGTGGACGCTGAGGGCGGCGAACAGCACGGCGGTGCCGTGGCGCTTGTACTCGAACTCGCGCCGTGACGGCTTTCCCGGAATAGCCGGCTTGCTCGGGTTGACCCGTGATTTGGCCTGCATCCCCGACTTCTCGTCGACCGACCACACCACGGCATTGTGTGGTGGATTGAGGTAGAGACCGCACACATCGGAGGCCTTGGCCCAAAAGTCCGGATCATGGCTGGTCATCCAGCTCTCGACCTGCCAGGGCTTGAGGTCGAGGGCCTTGCAGATGCGCCAGGCCTGCGACGCCGAGATGGGGACACCGTGAGACGCCATGGCCTCAGCGAGTGTCTCCATCGTCCAGCGGGATGCTCCAGCGGGGGGATCCTCGGTGACGAGCTTGACCAAGAGCAGCACGTCGTCGTGGTCATAGATAACCGGACGGCCCGGACGCTCCTCATCTTCGAGCCCGGCCAACCCGAACTCCTCGTAGCGCGAGCGCCACATCCCGACTTGGTTGTAGTGCAAATCGACCAGTCCGCCGATCGTTCGATTCGACTCGCCGTCGGCCATGAGCAGGATCATCCGCGCCCGCTTGGCCGCTCGCGCCTCAATGGTGTTGGACCGCACGCGCGCTTCGAGTTCAGCACGGTCACCTCGACGAAGTTTCAGTGGAGGAAGTCGCATCCCCCCATGAAATCACATCAGTGTTATTATCGCGAGGATCCACTAGTCAGCGGCAATCCACCAAAGGTATGAGCACCATCCGGAGTATCCATCTGCTCCGCATCCACTGCCTTCACGATCGAGATGCAGGAGCAGGCACCAACGCGCCGGACCGAGGGTTATACGCAACGACGTTCGCCTTTCCTATGGCGTAGGGCTGATCGGGTCCGAACGAGACAGGTCCACCACTGCCGGGAAAGGTGACATTTCTGAGCTGGTAGCCCGCCTTGGTGAAGCTCGCCACCGTCAGATTCTTCCCGGCGGCATCGGCGATCTTGGCAAAGATCGCTAGATCCTGACAGGCGGCCTCCACCGCGGCATATGTCGTGTCCGAACCACTCGACGCAGCCTGAGGACTGTTCGGATTGACGGGCGGGGCAATGGCATCTGATGGGTACGCCTTGCGCACGATTGCCGCGCACTTTTGCATCGCCGGATCCGTCCACACCTGGGAGGCGGATGGCACCGGGCTGGCAGCCATCACGTTGTCCAGGTAAGGATTCTTCCCTTTGGCGGATGCTATGTAGGACTCGAGTGCCGTCACGTTCGTGGCGATCCAGGGGGGCTTGTACGTGCTCTGATTGTCCTGAAGCGCCCTTGGCCAGGTCACCGCACCGGTACCACCGACCCCGACCACCTCATTGACACCGGCGTCTTGGAACCGAAGGGCGATGGTCTGAGCTTCCTGGTCGACGGCCACGGTATCCGTCGCCGTCACGCCGTCCTCGGCGGACAGTGCGACGTCGACGTGCAATGTCTTGAGGTCCGACTCGACGACTTTCGCTTCGGATGTGTCATCGGCGCCGTAGAAGAGGCCCACCTTTTTGCCCTTGAACGCCCCCCGCTTGTCGAACGCGGCCAGCTGCACAGGGTCATAGGCGGCGTCGGGCGGCGTGAGACTGAAGTCAGCAGCAGCGCTCGCCGGCAATGTGCCCGGTAACACTCCCCCTATGACGGGCGTGTCGTAGGTCTGCTGGAAGCAATCCGGATAGACAGGGAACAGGACGATGAAGGCCTTGTCGTCTTCGATCAGCTCCGAGCACGATGAATTGATCGATGAAGAGCTGGCCGGGTTCATCTCAACGAAGTAGGGGACGACCTTTCGGCCGTCAACCCCTCCATGGGCGTTCATGTTGGCCGTGAGCGCACTGACGGCGTCTTGATCATTGCCGTCGTTGAGGTTCACGCCGACGGCTTGCAACGCGGCGAAATCGATGACCGATATGCCGATCCTGATGGTGCTCGACGTCACACCCTGGTCGGCGGGGCTCGACGCTCCGGCTTCCGTCGAACCCGACACGAGCAAGGCCCCCAGCACGACAACGACGCTTGCAATGGTCGCGATTAGATTTCGAATGGGATTGGGTCGTTGCTTCAGCAGGAGGGGCTCCGTTCGGTCACCGCAGCGGACCTCTACCGCTGCCTCGAGCGCTGTGCACCCCATTTTTGCTACGTCCCCTTCACGGCCGGGAGGCTCACAACCGTGGACCTCCCACTCACAATCGCTGAAGTTAATATAGTATACGATCTGCTTATCGCCGTGTCCTGGTGGCCGTTGGAGATGGCTTCGCAGAGCCCGGGACTCGAGGATGCGGTGCAGGTCACGCAAACACGCCAGTGGCGACTCTCTTGATTTCTAGGACGACATGGCGGCGTCCCGTGGAGTACGAGGAGGAGAGCGAGATCCTCGAGCTGAATCCTGCCGCGGCACTCCAGACCGTCATGGATCACTTCGAAAAGATGCCGGCACAAGATTGGGGACAGCCGTGACGCCTGCTCGCCCAGTTTCGACGGGTCCTTCGCTGATTGTCTGCAAGCATGTCGAAGAGATGCACGCGGGTCGATCGTGAGCCGAGGCTGAAAATGGAGGCCTTGCGTGACAGGTTGGTAAGTGCGGCGGAGATCTGGCTGAGCGAATGGAAACCGCAAACGGAGGTCCTCATAATGCAACGATTCGCTGGTCGGTGCGCAATTGTGACGGGGGCGAGTCGCGGCATCGGCAGAGCGGTCGCGGTCCAGTTGGCTTCGGAAGGTGCTGACGTCGCCATCGTGGCTCGAAGCGTTGAGCCGGGAACCAAGATCCCTGGGAGCTTGAACGAGACGGCCGAGCAGATACGCCGGCTGGGTTCGAGATGCATCGTCATCGGCACCGACTTGAGCGACAGCGATGACCGTGCTCGCATCGTCCCGGAGGCTCTTGAAGGTCTCGGACACGTGGACATCCTCGTGAACAATGCCGCCGCAGCCATCTATCAATCGCCGGCGACGTACAGTCTCAAGCACCGCCGCCTGTCGATGGAGGTCAACTACCAGGCCCCGGCAGACCTGATGCAGGCACTCGTCCCGCACTTGGCCGAAGCCGGCGAGGGATGGATGGTGAACGTGACCAGCAGCGCGGCGAACCCTGCGGTCGGTCCTCCCTTCGAGGTGAAGGTCGAGATCGGTCTCTACGGAGCGACCAAGGCCGCGCTGAACCGGCTCACCAACGCCATGGGCGCCTCTCTGTACGGCAGCGGTATCCGTGTCAACGCGGTCATGCCCAGGGCCGCCGTCTTGAGCGAGGGCGCTGACGTATTGGTGGGTGAGCTGCTGCGACCCGACCAGGTGGAACCGATGGAAACCATGGTGGAATCAGTCCTGGCTTTGTGTGCCTGTGAGCCGGACTGTACCGGTCGGGTCTACGTCAGCCTCGATCTGTTGGCCGAACGTTCCTGAGCGCATAGGGAAGGAGCAGTGATTCGAATTGCTGATCGACTTGACGGGCCGTACCGCACTGGTGACCGGCGCAGGTCGAAGTGTGGGAAGAGGAATCGCCGAAGTCCTGGCGTCGACGGGAGCATTCGTCTATGTGAATGATCTTCACGAGGACAGAGCCGCCGAAGTCGTTGCCGCCATCCGGGCGAATGGCCACAACGCTTCGGCTGCGAACTTCGACGTAACTGACCCCTCCGCCGTCGATACCGGCTTCGATTCAATCTCTGCAGATCGAAGAAAGGTTGACATCCTCGTCAACAATGCAGGTATCGCCGAAGGATCCTCGACGAGGTTATTCAACGAGTCGGGCCCCGAAGACTGGCTTCCCACCATCAATCTGAATCGGTCAAGTCCACGCACGTGGTGTAAGACGCCCCACCGCACCAATCTCGTGATTGATCAGCTGGCAGCTTCGAGTTCTGCGTTCACCTCCTTGTCGATCGGCTCGCCGGGGAGGACGCGGAGTCGGGCCTTGGCGAGGGACTCGGTGCTCATGTAGCGACGGGCGATGGCCCACTCGTCGTGTTGCTCGGCGAGCACGGCGCCGGCGAGGCGGATGAGGGCGGGACGGTTGGGGAAGATGCCGACCACGTCGGTGCGCCGACGCAGCTCCTTGTTGAGACGCTCCTGGTTGTTATTGGACCAGATCTGGCGCCAGTGTTCGACGGGGAAGCTGGCGAAGGCCAACAGGTCGGCCTGGGCGTCGATGAGGAACTCGGCGGCGGCGGGGAACTGGTCCTCGAGCTGGTCGATGACCCGGGCGAACTGGGCGGTGACCTGGGTGGCGTCGGACTGGGCGAAGACCGTGCGCACCAGGGTCCCCACCATGGACTGGGCCGCCTTGGGGACCCGGGTCAACAAGTTGCGCATGGCGTGGGTCCGACACCTCTGCCAGGTGGCTCCGGGGAGCACCGCCGCGATGGCGTTCTTGAGGCCTTGGTGCGAGTCGGAGATGACGAGGGCCACGCCCGAGAGCCCTCGGGCCACCAGGCCGCGCAAGAACGCCGTCCACCCCGCCCCGTCCTCGGTGGTGAACACGTCGACGCCGAGGATCTCGCGATGACCCTCCGCGTTGACGCCGGTGGCGATGACGGTCGCCACGCTGACGACGCGGCCACCCTCCCTCACCTTGTGGAACAGGGCGTCGAGCCAGACGTAGGTGTAGGGACCGGCATCGAGGGGCCGGTTCCTGAACTCGGCCACCCGGGCGTCGAGGTTCTTGGCCAGCTCTGAGACCTGGGACTTGGACATCCCGTCGATCCCCATGGCGCGCACCAGGTCGTCGACCCTCCTGGTGGACACCCCCTCGACGTAGGCCTGGCAGACCACGCTGACCAGGGCCTGCTCGGCCCGCCGACGCGGCTCGAGCAGGGACGGCAAGTAGCTCCCCTTGCGCAACTTCGGGATGTCCAGGTCGATCGTCCCGGCTCTGGTGTCCCAGCGCCTCGAACGGTGCCCGTTGCGGCTGTTGACCCTGCTCTCGGTGCGCTCGCCGTAGCCCGCCCCGCAGAGCAGGTCGACGTCGGCGTCCATGAGCAGCTCGGCTGCCATCTTCACCATCTCTCCAAGCAGGTCGGATCCCGCAGGACTCTCCAGGTACTTGCGCACGAGCTCGCCCGCGCCCATCGTGTTGGTGACTTCCACCGCATCTTCTCCTTCGCGTTCTTTCGACGGAACTTGAAGATTGATGCGGTGGTCGTCGCGTCTGGGGGACCCTCAGGCCGGGCTACCCCTCGTACACCACTCTGGCGGACTCAACTTCTGAATCTGTTCGGAACGATGAATATGATTCGGCGAAGCCTGCCAGCAATGATCGAGCAAGGCTGGGGACGGATCATCCAGATTTCGTCGGGTGCAAGTTCGGTCGGACTGCCCATCGGGGTGAGCAGCTATGGGGCTTCCAAAGCGGCGGCGGAGTCATTGATCCGACACGTCGCAGTTGAGAACGGCAAGTATGGAATCACGGCGAACGCCCTTGCTCTGGGCTTGATGGCCAATGTTGCTGATTTTGCGAGTGACCAGCTCGATCGGATGCTCGCTACTGTGCCCGTTCGCAGGCTGGGAAAGCCCGAAGAGGTCGGTCTCGCTGCCGCCTGGCTTTCGTCGGACGGTGGTGGCTTCATAACCGGTCAGGTCATCCACTTGAACGGTGGATCGACCTTCGGACGGTAGAGCCCGTGCTGAACAGGAAAGTTCCGGCTAGAAAAGTGCGCCCTCGGTGCGCCCCTCGGGATTCGAACCCGAAACCTGCGGATTAAGAGTCCGATGCCGGCGAGTCCAGGGAGTGCCATACAGTCCACTGACCTGCGCTTACGTCTTGACTCCGTCCATGGAACTAGGTGTATCGCGCCCCCGTATCGCTGAGACAGTGGGGTGGATAATGGGGGACGGATAGTGGGGGGGCGGCTGGTCCGAGGTTCGCCCGCCAGTCCCACTCCGGGTCAGTCTGATCGGCGATCTGGTATCATATCTCCGTGGATGGAAAGGCCGAAGCAAGCGCAATCCTTCGACGGTTGCGACGAGACAACGACCTGACCCAGCGCGACTTGGCCGCGAAGGCTGGTGTTCCCCAATCCACCATCGCTGAAGTCGAAGCTGGACAAAGAGAGCCATCGCTCACGCTGCTGAGCAGGATCGCCGAGTCGGCCGGCCAGTCGATCGCCATACGGCTGGCCCCTTTGCAGCGGTACGGTGCGGTTGCCACCGCCAACACGATCAAAGATCGGCTGTATGGGGATGCGGGCGAAGGGCTGTCTCTCGATATTCGTGAGGATGGTGCGCTGCGCGCTGTCATCGATCTGAAAGACGCCCTCCGGCGATCCAGCCGTGAGGGATTCGATGCCCTTGCCGGCCAGGCCCCAGGCCTGGTCGGGGACACGCGTTGGGATGCCTTCCTCGCGGCGGTAGTCGAAGATGAAGCGGCCAGGAAAGCGATCTCTCCACCTCGCTGGACCAATGACCAGAAGAGGTTCAATCGACCCTTCTGGTACCTCTCCAAGAACCCGAGACTCCATACCTGGGAGATCGCCAACTCGCCGGGAGCGCTCATCCGCCATGGTGTGTTTGCTGCGGAAGAGGAACTTGAGGGTGTCTGATCTCAATCGGGACGAAATGGAGTCGGCACTCACCGAACTTGCAGACCAACTCAACGCTCGCAACGTCAAGGCCAAGATCTACGTGGTTGGCGGCGCCGTCATGGTGCTTGCGTTCGATGCTCGGTTCTCCACCGGAGACATTGATGGCTCGATTCATCCCACAGATGACGTCCTCGCCGTCGTCGCTGAGATCGGTGAACGCCGCGGGCTCGGTGCGGAATGGCTAAACAACTCGGCTCAACAGTTCATACCGATATTCAAGGAGCCCAACTGGCAACCGATTCTCAAATCGGGGAACGTTGAGATCGTCTCGGCCGACGAGCGATCGATGCTGGCGATGAAAATGCGGGCCGGCCGTGGTTCGCGGGATCGCCTCGACATCAATTTCCTCGTCAAACGATGTGGCATCACCGGCGTTGCCGAGGCGTTGGAGCTCTATGAGGAGTTCTTTCCCGAAGATCCGCTTCCAGATCGCACGCTCCCGCTGCTCGACGAAGCCGTCGCGGCGCTTGATCCGCAACCCGAGTGCGCCCCTCGGGATTCGAACCCGAAACCTGCGGATTAAGAGTCCGTTGCTCTGCCGTTGAGCTAGAGGCGCATCGAAGAGTGTAGGCGAGCGGCCTTGTCTGACCGGGAGGGCCGGGCGCAGGTGCTGCAGGCGGCGCGTCGCCGGCCCGGGCCTGCGTCACGGACCGGCGACCCCTCCGGGGCACACCCAACCTCGTTCTTCCCAGAAAACGGGGCGGCGTGAAGGTAGTACAGGCCTCTGGGACTGACATTGGCGTCAGGTACACTTCGCCCCGATCTGGCCGGGACCCTTGGGGGCTCAAGGGATCGGAGAGGCAACCGGCGCGGCCGGGGAGGGAGTGCGGTGGAGCTCGAGTTCACGGGTGAGCAGGAGGAGCTGCGTGCTTCGGTCCGCTCGTTCCTCGAAAAGGAATGTCCCGTCGACTTCGTGCGCGCTGTCGTCGAGAGCGGCGAGGCTCCCGAGAAGCTGTGGGGCTCCATGGTCGCTCTCGACTGGCCCGCCCTGGCCATCCCCGAGGAGTACGGCGGCATCGGCCTGACCGTCCTCGAGACCGCCGTGGTGGTCGAAGAGCTGGGCCGGGCCATCGTTCCCGGGCCGCTCCTGGCGACCGTGACCCAGTTCGCCCCCATGGTGCGCGAGGTCGGTACGCCGGAGCAGCAGCAGCGCTTCCTCTCGGAGGTGGCCAACGGCACCATCGCCGGCGCCGTGGCGTTGGCCGACCACCCCCGGGCCTGGGCCTTGGCCGACGTCACCATGACGGCCGAGCCGGCTGAAGGCGGGTGGTCCCTCAACGGCAGGAAACTCGCCGTTCTGGCCGCAGAGGGGACGACCGACGTCGTCGTCGTGGCCCGGGCCGGGGAGGGCATGGGAGCGTTCGTGGTTCCCGTCGCCGAGGCCGGCTTGACTCCAATGCACTCGCTCGATGCGAGCCGCCCGCTCGTGGACGCCGTCCTCCATCATGTTCTCGTCCCCGGCGAACGCGCCCTGGGCAAGCCCGGGAGCGCGGAGTCCACGCACGGCATCACCCGCGCCCTCCAGGAGGCGACGATCGGGCTGGCCCTCGAGACAGTCGGCACATGTGACGCACTGTTCCAGCTGCTGTTGGCTTATCTCAAGGAGCGTCAGCAGTTCGGCGTCGCCATCGGCTCCTTCCAGGCCTTGAAGCACAAGATGAGCAACATGTTCCTCGCTCTCGAGCGCGCCCGCTCGCTCTGCTACCTCGCCGTCGCCGCCATAAACGAGGACACGCCGATCCGCGCCACCGCGGTCTCCATGGCGAAGGCCGCCAGTGACGACTGCCAGAAGCTGGTTGGCCGCGAGTCGATACAGTCCTTCGGCGGCATCGGATTCACCTGGGAGCACGACGCGCATCTCTACGTCAAACGGGCGACCACCGACGGAGCGCTCTTCGGCGGCGCTTCCGAGCATTCGCTCGCCGTCGCCGGCAGCCTGGGCGTCGGGTCCGGCTGAACTCCGAAGGCTGGCGCAGTGCGTCCCGGTGAACCACTCATCGCCGCGCTCGGCCTCGCGCCGCACCCCGAGGGCGGCTGGTACCGCCGCACCTGGGTGGCCGACGCCGAAGAGGGGACCCGCCCCGCCGGAAGCGCCATCTACTATCTCCTCCTGCAGGGCGAGGTCTCCGCGCCGCACCGGCTGGACGCCACGGAGGTGTGGCACTTCTACGACGGCGATCCGCTCGAGCTTTCGCGTGAGTGGCCCGACGGACGCCGCGTGGTGCAGGTGGTCGGGCCCGACGTGGCAGCCGGCCACTCGCCCCAGGTCGTGGTGGACGCCGGCGTCTGGCAGTCGGCTCGCCCGCTGGGGCGCTACAGCCTCGTCGGGGCGACGGTGACGCCGGCCTTCACCTTCGAGGGCTTCGAGCTTCGTCAGGACGAGCGCGGCCCCGACTAGAGAGACGTACGGCACTTCGACTCGAGCACCGACATCGTGATGGCCGGTGCCATCGCCGGCGTCTTGACGGCCGCGGTCGCCTGGTATGCCTCGGCCGCGGGCGTCATCAGCGGCATGGCCGCCCGCCATGTGCTGCCTGTTGGGAAGCCCTTGAACCTGCAACCTGCGAGTAGGTAATGATCACTGGCACGGCGTCCGAGCAGGACGGTCCCGAGAGGAGGCTGCGGTGAGCGAGACCCGAGAGGAAGGGCTGTCGGCCCTGCTCCACGAGACGAGGACCTTCGCGCCTCCGGAGGAGCTCGCCAAGGAGGCCAACGCGCAGCCCGGCATCTACGCCGAGGCCGAGTCCGACCCGCTCGCCTTCTGGGCCTCGCAGGCCAAGCGGCTCACCTGGGACACCCCGTGGACGGACATCCTCGAGTGGAACCTGCCCTTCGCCAAGTGGTTCGTCGGCGGCACACTCAACGTGGCGGTCAATTGTGTCGACCGTCACGTCGCCTCCGGGCTGGGTCCCCGGGTCGCCTTCCATTGGGAGGGCGAGCCCGGGGACACCCGGACCATCACCTATGCCGACCTTCTCACCATGGTGAGCCAGGCCGCCAACGCGCTGACCGAGCTCGGCGTGCGCGCTGGGGACAAGGTGGCCATCTACATGCCGATGATCCCCGAGACGGTGGTCGCCATGCTGGCCTGCGCCCGGCTGGGCGCCCCCCACACGGTGGTCTTCGGAGGCTTCTCGGCCGACGCGCTGCGAGGTCGCATCCTCGACTGCGACGCGCACTTCGTCGTCACCGCCGACGGCGGGTACCGCCGGGGCGCCCCGAGCGCCTTGAAGCCGGCGGTCGACGAGGCGGTGCGGGAGTGCCCCAAGGTGCAGCGCGTGCTGGTGGTGCAGCGCACCGGTCAGGAGGTCGCATGGGACGAGTCCCGTGACGTCTGGTGGCACGACCTGGTGCCGCGCCAGCCCGAGGCCCATGCGGCGGAGTCCTTCGACGCCGAACACCCGCTCTACATCATGTACACCAGCGGCACGACGGCGAAGCCGAAAGGCATTCTCCACACCAGTGGTGGCTACCTCACCCATGTCTCGGCCACCCATCGCCTGATCTTCGACATCAAGCCCGAGACCGACGTGTTCTGGACGGCGGCCGACATCGGGTGGGTCACCGGGCACAGCTACATCGTCTACGGGCCATTGGCCAACGGCACCACGTCGGTGATGTACGAGGGCACACCGGACACGCCGGGGCGCGACCGCTGGTGGCAGCTCGTCGAGAAGTACAAGGTCAACATCCTCTACACGGCGCCGACCACCATCCGGACCTTCATGAAGTGGGGGGAGGACCTCCCGGCCGCCCACGACCTCTCGAGCCTGCGCCTCCTGGGGTCGGTGGGCGAGCCCATCAACCCCGAGGCCTGGATCTGGTATCGCACCAACATCGGTCAGAACCGTTGCCCCGTCGTCGACACCTGGTGGCAGACCGAGACCGGGGGCATCATGATCACGCCGCTCCCCGGTATCACTGCCCCCAAGCCGGGCGCCGCCATGACGCCGTTCCCCGGCATCGCCGCCGACGTCATCGACGACGAGGGCAACTCCGTCGGCAACGACGCCGGCGGTTACCTCGTGATCACCGAGCCCTGGCCCGGCATGACCCGGGGCATCTACGGTGACGATGAGCGCTTCATGGAGACCTACTGGAGGCGCTTCCCGGGCCGCTACTTCGCCGGCGACGGGGCCAAGCGCGACGAGGACGGCGACCTGTGGCTGCTCGGCCGGGTCGATGACGTCATGAACATCTCGGGACACCGCATCTCCACGACGGAGGTCGAGCACGCGCTCGTCAGCCACCCGGCGGTGGCCGAAGCGGCTGTGGTGGGCGCCAACGATGACACCACCGGCCAGGCGATCGTCGCCTTCGTCACCCTCAAGGGGGCGAGCGACGTTGAGGGCGAGGCCGGTGAGAAGTTGGTGGCCGAGCTCAGGGACCACGTGGCGCACGAGATCGGTCCGATTGCCAAGCCGCGACAGATCCTGCTGACGCCGGAGCTGCCCAAGACCCGGAGCGGCAAGATCATGCGACGGCTCCTGCGCGACGTCGCGGATGACCGTCCGCTGGGCGACGTGACCACGCTGCTCGATCCGACGGTTGTCAACGCCATCAAGGACCACATGGCCGAGGGGGGCGACGACAAGGAATAGCCTCGTCAGGCCGGCGCGTGCACCTCGAGCACGGTCGCCGAGCCCATGCCGCCGCCGGCACAGAGCGTCCCGACCCCGATGCCGCCACCACGGCGGCGCAGCTCGTGGATCAGCGTGACCAGAATGCGGGCGCCCGAGGCACCGACCGGGTGTCCCAGCCCGACCGCCCCGCCGTTGACGTTGACGATCTCGTGCGGGAAGCCGAGTTTGCGGGAGCAGGCCACCGCCATGGTGGCGAAGGCCTCGTTGATCTCGACGAGGTCGACGTCGGACTCGCTGAGCCCGGCCCGGTTCAGGGCGCGCGGGACACAGATGGTCGGCGCCAACCCGGTGCGGGCCGGCTCGATACCGCAGGAGTTCCACGACCGTACCGTGGCCAGCGGCGCCATACCGTGGGCCTCGGCATAGGCGCGGGACGTCACCACGAGGGCGGCGCCCCCGTCGGCGATCCCGGAGGAATTCCCCGCGGTGACCTGGCCGTCGGGTCCGGTGAGCGAGCGCAACGCGGCCAGCTTCTCGGGCGTCGTGTCGCGGCGCGGGTGCTCGTCCACGCTGACCGTCGCGGTCTCACCACGGCCCGCAGGCACGGTCACCGGCACGATCTCGTCCTCGAAGCGGCCCTGGTCGGTCGCGTGCACGGCCCGGATGTTCGAATGGTACGACCAGTCGTCGGACTCCTGGCGCGTGATCCCGCACTCGCGGGCGGTGTTCTCGCCGACGGTGATCAACATGTTGGTGTTGGGAGCGTCGGGGGAGTCCGGGTGACTCGGTGGCATGAACTGCTGGACACCGCCGAAGGGGCGGGGCGACTTCTCGAAGAGGAGCGGGGTGCGGGTCATGGAGTCGATCCCGCCGGCGATCACGGCGTCGGCCATGCCCGAGCGGATGTGGGCCGCCGCCTCCTGGACCGCCATCATCCCGGTGGCGCACTGGCGCTGCACCGCGCCGCCCGGCGTGTCGGGCGGCAGTCCGAGAGCGTTGGCCACGTAGCGGGCTGTGCAGCCACCGCCGCGCAGGACCTCACCGAGGATCAGGTCGTCGATGTCGTCGGCCTCCAGACCAGCGGCCTCTATGACACCGGTCACGGTCTGCATGCCGATGTCGGCAATGGTGAGCCCGGCCAGGGCGCGACCGGAGCGCCCGATCGGCGTGCGGGTGGCGGCGACGATGACGGCGTCGTTGGCTTCGGTCATGGGATGTGCCTCCTCAGGCCCGCACGAAGACGGGGATCGTGAACTCGTCGGAAATGGGCTGGAACGTGAGCCGGAGGGGCATGCCCACCCGCAGCTCCTCGAAGGGGCAGTCGACCACGTTGGTCATCATGCGTGGCCCTTCGGATAAGTCGACGATGGCGGCAACGTAGGGCACGCGGTCACGGAAGGGAGGCATGTCGTTGTTGTAGATGACCGACCACGTGTAGAGCGTGCCCTCACCGCTGGCCTGGTGCCACTCCACCCGCTCGCTCCAGCATTTCGGGCAGAACGGACGGGGGTAGTAGGAGTAGACGTCACACTCGAGGCAGTGCTTGATGAGGAGGCGCTCCTCTCTGGCCGCCTCCCAGAACTCCATGGTGTCGTCCTCCGGGGTGGGGAGGTCGAACCGGACGGTGCTCATGACGCCTCTTCCTCGGTCGATCCCGGCCGCCTGGCCCCAGGGCAAGCAAACCGTGTCATCCGAAATGGTGGTTCCCCCGGGAGTGAACCCCGGAGGCGGATCGGTCATGCTGCAACGAACCTGACTCCGACGTCAACTTTCATCGGGGGGGAGATGTCGCCCGGCGCTCGTCGCCCTTTGCCAGTCGCCGGCATCAGGGTGACGCCGACAAGGCCCGGGACCTTCTCACGGCATACACGGTCGGGGCTCCCCGATGCCGTCTGGTGCCTCGCCCATAAGATTGATCCGACAACGATGCGCACAGTTCTCCGGAAGGGGTGGTTCGATTGGTCGACGAAGGTGCAGGGTGGTCGCTTCTGTCCGAATTGATCAGCGTGAGCGACCTCGACCGTTCAGTCTCCTTCTACCAAGATGTGATGAGCATTCAAGAACTGCGGAGGGATGATCAGGTGGCGGCCCTCGGGAGCAAGGTGACCGGCTCGCCGATCATCTACCTGATTCAGGCGTCTGCCCACGCGGTTCGTCGGGGAGGACAGGGGTCTCTCGGTCTGCGGACATTCTCGTGCAATGTAGGGTCGCTGGCCGAGCTCGATCATGTGCAAGAGCGTCTCCAATCGTTCGGAGCATTTCGGGACCGCCAGGTGTTCAGCGAGGCCTCGAAGGTCGAAATGGTCCGCGGGTACGACCCGGACCGGCTTCCAGTGAACTTCGTGGCCTACCAGACGGGTAACCCGATCGAGCCGGACGACTATTTTCGTGCTGCGTCACTGATGTACAGCGTGGACGTCTAGACGGACGTCGCGACGTCGGAGCACTGACCGCCGATTCCGCCGACAACGACCGCATCGGTTACCGTCTTGCCCGTGTTGATGGACGACCACCTGACCCGCATGGCCGAGGAGTTCGGCGACCGGACGGCCTTCGCTGTGGTCGATGTCGGGTCCATGACCTTCGCCGAGTGGGACGGCGCGGCCAACGCCATGGCCCGCCGGCTGGTCGACGCCGGCCTCGAGCCCGGCGCCCGCGTCGGCATCCACCTGCGACCCGAACTGGCACTGCGCTGGCTCGTCTCGTACTCGGCCGCCCACCGGGCTGGCGGCGTGGCCGTCCCGATGAACCCCCGCCTGGCTCCGGCCGAGGTGGCCCACATGCTCGAGCACTCGGGCGCCACTGCTGTGGTGGCAGACGGCGACCTGCTGCGCAGCGACGGCGAGATCGGGGCGGGCCGCCTCGTCGCCCTGATCGACGCGGGCGCGGAGGGCGGGACGCCTCCGCCGGACAGCCCGGTCCCGCCTCTCGCGTGGCAGGAGGTCACATCCGGGGACCGCACTTCGTTCCAGGTGCCCCGCGTGTCCGAGGACCTGGCCGACATCCTCTATACCTCGGGGACAACCGGCCGTCCCAAGGGCGTGGCGGTCCGTCACTCCAACGGCGCCATGATCGGCGCCGTCGAACCCAACTGGAGCGGCGCCGGATGGGTGCACGCCAGCCCGCTCTTCACCTTCGCCGGCATCGCCCTCGTATACACGCCCATGAAGCTCGGCCTGCAGGTGATCTACCAGCCCCGCTTCGACGCCGACCGCTGGCTGCGGGTGGTCGAGGAGGAGCGCCCTATGGCCGTCTTCCTCGTCCCCACCATGGCCCATCTGCTCATCGACCACCCGCGCTTCGCCGACGCCGACCTCTCTTCCGTGCAGATGTGCTCTGTGGGCAGCGCCCCGCTGGCGCCCTTCGTGCTCGAGCGCCTGCAGGAGAAGATGCCTGACGCCCTGGTGTCGAACAATTACGGCATGACCGAGGCCGGCTCGGCCTACTGCGTCATGCCCAAGGGCGAGGCGGTCAAGCGTCCCGGCTCAGTGGGCCAGATCGCGCCACCCGCGGTGGTGCGCATCGTCGACGAGCACGGCCGGGAGTTACCTGCCGACACGGTGGGCGAGGTACGGCTGCAGATGCCCGGCCGCCAGCGCGAGTACTTCGAGGACCCCGAGGCGACGGCCGAGATGTGGCGGGACGGCTGGCTTGTCACCGGTGACCTGGGCAAGCTCGATGCGGACGGCTACCTCTACATCGTCGGCCGCTCCAAGGACGTCATCATCCGTGGTGGCAACAACGTGCACGCCACCGACGTCGAGCACGCCCTGGTGCAGCATGCGGCCGTGAAGGAGGTCGCCGTCGTCGGTGCACCCCACCCTGTGCTCGGCGAGGACCTGGTGGCCTTCGTCGTCCTCCACCCCGGTGCCGAGGCGGACGGCGAGGAGCTGCGCGTCTTCGGGCTCGAATACCTGGCCGACTACAAGGTGCCGCGCCAGTTCGTCTTCATCGACGAGCTGCCCCGGAATCCGACCGGCAAGGTCGTCAAACCCGAGCTGCGGGCCCGCGTGGCCGGCACGCCCGCCTGACCCTGGGGAACCCTTCCCCGAGCGGGCCACCACCGAGCCGCACGCGACGCGGCTCTCCTCCTTGCATGTGACGCCTTTATGAACTCTGCCCGATCTTTCGCCGCGTGCGCGAGGACCACAACGGCTGCTCGTATACTGAACGCATCATGACGAACCACAACGCGATGCAGGGTCGACTCTGCCGGTCCCAACAGGGTGGCAACTCCCTCGGGCAGTCGCGCCTCGCCATGTCCGAAGTACAGATCTGTGGGATCCCCAAGCTGAGCAACAGGGAGGTGGCACCGACGCCGTAGAGGACTCTTTCCAGTCCCGACGTCGAGGAGCCGCTTCCCAACGGGAAGCGGCTCTTTTGCGTTCAGGGGCGAAGACGAAGGAATCGGCAGGACACACGACCATGCAGACGATCGAGAACTCACAAGAGAGAGGCATCATGACCACGCAGCTGTGCCCGCGCTGCCGTTTCCACCCGGCGTCGCCACGCCTGGCGGGGTACTGCTCCTGGGACTGTTACGAGGCAGACGACGACGAGGACGCCGACGAAGAGGACGACGACGAGGCGGCCTGACGCGCACAAGGGGAGGCCGCGCCCGCCGACTGGCCGAGCAGGCGGACTCGCCGGGCCCCCCTACGTGCTGTCGTCGGGGAAGCGGAGCCGGGCCAGCTGTGTGGACTGCCCGACCATGCGGCCGCCGCTGTCCCAGAGATGGCATGTCTCGTCGACCATCCCGTCGGCGACCAGGCCGGCTGTCATGCGGATGGCGAGCCAGCCCGGTGCCGGACGTGCCCGCACGTAGGCGGACATCTGCAGGGTGGGCACCCAGCCCGTGGAGCCGATCATGAGGGTGGCCGGCGGTATGGCATCGGCCAGGAAGAGCAGCGAGAGGGCATCGGGGGGGCGCCCATCGGCGAAGCGCGTCCAACCCCGCAGCTCAGCCTTCGTTGGGGCTGGGGAGGGACTCGTGGCGAACGGCAGCGTGGCCGGGTCGAGCCTGAGGTCGAGCACGTCCAGGATGCCGACGTAGACCCCGGTCGGGATCTGCGGCGTCAGGCGGACGCACTCCTCGGGATTTGGTGCCACGAAGGGCTCGGTTCCGTCGTAGCGGACAGCTGTCTCGGCCAGAAGTTCACCCAGGACGAACACCGCGTCGACGATGTCGGCGTCCCCTTGGGCCAGGACGGCCCGTACGTGGCCGGCCGTCCGGCCGCTGCGCAGCAGCGTCGTGCGCACAAGCGCATGGCCTGAACTGGGTGCCCGGAGGTACGTGACCGAAGAAGAGAGGACCTCCCAGTCCCTCCCACCGTGGCGCCGGGCCGTAATGCGGGCGGCCCGCCCGAGCATGGCCAGCAGATAGCCGCCGTTGGCCTTGTCACCGACGGCCCACAGGGGGTGGATGCCAGCTCCGAAGAGGTGGGGATCCTCGGTCTCCTGCAGCGCCGTGACCGCGTCGAACGACAGATCGTCGGGCTCGGGCATGCGGGCGACCCTAGTGGCGGCGATGATGGCGCATGACGTTCGACATGGAGGCAACCTTCAGCGACGACTACCCCTACTTCTACGAGGAGTCGATCGACGACGCGCACTCGGACGCCGACACGGCCGAGATCCTGGGCCTGCTCGAGCTGCCCGGCGGCTCCCGCATCCTCGATGTGCCGTGTGGCCATGGGCGCATCGCCCGTCGAATGGCCGCGGCCGGAATGGAGGTGACGGGTGTCGATCTCACGCCGGCCTATGTCGAACAGGCGCGGGCGGATCCCCACCTGCGGCCCGGCGGCGCGACCTACCTGCAGGGAGACATGCGGTCCCTGCCCGTCGACGGCCCGTTCGATGCGGTCGTCTGCTGGTTGAACTCGTTCGGGTACTACGAGGACGCGGACTGCCACCGAGTTCTCCGTGAGTTCCACCGCGTGCTCCGAGCGGGCGGCAAGGTGGCGATCGACACGATGCACCACGACGGTGCCGTGCGGCACTTCACCCCGGCGCCCGATGCGGTGGTCGTCCAACGCGGTGACGACGCCATGTTCGAGGTCTCTGTCTTCGATCCAACGCAGGGGCGAATGGTGATAGAGCGCACCGCGTACCGGGCGGGTGTGCTCCGTCGCGCCTCTTACTTCGTCCGATTGCCGACACCCCCCGAGTGGGTGGCCTGGCTCGAGGCCGCCGGCTTCCGTGACGTCGAATTCCGGGCGGGCGGCGGCGGCCCGCTCGAGCTGGATAGCTGGGAATTGGTGGTGGTCGCCACGGCCTGAGTGCAACGGGCGTGCGCGAAAGTCCTCGACACCTGCAGAGCCTCCACCTACTCTGCTGGTGGGGTGAGGTCGGGAACATCGGGGTAAGGAGCCTGCATGCGACGCACTTCCGTTCTGACTGTCTTCCTGGCTAGCGCCCTCTGGGCCGTTTTCGCCGGGGTGGCGCCACCACCCGCCGCCTCGGCGGCCGGCACCATCACCAGCCCGCCGACGGTGTCCGCCACGAACTGGACGAACTTCAACGCGGCGGCGGGGTCGGGCTTCAACACGCTGAACGACGTCTCCTGCACGACCTCGACCTTCTGCGTGGCGGTGGGCACGGAGAACACCGGTGCGGGAGGGGGCACCCTCATTGAGCAGTGGAACGGCACGACCTGGAAGGTGGTGCCCAGCGTGGACGCGCCGGCAACCACCGGGGACATCCTGAACTCGGTATCGTGCGTGGGCACCACCTTCTGCCTGGCCGTGGGGCAGACCGGTACGGGGCCGGCCGTCGCCGAGACCTGGAACGGCACGTCGTGGTCGTTCGCCACCGCCGCTGCTCCGTCCGGCAGCACCAGCACCATCCTCTCGTCGGTGTCGTGCGTGTCCGCCACGACGTGCGAGGTCCTCGGCACCGCCTCCGTCGCTGCGGTGAACACGCTCTTCGGGAACCAGTGGAACGGGACCGTCCTGACGGCGACGGCCGCGGCCGCGCCGACGGTCACCGCCAGCGCTCCCACGCTCGTCGCTTCTGGCATGGACTGCGTCAGCGCCAGCTGGTGCGTCGCGGTCGGCTACGGCGGCACGCAGAACAATGCGGCGACGTCCTTCGGCGAGCTCTGGAACGGCACCGCCTGGACGACGCAGACGATGCCACAGCCTTCGACAGGCGTTGGCAGCCAACTGAGCTCGGTTTCGTGCGCGGGCGTCTCCTTCTGCCAGGCGGTCGGCCAGGTCAACCTGGCCGGGCCCCTCTCCCAGAACCTCATTGCGTCGTGGAACGGTACGCAGTGGTCGCTGACGGCCAACGTGCCGGACACCTCGGCCACGGAGAACCAGTTCCTGACCGGCGTCGACTGCTTCAGTGCCACGACGTGCAGCGCGGTCGGCTCGGCCGCCGCCGCCTCGGCTCCCTCGCCCGCCAGCTCGGCCCTCACCTGGAACGGCACCACGTGGTCGATCGTTCCCGCCACGCCGAACGGTGTGGCGCAGACCAACCTCGCCGGCGAGTCCTGCGTGACGGACTGGTCCTGCGTCGCGGTCGGCAACGAGCGGCCCACGCTCGCCAGCTTCTCTGCGTTCGCCATGGCCGCCCCGATCGCCCGCTCTGGCTACCGCTTCGTGGCCTCCGACGGCGGGGTGTTCGACTACGGGTCCGGCGCTCCGTTCCTGGGCTCCACGGGAGGTATGCACCTCAACAAGCCGGTCGTCGGCATGGCGGTCATGCCCGGCGGTGACGGCTACGACCTGGTGGCCTCCGACGGCGGCATCTTCAACTACGGCAGCGCCCAGTTCTACGGCTCGACCGGCTCGTTGCACCTCAACGCGCCCGTCGTGGGGATGGCCATGACGGCAGATGGGGCGGGTTACTGGCTGGTCGCCTCGGACGGCGGGATCTTCTCCTACGGCGACGCGCAGTTCTACGGCTCGACCGGAAGCTTGAAACTGAACAAGCCGATCGTGGGCATGGCGGCCACGCCGGACGGCAAGGGCTATTGGCTCGTCGCCTCCGACGGCGGCATCTTCAACTACGGCGATGCCACCTTCTTGGGCTCGGCCGGGTCGTTGCCCCTCAACCAGCCGGTGGTCGGCATGGCCGCCCCGGTCGCGGGCGGCTACTACCTGGTGGCGACCGACGGCGGCATCTTCACCTACCCGACCACCAACGGACCGCCCTTCTTCGGCTCGACCGGCTCCATGAAGCTGAACAAGCCCATCGTGGGAATGACCACGGTGGCGGGGGGCTACTACCTGACCGGGTCGGACGGCGGCATCTTCACCTACCCGACCACCAACGGACCGCCCTTCCTCGGCTCCACGGGCTCCATCGTCCTGAACGCCCCGATCGTGGGGATGACGGGGTAGGTCCGGCGAGGAGGGAGAGGCCCGCCGCGGCGGGCCCTCCCGGTCAGGGGCCAAAGGGCGGATCCGGAGGCGGCGTGTAGTGTCCATGTGACACGGCTGTCAGCAATGAATGTCCTGGCTGGACGGGTTGCCGGCGGTGGTCACAGACACGCGGTGCACCGCTGCGGTCCGCCTGCGGGCGGGCCCCCGAAGGAGGGGCCATGGACGTCGACCTGCAGGCATTGGCCGGACCGAGGCCGCGCCTCGGGGCGGGCGGGGCGGTCGACCCGGTGACGGCGGAGGTCATCCGGGGCACCCTCGAGACCATCTGCTACGAGATGGCCATGTTCGTCTCGCGGACGGCCACCACGCCGATCCTCAATCAGTCCAACGAGCGCAACGCCACCATCCTCGACGGCAGGGGTCGGCTGGCCGCCCTGAGCGTCGGCATCCCGCAGTTCATGCTGACCTCGACGCTCCCGGTGCGCTTCGCCCTCGACTTCTTGGGCGTCGACGAATTCCACCAGGGGGACGTCTTCGTGGCCAACGACCCCTATCACGGGGGCGGACACCTGCCCGACTACAACGTCTTCGCCCCGCTGGTGGTGGACGACCACCTCGTGTTGATCGCCTCCATCCAGTGCCACCACGGCGACACCGGCGGCGCCGTGCCGGGCGGGTACAACGTGACGGCCACCGACATCTGGGGCGAGGGCGTGCGCTGGCCCGTGGTGAAGGTGCTCGACCGCGGCGTGGAGCGGCGCGACGTGCTGTACGCGTTGCAGGTCAACAACCGGCTCGAGGGGTATGTCGGGGACCTGCGGGCGCAGATCGGCGCGGCCCAGCAGGCGACCGAGCGCCTGGCCGGCCTGGTGGCGCGCTACGGCGTCAACATGGTGGAGGCCGCCGTCGATCACATGATCGACTACGCCGCGGCGCGCTTCGCCGAGGAGATCACGGCGTGGCCCGACGGCGTGTACGAGGGCGACGCCTACGTGGATCACGACCCGCTTGGCAACCCGGACGTCCACCTTCACGCGAAGATCACGGTGGACGGGGCGCGGCTGACGATCGACTACACGGGCTCGGACGAGCGCCAGGAGCTGCAGGCCTGGTCCACCTACGGGAACACCCGCGGGTACACGGTCGCCCAGGTGGCGGCCATGATGGACCCCGACATCCCCAAGAACGAAGGGTTCTTCAACTCCATCGTCCTGATCGTGCCGCAGGGTTGCGTATTGAACCCGGTGGCCGGCCGACCGGTGTCGGCGGGGACGCACCACCCCGGTGCCGACATCGGCGAGGTCATCGCCGTGGCGCTGTCGGGCGTGCTGCCCGAGCGGGCCGTGCCCCAGACCTATAGGACCGGCATCCCGACGATCATCCGCGGCATCGATCCACGCAGCGGCCGGGAGTTCGTCGACGGCTCGGCCGAGGTCTACGCCGGCTGGTGCAACGCGGCCAAGGGGATGGACGCCTGGGGGGCGGTGTCGGCGTCGTTCGGCAACCTCTGGAAGGCGACGGCGGAGATCAACGAGTCGTTGTACCCGCACATCCAGTGGAGCCGTGACTACCGCACGGACTCGGGCGGCCCGGGACAGTGGCGGGGTGGGTGCGGGTCCCACTACGTGAAGGAGGTTCGTGTCCCTTCGGCGGTGTACACGTACGTGGTGGGTGCGAAATACCCCATGCCGGGCATCGCCGGCGGTGGTCCCGGGGCACCGAACCGGCTGACATTGCGGTACGGGTCCGACTCGGCGTTCGTCGTGTCGCATACCGCCGAGTGGGAGCCGTTGGACGCGGGGGACAAGATCAACTTCGACTACGGGGGCGGGGGCGGCTGGGGCGACCCGCTGGACCGGACGGCGGCAGCCGTGTTGGACGACGTCCTAGATGAGTACGTGAGCGTCGAGGGGGCGGCCCGTGACTACGGGGTCGTGCTGACGGGGTCATTGGAAGAGCTGACGCTGTCGGTCGATGAGGTCGGCGACGGAGGCGCTGCGGGCACGGATGCGGGCGGGGCGGGCGGGGACGGCCGCGACCGCCACGACCGCCACGCCGAGCGGGGCCGCCGCCGCCGACGGCCTGATCTGACCGGTGCAGGCCGTACGATTGGGGCTGTGGCCTGGCCTTGGAGCGGTGCGTCGATGTGTGCGGTGTCCGTGATCTCTGGGATGATCGGTCCATGAGCGCCGGGATCGCCGCCTGGGGGACCTACCTGCCCTATCTGGCGCCTGCAGCGCGCGGCCATCGCCGGCGTCCTGGGCAGCGGCGGCGGTCGGGGCACCCGGGCCGTGGCCTCCCACGACGAGGACACGACCACGCTGGGTGTCGAGGCCGGCCGACGGGCGCTGGCCGTCGGCCCGGGCGCGCGCAGCCGTGCAGGACCTGCTTCTTCTCGACGCCGGACCCGGCCTATCTGGACAAGACGAGCGCCACGACGGTGCACGCCGCGCTGGGGCTCGGGCGGGGCGTGCGGTGCCTATGACTTCGCCGGCTCGTCGCGCTCGGCCGTGGGTGACGCTGCTGCTGGCGCTCGGTGCGCCGGCCGTGCGCCGCCGGCGCCGGCGGCCGCACCACGCTGGCCGTCATGTCGGACCTGCGCACCGGTCTGGCCGGCTCGGCCGAGGAGCGCGACAGCGGTGACGGCGCCGCCGCCGTCGTCTGCGCGCCCGACGGTGCGGTGGCCGAGCTCATCGGGCGGGGCGCGGCCAGCGACGAGTTCCTCGACCGCTGGCGGGTTCCCGGCGAGGCGGACTCGCACGTGTGGGAGGAGCGCTTCGGCGAGGAGCTCTACGTGCCGCTGGCCCGTGAGGCCTTCGCCGCCGCGCTCAAGGACGCCGGCCTGGCCGAGGGTGACGTCGACCACGCCATCGTGACCGGCCTGCACGTGCGGGCGGTCAAGGCCGTGACGAAGGGGCTCGGCGTACCGCGAGGGTGCGCTGGCCCCCGACCTCACCGGGTCGGTGGGCAACCTGGGCGCGGCCGCACGCCGCCGTGGCGCTGTGCGACGTGCTCGAGCGGGCCGAGCCCGGGCCAGGTCATCGTCGTGCTGTCGCTGGCCGACGGCGCCGACGCGCTCGGTGCTGCGCACCACCGACGCGCTGCCCGACATGCAGGCGGCCCGGGCCGAGGCCGGCGTCCCGTCGGTGGCCGAGCAGGTGGCGGCCGGGCGGGACGACCTGCCCTATGCGACCTTCCTGACCTGGCGCGGCCAGATGCGACCGCGAGCCGCCGCGCCGGCCCGACCCCGAGCGGCCCGGCGCGCCGACCGTGCACCGCTCCGAGCAGTGGAAGTACGCCTTCGCGGCCAGCCGCTGCCTGGTCTGCGGCTTCCGCCACATGCCGCCGACCCGGGCCTGCCTGTCGTGTCACACCATCGACCAGATGCAGCCCGAGCGCCTGGCCGACGTGCCCGGGCACGGTGGCCACCTTCACCATCGACCACCTGGCCTTCAGCCTGTCGCCGCCGGTGGTGGGGGTCATCGTCGACTTCGACGGTGGCGGCCGCTACCGCTGCGAGATGACCGACGTGGTCGCCTCGGAGCTGTCCATCGGCGACCGGGTCTCCATGACCTTCCGGCGCGTCTGGACGGCGCAGGGCGTGCACAATTACTTCTGGAAGGCCCGGCCGGCCCTCGGTCGGGCCAACGACGAGGCCGGCGACATGGCAGTCGAGCAAGGAGCGTAGGGCGATGGGGAGCAGGGGCATCCGCGACCAGGTGGCCGTCATCGGCATGGGCTGCACTCGATTCGGCGAACTGTGGGACAAGGGCGTCGACGACCTCCTGACCGACGCCACCACCGAGGCCGTCGGCTCGGTCCCCGGCCTCGAGCTCAACGACATCGACGCCTTCTGGCTGGGCACCATGACCTCGGGTGTCTGCGGCACCACGCTCTCACGCCCCCTGAAGATCGACTACAAGCCCGTCACCCGTGTCGAGAACTACTGCGCCACCGGCTCGGAGGCCTTCCGCAACGCCTGCTACGCCGTGGCCTCGGGCGCCTACGACACCGCCATGGCCATCGGCGTCGAGAAGCTCAAGGACACCGGGTACTCGGGGCTGACCGGCATCCGGGCCGTGGGCGACGGCACCGACCCCGGACTGTCGTCGCCGGCCGCCTTCTCCTTCCTGGCCCCCTCCTACGCCCACAAGTACGGCGTGGACAAGGCCAGATGAAGGAGGTCATGAGCCGCATCGCCTTCAAGAACCACCAGAACGGGGCGCGCAACCCCCGGGCGCAGTTCCAGAAGGAGGTCTCCATGGAGACGATCGCCAAGGCGCCCCTCGTCGCCGGCGATCTCGGCGTCTTCGACTGCAGCGGTGTGAGCGACGGCTCGGCCGCCGCCATCATCTGCCGGGTCGAGGACGCCCACAAGTACTGCGCCAACCCCCTCTACGTGAAGGCCCTCGCCTTCGTCGCCGGTCCCGCCGCCGGCCCCATCGACCCCGCCTACGACTACACGACCTTCGAAGAGGTCGTGCGTTCGGCCGCCGACGCCTACGCGCAGGCCGGCATCACCGACCCCCGGGCACAGCTGGCCATGGCTGAGGTGCACGACTGCTTCACGCCGACCGAGCTCGTCCTCATGGAGGACCTGGGCTTCGCCGAGCGGGGCACGGCGTGGAAGGAGGTGCTGGCGGGCACGTTCGACCGCGACGGCGAGCTGCCGGTCAACCCCGACGGCGGCCTGAAGTCCTTCGGCCACCCGATCGGCGCTTCCGGGCTGCGCATGCTCTTCGAGTGCTGGCTCCAACTTCGGGGGGAGGCCCCGCCCGACCGCCAGATCGGGACCGTGGGTGCCGGACGGACGCTGGGACTGACCCACAACCTGGGCGGCGCGCCGGGCGAGGGCGTCAGCTTCGTGGGCATCGTCGGGACCGAGCTCGACGGATGAGCGACACCGACCACCCTGACGGCGAGACCGTCGACCTGCTGGCCGAGACCGAGGACCAGGCGGCGCTGCGCCAGCTCGCCCGCGATGTGGCCGAGCGCGAGGTCGCGCCCCGTGCCCACGAGGCCGACGAGGCGGGGGCCGTGTCCTCCGAGCTGCGCAAGGCCCTGGCGGCGGCCGACCTGTTGCGGATCACCATCGGCGAAGAGTGGGGCGGCATGGGCCTGGGCGACGTCGAGGCTTCCATCGTCCTGGAGGAGATCGCCCGGGCCGACGTGTCCTCGGCCATCTGCTGCCAGCTCACCTTCAACGGGCCGCCCCGGGGTATCGAGCACCTCGGGCCGCCGGCCATGAAGGAGCGCTGGCTCCCGGCGGCGGCGGACGGGGACGCGTTGATCAGCATCGGGATCACCGAGCCCGATGCCGGCTCGGCGGTGCAGAACATGCGCGCCGCCCTGGTCGAGGACGGGCCGGGGCGCTGGCGCCTCAACGCGTACAAGAACTACTCGACGCTGGGCGACGTGGCCCAGGGCGTGCTCGTCTGGTGCCGCTGGCCGGGGGGAGAGGGTGCGAAGGGCATCGGTGCCGTCATCGTGCCCACGGACCGCGAGGGGGTGTCGGTCACCGGGCGCCACAAGGGCATGGGGATCCACGCTGCCACCGAGGCCGAGCTGGCTTTCGACGGCGTCGCCATCACCGCCGACGACGTCCTGCTCGCCGGACAGCCGTCCGACACGTCGGCGTTCAAGGTGCTGTTGTCCCACCTCAACCACGAGCGCTGCGGCAACGCGTCCATGTGCATCGGGGCGGCGCAGGGCGCCCTGGAGCATGCCGTCCGCTACATGAACGAGCGCGTCATCGGCGGCCGTCCGCTGGCCGAGCTGCAGGGCCTGCAGTGGAAGCTGGCCGACATGGCGGTGCAGCTGGAGGGGGCCCGGCTGTTGTTGGCCCGCGCCGTCCGCCTGGCCGGCCCGCACGGCACGCCGCCGGCGCTCGAGACGGCCATGGCCAAGACGGCGGCCAACCTGGCAGCCAAGTTCGTGTGCGACGAGGCCATGCAGATCCACGGCGGGTACGGCTATTCACGCGAGTACCCGCTGGAGCGGGCCTACCGCGACATCCGGGGCCTGTGCATTGGAGCGGGGACGGTCGAGGCGCAGCGCAATTACATCGGCCTGCGCGTGGCCGCAGGCGCCCGCACCGGGTCACCCGGTTGGAGAGCCCCGCTGCCAGGGGTCCTAGCCCGCCATGCCGACCCGTCCCCTCATCGATCACGGGCGCTGCGAGGCCAAGCGGGACTGCGTCCGGATCTGCCCCTACGACGTGTTCGAGGTGCGGCGCATGGACGTTGACGATTTCACCGCCCTCGGGCTGCTGGGCAAGCTCCGTTCCACGGCGCACCGCCGGATGACGGCCTACCCGGTGCGGGCCGACCAGTGCCACGAGTGCGGGCTGTGCGTGACGGTCTGCCCGGAGGAGGCCATCACCCTGGTGCAGGTCGGCGGCGACTGAGGTTCTCGCGCTTCTGCGCGCTCCCTTTCGCCGGGCGCGACCGTTCTTCTCCCGATGACCCAGCTGCTCACCGACGAGACCGGCGGCGCCGGCGCTGCCAACACCGGCGCCGCCCCCGGCTTCGCCAACACCGGCGCCCCCGGCGCTGCAGTGATCACCACGGCGGCCGCCATGTCACCCGAGGAGCGCGAGGAGCGCCTCGAGGTGCTCTTTCGGTCCAAGGCGGCCATCGAAGGCGAGATCACCGTGCACCTGGGCGAGGTGGCGCGCTCTGAGTCGTATCGAGTCGAGGGGGCGACCTCGGCCGAGTCCTGGGTCGCCACGCGCTTCGGGGTTTCTGGCCCGGGTGCTCGGGCGCTCAGCCAGCTGGGCGAGAAGGCCGCGGCGCTGCCCCACCTCCTCGGTGCCCTGTGTGCGGGCGAGGTCTCCTTGGACAAGGTGCGCGCCCTGGCCGAGGTGGCCACCCCTCAGAGCGACCGTGAGCTCTGTGCGCGGGCCAAGGTGCACAGTGTGCGCGAGCTGGTCGACATCGCCCGCACCGAGGTGGCCCGGCGACGCCGCGGCTCGTCGGATCCGTCGCGTTGGGCGCACGAGCGGCGCTACCTGCGCTTCAACGACGCCTTGCGCACGCTGAGCGCCCAGCTACGCGCCGAGGACTACGCCGAGGCCAAGGCCTGTCTGGAAGCCCGGGCCAAGGCCATCGGCTCTGAGGGGGAGGCCGAGACGCCCACGCCCTGGGACCAGCGCTGCGCCGACGGGCTCATGGACCTGGTTCGTACGGCGGCCCTTGGTGCTGGCGCTGCGGCCGGCGGTGCCAACCCGTTCTTCGTCGTCGCCCACGTCGCTCTTCGCGCCCTGGTCGAAGGCGTCGGCCGCGGCGAGGGCGAGAACGAGGCCAGCGAGCTGGCCGGCGAGCTCGAGCGGGTGGGCCTCATCGACACCGAGACGGTGCAAAAGATCGCCTGTGACGCGACGGTGGCCGTCGCCGTCGACGACGACGTCGGGCACACCATGTACGAGGGCCGGGCCCGGCGTTTCCCGACAATGGCCCAGCGCCGAGAGGTCATGCGCCGGGATCGACATTGCCGCTTCTCGGGCTGTGAGAACGTGCACTTCGCCGACGTGCACCACATCGTGCCCTGGAAACCCGGGGGTCTAACCGACCTGGACAATTTGGTTCTCCTGTGCCGCCACCATCACGGGGTGGTGCACCGCAAGGGCTGGACCATGGCCGGGAATGCCAATGAGGAGCTCACCATCGTCGGCCCCAGCGGCCGGGTCATGACGTCGCGCCCTTCTCCCCTTTGGACGAGGATCACCGACGGGCGCCGGGCGGGCGGGTCGGGCTGAGGCTCTTAGGTCAACGCTCCCTTGGGAGACCTTGACCTCAGGGGGAGTCTGCTGGTCGCCGAATAGTGCGTATCGATAAACCGCAGCCTGCGCGGTTCAGGTCGGCGAGGTGCCTCGGAGCATCTGCGAGTGCGCAATGTCTCGCAGCCGAGATTGGGCCACGAGCCATTCGCTCGAGCGGCTGGCGCGACCATCCTGGACCACGTGGTGGACCCCGGTGGGTCCATCTGTGCGGGCTCCGCACCTTCGGCAGACAGCGATCCGGCCGTTCGTCTCCGGAGCGTGGTCCTGGTCGAGCTGTGCGGCAACGTGCAAACACTCGGATGAGGTCATAGTGCTCCTTTTGGCGCACCCACCGGGCACTGAACGCAAGAGGCTTCGAGGCCGAGATGGGCGTGCCTGCCCACCCACCCTACGCCCAAGAGCCCCTGTGGGCGTGAGGACGTCTGGCGATGAGACCTTCAACATGACCCTGCGACGCCTGAGCCGGTGCTCTTCGTGCCATGGGTCCCGGCGAATTGTTGGTCGAGAAGTCTGGTGTCGGTGCGCAGCACACGGAGGGCGGTTCGCCCCTCGCCCCCGTAGGTGTAGCCCTGCGTATAGGCGCTGCCCGACGGGCTGTCGTCGGTGTGGGTCGGCGTGCCGCCGATCGGCTCGATGCCGGTGTCCTCGTTCCAGTCGTTCCACGACGTCACCATGACGATGGGCAGTGCGGGATCGACCTCGGGCAGGGCGACACACCGGAAGAGGTGGTCGAGCGTCGACGCCGGACCCTCGCCGGGCAGCCACTGGCGCGGCTGGGCGGGGTGGTTCGTCGGCAGCCTGAAGCCACGATCGTTGAAACTCGACGAGACGTCGGGGATGACGGGCACCCGGCCGTCCGTTGCCGCGCTGTATTCGCTGAGCAGACGCCGCTCATCGGCCACGATGTTCGTGGTGCCGGGATACCCCGTGAAGTCCTTGGTCGGGCCGAGGAAGAAGTTCGGGTCTCCGTAGTAGAGGATGTAGGACGTGATGGCGTCGAACTGCTCAATGCGGTTCACTTGCGGGGTCGTGGTCAGGATGGGGCCGGCGGGGTTGGGGTTCTCCGGCGTCACACGCCAGAAGATCTCGTCCCCGATGAAGAAGGGGTTGAAGCCATGCGCCTCGAGCACGGTCCGGGCGCCCTTGATCATGCCTGCGACATCGCCCGTGAGGGTGCGGGTCAGGTACAAGAAGACCACGGGTCGGCCATGGATGCGCAGGTACGAAGGGCTGCGGAAGTAGTCGTTGGCGAAGGTCAGCATGTCCGAGTCGAAATGCAGCTCCATTTGGAACGTGACCGGGGTGGACTCGCGTCCGGGCTCGAAGCCCAGGTTCCAT
Organism: uncultured Acidimicrobiaceae bacterium; assembly: GCA_963745665.1. GTDB lineage: Bacteria > Actinomycetota > Acidimicrobiia > Acidimicrobiales > RAAP-2 > Bog-473. The sequence goes on along the minus strand of CAVUYE010000002.1, from coordinate 2,329,100 downwards.
GTCTCGTAGAACATGGCGAAGCGAATCTTGGCGATGTTGGGTGCGGCCATGAAGTCCTTCATCGCGCTGTCCGCGGCCTCGTAGTTCTCACCGGAATAGCCGGCGTTGTAGGGCCACCAGTCCACGGCGAAGAAATTGATCCCGGCCCGGCGGGCGTTCGTGATGTCCCGGGCCGCCGTCTTGGGGCTCTGCGAGTTCACCAGGGACGATGCAGGCAGTTGCGGTGGCACGAGATGGGCTCGCAACGTCCCGCCGGCGAAGTTCTCCGGATTCCACAGGTAGTAGTAGGCCCCGACCAACGGGTGCATGGTCTGTGACGCGGTCGACGCGGGTGCCGCTGGCGCGCTGAACGCCACGAGGAGCGTCGACGCGAGGACAGCTCCCAGGCCGCACCGCAGCCGCCGCCCGGGAGTCGTCCGCACGGCGGGATCCTAAGAGACATTGATGATGGTCGGTCGCCATCCCAGGCTGGAGTTCTCCAACCCTTCCGCCCGGGGTGAAGAATGCGACATGGCCACAGCCGATGACGCGGCGCCGGACCGTGCCGGCCTCCCCGAGACATCCGAGCCGAGTACGCCCCGCGTCGCATCTCCTACCCGAGAGTCCGTGCGGGAGCGTGTGGTGCACATGCGGGAGAGAGCGGAACGGACGCGGGCCGGGATTGAGGCTCGTCGGGCCGACTCGGCATCGATCGACACGGCATTCGAGGCCATCGAGCGGGACGCCCAGAGTGGGGGAGGGGTGCTCGCAGCCGCAGTGGCGTTCCGCCTCTTCATGTTCCTGATTCCCTATACCTTCGTCATGGTCACCGGGTTCGGGCTGGCTTCGACGGCGGCCGGGCAGGATCCCGGAAACGCCGCCCGTTCGGCGGGCATCGGCGGGTTGCTGGCCACCGCGGTCGCGAGCACCAGTACGCCGTCGTTGGCCAACCGCATCATCGCCTTAGTCGTCGGAGGCTTCGCCCTGGCCGTCACGGCGCGCTCATTCGTCCGGGTGTTGTGGACGGTCCATCGGCTGATCTGGAGGGTGCAGCCACCACGCAAGCCCTCTCCATGGGGACCCCTGATCCTCGTGGGGATCATTACGGCGCTCTTCGGCATGGCCGACCTCTTCGCCTGGATCGGCTCGCACTCTCTCGGTCTGCGGATCGTCGCGTTCTTCCTGACGATCGTCGTCTCAGCCGGCGCCTGGTTCGTGGCCTCGTGGCTGTTCCCGAGGGACGAGTGCGCCTTGTGGGCCCTCCTGCCCGGGGCGCTCATCGTCGGCGTGGGCGTCGGCGTGCTGCAGATCCTGACCGTGACCTACGTCGTGCATGTCGTCACACGGAAATCTGCCCTGTATGGGGCCATCGGCATCGCGCTGGCGTTGTTGCTCTGGACCTACTTCGCCGGACGCTTGCTCACGGCAGCAATCGCCGCGAACGTGTCACTGTGGAAGCACCGGAGGGGAGAGGAGGCCGGGTACGGCGACGTGCTCTTGCCTCCTGAGCCGGCGGGCGGGTCAGGCGCCGTCGGCGGCGTGGGCGAAATCTGACCAGACGGTCACCCACTCCTTCCACACCGGGGGTGGGTAGTCATGGCCCATGCCGTCGATCTCGACGTAGCGCGCCCCGAAAATGACTTCGGCGGTCTGCCGGCCGCCACTCGGATTGATGAGGGTGTCCCGGCTGCCGTGGATGACAAGAGTGGGGATATGCAGCTCGGCCAGCTCCGCCGAACGGGAACCGTCCCGCATGACCGCCTTCATCTGCCGGCCGACCCCTTCCGGACAGAAGCAGCGGTCGTAGGCGGCAGCGGCCCGGGCCCGGATGGCATCGTCGTCGAGCCACTCGGGCTTCGACCCGTACACGTGGTGCGCGGCCACCTGCCGGTCGATGTAGGCGGCGCGTGAGGGAGCCGGCGGCGCTAGGAGGAACGCCAACGCCTCCTCCGAGCTCTCGCCGTAGCCCGCTTCGCCGGTCCGCGACATGACCGATGTGAGCGACAGCACGCGCTCGCGATGGTTCAGGGCCAGCCGCTGGACGATCATGCCCCCCATGGAGCAGCCCATGACGTGGGCCCTCTCCACCCCGATGGCGTCGAGGACGGTGACGGCGTCGTCGACCATGTCGACGAGGGCATAGTCCGCGTCGTCGAGCTTCGTCGAGAGGCCGACGTCGCGGTTGTCGAACCGCACCACGTGGAAGCCCTCGTCGCAGAAGAGCTGACACCACGACACGTCGTAGTTCAGGCATTGGGATCCCAGGCCGTTGACCAGGAGGAGGGTCGGCGCCGCTGGATCGCCGAATTCCTCGTAGTAGATCTCGACCGCACCGTTGCGCGCCGTGCTCATGTGCCCCTCCCGATCTCCCTCCAAAACCGTGACAACAGCCGCCGGAACCTCGGCACGCACGCAGCCGAGCCGAGCTTCTGGGGGGCGTCACCCGATGATTCGCCCGCCAGGCTGCTGTGCGAGGTGGTCCCTCAGCGCTGCATGGACTTGGTCTCGACGAACTCCTCGAGACCATACTTGCCGCGCTCGCGCCCGAAACCCGACTGCTTGTAGCCACCGAACGGCGCGCTTGGGTTGAAATTCCCGCCGTTGATGTCGACCTGGCCGGTCCGCAGCTGCCGGGCCACCCGCTCAGCGCGAGCCGGGTCAGCGCTCCAGACCGCGCCGGCCAGCCCGTAGGGCGTGCCGTTGGCGATCTCGATCGCCTCTTCCTCGGTGTCGTACGGCATGAGAACGAGAACCGGCCCGAAGATCTCCTCCTTGGCGATGGTCATGTCCGGCGTGACCTCGGAGAAGACGGTCGGCTGCACGAAGAAGCCCTTTTCGAGGCCTTCGGGGGCGTCGGCGCCACCGACGATCAGCTTGGCCCCCTCCTCGATCCCCTTCTCGATGTAGCCGCGCACGCGGTCGCGCTGGACGGCCGAGACCAGGGGCCCGATGAGCTTGCCCGCCTCGAAGGGGTCACCCGGGGCGAAGCCCGCCGTGCCGCTGACCGCCATCTCCTCCACTTCGGCCAGCCTGTCCCGGGGGACGAGCATGCGGGTCAGGGCGGAGCAGGTCTGGCCGGAGTTCATGTAGCAACCGAAGAGCCCGGCAGGGACGGCGGCGGCGAAGTCGGCGTCGTCCAGCAGGATATTGGCCGACTTGCCACCGAGCTCGAGCGAGACACGCTTGACGCCCTCGGCCGCCAGCTCCATGACCCGGCGGCCCGCCCGGGTGGAGCCGGTGAAGGACACCATGTCGACCTTGGGGTGAGCCGCGATCGCTTCTCCCACGACGGGGCCCGTGCCGCTGACCAGATTGAAGACGCCCGGCGGGAGGCCGACCTCGTCGATGACATCGGCCAGGATGAACGCGTTGATTGGCGCGACTTCGCTCGGCTTCAGCACGACGGTGCAGCCGGCGGCCAGGGCAGGCGCCACCTTGAGGACGACCTGGTACAGCGGGTAATTCCACGGCGTGATGGCGCCCACGACGCCCACCGGCTCGCGCACGACGAGGGAGTTCCCGAGCTCTTCCTCCCACTCGAAGCTCTCGGCCGCCTTGGCAGCGTCGGCGAACGCACCGGCGGGCAGGCCGACCTGAATGGAGCCCGACAGAGTCATGGGCATGCCGACTTCGTGGGAGATGATCTGGGCCAATTCGTCCGTGCGGGCGCCGAGGGCTTCTCCTATGCGGGTGAGAAGCTTGGCCCGCTCCTCGCGGGACGTGGCAGCCCAGGCCGGGAAGGCGGCGGCGGCGGCCTCGACGGCCTTGTCGACGTCCTCCGGCGTCCCCTCGGGGATGGTGGCAAAGACCTCCTCGGTCGCCGAGTCGATGACCTTTAGATCGCCCTTGCCGGTCGAGGGGACCCAGGCCCCGTTGATGTAGATCTTGTCGCGCACGAGCATGGGTGCCCTCCCTCGGTGGTCGGAATCAGCGCACCCACCCTATCCAGGCTGGGAGGGAGTCGCCCCAGGGGGCTCGTCCTCCTTGCCCAACAGGGGAACTAATCCTTCTTGCCCAAAAGAGGGTGATCGCCCATGCCGACGGGCTGGAGGTGCTGCCCGAGTACCTCGTGGAAATGCTCGGCCACCTCCGCGGGCGTCCACCCGCCCTCGCGCCACATGGAGGCGATCTGTCGCGGCGTCTGGAAGAGCGTGTACGCAAAACCCGTGCGCCCCAGGACCTGCCCGTTGACGTACGAGGCGTCCTCAGAGGCCAGGAAGGCGATCAGGGGCGCATTGAGCGCGGGGTCCTGATCGGCGGGCGGCTCCGCGCCGGCGTAGAGACCCTCGGTCATCCGGGTGAAGCCGGCCGGGGCCACCGCATTCACGGTGATCCCATACCGGCCCAGCTCCAGGGCCCACACGAAGGTCATGCCCATGATGGCGGCCTTGGCCGCGCCGTAGTTCGTCTGCCCGAAGTTGCCGCGGAGTCCGGCCGATGACGTGATGTTGACGATCCGCCCGTAGCCTGCGTCCTTCATCAGTGGGGCCGCATGGCGCACCGTGTTGAACGTGCCCTTCTGGTGCACGGCAATGACGGCGTCGTAGTCCGCCTCGTCCATCTTGACCACCGTCCGGTCGCGCACGATCCCGGCGTTGTTGACCACGATGTCGATGGAGCCGAAGGTGTCCACCGCCGTCCCGATGATCCGTCCTGCTCCTTCGAAGTCGCTCACCGAGTCATGGTTCGGGACGGCGCTGCCGCCGGCCGCCTCGATCTCCGCGCAGACCTGCGCGGCGGGGTCCTCCTCGGTGCCCGCACCCCCCAGGGTCACGCCCACGTCGTTGACGACGACCTTGGCGCCCTCCGCCGCCAGGCAGAGGGCGATATCCCGCCCGATGCCCCGGCCCGCACCCGTCACGACCGCCGCTCGACCATTGAGAAGTCCCATGGGCAGACAGTACCTCCGTGCCTGTTCCCTGACAGCAGCGTCAGGCATTGCCCGGGCGCTGTACGATCGTCACGAACGCCGGGCGAGGCCTTCGCCCCCCAGACCCCTGAGGAGACCCAGAGCATGGCCTTCATTGAGAACGCACCTGAGCAGATCGTCGCCGCAGCCAAGGAGCTGCTGCAGAAGGGGCTCGTGGAGGGGACCTCGGGCAACATCTCGGCGCGGATGGAGGACGGCAACATCGCCGTCACCCCGTCGTCGCTGGACTACCGCCTCATGACGGTCGACGACATCGTGATCGTGGACCCGGCCGGCGAGGTCGTCTCGGGCGAGCGAGGCCCCACCTCGGAGAAGTACCTGCACATCGCGGTCCAGGCGGCCTACGAGGACTACGCGGTCTGCATTCACTCGCACGCCGTCCACGCGACCATGTTCGCCGTCGCCCACCAGGACATCCCGAGCTGCATCGACGAGTTCACCGTCTACCTCGGTGGGGACATCCGGTGCTCGGAATACGCCGCCAGCGGCTCGCCCGAACTGGCGGAGCAGGTGGTCAAGGCTCTGGAGAGCCGCAGCGCGGCGCTCATCGCCAACCACGGGATGGTGGCGATCGGCACGACGATGGAGAAGGCGATGCACAATACGGCGCTCGTCGAGCGGTCGGCCAAGATCATCTGGGGCGCCAAGCAGCTCGGCGGGATTTTCCCGTTGCCGGAGAAGGTCAACGAGACCTTCGCCAGCTACTGGCCCTACATGCGGTGATCGAAGGCAAGATCCGCGCCCGGCTGGCCGAGCTGGGCCTCACGCTGCACGGGCCCCATCCGCCGCACGACCCGCTCGATGCGGTGGTGATGCACGACGGCGTGGCGCGCACATCGGGGCAACTGCCCCGCATCGCCGGGGAACTCACCTGCCTCGGGCGCCTGGGCGATACCGTGACGGTGGAGGAGGGCCGCGAAGCCGCCGCCGTGTGTGCGCTGAACGCCCTGGCCGTCCTGGAGGAGGCGCTCGGCACCCTCGACCGCGTCACGCGCGTCCTCACGGTGACGGGCTTCGTGTCCTCGGCGCCCGACTTCCATCAGCAGCCCGCCGTCGTGGACGGGGCGAGCAAGGTCCTGGCGGATGTCTTCGGCGAGTCGGGCCGTCACACCCGCTCGGCCATCGGCGTGGCCGCGCTGCCCCGCAACGGGGCGGTCGAGATCGAGGTGACGGTCGCGGTCAGCGACTGAACGCTTCTGTGATCACCGGGCGGGCCACGGCGGCCAGGTCCCAGTAGCCACAGGTCCCCGTGTCGCGCAGCTTCGTGACGGCGTTGATGGCGGCGCCGTACGCGGCCACGGCGATGGCGCCTCCCACCGAGATCCGGCTGACCCCGAGCTCAGCCAACTCCCCGACACTGGGACAGCCCGGGACGATCAGCACGCTCACCGGGCGGTCGACGGCCGCCAGCAGCTGGCGAAGGTCGCTCGGGTCGACGACCCGTGGTGCGAAAAGGACGTCGGCCCCTGCTTCTTGATAGGCCTGCAGGCGGGCGATCGTGTCGGCGAGGTCCTGACGGCCGTGCAGGTAGTTCTCGGCCCGTGCGGTCAACACGAACGGGGTCGGGCCGGCGTGGGCGGCCTCGGCCGCCGCACGCACTCGCTCCGCGGCGTGGGCCAGCTCGTAGATGGGCGTTTCCCGATCACCGGTGAAGTCCTCCACGGATCCACCCGCCAGGCCGACGCCGACCGCTTCGGAGATCGTGGCGGCCACGCCGGCGGGGTCGTCAGCGAAACAGTTCTCGAGGTCGGCCGAGACCGGGATGTCGACGGCGCTGACCAGATCGCCGGCGTGGGCCAGCACCTCCTCCTTGGTCATGGCGCCGTCGAGGCGTCCCCTCGTGGCGGCGAACCCCCCGCTCGTGGTGGCGATCGCGTCGAATCCGAGCGTGGCGAACAACGCAGCCGACCCGACGTCCCACACGTTGGGCATGAGCAACGGTGAGCCCGGGACGTGCAGGGCGCGGAAATCGCTCATGCGCTCAGTTGGACTGTGCGGGCTCTGGAAACTCCCAGTACTGGAACTCGATCGTCATGGGCAGGAGGTAGCGGACGTAGAGCGAGTGGATCTTGACCATCTGCTGGTCGTCCATGTGCAGGTCGATGAGCTCCATGCGGTCGTCGACCTTGCGGAATGCTTCCGCGCGTTCCTGCAGCCCGCGCAGCTCGTCGAGTGAGCCGACGGCGAAGCCGTAGTGGTCCATGCGGGGGCAGCGCATCGGGTCGTCCTCGGCGATGAGGAAGATGAACTGGTCCCAGTGCACGCAACTCATGATGAGGCGTCGCCGGTCTTCGGTCATCACCTCCATCTCGGTGAAGCCCATCACCTCGTCGAAGAAGCGGCAGACGTCGGCCCGGTTCGTCGCGTCGAGGAGGTCGGCCGGCAGCGACATGGCCACGTGGTTGAAGCGTGGGTTGCCTGAGGGATAGAAGGGATGTGGCATCAGAGCTGCACCTCCGGGACGACCATGACCTTGCCGGCGATACGACCCGCGGCCAGCGCCTCCAGCGTGTCCCCGATGGCTGTGAGCGGGACGGCGGCGGGTTCGATGAGGAGATCCGAGGGGAATCCGTCGGAGGCGAGGAGCTCGAGCGCCCGCTCGAACCCGCCCTGGTCGTAGACGAAGGATCCGGTGACGGTCAGCTCGTTGAGGATCATGCGGTTGATGTCGAAGGTGGGATGGTCGATGCCGGCACCGACCATGACGAGCATGCCGCCCCGAGCGAGCTGGCAGAAGCCCGCCTCGATGGCCGCCCTGTGCCCGGAGCATTCGAGGACGACGTCCACTGCGCGCGTCGACATGCGTTCGGGCTCCCAGGAAGGAAAGACGTCGAGTTCCTCCGGGTCGACGATGGAGGTCACGCCGAGGTCGGCCGCCAGGCGGCGGCGCCCCTCATGGGGCTCGACCACCGTGATGTCAGCGACGCCCATGGCATGGAGTGCGGCCACGCTCAACGCACCGATCGGCCCGGCGCCGAACACCATGACGCGGTCGCCCGCCGCAACACCTGAGCGCGTGATGCCGTGCAGGGCCACCGACAGCGGCTCGGCCAGCGCGGCGTGACGGGGGGAGAGGCCTTCGGGCAGGCGCAGGATGCCGGTCGCCCGGCAGAGGATGTACTCGGCGAAGGCGCCGTCGATGTGCTCGCCGGTCATGCTGGCGCGGTTCTCGCACTGCGAGGGCTTGCCCTCGAGGCACCGGCGGCAGGTGCCACAGCGCACGCCGGGACCGCCCACCACGAGCTCGCCCACCGACCAACCGGTGACGTCTTCCCCGACTGCGGCGATGGTCCCGCTCCATTCGTGGCCGGCGACGGCGCCGGGGGTGAACCCCCACCCGTCGCGCAGCTGATGGATGTCGGACCCGCAGATGCCGCATGCGTGGACCTGCACCACGACCTGGCCCGGTCCGGGTTGGGGGACCTTGCGCTCTTCGACGGTGATCATGCCGGGTGACTGGTAGACGGCGGCCGCCATCATCTCGGGGAGCGCTGACCCTGACATGGACGTCAGGCTAGGCGCTCGGGGCCAGCCAGGCGAGGCCTCCGGCCAGATGCTGCAGGTAGGGCGGCGTCTCCCACGCTCCCGGGAAGTGGCCGAGCGCGGTGTAGAAGGTGCGGGCGGCGCCGTCCTCCAGGCTCCAGGCCAGGGGGAAGCCGCACTCGGGGACGCGGCCTCCGGGCGCGGAGAGGTCGACCTGGTCCTCCGCCAGCCGGAGCAGGACGCGGGCGTCGGGCCGCAGGGCCGTGAAGAGATAGACCTCGTCGCGCCAATCCCAGCGTGCGCCGAGGTGGGCCGTGGCCGGATGGTCGGCGTCCACGACGTCGATGGCGAACTCCTGCGTCCAGGGATGGCCGTCGAAGCGGGCCCCGAGCATGTCGCCGTACTCGGGCCACGTGTGGCTGGCGTCGGTGGCGGAGTGGACGCCGAGGAGGCGCAGCGACCCGTCGCGCCAGGCCTGTTGTGCCGCGAACTTCTGCGCTGGGGACCACGGCGTCTCCCCGATGGTGAACAGGGCCAGGACGCGGGCCGCCGCCAGCCGGTCGGGTGAGACATCGCTCACGTCGGTGACCACGGTGGGGGTGATGCCGGACATCCTGGCGAGCTCGGAGAGCCCGGTCGCCGCCTGGCTCAGGACACCATGCACGCCGGCCGGCCCGTCGACGTAAGGGGCGACCTGGGTCACGATCAGCATCTCGTCGGACACGCCGGGGAGTGTAGGGCTGGTGCCGCGCCCCTGCCCGGTGGTCCAATGCACGTGCCGCACCCGACGCCGACCGAGGAGGATCTACGACGTGAGCACGAAGACGACTTCGACGAGCGACAGTTCCGGGGACGGGGCGGCGGTTGCTGCTGCGTTGGCGCGGCTCGGTTCGGCCACCATCGGCGAGTCGGGTGGCCGGGCTGCCGACCGCCGGCTCCGGCCGGCGTGGTCCGGCGCCGCGGTGGCAGCCCCGGCGTACCCCGTGGGCTGCACGCCGGGGGACAACCTGGCGGTGCACGTGGCCGTGACGACGGCACCGCGGGGGAGCGTCCTCGTCGTCGACGTGGGGCAGGTGGCCGACCGGGGCTACTGGGGCGAGGTATTGACCACGGCGGCGGAGGCCGCCGGCCTGGCCGGACTGGTCCTCGACGGGGGGGTGCGTGACGTGGCCGCTCTGGAGGCCCACGGGTTCCCGGTGTTCTCGGCGGCGATCGCCCTCACCGGTGCGACCAAGGACAAGCCGGGGACGGTCGGGGCGCCGGTGCGGGTGGGCGGCGCCCGGGTGGCGTTGGGGGACTGGGTGGTGGCCGACGTGGATGGCGTCGCGTTCGTCGCGGGTGACGCGCTGTCGGACGTGCTGGCCGCGGGGCAGGACCGTGAGGCGAAGGAGGCGGGATACTTCTCGGCCCTCAAGTCCGGATCGACGACGGTGGAGCTGCTCGGGCTCGACGCCTCGCTGGTGCGGCGGGGGGATGGCGGGTAGACGCCTGGGGCCTGGGATGGCGATGGCGATCAAGCCGGCGATTCGGCCGGCGGGTGGCACAATGCGCTATGAGCGAAGAGACCACGGCTGCGGACGAGACGCTGGAGCGCATGGAGGTGGGGCGGATCATCCCTGCCGAAGCGGCGCGTATTTTCGCCCTTCTGTGTGACCCCAAGGGCCACGTTTCCATCGACAGTTCCGGCATGTTGATGGACTCCACCGGCGCGCCTGCCACCAAGGTCGGCGACGAGTTCGTGATCCACATGGATCGTGCGGCGCTCAACGACTTCCCCATGGGGCGCTACGACGTCACCGTCCATATCACGACCTTCGAACCAGACCGGGAGATCGCCTGGACAATTCAGGGCCAGATCAAGCCGCAGATCGGCCACATCTACGGCTACCGGCTCTCGCCGGCGGAGGACGGTAACGGCACGCTGGTCACCTCGTACTACGACTGGTCGACCATCGATCCCCAATGGAAAGAGGCCAACATCTTCCCCATCATCCCCGAGTCGGCCCTGCGGGCGACGTTGGGCATTTTGGAGCGGACGCTCACGCACTCGAACCGGTGGTGACGGTGAGGGTGACCCTCACTACAACGACTGGATGGCGGCCATCCCGACGACGGGGCTGTTCAGATGCAACCCCCCGGCGGAGCCGAAGAAGCCGGCGTCGCCGTAGCTGAAGATCCCCCCATCGCGCCCAACCATCCAGTACCCCTGCCCGTCGGCCGTGCGATCCATACCCACTACCGGAGCGCTGATCGGCGTGCCTCCGGCCGATCCGAAGTAGGACACGTTGCCGAAGTTGAAGATGCCGCCGTCCGACGCCACCAGCCAGTACCCGCTGCCGTCGGGGGCGGCGGTCATGCCCACGATCGGCTTCTCGAGCGGCAGGCCGCCGGTGGAACCGAGGAAGGCCGCATCGCCGTAGGCGAAGATGCCGCCGTCGGACGCCACGAGCCAGTAGCCCTGCCCATCGATGGTCGACGCCATGCCCACGATGGGCCGGTCGAGCCTCATGCCGCCTGTCGACCCGTAGAAGTTGGCATCCCCGAATGCGAAGATCCCGCCGTCGGAGGCGACGAGCCAGTAGCCACCCCCGTCGGGGGTGGGCGTCATGGCAACGATGGGCGCATTGAGGTGCGCGCCCCCGGTCGATCCATAGAAGACGGCGTCGCCGAAAGCGAAGATGCCGCCGTCGGACGCCAGCAACCAGTACCCGGCGTCATCGGGTGTGGCGGCCATGCCGACGATGGGTGCGTTCAGGTGCAGGCTCCCCGTGGACCCGTAGAACTGGGCGCCGCCGTAGCTGAAGATGCCTCCGTCGCTGGCGACCTCCCAGTATCCAGGTGCGCTGATGGGCTCGATGGAGATGACGACGTTGGCCTGGGTCGACAGGAAGTTGGAGTCCGTCACGCTGAACGTGACCTGGTACCGCCCGGAGATGGTCGGTGTCCCACTGAGGCTGCCGTTCGTCGCCAGATCGACCCCGGGTGGCAGTGCTCCTCCGGCAACCGCCCAGGAGTACGGCGCCAATCCGCCGCTGGCAGACAGCGAGCCGGAATACGGCACGCCGATGGTGCCGATGGGCAGGCTGGTGGTGGCGACATTCGGCGGCGCCGAGAGGGTGACGACGGTGCCGCCAAAGTTCGAGCCCGTCCCTACTGCTTCGCAGTTCACCGGGCTGGCGCAGGCAACTCCGGCGAGTTTCGCGACGCCGGGCGGCGTTGGTTCTGCCGTCCACTCGCTGCCTTGGTCCACTGTCGTGATGATGCTGGCGCCTCCCACCGCCGTGCACGTCGTCGGGCTGATGCAGCTGACGGACTCCAAAGCGGTTGACCCGGCGGGAGTGCCCAGGTCGTCCCAGGTGGAGCCGCCGTCTGTTGTCCCTATGACGTCGGGGCCGGTGGCGAGGCAATCCGTGTCGTTGGCACACGAGATGCCGTCGAGGCTGGTGAGGGCCGCCGGCGGCGTCTGAGGGACCCAGGTCGTCCCACCGTCGGCGGTGGCGAGGATCACGGCACTCGGGCCGCCCGACGACTGACCTACGGCAGTGCAGTGCCCAGTGTCTGGGCAGGAGATCCCCGTGAAGTTGGTCACGATCCCCGGGTAGGGCTCCGCCGTCCACGTCGCACCGCCGTCGCCCGTCGCAATGATGCTGGGAGCTGAATCGCCGAAATCGCTCACGGCATGACAGTCGGTCGTGCTCGCGCATGAGACTCCGGTCAGGATGCCCACTCCGAGGGGGATCGGTTCAGAGCTCCAGGTCACCCCCGCGTCGACGGTTCCGATGATGACCGGGCTGCCGAAGATGCCGAACCCAACCGCCGTGCAGTCGGACGTCGACGCACATGAAATTGCGTTGAGGCCGGCGACATCGGATGGAATGGACTGTGGGCTCCATGCGTAGCCTTCGTTGACCGAAGCGAGAACGGAGTTCACTCCCACCGCGAAGCAGTCAGCCGTGGTCGGGCACGAAACCGAACTCAACTGACTCGTGCCCGACGGCGGCGTTTGCGCCGTCCAGGTGAGTCCGCCGGTCGTCGTACCCATAATCGTGGAACCGGCCCCGAGGTTGCCGTTGTTGCCCACCGCAACGCAGTCTTCGGGATCCGAGCAGGAGATACTTGTGACCTCGACAGCGTTGGGGGGTGAGTTCTGGGACGACCATGTCGAACCGTTGTTCGAGGTGCTGATGACGTATGGGGTCGAACTGAGGTTTGTTCCGACGGCGATGCAGGTGGTTTCGCTTGTGCAGGCGATGGAGTTCAGCCGTGTCCCGAACGGGATGGAGACACGTGGCGTCCAGGCAGTTAGGTCCACCGTGCTGAGCGATGTTGCTCCGCCACCTTCGCCAATGCCAGCTACGACACAAGTCGTTGATATCGCGCACGAGATTGATTGCAGTGACAACACGGATGGTAGATCCAGCGTCGCCCAGGTATTGCCATCTTGGGTGCCGACGATGGACGGCAATCCGTTCTGGGATCCGACGGCAACGCAGGTGGTAGAGCTAGGGCAAGACACGCTTGAGAGCAAATTCAGCCCTGAGGGTGCCGTTTGGAGATTCCAGTTCGAACCATCCGTGGTTCCGACAATGTCTGTTCCGCCGACCGCTGTGCATTCGTCAATCATGAAGCAGGAAATCGACAGGGGAGTGAACGTCGAGTCCTGGACCATCCAGGTGGCGCCGCCGTCACTCGACTTCATGATCCCCGCATCCCCGCCGGCGTAGCAGACGGCGGACGATGGACACGAGACAGTGGAGAGCGATGTCACACCCGATGGGGGAGTCGTGTCCGACCAGGTGCTGCCGCCATTGTGCGTGACGATGATGGAGGCGAGGCTGCCACCGTTGTCGCCCACCGCCACGCAGGTCGTAGTGCTCTCCGTCGTGCTCGGCGCGCAGGAAAGCGCGCTCACGTTTGCCAGCGGCGTGTAAGCGGCGGTCGTCTGCCAGGTCGGCGTCACATCTGCCCCCGCCGGGACCGTCGGAGCTTGGCTACCGAGAGCACCCATGAGGGCGACGGTCACCACGAAAGCCAGCGCAGTGACGGCGAGTCCCCGGACCGTTTGCACCGCCACCTCCGCTCCGACGTGGAGAGCCCACCAATGAAGGTCGGATCGTATCCTTCGATCCCCGGCTGATTCGCCGTGGGTTCTCGGGCTCGAAAGGGAACGGTCGTTGCTAGACGGGTTGCGGTGCCGGAACGACGACGTTGGGAGGCCTCCGGCCCGCCAGAACGTCACAGACGCCCTGACATGCGAGCTGCGCCATGCGGGTCCGGGTCGCGATAGTTGCACTCCCGATGTGAGGAAGCAGGGTTGTGCGGGGTGCGGTGAGCAAGCGTGGATTCAACTTCGGCTCCCCATCGAACACGTCGAGCCCGGCGGCGTAGATGGAGCCCGCCTCGAGAGCGTCGACCAGCGCATTCTCGTCCACCACCGGCCCCCGGGCCGTATTGATCAGCACAGCCGTCGTCTTCATACGGGCGAGTTCCGCCGCGCCGATGAGATGGCGCGTCGACTCGGTGAGCGGAACATGCAGACTCACGATGTCCGATCGCTCCAACAAGTCGTCGAGCGTCGGGATGAAGCCGGGGAGGCCGGTGTCGTGGCGCGTCGTGTGGAGGACCTCCATGTCGAACCCGATCGCTCGCTGGGCCACCGCACGGGCGATGCGACCGAAGCCGACGAGGCCGAGAGTCGCACCATGCACGTCACGGGCGAGATGCGTGCCGAACCCCCACCCGGTCCACCGGCCCTCTCGAAGGTCTCGCTCGGCGTCGGTGGCCAGACGGGTGGCCGCGAGAATGAGAAGGAATGCCAGATCGGCCGTTGTGTCATCGAGCACCCCGGGGGTGTTGCAGATCGTGATGCCCATCGCAGTCGCCGAGACGACGTCGATGTTGTCGTAGCCCACCGCCGCATTGGCCACGACCTTGAGCCTCCCGTTCCGCCCCGACTCGAGCACCGCCGTATCGATGCGATCGGTGAGGTGGCTCACGATCCCATCGAACTCTGCGGCCAGACCGACCAGCTCATCGGGTGGGAGGGCTGATCCGTCCTCGCGCGGCAGCACGATCTCGTGGCCGGCCTCCATCAGGGGGTCGGTCCCGCCCTCCGTCAGGGGGCGGGTGACGAGGACGCGCGCCACCTAGTGCGTCGTGTAGTTGATGGCGCCAGCGCCTTTGACGCCGATGGCGAAGCAGAAACAGTGGATCGGCGCATGGTCACTGACGGGGCGCAGCGAGTGGACCTTATCCGGCGGGATGTAGACGAGGTCGCCCTGGGAGATCGCACGGTCTTCGCCGTCGATCGTCATGATGCCCTTCCCGTTCATGACGTAATAGAACTCGTGGGTCGGATGGGAATGAGGGTCCACCAGGCCGCCACCTGGTACCTCGAATTCGTTGACCAGCTCCAGGTAGCCCCCATCGGTGATGTCCTTGAACTCGCGGGACTCGATCATCCACCAGACCGGGACGGTGCCGTTGTGCTCGACGACCGGCGCCTTGGCTTCAATGCTGCGCACATCCATCCTGTTGGCCTCCCAAGGTTTCCTAGACTGACTCGGATGTCAGGTTAGGCCGCGTTGCGTCCGGGCGCACCCGATCAGGGCGGCCGGCGGCGCGGTGGACGAGGAGATGAGAGCGAGCGATGTCCCCAGACGTAGCGAAGAGAGAACGTGCCATGGTCCCGGAACCACTGAGCGGGGCGGCCTGGTCATCGTTCGGTTGGCTCCCCGTCGCCGACGTCGATCCGAGCGACGGCAAGGAGACGATGACGTTCGTGTGGGCGGATGCCCACGTGAACCTGATCGGGCACGCCCGGGCCGAAGTCCCCGAGACGCCCATCGGCCTGCGCTGCGAAATGCTGTTCCGCCACGACACCCACACCCAGGTTCTCATGCCGCTCAACGTCCCGGCCGTCATCGTGGTGGCTCCCGCCGACGTCGAATTCACCGACGAGTCGGAGGCGGCCACCATCCGCGCCTTCCGGATCGAGCCACTGGAGTCGCTGGTGCTGCACCAGGGCACCTGGCACTGGGGACCGTTCCCGATGGAAGGTCCCGAGGTGCGGCTCTTCAACGTCCAGGGCCTCCGCTACGCCGAGGACAACCGCTGCGTCGACCTGGCCTCGAAGGGTCTCTCCGTAGAGGTCGATCTGTCATGAGGGCCGCGCCGCCGGCCCGCGGAGCCACCCGTGGAGCTTGACGACGCCGAAGAAGCCGAACTGGTGCCGGCCACCGTGGCCGAGCTGGTCGACTCACTCACAGCCCACGCAAGAGGCCGGGACACCGACGGCCGGCCGACCTTCGTCACGACCAGCCCGAAGTGGTGGGTGCACGGTCGGGTGTTCGGGGGCATGGTGGTGGGCCAGGCCCTGAACGCCGCCATGCAGACCGTTCCGACCGGTCTCGAGGTGCATTCCCTGCACGGGTATTTCCTGCGACCGACCAATCCTGGTTCCGAGACGACCCACGTCGTGGACGGCGTACGGGACGGGAGGTCCTTCAGCACACGACAGGTGACGAGCGCGGTGGAGGGCAGGGAGACCTTCCGCATGACCTGCTCGTTCCACCGTCCGGAAGAGGGGGACAGCTATCAGCTCCCGATGGCTCCTGGCGTTCCTGCGCCCGGCGAGATCGAAGGGTTCGAGGCACCCTTTCCCTTCGACGTCCGAGAGCTCGGGACGACCGAGCGCCGGGAGGATGGCACGTACCAGTCGACTCGTCGTTGCTGGTTCCGGTCCCGCGAGACGCTTTCGGACGACCCGGCGGTGCACGCAGGATTCCTGGCGTACTTCTCGGATATGACGGGGGCCTCGTTCCGGCCGCACAGCATCGGCGTGTGGGGCAGGCATACCGATGCGAGCCTCGACCACGCGTTGTGGTTCCATCGCCCCTGGCGGGCCGACGTCTGGAGCCTCTTCGACATCCAGGCCCTCGTGAACGCAGGCGGCCGGGCCACCATCCGCGCGACGATGCACGGAGAGGACGGGACCCTGCACCTGAGCATGGCGCAGGAATTGCTGATCCGGGAGCTCGACGAACCACTCCAGGTCGAGACCCCAGTCTGGTCTGCTCGTGACGCGCCGGGAGGAGGGGTCGATGGGACTGCTTGAGGGTCAGAGAGCGGTGGTGACGGGTGGTGGATCGGGCATCGGGCGGGCGACCTGCCGCCGGATGGCGGAAGAAGGGGCCCAGGTCGCCGTCCTCGACGTCAACGGCGACGCGGCCGAGGTGGTCGCCAAGGAGATCGGCGGCGTCGCCTTCGGCGTCGATGTGGGAGATCCCGACGCGTTGCGCGCCGCAGTCGACGCCGCGGCGGAAGTCATGGGAGGCCTGTCCGTCATCTATAACAACGCGGGCACGGGCAGCTTCAGCAAGCTGCACGAGATGGACGTGGCCGAATGGGACCGGGTGCTCCGGGTCAACCTGACGGGCGTCTGGGCGGGCATCCGGGCTGCCGTGCCGCACCTCCTGGCCGGCGGAGGGGGCTCCATCGTCAGCACGGCCTCCATCAGTGGGACGCGTCCCGCCGCGGGGGAGAGCCCCTATGCGGCGAGCAAGGCTGCCGTGGCGGCGCTGACCGCGTCCGCCGCCTTGGAATACGGGCCGACCATCAGGGTCAACGCCGTGTCGCCGGGCATGATCCTGACGGCCATGACCGAGCAGATGTTCGAGTTCATGCCCAGTCAGACGGAGCGTTTCGAGAAGGGGACGCCTGTGGGCCGGATCGGAGAACCCGAGGACATCGCGGACGTGGTCGTCTTCCTCTGCTCCGACATGGCCCGCTTCGTGACCGGTCAGAACATCGTCGTCGACGGCGGGCTGACCCTGCACGGCTCGGGCGTCGACGGCATCTACGACCTCGTGTACCCGGCGCAGCGGCCCCGCCCATAGCAAGCGTCAGGTAGCGCGGCCGCGACCTTTGGCGTCGGCGGTCAGGCGTTCGGGTCGAAGAGGGCTCGATACACCATGGTCGTCATCGTCTCGAGGGCGATGTCGTCGATCGGTTGCCCCACGAACTCGCGCAGGTAGTGGAAGCGGTCGAGCATGGCCAGGGTGGCGAGCCCGGCGGCATCGGGGTCGATGATGTGGCCCGAGGAGTCAGGCCCGATCTGCTGGGCCAAGGCGCCCGACATGGCGGTGATGGTGCTGCGGATCAGGTCGAGGAGCTCCGGGTCGATGGCGGCCAGGTCGGTCCAGGCCCGGAACAGCGGCGCGTAGCGGGTCCAGAGCTCGGAGTAGGCCCGGATCCATCCGTGCACGTCCTCCCAAAGGGGCGCGCCATCCTGGGCCGGCAGCTTGCTGAGCGCGTCATAGAGCGTCTGCGCCTCGCCGGCCGCCTCGGCCACCAGGGCCCGCAACAGGTCTTCCTTGTTGGAGAAGTAGAGGTAGAAGGTGCCGTGCGAGGTCTTGGCGATCTCCACCACGTCGTTGACCCGCGTGGCGTGGTAGCCCCGGCGGTCGAACGCCACCATGGCCGCGTCCAGCAGCTTGCGCATGGTCCGCCGACCCTGGCTCCTGAGGACACGCTTGCTGGCCGGCGCGCCGACGGTATCGGCGTCGGCCATGGCGGCGCCGTTGGACCGGCCACCGGGCCCATGGGTGCTCACCACCGTACTGGTGGTCTTTGCGGTCGTTGCCTTCTTCGCCGCCGGCGACCGAGTGTGCTTCTTCGGGGCGGGCGCCGGGTCATGCTGGACTCTCGGCGATCCCATGCGCGGAGCATGGTAGTGCCGGGCCTGATTGAAATGGCTAACCTGACACGGTGGTCAGGTTGGGTTGGGGTCAAAAATGACGTTGGACCAGGGACTATGTGATCCTGTGTCCGGCGCGAAGCCGGTTTTGTGACGCTGACGGCCAACGCGCCGGGTGGCCCCGTCGTGACCACGCTGGAGGATGCCGTCGCACGGAGCGTGCGGCCCGGCGACTCCGTGTTGGTGATGATGGGGCATAGCCGCTGGACGGCAGCCGCCCGGGAGCTCGCCCGCCAATTCTGGCGGACGGACCCGGGATTCACCCTCGTTATGACAAGCCTGGGCGCGCTGGGCGCTGCCTTCTTTGAGGGCGGCCTGGTGCGCAAGGTGGTGACTGCGTATTCCGGCAACAGTTTCCCGACCTACAACCCCAATCCCATCTTCCGGCAGGCGTACGAATCGGGTGAGGTCGAGGTCGAGCACTGGTCGATCCTCACCTTGTCGCAGCGCCTCGAAGCCGCCGCCCGCGGCCTCCCTGCCGCGGTGACCGGATCATTGGTTGGCTCCTCCATGGCCGACAACGAGGGCTTCGCCGTCATCGATTCGCCGTTCGGCCCACTGGGGCTGCTGGAACCATTGGCGCCCGATGTTGCGTTGGTACACGCTGCAGCAGCAGACCCAGCGGGCAACCTCGTGTTCTCCGAGCCGCTACTCGACGGCGTCTGGGGTGCGTGGGCGGCTCGCCGAGGCGTCGTGGCGACCGTCGAGCGGGTGGTCGACGACCTCGAGGGCCTGGGACATCGGGTCCGGGTTCCGGGTCACCGCGTCCTCGCGGTGGTGGAGGCACCGTTCGGCGCCCATCCTGGAGGGTGCTACGCCCCGGGGCTCCCCGTCCGCAGCTACGGAGAGGACATCGCGCACTGGAGTGCGGCCGCCGCCGCGGCCTCCCAGAACGAGTTCGATGCCTACATCGACGAGTGGGTGCTTGGTCCGGCCACGCACGAGGACTACCTGGCCCGCGTCGGAGCGGACCAGCTCAAGTGGCTCGAAGGTCGGTCCGACCCGATGTCCTGGAAGGCCGACGCCGACGCCAACCCGGTCGTCGACGACCCTGCCATCTCCCGGTGGGAACAGGCGGCATCGCTCGGTGCCCGGGAACTCGAACGGGTGGTGGATGCCGTCGGCGCCGACGCCGTGTTGGCCGGCGCCGGCGTGGCGAACCTGGCGGCCTGGGTCGCCGTCGGACGGGCCCGGGCCCGCGGGCACAACGTCATGTTGACCGCCGAGCTCGGCCTCTGGGGCTACCAGCCGACGCCCGCCGACCCGTACATCTTCAACCAGCGGGTCTTTCCGGCCACGCCGTACCTTTCCGACGCCTCAGCCGTACTCGGCATGGTCATCGGGGGGCCCGGGACGACCACCGTCGGTTGCCTCGGGGCCGCCGAGGTGGACAGTCGCGGGTCCTTGAACTCGACCCAACTGGAGGGCGGACGCTTCCTGGTCGGGTCCGGTGGGGCGAATGACGTTGCCAGTCGGGCCACCGCATGCGTGGTGGTGACGTTGGCCCGGCCCGAGCGGCTTCCCGAGACGGTGGCCTACGTCACCTCGCCCGGGCAGCGGGTCGTCAGCGTCGTGACCGACAAGGGCATCCTGCGCCGGCACGACGGCGTGTTGCGGCTTGCTGCCGTGCCCCACGGGGAAGGCACTCTCCAGGAGAGAGTGCGAGCGTTCGCGTCGGCGTGCGGGTACGAGCCTGAGGTGGCCAGGCAGGTCGAGGAGCTTCCGGCCGTTCGTTTCGACGAGGTGCAGTCCCTGCGTGAGTTCGACCGGCGGAGGTTGTTCCTGAACTGACGCAGCAGAGAATGACGTGACGGACATCCACCCTGTCAAGGGTGAGAGCAAATGCTGATTGGCGACGTGATAGAGCACAAGGGGTGAGCAACGGGCGTGAGAGCCTGCAGGTACAGTGACCGGCATCCCGGGGGATGCACGACCGATGATTGGGGACGCAATGCGAGTGAGACATGGATTGAAGGCGCTGACTTCGGTGGCGTTGCTGGGGACGATGCTGGGAGCGGCGATCGTGACGACGTCGGCCGGCACGGCGGGTGCGGCGGCGGCAACGAGCTCGGCACCGGGAGTGACGTCGAATTCCATCACGGTTGGGTCGATCTCGACTCAGACCGGGACGTTGGCGGCCAACTTCTCCTCGCTCATCTACGGCGAGAAGGCCTACTTCAATTACATCGACGCACAGGGCGGTGTGAACGGGCGCATGATCGACTACAAGTACCAACTCGACGACACCGGGAACCCGACGACGTTCAACCAGCTGGCGAACACCCTGATCAATCAGGACCACGTGTTTGCGGTGACCGGAGTCGCCACGGCGTTCTTCTCGCCCAGCTTGTTCACCGAGTCGGGCATCCCGACCTACGGGTACAACGTCACGGGCAACTGGGCGCCGCAGCCCAACCTGTTCGCCGCGGGCGGGTCGGTGGAGTACTACCCGGCGGGGGTGCCCGAGTACGCCTACGTGGCCCGCAAGACACAGAAGAAGCCGTCCATCGCCCTCGTGGCCTATGGCATCGCCGCATCCTCTGACGCGTGTCAAGCGGCCGAGAACGGGCTCCAGGCGGCCGGGTACACGGTCAGCTACGTCGACCTCAAGGTCTCGTACCCGGGTTCGACTGTCGCCACCGACGTGCAACGCATGAAGCAGGCTGGCTCGAACTTCATCGCCAGCTGCATGGACGTCCAGGGGAACGTGTCGATGGCTCGGGCCGTCAAGCAGTACGGCCTCAATGCCACGCAGCTCTGGCTGAGCGGCAACGACGTCTCGACGCTGCAGCAGAACGAGAGCCTGATGCAGGGCGTCTACTTCGCCACGGCCCACGTGCCGTTCACGGCGAACCAGTCGCAGTACCCGGGCCTCAAGCTCTACTTCGCACAGATGAAGAAGTACGAGCCCAACTACATCTATGACGAGATCGCCATCCAGGGTTGGGAGTCGGCCGCCCTCTTCGTGCAGGGCGTCAAGGCTGCGGGCAACAACCTGACCTGGGCCAACGTGATCAAGCAGACCAACATGATCACGGCCTTCACGGCGGGTGGACTGACGTCACCGACCAACTGGGCCGCCGGTGGCCATGTAGGCCACAAGCCGCCTTACTGCACGGCCTACATCCAGGCCAAGGGCGTGAAGTACGTCCCGGCCCTCAACACGGGCCAGAACGTCTTCAACTGCTTCCCGTCGATCAACCCCAAGTCCAACCCTGTGTTCCCCGTCCCGGCCGGTACTCCAGCCCCGGGGGGCTGAGGAGCGGCGGGGGAGGTCAGGGCTGATGCACAGAATGGCAGCGAGGGTCCGGTAGGGGAATGGAGCAGTTCTTGGGCTTCGCGTTCCCGGGCATCCCCTACGGGTGTACGTACGCGCTCGTGGCGGTCTGCCTCGTCCTGACCTACCAGGCGACCGGCGTCTTCAACTTCGCCTTCGGAGCACAGGCGTTCGCCTCGGCCTTCATCTTCACCTACCTGACCGAGTACCGCAATTGGTCGGGTTTCGAGGCCTTCCTGCTCACCGTGGTCGTTATGGGCCCGGTGGTCGGGTGGGCATTCGACCGACTGCTCTTCCGGCACATACCGAATTCCAATTCCACCGCGAAGATGGTCTGCAGCCTGGCACTGCTCGTCGGAATTCCAGACCTCTTACCGGTGCTCTTCGGCCCACAGAACCTGGACGCCACGGCTACCATCCTGCCGTTCTTCAATCCCAACGTCGTGTACTTCATGATCGCGGGGACGCCGATCAACGGCATTTACCTCTCGACGATCTCGGTCACGGTGGTCGTCTTGATCGCCCTGACGATTCTGCTGCGCTACACGGCCCTCGGTCTGCAGATGCGCGCCGCCGTCGAGAGCCGGAGGCTGGTGCAACTCGACGGGGTCAACGGCATCGGGGTGGTGTCCGTCGCCTGGATCGTCTCCAGCTTTATGGCCGCGCTCGCCGGCGTCCTCTTCGCACCCGTCTTCGGGGCCTTTACGCCGGAGAACTACATCACCCTCACGGTCACCGCCATCGCCGCGGCGGCATGGGCGATGCTGCGGTCGCTCCCCATCGCCGCCGGCGTGGCCGTGCTCATCGGCGTCTTGACCACGTTGCTGCAGGGTTACGTCTCTCCGCAGAGTTTGTTCTACGCGGCGATCATCCCGTCGCTGCCCTTCCTCTTCCTGGTCGGGGCTCTGCTGTTGCTGCCGAAGCTGAGGGAGCTCGACGCCAACCGGGACCCGATGGCGTCGATCGATCCTCCGCCACCCCCCATGGCGGCGACCGCCCGCGCGCCCAGCATGGACCGGATCATCCGTGTCTTGTGGTGGGTCGTCTTCGCCGGGTTCTTCGTGTCCATGCTGACCTGGATCCCCGATGCGTGGACCGGGGTCTTCAACAGCGGCCTCGCGTACGCCATCGTGCTTCTGTCCATCACGATGATCACGGGAATGGCCGGACAGCTCTCTCTGTGCCAAGCCACCCTGGCCGGGGTGGGTGCGTTCACTGCGGCCCAGGTGGCGAACCACTTGGGGATCAACATGCTGATAGGCGGCCTGATCGGCGCTGCGCTGGCTGCGGCCGTGGCCGTCGTGCTGGCGCTGTTGTCGCTGCGCCTCCGCGGCCTGGGGTTGGCACTCATGACGCTTGCCTTCGCGCTGTTCATCGACGCCACATTCTTCAACGAGACCTACATCACGGGCGGCCCCCAGGGCCTGGTTGTCCAGAGCAAGTGGCTCGGTACCACTACCTTCTTCAACTTCGACGGGCATGCCATGTTCCTGCTCACCTTGGGCGTGCTGATCGTGGCGTCCATCGTCGTCCTCCTGGTGCGCAAGGGCACGGTCGGCCGAAATCTGGCCGCGCTGCGGGGAAGCGAGACGGCCACTGCGGGCCTCGGGGTCAACCCCACCTGGCAGCGCATCATGGTGTTCGCTTTGTCGGGCGCCATTGCCGGCATCGGCGGCATGATCTTCAGCATGCAGCAGCAGGTGGTGAACCCGACCGACTGGAACGCCGACATCTCACTCGTGCTGGTCGTCCTCGTCGTCACGACGAGCGTGACAACGGTCGAGGGAGCGATTCAGGCCGGCGTGAGCTTCTTCGTGATCGAGCACATTCTGCAGGTGTACCTGCCGGCGCGCTTTGCCAGCCTGACCGTCGTGCTCTTCGCCTTCGGTGCGCTCCAGTACGCCAAGCACCCTGAGGGAGTCCTCGAGTACCAGAAGCGCAAGGGGACTCAGCGCTTCGAGCGCCTGTTCTTCGCCCGCGAAGCGGCGGCTGAGGACCGCAAGGCCCGCGCCATCTCGACTTCAGGCGCCAATGGCTGAGCCCACCCCCCTCCTCAGCATGCAAGGTGTGTCCAAGTCCTTCGGCGGGATCCTGGCGGTGCACAGCATGACGTTCGACGTGTTCGCCGGCGAGAGCGTCGGCTTGGTCGGCCCCAATGGCGCTGGCAAGACGACGCTGTTCAATTGCGTGTGCGGACAGTTGCGACCCGAACAGGGCGACATCATCTTCGACGGTAAGCCCCTGATAGGCCTGCCGACCTTCAAGCGGGCCCGCCTCGGGATCGGCCGTACCTACCAGAAGGTGGAGGTCTTCACCGACATGTCGGTACGCGACCACCTCATGGTGGCTGAGCGCTCCCGGCGAGGCGAGGCTCGGCTCTGGCGGGATCTGTGCAACATGAGCAACCCGACGGCCGACGAGAAGGTGCGAGCCGACGCCATCTTGGAGCTGGTCGGGATCTCGGACCTGGCGGAGACCTCGGTCAATGCGCTCGGTCTGGGCCACTGCCGGCTGGTCGAGCTGGCGCGCGCCCTTGCCACCGAGCCCAAGATCCTGTTGGCCGACGAGCCATCCTCCGGACTGGACCTCCACGAGACCGCCGAGGTGGCGGCGGTGCTGCGCACCGTCCAGCGCGAGCGGGGAACCGCCGTCTTGCTTGTCGAGCACGACCTCGCCATGGTGGCCGAAGTGGTCGATCGGACGGTCGTGATGGATCTCGGAGCGATGTTGGCGCAAGGCACCTTCGACGAGGTGATGGCCAACCCGATGGTGCGCGATGCCTACCTCGGTCAGGTGGGAGCAGTATGACCGACGCTGCCACCATGGCGAAGCCATCAGCGGCCGGGACGTCCGACGTACTGTCCGTGCGCAACGTCAGCGCGGCCTACGGTCCATACCGCGCGCTCTTCGACGTGTCGTTCCGGGTGCCGGAGGGAGGCATTGTCGCCTTGGTCGGTTCCAATGGTGCCGGCAAGTCCACTGTCGCCCGCACGATCACCGGCCTGGTCCCGACCACCGAGGGCCAGATCCACTTCGGCGGCCAGGAGATCAGCAACCTTCCGGCCTACAAGATCGCTCGCCTGGGCATGGCGCACGTCGTCGAGGGTCGCGGCATATTCTCCAGCCTGACGGTGGAGGAGAACCTCACGCTCGCCTTCCGCCAGCGGGCCGGCCGGGACAAGCTCAAGGAGAACCTCGAGCGGGCCTATACGGCATTCCCGATCCTCGGCGAGAGGCGCCGCCAGTCCGGTGGCACGCTGTCGGGGGGCCAGCAGCGACTCCTCTCGCTGGCCAAGGTCCTCGTGGTGCCGTCCAAGGTCTTGGTGGCCGACGAACTGTCCCTGGGCTTGGCCCCCGTCGTGGTGGACACTGTCTACGAGGGGCTCCGAGAGATCAACCAGAACGGGACCGCCCTGGTCGTGGTCGAACAGCAGGTCCACCGGGTGCTGCAGTTGGCGAACTGGGCGATCGTCCTCAATCACGGCAGCGTCGTCTACGAGGGTGAGCCGGCGGGCGCGGGCACCGCCGTCGAGAACCTGATGGCCCGTCGTGAAGAAGCGGCGGCATCGGGCGCGGCCGAGGCCGAAGAATCCACCAGCTAGGTTCAGCGAACCCAGGGATCTCGAGGAGGAGGCAGCATGAGAGAGCCGGTCATCGTCGACGTCGTGCGCACGACGTTCGGCAAGCGCGGCGGTGCCCTGGCCAACTGGCACCCGGCGGACCTCCTGGGTTTCGCCCTGACGACCCTGATCGAGCGGACGGGCGTGGATCCCGAGCGCATCGACGACGTCATCGGCGGCTGCGTGAGCCAGGTGGGGGAGCAGAGCACGAACCTCGCCCGGAACGGGTGGGTCTCGGCCGGACTGCCCCAGTCCGTCCCGGCCACGACGGTCGACCGCCAGTGCGGCTCGTCCCAGCAGGCCGTCCATTTCGCTGCCGCGGGCGTGACCGCGGACCACTACGACATGGTGATCGCCTGCGGTGCCGAAGTCATGAGCCGGGTGCCGCTCGGGTCCAACGCACGAGGCGGGACAGGCCCCTTCCCACCCTCGTTCATGGAGCAGGTCGACGGACGGTTGTGGACCCAGTTCCGGGTCAGCCAGGTGCTGGCCGAGCGTTACGGCATCACGCGCCAGGAGATGGACGTGTATGCCCTCGAGTCACACCGGCGGGCAGCCGAGAGCTGGGACAACAAGCACTTTGAGCGGGAGGCGGTTGCTGTCCCAATCAAAGCGGAGGACGGTACCCTGACCGGCGAGTTCCTCCGCACCGACGAGGGCATTCGCCGTTCCTCGACGATCGAGGCGCTCGCCGCGCTGCCACCCGCCCAGAGTTGGGAGCCCGAGACGGCGCCCGACATCACGGCGGGGAATTCGTCCCAGACGACCGACGGCGCGGCCGCCATGCTCATCGCCGAGCGGTCGGTCGCCGAGGCACTCGGACTCCCCGTCCGGGCCCGGTTCGCGCATTTCGCCGTGGCGGCGGAGGACGCCGCCATCGTGCTGTCCGCGCCCGTGCCGGTGACGCACAAGCTGCTCGCGCGTTCCGGCATGAAGGTCGACGAATTCGACGCGGTCGAGTGCAACGAGGCGTTCGCCGCCATAGCCCTGATGTGGCAGAAGGAATTCTCCTACGACATGGCGCGCTTCAATCCCCGAGGCGGGGCCATCGCCATCGGTCACCCTCTGGGCGCCAGCGGCGTGCGCCTGATGGGCACGCTGCTGAATCATCTGGAGGCCACTGGCGGCCGCTACGGCTATCAGACGATGTGCGAGGGCGGCGGCCAGGCCAACGGCACGGTCATCGAGCGGCTGGGCTGACCCCGGGGGTTTCGCTCGCCGCCGCAGCGTCTTGTGCGGCGATGAGCGGCTGGATCTTGCGGGTCACGATGATCCACTCCACCAGGAAGGTCAGGCCCGGGACGAGGCCGGCCGCGAACATCAGGATGATCCAGGGAATGTGCAGCCGCGCCTTCAGCGCCAGGAACCCGGCGGCAATCAGGTACACGATGTAGAGGTACCCGTGGCCCACGCCGAAGATCGCGAGTTCTATCTTGAAGCCCCCCATCGCGATGTGCAGACCCGTGAAGATGAAGAGCGGAATGATCAGGACGCCCACGATGTTGGCCATGAGCTGGTAGCGGAACAGCGCTCCGCGCAGGCCGCGTTGGGTCAGTCGCTTCATTGCTCCCGCCGAACGACCACAGACTCGCGGGCACGCCAGGTCTTCGGTCCCTGTGCGGCGAGCTGTGCCAGGCGCTTGTTGTAGGCCGCCAATTCGGGATCCTCGACGTCGAAGCCGGAGGCCGGTGGAACGGTCGCCGCCAGTGTGTCGGCCACCGGCGTCGGAACCCCGGGCCCTTGCGGTGCCCCCATGTCCCCGGAGCCCGCCGCTTGCTGGCGCAGCATGCCCTTCAGCCCGACGCTGTCGTAGTCGGTGTGGATGAGCATCCACCAGAAGTACAAGCCCAGCAACCCGAAGGCCGGCCACATCACGGAATACAGGTAGCTCAGCTGGTTCCCATCCGCCGCCCGGTTGATCTGCCACCAGGCGGCCACCGCACAGCCCGGCACGAACACGAAGACGGCCAGGTGCAACGACATGGCTCTGCGGGAAAGCCACCGTTCACGCACGACGGCCATGATATCGGCCCCTCCTCCTCCGAAGATTTCGCCGCGGCACCCCGTTAGCCTGGGCCGGTGTTGCCCCCCGCATCGATGATCTGCTTGGTGCCGGCGTGAGTGCGGAGCCATCGAGCACCGGCCCTCATCAGGAGATGCCGGGCCGCATCACCACCGCCCACCGCTATGAGCTGCCGTTGCCCCGACAGGATGTCTGGCGTCTTATCAGCGACGTGTCGCTGTACCGCGCCTGGCGGCCCTGGCTTCGTGCGTTCGACGCCGCCGCGCTGGCCGAGGAGCAGGAGTGGAGGTGTCAGGCCCAGCCGCCGGTGCCCTATCTCGTGCGGTTCGGCGTGACCATCGGCCAAGTCGAGGAAGCGGCGCTGGTCCGGGCCACCGTCAGCGGTTACGTGGTCGGCGATGCCACGCTCACGCTCGACGACGCCGATGTCGGGTGTGCAGCTACCCTGCACAGCTCGCTGGCGCCGGGGAACGCGGCCCTGCGCCTCGTCTCACGCGTCGCCGTGCCCGTCGCCCGTTTCGGACACGACTGGACCCTCGACTCCGGAGCCCCCCGGTTCATCGCCCGCGCCGTCGAGCCCCTCGCTCGGGACGAAACACCCCGGGCGTGAAGTTCTCGATTCGACAGATCCTGGCCTCCACCGCCGGTGCGGTGATCGCGGCGATCGTTGCGTCGACCTTCGGCGTCAAGGGGACGATCGTCGGCGTCGCCATCGGCTCCGCGGCGGCCACCATGGCCACTGCCTTCGTGGCGCAATCGATCGAACGGGGCCACCAGGCGGTCAAGCAGGTGGTGGTCAAGGCGCCCGAGACATCGACGTTGTTGCGCAAGCTCGGCGGCACCGGCGCCAGCGGCGACACGCAGTCGCAGACGTCGTCGGCACCGACGGAGGTGGTGCGGTCGGGCGTGGCGGACGAGGAGAGCACCAAGACCGTCGAGATGGCGTCGACGGCGGCCTCGGCGGGGGAGACCGAGCGCCTGGAGATCCCGGCGATGGCCGATGTGTTTGCCACCGAGCGCCTGCAGGCCCGCGCCGCAGCGGCGCAGCCAGCCGTTCGCCGGTCCGCCCTCACGGATCGGTTTTCCTGGCGTGCCATCGCCGCCACTGCGGCGGTCGTGTTCGTGTTGGCGCTGCTCTTCATTACGGCCGTCGAGCTGATCTCGGGCAAGCCGTTGTCGGCGATCTTCGGCGGGTCAGACACGGGGACAACGCTGAAGAACCTCGTCAACCCGACCCCGGCACCGGCCCCGGCACCCGCACCGGCACCGGCGGCAACGTCATCCACCACGACCCCAACGACAACCTCGACCACATCGTTCACCACCACGACAACGACGACAGGCGCGACGACCAGCACCACGGCGCCCTCCGGCCAGTCCACGACCACGATTACAACCACGTCTCCGGCGGCGACCAGCACCACCCTCGCGGGGGCGGGTGTCTCGACGACGTCGTCGGCCCCGTGAGGGGAGGGGCTACCAGCCCTTGAATTCGGCCGGACGGCGCTCCACGAAGCTGGCGATGCCCTCTTTGGAGTCCAAAGTGTTGGTCACCAGTTCCTGCCCGAGGGCCTCGTCGTAGAGCGACGTGGCGCGGTCGACGTCGAGGGCCCGGTTGGTCAGCCACTTGGCGACCCCGATCGCCTTGGTCGGCCCGTTGGCCAGGCGCCCGGCCATCTCCTCCAGCGTGGCCTGCAGCGCCGCCCGCGGCACCAGCCTCGTCACCAGGCCGATCCGGTAGGCCTCGGCCGCCGGGACGTCGTCGCCGAAGAAGAAGAGCTCCTTGGCCTTCTGGATCCCCACCAGGCGCGTCAGGATCCATGCCCCGCCGGCATCGGGCGCGATGCCGCGCCGGACGAAGACTTCGACGAATTTGGCCTCCTCGGCCATCACGACGAGATCGCAGGCCAGGGCCAGGTGCATGCCGCCGCCCGCCGCCGTGCCGTTGACGCCGGCGATGACCGGCTTCTCGCAGTCGAGGACGGAGGTCACGAGACCCTGCCAGCCGTCCCGGATCATGCGCGATCCGTCGCCCACGACATTGTCGGGTGCGCCCTCCGGCTTCGGCCGTGGGGCCAACCGGCCGCCGCGCAGATCGGCCCCGCTGCAGAACGCCTTGTCGCCCGCCGCCGTGATCACGACCACACGGACGAACAGGTCCGATGACGCGTCGCGGACCCATGCGGCGATCTGGTCACGCATGAGCTGGGTCATGGCGTTCCCGGCGTCGGGCCGGTTGAGGGTGATCCAGCAGATCCCGTCCTCAATGCGGCGCAGCAGATCATCGCCTGCCGGGCTCTCGGTCGTGTCGCTCATCAGTCTCCTTGGGGTGTACGGGCACCGCTAGGCCAGCACGACGAAGGCGTCGGCCGCAATCGCGCCCGGACGGCACGGCCAGCAAAAGGCGGAAGTCGTGGCGCAGCCCCGATCTTCCCACGTAGGAAGCCGTATTCGGGTGAATTGTCGGCCCTTTCCCGCCACCGTTACGGTGACGACGGACGGGGTCTTTCCTCTCTCCGGATCGGGGTTTCGTGGGCATCTCGGATGACAAAACCGGCGACAAGGGCACGGGCCGACGAGATGGTTGAAGGCAGCCTGCCGACCTTGCGCCCCCGTCAACCCGGCGTACCGGTGGGCCGATAGGTGCCGAACCGTCGCGTGGCGATCGTGGGGGCGTCCACGTCCGACTGTGGGCGCGTCGACGACAAGACGGCCTTCCAGCTGAACTTCCAGGGCACCTCGCGGGCCCTGGCCGACGCCGGCATCGACAAGTCCGAGGTCGACGGCTTCATGTCGCTGACCGGGGCACTGCCGCCGATCGAGCTGGCCGAGTACCTCGGTCTGCGCCCCAACTGGGTGGACTCCACCGGGCACGGCGGCAGCATCTGGGAGTGCATGGTCGAGCACGCGGCGGCGGCCATCGCACAGGGCCTGGTCGAGGTCGTCGTCCTGACCTACGGGTCGACGCAGCGGGCCGATCTCAAGAAGAAGCTGCGCATGGCCAACCTCTCTTTCGGGACGCGGGGACCGACCCAGTTCGCGGCGCCGTTCGGACACCCGGTGGGGTCGCACTACGCCATGGTGGCGCGACGTCATATGTATGAGTTCGGGACCACCATCGAGCAGCTGGCCGAGGTGGCCGTCTCGGCCCGCTACAACGCGGGCCTCAATCCCGACGCCTTCTACCGCGACCCCATCACGATCACCGACGTCCTCGACGCTCCCATGGTGTGGGATCCATTGACCAAGCTCCACTGCTGCCCTCGCACCGACGGTGGCGGTGCCATCGTGCTGACCCACGAGGAGCGGGCGCGCGACTGCGCCAAGGCGCCCGTCTGGGTCCTCGGCACCGGCGAGGCCGCGTCCCACACAACCATGAGCGAGTGGGAGGACTTCACCGAGTCACCGTGCGTCCGCTCGGGGAAGCTCGCCTTCGAGCGGGCCGGCGTGACCCCCGCCGACATCGACACAGCGCAGGTCTATGACGCCTTTACGCCCATGGTCATCCTGACCCTCGAGGGGCTCGGGTTCTGCCCGAAGGGCGAGGGCGGCGCCTTCGTGGAGGACGGCAAGATGCGGGTGGGTGGCGCGTTACCCACCAACACCGACGGCGGCGGCCTCTCCGCCTGCCAGCCCGGCATGCGGGGGATCTTCCTGCTCATCGAGGCGGTCAAGCAGCTGCGGGGCGAGTGCGGGGCGCGGCAGGTCCCCGGCGCCGAGCTGGCCTGCGTCAATGGGACCAGCGGCTGGTTCACGGCGGCCGGCACCGTCATCCTCGGGTCGGAGCACGATTAGTCCGCGCCCTCGCCATAGCCTGCGCCCACGCCCGACCAGAGTGCCGTCGGGCGCCCCGTAGCCTGGGTCGATGCCGGCGCCCTACGACATCACGCGCGCAGAGCTGGCAGAGATCCTCCAGGGCGAGCCCCCGTACCGGGTGACCCAGGTCTGGGAAGGCCTCCACCGTCGGGTGCAACGCCCCGACGAGATGACCGAACTCCCCTCCCCCCTTCGCACCACCCTCACCAAAGCCCTGCCCCCGGCGCTGCACGAAGTCGCACGCCAGTCGGCCGACGAGGGCGAGACCACCAAATGGCTCTGGGCCCTCGCCGACGGCGCCCAGGTCGAGACCGTCCTCATGCGTTACCCCGATCGGGTGACCGTCTGCGTGTCGACCCAGGCTGGCTGCGCCATGGCCTGCCAGTTCTGCGCCACCGGCCAGGCGGGCTTCCAGCGCCAACTCACCCAGGGCGAAATCGTCGAGCAGGTAGCCGTCGCCATGCGTGATGCCCACCCGCGCCGGGTCTCCAACATCGTGTTCATGGGGATGGGGGAGCCCCTGGCCAACTACGACCGGGTCTGGGGCGCCGTGGAGCGGCTGCACGCCGAGATGGGCCTCTCGGCGCGCCATCTCACGCTCTCCACCGTCGGCATCGTGCCGGGCATCCGGCGCCTCGCCGCCGAGACCCTGCCCGTGAACCTGGCCGTCTCGCTCCACGCCGCCAACGACACGCTTCGTGACGAGCTCGTGCCCATCAACCGGCGCTACCCCTTGGCCCTCCTCGCCGAGGCCTGTGCCGAGTACGTGGCGGCCAGCGGCCGGCGCCTCTCCATCGAGTGGGCGATGATCGACGGCGTCAACGACCGCGAGAGCGACGCCACCGAGCTGGCCGCCTTCGCCCGCCCGCTGGGCGCCCACGTCAACCTCATCCCACTCAACCCCACGCCGGGCTACCCCGTGGTCGGCTCGCCCCGCGCCCGGGTGCGCGCCTTTCGCGATCGGCTGACGGCGCTCGGGGTGAACGCCACCATCCGCATCACCCGGGGCGCCGAGATCGACGCTGCCTGCGGGCAGCTCGCCGCCTCACCGCGGCGGCCTGACCCGGTCCGGTTGCTCCCCGGCCCCCACTCTCGATAGAACGGTCGCCATGGCACGCACCGAGCGGTCCGTCGTCCGTCCCTCCTTGTTCTGGTTCCTGCTCCTCGACGGCGGCATCGTCGCCCTCACGAAGCTGGCCGTCAGCAAGTCCGCCTACGACAAGGTGGACGACATGACCGGCGACGCCCTGCCGCCCAGAGAGACCCTGCAGGCCCTGTTGATCGCGACCGCCGTGATCCATGCCGCCGAGGCGGTGGCCGCCGGGCGCATGGCCCGGCGACGCGGCCTCTCGCCGCGGGGCTGGCGGCTGCAGACCTTCGTCGTCGGCTTCCCGTCGCTGCTCTCTCTGCGCCGCACCACCCGCCCGACCTGAACATCGCGGCCCCGAACCGGAGACATGAGATCTGCACGAACCCCGCCCGGCGTCCTCGCGTCCGCCCGTCGGCGTGAGGTGTTCTACGCCGCGTACGGTTCCAATCTCTCGGCCGAGCGCTTCGCTTGCTACATCGTCGGTGGCGCGGCCCCTGGATCGCAGCACACGCTGCGTGGCGCCCGTGATCCCACGCTGCCCGAGTCGCGACCGGCGCGATTGCGGGGGAGCCTGTACTTCGCAGGGAGTGCGCAGGGCTGGGGCGGCGGGGCCCCGGCATTCTTCGAACCGGCCTCCGCTACCGAGCAGCCCGTCGCCGCGGTCTTCGCCCGCGCCTGGCGTCTCGGCTGGGACCAGTTCGAGGACGTGATGGCCCAGGAGAACAGCCGAGACACCAGCGCGCTCGACATTGAGCCCGGCGCACTGGTCGAAGGGTTCTCCATGTTGGCCGGCTCTGGGCGCTACGACCGGCTGCTCTGTGTCGGCACCCTCGAAGGCCTGCCCATCTTGACGTTCACGGCACCCGGGCCAACAGAGCGGGTGCGTCCGGCGGCGCCATCAATCGCGTACCTTTCCCACATCATCATCGGGCTCCGTGAGACCTTCGCCCTCGACGACGGCGCCGTCGCCGACTACCTGGGCCGAGCGCCCGGCGCGACGCCCGATCTCGTTCTCGCCGCGTTCGGGCATTGATCGGCCCGCACCGGGTGGGGCTGAACTCCCGGACAGGGATCCGCCTGCAACCCCAGTGCGCGAGCCGTCCCAGCGAAGTACCGTACCTCGATGGTCTCGGCCGAACAGGAGGACGGGGCGGCGGAGCAAGGCGGCGATGAGACCGCGGCCAGGGGCGGCTACTTCCAGGAGCTCCATGTGGCGCTCGTTGTCTCGCTGGTGGTCATCTCCATCGTGCTCGGTATTGTCGGCTGGCAGTTACACCCTTCGTCGAAGGGGTTCCAGACCCTGCCGCAGAATGTGCGGGTGCTGGTGGCCGGTTCCGGCTTCGGCGCCATCGAGACCCTGACCCAGTCCGGCGACAGCGGGGCCACCATGAAGGTGACTTCCGGCTACTACACCGTAAAGTCCGTCCACCTGGACGATTCCGGGTTCGTCATCTACGGCGGGCCCCAGGGGGGCGGAGCGGTGGCCATTGGGACTGGTCCGGCGGTGTCCCTGGACGGAAAACCCCTGCCGGCAGCTCGCTGGGCCTTCATCGTGCTGAATCCAGGGAGCGCACAGCCGTGTACGGCGCACACCCGCTACCGGGCCGGGTTGGTGACGTACCCGGGTCTCTCGCCGACGCCGGCCCTGGTCGTGCCGCCGCTTCCGCCCGAGGCGACGGACGGGGACTCCCTTCTCCCGCCCGGACTGTGCATCCACTGGGACTCTGCGTCACCCTTCAGCCTCAGCGGGCCGTACCTCAGCGCGCGCTTTCCGCCGGTGCGCGGCATCTCGAATGCCGTGCCCTTCACCCCCGAGGAACCACAGGTCGGAGACCTGGGCGTCACGACGGTCCGCCGTACGCTGTACCTCGACGACGACACGGCAAATTTCGCCATCCAGAGCGAACCGCTCCCTAATCTTCCCGAGACGACGTCGTGGACCTGGACGAACAAAGACACTCCGCAGGTGATTGAGGTCGCGGCCACCAACCAGAGCGCGACCCAACACCAGAG
The DNA here is from genome assembly GCA_963745665.1 of uncultured Acidimicrobiaceae bacterium. Classification (GTDB taxonomy): domain Bacteria; phylum Actinomycetota; class Acidimicrobiia; order Acidimicrobiales; family RAAP-2; genus Bog-473. The sequence continues at coordinate 2,295,112 of CAVUYE010000002.1, read as the reverse complement.
CGACAACGCCTTCTACTCGGGCGTCCTCTTCGGGGTCGTGGGCGGGGCGTTGATCGCGTTGATCACCGAGCTCGTTGTGCCGCTGCACCCACGGAGGCGCCGCCACCACTGAGTCACGATGAGCTCATCGGTTCTGCCAGTTCGGCTTCCGCTTCTCGGCGAAGGCCTTCGGCCCTTCCTTGGCGTCCTCGCTACTGAACACCTCGCCGGAGATCTCCGACTCGATCCGGAAGGCCTCCTTCATGTCGGTGGCCAGCCCGCGCAGCGCCGACTCCTTGGTCTTGCGGACGGCGAGGGGCCCGTTGGCCGTGATCCGATACGCGTAGTCGTACGCCCGCGCCATCAGATCGGCCGGCCGGCAGACCTCGTTGACCAGTCCCATCTCGTAGGCGCGTCGCGCCGGCACCTGGTCGGCGCACAGCAGCAGCTCCATGGCGGCGGGCCAGGGGACCTGGCGGGGGAGGCGCACGGTGGTGCCCCCTCCGGCGAACAGACCGCGCTTGGGCTCCATCACCCCGAAGGTGGCGGTGTCGGCGGCCACCCGCAGGTCGGTCCCGCCCAGCATCTCCATGCCTCCGGCCACGCACACGCCGTTCACGGCGGCGATGATCGGCTTGTAGAGCTTGGAGCCCCGGAGCACGGCCTTGACGCCGTCGTCGAGCCGGTAGCCGCCGAGCTCCTCGGGGTGCTGGCCGTCCGCCAGCTTGCTCTGTAGTTCGGTGATCTGCGGGATGTAGGTCTTGAGGTCGGCCCCGACGCAGAAGTCCTTCCCCACGCCGGTCACGATGGCGACGTAGGCGTCGTCGTCCTCGCCGAAGCGGTCCCAGGCCGAGCGCAACTGGAAGAAGTGATCCATGTCCATGGAGTTGCGCGCTTCGGGGCGGTTGATGGTGATGGTGACGACGTGGTCGTCGCCGAGGGCATAGTCGATCGACATGGATTCAGCGCTCCGGTGGGGTCAGGCCATATGGCAGGAGTGGCGACGGGCCGGCAGAGTGCCGGCCCGTCGTACAGCAATGAAGTCCAGCGGGGTCGAGTGTCGAGCCCGACCTAATTGTCGTCGGTCAGGCGCGTGGTGAAGCTGCTGACGCTCACGATGCCCTTCTCGTTGACCGACGTCTGCCCGTGGGCCCGGGAGACCAAGGCCGTGTCGACGTCGGACGCCTCGGCCCGCAGTGACGCCACGGTGCACTTCTCGCGCGCCCGCACGCTGAACGGGTCGAACTGGAAGTGCTTCATGGCGTTGAGGTGGGTGATCTTGTTGATGTCCTCGTCCGACACGCCGTCGAGATACTTCATGAGCGCCTCGGGCGACTGCGGCCATGTCGAGTCCGAGTGCGGGTAGTCGCACTCCCACGTGATGTTGTCGATGTTGAGGAACCCGCGGCTTTGCACGCCGAAGGCGTCGTCGATGAAGCACGTGATGACGCGGTCCTTAAAGACCTGGCTCGGCAGCTGGTCGCCGAAGTCCTGTCCGGTCCACTTGCGATGGTGCTCGTACACGTAGTCGATCCGCTCCAGGGCGTAGGGGATCCAGCCGATCCCGCCCTCGGACAGGGCGAAGTGCAGGTCCTTGTACTTGCGCAGAATGGGCGACCAGACCAGGTCGGCAGCGGCCTGCACCATGTTGATGGGCTGCAAGGAGATCATCACGTCGATCGGTGCCTCCACCGAGGTCATGAGGATCTGGGAGGACGATCCGAGGTGCATGCAGACGACGGTGCCCTCGTCGGCGCAGGCGGCCCAGAAGGGGTCCCAGTGTTCGTTGTGCAGCGAGGGCCAGCCCAGCTTCTCGGGATTCTCGGAGAAGGTGACGGCGTGGCAGCCTTTCTTGGCTACCCGGTGGATCTCCTTCGCACCGAGCTCGGGGTCCCAGATGACGGGGATCGACAGGGGGATGAAGCGGCCCGGCTCGGCGCCGCACCAGCGGTCGATGTGCCAGTCGTTGTAGGCCCGCACCATGGCGAGCGCCTCGTCCTTGTCCTCGCGCCGGGCGAAGAGCTGGCCGCAGAACTGCGGGAAGGACGGGAAGCACATGGAGCCGAGCACGCCGTTGACCGACATGTCCCGGACCCGCTCGTGGACGTCGTAGCAGCCGACGCGCATGTCCTCCAAAGAGGTGGGCTCAATCCCGTATTCCTCGGGTGGGCGGCCGACGACGGCGTTGAGGCCGACGTTGGGGATCTGGTTGCCGTCGTAGACCCAGACGTCGGTGCCGTCGTCGCGGCGGACGAGCTTGGGCGCATTGTCCTGGTACCTGGCCGGCAAGAGGCCGTCGAACATCCCGCGTGGCTCAATGACGTGGTCGTCCACGCTGACCAGGATCATGTCCTCCGTGCGCATTTCGTCCTCCCCTTCTGCCCGATCGGCGCTCCAGCGCCGACGACTTCCCTGACACCAATGTCACCTACCTTATGCCCCCGCGCAAGCCGGGGTGATCGTCAGGAACCGGAAGGGACGGTGGAGGCCGGCGAAGGCGGCACCGGCTGACCCTGGTAGCCGGTGAGCAGCCCGGGCAACGGGTTGGCGGGCGCGGCCAGGTCAGGGGGTTCGGGGAACGACATTCGCGCGACGTAGAGAAAATCGGCCAGCGTCGCCGCGTTGGCATCCCGGTATGTCGGGGCGGCCAGGTTCCATTGTTGTTCGATGGTCCACCAATCGGCGGCTGAAGGTGCGGCGGTCGCTCATTAACGGGGCGGCGCGGGCCGCGCCGGCGTGGTCTCCTGGACGGGCATGGCGTTCTGGGTCGGCGGGGCATACGAGAACCCATCGTCGAAGGTTCCGGTGAGCGCGTTGACGACGACCTCTTCGTCCACCACCGGCACCACGAGCGATGCGTCGGGCAGGACGGGTGGCACCGGTTGCGCGGGATTCCCGAGGGCGAGGGCACTGGTCAGATCGCCCACCGTGTTCCTCCGCCAGGTCGAGACGTTCGGGACGGGAGCGCCGAAGATCTTCTCGATGAGGAACAGGGTCGAGGTGTGGTCGAACACCTCCGTCGCCGCGTAGCCCCCCATGGTGAAGGGCGACATGAGGATGCACGGCACGCGGAACCCGAGGCCGACGGGTCCGGCGATCCCGCCCGCAGTCGACGGGAGGGGACTCATCGACAGGTACTCGCCCGCGGTGCGGGGAGGCGGCACCGGCGGCGGCACGTGGTCGAAGAATCCGCCGTTCTCGTCGTAGTGGAGGATGAAGAGCGTGTGGGCCCAGACCTCGGGGTTCGAGGTCAGCGTGTCGAGCACGTTCTGGACCAGGTTCTCTCCCCACTGGGGCGCAGTGGCCGGGTGCTCGCACTGGGTGACCGGGCCGTGGATCCAGCTCACCTGCGGCAGCGTCCCCGCCGCCACGTCCGCGACGAAATCGACCGGATAGTTCGGGTCGATAGCCTGTTGCTGGAGCTGCAGCCCGCGCGTCGTGGTCGGGTCGTTGTACGCCGCGAAATAGGGGAGTGGGTTGAAGAGGGCGAGTCCGGTCGGGTCGTTGTACACCTTCCAGGTCACGCCGGCATCGAGCAGCTGCTCGGGCATGGTGGTCCACGAGAACTTCCCGTACTGCTGCGGGCGGGCGGTGGTCTGTGTCACGAGGACCGGACCACCGGCTTCACCGGCGGGGTCGATGGTGCCCGACAGGGCCATCACCCGATTGGGGTCGGTGGGCCCGAGCACCGAGCAGTGGTAGGCGTCGCAGATGGTGAAGGCGTCCGCCAGCGCGTAATAGAACGGAAGCTCCGACCGGTCGAAGTAGCCCATCGTCGCGACGAAGTTGGCGTCGCCGTCGGCCGCCAGGTGAGCCTGCACGAAGGCGTCCATCTTTCCGCCGTCCCAGCTCTGGTGTTGCGTGGTCCATTCGTGCGAGATGTCGTTGGTGCAGTCGCCGTTGTCGGTCGGGAACTGCTGCTCTAGATCGAACGGCTGGAGGTAACCCGTGGGGTCGACGCCGATACCGGGCAGATAGCCGTACTGGTTCCAGACGGGGACGCGTGTGCGGCCCATCCTGTTAGTCAGGACCCTCGGGTCCGAAAAGCCGCGCACGCCCGACAAGGTGCCGAAGTAGTGGTCGAACGACCGGTTCTCCTGCATCAGGAACACCACGTGCCGGATGTCGCTGAGCGTCGGCAACGTGGAGGGGGCGATGGCCATGGCGCGCTCGATGGACGCGCCGGCCGATGACGAGAGCCCCGCGAGGCCGGCCGTCCCGGCGCCGAGCGCCAACCCGCCCTTGAGAAGCGTGCGCCGGCTGACTCGACTGGTAGCCCGGGTTCCGCGCGCCGTCGCATCCGCTTTGTCCGCTGCCATGCACTCTCCTCCTCGTGGCGTCACCAGGTGGCGACGGCCTCCTCGAGTCCGAAATTCCCCATCGGGCATGAGGGAAACGGAGGTGTGAGCGGATCCCCGCGGTTTTTCAGGTTCTGTTCACGCGCTTGCTACCTGGAGTTCGGATTCACGGGGCGAACCGAGGACCGGCGCGTCGGGGGCACACAGGCCGCGGCGCGGGAGGATGATGTCGTCGATGATCCCGTAGTCACGGGCCTCTTCCGAGGTCATGTAGTAGTCACGCTCGATGTCCTGCGCCACCCGCTCCAGGGGCTGCCCGCTGTGGTGGGCGATGATCTCGGACATCCGGCGGGTCAGGGACAGGACCTCGCGCAGCTGGATCTCCATATCGGACGGTGCGCCACGGGTGCCCGCCGAGCCCTGATGGATCATGACGCGGGCGTTGGGCAGCGCGAAGCGCTTCCCGGCGGCACCGCCCGAGAGGATCATGGCCGCGGCGGACATGCCCATGCCGACGCAGATGGTTGACACGTCTGGCTCGACGTGCTGCATGACGTCGTAGATCGCCATCCCGGCGTAGGCCACGCCACCGGGGGAGTTGATGTACAGGTAGATATCCCGCTCGCTGTTCTGGGCCTCGAGGAACAGCATCTGCGAAATGATCAGGTTGGCCACCTGGTCGTCCACCTCCTGCCCCAGGAAGACGATGCGCTCGCGCAGCAGCTGGCTGTAGATGTCGAAGGCGCGGTCTCCCCGGTTGCCCTCCTCGATCACTGTGGGGACGAACACCTGTCGCAGGCGGTCCTCCGGGCGGGGGCTGGTCTTACTGCTCGGGCTCATGGCGGTGCTCCTCCTTCTGGGGTCCTTCTCACGTTATATCAAATATGAGATAATGAGGCCATCGTGAGCGAGCGCCGCCACCCCACCGTCTTCCCCGGCTTCCGCGAGATGGCCGAGCGCCGGCACTCGGTGTCGGGACAGCTGATGACGCTCCGCCGCGAGCTCGGGCTGTCCCAGGCCGAGGTGGCGGCGCGCATGGGGACCTCGCAGTCCGCGGTGGCCCGCTTCGAGGCGGGTGACCTCGACGTGCGCCTCTCGACGGTCGAGCGCTACACGACGGCGCTCGGGGCGCGCCTGGAATGGAGGATCGAGCATGGCTGACCGCGACGACCCCTTGGGATGGCCGCCCGATATCGGAGCGGGGCGGGGCCCCGAGCCGCTCTCCGACGTGGTGGCGCGCCGCCTGCTGGCGCAGCGCGTCGTCCTGCTGCACGGCCCGCTCGACGACGTCTCGGTCACCCGGGTCGCGGCGGAGCTGATGATGCTCGATGCCGAGGGGGACGACGCCGTGACGCTGCGCGTCGACTGCGGCGAGGCGGCGCTGGCAGCCGCGCTGACGCTGATGGACATCATCGAGTTGATGGGCGTGCCGGTCCGGGCCCTCTGTCTCGGGCAGGTGGGTGGGGGCGCCGTCGGTGTGGTGGCCGTCTGCAGCCACCGTTGCGCGCTGCCCAGTACGCGCTTCTCGCTGTCGGAGCCGGCGACGCAGCTGCAGGCCCACGTCCGCAACGTCGCCCAGTGGGCCGAGCTGCAGGCTGCCGAGCGGGAGCGCTTCTGCGCCCGCGTCAGTGCGGCCACTGGGCAGCCGCCCGAGACGGTGCGGGACGACCTCGAGCGGGGCCGCTTCCTCGGGGCGTCCGAGGCGCTTGACTACGGGATCCTCGACGAGGTGGCCCGGCCCGACGCCCCGGTGCGGCAGCTGCCCGGAACCGGGCCGCCGCCCATGGGGTTCCGCCCGCTGCGTTGACGGCCCCGCCTGCGAGACCGAGACGGTCCTGCGTGCCTACGATGCGGCGATGACCACGACCGGGCCCCGTCTGCCCCCGCTGGCCGCCGGCGAATGGGGGGATGTGCTGACCCGGGTCCTCGAGAGCTCGCCGGGTGGCACCGACGAGCCGATGTACATCTTTACCACCCTGGGCCGGGCCGACCCCGAGCTCTTCCGCCGCTGGCTGGGCTTCGGCGGCGCGCTGCTCAACGGCAGCCTGCCCGGGCGCCTGCGCGAGCTGGTGATCGTGCGCACCGCGGCCCGCTTCGGCGGCCGCTACGAGTGGGCGCAGCATCTCGCGCTGGCCGAGGCACAGGGGGTGACGCCCGCCGAGCTGGTGGCGTTGAGCGACGGTGCCTCTGCAGCCGATGGTGCGCCCGCCGCGTCGTTCGACGCGCCCGACTGGTCGCCGCTGGAGCGCGCCGCCCTGCGGGCGGTCGACGAGACGGCCGACGACGGCGCTGTCTCCGACACCACCTGGCAGGCGCTGCAGGATGCCCTCAGCGAGAGCGAGCTCGTCGAGCTGCTCATGTTGATCGGGCACTACATGATGCTGACCACCGTGTTGCGGTCGCTGCGGCTGCCGCTCGAGCCCAGGGCGGAGATGCTGGCCCGGCAGGTGCCGGGGGGTCCGGCGGCGTGATCGCATGACGGCGCTCCTGGCGGGACGGAGCATCACGGTCGTCGGCGCGGGCACCCAGCCGTCGCGCGATCCCGATGCCCCGGTGGGCAACGGCCGCGCCATCGCCATGCGGGCGGCCCGGGAGGGCGCGTCGGTGGTCTGCGTGGACCGTGACGAGGCCGCGGTCGAGGAGACGTGGCGGCTGATTACCGAGGAGGGCGGGAAGGCGGCCATCGTGGTGGCCGATGTGACCACCGAGGAGGGCTGCCGGCTGGCCGTCTCGGACGATCCGGGGCTCGCCCCGGACGGCCTCGTGCTCAACGTCGGCACCGGCTTCGGCATGGGCGTGGCGGGCACGTCCATCGACGACTGGGACAAGACGTTCGACCTCAACCTGCGCGCCCACTTCATGCTGGTCCGCCGCGCGCTGGTCGCCCTGTCCGACAATGCCGCCATCGTGTTCATGGGCTCCGTGGCGGGACTGCGCCCGGGGAGCCGCATCCCCGCCTACGACGCGTCCAAGGCCGGGCTCATCGGCCTCAGCCGCCATGTCGCCGTCGAGGGGGCCCGCCGCGGCATCCGGGCCAACGTGCTGGCGCCCGGACTGATCGACACACCGCTCGGCCGGGCCGCCTCCGCCGGTCGGCCGTCGCGTACCCGCTCGCCCGTGCCGCTCGGCCGGCAGGGTACGGCATGGGAGGTGGCGGCTGTGGCCGTCTTCCTCCTGTCGGACGAGGCGAGCTACGTCACCGGGCAGGTGTTGTGCGTCGACGGGGGGCTGACGCTCGTATGAGCGCGCACTCCGGGCAGCGCCGGTCGGAGTCGAACGTCACGCTGCGCCCGCCCCGTCTGGGCCGGCGGGTGGCGCGGTTCAACCGCGCCGTGACGAACAAGGTGGCCGTCCACGTCGCCGGATGGGCGCCCGGGCTCGGCCTCGTGATCCACGTCGGGCGGCGGACGCGGACCGTCTACCGCACGCCCGTCAACGTGTTCCGCACCAAGGACGGCTTCCGCTTCGCCCTCACCTACGGACCGGACGCCGAGTGGGTGCGCAATGCGCTCGCGCACGGCGCCGTGCGCCTGATCACCCGCCGCAAGGAGTACGAGCTCACCGAGCCCGAGCTGGTGACCGACCTGCACCGCCAGCACGTGCCGGCCGTCGGGCGCGCCATCATGCGAATCATGCGCGTCACGCAATTCCTCGATTTCCGCCGAGCCGCCTAAGCGCACGCGACCAACAGCGGGAGCTCAGGGACCGGCAACAGCGGAACCAGCTGAGTCGGGGGCCGGGCCAGCGGGTGACACCGGGCTGATGACGTGATGGGAGGCGTCGCGTGCGCAGCTGAACACGGTCTTGGTGGCCCGTTCGATTGCGTCGTACCTTTGCAGGGGCGTCCGCGTACAGTGCGCTACGACCCAACGCAGGTCAGGCGTGCGCGTCAAGGGTCGGGTGGTGACCGTCACTCGTCCGACGCGCCCCTCGGCCACCAGCCGCTTGAACTCGGCCAGTGAAGGCGCGGGCACCCGCCCACTGAAGCCACCGACGGGGAGGAACTCGCGGCCGGTGGCCATGATGTAGAGCCCGGCCACGCCCGAAGTCTCGAAGACATCCGCCACCTGCGACTCGGGGACCCTGGCGACGTAGGCCTGCAGAGCAACTTTTTCCGCCGGGAACATTGCGGCCGCCTCTTGTGTATTGCGGTTGACTGCAACCGGCGCGTAGGGGGAATCGAAAGGGCTCAATGTGGCCGCCACGACGACCGACGAGGCCCAGCAGGAGCCGAGGAGCATGGCCACGGCGGCCAGCCCGGGACCGACGGACAGATTCCAGGTGCTGTCGTGTCCGTTACGGAGCGAGGCCAGCAGGATCCCGACCGCCAAGAGGCCGACAAGCACTGAGGTGGCGACGACCCAGGGGCGGACGCCCACGTAGGCAGGGACGAGCGCAACGTCGGCGGCGACGGTAGCCGCCGTCACTACGGCCAGTGCACCGCGCACGGCGCGGACGTGTCGCCGGTGCCATGCCGCGGCGCCCCCCATGCCGCACAACGCGGCGACCGCCGGGATGAGCGCTGCGGTGTAGTACGAGTTCAAGAACACGGCGCCGCTGAAGAAGCCGAAGGTCAGTACGAGCCAGGCGGACCAGAGGATCACCCCGGACCGCAGCAGGTCGGTGCGGGGCCGGTGGCGCTGCAGCAGCAGGAGCCAGACGGCAGCGGCGACGGCAGGCAGCAGCAACCAGGCGTCGTCGTGGCCGAACGGCCCGCGCAGCAACCGGTCCCACGACGCCGCGATGGCGAAGGTGCCGACGCCGTGCCGGGCGGCGTAGTGGGCCGCAGTGACGAGGTAGAGGGAGGTGTGGTTGCATCCCGCCGCGTCGAGTCCGGTGCCACCGAGGCGGCTGAACCCGTTGTAGGAGAACACCTGCGTGAAGAGCGAGTCGTTGCAGCTGCCATCGACGTAGGGGCGGCTCGACTGCGGAACGAGGGACACGGCCGACATCCAGCTGAGGGAGACGACGGCCACCGCGCACGCCGCCGCGGTGAGATGCCAGCACGCGCCGGAGCAACGAGACGGCGGGCGCGGCCACGAGGTAGGTCAGGAAGAAGCGCGGGGAGCACGAGCCAGGCCTGCAGCATCTTGGCCTGGAAGGCGAAGCCGACCAGCACGCCGGCCCAGAGCAGCGAGCGCAGACGGCCCGTCTGGCAGGCCCGGATGGTGGCGTCGGCCGCCAGCACGAGCAACAGGATGAGTAGGGAGTCCGAGATGTTGCCGCGGTCGAGCAGGATCACGATCGGGCTCGTCGCCATCACGACGGCGGCGATGACGCCGGCACCGGCACCGGCGACCCGGCGGACGGCGCGGTAGAGGACGAGCACGGTGAGCATGCCTTCGATCACCTGGGGGAGGACCAGCGCCCACACGTGGAAGCCGAAGATGCGCAGCGACAGGGCTTGTATCCAGAGCGCGCCCGGGAGCTTGTCGACCGAGACCGTGGCCCAGGGGTCGGCCGCGCCGTAGACGAAGTTGTGCCAGTTCATGGCCATGCTGCGCGCCGCGCCGCCGTAGAAGGGCTCGACGTAGACCTGGTTCATGCTCCAGGCGTAGGCCAGTCCCGCCAGTGCGGTGACGACGAGCAGTCCCGGGCGGGCCCAGACCGGCTGGTCGGCGGGGGAGCGCCAGAAACGCAGGGAGCGGGACCATGACGGCGCAGCCGGGTCCGGAAACCCGGGAGCATCCGTTCCCGTCCTCTCGTCTGTCAGCACGGCTGCACCCCCGATGCTCGCGGCGAATGTAGTGCCGGAGCAGGGCGGTGCCCGTGATGGAGTCTCAGGCCACGACTTCCATCCGCAGCCCCCGCTCGTCGAGCTGGCCTCCGAATTGCCGATGCCCACCGACGGCGAAACGGCGGGCCGTCCAGGCGCCGGCGAACGCATCGAGGACGTCGTCGACACGGGCGCCTCTCGGCGGCCGCTCTCCGAGGCGCTCGATCTGGTGGCGACCGAAGACGGCGCGCAGTGCCTCGACCCGCTCGGCGCGGCCTTCCGGTGTGGTCTTCTTGAACGCCATCGGTGTGCCGGCGAGGAGAGCCAGGCTGAGCTCGGGGCACATCTCGAAGACGCGCCGTTGACGGGCCGGCGTCACGAGCTGATCGACTTCGCGGATCTTGGGCAGGATGTTGAAGAGCTGCTTCGAGATCGCCTTTCCGCAGGCAGCCCGCGACAGGGCGCAGGCTTCCTCGTAGGAGGTGGCGGCGAGCACGGGTCGCACCGGCGCGGGGAAGACGGAGTTGCGCCGCGGCCCCAGCTGCCGCCTGGCCTCGATGTCCGCCTGTCGGGGGTCCCGCGCCGCGAGGCCGATCGGGATGTCGATGGCGACGGCCTGCAGTGCAGCCGAATCGATCTGCTCCATCACTCCACGCAGGTCGGGGACCACGCGCACGTCGGCCTCGCCGTGCCGATCGGCGACGGGCACGGTGACGACGACCCAGCCGCCCGGCGCACCGTCGACCCCCGCCGCCAGCGGGCCGGTCGCGGTGCTCGTCCTAGCCGAGAGCGGCGTGGTTGACCCCGTCGGCCGGGGTCAGGGTGACTCGACGCCCGATCAGCTCGTCGGCTTCGGCGCCGGCGAGCACGGCGGCCCCGCCGTCGAGGAGCGCGTAGCAGCGACCTCCCCCCGGCAGGTCGCAGATCAGCACCGCCCGCTCGGGCCCGCCGTCGCGACCGTGGAGCACGGTGTACGTCGCCACGGTGGCCGTGCCTTCGGGTGTCTCCACGATGGCCACCGGCTCACGCGCCGCCATGTACGGCGGCGCCACGTCGGCCAGCACGCCGGGCCCGGGATCGGTGGACCACACGCCGTAGGCGTGCTTCTGCATGTGCATGCCGACCCCGCTCGTGATGCCGTAGGAGCCCAGGTCCGTGCGGAGCGTCTCGACCATGGCGGCGAGCGCGTGCGTCATGTAATTGGAGCCGGGCCCGCCGTGGTACGGCAACCCGCCCGTCTGCGTCACGGCGCGTGCATCGTCCTCGCTGATCCCCAGCGCGTCGAGCGCGAAGCACACCGAGCTGGCGAAGCAGGAGTAGAGGTCGAAGTGGGCCACGTCGTCCGCACCGATGCCGGCACCGGCCAGCGCGACGCCGGCCGCAGCGGCCATGGCGGGGGAGCGCCAGAGCTCGGGGTGACCGGCCACGTGGGCAGGGTCCTCGGCGTAGGCCGCGCCGCGCAGGTAGACCCGCCGCTCCTCGGGGATGCCGAGTGCATCCGCCTTGGCCGCGCTGGCCACCACGAGAGCGGCGGCCATGTCGACGTCCATGATGGAGGTCATCAGCTTCGTGTAGGGGTAGGCCACCATGCGGTTGTCCGGGCTGGCCGTCACAATGTCGGTGGCAGAACGGGCCACCGGGAACCAGGCGTAGGGGCTGGCCGCCGCGATGGTGGTCATGGGCGCCAGGACCTGGCCCAGCTGAGCCCGGTGCGCGTCGAGATCGCGGCCGAGGTGCGCCCGCCGGGCGTTGTCGAACAGGGCGAAGGTCAGGTAGGCCTCGAACACGGCGTGGCTGATTTCGGAGGGGTCGAACTCCATGTCCATCGGGAAGGGCCGCTTCTCGGCCGGGCGGAAGGACCACTGCGGCTTCTCGCCCGCCTTCTTGAGGCGGCGGACGGTGGCGAGCGCTTCGGCGCCGGTGATCAGCGCCAGGTCGACTTGGCCGCCTCTGATTTCCTTTGCCACCTCGGTCGCCAGGACGAGCGGGACCGACCCGCCGATGCCCGAGTAGCGCCGCCGCGCCGGCGACGCGCCGAGGCGTCCGGACAGGCGGGCAACGGCGTCGTCGTACTGCCACGACTGCGAATACACGATGTCGATGCTCTGCAGCCCGGCCAGGACGGCGGATGGGTCGGCGGCGCCGGTGTCGGCGGCGGCGGAACGCGCCACCTCCTCCCACATGGCCAGCGGCTCGGGAGCGCCGTCGGGCGCGTCGGACGCGTGCCAGGTGCGGCGGGCGACGCCGATGATGCAGGTGGCGCGGGGATCGGCGGGCAAGGGTCGGAGCGGATCAGCCGCGCGACTTGCCGGGCATGGCAATGGCGCGGTCGGCGATGATGTTCTTCTGGATCTCGGTCGAGCCGCCGCCGATGGTCGAGTAGCGCTGGAAGGCGTACAGGCGGGTCCACTTGCCCCGGTCCACGGCGCCGGGCCCGCCCCGCGCCAACGCGCCGGCCGGGCCGAGCAGGTCGACGGCCAGCTCGGCCAATGTCTGGGCCATCGACGACCAGGAGAGCTTGGCGAACGGGACCTCGGGCCAGTTCTTCTCGCCCTTCATGATCTTCGACAGCGCCCGAAGTGACAGCAGACGCGCCAGTTCGATTTCGGTCCACACCTTGGCGATGCGGTCTCGCAGCGAGGGGTCGTCGAGCGCGCCCGGGTTGACGCTGCGGGCCGCCTCCACCATGGCGCGCAGGTCGGCCGACAGGATGGCGATCTGCGAGGCGATGCCGACACGCTCGAAACCGAGGGTGCCCATGGCCACCATCCAGCCGGCGCCCTCGTCGCCCAGGCGCCACTTGGCCGGGATGCGCACGTCGTTGAAGAAGATCTCGTTGAAGAGCTCCTCGCCCGCCATGTCGCGGATCGGCCGCACGTCGATGCCGGGTGTCTTCAGGTTGAGGATGAAGGCGGTGATCCCCTCGTGCTTCTTGCCGCGCTCGATGGCGGTCGGGTCGGTCCGCAGGAGGAACAGCCCCCAGGTGGCCAGGTGCGCGGAGGAGATCCAGATCTTCGAGCCGTTGACCACGTACTCGTCCGTCTCGGGGTCGTAGATGGCCGTCGTGCGCAGGTTGGCGAGGTCGTTGCCGGCCATGGGCTCGCTGAAGCCCTGGCACCAGTGCTCTTCGGCCTCGAGGATGGAGGGCAGCCACTGCGCCTTCTGCTCCTCGGTGCCCCACTGGATGATCATGGGACCGATCTGCCAGATCCCGTTCGTGTTGAACGTGCCGGGTGTGCGGTACTCGGCCATCACCTCGGAGTAGAGGAGCCGTTGCATGGCGTTGATCGTGCGGCCCTTGGCGTACTCGGGGCCCCAGTGGATGGCGGCCCACCCGCCCTCGTGCAGCTTGCGCTGCCACTTCTGGCGACGCTGCTGGCTCGCTTCGCCCGAGAGGCTGGCGTCGTCGGCCAGCGCCTCGGCCTCAAGGAACGGGGGCAGGTTCTCGTCGAGCCAGGCCCGCAACTCTTCGCGAAACTTCTCATCCTCGGGTGCAAGGGCGAAATCCACGAGGGAAGGGTATCCGACCACCGTGTACTCTGACGCCGGTGTCAGGGAGTGGTGCCGCGGCACTGAGCGAGACGTAGGGGAGGCCGTGGACTTCACGTACGACGACGAACAGCTCGCGCTGCAGGACGTGGCCCGCGGCGCGCTCGAGCGCGAGTGCGGGCCCGCGGTGGTGCGCCAGCTGGCCGACGAAGCCGACGGCATCACGCCGGCGTTGTGGTCCACGCTGGCCGACCTCGGGTGGACGGGTCTGCTGGTGCCCGACGAGTCCGGCGGCAGCGGCGCCGGCCTGCTCGAAATGTGCGTCGTGCTCGAAGAGATGGGCCGGATTCCCGTGCCCGGACCTTTCCTCTCCTCGGCGGTGGCCGCAACGCTGGCGGCGCGCGCGCTCGGCGCGACCGAGCTGCTGGCCGACCTGGCCTCGGGCGCCCGACGCGGCACCGTCGCGCTGGGGGAGCAGGGACACGGCGAGCCGCTCCAGACCGTACGGACCCGGGCACGCCGCAAGGCGGCCCAGTGGGTCCTGAGCGGGGAGAAGCCTGTGGTCATGGACGGCCACACGGCCGACTGGGTCATCGTCGTGGCGCGCAGCGAGGAGGGGGTGCGCTCGTACCTGCTCGAGTCGCCGTCAGCGGAGCTCGTGCCGTCGCTCGACCCCACCCGCAAGTTGGCCCGGCTCGTGCTCGACGACACACCCGTCGTCCCGCTGGGGCCATCCGGGAGCCAAGCCGGGCTCTGGCAGCGCGTCCAAGACGACATCGCCGTCGGGTTGGCGGCGGAGACCGTCGGTGCCGCCCACCGTGCGCTGACCGAGGCCATCGCCTACACGTCCGAGCGCGTCGTCTTCGACAAGCCGGTCGCCACCTACCAGACCGTGCGCCACCGGCTCGTCGAGATGTTCCAGCAGGTCGAGATGGCACGGGCCGGCTTCCAGTTCGCCGCCTGGGCCTCGGACACCGAGTCGCCTGAGCGGGCGCAGGCCGCGGCCATGGCCTCGAGCTACGCGGCGGATGCCGGCGTGCGGGTCACCGGCGACGACATCCAGCTGCACGGGGGCGTGGGTTTCACCTGGGCCAACGACGCCCACTTCCTCTTCAAGCGGGTGAAGCAGAACGACCTCCTGGCCGGCGGCGCCGCGGCCCAGCGCCACCGGCTCGCCGCGCTCTTCCTCGAGTCGGCATGACCACGTTCGAGCTCCGCCCGATGCCGGCGGAATTGGCCGAGCGCTATCTGGCCGAGGGCGCCTGGGACGACCGGACGCTCGGGGAGTTCCTGCGTGACTGCCTCCTGAAGGACCCGACCCGTCCGTTCCGGATCTGGTCGCCGACGAACCCCTACCTCGGCACTGTCGGCGACGTCTACGAGGAGTCGCTGCGCGTGGCGGGTGGGCTGCGCGCGCTGGGGCTCGGGCCGGGCGACATGGTGGCGTTCCAATTGCCCAACTGGGTCGAGGCGGCCATCACCTTCTACGCCTGCAGCATGCTCGGCGTCACGCTGGTGCCAATCGTCCACTTCTACGGCCCGAAGGAGCTCGGGTTCATCCTCCGCCAGAGCGGGGCCAAGGCGCTGATCATCGTCTCGCGCATCGGCCAGCGCGACTACCTGGCCGACCTGGCCACGGTGCGCGGCGGCCTGCAGAACCTGGAGCGCGTCGTGGTGGTGGGCGACATTGCCGGCGACGCGTCAGGCTACGTGCGCTTCGACGACCTGCGCGGTGCGGACCCCGTCGACGGTCCGGCGCACGTCGACCCGGCCGGCCCGGCGCTCATCGGGTACACGTCGGGCACGACGGCTGACCCCAAGGGGGTCGTGCACACGCACCGCACCCTGGGCTGCGAGGTGCGCCAGCTGGCCGACCACCAATCGCTGCGCGACCTGCCCGGCCTCGTGGGCGCACCGGTCGGCCATGCCATCGGCATGCTGGGCGGCCTGCTCTGCCCGCTCTACAGCGGGCGGCCCATCTACATGATCGACGGCTGGAACCCCCCCGCCGTCCTGGCGGCGATGGTCGAGGAGCACATCGCCGCCGGCAGCGGCTCGACGTACTTCTTCACCAGCCTGCTCGACTGCCCGGACTTCCGCCCCGAGCACGTGGAGCTCATGCGCTACATCGGGCTCGGGGGCTCACCCATCCCCGACGCGGTGGCCGAGCGGGCGGACCAGCTCGGGATTTCGTTGGTGCGCTCCTACGGGTCGACGGAGCACCCGTCGATCACGGGGTCCCTGCACGATGCCCCCAAGGACAAGCGGATCCACACCGACGGCAGGCCGATGGCGTGGGTCGAGATCCGGACCGTCGACGAGGAGGGGAACGACGTCGGTGTCGGCGAGCCCGGTGAGATCCTCAGCCGGGGCGCCGACCGCTTTGCCGGGTACACGGATCCCGCGCTCAACGCAGAGTTCATCAATGCCGACGGATGGTTCAGCACCGGCGACATCGGCATCATCGACCAGGACGGCTACCTCACCATCACGGACCGGGTGAAGGACATCATCATCCGCGGCGGCGAGAACGTGAGCGCGGCGGAGGTGGAGCAGCTCCTCGCCCACATGAAGGGTGTGGCCGAGGTGGCCGTGGTGGCGGCCCCCGACGAGCGACTCGGCGAGCACGGCTGCGCCTTCTTCCGCATGCAGTCCGGGAGCGAGCCACCCGACATGGACGCGCTGCGCGCGCACCTGCAGGGAGCGGGTCTGACCCGCCAGAAGTGGCCCGAGGAGATCCGGATCGTGGACGAACTGCCACGGACCCCGTCGGGCAAGATCCAGAAGTTCGTGCTGCGCCAGCGCCTGCGCGACGGCGGCTGAAGTACCGCGCCCGCCGGTCCGAGCCGGCGGCGCGGCGGGACTGTACGCTCCATCCAACCCACATTGCCGGAGGGAAGGGACGGACCCCATGCGCAGTCGGATCCCAAAGGAGCAGATCGATCTGCTCAGGACGGTGCCGCTGTTCTCGAGCTGCACGCAGCATGAGCTGCGCGCCATCGCGCAACTCGGCACGCCCGTGGAGGCCGAGGAGGGCGCTCTCCTGACCGAGGCCGGGCATCCCGGCCGTGAGTTCTTCCTCGTCCTCGAAGGAGAGGCCTCGTGCCGCGTGCGCAACAAGGAGGTCCGGCGCTTCCTGCCGGGGAACTACTTCGGCGAGTTGGCGCTCCTGCACGGGGGGAAGCGCACGGCCGATGTGGTGGCGATCACGCCCATGGAGCTCCTGGTGCTCGACGCCCGTGAGTTCCGCTCCATGCTCACGACGACACCGAGCATCAGCGAGAAGATGCTGGCTCGCCTGGCCGAGCGCGTGATGGAAGCGGACGCTCAGCACACCGACTGAACTGGTCCGCCGGCGCCGTCAGGTAGCCGCGCCGCTCTCGAGCACCTGCTGCATCAGCCGCAGCTCCATGCTGATCGACTCGAGGCCGCCCGCCGCGGCGGCGGCCAACACGTCCGCGGAGAGGCCGTCGGGCAAGCTGACCCAGAGGGTGAGCGTCGCTTGGCACCCGCCGCCGTCGAGGGGCTGCACCACGAACTCCTCGTAAGCGTCGCTGCCGCCCGACATCCCGGCGGCGACCAGCGTGGGGGCGACGGCATCCGCGATCCAGAGCTCAATGGGCTGCGGCGCACCGGGACGCCGCCGGTCGGCCAGCCCGAAGGTGTACCGGGCGCCGGGACCGAGCACGCCTCCCGCCTTTTCGCCGCTGCCGTCGGCGACGCGCCGGACGCCGCTCACGTCAGGGTTGTATTCCGGGAGGTTTGCGAAGTCGAGGCGGTAGGCCCAGACGACATCGGCCGGCACGGTGAAGGTGGCGGAGGCGACGGCGGTTGGCGCAGTCGTGGTGGCGCGGGTGCCGGGCACGGAGCCTCAGCCCGGGGGCCTGAGGATGGAGGCCGCCTCGCGGGCCCGGTCGAGGGACAGGGCGGTGAGGTCATCCCCTTCCTCACCGAGCACATCGGCGGCGTGCTGGATGAAGATCCCGACCACCATGGCGCTCAGGAGCCGGGCCACCGCGGCGGCGCCCGGACCCTCGTCGAGGTCGGGGCGGTTGTTCTTGACCCAGTCCTCGATGTTGCTCTCGAAGGAGGCGAACAGGTCGAGACCGACGGCACGGGCGGTCGCCTCGCCGCGCATCGCCTCACCGACCATGAGGCGTACGAAGTCCTCCACCTCGAACATGGAGGTCATGATCTCGGCCAGGAGCTGGGCCAGCGTCATCGGCTCGGTGTCGGGACTGCCGGCCTCGCCCGCGGCGTGGTCCGGCCGGGTCGGGAAGAAGCCCTGTTCGATCAGGACCGACTCCAAGAGGTCCCGCTTGCTCGGGAAGTAGTGGTACAGCGAGGCCACGTTGAGACCGGCGGCGGAGGCCAGGTCCCGCATGCTCGTCCCGTCGACACCGCGCTGGGACATCAGGGTCAGGGCGATCTGCAGGATGCGCCGCCTGGTCGAGCCCTCCCCGTGGGCTGCTCCGCCACGCCCTGTGGGCGCATCCCCCTCGGCCTGCGTGTCAACGGTCATTCTCGGTCCCATCCTCCGCCCTCAGACCTCGGGATTTCGAATCGCTGCCCGAGGGTTGTGGCCCCTGCGCTGTTCCGGCTGCGTGAGTCACCGGCCGCAGCAGGTAAAGGGACTGACCCGCCGGCCGCGGCGGCTGTCGACGAGCCTAGAGCCCCCGCCAGCGTGGCAGCACCCCTAACGATCGTTTGTTATGATCCGTTCCTACCGGTGTGACACCCGGAACCTAGGGGGTGGAGGAGCGAGATGCCAGGACTCAACTCGACGGCCGACTCAACGGCGGTTCCCTTCGATCCCTACGAATTGAAGGACGTGGTCGGCGGCACCATCCGTAACCCGTATCCCGCGCTGCACGCGTTGCGGCGCCAGAGCCCCGTGCACGTGGGCCCGATCGACTTGGGCGAAGGCGCCGAGATCGCCGATCCCAACAGGCCGGCCCCCGTCACCGTGTTCGGCTTCGACGAGGTCGTCCAGGTGCTGCGTGACAACGAGACCTACTCCTCGTCCGTCTACGGGGAGGTCGTGGGCATGGTGATGGGCCGCACGATGCTGGAGATGGACGAGCCTGAGCACCGGGCCATCCGCACCCTCGTCGCCGGGAGCTTCCGCTCCAAGATGCTGGCCCGCTGGGAAGAGGACCTGGTGGCCCGCGTCGTCAACGAGCTGATCGACACATTCATCGACGAGGGACGCACGGACCTCGTGCGGTCCGTCACGTTCAACTTCCCGGCGCAGGTGATCGCCCGCATCCTCGGCCTGCCGCGCCAGGACTACCCAGCGTTCCAACGCTGGGCCGTCGAGCTCACGAGCGTGGCCGCCAACTGGGAGCGCGGCGTCGCCGCCTCGGCGGCCCTGCGCGACTACTTCGCCGACGTCATGGCCGAGCGGCGCGTCACGCCGGGCGACGACCTCATCAGCGACCTGGTGCGGGCCGAGGTGGACGGTGTGCACCTGAGCGACGAGGAGATCTTCTCCTTCCTCCGGCTGCTGCTGCCGGCAGGGGTCGAGACGACCTACCGGGCCACGGGCAGCCTGCTCTACGCGCTCCTGCACGACCGGGCCCAGTTCGACGCGCTGTACAAGGACCGCTCGCTGTTCCCGCAGGCGTTCGAGGAGGTTGTGCGCTGGGAGCCGCCGGTGACCGTCATCCTGCGGCGGGTCACCCGTGACACCGAGCTGGCCGGCGTGCCCCTCGAGGCGGGGGCCGACATGGCACTCCTGATCGGCGCCGCCAACCGCGACGAGCGCAAGTACGACGACCCGGACCGTTACGACATGTTCCGCGACCAGCGCCAGCACGTGGGGTTCGGCTTCGGCGTCCACGTCTGCCTGGGTATGCATCTCGCCCGCATGGAGTCCCGCATCGCCATCAACACCCTGTTCGACCGCCTCGGGCCCTTCACCTTGGACCCGGAGGCCGAACCGTCGCACATTGAGGGCATGGCCTTCCGCTCGCCGCTCTCGCTTCCCGTGGTGTTCTCCCCGGGGGGCTAGTTTCAGGCGCATGGGCGGCAGAGCCAACCCGCTGCAAGACGCAGCGGTCATCGTGGACAGCGGGCACGGGCAGACCGGGTCGGCCGATGCACGCGACCGATCCGTGCTGCGGGCGGCGTGATGGGCGCCGAGGACGAGGTGCTCGAAGTCAAGATCGACTGGGACCGCTGCATGGGGTCGGGGAACTGTGTCTTCTGGGCGCCCGAGACCTTCGACCTGAGCGACGACGGCCACGCCGTCGTGGTGGATGCGGCGGCCACCGAGGAGGAGCGGCTGCACATCGCCGCGCAGGGCTGCCCGGTCGGTGCCATCTCCCTCTGGCGCGGTGGCGTCGAGGTCCCGCTCGAGGAGAAGACGTAATGCCGATCGCGGTGACAGAGGACCACGAGTCGCTGCGCGCCACCGCGTTGCGCTGGGCCCAGACGCACTGCCCGGCCACCGTGCCGCGCCAGGCGGCCGAGACGACCGGGTCGGCGGAGCTGCCGGCGGCGTGGGAGAAGATGGCGGCGCAGGGCTGGCTCGGCCTCCACCTGACCGAGGAGCAGGGTGGGCAGGGCTTCACGCTGGCCGAGCTGGCGGTGGTCCTCGAGGAGCTCGGTCACGCGCTGTTCCCCGGGCCCCTGCTGCCGACGGTGCTCGTCTCGGCCGCGCTGGCCCGGGTGACGCGGGGGACGGCCACCGTGCCGCCGGAGTGGCTGCGCGGGCTGGCCGACGGCTCCATCACGGCCGCCACCGCACTCGGCGCCGCACCCCACCCCTGCCAACTGGCGGAGGACGGGGCGCTGACCCTCGAGGGGGCGGTGCGCCCGGTGCTCGGGCTGCCCACGGCGCGCCTGGTCCTGGTCCCGATCGACGACGGGGCGACGACCGGATGGCTCGTGCTCGACCGGGAGTCCCTGGGCGACGCGGTCTCCGTCGAGGCGCTGCCCGCGCTCGACGGCACACGCGCCCTCGGGCAGCTCAGCTTCGCCGGCCGGGTCACGGTGCCGGCGCGGGAGCGGGTCATGCTGCGCGACGAGGACGTGCGCGGCCTGGCGCAGACGCTGGCTGCGGCCGAGAGCGCGGGGATCGCGCGCTGGTGCCTCTACACGGCGTCGGACTACGCCAAGGTGCGCGTCCAGTTCGGCCGGCCAATCGGCCAGTTCCAGGCGGTCAAGCACGCGCTGGCCGACATGCTGGTCGCCGTCGAGCAGAGCGCCGCGGTGGCCTGGGACGCCGCCGCCGCCTGGAGCGAGGGCGACCCGACCGGCGTGTCCGGCGAGTCACGCGATCGCCACCTGAGCGCGCGCATCGCCGGCGCCGTTGCCCTGGGAGCCGCCGCGCACTGCGCCAAGGAGTGCATCCAGCTCCTGGGAGGCATCGGCTTCACGTGGGAGCACGACGCCCACCTCTACCTGAAGCGGGCCATGGCCAACCTGCAGCTGGTGGCCGGCGGCGACGTGGGCGCACTCGAGCACGAGGTGGCCGCGCTCGCCATCGCCGGGGCCCGGCGCAATCTGGCGGCCGACCTGCCGGCTGAGGCGGAGTCGCTGCGCCAGGAGATCCGCGCGGTCGTCGCCGAGGTAGCGGCGGCCGGGGCGGACGACCGCCGTGCCGCCATCGCCGAGGCAGGCCTGATCATGCCGCACTGGCCGGCGCCCTGGGGCCGGGGCGCCTCGCCGCTGGAGCAGCTCGTCATCGACGAGGAGCTGGCCGCCGCCGGCGTCCCTCGGCCCCACCTGGCCGTCGGGGCCTGGGCCCTGCCGACCCTCATCGCGCACGGGACCCCCGAGCAACAGGAGCGCTGGGTGCGCCCGACGCTGCACGGCACGCTCAACTGGTGCCAGCTCTTCAGCGAGCCGGGCGCCGGATCCGACCTTGCCGCGTTGAGCACCCGGGCCGAGCGCGTCGAGGGCGGCTGGATCCTCAACGGGCAGAAGGTGTGGACGTCGCTGGCCCAGACGGCCGACTTCGGCATCTGCCTCGCCCGCTCGGACCCCGATGCGGCCAAGCACGCCGGCATCACCTACTTCATCGTCGACATGCACGCCGAGGGCCTCGACATCCGGCCGCTGCGCGAGCTGACGGGTGCCGCCATGTTCAACGAGGTCTTCTTCAACGACGTCTTCGTGCCGGACGACGCCGTGGTCGGCGCGCCGGGCGACGGCTGGCGCATCGGCCGGACGACGCTGGCCAACGAACGCGTCTCCATGTCGACGGGCGCCTCCTTCGGCCCCGGTGTCGAGTCGCTGACCCGGACGCTGGCGCGTCGGAGCGAGCGCGGTGAGCCCGGACCGCCCGAGCATGGAAGAACGGCTCGGGCACCTCATCGCCGAGGCGCAGACGGTGGCCCTGCTCGGGCACCGCTCCACCCTGCGCACGCTCTCGGGCGTGGACCCCGGTAGCGGAAGCGAGCGTGCGCAAGCTGCTCGGCGTGGAGCACGAGCAGCGCGTGCAGGAGATGGGCATGGCGCTCTACGGCGCCAACGGCGCCGTGCTCGACGGCAAGGCGCAGCGTTGGGAGGAGGGCTTCCTCTCCACCCGCTGCCTGACCATCGCCGGGGGCACCAGCGAGGTGCAGCGCAACGTGATCGCCGAGCGCATCCTGGGCCAGCCCCGCGATCCCGAGCCCGGTTCATGAGCCGTAGCCACTGACGACGCCATGACGACCTCTGGCCCCGAACCCGACGAGGACGCTCGACGTCAACGTAGAGGACGACGTGTGGCCGTTCCCTTCGGAGCGCTTCCTCGGCGAGTGGGCACCCGGCGTGCTGCAGGCCCAGAACGCCTGGATGGCCTCCATCGACTCGCTCCGTGCGCCCGACCGCAAGACCCACGAGCTCATCCGCATGGTGTGCACGGTCATCGCCCGGCAGCCCGGCGGCGTGCAGCGTCACGCCCGGCTGGCGGCCGAGGTCGGTGCCACCTGGGACGAGATCTCCGGCTCAATCCTCCTGACCGAGCCGGCCTTCGGGATCGTGCTCGCCATTCAGGCCCTGCCGGCCGCCCGGCGCGGCTACAAGCAGGGCGCGGCGGGCACGCCCGAAGAGGACGACGGGGACTCGCTGGACGATTGACGCCCGTGTCATAGTTGGCGCATGCGCCTCGCCCCGGACGACACGCTGAACGAGTTCCGCCGCGACTTCGAGTCGTGGCTCGACGAGCACCTGCCGGCCCCCGACGTGGTGGCCGCCGATCCCCGCCGCTCCTCGGCCCACCTGCCGGACTGGGCCCGCACCTTCCAGCGCGAGATGTACGAGAGCGGCTGGCTCGTCCCGGGCTGGCCGCCCGAGCTCGGCGGCCGCAACGCCACCCCCGAGGAGACGATGGCCTACTACGAGGTCATCACCGAGCGCATGGTGCCGCGCTCGCTCAATCCGCAGGGCCTCTCCATCTGCGCCGCCTCCATCGTCGAGTACGGGACCGAGGACCAGAAGGAGCGCTACGTCGTCCCGACGCTGAAGGGCGAGATCACCTGGTGCCTCGGCATGAGCGAGCCCAACGCGGGGAGCGACCTGGCCTCGCTGACCACACGGGCCGAGCACCTTGACGGTCACTTCGTGGTGAACGGGCAGAAGGTGTGGACCTCGGGCGCCCACGATGCCGATTTCTGCCTCTGCTACGTGCGCACCGACCCCGAGGCGCCCAAGCACCGCGGCATCAGCGTGCTGATCATCGACATGCGCACGTCCTGGCATCGTGTGCCGGCCCCTGCCCGAGCTCACCGACCCGCACCACGCCGACTTCAACGAGGTCTTCTTCACCGACGTCGAGGTGCCCGAGGAGAACCTGCTGGGCGACCTCAACCACGGGTGGACCGTGAGCCAGGGCTCGCTGCGCCACGAGCGCGGGATGCTCTGGATCATGAACGTGTCGAAGATGGAGCGCACCCTGAAGGGCTGGTGCGTCTGGCGGCGCGCCCCGACGGCCACGGCGGCACCCTGGGCGACGACCCCCGCCTGGCCGAGGCCATCGGCCGGCTGG
The DNA here is from genome assembly GCA_963745665.1 of uncultured Acidimicrobiaceae bacterium. Lineage (GTDB taxonomy): Bacteria > Actinomycetota > Acidimicrobiia > Acidimicrobiales > RAAP-2 > Bog-473. The sequence continues at coordinate 2,271,654 of CAVUYE010000002.1, read as the reverse complement.
CCACCGACACGGCCGCCATGCGCTGCCTCGGTTACCGGGGCTTCGCCAAGGCGAGCCGGGGGGAGATGTCGCCCGAGCACATGGTGCTCAAGCTCTTCACCAGCGAGGGCGAGCAGCGCGCCTGCCAGCTGGCGCAGGAGGTGCTCGGCCTGGAGGGGCTCGACCTCGACGGTCCCGGCCCCAACCGCTTCACGGAGTGGGACCTGGCCCGCTTCGATGCGCACCGGGTGGAGGAGAGCGCCAACGGCGCGTTCTACGACGGCGCCTGGGCGCTGCAGTTCCTGCGCTCCTTCTCGGGCACCATCTCCGGTGGGACCTCGGAGATCCAGCGCAACATCGTGGCCGAGCGTGTGCTCGGCCTGCCCCGCGGCTGAGGGCCCGGCACCGCAGCTCGCGCGATCGGCCTCGGCGCCGCCGGTGTGCCGCGCTGTCGCGACGGTCATTGCCGTTCCGTAGCCGCACGGTTGCACGCGGTGCGCCGGGCCCGCCCGTCAGGCACGACACGGGGGTCGTGACGGCCGGCGACGTCGGTTGCGACAACAGGCCCTCAACCCTGGTGCGGCGCGGGCCCTCAAGGGCTGGACCTGCGGAAATAGTTCGAATTTAGTCTAAAAGTCCCATTCGGTTGCCGACGCTTCCTTCCGATACCTGCTCCAACGAAGAGCAGGCAAAGAGGGGGAAGACCGAGTGCAGCGCAGTGCCCGTCGCATCGCAACACTTCTACTGCCCATCGGGGCCATGATCATGAGCTCGGTGGCGGCTGGGCTGATCGCTGCGCCGGCCTCCGCGGCGGGCATCCTGCCGCCCTCCAATCCTTCGGCCAACATTCCGCCGGACAATCCCGACTGGCTCACGTCGATCAACGACGCCCGCAGCCAGGAGGGCGTCGGCGCCATGAACGTCTCCGAGTCCGCTCTCGGTGCGCTGCCGCTCGACCAGCAGGTGCTCACCGTCGTGAACGACGAGCGTGTCGACCGCGGCGAACAGCCGATCGAGTACGTCACCTCGCAGCTCGATGCCTACGCGCAGACCGGCGCCAACGCGGGGAGCGACCCGACCTTCCCGTCCACGCTGACCGGCGGGGCTCCCATCTCGTTCGGTGGATCGATCTGGGCCGGCGGACTCAGTTCCGTGCTCGAGGCCGACTACTACTGGATGTACGACGACGGGTACAGCGGTTCGTCGACGTCCAACTCGGCCTGCAGCCTGTCGGACCCGTCGGGCTGTTGGGGCCACCGCGATATCGTCCTGCACCAATTCGCCAGCTGCCCGAGCGGCCCGCCGATCCTGTCGATGGGCGCGGCCTTCTCGTCGTCGGGCTACGCCGGCGGCTCCCTCGCCGCCATCTTCGTCAGCTCCTGCGCGCCGCCTCCCGACGTCACGGCCAGCTGGGGCCAGCTGGCCAACGCGGTCCAGTCCAGTTCGCGGACCGTGGCCATCGCGCCGACGGCCAACGGGACCGGCTACTGGGAGGTCGAGGCCAACGGCACCGTGGCCGCCTTCGGCTCCGCCGTGAACTACGGCTCTCTGAGCGGCCAGCTGAACGCGCCGATCGTGGGCATGGCCTCGACGCCCGACGGCAAGGGCTACTGGCTGGTCGGCACCGACGGCGGCATCTTCAACTTCGGTGACGCCTCCTTCTACGGCTCGACCGGCTCGTTGCGGCTCAACCAGCCGATCGTCGGCATCGCCACGACGCCCAACGGCAATGGCTACTGGATGGTGGCCGCCGACGGCGGCATCTTCAGCTTCGGCAACGCGGCCTTCTTCGGTTCGATGGGTGGCAAGCCCCTCAACAAGCCGATCGTCGGGATCGCCGACGATCCGACCACCGGCGGGTACTGGGAGGTGGCCTCCGACGGCGGCATCTTCAGCCTTCAACGCCCCGTTCTTCGGCAGCACGGGCAGCATCCATCTGAACAAGCCCATCGTGGGCATGGAGGCGTCGCCCAACGGCCAGGGCTACCGCTTCGTGGCCTCCGACGGCGGCATCTTCACCTACGGCCAGGCGCCCTTCGACGGCAGCACCGGCAGCATGAGCCTGGTGGCGCCGGTCGTCGGCATGGCGGCCGACAACGCGACGAACGGGTACTGGATGGCGGCGGCCGACGGCGGGATCTTCACCTTCGGCGGGGCCACCTACTTCGGACGGGTGGTCAGCACGCAGGGCTAGTGCCGGCCGTTTCAGCCCGGCGGTAGAGGTCCGTCACACGACGCCACGCGCCGCCAGGTCGGTCAGCTCGTCGTCGCTCAACCCGACCAGGTCGCACCAGACCTCCCGGTTGTGCTCGCCCAATCGCGGCGCGCCCCGCGGCACGGAGGCGGGGCTCTTGGACAGGCGCGGAAAGGGTGCCTGCTGGCGGACGGGCCCGATGACGGGATCGTCGATGGCCACGAGGTCACCGCGGGCGGCCATGTGCGGGTCGGCGAAGATGTCGGCCGCGCTGTAGGCGGTGCCGACCGGGACGTCGTGCTCGACGCAGCGCGCCGTGATCTCCTCGGCAGGCAGGCTCGAGGTCCAGTCGGCCACGATGCCGTTGATTTCGCCGCTCCGCGCCGCCCGGTCGGCCAGCGTGGTGAAGCGGGGGTCCTCGGCCAGGTCGGGGCGCTCCATCGCCACGCAGAGACGGTGGAAGTTGGCATCGGAGCCGGCGACGATGCAGACGAAGAAACCGTCGGCCGTGGGGTAGTTGTCGAGTGGGGCCGAGTGCGAGAGCCGGTTGCCCTCGCGCTGGCGCACGATGCCCAACGTGTCGTAGCCGGCCAGCGTCCACTCGAGGATGCGCAAGATGGAGCCGTAAAGCGGTGCGTCGATGACGTCGCCGCCCTGCGTCCGCCTGATCCCGTCCGTAGAGCGCGGCCACTGCGGCGAAGGCGGCGAAGGTGCCGGTGAGGTAGTCCGAGATCGTGACGCCGGGCCGCACGGGCGGGCGATCGGGCTCGCCCGTGAGGTTGAGGAGCCCTCCGAAGGCGATGCCGAGCCGGTCGAGCCCTGGACGAGGGGAGTACGGCCCGGTCTGTCCGAAGACGCTGATGCGCACGTAGACGAGGTCGTCGGGCAGGTCGTCCGGGCCGAGGTCCCAGCGCTCCATGGTGCCGGGGCGGAAGTTCTCGCACAGGACGTCTGCCGTCGCCACCAGCGCTTGAAGAGCTCCTTGCCTTCGGGCTTGCGCAGGTCACAGGTGACGCCGCGCCGACCCCGGCCCTCGACCGCCCAGAACAGCGAGTAGTCCGGGCCGTCCTCCACCGGCATGAACGGGCCGATGGTGCGCATGAAGTCGCCCTCGCCCGGCAGCTCGACCTTGATCACGTCGGCGCCGAGCTCGCCCAGCAGCCCCGCGCAGAACGGCGCGGAAATCCGCGTCCCGACGTCGATGACGCGGATACCGGCCAGCGGGCCCGGCGACGGGTCGCTCATGTCTTCGGGTCCGGATGGCCCTGCTCGCGCTCGGCCATGACGTCGCGCATGGAGCCCTTCGACTTGCGGGCGGCGAGCGCGTTGAGCGCGGTGGCCGAGTTGTGCACCCAGTGGTGGGCCATGAAGTGGTACTTGAGCGCGTCGCGCTTGCCCATCAGGGTGCCGGTCTGGTTGAGGCTGTCCTTGACCGTCTGGGCCGTGACCGGGGGGACGAGCGCGATCCGGTCGGCCAGCTCCCGCGTGCGGGCCTCGAGCTCGGCGCGGGGCACGACCCGGTTGACCAGGCCCAGGCGCCACGCCTCCTGGGCGTCGATGGTGTCGCCGGTCAGGAGGAACTCCTTGGCCTTGCGGATCCCCAGCTCCCAGGGTTCGACCAGGAGCTCGACTCCGGCTCCCGTGAGGCGCAGGACCGGGTTGGAGAACACAGCGTCGTCGGCGGCGACGATGAGGTCGCACATGGCGGCCAGCATCAGGCCCGCCGCGATGCAGCTGCCCTGCACGGCGGCGATGGTCGGCTTGCGGAAGTCGTGGATGCGCAGGCAGCGGTCGTAGTACATCACCTTCTCGTGATGGAACTTGCCCTCGGGTGTCTCGCGCATCGCCACCCAGGGGTCGTCGCCGTCGCCGGCAACGAGAGCCTTGAGGTCGTGCCCCGACGAGAAGTGCTTGCCCGCCCCGGCCAGGATCACGACCCGTACCGCGTCGTTGGCGTCAGCGAGGTCGAAGGCCGCATCGAGTTCGTCGATGAGCGTCGAGTTCTGCGCGTTGGCCATGTCGGGCCGGTTCATCGTGATGGTGGCCACGGCACCATCGACCACGTACAGGATCGTCTCGAAGTTCTCTGCCATCTCACCCATCCTCCCTGAGTCGCCCATCCTGCCGCGTCGCCGGCCCGCCCCTGCGAAGGCTCAACCCCGGGGGAGCCCCAGGACGCGTTCGCCCACCAGCGTCCGCTGGATCTCGTTGGTCCCGGCGAAGATGGACGACGCCTGGTAATACAGCCACGAACGCTGCCAGGCCCCGTCGGCGGGGTTCCCCTCGGCTCCCTCCCACAGGGGGGAGGCCGGACCGAGCACGTCGAGCGCGGTCTGATGCAGCCGCTTGGACATCTCGCTCCAGTACAGCTTGAGGGCACTGCCCTCGGGCCCGGGTGCCTCTCCCTTGGAGAGACGGGTCAGCGAGCGCCAGTTGTGCAGCTGGAAGAGTCGCACCTCGGTGGCGGCCTGGGCCAGCGACTGGCGCAGTCGCCAGTCGTCGAAGCTCCCGTTGGCCTCGGCCAGCCGGAGCAGCTCCTCAATGAGCTGCGTGTGGATCACGAGTTGGCGCGGGTTGATGCCGCGCTCGTGGGCCAGCGTGGAGCCGGCGACGCCCCACCCCTCGCCCTCGGGGCCGACGCGCCGATCCGCCGGCACGAAGACGTCGTCCAGCTCGACCTCGTTGAACTCCGCCTCGCCGGTGGACTGTACGAGCGGGTGCACCACGACGCCTTGGGCGTGCATGTCGATGACGAGCGCCGTGATGCCCTGCTGGCGTTTCGGCGCGTCCGGGTCGCTGCGGGTGAGGCAGAGTCCCCAGTCGGCGAACTGGGCGTAGGAGGTCCACACCTTGCGCCCGCTGACCCGGTAGCCGCCCTCGACCGGCACGGCGCGGGTGCGTGAGCGAGGCCAGATCGCTGCCGGCGTCCGGCTCGCTGAAGAGCTGGCACCACAGCTCGGCCGCCGAGAGGATCCGGGGAAGGAAGCGCTCCTTCTGCTCGGGCGTCCCGTGGGCCAGCAGGGTGGGGCCGACCAGGTTGATGCCGATGCGGCCGACCAGCTCGGGCGCCCGGGCCCGGGCCAGCTCCTCAATCACCACGTAGTTCTCGAGCGCCCCCAGGCCGCGACCGCCGTACTCCTCGGGCCAGGTGAGGCCGACCCAGCCGTCGGCCGCCAGCTCGGCCTGCCAGCGCCGTCCGAAGGCGACCGTCTCCGCCAGGTCGTCGAAGCGAGGGAGGAGACCGACGCCGTAGGGCCAGGGCAGGTGCTCCATCAACCAGGTCCGGAACGACGCCCGCAGCGACTCCTGCTCAGCCGTGGCGTGCAGATCCATCCGCCGCAGCATGGCACAGCCGCCCTGCGAGGTGACACCCGTGTCAGCGGTCACCGTAGACTGCCCCGCCGTGGACTTCGACCTCTCAGGCGACCAACAGGCCCTGCGTGACGCCGCGGCGTCGCTCCTCGACAAGATGGCCGGGTCCGACGCGCTCCGGGCCCGGGTCGGGCACGGCGTGATCGTCGGGACGCTCCCGGGCGCGGGCAGCCGTCTCCGGTGACGCGACGGATGCGCCGACGGGGTACGACGAGGCCGTGTGGTCGGCCATGGCGGAGCAGGGCTGGTTGGCCATTGAGCTGCCCGAGGACGAGAGCGGCCTGGGGCTGGGCATGGTCGAGCTGGCCGTGCTCTGCGAGGAGATCGGGCGCCGCCTGGTGGCGGCACCCTTCCTCCCCACCATCGTGGCGCTCGGCGCGCTGTGCGGGGACGAGGCACGGGCCGACGGCGGCGACGAAGGAATGGCGCGAGGCGCTGGGCCTGGGTGACGCCGTGGGCTGCGTGGCCGCCGCGCCGGGCCCCGACGGTCTCACCGTCTCGGGACCGGAGGGTCAGGTCCGCCTCAGCGGGCGGACACCCCCGGTCGCCTACGCGCCCTCGGCCGATGTCGCCGTGGTCCTCGCCGACAGGGCGGTGTCTACGGGGTCGACCTGCGCGCCGAGGGTCGCCCGGCCCCGCTGTCGGCCATGGACCGCACGCGCGAGCTCGGGGTCCTGGCCTTCGACGGCACGCCGGCGCGGTTCCTCGGCGGCGAGGAGGCGGCGGCACGGCTCGTCGACCGGGCCGCCACGCTGGCCAGCGCCGAGATGCTCGGCGCGGCGGACCACGTCCTGGCCCTCACCGTCCAGTACGCCAAGGACCGTGTGCAGTTCGGCAAGCCGATCGGCTCGTTTCAGGCCGTCAAGCACATGCTGGCCGACGCCCTGGTCGACGTGGAGGGGATGCGCTCGACGGTCTACTACGCCGCCTGGTGCGCCGCCGCCGGCGGACCCGGAGGGCTCGCTGTCGGCCAGCATGGCCAAGGCGTGGTGCTCCGACGCGTCGCGCCGTGTCATGGCGGCGGGCCTCCAGGTGCACGGCGGCATCGGCTTCACGTGGGAGCACGACATGCACCTCTACCTGAAGCGGGCGCAGCTCGACCAGGTGAGCTACGGGGACGCCGCCGCACACCGCGACCGCATCGCCACGCTGCTGCGGACCCGGCTCGAAGCCGGCCAGTCGCTGTCCTGACTACGAGTGCAGCGCCGCCGTGCGGGTGCCGTTGATCTCCAGCACGACCAGCGCCTGGTTCTCGACCCCGCTGGCGGCCCGCTGGCCGTTCGCCAGTGTCTGCGGTGGCACGACGACGGTGAGGCGAACCCCGATCAGGTAGCCCGCCCGCACGGCGGCCCGCTCCTTGACCGTTCCCCGCACGGTGCTGGCGCGGGGCGCGCAGGTGGTGGCCGTCGAAGCGGGCACCCGGGCGTCGTAGTCGGCCAGGGTCTCGGTCCGGACGAAGGCCGTCCCGCTTTTCGTCCAGGGTGTCGAGCCGCCGACGATGGCCGTGTACGTGCTGAGGCTGCAGGCAATGGTGGACGGACTGAGGACGCGCGATGAGCTTCGAACTCGAACCGACCTCCTGGTACACCGACATGCGGGCGGGCGGGGTGTAGACCACCTGGCGCACCTGGCTGACCGTCCCTTTCGATCCGCCGGCGGAGATGGTGTTGACGAGGTCCATGGCGAAGGACGTCGACCCGGTCGGCGTGCCGAAGGTGCGGATCGACCCGTTCTGCACCGTCAGTGTCGCCCCGCTCGGGGCCGACGACGCGCCGAGCACGGCGAAGCCCAGTGTGCCGACACCGAGGACGGCCAGCAGCACCAGCGGAATCAGGTTGCGGTGAGGCACGGGCCAAAGCTAGTGCGGGCCGCGTGCGCCGGCGCGACATCGGGGAATCGTCGGGAGACGTGGCGCGCGGGTCAGCTGGCGACGGCGCGGCGCTGCAGGGCGGCCCGGTCCGGCTTGCCCGAACCGAGCAACGGCAGGTGATCGAGCCGCTCGACCTTCTCGGGCGTCTTGAACACGGCCATGCCGCGGCCGGCGAACCATCGCCGGCATGCCTCGAGGTCGAACGGCGCGGCGGACTCGACGAAGGCGGCGACCCGCTCACCCATGAGCGGGTCCGGATAGCCCACGGCGACCGCGTGGTGGATGTCGGGATGCGCCTCGAGCGCGGCCTCGACCTCGGAGGCCGAGATGTTCTCGCCGCCGCGGATGATCACGTCCTTGAGACGCCCGACGATGCGCACCCAGCCGTCGTGGTCGATCGTCGCCAGGTCGCCGGTGCGGAACCAGCCACCCCGGGCGATGACCTGCGCCGTCTGCGCCGTGTCGGCGTAGCCGGCGAACATCTCGGGTCCGCGCACCCAGAGCTCGCCCGGGCTCCCGGTAGGGCAGCGCGCCCCCGTCTCGGGGTCCGAGACGCGGAGCTCGACGGCGCCGACGGCGCGTCCGTCTGTGTCGCGGGCCTTCTCGAACGGATCGTCGTCGGTGCTGGTGGTCACCGTCGGTGCCTCGGTCGAGCCGTAGGTGCGTTTCACGCGGCAGTCGAAGGTCCGGGCCGTGTCCTCCACGAAGGCCGGCGTCACCGACGCACCGCCACTCGACACCAGTCGCACCGTCGACACGTCCGTGCCGGAGCGTGTGCCCAGGGCGCGGGCCATGGCGATGAAGAAGGTCGGCGGGCCGGCCAGGAACGAGATGCGCTCGCGCGCCACGAGGTCCAGTGCCTCTTCGGGGTCGAAGCGGCGCACCAGGACCGAGCGCAGGCCGGCGGCGCCGGGCACCAGCACGCCGTTGAGCAGCCCCGAGATGTGGGCCATCGGCGCGGGCATGAGCACCGCGTCGGCGGGGCCGAGCCCGTGGACCTCGGCCATCAACGAGGCCTTCCAGCTCAGGCCGCGCTGGGTGTGCAGCACCGCCTTCGGGACCCCGGTCGAGCCCGAGGTGAACAGGACCAGGGCGACGTCGGAGGGCCGGCCGGGGAAGGTGCCGGCCGGCACCGGGGCACCGCCGACCGCGTCGGCCAGCGCGGCGGGGTCGGAGAACGCCGTCGGGTCGAGCTCAACGACGAGGGCGGGATCGATCTGGCCGAGGGCCGCCGCGACGTCCGCCGCGCCGAACGAGTGCAGGACAGGCGCGGCCACGGCACCGATGCGCCAGCAGGCCCGGGTCAGGACGGTGGCCGCCAGGCTGTTGGGGACCTGCCAGGCCACCGCTTCGCCGCGCCGGACGCCTTGGGCCCGCAGCCCGCCCGCGACCGTGGCGACCAGCGCGTCGACCTGCGCGGGGGAGAGCCGTGTGGCACCGTCGACCACCTCACCGCCGTGGGCGGTGAGCAGAGCGTCGAGGGTGGGCACGTCCCAAGGCCCGCCGGGCTGCCGGTAGCGCCGGGCCTGGTCGGGCACCCAGGTCGGTCGGAGGCGGGCCGTCACGGCAGGGCACCATACCCGGGCCCCGGTATCGTGACGCCGATGTCAGGGTGGTGGAGGGAGCCGGCGTGGATCTCGCGCTGAAGGAAGAGGACGAGGAATTCGCCGCCTCGTTCCGGGCGTGGCTGGGCGAGCACCTGCGCCGCCCACCCGCCTTCGTCGACCTGGCCGACGAGGTGGCCTGGGGGCGGGAGTGGCAGGCCACCCTGGCCGCCGACCGCTGGGTCGGCGTGCACTGGCCCAGTTCCTACGGCGGGCGCAGCGCCACGCCGGTACAGGTCGCGCTGTACCAGAGCGAGTACGCCCGGGCCCAGGCGCCCCAGCCGGTCAACCGGGTGGGCATCAACCTGGTCGGCCCGACCCTGCTGGCCCACGGGACCGAGGACCAGCGCCTGCGCTACCTGCCGGCGATCCTCTCGGCCGAGGAGATCTGGTGCCAGCTCTTCAGCGAGCCCGACGCCGGCAGCGACCTGGCCTCCCTCTCCACCCGGGCCACGCCGGTCGACGGGGGCTTCGAGCTGACGGGCCGCAAGGTCTGGACGTCCTACGCCCAGTTCGCCTCGTGGGGCCTGTGCCTGGCCCGGACCGATGCCGATGCGCCGCGGCCCCAGCAGGGGATCACCGCGTTGATCGTCGACATGTCCGACCCCGGAGTCGACGTGCGCCCGCTCGTGCAGATGACGGGCGACGCCGAATTCAACGAGGTCTTCCTGACCGACGTCTTCGTGCCGGCCGAGCACGTGGTGGGGATCGAGGGGCAGGGGTGGACCGTGGCCGGCTCCACGCTGGCGCACGAGCGCGGCACCAACTTCCCGTTCAAGGAACAGGTGGTCCACGAGGCCTATCTGGCCCTGCTGTACGAGGAGGCGCGGGGCAACGGCACGCTGGACGACCCGCTGGTGGCCGACGCGCTGGCGCGCGCCGCCATCGATCTGCACGTGCTCCGCCTGCACAACCTGCGCACCCTGACCCGGCTCGGGCGGGGCGAGGAACCGGGTCCCGAGTCGAGCTGGGTCAAGCTCACGTGGACGACCATGACGCAGGGCCTGTCGGACGCGGCGCTGCTCGTGACCGGACGCGACGCCGTCGTCCGCCGAGGCGGGCCCCTGGGCGCGGCAATGGCTGTGGAGCAAGGCGGCCAGCATCGCCGGCGGGACGTCCCAGGTGCAGCGCGACATCATCGCCGGGCGGATCCTGGGTCTGCCGCGCTAGCGGGTCGCGCCGGGTCGCGCCGGACCGGTTGGCGGCGCACGGCGTCAGTTGGCGAGTGACCTGTTGGGCGGACCGTCGGCCGCAACGGGCTCCTCGGAGCCGGCGAGGAGCGCGATGCCGACCACCGCGACGACGAGTCCGATGAGCGTGGATCCGGCGTGGGCGGTACCGGTTTTCGACAGCGTCTCGCCGTAGACGGTGATACCGAGGATCACGCTCGAGAACAGGGTCACCGAGTTGCTCGACGCCATGGCCGGCGCCAGCACGCCTGTCTTGAACGCGGACTGCTGCAGCACGAACCCGCTCAGGGCAGAGAGGATCAGCACGTAGATCGTCCAGCTGGTGAGCAGCGCAGGACGCCGCCACCGATCTGGGTGACGAACGTCTTCGTCACGGCCGCCTGCAGGCCGTAGCCGAGCCCTGCCGCGGCGCCGAAGACGAGCGCCTTGGCGGCGCCGGTCCAGCGCCGGCCCACGGCGAAGAGCGCGAGGACGAGCGACACCGATCGTGACGCAGGCCGACCACCAAGCGGACGCCCCGGGATGGGTCGTTCCCCCCTGGGGCTGTCCGGCCGAGATGAAGAAGATGATGCCGACCACGGTCAGGATGGCCCCGCTCAGCTCCCGGCGGCCGATGTGCTGGTTGGTCAGCAGCGCGCCGAGGGGGAGCGCGAGGACCAGGCTCAGCGCAGTCAGGGACTGCACCACAACCAGCGACCCGCGGTCGAGCGCCATCGCCTGCACGACCCAGCCGGTGGATTGGAGGACGGTGCCGGCGAGCCAGACGGGACGATGCAGGATCTGCAGCAGGAATCGCGGGTCGTCGCCGCTCGCCGTGGTGGAGAGCGTCCCCTTCTGCTGCAGCACGGTGCCCGAGTGCGAACAGCACGGCAGCCAGGATGGCCAGCGCCTCCCCCATGACGCCAGGCTAGCGAGATACCCCTGGTGATCGTGGGTGCGGCGTAACCTGTTCCATCCGCGGAAAGGAGTTGTTGTCCCGTCGGGCCACCAGCAACCTCGCCGCGGCGAAAATGGATCTCGCCGGCGCCACCGTCGACGGCGACGAAGACCGGATCACGTTGCTCGAGACGCTCCTGTCCACGGGCGCGCGACATCCTGGTGTACCGGCCGCAGCTGCAGCACTACGCGCTGCTCTTCGGCGACCTCGAGACGGCCGAGCACGTGGCCGTGGTCGTCCCCGGCGTCGGCGACTGGCACCAATCTGTGCCACGACTGGATCCCCGATGCCGTCAACCTCTACGAGGCCAGCACGTCGACGGCCGTCGTCTTGTGGAAGGGCTACGACAACCCGGCCGACGTCCTGGCCGCGGCGGCGGGGTCGATCGAGTGCAACGAGGACCTGGCGACGGCGGCCCACGATCTCACCGAGTTCGTCGCCTCGCTCGCCGCTGGAGCCCGAGCAGTCGCTGACCGTGATCGCCCACAGCTTCGGGTCGATCGTCACCGGCGCCGCCCTGGCCGACGCCGGGCTGGAGGTCACCGACGTCGTGGTGGCGGGCAGCCCGGGCATGACGGTCGACGGCCTGCGCGACCTCCATCTCGAGCAGTCACACTTCTTCTCCGAGCAGGCGCCGGGCGACGCCATCGCCGAGCTCGGGGTCTTCGGGGCGTCGCCCGCCTCGCCGGAGTTCGGCGGCACCCGGATGAGCACGAACGCGCCCGATCGTCCGCCGGTCGCGCGCGCACTCGCGCTACTTCGAGCCGGGCTCCGCCGCGCTGGAGAACATGGTCGACGTCGTCACCGGCCAGTACGAGGACATCCTGCGGCACCGGGCCGCCTTCCCCGAGATCGCCGGTGGACTGGTGGCCTGGGCCCTGCGCATGCCGGTGCGTCCCGCTGCGGGCGGTCGGGCGCCACTACCGGGGTCCGGGCTTCCGGGTGCTGACCAACTGGTGCCGCCTGGTCGACCTCGGGGCGAGCGAGACGGGCAACCTGGTCTGCGAGGTCCTCGACGAGGGCGAGCGCGCCCTGCTCTGGTTCGCCCACCGGGTCGGCGCGGTGCACCCGCGCCGATGCGGCGTCCCCGCCCCCGACGGGACCTGAGGCCGACCGCGCCGCCGGAAGATCCCGAACCGGCCTGAGCCCTCCCCTCGCGCGCCGCGGGCGCCTCAGGCCGGGCCGATGGTGATGTCGTAGTTGCCGTGCTCGTCGAGCACCGCCACGTCGGAGGGCGCGAGGACGACCACGGTGAACGGCTCCTCAATGAGGGCCGGCCCCTCCACCACGGCGCCGGCCCCGAGCGCTGCGCCGTCGTAGGTGGGCGTCTCCACGAACCCGGCGCCGAGGTGCACCGGGCGCGACCCGGTGCGCGCGTCGGCGGCGCGGGTCACGTCGCCCATGCGGGCCAGCACGGGTGGCTTGGGGGTGGCGCCGCGCTGCACCAGGCGGATGCCGCGCACGAGCGGCTGCTGGGTCGGGAAGGCGAACCCGCGCACCCGTCTCGTGCTGGTGGTGGAAGCGAGCCGCCAGGTCGAGGAGATGTTCCTCGGAGAGCGACTCGCCCTCGGGCAGCGGCACCGACATGTCGAAGTTCTGCCCGTGGTAGCACATCTGCGCGAACAGGTCGGCCTGCACCGCGCCCGGTGCCGAGCCGGGCCGGCGCCAGCTCGGCCTCGGCTTCCCGGCGCAGCTCCGCGGCGAGCGCGCGCACGCGGGCCAGGTCGATGTCGGACAGCGACACGACGTAGGCGCGCATGAGGTCGACCACGTAGTCCGCGACCAGCAGGCCGAGCGCCGAGAAGGCCGGCTGAGGCCTTGGGGACCAGCACGCGCCCGATGCCGAGCTCGCGGGCCTGGGCCCAGGCGTGCACCGGACCGCCGCCGCCGTAGGCCACGAGCGACAGGGTGCGCGGATCCGCGCCGTGCTGCGACAGCACCTTGCGCACGGCGTTGGCCATGTTGGCGTTGACGATGCGCTGCATGGCCCAGGCGGCCTCGTCGACGTCGAGGCCGAGCGGGGCCGGCGACGTCGACGTGCGATGGCGGCGCGACCCGCCTCCACGTCGAGCTCCATGCTGCCCCCGGCGAAGCCCTTGGCGGGCAGGTAGCCGAGGGCGGCGTCGCTGTCGGTCACCGTCGGACGGACCCCGCCGCGGGAGTAGCAGACCGGCCCGGGCACCGAGCCGGCCGAGTCGGGACCGACGAGGAGCGCACCCTGGCGGACGCGGGCGATGGAGCCTCCGCCGGCGCCGACGCTGTGGATGTCGACCATGGGCAGGTTCACGTAATACCGGTGGCGCCAGTTCCAGTCGGTGGCCACGGGGGCTGACCCTTGCGGACCAGGCAGACGTCGTAGGAGGTGCCGCCCATGTCGGCCGCCACGAAGTCGTGCACCCCGCTGCGGCCGGCGGCCATCGCCGCCCCCATGACGCCGGCCGCGGGCCCCGAGCCGAGCAGTGAGACGGCGCGACGCTGGACGGACTGGGGCGGCATGACGCCGCCGTTCGACTGCATCAGCACGACCTGGCCGTCGAAGCCCGACAGGCGCAGCTTCTCGACCAGCCGGTCGACGTACGCGGTGATCCTCGGTGCCACGTAGGCGTTGACGAGCGTCGTCGATGTCCGCTCGAACTCGGGAGCGCGGGGGAGGACCTCGTGGGAGAGCGAGATGTGCCCGACGTCGGGGAACTCCTCCAGGATCAGCTCGCGGGCCCGCCGCTCGTGGTCGGGGTTCACGAAGCTGAAGAGGAAGACCACGGCGATCGACTCGACGCCCAGCTTCTGCAGACGGCGCACGCCGCGGCGCACGGCCTCCTCGTCGAGGGTCAGGACGACGTTGCCCTCGAAGTCGCAGCGCTCGGGGATGGCGATGCGAGCCCGCCGCCGGGCGATCGGGGCGGGAGGCGGCGCAGCCGGGTCCCAGATCTCCTCCTTGTGGTCCCGCCGGAGCTCTATTTCGTCGCGGTGCCCCTCGGTGGCGAGCAGCCCGGTGGTGGCGCCGCTCATCTCGATCATGGTGTTGTCGGCCGTGGTCGTCCCGTGGACGAAGGCCTCCACGCTGGCGCACAGGGCCCTGGTGTCGAGGCCGAGGGTGCCGGCCAGCTGCTGCAGGCCGGTCAGGACCCCGACCGACTCGTCCCGCGGCGTCGTCGGCGTCTTTTCCAGGACGACCCGGCCCTCTGGCGTGATGCAGACGAGGTCGGTGAAGGTGCCGCCCACGTCGACGCCGACCCGGTACCCCTCCTGCGGCATGGCATCCTCCCGGCCCGCCCTCCGGCGCGACGGGTGCCGAGGATCCTAACCTGACACCGGCGTCAGCAATCGGGGCGCAGTCACGCTACGTTTGCCCGATGCCCGTCTGGCTGAGCGAACACGAGTACGCCACGTTGCGGGCCGCCTGCGCGCAGATGCTGCCCTCCGGCGAGGGCACGCCCGGCGCGGAGGAGGCCGGCGTGGCCGACTACATCGATGGTTTCCTGGGGGCGTTCTCTTTCGACCCACCCCGCATCTGGGCCGGCGGCCCGACCTCGGGACGCAAGGGCGGTGTGGCCGGCTTCGCCACCTTCCACCGCCTGGCCCCGCTAGACGAGCTGGCCTGGCGCATGCGGCTCGAGGGCTCCCAGGAGCGGCCCGAGCGCGAGTTCAACGGGCCCGTCGTGGGGCTCCAGGAGCGCTACCGCGAGGGCCTGGCCGCACTCGGCGCCGACTTCACAGAGGTGGACGGGAAGGAGCAGCGCCGCCGGCTGCGTGACGACGAGGCCTTCTGCGAGCTCTTGTGGGAGCACTGCTGTGAGGGCATGTACGGGGCACCCGAGTACGGGGGGAACCGCGACATCGTCGGGTGGGACTACATCGACTACGAGGGCGACGTGCAGCCGCGCGGCTACAGCGACGCCGAGGTGTCACAGCCATGAGCCCCAGCGCCATCATCATCGGGTCGGGTCCCGGAGGAGCGACCGCGGCCGAGGTGCTGACCCGGGCCGGCTGGTCCGTCGTCATCATGGAGAAGGGCCGCAACCACCTGCTCGATCCCGACGACCTGACCCGGCCTGCGGGCGACTACTCCAACGACGAGATCAAGTTCGTGTCGCGCTACTTCCTCGGTCCCGACCCGCTCGTCGAGCCGCGGGCCTTCCGCCGTTCGGCGGACGAGGGCGAGCACACGCACGTCGGCGAGGTGAACTCCATCCCCACGACCGTCGGCGGTGGCGGGACCCACGCCGACGGCAAGGTGCCGCGCTTCCGTGAGGAGGACTTCGGTCTGCTCTCGACCTACGGACCGCAGGAGGGTGCCGCGGTCGACGACTGGCCGCTCGACTACGACGAGCTCGAGCCGTACTACGCGGAGGTCGAGCGGGCCATCGGGGTGTCCGGGCGCGAGGGTGCGAACCCCTTCGCGGCCTGGCGGTCGGGCCCCTACCCGATGCCGCCGGGCGCGCCGATGTACGGCGCCGTGCTGTCGTCGGCGGCGGCCGAGAAGGTCGGCCTGCACCCCTACGAGGCGCCCACGGCGGCCAACAGCATCGCCTACGACGGTCGTCCGGCCTGCAACAACTGCGGCTTCTGCGCCTTCTTCGGCTGCCCGATCCACGCCAAGGGCGACCCGGTGGCGCTGCTGACCAAGGCCATGGCGACCGGGCGGGCGGAGCTGATGGCCGAGACCTACGTGAGCCGCATCGTCACCCAGGGCCGGCGGGCCACCGGCGTCGAGTTCATCGGGCCGGACGGGGTCACGCACACCAGGGAGGCCGACATGGTCGTGGTGGCGGGGGGCGCCATCGAGACGCCGCGCATCCTCCTGCTCTCGGGGCTGGACCACCCGGCGCTCGGCAAGTACCTGATGGTGCACTTCCAGACGATCGTCGTGGGGCACTTCCCGAACATGCGCCTGCACCCCCACAAGGGGCGGGCGGTCACCCACGTGCACGACGACGCCATGGTGCAGGACGACCGGCTCCCGGCAGGCGGCGGCGGACGCCGGCCTCCCGTGGTTCCGCGGCGGCCTGGTGGAGCACAGCGGGGGAGGCCTGCCGATCATGGAGGCGCGCCACTCGCCGTGGGGGCGTGATCACGCCCAGGTCATGCGCGAGTCGAACCTGCGCGAGCGCATGTGGGCCTTCATCATGCAGGGGGAGGACCTGCCCTACGCCACCAACACGGTCGACCTGAGCCCCTCCATCCGCGACGCCCGCGGCTTCCCGGTGGCCCGGGTCACGTACCAACCCGGCCACCACGAGCTGGCGGCGTCGAAGTACCACGGCAAGATCCTGCAGTCCGTGCTCGAGGAGATGGGCGCCGAGTGGGTGCTCCACACCTCGTCCCCGGGCGTCTCGTACCACGGCATGGGCACGACGCCGATTCCCGAGAGCCGCCACGTCATGGGCACGGTCCGGATGGGGGACGACCCCGACACCTCGGTGGTGGACCGCTGGGGCCGGGTGCACTCGCTCGACAACGTCGTGATCGCCGACTCCTCGGTCTTCGTCACCTCCAGCGGCTACGGGCCCACCCTGACGCTGGTGGCCCTGGCGGCCCGGGCGGCGCACCACCTGGCCGGGACCACGCCCGAGCCGGCGACCGGCGAGCTGAACCCTCAAACCCTCAACCTCACTCAACCTCAAGTCGAGGGAACTGGTCGAGCGCAAGAGGTCTCACGGTCACCCTCGACCTGAGGTTGAGGCTCAGACGGGCCAGATCCGCTGTCCGGACCGCGCCGCCCGGTGGTCAGCGGATGCCGCGGGTGAGCAGCATGGTGCCGGCGATGGGCCCGCCGCCGTTGGCCACCGCGGCCACCTCGGGGTTCCGGCCGCCGGGACGCACGACCTGGCGCTCGCCGCCCTCGCCGCGGAGCTGCACGCAGGCCTCGTGGATGAGCGAGAACCCGTGCAGGCGCCCGCCGGAGAGCTGGCCCCCCGCCGTGTTCAGCGGCAGCAGCCCGTCGCGGGCGATGTTGGCGCCGCCCTCAATGAAGGGCCCGCTCTCGCCGCGGCCGCAGAAGCCCAGGGCCTCGAGCCACACGATGGTGAGCACGCTGAAGCCGTCGTAGAGCTGCGCGGTGTCCACGTCGGCCGGCGTGAGATCGGTGCGCTCCCACATGGAGGCGGCGGCGTCGCGGGCCGCCATGGTCGTCATGTCGTCGAACTGGTCCCAGCTCGGCCGGCCCCGCAGCGCCGTGCCCACCGCGTTGATCTGCACGGCGGGATGGTCGAGGTCGTCGGCGACGTCGCGGTGCGACACGATGACCGCGGTCGAGCCGTCACACGGCGCGTCGCAGTCGAAGAGGCACAGCGGCGTGGTGATCATGCGCGCCGCGAGGTAGTCGTCCATCGACATCGGGTCCGTGTAGACGGCCTTGGGGTTGAGCGCGGCGTTGCGCCGCCCGTTGATGGCGATCTGGCCCAGCTGCTCGCGCGTCAGCCCGAACTCGTGCATGCGGCGCTGGCCCACCATGGCGATCCAGTTGGCGGCCGACACGGCGCCGTAGGGGAGCGACCACTGCATGAAGCTGCCGAAGCGGGGGACCGAGCCTCCGCCGCCCGTGCCGCCCATCGGCTGGCGGCCGCCCGTGCCCTGGGCGGAGCCCTCGGTCACGGTGCGGTAGACGAGCACGTGCGTGGCCAGACCGGCGGCGACCGCCAGCGACGCGGCCATGACGGCGCGCATCTGCGCCGGTCCCTCGCCGCCGCCGTCGTGCCAGTTGAGCGACAGGCCCAGAGCGTCCTGGACCTCGGGCGCCGGACGGGCCGCCGAAGCCCGGCGGGCCGGCGCCCATGCCGGGATACGTCGAGAGCCCGTCGATGTCGTCGCGGGTCAGCCCGGCGTCGGCGATGGCGGCCAGCGCCGCCTCCACCGTCAGGTCGAGGTCGGAGCGCCCCAGCCGGCGGCCCACGTCGGACTGCCCGATGCCCGAGATGATGGCCCGCCGCTCCAGCGGCTCCTCGGTCGGACGCGGGCTCACGACGCCGTCCTCCACCGGCGTGAAGAGCGGGAGCCAGACGTCCTCGACGTGTTCGAAGAGCACCCGCACCGGCATGCCGATGCGCACGTCCTCGGGCTCGACGTCGACCAGGTTCGTCGTCAGGCGGACGTCGGGCTGCTCGTCGATGGAGACCCAGGCGATGATGTAGGGGTCGCTGCCGGGGATCCACTGCTGGTAGTTGACGGTGAACGTCTCGACGTGGCCCCGCCCGCTGACCGCCTCGGGTGCCACGTCGCGCGACAGGCAGCGGGGACAGACCGGGCCCGGGCGGGTGGATGTAGAACCCGCAGTCGTTGCAGCGCAGGAGGCGCAGCACGCCGTCCTCGCCGGAGGTCCAGAAGAAGGTGACGTCGTCGTCCAGGCGCGGCAGGAGACGCAGCATCGGGCCGTTGGCAACCATGGCGGCATGTTGGCACAGGCGGCGGCCGCGGCCCCAACCGGCGCTGCCGCCGCGCCGGCTCTCAAGGCCTCGAGCACGCCCGCGTCGACCAGTGCGTCCCGGGCGGCCTCCACCCCGCGCACGTGGCGGGCGACGAACCCGGCGCCGTCCGCCGCCTCCACGTTGACGACGTTGTCGTCGAGGAAGAGGACCCGCTGGCGGGGGACCGGGAGGCGGTCCGCCACGGCGTCGAAGACGGCGGCGTCCGGCTTGACCAGCCCGAGCTCGAAGGAGAGGAAGCGGAAGGCGAAGGCCTCGGTCAGCGGGATCGCCTCGTAGTTGGCCGCCCATTGGAAGGCGTTCATGTTGGAGAGGAACCCCGCCGGGACCGTCGCCTGCACGGCGTCGACGAGCTCGAGCGCGCCCGGGAAGGGAGGCTCGGGCCAGCCGCCGAACTCCTGCAGGAACGCGGCCGGCTCGAGGTCCGAGCTCCCAGTCGGCCACCACCCCGGCGGCGAACTCCTCGGGCGTGCACTGGCCGGCCTCGAAGCGGCGCACCCACGGGCAGCCGAGCCAGCGGGCCCACAGCGCCTCGTCGCTGTCGATGCCGCTCAGCGCCCGCATCGGCGCGACGCCACCCGGGCTGAATGAGCACGCCGCCCAGGTCGAAGAGGACCAGGTCGATCCGGTCTCCCGTCACGGCTGCGATGCTAGGGGCCGGCCGTGCCGAGAGTTGCGGGCCACTCGGGCCCCGCTGCCGGACCGAGAAAGGGAGGACCGCGTGAAGCTGTCCATGACGTTGAACTACGCCGGCGGGTTCGAGGAGTCGGCCCGCCAGGCGGTGGCGCTGGAGAAGGTCGGGCTCGATGTCGTCTGGGTGGCCGAGGCCTACAGCTTCGACGCGCCGAGCTTCATGGGCTTCCTGGCCGCCAAGACCGAGCGCGTCGAGATCGGCTCGGCCATCCTTCCCATCTACAGCCGCACACCCACGCTGATCGCCATGACGGCCGCCGGCGTCGATGCCGTGTCGGGCGGTCGCTGCCACCTCGGCCTCGGCGCCTCGGGCCCGCAGGTGATCGAGGGCTTCCACGGCGTGCCCTACGACCGCCCCCTCGACGCGCACGCGCGAGATCATCGAGGTCTGCCGCCAGGTCTGGGCCCGCGAGGCGCCGCTCGATCCACGAGGGCGCGGCGTACCACATCCCCCTGCCGCCCGGCGAGGGCACGGGGCTGGGCAAGCCCCTCAAGCTGATCAACCACCCCGTGCGGCCGCGCATCCCGATCTGGGTCGCCGCGCTGGGCGAGAAGAACGTGGCCATGACGGCCGAGGTGGCCGACGGCTGGCTGCCCGATCTTCTTCGTCCCCGAGAAGGCCAAGGAGGTCTTCGGCCCCTCGCTCGCCGCCGGCACGGCCAAGCGGGACCCCTCGCTCGGCACGCTGCAGATCGCCGCCGGCGGCATCCTGGCCATCGGCGAGGAGTCCGAGGTGGCGCCCATCCGCGAGCTGGGCCGGGGCGCCGCTGCGCTCTACATCGGCGGCATGGGCGCCAAGGGCAAGAACTTCTACAACGCGCTGGCCTGTCGCTACGGCTACGAGAAGGAGGCCGCCGAGATCCAGGACCTCTACCTCTCGGGCCAGAAGAAGGAGGCGGCGGCGCTGGTGCCGGCCGAGCTGCTCGAGGCGACGTCGCTCTGCGGCCCCGAGTCCTACATCAAGGAGCGGGTGGCGGCCATGGCCGAGGCGGGCGTGACCCATCTCAACGTCACGCCGGTGGGCGCGGACCCGGTCGCCATGGTCGAAAAGCTGCGAAGCTGGGTGTAGCCGACCGCGGTCCGACCACCGGACCGGTCGCCGGCGGGGACACGACGGATCGCCCCGGGGAGGAGCACCGATGCACGACCTGATCATCCGCGGCGGCACCATCGCCGACGGATCGGGGCAGCCGACCCGTACCGGTGACGTCGCCATCGACGGCAGCATCGTCACCGCGGTGGGCGAGGTCGACGGGCCGGCCCGGCGCGTCATCGACGCCGACGGCCTGCTCGTCACGCCGGGCTGGGTCGACATCCACACCCACTACGACGGCCAGGCCACCTGGGACCCCGAGGTCTCGCCGTCGGGCTGGCACGGGGTGACCACCGTCGTCATGGGCAACTGCGGCGTCGGGTTCGCCCCGGCCCGCGGCCTCCGACCGCGCCTGGCTCATCCAGCTGATGGAGGGCGTGGAGGACATCCCGGGCACGGCGCTGGCCGAGGGCATGAACTGGAACTGGGAGACCTTCGGCGAGTATCTCGACGAGGTGGAGCGCACCGACCGCGTGCTCGACGTGGCGTCGCTCGTCCCGCACGGCGCCCTGCGCGCCTACGTGCTCGGCGAGGGCCGGGCCAACGACATGGCCAACGGCGAGGAGATCGCCGAAATGGCGGCGCTGGTGCGCGAGGCCGTCCAGGCCGGCGCCATCGGCGCCTCGACCACCCGCACGATCCTGCACCGGGCCAAGGACGGCGAGCTGGCGGCGGGCACCACCGCGGCGGCCGACGAGCTCATCGCCATCGGCGAGGCCCTGGGCAAGGCGGGGCACCGGGTCTTCTCCGTGGCCAGCGACATGCGGGACCTCGACCACGAGTTCGCCTGGATGTCGG
The DNA here is from genome assembly GCA_963745665.1 of uncultured Acidimicrobiaceae bacterium. GTDB lineage: Bacteria > Actinomycetota > Acidimicrobiia > Acidimicrobiales > RAAP-2 > Bog-473. The sequence goes on along the minus strand of CAVUYE010000002.1, from coordinate 2,250,503 downwards.
AGATCTCCATCCGGGCCGGCGTGCCGGTCACCTACCAGGTGCTGCAGGCCGACTTCGCGCCCGACCTGTGGCGCGAGTGGATCGACCGCGGCGTGGCCGCCAACCGCCGCGGGGCCTGGCTCGTCCCGCAGGTGGCCGGCAAGCCGACCTCGCTCATGGTCGGCTTCCAGTCCGTCACCCACCCCTTCGCCCACCACCGGGCGTACCAGGAGATCGCGCACCTGCCACTGGCCGAGCGGGTGGCCCGCCTGCGCACGCCCGAGGTGCGCGCCGCCATCCTGGCCGAGGAGCCACGCCCGGGCGGCTTCGTCCAGCTGCTGCGCGGGCAACCTGCACAAGCTGTTCCCGCTGGGCGACCCGCCCGACTACGAGCCGGCGCCCGAGCGCAGCGTCACGGCCCTCGCCGCGGCGCAGGGCCGGACGACCGACGAGGTCCTCTACGACCTGATGCTCGGGCGCGACGGCAGGGAGCTCCTCTACCTGCCGCTGCTCGACTACTCGGCCTGCAACCTCGACGCCGTGCGCGAGATGCTCGTGCACCCCGCCACGGTCCTCGGCCTGGGCGACGGCGGCGCCCACTGCGGCGTGCTCTGCGACGCCAGCCTGCCGACCTTCATGCTGACCCACTGGGCCCGCGACCGCACCCGGGGCGAGCGGCTGCCGGTCGAGACCGTGGTGCACCTGCAGACCCGTCGGACGGCCGAGCTCTACGGGTTCCGCGACCGGGGCCTGCTGGCCCCGGGCTACCTGGCCGACGTGAACATCATCGACCACGGCGCGCTGGCCCTCGAGCCGCCCGAGATGGTCTACGACCTCCCAGCGTCGGGCAAGCGGCTCGTGCAGCGCGCCCGGGGCTACGTGGCGACGGTCAAGTCGGGCGCGGTCGTGCGTGAGCACGACGAGGCGACGGGCGAGCGGCCGGGCCGCCTCCTGCGCGGCCCGCAGCCCTGCCGGCCTGAACCGCCCGGCTGCCGCCGGCCGGCCTCAGCGCCGCGCCGCGCCCAGCGCCTCCTCGAAGCCGCTGACGCGCAGCGCGGTGATGCGTGACCCGTCCGTCTCGAACACGTCGTGCACCGAACGCTCTGCGCCGCCGAGGTGGACGTCGATGTCGACGCGTATCTGTGTGCCCTCGAAGGTCGGGATCCCCGGAGCGGGCCGGAAGTCCGTCGAAGGTGAACGTCTTGGTCGTGTAGTAGTCGCAGATGGCGTCGAGGCCCTGCAGGCGGATGTCCCCGCTCTCGAACACGGCGTCCGGTGTGAACAGCGCCCGCACCAGGTCGATCTCCTGCGCGGTGACCGCCGTGAAGTAGTCGTCGAGGAGGCCGGGCAGCCCGGTCTGCCGCGACGGGAGCCGGTAGAGCCGGCGCGCGTTGAGCCCGAGCACATGCACCTGCGTCGCGGTGGTGCACGGAGCCACGGTGGCACGGATGGCGTCGACCGCCCCGGGGAACGTGGCGTCGTGGTGCGGGTAGTCGCTGCCCCAGACGATGCGGTCCCGGCCCACGAAGGGCACCAACGCCGGCAGGGTGTGCTCGTCGACCTCGAAGCTGATGGCGCACTGCCGGGCGAAGTACTCCGAGGGGCGCCAGCGTCATGTCGGGGCAGAAGCCGCCGAACGAGGACGCCTGCTCGTCGAGGCGCTCGAGCCAGAAGGGGGCCCAGCCGCCGGAGGACTCCAGGAAGAGCAGCCGCAGCCCCGGGTGCCGCTCGAGCGTCCCGAAGGCGATGAGCTGGGCGCAGGCGAGCATGGCCTCGAAGGAGTGGGACACGGCGTGGAGGATGAGCGGGTTGAAGGGGCGGTCCGAGCCGAGGGTCGGCACGATCACCGAGCTGCCCTCGTGGATGCCGATGGGCACGCCGAGCTCCTCGGCCGCCGTCCCACACCACGTCGTAGGCGCGGTCGGAGAGCGAGCGCCCCAGGCAGGGGTTGGGCCGGACGAACCCGGCCACGAGACCGAGCTCGGTGACGGCGCGCCGCAGCTCGTCGTGCCGCCGCCGCCGGGTCCTGCAGCGGGAGCATGGCGGCCCCGAAGAGCCGGCGCGGGTCGGCGGCGCAGTAGCCGGCCAGCCAGTCGTTGTAGGCGCCGGCCAGGGCCACCGCCGCCGCCGGGTCCTCGACCAGCGAGAAGTACAGCCCGATGGTCGGGTACAGCACGGCCTGGTCGATGCCCTCGCTGTCCATGTCGCGCAGGCGGGCGACCGGGTCCGACCCGCCCGGCTGGGCCTCGGCCAGCGGGCGGAAGGACGCCGGGTCGTCGAAGGTGGAGCCGGGGCGGGCGAGGGTGCCGAGCGGCACCGCCAGGATCTCGGTGTCGCCGACCACGACGTGCTCGTAGCCGGCGTTGTCGGCCGCTGATCCGGGGCCGGTAGCGGTCGGGCAGGGCGGCCCAGGCCGACTCGGGGTTCGACGACGTGGCCGTCGGCGTCGACGACGGGGCCGGCGCGGGCGGGAGCGGAAGGTCCCCGCGCCCGCTCACGACGCCGCGGACCGCCAGTCGTCGGACGGAGGGAGCGGGTGGCGGAAGAGCCGGCTGGCGTTGCCGCCGGCCACGGCGCGCAGCTCGTCGTCGGGCAACGCGCCCCAGGTCGCGGCCAGCACGGCCTGGGTGTCGGGCCACGACGAGTCGGCGTGCGGGTAGTCGCTCTCCACCATGATGTGGTCGAGCCCGATCACGTGGCGCTGCGCCACGGCGGACGGGTCGTCGATGGAGCAGAACCAGAAGTTGCGCCGCAGCACCTCGCTCGGCAGCAGGTCCGAGGGCCAGGCGTTGCTCTCGGTCCCCGAGGCCGAATGACCGAGGACGTAGTCGGCCCGGTCCATCAGCATCGGCACCCAGCCGATGCCGCCCTCGGACATGGCGACCTGCAGGCCGGGGAAGCGCAGGGGCACGCCCGACCACAGCCACTCGCCGGCCGCCAGCAGCGCGTTGACCGGGAAGACCGTGGGCAGCAGCTCGAAGGGCGGGTCGGGCGAGGGCAGCGGCGCCCAGCCCGACGCGCCCGTGTGCAGGCAGACGACTGTGCCGGTCTCCTCGCAGGCGGCGAAGAAGGGGTCCCAGCGCGCCGCTGAAGATGGAGGGCAGCTGCAGCTGGGCGGGGAACTCGGGGAAGCTGACCGCCTTGAACCCCCGGGCCGCGTTGGCCCGCACTTCGCCGGCGGCGATCTCGACGTCGGCCAGCCAGGGCAGCTGCAGGGGGATGATGCGCTCGGGGTGTGTCCCCGCCCACACCTCGAGGTGCCAGTCGTTGAAGGCGCGCAGGCAGGCCAGGCCGAGGTCCGTGTCCGTCGCCCGCGAGTAGACCGCGCCACAGAACCCCGACACGAGGGACGGGAAGCACAGCGAGGCCCAGATGCCGGCGCGGTCCATGTCGTGAATGCGGGCGTCGATGTCGAAGCAGCCGGGCCGCATCTCGTCGAAGCGGGCCGGCTCCATGCTCCACTCCGCCCGCGGCCGCCCCACGACGGCGTTGAGCCCGACGTTGGGATAGTGCCGTCCCTCGAAGACCCAGCTCTGGGTCCCGTCGTCCTGCTCGACGACGCGCGGTGCGCCGGCGGCGAGTCGCGCGGGCAGGCGATTCTCGAAGAGGTCCGGCGGCTCAATCAGGTGGTCGTCGACCGAGATCACCGGCATCCGGATCGGCCGGGGCTCGGGGTCGGGCAGCAGCGTGGCCCGGCCCGGCGCCGGTCCTGTCTCGACGGTTCCCATGAGAAGGTGACACTATCGTCAGGGAAGTTGTCCGGCCCGGGGGGCGCATGAGCACACACATCGATGACGTCATGACCGGCGTCGGCCTGCTGATCGACGGCGAAGTCGTCGCCGGCGGGGCCGGCACGTATCCCGTCACCAACCCCGCCCGGCCCGCTGAGGTGGTGCTCGACGCCCCGTCCACCACACCGGCCCAGCTCGACCTGGCCGTCGCCGCCGCCCGGCGCTCCCAGCGGGCCTGGGCCGCGCTGGAGCCGCAAGATCGGGCGGCCCAGGTCGTGGCGGCGGCCGAGGCTGGTGTGGCCGCTGTCGAGCGCCGCGACCTGGCGCGCCTCCTCACCCGCGAGCACGGGAAGACACTCCTGGAGTCGATTTTCGACACCGCCACCATGGGCGGCATGGCGGCCGCCTTCGCACCGCTGGTGGCCGAGGCGCTTTCGCCGCGCGACCTCGGCGGGCGGCGCCACCCGGATCGAGTGGGTCCCGCACGGCGTCGTGGCGGCCATCCTGCCGTTCAACTGGCCCGTATCGGTCATGGGCAACAAGGTGCTGCCGGCCCTGTTGGCGGGCGACACGGTGGTGGTCAAGGCACCGCCCTCCTGCCCGGCGACCGTTCTGATGGTGGCGGCGGCCATGGCCGAGGTGCTCCCTCCCGGCGTCCTCAACGTCGTGAACGGTCCCGACGCCGCGCTCGGTGCAGCCCTGGTGGGGCATCCCGACGTCGACATGGTCTCCTTCACCGGCGGCGTCGGCACCGGCCAGGCCGTCATGGCCGCGGCGGCCGCAACGACGCGCCCGGTGGTGCTCGAGCTCGGCGGCAACGATGCGGCCATCCTGGCCCCCGACGTCGTCGGGGACGCCGGGCTGGCCGATCGACTCGTGGAGGCGGCCTTCATCACCAGCGGGCAGGTCTGCATGGCCATCAAGCGTCTCTACGTCCACCGGGACCGGTTGGACGAGACGGTCGACGCGCTGGCGAGCCGTCTGGCCACCGAGGTTGTGGGGGACGGCCTGGCCGACGGCGTGACCATGGGGCCGGTACACACGGCGGCCGCCCGTAACCGGGTCGAGGCGCTCGTGTCCGAGGCCGTCGCGGCGGGAGCGTTGCTCGTGCGTCCCGGGCGGATGCGGGCCGAGGACGAGCGATCGGGCGGCTACTTCGTGTCGCCGGCGCTTGTGGTGGCGCCGCCGGCCGACTCCGGCATCGTGCGCCAGGAGCAGTTCGCCCCTGCGTTGCCAGTCATCCCGTACGACGACATGGAAGAGGCAATCGACGCAGCGAACGACACCGCGTTCGGCCTGTGCGCGTCGGTGTGGAGCAACGACGACGTACTGGCCGCCGACGTGGCCTCCCGCCTGTCCGCCGGCACCGTCTTCGTCAACGCGCACGGACTCTCGGTCATCGACATGTACGCGCCGATGGGCGGGTGGAAGCAGTCGGGCTTCGGCGTGGAGCTCGGCACGGAGGGCATGCAGGCGTTCGCCCGCCAGCGGGTGCGGGTGGTCCGGCCCGGGCCGGCGAAACAGGGGGAACAAGCATGACGGTCGCCATCCGCGGCGGGACAGTCGTCGACGGCACGGGCGCGCCGCCGGTCCGGGCCGACGTCGTGATCGAGGGCGAGCGGGTGCGGGCCATCGGCCCCGATGTCGGAGTGGGCGCCGACATCGTGATCGACGCCACAGGTCAGCTCGTCACGCCCGGTTTCGTCGACCTGCACACGCATTACGACGCCCAGCTGTTCTGGGATGCCAATGCCAGCCCCTCCCCGCTGCACGGCGTGACGACGGTGCTGGGCGGCAATTGCGGCTTCTCACTGGCGCCCATGGCCCCGGAGCACGTCGACTACATCTCGCGGATGATGGCGAGGGTCGAGGGCATGCCGCTGACCGCCCTGCGGGCGGGCCTGCCCTGGGACTGGGGCTCCTTCGGCGATTGGATCGGGCGGCTCGAGGGCCGCATCGCGGTCAACGTGGGCTTCCTGGTCGGCCATTCCACGCTGCGCCGGTTCGTCATGGGGGAGCGTGCCGTCGGAGGTGTCGCAGATGCGGGCGACATCGACGCCATGGAAGCGGCCCTGCACACCGCGCTCGAGGAGGGGGCGCTCGGGTTCTCGACATCCCAGGTCCACACCCACAATGACGGAGACGGCCAGCCCGTCCCCTCACGCGCCGCGGCACGGGAAGAAATGGAGCGCCTGGCCGCCGCGGTGCGCGCGCACGAGGGCACCACCGTGGAGCTGATTGTGGCCGGCTGCCTGAACGGGTTCAGCGACGCGGACATCGACTTTCTCTCCACCATGTCGCTACTGGCCGATCGCCCGGTCAACTGGAACGTCCTAGGCGTGTCGGCCATGAACCCCGATGGCGCCTGGGGCCAGCTGGCCGCGGGCACGGCGGCGGCCGAGCGCGGCGCGACTGTCGTCGCGTTGACGCTGCCCCACACCATGCAGATACGGCTGACCTTCGAGAGCGGTGCCATCCTCGACGGGCTGCCGGGGTGGCGCGAGGTCTTCGCGCTCCCGCCCGCAGAGCGCATGGCGGTGCTGTCGGACCCCACGACGCGCCGGCGTCTGAATGCAGGGTCACAGTCGGAGGAGGCCGGCATCCTGCGGCACCTTGCCGTCTGGGACCGGCTGATCTTCGAGGAGACCTTCGCCCCGGAGAACGCGAGTGCCGAGGGGCGCAGCGTGGGCGACGTCGCGCGAGAGCGCGGAGTGGAGGCCTTCGACGCGCTGCTCGACGTCGTCGTGACCGACGGGCTCCGCACGGGGCTGCGCCCGCCGATCGGCGAATCCGAAGAGGACTGGGTGCTGCGCGCCGAGGTCTGGCAGGACCCACGGGCGATCGTCGGCGGCTCCGACGCCGGCGCCCATCTCGACACCATGTGCGGCGCCATCTATTCGACATCGATGTTGGGCGACGGGGTGCGGGCACGGGGCTTGCTCAGCTGGGAGCAGGCCGTGCGACTGCTGACCGACGTCCCGGCCCGCCTGTACGGGCTGCGCGACCGGGGGCGGCTGGTCGCCGGCCACTACGCAGATGTCGTGGTGCTCGATCCGGCGACCATCGGCCACGGTGTCGTGCGGACACGCGACGACTTGCCCGGTGGGGCGAGCCGTCTCTACGCCGACGCGGTGGGTGTTGGGCATGTGTTGGTCAACGGGACCGAGATCGTGCGCGACGGGGACTTCACCGGAGCCGTGCCCGGGCGCCTGTTGCACTCGGGCCGCGACACCGACACTGTGCACGCCGGCTCCGGCTCGGCCGGAGCACTCGTCTGACGCTGTCGCGACTTGGTCTGATCTCCGACCTGTAAGAGATCGGTGTTGGGCAGCCGTTGTTCGGCAGCGGTGAGTCTGGGAATAGCCTGTGACCTGGGGTTCTCTATACTGGCCGCCGCCGTGGACATCGAATTGGTCACCGACATCGAACGGCTGCAGCAGTACGTGCCCAGTTGGGAAGAGCTCGCGGACCGGGTGTCACAGCCTCGCGCCGGTGGAGCGATCGTCGCCGCCTGGGCGCGTCACATGATGTCTCCGCGTTCGGAGCTCCGTGTCTGGCTCGCACTCGAGGGGTCGGACGTCGTGGGGGTGCTTCCCCTCGTGGCAGAGACAATGGTGCGAGACCGGTTGCGGCTCCTCCCCCCCACGACAGAAATGATGTTCGGCACGGTGCCTCTCGCGCTCCCGGATCGGGAGCATGAGGTCGTCGAGGCGGTCGCACGTGACTTCGCTCTCCGCTCGGAGGCGGTTGATCTGACCAGCATCTTTTGGTTGCCGGCCGGCTCGCCGTGGATCGACGCGCTGGGAGACCGGCATACCGCTCCGGACTGGGTCACGGCAGTGTCGCAGTACACCTCCAACTACACCAGCATCGCTGCGGGAATGGACTCATGGCTCGAGCAACGCCATACGGAGTTCAGGCGCACGATCCGACGCCGTGCCCGGCGCGCATCGGAGCAGGGCTTTCGCCTCTTTACGATTGAGGACCCGGCGGAGATTGTGCAGCGGCTCCCTCGCCTGCAGACCCTCTACGTCCGGCGGCAGCAGGAACGCGGCGGCGGGGGATATGTGTTCGACTCGAACATGATCGACGCGCTCGAGACGGCAATCGAACTGTCTCGGCGCGGTCGTTTCGCGCTGTCGGTGCTCGAGAGCGATGACGCGGTTATCGGAATGCAGCTCGTACTTCGCGCCGGAACGAGGTTGAGTTGTTGGATTACCGGCTACGACGACGAGTGGTCCCGGCTCGGGCCGGGCATCGCGGCCATGCTCGAGGCGCTGACCGCCGGCGTGGAGGTGAGCTGTGAGATTGCAGATCTCGGCGTCGGTGACCAGTCGTACAAGGACGACATACTGGACGCGGCTTTCCCCTCGAATCGGTGACGTGGTGCCGGCCTCGGGTGGCCCGTCTCCTTCATTTCGAGACTCAGGACACATCGACGCCTGACGGGGACGGCGACGGGGATGCAAGCCACATACGATCGGACGTATGAGCGCTGAAGAGCCCATGCGGGTAAGCGTGATCTTGCCGGTGCGCAACGGCGAGCCCTTTCTGCGTCTTCAGCTCGAGGCCTTGGAGCGTCAGAGATGCACCTTTCCATGGGAGGTCCTCCTCGTCGACAACGGGTCGACCGATGCGACGGTCAAAACAGCGAGCGAATTCGAAGCCCGGCTACCGAATCTCCGGATCTTGGCGGAGCCCGTCGCGGGAAGTCGCGCGCGCTCAACCGAGGTATGGCTGCTGCGCGTGGAAGCCTGTACCTCTTTGTCGATGCCGACGACGAGGTCGGTGAAGGCTATGTCCAGAGAATGTCGGAGGCGCTGGAGACGTACGACGTCGTCGGCGCCTTTCTCGACACCAAGACGTTGAACCCGAGACCCGCGCAAGGTGGCATGGTCACGAACGACGGCATACCGATCTACCACGACTTCCGACCCGGAATGCCGGGCGGCATCACGGGCATGCGTGCGGCGACGTGCAAGCAGGTGGGTGCCTACGACGAGGGGCTCATGTCCGCAGAAGACGTCGACTACACCTGGAGAGCTTTCGCACTGGGCGCAACCTTCGGCCGGCAGCTCGATGCCGTCATGCACGTGAGGCGACCGCCGAACAACCGGGCCGCCTTCCGCAAGTCGCGGAGCTATGCACACTCGGCTGTGTGGCTCTACGAGCGTTACCGGTCCGAGGGAATGCGACGCCGATCACTCCGAAAATTTCGTGGGTCCTTGGCGTCGAATGCTGGCCGACTCCATTCGCAACGGCGGTCCATGGCTGTGGCCGATCGCATGGAACGCCGGTACCGTCTACGGCCGGGCCGAGGAGTCGATCCGGCGTGGGGTGTATTTCCCCTGAGCGAAGCTCAGAGCAGCCGGGTGTCCAAGGCCACCTCACGGGTCACTCCACCGTCCCTCGTCAGCGAGTAGGCCAACTTTCCTTCCACCTCGGTGAAGGCATCGACGAGCTCGGTGCCGAAGAAGACGAGCCCGGTGCCGTTCTCGGTGGCGTAGCCGTCGGGCAGCACGCCCTCGGCGATGAGGTGATGGATCAGCGGTCGCCGCTGCTCCTCGACATCGTGGTGCGGGCTATTGGACCAGGGCAGGAAGGCGAGCCCGTTGGTGACCGGCTCCAGCGTGGGGCCGAAGGAGTCGGTCGTCCCGCCGACGTGCCAGCACAGCGAGCCGGCGGACACCCCCTTGAGCACGACGCCCGCCTCCCAGCATTCGCGCAACACCACGTCGAGCCCGTGCAGCCGCCACAGCGCCAGCAGATTGGCCGTGGAGCCTCCCCCCACCCAGATGACGTCCTGCGCCAGCAGATGGGCGCGCAGGTCCGGCACGTTGGGCATCGGGAAAAGCGCCAGGTGCGAACTGACGAATCCCAGCTTGGAGAACGCGTTGTGCACCGCCGCTAACCGTGCCGCGTCGTCGCCCACCGCGGTGGCGATGATGCAGATGCGGGGGTGCGCGCCGGCTTGGGCCAGGTCGGTGGCCAGCCGGTAGGACGGCCCCGGCCGCAGGTTGGCCGGATCCGGGCCCTCCGACTGGAACCCGATGGAGGTGGCGATGATGGTCGGTTGCCGAGCCGCCACGTCAGGAGGCGAGAACCTCGGGGTTCACGATGTGCAGCGGCCGCGCCCCCGCCATGAGCCGGCACAGGTCCTCGGCGATCGTCCTTGTGTGGTTGGACTCGGTGTCGTACGTGGCACCGCCGATGTGCGGCGTCAGCACGACCTGGGGGAACGTGGTCAACGGGTGGTCCGTTGCCAGGTGCTCACCCTCGAAGTGGTCCAGGCCGGCGGCGCGTACCTTGCCCGAGGCCAGCGCGGCGACCAGCGCATCCGTGTCGTGGATTTTGGCGCGAGCCGTGTTCAGGTAGACGACCCCGTCGCGCATCTTGGCGAACGCATCGGCGCCGATCATCCCGGTGGTCTCCGCGGTGACCGGAGCGTGGACCGAGATCACGTCGGACTTGGCCAGCAGCTCGTCGAACGAGGTCGTGGCGTCCGGCGCGTAGGGGTCGAAGGCGAGGACGTCCATGCCGAGGCCGCGCAGGCGCCAGCGCAGGGCACGGCCGACCGCGCCGAGCCCGACCAGGCCGACGGTCTGACCGTTCAGCTCCCAGGCGCGGTAGCGCTGGTAGGGGATCTTGCCGTCACGGTAGATCTCCCCTTCCCGCACATCGCGGTCGGCCGGGACCACGCCGCGGGTGGCGGCGAACAGCAGGGCCACGGCGAGCTCGGCCACGGCGTCGGCGTTGCGACCCGGGGCGCGCAGGACGGGCACCCCGGCCGCGGTCGCGGCCGCCACGTCGACGTTGGTGGGATCACCGCGGCAGCTGCACACAGCCATCATCGGCTGCTCGTAGAGGTCGGCCCCGCAGGCGTCGCTCTCGACGATGACGATGTTGGCGCCCTCCGCAGCGGCGCGCTCGGCCAGCTGCGCGGCGTTGTAGATGCGGAGGGCGGGCTGGTCCAGCCACGAATCGAGCACCAGATCCGCCAGCTGATGGAGCAAGTCGAGGCCGGGGCCGCTCACGGCGGCGGTCACCAGAGCCTTAGGGCGGGAACCTGTCATGTCGGTCGAACTCTCCTTCTCGGGCGGACATCGTCCATAATGTCGGATCATGACACGCGTGTCAGATTCGTGAAGTCGTCCGGAGGTCCGGTCACCGTCGGCGTCGACGTCGGTACCACGTCGGTGAAGGCGCTGGCCGTCGACGAGCACGGTCAGGTCGTGGCCCGCAGCAGGGTGCCCCACAGCGTGGTGGCGCCCGAACCCGACGTGCTGCGCCACGATGCCAAGCGGGCCTGGCGGGCCGGGCCCCGCAAGGCGTTCGAGCAGGTGACGGCGCAGCTTCACGACGAGGGGAACACGCTGGCCGGTGTGGCGGTGGCCTCCATGGTCCCCTCCTTGACCGCCGTGAACCAACGGGGTGTCCCCGTGCTGCCCGGCCTCCTCTACGGGGACCGCGAGGGCCGGCCGCCCGCTGACGAGGTCAGGGACACCTCGACGATGTCGATGCCCGACGCCGAGGGATTCCTCCGCTGGGCCTCCACCGAGGTGCCCGACGCCCGCGGCTACTGGCCGTGCCAGGCCGTCGCCACCCACGCCATCTCGGGTCTGCCGGCGGTCGACACCGGCGTCACCGCCTCGTTGGGCCTGCTGCACACCTACGGGGCGTGGAACACCGAGCTCCTCACCTCCATGGGCGTGACCGAGGCGCAGATGCCGATGGTGGTGCCCATGGGCCAGCCCGCCGGCACGCTGCCGGGGAGCGACGCCGTCATCACCGGGGGGACGATCGACGCCCTCTGCGACCAGATCGTGTCGGGGGCCATCCATCCGGGCGACGTCCTGGTGATCTTCGGGGCGACCCTCATCTGCTGGGCCGTGTGCGACGAGTGGCTCACCGTGGAGGGGCTGATCAGCTATCCCAGCACCACGACCGACCGGTTCCTGGTCGGGGGGCCGAGCAACGCCGGCGCGCTCTTCGTGGACTGGGCCCGCCAGCTGTTGCGTGGCACGCCGCGCCCGGGCCCGGACCGGGAGCGCCTCGAGCCGCGGCTCGGGCAGCCGGGTCGCGTGCCGATCTGGTTGCCGTACGTGCGCGGTGAGCGCACGCCCTTCGAGGATCACACGCTCCGCTCCAACCTCTACGGGCTCGACATCGGATCGGGCGCCGAGGCGCTCGAGCGTGCCGCCTACGAGGCGAGCGGATTCGTGATCCGTCGCATGCTCGATCGCGCCGGCGTCAAGTCCACGCGGATCGTGGCCAGCGGGGGCGGTTCGCGGGTGACGGCGTGGATGGCCGCGGTGGCTGACGCCACCAACCTGCCGGTCGAGACCGTCGCCGTCCCCGAGGGTGCCGCTCTCGGTGCGGCGTACTTCGCCCGCCTGGCCGCCGGCCTCGAGTCCTCGCTCGACGACTCCGTGAGCTGGTCCGCGGTGGGGCGGACGATCGAGCCGGACCCAGCCTGGGTGCGTGCCGCCGACGAGCGCTACCGGCGCTTCAGCGACCTGGGGACCGGCGCGTAGGGACCGCTAGCCATTCGGGGTGAAGGCCACCTTCAAGGCACCGCTGCGGTCCTGGCGGGCCAGCGCCTTGAGGGCGGGCCACCACTCCTCGAGTCCGAAGCGGTGTGTGAGCATCGGCGTGATGTCGAGCCGGCCGTCCCGCACCAGCTCGAGGTAGAGCGCGATTGCGTGGAGCCGGCGTCCCTCGAAGTCCTCCATCCCGAAAGCGTTGGAACCGGCGATGGTGATCTCCTTGAAGTAGATGGGAGTGGACTCCCATCGCTCGGGTGTGGCCACGCCGGTGTAGACGAGCCGGCCCCGCTCGGCCAGCACGCGGACGCCCACCTCGAGGGTCTCCGCCTTGGCGATGGAGTCGTAAACGACGTCGATGTGGCCCGGATGTGTCACGGGGAGTCCGTCCAGCGCCTGGTGGAGGACGGCGCCCGACCAGGCGGCCAGCTCCTCGACGAGTTGGAGGCGGGGCTCGTGCGCGAAGACGGTGTCCGCGCCGAAGCGCTCCGCCATGGCACGCTGCGCTTCGAAGCGGGCGACGACACCGACCTCCACGCCCGGGTAGAGCGCCTTGATGATCGCCACGCTGGTGAGGCCGAGGGCGCCTGCGCCGTAGACGAGGACGCGCCCCGACGCGGGCGGCGGGTGGCGCACGATGGCGTGGAAGGAGACGGAGAAGGGGTCGGCCAGGACAGCCGCCTCGTCCGAGATGCCGTCGGGTACCGGGATCAGCATGGAGTCGTGGGCCGCCAGTTGCTCGGCCCAGGCGCCGGGAGCGCCGGTGATGACCCCGATGTGCACGCCGGGACCCAGGTCGCCTTTCGTGAAGCTCCAGCACAGGCTCAGGTCACCGGCCTGGCAGGGCGGGCACAGCGGCTCGATGCCGCGCGGCGCGCAGGTCAACCACGGGTTGAGCACGACGCGCTGGCCGACGTCGAGCCCGCGGGCCTCGGGCCCGAGCGCCACGACCTCGGCCACGACCTCGTGCCCGGGCACGTGGGGCAGCGAGGAGAAGGCGGCCATGGGATTGTCGATGTCGCCCGTGTTGAAGTCTCCCAGCACGAGCTTGGCGTCGGATCCGCAGATGCCCGAGAGGATCGGCCGTGTGACCACCCAGTCGGGACCCACGAGACGGGCGTCGTCGATGTCGTGCAGACCGAAGGGGATGCCGGCCAGCATGGTCTCCAGCTCGTCCTGAGGGGTCGGCCGGACCTCGCCGTCGTCCGGCGGCGCCCCGAAGAGCAGTGCCTTCACCGTCCCGACCCTTCCGGGCCGCCCAGGCCGCGCATGCCCACGATGAAGCTGTCGATGTCGGACGTCTTGGCCTCGATGATCGCCTTCATATCGGGCAGGTAGTGCTCGAACACGTCACTGTCGATGGCGTCGGCGATGCCGGCTGCGATGACTTCCGGCGGCTCCTTGGGACCGTCGTAGAGGGGCGCGTCGTTGTCGGGCTGGTCCCAGATCTCCGTGTCGATGGCACCCGGGATGATGAGCTTCACCACGACGCCCGTGCCGTCGAGATCGACGACCATCGATTCGCTCCAGCCCGCCAACGCGAACTTCGACCCCGAGTAGGCCGCCTCGGCCGTGATGCCCAGCCGCCCGCCGAGGCTCGAGACGTTCACGATCATGCCGGCGCTGCGCTCGAGCATGCGCGGCAGCAGCGCCAGCGAGATGGCGACGGGGGAGAAGTAGTTGATCCGCATCGTCCGCTCGACCTCGTCCATGGTCAGGCGGGTGACGTGGCGGCGCATGGGGACGGCTGCGTTGTTGACGACTATGTCGAGCCCGCCGTAGTGGTCCCAGATCTGCAGGGCCAGGTGGGCCGCCGCCTCGGGATCGGACAGGTCGGCCGGCCAGACCTCGGAATCCGGCGAGGTGGCGAGGCATTCCGCCCGCACCGCTTCGAGCCGATCGGCCCGGCGTGCGACCAGGGCCACGGTGTCCCCGCGCCGGGCCAGCTCCTTGGCCAACGCGGCACCGATGCCCGACGACGCGCCGGTGACGAGGACCGTCCGGCCAGCAACACTCACCCTCGAACCTCCCCGGCCCAGTCGACTTCTGTTCGCCGCGCCCCCTCCGACAGGGGGCGGCGACGTCTTCGGGGTGAGCGAGGGGTCTCGAACCCCCGACCTCCAGGACCACAACCTGGCGCTCTAACCAACTGAGCTACGCCCACCGAGGGGCACAAGTGTGGCACACCGCCCGGGGCCCATCGGCAGACCGCTCCATGGCCACGGACGCTGCAGCGGCGGATGCCCACGGGTGTCCGACCGCCTATGTCAGGCTTGTCTGCGTTGCCCTCGTAGCTCAGTTGGAATAGAGCGGCTGACTTCTAATCAGCGGGTCGCAGGTTCGAGTCCTGCCGAGGGCGCCAAAAAATTCCGTGCTGGCGGATCGGGACAGCCCGGCCAGCCGTTCAGGCCGGTGCGTGGCCCTGCCGCGCCACCAGAGCGGCGAGATTGTCGACCGACTTCTCGAGCATGGCCAGGGGCACGATCGGGAAGTGCGGCCGGGCGTACTCGGGGATGTCGGGCCACGCGCAGTAGTTGGTGACCGTGGTCTCGTTCGGGCCGACCGCGGTGATCTCCCAGCCGTAGACATGGCCGAACGGGCCGTGGTCGGGCAAACCGACGTTCCATTCGAGGAGCTCGTCGGGCACGATCCTCGTTACCGTGTTGACGGACTTGTACTTGCCCATCGGCTGGTCGCCCAAGGACTCCCGGTCCATGTCCATGACGAAGACGTCGCCGGGCGCTTCCACGCGCCTCGCACCGGGCGCCGCCTCGAGCATGCCCGAGCCGTCGATCTCGACGTGCATGGCAGGGTCGGTGACGATCCGGAACACCTCGGCCGGACTGGCCGCGACGGTCCGGCTGGCGGCGATCCGATCTGCAGTGGGCACGATGCTTCCTCCGTTGGCTCGCTCCGATGGAGACCCTAGTGACCACCCCGCTGGTCAGCGGATACCGTGGGCCGAAATGGTCGAAGAGCGGGACACCTGGGGGCACGCTGCCAAAGAGAAGCTGAGGCCGCTGCGGGACCGCATCGTCCGCGGGCTGGGTGGCACCGTCCCCGAACCGACCCTGCGTGGCATCACCTACGAGGAGCTCGTCGCGCTGCTCTACCCGACGCTGCCCGACGAGCTGCGGCGGAATCTCGACGAAGCGGCTACGGGTGACCTGGCTCGGGTCTCGACCATCCGCCGGATGCTGGGGTCGATCGAGCATCAGGTCGCGCCCACGTCCTTCTCGGTCCAGCTGGCGGAGGAGGACGCTGTGCGCTGCACGGTCGGGGGCGTCGAGTTGCTGTGTGACGCCGCGGACGCAGCCGTGACGCCCGGGCTCCTGTCGGGTCGGTACGAGGCGCACCTCACCGCCGTGTTCGAGCAGTACTGCACCCCCGGCATGTCCGTGATCGACGTCGGGGCCAACCTCGGCTACTACTCGCTGCTGGCGTCCAGGCTGGTCGGTCCGTCCGGCCGGGTCATGGCGCTGGAACCGAACTCCGAGAATTGCCGGCTCCTGTTGTCCTCGCTCCGGCTGAACGACACCACGAACGTCCGGCTGTTGCCGGTGGCGGCGGACGCGACGACGGGGTGGGCGTACTACGCGACACACGTCGGTTCGAACGGGGGACTGATCGAAGACGCGGATCTGCTGTCCCACCCCGGGACGATCGTCCCGACCTTCCGGCTCGACGACCTGGTCGACGGCCCCGTGGGCTTCCTCAAGATGGACGTCGAGGGAGCGGAGGGCCGGGTGGTGCAGGGCGCGACGCACCTGATTGAGCGCGATCGCCCCGTCGTGACCACCGAGCTGAAGGACGAGATGTTGCGCCGCGTGTCGGGCACGACGGTGGCCGACTATCTCGGGTACTTCGAGGGCCTCGGCTACACCGTGTCGCTGCTCGAGAAGGCCTCGGGTGCGCAAAAGACCTACGCGTCGGTGGGCGATCTCCTCGCCGACTGGGGCGAGAACGACGAGCTGCGCGACGTGCTGCTGCTTCCCCGACCGGCCTGACGGCTGTCAGCTTGGTAACCAGGACCTGACCAGGGGAGTCGGGAGAATCGGAAGGATGCCGTGCCCCCCGTCCCGGCGAAGTGGGTCATGGTCGTTGTCTCCCGGTGCTCGGTGTTATTGGCGCCCACCCCCGAGTGGAAGCGGCGGGCGAGCGCGGCCCCGCATCTTGTCGCCGAGCCGCCAAGTGGCCCGGGAGGTCACCCTGAGAAGTGCGGCAGAGTCACCCAGGACAGCCGGCCCGGCTCGTGGTACACGGCCTGCTCTGCGGTCCGCAGGGTGGTGGCGGTAGCAGGCGGATCTCCGGTGCCGAGATTGCGGGCGTAGACGGGGTGGGCGCCACTGGAGACCAGGACCCGCAGGTGGTGACCGGTGGCGAAGGCGTGACCGACGGGCCAGAGGGCCACCCTCGCCGTAAACGTCCCGTCCGGGTTCCGGTGGACGGACGCAAGGTCGAAGCGTTGCAGTCCGTCACACACGTTGACGGATCGGCCGTCGGGTGACACGTCGCAGACCCGGACGAAGAAGTCCGTGTGGTCCAGGCTCGAACCCACGTGCAGCTCCGCCTCCACGGGACCGACGAGCTCGAGAGGCTCGCCCAGCTCGTCGGAGGTGTAGACGAGGACGTCGGGACGGGCCTCGAGAGGCCGGTTGTCTACGGTGCCGCCAGTGAGCATGCCAATGCCCCCCATCGACGGCGTCGGGTCGGCGGGGTCGTAGGAAAAACGGTTCGGCTCCGACGGCGCTTCTGGCGGCATGGGCGCGAGACGACCCCCGGCATGGAGATACCAACGCGTCGGATCTGAGGGAGGTGGCCAGTCAGGCAGGTCGCGCCAGCGTCCGCCTTCGCCCTGCACGTGGACCTTTACCGGGGTGGGGTCGAGCAGTCCCTCCCGGCCGAGCAACCAGGTGTCGAACCAGTCCAGCGGCGCGTCGGTCATGCCGCCCTCTCCGCCCCCGCCCAGGTGTCCGCCGGCACCGATGCGCAGATGCACAGGAGCGGGCGAGGAGCGCAGCACGGCGTAGTCCTCCACCACGCCGGGCAGCGGGTAATCGTGCCAGCCGTCAACGAGCAGGGTCGGCACCGTCCATTCCGCCAGCAGGGGGCGGAAGTTCACCGGATCCCAAAAGTCATCCTCAGCGCCGCCGTGAGCAAGCTGGTCGCGATAGAGCGGCAGATCGACGCCGGTGAGCCGGTGGATCACCTCACCGAGAGGTAAGTGGTCGAAGCCCGCCTTCAGGTCGGCCATGCGCCGCTCGATGCCCTCGGGTGAGATATCGGTGGTGGGGATGGCTTCGGCCTGCTTGTTGAACTGGGTGGCGCCCACGTCCCAGGGGACGATCACTTCGAGGGCCAGCGAACCTCCCGGGTACCACGAGTAGGCACGCACCGAAGTCGACAGAGCAACGGCCATGGCCTTGAGGTACGGCGGCTTGGTGGAGGCCAGCGCCCACTGGGTGAAGCCCATGTAGCTGGCACCGAACGTGCCCATGCGGCCGTTGAACCAGGGCTTGGAGGCAATCCAGTCCGCCGTGGCGCGCCCGTCCGGCGCTTCGGCGAAGTAGCTGTGCGTACCACCCGACCCGTCCGTGCCCCGGCACGCCTGCAGGACGTAGCGGTAGCCGCGGGCAGCGAACTCCGGGCCCATGGCCGAGGCAAAGTTGGCCCTGCCGTACGGTGTGCGTTCCAAGAGGGTGGGGGCGTCATCGACGCCCACGGGGTGGTAGACGTCGGCCAGCAGCACCGTCCCATCCGAGACCGTTACCTTGACGTCCCGCTCGACCTCGACTTCGTTGGTGCGCTCCCGCATGCCGACTCCCTTTGCGACCGGACCTCCGACAGCTCGCGAGGACCAGACCCTATGTCAAGACACCCTGTCAACTCCATCTTCCGGGACGTCCCAGGCATTTCCGAGCTGTGGTTGTTGCTTGGTAGGCCAGTCGGAGAATCAGGCGAGAAGGCCACACTCGGAAAGGAATGCGTCAAGGGCCACCACCCAGCTGTCCCAATACGGTCGTCGATCATCACGGTCTATGGCCGTGATCAAGTGTCGGCGGAAGTCCTCCCATTCTCGACCGGAGCCCTGGACCGAGAGGACGGCCAAGCCGTGCGCTCGAGCCTGCCAGGGTGCGTCGAAGACCGGGGTCCCGTTCGAACGCGGCACCGTAGGTTCGGCGAACCCTTCGTCGAATACGTCGGTCTCCGTCACAGCTGGGCAACACCGATCATGGCGTCTCTGGTAACCAGTCCAGCGAGCTCGTCCTCGGAGAGCCCGTCGCTGCCCTCGGGTCGCATGGGCAACACGAGGTAGCGGATCTCGGCAGACGAGTCCCAGACCCGGATCTCGCGCTCTTCGGGAACAGTGCAGCCCATCTCCTTCAGGAGGACCCTGGGCTCACGGACCATGCGGGATCTATACGGCGGACTCTTGTACCAGTTGGGTGGGAGTCCCAATACGGGCCACGGATAGCACGAGCACAAGGTGCAAACGACGACGTTGTGCACAGCGGGGGTGTTCTCCACTACCACCATATGGTCACCCTCGGGACCGGAGAAGCCCAACTCGGCAATGGCGGCTGTGCCATCGGCCAGGAGTCGCTCCCGGTAGGCGTCGTCGACCCAGGCAAGGGCGACGACCTTGGCACCGTTCATTGGGCCCACGGCGTGCTCGTAGTACTCGACCACGGTGTCGAGAGCAGCGGGATCGATAATCCCCTTCTCGGTCAACAGCGACTCCAGTGCCACGACGCGATCCTCGACGGGTGTGGTGGGCAGAGGATGGTGGTGTCCATCACCCATGGGCAGCCGCCCCTTTCGGCGCGAGGTAGCTCTCCCAGAGATCCACATGTACGGGGTCGCCCGGCGAACCCCAGAGGTCGACGGCGTCAAAGCGGACGCAGTACGTCGGCTCCTTGCGATGACGATCGCAGTGATACTCCACGTCAGGGAGCGAGAACACGCCGTCGAGACGGACGACGACACCGGGCTTGCCTTGGACATATCGGGGGGCTCGGGTATGGCCGAGCGGATGCCACTCGCGCACCCGAACCGCCTCTCCGACCCCGTAGCGGTGGACCTCTACCGAAGGGCCTGGATCGTCGAGTCGTGGAACCCGCGCTGGCCGGGCCACTGGATAGGGATCCCCGAGCCGATCGTCGAGCTCCTCTTGGGTGATCAGACCGCCTTCTACGAGGCCAGTGGCCGTGGCGGTGAGCCAGTGCTCGTAGTAGGGCGAGGATAGATACCACGCCGGGTCCATCCGTTCGATCGCGTGCCGGAACCGCCCGTTCAGGTGCCCCGCCATCATGGAGGAGATTGTGAGCCGGTAGGCCCGGCGTTCCCAGTCAGCGTGGAAGACAGGCTCGTCTACCTCCATTTCAACCGGGCCGAATCCCTGCGTCCCGCCGAGGTCGTGCACGCCATCCACGGTCCTATCTCACCACGCCCTGTTGCCGCGTGCTTGACGAAAACCTGCCCCCCGGTTTGGGCTAGGTCGACGCCCCTGGGACAATGCCTCCGAAGTGCCGATGAAGTGGCGGAGTGTCGCGCCGTCCCGGCGGTCGGGGATAGGAGGAAGGAGCTTCCGGCGGTGACCGTACTCGGGACGGTGATCGGGACCTGGAACGCCGTTGGCATGACACCCGTCGCCGCTCCAACGGTGGCGCCGTAGTGCTCAGGGGTCATGGCGTCTGGGAGCAGTGGACCCTTGGATTGCGTTATGCGACGATGACGACACGTGAAGTGAGAAGGAGCGAGGGTCCTTATGGAGACCGCGTTCACTGAGCTGGTGGGTTGCCGTTACCCCTTGCAGCAGGCAGCAATGGGCGGTGTGGCGATGCCTGAGCTGGCGGGAGCCGTCGGGGCGGCTGGGGCTCTCGGGATGCTCTCCCAGTTCGAAGTCGAGGCGACGGATGATCGGATAACGCGGGCGCTTGATCTCGCTGCGGGCGGTGCCGTGGGGATGGGCTTTTTCGGTCACTGGGTTGATAGCGACCTCGGCAACTTCGAGGCTGCAGCCGCGCGGCTACGGGTTGTCGAAGTTTTCTGGACCGATCCCGATGCAGGCCTGGTGCAGCGGGCTCGGCAAGCTGGATCGGCGCTGGTGGCGTGGCAGGTCGGTTCGGTGGAGAGCGCGCTCGCGGCTGCAGATGCCGGGTGTGATTTTGTGATCGTGCAGGGAATCGAAGCGGGTGGTCACGTCCGTGGCACGAGACCACTCCAAGAGCTGCTGGCCTCGATGTCGGACAAGGTAGCCATTCCGGTAGTTGCTGCCGGTGGGATCGCTACCGCCGAGCATGTGGAGGCAGTCATCAGTGCCGGAGCAGCGGCCGCGAGAGTGGGCACCCGCTTTGTCGCTACCGAGGAGTCTGGGGCACATCCGGTCTACGTTACGGCCATCGTCGACGCCCGGTCTGCGCAGGACACGATGCTCACGACAGTGTTCTCTGGCGGATGGCCAGACGCGCCGCACCGCGTTCTGCGGTCGGCCGTCGCGGCTGCAGAAGCCTTCGACGGCGACGTCGTAGCTCATCAAGTCGTCAACGGCCAGCGCAGCCCCATTGCTCGGTTCTCCGTATCGACGCCCAGCCTGAATGTGGAGGGCAATGTCGCTGCAATGGCCATGTATGCGGGCGAAGGTGTCGGCGACGTCCATGAAGTCCGCCCGGCCGCTGCGGTCGTCGCAGAACTCGTCGCCAACCTTGGCTGAGGACCGCTGATCGGCGCTGGAGTTGAGTTGCGGTATCCAGAGTGCCGCGAACTCGGTAAGGGGAACGGGACGAACGAATCCGCGTTATCGGCCAGGCGCTCCAGATGCGCACCCGCGCCGAACTGGATGGATGCCCCAAAGGACCACTCGGGCGGGGCGGGCTGGCGCAGCGTTACCGAACAGTTCACAGTGCCTTTGCCGTCATGACGGCACGTAAGTAGCAACTGACCTTCCAGCGTCGCGTACTCCTTCTACCCCTCAAACCCCTTCCATCCATCAGCAACTTCACGAACGAACACTGCCAAACCGGAACCCAGGTCCCAGACTGGAGTAGTCGCGCTTCCCTCAGGAATCGAGAGGGTGGCCATGAGCCGCCAGATGCGGTCGGCGTCGGGTGCGCTGTCTCGGCGCGACGTCAGACTCCTACCGTTTATGCCGTCCAGCGTCATCACTTCCATCCGAACATCATGGACGACCCGGAGGCGCATTGCCCAGGGCTACTGGCTAGGGGCCAACTAGCCCCGTTGTGCCTGCTTCGTACGGGGGCAGGGCATCCCAGACCAATGACTATGCCGATCTGCTCGGTGTATCGTCAGCCCGCCATGACTTCCGAGCGAGCCCTCAGGCCGGGCGGTCAGCAGGCCTGATCGCTGCGGGCCCGTCTATCGAGCCGTGATGTGACCCCCGGTCGAGCCCACCAGGGCGGTGAGCAGGTCGTCGACGCCGTCGGAGATCGCCAGCGCGTCCACCTGGCGAGCTTTTATGAAGCCCTGCGCGACGGCGTGGCGGACGAAGCCGAGCAGGCTGTCGAAGAATCCGTCGACATTCAGGATGCCGCACGCTTTGTCGTGGATGCCCAGTTGGGCCCAGGTGACCGACTCCATGAACTCCTCGTAGGTCCCGAACCCGCCCGGGAGCATCACGAAGGCGTCTGAGAGCTCTGACATGAGCGCCTTGCGCTCGTGCATGGTGCTGACCACGTGAAGGTCGCTCAAGGTCTCGTGGGCGATCTCGTGGCCGGCCAGGGACTGTGTGATCACGCCGGTCGCCCGCCCACCCGCTGCCAGCGCGGCATCGGCGACGATACCCATTAGACCGACCGAAGCGCCGCCGTAGACGAGCTCGATGCCGCGTCCGGCCACGGCGGTGCCGAATCGCTCGGCGGCTGCCGTGAAGACCGGGTCGACACCGGGGCTCGAGCCGCAGAAGACGCAGAGCGTCTCGACCGTCGTCACGCGGGGCTGCCTTCGGGGACCGGGATCTGCTGGCGTCGCACGGCGGCGGGCCGCCGGACGCGCCGGACGATGGTCGCAGCCGCGTCGCCGTCGTGAATCGTTAGCGAGAAGGCCGCCGCGGCTAGGGCGAAGATCGCCGCGACCAGGAAGGCGAAGCGGTAGCCCGTGATGTCGGGCGAGGTCGTGCTCGCGCTGCCATGCGCCGTGCCGGCGCTGATCAGGACGGTGGACAGGACGGCGACGCCGGTCGCGCTTCCGACCTGGCGCATGGTGTTGAAGAAGGTTGAGGCCCGCCCCATGGAGTCCGGAGTGATCATGGCGAATGCCGCCGCCTGGTTCGGCACCATCACCTGGGCCATCATCCAGCCGAGCACGAACATGAGGCTGCGGATGAACCAGAGATTGGTGGTCACGGTGATCTGGGTGAGCCCCAGCATGCAGACGGCCAACCCGAGCAACCCGCCGGTGATGTGGCGACGGGGCCCGATGCGCGGATAGATGAAGCGGCTGGCGAACTGGGCGCCGATCATGACGCCGAAGGCTTCGGGGAAGGTGGAGAGGCCGGACTGCAGCGCGGACAGTCCTCGTGCGTCCTGGAAGTAGAGCGGGATGAGGTACAGCAGTCCGAGGAAAGCGGCGGCCGCCAGGAACATCACGCAGTTGGTTGAACGGAACAGGCGCTCACGGAGCAGGTGGAGGTCCACCATCGGCCGAGTTGTCCGCAGCTCCACCAGGACGAACGCCAGGAGCAGCGCGGCTCCGCTCACGCAGGTTGCGATCACCCCGACCGACGACCACCCCTGCAGCGGCCCCTCGGAGATGCCGTACATCAGGAGGCCCAGTCCGGCGCCGCCCAGGATGAAGCCGGGCACGTCGAAGCGGCCGGCATCGATGGCCTCGGTCTTCTCGAGGACGAGCGCGCCGAAGAGCACGGCCACAATGCCGATCGGCACGTTGACGAAGAAGACCCAGCGCCACGAGAAATTGGTGACCAGGAAGCCACCCAGGACCGGGCCGACCGCGGGGGCCACGGTGGTGCCGAGGGTCAGGATGCTGGCCGCCCGCACCCGTTCGGCCGGCGGGAAGACCCGGTAGAGCATGGCCATCCCGACTGGAGCCATCATGCCGCCGCCCGCCCCTTGAATGACGCGGAAGAGCACCAACTCGGTCATGTTCTGCGCGATGCCGCACAATGCTGAGCCGACGGTGAACACAACGACCGCGGTGAGGAGGACCCGCTTCCCGCCGAAGCGGTCACCGAGCCAGCCCGACGCGGGAATGAAGACGGCCAAACTGACCAGGTAGGCGATCACGACCCCGTCGACGGCCGTGGGGGGGATCCCGAAGTCGCGTCCGATCGTGGGCAACGCGACGTTCACGATCGTGATGTCCATGATGTTCATGAACATGGCCGACACGAACACGATGCCCACGGCGATCTTCTGATTCATGCGGACGACGGCCACGTGTCTCTTTCGGTTCTCGACCTGCTGGGGAGGGCAGCGGGACGGCGTCTGACCACCAACCGGCCTTGCTGCGTCCACCGACCCTATGCGCTGGCCCGGCGCCTTCCGGTGGCGGCGCATCCTGGTTGCTAGGACAGCGATCCCGGTCGGTCCGCCCTCGCCCGATCGTCTCGGCCCCCCTGGTCCACGGGCGACTCAGAATTGCCCCTGGGAAACCGGCCGGGTCGGCCCTAGAATCCGGCGATGCTCAAGGTCATTGCCGTCGCCAATCAGAAGGGCGGCGTGGCCAAGACGACGACCGTGCAGTCATTGGGCGTGGCTCTGGCGCAGCAGGGGCGTCGGGTCCTCGTGGTGGATCTCGACCCGCAGGCCTGCCTGACGTACTCGCTCGGCTTCGATCCCGATCAGCTCGACTCGTCGTTGCACGATGTCCTCGTCCGGCGGGCCCGGCTCACCGACGTGGTCAAGGCGGTGCCCGGGGTGCCGAACCTCGATCTCGTACCGGCCACCATCGACCTGGCCGGGGCGGAGGTCCATTTGCTGACCCGGACGGGCCGTGAGCACGTGCTGGCCCAGGCCCTTGCTCCCGTGCTCGACGACTACCACGCGGTCCTCATCGATTGCCCGCCCTCGCTCGGAGTGCTGACGATCAACGGCCTGACCGCCGCGGAGGCGGTCATTGTGCCGCTCCAGTGCGAGGCGCTCAGCCACCGTGGCGTCGGACAGCTGCTCGAGACGATCGAAGATGTGCGCCAGTTCGCCAACGAGAAGCTCCAGGTGCTCGGCGTCATCCCGACGATGTTCGACGCACGCACGACCCATTCGCGTCAGGTGCTCTCGGAGGTCGAGGAGCGCTACGGTCTACCGATGTTTCAGCCGTCGGTGCCGAAGTCGGTGCGCTTCGCAGAGGCGCCTGGCCTCGGGCAGTCGGTGCTGCAACATGCACCGACATCGCCGGGAGCCGTGGCCTACCGCGCGCTCTCGACGCGCGTCTACGACGCCATGCAGACCGCTTGAGCGACATGGCCGCTTCGCCGAGCGACAGGGCGCCTGACCCATTGGGCAAGCGGGCCTTGTTCTGGGTCCCGTCGGTGGGGGAGGAAGTGTCGATAGAACAGGGCCTTTCTGCGGCCCTACCCGTGGGAAAACGGGCGCTCTACTCGGGCGCCTCCCCTGAGCCCGATGGCCTGGCGATGACGTCGGACAACCCGCTGGAGGAGCGGGGCAACTTCACGGTGGAGTGCGCCCGCTGCCGGCAGGTCTCGCGCATCGGTGTGCTGGATCTTTTGATCTTCCAGCTCCCCCTCGGGATATGGCGGCCCTTCCGACGATTCGACCACCGCATGACCTGCCCCTCGTGCCGCAAGCGGACCTGGTGCAGCGTCACGTTGCGTCGAAGCTGAACCAACATCGGGCGGGGCCGCCTCCGCAGCTCAGGCCGGTTCCGGTTCGAGCTGCTCGTCGCGATGCCGGTCGTCACCGGGTTGGACGGTGGGGAGGCGTCTGGTCAGGGCCAAGGCGATGAGCGCGATGAGGGCGAGCACAGCCAGGGCGGCGCGCAGCCCGTTGATGCGGCTCTGCGCGTTCTCGTCGACGATGGCCTCCGCTGTCGCCGGCGGGATATCCGCCTTCTGCAGGGCCGCGTTGAGGTCGGCGTCGCTGACGAAGGGTATGCCGGCCGACAGCTCGACCTGAGCCTTCGATGCCAGCTCCTTCGGAACTGCGGGATTGGAGGCCACGGAGCCGAGGAAGGTGGTGGTGAGAACGGCGATAAGGATGGCGCCCGAGAGGGCGGTACCGATGGAGGCACCGAGATTCGTGACGGTGTTCTGCACTCCGCCCACTTCGCCGCTCTGCGAGTCGGGCACGGCCGAGACGGTGACGGCGCCGAGCTGCGAAGCCAGGGTGCCGATCCCGAGTCCGGTCAAGAGGAGCGGCCCGGTCACGATGTCCGCGCCCGCTCCGGAGTCCAGCGCCGCCAGGAGCACAACGATGCCGAGGAACAGCAGACCGAAGCCGACCTGCACGATCCGCCGCGGCGAGCCGTGTGGGAAGAGCTTCGGCACACCCATGGCGCTCAGTAGGAGGGTGATCGAGAGAGGAAGGAGGCGCACTCCCGTCGCGACGGCCGAGAGCCCCAGGGCAACCGACAGGAACAGCGGGATCACGAAGAAGAGCCCGGCCTGCAGCATGAACTGGAAGAAGAACGCCGTCAGCCCACCTTGGAGGCGCGGCAGCTTGAGCATGTGCGGGTCGAGCAGGGCGCCCTGATGGCGTTGCAGCCGCCTGTTCTCCCAGAGCACGAAGAGCGCAAGAACGGCGCCACCCCCGAGCAGCAACCAGACCACGGGGGACATCCCGAACCACTGCGGTGCGTCCGGCTTGGGCTGCACGAAGCCCCAGGTGCCGGACCGGATGACGCCGTACACGATCGCGCCCAGGCCGGCGGCAGAAAGCAGCGTCCCCACCGGATCGAGGCGCACGCCGGGAACGGCCGGCGAGTCGGCCATCCGGCGCGTCAGAACAAGAATGCCGAGCACCAGGAACACCTCGCCCACGAAGACCCAGCGCCAGCTGGCGTAGGTCGTGAAGAGCCCGCCGACCAACGGGCCGACCGCCACGGCGACGGCGCCTGCCGAGGCGACGAGGCCGTACGCGCGCGGCCGTTCGGCGCGGCCGAAGTTCGTCGCCACCAGCGCGACCACGGCCGGCATGATCAGCGCCGCACCGAGCCCTTCCAGCACCGACCACCCGACGATCAGCACCGGGAGGGACTTGGCCACCGCGGTCGTGGCCGAGCCACACCCGTAGACGACGCAGCCGATCATGAAAGCCCGCTTGCGCCCGATGATCTGCCCGATCTTGCCGCCGGTGATCATGAACGCTGCCATGACGAGCGTGTAGAGGGTGATGGCGAACTGGATCCCGGTGACCGTGGTCCCGACGTCCTTGGCCACGGTGGCGATGGCGACATTCATGACCGAGGTGTCCAAGGTCATGAGGAACTGGGCCGAGGCCAGGGTGAGGAGGACGATCTGCCCACCCGTAGACCGGCTGGTTCCTGTCTCTCCCGTGTTGGTCATGGCCGCATTGTTGCCCAAGATGCAACGGGGCTGGCGCGTGCCCCGAGATCCTCCGCCTGCAAACTCAGGGCGCGACGACCGGAGCGCTTTCCGGGCTGACCCCGCCGGTCCAGGTTCTCTGCACCGGCGTGTCGGTGTACACCCAGGTCCCGGGCGGGACGGAGAGCTCGGTGCAGGCTGTCGCCGTCACGATGCCGCTGCAGCCCGCTCCGACCGTTGCCGGCGCGCCGGTGTTCGCGTTGAGGCGGGTGACGACATACCCGGCGACGGCAGTTCCATTGGCGAACGGCGCCGCGGCCCATCGAATGGTCACCGACGTCCCGGCATCACTGCCGCTCGGCGCACTGCCTGTGGGCATCACCGCGGCGGCGCCGGCCGCATTGCCCAGTCCCGGCGCTGCCCAGGTGGCGAGCGCGACGGTGGATGGTCCGACGACGAGCGGAACCGCCAGCGCTGCGGCGATGAGGTACGGGTGCCGCCGGAGAGGGGCGCGGAGTGTCACCGCCGTGCCGCCGTCGCAAGACCGCGGTAGAGGAACGGGAAATGGGCACCCTGGCAAGCGTTGGGTGTCGAGTGGGCCAAGGTGACGTGGACCGTCGCCTCGGCGGATTTGCGGGCTCCCACGACGAGGTGGCCGGAGAAGCTGGTCACCGTGAGATCGCCGGCGACGCAGAGGGTCGAGGCGTTCCTCACTGTGGTCGTGATCGAGCTGACCTTGATGGCCACTGTCAGAGGATTGGTCAAGGTGAGCACGAGGGGGAACGTCCTCCCCGGGAAAAGTCCCCCGACGCTGCCGGTGATGGAGAACCTGGCGGTGATCAGGCGGCTTGCGGCACCCGGGGCGTTCGCCGCCCCGGGTGCCGACTCGCCGTAGCCGACGAGGACGCCCGACCTCGGGGTCGGCGCCGCATCGATCCACACAACCGTGCAGATTGCCCCCACCCACAGCGCGATCGCTGCCCACCACAGGGTCACGCGGGGCATCTCCGCAGCTCCTGCTCGCCGGCGCCGGTCGTTATGCTTCCTGGGCGCCGGTGACGTTCATGACCACGTCGAAGGCGACTCCCTGGCAGCCGGGTCCGGCCGTCGTCAACAGGTCGAGGACGCCGGCGATCGAGGTGAGTGGGCTGGTCGTGTCGGCGGGCACGGTGATGCTGAGGCCGCTGGTCGGGGCGCCGGGGTCGACGCTGATGTTCGAGCTCGCACACGAACCTGTCGCTGTCGACGTCGGTGAGCTCCAGCTCACTCCTGTGATTTGGACTGGATACGGATTCGGGTTGGTGATCTCGAAGTAGACCGAACCGGCAGGCCCACCCGGGAACAGCGCCGCATTGGCACCCGAAGGCGTCTCGGGAATCACCGTGAGCGACTGCGCCACGCTCGCAGCACCGGAACCCGACCCGGAGCCGGACACGGCCCAGAAGGCAGCGGCCACACCGCAGCCGAGGCCGATGGCGGTGGTCGCGGTGGCGATGCCGATGAACAGTTTCTTGTTCGTGAACTTCATGAGGATCCTCCCTCGTCTCGTTTCTTGCGTGCCGGAATGGCATGTGGGCGACCGGTGCCGTCGGTCCGAGACGATGCGCTGGGGTCCAGGCTCATGACATTGCTGAGCTTGCTGTCCGCGATCTGCAGCAGCGTCGGCACCTGGTCCTCGTCGATCTCGAGCGCCAGCGCGATCACGTGATCGTGCTGACCCTCGTCTCGGAGCCGGATTGCCACTGCGTACGGTGCGGGGAGCAACCGGACAGCGGACAATCGATCCACGCCTTCGAGGGTACGAAAGCCGAAGTGAAGAGTCTTCAGTACGCCGTACTCAGATTTGGCGGGTGTACCTACTCAGTTCTGTGTCCTGGCACCCGGAGCGAGTGCCGACGCAAGGGCAGATCGGTCCGTCACGCCGAGCTTGACGTAGGCGTGGTGAAGGTGGTTCTCGACCGTGCGCGGCGACACGTGCATCCGCTCGGCGATCTCCTTGGTCGAGCGTCCCGTGGCGGCGAGAGTCGCCACCTCGCGCTCGCGATTGGTGAGCCGACCGGGGCCCGTCAGGACGTCGGCGCTGGGGAGCCGCAGTGTTTCGCACTGCTGGCCGTAGTTTTCGGCCAGGCGCGCGGCCGCCGCGGCAGGTCTTGCCTGGTGGCGCCGCTCCAGCACGACGGCCGCAGCGGCAGCGGCCTCGGCGGCGAACCACCACGCCGACATCGCGGCGAAACGCTCACTGACGTCGCGCAACAAATCCGCATCGGACGTTGTCACCGCCCGGGCGTGGTCGGCGATGGCGCGAACGAGTGGACTGTCCGTCATGTCCGCCAGCTCGGCCAGGCGTGCCGCGGCTTCCGCCGACGGCTCCACGCGTACCCACGCCTGCAGTCCCTGGACCTCGTCGCCGACCATGCCGGCGTCCCGCGCCCACGCCGCTCCGCTGCGTGCAGCCGTGGCGGCTGCCTCCGTGCGTCCGGCCAGCCGGTGGATCTCGCTCTCGGCCAGGTAGAGCGACATGTCGAAGTTGCGGCTGATCGGTTGCGACCGACGCGCCTCGTCGAGCGCGGACTCGGCGGACTCCTCCTCGCCCGACAGCGCCCGTGCCCGCGCCAGGCCTGAGAGCGCCCAGGGCCGGTAGCCGAAGAGGTCACGCTCGGCGAGTAGGCCAGCCGAGTCCCGGAAAATTCGCCCCGCGCTTCCCGGACGACCCTGTCCGAGCAGGATCTCACCCAGGAGCACGCCAAAGATCGCCGTGGCGTCGAGGAGGCCGTCGGCGAGGGCCACGTCGCGCAGCCACTCGGTCAGGCGTCGGGCCTCTTCGAACTCACCGAGACGTGACTGTGCGGCCGCCCGCGCGAACAGGAGCTGCGCCACTGACAGCGGGTGCCCGCTCTGCTGGGCCGGTGGCAACGCGGCGTCGACGAGCGCGACCGCCTCGCCGCATCGACCGAGGTAGACGAGGGCTGCCGCGGCGGCCGGCGCGGCGACGCTCCTGCTGAGCGGGACGCCCTGTGCCGCGGCCGCGCTCTGCGCGGAAGTCAATGCAGCCGCCGGTTGGGCCGTGTTGAGCGCGATGCCGGCCAGGTCCTGGTGGATGTCGGCCAGCAGCGAGGGGTCGCCGCCGCACCTCTCGGCTTCGTCGGCCGCCTCCACGAGGCCCGCCCGGGCCTCCTCGACCAGGAAGCGCCCCCAGAAGCGCACCCAGGCCAGGCCCAGTGCCAGACGGATGCGATCATCAGTCGCCTCCGCCTTGACGGAGAGCTCGGCCAGCACGATCTCGGCCTCTGCCGTGGCGCCCACCCACGCCAGGGTGTTCGCCAGGGCGACCCCCTCGCGTAGGCCGCCGTTCTGTTCGTAGGACGCTCGGGCCAGCTGCACCGCCACCCTGTGGTTCTGGCGGACGACCGGGCCGTCCGTCGGGAGCCCGCCGAGGGCATGGGGCAAGATTTCCTGCAGCCGCACGGAAATCGCCTGGCCGATCGAGAAGAGCGAGGCGTCGCTGCCGAGGGACAGGGTCATCGGATCGACTTCGACGCCCAACCCCAGCGACCAGCACGCAATTCGGACACGGTCGGCTGTCCGCCGCGCTCCACTGGCCAGCAGCGCGTCGACCAGGGTGTGGCGCACCGACCGCTGCTGCAGTGCAGGCATCTTGCGACGCAGCACTTCGGCATGCAGAGGTTGCGCAATCGACACCTCCAACCGGTGGCCGCTTTGCTCGGTGGTGACGAGCCCGCGCCCCTCCAGACGCTGGACCGCCGCGGCCGTCGCGAGCTCAGCGAGAAGCGAGAGCGGCAGGGATCCTGCCAGGGCGAGCAACTCCATGGCCGTGAGCTCATCGGGGTCCAGGGTGCCCAACCTCGCCCCGACGATCTCCTGCAGCCGGGCTCCGGTGGCCCACTCGCCCCGCCATCGCCACTCGCCCTCGGCCCGGCTCAGAGCGCCGGTCTCGCGGCTCGAGAGGACGACCTCTCGAAGATAGAGCGGGTTGCCCTCGGTCACGTTCCAGATCCTGTTGGCACTGCTGTCCTGCACGTTCCCGTCGAGGCCCTTGGCCAAGAGCTCCAGCGTCTCGAGGCGAGAGAGGTTCTGGAGCTCGACCCGCTGGGCGAACCCGTCCTTCCAGATGTCGGTCAGCGCAGCCGGCACAGGCGCGCCCGCTCTCGTGGTGATGATCGCCACGGCCAGGCCGGCCGCCACGACTTGATGGAGCAACGCGGCCGAGAACTCGTCGAGGGCCTGGCCGTCGTCGACGAGCATGAGCAGACCTCTCGGTGACCGCATGGAAACCAGCTGGTGCGTCACGGACTCGGTCAGTTCGGTCAGCTCGGCGGGACCCTGGCGGCCGAGCACCGTGCGAAAGGGTCCGAGCGCCACGCCCGCGTAGCCGACGCTGCCTCGGATGCCCAACGTCGCCCATCCGTCATTGGCCGCTTCTTGGACCGCTTCATGGGCCAGGCGCGACTTGCCGACGCCCGCCGGTCCGCTGATCACCGCACTCACAGCGGGCGAACCCGAGCGCAGCTGGCGCAGCAGGGCCAGTTCCTCGACCCGGCCGACCAGAGGCCATTCGTCCGCGCTGCTGCTCATCCGTTTTGCACCCTCCTGGTGTGTTGCCAGGGTAGGCACGTCTCCGAGCTTGGCCGTCCACGCGGATGTCAGGACCGCGATCGGTCGGGATGCGGGGATTTGAACCCCGGACCTCCTGCTCCCAAAGCAGGCGCGCTGCCAAGCTGCGCTACATCCCGTATGTCCCTCTCAACGAGGCTCTGAGGATCCTAGCGGCCTGACCAGGTCTTTTGGGACCTGCGGGGACGAGCCTGCGTGACGAGCAGTTCGGACCGAGATTCGAGGCTTCAGCCGGTCGGCGTCGTGACTCCTTGACCCGTCGTCGGGGTCGACTGGGTCGTGCTCGTCGACGTCGTCGTGGAGGAGGTCGGTGGCTGGGTCACCGACGTTGTGGTCGTCGGTGGCAACGTTGTGGACGGCAAGGTCGTCGAGGACACCGTTGACGACGTCGTCGTTGATGACGACGGGACGGTCGAACCAGTCGCCGCCGCGACGCCGGTGTCCGGCGACACGCATCCGGCAGGCGGCGTGGTGGGTCCGGTCTGTCCCGGCATCAGCACGGTCCCGGCGCATCCGAAGTCGGAGAAGGTCGCCTCGCTCGTGCTCGTGGACCCGTCGGAGAAGTGCGCCACCGAACGCGTCTGGCGGATGTAACCGGACGCATCGACGGAGACCTGCGTCGTCGTCCCGGTATAGCCCTGTTGCTTCAAGAGGGCAGCCGCATCCGTGATCGCTTTCGCCTCTTCGGCATTGATGCCGGGCACGTCGGCACCCTGCGCTGGGTCGATGGAGATCTCGTACACCGTGACCGGCACGCCGTCGATCGTCCCGGTCCCCGTCTGGTCGGCGCCGGTGATCATGCTCTGGTCGAGATCGAGATACCCGGTCGGGCTCGCCAAGCCGCCCATCGCCAGAGCCCCCGACCGTGCCCCCAACGTGCCCTCCACGAGGCCGGCGAATCCGGAGAGCGATGCACCCGGTCCAGACTCCTGTGACCCCGGGGCCAGCCCGTAGTTGCCGCCACCGAACTCCCAGACGTCGGTGCCGTTGTCCCGGAGCGTGATTACTCCGAGGCCCGGCACGTTCGACACGGCGACCATCGCGAACGGGTCGGTATCGATCGTTCCCTGGCCGGTGGTGGGGGAGCTGAGGCCCGGGGATGCGGTTCCCGGGCATTCTGTGATCTGGCCGGTGGTGGGGGGTGGAGCGCTTTGGCCGCCGCCGCTACTCGTCCCGCTGTTCGGGGTCCAGACGGTCACGACGTGGCAGGAGGGCACCGTCGTGGTTGTCGTGCTGACGGTAGGCGGAGTGAGCGGGTCGAACTCGTAGCTGACGTTGAAGCTGCCGGAGGTCGTGGTGGCACTCAACGCCGACAGGACCTGTTGCTCGGCAACGCCCCGCGTGAGGTGCGGTGCCGTCTGCGCGTGCGGGGCGGACGGCCCATTCGACGAGAGCGCAAACGCCACCGGAACCGCAAGCGCGGCCACGCACACGATGCAGGTCACGACGACGCCCACCCGGCGCCGGTTGGCGGATCGGCTCGTGCCGGCGGGGGGATCCTCGAACCAGAGTCCATCGCGCTCTTCGTTGTCGGTCATGGCGCGCCCCTCTTCAGTCGGCCGTTGTCATGGTCAACCGGTACTGGTTGTGGTCGTCGAGGTGGACTGCGACGACGTCGTCGAGGTGGTGGTGACTCCAGGAGGCGTGGACGTGCTCGTCGTCGTGGAGGGTGGCAGCGGTGTGGCGGGGGGAATGGTCGTCGGAGCCAGCTGGCTCGACCCGGTCGCCGCCGTGGATGTCGTCGTCGTGGATGTCGACGTCGAGGTGGTCGTCGTCGGTACCGAACCGGTGTCGGCCGAATTGCAGCCGGAGGGTGGCGTCGAGATGCCTTCCTGGCCCGGCATCAGGACGGTGCCGGCGCACCCGAAGTTCGAGAAGTGCGCGTCGAGCGTGACAGTTCCTGCGTCGGCGAATGTCACCGTTGACGTCGATTCGCGGATGAACCCCGACGCGTCAATGGAGACGAGGTCGTGAATCGTGGTGTACCCCTCCGCCGAGAGGGTGGTGACCGCGGCGTCGATTGCACTCTGCTCCTCGGAGCTCGTCCCGGGCGCCGTCGCCAGAGAGTTTGGGTCGACCGCCAGCTCGTATTGCGTGACGGCCACCCCGTCGACCGTTGCCGTACCCACTTCGGTCGCACTGGTGACAGCCGGTTGCTCCAGGTCGAGGTACCCGGTCGGGCTGGCCATTCCCATCATGGCCACCGCTCCCTCCCGCTGACCGAGCGTGCCCTGGACAAGGCTGGCAAACCCGGCGAGGGGAGTCCCTCCCGCGTCGCTGGGATCGGGGGTCAGCTGGTTGTCCGAGTCGGATACCTCCCACACCGTCGTGGGATCGACCCGCACGCCGACCTGCAGCCCGGTCACGCCGTCCGAGCTGATGTCGGCCGATGCCGCCATCGCCATCGGATCGGTGTTGATCGTTCCCGACCCCTGCACCGTGGGGCTCTGGACGGCCGGGGACGGCGGGCACCCGGGGCCTGCGCAGGCTCCGGAGGAGGCGCTGCTGGCGTACGGCGTTGCGCTCAGCTGGTAGGTGAAGGCGAAGTTCCCCGAGTCCGTGGTGGCGCTGAGCGCGGCCAGAACCGACCGCCTGGCGAGGCTTCCGCTCACTGTGACGTGGTGTTGCAGGGCCGACCGTTGCGCAGGTTCCGACCCCGAGGTGGCCAGGAGCCCGACCGGGATGCCGATCAGTGCCACGCAGGCCGCGACCCCGAGGACTATGCCCGTACGGCGGGGGTGGGTGCGGACGCGGGGCGACCCCGTCCCTTCGTCGATCCACAGGCCACCGTCGTCCGGGGACTGCCCTGCACGGCGTGCCGACGTCCCATCGTCCACGGTGGTGCCCCCCTTGTCGGCCCGGTGCCGACTGTGGCGAGTAGCCCGCCTGACATGCGGGCTCCAAAGCCATCGTACCGAGGGTGCGAACGCGCGTCCAGGGTTTGCATCCGAATCCGTAAAATTCGTTATGGGGTCTCTGACCAGGGAGAGATCGACCTCTCCGTCCCGGAGGAGTCCGGCCCGCTCAGCCGACTCGAGCAGAACCCGGGCGGTCGTCCGACATTTGGCGGAGTCTTCCCCGAAGCGGGTTTCGAGCACGGTGGCGAGCGCGTCGGCGTCCCCGAGCTCCCGGTCCGATGCATCCTCGAGGACACGGTGGAACAGAGGCACCGCCCAGCAGGCTTCGGCCAGGGCCACCCGGCGCACCCCGGGATCGTCGGAGAGGCAGCGGCGCCCGCGGTCGGTGAGGACGACCTGACCCGATCGGCCCGCGACGAGCCCGAAGAGGCGGGCGTTGGCCAACCGGCTCAGAAACGCCCCGTTGCGGACGCCGCTGTACGAGAGGTCCGAGGCGAGACTGTCCGCGTCCGTGCGTCCGCCCACTCGGGCCACGGTGCCCGCCAGCGCCAACGAGGCGTCGAGACCGTAGGTCACGGAGCGGTAGAGCGAGCGTGCCATGCGTGAACTACGGCGCCCCGGCCAACGAGCTCATGGATCCACGACTCCTTCCAGCGGTGCGGTCCACCTTAGTTTTCCAGGCGAGGTCGCCCCACCTCCGCCGGGACGAACCCCTATCCTCTGGCCCGTGCGCGCCGTGGGGCTCGAGCAATGAGAGGGCGATGACATCCGGGGGAGACGACGCGGACGACAGGCGAACGGTCGGGCTCGTGCTCACACCCGGGGCGGCCGAGCAGCTCGGTGAGCTCTATGCCCGGATCGTGGAGTCGGTGCAGAGTGTCCTGTACGCCGACGACGAGATGGTGCAGCTCGCAGTCGGGTGCCTGCTCGCCCAGGGCCACCTGCTGGTCGAGGATCTCCCGGGATTGGGCAAGACCACGCTGGCCAAGGCACTCGCCCGTTCGTTGGGGCTCGACTTCCACCGGGTGCAGTTCACCGCCGACCTCCTGCCCGCAGACGTGACGGGCGCCATGGTCCTCGATCGGGATCGAGGAGAACCCACATTCCGTCCCGGCCCTGTCTTCACGAACGTCTTGATGGCGGACGAGCTGAACCGGGCATCGGCCCGGTCGCAGTCCGCCCTCCTGGAGGCGATGGAGGAGCGCCAGGTCACGGCGGACGGCACCACGAGGCCCCTGCCCCGGCCCTTCATGGTGCTCGCCACCCAGAACCCCTTCGACGCCGCGGGCACCTCGCCCCTCCCGCAGGGGCAACGCGATCGTTTCCTGCTGCGTCTCTCCTTGGGCTATCCCAGCCGGGCACACGAGGACCGCCTCCTGACGCGCGTCGGTCCGACCGCTCCTGTCGACGCGCTGGGTCCGGCGCTCACCCGCTCGGACCTCGACGCATTGCTCGGCGCCGTCGGCGACGTGCACGTCTCGGACGCCATACGGGGCTACATCCTCGACATCGTCGCGGCCAGCCGAGCCCACCCCGCTCTGGCCGTCGGCGCGTCACCTCGGGGTGCCATTGCTCTCCGACAGGCCTCCTGTGCCCTGGCGCTGGCGGCGGGTCGGCACTATGTCGTCCCCTCCGACGTACAGCGTGCGGTCGAGCCGGCGCTCGGTCACCGACTCGTCCTCCTGCCCGGCAGCGAGCGCTCCGGCACCGGCGTGCACGAGGTCGTGACGGACCTCGTCCAGCACATCCCCATTCCGGGGTCCGAGACACTGGCCGACGCCCGCAGCGGGACCTGAGCGCATGGCCCGCGAGACCACCACGCGCGGCCGATCCGAACTGACTCGACGCGACGCGCGCCTCTGGACCCGCATCACCCGACTGCGACCGACCTGGCGCGGCGTGGGGGTCGCTGTCGTGGCCGTCACCCTCGTCGTCGTCGAGATCGCCACAGGGGACAGCGCCCTGCTGCTCGTGTTGGTGGTCGTGGCCGTCCCCTTCGTCGTGGCCCCGGTCATGGTCCTCGGGCGCGCCCAACGTGGCGAGGGCGTCGAGGTCCACCTGATGATCGCCCCCCCGGTCGTCCCCGTTGGCGCGCCGAGCAGCCTCCTGGTCCAGCTGACCCATTCGGGTGCGGCCGACGGCCCTCCGTTCAGCCTCGATCGACCGTCGGAGCATTGGCGCGTGGGAATCCCGAGCGGGCCGCCTGTGGCCGAACCCGCAGCCCCGCCGGTCACGCTGGCCCCGGAGGTGGGGCGCCTGATCCGCTGGGACCGGCTGCTGTCGGGTGAGCACGCGTTCGTCGACCCTGTCGTTGCCCACCGGGCGGCGCGGCGTCTTCACGATCGGACCTCTGCGCCTGTGGGTGCACGATCCTTTCGCCTTGTTCGGCCTGACGGTCGCGACGGCCAGACCCGTCATGCTCGTCGTCCACCCGCCCGCCATCGTCGGCGCGACACCGCCCGCAGTCCGTCCGGGATGGACCGGATCGACGCAGTTCGGCGATGGTCCGGCCGGCGTGCACTCCGATGATCCCGGAGGCGAATGGAGCGGACTGCGGCCGTACGAGCCGGGGGACCGCCTGCACCTCCTCTCCTGGCAGGCCGAAGCCCGGTTCGGGTCCCTGCTCGTCCATGATTTCCGCCCGGACTCCGAAGACGTGGTCAGCGTCGTGCTCGACGACCGGGCCCGTGTGCACCGGCGTGATGCGTTCGAGAGAGCCTTGGGAGTCCTGTACGACTTCGTCTCGACCGCAGAAGGACGCGCCGCCGACTACGACGTGTCCACGCTCTCGGGACGCCGGGTCCGGGGCCCGACCACGCCCGAGGGGCTGGTCGCGTTGGTGACCTTCCTCGCCGAGGTCCGACCCACGCGCTCGAGCCTCCATGGCGTGCCGTCCGCATCGGCACTGTCCCTCGGCGCTCCGGTGATCACGACGCCCACCGCGGCGCCGTCCCTTCCCCTCTCGCTCCGTCCGGGGTCGGTCGTGGTGGTCGAGTGATGCGCACGCTCCGGCGCCTCGGACCGGACGTCTGGTTGCTGGCGGCCTCGGTGCTCGCCGCCGTCGCGGTCGGGCGTCTGTTCCAGGGCGATCCCGGGGGACGGGTCGTTGTTCCCTTGCTCGTCTCGGCTGCAGTTGGCTCTGCGGTGCCGACCCTCTTGGCCGCCCTGCGGGTGGCGCTGCCCGTCCGGGCCGTTGCGGGAACCGTCGCCGTGATCCTCACGAGCATCTGGATGTCGGTCGGCACCGCAACCACGTTCGGCCTCCCGACCGTGCACACGTGGCACGTGGTGCAGGCGGACCTGCACACGGCGCGGCCCCTGCTCGGTCAATTCGCCGTCCCGTTCCCTCCCGTCCCGGGACTCGTGTTCCTGGCGGCGATGGCCGGAGGCGTCGTGGCGCTCCTCGCGTCGCTCCTCCTGCGCGCCAGCGACAACCCGGATCGGTTGTATCCGGGGCTCGCGCTTCTCGGCCCGGTGGGCCTTCTCGCGTTCGCCTGCAGCCAGAGCACGGCAGGTTCGATGGCGGTTCTCGTCGTGCTCTTCGTCGCTGCCGCAGCACTGACCCTGTCCACGGCTCGGGCTGCACCTGTCCAGCCATCGCACGCAACGCACCTGCGGAGGTGGGCCACCCCGGCCGCACTGACGGCCTGCACCATGGCAGGAGTCGTTCTCGTGGCCGCGCTCCTGACGTGGAGCGCAGGAGGTGCCGGGTCGTCCGGTGCCGGCGTGGCGCCGGCCGTGCCGCTGAGCGCGGAGTCGCTCACCTCCAAACTGCTCGCGGTCGAGGTGCACGACGCCAATGACGTGCTGTTCCGGGCGAACAGCCGCTACC
Source organism: uncultured Acidimicrobiaceae bacterium (assembly GCA_963745665.1). GTDB lineage: Bacteria > Actinomycetota > Acidimicrobiia > Acidimicrobiales > RAAP-2 > Bog-473. Next base: position 2,212,452 of record CAVUYE010000002.1, on the reverse strand, counting down.
GCACCTATTGGCAGGTGGCCGTCCTCAACGTCCTGCGCAACGGCGTGTGGGTTCCCGATCCGGGTACGGCGGCGGCGGCGGCGCACGGCACTGGGGTGGTGGGTCGATCGGGGTCGGGTGCTGCGTCCTCGGGCTCGAGGGACTTCAAGGCGACGGTCCAGATAGCGGACCTCGCCAGTCGCATTCTCCCGGTCCCGCCGGGGACGGTCGCGCTGGCGGGAACATCGGCCACGTTGACGGCCGTGGGCGCGGTCGCACCCACCCCGACGACGTCGGGGCAGCAGTACACGACCTTGTCTCCGCCTCCGGTGACCCAACCCGGATCCCTCGGAGGCAATGCATCCGAGGCGACAGGCCCGCCGAGCCTCGTGCAGGCCGAGACCGCGCTCCCCGTTCTTCCACCGAGCATCGCGGCGCTGGCGCGTTCGATCGTGGACGGCGCACAGGGCCCGCTGAGCGAGGCGGAGTTGTTGACCAACTGGTTCCGCTCCGGCCGGTTCCACTACACCTTGAGTCCGCCGGCCTCCCCGCCGGGCACCGACCCCTTGGTCAGCTTCCTCACGCAGACCCGATCGGGCAGCTGCGAGCAGTTCGCCGGCGCGTACGTGGTGCTGGCCCGTTCCCTCGGCCTGCCGAGCCGCGTGGTCGTGGGGTTCACGGCCGGCCGGTACAGCGGGCCCGGCGAGGTCAGCGTGCAGGGTGCGGACGCGCACGCCTGGCCGCAGGTGTACCTCGGGCCGGGGGCAGGGTGGGTGTCCTTCGAGCCCACCCCCCAACAGCCCCGGGGCGAGGTCGCCCCCGAGGGCGTGATCGGGCCCAGCGGCGTGACGAGGACGACACCGGGCGCTCCACCGACGACGGCCCCGTCCGGGACGGCGCCGTTCTCCGTGCCGACGACGGTGCCGACCCCGGTCGGGTCGAGTGGCGGCACGCCGACCACGGCCGCAGCGGGGTCGGGGTCGGGATCGGGTGTCGTCTGGTGGGCAGTGGGTGGCGCCGCAGGGGTGCTGGTGGTCCTTGTGGTGCTGTTCGGTGTTCGCCGCCGGCGCTGGTCCCCGGCGGGCCGCGCCCCGGACCAGTTGGCGCTGCTCGCCCAGGCCGAGGTCGAGCGAGCGCTGCGTCGGGCGGGGGTCGAGCGCCCCTTGTGGCAGCCCCTGGACCTCCTCTTCGAGGATCTGCGCCCGGACCCGGCGCACCCGGCGAGCGCCGGAGCGGACGATGGCGGCGCGTCCCTGATCGCGGACGGCATCATGGTCGCCGAGTCGGTGGACGCCGCCCTGTTCGATCCATTCGGCACGTCAGAGGAGCGGAGTCGCGCTGCGTATGCGGCTGCCCTCCGCGTGCGGAAGCAGCTGAAGGATGCTGCGGCCTCTCGGGTGGGTGCGGCCGACCGTCTGTAGGCGTCACGGCTCGAGGCATTCCGCCAGGGTGACCTCGTGGCTGCCGTCGCGATGCTGGGGGAGATGCCGGGTGGAGTACGCGTCGGCATTGACCCGCACCGCATCCGGGCTGACCGCGCCCAGCCGGATGCGGGCCGGAACGCCCAGCGCCATGGCGCCGGCCGGGACCTCCGTCCCCGGGCGGACCACGGCCCCGGCACCCACGAGGGAACCGGAGCGGCAGACGACCCCCTCCAGGACGGTGGCGCCCGAACCGATGAGCACCCGGTCCTCGAGGACACAGCCCTCGAGATGCACCAGGTGCCCGATCACGCAGTCGTCCCCGATCCGCGTCTGTCGCACGGCTTGGGTGTGGATGACGGACCCGTCCTGTATCGAGGTCCGGGCGCCGATCACGATCGGACCGTTGTCGGCACGGATGACGGCCCCTGGCCACACGCTCGAGCCCGGTCCGATGCGGACCTCGCCGATCAGGACCGCGAGAGGGTGGATGTAGGCATCGGGGTGGATCCGCGGCCGTTCGTCACCCAACGCGTAGAGAGTCATGGCGGACATTCAAACAGCGGGCGCGGTGCCGCGGTGTCGTGCAGTGCGAGGCCTGCTCGCGGCCAGGATCGCTCGACGTGGACAGCCCCGCGGACCGGCCAGCGTTCAGCCGTCGGCGAGCAGCGAGCCGTCGGCGCTGACCGCCACGTGGATCGGCGTGAGACCTCGCGGGGCCGGTGGGCTGATCACGGCGCCCGTCGCGGGGTCGAACTCGGAGCCATGGCATGGGCACACGATCAGCTTGGCGCCGGGTGCGTACCCGACCGTGCAGCCGGCGTGCGGGCAGATCGCGTCGTACGCCACGAACTGGTCCTTGGCGAGCTGCAGCACCAGACCCGGATCACCCGTCGCCGGGTCCGTGAAAGTGGCCGCGCCGCCGACGGGCACCTGGCTGGCCAGGCCAATGGGCTTGCCCGTGGCGGTCGGCGCACCGGTCGTCGTGGTGGTCGCCCCGACTGCCGCCGTGGTTGAGGTGGTCCCGGCACCGCCGCTCTGCACGGTGGGTGAGAGGGCGGTCGTGCCGGCACCCCCGGGGCTCGGCGCGCCGCCAACGGCCCGGCCGAGCCCGGCGGCGGCACCCGCCGCCACGGCACCGATCACTGCGGATGCGGCCACCGCAGTGCCGCCGAGGACCAGGGTCCGGCGGTCCACCGCGTCGGGCCCCCGCTGCACGACGCTGCCGCGCTCGTCGACGAGGAACGGGCAGCGGTGTACGTCGCAGGGCCGTCCTCTCTGGGCGAGACACGTGTCGTCCTCGAATTGACCGCAGATCTGCTGCACCAGGTCGAAGCGGATCGGCACGATGGTCGGCGGGCCGCTCTTGTTCTCGGCCGCCACCCTGGCCGCGATCAACCCGTCGAGGGACAGCACGCCACCCGAGCCCGACAGGAGGAGCGGTATCCAGGCGAACAGGAAGACGATGTCGGCGCCGGTGTAGTACGGCGAGGAGTGGAAGCTCACGGTCAAGAAGAGGGTGAAGGACAGGAAGACTCCGCCGGCCGCCGCCAGCCGGGTCCAGAGCCCGAGAAGCGTCCCCAGCCCGACGGCCAGCTCAGCCAGCGCAATGACGATGCCGATCGGCACGGCGAACCGAAGGAGGTGCCCCAAGAGCATGTGCACAGGGCTGATCCTGATGGACGCGATCAGCTGGGCTTGAATACTGGACGGGCTGTTGGCGTTGAAGAAGTTTGGGTTCGCCAGTTTTTGCAACCCCGCGAAGCAGAAGGTGAATCCGAGGAACGCACGCAGTGGCAGCAGGGCCCACCCGGAAAGAGCCAGCGCATGCGGCGGCGGGGCGTCGAAGCGCGTGCGCCGTCTGCGCCGCGAGCCGGGTCTGCCCGCGCCGGCCGTTGGCGCACGCCCGGGGTTGCGGTTCGATGCGATGGGTCGAGTCCGTTGCGCCATGTGCGATCTCCGATCTCTACGGTGCCCCGAGCAATCGACGGTCAATGACTAGCACGGCCGGGGTCACCGTCCCGGTCATGCTCAGCCCGTTTGTGGGTGGGTCGGGGTGGTCCCGTTGGCGAGCAGCAGGTCGAAGCCATCCGGGATGCTGAGCAACCCGGGCGCCGTGCCCGAAGTGTCGGTGAGTCCGTACTGCCACACGATGCTGTCGTCACGCGGGTCGATGACGACGACGCGGTTGCGGTAATCGTCGTTGGCCATGATCAGGCCGTTTGGCAGTCGCTCCGCCAGCGACGGCTTCTTGAGCATGCCGTCTCCGGACACGACGTCGTACTTCCAGACGACGGCGCCGGAGCGGCGGATCGTCAGGATGCGCCCCTCGGCGGGTGGGTCGTAGTCCGTGAGGAGGTAGAGGTTCGAGCCGACCTGTTGGGGATCGGAGGGATAGTTGACGGTCGGCAGCTGCACGGTCCAGACCAGCTGGCCGGCGGGCGTGTACTCCGAAATCCACGATCCATTTATCTCCGAGACCAGCACGTTCCCATCGGCGAGCGGAGTGTCGCCGTTGGGGTAGCCCACGCCCGTGGGTGGGTTGTGCACCGCCACCCCGTTTGTGCCGATCTGGTTCAAGACCGTCCCGCTGGGCGAAATGAAGAGGATCCGGTCGTTCATTGCGTCGGCCACCGTGATGTCGCCGTTCTTGAGCAGGTAGGCGTCGTCTGGTTGGTTCAGGTAGCCCGCCGCGGCGCCGGGCTCTCCGGGATGCCCGTATTGCCAGAGGATCTTTCCCGACGGGTAGCCGATCTCCACAATGGTGTGGTTCTCCTCCTGGTTGGAGATGATCCCGGTGCCCCGATGGAAGAAGAAGGCGTCGTCGGGAAAGTAGAAGCCTCCCGGCGGAGGCGGCATGGAGGCCGAGGGGTACTGCCACTGGAGGTTGCGTGCCGCGTCGACAACCAGCAGACGGTCGTTGCCTCGGTCGGCGATCAGCAGGTGGCCCTGGTAAGGGGCTCCCGCAGCGGCCCCGCCCACTGGTCCGCCATAGGGGCTTGGCCGCAGGGAGATCACGCTCGCCAGCGATCCCGTGGGCAAGCCGGCCTGGTCAGTGCCCGACTGCTGGGCCACCTCGCCGCCCACGAGGTACCCGATGGCAGCTTTTCCGGTTCCGACCGTGGCATAGCCGCCGAAGGCGACGGCCTGAGGAAGCAGGCCGGCGTCGGCGACCCGATGGGTGCGCTGGTCGAATTCGTAGAGTTGGGTCAGCGTCTGGCCGCTGCCCGTCTGGCCGCCGGCCAGGTAGATATGGCCGTCGATGACGAAGGCGGCCGCGCCGTACAGCGCCTGGGGCAGGGTGCCGACGACGTGGGCGGAATGGGTCGCAGGATCGATCTCCTGAATCTGCGCCGTCGCCGTCACCGCGCTGCCGGCGCCGCTGCCCGTCTGGCCCCCGAACGCGAACACGTCGCCGCCGAGCGCGACGACCGCGGGGTAGCGCACAGGTGCGGGCAGGTTGGCCACGTTCGAGAAGTGGGTGCCGTCCGTCGTGGCCAGGACCGAAGGTTCGTAGGTGGTGCCGTCGTAGCCGCCCACGATGAAGACGGTGCGCCCGATGGTGGCACTGGCGAGGTCCGAGCGGGGCTGTGGCAGCTGGCCGGCCACCGTGCCGGTCGCGGCCGTGGCCGTGGCGCCGAGCGACTGCACGGTGGCGAATGTGTTGGGTGAGCCGCCACCGAAGACGTACGAGGTCGCTCCGATCTGCGCGCCCTGCGCCGTCGTGGACCACGGAGGCGAGCGAGCCCGCCGCCGTGACCGTCCCGCTCGCCGGGTCGATCCAGGACACGCCGTTGAGGGAGTTTCCAGAGGGAGACAGTCCACCGAGAATGCGGAGCCGGCTCCCGACGGCGACGAGCGCCTCGCGAGAGAGCGGGGCGGCGAGCTGCCACGGCTCAATGCCGGCCTCGAGTGACGGGGGTCCCGAGGCAATCGTTCGTCCCCGGTGCGTGCCGGCACCCCGGGAGACCCCTGGGGCCGAGGAGCCCGATCCCGACGCCGATGCAGTCGCCGGGGCGTGAGTCGCCTGCGTGACGTTCGACGTCGAGCTGCGCGTCGGCGGGGAAGAGCCTCCCGACGTGAGCGTCACCACCAGGGCGGCCACCACGAAGACGAGAACGAGCAGCACCACCGCACGGCGTCGGCGGACCTGCGCCCGACGGTGTCGCCTTCTGGCGCGCCTGGCGGGAGACGTGGGGTCACTCACGGAGGGTCACGCCCTCTCCACCGCCAGCACCTGCCACTCGTCGGGCAGGCCCTTGAGGTTGTGCCGGCCCCGGTCGTCGAAGACGATGCCCGAGCCGACGACCAGGTCGCGCACGGTCCCGGTCACCAGCACCTCGCCGGGTGCGGCCATGGCGCTCACCCGTGAGGCGATGTGGACGGCCAGCCCGCCGATGTCCTCGCCGCGCAGCTCCACCTCGCCGGCGTGCAGGCCGGCCCGCAGCTGCAGGCCGAAGCTGGCCGCCGTCGTCACCATGGCCTCGGCGCAGCGCACCGCCTGCGCCGGCGCCACGAAGCGCGCCAGGATCCCGTCGCCCATCATCTTGACGAGGGTGCCATCGTGGCGGGCCAGGAGCCGCCCGACGTTGACGTCGAACTCGTCGAGGACGGCCCGCCACTGCCGGTCGCCCACCTCGGCGGCGCGCACGGTCGAGTCCACGATGTCGGTGAAGAGCACGGCGGCGAGCAGGCGGGTGGCGGCGTGCACCCCGCGCGCCCCGTGACGAACTCCTCCATCTCGTCGACGATGGAGTCGAACTCACCGGCCCAGGGGAGGAGGTCGAGCCCGGTCGTGGTGACAAGGCGGGCGCCCGCGATGTGCTCGACGAGATAGCGGCCGTGCTCGCTCAGGTTGGCGTAGCTGTCGAGCCGGGCGAAGACGAGCGCCGGGCACGAGATGGACGGGAGCGTCCAGCGCATGTCCGCCGAGAAGGTGACGAGGTTGAAGGCGACGGCGGTCGCCGGGCTGGCGCCGCGCCGGGCCGCCCGGCCCCACCAGTCCTGGAAGCCGACCCGGTGGGCCAGGCTCGGGGCGAAGATGGCGATGTCCGTCGGCACGTCCTCGTCGGTCCGGGTGACCTCGATCCCCCTCGCCAGGGCCATGTCCTCGTCGCCGACGCCGAGGCCGTAGTCCTCCGCCCGACCCACCCGGGCCGTCCCGTTCACGATGACGAGGGAGATGACACGCTCGGGGTGGGTCGCCGCCAACCACAGCGCGGCCATGGTCCCTCCGGCCGAGGCCAGCACCACGGCACGGGCACACCCGGCCGCGTCCATGACGGCGAGCGCGTCGCGCCCCCACCCCTCAATGGAGGGATCGGTGCCGGTCGGCAGCGGGTCCGACAGCCCGAGCCCGCCGGCGTCGAAGCGGATCAGACGGGAGAAGTCGGCCACCCGCTCGGTGTAGCGGAGCCAGTTGGGCTCGTCGACGGTCTCGTCGATGGAGATCATCAGGCCGCTGTTGAACTCGAGCACGTCGACGACGTCCTCGGCGGGCCCCGCCGGCTCGCCCCCCCAGACCTGGTACCCGATGTGGATGCCGTCGCGGAGGGCGTACTGGGTCAGGGGCGCCTCCATACGGGATGCAGTCTGCCGTGACGGAGGTGCCGGAGACGCGGAGGCCCGTTGAGGCGAAGCGCCGGCCTGGTTCAGCGGGCGCCGCGCACCAGGCGGCCCGGCAGGGCGCCGGTCGGCTCGCCGTGCTCGAACGTCACCGTCCCCGACTTCAGGGTGGCCACGTACCCCGACGCCTTCTGGAGCAGCCGGCGCCCGCCCGCCGGCAGGTCGTTCGTCACGTACGGCGCGCCCAGCGTGAGGGCGTCGTAGTCGATGACGTTGCAGTCGGCCAGCGCGCCGGGCTCCACCGTGCCCCGGTCCGCCATGCCGTAGAGCCGGGCCGTGTCGTGTGTCTGCTTCTTCACGACGTATTCCAGCGGGAGCATCTCGCCCCGGCTGCGGTCGCGGGTCCAGTGCGTGAGCATGAAGGTGGGCATGGAGGCGTCGCAGATCGTGCCGCAGTGGGCGCCACCGTCGGCCAGCCCGATGAGCCCCTGGGGGTGCAGCATCATCTCGCGCACGTGGTCCAGGTCCCCGAGGGCGTAGTTGAGGATCGGGACGTAGAGCAGTCCCTGCCCCCCGTCGCGGGCCATCTCGTCGTAGGCGACCTCCAGCGGTGACAGGCCACGCGCCGCTCCCAGCCCCGTCAGGGAGCGATCCGGTCCCGGCTCGTATTCGGGCGGATCCCCCAGCACGAACGTGCGCTGGTACGCCCGCTCCATCGCCTCGGCCGCGGCCGGTGAGGACGGCGTCCACGACACGATCGACCGTCGTACCTCGGGGTCGGCCAGCGCGGCGGCGAGCTCGTCGTCCGACGAGCACCGGGCTCGCAGCTCCCGATAGGGCGGCATGTCCTTGAACAGGCACACCGTCGTGTGGTGGCCCGAGACGATCCCCGTCGGCCGGCCGGCGATCTGGGGGAAGAGGCGGGCTCCCTCCGCACAGGCGTCCAGCGACGCCGCCAACTGCTTGCGCCACAGCTCGGGGTCGTCGTCGTGCTGGAGCAGCACGTAGGACACGGGACGGTCGATGGCGGCCGAGAGCCGGCGCATCCAGTCGACTTCCTGCCAGGCGTCCTCGAGCATCTCGCCGGCCGAGCCCAGCGGGGCCAGCTCGAAGACGCCGGCACCGGCCTCGCCCAGCGCGGACCCGAGGCCGAACAGTTCGTCCTCGGCAGCGAACGTGCCGGGCACCAGCTCGCCGTCGATGGCGCGGTGCCCCAGCGTGCGCGAGGTGGAGAAGCCCAGGGCGCCGGCCCGGATGGCGGTCGAGCACGATGGCCCGCATCGCCTCGATGTCCTCCGCTGTGGCCGCCTCGTTGCGGGCGCCCCGTTCGCCCATGACGTAGGCCCGCACGGCGGCGTGCGGCACCTGGGTGCCGACGTCGACCGTCCAGCGCCGCTTCTCGAGCGCGTCGAGATACTCGGGGAAGGTCTCCCACTCCCACTCGATCCCCTCGGCGAGCGCCGTGCCCGGGATGTCCTCGACGCCCTCCATGAGCCCGATCAGCCAGTCGTGGCGGTCGGGCCGGGCCGGCGCGAAGCCGACACCGCAATTGCCCATGACGAGTGTGGTGACGCCGTGCCACGACGACGGGGCGAGCTCGGTGTCCCAGGTGACCTGGCCGTCGTAGTGGGTGTGGACGTCGACCCAGCCCGGGGTGACCAGCAGGCCGTCGGCGTCGATGATCCGGGTGGCGCCGCCCTGGACCGCGCCCACCTCGGTGATGCGGCCGGAATCCACCGCGACATCCGCCTCACGCGGCGCCGCACCGGTCCCGTCGACGAGAATCCCGCCCTTGATGATCAGGTCGTGCACGGGATCCATCGTTTCACGCCAGCCGGCGGCCCGCCGACCGCGACTGGCGTGCTCCCTCTCAGAAGGTGGGACTCAGACCTTGGCTTTGCCCAAAATCCGGTTCATCTTGGTTCCGCAGATCGGGCACGTGCCCTGTGCGGCGCGGCGGCCGTTGGCCAGCTCGACCTCGTGGCCGTCGAACTCCCGCTTCTCTCGGCACTTCACGCAGTACCCCTCGTAGTTCGCCATGGCAACTCCTTCGATCGGTGATGGCCTTGGACGGGAGTCGAACGTAGCGGCGGGGTTCTCGGGATTGGGGGATGGTCGGACGGCCGCAGGCACGATCCGGGGCTAGGGTCGGCCCATGGGCGACAACGGTGCAGGTCAGGAGCGTGACTGGCTGCAGCAGGGGATGCGGGCCCGCACGGCGCTCGGCAGAGACCTGGGGCAGCCTGGCGGAGGTCTGCTTCGAGCTTTCGGGCACGGAGTGGGCTCTGCCCACCGCGTGCCCCGGTTGGGACGTCAAGGATCAGCTCTCGCACCTGATCGGGATCGAGCGGGCGATCATGGGCGAGCCGGTGCCCGAGTGGAACGGCCCGTTGGGCGACCATGTGAAGAACGACTTCGCCGCCACGAACGAGCGCTTCGTGGCCGTGCGGCGCGCCCTGCCGGGTCCTGCGGTGCGGGCCGAGTTCGTCGAGGTCACGACCAGCCGCTTGGCGGAGCTCGACGCTCTGAGCTCGTCCGGCTGGGCCGAGGTCGGTTGGAGTCCCGTCGGCGAGGTGCCGCGAGCGGAGTTCATGACGGTGCGGGTCTTCGACAGCTGGGTGCACGAGCAGGACGTGCGGCTCGCCCTGGACCGTCCGGGCGGGAGCGGCAACGTGGCCTCCGCCATTGCGCTGGACCGCGTGCAAGGCGCCATGCCCTACGTCGTAGGGAAGAAGGCGGCGTGCGCCGACGGCACCGCCGTCAGTTTCGCGGTGGCAGGACCGGGGCACGACGCGCGCGCCTTCACGATCGCGGTCGAGGGCGGGCGCGCCCGCCCGGCCGGCGACGAAGTGGCGCCCACGACCACTCTCTCGCTGTCGAGCATCGACTTCATGCGCCTCGGCTGCGGGCGGGCCACCGCCGCGCTGGTGGAGACGGCCGGTGGCGTCGCCGTGGAAGGTGACCCGCAGGTGGGCCGGTCCGTCCTCGGCGCCATGAACTTCATGTTCTGATTCCCCACCTTGGCTCGAGAGCCCGTCTGCGCCAGGCGTGCGCCCAGGCTGCGGGGCGGCCGGTAGAGTGTTCCGCTCGTGATGCGTGCGACAGCAGAGCCAATGGAGGGAAACCTCGTCCGCCTGAGCGTTGAGGTGGACGAGCCCGAATTCGATAAAGCGCTCGGTGACGTCGTGCGGGCGCTCGCCCAACAGGTGCGAGTGCCGGGGTTCAGGCCCGGGAAGGTGCCGCGCAAGGTGCTCGAGGCCCGCATGGGCGGCGCCGGCGCGCTCCGCGCCGAGGCCCTGCGCGAGTCGTTGCCCGACTTCTACGCCCGCGCCGTCGTCGACACCGAGCTCGACCCCATCGCCCAACCGGAGATCGACATCACCGGGGGAGAGGACGGCGGCGCCGTGTCCTTCGACGCCGTGGTGCAGGTGCGGCCCGTCGTGGCCATTCCTGGCTATGACGGTCTGCACATCACGCTGCCGGGGCTCGCGGTCAGCGACGAAGAGGTGCAGGGCCAGCTCGACCGGTTGCGCGAGAACGATGCCGAGCTGGAGGTCGTGGACCGCCCCGCCATCGACGGCGATCTGGTCACGATCGATCTGCACGCCAACGACGCCTCGGGTGCCGAGGTCGTCGCCGTCGACGACTACCTCTACGAGGTCGGCTCGGCCTCGGTGGTGCCGGAGCTCGATGGCGAGCTGCACGGCGCCAAGGCGGGGGCCATCCTGGGCTTCGACACCGCCAGCCCCGACGTGCCCGACGAGAACGTCGCTTTCCGCGTGCTCGTCAAGGAGGTCAAGGTAAAGAAGCTGCCCGAGGTCACCGACGAGTGGGCCGCCGAGAGCTCGGAGTTCGCCACTGTGGCCGAACTGCGCGACGACATCGCGACGCGCATCGGACGGGTCAAGCTGCTGCAGAGCCAGATGGCGCTGCGCCAGAAGACGATCGAGGCCCTGGCCGAGCTGGTCACCGACGACGTCGTGCCCGAGGTCCTGGTCGATGCCGAGGTCAACGAGCGCCTGCACGACCTCCAGCACCGGTTGGAGGCCCAGAAGCTGGGGTTGGCCGAGTACTTCCAGGCCACCGGCTCCACGCCTGACGAGCTCCTGGCCAGCGTCCGGACGGACGCCCTGGCCGCCGTCAAGGCCGACCTGGCGCTGCGGGCCCTGGTCGAGGCCGAGGAGTTGACGCTCAGTGACGAGGAGCTCCTTGCCGAGATAGTGACAATGGCGGAGCGGATGGGGACCACCCCGACCGAACTGCGTCGCCAACTCGACACGGCCGGCCGGACCGGCGCGGTACGCTCGGAGTTGCGCAAAGGCAAAGCGTTGGAGTGGCTGCTGGACCACGTGGATCTCTTCGACGAAGAGGGCAACCCGATGTCACGGGATGACCTCAAGGTGAATGCCTCGGGAGAGGGCGAAGTCGAGCAGAGCGAGGAGAGCGAGTGAAGATGCAGAGTGCGGGGGATCCGATGAAGGCCTACAACTACCTGGTTCCGACGGTGATCGAATCGTCCAACCGGGGCGAGCGGGCGTACGACCTGTACTCGCGGTTGCTCCGTGAGCGCATCGTCTTCCTCGGCACTCCCGTCGACGATGCGGTGGCCAACCTCATCTGCGCGCAGATGCTCTTCTTGGAGTCCGAGGAACCGGACAAGGACATCCACCTCTACATCAACTCGCCCGGCGGCGAGATCACGGCGCTGTTCGCCATCTACGACACGCTGAAGTTCATCAAGGCCGACGTGTCCACCTTCTGTTTCGGTCAGGCAGCCTCGGCGGCCGCCGTCCTGCTGGCGGCCGGTGCCAAGGGCAAGCGCTTCGCCCTGCCGCACGCCCGGGTGCTGCTGCATCAGCCCTGGGGCGGCGTCGAGGGACAGGCCAGCGACATCGAGCTGCAGGCCAGGGAGATCCTCCGCATGCGTGACCTGCTCTCGGGCATGTTGGCCGAGGACACGGGCCAGACCCAGGAGAAGGTGGCGCAGGACACCGATCGCGACTTCATCATGACGGCGGAGGAGGCGGTGACCTACGGCGTGATCGACGAGGTCATCACGGCACGGACGGTGGCGCCGCTAGAGGCCATCGGCGCCGCGTAGGACGAGCTGGCACGGACGGGAGAGCGATCTGGTGGCGAAGTTCGGAGAGGGCGGGGATCTCGTCAAGTGCAGTTTCTGCGGCAAGACGCAGAAACAGGTCAAGAAGCTGATCGCCGGTCCGGGTGTCTACATCTGCGACGAGTGCATCGACCTGTGCAACGACATCATCGCCGAGGAGCGTGACGAGTCCACCGAGCTGAGCTTCGAGGACCTGCCCAAGCCGCGGGAGATCTTCGACTTCCTCAACGACTACGTCGTCGGGCAGGAGTACGCCAAGAAGATCCTCTCGGTCGCCGTCTACAACCACTACAAGCGGGTGCAGGCCGGCCCTCCGGGGGGCGAGGACGGCGTCGAGCTGGCCAAGTCGAACATCCTGCTGCTCGGCCCGACCGGGTGTGGCAAGACCCTCCTGGCCCAGACGCTCGCCCGCATGCTCAACGTCCCCTTCGCCATCGCTGACGCCACCGCGCTGACCGAGGCCGGGTACGTCGGCGAGGACGTGGAGAACATCCTCCTGAAGCTGATCCAGGCGGCCGACTACGACGTGAAGCGGGCCGAGACGGGCATCATCTACATCGACGAGATCGACAAGATCGCCCGCAAGAGCGAGAACCCCTCCATCACCCGTGACGTCTCGGGCGAGGGCGTGCAGCAGGCGCTGCTGAAGATCCTTGAGGGCACCACCGCCTCCGTGCCGCCCCAGGGCGGACGGAAGCACCCCCACCAGGAGTTCATTCAGATCGACACGACCAACATCCTGTTCATCTGTGGTGGCGCCTTCGCCGGGCTCGACAAGGTGATCGAGTCCCGCATCGGCAAGCGTGGCATCGGCTTCCGCGCCGAGGTGCACCGCAAGGACCGCGACGACGGCGAGATCCTGCGCCACGTGCTCCCCGAGGACCTGATCAAGTTCGGCCTGATCCCCGAGTTCATCGGGCGCCTGCCGGTCGTCAGCGCCGTGTCGCCGCTGTTCAAGGACGCGCTCGTGCAGATCCTCGTCGAGCCCAAGAACGCACTGACGCGGCAGTACGAGCGGGTGTTCGCGCTCGACAACGTGGAGCTCGAGTTCACTCCGGACGCGCTCGAGGCCGTGGCCGAGCAGGCGCTGTTGCGCGGCACGGGTGCCCGCGGCCTGCGCGCCATCCTCGAAGAGGTGTTGCTCGACGTGATGTACGACCTGCCCAGCCGCACCGACGTGGGCAAGTGCGTCGTGGACCGCTCGGTGGTGCTCGATCGTGTCGCCCCGACGCTGGTGCCGCTCGGGGGCGCGCCGGTCAAGTCGACCCGCATCGCGCCGCGCCGCCTCCTGACCGACCCGGTACCGCCGTCCGTGGACGACCCCGGCGCTCCGCCCTTTGACAACGTGGTGGCTGCGTTGGCGTGGCTCGACGGCCATGTCGACTTCGAGTCGAACATGCCTCGGCGACGCGCCCTACCGACTCTGGACCGCATGCGGGCGCTCACGTCTCTTCTCGGTGAACCCCAGCAGTCCATCCCCTCCATCCACGTCACGGGCACGAACGGCAAGGGCTCGACGTCGGCCATGGCCACAGCGCTGCTCATGGCCAAAGGCCTGACCGTCGGCACCTTCACGAGCCCCAACCTCCACACCGTGGGCGAGCGCCTGGCCCACAACGCGAACCCGATCGACGATGCGTCGCTGACCGGTGTCCTCACGGAGCTGGCCCTGCTCGAGCCGTTGCTGCCCGAGCGACCCACCCGCTTCGAACTGCTCACTGCGGCCGCGCTCGCCTGGTTCTCGACCGAAGCCGTCGACGCCATGGTGGTGGAGGTGGGTCTCGGAGGGACCTGGGACTGCACGAACGTGGTGCACGGAGACGTGGCGGTGCTCACCAACGTCAGCTTCGACCACACCGACGTGCTCGGCCCGACCCTGGAGGGGATCGCCACGGACAAGGCGGGGATCATCGAGCCGGACAGCCGTGTCGTGGTGGGGGAAATGGCCCCTGAGCTGGCCGAGATCGTCACCAACCGGGCCCACGAGGTCGGGGCCGCCTCGGTGTGGCTGGCCGGGCGCGACTTCGGTTGCGAGTCGAACGGGGTCGCCGTCGGTGGGCGGGTGGTGACGCTATGGACGCCGGGCGGCCGCTACGAGGACATCCTCGTGCCACTGCACGGCGCGCACCAGGGCGTGAACGCCTCAGTGGCGCTGGCGGCAGTGGAAGCGTTCTTCGGCGACCCGCTCGCGCCCGATGTGGTGGAGGAGGGGTTCGCCGCGGTGCGCGTGCCCGGTCGGCTGGAGGTGCTGGGCCGACGCCCTCTGCTGCTCGTCGACGGCGCGCACAACGCGGCCGGCATGGCGGCGCTGGCCGACGCGCTGGTCGAGGAGTTCGCGGTCGACGGCCAATCGGTGGCGGTGGTGGGCATGCTGTCTGGTCGCGACCCCTCGGCCATGCTCGCACCGTTGGCCACCAGTCGGGATCTCCGCGGTGATTGCGTGCGAGCCGGACTCGCCGCGCGCCATGCCGGTCGCCGCGGTCTCCGAGGCCGGCCGCGCGCTTGGGTTGTCCGTCTACGAGGAGAGCGAATGTGGTCGACGCGCTGCGCGCGGCGCGGGCCATGGTCGACGCTGACGGGCTCGTCGTCGTGGCCGGGTCGCTCTACGTGGTCGGCACCGCGCGCGCGGAGGCATTGGCCGCCGCCGTCCCCTGGGAGGAAGCCGGTCGCTGACCGCGCGTCGGCGCATCCCTGGGGTTGTGTAGTGTCCACCCCTCGTGGACCGCACTCTTGTCATCGTGAAGCCCGACGGCGTCGAGCGGGGACTGGCCGGGGAGGTGCTGAGCCGCCTCGAGCGCAAGAAGCTGCGCCTGGTGGCAGCCGAGCTCCGGACCATCACCAGAGAGGTGGCCGAGACCCACTACGCAGAACACGCCGAGCGACCGTTCTTCGCCGACCTGGTCGCTTTCATCACCCGGTCGCCCGCTCTCGTCATGGTGGTCGAGGGCCCGAAGGACACCTACGCCGTCGTGCGCCTGATGATGGGCGCGACGAACCCGGCCGAGGCTGCTCCAGGCACCATCCGCGGCGACTACGGGATCGAGACCACCGAGAACCTGGTGCACGGTTCCGACTCGCACGAGTCGGCGGCGCGGGAGATCGGGATCTTCTTCCCTGGGCTGGCCACCGTGTAGGCAGGCACCACACCGGCCAACGCCGGTGTAATTCCGGGCCGAGAGGCGTTCCGCGCGCTCCGCCTTGTGGACCCCTTCGCAGTCCCATAGCCTGTGAGCGCACCATCACGGGCGCCGACTCTCGTCGGCACCCATACGGAATCCCCCGGGAGCGCTCCAAATATGGCCGAAAACCGTCTTTCCCTTCTTGGTCGTGACATGGCTGTCGACCTCGGTACCGCCAACACGCTGGTGTACGTCCGCGGCCGTGGCATTGTGCTCAACGAGCCGTCGGTTGTCGCCGTCGACATCAAGGACGGCCGCCCGTTGGCCGTGGGGGCGGAAGCGAAGCGGATGATCGGCCGCACGCCCTCGAATATCCAGGCCATCCGCCCGCTCAAGGACGGGGTCATCGCCGACTTCGAGATCTGCGAGAAGATGCTGCGCTACTTCATCCACCGGGTGCACCAGCGCCGCTTCGCCAAGCCGCGCATGGTGATCTGCGTCCCTTCGGGAATCACCGGGGTGGAGCGCCGCGCCGTCATGGAGGCGGCCGAGTACGCCGGGGCACGCCGGGCCTACATCATTGAGGAGCCGATGGCAGCGGCCATCGGAGCGGGTCTCCCGGTGCACGAGCCGACCGGCAACATGGTGGTCGACATCGGCGGCGGGACGACGGAGGTCGCGGTCATCTCCCTCGGCGGCATCGTCACGAGCCAGTCGGTGCGCATCGGTGGCGACGAGCTCGACGAGGCGATCGTGTCGTTCGTCAAGAAGGAGTTCAGCCTCGCGCTCGGGCGAGCGCACCGCGGAAGAGATCAAGATCACTCTCGGTTCGGCCTATCCGCTGGAGCAGGAGCTGCACGCGGAGATCCGTGGCCGCGACCTCGTGAGCGGGCTCCCGAAGACGATCGTCGTTTCCACCGAGGAGATCCGCCGGGCCATCGAGGAACCGGTCTCCGCCATCATCGACGCCGTCAAGGTGACGTTGGATCGGACGCCGCCGGAACTGGCGGCGGACATCATGGAGCAGGGAATCGTGCTGACCGGTGGCGGGGCCCTCCTGCACGGCCTGGAGTCCCGCCTGCAGCACGAGACAGGCATGCCGATCGTCGTGGCCCGGGACCCGCTGAACTGCGTCGCCATCGGCAGCGGCCAGTGCCTGGAGGAGTTCGAAGCGCTGAAGCGGGTACTGATCACCACTTCCACTCGCTGATCGATCGACCGGTTACTCCTGGGTGGCCCGGTCCCGGCGGTCTCGCCGTACCCTGACGGTCATCGTCCTGGTGGTGCTCTCGCTCTCCCTGATCTCGCTCGACCAAAACGGTCGGACCCACAGCCTGACGTCGGGCATCAAATCGGTCGCCAACGACGTGTACTCTCCGCTGCGACAGGGCGTCCTCGACATCATCAGCCCCATCGGGAACTTCTTCGCCGGCGCCTTCAACTACGGATCGGTCCAGGCGCAGAACGAGCGGTTGCAGCGCACGCTGGGCCAGCTGCGCGCGGCCCAGCTGGAGCAGGGCTTCGAGAACAACCAACTGCGCGAGATCACCGCGCTCCAGAACCTTCCGTTCCTGCAGTCGTTGCCGACCGTCACCGCGCAGACGGTCGACGAGTACTCGTCGAACTTCACCGCCACCATCACGCTGGACAAGGGTCGCGCCGATGGCGTCGATGTCGGCTATCCGGTCGTCGGTGCCGGAGGGCTGGTCGGTCAGGTGATCCAGTCCTTCCATCACACCTCGGTCGTCCGGCTCGTCACCGACGGGCAGTCCAAGGTCGGCGTGACGTTCGGCAACCAGGTCACGGGGATCGTCGACGGTCAGGGGCCCTCGAACTCCATGACGGCGGATCTGGTGGCGCCACACACCCCGCTGTACAAGGGCGCAGCACATGTTCACGAGCAGCCTCGATGCCGCCGCGTTCCCCCCGGGCATCCCCGTGGCGAGCGTGCAGTCCTTCCACACTTCGGCCGGGGCCAGCCAGGAGACCATTCACGTCGACCCGGCCGCCGATCTGAGCCAGCTGGCCTACGTCGACGTCGTGCAGTGGGTGCCGAGCACGTGACCGCGCGCTCCGTGCTCCGGGTGGCGCTGGTGATCCTCATCGCTGCTGATGGTCCAGCAGACGGTGATGCTGGACCTACGGGTCGGCGGGGCTCACCCCGACCTGCTGTGGCTCCTGCCCATCACAGCCGCGTTGCTCGACGGACCCGAAACGGGCGCCATCGTCGGATTCTGGGCCGGGCTGTCCTTCGATCTGGTGCTGCCGACGCCGTTCGGGCTGTCCGCCCTGGTGGGGTGCTTGCTCGGCTACGCGGTGGGGTCCCTCACCACGGCCGCCGACCCTCGGGCGGCCTGGCTCAAGCCGGTAGCCGCGGTCGCGGGGATCGATCGCAGCGGACATGCTGTTCGCCGTGCTCGGCGCAATTCTCGGACAAAGCCAGATGGTGCAGGTGAACTTCGTCGCCCTTGTTCTGGTGGTCGGCGTCTCGAGCCTGGTGCTGGTCCTGCCGGTCAACCGGCTGATGCGGTGGGCCCTGGCCGGGGAGAGCAACCGCCGCTCGCTCGTTTCCGCCCAGGGCGACAGCAGGATCTGGTGAAGCGGACCCTTCGCCATCCGATCCGCGGCGACCGGCTCCACCCCAAGCCGTCCACGCGCCCCGCCAAGCACAGTGCCTGGCGGGGCAACACCAGCGGGCCGCGGATGCGGCCGCGCAAGAGCGTCAACGTGGCGTCGATCGTGGGCTCGCCCGAGGAAGAGGAGGCCCGGCCCAATCTCCGGCTGCGTATCGTCGGCATCGTCGTGCTGCTCCTCTTCGGCGTCCTCGTCCTGCGACTGTGGACGCTGCAGGTCGTCGAGGGGAAGAGCTATGCCGCTGCAGTGACCCGCAACCAGGTACGTGTCGTCAGCATCGCCGCACCCCGAGGAGAGATCGTCGACCGTGACGGGACGGTGCTGGTGACCAACACGCCACAGCAGGAGATCCTGTTGTCGCGAGCTGAAGCCATGGCGAACCCCGCCATTGTCGGCATGGTGGCCGCACTCGTGGGCCAGACCCCCAAGCAGGTGCAGGCCTCCATCAACAACAACCAATACAGCCCCTACGAGCCGGTGCCCGTCGCGGTCGGGGTGTCCGAGGACACGGTGCAGTTCCTGCAGACGCACCAGTCGGAATATCCCGGGGTGACCGTGCAGACGGTGGCGCAGCGGACCTACCCCCAAGGAGGGACGACGGCCACCCATGTCCTCGGCTACGTCGGCGACATCACGAGCAGCTATCTGGCCGCGCACCCCAACGACGGCTACACACAGGGCAGCCAGATCGGTGTCTCGGGGATGGAGGCCCAGTACGAGCAGTATCTCAAGGGCGTCCCGGGACGCCAGGCCCTCTCAGTCGATGCCAGTGGCACCGTGGTGGGCACGCTCAGCTCCACCGCACCCCAGATCGGCGACACCGTCGTGCTCAACATCGACGACGGACTCCAGCAGGAGGTGCAGAACGACCTGCAGGCGCAGATCCTGGCCGACCGCAAGACGCCCGATCAGGTTGATGGCGGCAGGCTGCCAGCGGCGCCGAACGGCGCCGCCATAGTGATCAACCCTCAGAACGGCCAGGTTCTCGCCATGGCGTCGTACCCGACCTACGACCTCAACCAGTGGGTCGGGGGGATCTCGACCGCCAACTTCGCCGCGCTCCAGCAGAGTGGCGCCGAGAACAACGAGGCCATCGATGGCCAGTACACGCCGGGGTCGACCTTCAAGCTCGTCACGGCGACGGCGGCGCTGCAGGACGGTCTCATTTCGCCCACGACCCCGTATGACGACACGGGCACCTTCAAGATCCAGGGCTGCCCGGCTCCCGGCGTGAACAACGACACCGGTTGCATCCTGCACGACGACCCAGGCGACACCGGTGGCGTCTACAACGTCTCGACCGGGCTCACGGCGTCGAGCGACGCGTTCTTCTACAACCTGGGCGAGATGTTCTGGGAGCAGCAGTCGAAGTACGGCACGACACCGATTCAGGAGGAAGCGACCGCGTACGGCGAAGGCACGATCACCGGCATCGACCTCCCCGGCGAGGCGCAGGGGCGGGTCGACAGCAAGGCGACCCGGGCCAAGTTGCACGCTGAGGCGCCGCAGGCCTTTCCCTACGCCGCGTCGTGGTTCACAGGCGACAACATCGAGATGGCCTTCGGCCAGGGCGAAACGATCCTGACGCCGATCGAGCAGGCGGAGGCCTACTCGACCTTTGCGAACGGCGGCACCCGCTACGCCCCGCAGGTGGCGTCCGAGGTCGTCGACCCGGTGACCGGGAAGGTCATCAAGAAGATCGAGCCCGAAGTCACGGGGAAGGTGCCGATTTCCCCGAGCACCTACAGCGCCATGCTGGCAGGATTCGAGGGCGTCGTCTCGAGTCGGAGCGGCACGGCATACCAGGATTTCCAGGGTTTCCCGGCCTCGTGGAACCTCGCCGGGAAGACGGGCACCGCCTCCAACCAAGGCCCGAACGGACAGGCGCTCGAGCCGAACAGCTGGTTCGTCGCGTTCGGCCCCAACCCGAACCCCCAGTACCTCGTCCTCGCCGTCATCGACCAAGGCGGCTACGGCGCCCAGGCCGCGGCCCCGCTGGTCAGGAACATCTTCAACTACATCGTGGCCAATCCGGGGATCAACGGCGCCGTCAAGACGCCGACACCGTCCAATCCGGCCAGCGACACGGCGCCGACGACTGTCCAACCGCAGGGCACGTCGACCACCACGACCACGGCGCCAACGTCGGGGACGGCCGGAGGATCCGGCACGACGACCTCCACCACCACGGGCGGAGGCTGATCGTCCCGTAGGGTTAGCGCGAATGGAAACCCTGTGGCCGCAGATCGAGCGCATCCTGCCCCGGGTGTCCAAGCCGGCCCGCTACATCGGGGGCGAGCAGGGATCGGTGTACCCACGGCACGGTCCGGGAATCGTTGGCTGGCTCCTCCTCTACCCCGACACCTACGAGATCGGGCTGCCCAATCAGGGTCTGCAGATCCTCTACGAGATCCTCAACGAGCGTCCCGACGCGCTGGCCGAGCGCGCCTACGCCCCATGGGTCGACATGGAGGCCGCCATGCGGGCTGAGGGCGTGCCGCTCTTCAGCGTCGAGCAGCACCTGCCGGCGGCCGCCTTCGACGTGCTGGCGTTCAACCTGTCGGCCGAGCTCGTCTACACCAACCTGGTCAACATGATCGACCTGGCCGGCCTCCCGCTGCACGGGGCGGACCGCAGTGGCGCCGATGCGCTCGTCGTCGCCGGCGGCCACTGTGTCTTCAACCCCGAGCCGCTGGCCGACTTCGTCGACGCCTTCGTGCTCGGCGACGGCGAGGAGGTCGTGGGCGAGATCAACGATGTACTGGCGGACTGGCTGGGCACGGCGCCCCCGGAGACGCGCGACCGCGCCGCACTCCTGCATGCGCTGGCGGGACTCGACGGAGTGTACGTGCCCGCGCTGTACGCCCCGTCCTACGAGGACGGCCGCCTGGTGTCGACTCTCCCGCTCGGCCCGGGCGTCCCCGCAGAGGTGGCCAAGCGGACGATCAGCGACCTGGCCGATTGGCCCTATCCCTCGAGCCCGCTCGTCCCGTTGACCGAGGTGGTGCACGACCGTCTCAACGTCGAGGTGTTCCGCGGCTGTACGCGGGGCTGCCGCTTCTGCCAGGCGGGCATGATCACCCGGCCCGTGCGCGAGCGACCCGCCGCTCAGGTGCGCGAGATGGTGCGGCGCGGACTGGAGTGGAGCGGCCACGACGAGGTGGCGCTGACATCGCTGTCGTCGGCCGACTTCTCCGGCATAGAGGACACAGTGCGCGACATCGTCAACGACCCCGATCACGGCGGTCGCGTGTCGGTCAGCCTTCCGTCACTCCGGGTGGACGCCTTCACCGTTGGGACGGCTGCCGAGATTCAGAAGGTGCGTCGCACCGGGCTGACGTTCGCACCCGAGGGCGGGACCTGGCGCATGCGCACGGTGATCAACAAGCTGATCACCGAGGACGACCTCTACAGCGCCGTCGATGCTGCTTTCAGCCAGGGCTGGCGCCGGATCAAGCTCTACTTCCTCATCGGCCTCCCTACGGAACTGGACGAGGACGTGCTGGGCATCGCCGAGCTCGGGGCGCGCTGTGTCGAGATCGGGCGCAAGTACCACAAGGGAGTGACCGTGGTCGCCTCCGTGGGCGGCTTCGTACCCAAGCCCCATACGCCGTTTCAATGGTTCGGCCAGGACACGGTGGCGGAGCTCGAGCACAAAGTGGTCTTGCTGCGTGACGCAGCGCGCCGCACCCGTGGTCTCACGATCCGCTGGCACGAGCCCGCCGCTTCGGTGGCGGAGGGTTTGGCCAGCCGGGGTGACCGGCGGATGGGTGCGGTGATCGAGCGGGTCTGGCGGGCCGGAGGCACCTTCCAGGAATGGTCGGAGCGCTTCGACCTGTCCCTGTGGGAGGCAGCGCTGGCTGCCGAGGGGCTCAGCGTCGACGAGGTGTGCCACCGGGATCGTGCGGGCGACGAGGCCCTTCCGTGGGACCACATCTCTGCAGGCCTGCATCGGGATTTCCTCTGGGGCGATTGGCAGGACGCGCTGGCCAGCGTCGCCGTCGAGGATTGCCGCTGGACCCCCTGCTACGACTGCGGGGCCTGCACCGGTTTCGGGTTGGAGCACGTGGTGGCATCGCCGCTCCCGCCAGCGGGTGGGAGCCAGGGCACGGGTCAGGACCTCAGCGTCGGGGACCGGATTCCGGTGCGGCTGGTCAGCCGTGTTCCCTGAGGGACAGCGCCGCCTCCGCCTTCGCTTCACCAAGGCGGGGAAGATCCGGTTCACGAGCCACCGGGACGTTGCCCGCATGTGGGAGCGGGCGTTGCGTCGCAGCCGGCTTCCGATGGCGTACTCACAGGGATTCTCGCCCCATCCGCTGGTGAGCTTCGGCCTGGCCCTGCCTACCGGGTGCGAGTCGCTGGGCGAGTACCTGGATATCCGCCTCGAGGCGGCAGGACCGGCGGAGATCCCCCTGGTGGATCTGCCTGCCGTCCTGAGCGAACTGCTGCCCGAGGGGATCGACGTCCAGGCAGCTGCCCTAATCGGAGAAGCGGAGGGTTCGCTTCAACAGGAGGTAGCATCGTGTGATTGGGAGCTGGAGGTGCTCGGAGTGCGTGGTGAGGAGTTGCAGGAGCGGGTGGAGAACATGCTCGCTGCTCGCGTGCTCACCGTCAGCCGGGAGCGGAAGGGTCGTCAAAGCGAAGACGACATCCGCCCGGCCATCCGGGCACTGTCCCTGACCAGCCCCAACGGTCTCCTCCGGGCGGATTTGGCTACGCATCCGCGTGGTGTCCGCCCCGGTGATCTGGTAGCGGCCCTTGGCGCCCCCGCGGTGGCCGGACGGGCCTGTCGAACGCATCAATGGATCGAACGCGATGGCGCTCGGTTCGAGCCGCTCCCCGTGGGCGCGCCCGGGACCGATGGCGACGCGACTCAGCACGCGAGGAGGGCTTTCCCTCATGTCCGAGACGGAATTCAGCCAGAGCCCGGAGGGTCACCCCCCCGAGCCATCGGGGGGCAGCGGCAGCACTAGCCCCCCTGACCTGCCGCGGGCTGCGCCCAGGCCGAAGCCGAAGATCGGAGACACCAGGCCGGCACCCGTTGTCGCCACCCCTCCGCCGCCCCAGGCGGCCGCTCCTGTCGTCCCACTGAAGCGACCCGAGGCCACTGAGCCGAATGAGGGCGGGACGGCCGTGGCGGAGGTGTCCGAGCCGTCCGAAGACGCCAAGCGTGCTCGTGGGCGTCGCCGCTCCGGACGGGAGCGCAAGTCGAAGCAGGTTGGCCGCTACCTGGTCTGCGTCCATGTCCAGCCCGACATGACCCAGATCGCCATGCTCGAGGGGCGCTCCCTCGTGGAGCACTACGTCTCCCGGTCGGCCGACGACACCAACCAGATCGACGGCAACGTCTACCGGGGCCGGGTCCAGAACGTCTTGCCGGGCATGGAGGCCGCCTTCATCGACATCGGAATCCCGAAGAACGCCGTTCTGTACAGGGGCGACGTGCGCTACGACCGGGAGGACATCGAGGGCGGCGCCTCGCAACAGCCGCGGATCGAGGACGTGCTCAAGGCCGGTCAGACCATCCTGTGCCAGGTCACCAAGAACCCCATCGGGGCCAAGGGCGCCCGGCTGACCCAGGAGGTCTCCCTTCCCGGGCGCTTCGCCGTCCTGGTGCCGAACTCGAGCGCCTTCGGTATCTCCAAGCGCCTCGGGGACAACGAGCGCCGCCGGCTGCGGCGCATCATCGACGAGGTGAAGCCGGCGGGCCACGGGATGATCGTGCGTACCGCCGCTGAGGGTGTCTCCGCGGAGGAGCTCCAGCGCGACGTCACGACGCTGCTCGAACAGTGGAACCAGATTGAGGCCGAGGCCAAGCGCTCCGACGCCCCGGGCCTGCTCTACCGGGAGCCCGAGCTGTCGGTGCGGATCTTGCGCGAGGAGCTCAACGGCGAGTACCGGGCGGTCGTGATCGACGACCTTGCCCTGTTCGAGCAGGTGCGGGACTACGTGCGGGCGGTCAGCCCCGAGCTGTCCGACCGGGTCGAGTACTACGACCCCGAGGTCGAAGGACTGCCCATCTTCGAGCGCTACCACGTGCACGAGCAGCTTCACAAGGCGCTCGACCGCAAGGTCTGGCTGCCATCGGGAGGCTCGCTAATCATTGAGCGGACCGAGGCGCTGACGGTCATCGACGTCAACACCGGCAAGAACGTGGGCAAGACCAATCTGGAGGAGACCGTCTACCGGAACAATCTGGAGGCGGCCGAGGAAGTCGCCCGCCAGCTCCGCCTGCGGGACATCGGCGGCATCATCGTCATCGACTTCATCGACATGGAGGTGCGCGAGAACCGCGACAAGGTGGCCTCAGCCCTGAGGAACGCGCTGGCCCGGGACAAGACCCGAACCCAGGTCTTCGACATCTCCGAGCTGGGGTTGGTCGAGATGACTCGCAAACGGGTCTCGGAGGGCCTGCTCGAGACCTTGTCGACCGAATGCGCCATCTGCGGCGGTCGGGGCGTGACCCTGGACGACTCGGTCCTGCGCTAGGATCTCGCCCTTATGTATGCCGTCATCAGGTCCGGAGGAAAGCAGGAGCGTGTGGCCGAGGGCCAGCGTGTCCGCGTCGAGCTGCTCGGCCAGCCCGTGGGTGCGGAGGTGTCACTCGAGCCCGTCCTGGTGGTCGATGGCGAGACCGTCCTGGCCACGCCGGCGCAGCTGGCCGGCGCCACGGTGACGGCGAAGGTCGTGGGCGAGGAGAAGGGCCCCAAGATCAACGCCATGACCTACAAGAACAAGTCCAACCAGCGTCGCCGGTGGGGTCACCGCCAGCACTACGCCACGCTGGAGATCACCGCCATCACGGCGGCTGGCTGAGCTCAGGAGCACGAGACCATGTCGAAGACCAAGGGTGGCGGGTCCACCCGCAACGGACGCGATTCCAACGCACAACGCCTCGGCGTGAAGTGCTTCGACGGCACCGCCGTGACCGCCGGCTCAATCATCGTGCGCCAGCGGGGGACGAAGGTCTACCCGGGCGTGAACGTCGGCCGTGGTGGCGACGACACGCTCTTCGCCACAGCGGAGGGTGTCGTGAAGTTCGGCGAGCGTCGCGGCCGCAAGCACGTGAGCGTGCTCACCGACTCGTAGTCGCAGGAGCCCCAGCTCGCCCGGAACAGGGTCAGGTGAGCGTGCGGGGGCAGGTCACCTCGTCGCACAGCACCGGCAGCTTCGGGGGGTGCTTCCCCACATACAGGTAGGCGAACTGTCCTGCGCCCAGGACGATCTCGCACGTGCCGCCGGCGCACGAGATCGCCACGGGCCCCGAGTGCGCGAAGTCGGAAACCGTGACAGGCGTGCTCCAGTCGCGGCCGTTCCAGGCCGAGACTTTGCCCGTGTCGTCGGTCCCGATGCAAAAGACCGGCGTGATGCAGCTCAGGACGCCGTTGCCCCAGGGCAGGTCGGGCGCGGGCCGGCGCGTCCACGCCCGGCCGTTCCAGGCGAAGACGTCGGATGTGCCGAGCCCCAGCGCTAGACAGAAACGGGCCGCCGTGCACGAGACGTGGAACGAGTCGTCGATGGCAGGCCGGTTGAGCGGCGCCGCAGCAGACCAGCGGGACCCGTTCCACTGAAACGTCTCGCCGTTGTCGGCGACCCCGATGCAGAATTTCGGGCTCACGCACGACACCGACGCGATGGCGTTCATCGCCAAGTCGGTTCTCGGCGGGTCGGTCACCGCGGGCGTCGACCAGAGCAGGCCGTTCCAGCGTGCGACGACGGCGGACCCGACGCCGGGACCCGTCACGACGCCTCCCCCGGCCATACAGAATTGCGGTGTGGGACACGAGACCGATTCCCAGTGCACGTCTCCCACGTCGCTGCCCCCACTCAGTTGAAAGAGATGCGTTCCCCTGGAGAGGAATTCGAGGGACGAGTCATTGCCCATTGCCATACAGAAGTTCTTGGCCGGGCATGAGACGGCGAAGAGAAGGTAGCCGGTAGAGGCGACCTCTTCGGAATGCGTGCCGCTGAGTGCGAAGACCCGCCCGTTGTAATCAACGGCGATGCAGAGGGCGTGGGTGATGCACGAGATGCCGGTGGGTTCGATCCCGGTACCTGAAAGATCGCGCACCGACGACGAGAGCTTCCATCCCGCCGGCTTCGCCTGCGCCGGTGTGCTCGTGCCTGCGACCACGACCAGGATGGCGGCCGCACACAGCAGTGCCCGGACGAACGGTCGTGCCACGGGGGGGGGAGGATAACGACTCCCGCTGATCCGGGGGAGGTGATGAGCACTCTCGATCGGTGGCCTGAAGGATGGCCGCCCGCCCCAGGTTCAGCTCGTCGGCCGCGAGTGCAGCTCGATCGCGTTGCCCCACGGATCGATCGTGAACGCCTGCTGGCGTCCGGTTGACCCCACATCCGACGGATCCGACACCTTGAGGCCTCTGTTCCTCAGCTCGGCGACGGCCGCGCCCAGATCGTCGAACGTGAGGGCAAAGTGCTGGCCCACATTTCCGGGCACCGGTGCCTCAATCAGATGGACCTGCTGCCCGTTGGCGGTGTCCAGCCACGCTCCGGGAAATCCGAAGTCCGGGCGAGTGTGGTTCTGCACCAGCCCGATCTTCTCCGTGTAGAAAACGATGCCACCGGGAACATCGGCGACATTGATCGCGACATGGTCGACGCCGGTCGGCGTCACGGGATCAGTCATGACAGCGAGCCTACGACGTGGCGGATGACAGCGGCCACGGCGGGCACTGCCGCCGTGCCGACGGAGGCGATGTCGGCGACGTCGATCGAGGCATTGGCCGCGGCAGCCGGATTGGTGACCAGGGCCAGCCCCAACACCTCCGCCCCGGCCTGGCGGGCGGCGATGGTCTCGAGCGCCATCGACATCCCGACCACGTCGGCCCCCACCGTGCGCAGCATTCGGATCTCGGCCGGCGTCTCGAACTGGGGACCTGCCAGTTGGGCGTAGACGCCGGCCCGGGTGGACAGGGCGGCGGCGGCCGGCTCGGGTGCCGACAGAGCCAGGGCGCGCAGGCGGGGGGCGTAGGCGTCGGCCATGTCGACGAAATCGGGACCGATCAGGGGGCTGCGCCCCGTCAGGTTCAGGTGGTCGTCGACGACCATCACCGACCCCGGGCCCAGATCGTCACGGATCCCTCCCGCGGCAGCGGTGAGGATGACCGTGCGGCACCCGGCTGCGATTCCGGTGCGCAGGGGATGCACCACCTCCACCGGGGAGAGGCCCTCGTAGAGGTGACAGCGACCGCCCAGGATCAGGGTGCGCAGGCCGTTGTGCTCGACCGACCACCCGTGAGCCCGGTGACCGCCCGCAGTGTAGGCGGGGAAGAAAGGCAGGGTGTCGAGCGGGACCGAGTCCTCGCCGGCGCCGAGGACCTCGGCCGTGCCGGACAACCCGCTTCCCAGCAGGACGAGTACGTCGTGGTGGTCGACCCCGAGGCGGCGGGCCAGTTCCCGGGCGCTGTGCGCCGCTCGGTCGGCGGCGTCCTCCATGGGGGTGATGGTAGAGGGTGGCCCGTCGGGGGGCGCGTAACATCATCCCGGCATGCCCACCTCGCCCGTTGTTCCCAACCTGCACCCGCTGGCCCCACTGAGCGGGGAAGAGATCATCGCCGCCCGCGAGATCGTCTACGCCAGCGGCAAGGCCGAGGTGCCCAACGAGGCCCTGCGCTTCGCCTACGTCGGCCTGTTCGATCCCCGCAAGGAAGTGGTGCGCGCCGTCGACTCCGGCCAGAAAGTGGACGTCGACCGCCAGGTGCGGCTCGTCCTGCTGCAGGGCCCTGAGTCCGACGTAGTGGAGGTCACCGTGTCGGTGACCCGGGGCGTCATCGATCGCTGGGAGACCGTGCGCGACGTCCGGCCACCGCTGCAGATGGAAGAGTCGATCATGGTGCTCGCCGCGCTGCACGGGCATCCCGAATGGAATGCGGCCCTCGACCGCCGTGGCATCGTCGACAAAGCATTGGTGCAGATCGACCCGTGGCCTGCCGGCACCTTCGGACTCGGGCACGAGGAGGGCCGGCGGATCACCCGGTGCCTGGCCTACCTACGGACGTCCAAGGATGACAACGGCTACGCCCGCCCGCTCGAAGGTCTGCTCGCTTTCGTCGACATGGGCCGGGGCGAGGTGCTCGAAGTGCTCGACCTGGGGGTCGTGCCGCTGCCGACCGAGCATGGGAGCTACTACCCCGAGCACAACGGTCCACTGCGCACAGACCTCAAGCCGCTCGAGATCACCCAGCCCGAGGGGCCGAGCTTCGAGGTGGACGGCAACCTCGTCCGCTGGCAGAAATGGTCGATGCGGATCGGCATGGACCCTCTGGAAGGTCTGGTTCTGTGGACGGTCGGCTACGAGGACGGTGGCCGCCTTCGTCCCATCGTCTATCGGGCGTCGGTTAGCGAGATGGTTGTGCCCTACGGGCACCCCGGTCCCGATGCACGCCTGGAAGAGCGCGTTCGATGCGGGCGAATGGGGCCTGGGCCGTATGGCCAACTCGCTCACGCTCGGATGCGATTGCCTCGGTGAGATCCGGTACTTCGACGACGTCTTCGCCGACGAGCGGGGCAAGCCGCGCACACGTGCCAATGCAATCTGCATGCACGAGGAGGACTACGGCATCCTCTGGAAGCACGTCGACATGGTGTCGGGACGCACCGAGGTGCGGCGCTCGCGTCGGCTGGTAGTGAGCTCCATCGCCACCGTGGGTAACTACGAGTACGGCTTCTACTGGTATTTCTACCTCGATGGCACCATGCAGCTCGAGGTGAAGCTGACCGGGATCATGTCCACCATGGCTGTGGCTGGCGGCGACCCGGGAGACCACGCCAGGATGATCGCCCCCGGTCTGGCGGCGCCCTATCACCAGCATCTCTTCAATGTCCGGCTGGATATGCAGGTCGACGGCCCCGACAACGAGGTCTACGAGGTTGACGCCGTGCGGACCGGTTCGCCGGGGAGCGCCGAGAACCCGTGGGGCAACGCGTTCGGCACGAAGGTGACTCTGCTGGAGAGCGAGCTCGCGGCAAAGCGAGACGTTGACGCTTCTCGCAGTCGGACTTGGCGCATCGCCAACCGGTCCCGTCAAAACGCCGTCGGAGCGCCGACGGCCTACAAGCTGTTGCCGGGCGCGACCCCGACGTTGCTGGCCGACCCCACGTCCAGCGTTGGGCGCCGTGCCGCCTTCGCGTCGCACAACCTCTGG
This sequence comes from uncultured Acidimicrobiaceae bacterium, assembly GCA_963745665.1. Lineage (GTDB taxonomy): Bacteria > Actinomycetota > Acidimicrobiia > Acidimicrobiales > RAAP-2 > Bog-473. The sequence goes on along the minus strand of CAVUYE010000002.1, from coordinate 2,183,444 downwards.
GTCACCCCGTTCGACCCGGAGGAGCGGCGCGCCGCGGGCGACTATCCCAATCAGCATCACGGTCACGCCGGCTTGCCGACCTGGACGGCCCAAGATCGACCAATTGTCGACACCGACATCGTCCTGTGGCACTCCTTTGGCGTCACCCATATCCCCCGACCCGAAGATTGGCCGGTCATGCCGGTCGAATACACCGGGTTCACGCTGCTGCCGTCCGGCTTCTTCGACCGGAACCCCGCACTCGATGTGCCACCTTCCCCCGACCATTGCCATGACTGAGCAGCGTGGCGCAGCCCGCCAGCCCCAGGAGTACCACCCACCTGTTGAGGAGTACCTCGAGACGATGCTCTCCCTTTCTGAGGAGGGCGTACCGGTGATTCAGGCGCGCATCGCTGAGCGACTCGGTCGATCCGCACCATCCGTGTCCGAGATGCTGGATCGCCTGCGTGAGGACGGGTACGTGGAACGAGATGGTCGTCGGCTGTCGCTGACCGAGAGCGGGCAGGCCCTGGCGGAGAAGGTCGTACGAAAGCACCGCCTCGCCGAACGACTCCTCGTCGATGTCATCGGGCTGGAGTGGCACAAGGTCCATCGCGAGGCCGGTCGCTGGGAGCATGTGATCTCCGACGACGTCGAGGCACGGCTCGTGGAATTGCTCGGAGACCCCGCCACGTGCCCGCACGGCAATCCGATCCCCGGCTCCCTCTCGCCGGCTCCGTCAACCCCGGTGCGGCCGCTCGCCGAGGTCGACGTCGGTGATCGAGTCCGGCTGTTTCGGATCAGCGAGGAGGTCGAACTGAACCTCGGCTCCTTGACCTTGCTCGACGAGGGCGGATTCATACCCGGTGTCGTGGCGGAGGTGGGAGCTCGTGATCCCGACGGCAACGTGGAGGTGACGGTAGAGGGGCGCGGCGAGGCCATTCGGGTCTCACGCGATCTCTCCGACCGGCTGTTCGTCGGCGCGCCATGACCCTGCGGCTCGAGGCCGACGCGCTCTTCACCGTCGACAGAGCCGACACGGTGCTGGCCCCGGGTGCCGTCGAGATCGACGAGGGCCTCGTCTCATGGGTTGGTGACCCCTGGCAGGTCCCGCCAGCATCCGACACCGAGGTGCGACGGCTCGGCGGCGTGCTGATGCCGGGGTTGGTCAATTGCCATGGGCACTCGCCCATGACGCTGCTCCGTAGTGCCGGCGATGGGCTTCCGCTGGCGCGGTGGTTGCAGGAAGCCGTCTGGCCGCGTGAAGCAAAGCTCGAAGACGAGGACGTGTACTGGGGCATGCTGCTCGGAGCGGCTGAGTTGCTCGGCAATGGTGTCACCACCACGTGCGAGCAATACCGGCATCCGACGGCAGTCGTCGAGGCAGTGCTCGAGGCCGGCATCCGCACTGTGTACACGCCAGCCATCTTCGACCGGCCCGACGCGGGCCCGGGGAGCAATTGGGAAGCGCTGTTGGTGGCCGCCTGTGCGGTGATCGACGCCACGGCTGGGAAGAGCGAGCGCTTGCAGATGGGCCTCGGTCCGCATGCCGCGTACACCGTGCCCCCGGAGGGGTTGCGGGCCATCGCCGCCGAGGCCCGAGCGCGAGATGCGTTGCTACAGATCCATTTGTCCGAGACGGAGGACGAGTGTCGGATCGTGCAGGAGCGTTACGGGATGAGTGCGCCGGCGCTTTTGGCCTCGGAAGGGATCCTCGAGGGTCGGGTGCTTGCGGCCCACGCTGTGTGGCTCGACGATGTGGATCTGGCGGTGCTCGAGGAGCACGATGTGGCGGTGGCGCATTGCCCGGGCTCCAACGGAAAGCTGGGCTCGGGTATCGCGCCGCTGCGCGCCATGCTCGATCGCGGCATCCGGGTGGGTCTCGGCACCGACGGCCCGGCCTCCAATGACGACCTCCATCTCTGGGACGAACTGCGCCTGGCTCCGCTCTTCGCCCGCGCTCTTGCGGGCGACCCGAACGTCCTGACGTCGGCTGCGGCGCTGCGACTGGCCACCCGCGGCGGCGCAGAGGCGCTCGGCCTCCCGGTGGGTGCGCTCGAGGTAGGGCGACCGGCCGATGTGATCCGGCTACGAACCGACGACGCCCGTTTCACACCGGCGCTGAGCGACGCTGAGCTCCTGGGCCACCTGGTGTGGGCAGGCGCCGGGTATCTGGTGACCGACGTCTGGGTGAACGGGGCGCAGGTCGTCGAGCACGGGCAGTGCACCACGGTGGACGGCGACCGCGCGCGGGCCGAGGTGGGCGAGCGTGCCCGCCGTCTCGTCGCGCCGTAGGCCGTAGGCGGAGGTCTGAGGAGCAGTCGCGTCATCGGTCCTTTTTGTCCGTTGTGCAACTGATCAACAATCAGCGGGGGAAATGGCACTTTGTCGGGATGCGCATCGACGACCACCGCTGGCGTTGCTGCTTTCAGCGGGTGCGGTATCGGAACCAGTGGACTGCACATACTGAGTGCGAGCGACTCAGCTGAAGAACTCAATGAGCTGAGTACGCCATTCACCGTCGGACCGGCCTAACGCCAGGGCTGCCGGGCAGCCCTTGAGGCCAAGGGGCCGCTAGGCACGAACACGGGCCCCACCGAGTGCGCAGGAGGGTCGGCTGTGGACTCGTAAGCTGGACTGCTATGCCCGGCTTCGTCGACCAGGCCCAATTGCACGCGCGCGCTGGTGATGGGGGAGCAGGGGCCGTGTCGTGGCGCCGGGAGGCCCACGTAGACCGTGGTGGCCCAGACGGCGGTGACGGCGGGCACGGCGGGGACGTGTGGCTGGTGGCGTCGGTGAACGAGGCGTCGCTACTCGGCTTCAGGGATCATCCGTTTCGCCGGGCCACCGACGGCGTGCACGGCTCGGGCTCGAAGCGGCACGGGGCCCGGGGCAAGGACCTGGTAGTGCCCGTGCCGGTGGGGACCGTGGTGCGTGACCGAGGCGGCAACGTCGTCTGCGACCTCGACGTGGAGGGAGCGCGCTTCATGGTGGCCGAGGGCGGCCAGGGCGGACGGGGCAACGCGCGGTTCCTCTCCAACCGACGTCGTGCCCCCGCCTTTGCGGAGCAGGCCGAGAAGGGCCAGGAGTTCTGGCACGACATGGAGCTCAAGCTCATGGCCGACGTGGCCCTGGTCGGCTTCCCCAACGCCGGCAAGTCGACGCTGATCTCGACGGTGTCGGCGGCCAAGCCCAAAATCGCCGACTACCCGTTCACCACCCTGGAGCCGCATCTCGGCGTCGTCCGCGTGGGAGGCGTGCGTGACGGCACGGAGTTCGTTATGGCCGACATCCCGGGCTTGGTCGAGGGAGCGGCAGAGGGCAAGGGCCTGGGACACCAGTTCCTGCGCCACATCGAACGCGCCCGGGTGCTGGTGGTGCTCCTCGACCTGGGTGCGCCCGAGGCCGGTGGGGTGACCCCCGCGGAGCAACGGCGCATCCTGCTGTCCGAGCTCGGTTCGTACCGGCCCGAGCTCCTCGAGCGTCCCCGGATCGTGGTGGGGAGCAAGGCCGACCTCGGCCCGGACGGGGAGGGCGTGTGTGACATGACGCTGTCGGTGGCCGCCGGGTCGGGCGTCGGCGCGCTCGTGGAACGTCTGGCGCCGCTGGTCCAGGAGGCACGGAACGAGGCGGCCGTGGCCTTGTCGAGCGAGATCGTCGTGCACCGGCCGGTCCCGGAAGGTGTCGGCGTGCAGCGGGCGGGAGTGGGCGCCTGGGTGGTGCACGGGCGCGCCGCCGAGCGGGCCGTGGCGCTGTCCGACCTCAACGACGAAGGGGCTCAGGCCGAGGTGGTGCGGCGCCTGCGCCGCCTCGGGGTCGACCGCGCCCTGGCGCGAGCGGGTGCCCGTGACGGGGACGAGATCACCGTCGGCGCCATGAGCTTCACGTGGGGCGAGGACCGGTGATCGCCGTCGTCAAGGTCGGCTCGTCATCCGTCTCCGACGAGACGGTTAATCGGCTGTGTGGCGAGCTGGCGTCGGCGCGGGCGACCGGGCACACCGTCGTCGTCGTGTCGTCGGGCGCCATCTCCGCCGGATGGGATGCGCTCGACCGCGGCCGGCGGCGGCCTTCGGACCCCGCCGTGCTGCAGGCCGTCTCGGCCGTCGGTCAACACCGGCTGATGCGGATGTGGCAGGACGGCTTCGAGCCGCACGGCGTCCTGGCCGGTCAGGTGCTGCTGGCACCGCTCGACTTCGTCCACCGCACCCAGTACCTGCACGCCCGCGGGACGTTGCGTCACCTGGCTGATCTGGGCGTCGTCCCGGTGGTGAACGAGAACGACGCGGTGGCAGACGAGGAAATCCGCTTCGGCGACAACGATCGGCTGGCCGCTCTGGTGGCCCACCTGGTCGGTGCGCAGCTGCTCGTGCTGCTGACCGACGCCCCCGGCCTCCTCACGGCCGACCCGCGCCGCGACACCGAGGCGTCACTCATCGAAGAGGTGGTCGAGATCGACCAGCAGCTCGAGGCCCTCGCCGGCGGGCCCGGGAGTGCGCTGGGCAGCGGCGGCATGGCGTCGAAGCTGGCCGCGGCGAAGATCGCCACGTGGTCGGGCGTGCGGACGGTCATCGCCGACGCCGCCCGCCCGGGGGTGCTGGCCGCGGCTCTGGCCGACGAGCCGGGCGTCGGGACGGTGTTCCGGGCCAGGGAGAGCCGGCTGTCCGCCCGCAAGCTGTGGATCGCCTTCGCGCTCGGATCGAATGGCTGCCTGGCCGTCGACGAGGGCGCGCGCCTGGCGCTGACCGGGCGGGGGCGTTCGCTCCTGGCCGCCGGGGTCAGCGGGGTGTCCGGGGCCTTCCGGCCCGACGACGCGGTGGAGATCGCCGGCCCGGACGGCGCGGTCTTCGCCAAGGGCCTGGTAAGGGTGCACGCGGAGCAGGCCGCCGAGTGGATGGGGCGCCGCAGCCAGGTCGTCGTTCATCGCGACGACCTCGTCCTTGTAACCTGACCCGATGACCTCGCCCGCGTTGGAGCAGCTCGCGGGCCGCGTCCGTTCGGCCGCCCGGGTGGTGGCTCGGGCGCCCAGTTCGGTCCGGGACGACGCCCTGCGGCTGGCCGCGGATCTGCTCGAGGAGGAGTGGGCATCCCTGATCGAGGCCAACAATGGCGATCTCGAGCGGGCCGAGGCGTCGAACATGGTGGAAGCGGCTCGGGACCGGCTGCGCCTGACGGAGGAGCGCGTGCGGGGCATGGCGGCGGGCCTGCGCACCGTGGCGGGCCTGCCCGACCCGGTCGGCGAGGTAACCGAGGGCTGGGTGCGGCCCAACGGCCTGAGGGTGTCCCGGGTGCGGGTCCCCCTCGGCGTCATCGGAGTCATCTACGAGAACAGGCCCAACGTCACGAGTGACGCCGCCGGCCTCTGCCTCAAAGCCGGGAATGCGGCCTTCCTGCGGGGCTCGTCCTCGGCCCTGGCGTCCAACCAGGCCATCGTGAAGGTCCTGCGCCGGGCCGTGGTGAAGGCGGGTTTGCCCGAGGATGCGGTGGCGCTGGTGGAGGATACGTCGCACGAGACGGCCACGGCCTTCATGCGGCTGCGCGGCTTCATCGACTGCCTGATCCCGCGCGGCGGGCAGGCGCTGATCGCCTCGCTGATCGAACACGCCACGGTGCCCTACGTCCTGGACGGCGACGGGAACTGCCATCTCTACATCGACGGCGCGGCCGACCTGGCCATGGCGCACGAGCTGGCCGTCAACGCCAAGACACACCGCTTCGGGGTCTGCAACGCCGTCGAGACCATGTTGGTGCACTCGGCGGTGGCGGCCGACTTCCTACCGCGGCTGGCGGAGTCGCTGGCGTCGGCCGGCGTCGAGATCAGGGCCGACGAGCGGGTGCGGGCGTACGTGCCTGCTGCCGTGCCGGCACTGGAGGAGGACTTCTCGACCGAGTTCCTCGGGCCGGTGGTGGCGATCGGGATGGTCGACGACGTGGGGGAGGCCATTGAGCACATCGCCCGGTACAGCTCGGGCCACTCCGAGGCGATCGTGACCTCCGACGTCGCCGTGGCCGACCGCTTCGTGGCCGAAGTCGACGGAGCGGCGGTATTGGTGAACGCGTCGACGCGCTTTGTCGACGGTGAGGAATTGGGGCTCGGCGCCGAGGTGGGCATCTCTACCCAGAAGCTGCACGCCCGCGGACCAATGGGAGTGAAGGAGCTGACGACGTTGAAGTGGATCGTGCGAGGAGACGGGCAGGTACGCCGGTGAGCGACCAGAACGCAGCGTTGGGCCTGCCGGACAGCGGTCCCCCCCGGTTCGAGTCCTTGGACGCGGTGCGGGGCGGCCTGGCCGAAGTCGGTTACCTGGCCGACGAGTCCATTAGTGGCGTCGTGTACCTGGCCGATCGGCTGGCCAAGCCGGTGCTGGTCGAGGGACCGGCGGGGACCGGGAAGACACAGCTGGCCAAGTCCGTGGCCGAGCTCACCGGCGCCCGGCTGATCCGCTTGCAGTGCTACGAGGGGCTCGACGAGTCCAAGGCGCTCTACGAGTGGAACTACCGCAAGCAATTGTTGCGCATCCAGGCCGGAGAGCACGGGAAGAACGAAGAGGAAGGGCCCAGCTGGTCCGAGCTGGAGGGCGACATCTTCTCCGAGGACTTCCTGCTGACCCGGCCGCTGCTCGAGGCGATCCGCGCCACCGAGCCTGTCGTGCTCCTCGTCGACGAGGTCGATCGCGTGGAGCTCGAGACGGAGGCGCTGCTGCTCGAGATCCTGTCGGAGTACCAGGTGTCGATCCCCGAGCTCGGCACCGTGCGGGCGACGCAGCTGCCCATGGTTTTCTTGACGTCCAACAACACCCGGGAGCTCTCCGAGGCGCTCAAGCGCCGCTGCCTCTACCTCCACATCGACTACCCGGACCTCGAGCGCGAGCGCGAGATCGTGCGAACGAAGGTGCCGGGCATCAGCGAGGAGCTGGCCGACCAGGTGGCGCGCATCGTGCGCTCCTTGCGCACCCTCGAGCTGCGCAAGGCGCCGTCGGTGTCCGAGACCATCGACTGGGCCCGGACGCTCGTGCTGCTCGGGGTGGAGACGATCGACGCCGCCGAAGCCAAGGACACGTTGCACATCCTGTTGAAGTACCAAGCCGACATCGAGCGGGCTTCCAAGGAGCTGCTGTCGGCCTCGTCGAGCTGAGTCCTCCGTGCTCGACCTCCTCTCCGGCTTCGTCACCGAGCTGCGCCGCTCGGGTCTGCCCGTCTCCCTGACGGAGCACCTCGACGCGGCCGAGGCGGTCAAGCACATTCCGCTCGAGGACCGCGAGGCGCTGAAGTACGCGCTGGCGGCGACACTCGTGAAGTCGTCGTCGCACTGGCGGGCCTTCGAGACGGCCTTCGAGGTGTTCTTCGCCGTGCGGACCGGCGGCGCCGGCGGGGCCGAGGGGGAGGAAGCCGGCGAGGAGGGTGAGGAGCTCGACGGCGAGCAGTCCGGGCAGGGCGGCGCCCAGGGGCAGCGGCGCTCGTGGCAGAGCGGCGGGGGCGGCGAGGGCATGACGCCCGAGGAGCTGGCCGAGATGCTCTTCAAGTCTCTGATCTCGGCCGACGCCGGCCTCATGAACATGGTGGCCCGCAACGCGGTCGATCGCTACGCCGGCATGGAGCCGGGTCGGCCGGTCGGCGGGACCTACTACCTGTACCGCACGCTGCGGAACCTCGATCTCGATGCGGTCCTGGAGCGCCTGATGGCACAGGCCCAAGCGGGAGCTGCCGGTGGTTCGCTGACCGACCTCGAGGAGCGCCTGGCCGCCGACGAGTTCAAGGCGCGCATCGAGAAGTTCCGCCGCTCGGTCGAAACGGAGATCCGCCGGCGCCTGGTGGAGGACCGCGGAGCAGAGGCATTGGCCCGCTCGGTGCGCAAGCCGCTGCCCGAGGACATCGACGTCATGCACGCCACCCGCGAGGAACTGGCCATGCTGCACCGCGTGCTCCAGCCTCTGTCGCGCAAGCTGGCGGTCCGCCTGGCCCGCAAGCGCCGGCACGGCCGCAAGGGGCCGTTGGACTTCCGCGCCACCATGCGGCGCTCGTTGTCGACGGGTGGGGTGCCGATTGAGCCGCGCTTCCGGCATCCGCGGCCGGCCAAGCCCGAGATCTTCGTGATCGCGGACATCTCGGGCTCGGTGGCCAGCTTCGCCCGCTTCACCCTGCACCTGGTGTACGCCATCTCCTCGCAGTTCTCCAAAGTGCGCAGCTTCGTGTTCGTGGACGGAATCGACGAGGTGACGCGGTTCTTCGAGGGCGTGGTGGACCCGGCCGAGGCCGTGGCCCGCATCAATCTGGAGGCGGACGTGATCTGGGTGGACGGCCACTCCGACTACGGGCACGCCCTGACCGAGTTTCACCGGCGCTGGGGCGACCAGGTGACCTCGCGCTCGAGCGTCCTGGTGCTGGGAGACGCCCGCAACAACTACCACGCGTCGGGATCGTGGGTGCTCGAGGCCCTGCAGGCGCGGGCGCGCCGTGTCTACTGGCTCAACCCCGAGCCGCGCGACTACTGGGGCTCGGGGGATTCCATCGTGGGGGAGTACGCCGCGCACTGCGACGACGTGGTGGAGTGCCGGACGCTGCGCCAGTTGGAGCACTTCGTCGGAAACCTGGCGTGACCGTCGGCGACGCCGGGGGCGCCGGGGGCGCCGGAGAAACGCGCGTGCCGAGGCGGGCGTCCTACGGATCTTCCCGCCCGAAGAGGGCGCGACCCGGATCGTGCTGGTGCGTCACGGCGAGGCGGAGTGCAACCTGAACCATGTGATCGGCGGTCCGAAGGGCTGCACGGGTCTGACCGATCTGGGCCGCCATCAGGTGGCGGCGCTGGCCGACCGGCTCTACGAGAGCGGCGAGCTGCGCCAGGCGACGGCCCTGTATTCCTCGGTGCTCCCCCGGGCCACCGAGACGGCAGAGCGCTTGCGGCCCGTGGTCGGGCCGGGGCCCGCCGCACTGGGGCCGGTGCGTGAACGCTGCGACCTGTGCGAGCTCCATCCGGGCGAGTGTGACGGCCTCGAGTGGAGCGAGATGGTCGAGAAGTTCGCGGTGCCCGACTGGGACAACGACCCCACCGTGCCCATCGCACCGGGAGGGGAGAGCTGGGCGGAGTTCGTGGAGCGGGCCTCGGGCGCCGTGCGGGCGGTGGTGCGCGAGCACCCCGGTGAGCTGGTGGTGGCCGCGGTGCATGCCGGGGTGATCGAGGCGACGATGATCGCCTTCCTCGGCGTGGCGCCGGAGGTCTACCGGCGGGGCTGGGTCCGCATCACGCACGCGTCCATGACCGAGTGGGAGTGGGTGCCCTCCGAGGACCGCTTCGTCCTGCTGCGCTTCAACGACTCGTGCGGGGTGCCGCGGCGGCGGGAGGGCGGGTCGGCCTCAGGTGCCGTCGAGGAAGGCGCGGGCCAGGGCATCGGGCGCACAGGCAAGCCAGGCATCTTCGATCGCCTCACCCAAGGGCTTCTTGGCCACCGTCCGTAGCTGCACGAGGACGGCGGCGTAGCCGTCGAAGTGGGGGATGGTGAAGAAGCCCTTGGCACCGGCGGCGAGGAGGGCGTCCTTGTCGGCCAGATCGGCCGTGCTGAGGGCCAGGATCGGACCGGTCGGCGGGGGTGTGTCGCCGAAGCGCTTCAGGTCGGCTTTGGAGAACGGTCGTTCCCAGGCGAAGGCTTTGCCGCGGACGAACCACGTCCGGTTGCCGTGCCGCGCTCCCTCAATCACCTCTGGCAGTCCCGAGACCATGCGCTGGACGTCTTCGAGAGCCGCCACGAGCTCACGCTACCGCTCGCGTCGCAGCGCATGACTTCTCGGCGGGGGTCTGTAGCGCACTGGCGGGCCGAGCGAAGCGGGCGCCGCACGACGCCGAGTACGCTGACGCACCGGGCGAACGGAGGATGATGCGATGTACAGCACATTGGTAGTCGGCACCGACGGATCTCCCACCGCCGACCAGGCGGTCCGGGCGGCAGCGGAACTGGCGCGTTCGTGGGGGTCGGTGCTGCACATCGTCACCGCGTACCGGACGCCTCGCTCGGGCATGGGTGCCGTGGCGGGCGTCGACCTGGTCGACAGTGGTATCGGGCAGGCGCTGGCCGAAGAGGGCGCCCGTTCGGTGGGCCTCGAATCCATTGAGAAGTTCGGCGACGGCATCACGGCCGAGGCCCACGGCGTACAGGGCAACGCGGACGACGTGATCCTCGCCACGGCGGCGGAGGTCGGGGCGGACCTGATCGTCGTCGGGAGCAAGGGGATGCGGGGCGCTCGCCGCTATCTCGGCAGCGTGCCCAACTCGGTGGCACACGGTGCGAACTGCGCCGTGCTGGTGGTCAAGACGGACTGAGCGCGTTGGGCGGCGGCCTGGCACAGTGGTCGCCGTGCTGCTGGTCCTCATCACCGGCCTGCAAGGATCGGGCAAGTCGACCATGGCCGGGGTGGCGGGGCGCGCCCTCGGCGCTCCCGTGCTCGGCCACGACTGGGCCATGAGCGGACTGCGGCCGTTTCCCGAAGTGCAGGATGCGCTCGACACCATGGGCGTACGGGGCCATCGTGGTGTCGGGTGGTCAGTGCTCTGGGCACTGGCGCGCGCGCAGCTCCGGTCCGGCTCCTCGGTGGTGCTCGACGGGGTGGCCCGCGACCCCGAGGTGGAAGGGACGCGTCTGGTGGCCGCCGAAGAGGGCGCCCGGTGCGTCGTGGTCATGACCTCGTGCCACGACGCCGCTCTGCACCGGCAACGCGTCGAGGGCCGGCAAAGGCTGATCCCGAACTGGTACGAGCTCGACTGGGACCACGTCAAGCGGTCGCGGTCGACGTGGGTGCCACCCGACAGGCTCGATCTCGTCCTCGACGCTGGCGAGCCTGTGGCGGAGAACGCCGACACGCTGCGCGTGTTGCTCGCAGCTCAGGGCGGAGGGTTCAGCGCAGCGCGATGAGGCCGGCCGGGGTCGCGGTGAAGCCACAGGCGCCCACGTAGAACGCCCCGAGCTCCTCCTCGAAGTCGACGTGGAGCCATTCGCAGCCGGCGGAGCGACTCTCCCGCTCTGCCACTTCCAGCAGGCCGCGACCGATCCCGGTGTGACGCCGGTCCGGCGCGACCAGGGTGTCGATGACGAAGGCGTGTACGCCGCCGTCCCAGGCCACGTTGACGAACCCGACCAGGCGCTCGGCATCGAAGGCGCAGACCCAGCCGAGGCTGTGCCGCTCGACCTGGTCTCGCCAGTCGGTGTCGAGCACGGAGTGGGCGAACCCTTCGGCGTGGAGGGCGTTCACGTCCTCGTTGGCGAACGGTGCACGCCATTCGAAGCGCGGTACGCCGGCGGCGGGACTAGCAGGCGTAGTCGTCGTCGAACTGCGTGCTGTTGTATTGGACGATCTCGAGCGGACCGCTGGGGAGTTGATTCTTCGCAGCCTGGTTGCCGTAGTCGGCGCACGACCCTGGCCCGCTCGGGTTGCCGAGATAGTCAGCCATCCAATACGGCACGTCGGGCTGGTAGTTGCCGACGATGCTGTTCCAGACGTCCGGGCTGGCGTAGATCCCGACGTCGGGGATCCCTTCTGTCTCGTGCAGCGCGGTGAGCATTCCCGCCACGAACTGAGCGTTCTCGGGGAGGTTGGAAGACCAATTCTGGTCGAGTGTCTCGACGTCGAGCCACCACGGAATAGAAGTGGACCCTGCTCCGACATTCGAGGCCAGGGCGTAGGCGTTCAGGCCCTCCTGGTAGCCGGCATTGCACGACGTGTCACCGCTGCAGCCCGGCTCATTGGTGGCCGACGTGCCGTAGGTCAGGTAGGCGTACAGATTCAGGCCACCGCCCGCCCAGGCGGCTTCCTGGGCGAGGCAGGGGTTGGGAGTGTCGGAGGACGCGGTCTGATTCACTTGTCCCACCTGCACGATGCCGATGGCGTGGTCGCCCGTTGGGAAGTTCCCGCACTGGGCGAAGCTGATGTCGTAGCCGTAGGAGCCCGACGGGTAGGTGCCGCCGGTGAAGGCGCCACTCCCCGGGGCTTCCGCCATGGCGACAATCGGACGGAACAGGTTCGCGGGCGCGGAGCCGTAGTAGCTGGCCGACCCGAAGTTCGACACCAGCCCGGCATCGTCGGTGAACCAGTAGCCGTTGTCCGTCGGCGTGACCGCCGCGGCGACGATCGGGTTCTTGAGTGGGAGCCCGCCGAGCGAACCGTAGAAGGGTGCCGTCCCGAAGCTGAAGATGCCGCCGTCGGAGGCGACGAGGAAATAGCCGGCGCCGCCGGCCCCGGTGATCATCCCGACGATCGGCTTGTTCAGCACGAGGCTGCCGGTGCTGCCGTGGAAGTTCGCATCGCCGTAGCTGAAGATGCCACCGTCGGAAGCCACCAGCCAGTAGCCGTGGCCGCTCGGCGTCGCCGCCATCCCGACCACCGGCTGGTTGAGGTGCATGCTGCCCGTGCTGCCGTAGAACGTGGCGTCGCCGTAACTGAAGATGCCGCCGTCGGAGGCGACCAGCCAGTAGCCACCTCCGCCTGGCACGACCGCCATGCCGACGACCGGCTCGTTCAGGTGCATGCTGCCCGTGCTGCCGTAGAACGTGGCATCGCCGTAGCTGAAGACGCCGCCGTCGGAGGCCACCTCGTAGTAGCCGCCACCGTCCGACGTCGCTGCCATTCCCACCACGGGCTTGTTGAGCACCATGCCGCCCGTCGACCCGTAGTAGTGGGCACCGCCGAAGCTGAAGATGCCACCGTCAGAGGCCGCGAGCCAGTAGGCGGGCGTGATCGGGTTCGCCGCGGCGGCGGCAGGCCGGGCCGGCGCAGTGACCGTCACGGCCACGGCGACCAGGGCCAGCAACGGCAGAGCCGTCACGAGCAGGGCGAGGACGAGGCGGCGGATCAACTTCTGAGGAATTCCGCCACGCGGAAAGCCAGGTCGAGCGATTGGCGGGCGTTCAGCCTGGGGTCGCAGGTCGTGGTGTAGCGGGCATCGAGGTCCACCTCGAAGATCTCCTCGGCGCCACCGAGGCACTCAGTGACGTCGTCCCCCGTCAGCTCGATGTGCAGCCCGCCGGGCCAGGTCCCCTCGTCGCGGTGCACGTCGAAGAAGGAGCGCAGCTCGGAGAGGATGTCGTCGAAGCGCCGCGTCTTGCGGCCCCCCTCGCTGGTGAAGGTGTTCCCGTGCATGGGATCGCAGTTCCACACGACGGCATGTCCCTCCGCCTCGACCGCCCGCACCATGGCGGGGAGGAGTTCGGTGACCCGCTCGGAGCCGAGCCGGGTGATGAGAGTGAGCCGTCCGGGGATGCGGTCCGGGTTCAGACGCTCGCACAGCGCCACGACCTCTCCGGGGCTGCAGTGCGGTCCCACCTTCACGCCCACGGGGTTGTTGATGCCGGCCGCGAACTCCAGATGGGCCCCGTCGAGTTGGCGCGTGCGGTCGCCGACCCAGACCATGTGGGCCGAGCAGTCGTACCAGTCGCCGGTGAGCGAGTCGACGCGTGTCAGGCATTCCTCGTAGGGAAGGATCAGCGCCTCGTGGCTCGTGAAGAAGTCGACCTGGTGCAGACCCTCCTCGGCGCCGAGGTCGATGCCGCAGGCGGCCATGAAGCGCAGGGCACGGTCGATCTCCGCCGCAATGCGCTCGTAGCGCTGGCCCTCGCTCGACGAGGCCACGAACTGCTGGTTCCACAGGTGCACCTGGGACAGGTCGGCGAACCCACCCTTGGTGAAGGCCCGCAGCAGGTTGAGGGTCGAGGCCGACTGCTGGTAGGCGGCCACCAGGCGCGCTGGGTCGGGCCGGCGCGCCTCGACCTCGAAGGCCTCGTCGTTGACCATGTGGCCCCGGAATGACGGCAGCTCCACCTCGCCGATCCGCTCGGTGCCCGCCGAGCGCGGCTTGGCGAATTGCCCGGCGATGCGCCCGACCTTCACCACCGGCACGCCGGCGGCGTAGGTCAGCGCCACCGCCATCTGCAGAATGATCTTGAGCTTGTCCCGTATGCCGTCCGCGGTGAACTCGGCGAAGGACTCCGCGCAGTCTCCCGCCTGCAGCAGGAAGGCGTCTCCGTTGGCCACCTGGGCCAGCTGCGCCGTCAGGTAGCGCGCCTCGCCGGCGAAGACGAGTGGCGGGACCGTCGCCAGCCGGGACTCCGCCTTCTTGAGCGCGTCCGCGTCGGGCCACTCCGGCTGCTGGGCAGCAGGGAACTTGCGCCAGGACGCGGGGCTCCACGAGGAGGTCGCAGCGGGGCTCGTCACCGGACCAGGTTAACGCCGTAGGATCGCCCGCCATGGCCGCCTTTCGCTTTGCCCTCCAGGCCTCGAACGCGGCATCCCCCGCTGCGTGGCGTGACCTGGCGCGGAAGGCGGAGGATCTGGGGTACTCGACCCTCTACGTGCCGGACCACCTCGACGATCAATGGGCCCCCATGATCGCCGCCACGGTGGCGGCGGAGGCCACGACGACGCTGCGGGTCGGCACGCTCGTCCTCGACAACGACTTCCGGCACCCGGTGGTGCTGGCCATGGAGGCCGCCACGCTCGACATCGTGACTGGCGGCCGTTTCGAGTTCGGCCTCGGTGCCGGCTGGATGACGATCGATTACCAGCGATCCGGTATCCCGATGGACGCGCCGTCGGTGCGCGTCGCCCGCCTGGCCGAGAGCCTCGCCATCATGCGTGCCCTGTGGCGTGACGGGAGTGCCACTTTCTCGGGCGAGTACTACCAGGTCACCGACGCCCCTGGGACGCCGGTCCCGACGACCCCCGGCGGCCCGCCGCTGGTGATCGGTGGCGGGAGCCGGCGGGTGCTGACGTTGGCCGGGGAGTTCGCCGACGTCGTGAGCATCGTGCCGAGCCTGCAGGCCGGCTACGTCGGCCCGGAAGTCGCGGCCGAATCCGTCGTCGAGAAGTACGCCGACCGGGTGCGCTGGGCCAGGGAGGCGGCCGGGGAGCGCGCCGGCGATCTCGAGCTGCAGTGCTGGACCGTGGCGGTGCAGGTGGTCCCGCACGCCGCGGAGGTGGTCGCCTCGCTGGCGCCGCTGTTCGACCTGACGCCCGAGCAACTCCGCGCCGCGCCGCTGGCGCTGATCGGCACGGTCGGGGAGATCGCGGAGCAGTTGCGGACGCGTCGCGAGGAGCTGGGCTTCAGCTACATCGTCGTGCACGAGGCGGAGATGGAAGCGCTGGCGCCGGTGATCGCCGAACTTGCCGGCACCTGAGGCCCCGGCCCGCATCGGGATCTTCGGCGGCACCTTCGACCCGCCGCATGCCGGGCACGTCGCCGCGGCGCGTGCGGTCAGCGAGCAGCTCGGGCTGGACCGCCTGCTGTTGGTGGTGGCCAACGACCCCTGGCAGAAGTCGGGCGAGCGGGTGGTCTCGCCGGCCGAGGACCGTTACGCGCTGACCGAGGTCCTGGCCCGGGAGATCCCGGGGGCGGAGGCAAGCCGCCTCGAGATCGAGCGGGGTGGTCCCAGCTACTCGGTGGACACGGCGGAGGAGATCCTGGCCGCGGTCGACGGTCCCGTGGAGCTGTACCTCGTGATCGGGGCCGACCTGGTGCCCGAGCTCGGCACCTGGCACCGCGCCGAAGACCTGCGGCGCCTGGCCACCCTGGCGATCGTGTCCCGGCCGACGGGTCCCGTCCCGGACGTTCCCCCAGGCTGGCGGGCCGAATGGGTCAGCGGTCCCCAGGTGCCCGTCTCGAGCTCGCAGGTCCGTGAGCTCCTGGCGGAGGGCCGCCCGGTTGAGGGCATGGTCCCCGAGCCGGTGATCCGTTGCATTCTTCGCCGCGCTCTGTACGCTGTGCCTTGAATGAGCGCCATGCCGGCCGGGTGGACGGAGTTGTCGGAAAGCCCGCGCGTGGGCGCGCTCCCCGCCCAGCTGCCTCGCCGGGCCGACCGCCGGGCCGAGCGGAAGCTTGCGCGCCGCTCGCGCCGGCGCTGGGCCTCCGTCGGCGGTTCGATCCTTGCGGTCTCCTTCGCCGGGACGGTCGGGATCCTGGAGTTGCTGCATTGACGCCAGGCGTGGACATGCAGGTCCAGATGCCTCCGGCCGTGACCACCGCGGCCGAGTCGGCTGACGCCAAGTTGGGGCGCGACACGGTGGTGCTCGCGATGGCCGAGCTCTTCGGGGTGGTCGACGCCTTCGTCATCACCAGCGCGCAGAACACCCGCCACGTGCGAACCCTGGTCGAGGAGATCGAGCGCGGGATCAAGGAGTCCCACGACATCACGCCCGTCCGTGTCGAGGGACTGCAGGATGCCACCTGGGTGCTGATGGACTACGGCGACTTCATCGCGCACGTCTTCCTGCAGGAGACGCGCGACTATTACGACCTCGAGCACCTGTGGTCGGGAGCGCCGCGGGTGGCGTGGCGTGGCCCGGTAGAGGACGCCGGTTGAGCACCGCTGTCGGTGGTTGCCCGGCCGGGCGGCCACGTCAGAGGAATTCGATCAGGTAGACGGGCGCGTTCAGCTGCGATTGCGAGCCGTTGGCGATCGGGACGCTGGTGCGCTCCCCGTCGATCTCGAAGAGCACGCCCGGGTTGTTCCCTTCGTCGATGGCGACCGTGGCCACAATCTGGGCCACCGCCTGCTCGATACTGTTCCCAGTGATCGCGAGGAAGGCGGCGTTCATGTTCACGGTCACGATGCCCGCCTGCGTTTTCGCCGAGATCACTTTCACGTTGCTCGGGATGGCCGTGGAGGTCCCCTGAGGGTCATGGCTGCTGGGCCCGTCCAGGAGGGCGCCGAGGACGGCGTTCAACGGTGCCGGTGCCGCCACGAAGCGCTGGACTGCCGTCAGCGCGCTCGTCGAGTTGAGGAAGAAGACCTGCACCGATACATAGGACGACGGCTTCGGCTGCGTGGTCGTGGTGGTGGTGGGCGCGTGCGGGTTGAGGAGGTCGAACGGCACCTTCGAGGGGGGCATCGTGCTCGGCGCGCTCTGGGTCGGAATTGCACAGCCCGTCGCCACCACGGCGAGAGCCGCCAGCGCGACGACAGCGAGCCGGTGCCTCACTCCTGGCCCTCGCCGTTGCCCTCGCCATCGGGGTCGTCCTGCACGAGCGCCGGCAGCGTCAGGACGAAACGGGCACCCCCTTCGGGAGAGGATTCGACACGCACCGCGCCGCGCATCACCCGCATGTGCTCGGCCACGAGGGCCAGCCCCAACCCCGTCCCTGTCCCCGTGCCTCGCCGGCCCGATTCCGGGCCACGGTAGAAGCGGTCGAACACCTTGGTGCGCTCCAGCGGGTTGATGCCCGGGCCGGCGTCGTCGACGGTGACCTCCACCAGCGCGCCGTCATCGGAGCCGGCTCCGACCCCGACCGTGGTGGCGCCGCCCCCGTAGTGGTCCGCGTTCTCGAGCAGGTTGACCATCACCCGCTCGAATCGGCGCTTGTCCACGCCGACACGCCACGACTGCACGGCGGGGTCGATCCGCACCGCGGGAGGCGCGGTGTTGTCGTGGCCGTCCATGTGGGCGAACCCGGCCTCGACGGCCCGCGGCACCAGCTCGGCGACGCGCACCTCCTCGAAGAAGACGTCCACCGAGCCGGCATCGGCCCGCGACATCTCGAGGAGGTCGGCCACCATGCGCTGGAAGCGCCGGAGGTCGTCGCTGAGCAGCTGGAGGGCCCGTTGCGAGCGCAAGGGCAGGTCGTCGCGGTCGGCCTCGAGCACCTCGACGGAGGCGGCCAGGGTGGTGAGGGGGGAGCGGAGCTCGTGGCTCACGTCCGAGTTGAAGCGTGCCTCGCGCTCGATGCGCTCCTGGAGCTGGTCGACCATGGCGTTGAAAGAAAGCGTGAAGCCCTCGAGGTCGGGATCGGCCGCCTCCGCGTCGAGCCTGGTGTCGAGGTCCCCGCCGGCGATGGCGCCGGCCGCCCGTGACACGTCGGCCAAGGGCCGCAGGGACCGCGTGCTGGCGAAGCGGCCGAGGGCAATCCCCAGAATTGTGGTGATGCCGCCCGCGACGAAGAGGGCTAGGGCGAGCACCCGCAGCGTGTGGTCGAGGTCGGAGAGGTCGAACACGTCGAAGTAGAAGGCGTGCACGGAGGGGACGGGGACGCCGACCAGGATCTCGGACGCTCCCTGCGGGCTGCGGTAGGTCTGGGTGGCCGCCGTCCCGTCGAGGACGACGGTGCGCAGCTGGCCCGGGATCGATGCCGCGGTCACCGTCAGGGACGAGTCGTACGTCTTGGAGCCGAGATAGAGCACGGAGTGCGCGTCGGTCCCCGCATCGATGTTGCTCAGGAGGAACGGGTACGCCGTGGTCCCCTGCTCCAATGCGTTGCGCACGAGGACGGCGTTGGTGAAGGTCTGGTGCTGCGCCGCCGATTCCCGGCCCGCCAGCAGGAAGTGGCGCACGGTGAAGTACGAGAGCCCACCCATGAGGATGGAGAGGATCAGCGCCCCCAGCCCGAACACGGCCGTGATGCGGGCGCCGATGCCCAGCTTCACGTCAGGGCACCAGCTTGTAGCCCATGCCCCTCACGGTGAGTATGTGCTGGGGCACCGCGGGGTCCACCTCGACCTTGGTGCGCAAGCGCCGGATGTGGACGTCGACCAGGCGCCCGTCGCCGAAGTAGTCGTACCCCCAGACACGATCGAGCAGTTGCTCGCGGCTGAGGACCTTGTTGGGGCTGGCCGCCAGTTCGCACAGCAGGCGGAACTCGGTGCGGGTGCAGTGCACCTCGTCGCCGTTGAGGCGCCGCAGCACGCCCTGCTCGGGCAGCAGCTGCAGGTCGCCGAAGGTGAGCGCCCCGGGCTCATCCTCCGCCGGCCGCGCCCGGCGCAACAGGGCGCGGATGCGGGCCGCCAGCTCCTTGGCCACGAACGGCTTGGTGACGTAGTCGTCGGCACCCGCCTCCAGTCCGGCCACGACGTCGTGCGTGTCGGCCCGTGCCGTCACGATGATGATGGGCACCGCGCTGCTCCGGCGCAGGGCGCGGCAGCACTCGAAGCCGTCCATGCCGGGCAGCATGAGGTCGATCAGCGCGACGTCGGGCGGGGCCTCGGCGAACATGTCGAGACCCTCTTCGCCGCTGGCGGCGTCCCTTACCTCGTACCCTTCGCCTTCCAGGGCGAGGCGCATGGAGGACCGGATGCGCTCATCGTCCTCGACGACCAGAATGCGCCCGCTCATCTGCCTCCAGCTCAGCTGATCCAGATCTGGGTCGGCCAAATAGAGCCACCGATCATGCCGAAGGCGGCTTGGCCCTGCGGCGTGGTGGGGTTGTTGAAGTTCTGCACCGTGGGGTCGCCGATGACGGCCCAGACGGCCCGGTCGGTCCACAGGTAGGGGAGGTCCAGGGCCAGGCGCTTGTTCACCGTCTGGTAGGCCTGCTCGCGGACCGCCTTTTCCGTGCTGGCGCGACCGGCCAGGAGCGCCGTCTCGACCTGCGGGTCGGCGTTGCGGGCCATGTTGATGGACAGGGAACCCGAGCTCACCGTGGTGGTGCTCCAGAAGATGTAGTTGAGGTCGGGGTCCACCGCACCGAATTGCCGCCAGCCCAGGGCCTGGTACTTCCCGGCCAGCGCGTTGTTGATGGTGTCGTTCTGCTGCACGATGTTCGTGTTGACCTGGAAGCCCACCGCCTTCCAGGCCTGCTCCAGGTACTGGGCCGCCCGGATGGCCGCCGGCGAGTTGGTCGAGCCGTAGGAGAACGTGATCGGCCCACCGTTCGTCTTGGCCGCCGTCGAGACCAGTTTGGACGCCTGGCTCGGGTTGTAGGCCGGGTACTGGGTCTTCGAGTAGTAGGGCGAACCGGGGACGAAGAGGCCGTTGCTGACCGGGAGGACGCCTTCGTCGATCACCTTGGCGTACTGCTGCCGGTTGATCGCCATGGCCGCGGCCCGCCGGACGTTGGGGTCGCTGAAGGGCTTGGCCAGGCAGTTGAGCTGCACGCAGTTCATGTCGGGCTCCCCGGCCACGTGCGTGCTGTCGTCGATGTACGAGTAGCTCTGGTTGCCCCGGAACTGGCTGATGATCTGCGGCGTGTCGGTGATCATAAGGTCGATCGTGCCCGACTTGAGCGCCTCGGCCCGCGCCGACTCGTCGGGGATCGGCTTGAAGGTGATCTGCGACAGGTACGGCATGCCCTTGCGCCAGTACTTCGGGTTCGCCGTGGCGGTGAAATGGTCGTTGGGGATCCACTCCTGGAAGACGAAGGGGCCGGTGCCGACCGGGTGCGTGGTCCCGTTGGGGTTGGCCAGCATGGAGGGCGCCGCCATGTAGGCGATCTGGCCGCCGATGCCGCCGGCCAGGTAGTAGGGGAACGGGACCCACGCGGACTTGAAGGTGATCGTCACGGCCAGCGGGGAGACCTGGGTGATGGAGACCAGGGTCGGGCCGAGGACGATGCCGGTGAGCAGCGACTTGGCCTGGGCCTGGAAGTTGGTGAGCAGGGCGGCACCGTTGCACGGTGTGCCGTCATGGAAGAAGAGGTTGGGCCGCAGCGTGACGGTCCACGAGGTGTAGGCGGCGTTGGGCACCACGGAGGAGGCCAGGTAGGGCGCCCAATCCCCGTTCTGCAAAATGATGGTCAGCGGGTCGAACACGGTCCGGGCGTACATGACGCCGACCTCGTCGAAGCGGGCTGTGGTCGGGTCGAAGCCCGATTCCTCCGCATCCACCCCGAACACCAGCGAGCCGCCGTGCTTGGGGGTCTTGGTGCTTACCCCGTTGCGGCCCGGACCGTTGGTCGTGGCACCTGCGATGTCGTCGAAACCCAGGCCCAGCGCGCCGGCACCGGCCACGCCGGCGGCGGCGGCACCGCCCAACAGCACCTGGCGTCGATCAAATCTCGAGACCATCGGTCCTCCATTTCACCGAACCCGCCGGACCCCCCGAAGGTTCTCGAGCGACGATAGTGCCCAGGAACCCCTGCGTGGGGGCGGTACGGTTGGCAGCGTGTCGGCCGACTGGGATCTGCCGGGGTTTGCCGCCTGGCTGGGCGGCCGCGCCGCGGCGACCCGGACGGCGTACGTGAGCGACCTCACGGCCTTCGCCGACTGGATGTCGCGCAGCGACGTCGACCGCCCCGAAGGCGTCGACCGCCTGCACCTGCGGCGGTACCTCGCATCCCTCGGGACGCGGAAGCTGGCCCGCGCCACCATCGCTCGCAAAGCGGCGGCGCTGCGCTGCTACTTCTCCTGGCTGGTCCGGCAGGGTCGCCTCGGCTCCGACCCGGCCCGTTCGCTGCGCGCCCCGGCGGGTGGGGGGCGCCTGCCCCGCGTGCTCTCGAGCGGCGAGGTCACCGCGCTGCTGGACGCGCCGGCCGCGACGCCCGTGGACCGGCGCGACCTGGCCGTCCTGGAGCTGCTGTACGCGGCCGGGATCCGTGTCTCCGAGCTCTGCGGCCTCGACCGCAGCGACATCGACCTGCGGGGGCGGACCGTGACCGTGCTAGGCAAGGGCGGGAAGCAGCGGCGGGTGCCGGTGCACGACGCCGCGGTCGCTGCGCTGCGGTCCTGGTTCGACGAGGGGCGCGACGACATGGAGGGCCCGCCCGAGGCGGCCTTCGTGAACCGCCGTGGCGCGCGGCTCGGCCCCCGGGACGTGCGGCGCATTCTCGACCGCCGCTCCGCCTCGCCGACCCATCCGCACGCCTTGCGGCACACCTACGCCACGCACCTCCTCGACGGCGGGGCCGATCTGCGGGTCGTCCAGGAGCTCCTGGGCCACGCCAGCCTGGCCACCACGCAGGTGTACACCCACGTCAGCAAGGAGCGCCTGCGGGCCGTCTACGGGGAGACGCACCCCCGGGCCTGACTCGCCCCGGGCCAAAAGGCCCGCTGAGCTGCTAGCATGGTTCGGCCTACCAGAGGGTGGGCGGCAGCACCGACCAACATCACCTGCGCGCCTTCCACGGTCGTCGCCATCAGGCGGCGCTGCGCCAGGGGAGCAACCGACTGGAGGAACACACCTATGGCCGTCGTTTCCATGCGACAGCTTCTGGAAGCCGGGGTCCACTTCGGCCACCAGACGCGCCGATGGAACCCGAAAATGAAGCGCTTCATCCTTGGTGAGCGCAACGGGATCTATCTCATCGACCTGCGCAAGACGCTCACCGGCGTCGAGTCCGCCTACTCCTTCGTGCGGGACCTCGTCGCCGACGGCGGCACGATCCTGTTCGTGGGGACGAAGAAGCAGACCCAGGGTCCCGTGGCCGAGTACGCCGAGGCCTGCAACATGCCTTTCGTGAACCAGCGCTGGCTGGGCGGCATGCTGACCAACTTCGCCACGGTCTCGGGCCGGGTCAAGCGCATGCAGGAGCTGCGGACCATGCAGGCCGCCGGCGACTTCGAGGGCATGCCCAAGCGGGAGGCGCTGCAGCACACCCGTGAGCTCGAGAAGCTGAGCCGCAACCTCGGCGGCATCGCCAACCTGGAGCGGCTCCCCAACGCGGTGTTCGTCATCGACACCAAGAAGGAGCACATCGCCGTCACCGAGGCCCGCAAGCTCGGCCTCCCCGTGGTGGCGGTCGTCGACACCAACTGCGACCCCGACGTCATCGACTACGTGATCCCCGGCAACGACGATGCCATCCGCTCGGGCTCGCTCATGTGCCGCGTCATCGCCGACGCGGTGGTCGAAGGGCGTTTCATCGCCGAGCACCGCCGCAAGATGGCGCCCCCGGTGCCTGAGGACAGCGGCCCCTCGTCGGCGCCGCGCCCCGCCGGGCCCAGGCCGCCGCCGCTGCCGCGGCGGCTCCGACCCCCGCCCCACCCGCCCCACCCGCCCCACCCGTGACACCCGCCGCCGCCCCCGCCCCCGCTGCCCCGGCCTCGGCCGCCAGCCCCGAGCCGGCCGAGGTGGCCTGACCCGTGGCCAGCTACACCGCAAAGGACGTGTCCGCGCTGCGCCAGATGACCGGCGCCGGCATCCTCGACTGCCGCAACGCGCTCGAGGAGACAGGCGGCAATATCGAGGAGGCGGCCAAGCTGCTCCGTGAAAAGGGACTGGCCGGCGCGGCCAAGCGGAGCGATCGCGAGGCCTCCGAGGGCGCGGCCGCCGTCGCCCTCGAGGGAAACGCCGCAGCCGTGGTGGAGTTGCGCTGCGAGACGGACTTCGTGGCCAAGGCCGACGAGTTCGTGAAGCTCGCCGACGAGCTGGCCGCGCTGGTGGCCGCCAAGGGCGAGGACGCCGCGTCGGAGCTCGACGACGCCATCGACGGCCTGCGCTCGACGCTCAAGGAGAACATCTCCGTCGGGCGGGTCCGCCGCCTGGTGGCCGAGCCCGGCCAGATCCTCGAGACCTACCTGCACCTGCAGGCGGGGCGCGGCGTCAACGCCGTCGCCGTGCTGATCGAGGGCGGCACCGAGGAGCTGGCCCACGACATCGCCGTGCACATCGCCTTCACCAAGCCGGCCTACCTGAGCCGCGACGAGGTCCCCGCGGCCGACGTGGCCGCCGAGCGCGAGACCCTGACCACGATCACGCGCAACGAGGGCAAGCCCGAGGCCGCCATGGAGAAGATCGTGGACGGTCGCATGACGGGCTGGTTCAAGGAGCGGGTGTTGCTCGATCAGGCCTACGTGCGCGACGAGAAGCAGACGATCGCGGGCATGCTCGGCTCGGCCCGCATCGTGTCGTTCGCGCAGGTCGTCATCGGCGCCTGACGCTGCTGACCGTGGGAGAACCGCGTCGGATCGTCCTGAAGATGTCGGGGGAGGCGCTCGCCTCCGCCGCGTCGGACGAGACCATCGATGCCGCCACCGTCGAGCGCATGGCCAAGGAGATGGCCCGCGCCATGGACGGCGGGGGCCTCGAGCTGGCGGTCGTGGTCGGCGGCGGCAACATCTGGCGTGGCACGACGGGGGAGAGCGGTGGCATGGACCGCGCCACGTCGGACACCATGGGCATGCTCGGCACGGTGATCAACGCGCTGGCGCTGCAGGACGCGCTCGAGCAACAGGACCAGCCGACCCGGGTGCTCAGCGCGCTCTCCATGGCCGAGGTGGCCGAGCCGTACATCCGGCGCCGGGCCATCCGCCACCTCGAGAAGGGCCGCATCGTCGTCTTCGCCGCCGGCATGGGGAACCCGTTCTTCACCACCGACACCCCGGCCGCGCTCCGGGCCGCCGAAATCGGCGCCGAGCTCCTCTGCAAGGGCACCCACTCCGGGGTCGACGGGGTCTACAGCGCCGACCCCAAGCTCGACCCCACGGCGACCCGTTACGACGAGATCTCCTTCATGGAGGTCATCAACAAGGACCTGCGCGTGATGGATCTCACCGCCATCACCTTCTGCAAGGACAACAACCTGCCGATCAGGGTCTTCGACCTCATGAAGCCGGGCAACATCCCCCGTGCCCTCAGCGGTGAAGAGATCGGTACGCTGGTCCGCTGATGGACGACGATCTCGCCGGCCTGGTCAAGGACGACACCAGGGACAAGATGGCCAAGGCCATCGACCACGTCCGCCACGAGATGAGCAACGTGCGCACGGGCCGGGCCTCCTCGGCGCTCCTCGAGCCCCTGATGGTGGACTATTACGGGACCCCCACCGCCCTGCGCCAGCTGGCCGGCTTCAGCGTCCCCGACGCCATGCTCCTGGTCATCTCCCCCTACGACAAAGGTTCGCTTGGGGCCATCGAAAAGGCCATCATGGGTTCGGACCTGGGAATTAATCCCACCAATGACGGCACCGTGATCAGACTGGCCTTTCCTCCGTTGACAGAAGAGCGGCGTAAGGAGCTGGTGAAGGTCGTCCGGCACAAGGCCGAGGAGGGGAAAGTGGCTGTGCGCAACCTGCGGAGGGCGGGGCGACACGAACTGGAGGCGCTCCAGAAGGACGGCGACCTCTCGACCGACGAGCTCGAGCGGGTCGAGAAGGACCTCGACAAAATGACCCAGGAGCAAGTGGCGGCGATCGACCAGCTGCTCGCCCACAAAGAGCAAGAACTGCTCCAGGTCTGAGGAGCGAGCCATGGCCGACGACACAGACGACTTCCAGGACTTCATGAACGAACTCGAATTGGGTGACAGCCTCGACGAAGACGCCGGACCCGGCGCGGAGGGGATCGAGGAGGAGCCGACGAGCTACCACTCCGGGCGGGTGCGCATCATCGGCGCCGAGCCGGCGGGCGACACGGTGCGCGAGGTGACTGGCCCCGTCGTCGACGACCATCCCGAGATCCCGCACTGGAACGACGCACCGACAGGGCAGGTGCCCGCGATCCTCGACACCAACTTGGGCGAGGACCCGCCGGTGGCGCCGCCGACCTGGCGCGAAGAGGAGACGGACTGGGAGGCCCAGGAAGAGGTCTTCGAGCCCTCCATGCTCTCCGACGACCTGCCGGCGGTCGGCGCGCTCCTCGGTGAGCAGAGCGAAGAGATCGACGTGGAGCGCCAGCCCTGGCACTTCGAATCCGACGACACGCTCGTGATCCCGCCCGAGCCCGGCTACGGAGCCGAGCCGGTCGCCGGGACCGAGTTCGAGCCGGAGCCCGAGCCGGAGCCGGTCCGGCAGCCCGAGCACGTCCAACTGCAAGAACCCGACTACGAACCGCAACTCGAGGCGGGGAACGGCTCGCGCCGCGCCGCCGTCCCCATCACTGCCGCCGCGTCGGCCGCGGCCGCGTCGCGCCTGACCCCGCCCCGGGCGCCCGAGCCCAGGACGCGCGCCGCCCGCTCCAGCCGGAGCAACGGCACCGCCCGTACCGGCAACGTCAACACGGCGGGGACCGCTGGCCGCGACATGCGGGTGGCCATCGGCTCGGGGCTCCTGCTCGGCGCCGTGGCGCTGGCCTGCTTCGCCGCCGGCACGGTGGCCAGCATGGTCATCGTCTGCGTGGTCGTCCTGCTGGCCACGGCGGAGGCCTACGCCGCCTTCCGGCGGGCGCAGTACCACCCGGCCACGTTGCTCGGGCTGGTCGCCGTCCTGTCGCTGCTGGTCGAGACCTACAACAAGGGCGTGGCGGCGCTGCCGCTCGTCCTCGTCCTGCTCGTCGCCGGCTCCTTCATCTGGTACCTGGCCCGGGTCGAGCCGGCGGCCGAGCCCGTGTCGGGCATCTCCTCGACCGTCTTCGTCTTCGTCTGGGTCGGTGCCTTCGGCTCGTTCGCGGCGCTCCTGCTCAATCCCAACCTCTTCCCCGACCGCCACGGCATCGCCTTCGTACTGGCCGCCGTCATCGTGACGGTGGCCGACGACGTGGCCTCGCTGGTGGTCGGTGCGGCCTGGGGCCGCCACCAGCTGGCGCCGTCCATCAGTCCCAACAAGAGCTGGGAGGGGCTGATCGGGGGCGCAGTCGCGGCCATCCTCGTGTCGGTGATCGTCGTCCACTTCATCCATCCGTGGACGCTCAGCAAGGCGGCGCTCTACGGCGTGGTGGTGGCGATCGTGGCGCCGCTGGGGGACCTGAGCCAGTCCATGATCAAGCGGCATCTGGGGCTGAAGGACATGGGTCGGCTGCTGCCCGGCCACGGCGGCATCCTGGACCGGGTCGACGGGCTGCTGTTCGTCATGCCGGCCACGTACTTCGTGGTCAAGGCGATGCACCTCGGGTGAGCTGACCCGCCCGTGCGCACGGTCAGCCTGATGGGCTCCACCGGGTCCGTCGGTACGCAGGCGCTCGACGTCATCCGCACCGAGCCCGAGCGCTTCCGCGTGCACGCGCTGGCGGCGCAGCGCTCCGTCGAAGAGCTCCTGGCGCAGGCGGCCGCCTTCGGCCCCGCGCTCGTCGTCATCGGTGACCCCACCCGCTACGCCGAGGTGCGCGACGGCGTCCCCGCCGGCACCGAGGTGATGGTGGGGGAGGAGGGCATGGTCGCCGCCGCCTGCGGCGCCGACGTCGTGCTCAACGCGGTCGTGGGCTTCGCCGGCCTGCCGGTCACGATGGCCGCCCTCGAAGCCGGCAAGCGGCTGGCGCTGGCCAACAAGGAGTCGCTGATCGCCGGCGCGCCCGTCGTGCAGAAGGCGCGCCGCACCCCGGGCGCCGAGATCGTGCCCGTCGACTCCGAGCACTGCGCGGTGCACCAGTGCCTGGCCGCCGTGCACGCCGCCACCGACGTGGCCCGGCTGCTCCTCACCGCCTCGGGCGGACCCTTCCGGGGCTGGTCGGCCGAGCGTCTCGCCACCGTCACCGTGGCCGACGCGCTGGCCCATCCGACGTGGTCGATGGGCCCGAAAATCACTATCGACTCGTCGACGCTCATGAACAAGGGGCTCGAGGTGATTGAGGCCCACGAGCTCTTCGGCATCGGCTACGACCGCATTGACATCGTCGTGCACCCGCAGTCGATCGTGCACTCCATGGTGGAGCTGCGCGATGGGTCGACGCTGGCGCAATTGTCGAACCCCGACATGCGCCTCCCCATCGGCTACGCGCTCGGTTGGCCCGACCGCGTGGCGACGCCGTTCGGTGCCCTCGACTGGTCCGGCGACCTGGCGCTGACCTTCGAGCCGCCCGACCGCGGCGTGTTCGGCTGCATCGACCTGGCCTACGAGGCGGGCCGGCGGGGCGGCTCCGCCCCGGCCTGGCTCAGCGCGGCCAACGAGGTGGCCGTCGAAGCCTTCCTGGGTAATGCACTACCGTGGCGCGGCATCGCGGACGTGGTGGCCGAGACGATGGCGGCGTGGGTGGACGAGCAGGTCGACGAGGTCGACGCCGTGCTGGCGGCGGACGCACAAGGCCGGGCCCGGGCCCGCCTGGCCCTGGACCGACGCCTGGCCCTGGGTGGCGGCCGGTAGCGTTGAGGCTGCCATGACGCTCACCGCGAAGGAGGCGCCTCCGGCGCAACCAGTCCCCGGGCCGGACCCGATGCCCGAGGGCAACCCGGCGCGGGTGGTCCAGCTGCTGGTCGCACTGGCCCTGATCACCGTCGTCTTCATCGCCCTCGGCTGGGGCTATCTGCTCCTCTTCATCGCCATCCTGTTCGCCATCGTGATGCTGCACGAGTTCGGGCACTTCATCACGGCCAAGCGGGCGGGCATGAAGGTGACGGAGTACTTCGTCGGCTTCGGCCCCCGGTTGTGGTCCGTCCGCCGCGGCGAGACCGAGTACGGCGTGAAGGCCATTCCCGCCGGTGGCTACGTGCGCATCGTCGGCTTCACCTCCACCGAGGAGGTCCCGGAGGAGGACGAGGAGCGGGCCTACCGCCAGCAGCCCTTCCACCAGCGCATCATCGTGGCGTCGGCCGGCTCGGCCATGCACCTCCTCATCGCCCTCGCGCTGGCCTTCGTCCTGGTCTTCACGTTCGGGCGGGCGACGAACAACTACAACGTCACCGCCCTCGAGCACTGGCCGGGGCGGACCACGCCCGCCGCGCTCGCCGGCCTGAAGGTCGGGGACACCATCGTCTCCATCGACGGCAAGAAGTTCACCAACCCCAATTCCATGACGGACGCCATCAAGCGCTCCACCGGCACACCCGTCACCCTCGGGGTCGAGCGCGACGGGAAGCTCATTCACCTCACGGCCACGCCGGAGAACGGCAAGGGCATCAAGGTGGGCGGTGCGAAGCTGGGCAACCGGGGCTACCTGGGCGTCGACATCGACACGGCGACCACCCCGGTCAGCGTGGTGGATGCCCCCCGCCGCCGTGTCCTGGATGTGGACGGTGACCCACGAGGAGGTCACCGGGCTGGGCCAGACGTTCTCGTGGAGCGGCCTGGAGTCGATCTACCACCAGGTGACGAACTCCAGGGATGCGCAGTCGGCCGTGACCAATCCCGGGTCCGCGCCGCGTCCCGTCTCCATCGTGGGCATCGCCAACCTGGGGGCCCAATCGGAGCAGGCAGGATTGGCCTCCGTCCTGCTCCTGCTGATCGCCATCAACATCGTGTTCGCGATCCTGAACATGCTGCCGATGATCCCGCTCGACGGCGGGCACGTCGCCGTCGCGGTCTACGAGTGGGTCCGGACCAGACGCGGCCAGCCGTACTACAGGGCCGACATCACGAAGCTCTTCCCGGTGGCGGCGCTGTTCATCGCCTTCCTGCTGGTGTTCGTCTTCGCCGGCATCTTCCTCGACATCACCCATCCGCTCCAGATCCCGCACTGACGCCGGTGGATCTCGCTTCGGCACTCCTGTCCCCGCGCCGGCCCACTCGCCGTATCACTCTGGGCGGCGTGCCCATCGGCGACGGTGCGCCGGTCACAGTGCAGTCCATGACGACCACCAAGACGGCGGACGTCGACGGCACGTTGGCCCAGATCTACGCACTGGCGGCGGCGGGTGCCGACATCGTGCGCTGCACCTGCAACGAGGAGGCCGCCGCCGAGGGCCTGGCCCACATCGTGCCGCGCTCCCCGGTGCCGATCGTGGCCGACATCCACTTCCACCACGAGATGGCCCTGGCCGCGCTCGAGGCCGGTGTGCAGGGCCTGCGCCTGAACCCGGGCAACCTGCGCAAGGAGGCCGAGATCAAGCAGGTGGCCGCCGAGGCGCGCGACCGCGGCGTGCCCATCCGCATCGGGGTCAACGCCGGCTCGCTGCACCCCGACCTCTACAAGAAGTACGGCGGCGCCACCCCCGAGGCGTTGGTGGAGTCGGCCCGCAACGAGCTGGCTTTCTTCGAGGAGGTCGACTTCACCGACGTGAAGATCTCGGTCAAGGCTTCTTCGGTGGCGCTGATGATCGCCGCCTACCGGCTGGCCTCGGAGACCTTCGACCACCCGCTGCACCTCGGCGTGACCGAGGCCGGCCCGCCGCCCGCCGGCCTGGTCAAGGGCACCGCCGGCATCGGCGCCCTGCTGGCCGAGGGCATCGGCGACACCATCCGCTTCTCGCTGACCGCTGACCCCGTCGAGGAGGCCCGGGCCGGGCGCCAGCTCCTCGAGTCGCTGGGGCTGCGGGAGCGCAAGGGCCTCGACCTCATCGCCTGCCCGTCGTGCGGCCGGGCCCAGGTCGACGTCATCGCCGTGGCCAAGGAGGCCCAGGAGGCGCTCGAGAAGTTGAACCTTCCCATTCAGGTGGCGGTGATGGGGTGCGTGGTCAACGGTCCCGGCGAGGCGCGTGAGGCCGACATCGGCATCGCGGCCGGCAAACAGAAGGGCCATCTGTTCATCCGCGGCAAGATCGTCCGCGTCGTCCCCGAAGCGGAAATGGTGCAGGCACTGGTGGACGAGGCTGAGCGTCTCGTGAGCGAGGGTGTCGAGGCGCGCCTCGCCCAGGCCGACGAGAACGCCGAGGCCGAGGCGGAGGCCGACCGCCGCGCCCTGCTCGACGCGACGGGCGCCGATCCCAACCACTCGGCCGCCAAGATCGAGATCATCCGGCGTCACAGCGGGGGCGAGGCCGACCACTAGCCTGCGCACCCATGGCCAAGGGTGCGATCGTCACGCGTGAGGAGGACTTCCCGCGCTGGTACCAAGAGGTGATCGCCGGCGCCGAGATGGCGGACAACGGCCCCGCCCGCGGCACCATGGTCATCCGGCCCTGGGGCTACGGCATCTGGGAGCGCATGCAGACCGAGCTCGACCGGCGCATCAAGGAGGCAGGCGCCGAGAACGCCTACTTCCCGCTCTTCATCCCCGAGTCCTTCCTGAAGCTCGAGGCCGAGCACGTCGAAGGGTTTGCCCCCGAGCTGGCCGTCGTCACGCACGGCGGTGGCAAGGAGCTCGAGGAGCCTCTCGTCGTGCGCCCCACCAGCGAGACGGTGATCAACAGCTTCTTCTCCAAGTGGGTGCAGAGCCACCGCGACCTCCCGCTGCTCATCAACCAGTGGGCCAACGTCGTGCGCTGGGAGCTCCGCCCGCGCCTGTTCCTGCGCACGAGCGAGTTCCTGTGGCAGGAGGGGCACACGGCGCACGCCACCCAGGCGGACGCGCTGGCCTACGCACTGCGCATCCTCGACGATGTCTATCGTGCCACGATGGTTGACGTGCTGAGCATGCCGGTGCTCACGGGGCACAAGACGGCACGCGAGCGCTTCGCCGGCGCCACGCGCACGTGGACGTGTGAGGGGATGATGGGCGACGGCAAGGCGCTGCAAATGGGCACCAGCCACGAGCTGGGGCAGAACTTCGCCGCGGCCCTTCGATATCACGTACACCAACGACTCGGGCACGCAGGAGTACGTGTGGCAGACCTCGTGGGGCGTCTCCACCCGTCTCGTCGGCGCGCTCGTCATGGGCCACGGCGACGACTTCGGGCTGCGCCTTCCGCCCGCGCTCGCGCCCTCAGAGATCGTCGTCCTGGTGGTCAAGGACAGCCCCGAGGTGGGCGCCGCCGCCGAGGCGCTGGTCGCCGAGCTCACGGCGGCCGGGCACCGGGTCCGGCTCGATGCCCGGACCGACACCAGCTTCGGCCGCCGCAGCGTGGCCTGGGAGCTCAAGGGCGTCCCGGTACGGGTCGAGGTCGGCCCCCGCGACCTGGCCGAGGGCAACGTGACCGTGGTCACCCGGCACCGCCGCGAGAAGCAGAATGTCGTCCTGGGCGCGGTGGCCTCCACGGTCACGGCCGTGCTGGACTCCGTCGGGCCCGACCTCCTGGCGGAGGCCACGGCGGCCCGCGACGCCAGGACGGTGGCCGCCGCGTCACTCGAGGAGGCCGTCGAGGCGGCCACGGTCGGCTTCGCCCGGGTCCCTCTCGGGGCGCTCGGACCCGACGGCGAGGACCGTCTGGCCCAGCACGCCCTTTCCATCCGCTGCCTGCAGCGACCCGACGGCTCGCTCGCCCTGCCCGGTACTCCCGAGGACGATCTCGTAGCCGTCGTCGCTCGGTCGTATTAGTCCTGGAATTGCTATAATCGCTTCTGCTGTCCATTTTTGAAGATCAGTACCTCGTTGAAGCGTGGGCTGCGGCCCACGCTTTCGCTTTGCGAGGCCAGACCAGGACGAACGACCAGGACAAAGACCAGGAGAGGAGGTAGCGGCGATGAGCACCAGTACGGACACGTTGACGAATGCGCTGTCGCCGATCCTCCAGGCCCGCGGGCTCGATCTGGTCGACCTGGAGCTCCACGGAGCCCAGTTGACGGTCTTCGTGGATCGCGAGGGAGGCATCAACCTCGACGAGCTGGGTGAGGCCACCCGGGAGGTCTCAGCCGCGCTCGACGACATCGACCCCTTCCCGGGCCGCTACACCCTGTCGGTTTCGAGCCCTGGCCTGGAGCGACGGCTGCGCACGCCGGTGCATTTCGCCCGGGCCGTGGGGGAGAAGATCACCGTCCGCATCGACGGCGGGACGGCGGACGTCAAGCGCGTGACCGGGACGCTGCAGAGCGCGGACGAGTCGGGCTGCGTCCTTACCGGTCCCGAGGTGCCCGACGGGGAATTGCGCATCGCCTACGACCAGATCGAGCGGGCGCGCACAGTTTTTGAGTGGGGGCCGGAGCCCCGGAAATCGAAGAACGAGAAGAGCGAGAGGGTGAAGCGGCAATGAGCAAGACCAATTTCGAATTCCTGGACGCGCTGGGTCAGATCGCGCGTGACAAGGGAATCTCGGTCGAGACGTTGCTCGACGCGCTGGCCAACGCGCTGGTGGCGGCCTACAAGCGCCGTCCCGACGCCGCCGAGGAGGCCGTCGTCACCATCGACCCCGACTCGGGCGAGATCCGCGTCTACGGGCAGGAGCTCAACGAGGACGGCGAGGTCGTGCGCGAATGGGACGACACGCCGGACGACTTCGGGCGCATTGCCGCGCAGACGGCCAAGCAGGTGATCCTGCAGCGCATCCGCGAGGTCGAGCGCGACATGAAATACGAGGAGTACGCCGGGCGTGAGGGTGACATCGTCACCGGCATCGTGCAGCAGACCGACAACCGTTACACCCTGCTCGACCTGGGCAAGGTCGAGGCGCTGTTGCCCCAGGCCGAGCAGGTGTCCTACGAGCGCTACGAGCACGGGGCCCGGCTGAAGGCTTACATCGTCGAGGTCCGCAAGACCACCAAGGGCCCCCAGATCGTGGTGAGCCGGACCCACCCGGGCCTCATCAAGCGGCTCTTCGAGCTCGAGGTGCCCGAGATCGGCTCCGGGGTGGTCGAGATTAAGGCAGCCGCCCGTGAGCCCGGCCACCGCACCAAGATCGCCGTCTGGTCGAACGACCCCAACGTCGATCCGGTGGGCGCCTGCGTGGGCGCCCGCGGCTCGCGCGTGCGCATGGTGACCAACGAGCTGCGGGGCGAGCGCGTCGACGTCGTCCCCTTCTCGGACGACCCGGTCGAGCTGATCCAGAACGCGCTGGCCCCGGCCCGCGTGCGCGAGGTGCGGCTCGACGAGGAGACCGGCACCGCCACCGTCATCGTGAGCGACTTCCAGCTCTCCCTTGCCATCGGCAAGGAAGGGCAGAACGCCCGCCTCGCGGCGCGGCTCACCGGCTGGCGCATCGACATCAAGAGCGAGACCCAGCTGGCCGAGGAAGAGGCGGGTGGCTACGGCGAGCAGGACTGGGCCGAGGGCGAGTGGGTCGAGGACGAGAAGGGCGAGATGGTCTGGAAGCCCGCCGAGGGCGGCGAGGCGATGTCGGCCGAGGAATGGACCCACCAGGCGGAGGATCCGGCCGAGGAGGTCGTCGTAGTGACCGAATCTGCCGACGGGAGCGTCACCATCGAAGATGTCACAGTGACCGAGACCTCCGACGGGGAAGTCATCGTCGACGACCTCGTGGTGACCGAATCCGCCGATGGCGAGGTGACGGTCGACGAGGTTGTGGTGGTCGCCGACGCCGACGCCGACGCCGGCGCTGACGCCGCCGAGGTATCTGAAGAGGCCGAGGCATAGCGCCGACACGGACCTGTGTCGGTTGCCGGAGCGCCCTGCCGGCCGACCAGCTGATCCGAATCGTCCGGCTTCCGGGCGGGGCCCTGTCGTCCGACCGGCACGCTGCTGGTCGGGGGGCATGGCTGTGCCGGGACTCGCCCGGCTGCCTGGACGATGCCGTGCGCCGGCACGGCTTCGAGCGGGCCTTCTCGGCGTCCATTGACGCTGCGGACCTGCAGCAGTTGCGTATGCACCTGGGTGAGGCGTGGGGGTGGCCCGCACCTGATGTGCGAGGATGGGGGGCTGGGTTGACGCCGCGCCCCGAGACAAAACAAGGACAAAGAGAACCACTTGCCGAAGAAGATCCGCGTCTATGAGCTGGCCAAAGAGCTCGGCCTTTCCAACAAGGAGGGGCTGGAGCTGGCCCTTTCCCTGGGGATCGGGGTCAAGAGCCACTCGTCCTCCATTGAGGACGCGCAGGCCGACCGCGTCCGCCGCAAGGCCGATGCCGACGGCCTGCGTAGGCCCGTCCAGCCCGAGGAGCCCGCTCCGGCCAAGAAGGCAGCCAAGGCCACCAAGGCCACGAAGTCGGCGCCCGTAGGCGGCGCGGACGACAACGGCGCCGGTGAGGCACCGGCACGACGGCCGCTCACTTCGGTATCGAGCAGCTCGGCTGCGAGCAGCGCTCCGGTCAAGAAGGCTCCGGCCCGCCCGGTGTCGGCACCGGCCGCGGCTGGGTCCGGCGCCGAGGCTCCCGCAGCCGCGGCGACCCCGCCCCGCTCGCCCCGCCTGATCAGCAGCAGCCGCCCGACGCCACCCCCAGCGGCGCCGTCAGCACCCGCTGCACCCGCCACAGCCCCTGCCGCGGCGGCGCCCAGCGCACCCGCCGCACCCGCGGCACCCGCGGCACCCGCGGCACCCGCGGCACAGTCCGCCCCCGTTCAGGCCCACGCGCCGGTTGCGGCTGCCCCGCCCGCCGCGCCGGCCCAGGCCCCGGCCCCGGCCGCGGCGCCGGTTGCGCCTTCTCCGTCCACGCCGTCGGCCGCGGCCCAGGCGCCGCTTGAGTCCCGCTCGCCCCGGCCACCGCTCAGCCCATCGGGCAGGCCCGTGCCCCCGCCACCGGGATCTCGTCCGCCCCTCGGCCCCAGCGGCCGGCCGATTCCGCCCCCGCCCGGTATGGGTGGGCGTCGCCCCACTGCGCCGCCGTCGCGTCCCGGTGGTTCCTACCCGCAGCGCACCGGTGGCCGTCCCGCCGGCGCGGGCGCAGGTCGTCCCGCCGGTACCGGCGGCCCCTCCGGTGGTGGCTACGGCGGCCGTCCCTCCGGAGGAGGAGGAGGCTTCGCCGGCCGACCCGGTGGAGGAGCCCCCACGGGTGCACCCCCGCCGGGAGGTCGTGGCGGCATGCCGGGGCGGAGGCCCCCCCAACGGCGCGCCCGCAGACGCCGGCGCAACCTCGAAGAACTGGAGCCGACGCAGCTCACCACGTACCAGCCGTCGACGGCGCCCGTCCCCGACGGCGAGATCATCATCGAGCGTGGCTCGACCGCCCGCGACCTCGGGCCCAAGCTCAATCGCAGTGCCGGCGACATCGTGCGCTTCTTGCTGCTGCAGGGCGAGATGGTCATGGCGACACAGTCGCTGACCGACGACATGATCGAGCTCTTCGCGGCCGAGATCGCCGCCGACGTGCGCCTGGTCGACCCCGGCGAGGAGCAGGAGGCGGAGCTGCTGGCCCGCTACTTCGAGGACGAGGACGAGGAGGACGACTCCGACCAGCGGCCGCGCCCGCCGGTCGTCACCGTCATGGGGCACGTCGACCACGGCAAGACGCTGCTGCTGGACCGCATCCGCTCGACCGACGTCGTGGCCGGCGAGGCCGGCGGCATCACCCAGCACATCGGTGCCTACCAGGTCGTCTGGCAGGACCACCGCATCACGTTCATCGACACGCCGGGCCACGCCGCCTTCACGGCCATGCGGGCCCGCGGCGCCGAGGCCACCGACATCGTCATCCTGGTGGTGGCCGCCGACGACGGCGTGATGCCCCAGACCATCGAGGCGATCGACCATGCCAAGGCGGCGGACGTCCCGATCATCGTGGCCGTCAACAAGATGGACCGGCCCGACGCCGACTCGTCCCGTGTGCTCCAGCAGCTCTCCGAGCGCGAGCTGGTGCCCGAGGCCTGGGGCGGCGACACCATCGTGGTCGAGGTCTCCGCGCTGCAGGGGACCGGCATCGACAGCCTGCTCGAGCAGATCGTGCTCGTGGCCGAGGTCGAGGAACTGACGGCCCGGGTCGAGGGCGAGGCCCGCGGCGTGGTGCTCGAGGCCAATCTCGAGGCCGGCAGGGGGCCGGTGGCCACGTTGATCGTGCAGCAGGGCACCCTCCGTGTCGGCGACCCGGTGGTGGCCGGGCCGGCGTGGGGCAAGGTGAAGGCGCTGGTGGACGACCGGGGCGACCACATCAAGGAGGCGCTGCCCTCGACGCCGGTGCAGGTGCTGGGCTTCTCGGAGCCGCCGCACGCCGGGGACGAGATGCGCGGGGCCAAGGACCTGGCCCGGGCCCGCACTCTGGGTGAGGCCAGGGTGCAGCGCTTCCGGCTGTCGGGGCACAAGCCCGTGGCCGGCACCACCGGGGCCAAGCTCGAGGACCTCTTCGAGCAGATCTCCCGCGGCGAGACGGCGACGCTGAACATCGTCTTGAAGGCTGACGTGCAGGGCTCTTTGGAGGCCGTAACGGACTCCTTGAAGCGCCTGGAGCGCGACGACGTGAAGCTGAGCTTCGTTCTGCGGGGCATCGGTGGCATCACCGAGAACGACGTGCAGCTGGCGGCGGCCTCCAACGCCACCATCATCGGGTTCAACGTCCGCCCCGACAAGCGCTCCCGCGAACTGGCCGAGTCGTCGGATGTCGAGATCCGGACCTACGAGATCATCTACAAGCTGCTGGAGGACATCGAGGCGGCCATGCTCGGACTGCTCTCCCCGGTCTACGAAGAGGTCGTCACGGGCGAGGCCGAGGTGCGCGAGGTCTTCCGGGTGCCCCGCATCGGCGCCGTGGCCGGCTGCTACGTGCGTGACGGCAAGATCACCCGCGGTTCCAAGGTGCGCTTCCTGCGCGATGGCACGGTCATCTGGAAGGGCGCCATCAACTCGCTGCGCCGCTTCAAGGACGACGTGCGCGAGGTGGCCTCGGGCTTCGAGTGCGGAATCGGGCTGTCGGACTTCCAGGACCTGAAGGAAGGCGACATCATTGAGACCTACGACGAGCGCGAGATCGCCAGGACCTGAGCCCCCGCCGATCGGGTCCGGGCCGGGCCGGGCCGGTCCCTTGTTCCGCCTCGCCCGCCACGGGTGGGTCTGTCGGTCCGGCGGTCCGGCGGGGTCCCCTTCGATTCCAGCGTGATTCCAGTGAGGAGCTGATGCGGTGAGACGGCGCACGGCGACATACCCGCGTACCCTGCGGGTCAACCAGGTGCTGCGGCAGGTACTGGCCGAGGAGCTCGAGCGTCTGGCCGACGCCGACGAGCTGCCGATGGTGACGGTGACCTCGGTCGACGTGGCCCCCGACATGCGGACGGCCGTGGTGTACCTGGCCACTCTCGAAGAGGCGACAGCGGTGGTGCTCGAAGAACGCCGGGTACGTCTGCAGCGCACCGTGGGCGCGCAGATGACGATGAAGCGCACGCCCAAGCTGACCTTCCGGGCCGACCCGGCCATTGCGGCGGGCTCCCGGGTCGAGGAGCTGCTGCGCGGGTTGCACGACCCGAACGAGGGGGAGCCCCCGGCCGACGAGTCGTGAGCCGTCAGCCGGAGCCCGGGATGGGCTGGGAGCGAGAGCCGACCGCCAGGCCGCCAACTCCGCCTCCAACTCCGCCTCCGCCTCCGGCGGGAAACGTCTCCGGCCTGGTGGTCGTCGACAAGGAGGCGGGCTGGACCTCCCACGACGTGGTGGCTCGCTGCCGCCGGATCTTCGGCCAGCGCCGGGTGGGGCACGCCGGCACGCTCGATCCCGACGCCACCGGTGTGTTGCTGGTGGGGCTGGGCCGGGCGACCCGCCTCATGCGCTTCCTGACCGCGTTGCCCAAGACCTACACGACGGACATCGTGCTCGGGGCGGCCACCTCGACGCTCGATGCCTCCGGCGAGGTCCTCGCCACCTACGACATGTCCCACGTCACGCCCGAGATGGTGGCCGCCGCCGCGGCCGAACTCACCGGGGAGATCGAGCAGGTGCCGCCCATGGTGTCGGCCGTGAAGGTCGGCGGGCGGCGGCTGCACGAGTTGGCCCGTCAAGGGATGGAGGTGGAGCGCCCCGCCCGCACAGTCACCGTCACCAACTTCGACACCGCACCGGCGCCCGAGCAACCCGACCACCCCGGCGTCTACCGGGCCGAGGTGGTGTGCTCGTCGGGCACCTACATCCGGGTCCTGGCGGACGATCTCGGCCGCCTGCTCGGAGGGGGTGCATATGTGGCGAACCTGCGGCGCACGGACATCGGCTCCTTCGGGGCGGCCGACATGCGCCCCCTCGACGCCATCGGCCCCGAGCGGGTCCTCACCCCGGCCCAGGCCCTGCGCGACCTCGATGCCGTGACGGTCGACGCCGCGGCAGCCGCCTCCATCCGCACCGGGCTGCCGCTCGACCGGGTCCCGCTCGGCGCCGTGGGCGACGGCCCGTGGGCCATGCTCGACGAGGCGGGGGAGCTGCTGGCGGTCTACGAGGCGACGGGTAGTGACCGCATCCGGCCGGCCGTCGTGCTGGCCGGGCCGACGACCGAGCGGTGACGGACGCCCGACTACCCTCGATCGCGATGCCGCCCGATGAGGGAACCGCTGTCACGATCGGGGCCTACGACGGGGTCCACCTGGGGCACCGCGCCCTGTTGCGCGACCTGTCGGAGCGGGCGGCGGCGGCCAGGCTCTCCACCGTGGTGGTGACCTTCGACCGTCATCCCGCCGCTGTCGTGCGACCCGAGTCCGCGCCGAAACAGCTGACCGGCCTCGAGCAGAGGTTGGAGCTGCTCGCCGACTGCGGCATCGACCGCACCGTGGTCATCCCCTTCGATCTGGCCCGGGCCGAAGAATCCGCCGAGGACTTCGTCACCGAGGTCCTCGTCGACCAGCTGTCGGCCCGCCTGGTCGTGGTGGGGGAGGACTTCCACTTCGGCCACGGCCGCCGTGGCAACGTTGACCTGCTGCGTCGGATGGGCGCCGCCGCCGGCTTCGAGGTGGTCGGGGTCGGCCTGACCGGCGACGGGCGCGACGCCGTGTCCTCGACCCGCATCCGGGCCCTGCTCGCCGAGGGCGACGTGGACGGCGCGGCCCGCCTGCTCGGGCGGCCTCATGAGGTCCGCGGCGCGGTGGTCCGGGGCGACGGGCGCGGCGGCCCCGAGCTGGGATTCCCGACCGCCAATCTGGCCGTGGCCGACGATATTGCTCTGCCCGCCGATGGGATCTACGCCGGGCACTTCCGGCGGGCTGACGGGAGTCTCCACCAGGCAGCTGTCTCCGTGGGGCGGCGCCCGACCTTCTACGAACCGGGCACGGCCGCGGTCCTGGTCGAGGCCTATCTGCTGCATTTCGACGGCGACCTCTACGGGGAGGCGGCCGGGGTGTCCTTCTCCCACCGGCTGCGGGCGGAGCGGCGTTTTGACTCCGTCGAGGCCCTCATCGCCCAGATGCGGGCCGACGTGGAGGCCACCGAACGGGTGTTGGCGACGGCCGATCAGCCCTGATCGCCCCTGATCAGCGGGCGGCTGCTACGCTGGAAGGCGGCTGGGGAGGGTTCCCGCCACACTCCGACAAGCTCTTCGAGGTTCTTCCTACATGCCCGACACGCAGGCCACCATCTCCGAGTACCGGTTACACGAGAGTGACACCGGCTCACCCGAGGTGCAGATAGCCCTGTTGTCGGGCCGGATCAACCACCTGACGGAGCACCTGAAGGAGCACAAGGGGGACCACCACACGCGGCGGGGCCTGATGAAGCTCATCGGCCAGCGCCGCCGGCTGCTCGACTACGTCCGCAAGAACGACGTCGAGCGCTACCGCACCATCATCGGCCGACTCGGCATCAGAAGGTAGCGGCAGCAGCAGCACCACAGAACCGGGCGTCTTCAGCCACCTGGCTGCCAGTCGCCGCTCACTTCGGGTGCGAGGTGGTCGACTACTGGGAACCAGCAACGAAGATGCCCCCGAGACACGAGGAGCATCATGGCTGACGCCATTTCCGTGTCGGGCCCGATCAGCGGGACCGACCGAACCATGTCATTCGAGGCGGGGAAACTCGCCCAGCTCGCCGACGGGGCCGTCGTGGCCCGCATCGGCGACACCGTCCTGCTGGCCACGGCCACCGCAGCTCGATCGGTCCGGGAGGGCACTGACTTCTTCCCGCTGACGGTCGACATCGAGGAACGGACGTACGCCGCCGGCAAGATCCCCGGCTCGTTCTTCCGTCGGGAGGGCAAGAGCTCGGACCAGGCCATCCTGACCTGCCGGCTGATCGACCGCCCCCTGCGCCCGTCCTTCCCCGAGGGGTTCCGCAACGAGGTCCACGTTGTCGGGACCATTATCGGTGCCGACCAGGTGAACCCGCACGACGTGCTGGCCATCAACGGCGCGTCGGCGGCGCTGATGCTCTCGGGCATCCCCTTCGACGGCCCCATCGGCGCGGTGCGCGTGGCCTACACGACCGACGGCCAGTGGATCGGGCACCCGACCTTCGAGGAGGGCGAGGAGTCGACCTTCGAGCTCGTCGTGGCCGGCCGTGCGCTGACCGAGGACGCCGACAGCGACATCGCCATCATGATGGTCGAGGCGGGTGGGACCGAGAAGTCGTGGGAGTACTACGACGCCGGCGCCCCCAAGGTGACCGAGGAAGTGCTGGCCTCCGGCCTCGAGGCGGCCAAGGTGTGGATCCGTGAGGCCATCAACCTGCAACGCCAGCTGGTCGCGGACTTCACGGCTGCTCGCGGTCCGATCGAGACGATCCCGTTCTCGACGTTCACGGATTACCAGGACGACGTGTGGGCCCGGGTCGAGGCGGTCGGCACCGAGCCCATCGCCAAGGCCAATCTCGTCCGGAGCAAGGCCGAGCGCAACGCCGCGCTCGATGCCGCCGGCGAGGAGATCCGCGCCGCCCTCGGCGATGAGTTCGCCGACCGGCCGGGCGAGGTCAAGGGGGCCATCCGCTCGCTGACCAAGAAGCTGGTGCGCAAGAGCATCGTGGAGGAAGGCGTGCGCGTGGACGGGCGGGGCATCGCGGACATCCGTCCCCTGTCCGCCGAGATCGACCTGCTCCCGACGGCGCACGGCTCGGCGCTCTTCCAGCGCGGCGAGACCCAGGTGCTGAACGTGACGACGCTGGGCATGCCCCGCATGCAGCAGCAGCTCGACACCATCACCCCGGTCGACCACAAGCGCTACATGCACCACTACAACTTCCCGCCTTTCTCGACCGGTGAGACGGGCTTCATGCGTGGTCCGAAGCGCCGGGAGATCGGGCACGGGCTGCTGGCCGAGCGGGCCCTGCTGCCTGTCGTGCCGCCCGCCGAGGAGTTTCCCTACACCCTGCGTGTGGTCTCCGACGTGCTGGCCTCGAATGGCTCGACCTCCATGGCGTCTGTGTGCGGCTCGACACTGTCGCTGATGGCCGCGGGTGTGCCGCTGCGGGCGCCCGTGGCGGGCATCGCCATGGGCCTCGTCTATGACGAGGGCACCTACGTGACCCTGACCGACATCCTGGGCTCCGAGGACGCGTTCGGCGACATGGACTTCAAGGTGGCCGGCACGGCCGACGCCGTGACGGCGCTGCAGCTCGACACGAAGATCGCCGGCCTGCCGGCCGACGTGCTCGCTCGGGCGCTGCTGCAGGCCAAGGAGGCCCGGCTCATCATTCTGGGCGTCATGGCGGCGACGATCCCCGAGCCCCGTGACCACGTGGCGACCAGCGCGCCGAAGATCGTCTCCATGGAGATCCCGATCGACAAGATCGGTGAGGTCATCGGGCCCAAGGGCAAGGTCATCAACACGCTGCAGCAGGAGACCGGTGCGGACATCGCCGTCGACGACGACGGTGTGGTCGGCACGGTGACGATCGGCGCCAAGGACGGCAACGCGGTCGAAGAGGCCCGTCGCCGCATTTCGCTGATCCTCGACCCGCCGACCGCCGACGTGGGCGTGGTCTACGCCGGCAGGGTGGTCAACATCACCAAGTTCGGTGCCTTCGTGAACGTGCTTCCGGGCCGTGACGGCCTACTGCACATCTCGAAGCTGTCGTCATTGGCCGGGGGCAAGCGGATCAACAACGTCGAGGACGTGCTGACGCTGGGCCAGGCCGTCGAGGTCCGGGTGGACGACATCGACCCGCAGGGCAAGGTGTCGCTGTCCCTGGCCTCCGCCCCTGAGGGCGGGGGTTCGGGCGGCTCGTCCTCCTCGGGTCCCTCCTCCTCGTCCTCCTCGGGTCCCTCCTCCTCGTCTTCCTCGTCGTCGGGTTCTTCGTCGGGTTCCTCGGGCAACGGTTCTGGGTCGGCCAACGGAGCCGGCGGGTCCGGGTCCGGGTCCGGGTCGTCGTCTTCGGCGCCCGCACCGGCCCGCACGGCTGACGGCTCGTCCTTCGAGGACGCCTTCGAGGCGGAGCTGGTGGCGGACCTGGGCGATCTCGGCCCGGGCGCAGCCGACAGCGGGAACGACCGTGGCGGTGACCGGGGCGACCGCGCCGGTGACCGCGGTCGTTCGCGTGGGCGTTCGCGCCGTCGTTGATCGAGACATCTGTCCTACCCTGCGGCATCCGCCTGGTCACCGAGACCATGGGGGATGTCCGCTCGGTAGCGGTCGCCTACTGGGTCGGCACGGGCTCGCGTGACGAGCCCGGCGAACTCGCCGGGGCGTCGCACTTCCTGGAGCACCTGCTCTTCAAGGGCACGGAGCAGCGGTCGGCTGTCGCCATCGCCGAAGAGCTCGACGAGGTGGGTGGCGACTGCAACGCCTTCACCACCAAGGAGTACACGACCTTCTACATCAGGCTTCTCTCCGAGCACCTGTCGCTCGGGCTCGACATCTTGAGCGACATCATGTGGGCGCCGGCTCTGCGGGCTGACGACATAGAGGCCGAGCGTACGGTCATCCTCGACGAGATCCTGATGCACGCCGACGAGCCGGCCGACCTGGCGGCGGAGCGGTGGCAGGAGGCACTCTTCCCCGGGCACGCCCTCGGACGGGACACCCTGGGGACTGCTTCGTCGGTGCAGCGGATCACCCGCGAGGACATCCGCGCCTTCTTCGAATTGCACTACAGGCCGGCCA
The DNA here is from genome assembly GCA_963745665.1 of uncultured Acidimicrobiaceae bacterium. Lineage (GTDB taxonomy): Bacteria > Actinomycetota > Acidimicrobiia > Acidimicrobiales > RAAP-2 > Bog-473. The sequence goes on along the minus strand of CAVUYE010000002.1, from coordinate 2,140,578 downwards.
ACATGGTCGTCTCCGTCGCCGGCGACTGCACCCACGAGGCGGTGGCGGCCGACCTGGAACGGCGCTTTGCCGGCGGGTCCGGCGGCGCTGCCCCGGCCCGGACCCCGCCGGGGCCCCACACCGTTGGCCTCGACGTGGTGCGGCGCTCCACCGAACAGGCGCACCTGGTCTACGGCATGCGCTCGGTCTCGCGCTTCGACGAGCGGCGCTGGGCGCTGGCCGTGTTGAACCATGTGCTGGGCGGTGGCCTCTCGAGTCGCCTCTTCCAGAAGGTCCGTGAGCAGCGCGGGCTGGCGTACTCGGTCTGGTCGGAGCGGGCGGCCTACGAGGACAGCGGATCGCTGGCCGTCGTGGTCGGCACCGCGCCCGAGCACATCGACGAGGTCCTGCAGATCGTGGAGGCGGAGCTCGAGCTGCTGGCCGTCGACGGGGTCACCGACCGGGAGTTGGCCGTGGCCAAGGGCAACCTGCGCGCCGAGATGCTGCTCTCCGGCGAGGACTCGGGTGCCCGTATGAGCCGTCTCGGTGCGTCGATGCTGTTGCACGGCGAGGTGCTCTCGGTCGACGAGGTACTGGCGCGCATCGACCGGGTCGAGAAGGGCGATGCCCAGCAGGTGGCGGCGGAGCTGGTGCGGTCACCCCGCACGCTGAGCGCCGTCGGACCCTTCGACGGGCGGGACTTCGAGTCCTACCAGCGCGCCCTGGTCGCCCGGTAGCCTGCTGGGCATGCAGAAGGTCGGTGTGGTCGGCGCCGGCGGTCGCATGGGCCAAGAGGTCTGCCGTGCGGTTTCGGAGGCGGCCGACCTCGAGTTGGTCGCCGCCATCGATCCCGGCCACGTCGGTGCGGACGCAAGCGGCCGGACGATCGTGGGCGAGGTCAACGCCCTGGGCGACCTGGGGGCTGAGGTCGTCGTGGACTTCACCATCGCCGAGGCGGTGCGCCACAACGTCGTGCACTACGCAGTGCTGGGCGTCCACGCCGTCATCGGGACCAGCGGGCTGTCCGACGCCGACATGGCCGACATGAGGGCGCGCTTTTCGGGGACGGGCGGCGGGGCCAACGCGGTGGTCGTCCCCAACTTCGCCATCGGTGCCGTGCTGCTCCTGCACTTCTCCCGCATCGCGGCGCCGCTCATGGACGGCGTCGAGATCATCGAGCTGCACCACGATGCCAAGCGCGATGCGCCCTCGGGCACCGCCATGCACACGGCGGCCGTGATCGAGGCGGCCCGCCGTGAAGCGGGGAGCGGCGCGTTGCCGCCCGACCCGACGACGGACATGCTGCTCGCCGGGGCCCGCGGTGCCGAGGCTCCCGGCGGCGTGCACGTGCACTCGGTGCGCCTGCCCGGCCTGGTGGCGCACGAGGAGGTCATCTTCGGCGCGCCGGGACAGAGCCTGACCATCCGCCACGACTCCTACGATCGGCGGTCGTTCATGCCCGGCGTGCTCCTCGCCGTGCGGTCCGTGCCCGATCGGCCCGGAGTCACGGTCGGGCTCGAGGCGTTGCTGGGGCTGTGAACCCTGACGTCCGGGAACGGCTCCTGCAGGCCACCTACGACTGCGTCGCTCGCTGGGGGTTCGCCAAGACGACGGTGGAGGACGCGGCACGCCAGGCCGGGGTGTCGCGGGCGACGGTGTACCGCTACTTCCCGGGGGGACGCGACGAGCTCTTCTCGGCCGTGGTCGGGTGGGAGTTCTCCCGCTTCTTCCTCCGGCTCTACGAGGAGGTCTCCGACGCCGACACGCTGGAGGAGGTCATGGAGCGCGGCCTCATGTTTGCTCACCGCGCCCTGGTCGAGCACGAGGTGCTCCAGCGTGTCCTGGTGACCGAGCCCGACACCTTGCTGCCGCGGCTGTCCACCGAGGCTGACCAGACCCACACGCTGGTCGCGCAGTTCCTGGCGCCGTACCTGGTGCGCCACGGCATGGCGGAAGGCACCGACCTCGACGCCGCGGCCGATTTCCTGGCCCGCATGGTCCTCTCCTACATCAGCTCGCCGGGACGCTGGGACCTGAACGACTCTGACCAGGTGGCGCTGCTGGTCCGCTCCGAACTGCTTGCCGGCATCCGGTGACCGACTCCGGGTCGCAGCCACAGCCCCCGCCTGCGCCGCCTCCGCCGTGTTACCGCCACCCCGAAAAGGCGGCCTCGGTGTTGTGTGGCCACTGCAACCGCCCCATCTGCACCGACTGCATGATCGCAGCGCAGGTCGGCTGGCAGTGCCCGGAGTGCACGTCCGAGGGGGCCAAGCGGTCCCGGCACGTGCCCGCGTTCACCCACACGAGCAGGGGTCGGACCGGCGTGGTCGGCTCGACCAACCCGACGCCGATCGTGCTCAGCATCATCGGCATCAACGTGGTGGTTTTCTTCCTCGAGGGCTTCGGCACCAATGCCAGTGTCATCAATCGCTACGGCCTGTGGCCCGACGGGGTGCACTTCCTGCACCAGTACTACCGGGCCTTCACGGCCATGTGGCTCCACGCCAGCTTCGAACACATCTTCTTCAACATGATCACCCTGCTCATCGTGGGCCCCGCCCTCGAGGTGCTCGTAGGCAAGGTGCGCTTCGTCGCCCTGTACCTGCTGGCCGGGCTCGGGGGGAGTGTGGGTTCGTACCTTCTCGGCCCGCACAACGAGCTGGGGATCGGTGCTTCCGGCGCCATCATGGGCGTGCTGGGGGCGTACATCGTGGTGGGACTGCGTCGCCGATTGCCGGTGACGCCGGTCGCCATCCTTCTGGCGCTCAACCTGGCGCTCGGCTTCACGGGCAACACTGACTGGCGAGCCCATTTGGGTGGCCTGGCCGTCGGGGCTCTGCTCGGCTTCCTCTACGACTACGCCGGCGAGCTGCGGGACCGGAACACCGCCCTGGTGCTCACCGTGGGCGGGAGCGTGGCCGTACTGGCCGTGCTGGCGCTGCTCATTGCATCCATCGCGCCCGGGCACTTCAATCTCAACTGAAGGCCGGGGCCACCTGCCCCTGCCCCGGCGACCGGCGACCTGGGCTGCGGCCACCTGCCAAGTGGTTGACAGTGAGACAAAAATCGCCGTACTGTTTCATATGTGGGCGCAACTGCGGCACGACCTGAAGCGGTAGGGGCCGGACACCCGGCCGGGGGGCGGGACGGCGTCGTCCGGCACCTCGGGGCGGACGACCGCTCGTCGACCCGGGTCCGCCTCGTGGACGGGGCGCTCAGCTGCCTTGGCCGCCAGGGCATCGCCAAGACAACCGTCGACGACATCGCCCGGGCCGCCGGTCTGTCCCGTGCGACCGCCTACAGGGTTTTCCCGCGCGGTAAGGAGGGCATCCTCGCCGCCGTGGTCGAGACGGAGGTGGCCCGGCTCTTCTCGTCGTTGGCCGTGGTCATGGGCGAGGCCGGGGATCTCGAGGACGTGCTCGTGGCGGGCATGGTCGAGACGGCCCGCTGGCTGCGGGGCCACGAGTCGCTGACCTACCTCCTGGAGCACGAGCCCGGCGCCGTGCTGCCGTTCCTGACGTTCGGGGGCTTCGACCAGGTCATGCGGGTCGCCAGCGACCTGGCCGCTCCGTTCTTCGCCCGCTGGCTCGAGCCCGAGCAGGCGACGAGGGCCGCCGAGTGGGCCGTGCGCATCGTGATGGCCTACTGCTCGGCCCCCCCTTCGCACGCCGACCTGGCGGACCCGGCCGACACCCGGGCGCTCGTTCGGATGTTCGTGCTGCCGGGCATCCTCGCCCTGCGGCTCGAGACGGCGGGCACGACACGGGCCGCCACGCTCACTTCGAGTTCGACTTCCACCTCAACCATCAACCATGCACGCAGAAGCACCAGACCAACAACCAAGGGGGCGGCACAATGACCACACTCGACGAGAACACGACGGAGGAGCTCCGGTCCAATCTGGACCTGATAGGGCGCGAGGACATCAACGACCTCGAGGCGGTGATGAGCGTCGTCGGCAAGTACGACGTGGAGGGCTTCCACCGCGTCCCCGACAACTGCCCGGCCGAGTTCACCTGGGACTACGAGAAGGGCGCCAAGCCCCAGCTCGACAAGCTCTACGAGAAGGCCAAGAAGGCCCAGTGGAACGGGCAGACTGACCTCGACTGGTCGATCGAGGTCGACCAGGAGCGGGTGGTCATCGCCAACGCCGAGGCCAACCCGGCGCAGGCGCAGTGGGACGAGGCCACCCTGGCCGGCACTGTCCTGGCCACGTGGGACGAGAAGCGTTTCATTGAGTTCGGCATGCAGAACCAGAACTGGCTCCTGTCGCAGTTCATGCACGGAGAGCAGGGTGCGCTGCTCTGCACGGCCAAGATCGTCGAGACGGTCCCGTGGATCGACGCCAAGTACTACGCGGCCACGCAGGTCATGGACGAGGCGCGTCACGTCGAGGTCTTCTCCAAGTATCTCGACACGAAGCTCTCGGGGCACTATCCGATGAATGCACACCTCGGGATGCTCCTCGACGACATCGTCTCGGACTCCCGCTGGGACATGACCTACCTCGGCATGCAGATCATGGTCGAGGGCCTGGCCCTGGCCGCCTTCGGCTTCATCCACGCCATGACGACGGAGCCGCTGCTCAAGAAGCTGCTGCGCTACGTCATGGCCGACGAGGCCCGCCACGTGGCCTTCGGCGTGCTCAGCCTGCAGGAGTACTACAAGGAGCTCAACGCGGCCGAGCTCAGGGAGCGCCAGGAGTTTGCCTTTGAGGCGGCCATCCGCATGAAGGACCGCATGGCCATGCAAGAGGTGTGGGAGCGCATGGAGGTGCCCACCGCCGACGTGGTCAAGGTCATGCAGGCGGCGCCGGATCGCGACGACTTCCAGATCCTGCTCTTCTCCAAGATCGTGCCGAATCTCAAGAAGCTGGGTCTGCTCGATGCGGCCGACGGCTGGCTCCGCACCAAGTTCACCGAAATGGGAGCGATCGCGTTCGAGAATCTGACCGACTCTACGGAGGAGGAGGACGCCTTCGCCGACGGCTCGCCGGCCGAGCGCAACGTCGCCTGAGCGCCCTCGGCGCCGCGCATCGCTGGTAGCGTGAAGGGGCGATGAGCCCCGCACAGCAGGACCCGCCTCGTTTCGGGCGGGTGGTCACGGCCATGGTGACGCCGTTCGACGAAGACGGCGGACTGGACCTCGCCGCCGCGGTCGATCTGGCCCGCTGGCTGGCCGGACACGGCAGCGATGGGCTCGTGCTCAGCGGCTCCACCGGCGAGAGCTCCGTGCTCACCGATGACGAGAAGGTCGCGCTCTGGCGCGCCGTGGCTGAGGCAGTGACCATCCCGGTCGTCGCCGGCACCGGCTCGAACGACACGGCGCACTCCGTTGCCATGACCAAGCAGGCGACGCAATGTGGCGTCGACGGCATTCTCCTTGTGACCCCGTACTACAACCGGCCTTCCCAGGCCGGCATCTTCGAGCACTTCCGGACCGTGGCGGAGGCCGCCGGCAAACTGCCCGTCGCGCTCTACGACATCCCCGTCCGGAGCGGACGACGCATTGCCACTCCGACCATGCTGCGCCTGGCCCGTGAAGTGCCCAACATCGTGGCGCTCAAGGACGCGGCGGCCGACCCCGCCGGGACAGCGCACCTTGCGGCGCAGGTGCCCGCCGGCTTCGAGATCTACAGCGGTGATGACGTCATGACCCTGCCTCTGATAGCCGTCGGCGCGGTCGGCATCATCAGCGTCGCCGCCCACTGGATAGGCCCGCAGTTCCGCCGGGTGGTCGACGCCTTCCTGGCGGGCGACCTCGCCACCGCCATCGCCGGCAACGCCGAGCTGCTCGACTCCTTCGACTTCGAGTCATCGCCCGACTTCCCCAACCCCTTGCCGGCCAAGGCGATCCTGCGCGCCCTCGGCCTGCGCGTCGGACAGTGCCGCCTGCCCATGGGCACGGCCACGCCGGAACTCGACGCACAGGCACAGAAGATCCTGGCCGCTGTCGGGCCACCTGCGGTCACGGTCGCCCCGCTTGGCTGAGCGCGGCAACAAGCCGAAGCCGGTCCGGGTCGTCTTCCTGGGCGGGCTCGGCGAGATCGGACGCAACTGCGCCTGTATCGAGGTCGACGGCCGCATCGTCATCCTCGACTGCGGCATCATGTTCCCCGATCCGGACATGCCGGGCATCGATCTGGTCCTGCCCGAGTTCACCTACCTGTACGACCGCAAGGACCGCGTGGACGGGATCGTCCTCACCCACGGCCACGAGGACCACACGGGCGGGCTGGCCTACCTGCTGCGCGAGGTCCACGCGCCGATCTACGGCTCCCAGCTGACCGTCGGCCTGGCCCGCCACCGCATCGACGAGGCCGGGCTGGCCGGCCACACGGAGTTCATCACGGTGGCGGACGGCGAACGCCTGAAGATCGGCGCTTGCGATGTCGAGTTCATCCCGGTGACGCACTCGGTGCCCGAGGCCATGGCGATCGCGTTCCACACGCCCCAAGGCGTGATCCTCCACTCGGGCGACTTCAAAATCGACCTGCAACCGGTCGACGGCCGGCGCACCGACATGTCCCGCATGGGGGAGCTGGCCCGCACTGAGGGTATCCGCCTCCTCTTGTCGGACTCCACCAACGCGGAGGAGCCCGGCTTTACCGAATCGGAATCGACGGTAGGTGTGATACTGCGCCGGGTCTTTGCTGCGCATGCTGGCAAGCGCATCATCGTGGCCTGCTTCGCCAGCCATATGCACCGCGTGCAACAGATCATCGACGCGGCCGTGGCGAACGGCCGCAAGGTCGCCACCCTGGGCCGCTCCATGGGGAAGAACGTCGAGCTGGGCGGGCGCCTCGGCATCATCAGCATTCCCGACGGCGTGCAGATCGACATCGAGGCGGTGGACAGCGTGCCGCCCGGTGAGATGTGCGTGATCTCGACGGGCTCGCAGGGCGAGCCGATGTCGGCGTTGTCGCTCATGGCCACGGGGCAGAACAAGTGGCTGAAGATCACCGAGGACGACGTCGTCGTCATCAGCGCCCACCCGATCCCCGGCAACGAGTGGTCGGTGGGCCAGGTGATCGACGACCTGCACCGCCGCGGCGCCGAGGTCATCCACTCGGGTGCGGAGGCCGTGCACGTCAGCGGTCACGCCCGCCAGGGGGAGCTGCGCACACTGATCTCGGTCACCGAGCCGGAATGCTTCGTGCCGGTCCACGGCGAGTTCCGCCACATGGTGCACCACGCCCGCCTGGCGCTGTCGATGGGTCTGGACCCCGCCAAGGTCCTCCTCTGTGAGGACGGCGACGTGATTCAGCTCGATGCCAAGGGCATCTCCCGCGACGGCAAGGTCCCCGGTGGCTACGTCTACGTGGACGGCACGGTGGGTGACCTCGAGCACGGCGTGTTGCGCGACCGCAAGAAGCTGGCCGAGGAAGGCGTCGTCATGGCCGTGGTCACGGTCGACCGCCAGCAGAGCAAGCTCAGCTGCCCGCCGGTCATCGAGACCAGGGGCTGGGTCTACGCCCCCGAAGCAGAAGAGTTGTTGGAGGAGGCGAGCGAGGTCGTGGCCGATGCGGTGACGCAGGCCCTGCGGGACGGGGCTCACGACATCGAGGTGCTCAGCCGCCACACCCGCAAGGCCCTGGGCAAGTTCGTCGGAGAGCGCACCAAGCGGCGCCCGATGATCGTGCCCGTCGTCCTCATGGTCTGAGAACGGTCGGCCGGGCGGGCCGGCGGGACCGGCTCTCTCGCCCCGAGCTCAGGTCTCAGCTCTCGCTCTCGACCTGCGTCCACGCGGGGTTCGACCGACCCGACCATTGGCTGACCGCGGCGATGACGACCACGATGGCCAAGGCGAAGATCAACGGGACCGCCACCTGCACGTGGAGGATGAACGCCGCGCCCACCAATGCACCCAGGAACATGGCGGCGACCGAGATCAGGCGGCGGCCCGACTTGGAGCCCTTGCCGCCACCGAGGGCGCTGTCGGCGCCGATCCCCACGACGGTCAGGGTCAGGACGGTGGTGGTCAGGTCGGGAACGGCCAAGCGTCGCACACTGGCGTTCTGCACACCCATGGAGGCTGCCAGCACGACGATCAGGGCGTAGCGAACGCCTGCGTCGAAGGGGTGCGCACCCACCACGGCCAGAATCACCGAGGCGGCGAGGAGTATCGATTGGGTGCCGGTGGCCACCGCGACGTGATGCCCGCGGTGATGGCCGAAGTGGCGGCCGATCCGGCCGCCGAGGACCGACCCCAGCCCGAATGCGACCAGCGCCACCAACGACGCCGCGATGGAGAAGCCCGCCGCGCCCGCGACGGCGAAGCCGAGGAAGACGACGTTGCCGGTCATGTTGGCGACGAAGACGTGGCCCAGGAGGAGGTAGCTGAAGGCATCGACGAGCCCGGTCACGACGGTCATGGCGACCAGGAGTGGCGGCAGGGGACCGAAGCGGTCCGTTCGGCCGGGAGCCAGCGTCTCGCGGACCTCGGTCAGGAAGGTGTGCATGTCCAGTGCGCTCCTTTCGGTTGCCCGGGGCGAACTTACGACCCGCACCGAATCGGAGCGACCGGCAACTGATGTACCCCGCCGACACCCGCGCACCCCTGAGGCGACCAAGCCCGGAACGGTAGGGTGCTCCGCCATGAACTACTGGGTGACCTATCCGATGACGACGCATCCCTACAACCCCGAATTCACGACCAAGGCCGGGTTGACCCGCTTCTGCCAGGTCGCCGAGAAGGCTGGATTCGCAGGCGTCGGCTTCACCGACCACCCCGCCCCTACGGACCGGTGGCTCAACGCCGGCGGCCACGACGCCCTCGACCCTTTCGCCGCCCTCGCGTTCTGCGCCGCCGTGACGGACAGGATGCGGCTGATCCCGAACATCCTCGTGCTGCCGTACCGCAACCCCTTCGTGGTGGCCAAGGCGGCGGCGACCCTCGACGCCCTTTCGGGCGGGCGCTTCACGCTCGCCGTGGCCACCGGCTACATGCGCGGGGAGTACAAGGCGCTGGGGGTCGACTTCGAGGAGCGCAATGCACGCTTCGACGAAGCCATCGAGGTGATCCGCGGCATCTGGAGCGTTGAGGACTTCGCCTTCGAGGGCGTGACGTTCAGCGCCAAGGGACAGACGGCGAACCCCAAGCCCAGCCCGCATCCGCCCATCTGGATCGGCGGCAACAGCCGCATGTCGCGGCGCCGCGTCGCCCGCTACGGCGACGGCTGGAGCCCTTTCCCGGCGCCCAGGGTCCTGTCCACCACCGCCAAGACGCCGCCCCTCGAGTCGGTGGACGACCTCCGCCCCATGCTCCATGAGCTGCGGGGCTTCATGGAGGAAGCAGGCCGCGACCCGGCCAGCATCGACATCAGCTTCGGCACCGGCGCCGGTGGCGACCCGGGCCAGGACACCTTCAATGCCGACGCCCGGCTGGCGGCCGACGAGGAGCTGACTGCGCTCGGCGTCACCTGGTCCGGGGCCGGCGTGCCCGGGGATTCGTTGGCTCATGCGCTCGAGTCCCTGCAGCGATTCGGCGAGGCCGTCATCCGCTGACCCACCGCAGCCCCGGCCCCGAGCCGCTCCCCACCCTATATTGACGCCGTGCCGTCCTTCGTGACCGGCACAACGGGGGACCGGGGGACCGGGGGAAGGGGAGCACATGCGTGACCGCACGTTCGAGCGCATCGGGGCACTGAGCGGACTGGCGTTCTTCGTCCTGGCCGTGCTGTCGGGTTTCATCTATCCCCAGCAGCCCCGTGTCGACTCTGCCCCGGCCAAGACGGTCGCCTGGGTCCACGACCATCACGTGGCACTGCAGGCGGGCATGATCTTCGACTTCTTCGCCGCCGGCGCGCTGCTCTGGTTCGCCGGCTATCTGTTCCGCGTGCTGCGCCGCGCCGAGGGCGAGACCGCCTCCCTCGCGCCCATCGTGCTCGCCTCGGCCATCGGCGTCTCCATCACCACGGCCATCGCCGCACTGCCCACGGTCCTCCTCGCCTTCATGGAGGCGCAGCCGGCTGGCCTCAACGATCTGTCACTGGTCCGCGCGCTCGGCGATCTGAACACGATCTTCTTCTCCGCCACGTCCGTCATGACTGCGGTCTTCCTGGCCGCCCTCGGCTGGGCCATGCTGCGCGGCGATCTGGCTTCGGCGTGGCTCGGCTGGATCGCACTCGTGGTCGCGGCATTCAACTGCGTCGCCGTCTGGATCGGCGTCACCTTCAGCAGCTACCACGGCCACGCCTGGCTGATCATCGGCTGGGGCGCCTACGTCGGCTTTCTCATCGTGATGCTGATCACCAGCGTGGCCCTGCTGCGCCAATCCCGCATCGCCCCGTCGCCGGTCGACTCCGGCGCCGCCAGGCCGGCTCCCACATCTGCCGCATCTCTCACCTAGCGTCCGACGCGCGCCAACCGGGCGCAACACGGGACCGTTCGTCCATGTGGCATCCACCGCCCGCGGTTCCCCCTCGGCTCGTCCCGGCGGCGCCACGACTGCCCGCCGGACCCGACCCCTCAGCAGGGACTACGGCGGTGATCCCCGCTCCGCCGAATTGGCGAAGAGCATCGGGCAACATCAGCGCGTCATCTCCGAGCACGAGGGCGCCATGCTCGGCGACATCGCGGAGTTCGATCGGACAGAGGCGTGGCGGGGAGACGGGGCCTTGTCCATGCGGGACTGGCTCGTGGCGCGTTGTCATGTCAGCCGGGCCCGGGCCCGCACGCTGGTCGACGCAGCGCAGAAGGTGAAGGATCTCCCGGCCCTCTCCGACGCCCTTTCCGACGGCCGCCTCACCCTCGATGTCTTCGCCCCGCTGGCCTCGGTCGCCACGCCCCAGACAGACACCGACCTGGCCAAAGCCGCGGAGCACTGGACGCCGAAGCAGGCCCGGCAGATGGTGGCCGAGGTCAGGGGTACGACGGACGCTCAGGCGGCGGCCCAGTTCCAGCGCCGCTTCGTCCGCTTCGACGACGAGCGCTGCCTGCTCTGGGCCCAACTGACCGGCGATGCATACGCCCTGGTCAAGTCGGCAATCCTCAGCCTGGCTCGCCGCCACGACCACCCCAGCGCCAGCGATCCCGACTACGTGCGTTTCGAGAGCCGGTGCGCTGACGCGCTGCTCGACGTCTGCATCGACCAGGGACGCACGAAGCCGGCGGGCCAAGCCCCCAGCCGCGGCGCCGTCCGGACGACCATGGTCGTGCACACGGACCTCGACCGCCTCCTCTACGGCGACGGTTACGGTCACGCCTCCATCGAAGGCGTCGGGCCGATCTCCGCCGAGGTGGCGCGCCGGCTGGCGTGCAGTGCGCAGATCACCCTGTCGTTCGACGGGCCCGATGGCAGCAGCCTCGACCAGAAGCAGCTGGAGCGTGACCCGAGCGAGGCCCAACGCATCGAGATACGGCGCCGGGACAAGGGCTGCCGCTTTCCCGGTTGCGGCTGTAAGAACGTGACCGACGTCCATCACATTGTGTGGGCGTCCAAGCAGGGGCCCACGGTCAAGTCGAACCTTCTGACCCTGTGCGTTGCCCACCACAGCCGGGTGCACGAGCTCGGCTGGAAGATGGACGGCGACGGGCAGGCCGAAGTGCGGTTCATCAGTCCGCATGGCCGGGTGTACGTCTCTTCGCCCGCTCCGACATGGCGCCGGCCGCCCCGCAAATGAGCGCCTGAAGCCCCGAAACGTTACCCCTTGACCGCCCGCACGATCTCGTCGGTCACCGCGTCAGGGTCTTCGAGCGGAAGCATGTGCCCCCTGTTCTGCAGGGTGACGAGTCGCGCCCCCGGAACGGTCGCCACGATCTGATCCGCCTTCTTGGGCAAGGTCAGCGCGTCGCGCGTGCCCACCATGACGGTCGTCGGCACCTCCATCGTGGCCACGCCGTCGAGCAGGTCCATGGTCGAGATCGACAGCAGGAAGCCGCCCCGGACCGCTCCTTGACAGCCCCCGAAAAGATGCCGGGTCAGATCCATGTGCGACCGGACTGGGTTCTCACCGAACGCCGAGCGCACGAAGACGTGTCCGTTCTTCGATTGCACGGCCCGCGTCACGAGAGGCGACCCCACCATTGCGCTTGCCACCCGCGCCGAACGCGTCGAGGGGTCACCCATGCTGGTGGCCGCCGTCGACACGAGCACGGTGGCCTTCGCCCGCTCCTTCAGCACGGCGGGACGGTGCGTGGCCAGCGACATGATGGTCATGCCACCCATGGAGTGGCCCGCCAGCACGACGTCGCGCACGTCGGTGGCTTCGAGTACCGCCGTCAGGTCGTGCGCCAGCGTCTCGATCGCCAGCGGCGCGGTGCCCCTCGTGCTGGCCCCGTGCCCCCGCTGGTCGTAGAGCACCACGCGGAAGCCCTGATCTCTGAGGCGGCGGGCGACAGGGATCCAGATCTCGTGGCTGCAGCCCCAGCAGTGGGGCAGGACGACCACCGGCGCATCGGGACCATCGCCGGCGAAATCCCAGAGGGCCAGTTCGGCCCCGTCCGGCGTCCGCACGACGGCGTGATCAGGCCGACCGACCCCCTCGCCCCACCCGAGAGCGAGCCGTCCGTCTTCGACCTGGTCGTCCACTGCCCGGTAGGCCGCGAGCCGCCGGTACGCCACGCCGGCCGCCCCGACCGCTGCAACTGCAGCTCCGAGGAAGAGCAAGCGGGACCTGGGCCGTGAGCGGCCTCTCGAGCCTCCACCAGAGGTCGAACCGGCAGCTGAAGCAGGGGGCTGGGGGAGCGGGGTCATGCCCACCGAGCGTACGTGCCGCATATGCAGTCCCGCCGGCCTGCCCCGGGCTGACGCTGGACCAGCCTCGATACAATCCTTCTTCCCCCCTTTGCCCCGGCGAAAGGGGCATGAGCAGCGCAAGGCCACCGAGGCCACCACAGCCACAGTCACCACAGCCACCACGGCCACAGCCACCACAGGGATCACAGGAACGAGGGCAACACATGTCGGGTCACTCGAAGTGGGCGACCACCAAGTACCGCAAGGGCGCCCAGGACAAAGCCCGCGCCAAGATCTTCGCCAAGTGCATCCGCCTCGTCGAGGTCGCGGCACGGGACGGGGGCGGCGACCTCGAGTCCAACGCCACCCTCCGCACCGCCTACCAGAAGGCCAGAGCGGCGAGCGTCCCGCTCGACACGATCGAGAAGGCCATCAAGAGAGGGACCGGCGACCTTGAAGGCGTTAGGTACGAGGCCATCAATTACGAGGGCTACGGCCCTGACGGCGTGGCGATCATGGTCGAGACGCTCAGCGACAACCGCAACCGCACCGGCGCCGAGATGCGCAACCTGTTCAGCCGCAACGGCGGCAACATGGCCGAGCCCGGCGCCGTCGGCTGGCAGTTCGAGCGCAAGGGCATCGTGACCGTCGGCCTCGACAACGACGAGGACAAGGTCATGGAGATCGCCATGGAGGGCGGGGCGGAGGACATGACGAGTAACGGCGCCGCCTGGGTCGTGACCACCGCCCCCGCCGACCTCGAGTCGGTCCGCCAAGCCCTGGACGACTCCGGCATCACGCCTGAGTCGGTCGACCTCAGCCTCGAGCCCACCCAGCTGGTCCCCGTCCCGGACGAGGCCGAGGCCAAGAAGGTACTGCGCCTGCTTGAGGCCATCGACGACCACGATGATGTGCAGGCCGTCCACTCCAACGCCGACATCCCGGACGAGGTCCTGGCCACCTTCGAAGGCTGAGCCTGGCCCCATCAAATCCGCCCCCGGGGCAGCATCCCCGGCTATCCTGCGAACGCATGTTCGTATTGGGCATCGACCCCGGCCTGTCACGCTGCGGCTACGGGCTCGTGGCCCGGGCCGAGGGCACCGCGGGGCTGCGGGCACACGCGGCCGGGGTTGTGGAGACCGACCCGGCGGCGCCCCTGGCTGAGCGGCTCCTGATCCTGCACACGGAGCTGCGGGCGCTGGTGCAGGAGTTGCGGCCCGAGGCGGTCGTCGTCGAGCGGGTTTTCTTCCAGGTGAACGCCAAGACGGCCATGTCGGTGGGCCAGGCCAGCGGGCTGGCGCTGTTGGTGGCGGCCGAGGGGGGCTGCGAGGTGGTCCAGTACACGTCCAACGAGGTGAAGCTGAGCCTGGTCGGCTACGGGGCGGCAACCAAGGACCAGATGCAGCGCATGGTGGCCCAGGTGCTCGGCCTGCCGACTATCGAGGGGCCGCCCGACGTGGCCGACGCCCTGGCCCTGGCCGTGTGCCACTTGACCACGGTGCCCCTGCGGCGTGCCGTGGATGCGGCGCTCGTGAAGGAGGGAACCCCGCTCGTGAAGGAGGGAACACAATGATCGGACTGCTTCGTGGAACGGTGGCGGTGCGGACCGCCGAGGGCGAGGTGATCGTCGACGTGGCAGGCGTCGGCTACCGCGTGGCCGTCACGCCGGCAACGGCCGCCGCCTTGGCGATGGCGGGGTCGGCGGCCGAGGCCACGCTGTACGTGCACACCCATGTGCGCGAGGACGCGATCGTGCTCTATGGCTTCGTGCACGACGACGAGCGGCGTTGCTTCGAGGTCCTGCTGGGCTCGCACGGGGTCGGTCCCGCGTTGGCGCTCGGGATCATGGCCGCGCTGTCGCCGGCTGCGTTGTCAACGGCGGTCCTGGAGGAGGATCTCGATACCCTGTGCACGGTGCCGGGGGTGGGTCGCAAGACGGCGGCCCGGCTGCTGATCGAGTTGAAGAGCCGGCTGGACCTGCCCGACCTGTCGCTGTCGGGTCCCGGCGGAATGGGCGCGGGCCTTGGCGCAGGTGGCGGCGTCGGCACCGGCCTCGGTGCCGACGCGGCCGTGCGCAACTCCCGGACGTCCCGGGCCGAGGCGCGGGCGGCCTTGAGCGAGCTCGGCTACGCCCCCGACGAGATCCGCGGCGCGCTCGACGGCCTACGCGACGATGTCGGGGTGGAAGAGATGCTCCGGTTAGCGCTGCGCGAGCTGGCCTCGCGGTGAGCCGTTGAGTCCCCGCGCCCGGCGGGAGGTGCTGGCCGTGGACCCGGAGCCAGAGCCGGATCCGGGTTTCGCCAATGCCAATGCCAATGCCAATGCCGGTGCCGACGCCGGTGTCGACGCCGGACGGCGCGTCGTCGACCCGGTAGCGTCGAACGGGGCCGAGGAGGCCGAGGAGATGGGGCTCCGGCCCCGGTCCCTCTCGGAGTTCCTCGGGCAGCCGCAACTGGTCGAACACCTGGGGATCGTGCTGCAGGCGGCGCGCCAGCGGCACCAGCCTGTGGACCACATCCTGTTCGTGGGGCCGCCGGGACTGGGCAAGACGTCCCTGGCCGGCATCGTCGCCACCGAGATGGGTGCCGGCTTCCGTATCACCGCCGGCCCCGTGCTCACCCGGGCCGGCGATCTGGCTGCGCTGTTGACCGATCTGCACGACGGCGACGTGCTGTTCATCGACGAGATCCACCGCCTGCATCGCTCCGTCGAGGAGATGCTCTATTCGGCCATGGAGGACGGCCGCCTCGACATCCTGATCGGGAAGGGACCCACCGCCCGCTCCATCCGCCTGGAGCTCCCCAACTTCACCCTGGTCGGTGCAACGACGCGGACCGGCCTCGTCGCGGGGCCGCTGCGGGACCGCTTCGGCTTCGTGGGCCGCTTGGATCTCTACGATCCCCCCGATCTGCGCGCCATCGTCGAACGGTCGGCTCGCATCCTGAAGGTGCGCATCGATGCGGAGGGCGCCATCCGGATCTCGGAGCGGTCGCGGGGGACACCGCGGGTGGCGAACCGGCTCCTGCGCCGGGTGCGGGACTTCGCCGAGGTGCGGGGCGAGGGCTTCATCGACGGCGCCACCGCCAGCGACGGCCTCGAACTGTTCGGGGTCGACGAGCTGGGTCTCGACAAGGTCGACCGGGCCATCCTTGCCACGTTGTGCAGCCGTTTCGGGGGTCAACCGGTGGGTCTGACCACCCTGGCGCAGTGCGTCGGCGAGGAAACGGACACGATCGAGGACGCGTACGAGCCGTTCCTGTTGCAGAACGGCCTCATCCAGCGAACGTCTCGGGGCCGGGTGGCCACGCAACGCGCCTGGGCGCATCTCGGTTTGGAGCGTCCGGCGTCGGCGGCCGACGCAATGAACATGCCCCCGCTCTTCTGACGGGGCACTCCGGCGCCGCAATTCACGTTTCTTGCGCGATTCGCTGCCGCCATGGGCTATTTTCTTCTGGTCGCACCACAAGACGGAAACGAGGTGACCACATGGCAGGAATGACGATGCGCTCGACTTGCTCGACGCTGCCCGCTTCCGCCCTCGTGGCCCAGCCGCCCGTCTTTGCGCTTGGTGCCGCCGGAGGGGGGTCCCGGTTCGTCGGGCCCGATCTCTGCCCCGCTGGTCACTGACGCCGACCACGACACCGCCGGGCTGACAGCCCGGACGCAATCCGAGGTCCGCCTCGCACGACGAGTGCGCTCTTGTCCTCCACCCGCTCGCTTTACCTCCCAACTGGAGATTCCCATGGGTGAACGCACCCTCTTTCCCAACGCTTCGACCAAAGACACGCTGACGTACTGCTGGCGCCAGATGCGGCCCGATCGCGGTGCCTTCACGGTTGCCTGCACGGCGATCGTGCTCGGCACCCTGGCCAACGCCGTGGCGGCACCGCTGATCTTCGCCTCCTTGTTGAGCCGCATATCGCAGCTCGGGCCGCACGCGCACGAGGGCCTCTGGCAGGCCTTCGGCCCTCTGCTGGTCGCCTACGCGGTCGTGCTGGCCGCCGCCACGGTGTTCGGGCGGATCGGCGGCTGGATGAACTGGGGTGCCACCCTGCGCTCGTTCGGCCGCGCCATCACCAGCGGGTACGAGCACCTGATGCTCCTCAGCCATTCATGGCACACGGACAGACCCTCGGGAGAGGTCATCGCCACACTCGAGACGTCGACCTGGGCCTTCGCCGACATGATCGACGCCACGGTCTGGGGCATCCTGCGCATCAGCGTCACGACGATCGGCGCCATTGTGGTCCTCGGGATCGTGGCCTGGCCCGTCGCGCTCGTGATGGCGGGGCTCGTGGGTGTGTTCGCCCTGGTGCTGCACCGCCGCATGGGTCGGGTCGTTGCCGCCGAGAAGCAGTTCTCCGACGCCCACTCCCGGGCCACCGGGGTGATCGCCGACACGATCGCCAACCTGACCACCGTGCGTTCGCAGGCTGCGGAGGAGCGGGAGCAGCAGCACGTGGGGGCGCTGGTTGCCGATTCCATCAGTGCGGACCTGCGGGCCCGCAAGGTCTTCACCGCCACGCGGATCCAGATGGAGTCGGCCATGGCCTTCTTCAACTGGGCTGCCATCGTGGTCGGCGTCGTGCTGGCGCTGCACCATGTCGCTGCGGCGGGAGCGGTGTACCTGATCCTCTTCTATGCGACTTTCGTCGGGACGAGCCTCGAAGAGTCGTTCGAGTTCATTCGCTTGATCTCCCGGGCCATCGGTCGCTGCGCAAAATTCGCCGGCATCGCCGCCACGGAGCCCGACATTGTCGACCTTCCGGGTGCGCCCGACATGGTGGTGCCGCATGGTCGCGTCGAGTTCCGTGACCTTCGGTTTGCCTACCGGGCCGGGGCCCCGCTGTTCGAGGGGCTCGACCTGTCCATCGAACCGGGGGAGCACGTCGGCCTGGTCGGGCCCTCAGGCTCGGGCAAGACGACGCTGACCAAGCTGATGTTGCGTTTCGCCGACCGCGACGGCGGGTTGATCGAGATCGACGGCCAGGACATCGAGTGTGTCACGCAGCACTCCCTGCGCGGCCACATCGCCTACGTCCCCCAAGACCCGCAGATGCTGCACCGCACCATCGCCGAGAACATCTGCTACGGCATGGAGGGCGGCGACGGCCGTCATGGGCGCCCCGTCGACATGGACCTCGTGCGCGCCGTGGGCCGGGCCGCTTACGTGGACGAGTTCGTGGAGCGCCTTCCCGACGGCTACGAGACCGTGGTGGGCGAGCGCGGCATGAAGCTCTCCGGCGGGCAGCGCCAGCGCGTCGCCATCGCGCAGGCCATGGCCAAGGGGGCGAAGGTGCTCGTGTTGGACGAGGCGACATCGGCCTTGGACTCCGAGTCGGAGTCGCTGGTGCAGGAGGCGCTGTGGCACCTCATGAAGGGCACCACGGCGCTAGTGGTGGCGCACCGTCTGGCCACCATCGCCCGCCTGGACCGGATCGTGGTCCTCGACCGGGGACGCGTCGTAGAGCAGGGCACGCACGCCGAGCTCCTTGCCGCCGGTCGCAACGGCGTCTACGGGCGCCTGTGGGCGCACCAGTCGGGCGGTTTCCTGGCTGCGTGAGTGGCTCAGTCCGCCGGGTGGTGGACTGAGCTCAGCCCGATTGCCGCTCAGCCCAAGCTGAAGTCGGAGGTCGGAGTCGGAGTCGGAGTCGGAGTCGGAGTCGGAGTGCCGGCACGGACGACCGACGCCGCCGACGCCCCGAGGGGGAGGTACACCCGGAATGTGGTCGACCACCCCGGCGTGTCCACGATGTCGACGAACCCCTCGTGTGCCTCGGCCACGGACTTGGCGATGGCCAGGCCCAGGCCCGTGCCGGGCACACCCATCTCGGTGGACGAGGCCAGTCGGTAGAAGCGCTCGAAGAGCTGGTCGCGCTCACCCTCCGGGATGCCGAGCCCCTCGTCGAGGACCTGCACCCGCGCGTAGGAGTCGGCGTTGTCGACGATAACGTGGACCCGGCCGCCGCGCGGAGAGAACTTGATGGCGTTGGAGAGCAGATTGGCCAGCAGCTGGTGCAGGCGGGTGGGGTCGCCGAAGATCGGCACCTCCTCGCCGGGGTCGATGGTGAGGACGACGCCGGCGACGGTGGCCGACGTCTGTATCGCGTGCACCGCGTCCTCGGCCAGACGGCTCAGATCCAGTTCGGTGAAGGCGACCCGGAGCCCGCGGCCCGCACCGGGGTCGGCCAGCAGGTCCTCGGCCACCCGCTGCAGGTGCTCCGCGTTGCGCTCAATGGTCTGGAGCATGCGCATCTGGCTCTCGGTCAGATCCGCGGTGGCGTCGAGCAGCAGCTCGACGAAGCCTCGGATGGAGGTGATCGGAGTGCGCAGCTCGTGGGAGACCGTCGCCACCACGTCGTCCTTCATCTGGGTCAGCTCGCGCAGCCGGTTGTTCTGCTCAATGAGCGATTGGGTGACTTCCTTCTGAATGGCGTAGAGGCGCTCCCGGTCGGCCGCCAGCTCCTCGCGCTCGGTCACGTCGATGGCGACGACGACGTAGCCGCCGTTGGTCGGGGCGAGCCCGTCGTCCGGCGACACCCAGCCATTGGAACCGGCGGAGGCGGCAGCAGCAGCATCGCCGGCGGAGGCTTCGGCGGGTTCGGCCTCGTCGGCCGCAGGCTCGTCGAAGGCAACGTCGGGGGTCGGAACCGGCAGCGCGCGCACCCGCACCACACAGCGACGTTGCTGGCCGTCCTTGCGGGTCGCGGTCCACGGGACCTCGGCCGCGGTCTCGGCATCGACAGGCTCGAGCGCGGTGCGCATGGCGTCGATCGCCTGGCGCCGTTCGTCGATCTGGGCCGGGTCGATGAAGTCGGCGATGGAGTGGATGCCTACCACCTCCGCCGCCCGGTAGCCGAGCATCTGCTCCGCCCCGGCCGAGAAGAAGGTCACGGTGCCGGCCGGGTCGACACCCATGATGGCGCTGCCGGTCGCGGCCCGGAGCAGTGTCTCGAGCCGGTCGCGGGCGTAGTCGGCCTCGCGGGCGTTGCGGCGGGCGATCCGGGACTGCTGCGCCAGGTCGGTCAGGAAGGCCCGGTCGCGCGAGACCATCGTGTAGACGGTGGACGCCACCAGGGTGGTGACGGTCGCCATGACGGCCACCTGGCGCCATTCGAGCGTGGGGTACTTGGGCGGGCCGACGAGCAGGACGGGGACGAGCAGGGCCAGGTCCATGCAGAAGAGCCCGACCAACAGGTGCAGGCGGCGGCCGTAGAGCGAGAGCCAGACGATGGGCAGGAGGTAGACGACCACCAGTCCGGAGTCGGAGCCCCCTTGGGCGTCTCTGATGATGGCGATGACGGCGATGTAGCCGATCGGGATGATGAGCCAGGCCCAGTCGGGGAGCCGCTCCCAGGGCAGCAGGAAGGCGGCCGCCACCAGCACGAAGAAGATGACGCCGGCGACCGAGATCTCGCGGCGGGCGTCGTGTGGGAAGGGGAGGACGGCGATCAGGACCGTCCCGATCGCCACCAGGGCGAAGACAGGGAGCCGCACCCGCATGGAGCCGGAGAACCCGATCGGGAGGGTGGACCCCGGCAGCTGTGGATCGCGGCGCCGCTCGGCGTCGGGTGGGGGTTGGAACGACTCGCTCACCGGACCCGCGAGCGGTAGCGGTATCCGAAGCCCCGGACGGTCTCGATGGGCCCCTCGTCACCCTCGTCCCAGCCCAGCTTGCGCCGCAGGCGCAGGACGGCGTACTTGACCCGGGAGGGGGCCAGCCCACTGGGATCGTCCCAGGCCAGCTCTATCAGCTGGTCCGACGACAGGACCTGTCCCTGGTGCCGGGCCAAGGTGGCGAGGAGGCGGTACTCGGTCGGGGTCAGGATGATCGCCGACCCGTCGACCGTGACCTCCTGGTGGGCGAAGTCGATGTGCAGGGTGCCGTCGTCGAAGGTCGTGACGGGCTCGCCCTTGGAGACCTGCCGCCGGCCGACGGCCTGCAGGCGGGCCAGGAGCTCGACGCGGCTGAAGGGCTTGGTCAGGTAGTCGTCGGCGCCCGAATTCAGCCCCCGCACCTTGTCCCTCTCGGTCCCGAGCGCGGTCAACATGAGAACGGGCACGTCACTCATGTCCCGGATGCGCTCGAGCACCTGCCAACCGTCCAGGTCGGGGAGTCCGACGTCGAGGATGACGATGTCGGGGTGGCTCTGATGGAACTGGCGCACCCCGTCACGCCCTTCCAGGGCCTCCGCGACCGAATAGCCCTCGCGCTCGAGGAGGGTGCGGAGGAGTTGGCGGATGTCAGCCTCATCCTCAATGACCAGCACTGAGATATGACCATCTCGCATCAGGAGGCAACTGTACTGGGCAAATGGCCAAACCGAGTGAATAAGGGAGACCGTTCGGCGTGCGAAAAGTCCTGCTCAGCCCCTGAATCGGGTCTCAGATCGACAAAAGTGAGCCGCGGGGCCGCCGTTACGGGGCCGCGGAGGCAGGCAGGGTAAGGCGGGCGATGACCGCCTCGGAGCGCCCGCGCAGCCGGGACGTGGCGGTCCGCTGGCGCAGTTGACGAGGTCGCTCAGGGAGCGAAAGGTGCGCCGGCCCGGGCCGTCGGTTCCCCCGGAGTTCTCCGTCCGACGGCCTCGTGAGCCCGGCGCACCTCTTCGCTGCTCCTGTCCCCCCGGTGTTCCCCCGTGAGAATCCGCTCCCCTCCGTCGGACTCCCACCCGGTCGACCCCCTCCGAACGACCTTCACCGTGGGCTTGCTACTGATGGTCAGTACCTTGCACACCAGCTGTCGCAACCCGGGCCAGATTGGGTTGCAGTCGGGTTGCCCACCTCGAAGAGCCGCGAGACGGGCGCGCCGGCGCCGTTCTTCCCGCCGGGAGGCGACTGGCGGTGGCCTGGTTTGGGGGCCGCGCCGCTTCCGGAGGCTTCTGGGTCCGCCCCGACCGGCCGCGGCGCGACGATCCGGGGAGCCGGCCTGCCACCAGGGACGACGCCTCCGCCGAACCGCGGCGCTCCCGGGGTGCGCGCATTCCTGCTGCGGGCTCCATACCCGCACCTCGCTGCCCAAGAGACCGGGAACGCAGGCACTAGGGTGTCGCGTCGCACCCGATTGCGGTCCAAGGATCCCTCATGACACCAACCCCCGCGGTGGCCCACCTCATTGTGGCCGCAGCCTCGAAGTCGAGTTCCAGTTCCCTGCTCACGCTGCTGCCCCTGGTGGCCATCGGGCTCCTCGGCTATTTCTTCTTCATTCGGCCCCAGCAGCGCAAGGCCCAGGCGGCGCGGCAGAACCAGGGTTCGGCCTACGACGTCGGTGACGAGGTGCAGACCGTCGGTGGCGTCATCGGCACCGTCCTCGAAGTCCACGGCGACCGCTACACGCTGCTGACCGGGGCCCTGGGCGACGACGGCAACCTCGACGGGCCCCAGCCGACCCGGATCGTCTTCGTGCGCCAGGCCATCGCCAAGAAGATCGAACCGATCGAAGACGTGCGAGTGGACGACGAGCCCGTCCAAGACGTCCGGCCGTCGCGGGCGTCGGGCAGTCGGAACGGCACGAGCGATGGCACAAGCAGCAACCATGACGGTGACATCGACGACGTGGGTGGGGACGGTGCCGCCAGCAGCGGCGACCTCGGTGGGGAGGCCGAAGAGGCGTGAGCCCGAAGGCGGGGGGTCGGGCCCAGCGGCGTCAGCGACGCAATCTGTGGATCAGCGTGATCGTCGTGGTGGCGATCGCGGTCGGCTCGTTCGCGGCGGTGTTCGCAGCCAAGTGGTCGCCGCGCCTTGGGCTCGATCTCGCCGGCGGCGTGGCGGTCGTCTACACGGCCGAGGGGCAGAACGTCTCGCAGGCCGACCTCAACGAGACCGTCAACATTCTGAACCTCCGTGTCGACGGCCTCGGTGTCTCGGGCGCGCAGGTGCAGACAACGGGGAAGAACCAGATCTCGGTGTCGATCCCCGGTGTGACGGATGCCCAGCAGGTGCTGGCCCAGATCGGGCAGACCGCGCGCATGTACTTCCGCCCGGTCGATTGCTTCGGCTACCCCCAGGAGGTCCCGAAGGCCTCGAAGACGAAGGTGTTGCCCCGAGGCATCGGGACGATTCCCGCCTGTGCGTCGTCATCAGAGCTCACCGCGGCCAACCTCAACGTCAACACCAGCACCGGTCAGGCGACCAACAACGTGCCGCCGGACAGCCAGTTCGCCACCTACCCGTCGACGAGCGTCGACAAGCCCAACTACGCCAACAGCATGGTGCTGCTGCCCGGCATCAGCGGTGCGTGCGGCGCGTCCGGGCTGCGCTGCGTGCTCGGGCCCTCGGAGATGACGGGGCATTCCATCGCCAGCGCCCAGGCGACACAGAACCAGACAGGCGCGTGGGTGGTCGACTACTCGCTTTCGGGCGCGGCCGGCTCGGCGCTGTGGGACAAGGTGGCCCAGGAGAACTTCCACCAGCTGCTCGGGATCGAGCTCGACGGAGAGGTCTATTCGGCGCCCATTATCCAGCCATCCCAGGCGGCCTTCTCGTCCTTCGACGGCAGGGGTGAGATCTCGGGGAACCTGACGCAGGCCGACGCGCAGAACCTGGCGCAGGCCATGAACTTCGGTGCGCTGCCGATCACGTTGAAGGCGGCCACGTCGGAGACGGTGTCGGCCACTTTGGGGCACTCCGCGTTGGTGGCGGGACTCGGTGCGGGCATCGCCGGCCTGGTCCTCGTGCTGCTCTACGTCCTCTTCTACTACCGCGGCCTCGGATTGGTGGTCATCTCCGGGCTGGTGCTGACGGCCATGATGCTCTGGGCCATCATCTCGTCGTTGGGCCATACGTCAGTGGCGCCGAGCTTCGACCTGGCCGGCATTACGGGGCTCATCGTGTCGATCGGTATCACCGTGGACTCGTACATCGTGTATTTCGAACGATTGAAAGACGAGGCCAGATCGGGCCGCTCGATCCGCACGTCGGTCGACCGCGGCTTCAAGAGTGCATGGCGGACGGTGTGGGCCGCTGACTTCGTGTCGCTGCTGGCTGCCATCGTGTTGTATCTCGTCGCGGTCGGCAACGTGAAGGGCTTCGCCTTCTTCCTCGGGCTGTCGACCATCATGGACATGGCCGTCACGTGGTTCTACACGCGCCCGCTGGTCATCTTGCTGGGCCAGAGCGCGCGGCTGCAGGGCTCGGGTGCCTTCAGCATCGCCACCGGTCTCGGTGCGGGCCCGCAGACGCAGGCCCCGGGCGTGCCAGTGGGCGCCGCCGCCGGCGCCGGCGGCGGGGGCGGAGGCGGCTCGTGAGCGACAACGGCCGCAGCGGCGACGGGAGCTCCCTCGACGACGTGCCCGAGGAGGATGTCGAGAGGCTCGAGGAGAGCGTCGACACGGGGAGCCTCGACGAGGAGGAGCTCGTCAGCCTCGATGACGCCGCCCGGTCCCTGCTGGCCCGGGAGCCCAAGGGCCACGGGCCGATCGCCCGCCTCTACCGGGGCGAGACCCGCTTCGACTTCGTCGGCAAGCGCAAGATCTGGTTCAGCATCTCCACGGCGATCATCGTCCTCGGGATCCTCTCGATCGTGCTGCGCGGCGGGCTGAACCTGGGTATCGAGTTCAAGGGCGGGACGGAGTGGACGATCGCCGCGCCCGGCGTGACGCAGAGCGAGGCGACCAATGCGCTCAACGGAACGGGCGTGATCGATCCCACGGTGCAGCTACTCGGGAGCGGGAGCAAGCAGACCCTCACCGTGCAGTCGGACGTGAACCGCCTGTCGCAGGCCCAGCAGGCTGCCGTCAACACCAACGTGCAGAAGGCGATGACCGAAGTGGCGAACGCGCACGCGCCCAAGGGTTCGACGCCCAGCACGACCTCGACGACCGCCAAGGCGACGACGACGACGGCAGCCAAGGCGGCAGCGGGAGCCACCACCAGCTCGACGGCACCCACGACCACGACGACGTCGCCGTCCAACTCTGTACCGTCGACCGCGCCCGATCGGATCAGCGTGACCACCGTCGGGCCGACGTGGGGATCGTCCATCACGGACAAGGCGATACAGGCGCTGATCATCTTCTTCATTGTGGTGGCGATCTACATCAGCATCCGCTTCGAGCCCAAGATGGCGCTGGCGGCCTTTATCGCCATGCTCCACGACGTCCTCGTCGCCGTCGGCATCTACTCCATCTTCAACTTCCAGGTCACGCCCGACACCGTGGTGGCCATCTTGACCATCCTCGGCTACTCGCTCTACGACACCGTCGTGGTGTTCGACCGGGTGCGTGACAACACCAAGGGCATCGGCAGCAGCGGCCGGTTGACCTACCCGCAGCTCATCAACCTGTCGATGAACCAGACGCTGGCTCGGTCGATCAACACCTCCATGGTGGCCATCCTGCCGGTGCTCGCCGTGCTCCTGATCGGCGCGCAGCTGCTCGGCGCCACGACGCTGCAGTCCTACGGACTCGCGCTCTTCGTCGGGCTGCTCTCTGGGGCCTACTCGTCGATCTTCATCGCTTCGCCCGTGCTCTGCATGATGAAGGAACGCGAGGACCGCTGGGTCCAGATCGCCAACCGCTTGGCCAAGCGCGGCAACACCAAGGAGTTCTACTCTGCGGTGGACGCGGCCCAGCTGAACACCGCCATGAGCGTGGCGGCCTCGGGCCAGGTCAACCGGGTCGGCGCTGCCGCCGCGCAGAAGTCGGGCTCCAAGCGCAGCGGGCCCATCCGGCCCGGCTCGGGGAGCGGTGCGGGCGGCAGTGGGGGAGGCCCGGGTGCCGGCGGGGGATCGACGGCGGTGCTGGACCGCGAGCCCGGTTCGACGGGCTCGGCGGCCGGGGCGGGTGCGGCGGTGGGCGCTGGTGCCTCGTCGTCCGGGACGCCGGGAAGCCAGGGTGCGAGGCGGCCGTCGGCCCAGGGTCCCCGGCCGCGCAAGAACAAGAACAAGAGCAGGCGCAAACGCTGAGCTGAGCTGAGCGGCGCCGAGCAGAGCGCCCTCCATCGCCGCCGGAAGCGCCGCTGCGTATGCAGCGGCGTGTGCGTCTCTGCATTTCCCCTGGCGGGTAGCCTGTATGGATGGTGGCCCTGACGCGGGTGACTCCATCCGGCCCAGACACAGATAGCGCCACGAACGCTCGAAGTCTCGAGCCGGAGCAGGCACATGAGCCGGTGTTGCGCGAGCTGTTGGCCCCTCTCCTGGCCGAATTCGCCCGCCACCGCCCCGAGGACGACACCTCCATGATCGTGGCGGCGGGTCGGACCGCCGCCACGGCGCACGAGGGCCAGTTCCGGCGTTCGGGCGAGCCCTACATCACGCACCCCATCGCGGTGGCGACGATCGTGGCCGAGCTCGGCCTCGACGAGCAGACGGTGGCCGCCGCGCTCCTCCACGACGCCGTGGAGGACACCGGCCTGACGCTCGAGACGATCGAGGAGGACTTCGGCGAAGGGGTGGCCAGCGTCGTCGACGGGGTGACCAAACTGGACCGGCTGCAGTTCAACTCCAAGGAGGCCCAGCAGGCGGCCACCATCCGCAAGATGCTTGTCGCCATGGCCGACGATTGGCGCGTCCTGCTGATCAAGCTGGCCGACCGGCTGCACAACATGCGCACGCTCGCCGTCATGCCCGAGTGGAAGCAGCGCCGCACGGCGCAGGAGACCTTCGACGTGTATGCGCCCCTGGCCCACCGGCTCGGGGTGCAGCAGGTGCGTTGGCAGCTGGAGGACCTCGCCTTCGCCACGTTGCACCCGAAGCGCTACGCCGAGATCGAGCAGATGGTGGCCGCCCGGGCGCCGCAGCGCGAGGAGTACCTCGAACGGGTGCTCGTGCACGTGCGCCAGCAGATGAACGACATGGGCGTCGTGGCCGACGTCACCGGACGGCCGAAGCACCTCTGGTCAATCTACGAGAAGATGGTTGTGCGGGGCAAGGAGTTCGACGACATCAACGACCTGGTCGCCATCCGGGTCGTCGTCGAGTCCGAGAAGGACTGCTGGGCCGCGCTGGGCGCCATCCACGCCATCTGGGCGCCGGTGCAGGGGCGCTTCAAGGACTACATCAACACGCCCAAGTTCAACATGTACCAGTCGTTGCACACCACGGTGATCGGGTTGGACGGCAAGCCGGTCGAGGTGCAGATCCGGACCTCCGAGATGCACCACCGGGCCGAGTACGGCATCGCCGCCCACTGGGGCTACAAGTCCAAGGAGGACCACTCCTCGGAGATGGCGTGGCTCCAGCGCATCGCCGACGTCGACCGCCAGACCGACGACCCGATCGAGTTCCTCGAGGCGCTTAAGCTCGACCTGGAGCAGGACGAGGTCTACGTCTTCACGCCCAAGGGCAAGGTCATCGCGTTGCCGGCCCGCTCCACGCCCGTGGACTTCGCCTACGCCATCCACACCGAGGTGGGCCATCGGTTCATCGGGGCCCGGGTCAACGGCCGCCTCGTGCCGCTCGAGACGCAGCTCAGCAGCGCCGACACCGTCGAGATCATCACCTCGAAGGCGCCGACGGCGGGCCCCTCGAGGGACTGGCTCCAGATCGTCGCCTCCACTCGGGCCCGCAACAAGATCCGCCAATGGTTCTCGCGGGAGCGCCGGGAGGACGCCATCGAGAACGGGCGGGAGGAACTGGCCCGAGCCCTGCGCCGTGACGGCCTGCCCTTGCACAAGCTGCTGGGCTCGACGGCCCTGCAGCAGGTGGCCGACACCATGAACCTGGCCGACCTCGATGCGCTCTACGCCTCCATCGGCGAGAACCAGGTCTCGGCCCAGTCCATCGTGCAGCGCCTCACCAAGGCCCTGCGGGGCGGTGGCGAGGCGGACGAGCAGCTCCCGACGATCGCCCTGCCCGGCACGACCCGGCCCCGCCAGGGCCGCCGCACCGGCACGGGCGTCTATGTCGAGGGGCTCGACGACGTCATGATCCACCTGGCCCGCTGCTGCACGCCGGTACCGGGCGACCAGATCGTGGGCTTCGTGACCCAGGGCCGTGGCGTCTCGGTGCACCGAGCCGATTGCGCCAACGCGGCGGCGCTGGCCGACCGCTCCCGGGAGCGCCTCATGGAGGTGGAGTGGGACCGGGGCAACGACGGCGTCTTCGTGGCCACCATCGAGGTGCAGGCCTTCGATCGGGCCCGCCTGTTGGCCGACGTGTCCCGGGTCGTCTCCGAGCACCACCTCAACATCGTGGCCGCCCGTACGGCCACCACGCCGGACCGGGTCAGCCGGATGGCTTTCGACGTCGAGCTGGCCGATCCGACGCATCTGCACTCATTGATCAACGCGCTGAAGCACCTCGACGGGGTGTTCGACGCGTATCGTCAGCTTCCTGGCAAGAAAGTCTGACCCCCGAGCCGTGAAGAGCCTTCTATGAGCGCGGGGTCGTCCGCGCCCGGACCCGGACCCGATTCGCAGTCGGCCGCCCGCACCCCCAAGGGCATGCACGACGTGCTCTGGCCCGAATCACTGCGCTGGGAGGCCGCGGTCGCCCAGTTCGCCGCCATCGTCGAGAGTGCCGGCTACGGCCTGACGATCACGCCCGTGCTCGAGCACGCCGGCGTCTTCCTCCGGGGCATCGGCGAGGGCAGCGAAGTGGTCGGCAAGGAGATGTACGTCTTCGAGGACCGGGACGGCCAGGTGATGGCCCTGCGTCCCGAGGGCACCGCCCCCATCGCCCGCGCCTACGTGCAGCACCACCCGGTCCCGCCCTGGAAGGCCTGGTACGTGGCGCCCTCGTTCCGGCACGAGAACCCCCAACACGGTCGTTACCGCCAGCACCATCAGCTCGGTGTCGAGGCGCTCGGCCCGGCCGACGCCGACCTCGATGTCGAGGTCGTCTCGCTGGCGTACGACTTCTTCGCCGGCCTCGGGCTCACTCAGGTGACCCTGCGACTGAACTCCATGGGCGACAGCGTCTGCCGGCCCGGCTACGTCGCGCTGCTCAGCGCCTTCCTGGCCGAACGGCAGGACCAACTCTGCCCGGCGCACCGGGGCCGCCACTTGGAAAACCCGCTGCGGGTGCTGGACTGCAAGTCGGACGAGTGCCGGGCCGCCACCGCCGACGCGCCGCACTTCCTCGACCACCTGTGCGACCCTTGCGCCGCCCACTTCGCCCGGGTGCGCGCCGGGCTCGATGCGCTGGGAGTGGCCTACACGATCGACCACCGTCTGGTGCGGGGCTTCGACTACTACACGCGCACGACGTTCGAGTTCGCGGCGGATGCGTTGGACGCGGCGCAGAACGGCGTCGGCGGCGGCGGCCGTTACGACGGCCTGGTCGAGCTGCTCGGCGGTGACCCGACGCCAGGCATCGGGTTCGGCATCGGCATCGAGCGGGTGCTGCTGGCGTGTGACGCCGAAGGCGTCTTCACGACCGACTCGGTCCAGGCGGCGCACCCGCTGCACGCCTACGTCATCGACACGGCGGGTGGCGAGTCGGCCGTCGCCCTCACGGCGGAGCTGCGCCGGGCCGGCCTGCGGGCGGACCGCGCCTTCGACGGGCGCTCCATGAAGTCCCAGATCAAGTCGGCCGATCGCTCCGGCGCCCTGGTGGCCCTGGTGGTCGGGCCCCAGGAGCTGGCCGCGGGCACGGTGGGCCTACGCCCCCTGCGCAGCGACGCCGAGCAACGGAGTGTGCCGCGGGCTGCCATTGTGGAAGAGCTCGAGGCTTTCCTGGCCGAGGCGGGAGTGCGCTGGACGTCGCTCACCGGGTGAGCACCCTGACACCGCCCATTGCAGGCCATTGCAGCACCTCCGTTTCCAAGACCACCCGCCCCACACCGAGCAGACTGAGCGCCGAGACCCCCTGATCATGACGACTGACCCAAACCAGACCACCGACAACCGGCCCACGGCCCTGCGCACCCACCTCTGCGGCATCCTTCGCCAAGCCGACGTGGGCCAGACCGTCACCGTGTGCGGGTGGGTGGCGCGCCGCCGCGAGCACGGCGAGCATCTCGCCTTCGTGGACCTGCGGGACCACACGGGCCTCATCCAGTGCGTCATCGACTACGCCACCGACGTGCGCTCCGAGTGGGTCATCGCGGTGACCGGCACCGTCAGGCATCGCCCCGAGGGCACGGTCAACCTCGGCATCGGGACGGGTGAGGTCGAGATCGGGGACTGCACCGTCGAGGTCCTCAACGAGGCCGAGCCCCCGCCCTTCTCCGTCGACGACCGCGACGAGTCCGACGAGCCCGTCCGCCTGAAGCACCGCTACGTCGACCTCAGGCGGCCGCGTATGCAGCGCAACCTCCGCCTTCGGGCGCGGGTGAACGCCGCCCTGCGCCGAGCCATGGACCGCCAGGGCTTCGTCGAGATCGAGACGCCGCTGCTCTGGGCCCCGACCCCCGAGGGCAGCCGCGAGTTCTCCGTCCCCTCGCGGCTCCACCACGGGGCGTTCTACGCCCTGCCCCAGAGCCCGCAGCTGGCCAAGCAGCTCCTCATGGTGGGCGGCTTCGACCGCTACTTCCAGATCGCCCGCTGCCTGCGCGACGAGGACCTCCGGGCCGACCGCCAGTTCGAATTCATGCAGCTCGATATGGAGTGCTCCTTCGCCTCCCAGGACGACGTCATGGCCTACGTCTCCGAGGCGGTGCTCGACGCAGCCGAGGCGGCGATAGGGGAGAGGCCGCCGCCGATCGAGCGCATGACGTGGGCCATGGCCAGGGACCGCTACGGCACCGACAAGCCGGACCTGCGCTTCGGGCTCGAGCTGATCGACCTCTCGGCCGCCTTCGAGCGCACCGAGGTGAAGGCCTTCTCCTCCCCGACGGTAAAGGCCATCGTCGTGCCCGAGGGCGCCACCTGGCCCCGCAAGAGGCTCGACGAGGTGACGGAGCTGGCCAAGAAGCACGGAGCCGCCGGCCTGGCCTGGTTCCGCGTCGGTCCCACGCTGGACGGCCCCCTGGCCCGGCATCTGTCGGAGCAGGAGGTTGCAAGCGTCCTGGAACAGACGAAGGCGGAACCCGGGGACCTCATCCTGGCCGTCTCGGACAACTACGCGACGGCCTGCGAGGTGCTGGGTGCGCTGCGCGTGGCGATCGGCGCGCCACCAGTGGCCCAGGGCCCGCATCGATACGTGTGGGTCGTCGACTTCCCGATGTTCGACGGCACCGGAGCCGACGGCAACCCGCAGGCGGCGCATCATCCCTTCACGATGCCGTACCCCGAGGACCTGCCGTTGCTGGCGACGGACCCGTTCGCCGTGCGCTCGCAGGCCTACGACCTCGTGCTCAACGGCTGGGAGCTCGGCTCGGGGAGTGTGCGTATTCATCGCCGGGACACCCAGGAGCAGGTCTTCGCCGCGCTCGGCATCGGCCCCGAGGAGGCAGAGGCCCGCTTCGGGTTCCTGCTGGGCGCCTTCCGCTACGGGGCGCCGCCGCACGCCGGCTTCGCGGTCGGGGTGGACCGGCTCGTGGCGATCCTGGCCGGCGAGGAGAACATCCGGGAGGTGATCGCGTACCCGAAGACACAGTCCGGGGCCGACCTGTTGACCGGCGCCCCCACACCGCTGCCCGCCGCCAGCCTGGCCGAACTGGGCATCCGGGTCGTGGTGCCGCCGAGCCCGAGCCCCGGGCCGCCGCCGCCGCCGAGCGCAGGACCGCCCCCCTGAGCCTCTTCGCCGACGCCGCCGACCGCCGCCTCCAGAGCCAGGCGCCCCTGGCAGCCCGGCTCCGCCCCCGCACCCTCGATGAGGTCGTGGGCCAGGAGCACCTTGTCGGCCCCGGCGCCCCCTTGCGCGTCCTCGCCGAATCGGACCGCATCGGCTCGTCGATCCTGTGGGGCCCCGCGGGCACGGGCAAGACCACCCTGGCCCGCCTGCTGGCCGACACCACCGCCAAGCATCTGGTCACGCTGTCGGCCACCGCCGCCGGCGTGAAGGACGTGCGCGAGGCCCTGGCCGAGGCGCAGCGCCGCCTGGGCGAGCAGCGGCAGGGCACGATGCTCTTCATCGACGAGGTGCACCGCTTCAGCAAGTCCCAGCAGGACGTGCTCCTCCCCGCCGTCGAGGACGGCCTGGTCGTGCTCATCGGCGCCACCACCGAGAACCCTTTCTTCGAGGTCAATCCGCCCTTGTTGAGCCGGACCTCACTGTGGCGGCTGCATTCCTTGTCGCCGGACAACCTGCGCACCCTGATCCGACGCGGTCTGGACTTGGAGGGGGCCGACGCGGACGACGACGCCATCGATGCCGTGGTGGCGGCCTGCGAAGGCGACGCCCGCGCCGCGTTGACGACGGTGGAGACGGCGGTGGCGCTCGCCGGCGGTGTCGGGGCGGGCGCCGACTCCGATGCCCGGGTCGTGCTGACCATGGACGACATGGCGCGGGCCCGGGACGGCCGGTTGTTCCACCAGGGCGCCGACGAGCACTACGACCAGATCAGCGCGCTGATCAAGAGCGTGCGGGGCTCGGACCCCGACGCCGGCCTCTACTGGATGGCCCGCATGATCGAGGCGGGGGAGGACCCCCGCTTCCTGGCCCGCCGCATGGTCATCTTGGCCAGTGAGGACATCGGTCTGGCCGATCCCCAGGCATTGCTGGTCGCGGAGGCGGCGGCGCGGGCTGTCGAGTATGTGGGGCTGCCCGAGGCGGCGCTGAACCTGGCCGAGGCCGTGATCTACCTGGCCCGGGCGCCCAAGTCGAACGCCGTGGTCGTCGCGTTGGGGCGGGCCCAGTCCGACGTGCGCTCGAGCGTGGCGCAGGAGGTGCCCACGCACCTGCGGGACGCCCACTACAAGGGCGCCGCCACCCTGGGCCACGGCGATGGCTACGTCTACCCCCATGACGACCCCTCCGGGGTGGTCCCCCAGCAGTATCGTCCTGACGCGCTCGAGGGCCGGGTGTACTACGAGCCCACGCCACGCGACGGTGGGCGCACGAGCGAGGGAAACCCGGACAAGGGAGGCTGATTCGTGAACCCGGTGCGGCGCAAGGGCACGGCCCTGTTCGCCGCCGCCTGCGGAGCCGGGGTGCTCGTGCTCGGCGCGTTGGTCCCGGGCGTGGGCGGTGCCGGCACAGCTGCCGGTGCCGGCACCGGTGCCGGTGCAGCCGCCGGCCGCATCGCACTGCCGCAGGCCGCACCCGACCTGCCGGCCGGCACCACCCAGATGGGCGCCGCCCCCCCCGGCCAGGTGCTCGACCTCGATGTGGTCCTCGCCGGCCAGGACGCCGCGGGCCTGTCCCAAGCCGTGGCTGCGATCTCGACGCCCGGGTCACCCGACTACCGGCACTACCTGACCTCGGCGCAATATGCAGCGGACTTCGGGCCGAGCCCGGCCGAGGTGACCCAGGTGTCCTCGGCCCTGCGCTCCGAGGGCCTGACCGTCGGCACGCCCGAGCCGGGCAGCTCGCTGTTGCCGGTGAGCGGCACGGCGTCGGTGGTCTCGTCGGCGCTCGGCACACCGTTGGCGTCGGTGCAGGCGCCGGGACGGTCGGCCCGGGCCATCGTCAACACGGCATCGCCCCAGGTCCCGACCTCCCTCGCTGGCGTGGTGACCGGGGTGGTCGGCCTCGACGGCCTGTTCCAGGAGCACTCCATGTTGAAACAGGGGCACTCGGGCCCCCCGGGGACCACCGAGGCCCCGGAGTCGCAGCCGGCGATCGGCTCGACCGGCTCGACCGGCCCGACCGGCCCGGCGGGCCAATCGGGCTCCGACATCGCCCACGCCGGCACGCCGCAGGCCTGCGCCGGCGCCCAGGGCACGGCGTTCGGCGGCACGTACACCTCGACCCAGCTGGCCTCGGTCTTCGGGCTCGACCAGCTCTTCGGGCAGGGGCGCACCGGCATCGGGCAGTCCATCGCCATCGTTGAGTTCGAGCAGTACGCCGCCAGCGACTTTGCCGCCTTCCAGGCCTGCTACGGCTTGTCCAACCCCATCCGCAACGTGCTCGTCGATGGCGGCGCGGGCGGGCCGGCCCACGGCAGCGGCGAGGCCGCCCTCGACACGGAGCTGGCCGCCGTCAACGCCCCCTCCGCCTCGATCGTGGTCTACGAGGCGCCCAACGGTGACGACACCCAGGCCTTCGACCTCTTCAACCGCATCGCCGGCGACGACAGCTCCCAGGTGGTGACGACGAGCTGGGGCGTGTGCGAGGCCGCCATGCCGGCCGCCGATCGCCAGACCGAGAACGAGATCTTCCAGCGCATGGCCGTGCAGGGGCAGACCGTCATCGCCGCGTCGGGGGACGCCGGCTCGGAGGACTGCTTCCCGACCAACCGTTCCACGGCGCTCGCCATCGACGATCCCGGCTCCCAGCCCGATGTGGTCAGCGCGGGCGGCACGGCGCTGACCAGCGCGTCGGCGTCGTCGCAGTCGGTCTGGAACGACTGCCAGGGCTCCCTGCCGAGCTGCGCCAGCAACAACTCCAGCTTCGGTGCCGCCGGGGGCGGCTACTCGATCGAGTGGCCCGCCAACCCGGGGCAGCCCGCCGCCGCCGCCGGGCCCGACGCGACGCCGTGCGGGCTGAGCACCTGCCGGGCGGTGCCGGACTTCTCCTATCCGTCGGACCCCTCGGCCGGCGGGGTGGCCACCTTTTGGGCCGGCCACTGGACGGCCTACGGCGGCACCAGCGTCGCCGCGCCCACCAACGCCGGGCTCTTCGCGGACACCAACCAGGGCTGCTCCAGCCCGCTGGGCCGGGTCGGCCCCGCGCTCTACGCAGCGCAGCGGGCCGACAGCGACACCTTCACCGACGTGACGCAGGGCAACAACGACTTCACCGACACGAACTTCGGGCAGTTCGCCGCCGCCGCCGGCTTCGATGCGGCGAGCGGGCTGGGCACGCCGGCCGATCAGAATCTCGCCCCCGCGCTGCAGGGCGCGGACGGCTGCCCCTCGGTGGCGGCCGTCAGCCCCGATACCGGACCGGTGCGGGGCGCCGGCGCCATCACGATCTTCGGCGGTGGTTTCGCCAACGCCACGTCGGTCACCTTCGGGTCGGTCGGCGGTGGCCGCATTGTGGCGCAGACGGCCGACACCATCACCGTCGTCCCGCCGAATGCGGGCGGCCCCGAGTGCGTCGACATCACCGTGGGCAACTCGCAGGGCGTCTCCGTGGAGTCCGCCGCCGACCGCTACGGCTTCGGCGGGAACCTCAACTGCGGCGACGGCTACCGCTTCGTCGCCTCCGACGGGGGCGTGTTCGACTTCGGCACCGCCGGGTTCGCCGGCAGCGCGGGCGGGACGCCGCTGCAGGCGCCGGTGGTGGGCATGGCCGACACACCGAGCTCGAACGGCTACTGGCTGGTCGCCTCCGACGGCGGCATCTTCAACTACGGCGATGCCGGCTTCTTCGGCTCCATGGGCGGTCGCCCCCTCAACCGGCCGATCGTGGGCATGGCGGCCACCCCCGACGGGGGCGGGTACTGGCTGGTGGCGTCGGACGGCGGCATCTTCAGCTTTGGCGATGCGCAGTTCTACGGTTCCACCGGCGGCACACCGCTCAACAAGGCGATCGTGGGCATGGCCGCCGCGCCTGATGGGGGCGGCTACTGGCTGGTCGCCTCCGACGGCGGCATCTTCTCCTACGGCACTGCGCAGTTCCACGGGTCCACCGGCAGCATGCGACTCAATTCGCCCGTGGTCGGCATGGCGGCCGGGCCGGGCGGGAACGGCTACTGGCTGGTGGCGGCCGACGGCGGGATCTTCGCCTACGGCAGCGCCACCTTCTACGGCTCCGCGGGCTCCCTCCACCTGAACAAACCTGTCGTGGGCATGGCGCCCACCCCCGATGGGGGCGGGTACTGGCTGGTCGCCTCAGACGGGGGCATCTTCACCTACGGCGACGCCCTGTTCTACGGGTCGACCGGCAGCATCCAGCTCAACAAGCCCATTGTGGGGATGTCATCGTCCTGAGCCGGCCCCGGATCCGTTTTTGCCCCCGGTAAGCTGCAGAGATGGACGCCAACGGACTGCGGGCGGCCTTTACGCGCTTCTTTGCGGACAGGGGCCACAGCATCGTCCCCTCCGCCAGCCTCATCCCGCACGACCCCTCGGTCCTCTTCACGATCGCCGGCATGGTGCCCTTCAAGCCCTACTTCATGGGCGAGGAGACGGCGCCGTGGAAGCGGGCCACCTCCATTCAGAAGTGCTTCCGGACCCCCGACATCGAGATCATCGGTACCGATACCTACCACTGCACCTTCTTCGAGATGCTGGGCAATTTCAGCTTCGGGGACTACTTCAAGGCCGAGGCGATCCCGCTGGCCTGGGAGCTCCTCACGGAGGTCTTCGGTCTCGACGGTGACCGCCTCTGGGTCACGGTGCACGAGAGCGACCATGAGGCCGAGCAGCTCTGGATCGACAAGGTCGGGGTCCGCCCCGAGCGGGTCCAGCGCATGGGGGACGAGGACAACTTCTGGGCCATGGGGGAGACCGGTCCCTGCGGTCCCGACTCCGAGATCTTCATCGACAAGGGCGAGGCCTTCGGCCACGACGGGGGGCCCAAGCACGGCGGCAGTGCCCGCTTCGTCGAGATGTGGAACCTCGTCTTCATGGAGCTCAGCCGCGACGCCGACGGGGTCCTGACCGAGCTGCCGCGCAAGAACATCGATACCGGGGCGGGCCTCGAGCGGATACTCCCCCTGCTGCAGGGTGTCGATTCGATGTTCGACACCGACCTGTTCCTGCCGATCATCGACGCGGCGGCCTCCATTCTCGGCACCGGCTACGGGAAGGACCCGGCCAGCGACGTCGCGCTGCGCGTCCTGGCCGATCACGGGCGCGCCTTCTCCATGCTGGTTGCCGACGGTGTGCTGCCGGCCAACGAGGGGCGGGGTTACGTGCTGCGCCGCGTCGTGCGCCGCGCCGTGCTGGCCGCCCGCCGTGCCGGCGTGGAGAAGCCGATCGGCCCGGCGCTGGTGCAGGCGGCCATCGAGGTGCTGGGCGAGGCCTACCCGGCGCTGCGCGCGCAACAGGACCTCATCGTCAACGTGGTGGCGCGGGAGGAGGCCGGTTTCGATCGCACGCTGCGGGCGGGGTTGAGCCGGTTGGAAGAGGCGTTCGCCACCGGGACGAAGGTGCTGAATGGCGACGTGGCCTTCACCCTGCACGACACCCACGGCTTCCCGGTCGAGCTGACCGAGGAGCTGGCGCGCGATGCGGGGGTGGAGGTGGACCGCGCCGGCTTCGACGCCGCCATGGCCGCCCAGCGCGAGCGGGCTCGTGCCGCGGCGAAGTCGACCCGGGCCGGCGACGAGGCGGCCTACCGCGCGCTGCTCGAGGCAGAGGGTGCAACGGTGTTCGTGGGCCGGGGCCAGGAGAACTACGAGGTGCCGGCGCGCATCGTTGCCGTGCTCGAACCCGGGGCCGGCGGCGAGCGGCTGGTCGAGATCGTCCTGGACCGCACCCCCTTCTACGCCGAGAGCGGCGGGCAGGTGGGCGACACCGGCACCATCGTGACCGAGTCGGGCATCGCCGAGGTCCAAGACACCGTGCTGGCCGTGCCGGGGCTGTTCGTGCACAGGGCGCGCGTCAGTGGCGAGGTACGGGCAGGGCAGGATGCGCTGGCCACCATCGACGGAGAGCGTCGCGAGGCCATCCGGCGCAACCACACGGCGACGCACCTGCTGCATGCCGCCCTGCGGAGCGTGCTGGGCGACCACGTGCGCCAGCAGGGGTCCCTGGTGGCGCCCGAGTACCTGCGCTTCGACTTCTCGCATCACGTGGCGCCGACGCGCCAGGAGCTCGACGAGGTCTTCGCCCTGGCCAACCGCGCCGTGCTGACCGGCGTCGGCGTGGAGACCACCGAGACGTCGCGCGAAGAGGCGGCGGACATGGGCGCCATCGCCTTCTTCGGCGACAAGTACGGCGAGTCGGTGCGCGTCGTGCGGGCGGGGTCGACATCGCTGGAGTTTTGCGGCGGCACCCACGTGGACACGCTGGGGCAGATCGGCTCCATCACGCTCCTCTCGGAGGGCTCCATCGGTTCGAACACCCGGCGGATCTTCGCTGTGACGGGCTTCGTGGCGCTGGAGCGCGCCCTCGAGCGCGAGCGCCTCGTGCAGGCGGCGGCCGAGGTCCTGCGCACCGAGCCCGACGAGCTGGTGGGGGCCATCGGTCGTCTGGCCGAGCGCCAGCACGACGGCGAGAAGGAGCTGGCGCGGCTGCGCCAGCGGTGGAACGAGGCCGAGGCGACCACGCTGGCCGAGGCGGCCGCGGCGGACGGCGGGGTGGTCGTGGCCCGGCGCGACAAGGTGGAGCCCGACGACCTGCGCACGCTGGCGCAAGCGGTGCTGCGCCACGACGGGGTGCGGGCCGTGGTGCTCGGCGGGTCGCCCGACGGGGCGAAGGCGGCCATCGTGGCCGCCACCGGGGGCACGCCGGACGCCATGCAGCTCGTACGCACGCTCGGCAAGATGGTCGGCGGCGGTGGTGGTGGCTCGCCCGAGGTGGCGGTGGCCGGGGGGAAGGATCCTTCCCAGATCGACACGGCGCTGGCCGAGGCGCAGCGGCTTCTGACCGCGTGAGCGGCGACGTGACGTCCGGGCGCGGCCCGGGCCGCGTGGCCGCGCTCGATCTGGGGGCGAGGCGCATAGGGGTGGCCTACAGCGACAGCGGACGCAGCCTGGCCAGCCCGTGGGGGACGATCGAGCGCAGCGGTGACCCCGGGCGCGACCGCACCGCCGTGATCGACGCCGTGCGCGAGGTGGAGGCGCGGACCGTCGTGGTCGGGCTCCCACTCAGCCTCTCGGGGCAGGTCGGCCCGGCGGCCCGGGCGGCGCTCGACGAGGTGGCCGCGCTGCGCGTGCTGCTCGAGCCCCTCGGCGTCACGGTCGAGACGGCCGACGAGCGCTTCACCACGGTGGAGGCCGAACGCTCGCTGCGGGCGGCGGGGCGCACCGGCAAGGCGGCGCGCCGGGTCGTCGACAGCGCCGCCGCAATGGTGCTGCTCCAAGGCTGGCTGGACAACGCGTGAGCGGTCCCGACGGGCCCTTCGACGGGAACGAGGGCGACGAGAGCGACGAGGAGCTGCCCTGGCCGCAGCCCGGCGCTGACCCTGCCGACCATGCCGATGGGGAGGTGGAGGCCGACGCCGCGGCCGACGAGGACGGGACCGAGGCCCAAGACCACCCCGAAAGCCGCTCCGCTCGCCGAGCCACCCGATCGGCCCGCGTGCGCAGGCGTCGCCGGATCCTGCTCGCCATCGGCGGCGCGCTGGTCGTCCTCGTGCTGGCCTTCGTGCTCTGGTACGAGCTGGAGTCCTATGCGCTCGGCCCGCCCGGGCCCCAGGTCGTCGTCACCGTGCACGAGGGCGAGTCCACGGACGCGGTCATCAGCGCGCTGAGCCAGCAGCACGTGATCGGCAGTTCGCTGGCCTTCCAGATCTCCGAGGTCGTCCACGGGTCGCCCACCGTGCTGCCCGGGAGTTACGCCATCCACCAGAACCTGGCCTTCTCGGAGGTCCGACTGGTCCTGGCCGCCGGCCCCAACATCTACCCGGTGGACGTGCGGCCGGGCTTCACGCTCTCCGAGGTGGCCCAGGAGGTGGACAGTCTGCCCGGCCACACCAACACCAGTTTCGAGAAGGTTGCCGCGAGCGGCGCGGTGCACTCGACGATCGTGGCGCCGGATGCGAACGACCTCGAGGGCATGCTCGGCACGGGTGTGTACCTCGTGCTCCCCGGCGAGAGCGACACGACCATCCTCACGGACATGGTGGCGCGGTTCGACCGCGACGTGCAGGCGGCGGGCCTCACGACGGCGTCGGCCAGCCGCGCTGGGCGTGACGCCGTACCAGATGCTCACCGTGGCCTCGATCGTGGAGAAGGAGGGTTACGTCCCGATCAACATGCCCGACACCTCCCGGGTCATCTACAACCGCCTGGCCCAGGGCATCCCCCTCCAGATGGACTCCACCATCCTGTACGCGCTCGGGCAGGACGGGGGCCCGGTCACGAGCCAGGACCTCAAGATCCAATCTCCCTACAACTCGTACCTCAACAACGGGCTGACCCCGACACCCATCTGCATGCCCTCGATGGACGCTCTCGATGCCGCCGTCCACCCGCCGCCGGGCGCGTGGCTCTACTTCGTGCTGACCCAGAAGAACGGCACCATGTCCTTCTCCGACACGTACGCCGAGCAACTGGCCAACGAGCAACTGGCGAAGAGCCGTGGTCTCCCCTGAGGCCGGTGCAGGCCCGTTCGTGACCATGGACGAGGCGCGGGCAGACGCTGGACCAGCGACGCGGCTGGTCGGGGTCATCGGGAGCCCGATCGCCCATTCCCTGTCGCCGCTGCTGCACAACGCCGCGTTCGTCGCACTCGGGTTGGGCGACACGTGGCGCTCGTTGGCTTTCGACGTCCCACGCGGGCAGGCGGCCGAGGCGCTCGCCACCATGCGGCGGGCCGACATCAGCGGCTTGTCCGTGACCATGCCGCACAAGGCCGAGGTTGCAGCGTTGGTCGACCAGTGCACCGCTGTGGCGCGTCGGCTCGGTGCGGTCAACTGCATCGTCAACGGGGATGGCGTGTTGCTGGGCACCAACACCGACGGCGCCGGCTTCGTGGCGTCGTTGGCCCGAGGAGCGGCGTTCGTGCCAGCCGGGAAGCGGTGCCTCGTCATCGGGGCCGGGGGGGCGGCCCGGGCGGTCGTCCTGGCCCTGGCCGAGGCAGGGGCGAGCCAGGTGGCGGTCCTCAACCGGACCCCCGCACGAGCCGCAACGGCCGCCGAGTTGGCGGGCCCGGTGGGGTCGGTGGTGCCGGCCGGGGAATCCGCCCTGGTCGAAGCAGCCCAGGCCGCCGACCTTGTCGTCAACGCCACCCCCTTCGGCATGGCGGGTGCCTCCCCGCCGGGCGCTCAACCCTGGTTGGTGGCGCCGGAGCTGCTCCGGACCGGTCAAGTGGCCGCCGACCTGGTCTACACCCCCCGCCCGACGCCCTGGCTGCTCGCCGCGGCCGCGGCGGGTGCGCAGGGGGTCGACGGGCTCGGCATGCTGGTGCACCAGGCCGCAGCGCAACTCGAACTGTGGACGGGGGAGCGGGTCCCGGTCGAGGCCATGTGGCGGGCCGCGGAGGCGGCCGATCCCGCTCCGAGCTAAGTCCGCTCAGGGCGCAGGGTCGGCCTGGTGCGACGTGGGCCAGATCGAAGCCTTGGCCAACGCCTCGAGTGCTGCCTCACGCAGCGCGCGGGTCAGCGGGTCGCGCTGTGACGGCACGGTCAGCAGCGCCACGCGCAGCGTGATCGTCGAGCCATCGGCCGATTGCACGCCGACCACGGTGGGCGGTTCGGTGCAGTGCCCGGCGAAGGTGGGGCTCGTCGCCACATCGTGCGCCGCGGCGGCGATCACGCCGCGCACCGTCTCGAGGTCGGCCGCGGCGTTGCCGGGCAGAGTGAGGTCGACGATGGCTCGGGCCCAGCCGCGCGAGAGGTTGCCGACGAGGCGGATGTCGCCGTTGGGAATGACGAAGATGGTGCCGTCCACGCCACGGAAGCGGGTCAGGCGCATGGTCACTTCCTCCACCACACCGGTCTGGCCGCCGACGGTCACCGAGTCGCCGATGTTGTACTGGTCCTCCATGGTCATGAGGATGCCCGAGAAGTAGTCGCGCACGATCTGCTGTGCGCCGAAGCCGAGCGTGGCACCGATAATGGTGGCGCTGGCCAGCAGTGGTGTCAGGTTGATGCCGAGCATGCCCAGCACGATGGCGCCTGCCACGACGAAGACGAAGAAGCGCCAGACGTTGGCCACGACGCCGGACATGGTCGCGACCCGGGCGCCGGCGCGGGTCGAGCCGGAGCGGTTGGCGGCCTGGTTCGCCACGCGTTCGAGGAGGTGCCGGATGAACCGGCTCCCCAGCCAGGCCGCGATCAATGCGATGGCGATCACGATCAGTATGGCCAGCGGGCGCACGATCAGGTCCGTGACCGTCGAGGCCGTGTCCGGGCTGACGCCGAGTTTGGTCAGGAGGTGGTAGAGCCAGCCCCCGCCCTGGTCGACTTGATCCGTGCTGCTCGCCGAGCCGAGGGTGCCCACCAGGGCAGGAAGCGGCGCCAGGGAGAGTGAGGTCACGGCCGGTATTCTGTCCCCGAATCCGCCTTATGACCACACTCGCCCGAACACACGTTGCCTCCCGGCGCAGCGTGCCTCCGTTCGACGTGATCCTCCTCGTCGCCACCTTGATGGTGTCGGCCATCGGTGTGGTGATGGTCTACACGGCCACCCGCGGCACCCTGTTGGCCCAGGGCGAGGACCCGAAGACCTTCTTGAAGAAACAGGGACTCTTCGTCGTCCTGGGCGTCATCACCATGGTCGTGGTCGCCTTGATCGACTACCGGCGGCTCGAACCGATCGCCAACATCCTCTACTGGCTGATCGTGCTGGCCCTCCTCGGCGTGTTCGCGGTTGGGAGCA
Organism: uncultured Acidimicrobiaceae bacterium; assembly: GCA_963745665.1. Taxonomy (GTDB): domain Bacteria; phylum Actinomycetota; class Acidimicrobiia; order Acidimicrobiales; family RAAP-2; genus Bog-473. The sequence goes on along the minus strand of CAVUYE010000002.1, from coordinate 2,098,624 downwards.
GTGCCCAGGGTGCGGCGCGCTGGTTCAGCGTCGGTCCTCTGCAGCTCCAACCATCGGAGTTCGCCGTGCTGGCCCTGATCCTGGCGGTGGCGACGTATTGCGCGCGCCGCGACGAAGAGGGCCTGACCTGGCGCGACGTCTTCAAGTTGTTGCTCATGGCCGGAATTCCCATCGCCCTGGTGCTCGTCCAGCCGGACCTCGGAACTGCGATGATCATGGTCATCGTCCTCCTGGTGTTGCTGGCCGTGGCCGGCCTGCCCATCAGGATCCTGATCATGCTGCTCGTGGGCACCGTGTTCGTGGCATTCGCGGCAGTTGAGACGGGCCTGCTGCACCACTATCAGATCGCCCGTCTGACCACGTTCTTGAACCCGAACTCGCACAGCACGAATCCCTTCGTGCAGGAGTCGATCTACAACAGGCAGCAGGCGGAGAACGCCATCGGTTCGGGCGGCATCTTGGGGTCCGGCATCGGACACGGCGTCGAGACCAATCTCGGCTACGTGCCCGAGCAGCAGACCGACTTCATCTTCACCGCGGTGGGCGAACAGCTGGGTTTCGTCGGCTCCGTCGGCGTCCTGTTCCTCCTCGGGGTGATCGCCTGGCGGGTGCTGCACGCGGCCGTGGTGGCACGGGACACCTTCGGGCGCCTGATCTGCGCCGGCCTGTTCGCCTTCATTTCTTTCAGCGTCTTCCAAAACGCCGGGATGACCATGGGGATCATGCCAATCACCGGTATCCCGCTCCCGTTCCTCAGCTACGGCGGGACGGCCGTCCTGGTGTTCTTCGCCGTGGTCGGCCTGGCCCTGAGTGTGGGCGCGCGACGGAAGTTCCGATGACCGACGTGCAGCCGCAGCCTGAACCACCGGTGGCTCCGCTCCCGCCGGCGTTCCGGGTCATGGACGTCGAGGACGTCTCGATGGATCTGCCCTCGCCCTACCCGGCCGTCACCCTGGTGGAGTCAGAGCCCCCGATGCGGGCGCTGGTCTTCCCGGTCGGCCTCCCGGAGGGCACCGCCATGGCCCAGGCGCTCCGACGCATGGACTCGCGCCGGCCCATGACGCACGAGCTCTTCATGCAGGTGCTGCAGCAGGCGCGCATCGACGTGATCGCCGTGCGTCTGGTCGGTCGCGACGAGGGCAACCTGCTGGCCGAGCTGGATCTCATGACCTCGACCGGGCGCGTGCGGGTCGACTGCCGCCCCTCCGACGGCATCGTGCTGGCGCTGCGCATGCCGGTGCCGGCGCCGATCCTGGCGGACGAGCGCCTGCTCGATGACCTGGGCGACGTCGCGCCGATCACCGACGCCGCGCCGCCGATCGAGATCTGACCTGATCGACCTGGACGGAGGCTGTCGAGCTGGCAGCGCGGGCACCCCAGGACGCCCGCTCAGTGCCGCTTCTCCCGAGAGCCAAGAACGCAGAACTCATTCCCTTCAGGGTCAGCCAACACGACCCACGTTTGGGTGCCTTGCCCGACATCGACATGTGTCGCGCCGAGGGACACGAGCCGTTCGATCTCGGCGTCTTGGTCCTCTGGCCGGAGGTCGAGGTGAAGCCGGTTCTTGCACGACTTGCCCTCAGGTACCGGAACGAACAGAAGTCCCGGAAGACGATCTTCGCTCGGTCGTATCTCGAACTCGTCGGGCGCGTCGTTGATCACAACCCACCCGAGCGCTTGTTGCCACCAGCGGCCGAGTGTCACCGCATCCTGCGCGTCGACGTTTATCTGCTCCCATTCGAGTCCCACGTACTGAGCATACGAGTGACTGTGTCCTGAGCTCGGTTTGTGCCGTCTTGGGCGACAACGCAGCACTCGCCGCAGTTCTCGGACAACGAGGGGTGGTGTCAGAGTGGGTGGACCTGGGAGGATTGGCGCAACATCCCAACCCAGTGAGGTGCCCATGCCCAATGGTGACAGTCGGACCGTGATCAAGATCAACGCCATCACCGTGCCGGAGAACTCGGGCGACGAACTGGCCCGCCGGTTCGCGGCGCGGGCCGGAGCTGTCGACGACCAGGACGGCTTCGAGGGCTTCGAGCTGCTCCGCCCCACCGACGACCGCCTGCAGTGGCTGGTGGTCACCCGCTGGCGCGACGAGGAGTCGTTCCAGAAGTGGGTGTCGTCGCCCGCCTTCGCCCACGGCCACGCCGGGGCCGATCGGCCCTCACCCCACGGCGGACCGGTCTCGGTGTCCTCCGAGCTCTGGTCCTATGAGGTGGCCGGCGGTTCGGACGGCGCACGGGGCAGCCAGGCAGGAGAATCATGACGGTGGCCCCGCCCCCGCCCCCGCCCCCGTCCACGGGCGGTCACCCCGGCGAGCCCCTCACGACGAGCGAGATCGACCTCGAGAGAGACTCGATGCTGGGCGACCGCTTCATGATCCGCTTCAGCGAGGACACGCTCAAGCACCGCCCGCTCGGCATACGGCTCATCGTCGAGTTCGTCGGCACCTTCATCCTCGTCACGGTCGCCGCCGGCTCTGGCGTGATCAACCACTACGCCGGCGGCGGGCCCATCAGCCGCACCGCTGCCGTGATTGCCCCGGGGGCCATCGTGATGGCCATGATCTACGCGCTGGGCCCGTTGTCGGGCCTGCACATCAACCCGGCGGTCACGCTGGCCTTCACCGCCCGCCGTGTCTTCAAGGCCATTTGGGCGGTGCCCTACATCGCCGTCCAGCTAGCCGGTGCGGTCGCAGCCGCGCTGGTACTGCAGCTCATGTACGGCCACATCTCCTCGGGCGGCACCTATCCGATCGCCAAGCCGGGCGGGGAGTGGCGATCACTGGTCATGGAAACCATCCTCACCGCCATCTTGGTGACGGTGATCCTCAACACGGCCACCGGCTACCGCAGCATCGGCCACAACGCCGCCCTTGCGGTGGGATCGACGGTGGCGCTGCTCGGCCTCTTCGCCAGTCCGATCAGCGGCGCCTCCATGAACCCGGCTCGCTCGCTCGGCCCCGACCTGGTGTCGGGGGACTTCACCGGCTGGTGGCTCTACATCGTCGGGCCGATCGCCGGCGCCGCCATCGCGGTCATGATGATTGGCCTCGTGCGCGGCCTGCCGGGCAAGGCCGAGCGCGGCGCGGCCGAGGGCGACGCGCTGCCGTTGGAGAGTTAGGGCCGTTGGAGAGTTGATTAGGTCAGCGCGCCGGAACCATGGGACGTTCGCCCGGTGCTGCTGCCGCACCGGCGGCCTGCATCTCGGCCTGCGCCACCGCCCCCTCGTCCGAGATGCGCAGCATCAGCGCGATCAGGACGTAGTTGGCCAACAGTGAGGACCCGCCGTAGGCGACGAACGGCAGGGTGATGCCGGTGAAGGGCAACAGCCGCACCACCCCCGCCATGATGAAGAAGGCCTGGAACCCCAGTATCAACGTCAGTCCCGTCGCCATGAGGCGTGAGAAGTCCGAGCGCGCCGTCTGGGCCACCCGGAAGCCCGAGCCGACCAGAAGGATGAAGGCCATGACGACGGCGGCACAGCCGACGAGGCCCATCTCGGTCCCGATGGCGGCGAAGATCATGTCGCTCGTCAGCTCCGGGACGGTCCCGACGTAGTGGGGGGCCAACCCGAGGCCGGTCCCCCCGATGCCGCCGTCCCCCAGGCTGTACCAGGCGATGCTCAGCTGGGTGTTGTCAGGGTTCTTCACTGTCGGCCACGGGTTCTGCCACTGCTCTACCCGTAGATGGACCTGGCCGAAGTATCGTGCCGCGATATAGGCGCCGATACCGAAAAGCACGAGCCCGAGCACCAGATAGCCGACGCGCCCGGTGGCCACCCAGAGCAGCCCGATGAAGAGGACGAACAGCAGGGCGGCGAAGCCGATGTCGTCCTCGAGCCCGATCACCGCCATGGCGGCGCCCCAGGCCACCAGGATCGGGATCAGCGGCCGGGGGTCGAGATAGAGCCGGTTGCCGATCTGGGCCGTCGGGATCGAGAGCATCTCCTTGTTCTCCGCGAAGTACGACGCGAAGAAGATGCACAGCAGGATCTTGGAGAACTCGATGGGCTGGAAGGAGAGGCTGCCGAAGTGCACCCAGAGACGCGCCCCGTAAATAGGGGAGAAGAACAGCGGCGCCACCAGAAAATTCCGGCCACCAACAGCAACAGATAGCGGTAGCGCTCCAGGTCGCGCGAGTAGCGGACGACCAGCAACGTCAAGACGTAGAGCATCACGCCGAGGGCTGCCCACGCCGCCTGGCCCTGGGCCTGCCCCGGGTCCCAGCGGGCGATGACCACGTAGCCGATTCCGTTCAGCAGGACGGCCAGCGGGAGGATCACCGCGTTGGCGTTCGGGGCCAGCCAGCGGTTGGCCAGGTGGGCCACGAGCGCGAGCCCGAGGACGATGCCGAGGAAGGCCCCGATGTTGTCGGGGATCTTCGACTTCTGCCCCAGGACCGCAATGATGTACAGCGCCACAATCAGGAACGCAGCGAAGAGGAGGAGCCCCAGTTCGGTCCGCCGCTTCGGCTTGGGGCCGAAGACGTAGCGCGGAAATGGGCTGCGGCGCACGGCGGACGGCACGGGCGAATCGTAGTGGTGGGGGGTAGGATTCATGGGGACGGCCCGCCTCGGGCGCGGCCCGCCGCACCCCTTCCCATGACCCAGACCCAGCCTCAGCACCAACCCCAGGCGCAGCCGGAGCCCCAGGTCACGACGGATGGCCCGCTCTCCGACGGGCTGGTCGCGGAGGAGGTCGAGCGCCCCAACCCGCCGACCTACCAGCAGATCGAAGCCTTCGGGTACCAGCGCTTCACCAACCGTGAGCAGTCGCGCCTCGACTTCGGCTCCCGCCTGCTCGACCTGGCCGAGGACGACGGCGTACCGCTGCTGGAGCGGGTCAAGTTTCTGGCGATCTTCTCCGAGCTGCTCGACGAGTTCTACCAAATCCGGGTCGCCGCACTCGAGGACCAGGTCGCCGCCGGCGTGCGTACCCGATCGGTCGACGGCCTGCGTCCCGGTGAGCAGCTGACCATGATCAGGGCCCGGGTGGAGGAGCTGGTCCGGCGCGAGGACCACATCTTCTTGGACCTCATCGTGCCGGGCCTGGCCGAGGCGGGCATCCGCTTCGCCAGCTGGTCCTCGCTCGACGACGATGACCGCGCCCACCTCGTCGACGTCTTCCAGCGCCAGATCTACCCGGTGCTGACCCCGCTGGCCGTCGACCCCGGCCACCCCTTCCCCTACATCTCGAACCTGTCGCTCAACCTGGTCGTCGAGGTGCAGGACCCGACGTCAGGCGAAGGCCGCATCGCCCGGGTCAAGGTGCCACCGGCGCTGCCCCGCTTCGTGGTCATGCCCGACGGCGAGCGCTTCGTCCCGCTCGAGCAGGTCATCGCGGCCCATCTGGACTCCCTGTTCCCGGGCATGACCATCGGCCACCATCACGCCTTCCGGGTCACCCGCAACGCCGACCTGGTGCTCGAGGAGGACGAGGCGGACGACCTGCTGGTCGCCATCGAAATGGAGCTGCGCCGTCGCCGCTTCGGCAAGGCGCTCCGGCTCGAGATCGAAGCCGACATGGGCCAGGACCTGGCCGACCTGCTGGCCACCGAGCTCGAGGTCGGGGCAGACGGTGTCTTCCGGGTCGGCGCCCCCCTGGACCTGGCTGGGTTGTGGGGCGTCTACGCGTTGGACCGCCCCGACCTGCACGGCGAGACCTGGACGCCGATGACCCCGCCCCGGCTGGGCCAGGTCGCCCACGATCCGGCCGAGTTCTTCGCCCTTCTGCGCGAGCGCGACGTGCTGGTGCACCACCCCTACGACTCGTTCGCCACCTCGGTCGAGGCCTTCGTGGCGCAGGCCGCCGAAGACCCGGCGGTGCTCGGGATCAAGCAGACCCTGTACCGCACCGGCGGCGACAGCCCGATCGTGCAGTCGCTGATTCAGGCCGCCGAGAACGGAAAGCAGGTGGCCGCCATCGTCGAGTTGAAGGCGCGCTTCGACGAAGAGGCGAACATCGGCTGGGCCCGCGCGCTCGAAGAAGTGGGCGTCCACGTCGTCTACGGCATCGTCGGCCTCAAGACGCATTCAAAGACCGCGCTGGTGCTGCGCCGCGAGGACGATGGCGTGCGGCACTACTGCCACGTGGGCACGGGGAACTACAACTCCAAGACGGCGCGCATCTACGAGGACCTCGGGCTGTTGACGTCGGACCCCGAGATCGGCGCCGACGTGGGCGAGCTCTTCAACTACCTGACGGGGTTCTCCCGCCACGCCGACTACCGCCAGATCCTCGTGTCGCCCGTGACGGTGCGCAAGCGCATCCACGCCATGATCGAGGAGCAGGCCGAAGCGGGACCGGCCGGCCGCATCGTCATGAAGCTCAACGGCCTCACCGACGCCAGCATGATCGACGCCCTCTACCGGGCCTCCGGCGCCGGCGTCGAGATCGATCTGGCCGTGCGCGGCCTGTGCCGGCTCCGACCCGGCATCCCAGAGCTGTCCGAGCGCATCCGGGTGCGCTCCATCGTGGGCAACTTCCTCGAGCATTCGCGGATCTACCGCTTCGGCGGCGCCCCCGCCGACCCTGCGGCCGGGCCCGGTTTGCCTTTGAAGATCTTCATCGGCTCGGCGGACCTCATGGGCCGCAACCTGGATCGCCGGATTGAGGTGGTCGTCCCGGTGCGAGACCTCGAGCTGCAGTCCCGGCTCTTCGAGATCCTCGACCTCGTCTTCGCCGACGAGACCAACGCCTGGGAGCTCGGCCCGGACCGGCGCTGGCGCCGCGTCCTCAACCGGCACGGGGTGAGCTCGCAGGAACGGCTGAAGGAGCTGGCGCGGGAGCGGGCCCGCCGGCGCCTCGACTCGGACCTCCGCGTCGGAGAGGGTGAAGAGGCGAATTCTCCCGCGTAGCGAGGCCCGGGGAACGACGGGCCACGAGCGCGGCGATCTGGCTGCGGAGGTGCGGCAAGGGCAGTGGACGCCGCTACCATCCGGCGCGATGTCAGGTGACGGGTTGGCAGGGCGCATGGGGGCGATCGCGGCGAGCCGCGGCTGGGCCTGGCCGGCGCTGGCCGCGGTCGTGGCCTTCGTCGGGACGACCGTCCTGGCGATGTTCCACCAGCAGTTGGACCTGAGCACCTATCTCCTGGGTGGGGCGCATGCGGCGTCGAACGACCTCTTCACCGTGACCTACCCGACCGACCACCTCGGTTTCACCTATCCGCCGTTCTCCGCGCTGCTGTTCGCGCCGTTCGCCCACTTCCCGCCCCGCCTCTGCGAGGTGGCCTTCTCCTGGATCAACCTCGCTGCGCTCTTCGGCATGATCGTCGTGAGCCTGCGGGCGGTGTGCCAGGCGCTCGACAAGCGGACCTTGGTGTGGTGGGGCCTGGCTCTCGTGCTGCCGGTGCTGCTCTTCGACCCGGTGCGCCAGACCTTCCTGCTCGGCCAGGTCAACATCATTCTGGCGCTGATGATCGTGGCCGACCTGACGATGGACCTGCCGTTGCCGCGCGGCATCCTGGTCGGCCTGGCTGCCGCCATCAAGGTGACACCCGTCATTCTGATCCCGTACCTCTTGCTGACCCGGCAGGGTCGGGCGGGCATCCGGGCCAGTGCCTCGTTCGTGGCCGCCGCCGCGTTGGCCGTCGCCTTCAATGCCTCGACGTCGTGGTCGTACTGGACGCACTACATCCGCGACCCGCAGCGGGCGGGCATGTTGTCGTGGATCGGCAACCAGGGCGTACTGGGCGCGATCGAGCGCATGCTGGGCCACACGGTGACGACGCCCACTGCGTTCGTGATCGTGGTCAGCGTCGGCGTGGTCGGCCTGCTGATTGCGGCCGGCGCCGCCAGGCGTTCCTCTGCCGTTCTCGGGTTGCTGGTCGTCGAGGCGACCGAGTCGCTGGCCAGTCCGGTCTCGTGGTCCCACCACTTCATTTGGATGGTGCTCCTGGTGGCGTGGCTGGCCCTGGCCGAGGACCGGCCCCGCGCCGGCGAATGGTACGCGTTGGCCGTGGCGGTGCTCCTGTGGGCCGCGCCGTACTGGTGGGTGCCGCACGGGCCGAGCGTCCGCTTCGCCGGGCGGGGCTGGCTGCTCCCGCTGGGCGACGCCGACGTGCTCGTCTTCATGGTGGTGCTGATCGGGTCGGCGGTGCGCGTGACCCGCTCGTACGCGGCGCGACCGCTGCGATTGCGCCGGCGGACGATGACCCCGACCGGTGCCGGCGCGGGCGCGGGCTCCTGACTCAGCCGACCCGGGTCGGGTCGGGCTCGCCGACCACCATGCGCACGTGGGACCCTGGGTCGAGGCGGCGCTCGGACGACGATTCGCCATGGGTGACCCGCCAGCCGGTCACGACCAGCAGCTTCTCGGGATCGCCCGGACGCCACTCGCTGCGCCGCGGCTCGGCGCCGGCCTGACGCAGGAGGTCGGTGGCGGAGCGGAGCGCACGGACCGGCCCGCTCCCGTCGGGCGCCACCGCGAAGGTGGCGACCAACACGCTGCCGGGAGCCGCCCGCTCCCGCATGGCGGCACACGACGATGCCGTCGCCTCCAGCGTCAGCGTGTCGAAGACGGCTTCAGCGACGAACAGGGACGGCGCAGCGCCGTCGTGTCCGGCCGCCCCGAGCGCGGCGCCGAGGTCGTCGGCCAGGAGGTCGAGGGGAACGTAGGTCGTCGCCGTGGTCGCGATGCCCAGCGCGCTGAGGCGGTTGCGCTTGTCCGCCTGCGCGTCGGCCCGGTCGATCTCGAACCATCGCACGGGCCCGCCACCGAAGCGCAGGGCGCGGCCGTCGTCGCCCGCCCCGAGGAGCACGATTTGCGCCGTCCCGCGGCCCAGGGCGCGCGCCACCTCGGCGTCGATCAGCTGCGTGCGACGGGCCAGCGCCGTGGCCGTGCCGAGCGGCACGCTCATGCCCCCGGCGACGGCGCGATAGAGGCGACGCTCCGCCTCGACGTCACCCCCGGGCGTGGAGGGTCGCGTGCGTTCCAGGCGGAGTCGCTGCGCCGCGACCCAGCGAGCCGTCAGGGACCGATGGCCGGCGCGCGGGGTCAGGAGGGGATCGCCTTGGCCGTCGCCGTCCTCGGGTGCCCGAAGCGCAGCGACAGGTACGAGGCGCCTCCGAAGGGGATGGGCAGCCAGAAGTTCACCAGGCGCCAGCTCAGGACACCGGCCGCCGCCACGCCGCCGGGCACCCCGAAGCCCTTCAGCACGGCGATGATCGTGATCTCGACGACGCCCAGGCCGCTCGGGGTGATCGGGATGACGGCCAAGATGTTGGCCAGGCCGTAGGCCACGAGCACGTCGATCGGTGACACGTGCGCGCCGAAGGCGAGCAGGAAGACGAAGAGGGAGGCGCAGTCGAGCAGCCAGTTGGCGGCGGCCCAGCTGCCGGCCCTCACCATCAGCTCCGAGCTCGTGAACAGGATCTTCATCCGGTCCGCCACCTTTTGGACCAGCGAGGTCACCGTCTCGGCCGGCACGAAGGGCAGCCGCTCCGCCACCTTGCGCAAGAAGACACCGGCCTGCTTCTCACCCCGGTGAGGAAGAAGATCACGGCAGCGAAGATGGCGAGGAGGAGCACCCCCAGAAGGGCGGCGAACCCGTACAGCGGGTTGTACCCCTGCAAGGGGATGGAGATCAGGAGCGCCAACCAGAAGATCACGTTGAGCACGACGGCCGAACCGATGCCCTGGGTGGCCAGGCCGAAGGCGGCGGTGCTGCCCGACACGTTGTTGCCCTCGGTCAGCAGTCTGTAGCTGGCCGCGGTGCCCGGCACCTGGCCGCCCGGCAGCGTGTGGCTGATGGCCAGCGCCCACATGTTGATGCGGAAGAGGCGCCAGCGGTCGGGCGCGCCGGGTGAGAGCACCGTGTGGGTCAACTGCGTGTAGGCGACGAGTGCCGCCACTTCGAGCAGAGCCCCGAGGATCAGCCAGACGACATTGAGCTGCCGCAGTTGGTGTGCTTCGCGGCGGGCGCTGGCCAGCTCGGGGAGCAGGATGTACTCGCCGACGAAGAAGAGCAGCAGGACCATCAGCGTGATCTTCACGTTGCGCGGCAGGAACCTGCGGCGGACCCGAGGTGGGCGGGGCGGTTCCTCAGCGGCCGGTGCAGGTTCGACGGCGGGTGCCGGCTCGACGGCCGGCGCCGGTACGGGTGCCGGTTCTTCTTCCTGCTTTTCCCAGTTCTCCCTGTTCCTCCTCGTGCATCGGATCTCATGCTTGCACGTGGGCCACCTGCACCAGAGGAACCGCCGCTCGGCAGTCAGCAGCTGCCAAGCTGGACGCCATGCCCCCGAAGGCCCAGGAGACCTGGCGCTCGAGATTTTCGGGAAGTGCAGACCGGCGTGGGATCCCGCTGGGGACGATCGTGGTCTCGGTCGCCACCATCATCCTTCTGCTGGATCTCAACGCCGCCCTCATTCTCGGGCTGTGGGTCCTGCGCACCATTTTGGTCTACGTGGTCGTGGCCTTCTTCATCACGCTCCTCTTGACCCCCGCCACGCGCTTCCTCCGCCGGCGGGGCCTCAGCCACGGTGGCGCCACCTTGCTGGTCTTCCTCATTGGCGTCCTGGTCCTCGGTGGCCTGGTGTACCTCTTCGCCGAGCCCCTGGTCACGGCCGCGATCAACTTCGGGAAAGAGGTGCCACGACCTGGTCAGCCGAGACCAAGAAGGGCCACGGCCCGATCGGACGCCTGGTCTACCGGCTGCATCTACAGAAGTACCTGTCGGAGGATTCGTCGAAGCTCACCTCGCAGATCACCAAGGTGCTGAAGCCGGCCACCGCGCTGCTCGGTCGGCGCGGCCGCGGCGTCGACCGTCGTCACCATTGTGACCATCGCCATCCTGACCTTTTTCACGATGCTGGAGGCGCCCCGCATGTGGCGTGGTTTCCTCAGCCTCTTCCAGCCGAGCACGGCGGAACGCCTGCACCGGGTTGTCGACCAGTCGATCCGGTCGGTCACCGGCTACATGCTCGGGAATGGGGCCACCTCGGTGATCGCCGGGATCATCGTGGGCATCACGCTGCAGATACTGGGGGTGCCCTTCGCGCTTGCTGCTCGGCGTGTTCGTCGCCCTGGTCGATCTCCTGCCGCTGGTGGGCGGCCTGCTGGCCGGTGTCCCGGTCGTGATCATCGCCGCCATCCACTCGGTCCCGGCCGGAATCGTCATGCTGATCGTGTTCCTGGTGTACCAGCAGATCGAGAACCATGTCCTGAACCCGGTCATCATGAGCAAGACGGTGCAGCTGAACCCCTTTTGGGTCCTGATTGCCGTCCTGGTCGGTGCCACCTTGGGCGGCAAGATCGCCGGAGGCCTCGGCACCTTCGTCGGGGCGCTGATCGGCATCCCCGTGGGCGGCGCCATCCAGGTGATTGTGCGGGAGTTGCGCCGGGGGCCCGATGCGGTCGGCGCTCCGGGCGAGGAGGGGTTCGTCGCGCCCACTGGGGAGCCGGTCGACATCTGAGCGGCGCGCCGGCGTGCATCGAAGACGAAAGAGGCAGGCCAGGGGCAGAACCAGGCCCGGCCGCCGCGCCGGCCGGCGAAGAGGTTGGCGCGGCAACCTCCCCTACAATGGCTGCATGCGACCGCTGGTGGTCATTCCGACCTACAACGAGTCGGAGAACATCGAGCGGATGGTGCGCCGGATTCACGAGTGCCTGCCCGGTGCCGGCGTGCTGGTGGTCGACGACGGCAGCCCCGATGGCACTGCCGATCTCGTGAAGGGCGTGGCGGCCGAGCTGCCCGACGTGCACCTGCTGTCACGGACCTCCAAGTCCGGGCTCGGCAGCGCGTACCGCGCCGGTTTCGCCTGGGGTCTCGAGCGCGGCTACGACGCCTACATCGAGATCGACGCCGACTTCTCGCACGACCCTGCCGCGTTGCCGACCTTGGTGGCGCCGCTCACCGAGGGCTTCGACGTGGTGATCGGCTCGCGTTACATCGAGGGGGGCTCCATCCCCAACTGGGCCTGGCATCGGCACCTGCTTTCGCGCGGTGGCAATGCCTATGCCTCAGCCGTGCTCGGTCTCGGCGTGGCGGACTCGACGGCGGGATACCGCGCCTACTCGGCCGGCATCTTGCGCCAGCTCGACCTCGACCGCATCCGGGCCGAGGGCTACGGCTTCCAGATCGAGATGACATACCGGGCGCGCCAGCACGGCGCCGCCATCACCGAGGTGCCGATCAAGTTCGTCGACCGCGAGGCCGGCGAGTCGAAGATGTCCTCGTTCATCGTCGTCGAGGCACTGGGCCTGGTGACGTGGTGGGGCATGGGCCGGATCGTGCACGGCACGAAGCGCCTCTATTCGGGCTCGCGCGGCAAGGCGTCGGTGAGCGGAGCGGTGGCCGGGGCCGGCGCCGCCGGGAAAATCGGGCAGGCACCAACCAGTGCCGCCACGAGCACCGGGACCAGCACCTCCAGCACGTCCAGCGGTACCGAGGACCCGGTCCGTTCGGCGTGACGGTCGAGGCACCCGCTGCCCGCATCCTCGTCGTCGACGACGAGCCGAGCATCGCGGAGCTGCTCTCCGCCGCGCTCGTCTTCGAGGGCTACCAGGTCGGCGTCGCCGCCACGGGTGCGGAGGCGCTCGAGCAGGTGCGCAGCTTCCGCCCGCATCTCGTCATGCTCGACGTCATGCTGCCCGACTTCGACGGCAACGAGGTCTGCCGGCGGCTGCGCCACCAGGGCGAGCAGATGCCGATCGTCTTCCTCACGGCGCGCGACACGACCCAGGACAAGGTCGAAGGGCTGAGCATGGGCGACGACTACGTGACGAAGCCGTTCAGCATCGAGGAGCTCATGGCGCGGGTCGGGGCGATCCTGCGGCGCGCCGGCGAGATGGCGGCGGCCGACACCTCGCTCCTGCGCTTCGCCGACCTGATGATGAATATCGACACCCATGAGGTCTGGCGCGACGAGCTCGCCATCGAGCTGACGGCCACGGAGTTCAACCTGCTGCACTACCTGCTCGAGAACGCCCGACGGGTGATCTCCAAGTCCGAGCTCCTCGACAACGTCTGGGGTTATGACTTCCACGGCGATCCCAACATCGTGGAGACGTACATCAGCTACCTGCGCAAGAAGGTGGATGACCGCGAGCCGGCGCTCATCCACACGATCCGGCGCGTGGGCTACACCCTCCGCCTGCCCCGGGACGGATGAGCCTCCAGAAGCGGCTTATCGCCCTGGTGGCGTTGCTGCTCGCGCTCGGACTCGTGGTGGCCGATGTCGTGATCTACACGTCGGTGCGCTCGTTCCTCTACGGCCAGGCCGACAACACGCTGGCCCAGAACGAACTGCTCGGCTTCAACTACTTCACGTATGCGGCGGAGCGCGGCCTGCAGGTCAGCGAGTCCAACCTGTCGCGGCGGGTCTCCTCGGACGTCTACGTGCAGCTGTTGGACCACAGTGGAACGGTCGTGCTGGCCCGGCCCTCGGGGTCGATTGCGCATCCGGACCCGGCTCCGATCCTGACCCAGGACATCCCGGTGCAGCAGGTGCCCGAAATCGACCGCCGTGTACGCGTCGGGCGCTACGCCGGCACCTTCCGGCCCGACCCCGACGCCGTGGTCCTGGGGAGCACCGGCGACCCCGACGGCCAGTACCGCGCGGTCGCCGTCTCGGTCCCCCAGGGCACGCTCGTCACCTCGCTGTCACTCAACCCGACAAACGACACGCTGGCCTCGCTGCGCAAGGTGGAGCTGGTCGCCAGCCTCGTCGTCCTGCTGGCCATGGCCCTGCTGGTCCTGGTCGTGGTGCGCCGAGGGTTGCGCCCCTTGCGCCAGATGGCCGGCACCGCTGACGCCATCGCGTCAGGGGACCTGACCCGCCGTGTCCCCGAGGGGCGTCCCGGCACCGAGATCGGCCGCCTGGGCTCGGCCCTCAACGCCATGCTGGCCCAGATCGAGGTGGCGTTCGACGCCAAATCGGCCTCCGAGGAGCGCCTGCGCCAATTCGTGGCCGACGCCTCCCATGAGTTGCGCACGCCCCTCACCTCCATCCGCGGCTATGCCGAGCTGCTGGGCCGGGGCGGTTTCTCCGACGAGGCCGGGCGCACCAAGGCCCTCAAGCGGATAGAGGAGGAGGCCACCCGGATGGGAGGCCTGGTCGAGGATCTCTTGTTACTGGCCGAGCTGGACCGGGGCCGGCCGCTACGGGCGGAACCGGTCGACCTCCACCGGATCTGCGCCGACGCGGTGGACGACTCCAACGCGCTGCCCCACCGCCACCAGCTCAGCTTGCAGGCGGGGCCGCCGGTCGTGGTGGTGGGGGACGACGAGCGCTTGACCCAGGTGGCGCACAACCTGGTGCGCAACGCCATGGCCCACACGCCGGAGGGGACCGAGGTCGTCGTCTCGACCGGGGTGACGGGGTCCATGGGCTTCATCCGGGTATCCGACAACGGCCCGGGCATCCCGCCCGGGGTGGCCGGCCGGGTCTTCGACCGCTTCTACCAGGGCGACCCCTCGCGCTCGGTCTCGGGCACCGGGCTCGGCCTGGCCATCGTGCAGGCCATCGCCGAGGCCCTGCACGGGACGGCCGAGGTGGCCACCTCGCCCGAGGGCGGGGCCACCATAGAGGTCAAGATCCCGCTGGCCGCCATCCATGTCGAAGCGGCGGGCCCGCCGGCGCCGGTGCGCTCACCGCAGCTGCACTGAGTCCTGGCCCAACCCCGGTCTCAGCGCAGCAGGGCGGCGGCTCCGGGCACCACGGCATCGAGCACCGTGGCCAGCTTGACGTTGGCCTCGGTCGCCTCCGCATCGGGGTCCGAGTCGGCCACGATCCCCCCGCCGGCCCGAAGCTCGAGGGTGGCCCCGTCGGCGTCGAGCTGGGCGCTGCGGATGCCGATCATCCATTCCCCGTCGCCGTCGGCGCCGACCCAGCCCACCGGCCCGGCCCAATGGCCCCGCTCACCCGCCTCGTGGGCGGCAATGAAGGCCAAGGCCTCGGTGCGCGGCGTGCCGCCCACGGCCGGCGTGGGATGCAGGCGTTGCAGGAGCTCGAGCACCCCGGCGGGCTCGGCCCCGGTCCCGGTCAGGCGGCCCTCGATTCTCGTGCCGAGATGGGCCACCGAGCGGAAGGAGACCACCGAGGGCTGGCGCGGCACGGTCAGGTCTGCGCAGAACGGGGCCAGGACGGTGGCGATGTCGTCGACGACGAAGCGGTGCTCGGCGCGGTTCTTGGCCGACTCCGCCAGGTCGCGCTGGGCGTCGGCGTCGGACCGGGCGGTGTCGCCCCGCGGCACGGTCCCGGCCAGGGGGTGGCTCGACACCCTGGTCCCGTGGCGAGCCACCAGGAGCTCCGGGCTGGCGCCGAAGAAGGAGCCTTCGGCGACCGGCATGGAGAAGATGGTGCAATTCGGCTCGCCGGCCCGCAGCCGCCGCAAGACGGCCGACAGCGAGAGCTGCCCGTGGAGCCGGACCTCGACCGGCCGCGACAGCACCACCTTGCGCAGGCCGGCGCCGGGCGTCGCCATGACAGCGACGGCGTCGGCGACCATGGCGGCGTACCCGTCGGAGTCCATGGGAGTCGTGAGTGTGTCCACGCCGGCTTCCACCGCCGGCGGGGGTGAGCTCCCGTACTGCCAGATGACGGCGTCGAAGAGCTCGCCGGTGTCGGGCAGTGCCACGTCGGCCGGACCGACCGCGGTGGCCCAGCGGCGCGTGACACCGTCGGCGTCGCGCGAGGTTCCCATGGTGAAGCGCGGGACGACGAGATGACCGCCGAAGGCGTCGGTGAAGGGGAGCGCGCCGAGGGCCACGGGCCCCGAGCCCAGGACACCGACGGCGTCGTCGCTGGGGATGGCGGCCAGCGCCGCCGCCGCCTCGGTGCCGGGCACGAGCAAGGCGGTGCCCCATCCGACCAGCGTCAGTCCCGGTCGGTCGAAGAGCACGGTGGGACTGCCGTCGAACTCCAGTGCGTCGGGCCCGTACTCGAGCGGGACGGTGCGGGCGTGCAGGGCCGTGGCCACTCGCGCCGTCACGGTGTGCCGGCGCGGGTGGCCACCACCATCTGGCTCAGTCCGCCGGCGAGCGGCCGGATCCCCACGGCGGAGAAGCCCGCGTCGCGCAGCATCGTGCGCAGCACCGAGGTGGGAGGGAGGTAGGCGACCGACTGGGGCAGGTAGCGGTAGGCCTCCTTGTCCGAGAGGGCCGCACCGAGCACCGGCACGGCCTTGGTGAACCAGAGGTCGTAGCCGGCGCGCCAGAGCGGTTGGGTGGGCGTGTCCACCTCGAGCACGGCCAGGCGCCCGCCCGGCCGCAGAACCCGGGCCGACTCGGTCAGGGTGGCGGCGAGATCAGTGAAGTTGCGCAGGGCGTAGCCGCAGACGAGGCCGTCGAAGGCTCCGGCGGCGAAGGGGAGGTGGCTGCCGTCGGCCTCGACCAGCGGCGTGGCGGTCCCGTTGGCCCCGAGCATGCCCGCGCTCAGGTCGGTGCCGACGACCCGGTAGCCGCACCGCAACGCCAGCCGCGAGAGGTCGCCCGTGCCGCAGGCGAGGTCCAGGACCAGCGACCCAGCGGGCAGTGCCAGTGCGGCAACCGTTCCTCGCCGCCAGCTCTGGTCGAGCCCGAACGTCATCAGACGGTTGATCAGGTCGTAGCGCGGCGCAATGGTGTCGAACATGGCGCGCACCCGCGCCGTCTTCTCGTGTCCGGTGGGCAGCGGCGTCGGTGATCCTGACCCGGGCCGGCGTCGCGCCATGGCGTCAGTCGGTGTCAGCGGTAGTAGCGGTAGACCACTTGGGCCACGCAGGCGGGCTTGGGCGCCCCCTTGACCTCCATCACGAGGTCGTAGGTGACCTGGACGCCGCCTTCGGTGTCGTCGACGGCGGCGACGGCCACGCCCATGCGCAGCTCCGAGCCGACGGGCACGGGGGAGGGGAAGCGGACCTTGTTGCAGCCGTAGTTGACGCCGAACTTCATGTTGTCGACGCGGATGACCTTGTTCAAGAGGACGGGTGCCAGCGAGAGCGTCAGGTAGCCGTGCGCGATGGCCACGCCGAACGGGCCATCCTTGGCCCGCTCAGGGTCGACGTGGATCCACTGGTGGTCGTCGGTGGCGTCGGCGAAGAGGTTCACCCGCTCCTGGGTGATCGGCTGCCATTCCGAATGGCCGAGCTCCTTGCCGACGAGCTCGTGAAAGGCGTCGACGCCGTCGACGGTGGTGGTCATGGTGCGCTCCTCGCTGGTCAGGGTCTGATTCCGCAGCAGGACGCTACCCGCGTGGGAGTGCCTCACTACGCTGACGCGGGTGAGCTCCACGCACGAGCACGAGCACGAGGCGACGCCGCCGCACCAACACCGGGACTTCCGGGGCGGCGGGGCGCGGGCCGCGGTCTTCGGGGTCAGCGACGGGCTGGTGACGAACGTCTCCCTGGTCCTGGGCGTGGCGGGCGCCAACCCCGGAGGCTCGATCGTCCGGCTGGCCGGGGTGGCGGGGCTGATCGCCGGCTCCTTCTCCATGGCGGCCGGCGAGTACCTCTCCATGACGGCACAGCGCGAGCTGATGGAGCGCGAGCTCGAGGTCGAACGGCGCTCGCTCAGTCACAGCCCCGAAGGCGAGGCGGCCGAGCTGCGCGGCGTGTACGTCCGTCGCGGCATCGACCCGGCGGTGGCCTCCGACATGGTCAACGAGGTCATGCAGGATCCCGACCTCGCCCTCGAGACCCATGCCCGCGAAGAGCTGGGCATCACGCCGCACAACCTGGGGTCGCCGTGGCAAGCCGCCGCGGCCTCCTTCGTGACCTTCGCCTTGGGGGCCTTCGTCCCGCTGGCGCCCTGGCTCTTCACCTCGGGCACCCTGGCCATCGTGCTGTCGGTCGTCCTGGGCGCGCTGGCGTCGGTCGCCGTCGGCATCGTGCTGGCCCGCTACACCGAGCGGCCCGTGCTGGTCTCGGCCTTCCGGCAATTGGCGGTGATGGTCGTGGCGGCCGGCGTCACGTTCGGTGTGGGCAAGGCGATCGGCAGCGGCGTCAGCTGACCGGGGGCGGGCTGGGAGTTGCAGCCGGATCGCGCCGGTAGGACCGGTCGATGTGGTCGACGGTGAAGCCGAGGGACCGGTAGAGCGCCACCGCCGCCTCGTTGGTGGCGTCGGTGTAGAGCATGCCGACCGTGATGCCCCGGCCGGCCAGGTACACCAGGCCGGCCACGGTGAGCGAACGGCCCCAGCCCTGCCCGTGGTGGCGCGGATCGACGTCAATGACGTAGATCTCGCCCAACACCGGTCTGCGGTCGCGGTGGATCTTGGTCCAGCAGGCCCCGAGGAGGCCGGGCCCGTCCGGGTCGTCGGCCACGAGGAAGCCGTCGAGCTCGACCCAGTCGGCGGCCATGCGCTCGCGGAGCTCCGCCACCGACCAGGCGCCCTGCTCGGGATGGCCGGCGAAGGCCCGGTTGTTGGACTCGACCCACGCGTCCTCGTCGCGGCCCGGGACGAAGGGACGGGTGGTCAGCGGTCGGGTCGCCGCCACCACCTCGTGGGCGAGCGGGAGCGCCACGCGCATCTGGAGCACGTCGCGTTCGGGGCTGAAGCCCTCGGCGCGGGCCCGGTCGTCGTCGGCCTCCGTCGCCTGCATAACCCACAGGTGCACCGGTGCGGCCGGCGGTGCCTCCTCGACGGCCCGGCGCAGGAGGGCCGGACCGAGTGAGGAAGCCGGCTGCTCCGGGTCGACCACCACGTGCACGACGGTGGACCCGTCGCGGGCGGGGGAAAGGACGGCGCAGCCCGCTAACGTCGCCCCCATCGGCCCCGACCGCCCCGACCGGGCGAGCACGATGCGTTCGCCGTGGTGGGCCTCGTCGGGGTGCGTGACCGCCAGCTGCTGGGGTTCGGGCAGAGGGGGGTGATCGCTCGCCTCACCGGCCCGCCGCACCAGCGCCAGCAATGCCCTCCGGTCGGGCGCGGGAAGCGCGCGCAGATCGACCACCGTCATATCCAGACCGTCCACTGGGGCCAACGTAACCCGGTACCGTGAACCGGTGGCGAAGCCCAGGACAGCGAAAGGCCGGGCCCGCCTGACCACGGAGCGACTGGCCGAGGAGTATCCCGGCACGGCTGCGGAGCTCTGCGCGCTCGACTTCAAGGATCCGTTCCAACTGCTAGCGGCGACGATCCTGTCGGCGCAGAGCACCGACGCTCGGGTCAACATGGTGACGCCGGCCCTCTTTGCGGCGTATCCCGACGCCGCGTCGCTCGCCGCCGCCAACCCCGAGGACGTGGAGGAGCTCGTCCGCTCCACCGGGGTCTTCAGGGCCAAGACGCGGAGCCTCATCGGCATGGCCGACGCGGTGGCGGACCGCTTCGGCGGCGTCGTGCCCAGAGCGCTCGAAGACCTGGTGACCATTCCCGGTGTCGGCCGCAAGACGGGCAACGTCGTGCGCAGTGTGGCGTTCGGTCTTCCGGGGCTGCCCGTCGACACCCACGTGTTGCGGGTCAGCGAGCGTTTGCACCTCACTGAGGGCCTGCCCGCCGCGGCCCGGCGTGATGCGGTGAAGGTGGAACACGAGCTGAATTCGTTCGTCCCGCCGGCCGAGCGGGGCACCTTCAGCCTCCGGGTCATTCTGCACGGACGCAACACGTGTGTTGCCCGGAAACCCCATTGCGACGCATGTCCATTGGCTGATTTCTGCCCTTCGGTACGGTAATCGGCGCGCCCGGGGGCATTCACCCCCTTTTTGGGCGATTCGGTTAACTCAAGGTGAAATCGAAAAGAGCAGGCGCTACCATGATTGCCGGAACCGGTTCCCGCCACCTGGTTCCAAATGAGTCTGCGCTGGGATCCGCCTCCCGGCCGACTCGCCCAATGCCGGCCTTCGGGCCGGCATTGGTGTTTCCCGGGCAGGTCGCACGGGGTGACGGGCCGCTGGTACTACTTGAGGTGTTACCCTCGAAGCATGGTCACCAAACGTTCGGTTTCCCTCGATGACGAGGTGGCCTCGGCAGTCGAAGAGGCCGCCAAACAGGACGGTGTCTCCTTCAGCGCGTGGCTCTCGTCCGCCGCTGAAAAGCAGCTGAAGGTGCGCCAAGGTCTGCGCGGCGTGGCGGCCTGGGAGGGCGAGACGGGATCCCTGAGCGCCGAGGAACTGGCCGCCGGTGAGGCCTTGCTCGCCCGGCTGCGTTCCGGCGTGTCCGGCGTGGCCTCGCGCGTCCGGCGCCGGTGAATTCGGCGCGTCGCGAGGGCCTCGTCTACGGGCTGGGCGCGCTCCATGCGGCGGCCCGCGGCGACCGCATGATGTGGGCGCTGCACCGCGCCGCGTTGTCCAACGGGATCGTGCCCGTGATCCCCGCGGTGACGGTGGCCGAGGGCTACCGGACCGAGGCGCGCAGTGACCGGATCGGTGAGCTGCTCGCCGGCACGGAGGTCGAGCCGTTCAGCGGGGAGGCGGCCCGCCGGTCGGGCGAGATCGCGGCGCGCTGCGACACCTCCGACCTGAGCGTGGTGGCCGTGGTCGAGGTGGCGGAGCGGCGCAACTGCGCCGTGGTGGCGCAGCGCCAGACCGTGCTGCGGACGGCGGCGTCGCTGCTCGGCCACGAGCTCGTGCTGTACGCGGTCTGACCGGCGATCCCGCCGTCCCTCAGCGGCGCGGACCTTGACCTTGACCCTGGCCCTGGCCCTGGCCGAAGCGCCGCAGGCGCCGGAGCGCCCCGCCCAGGGCGCGTTCGACGGCGATCAACTCATGCGCCATGTCCTCGTCGCCGCTGGCCAGCGAGCTCTCCGCCATAGCGGTCACCCGGTCGTGCAATTCGGACAGGGTGGAGGAGAGCGAGGAGATCTCGGCGGCGGAAGTCATGCCCCGATGATGGCCCATGGTCGCGCCCCGCAGACATACCGGACCGGGACCGGCAGGAGGCGCCGGTAGCCTTGTGCCCTCATGTCCCTGCGTATCCTGGACCTACGCGGCACGGCGCCGCCGTACGAAGCGGTCCTGCCGCGCCCGTCGGCACCGGGGTCGGACGTCCACGACGTGGTGGCAGAGATCCTGCGACAGGTGCGGGCCGACGGTGACGACGCCCTCGTGCGTTACACCGCACTGCTGGACAAGGTCGATGTGTCCGACGCCCTGCGGGTCCCGGAGGCGGAGATCGAGAAGGCGTGTGCCGATGCCGAGCCCGCCCTCTGGCAGGCGCTCGAGGTGGCGTTCGGCCGCATCCTGACCTACCACGCGCACGAGGGCACACCGCCGGGCGACCTGGTCGAGAGCGGCATCACGGTGGGGCACCTGACGCGCGCCGTCGAGCGGGCAGGCATCTACGCGCCGGGCGGGCGGGCCCGCTATCCGTCCACCGTGCTCATGTGCGCGGCGCCGGCGCGGGTGGCCGGTGTGGGGAGCATCGCCCTGTGCGTGCCCCCCGCCGCGGACGGGAGGATCGACACGGCGACGTTGTGCGCCGCCTCCATCGCCGGGGTCGACGAGGTCTACCGGATCGGCGGGGCCCAGGCCATCGCCGCCATGGCCTACGGGACGGCCAGCGTGCCCGCCGTCGACGTCGTCGCCGGCCCCGGCAACGCCTACGTGGCGGAGGCCAAGCGCCAGCTGTCGGGGGTCGTCGGCGTGGCGTCGGCCTTCGCGGGCCCCTCGGAGATCGTGGTCGTCGCCGGCCCGGACGCCCCGCCGGCCTTCGCCGCCGTGGACCTGGTGGTGCAGGCCGAGCACGGGCCCGACGGGCTGGCCTGGCTGGTGACCTGGGACCCCGGCGTGGCCGAGCAGATCGCAGCCGAGGTGGACCGCATCGTCGCCGCGTCGAGCCGTCGGGCCGACCTGCAGGCCACGCTGGCCACGGCCGGGATCGTCTGCCTGGTCGACGGGCCGGTGCAGGCACTCGCCGTGGCCAACGCCATCGCACCGGAGCACCTGCAGCTGATGGTGCCCGAGGAGGAAGGCCTCGCCCTGCTGGGCCTCGTGCGCAACGCCGGCGCGGTCTTCATCGGCCCGTGGTCGCCGGCCAGCATGGGTGACTACATCGCCGGGCCCAACCACGTGCTGCCCACCAACCGGACCGCGCGCTTCGCGTCGGCCCTGCGCGCCGACGATTTCCGTAAGCACGTGCACGCGGTGCGGGTGACGCCCGACGCGCTGCGCGCACTCGGGCCACTGGTCGTGACCCTGGCCGAGACGGAGGGCCTGCCCGCCCACGCCGACTCGGTGCGCCGACGCCTGACCGCGCTCGATGAGGACGGTGCGCCGTGAGCGCCGTCCCGCCGGTCCGCCCCGACCTGCAGCTGACCGAGGGCTACCACTCGCCGCAGGTTGAGGCGGAGGTCCGCCTCAACACCAACGAGTCCCCGTTCGCGCCGCCCGACACCTGGCGCGAGGAGCTGCTGGCGGCGTTGGCCGACGTGTCGTTCCACCGCTATCCCGACCGACCGGCCACCGAGCTGCGGCTGGCCGTGGCCGACCTGCACGGCGTCACGCTCGACGAGGTGTTCTGCGCCAACGGCTCGAACGAGGTGCTGCAGAGCCTGCTCCTGGCCTTCGGGGGCCCGGGCCGGCGCGCCCTGGTCTTCGAGCCCACCTACGCCCTGCACAGCCACATCGCCCGCATCGCCGGGACCGAGGTGGTCGAGGGAGCGCGGGACGACGACTTCCTGATCGATCCGGCGCACGCCCTGGACGTGATTGCGGCGCAGCGGCCCGACGTCACCTTCCTCTGCTCGCCGAACAACCCGACGGGCCGGGCCGAGCCGCCCGAGACCGTCGCTGCGGTCAGCGGGGCCGCGCCCGGACTGGTGATCGTGGACGAGGCCTACGGACAGTTCTCCCCGTGGTCGGCCCTGGCGTTGCGCAGCCCCGAACAGCCCGGCCTCGTGGTGACGCGTACCTTCTCCAAGACCTGGGCCATGGCCGGGGCGCGCCTGGGCTACCTCGTGGCGGATCCGACGGTCGTGGCGGCGTGCGAGTCGGTGGTGCTGCCCTACCACCTGTCGGCGCAGACGCAGATCGCGGGCCTGATCGCCCTGCGCCACGTGCCCGAGATGGAGGCCAGGGTGGCGCGCATCGCCGAGGAGCGGGGCAGGGTGGCGGCCGCACTGGGTGACCTGCCGGTGGACAGCTGGCCCTCCGACGCCAACTTCATTCTGTTCCGGCCCCGCGACCGCGACGCCACCGAGGTCTGGCGCAGCCTGCTCGACCACTCGGTCCTGATCCGCAACTGCGCCAGCTGGGACGGGCTGCGCGGTTGCCTGCGTGTCACCATCGGGACGGCCGACGAGAACGACCGCTTCCTCCACGCCCTCAAGGAGAGCCTGTGACAACCGATGCCCGCCGCGCCGCCAGGACGCGCACCACCAAAGAGACCACCATTGAGGCCGAGCTGGTGCTCGACGGCACCGGCCGCACCGACGTCTCGACCGGCCTGCCCTTCTTCGACCACATGGTCGAGCAGCTCGGCAAGCACGCCGGCTTCGACCTCTCCGTGCACGCCACGGGCGACCTGCACGTGGACGCGCACCACACCGTGGAGGATGTCGGCATCGTCGTCGGGGCCCTGCTCGGCGAGGCTTTGGGCGACAAGGCCGGGGTGCGCCGTTTCGCCTCCATGCTGTTGCCCCTCGACGAGGCGCTCATCGAAGTGGCCCTCGACCTGTCGGGCCGGCCGTACCTGGCCTACTCGCTCGAATTCGCCCCCGACACGCCGGGACTGGGCACGCCGCCCTTCGACCCGCAGCTGGCGGAGGAGTTCTGGCGCGCCTTCGCCACGGCGGCCAACCTGACCCTGCACATCCGCCGACTCGAGGGGAAGAACACGCACCACATGCTGGAGGCCAGCTTCAAGGGGGTGGCCCGGTGCCTGCGCGATGCCGTGCGCGTCGAGGGGGGTGGCATCCCTTCCACCAAGGGCAGTTTGTGACGGCGGAGCCACGCATCGCCGTCCTCGACTACGGCATCGGCAACCTGCGCTCCGCCGAGAAGGCGCTGCAACACGTCGGAGCGGCGGCGCGCCTCGTCGACGACGCGGCGACGGTGGCCGCGGCCGACGCCGTCGTCCTTCCCGGCGTCGGTGCCTTCGGCGCCTGTGCGCGGGCGCTGCACGAGAGCGGCCTCGAAGAGGCGGCCCGCGACGCGGTCGCAGCCGGTACGCCGTTCTTCGGCGTGTGCGTAGGGTTCCAACTGCTCTACGACGGCTCGGTGGAGAGCCCGGGCGCAACCGGTCTCGGCGTCTTCCCGGGGAGGGTGGCGTCCCTGCCCGCCGGGGTGAAACACCCGCAGATGCAATGGAACACCCTGGAGGTGCGCGGCGCGGCGGAAGAGCCCGAGCCGCTGCAGGGGCTGGGGCCGCGGCCCTGGGTCTACTTCGTCCATTCCTTCGCGCCGCCGGTCGGCGCCGAGACGGCGGCGGTGTGCGACTACGGCGGCGACGTGGCGGCCCTGGCGACGCGTGGCGTCCTCTGGGGCGCGCAGTTCCACCCGGAGAAATCCGGGGCGACGGGGTTGGCGCTGCTGGCCAACTTCGTACGTATGGCCCGGGCGGCGGCCTGATGGAACTGCTCCCGGCGATCGACCTGCGCGTCGGCACGGCGGTGCGGCTCACGCAGGGCGACTTCGGGCGCGAGGAACGCTACGGCGACCCGGTGGACCTGGCGGCCAGCTACATCGCCGGCGGCGCGCACTGGATCCACGTCGTGGACCTCGACGGGGCCCGCACCGGAGTGGCCCACGAGCGCGGCGTCCTGGCCCGGATCGTGCGCCTGACCCGCGCCGCCGGCGTGCGCGTCGAGTTCGGCGGCGGCATCCGCTCCGAGGACGATGCCGAGGAGGTGCTCGAATCCGGGGTGGCGCGGGTCGTCTTGGGGACGGCGGCCCTCGAGGAGCCGGCGTTGGCCGGGCGCTGCGCCCGGCGCTGGCCGGGACGTGTGGCCGTCGGTCTCGACTACCGGGTCGGTGCCGACGGCGTGGCCGAGGCTCAGGCCCAGGGTGGCTGGCCGGCTCAGGCCGGGCCGTGACGGACCTGTTGGAGCTGTGGGCGAAGGAGCCCATCGGCGCCGTCGTGGCCACGTCGGTGGCCCGCGACGGCATGCTGGCGGGACCCGGATCTCGCCGGCCTGCAGACGCTGCTGGCCGCCACGTCGTTGCCGGTGGTGGCGTCGGGCGGCGTGTCGGGCATCGGGACCTGGTCGCACTGGCGGGCCTCGACGCAGGCGGCCGGCGGCTGACCGGTGCCATCGTGGGCAAGGCCATCGTGGAGGGCCTGCTCAGCGTGGAGGAGGGGGTCGCGGCGTGCGCAGCATCCGCCTGATCCCCTGCCTCGACGTCACCGGCGGGCGCGTGGTCAAGGGTGTGCGCTTCGTCGACCTGACCGACGAGGGCGACCCGGTCGAGCTGGCGTCCCGCTACGACGCCGAGGGCGCCGACGAGGTCACCTTCCTCGACATCACCGCGTCGTCGGACGACCGGGCCACGATGGTCGACGTCGTCGCCCGCACCGCCGAGCAGGTCTTCATCCCGTTGACCGTCGGGGGTGGCGTCCGGGCGGCGGAGGACGCACGCCGCCTCCTCCGGGCCGGCGCGGACAAGGTCGCGGTGAACACAGCCGCCGTGGAACGTCCGGAGTTGGTGCGCGACATCGCGGAGGAGTTCGGCGGCCAGTGCGCCGTCGTGGCCATCGACGCCCGGCGGCGCACCGACGGCTCCGCCGGATGGGAGGTCCACACGCACGGCGGGCGGACGCCGGTGGGCCGGGACGTGGTGGCTTGGGCCGTCGAATGCGCGGCCAACGGCGCCGGCGAGATCCTCCTGACGTCCATGGACCGTGACGGCACCCGCCACGGGTTCGACCTGGCGCTGACGCGGGCCGTGGTGGAGGCGGTCGACATCCCCGTGGTGGCGTCCGGTGGCGTGGGTGGCTTGCAGCACCTCGTCGACGGGGCGCTCGAAGGCGGGGCGGACGCCGTTCTGGCGGCGTCGATCTTCCACCGGCGCGAGTTCACCATCGGGGAGGCCAAGGCCTACATGGCGGCGCACGGAGTCACCGTCCGGCCGGCCTGAGGCGTGCCCGCTGACCTGGGAGGGCGCAATCGTGCGGTACCGTGCAACCGTGCCCACGTCGACGACGAAGGACGGGTCTGGCCGCGCCAAGACCGAAAAACCGGTGGTGAGTGAGGACAAGCAGCCGATCTCGGTGCTCTTCGACCGGGTCATGGTGCAGATCTCGCCGACCGACGGTGAGCGGCGCTCACGGGCCGGCATCCTGATCCCGGCCACGGCCCAGATCACCCGGCGCCTGACCTGGGCCGAGACGGTGGCCGTCGGGCCGCACGTGCGCACCATCAAGGTCGGCGACACCGTGCTGTTCAACCCCGAGGACCGCTTCGAGGTCGAGGTGCACGGCGAGGAGTACGTCATTCTGCGCGAGCGCGACATCCACGCCATCGCCTCGCCGCGCAACGACAGCGGCACGGGGCTCTACCTGTGAGCGCGCCCGGGGCCGGAGCCGCGGCGGCGGTCGGCCGTGCCCGAGGGGTGCCGCTGACCTTCGACGAGGAGCTGGCGCGCCTGGTGGACTTCGACAAGGAGGGCGGCCTCGTGCCGGCCATCGTGCAGGACGCCGCCGACGGGACCGTCCTGACCGTGGCCTACATGGACGCCGAGGCGTTGCGCCGCACCATCGAGACGGGACGCACCTGGTTCTACAGCCGCAGCCGCCGGGAGTACTGGCAGAAGGGCGAGACGTCCGGCGACCGCCAGTACGTGCGCGAGGTGCGGATGGACTGCGACGGCGACGCCCTGGTCGTCCTGGTCGACCAGCACGGCCGCGGGGCCTGTCACACGGGGGAGCGGACGTGCTTCTTCCGGACCATCGGCACGGGCCCGGGAGTGCCCGCGCCGTGACCGCCGGCGGTGGCCCGGGCTCCGCGTCGTCGGCGGGGGCCCTGGGTTTCCACCCCGATGCCGCCGAGTTCGCCGCGCTGGCCAAGGCGCACACGATCGTGCCCGTCTGGTGCGAGGTCGTCGCCGACACCCTGACGCCCGTGACCTGTTTCGCCAACGTCGTGGGGGAGGGCGACGGCTTCCTCTTCGAGTCGGTCGAGGGCGGCGAGCGTTGGGGTCGCTACTCCTTCGTGGGGCGCCGCCCGCTGGCCACGCTCACGGCGCGTGGACGGCATGTCGAGACCACAGGCACGCCTGGGCCTGCAGGACTCCGACGACGGCATCCTCGCCGCGGTCGAGGCCATGGTGGCGCGCTACCAGTCGCCCTCGCTCGCCGGGCTGCCGCCGCTGCACGGGGGCCTGGTCGGGTATCTCGGCTACGACGTCGTGCGCGAGGTCGAGCGCCTCCCCGACGTGCCCGCACGACGACCTGGGCCATCCTGACGCCGCCCTGGTCGTCATCGGCCAGTTCTGCGCGTTCGACCACTGGCGCCAGCGCATCGTCCTCGTCGACAACGTGGTGGTGCCCGTCCGCCCGATGGCCCCGACGCCGAGGCCGATCGACGCCGGGCGGTGCGCGCCGCCTACGAGGCGGCCTGCGCGCGGCTCGTCGAGCTGGCCGCCGACTGCGCGCGGCCGGCGGACGGCTCGGACCCCCGGCCCATGGTGGCCGCACCGCGCCCCGGGCTCCCGAAGGCCGAGGCGAAGCGCACGGTCAGCTCGGAGGAGTACAAGGCGTCGATCGGCGTGGCCAAGGAGTACATCCGGGCCGGCGACATCTTCCAGGTGGTGCTGTCGCAGCGCTTCGACCTCGACCTCGAGGCCGACTCCTACGACGTCTACCGCGCCCTGCGCCTGCTGAACCCGAGCCCCTACATGTACTTCCTGCGCTTCCCCGAGGTGACCGTCGTCGGGGCCTCGCCCGAGCCCATGGTCCGGTTGCGCGACGGCGTCGTCATCTCCCGCCCGATCGCCGGCTCGCGGCCCCGCGGCGAGAACGAGCAGCACGACCGGCTGCTCGAGGCCGAGCTGGCCGAGGACCCCAAGGAGCTGGCCGAGCACATCATGCTGGTGGACCTGGCCCGCAACGACGTCGGCCGCGTCGTCCGCTTCGGCACCGAGCAGGTCGACGAGCTCATGACGATCGAGCGCTACAGCCACATCATGCACATCACGTCACAGGTGTCGGGCGAGCTGGCCGAGGGCAAGGGCCCGATCGACGTGTTGCGGGCGACGCTGCCGGCCGGGACCCTCTCGGGCGCGCCCAAGGTGCGCGCCATGGAGATCATCGACGAGCTCGAGCCGACCAAGCGCGGGGTCTACGGGGGCGTCGTCGGCTACATCGACTTCTCGGGCAACGTCGACACCGCCATCGCCATCCGGACCATGGTCGTGACGCCGGACGGGCGGGCCAGCGTGCAGGCGGGCGCCGGCATAGTGGCGGACAGTGACCCGCAGAGCGAGGACGAGGAGTGCGCGCACAAGGCCGGGGCGCTGCTGGTCGCCGTCACCGCCGCACGCGGTATGAGGGCGGCCCGCCGTCCCGGGACGGCGTCGTGACGCGGCCGCGCTCGACGCCGAGACGGCCGCGCTGCGTCATGGTGCCGGCGCCTTCGGAGCCGGCCGCGACATCCTGGCCGTGCGCGGGCCCGATGCCGAGGCGTACCTGCAGGGCCAGCTGAGCCAGGACGTCGCCGCACTGACGGTGGGCGCCACGGCCGACAGCCTGCTCCTCGAGCCGGACGGCAAGCTGTCGGCCCTGCTGCGCGTGACCCGTACCGACGGCCAGGGCTTCGTGCTCGATGTGGACCGGGGCTACGGCGACGCCGTCGGTGGCGCGGCTGCGTCGTTTCCTGCTGCGCTCGAAGGTCGAGCTCGAGATGCTCGACTGGCGCGATCTGTCCCTGCGCGGCGAGGGCGTGGCGTCGGCCGCGGCCGGCCTGCTGACGGTGTTGGCCGAGCGCGGCGTGCTGGCCCTGCCCTTCGCCTGGAACGGCTGGACCGGCATCGACTTCCTCGGTCCCGAGGACGTGGTGCTGGGACCGGGTGACGCCGCCCTGCCGGAGGGCATCACCGCCTGCGGTGCCGACGCGGTCGAGGCCTGCCGGATCGTCACGGGGATCCCCGCCATGGGGACCGAGCTCACCGCCAAGACCATCGCCGCCGAGGCGGGCCTGGTCGAGCGCACGGTCAACTTCACCAAGGGCTGCTACACCGGGCAGGAGTTCGTGGCGCGCCTGGACGCCCGCGGCTCCAAGGTGGCCCGTCGCCTGGTCGGTGTCGTGGCCCCGGCCGGCGACGAGGCGGCGCTGACCCGGGGCATGACCCTGCACGCCGGCGACGCGCCGGCTGGTGACGCCGCCGCCGAGGACAAGGTGGTGGGGACGATCACCTCCGCCGCCTGGAGCAGCGAGCTCGGGGCATGGGTCGGCCTGGGCTACCTCCACCGCAGCGTGGAGTCCCCGGGCCCGGTCCGGGTGCGCTCGGGCGACGGCGTCGGCGGCTCCCGTCCCGCCCGTGCGAGCCGGCTGCCCCTGACCGGAGCGGGATCGGCCGGGACCGAAGCCGGCTGAGAGGCGACGGCCGCAGCGGTGTCCGCAGCGGAGGGGCTGGGCGGAGGAAGCCGGGACCGGCCGCAACGCCCTCCTCGGCCCGTGGGACGCGTGTGGCGGCGGCTGCGGCTGCGTCGCACGCGGCGCACCGTGTTCCTGGCGCTGGCCGCGGCCTACGCGCTCGGGGCAGCGACCACGAGGGCGTTCAGTGGGTCGGCCGACGTGGTGACCGCCGTCCCGATCGTCGGCGTTGCTGTCCTCGTGCTGGTGCGGTGGCCGCTGCGACCCCGGCCCGCGGCGCCGCCGGGGGCCGCGCATCCGTGGCGGGCCTGGGCCGTCCTCTTCTTCGTGTTGGTGGCGTGGGAGCTCGCCGAGTACCTCGCCCGGGGCGGCCGCGCCGACCACCCCACGCTGAGCTCCATGCTCGATGCAGTGAACCGCCAGTTCGGGCTGAAGGCGCTCGTGTTCTTCCTCTGGCTCTGCCTCGGCGCCGCCATCGTGCGCAGCGGACGGCGGCACCGAGAACGTCGCACCGGGCCGGAGCCGTCGTGAGCTCGGCGTTCTCGTACGCGGTCTGGGGGATCCTGGGCTTGGCCACCGTCGGCGTGTGGGGCGCCTCGCATGCCGGCCGCTCCTCGCCGGCCCGCCCCGCCCTGGTGCTGCAACGGCTGGCGACGGGACCGTTCCTGCGCATCGTGCTGGTCCTGTCCTGGATGTGGGCGGGGTGGCACCTGTTCGCCCGGTGAGCAGGACCGGGACCCCGGCAACGGCCGTGCGCCCACGCACCGCAATGGCAACCGGATGCCACCGA
The DNA here is from genome assembly GCA_963745665.1 of uncultured Acidimicrobiaceae bacterium. GTDB lineage: Bacteria > Actinomycetota > Acidimicrobiia > Acidimicrobiales > RAAP-2 > Bog-473. The sequence goes on along the minus strand of CAVUYE010000002.1, from coordinate 2,068,445 downwards.
ACCTGAGACAACCGGGGCACAAGCTTTGCCCATGGGGGAAGACGAGGTCGACGCGGAAGGCGGGAGCGACGAGGACGAAGAGTCGCTGCCCGAGCTCGCGCCGTGGCGTCAGGTCGGTTGGATCTTCCGTGACGGGGACTCCATCGCCATCGAGCGGCAGGGCGAACGCCTGCGCTCCCGGGTGCTGGCGGACTGATGGTCAGGCTCGTTCAGGTGGCGGACGACGGCACAGAGACGGCATCCATCGAAGTCGACGACTTCACCATGGAGGTCATCTATTCGGGGCTGGCCGAGATGCTGCGTGACGCCGCCGCGGCCACGGCGCGACCGTCGGCACCGGCGCCCGCCTGCGAGCTGCCGCGTGACGCCCGCCAGCGCCGCCAGCGCGTCCTCACCCGTTTGCCGCGACTGACCGTCTCGTTTCGCCCCGACGCCTGGAGCGAGGACGCACCGGGGCCGTCGGGGCTCCCCGGGACTCCCGGGCTGCTCTGGAGAGGGGAGTGGGCCAGGCGCGAAAGGGTGCGCCACTACGCTGAGGCGTCATGCCCACCTACCTGGCGGACATCCTGGCTGCTCACCGGGCCCGCGCCGAGGGTGACCGCCGCGCCCTTCCCGACCTGGTCGAACAGGCGGCGAGCACGGCTCCGCCCCGGGACTTCACGGGTGCGCTGCGGGGCGACGGCCTGTCGTGCATCGCCGAGATCAAGCGACGGTCGCCTTCCAAGGGTGACCTCGACCCCGGCCTGCAGGCGGATCTCGTGGCCAAGGACTACGTCACGGGCGGCGCCTCCTGCCTGTCGGTCCTGACCGACGTCGAGTTCTTCGGGGGGTCGACGGCCGACCTGGCCTCGGCCCGGCAGGCGTCGGGCCTGCCCGTGTTGCGCAAGGACTTCACGGTCCAGGAGGCCGACGTGGCCGATGCCCGCCTGATGGGAGCCGACGCGGTGCTCCTGATCGCCGCCGCGCTGTCGGATGCCGAGTTGGCGGCCTGCGCCGCGCTGGCCGGGCGGCTCGGACTGGCCGCACTGGTGGAGGTGCACGACGAGGAGGAGCTCGCCCGCGCGCTCGGGGCAGGTGCGGCACTCATCGGGGTGAACCAACGCGACCTGCGCACGTTCCTGGTGGATCACGAGCGGGCCTGCGCGCTGGCGGCCGACATCCCCGCCGGTGTCGTCGCGGTCGCCGAGTCGGGCATTCGAGACGCGGCCGACGCCCGGCGCCTGGCCGAGGCCGGCTACGACGCCATTCTGGTGGGCGAGACGCTGATGCGGGCGGCGGACCGGCCGGCGCAACTGCGCGAGCTGGTCGGGCATCCGGTCGGAGCACGATGAGCGGGGACCTGTTCGTGAAGATCGACGGGATCACGTCCGAGTCCGACGCGCTGCTCTCGGTCAGCCTCGGGGCTTCGGCGGTGGGCTTCATCTTCGCCCCCTCCCCGCGGCAGGTCTCGGTCCAGCTGGCCGGCGATATCGCCAAGCGGCTGCCCGAGCACGTGCTGACGGTGGGCGTCTTCCGCGACGAGGCGCCCCGAGCGCGTCGTCGAGGCGATCCGGCTCGCCGGGCTGGGTGCGGCGCAGATGCACGGGCACGAGATCGGCCGAGGAGACCAAGTGGGTCCGCGCCCGCGTCCCGATTGTGATCAAGGCGTTCCCCGCCGGTGACCGGACCATCGTGCGCTTCGACGAGTTCGGAGCGGACTTCCTGCTGGTCGACGGCGACAACCCGGGTTCGGGCCAGGTCTTCGACTGGCGGCTGGCCGAGGGGGTGGCCAACCACGATCGATTGATCGTCGCCGGTGGCCTGCGCCCCGACAACGTGGCCCAGGCCGTGGCCCACCTGCGCCCACGCGGGGTCGACGTGTCGAGTGGGGTCGAGTCCGCTCCGGGTCGCAAAGACCCGCTGCTCCTGCGCGAGTTCATCGCCAACGCGCGGCAGGCGTACGCCGACGTCGCCGCCCGTGACCCGCTCGACGACGCCGAGGCGGAGGAGCCCTACGACTGGAGGGACGGGTGAGCGAGGAGCGCGAGAGCCTGATGGGCCGGCCCGGCGAGGACGGTCGCTTCGGCGAATTCGGCGGGACGTTTCGTCCCCGAGTCGCTCATGCCCGCCTGCCTGGAGCTCGAGAAGTGGTTCGACGATGCCTGGGCCGACCCGGCCTTCCGTGCCGAGTTGGACGGCCTGCTGCGTCACTACGGCGGGCGTCCTACCCCGGTGACCGAGTGCACGCGTCTGTCGGAGCGCCTCGACGTCCGCGTCCTCCTCAAGCGGGAGGACCTGACCCACACCGGTTCGCACAAGCTGAACAATGTCGTGGGGCAGGCGCTGCTTGACCAGGCGCATGGGCAAGTCGCGCCTGATCGCCGAGACGGGAGCGGGCCAGCACGGCGTGGCCTCCGCCACAGCGGCGGCGCTGTTCGGCCTGGAATGCACCGTGTTCATGGGCGAGGTGGACACGCAACGCCAGGAGCTCAACGTCTTCCGCATGGAGTTGCTGGGCGCCGAGGTCCGGACGGTGACATCGGGCAGCAGGACGCTCAAGGACGCGGTGAACGAGGCCATGCGCGAGTGGGTGGCCACGGTGGACACGACGCACTACTGCCTCGGTTCGGTCATGGGGCCGCATCCCTTCCCCTACATGGTGCGCCAGCTGCAGCGCGTCGTCGGCGACGAAGCGCGCGCCCAGTGCGCCGACCTGCTGGAGGGTGCAGTGCCCGATGTCGTCGTCGCCTGCATCGGCGGGGGCTCGAATGCGGCGGGGACCTTCGCCGGCTTCGTCGACACACCGGCCCGGCTCGTCGGCGTCGAAGCGGCCGGCGGCGCCGCCATCACGAACGGCATTCCGGGGGTCCTGCACGGCATGCATTCCCGGCTGCTGCAGGACGAAGCGGGTCAGATCGAAGAGGCGGTGTCGATCTCGGCCGGGTTGGACTATCCCGGGCTCGGCCCCGAGCACGCGCACCTGGCGGCCACGGGACGGGCCGAGTACTCAATGGCGACCGACGACGAGGTGCTCGAGGCCTTCCGGCTGCTCAGCCACACCGAGGGCATCATCCCCGCGCTGGAGTCGGCGCACGCGGTGGCCTGGGTGGCCCGGAGCGCCGGCACCGATGACCTGCCGGCGGGATCCACCGTGTTGATCACCCTGTCGGGCCGCGGCGACAAGGACGTCGCCCAGGTGCGCGAGATCTTCGGGCGCCGACACGATGGCTGATCTCGAGAAGGAGCTCCGGTCCTCCCGGGAACGGGGGCGCAAGCTGTTGATCCCCTATCTCATGGGCGGCATGACCGACGATTGGACGCAGTCGCTGGCGGCGGTGATCCACGCCGGCGCCGACGCCGTCGAGGTCGGCATCCCCTTCTCCGACCCGATGATGGACGGGCCGGTGATCCAGCAGGCGGCACTGCGCGCGCTGCAACGGGGCACGGTCCCCGACCAGGTCGTGGAGGACGTCGGGCGCGCCGAGGCCCCGGTGCCCATTGCGGTGATGACGTACTACAACCTGATCTTCCGGGCGGGACACAAGCGCATGGCCCGCTCGCTGGCCGCGGCCGGGATCGGCGGGGCGATCATTCGCCGACCTCCCGATAGAGGAGATCGCCCCCTGGGCGTTCGAGGCGGACGCCGCCGGCGTCGACACCGTCCTGTTGGTGGCGCCCTCCTCACCGCCGGACAGGGTGGAACGCATCTGTGCCCGGGCGCGTGGCTTCGTCTACGCCGTCGCCCGCATGGGGGTGACGGGGGAGCGCGTCGACGTGGGCTCGGACGTGGCGAAAGTCGTCGAGCGAATACGCCGCTGCACGGACCTGCCGGTCTGCGTCGGCGTCGGCGTCTCGACACCGGATCAGGCGGCGCAGGTGTGCGAGGTGGCCGATGGCGTGGTCGTCGGTTCCGCGCTCGTACGTCGCCTGCTCGAGGAGCAGGGGCCCGACGGGGCGGCGGCCTTCATCGGTTCGTTTCGGGACGCCATCGACTAGACCCGCCCGCGGAGCCGGCGCGCCACCACCGCTGCGATGGCGCGCTGCCCTGCCGCCGTCGGGTGCGCGGCGCGCCACACGTAGTCCTGCAGGTTGCGTTCTGCCGTCAAGGCGGATCCCGTCAGGCCGGCGCAGGTCATGGCTCCGTGCAGCGCCGTGGTCTCCGAACAGGCCTTGGCGGCCACAATGTGCTCGGCGTCGGCGGCCAGCGTCGTGTCGGGGACCGGCTCGCCGGAGAAGACCCATGGGTGCGCCGTGCAGATCCCGTGGCCGTCGAGAGCGCCGGACACGTCGACCAGCATCACGTTCTTGACGTCGTGGGTGCGGGCGTCGGCCACCGCGCCGGCCACGGCCCCGTTGAGCGCGGTCAGCACGATCTGGGCGGCGCTGAAGGTGCTGCCCGCATTGGGCTCGAGGCCGCTACAAACCAGGTTGGTGTGCAGGCCCGACGTGGCCGTGCCGTCGGCGATCTGTGATGGTTCGGGAATGGGCTGGTAGTAGTCGAGGACGGCGATGGTCGAGGCGTGTGGGGCCAGCTCCTCAATGGCCTGGGCCAGGCTCGAACGGACATGGGCCAGGTCGGCTGCGATCTTCGGAGTCACGGACCCGCCGGCGACGCACGCGTGGCCCAGCCCGATGCCGACGCCGAGCACGCGGGCCAGCTGATACTCGAGGCACGCACTGAAGTCGATGTCATCGGCGCCGTCCTGCAGCAGGACAAGTCGGGCCGGATGGCGAGCCAGGTCGGTGGCCGCCAGCTCGTCCCCCAGGTTCCGGGCCGGCTGGGGTGGGACCGGGCATTGCCCGTCCCGGCTCGTGTTGTCGATGCCGTCGGCCACGGCACCGCTGATGGCGAGCTGATCGCCGGTCAGGTGGCAGTTCGTGGTGCGCACGGTCATCGTCAACCCGAAGTCCGCCGCCACCATGCTCGGGTAGGCCTGCGTCGAGGGCCCTTGCGAGATGGCGGTGGTCGGGAGACCGATCTGGGGCGTCAGGTAGGGGTTGGCCAGCCCATGCCCGTAGGGGACGGAGTCACCGAGCGCCACGGCCCTGGTCGAGAGCGCCGGCGTGAGCGCCGGGGACGGCGCCGGAGAACGGTGGGTCGCCAGGACGACGCCCCCGATGACCAGGGCGACGACCACGACGGCGGCCACGACCTGCACGAGGCGGGAGTGGCGTGCCGCGGCGCCCCAGCTGTGCAGCCTTCCCATCAACGGACCTCACGAAGTCGCGGCCCCGGCGGCAGCGGAGGTGCGACCTTACCGGCTGGTCTCAGCCAGGGGGCAGCAGCACCAGGCAGCCGTTGTGACCGCCGAAACCGAAGGAATTGGAGAGGACCGCAGCCGGCTGCCACGGACGCGGCTCGCCGTGCACGATCGGAATCGTGATTTCGGGGTCGGGCTCTCCGTAGCCGGCCGTCGGCGGGATGACGGCCCGATCGATGGTGAGCACGGCGGCGACGGCTTCGATGGCGCCGGCTGCGGCCAGGCCGTGTCCGGTCACACCCTTGGTCGAGGTGACGAGCGGCCCGGGCTCGCCGAAGACCTTGTCGATGGCGCGCGCCTCGGCCAGGTCGTTGAGAGGCGTCGAGGTCCCGTGGGCGTTGATGTGTCCCACGTCGGACGGCCCGATCCCGGCGTCGCCCAGTGCCAACTCCATGCAGGCGACCGCACCCGCACCGTCGGGGGCGGGAGCGGTGATGTGGTGGGCGTCGGCCGTGCTGGCCGCGCCGGCGAGCTCGGCGTAGATCGTCGCACCGCGGGCGACGGCACGGTCCCAGTCCTCGAGGACCAGTGCACCTGCGCCTTCCGTCATGACGAAGCCGTCACGGCGAACGTCGAAGGGACGCGAGTTCCCCGAGGTCGACAATGCCGTCATGTTCGAGAACGCGGCCAACGCCACCGGGTGCATGCTCGCTTCCGAGCCGCCGCCGATGGCGACGTCGCAGCGCCCGGAAGCCACCAGGCGCGCCGCGGCGGCGATGGCGTGCGTGCCGGCCGCACAGGCCGTGCAGATGACCTCCGACGGGCCCCGCCAGCCCAGGCGCATGGAGATGCCAGCGGCACCGGCGTTGGCCATCATCATCGGCACCAGCCGGGGGGAGACACGGTCGGCACCCTTCTCGTTGTACACACCGACCTGGTTGGCCAGGGTCTCGAAACCTCCCACACCGGTGGCGAAGACCACGCCCGCCTTGGCCGGGTCGACGGCCAGGTCGCCGGCCGCGCGCACGGCCTGGTCGGCTGACACCATGGAGAGCTGGGCAAAGCGGTCGAGCTGGCGCACTTCCTTCGGCCCGAACCAGTCGGTCGGCTCATAGTCGCGCACCACCCCGCCGACCACGGTCGGATGGAGCAGCCCGTCCCACAGGGCCTCCACGCCGACCCCGCAGCAGGTGACCGCGCCCAGGCCGGTGACAGCGACGCGCCGTCCCCGGATCGGGCCCTCGGCGCCGATCCCGATCTGCATCAGAGCTTGGCCGAGATCAAGTCGAATGCCTGTCCGATGGTGGTGATGTCCTCGAGCTCGGTCTCCTCGACCGTGATGTCGAACGCCTCTTCGAGTGCCATGACGAGCTCCACCAGGTCGAGGCTGTCGGCGTCGAGGTCGTCGGCGAACTTCGCTTCCTTGGTGATCTTGTCCGCCGGCACCTGCAGTACTTCCACGGCGCACTCGCGAAACTTCTCGAACGCTGCGTCGCTGTCCACAATCTGCTCCTTTGTCGTCGGTCCCTTGAACGCTACAGGCCCATGCCCAGCCCACCGTCGACCGGCACGATGGCACCGGTCACGTATGCGGCGGAGTCCGAGGCCAGGAAGCCCACGACGGCGGCCACGTCAGCGGGGCTCCCGGCGTGCCCGAGCGGCACCTGACCGGCCATGAGGGCGACCCGGTCCGCGCCGAGGGCGGCCGTCATGTCGGTCTCGATCAGACCAGGGGCCACGACGTTCACCGTGATCTGCCGGCTGCCCACCTCACGGGCGATGGCCCGGGCCATCCCGACCAGGCCGGCCTTCGAGGCCGCATAGTTCGCCTGCCCCGGCAGCCCGACGAAGGCGCCCACCGATGAGAGGAAGACGATGCGACCCGTGTGCAGCCGCAGCATCTTGGCCACGGCCCGTTTGGCCACCCGAAAGGAGCCCGTCAGGTTGGCGTCGATGACGTCGTGAAAGGCCTGGTCGCTCATCCGCAGCATGAGCGAGTCCGACGTGATGCCCGCGTTGGCCACCAGCACCTCGACGGGGCCCCAGCGCTCCTCGATGGCGCTGAAGGCTGACTCCACCTCCTCGGCGTTGCGCACATCGCAGTGCACCGCGAGGAACCGCTCGGGATCGGCGCCGTCGGGTGGCTCCGGTGGATCGGCCGAGCGATAGGTCGTGGCCACCTGATCCCCGTTGGCCAGGAACCACGCGACGCAGGCCGCGCCGATGCCGCGGGTCCCACCGGTGACGAGGACGATGGCCATCAGCGGGAGTCGGGCACCCTCAGCCAGACGAGCGGCTGACCTTCCTGCACCCGTTCGCCGTCGGCCGCCAGCCATCCGATTACCTGCCCGGCGAAAGGCGTCCGCACCTCCGAGATCCCCACCCGGCCTATCAGCTCGCCGACGTCGACCGCAGAAGATTGGTCGGCGCCGGAATCGGTCCCGGGCAGCAGGCCCGTCCCCGGCGCCTGCAAGGACGATTCGGGGTTGAAGATGCCGCTCGAGGGGCTGACCACGACACGCTCGGACATGTAGAGGTGCTCGCCCTGGTGCAAGGCGGGTTCGGCCCGCCATGTCCCGGCGGCACCGATCTGGTCCATCAACGTGTCCAGGTCCTCGGGCTTGGAGACGGCCAGCGACTGGATCTCGGGCAGGCTGCGCTTTGCCAGCCCGCTCAGCACCCCGCCGGGTCCCAGCTCCACCAGCGAGGTCAGGCCGAGCCCGGCAAACGTCTCGAGGGTCTGCCGCCAGCGGACAGGGCTGCAGAGCTGGGCGGACAGCAGTCCGGGCCACTCGGCCGGGTCGTCATGCACGTGGGCGTCGACGTTGGCCACGACGCGCACCTCCGGCGTCTGAAAGGTGACCTCGGCCAGGGCCTTACGGAGGTCAGCCCGCGCACCCTGCATCAGCGGGGTGTGGAAGGCCCCCGAGACCTGAATCGGCATGACCCGCTTGGCGCCCAATCCCTTGGCCAGCTCACCGGCCAGGGCCACCGCTTCGACCGTACCGGCGATCACGACCTGGCCGGGTGCGTTGTAGTTGGCGACCCAGACGTCACCTTCGGCGCGCATGCAGGCCGCCTCGGCGTCGTCGTCGGCGATCCCGAGCAGAGCCGCCATGGTCCCAGGGGCCTCTTCACCGGCCCGCGCCATGGCCTCGCCGCGGGCGACGACCAGCTGAATGCCGTGGTCGAAGCGCAGCGAGCCGCTGGCGACCAACGCGGTGTATTCCCCCAGGCTGTGGCCGGCGCAGGCGGCGGGGGTGAGCCCGATGCGCTCGACCGCGTCCAGGACGACGAGGCTGAGCACCGTCGTCGCCAGCTGGGCGTTCTCGGTCTGGGTGAGCTCTTCGATGGGCGCGCGCAGGAGGAGATGGGAGAGGTCGCGGTCAGCTGCCGCGGAGGCTTCCTCGACGACTTCCCACGAAGGGTGGTCGACCCACGGTTCACCCATTCCGGCGCGCTGCGATCCCTGTCCGGGAAAGGTGAAAACCAACACGTGTCCGACGGCTCCCATCGACGGCGGGCTGAGGAACCCACAGTGTGGCATGCGGGCGCGCTGCCGGGCCGCGTCCAGGCCGCAAATCGCACCACCGGTGCGATTACCCACGCGCCAGGGCAGCGCAGTGCTGGTTACCCGGTGGAAACCCGGTGCCACGTGCGGTGCGACCAGCGACCGAGAAGAGGGTGGGCGGCGCTCCGCGGCCCGTTTTTACACTCGGATCTACAGCGAATACCCGACCCTGGCCATCCACTTCGTGCACTACAGCAGCTCGGCCGACGACCCTGAGGACACGAACGATGACTGCGCCATCGGCGATACGACCCAATTCCACACTTATGCAGTGGAGTGGACGCCGCAGTCGCTGACGTTCCTGTACGGGCAGACGTGTCTCGTAGACCACTGGAGCGCCGCCTCACCGTTGGTCGATCCAGCGCCGTTCAACGAGCCCTTCTACATCTGCCTCACCCAGGCGCTGGGCATCGGGACGAACCAGTTCGTCGCCGGCACGACCCCGCTGCCGACCACCTCCGTCGACTGGGTTCGGGTCTGGGGCGTACCTGCATCCGCAGGTTGACCCCTAAGGCCCGGGCCGTCGGGTGCCGACTACAAAGGAACAACAAAGACGCGAAACGCCGTGAGGCGCGTGCGAAGATGCCGGTCGGCGCGGCAAGCGGCCCTGGTGGGGAGGATTAGCCTTTCCCCCCGGGGGCACCTGTGGAGGACGCACAGATGAAGGTGTATCGACGCGGTGATTGCCGGGCGCACCGCCTCGTTTCCTGCCTGCTCGTAGTTGCGGTGACGCTGGGCTTCACGGTGGCCTTTGGCGCTGCCACGACGTCGAACGCAGTGGCCGCCGGTGCTGCACGCGAGAGGTTGCCCGGCCACCAGGGCCTCGTTCCACCCGGGGCGACACTGGTCGGTCCCGCGCCGACGTCGACCTCCCTCCCCCTGACCGTCACGCTCAAGCCGCGCGATCCCGCCGCGTTGGCGACCGAGGTGCAGCAGGTATCGAATCCGGACTCTGGGGAGTATCACCACTTCCTGACGCCTGAGCAGTTTGCGAAGGAGTTCGGGCCGTCGCCGGGCACGATCGCGCAGGTGACCGCCAGCCTCCAAGAAGAAGGCCTGACGGTGGGCAGGCCATCGGCGACCGGATTGGCGCTGCCGGTCTCGGGCACGGTCGCCCAGGTCCAGTCCGCCTTCTCGACGCCGATTTCGAAATACCGCCTTTCTTCGGGAAGGACCGGGTACAACAACGCGACGGCACCCGAGGTGAATGCTTCGGTGGCACCCGCCATAGAGGGCATCCTCGGACTCGACACCCTGAGCCCACCGCAGCCCTCGACGAGCATTCCCCAGGCCAGCCGGGCCGGCCCGCAAATCAACTCCGGCCTGAGCGCGCCGGCGCTGGCGCCAGGGCAGCCGACTCCGACCGGGACGAGTTGCACTAACAGCATCGGTGACGTGGCGAACAGCACCGGCGCCGTCGATGCCCCCGACCTCGCACAGGCCTACTCGTTCGGCTCCCTCTATACGGCGAACCACTATGGGGCGGGAACAACGATCGCCCTCCTCGAGATGTCGGGTGCGGGTTACTCGTCGAGCGACATCTCGACCTTTGCAGCCTGCTACGGCATCACCCTCGGGAACGGCCAGATCACGAAGGTGCCGGTCGGGGGAGGCACCGGAACCGGCGCCGGTACCGCCGAAGCGGAGCTCGACATCGAGACGGTCCTCTCCCTGGCGCCGGAAGCCAACATCAAAGTGTACGAGGGAGGCATCTCCGACAGCCTCTACGACGTCTTCAGCCAGATCGTCAGTAACGACTCGGCCAAAATCGTGAGTGCCAGTTGGACGAACGGCTGCGAGGCCTACGTCGGCCAGTCGCTGCAGGAGTCGGAGAACACGCTCTTCCAGGCGGCGGCAGCCGAAGGGCAGTCGATCTTCGTGGCTTCGGGCGACCAAGGCGCACAGGGTTGCAACATCAACGGCGAGATCGAAGCGACCACGGCATCCGATCCGGTGGCACAGGCCGTCGACCCGTCAACGGGGACCTTGTACATCGCGAACAGGTCCAGCAACACGGTGAGCGTGGACAGCGAAGGGAGCGCAAGTAACCCGACGAACTTCGCGACGTCGGGCTCGGTCTCCACCGGCACGGGTCCCGATGCGGTTGCGCTGGACGCGGCCGACGGCAAGGTGTTCGTCGCCAACGCCAACAGCACGCTGACGGTGGTCTCCACCAGCACCTGCAACCAGACCACCACGTCGGGTTGCGGTTCGCCCACGCAGATTCCCTCGAACGGCGATCTCAGCGGCCCGACGGCACTGGCGGTCAGCGGGACCACCCTTTATGTAGCGAACGACACAGGATCAGTTGCCGTCTACAACGCCCACACGAACGCCTTTGTGACCACGGTCACGCTCCCTTCGTCCACCGTACCGACCGCATTGGCCATCGACGGCAGTGCCGAAGGCTCGGTCTACGTCGCAGACGGCGCGAACAACCGGATCGAGTATTTCGCCGCCTCGACCTGCAACGCCACGACGACGAGCGGGTGTGCGACGACGCCGGCGACCGTCAGCGTGGGCAACGACCCAGTCGCTCTGGTCGTCGCCAGCGCTGCGGGTGACCTCTACGTGGCCAACGCGGGGAGCGGGGGTGGGATCTCTGTCGTCAGCCTGAGCACGGACACGGTGGTCAAGACCATTGCCACCACGCAACCGCAGAACGGGACCGGCCTCGTGCAGTCCATCGGCCTGTCGCCGGACCACAACGAGGTCCTTGCCGTCTTGAATGGCCTGAGTTTTCCCGGCGACGTGATGGCGACGATCGACACCTCGACCGAGTCCATCACGTCGACGGTCTCGCTCGAGACCGGCACGGACTCCATGGGCCAGCTCGTGGGCGACGGGACGCTGGGGTACGTGTGGGTCACCGACGAGACCAACGGTGGCGACGTCATCCAGAACCTGAACCTGGCCGTCTCGGACCCCGCCAGCCAGCCCGACGTCACGTCCGTCGGGGGAACGTCGCTCGGGCACGGGACGCGGACGCTCGGTCCTCCACCAGCGGAACAGGTATGGAACGACGCGCTGTATTACTCGGAGGGGGCGGGTGGAGGCGGGATCTCCCAGACATTCGCCATGCCGACCTACCAGCAGCCGCTCGGCACCGTGACCGGCAGCAGCGGAACCCCTTGCGGGACCACGGGCGGTGACTGCCGCGAGGTGCCAGACGTGTCGGCTGACGCCGACCCGAGCAGCGGCTACATCATCTACGACACGGTCAACGGGTTGGGCTGGAATGCGCTGGGTGGGACGAGCGGCGCCGCACCGCTCTGGGCGGCCGTGGTCGCCGTGGTTGCCTCGGCCAACGGCAACACCGCCGGCTACGGCCTCTTGAACCCCGCGTTGTACCTCCTGGCTCAGAAGACACCGGGTACGTATCTCAATGACGTCACCTCCGGCAACAACGACTACAACGCCACGGCGGGCGGTCAGTATCCGGCCATGGCCGGCTACGACATGGCCACCGGGCTGGGCACGCCGGTGGCGTCGGCGCTCGCCACCGGGCTCACCGCCATCCCGCTGACCGTTGACGTGTCGGGCACCATGCCCTACGGACAGTCTCCCACCTTCACCGCCACGGCCAACTACGGGGGCTCGGGGAGTGCGCCCTTTGGCGTCACGCTCAACACGAGTGCGCTCAGCTGTGCCACTGTGGGCTCTTCGACGGCCATCAGCCCTTCCATGGCCCTGGGCCAGTACACGCTGCTCGCCTCCTCTTGCAGCGGCCTCACGTTCTCCGGCGCCGACGGCAGCGACTATGCCGTCGTCTACACGAGCACAGCGAACGACTTCACCGTCAATCCAGGTCCCTTCGACATTGCCGTTTCTGGCAGCCAGATGTACGGGGGCACGCCGACGTTCGTCGGCAACGCCACCCCGACTTCCGGTGTCACGGTGACCACGTCGGGGTTGAGCTGCAGCCAGGCGGGGACAGCGACAATCGCGCCGACCCTGCCCGCCGGCGAGTACGCGCTGGCGGCGTCGTCCTGCAGCGGGGCCACGTTGTCGGGCGCCAACGCACCGAACTACACCATTGCCTACACCAGCGTGGCGGGGGACTTCGCCGTGACCCAGGCGCCGTTGACCATCACCGCGTCGGGCGGACCTATGGACTACGGCGCCACGCCGCCGGCGATCACACCCATCTACGCGGGATTCGTCAACCAGGAGAACGTCTCCTCCCTCACGACCCGGGCCACCTGTTCGACTACAGCCACCAGCTCGAGCCCTGTCGCCGACTCGCCTTATGCATCGACGTGTTCGGGGGCGGTGGACCCGAATTACTCCTTCAGCTACGTGGCCGGGTCGGTCAACGTCACCCCTGTCCCGCTGACGATCACGGCATCGAGCCCGACGGTCGCCTACGGCACAGCTGCTGCGGTCACGGCGGGGTACTCGGGCTTCGTTTCCGGCGACACGGCGTCATCGCTCACGACAAAGCCGACATGTTCGAGCACCGACAGCGTCTCGAGCACCGTGTCCGGATCGCCGTACGCGACGACGTGCAGTGGCGCCGTGGACGGCAACTACACCATCGGCTATGTCAGCGGATCTGTCACCGTCACCCCAGCCCCGTTGCTCATCACCGCCTCGAGCGGGTCCGTGCCATACGGGTCCACGCGTACCGTCACTCCGATCTACACGACCCTCGTCGGCGGTGACACCCCCTCGTCGCTGACGCCGCAACCGACATGCACGACGACGGCCACGAACACCAGCCCGGTCAGCGGCTCACCGTATGCGGCGTCGTGCACCGGTGCCTCCGACCCGAACTACACCATCACTTACGCCGCCGGTTCCACGACGGTGACGCCCCTGACCATCCCCGTGGCCGTGAGCGGGAGCCAGGCGAGCGGAGGTGCGCCGAGCTTCTCCGGGACTTACGGCAGCCCACCTGCCGGCGTGACCATTGACACGTCCGGGCTCACCTGCACCCAGGTCGCCCCTTCGACCCCCATCAGCGGCAGCCTGGCGTCCGGCAGCTACATGCTCACCCCGTCGTCGTGTGACGGGGTGACGCTGAGTGGGCCCAACGGCGGGGACTACACGCCGAGTTATACCAGTAACACTGGTGATTTCACCGTGACCGGCGGGCCGGTCACGCCCCCGCCCCCGCCGCCGGCACCCGCACACGGCTACTGGCTCGTCGGTTCCGATGGTGGCATCTTCACGTTCGGTTCGGCGCAGTTCTACGGGTCGACCGGCAATATCGCGTTGCAGCGGCCTGTGGTCGGCATCAGCCCGACGGCGAACAAGGCCGGGTACTGGTTGGTGGCTTCCGATGGTGGGGTCTTCGCCTTCGGCAACGCCGGCTACTACGGCTCGATACCGGGCGCAGGGCTGGCGCCGGCGGGGTCGGGGCTTCCGCACAGCCTCAACGCACCCATCGTCGGCATGGTGCCGTCCTCCGACGGCGGCGGCTACTTCATGGTCGCCTCCGACGGGGGCGTTTTCGCCTTCGGCGACGCCCGCTTTGCGGGTTCATGCCCGGGCATGGGTGGCTGCTCGGGTGCCGCGGTCGCTGTCGTGCCGGACGCATCGGGCAACGGGTACTGGCTGGTCACCCAGACCGGCAACGTGTACGCCTTCGGCGATGCGCCTTTCTACGGCTCCCCCGGGAATCAGGGCTCGCCGGTGACATCGGCCGTCCGTACCGCCGATGGGCACGGGTATTGGGTCCTGCTGGCCGACGGGGCCGTGTATGCCTACGGCGACGCCATCGGCCGAGGCGGCCCGACGGGATCGGTCGGGGGCTTCAACCCGGCGTCGGCGATCTTCTCGGATTCTGACGGCGGAGGTTATTGGGTCGCTTCGGGACAGGGTTCCGTCTTCTCGTATGGGGACGCTCCTAATGACGGATCGATGGCCGGGAACCATCTGAACGGCTCCATCATCGCGGCGACGGGGTTCTGAGCACCTCTTCACGAGGGCGCGGCGCGCCCACGTCCCGGACCGCTGGGGCCAGCGACGCAAGAGGCGGGAGCCCCGCGACCCTGGGCCCGATCAGGTCGTGGCGGCGGGGGGAGCGAAGGTGGCGATGCAACCCTGGAGCGCCGAGACGCCCGCGGCCTCTGCGGGAGGAGCGGTTGCCGTGGCGGGTTGCGGCGCCGCAGGGAGTGTCGTCGTGGTCGTGGTCGTCGTCGTCGGTGGGAGTGTCGTCGTGGTGCTCGGCGGGATCGTCGTGGTCGTTGTCGTCGGCGTCGGCACGATCAGCGGGATGCTCGTGGGCACGGTGGTCGTGGTCGTCGGCGGGACGGTCGTCGTCGTTGTGGTCGTGGTCGGTGGGAGTGTCGTCGTGGTCGTCGGGGGGACGGTCGTGGTGGTCGTGGTGGTCGTGGTCGTCGTCGTGCTGGTCGTCACGCCGGGCGTCGCGGTCAGCATCGACGGAGGCGGGGTGATGGTCACCGTCGCACAGGCTCCGGCGTGTTCGAGAGTGCCGACGTCCTTGATGAGTTGCGTCAGGTCGCGGTTCTCGGCCACCTCGTCCGTCGTCAGCGCCAGTGCGGCCCGCCCCAGAGCCTTGGCGGCCTCGCTGCGGTGCTGTTTGGAGTCTTTGACCGCCCCGACGGCCGCATTGTTCTTCGAGATGAGATTGTTGGCTGCCACTCCGAGATACTGCTGCGCCACGACGCCGTCGGAATTTTGGGGCGTCTTCGCAGTGAGCGGTTGCGTGCTCCCGTTACTGACCAGCGGGGCGCCCGAGTAGAGGCCGCTGTTCACGTACTCACTGACGGCAAAGCTCTGCAGGGCGCGCGACGATGCGCCGAAGTGGTCCTGGGCCGCGGCCACCTCTGATTCCGCTGTGGCAAGGGACAAATTGCGGATGGCCATGACGTTCCCGTCGGCGGCCACCGTGGTGAGGGACTGTTGGTAGGATTTGAGGTCGGTGTTGACGTTGGAGTAGACGTCGAGCGCAGACGATGCGGGAACGTCAAGGACGAGGCTGCCGGGAGTCACCTCCATGGCATTGACGTAGCAAGGCACGCCCCCGGGCGACGGCGCACACCACGAGCTCTGGTCGACGACGGCGAGGAACGCGGGCGCTGGTGTCACGTTCCCCGCCCGCAGAGCGGCGGTGATCACCCACATGTTCGGCTGGAAGAGCGTTGCCACCGTCGCCGCACACCCTGCGGCCCAGGTTGGAAAGGCGGGGAACCCGTTGGCCGACGTGATGCCGGGGATGGGGGCTCCCGAGCTGTCGGTCGTCCGCTGCGTATTGAAGGGGTTGAAGGCCGCTGTGTTGTTGGTCGAACCGCCCTCGGCGGCCTGCCACTGGTCGAGGTCGGCGACGTTGGCCGCAGTCGCCGGTGCGGTCAATCCCTCGAGGATGCACAGTTCCCAGCCCGGCGGGAGCGGGGTGAAGCCGCTCGACGACACAGCGACGTTCCCACCCGCCGTCGACGCGAACGCGCCCGCGCCGAGGCCGGCTACGGCCAGGGCCAGAACGAATGCAACGCTTCTAAAGATGCGGGTCATGAAATATCGATCAGGGTCGGGTAATTCCGCGAATGGAGCGCTCATGTCCACGATCCGCGCCGGGACGGTAGCCATGGACCGCCCCAGGTTTGCACGTCCTGCCACTCGCCCCAACGCGACTATCGGCCCATCGGGCGAACGGGGTGATCCCCGTTGTGCGAAACATGGGTGTGGCTGCAAGCGGTGATCGCGGCGGGCGACCACTCCGACGACCTCGGCGCTGACACAATTTCCACGAAGCCGCTGGTCGCGGTGGGTGCCTGGAGCGTAACTCGAACTCCCGCAAGGACCATCCGGACTGTCCGGCAAAGCCGCAATTGTCCTGGTGAACGGCTGGTTACACGACCGCGAAGAATGTGGTGCAGTCGAAGGCGACGCACATCCTGCGCCGACGAGGAGGCACTCGGTCCTCGATGTCGTGCGACATGACACCGTGCCCGGAGCGGGACTCGAACCCGCACGCCCTTTCGGACAGCGGCTTTTGAGGCCGCCGCGTCTGCCATTCCGCCATCCGGGCGAGAACGCCTGATCGTACAAGCTTCGATCTACGGTGGCGGGGTGGGAGCGCTCCTGGCATGAAGCTCTCCGGCGTCGAGCTCGTGCAGGTGGACCTGCCCTTCCGCCAGGCCATCGGCACCGCCGCCGGCGTCCATCGGGTGCGTCCGCTGCTCTTCGTGCGGGTCGCCACCGAAGGGGGCGAGGGCTGGGGCGAGTGCGCCGCCCTGGCCGAGGGGACGACGGTCGACCCGGCGCTGCCCGTGGTGGCGGAGGCCGCGGCGGAACGGGGCGTACCCCGCCTCCTCCAGGCCACGGCGGCCCGGAGCGGTCAGCTGCCCACCGCCGCAGAGGTGTCGCAGCTCTTCGGGAGCACGGCGGTGGACCGGATGCTCGCCGCCGTGTTCGAGATGGCCGTGGCCGACGCCGAGCTCCGCGCCGCCGGGCGCTCGCTGGCCGAGGACCTCGGCGTGACCGAGGGGTTCGAGGCCATGGCGGTGGGTGCCGTCGTGGGGATCCCCGACGGGCGCGACGTCGCCGCCCTGTGCCGGGAGGTCGACTCCGTCGTCGGGGCCGGCGCGGCGCGGGTGCGTCTGAAGATCGAACCCGGCTGGGAGGTCGAACCGGTGCGCGCCGTTCGCGCCGACCACCCCAGCCTCGTGCTGCAGGTCGACGCCAACGGGTCCTTCACCGCCGCGGCCGCGGACGTGGCGGTGCTGAGCCGGCTGGCCGAGTTCGACGTGCTCTGCATCGAGCAACCTCTGCCGCCGGCGGACCTGGTGGCGCACGCCAAGCTGGCCCGCGTGCTCCCGGTCCCCATCTGCCTGGACGAGTCGCTCTCCACGCCGCGGCGGGTCACCGACGCGCTGCGCAACGGCGCCTGTGCCATGGCCTGCCTCAAGCCGGCCCGCCTCGGGGGACTGCGCGCCACCCGGGCCTCCCACGCCGCCTGCGTCGCCGCCGGAGTGCCCGCATTCGTCGGCGGCTTCTTCGAGGCCGGGCTGGGACGGGCCTCGAACCTGGCGTTGGCGGCCCGCCTGAACCAGGACGCGACGGGCCTGGTCAGCGACCTGGGGGACCCGGCCGAGTACCTCGCCGTGGATCCCTGCGGGTACCCGCCCGTGCACGACGGCTGGGTCCGGGTGCCGGCGGGGCCCGGCGTCGGGAGCCCACCCGACGGCCCCACTCTGGAGCGGCTGGAGGCGCAGCGTCGCTGGTTCGCTGCCACCTACACTTGACGCTCCATGCATCGCGTCCTCTTGGAGCGGCGGATCAGAGACGTCCACACCCGGCTGGTCCGGGCGCGGGAGGAGTTGGCCGTGCTGAATGAGCAGTTGGCGGTTGTCCAGGAATCGGCCGACGAGGCGCGCGTGCGCGCCCTCGTCTCGGAGACCCCGCTCGCCAGCCAGGAGCACAACGAGGCCGCGCGGCATGCCGACGCCATGGTGCGGGCGCGCGATGCGCTGGGCAAGGTGGTGGGCGACCTGGAGCGCCGCCAGGACGAGCTCCTGGCCGCCGTCGCCACGGGCAAGCAGTGACCGCACCCCGTCGGGCGGTGACCGGGGTCCAGGCGTGACGGCGGGCGACGGGCCGGCGACGCTGGCCCGCGTGGTGATCGCCGAGGACGAGGCGATCGTGCGCCTCGACCTCAAGGAGATCCTGGTAACCGCCGGCTACGAGGTGGTGGGGGAGACCGGGCGCGGCGACGAGGCGGTGACCCTGGTCGAGCGGCACCGGCCCGACCTGGCCATCCTCGACGTCAAGATGCCCGGGATGGACGGCCTGCGGGCCGCCCGCGAGATCACCTCCCGCCACCAGGTCGCCGTCCTCCTCCTTACGGCGTTCAGCCAGCGCGACCTCATTGAGGAGGCGCGGGACTCGGGGGTGGCGGCCTACCTGATCAAGCCCTTCCAACCCCGCGAGCTCCTGCCGGCCATCGCCGGCATCCTGGCCCGGGCCCGCCAGGACTGGGCCATTGCGGCGGACGAGGCCGAGCACGCCGCCGACGGGGCCGACGGGGCCGAGGACAAGATCGCCACCCGGCGCGTGGTCGACGAGGCCAAGCAGGTCCTGATGGAACGGGACGACCTCCCCGAAGACGAGGCGTTCGGCTTCATTCAGCGCACCGCCATGCAGACGCGCGCCCGCATGCGCGACGTGGCGCAGCAGGTCGTCGACGGCACACTGACCCCGTAGTGTCGACGCCATGACGTCGGCACCGGCCTCGGCCTCGGCCTCGACGCAGGAGCGCTCGGGACCGCTGCTGCTGCTCGACGGCATGTCGCTGGCTTTCCGGGCCTACTTCGCGCTGCCGGACACCCTGGCCACCACGACCGGCGTCGTCACCAACGCCGTGCACGGCTTCACCTCCATGTTGGTGTACCTGATCCGGGAGCAGCACCCCTCCGCCCTGGCGGTGGCCTTCGACGCCCCCGGCGCCACCTTCCGCGACGAGATCCTCGAGGACTACAAGGCCGGCCGGGCCGAGACGCCGTGGTTGCTCCCGCCCCAGTTCGACATGATCCGTGAGGTCATGGCCGCGCTCGCCATCCCCGTGATCGAGGCGCCGGGGTTCGAGGCCGACGACGTCCTCGCCACACTGGCCACCGAGGCGGTCGCGAGAGAGACCGAGGTTGTGATCGTCACCGGCGACCGCGACAGCTTCCAGCTGGTGCAGGACCCGTGGGTGCGCGTGCTCTACAACAAGCGCGGCGTGAGCGACTACGCGCTCTACGACGAGGCCGGCATCTTCGAGCGCACCGGAGTCCCGCCGTCGCAGTACGTGCTGCTGGCCTCGCTGCGCGGCGACCCGTCGGACAACCTGCCCGGGATCCCGGGCGTGGGGGAGAAGACCGCGGCCAAGCTGCTGACCAAGTACGGCGACCTCGACGGCATCTTCTCCCACCTCGATGAGCAGACGCCCAAGCTGCGGGAGAACCTCGCCGAGAACGAGGAGCTGGCTCGCTCCAACGCCCGCATCATCCCGCTCGTGCGCGACGTGCCGCTCGAGGTCGACGTGACCCACCTGACGCTGGGGGCGTGGGACCGGACCACGGCGGCGGCCACGTTCGACCGCTTCGAGATGAAGACGGTCTGGGGCCGCCTGGAGGAGTTGCTCGACGCCGGCGCGCTCGGCACGCCCGTCGCCGGCAGCGCGGGCCCGGCCGCGAAGGGCGCCGAGGCAGCGGTCGCCGCCGCCACCGAGGGGCACCCCCCACCGGCGGAACCGGTCGTTCCGCCCTTCGACCTGCGCGAGGTGGCGCTGCCCACCACGGCGGCCGATGTGACTGCCGCGCTTTCCACGCTCGGCACCGGGAGCCTGGCCCTGGCGGCCCGCTGGGACGGCATGCCGGGGCGCAGCGACCTGGTGGCACTCGTCCTGGTGGCCACCGAGGGCGAGGAGGCGGGCCTCGGCGTCCTGGTGCCGGCGGCGGCGCTGGGAACCGCTTCGGTGGCGAAGAAGCTGAACGCACTCCTCGCCAGTCCCTTCGTCGGCCACGGGGTCAAGGAGGCCATGCGCTCGCTGCTCCCACTCGGCATCGACCTCACGGGCCTGAAGATGGACACCGCCGTGGCCGCCTACCTGCTCGACGCCTCGACGGGGGAGTACGAGCTGTCGCAGCTGCGCGAGCAGACGGGCCAGCTGAGCCTCGACATCGTGGAGCCCGGCGAGACCGAGCGGGACCTCGCCCAGGACGGCGCGGGCGAAGCGGCCGACGTCGCGGGCATGGCCCTGGGCTTCCGTCACCGCATCGACGTCGATAACATGGTGCAGCTGCACGACGACATCGAGACGCCGCTGGTGCGGGTCCTGGCCAAGATGGAAGTGGCCGGCATCGGCGTGGACAGGGCCGAGCTGCAGGTGATCACCGATGCCCTGAAGGAGTCGGCGGCCAGCCTGCAGGCCGAGGTGCAGGAGCTCGCCGGCCACGAGTTCAACGTCAACTCGACGCCCCAGCTGCGGACCGTGCTCTACGACGAGCTCGGCCTGACCCCGGGCAAGAAGACCAAGACCGGTTTCTCGACCGACGCGCAGACGCTCGAGAGCCTGCGGGGCGACCACCCGATCATCGAGACGCTGCTGGCCTACCGCGAGGTGGAGAAGCTGCGCTCGACCTACGGCGAGAGCCTGCTGGCCGAGGTGGGCCCCGACGGGCGCATCCACGCGTCGTTCGGGCAGACGGTGGCCCGGACCGGGCGCATCTCGTCGGACCGCCCCAACCTGCACAACATCCCGGTGCGGACAGAGCAGGGCAAGCAGTTCCGGCGGGCCTTCGTGCCGGCGGAGGGCTGCACATTCCTGGTGGCCGACTACGACCAGGTGGAGTTGCGTTGCATCGCGCACCTCTCGGGTGACCCGGGGTTGATCGACGCGCTGACGACCGGGTCGGACGTGCACCGGACGGTGGCGGCGGCCGTCTACGGGATCCTGCCCGAAGAGGTGAGCCATACCCAGCGCGAGTACTCCAAGATGGTCTCCTACGGCCTGGCCTACGGCATGGAGGCCTACGGGCTGAGCCAGCGCCTTGGCGTCGCGGTCGAGGAGGCGGCCGCCATCATGGAGAGCTACTTCGGCGCCTTCCCGCTCGTGAAGCAGTACATGGACCATGCCGTGGCCGATGCCAAGATTGAGGGCGCCACCCGCACGCTCTTCGGCCGCATCCGGCCGCTGCCCGACCTGCTCTCGGCGAACTACCGGGTCCGCCAGGCGGCCGAGCGCCAGGCCATGAACGCCGGCATTCAGGGACTGGCCGCCGACATCTTCAAGCTGGCGCTGGTGCGCCTGGACCGTGACCTCGAGGCCCAGCAGCTGGCCAGCCGCCTCGTGCTCCAGGTGCACGACGAGGTCATCGTCGAGGTTGCCGCCGGCGAGGAGGAGGACGTGCGCCGCCTCACCGAGTCCGCCCTGACCGGGGCGGCCGACCTCCAGGTCCCCCTCACCATCTCCATGGCGACGGGGCCGAGCTGGGCGGCCGCAAAGGGATAGGGGCGAAGGGGTAGACGAGGCGGCGCGAAGGGGGAGAACCCCCCTGAGCAGCTGCTACGCTGACCCGTCTTGCCCGCCGGCTCCGGTGGCGGCGCAACCCGTATTCCTCGAACTGACCCCGGCGCGGTCCTGCGGGTGCAAGTCGCACCCGCCGCAAGGAGCTTCACCATGGCTGACGCAGCACGCACCACCCTCCTCTCCCCCGAAGCGATGGGCAGCTTCGACGCCGAGGGGAACTACACCCCCCGCGCCATCGTCGACGACGATCTCGGTGACGCCGATCTCGAAAAGGCGATGGGTGACTCCATCATCGAGTTCGACGACGGCGACGTCATTGAGGGGACGGTCGTCAAGATCGACCGCGACGAGGTCCTCCTCGACATCGGCTTCAAGTCCGAAGGGGTCATCCCCGCCCGCGAGCTCTCCATCCGCAACGACGTCGACCCGTCCGAGATCGTCTCGCTGGGCGACCACGTCGAGGCCCTCGTGCTCCAGAAGGAGGACAAGGAGGGACGCCTCGTCCTGTCCAAGAAGCGCGCCCAGTACGAGCGGGCCTGGACGACCATTGAAGAGAAGAAGAACAACGGCGAGATGGTGTCCGGTCCCGTCATCGAGGTCGTCAAGGGCGGCCTGATCGTCGACATCGGCCTGCGCGGCTTCCTGCCCGCTTCGCTCGTCGAGCTGCGTCGTGTGCGCGAGCTGCAGCCGTACGTGGGCAAGGTCATTGAGGCCAAGATCATCGAGCTCGACCGCAACCGCAACAACGTGGTGCTGTCGCGTCGGGCCTGGCTGGAAGAGGCCCAGAAGGAGCAGCGGGGCGACTTCCTGCAGAACCTCAAGCCGGGCGAGCGCCGCACGGGCGTCGTCTCCTCGGTCGTCAACTTCGGCGCCTTCGTCGACCTGGGCGGCATGGACGGGCTCGTGCACGTCTCCGAGCTCAGCTGGAAGCACGTCGACCACCCGTCGTCGGTGGTCTCGGTGGGCGACGAAATAGAGGTCGAGGTGCTCGACGTCGACCTCGACAAGGAGCGCATCAGCCTGTCGCTCAAGGCCACGCAGTCCGACCCCTGGCAGGAGTTCGCCGACTCGCACGCGGTGGGCCAGCTCGTCTACGGCCGTATCACCAAGCTGGTGCCCTTCGGCGCCTTCGTGCAGGTGGGTGACGGTATTGAGGGCCTGGTGCACATCTCGGAGATGGCGGTGCACCACGTGGACCTGCCCGAGCAGGTCGTCACGCCGGGCGAGGAGCTGTGGGTCAAGATCATCGACATCGACCTGCAGCGCCGGCGGATCTCCCTGTCGATCAAGCAGGCCGCCGAGGGCGGCGAGGTCTCCGAGGAGTACCGCGAGGCCTTCGGCGAGCACGCCTACGACGAAGAGGGCAACTACATCGGCTTCGACTACGCCGAGGGTGAGTTCACCCCCGAGACCGAGGCGCAGGCGGCCTGGGCCGACTTCGCCGAGCAGACGGGCACGCACGTGGTGCCGCCGGCCGGCGAGGGCGGGAGCGAGGGCCCGGCTGTCGCCGAAGCACCGGTTGCTGCCGAAGCACCCGCTGGCGAAGCACCCGCTGGCGCCGAAGCTGCCGCTGAGGCCGATGTCGCCCCTGCCGCCCCTGCGGACGCTGAGGTCGCCGACGAGGCGCCCACGGTGGAAGCATCCGAGGCAGTGGAGGCTCCGGCAGAAGGCGCGTGACTTAGGCGCCGGCGGGAACCGCCGCCACTTCGGCGATGGTGATGTGCCTGTCCGGCACGACCGCCGTCAGGATGCCGGCGTGCACCTCGCGGTAAGGAACGTGCAGGATGTCGAGCGCAACGAGGAACCGTGACTCGGTGATGTCATCGGGCCCGGGGATCGTGCTGAAGAACTGCGCGAGCGCCGCGGTCATCTGGGACGGTGGGACGAAGAGCCAGGCCTGCTGTGCTGCGCGTGTCACGGCTCTTGCGAATTGCGGTTGACGGTCGACGTCACCCTTGGCCGGGGTGATGGTGAGCGTCTGGCCACTGAGAAGGTCGAGCTTGTAGGCCACCCAGTAGTCGGCGAACCCGTCGCGCACCCCGTGTGCCTGCAGCACGCTGATTGCAGACTCGGCTGGCGCGTTCGGGTTCCCCCAGTCGGAAGCCATTTGCCCGACGGAGGTCTGGTTGTCCCCAGCCAATGCGAAGAGGGAGAGCACCAGGGCGGCGGCGAGGGAGACACAGAGCGCCGCAGTGGTCACCGCCTGGCTGTCCCGAGCGCTATGGCGTCCAACCCTCTGGAAGGCCTCCTCCAGCCCCGGGACGACGGCCAACACCAGGAGTGGGCCGAGAAACGTGATGTACTGACCGTTGTTCCAGAACCACGTTCCCGGCTGCGCGGCGAACAGGAACGGGAAGACCACGACGCCCGCCGCAATGGCGAGCCAGCGTCCGCCCCGGCAGGCGCACAACACCACCGCGGCGGCCAGCACGACGAGAACGGCGATCGTGATGGAGACGCCCAACGCGTGCCGCACTCCCGACTCGGTGTCGCTGAGGAGGAAGTCTCCCGTCCCCAGGCGGCGGAGGTTCAGCTCGGTTGGCAGCGAGTAGTGGATGAAGACGTTGAGCCTCCCCCAGTACCCGGAGTTGAGCGCGCTGGTCGATCCGGCAGGGAAGCTCGAGGGCTTCAGGGAGAGGAATCCTGAATGCACGTTGGCCCAGAGCCAGGGCAGCGCTCCGACGACGAGCGCCGCGACCCCGACGCTGAGGCGAATGAGCCATTCCCGCAACAACAGCCGGCCACCGAAGACGGCGCCCAGCACCAGGAGGCCGGCCGGGAAGAGGAAGTACACCACCTCGGGTGAGGACCACCAGCCCAGCCCGGCCATGAGCCCGAGCACGACAACGTCCACGAACCGACGCGAACCGTCGAGCAGCCGCAGCGCGCACAGGATGCAGACCAACCCGCACAGCATGGTCACGCCACGAAAGCCGCCCTCTCGCGTCGAGTTGGCGACAAAGGCGTCGGGAGCGACCCAGACGAGGACGCCGGCGATGGCGGCCAACCGGGGAATCCGCACAAGTCGGAGGGTCGCGCGCCAGCTCACCAGGGCGGCTGCGCACGAGAGGAGGGCCGGCGTGAGGCTGAGAACGGCGGCGCTGTGGCCGAAGAGCGCAAACAGCGGCGCCACGGCGTAGGGCTCGACCCCTCCGTAAGGCTGACCCCAATAGAAGGCACTGAAGTGCCCGTGGAGAATGGCATTGGCCATCAGCCCGACGACGGCGCTGTCCGAGCTCGTCGGGATGTGGAAGAAATACCAGGCGCGCAGCAGCGCTCCGGCGAGGACCGCCACGACGATGGTCGCGAGAAAGGCGATGTCTCCGGCGCGGGCGCCGCTGGAACGCCTTCCGGGAGCCCTGTGCGCCTCCTGGCGAGCAGGCCGCGTCAGAAGGCTGCTCTCAGCCGTCACGTTCTGCAAGCGCGCACGAACACGTCGGTCGACGCTAGCCGTCGGGAGGCTCGTCGAGCTTTCATTCGCCCAGCAAGTGGCGGGTATTTCGGTGACTCTGCCGCGGACGAGCAGGTGGCTCACTGCACGAGAATTCGGTACCGCGCGGTGCCTGTCGGGCCGGCGCTTACGGCCGTTCGAGCAGGCGGGCCAACTCCTGGGCCAACAACTCCGCTGCCGGGGGGTGGAAAGTGAGGAACAGCACCGGATCGAGCAGCTCGAGCTCGAGCAGCGCGGGGCCGGCCGCGGTCGTCTCCACCATGTCGACGCGGGCGTAGGTGGTCGGGCCGAGGAGGTGTTCCGCAGCGGCCAGGGCCCGTCCGGCCAGGCGGAGCTGCGCCGGCGTCGCCATGGCCCCCGTCATCACCTGGTTGTCGACCAGGCTGTCGGTGGGCCCCACGCCGCGGCGGATCATCGGGTCCTTGTGAACGGCGTGGCTGAAGCGCCCCCCGACGTAGATGAGGGCGGCCTCACCCTCGGCATCGACCCGGTGCTCGTAGGGCTGCACCATGGCAGTCCGGCCGGCGGCGGTCAGCTCCCGCACGTGGGCACGGGCCGCCGGGTGCTCGTGGGGTGCGTAGCGTGCCGTGCGGTAGCCACCGCCGGAGACCGAGGGCTTGACCACGACCTCGCCGTCGGGGAAGTCCGGCATGTCGCTGTCGCTGTCGCCGTGGGCTCCCGGTTCCACCCACGTCGTCGGGACGGTCGGGACGCCGGCCCGCTCCAGGTCGAGCAGGTAGCGCTTGTCGATGTTCCACCGGAGCGTGGCCGGGGAGTTGTGCACCGGCACGCCGGAGGCGGCGATCCCGTCGGCCCACGAAAGGAACGCGTCGACGTGATGGATGTTGTCCCAGGCGCCACTGGCCAGCACCAGGTCGTACGCGGTCCAGTCGACGGCGGGGTCATTCCAGACCGCCGTCGTGGCATCCACCCCGACGTCGGTCAGCGCCTGACGCAAGAGGGGCCAGTCGTCGTGCAGGTCGGGGAACCGGGCACAGGCCGCCACGGCCAGGCGCGGTCGCGGTCGCGGGTCCGTGGTGTCCGCCTCGCCCGTGGCGGGGCGGGTCAAGTGCCGATGGGGAAGTGGCAGGCCACCTGGTGGCCGGGGCCGATCTCCCGCATCTCGGGGACCTCCTGGGCGCAACGGGCCTCGGCTCGCGGGCAGCGGGTGCGGAAGCGGCAGCCCGACGGCGGGTTGATCGGGCTCGGGGGCTCGCCGGTCAGCGCAGCCGAGTTGCGTGGCGCCTCGGGGTCGGGCTCCACGGCGGAGGCGAGCAGAGCGGCGGTGTAGTGATGGGCCGGCGTCTCGTAGAGCAGATCGGACGGTGCGATTTCGCACAGGCGCCCGAGGTACATGACGGCGACCCGGTCGCTGACGTTCTTCACGACGGCGAGGTCGTGCGCAATGAAGAGGATCGTCAGGTTGTACTCCTGCTTCAGGTCCTGCAGCAGGTTGAGGATCTGCGCCTGCACGGACACGTCGAGCGCCGAGACGATCTCGTCGCACACCAGCAGCTTGGGCTTCAGCACCAGGGCGCGGGCGATGCTGATGCGCTGGCACTGGCCGCCGGAGAACTCGCGGGGCCGTCGCGAGCCGTTGACGTAGGGGTCGATGCCGACCTGGTCGAGCATGGCGCGCGACGTCTCGACGCGCTCCTCCTTGGAGCCGATCTTCCAGATGGTCAGCGGCTCGGCACACGATGTCGATGACGCGGCGGCGTGGGTTCAGCGAGGAGATCGGGTCCTGGAAGATCATCTGCACCTGCGTGCGCAGCGTGCGCAGGTCGCCGCGGCTGAGCGACGTCAACTCGGTATCGCCGAACAAGATCCTGCCCGAGGTGGCCTTCTCGACCTGGACGATGGCACGCCCGGTCGTGGACTTGCCGCAGCCCGACTCGCCGACGAGCCCGAGCGTCTCGCCCTGGCGCAGGGTGAAGGTGATGCCGGCGACGGCCTGCACGGTCGTGTTGCCCCGGCCGAAGGAGACGTGGAGGTCCTCGACGGAGAGCAGCGGGTCGGTCGCCACCGTGGACGGCTCCAGCGTGGTGTCGGTCATGCCGGCACCGGATCGGGCTGGCGCGGCGGCGCGGGCGCGGGGTCGCTCGTCGTCAGCGGGAACCAGCAGGCGTAGCTGTGCCCCGGGGACGCCTCCACCAGCGGGGGCTTCTCGAGGTGGCACTTGTCCTGTGCGTAGGGGCAGCGGGGGGAGAAGGGACAGCCCGACGGCGGGTTGAGCAGATCCGGGGGCCTGCCCTCAATGGCGATCAGCCGGGTATGGCTCGGCTCGGCGATGCGCGGCGTCGACTTGAGCAGCGCCTCGGTGTAGGGCATGGCCATGCTCTTGAAGAGCACGTTGGTGGGCGCCCGCTCGACCACGTTGCCGGCGTACATCACGATGATCTCGTCGGTGCGGGTGGCCACCACGCCGAGGTCGTGCGTCACCAGGATCATGGCCATGTCGCGGTCGCGCTGGAGCTGGCCCAGCAGGTCGAGGATCTGCGCCTGCACCGTCACGTCGAGGCCGGTGGTCGGCTCGTCGGCCATGAGCAGCCGCGGCGCGCAGGCCAGGGCGATGGCGATCATGACGCGCTGGCGCATGCCGCCCGAGAGCTGGAACGGGTACGCCTCGTAGCGCTCGACGGGAGAGGGGATGCCCACCTGCATCAGGAGCGACAGCGCGGTCTCCTTGGCCTCGCTCTTGGAGAGCTTGAGGTGGATCTTGAGCGGCTCGGTGATCTGGTTGCCGATCCGCTGCACCGGGTTGAGCGACGTCATGGGGTCCTGGAACACCATGGCGATGTGCGTGCTCCAGAGCTTGCGCAGCTCGTCGTTCGGCGCGTTGAGCAGCTCGGTGCCGTCGTAGCGGACCGACCCGGTCTGGGTGGTCGAGGCGTGGGGCAGCAGCCCCATGATGGCCCGGGAGAGCACGGTCTTCCCCGAGCCGGACTCGCCGACGATCCCGAGCGTCTTGCCCTGGTCGAGCGTGAGCGACACGCCCTGGACGGCCTGGAGCGGCCCGCGGCTGGTGGCGAAGGAGACGTGCAGGTCCTCGACATCGAGCAGCCGGCGACCGCTCACAGCTTGATGTCCGAGACGTCGAAGTACGCCCGCAGTTTGTCGGCCACGACGTTGAGGCTGATGAGGAGGAGGAACATGGCGGACGCCGGGAAGATGACCAGCCACGGGTTCGTCTGCCCCTTGGCGCCGGTGAGCAGCGTGGACCCCTCGTTGAGCATGTTGCCCCAGCTCGGCGTCGGCGGCGGCACCGAGAGCCCGAGGAAGGCCAGCGAGCCCTCCAGGACCACGATGGTGGCGACGGCGATCAGGCCGAAGGACACGATGGTCGGCATGATGTTGGGCAGGATCTCGCGGGAGAGGATCCGCGTGTCGCTGGCGCCGAGCGCCTTGGCGGCCAGCACGAAGTCGCGGGTGGCGTAGGACAAGGTCGAGGCCCGCACCACGCGGAAGATCAGCGGCGCGGCGAAGAGGCCGATGACGAGCGTGATCTTGAACATCGACTTGCCCCAGAACGACACGATGGCGATGACGGCGACGATGGCGGGGAAGGCCAGCACCACGTAGGAGCCCGTGTTGAGGGCGGTGTCGATCCGGCCCCGGCGGTAGGCCGAGATCATGGCGGGGATGCCGCCGACGACCAGGCCGATCAGCGCGCCGCCGAAGCCCACCACCAGGGAGACCCGCGCCCCGTAGATCAGGCGGCTGAAGATGTCCCGGTAGAGGTCGTCGGTGCCGAGGAGGTGGCCCCAGCCCGGTCCGGCGTTCTGCACGCTGTTGTAGTTCCCCAGGGTCGGGATTGGGCAGTGGCAGCAGGCTGGCGAAGGTGGCCGCCAGGGCGACCAGGACGATCCAGCCGACACAGATCCAGAAGAGCACGCCCAGCTTCTTCTTGACCGGGTCCGCCGCCGCCTCGGCTTGGATCTCCTCCTTGATGTCGGCGAAGGCCTCGTTGGTCGGGTTCGTCAGGCTGACGCTACTCACGGGCAATCCTCGGGTCGACGATGGTGAACAGGAAGTCGAAGATGAAGTTGATCAGCACGATGGCCACGGCCACGAACAAGGTGATGCCCTGCACCACGGTGTAGTCGTCCTGGTTGACGGCCGAGATCAGCTGATACCCCAAGCCCGGGCATCTGCAACAGCAGCTCGACGATGAACGTGCCGGCGATCAGGCCGCCGATGGTGACGCCGGCCGACGCCAGCAGCGAGATGGAGGAAGGCCGCAGTGCGTGGCGCCACATGATGCGCCGGTCGGACAGAGCCCTTCGAGCGGGCCATGGTGATGAAGTCCTCTTGCAGGGTGGAGATGAGGTCGTTCCGCAGCAATCGGAAGTAGACGACGATCCCTCCGAGGGCGAGGACGATGGACGGCAACAGCATGGTGTGGATGTTCGACCAGAAGTCCTGGCCGATGCGGCACATAGGAGGCCGGTCCCGGGAAGATGTGCCAGTGCACGGCGAAGATCAGCACCAGGACCGGCGCGATCACGAAGGGCGGCAGCGCCAGCAAGGCGAAGGTGGTGCTGTTCGACGCCTGGTCGAACAGCCCGTTCGGGCGCGCGGGCCGAGTGCATGGCCATCGGGAAGGCGATGGCGAAGGCGAGGATCTGCGAGAAGATGATCAGCTCCAGGTCGATGGGGAACGACTGCTTGATGATGGTCGCCGTCGACTGGTGCGTCGTGTACGACTGACCCAGGTTGCCCTGGAAGACGTGGCCGATCCAGATGAAGTACTGCTGCCACAGAGGCTTGTCCAGCCCGAGCTGGCGGTTCGAGCGTGGCCACGTTCTGCGGCGTGGCGTTGGGGCCGAGGATGGTGTCGGTGGGATTGCCCGGGAGGAGGTGGACCAGGAAGAAGGTCGCGATCGACACGAAGATGATGATGATGATGAGCAGCACCAACCGCTTGATGATGTAACGGGTCACGGCGCCCCTTTCCCCCCTTCGTCTGTGTCGATTCCCTTCCCCCGCGCCGGCCTCCCCCGGCGGCGGATGATCCTAGACCTCAGGCCCCTTGTCCTACCATGCGGCCCATGTCTGAGGAGGTTCCCGCTCTCACGCGGCCGTACGCGCACCGTTGTCGGGATCGCCGTGGGGCTGGTCGTCGCCGCCGGGCTGCTCCTGCGATTCTGGACCCGGTCGGGCCTCTGGCTCGACGAGGCCCTCACCGTCAACATCGCCCGGCTGCCGCTGCACGACATCCCCGATGCGCTGAAGCACGACGGGGCCCCGCCGCTCTACTACTACCTCCTGCACTTCTGGATCGTCCTGTTCGGCCAGTCCAACGACGCCGTGCGGGCCCTCTCGGGCATCTTCGCCGTGGTGACGCTCCCGGTCGCCTGGCTCTGCGGGCGGCGCCTCGGGGGGCGGGCCGTGGCCTGGACGATGCTCGTGCTGTTGGCCAGCGCGCCCTTCGCGGTGTACTACGCCACCGAATCCCGCATGTACGCCCTGGTCATCCTCCTGACCGGCTGCGGCTACCTGGCCCTGGCGCGCGCCGTCGACCAGCCCGCGTCCCGGCAACCTCGTCGCCGTCGCCGTCGTGACGGCGGCGCTGCTCTACACGCAGTACTGGTCGATCTACCTCGTCGCCATGGTCGGCATCTGGCTGGTCGTCTCCGTCGTGCGCACCCGCCGGCACGGGCAGCCCGGAGGACGCCCCGTGGGCCGCCCTCATCGCGCGTGGCCGCCGGCTGCCTGCTCTTCGTCCCGTGGGCTGCCGACGTTCGTCTACCAGTCCGAGCACACCGGCACGCCGTGGGCGGCGCCGCCCAACTTCTCCGCCGTGATCAACGCCCTCACGGGCTTCACCGACAACCAGGGTTCCACGTTGCAGACGGGCACGAACCAGGGCCGGCTGCTGGCGGTCATCTACTTCGCCATGCTGGCGCTGGCCGTGTTCGGCATCGGCCGGTCCGGCCGCATCATCGAGCTGGACCTGCGCACCCGCCCGCGTGCCCGCAGCCTCGGCTTCGTGGTGCTCGGCACGCTGTTCGCCGCCATCGCCGGCGGGATCCTCACCGCCAGCGCGTTCTCCTCGCGCTACGCCGCGGTGGTCTTCCTGCCCTTCGTCCTCCTCGTGGCGCTGGGGACGACGACACTGCTCAATCCGCGGGTCCGGGTCGTCGATCGTCGGGCTGGCCGTCGTGGCCGGGCTGATCTCGTCCGCCCAGAACGTGACGACGCAACGGACGCAGGCGACCAGCGTGGCGGCCGCCATCAACGCACAGGCCAAGCCGGGGGACATCATCGCCTTCTGTCCCGACCAGCTGGGCCCTTCCGTCTACCGCCAGATACACAATCCATCGCAATACGACATGTTGACGTTCCCCCGCCGCACGGGGCCCGCCATCGTCGACTGGGTCGACTACGCCGACGCCGTGCACGCGGCCGACCCCAATGCCTTCGCCGCCGACGTCGTCCAGAAGGCGGGCTCGACGCACCACGTCTGGCTGGTCTGGCAGTCGATGTACCAGACCTTCGGCGTCAAGTGCGAGACGATCGCCACCGACCTGTTGGACGCCGCCACGAAGAACGGCGGGGGAGGGCGCAACGTCGTGACCGCCCGCCCCCGCCCTTACTACGAGCCCATGAACCTCACCGAGTTCACCACCGGGGGCTCCTGAGGCTCCTGACGACCGCCGCTGCCGCCGGCGCCGGCTGCGTACCCCCGGGCCGGGACACCCTCCCCGAGGGCTCCTGGGGGGTCCACTAACCTGCCTACCTCGTGACCGCCCCCGCAGAAGCGCCCGTCGTCATCGCCGGCGCGGGCCCCGGAGGGCTGACGGCGGCCTATCTCCTGACCAAGCGGGGGGAGCACCCGGTCGTGCTCGAGGCCGACGACGTGGTGGGCGGCATCAGCCGCACCGTCGTGCGCGACGGTTGGCGCTTCGACCTGGGCGGACACCGCTTCTTCACCAAGGTCCCCGAGGTGGAGGCCCTCTGGCACGAGATCCTGCCCGAGGGCGATTTCATGCTCCGACCCCGCATGAGCCGGATCTTCTACAAGGGCAAGTTCTACGACTACCCGCTCAAGGCCCTCAACGTGCTCCGCAACCTCGGGCTGTGGGAGGCGATCCTGTGCGGCTTCTCCTACCTGTGGGCCCGCATCCGCCCCCCCAAGGACGAGTCCAACTACGAGAACTGGCTCGTGACCCGCTTCGGCTGGCGTCTCTACCGCACCTTCTTCAAGACCTACACCGAGAAGGTCTGGGGCGTGCCCGTGTCGGACATGCCGGCCGACTGGGCGGCCCAACGGATCAAGAACCTCGACCTGCGCAAGGCGGTGATCAACTCCATCCTGCCCAAGCGCAACCAGACCGACATCACCACCCTCATTGAGGAGTTCCAGTACCCCAAGTACGGCCCCGGCATGATGTGGGAGGTGTGCGCCGGAAAGGTGCAGGCCGCCGGGGGGACCCTGGAGATGGAGGCGCGGCTGACCGGCATCACGGTCGAGGGTGGCCGCGCCGTGGCCGCCACGTACCGCAGCGACGGGACCGAGCACACGGTCCCCGCCTCGCACGTCGTCTCGACCATGCCCATGCGCGAGCTGGTGCACACGATCACGCCGCCCCCGCCGCCCGAGGTGCTGGCGGCCGCCGACGA
The DNA here is from genome assembly GCA_963745665.1 of uncultured Acidimicrobiaceae bacterium. Lineage (GTDB taxonomy): Bacteria > Actinomycetota > Acidimicrobiia > Acidimicrobiales > RAAP-2 > Bog-473. The sequence continues at coordinate 2,035,638 of CAVUYE010000002.1, read as the reverse complement.
CCTGCACTACCGCGACTACCTGACGGTGGCGCTCGTCGTGCCCGAGTCGCGCAGCTTCCCCGACAACTGGATCTACATCCACGCCACCGACGTCGAGGTGGGGCGCATTCAGAACTACGGATCGTGGTCGCCGTATCTCGTCAAGGACGGGCGCACCTGCCTCGGTCTCGAGTACTTCGTCTTCGAGGGCGACGCCATGTGGAACATGCCCGACGACGAGCTGATCGCGCTGGGGACCAAGGGAGCTGATCTGCGCTCGGGCTGGCCGCCGAGGGCGACGTCGAGCACGGCTACGTCGTGCGCGTGCCGAAGGCCTACCCGTACTACGACTTCAGCTACAAGGCCAACGTCGACACCATCCGCAAGTGGATCGAGACCGAGGCGCCCAACATCCACCCGGTGGGACGCAACGGGATGCACAAGTACAACAACCAGGACCACTCCATGTACACCGCCATGCTCACGGTGGAGAACATGTACGGCGCCGACCACGACATCTGGTCGGTCAACGTCGAGGAGGAGTACCACGAGGCGGGGTCGACCGGACGGGACGCCCCGGTGCTGCCGCGCCGCACGAGTGCCACGGCAGGCACGCTCGAAGCTGGCTAATCACGCGCCGGATCCGGCGCGGCGCAGACGGTGGCGGCCATGGATGACCCTCGTGGCGGCGGGCCTGCTGTACCTCGCGCTCGGATTCGTGCTGTGGGTGCACGCCTGGGCCGAGGGCGCCACCACCCACACCCTGTGCGGCTGCGGCGATCCCGCGCTCTTCCTCTGGTTCTTCCAGTGGCCGGCCACCGCGCTGGCCCACGGGCAGAACCCGTTCTTCTCGACCGCACTGTTCCATCCCGGCGGCATCAACCTGCTGGCGCAGACCTCGGTCACCGGCCTGAGCATCCCGCTGGTGCCGGTGACGTGGATCTGGGGCCCGGTGGCATCGCTCAACGTGGCCTCGACGATCACGCCCGCCCTGACCGCCTTCACCGCCTTCGTCGTGCATCCGGCGCTGGGTCCCGTGGACGCCGGCCGCCTTCGTCGGCGGCCTGCTCTACGGCTTCTCGCCCTTCGTCCTCTCGAGCCTGGAGTTCGCCCACCTGATGACGGCGGCGCTCATGCTGCTGCCGCTGATCCTGGCCGTGCTCGACGAGATCCTGATCCGGCAGCGCCACGGCGCACTGTGGCCCGGTGTCCTGCTCGCCGTCCTCCTGTTCGCCCAGTTCTTCCTCTCCTCCGAGCTCCTGGCCATCGTGGCCGTGGTCGTCGTGATCTGCGTGGTCGCACTGGTGGCTGCCGGCTTGATCACCAATCCGGGCGGCGTGGTGCGAGCGGCTCCCGCATGCCGCCAAGGCGATTGGCCGTCGGGCTCGGCCTGGGCCTGGTGCTCCTGGCCTGGCCGGTCTGGTTCGCGCTCAAGGGTCCCGGCCAGCCTCTCCGGGCTGGTCTGGCCGAACGTCGGGGTGATCGGTGGCTTCATCCCCTCGAGCTTCGTCACGACCGGGCTACCCGCCCCGGTCCAATGTCTTCTTCCTGGCCTCGGCGGCTACGAGGGCGCCCCACTCGCCTCGGCGGCGTACGTGGGGTGGAGCTTCCTGGCCGTCATGGTGGCGGGCCTGGTCGCCTTCTGGCGCGACCGGCGCCTGTGGTTCTTCGGCTTCGCCTTCGTCGTATGCGCCACCTGTTCGCTGGGCGAGCGCCACGGGCAGTGCGAGCCGGCGTGGATCTTCACCCGGCTCCCGGTGCTCGAGAACGTCATCGAGCAACGCTTCATGGCGCTCGGCTACCTGGCCGCCGCGTCGATCCTGGCCCTCATGCTCGACCACGTGTACCGCGCCGTGCCCGACTGGCGCGGCGCTGCTCGGCGCCGTTGGCCGTGGCCGCGGTCGCACTGGTGCCGATGGCCGTCGTCTTCGGCGAGCGCCTGCCCTTCGCCATGGAGGCCGTCACGCTGCCGCAGTGGTACAGCGAGGTCGCGCCGACGCTGCCACCGGGTCGGGTGCTGCTGTCGTACCCGGCCCCGTTCTCGGGCCTGCAGTCGGCCATGACCTGGCAGGCGGTCAACCGCATGCAGTACAGCCAGGCGGGCGGAGGAGGGCCCCAGGGCGTGGTAGCCCGGGCCGGGCCGGCCAAGGCCGGGTTCGAACTCCTGAGCCTGCTCGACTTCGGCGTGGGCAAGGCCGAGCCGGCGGGGACCCCGGCGCAGTACGCCGCCGTCCGCCATGCGCTCGCAGTGTGGCAGGTCACCACCGTGGTGATCGCCACCGACCCGGCGGCGCCCCGGGCCGAGCAGGGGCACGATCCGGTCTACGCGGCGGCCTTCATGACCGCCGCGCTCGGCCGCCGGCCCACCCTGGAGGCCGGCGCCTGGGTGTGGAACCACGTGCGCCTGGGGAGCGCCGGGCCCCTCCTGCTGCCGGCGGGCACGCTGGCCACCTGCACCGGGAGGGCCGAGCCGGTCCCGGGAGTGTTCCGGCCGAGCATGCAGGTGGCGGACTGCGTCGCCCGCCGCGCCCGGCAGGCGCCCTGAGGGCGTCGGGTGGAATACTCAAGAGTCGGCCGCCAATGGCCGACGAGGGGGAGTCGGGCGCGCGGGGCCGGATCTCCTGTGGCAGCCCGGCCTAAGCAGGCGCTGCCCCCGTCCTGGCGAGGGTGGAGGGCAAGGAGAGGACGGTGCCGGCGTGACGCGTGGGTGTGTGCGGGGGTTGGTGGGTCTGGCCTGCCTCGTGCTGTCCTGTGTCGGCCTGCCGGCCCTGACAGCCCTCGCGGCGGCTCCGGCGGGCGCCGCCACCGTGGCCCGGGCCGACGCCTCGGGCGGGGCCCGCGTCGCCTTTCCCCTGCCACCCGGCCTCACGGCGTCGCAGCACGCCGCACTGCAGCAGTCCGGCGCCTACGGGGCGCACCCGGTGCGGCTCCTGCTCCTCGGCGACTCCATCGCCATGACGCTGGGCATGGGCCTGTCGGTGGACGCCCGGCAGCAGTACGGGGTCGACGTGACGGACGACGCCACCATCGGCTGCGACCTCGACCCGCAGTTGCAGGTGTTCACGGCGGGCGCGGTCGGGCCGGCCACGCCCGGCTGTGACAACTGGCAGGGGTTATGGCCCTTCCTCATCGCCGGACAGCGCCCGCAAGTCGTCGCCCTCGGCCTCGGCCGCTGGGAGATCGCCGACCACCTGCTCGACGGCCACTGGGTGCACATCGGCGAGCCGGCCTGGGACGGGCACCTGACGGCTGATCTGCAGTCGGCCATCACCATCCTTCACTCGTTTGGTGCCAAAGTGGTGCTGTTCACCATGCCCTACGTCGACCCCAATGACCGCCAACCCGACGGCCAGCCCTGGTCGGAGAACACACCGGCGCGGGTACAGGACTACAACGCTCTGGTGCGGCAGGTGGCCGCCACCCGTCCGGGCGTGGTCAGCGTGCTCGACCTCAACCACATGTTGAGTCCCGACGGCGTGTACACGGCGTCCGTCTCCGGGGTCGACGTCCGGTCCAGCGACGGCATCCATATCAGCGTGGACGGCGGCGAGCTCCTGCAGCGCCAGATCCTGCCCGCGGTCGACCGGATCGTTATGGAGGACGGGGCGGCAAGGGCCGGCACGTGAACGACCCCGAGGTCGCGGACACCCCCGCGGCCGAGGTCGCCGTAGAGGCGGTGCCCGCCGCCATGGCCCTGGCCCCTAATGCGATCGGGCCGAATCTCGGAGCTGAGCTGCTGCTCGACGACGAGGCGCATCCGGGCGTCGAGTCGATGCGGACGGGCCTCCTGCAGGCCGGCCCCCTGGCCGCCGCCGGCGTCCTGACCAACGCGGCCAGCGTCGTTCTGACGGTCGCGCTGGCCCGGCTGCTCTCGCCCCACAGCTACGGCGTCCTCAACCAGCTGACGGGCCTCTTCCTCATCCTCTCCATGCCCGGTTCGGCCGTGGTGGTCGCCGTGGTGCGGCGCGTCACCGTCTGGCAGGAGGACGGCAACGGACATCTGGTACGGCGCTGGGCCGGGCGGGTGCACCGCCAGGGCACCCTTGTGGTCATCGTCTGGGCGGTCATCATCTTCGCCAGCCGGCACGCCGGGGCCGTGCTGCTCAACCAGCAAAGTGGCATCGGCATTGCGGCGATCCTGACGGCCGCCGCCTTCTTCGTCCTGCTCTCGCTGGACCGGGGCCTTCTGCAGGCGCACCGGGCTTACCGGCCGCTGGCGGCCAACCTGGTGGTGGAGTCCGTCTTCCGCGTCGTGGCCGTCGTGGCTCTGGTGGCGGCCGGTTACGGCCCTTCGGGGGCGGCGGTCGGCGTGCTCATCGGCGAGATGGCGGCGACCACCCACGCCCGCTGGGCCTCGGTACGGGCCTGGTCGGACGGTCGGGCACCCCGCCTGCCCAAGGCCCGCAGCTGGGTGGCGGCGCTGCGCTCCGACCCGTTGCTCAGCGGGCAGCAGTCCGTGCGCCGCACGGTCGTGGTCGACCTGGTCGTGGCTTCCGTCTGCCTGTCGATGGTGGCGGTGCTCCAGAACATCGACGTGCTGGTGGTCGGCCGGGACAACCCCACGCACAGCGGCGCCTACGCCGCGGTGTCGGTCACGAGCAAGGCCATCGTCTTCGGGGCCGTTGTGCTGGGCGGCTACCTGCTCCCCGAGGCCGCCATCCGCTGGCGCCAGGGCGGCCACGCGCTGCGCCAGCTCGCCGTTGTCTTGTTGCTGCTGGCCATCCCGTCGGCACTGCTGCTCGCGATCGCCGTCGAGGCGCCCGAGCAGTTCCTGCAGATCTTCTTCCACCACGACTACACGTCCGCCGCCGACGCGCTGGCACCCCTGGTGTTCGCCATGATCATGCTGAGCGTCTCGGTGGTGCTGACGATGTACCTGCTTGCCGTCGGCCGGCGCTGGGTGGTTTACGTCTTGGTGGGTGGCGCCATCGCCCTCACGCTGGCCGTCCTGTCAGTGCACGGGGCGCCGCGGGCGACCGCGTGGGTGGACGTGGTGGTGCAAGCGGCGGTGCTGCTCGTGATCACATGCGGGTTCGTCATCGTGCACAGGATCCGACGATCAGGGCAGGTCGTCGCAGTAACCTCACCAGATGGGTGACGACCTGCGGCCGGCAGCGGCCACGCCCGAGGGGGAGCCCCACGAAGCCGGGCCCGCCGAATCCGACGGCCTGGCCTCTATCGCAGCCGAGGCCGGCCTCCGGCGCATCCACTTCGTCGCCTGGCGCGACCTCGACGACCCGGAGGCGGGCGGCTCCGAGCTGCACGCCCACAAGATCGCCTCCCACTGGGCCGCCGCCGGCCTCGACGTCACCTTCCGCACCTCGGCCGTGCCCGGTGCGCCGGCCGCGCTGACCCGGGACGGCTACCGGGTGCTGCGCCAGGCCGGCCGCTACGCCGTGTTCCCGGGCGCGGCCTGGGAAGGCATCCGCATGGGGAACCGCCCCGGCGACGCCCTCGTCGAGATCTGGAACGGCATGCCCTTCCTGTCGCCGATCTGGTACCGCGGGCCGCGGGTGGTCTTCCTGCACCACGTGCACGCAGAGATGTGGGGCATGGTCCTCCCACCGACGCTGGCGCGCCTGGGGAACTTGGCCGAGCAGCGCATCGCGCCGCGCTTCTACCGCTCGAGCCGCATCGTGACGTTGTCCGACTCGTCACGCGACGAGATCGTGGACCTGCTGGGGCTGCGCCGCGAGCGGGTGACTGTGGCCCCACCCGGGGTGGACGACCGCTACACACCGGGTGGCCAGCGCTCGCCCGTGCCGCTGGTGGTGGCCGTGGGCCGGCTGGTGCCGGTGAAGCGGTTCGACGCGCTGCTCCGGGCGCTGGCCGAGGTGAAGAAGGACCAGCCCGACCTGCAGGCTGTCATCGTCGGCGAGGGGTACGGGCGGCCCGCCCTCGAGGCGCTGCGCCGGCAGCTCCGTGCCACCGACTGGGTCAGCCTGCCCGGGCACGTGGACGACGCGGAGCTCGTCGCCTGGTATCGCCGGGCCTGGGTCGTGGCGAGCAGCTCGCAGCGCGAGGGATGGGGCATGACCCTGACCGAGGCGGCGGCCTGCGGCACCCCGGCCGTGGCCACGGCCATCGCCGGCCACGCCGACGCCGTGATCGACGGCGAGTCGGGCCTGCTGGTGCAGGACCTGGACGACCTGGCCGGCGCGCTCGGCCGCGTGCTGGGCGACGACGTGCTGCGCAGCCGGCTGGCCAAGGGCGCTCTTTCCCGGGCGCGCTGGTTCACCTGGGACGCCACCGCCCGCCGCGCCCTCGAGGCGCTGGCCGAGGAGACCATGCCGGGGCGCTGAGCGCGCCGGGTCTGGGCAGCGGGGCGCGGAGCCCGCTCAGCCGTCGATGCCGATGATGACCGGGGGCTTCTCGAGCGGGCGCACGTCGCTCGGTGCCCGGGCCCGCAACCGGCGCCGTCCCACCGGCTTGGGTACCCGGAGGCCCAGCGCGGCGATCACGGCGTCGGCCAGCAGGAGGACCACGCCGAGCCAGATGAGGTTCCCCGCGTTGACGAAGGACCCGGCCCAGTCGGAGCCGGACAGGTCGTGATGGACGTTCTGGCCCTGCACCACGTTGATGGAGCCCGCCACGATGGCGGCGATCCCCGCCAGGCTGGTCAGGGCGCGGCCCCACGGGACCACGAGGCCCAGGACGACGGCGACGGCGACCACGAGCCCTGCCCGCGGCGGAGTGACCAGCAGGGCGGCCGCCCCACAGGCGGCCCCGATGAGGAGGGCCCGCGGGAAGCGCAGCCAGCCACGCTGGCGCTGTTCCTTGGGGGCCGGAGCGCCCGGCAGGGCGAGCACGGCGGCGTCGAAGGGCACGGCCGGCCGCTCCGGCGCCTCTGGCCCGGCCGGGCCGCGCAGGCGGCGCGGCAGGCGCGCCCGGACCCAGCGGCGGGCCCGCAGGGGCAGAAAGCCCAGGACGAGGCACAGGAGCAGGGTGGCGCCGGAGATGGCCAGAGCGGCCCAGACCTCGCGCTGGGGGGTCCACGACAGCTCGACCGTGAAGCTCGAGCCCCCGAGGACGTGCAGGTCGGCGGCCGTCACCGGCCAGCCGTTGGCGAAGCCGTCGACCAGCTGGGGCTGGCCCAGGTCCACGGCGCGGGAGCCCGAAGGCGCCCCCGGCCCCGGCGTGGCCACTGCCTGCCAGCCCTTGTTGACGCTCTGGCCGAGCACGAGCTCGAAGGGCTCGGTGGCGCCGGTCACCTCGGCCCCGTGGCTGTCGATGTGCACCGACGTCGGCGCCACGGTGGCCGCCGGCCCGGGCTGGGTGGCCGGGAGTTGGGGCGTGCCGGCGCTCGTCGGGAAGGTGGCGGCCCCCGGGCCGCCGCCGGCCGCCGAGTCGAGGGCGATCTGGTCGATGTTCCACCCCGTGCATGTGGTCGGCGTGCTGGCGCAGGGCGGGTTGTGGCCGGCCGCCGTCTCGACGACGTGGGGCCCCGCGCTCAGCGTGATCCCCTTGGCGTCGGGACCGCACGGGACGAGCTGGGCCTCGCCGCCGTCGAGGGCGTGCTGCGTTGTACCCACCACCGCGACGCTGATCGGCTGGCCGTCGATGGTGAGCAGGTTGGAGACGCACGTGCCGGGCAGGGTGGCCGGCGTCCGGTTCGCGGTGACGCCGGGGAAGCCGATTTCGGCGATGCCGAGCGGCAGCTCGAGCGGGCCGGCCGAGTAGTAGTTGGCGGCGTACTCGGGATGCACGCCGGTGAACGTCACGACGAAGTGCGAGCCGCTGAGCGCGGGGAACGAGAGCGGGACGGTGGTCACCGCGCCGGGCACGGTGCTGTCGGCGATCGGCGGCAGCGTGACGCTGCGCACCTGGTTGCCCGAGGCGATGGTCAGCGAGGTCGGGACCGAGTGGCGCCCGTCGGCGATGACCTGCAGGGCCAGCCCGCTCAGGTCCCGGGGCTTGGCCAGGTCGTAGGTCAGCGTCGAGCCCACCTGCGCCTTGGTGCCGAGCCCCGGCTGCCAGGCCGTGGCCGGGTTCCCGTCGACCGTGGCCGACGCCGTGGCCTGGACGTCACCGGGCAGCCGGCCCGACGAGTAGGCGTCGCGCAGCGTGCTGGCCGACGTGGTGGTCCGGCCCACCAGGCGGTCCACCTCGTCGTCGGGAATGAGCGCCGACAGGCTGGCGCTGCCCGACAGCGTGAAGGTGCGGGCGGCCGGCAGGGTGAACTGGCGCGAGATCGTCGTCTCGGGGTCGCTACGCGGCGGGTACTGCGAGGTGCGCTCGCGTGTCATGACGACGGTGAGGCGGTCGGCGGCCGACGCGGACCCGAGGCTGGTCAGCATCTGTGTCGGCATCTGGATCACCTGGCGCACCGACTGGCCCGGGATCTCGACCTCGGAGAAGCCCACCGCGGAGGCCGAGGCGGGCGGGGCCGTGTTGTCCGTGGTCGAGTCGATGGTGACGCGCAGCGTGTGGAAGGTCTGGGTGGGGAAGGTGAGCATCTGTCCGGAGGTGACGTGCGACGAGGCGTTCAGCGTCGTACGTCATCGGGTTCTTGCCGTCGAAGGTGAGCGTCACCTCCGAGACCCAGCGTGAGCGGTCGCCGCGTTGGGGCTGCACCAGGGTGATGTGGTCGGTGCTGACCGGGTCGGCGAACTGCGACTGCCACCACTCACCCTTGGGGTCCGGGACGAAGGTGCCTGTGATCCAGGCCGTGTCGTAGTTGTCGTCGATCGCGCTGTAGGCCTGGTCCTCGGGCGTGTAGGAGACCGAGTTGCCGTAGCTGCTGGCCGTCACGTTCACGGCGCCGACATAGGTGGCGTAGGACTTGGTCGTGATGGTCGTGCCGGGGAAAAGCTCGACCGGGCTGTCGCTCTGGTCGGTCTTGGCCGGGTCGTCGCTCGGCGTCTCGGTGTAGCCCGAGTTGGCCGTCAGCGTGTCCCAGCGGAAGGCCTCCTTGCGGTTGGTGTCGGTCAGCACGAGCTGGGCGCCCTGGTTGGCCAGCGTCTGCAGCTGGGCCTGGGCCGGCTTCGTGGCCAGTGTGCCGGCGTAGTAGATGGCGCTGTCGGTGTTGAGCAGCCCGAGGCCGGCCAGGTTGTTGAGCCCGGTGGCGTCGCCCTCCATCACGACAGCGCCCGTGTCGGACTCGGCCCGGACCATGGCCCGGGGGTCGGGCACTGTGTACGTGACGATGGGGGAGGGCCAGCCCACGTTCCCCTGCACCGACAGGTCCTGCTCGTTCAGGGTCGAGTCCTGCGAGATGTTGGGCCGCGGCGTGCCGAAGGAGATCGGGTCGGTCAGCCCCAGCGGCGTCTGCAGGAGCGCGAGCGCGAGGAGCTGGGGCTGGGGCACCCCGTAGCGCTCGTACTGCTGGTCGTACTCGACCATCAGGTCCCCGGCGCCCATCAACCGAGACATGGGGGCCAGGGCGTTCAGGTTCGCCGTCCCGTCCTGGAGCGGGCCGTCGGTGGCGTAGAGCGTGTCGGCGGTGGCGATGGACCCCATGATCTGCTGCTCGCGGGTGATGAAGTCCCGGTTCAGGTAGGCCGATTGGGGGGTGTCGACGGTGTCACCCCAGCGGTAGGCGGCGAAGTCGTTGCCGGGGATGGCGAACACCCGCGTGCCCGGGTGCGTGGCGTTGAGATGCGCAATGGCGGCCAGCTGATACGCGGGGAGCGACGCCGGCTGCGTGAAGTTGTTGGCGATGAAGTCACCCAGGAAGAGCGACGGGTTGTTCGCCACCACCAGCCCGGCGATGAGGAGCGCGGTCACGAAGCCGGCGACGTGGAAGCGCGACCACAGGGCTGTCAGCCCGCTGCCCAGCAGCATGCACAGCGCCAGCAGGACCAGGGGCGTGGCCCGGTCGGTCGAGCGGAGGGCCAGGCCGGCCGTCGTGTCGGTCATGAAGGACTTCAGGACGCCGCCGATGGCGGTGGGATGCGAGAACGGGAAGGGGCCGACCGACAGGATCAGCCCCACGAAGAGCAGCATCAGGAAGAAGGCGCGCTCGCGCCAGCGGACGAAGGCGGCGGCCACCAGGGAGAGGACGGGCACGGCGTACGAGGTGGCCAGCAGCCAGATGTCCTGGGTGTAGCGGACGGCAGCCGTCGTCCAGGGACCCGTGTTGTCGGACCCGTAGAAGTACCAGTAGCCGAGGCCCCGGAAGATGTCCGCCGCGTTGGAGGTGGCGGACGTCGACGGGACGGTCTCGGTGTACTTGAGGACGTTGACGCCGTAGGCCGCCTCCACTTCGAGGCCCGCCATCCACCACAGGCAGGCGCCGAGCGTCAGCACGCCGATGCGCAGCGCGGTGGCCGCGGCATGACGCCACGTCGTCTCCCGCAGGACGACCACGGCGTAGAGGATCCAGAGGATCGGCGCCACACCGACGTAGATGATGGAGCTGGCGTTGATGCCACTGACGAGGGCCACCACCACGGCGAACAGCGCCGGCTCGCGCCAGCCGCCCCGGCGCAGGGCGACGATGGTCAGCCCGAGCATGAAGGGCAGGCCCGCCCACGGCAGCAGGATGACCGAGATGCGGCCGGCGTACTGCAGGAAGTAGGGCGACAACATGTAGGCCAGCGCGGCCGCCGTCGGCCCGGGCCCGCGGAGGCCGAGGATGCGCGACAGGTACAGCACGCCCACACCGGCGACCAGGAGGATGGAGCCGAGCCAGAGCCGCTGGGCCACCCAGACGGGCACGCCGAGAAGGTGGAAGCCGGCGAAGAACGGGCCCATCGGCAGCAGGTAGCCGAGGTACTCGTGTGTCACCGTCCCCAGGCCGACCGTGGGGTTCCACATGAAGGCGACCTGGCTCAGGAAGCGCAGCGGGTCGAGATAGAGGTACGTCTTGGTGTCCGGGGTGACGACGCCCGGGCGCACCGCCAGGAGGGGCACGTAGGCGAAGGCGGCCAGGACGACGGCCCCGCCGATCCACCACCAGCGGTTCCCGATCGCCCGCGCCGGCCGGGGGGCCGCGTGCCGCCCCCGGGGGGCGGTGACAGTGGTGGACGTGGTCATGAAGGGGGGGAAGGTCGCCGGGTAGTGTAAGCAGCCAGCGGCACCCCGGAGTGTCACACGAAGGGAGAGCGTCCGTGGTGACCAGCACCAAGAGCCGGCTGACGGGCGAGCGGCCACAGCAGGGTGTGACCCCGGACTCCCTCCTGGCACTCCACGAGGCGGGCTACCGGGCCGTACTCGACCGGATCGGCCAGGGCCGTGTCCTCGACATCGGCTGCGGCCAGGGCTTCGAGTCGGCCCGCTTCCTGAGCGCCGGGCGCGAGGTGGTCGGGGTGGACTACTCGTCCGAGGCCGCCGCCACGGCCATCGGCCGCTACGGGCCCGAAGGTCTCCGGGTGGCCCAGATGAATGCCCTCGGGCTCGGCCTCCTGACGGGCAGCTTCGACGGGGTCTGCTCATCGCACCTCATCGAGCACTTCACCGACCCCGAACCCCACGTGGCCGAGATGGCCCGCGTGCTCAGGGACGACGGCGTCGGTTGCGTGCTGACGCCCAACAAACCCGCCGACTTCGAGAACCCCTTCCACCTCCACCTCTTCGAGCGGGACGAGTTCCGGTCGATGCTGGAGCGCCACTTCGACGACGTGTGGCTGGGCGGTGTCGACGCCGCGCCGCACGTGAAGGCCGACCTGGCCGCCCGCCGGGTCAAGGCCAACAAGCTCCTCGGGCTCGACGTGTTCGACCTGCGCCACCGCGTGCCGCGCTCGTGGTACGTGTGGTCCTACACCAGGTTGCTGCCGCTGGCCTACAAGCTGATCGCCCGGGAGGACTCGGGCGGCGCCACCGGCATCACGGCCGACGACTGGTTCGTCACCGACGAGCTCGACGACACGACGCTCGTCCTCTTCGCGGTGGTCCGGGCCCCCCGCCGGGCGCGCTTGGGCTGATGCTGGCCGTCGGCCTGACGGGCGGCATCGGTTCGGGGAAGTCGGCGGTGGCCGACCTCCTGGTGGAGCGGGGCGCCGTCCTGATCGACGCCGACCAGGTGGCCCGCGACGTCGTGGCCCCCGGCGGGCCGGCCTACCAGCCGCTGATCGACCGCTTCGGGCCCGGCATCCTGGCCGCAGACGGGACCATCGACCGCAAGGCCCTGGCCGCGGTGGCCTTCGCCGACGAGGAGACCCGGCTGGAGCTCAACGCCATCACGCACCCGGCCATCGGCATCGCCATGATTCAGGCCCGTGACGCCTTGGCCGACACCGACGACATCGTGGTCCTCGCCATCCCGCTCCTGACCGCCCTGCACCGCGAGACGGTCAAGCTGCACAAGGTCGTCGTCGTGGACAGCCCGAGGGACGTGGCGTTGGAGCGGCTGCTGACCCAGCGCGGCTTCGACCGGGCCGATGCCGAGGCGCGCATGCGGTCGCAGATCTCGCGGGAAGAGCGGGTCAAGGAGGCCGACTACGTCCTCGACAACTCGGGTGACCGCGCCGCGCTCGACGTCGAGGTGGCGAAGCTGTGGGACTGGCTGCAGGCGGCCGCGGCGGCTCAGGGTGAGCACGCCTGACCCGTTGCCTGGCCACGCCTGATCCGTCACACCCCCCAGGTAGCCTCGGTGGGACATGCCCGAATTCGAGGTCGTTTCTCCCTTCCAGCCCTCGGGTGACCAGCCCACGGCCATCACCGCCCTGGCCCACGGCGTCCGCCGCGGCGACCCGTACCAGACGCTGCAGGGCATCACCGGCTCGGGCAAGACGGCGACCATCGCCTGGATGATCGAGCAGGTCCAGCGGCCGACGCTCATCATCGAGCCCAACAAGTCGCTGGCGGCCCAGCTCTCCTCGGAATTGCGGGACCTCTTCCCGAAGAACCGCGTCGAGTTCTTCGTCTCGTACTACGACTACTACCAGCCCGAGGCGTACCTGCCGACGACGGACACCTACATAGAGAAGGACTCGTCCATCAACGACGAGATCGACCGCCTGCGCCACGCCACCACGTCCTCCCTCCTCATGCGACGCGACGTGATCGTCGTGGCCTCGGTGTCCTGCATCTACGGCCTGGGGTCGCCCGACGAGTACCGCGACCGCATCCTCGGCATCGCGGTGGGCGAGCAGGTGGACCAGCGCGACATGCTGCGCCGCCTGGTCGACCTGCAGTACGCCCGCAACGACGTCAACCTCGTCCGGGGCACCTTCCGGGCCCGGGGGGACACGGTGGAGATCCACCCGGCCTACGAGGAGCAGGCGCTGCGGGTCGAGCTCTTCGGCGACACGGTCGATCGCATCGTCCCCTTCGACGTGCTGACCGGCGAGATGGGGGAGGAGATGGAGGACGTGGCCGTCTACGCCGCCACGCACTACGTCACCGGCGACGACATCATCCAGCGCGCCGTCGGCACCATCGAGGTGGAGCTGCGGGAGCGCCTCCAGGAGTTCGAGAAGGAGGGCAAGCTGCTCGAGGCCCAGCGGCTCCGGGTGCGCACCGAGCACGACCTCGAGATGCTGGCCGAGACCGGCGTGTGCTCGGGCGTGGAGAACTACAGCCGCCACCTCGACGGCCGCGCCCCGGGCGAGACGCCCTTCACGCTGCTCGACTTCTTCCCGAAGGACTACCTCTGCGTGATCGACGAGAGCCACGTCGCCGTGCCGCAGCTGCACGGGCAGTACGCCGGTGACCGCTCCCGCAAGGACGTGCTCGTCGAGCACGGCTTCCGGCTCCCCTCGGCCAAGGACAACCGGCCGCTGCGCTTCGAGGAGTTCGTGGCGCGGGTCCCCCAGTGCGTCTTCGTGTCGGCCACGCCGGGGTCGTTCGAGCTCGAGCACTCCGAGCAGGTGGTGGAGCAGGTCATCCGCCCCACAGGGCTGGTCGACCCCGAGGTCACGATCATGCCCACCAAAGGACAGGTGGACGACCTGCTGGCCCGGATCGGGCGTACGGTCGAGGCCGGCGGGCGCGTGCTGGTGACCACGCTGACCAAGAAGATGGCGGAGGACCTCACCGACTACCTGGCCGACGCCGGCGTGCGCGTCCAGTACCTGCACTCGGACATCGACACCATCACCCGCATCGAGATCCTGCGCGAGCTCCGGCTCGGCTCCATCGACGTGCTGGTCGGCATCAACCTCCTGCGGGAGGGCCTCGACCTGCCCGAGGTGGCCCTCGTGGCCATCCTCGACGCCGACAAGGAGGGCTTCCTGCGCTCGGCCTCCTCACTCATCCAGACCATGGGCCGGGCCGCCCGCAACGTCGACGGCGTGGTCGTCCTCTACGCCGATACGGTGACCGATTCCATGCGCGAGGCGGTCTCGGTGACCCAGCGTCGCCGCGAGGTGCAGATCGCGTACAACAAGGAGCACGGCATCAACCCGCAGACCATCCGCAAGTCGGTGACCGACATCCTCGAGCGCCTGCGCGGGTCGGGCGGTGGGGGCCGCTCGGTCACGGCCGGGCGCAGCCGGGCGGAGGTGCGCAAGAACGCCGCCGTCCGCGGCAACCAACGGCCGGCGCTGCTGGCCGACGGCGATGCCTCGACCCCGGCGCAGGCGATGGAGCTCATGAGCCAGCTGGAGGCCGAGATGAAGGCCGCCGCCGCCGAGCTCCGCTACGAGGAGGCGGCCCTCCTGCGCGACGAGATTGCCGACCTGCGCGCCTCCATCCCCGGCTGAGTCCCACCCGCGTCCGGCGAGGCAGACAGAGCTGAGCCGGCCCGCCCGGGGCTAGCGTTTCCGCTCGTGCCCACCACCGCCCAACTCCGAGACGCCATGGCGCGCTACGCCGCCGTCGTCACCTCCAAGGACGCCGACGCCTACGCCGCGCTCTTCACCCCCGACGCCGTCCAGATGGACCCCTACCCGAGCGGCCTGCACACGGGCCGCGACGAGATAAAGGCCTTCATCCAGTCCGGCTTCGACGGCTGCGAGACCATGACCTTCGAGGTGGAGGAGGTCCACCCGGTGGCCGACAAGGCCTCCATCCGCTTCGAGATCACACTCGGTCTGGCCGGCGGCGCCACCATGTACATCCGGGGTGTCGAGGTCTTCACCATCACCGACGACGGACTGATCAGCGCGGTGGAGGCCTACTGGGGCGAAGAGGACGTGACCTTCGGTTGAACGCGGTCGTCGGTCGTCGGGCGCCGGGTGACCGGACCGTGACGATCGGCGCCCGGTCGCGGTTTCCCGAGCAGCGGGGTCATCCATCCGTTACCATCCGCGACGAGCAGCGGTAGTACAGCGATCGGAAGCGGCACTGAGAGTCGGAGGAGGGCGCGATGCGTGCTCGTCATGTAGGTCAGGCCACCCGCCCGAAGGGCGCGATCCGGGTCCTCATGGCCCCACTCTCGGGGGTGGTGGTGCTGCTCGCCGGGCTCGGCTTCCTGCTCACACCGAGCGCACCCGCCGCGGCGGCGCCGGCCCAGGGTTGGACCACGACCGAAGCCCCGCTGCCGAACGACGCCGGCAGCAGCTCCCCCCAACCCAACGTCTACACCTCCGGCTCGAGCTGCGGCGCGGCCAACGCGTGCGTGACCGTCGGCTGGTACGACGACGCGGCCAGCCACTTCTGGGGGCTGATCGAGCAGCAGAACCAGACGTCGTGGACCGACACCGAAGCGCCACAGCCGTCGAATTCCGGCCAGGGGGCCGAGCAGGGATTCTGGTTCGGCTCGGAGGGCTGTGGGTTCCTCGCGCCCTGTCGACCCGTCTCGTGCCCGACGCCCTCCTCCTGTGTGGCCGTGGGCTCCTACAACGACACGGCCGGGTTTCAGGAGCCGGTGGTCGACACCCTGTCCGGCGGGACGTGGACCTCGCAGGAGCCGCCCTTGCCCTCGGACGCCGCCAACGACATCACGGCGGACCATCCCCACGACGAGCTCTACTCCGTGACGTGCGTCTCGGCCACCTCGTGCGTCGCCGTGGGGTCCTACGTCAATACCAGTGGCTCCATCGTGGCCATGATCGACACGTTGTCGGGCACCACGTGGAGCACCTCCTCCGTGACGACACTGCCCACCGGGGCGTCGGGGACCTATTCCACGCTGACCGGGATCTCCTGCGCGACCGCCACGTCGTGCGCCGCCGCCGGGTTCTACGAGGACACGGACAGCAGCGACAACGGCCTGCTGCTCGTCCTGGCGAACGGGAACTGGACCACCTCCCGTGCACCCGAGGGGCCCAACCCGGGCAACGACGGCGACGGACACCAGTTCGCGAGTGCGATCCAGGTCGCCTGCCCCTCGCAGACCATGTGCATCGGCGTCGGCATCTACCAGACGGCGAGCGACAGCGAACTGCCCCTCATCGACACCTGGAACGGGACCACGTGGACCGGCCAGGCGGGCGCACTGCCGGTGAACGCCGGCGGCGCGGGTAGCAATCTCGTCGCAATCTCGTGCGGCTCGCCGACCTCGTGCACGGCGGTGGGCCAGTACGACACGACGACCCCGAAGGGCGTGGGCCTCATCGACACCCTGTCGGGTGGCACCTGGACCGGGACCGCGGCTCCCCAGCCGGCGAACGTGCCGGCCTCGGCCAGCCAGCAATCGGTCCTCTACGAGGTTTCGTGCGCGACTGCGGTCTCCTGCATGACGGTCGGCCAGTACCTTTCGACCACTGGACAGGCGCCCCTGGTGGACACGCTGTCGGCGGGCACGTGGAACGGACTGGCGGCACCCCTGCCGAACGGCGTGAACCCGGCAGGCAACAACTACGCCCGGTCGGTGGCGTGCTACTCACCGGTCGCCTGCGTGATCGGAGGCTCGTTCGTCGATACGAACAATCTCACCCAGGGCTTCCTCGACACCTGGACGGGCGCCCAGGGCTACTGGCTCGATGCCTCGGACGGCGGCATCTTCACCTACCCCAACAACCTCTTCCAGGGCTCGACCGGTGGCCTGCGCCTCAACCAGCCGATGGTGGGCATGGCGCCCTCCCCTGATGGGCAGGGCTACTGGCTCGTCGCGTCCGACGGGGGCATCTTCAGCTACGGCGACGCCCTCTTCCACGGCTCGCGCGGGGGCCAGCCCCTCAACAAGCCCATCGTGGGCATGGCAACGACCCCCGACGGGGGCGGCTACTGGCTGGTCGCCTCCGACGGAGGGATCTTCAACTACGGCGACGCCGGATTCTTCGGCTCGCGCGGGGGCCAGCCCCTCAACAAGCCCATCGTGGGCATGGCAACGACCCCCGACGGGGGCGGCTACTGGCTGGTCGCCTCCGACGGAGGGATCTTCAACTACGGCGACGCCCTGTTCTACGGCTCGACCGGCAGCCTGACCCTCAACAAGTCCGTCGTGGGCATGGCTGCCAGCCCGACGGGGCTCGGCTACTGGCTCGTCGCCTCCGACGGAGGGATCTTCAACTACGGCGACGCCAACTTCTACGGCTCGACGGGTTCGTTGGTGCTCAACAAGCCGGTGGTCGGCATGGCCGCCAGCCCGAGCGGCAAGGGGTACTGGCTCGCTGCGTCCGACGGCGGGATTTTCAACTACGGCGACGCCCCCTTCCAGGGCTCGGCCGGTTCGCTCCACCTCAACGCGCCGGTCGTCGGGATGGCGGCGGGCTGAGCGAAGGACATCTTGGGGGAGGCCGCCGCTTCGATTCCGACGGGATCGGCGCGGCGGCCTGACCTGGGGCTGGATGACGTGACACACCCTCCCGGTATCCTCCACAGATGGCCGACCGTTTGGTCGTTCGCGGGGCTCGCGAACACAATCTCCGCGATATCTCACTTGACCTGCCCCGGGACAAGCTGATCGTCTTCACCGGCCTCTCGGGCTCGGGGAAGTCCTCCTTGGCCTTCGACACCATCTACGCCGAGGGCCAGCGCCGCTACGTCGAGTCCCTCTCGGCCTACGCCCGCCAGTTCCTGGGCCAGATGGACAAGCCCGACGTCGACTTCATCGAGGGCCTGTCGCCCGCCATCTCCATCGACCAGAAGTCGGCCTCCCGCAACCCGCGCTCGACGGTGGGGACGATCACCGAGGTCTACGACTACCTGCGGCTTCTGTATGCCCGCATCGGCCATCCGCACTGCCCTGTCTGCGGCCGGCCCGTGGCGCGCCAGACCCCGCAGCAGATCGTCGACCGGGTCCTCGAGCTGCCCGAAGGGACCCGCTTCCAGGTCATGGCCCCCGTGGTGCGGGGCCGCAAGGGCGAGTACAGCTCCCTCCTCGACGACCTGGCCAAGCAGGGCTTCGCCCGGGTCCGGGTCGACGGCGTGCCGCTGGAGCTCTCCGAGCGGGCCGACGTCAACCTGGCCCGCTACGAGATGCACACCATCGAAGTGGTCGTGGACCGCCTGGTCAGCCGGGCCAACATGCGCCAGCGGCTGACCGAGTCGATCGAGGCGGCTCTGGAGTTGACCGGGGGCACGGCCGAGGTCCTCGTGATGGACAAGGACGGGGGCGAGCCCGACGAGGCCATCACCTTCTCCCAGCACCTGTCCTGCACGCACTGCGGCATCAGCTTCGAGGAGCCGGCCCCCCGCAACTTCTCCTTCAACTCGCCCTACGGGGCCTGCCCGGTCTGCCTCGGCCTGGGGACGAAGTTCGAGGTGGACCCCGAACTGGTGGTGCCCGACGACTCACTCTCGCTCGCCGAGGGTGCGCTGGCACCGTGGTCCGCGGCGCGCAGTGAGTACTTCACCGGGCTGCAGGTGGGCGTGGCCGAATTCGGCGGCTTCTCCTTCGACACCCCGTGGAAGTCGCTCAGGGCCAAGGACAAGAAGCTCGTCCTCTACGGGACGGGCAGCCGCTCGGTCCACGTCACCTACAAGAACCGCTTCAACCGGAAGCGCTCGTATGACGCGCTCTTCGAGGGGATCATCCCGTGGCTGCAGCGCCGCCACGGAGAGTCCGAGTCGGACTGGTCGCGCGAGCAGATCGAGCAATACATGCGCCTGGTGGACTGTCCCGAGTGCAAGGGCGCCCGCCTCAAGCCCGAGTCCCTGGCCGTCACCGTCGGTGGGCGCAACATCTACGAGCTGTGCAGCCTCTCCATCGCCGGCGCCGTCGAGGCCGTGGCGGGGCTGGAGTTGAGCGACCGCGAGCACATGATCGCCGACCGCGTGTTCAAGGAAGTGCGCGAGCGCATGCAGTTCCTCCTCGACGTGGGCCTCGACTACCTGTCCTTGGCCCGCTCCGCCGGCACACTGTCGGGCGGCGAGGCCCAGCGGATCCGCCTGGCCAGCCAGATCGGCAGCGGCCTGGTCGGCGTGCTGTACGTGCTCGACGAGCCCTCCATCGGCCTGCACCAGCGCGACAACCAGCGCCTCATCGCCACGCTGGAGCGGCTGCGCAACCTGGGCAACACGGTCATCGTGGTCGAGCATGACGAGGAGACCATCCGCACCGCCGACTACGTGGTCGACATCGGGCCCGGGGCGGGGGAGCACGGCGGCACGGTCGTGCACGCCGGCCCGGTCACCGGGCGGGGTGGGTTGCTGACCAACAAAGCATCGGTCACGGGCCAATACCTGTCGGGCAAGAAGTCGATCCCCGTACCGGCCCGGCGCCGTCCCGGAACGGATGAGGTGGTGACCGTACGCGGTGCCAGGGAGCACAACCTGAAGGACGTCGACGTGTCGTTCCCGCTCGGGTGCCTCATTGCGGTGACAGGCGTGTCGGGGTCGGGCAAGTCGACGCTCGTCAACGACATCCTGCTGCGATCGCTGGCCCAGCACCTCCACCGGGCCAAAACCCTCCCGGGCCGGCACCGCAAGGTGGAGGGCATGGACCACCTCGACAAGGTGGTCGACGTCGACCAGGCGCCCATCGGGCGCACCCCGCGCTCCAACCCGGCCACCTATACGGGCGTTTTCGACCACATCCGCAAGCTCTTCGCGCAGACGGCCGAGGCCAAGGTGCGCGGCTACCAGCCCGGACGTTTCTCCTTCAACGTGCGGGGCGGACGCTGCGAGGCCTGCGCCGGTGACGGCACGATCAAGATCGAGATGCACTTCTTGCCCGACGTCTACGTCCCGTGTGAGATCTGCCACGGCGCGCGCTATAACCGCGACACGCTCGAGATCACCTTCCGGGGCAAGACGATCGCCGACGTGCTCGACATGTCATGCGAGGAGGCGCTGAGCTTCTTCGAGCGCCAGCCTCCGATCGCGCGCCACATGCAGACCCTGGTCGACGTCGGCCTGGGCTACGTGCGGCTGGGCCAGCCCGCACCCACGCTCTCGGGCGGGGAGGCGCAGCGGGTGAAGCTCGCTTCTGAGCTCAGTCGGCGGCCGACCGGCCACACCTTCTACATCCTCGACGAGCCGACGACGGGGCTGCACTTCGACGACACCCGCAAGCTGCTCGAGGTCCTCGGCCGCCTGGTGGACCAGGGCAACACCGTCGTCGTCATCGAGCACAACCTCGACGTGGTCAAGACGGCGGACTGGATCATCGACCTCGGCCCCGAGGGCGGCGACAAGGGCGGCACCGTGATTGCCGAGGGCACACCGGAGCAGGTGGCCAAGACCGCCGGCAGCTACACCGGTGACGTGCTCAAGCCGGTGCTGGCCAGAGCCAAGTAGCCAAGTAGCCACCTAACCACCACCGACCACCGAGCGCACGGCGGTCCCCCCTAAAGAATGGTCGCCCGTATCGACGAAATGTCACTGCAAACTTTGGAAGATGTCAGCGCAGTGTGGTTGGCATTCCCGACTGCGAATGTGTGACAACCGCGTGCTTCCATCGATACATGGAGTTGGAGAAGTTCGCAGACGCACTCGATGCACTGGTGGCGTCGGGTGCGGCCAACTACGGCGACGGCGAGTCCATCGTCGAACTGCACCGGCTCTCGGCGCGCCTCGAGTCCTTCATGACAGAGGCCACGGCCGCCTTCGAGGCGGGGGAGCAGTGGGCGGCAGAGGGGGCCAAGACGGCGGCCTCGTGGATCTCCTCGCGCTGTCGGGTCCCACGGGCGGCCGCCAAGCGCCGGGTGCGCCTCGGGCGCACACTGCGTCACCTGCCCGAGGTGGCCGGGGCCTGGCGCGAGGGCGCCATCGGCACCGAGGCGGCCCAGGCCATCGCCTCGGCGAGGCGCCACCGCACCGAGGCCTCCATGGCCCGTGACGAAGAGATGCTGGTGACCCAGGCTGCGCAGATGGGCTTCGAGGACTTCTACCGGGCCCTGTCGTATTGGAAGCAGCTGGCCGACCCCGACGGGGCCTGTGCCAGTGACGAGGAGCGCAAGGCCTCGCGCA
Source organism: uncultured Acidimicrobiaceae bacterium (assembly GCA_963745665.1). Classification (GTDB taxonomy): domain Bacteria; phylum Actinomycetota; class Acidimicrobiia; order Acidimicrobiales; family RAAP-2; genus Bog-473. Next base: position 2,014,539 of record CAVUYE010000002.1, on the reverse strand, counting down.
ACGTCTTTTTGGAGACCAGCTTCTCGGGCATGTGGCTGGGCCAGATGACGCTCGACCCCATCTCGGGCTCGATTGTCTCGAACGAGCTCAACCGACTCGAGGACGACCTCTTCGAGGCCGACTGTGCCGAGGCCAAAGAGCGCCTGGGACGAGGCGTTCGGATCGACGAGCTCTCCCGCACCTCGGGCCAGCGCCGGGCCGACGCCCTGGTCGAGATGGCGACGAGAAGCCGTAGCGCCCCCGCTGACGGCGTCCGCCCCGCTCCGCTCTTCAGCGTCTTCGTCGGCTACGAGACGATCCACGGCCGCATCTCAGAACTCGAGAACGGCACCGTGCTCCCACCGTCTGCCCTCGAGCCCTGGATGGACTCGGCCTACTTCGAGCGGGCCATCTTCAGCCTCGGCAACCGGGTCGATGTCAGCGTGCGGGCCCGCCTCTTCAGCGGCGGGACAAGGCGGGCCATAGAGCTGCGCGACCGCATCTGCACCCACCCGCACTGCTACGAGCCGGCCGAGAGCTGCCAGGTCGACCACATTCAGACCTACGCCCAAGGCGGTCCCACCACCCAAGAGAACGGCCGCCTGCTCTGTGGCTTCCACAACCGCCTGCGCAACCAGCAAGAGCGTCCGGGCGACCAGCGCCAGCGCCCACCACCGAGCGCAGCGTGAGAGGGCGGGCCGCCACCACGTCGGGCCCAACCCGCCCCCGCCAGCACCCCGGCTGATCCTCGCCGGCACTTCGAAAGCCTGAACACTCCGGCGCTTCGGCGCGCCCGTGCTTCGGTGCGCTCCAGAACCTCAGTGAACCTCAGGACAGGTGCGTGTGCGGCCGCTCCAGCAACTGACCGTCGAGGAACAGGTCGATCTTCTCGTTGTAGAAGGCGATCAACCCGGCGATGGGCAGGAGATCCCGCGTCGGGAAGTCGTATGTCCAGGCAATGTCAGGGTGGATGCGCAGCTCGACGTTGGCCGACCAGTAGCCGCTCGTGGTCCCCTTGTAAGGGCACGAGGTCTGAGTGTCCGACGGCACCAGGTGGGTGAAGTCGACATCGGTCCGGTCGACGTAATAGCGGGTCGGGAGCCCGGTCTCGAAACAGAGCACCGGCGAGGTGGTCTCGGCCAGGACGACACCTTTGGACTCGACGCGCAGGCGCCGGCTCGACCGCAGGGAGTCGACGCGGGTGTAGGGGTTGCGCGGGTGCACGAAGACCTGCTCGTCCTCCTCGAACCAGGAGTCGAAGGCGGACCACGAGAAGCGGACGGTGTCGTCGAGACCCTCGACCTTGGCCGCCGTCAGGACGGTGGCCGCGCTCGGCCGTTCGACGTCGCCGACGCGCACGCCGTAGCGCCTGGCGTCGCCCCTCGACGTCTCCATGGCCTGTCCTTCGTCTATGAGGACGTCAGCCCGGACGTCAGCCAGAGGGATGTAGTACTGCGGGTAGGCGGTGTTCTCCCACACGTAACGGGCCTCGGTCGTGTCGACCACGACGACCCCGGCCAGAAACGTCCGGATCCGGCGCGGCACCGGCTGCACATGGTTGACCGGTACGGGTGGGGCGGGAAAGTCGCTCACGGCAATGGCCTCCTGTCGGCGCGGTACCGGACTGAGGCGACCCTACCGGCGCTGCACAACCAGTGGGTCAGCCCTCCTCAAGCCCTCAAACCGTCAAGCGCTCAAGTAATGGCCAGCATCCGCTCGAGCGCCACCTTGGCCCATTCCGTGGTCTCGGGGTCGACCACGATGCGGTTGCGCACCTCGCCCTCCACCAAGCCCTCGAGCACCCAGGCCAGGTGCTGCGGATCGATGCGCGACATGGTGGAGCAGGGGCACACCAGCGGGTCGAGGCAGACGACCGTCTTGTCGGGTGACTCGTTATTCAAACGGTTCACCAAGTGGATCTCGGTCGCCACGCCGATCACCGAGCCGGACGGTGCGGCAGCCACGGCGCGGATGATGGCGTCGGTCGATCCGACGACGTCGCCGAGCTCCACCACGTCGTGGGCGCACTCCGGGTGCACCATGACGATGCCGGAGGGGTACTCGGCGCGGAACGCGGCCACGTGCGCCGGCCGGAAGCGCTGGTGCACCGAACAGTGCCCCTTCCACAGCAGCAGCGTGGACTCCTTCACCTCGCGCTCGCTCAACGCCGCCCAGCTCCAGCCGCGGGTTCCAGACGTGCATGTCGTCGGCGCCGTACCCGAGCTCGAAGCCCGTGTTCCTCCCCAAATGCTGGTCCGGGAAGAACAGCACCCGCTCGCCCCGCCCCGCTGAGCGATCCAAGGCCCAGGTCAGCACCGCCCGGGCGTTCGACGAGGTACAGACGGCACCGCCGTGCCGCCCCACGAAGGCCTTCAAAGACGCCGCCGAGTTCATGTAGGTGACCGGGATCAACTGGTCCACGTCCACCACACGACTCAGCTCGTCCCACGCCTCCTCCACCTGGTCGATGTCCGCCATGTCGGCCATGGAGCACCCGGCGTTGAGGTCGGGGAGCAGCACCTGTTGGTGGTCGCCCGTCAACACGTCGGCCGACTCCGCCATGAAGTGCACCCCACAGAAGACGATGAATTCCGCCGAACTCTGACCGGCAGCAATACGGGACAACCCGAAAGAGTCCCCCCGGGCATCGGCCCAGCGCATCACCTCGTCGCGCTGGTAGTGGTGCCCCAGAATGAACACCCGGGACCCCAGGGCGGCCTTGGCCGCACCGATCATCGAGTCCAACGACGCCGCGTCTGCGGACGTGTAGCGCTCCGGAAGTGGCGTCTGCAGCCTGAGCATCTGTTCTGCCCCCTTGTCGGGAGTGCATCGATATGGCCGGCGGGGACAGCCTGGTCGCCCATCCGCGGGTATGTCGGCCTCGATGCGAGGTTGTATGCCGGAAACCAGGCCGGCACCACCCACTCTACCGCCCTCTACCAGCGCCGGCGCGAGACAGCGCAAAAGTAGAATGAGTCCAGTGCACGACCGCCCGCCCACCGGGTCCATCCCGGACGCCCCCGGCTCCTACCAGTTCTACGACGCCGAGGGCCGGGTCCTCTACGTGGGCAAGGCCAAGTCCCTGCGCCACCGCCTGCCCAACTACTGGCAGAAGTCGGCCCAGCTCGGGCCCCGCACGGCGCAGATGGTGGCCCAGGCCGACCACGTCGAGTGGGTGGTGGTCGACGCCGAGGTCGACGCCCTGATCCTCGAGCACTCGCTCATTCAGGCCCACCTGCCGCGCTACAACGTCCGCCTCAAGGACGACAAGAGCTACCCGTGGCTCGCCGTCACGCTCAACGAGGAGTGGCCCCGCCCCGCCGTCGTCCGTGGGCGCAAGCGCAAGGGCGTGCGCTACTTCGGCCCCTACGGCAACGCCGGCGCCATCCGCAGCACGCTCGACCTCCTCGTCAGGAGCTTCCCTGTCCGCACGTGCTCGGACACGAAGTTCACCCGGCACGAGCGCCTGGGCCGGCCCTGCCTCCTCTACGACATCGACCGCTGCTCGGGCCCGTGCGTCGGTGCGGTCGACCACGAGGCGTACGACGGCTACGTCAACGACCTCATGGGGTTCCTCTCGGGCGACACCGAGCCGGTGCTGGCCCGGCTGGAGGCCGAGATGCTGACCGCCAGCGAGGAGCTGCAGTTCGAGCGCGCCGCCCGCCTGCGCGACCGGATCATCGCCGTGCACAAGGCCGCCGAGTCCCAACAGATGGTCTCGGACCGGGCCGAGGACTTCGACGTGGTGGGAATGGCCGAGGATCCGCTGGAGGCGTCCGTGCAGATCTTCCTCGTGCGCCGAGGCCGTGTGGTGGGCCACCGGGGCTTCGTGGCGGAGAAGGTGGAGGACCTGTCGGGGCCCGAGTTCATGGCGCAGGTCGTGGCCCAGGTCTACGGGGCCGACGGCGCCGAGGTGCCGCGGCGCCTGCTCGTGCCCGAGGAGCCGGCCGACCGGCCGCTGCTGCAGAGCTGGCTGCACACCATTCGGGGCGGCCCGGTCGACATTGCGGTCCCGCAGCGGGGCGCCAAGCGCGCCCTGCAAGAGACCGTGACGCGCTCGGCGAGCGAGGATCTGGCCCGCCACCGGCTGCGGCGGGCGGCCGACCACAACGCCCGCTCCAAGGCGCTCACCGAACTGCAGTCGGCGCTGTCGCTGCGCCAGGCCCCGCTGCGCATCGAGTGTTACGACATGAGCCACCTGCAGGGGACCGACTACGTGGGCTCGATGGTCGTGTTCGAGGACGGGCTGGCCAAGCGTTCGGACTACCGGCGCTTCAAGGTCAAGTCCGTCGCCGGCAACGACGACTACGCGGCGATGGAAGAGGTGTTGACGCGGCGGCTCACCGCCCTGAAGCAGCCGACCGAGGTACCGGCGGACGGACGCCCGCGCCGCTTCGCCTACCGCCCCAACCTGATCGTCGTCGACGGCGGCAAGGGCCAGCTCGGGGTGGCCGAACGGGTCGTGCGCGAGCTCGGGCTCGAAGACGAGGTCGAGCTGGCCTCGCTGGCCAAGCAGTTCGAGGAGGTCTACCGGCCGGGCTCGCCCGACCCGGTGCGCCTGCGCCGGGGCTCGGACGCCCTCTACCTGCTGCAACGACTGCGCGACGAGGCACATCGCTTCGCCATCACCTTCCACCGGGAGCGCCGGGGCAAGCGGATGACCAGGAGCGCCCTCGACGACATCCCGGGCCTGGGGCCGGCCCGCAAGGCCCGGCTCGTCAAGGAGATGGGCGGGGTGAACGCCGTGCGGGCGGCCCCGCTGGAGGAGCTGCTGTCCCGGTCGTGGTTGCCCGACGACGTCGGGCTCGCCGTGTACGAGGTCACCCACTCCCTGGGCGGGCGCACGGTGGCTGGGCGCACGGTGGCTGGGCGCACGGTGTCAGGACGCGAGGCTGTGCGGCGCGAGGCTGGGGGACGATGAGCGAGTTCGTGGTGGTGACGGGGATGTCGGGCGCCGGGCGTTCGACGGTGGCGGCGGCCCTCGAGGACGTGGGCTGGTTCGTCATCGACAACCTGCCGGCCGGCCTCATCATGAAGATGGTCGAGATGGTGGACCGCCCGGGGTCGGGCATCGAGCGGGTGGCGCTCGTGATCGGACGCGGCGGCAGCAACACCGGCCCCGAGTACTTCGACGACCTGCCCGACGTCCTCGACGAGCTGCGGGCCACCCGCAAGCGGGTGCGGGTCGTCTTCCTCGACGCCGCCGACGACGTGCTGGTGCGGCGCTACGAGGGCACGCGGCGGCGCCACCCGCTGGCGGCGCGCGGGGTGGAGGAGTCGATCGACGGTGAGCGCAAGCTGCTGGGGCCCGTGCGCGAGCGCGCCGACCTCCTGGTCGACACGAGCGAGCTCAACTCCAACCAGCTCCGCCGCGCATCTTGGAGGCGTTCGGCGACGACGAGGCACCGCACATGCAGACGTCGGTGATCTCCTTCGGCTACAAGCACGGCCTCCCGCTCGATGTCGACGTGGTCTTCGACTGCCGCTTCCTGCCCAACCCGTTCTGGGTCGAGGAGCTGCGGCCCTACAGCGGCGAGGACCAGCCGGTGCGCGACTACGTGCTGGGCCAGCCCGAGTCGCAGGCCTTCCTGGACAAGGTGGTCGACCTGCTGACGAGCATCCTCCCCGCCTTTTCCCGGGAGGGGAAGTCGTACCTCACCATCGCCATGGGGTGCACGGGCGGGCGGCACCGCTCGGTCACGCTGGCCCGGGAGCTGGCGACGCGCCTGAGCGGGAACGGCGAGCCGGTGTCGGTCTTCCACCGGGACATCGACCGATGACCAGTGGCGGGAAGGGCGGTGGCGGGCCGCGCGGTGCTGGGAAGGGCGGTGGCGGGCGACGGGGTGGGCGCCCGTCGGTGGTGGCCATCGGGGGCGGGCACGGTACGGCCGTCACGTTGAAGGCGGCGCGGCGCTACGCCGGCGTGCTGACCGGCGTGGTCTCGGTGGCCGACGACGGCGGGAGCAGCGGCCGCCTGCGCGAGCTGCTCAACATCGTGGCGCTCGGGCGACATCCGCAAGTGCCTCGTGGCCCTGGCCGAAGAGGGCTCGGCACTGGCCGACGCCTTCGACCGGCGCTACGACGAGGGCGAACTGAAAGGGCCACGCGCTGGGGAACCTGATCCTGGCGGGGTTGATCGAGGCCACGGGCGACCTCGTCCTGGGCGTGGCCGAAGCGGCCCGGCTGCTGGGGGCGAGCGGGGACGTGCTGCCCGCCACCTCGGAGCTCGTCGTGCTCAAGGCCGAATCGGCTACGGGCCCCGTGGCCGGGCAGGTGGCGGTGAAGGGCACCTCGGGAATCGAGCAGGTCTCGCTGGTGCCCGGGGACGCCCAGCCGCCGGCCCTGGCGGTGGAACGGATCGGCCAGGCGGACCAGATCGTGATCGGCCCCGGGTCGCTCTTCACCAGCGTGTTGGCCGCCGTGGCGGTGGAAGGCATCGCCGAGGCGGTGGCCTCCGCAAAAGCCCAGGTCGTGTACGTGTGCAACCTGCGTCCCGAGGTGTCCGAGACGGAGGGGTTCGACGTCACGGACCATGTGGCGGCCCTGGCCAGGCACAATGTCACGGTGGACGTCGTGCTGTGTGACAGCATCCGGGGTATGGGCATCGGCGCGACGGATGTCACCGTGCACGACGTTCCCCTGACGGGAGAGAACACCCTGGTCCACAGCCCGGCCAAACTGGCGCAGGCGCTGTCGGGTCTGCTGGCATAGCCGGCGCCAGTTATGCCGAGTGGCCAGGATGCCGAGAGGTCAGGATGCCGAGAGGACGGGACGAGATGACGGTGTTGGCCAGATGACGGTGCGGGTCGGGATCAACGGCTTCGGGCGGATCGGGCGCAACTTCCTGCGTGCCGTACTGGCCACGGGCGCCGACGTGGAGGTGGTCGGCGTCAACGACCTGACCTCGGCCGACACCCTGGCCCACCTGTTGCGCTACGACTCGACCCACGGCCGCCTGACCGTCCCGGTCGACGTGGAGGGCAGCGACCTGCTGGTGGGGGAGCGGCACATCCGCGTCATGGCCGAGCGGGATCCCGCCCAGGTCCCTTGGGACCAGCTGGGGGCCGAGGTGGTGATCGAGTCCACCGGCATGTTCACCAGCCGGGAGCAGGCGGCGGCGCACCTGGGCGGCACGGTCGAGCGGGTCATCATCTCGGCACCGTCGCGCGATGCCGACGCCACCATCGTGATCGGCGTCAACGACCAGGAGTACGACCCCGGGAAGGACGTCGTCATCTCGAACGCCTCGTGCACGACGAACTGCTTCGTCCCGATGGTCAAGGTGGTCGACGACGAGTTCGACATCGTGAGCGGGCTCATGACGACGGTGCACGCCTACACGAACGACCAGAACCTGCTCGACCTGCCCCACGAGGACCTGCGGCGGGCGCGGGCGGCGGCGACCAACATCGTGCCCACCTCGACCGGCGCGGCCCGGGCCACCGGGCTGGTGCTGGCCGCCATGAAGGGGCACCTCGACGGCATCTCGCTGCGGGTGCCGCTGCCGGCGGGCTCCATCACCGACTTCACCGCCGTCGTGCAGGGCAACCCGTCGGTCGCCGACGTCAACGCCGCCTTCGCCACGGCGGCGGCCAAGCCGCCGCTCGACAAGGTGCTCGAGTACACCGAGGACCCGATCGTCTCGAGCGACATCGTGGGATCGCCCGCCTCGTGCACCTTCGACGCCGGGCTGACCATGGTCATGCCGATCAGCGGCGAGCTCTCGCTGGTCAAGACCTTCGGCTGGTACGACAACGAGTGGGGCTACTCCAACCGGCTCGTCGACCTGGCCGTGCTGGTCGGGAGCTGACCCAGTCGGACCCCCTCCGCGGCATCCCGCTCCTGGGAGACCTCCCTCCCGTCGAAGGCAAGCGCGTCCTGGTGCGGGTCGACTTCAACGTGCCGCTGCACATCGGCGTGCGGGGCCGGGCCACGGTGGCCGACGACTTCCGCATCACGGCGGCGCTGCCGACCTTGCGCTGGCTGCAGGACGAGGGAGCCGACGTGGTGGCGGCCTCGCACCTGGGGCGGCCGGGCGGCGCACCGGACCCGCGCTGGGAGATGGACCCGGTCCGCGAGCGGCTGCAGGTCCTCTGCCCCGGCGTGGAGCTGACGGAAAACCTGCGCTTCGAGCCGGGCGAGAAGGCGAACGACCCGGCCTTCGTGCAGCGCCTCGTCGAGGGCTACGACGCCTACGTCGACGAGGCGTTCGGGGCGGCCCACCGGGCCCATGCCTCCATCGTCGGACCGCCACAGTTCCTGCCCGAGCGCGGCAGGGCTGCGCTTCGCCAAGGAGGTCGAGGTGCTCGGCAGCATCCTGGAGCAGCCGGCCCGGCCCTTCGTGGCCGTCGTCGGACGGAGCCAAGCTGGCGGACAAGCTCGAAGTGCTCAAGGTGCTGGCCACCAAGGTGGACACGCTGGTCGTCGGGCGGTGGCATGGCCTACACGTTCCTGGCCGCCCGCGGACAGGAGGTGGGCAGCTCGCTGCTGGACGAGTCGCACCTGGCCGACTGCCGGGCGCTGCTGGACTCGGGCGTCGAGATCCTGCTGCCGAGCGACATCCGTGCCCTCGAACCCGGCGGCACCTTCGGGCAGCCTGCCGGGAGCCAGGGGCCGCGGGGGAGCGTGAAGGTGATTGAGGGCGACCTGCCCGACGGCTGGACGGGCCTCGACATCGGCCCGGACTCCGCCGCGGCTTTCGCCGAGGTCGTCGCCGGCGCCGGCACCGTCCTGTGGAACGGGCCCCTCGGCGCCTTCGAGGACCCCCGCTTCGCCCAGGGCACCCGCATCGTGGCCGAGGCGGTGGCCAAGTGCCCCGGCTTCTCGGTCGTCGGGGGCGGGGACAGCGCCAGTGCGCTCGAGGACCTCGGGCTGTGCGACCGCGTCGATTACCTGTCCACCGGGGGCGGCGCCTCGCTGTCCTTCATTGAGCGGGAGGGTCACCTCCCGGGGATCGACGCCCTGCGCCGGGCCCGCAACGCACCCCGGGGGTGAGCGCGCTGATCATGGGCATCTGGCCGTGAGCACCCGTCGCCCGCTGGTCAGCGGGAACTGGAAGATGCACCACGACCACATCGAGGCGCTGCACACGGTGCGTGACCTCGGGCTGCGCCTGAAGCCCGAAGACGTGGCACGGGTCGACGTGTCCGTCCATCCGCCCTTCACCGACCTGCGCACCGTGCAGACGCTGGTGGAGAAGGAGCACCTCCCGCTGGCGCTCGGCGCCCAGCACTGCTCGGACGAGGACGCCGGCGCGCGCACCGGTGAGGTGAGCCCGCGCTTCCTGGCCCGCCTCGGCACGTCGTACGTCATTGTCGGACACTCGGAGCGGCGCACGCTCTTCGGCATGGACGACGCCACCGTGGCGGCGACGCTGCGGGGCGTGCTGCGCAACGGCATGACGCCCGTGCTCTGCGTCGGCGAGTCCGACGAGCAGCGCGAGCGGAGCCAGACGGAGAGCGTCCTTGAGGAGCAGGTGCTGGCCGCCCTGTCCGGCCTCGCGCCAGAGGTCGTGGGCGGCCTGGTGCTGGCCTACGAGCCCGTCTGGGCCATCGGCACCGGCAAGGCGGCCACCGCCGTGGACGCCGAGGACGCCTGCGTCTTCATCCGCTCCCTGGTGGCCAAGGTGGGCGGGGACGAGGCCGCCGCCACTGTGCGCATCCAGTACGGAGGCTCGGTGAACGCCGAGAACGCGGCCGATCTGATGGCCGAGCCGGACGTGGACGGCCTGTTGGTAGGGGGAGCCAGCCTGGAAGCGGCGGCCTTCACCGACATCATTCGGGCCACCTCCGCCTGCTACCGTTCCTAGGCCGAACGGGCGTGTTCGGACGCGAGTTGGAGGCTCCGCCGTGCTGGCAACCTTGGACACTGTCACCTGGATCTACATCGTCATAGAGGTGTTCGCCGCGCTCGGGCTTATCTTCCTGATCCTGATGCACAGCGGCAAGGGCGGCGGCCTGTCCGACATGTTCGGCGGCAGCGTGGGCGCGGCGGCGCAGGGCTCCACGGTGGTGGAGCGCAACCTGGACCGCATCACGGTGACCGTGGCCATCATTTTCGCTCTCACGACGGTCGTGCTGGATCTCCGGCTGCAGTGACAGGCCGGGGCCGACGCCCCCGGCGCTGGCGGTGGCTGGTCGGGACGAGCACGATGCTGGCCCTGTTGGCGTCAGCCTGCGGGAGCGCCGCTGGCGGCGGTGGAACCATCGTCACCTACGTCGGTGTGGCGGGCGGGACGATCTCGTTCGGCATGACGCAGAGCCCGACCGGCTGCAACCCCAACACGCTGGCCGGCGACACGCCGGGCACGCAGACGGTGCTGGCCGCGGTGCTGCCCAGCCCGTACGTGCCGAACGTGGTCAACAGCGCGGGACAGCCGATGGGCAACTCGGAGCTGGCCCTCTCGTCCGAGGTGGTGGACACCAACCCCGAGACGGTCGTCTACACGCTCAACCCCAAGGCGGTGTGGTCGGACGGCGCGCCGATCACCGCGGCGGACTTCAAGTACGCCTGGGAAGAGCAGCGGGGCGACCCGGTGGTCTCGTCGCCCGACGTGGCCAGTATCAACGGCTACCGCGACATTGCGTCGGTCACCGGCTCGAACAGCGGGCACACCGTGACGGTGAAGTTCAAGACCACCTTCGCCGACTGGCAGATGCTCTTCGCCAACCTCGTGCCGGCCCACGTGATGCAGAAGGTAGGCGTGGGCTGGGACCCGTCCTGCAGCACGGTCGATCCGGCCGTCGACCTGTCGGGCGGGCCCTTCATGCTCGGCTCGGTGACGCCGCAGGTGATCACCCTGGTGCAGAACCCCCGGTGGTGGGGAACGCCGGCCAACGCGAAGTCGATCACGATCCACATCGCGTCCTCGACGGCCCAGCTGGCGCAGTGGATGGCGTCGGGCTACGTGCAGGTGGCGGCGCCCAGCACGGTGACGCAGTCGTTCCTCACCCAGATGACGGGGCTGCCGGGCGCGCAGAGCGAGGTGGACACGTCGGCCACGCTGCTGCAGCTCGACATGGCCAGCGCACTCGACTCGGACCTGCCGCCCGACCTCCGGGTGGCCATCGCCCTGAGCATCAACCGCCAGGACCTGGTCAACCAGCAGGCCAGCTGGGCGGTGACCGGGATCACGCCGGGCAACAGCCATCTCATGGTGCAGGGCCAGCCGAACTACAAACCGCCCGCGAACGGCTCACCCACGACGACGGTCCCGCCTGCGACCTCCTCGACGTCGTCCACGGTGATCGGCGCCGGGGGGAGCGTGAACTTCCCGGTCACGCCGGTCCCGACCCAGGCGGCGGCGCTCATTGCGGCGACGGGCCTGGAGCGCACGCCAGGGGACCCGTACTACCACTCCTCGTTCGGCGCGCCGTTCGCGCTGCACATGGTCTACGACTCGAGTGACCCGTGGGCCTCGGCGGCCGCCCCGGTAATCCGGGACGAGCTGCAGGCGGTCGGCCTGGACACCACGCTGCTCCCCGTCGTGGGCGCGGACGAGACGGGCCATGTGCTGGCGGCCGGTTTCGCCGACCTGGCGGTGCTCCCGGTCACGTTCACGCCGTACATGAGCCAGACCATGGCCTGGTACACGCAGCTCCTCGGCCCGGCGGGCAAGAACGGGTCCGAGGACTGGACGAACTTCTCGAACAGCCAATTCGACTCGCTGGTCACCACGGCGTCGAAGCAGCTGAACCCGAACACGGCCCTGACCTTCTACACGCAGGCGGACACGCTGCTCTGGGACGACATGGTCTCGCTGCCCCTCTTCCCCGAGCCGACCGTCCTGATCTGGAGTCGGACCATCGGCGGCGTCAACGCCATGCCGCGCAGCACCAGCCTGCTGTGGTTCGCCCAGCTGTGGGCCGTGCGGACGCCGGAGTCGACCAACAACACCACGCCGTCGTTGCCGGGGCAATAGGCGGACGAGCACTTTCGGGCCATGTGCGCCCTGGTGGGAGACGGTCCGGCCCGGAAGTCAGGGGATGCCCACGCGCTACGATCTTCGGACGCTGCTTTCCCATTGCATGCTCGTCGGAGTGGCGGAATAGGCAGACGCGCCAGCTTGAGGGGCTGGTGCCCGCAAGGGCGTGGGGGTTCAAGTCCCCCCTCCGACACGATCAAACTCCGACTCCTTGAGTCCAACCTCCTGGTAGAGGACGTGCACCGGGGGCGCTCCGTGCACTTTCACGTCGAGGTAATCCGGTAACACCGTGATCTCCTCGATGAACTCGTCGATCAGGACACGTCGCTCGACGTCGGTGGCGGTCTTCCACGTCTTGTCGACGTCGAGCGTTGCGAGCAGCTGAGCAACTTCGTCGAAGTGCTGTGCCACATCGTCCGAGCGCGCCACCTCAACCTGTGCATCGTCGGCCTCACGCTGTGCCTCGCGGATCGCTACGGACAGGCGAGCCTCCTCCTCGGCGAACAGGTCGGCCCCGACCTTGTCGTCGTAGTAAAGGCGCAGCAGCTTGCGACGCTGGGCCACCAGGTCCTCGACACCGTGACGTGAGCGCCGAGTGTGGGCGCCTCCGCCGACCCTGCGGGCCGGCGTCAGCGCCCGATCGAGCTCCCGGCGGATGGCGGCCTGCAGTTCGACGTCGTCGCCGATGAGCCGCAATCCCAACACGGCGGCCCGGTGCAGTCCGATGTTGGTCCGGCGGGGCTGGCTGCAGCCCTGGCCCCGGTGGTGGCAGCGGTAGAGCTTCGTGCCCTGGCCGTTTTGGTCGAGCGCCATGAGCCGCTGGCACAGCCCGCAGCGGACCCGGCCCGACAGGAGGTCGGTACCCCGGGCCCGGCCTCTGACCCGGCCCCGATGGGCGGCGGTGAAGGCCTCTGGGGTGATGATCGCTTCGTGATGGCCTGGGAACCATTCGCCGTTCATCTGGACCTCGCCGAGATAGATGCGCGACCCCAGAATGCTGAGCACGGTCGAGTACTTGACGCCCGTCGCTTCGGCGATCTTGCCCTGACTGGCTCCCTCGCCCCGCATAGTGAAGATGCGCCCGACCACGGGCGCCATCTCGTTGGGCACGAGTTCGCCGTCGACGAGGTCGTAGCCCGTCTTGGGGCGGTTGACCCACTTGCCCTGTCGCACGGCCTGCTGCATGCCCATGCGCACGTTCTCGGCCAGTTGCTCGCGGTAGAACTGCGCGAAGGAACCGAGGATGTTGTAAAACATCCGGCCCGTCGCCGACGAGAGATCGATCTTCTCGGTGAACGAGTGCAGGGCCACGCCGGCCTGACCGAAGCGGTCCGCCAGCATGATGAGGTCGCCGAGGTTTCTTGAGAGACGGTCGAGCCGCCAGGTGAGGACATTGGCAACGTGACCCTCCTCGACCATGTGCAGTAGTTGCTGCAGTCCGGGGCGTTCGAGGTTCTTGCCCGAGAGTCCCGGATCGGCGATGACCGTTACGTCGCCGAGGTCGTGCAGCTCGGCGTAGACGCGCAGCTTGTCAGCTTGCCCGGCGATCGAGAAGCCCTCCGCCGCTTGTTCCTCCGTCGACACCCGGCAGTAGACCACTGTCAACATCGCTGTCCTCCCGTTCCACCTTGTCTTGCTTGTCTTCGTTCACCGCTCCCTCGTGCACCATGCGCAAACCGATTCGTACGAGGACAGCCGCCACCCGCTCGTAGTCGGGCCCGGCCGAACTCACCGCAGCTCCAGCTCGTTGCGGCGGCGGGTCACCCGGTCGGTGAACGGCGTGTGGCTGACGATCTCGTAGGTGTGCAGATGATGCCCGATGGCCCCGAGCGTGTCTTCGATGCCCTCCGTGCCGATGAGGGCGCCGAGCGAGGCCAGGTAGCCGGTCACGCCCGGGAGCAGCTTCTGAATGGAGGTCGACCGCCGAGCCACGCGCAAACGCTCGACGCCAATCGCCCGGTGTCCGAGCGTGGCTGTCTGCACCTGGAGCCACTCGGGGGCCAGGGGCCAACGGGAGCGGGTCTGGTCGGCAGTGGGGGAGCGGTAGGTCAGCCATTCTCCGGTGGCGTAGGCCCACAGGTCGCCGGCGGTACCGAGGACCTGGTCCGGTGTGTTGAGGTCGAACTCGACGAGTCCCTGGCGACTGAACTCGAATTCGAGTCGGTGCACGGGCAGGCCGTGCACGTAGCGCTCGCCCCAGACCTCGTGCCACCAGCCGGTGTCCTTGGCCGCCGTCTCGGCGGTCTTGTCATAGAGACGAGCCAGCAGGGTCTTGGTCTTGCGGGACCCGAACTCGAGCCCAGTCAGTTTGCCGCCAACCTCGTAGGTGCGGCGTGCCTCGGCCCGGCAGACGAAGCGGTGGGCATCGTCGAGGCTGAGCATCCAGCCCTGCCAGTCGGCGAAGAGATCGACCCGGTTGACCCAGAGGCGCAGCTGCCCCAGTTCGGGCTCGAGCATTTCTCGCAACGTCGCCACGGCCGCCCCGGGCCCAACCGCATGGAGGAACTCGGATCGAGGCTGGATGCGCACGGTGGGGAGGTGACGGCTGGTCGAGAAGCCAATGCGCGCCGTGTTGTGGTCGAGGCAGAAGCGGTACTTGCCCCACCCGTGGGGAGCGATGCCGAAGGTGTGCTCGCCGATCTCGCACAGTGCGGGTCGTTTCGCCTCGGCGGCCCAAGCCCGGCAATCCTCGAGACGGGCCAGGAACCGCTTCGGGAGCTCCGCTCGGCCAGAGAGGTAGAGGGCGTCGACACCCGACGCCAGCTCCCGGAGCCTGGGCTCCTGTAGCTGCATATTTGCGACTACCTGATCGAAGTTATGCATTAGACCGAACGCCTTGGAGTCAGCCGAAGAAGCCGCGGCTGCGGGCTGCTTCGAGCTGCCGGGAGACCTGCTCGGACCAGGCGGTCTCGAGGTCGAGCTCAATCCAGGGAAAGACGAACTCGTCGGGGTGGGCTCCGTAGGTGGCTCGGAATCGACGGATCTTGCGGAAGATCGTCGCCCGGTGCCAGCCGCCTCGCTCGAGGTTGTCGAACCCGCCGGCGAGGTGCCAGGCCACCCAGAAGCCGATGAGCTCCGAACGCTCGAGGGCGTCGGCGGCGAGACCGTCACGGATCTCGGCATCGAGCTCCTCCATGCTCTGGGCGGGCGTCGAGAACGCCTGGGCCACAACGTCCTCGTCCAGGTTGTGGTGGTAGCCGGCCCAGCGATGGACTGCGACCCGGCCGCCCTCGGCGCTGTCGCTCCTGTCGCTACGGAAGTCGAGGTCTTCGGTCATGGCGCAGAGTTTGTCGCATGGTTGCGACAACCCAGTTAAAGGGGAGTAAAAGCGCAGGTAGGCCGCCCATGGGGCGGCCGGACCCATGGTGACCATGGCATCCGCCCGGTCCCCTCAAGGCTGCCCCTCCGGGCGGCTCCGCCGGCCTTGACCGGCCCTGCCCGTCCGGAGCCCGGTTGAGGTGATGACTTTGTACGTCATACGGCGTACACTTCCTGCATGGCTTCGAAGACCGAACGACTGAGCTTGAGGCTGACCCCCGAACAGGACGCCGTCCTGCGCCGGGCCGCTGACGCCCGAGGTGAATCGGCCAACGACTTCGTGTTGCGCCATGCGGTCGAGGCTGCCGAGACCGAGCTCGCCGATCGGCGCGTCTTCGCGGTTGACGACGCTGAGTGGGATCAGCTCCAGGAGCTGCTGTCGGCTCCGCCGGCACTTCCGGCGGCGATGGTCAAGTTGCTCTCCAATCCCTCGGTGCTCGAGCAACCTGCTTAGTGGCCTACGTCGGTCCGGAGTTGCTGGCCGGCGACCATCTCCTGGAGGGGTTCGACTGCGGCAAGCCGGCTCTCAATCAGTGGTTGATCCGCCATGCCCGCAAGAACCAGGCGAGCGGCAGTAGCCGAACGTGGGTCGTCGTCGAAACGGGAACACGTGAAGTCGTTGCCTTCTATGCATCGGCGACAGCATCGATCCTCCGATCGTCGACACCAAAGTCCATGCGGCGGAATCAACCAGAAGAGATGCCCGCGATTCTTCTGGCCCGGATGGCGGTCGACTCGAGACACAGCGGTCGTGGTCTTGGGGCGGCAGTGCTAAAGCACTTCATGCTGAAAGCCTTCGAGGTGGCCCAGTCGGTCGGGGTCAGGGTGCTCCTGATCCATGCCAAGGACGATGACGCGAAGGGCTTTTACACCCACTACGGATTCGTCGAATCCCCGTTCGATCCACTTGTGTTGATGATGTTGCTGGGTCAGTCCTAAAGGCAGCCGAACCTCGCTCTCGGCGCTAACTGATGCAAGCGGACGAGCGATTTGGAGGCGAATCACGTGACACCAGGCCGGCGATGATGTGGAACGGCCTGTCAACCTCCCGCGAAGGTCCTTATCACTGCCTTTTGGACGCGACGCACCAGAGGTGCGGCGCCTTATCGTTCTTGAGCAGTCGGTGGGGCCCCGGTGTCAACACGGAGCGCCCGGAGCCCGAAGGGTGAGGACGAACGGTGTTGACACCGGGGTGGAGGCTGCTACTCGTCCCCGTGCGACAGCGGTGGTGGTCGAGCGAGCCATCGACGACGCGCCGGAGCGCAGTGGATCGGAGAACCGCCACGATGATGTGCGCGAGTCGGAATCGCAGAAAAGCCATTCGCAGTTAGTTGCCTCGGAATAGGGGCGCCCATGACATCCTCACGAGGAGCGATGGTGGGCTGAACGCCGGCGAGGATCGGATCTGCTGCGGCGGTGCTCCGGCGCGTCGTGGAGGGCTCGCTCGGACGCGGCGCCGATCGCCGCGCTGAGCGACTGGAAGATCACGGGGTCAGGCCTCAGCCACCATCTCGGCCCAGAGGAACCCGGCGAGCTCGCGGGCGATGGCGGCGGCCACGACCGAGCGCACGTTCTTGTGGGCGGCGAGCTGGCGGAACCGCCGCGACAGGCGGACCTGCGCGGCCCATGAACGGGCCACGGTCTCGGGCGCCACACCCGCTTGGCGCTCTCTGATACCCACGCCGACATTCGGGCTGTGCTGGTAGGCCCAGGCCGCTTCAGTGAGCTGGCCCCGCAGGTGGGCATTGCCGGCTCGGGTGATCGAGCCCCGACGCTGCGTGAGACCCGTCGAGTTCTCCCCGGGAACGAGGCCGGTGAAGCTCATGAAGCCTCTTGCCTTCGGGAAACGACGCCAGTCGAACACCTCGGCGGCCAGAGTCAGTGCACCGACTCTGGTCACGCCGCGGTAGGCGGCCAAGCGCGGGACTTGGTCACCGAAGGGACCCGTTGTGCACCACGGCACCAGATCGGCCTCGACCGCCTCGAGCGCGGTATCCCGCAGCTTCACGGTGGCCAGGTAGTGCGAGTAGGTCGTTGCGATGGCCGGGTCATCGAAGGACAGCGTGGCCAGCCAGCGTCGATGGCGTTCGGTCCACGGCGATCCTCCCCGCCACACGACACTGTGGCGAAGCAGGAACCCGCTCAGGCGGTTGCGGGCCCGGGTGAGGTCTTGGACCATGTCACCGCGCGTGCGGCACAGGTCGCGCACTCCCTCTTGGGCGGGCGTCGGGACGGCGATCGGGGTGAGCTCACCGGCCCGGTGCAACCCCGCCAGTCGTCTGGCGTCGCGGCGATCGGTCTTCACCCGGTCGCCCGAGCCCTTCGGGATCAAGGAGGGGGCCACCACGTCACAACGCACCCCCATCGAAGTGAGCAGGCGTTGGAGGTCATAACCGGTCGGGCCCGCTTCGTAGCAGGCCCAGATCTCCTTGGGCTTCCCGAGCCGTTTGACGAGGCGTCGGACCGAGTCCGTGTCGTGGAAGATCTTGTCGATCTCGGCGGTGTCGCGATCGGGCGACAGCACCGCCACCGCGATCGAGTCCTTCGCGACGTCCATCCCCAGGTGGACGAATCCTCGGTGGGCAATACTGGACATGGCTCGGCTCCTTCCATCCGTATGTCGGCTCCGTTCACCGACAGGTGAATGATCCACGTAAATGCGGATGCCGGAGGAGCCGGCCGTTCCATACTGATTAGGGGGCACCCACGAAGGCGCCCTGGTTGAGCGCCCCTCCGGTGTCGTCCGACTCAACAACAATGGAAGATATGGCGGTGGGAGAAGCGCAGTCGAGGTGAGTTATCGCAGCAATAGCACTACCGTGATGGCCGCCTTCTGCATGCTCGTTGGTTTACTCGTCATGATCGAGGGCATCGGCGCAACAGTTGACCCGCATAAAGGCGTCTCGTCAGCAGTCGGGATCGTGGGAATTCTGCTTGGAGTGCTTGGCGTCCTCTATGGCGTCGGCGTTGTAGCAAGAATGGGAGTTACGACCAGCGACCAAGGCGTCCTTATCAGAAACTGGGTACGGCGCCGGTTCGTAAGATGGGACGAAATCGCTGGGTTCTCATTCGGAGGCGACCTCGACAGTCTGGGCCTGCGGGAGATGCTCTCGACACCCACGCTGGCCACGTACCTCCTTCTGAAGGACGGAGGACATATCGGAATAGCCGGGCTGTCTGCGACACGCGTCAACCGCTCCAAGAGTCGGGCGAAGGTTCAGGCACTCTTAGACGAACTCGACGCCCAGCGTCGCTCCTTCACTGGCTAGCGATCCCTGACTGCCCCACCTATCCGGCAGCGAGGATTGACGTAGCCCGCTGACGGTCCACCACTGCAGAGGCAGAACTGGTCAGCGTGTGGGTGTGTGCCCGAGCCAGGTCTGACCCAATGCAAGTCCGGCTGACGTCCCTCGGGACTGTCCTCAAGACGATCCGTCGGCCCGGCTCGGACACTCACCCGACGCCAACCGGTCGGACGGAGTGACCTCATAGGAGCCTGCCTTCACAGGCCCTTCGCTGTCCTGTCCATCGTTCCGGCCGTGCGGTGCCACCCACCCCAAGCGAAAGGAACAGATGACAATGACCACTATCGCGCGCACGATCACCGGAGGGGTCGACACGCATCTCGACGTCCATGTGGCGGCCGCGCTCGACGAACGAGGAGCGCTGCTAGGGACCGAGAGCTTTGCCACCACGCCCAGGGGGTACGAGGCACTTTTGGCCTGGTTGCAAAGCTTCGGGACCCTTGAGCTCATCGGGGTCGAAGGGACCGGCAGCTACGGGGCCGGGCTGACGCGCCACCTGCACCGCCGCGGGGTGGCAGTGGTCGAAGTGGATCGGCCCAACCGCCAAAAGCGCCGGCGCCAAGGCAAGTCCGACACCCTTGACGCCGTCTCCGCCGCTCGGGCCGCCCAAGGTGGAGATGCCAACGGATCGGCCAAGACCAGGACCGGAAACGTCGAGGCCATGCGGGTTTTACGCGTCGCTCGCAGCTCGGCCCGGCGCAGCCGGACCCAGGCCATCAACCAGATGCGCAGCCTGATCTCGACCGCTCCCGACGAACTGCGCGCCGAACTGCGTGACCTCTCCATCTACAAAGTCCTCGAACTGGCCAGCGCGTATCGGCACACCGGAAGGACCGACGTCACGGGTGTCACCAAGCTCACCCTGCGCATGCTGGCCCGCCGGGCCCTCGCCCTCGAAGGGGAGGTCAAAGAGATCGACCGCATCTTGAAGACCCTTGTGGCCGAGACCGCTCCCGAGCTCAGGGCCATCGACGGGGTGGGCACCGACGTGGCGTCGGCCCTCTTGGTGGCCGCCGGGGACAACCCCGAGCGCCTGAAGAACGAGGCTACCTTCGCCAAGCTTTGCGGCGTCTCCCCGCTCGACGCCTCGAGCGGCAAGCAGGAGCGTCATCGTCTCAACCGCGGTGGCGATCGCCAAGCCAACTCCGCCCTGTGGCACATCGTGTTTACCCGCATGGTCAACGACCCGAGGACCAAGCACTACATCGAGCGTCGGATGAAGGATGGTCGAACCAAAAAGGAGGCGATCCGCTGCCTCAAGCGCTACGTCGCTCGCGAGGTGTTCGCTGCGCTCCCGAGGTCAGAACTCGCCCTTGACAACCCATAGGAGCATCGTTTGGGGGCAGGCGGAATGGGACACTTGAACAGTGGCCCGACGACCTCAGCCTGGACAGACCTTCTGGATGGTGACTGACGCTGGCTTCGCCGTGGGCCTAATGAGCTACGACGTAGAGCGGATCGGGTCATTGATCTGGATGGCGGAGCCGGTCTTTGAGGAAGAACCCACCCTCGATCAGGTCGTCGAGATCGACCGTTGGCGATGGCCAGTCTTCTTTCCGCTCTCGGCCGCGTTGCGTCGCAAGATCGTCACGCCAATCGGGCATCTCGTACTCCGGGAGAGCCTGCAGGACTTCCCCCTCATGCGAAGCCGGAATGGCAGAGGGGGGTGGATTCTGGTCAAGTTCGTGAAGGGCGCATCACAGCCCTGCGGGGATGCCTCTGATCCAACCATCCCGATCTACAGCGTCGTGAACGACACAAGGTTGAAGGAAATGATCGTCTCTGGATGGAGACCTGAGGACACCTGGTGATAAGCGTCACCTACCTGGCGTATGGGACACCAACTTCGGCAAGAATGTGCTCGTTGAAATGTCAGGAGAAATCGTGAGCTACGACCTCGCGGTGTGGGAAGGACCACCCCCGGCAGATGATGCTGAGGCCCTGGCAACATACCTTCAACTCTTGGACAAATGGCAGGACGAAGGAGTCGTAGAGGCGATTCACGCCAAGATGAGAGGCGAACAGACTGCCTACGATCCCACGCCAGCCATTTCTGCGTACGTTGCCGACCTTCTCCGGCGATGGCCGGACAGCGGAGATCAACTGGGCGAGAGCCCATGGGCGGATGCACCGGTGATCAATAATGCGACCGGGCCACTCTTCTACTTCGCAATGGTGTTCAGCATGGCGGATGAGGCGGTCGCTTTCGCAGCAGAGCTGGCTGCGAATCATGGACTCAACTGTTTCGATCCTCAGTCCGAGCATCTACTGACTCCCGCAGCTCCTCCTGCGACAACCCGGCAAAGAAGGTGGCGTCGCAAAGGCTGAGGATGCCCCCGAAGTGCCGTTTGAGGCGCATGCAACTATTGCAAGCATCAGGCACGACCTCCTAGTGGTCCCGCGTAATTACCGAAGCTTTTGGATTCGGGCGTTTGCCTCCACGAGGTCGAATTGAGCTGGGTCGAAGTGTGTGCCGACCCATTCGAGGGAGGTCGCGTGTTGGCTGTGGGTCGGGTCGGCCATTGCATCGAGGAATTCGCCGTAGCCCCACGTGCCGCCCACATCATCAGGCGGACACGCATTCGCTCCGTCAAGGCAGACGGCATATTTCAACCCAATCGGAGACTTCGTCAGCTCTTCGATGACGATCTCGTGTTCCCAGGAATCGCCGAAGTCGTACTCGAAGGTGAATCGGTGGATGTCACGCAGTGCCTGAAGGACCGTGACTGACTTTTCATCGATCTCACCCTCAGGGAAGTCGTCGTAGTTCATTCCGTATCGCTGGTCACCGATGGTGAATGCGTGTAGGTGCGAGTTGGACCATCCCATCGCTGAAAGCAGGATCTCGGCGAGCTTGCTCATACGGATCGACCCGGGGACGAGGATTCGGCGCCATATCCCTGGGTCGACGTCGATCAGCTGAATCCGCAGTCGAAAAGCAGACTGGCCGGGGGGCTGGGGCACGCCACGAGAGTACGCGGGTGCTCGGAATTCGGAAAGGCTTCTGCCAAGTGCAATGTCATGCTGTTTGAGGGTGCTGTGTTACAGGAACCGCACCCAGGCGGCCGACGGCCGCCTACTTTCCCTGGTCCCAGGGCTGGAGCCGCCAATCGGCATTTGCTCGACTAGGCCCTCCGACACGACGACAACCCCACGCGGAGGGACGCGATGACCTTTTCGCCCTCCCCGCTGCGGTGATAGCGAAGACACACCCCAGCGGCGCGGTACACGCGCTGCCGTTCTGCGGTGTCTGAGCGGGCCAAGAGGGTGGTGAGGCCGCCGACACCTTGGAGGAGCTCACGCACCTCCTGTCCGGTGAGGAGGCCGGGCCCAGAGCCCTTGTAGCTGTCGATGACGGCAGTGGCTGCACCGAGCTCAACCTGGGCGGCCCGGGTGCGCGCGGTGACGAGAACAGGGTCCAGGCCGGCCTCCAGCGCGGCGAGGTACTGGTCGAGCTTCTTTCGCGCTTCGTGGGCCTGGCGGCGCGCCAGGCGAAGTTCGGCGGGCTCGTTGGATTGATGGTGGTCGGCATCGAGAATGGCTGCCACCGTGGCATCGAGGCGTTCGGGTGAGGACAGATCTGCCAGCCACTCGTCGACCGCCGGCAGGACGCGGTGCTCGGCCACGAAGAGGCTCTTCGGATGGCCGTCGTCGCCCGGGTAGTCGTTCCGGTAGGTGCACTGGTAGCCGACCCGTTCCGCACCGCCTCTGCGCTTGACCGTGTGGCCCTGCATCCTTCGCCCACAGCGGGCACAGATCAGGAGGCCGCGCAGGGCGTAGCGCGTGTGTTGGGGCCGATCGGGGCGTGGCCCGGGCGTCGCCGGGGCCCGGTCTGTCTGCGCTTGACGCCAGACCGACTCGCTCACGATTGCGGGCACGATGCCCTCCGTCTCGACCACCTCGGAGGCCGGCGCCGGGGACATCCGGGTGACGTTGCCGGCGGCGGGGTCGTTCACGTCGTAGAGGCGTTCGACCTTGCGGTAGCGCCCGTAGACGCCCTGCCCCTTGTACTTGGGGTTCATGACGATGGCTCGGACCGCGCCGAGCGACCAGGCCCGACCGAGACGGTGCGGGTTTCGCTCCCGGTCGGCCGCGGAGGGGCATGGGAACCCTTGCTCGCTCAGGCGAGCGGCGATGGTCCGGAAGCCGACGCCCTCGAGCCGCCAGGCGAATATCTGCCGCACCACCTTGGAGGTCTCAGGATCCACGGCCAGATTGGTCAGCTGGATGCCCTGGCGGGCCTTCTCCGGGTTGGGGTGCGGCACGCCGGTGCGCACGAGCTGGTACCCGTACGGCGGTCGTCCGCCGAGGTAGCGACCTTCGGGCGCCATGGCCTTCATAGAGCTCCGAACCCGTACCCGCAGACGGTTGCGCTCAGCCTTGCTCAGGCCACCGAACAACGACATGAGGAGATCGTGTGCTTCGGACTCGGGATCGACGGGACCACCGACTTCGGGCACCCAGAGCTGGACGCCCCAGTGTGCGAGCTGCGGCAGGATGTTCTGCACCTGGCCCGCCGACCCGAAGGCTCGCTGCGGCTCTCCGACGACGATCCCCGTCCAGCCCCGAGCGGGGTTGGGGAGTTGCGCGATGAGTCGGGCCGCTTCGGGACGCCGGGGCCATGGGACGGACCGAGAGACGTCGGTGTCGTGGGTGACCGACACGATCTGCGCCCGCCCGACGATCAGAGCACTGGCGCGGGAGAGCTGCCAGCGCAAGCTTTCCTCGGGGTTCTGCTGGTCGTCGGTAGAGGTCCGGCAATACGCGGTGAGTGAGATGAGCGGCTCCGAGGACGTCATGCAGCCTTCTCGGGACGTTCGGCCCGCCGGGCGAGAGCCGCCCGGACAAGCTGGGCCAGGGCGACGGCCAGATCTGTGGTGAGGGACGGCGGGTCTTTCGCCTCGAAGACGATCTCCTTTTCGTCGCTCACAAGAGCCGACCGGAAGAGCTGCAGCATGACTTCGGAGGATATCTCCGCCCGGCGCGCGAGGAGGGTGACGACGTGGAGTGCGTTCCATGTGCCGTGACACCGTGAACGAATGACCAAACCTGCGTGGCAGCCAACGCTCAACCTCCCGGCACCGATGTCGGCTCTCTCCTTGCCCGGCCGGTGAGCGGCCACTATCGGCCCTGAGCGATGAAGCCGCTCCAGTTGAGTCATGCCAAGAACCACCGGCGCTCCACGGCGTCAAGTCGCCGGCTCGGCTCGCAACAAGTTCTGGCGGTCTCGTGTTCGTCCAGGATCGCCCATTGGACGAACCCGCCAGAACTTCTCGCTCGGCCCAAGGGGCTACCCTCGCCGGGCCTGGACCCCGCTCGCCGCCGGTGGTCGTCGTCGGTCATGCGAACGACGCAGGGCGCGTCGTTCGCACCGAATGCGGCGAATTGCGTTCAGGCGCATACCGACCGAGCCCCGGCGACGCCCACGCCACGTCCCGACCGGCCCCAACACTCGCTACACCACCTCACAGACAATCGGCTCCCGAACCTCCCGCACCTCACCATCACTAGCAGTCCATCAACGCCACCATCAGATTGCTCCACACGTGTGGCATTAGAGGACATACGGGCGTCTCCGATGGAGACAACTGCGGTTTCGATTGCCGTTGGCGCCGGGAGCCCAGAGTCAACTGCCAAGCGAACAGTGGGGGAGTGCAGCGGCAGTAGCGGACGGTACGATCAGCGCATGGCGAACCGACCCAATGACCTCCCGCCTGGTTCAGCGGTGGTGGTCACAAACCCCGAGGAGGACTGTTCGCCCGCAGCCTTCCATGCCCTTCTTGACGACCTTCTCGCCGGCCCGGAGCCCGAACTCGAGAGTCTCGGCGCGGCCGAGGCGCTACGGAAGTTGCGCGTCGACGCTCAAGCGTGACAGCTGTCGTCATAGACGCTTCTGCTGGAGTTGAGATCGTCGCGGACACCCGCCCGGGATGGGTCGGCCGATTGCTGTCGGTCGGTTCGTAACCTCGCGGAGGCGCTCGAAGGCCGGATCGGGACGGTGCTAACTGCGAGCTAACCCGCCTGGAACGGCACTTCGGGGATACTCCTCCCAAGCGGTTTTCGAGAAATTTCGGGGTCCCGTGGGAACCCGTTTGGCCGAGTTCAGCCCGATACCGGTGACTGGCTGGCTTGGTACACAGGGCGCTGTTCCGAGTGGCCCTCGGATCGCTCTGATCTAAGGTTCTGCACCAAGGAAACGGGGATCTCGGTTCATGATGAACACCCAGACGGTAACCATCATGTTTACCGACATGGTGAGCTCCACCGCTCTGTCCACAGCGCTTGCACCTGACTTGGCCGAGGAGTTTCGCCAGACCCATTTCGGTCTCCTGCGGGCATCTCTGAACGCGGCCGGCGGAACCGAGGTGAAGAACCTAGGCGACGGACTGATGGTCACGTTTTCCAGCCTGACGCGCGCCATGGCCTGTGCCGTGGGGATGCAGCAGGCCGTCGAACGTCACAACCGCCGGGCCGATAACCCGATGGCCATCCGGGTGGGCCTCTCGCACGGTGAGGCAGTCGAGGAGGACGGGGACTACTTCGGAGAACCGGTCATCGAAGCCTCCCGGCTATGCGCTCACGCCGAAGGAGGGCAGATCCTGACGACGAGCACCGCTCGGGTGTTGGCCGGACGCCACGCCACCCAAGAGTTCGTGGCTGTCGGGGAGGTCACCCTCAAGTGAGTGTGATCACCTGAATTGGCCCCACCGTGATCATCTGATTTGGCCCCACCCAGAGCAGATCGATCATGCCGGGGTCCACCTGCAGCCAGCAGGCGGCGAGGACCCTTGGGTCCATGACGAAACGGTCGAAGGTGGAGCTCTACGAGCAGATCAGAAAGTCATCCGAACGCGATGGGCTGTCCATCCGGGCGTTGGCGGAGCGCTTCGAGGTACACCGGCGCACGGTCCGGGCCGCACTGGCGTCGCCCATTCCCGAGCCGCGTAAGTCCATCGAGCGTCCCTCGCCCAGCCTCGGGCCTTGGAAGCCGATCATCGACGGATGGCTGGCCGACGATGTCTCGGTCCCGAAGAAGCAGCGGCACACGGCACGGCGGATGTGGCAGCGCCTGGTCGACGAGCACGATGCCGACGTGTCCGAGTCCACGGTGCGCCGTTACGTCGGGACGGCCAAGAGCCGTCGCCCGATCGTGGCCAGCGAGGTAATGGTGCCCCAGAGCCACCCGCTCGGCTACGAGTCAGAGGTCGACTTCGGCGCCGTGAGCTTCTTCCACTGCGGCGAACTGACATCGGCCTGGATGTACGTGATGCGCCTGTCGGCGTCTGGACGAGGATTCCACCGGGTCTATGCCAACCAGGCCCAAGAAGCCTTCGTCGACGGACACGTCCGCGCCTTCGACCATTTCGGCGGGACGCCTTCTCGTGTCCGTTACGACAACCTCAAGCCCGCCGTGGCCCGGGTGCTCATGGGACGGAACCGTCTCGAAACCCAGCGCTTCGTCGCGTTGCGCAGCCACTACGTCTTCGACTCTTTCTACTGCCAGCCCGGCAAGGACGGCGCGCACGAAAAGGGTGGGGTCGAAGGCGAGATCGGCCGGTTCCGGAGACGTCACATGGTCCCCATGCCCAAGGTGTCCTCCATCGCCGAACTGAACGAGCTGGTGGCCGAAGGCGATCGTCTCGACGACATCCGCCACATCGATGGTCGGCACCTGAGCGTCGCCGAGCACTTCGCTCTCGAGCACCCCCTGCTGCGTCCGTTGCCCGCCGAGTACTTCGACGCCGGGCTCCTGCTTAACTGTCGGGTGGACGCCAAGAGTCGGATCTGCGTGCGCCAGTGTTTCTATTCGGTGCCGGTGCGCTATGCCGGCATGCGCATCGACGTGCGCCTTGGGGCTGAGTCCGTCGAAGCGCTCGAGGGGGCACGCGTCGTCGCCCGTCACGCCCGAGCCATCGGCAAGGGGATCGAGACCCTCGAGCTCGACCACTACCTCGAAACCCTGAGCATCAAACTCGGCGCACTCTCGGGGTCGACCGCACTGCGCCAGGCCCGAGCCTCGGGTCGCTTCACCCCGTCCCATGACCGCTTCTTCGAGACGGCCCGACGCAGGCTCGGCGAACGCGACGGCACCAGGGCCCTCATCGGGGTCCTGCTCGCCCATCGCACCCTGGCCTTCGACGCCGTCGTGGCCGGCATCGACGGAGCCCTCGCCGTCGGGTCCCTCGACCCCGACGTGGTCATGGTCGAGGCCCGCAAAGCCACCGAACACAGGGACCTGGGCCTCGCAGATCTCCCTGGTCTGGCCCGTTTCGACCGCGCCATACCGACCCTCGACAGCTACGACGACCTTTTGGAAGGAAGCGGATGACCAAGATGACCCAGACCGCAGCAATCGCGGCGATCGGTGCAGCCAGCCGAGAGTTGCACCTCCCGACGGTGCGCACAGAAGCCGAGCGCCTGGCCGAGGTGGCCGAGCGGTCCCGGGCCGGACACCTGCCCTACCTGGCCGACGTGCTCTCCGCCGAGATCGACGAGCGGGCCGAACGCCGTCGACAGCGGCGCATCCGAGAAGCGCGCTTTCCGAGGATGAAGCGCCTGGCCGACTTCGACGTGGCAGCCAGTCCGGTCGATGCGGCGACCATCGCTGCGCTGGCCTCGGG
Source organism: uncultured Acidimicrobiaceae bacterium (assembly GCA_963745665.1). Classification (GTDB taxonomy): domain Bacteria; phylum Actinomycetota; class Acidimicrobiia; order Acidimicrobiales; family RAAP-2; genus Bog-473. The sequence continues at coordinate 1,987,393 of CAVUYE010000002.1, read as the reverse complement.
CGCCTATCTCGACAAGGGTGAACCCGTCGTGCTGCTCGGCGACTCGGGAACCGGCAAGAGCCACCTGCTCATCGGGATGGGCCTGGCCGCCTGCGAACAGGGCCGGGCTGTCCGTTACGCCACCTGCGCCCAGCTGGTCAACGAACTCGTCGAAGCCGCCGACGAGCGCCGGCTGTCGCGCCTCGTTGCTCGCTATGGCCGTCTCGACCTGTTGCTGCTCGACGAGCTGGGTTATGTCCAACTCGACACGCGCGGTGCGGAGCTGTTCTTCCAGATCCTGACCGAACGCGAGGAGAAGTCCTCCGTGGCCGTGGCTTCGAATCTTCCCTTCAGCGAGTGGGGCCAGGTCATCACCGACCCGCGCCTGGTGGCTGCCGTCGTCGACCGGATGACGTTCCGGGCCCACATCATCGAGACCGGCACGGAGAGCTTCAGGTTGCGCGCCTCACGAGCTCGCCCGGGGCGGGGCAAGTGATCAGCGCACCTTTTGCAGCACAGCGTTGACCTCTCCGAGGTTGAATTCGGCGGGATCGAAGGGGCCATCGATCCAGGCGGTGTAGTCGTCGAACTCCTCGTGCTCGGGGTCGTTGATGGCCTCGAGGAAGTTGGCATAGCCATAGACGCCACCGACGTCTTCAGGTGGACAGGCATTGGCCCCATCGATGCACACGGCGTACTTCAATCCGAAGAACGACCACGTCAACTCCTCGATGACCACATCGTGCTCCCAGGAGTCACCGAAGTCGTAGTCGAACGTGAACCGTCGTTCGTCACGCAGGCTCTGCAGCACAGTGACAGACTTCTCGTCGATCTCGCCCTCTGGATACTCGTCGAAGTTCATGCCATAACGCTTCTCGCCGACCCGGAACGCATGAAGGTGGGAGTTGGTCCACCCCATGCCGGCAATCAGGATGTCGGCCAGCTTGGCCATCCGCACCGAGCCAGGCACCAGCAGCCGACGCCAGATCACCGGGTCGACGTCATTGAGCTGGATCCGAAATCGAAAGACGCTCTGACCGGGTGGTTGTGGCACGCCCCGACATTACGCGGAGCGCTCAACTGCCCCATGCGGCTCCAGGCCCGAGAGGTCTGATCTGAGCTTCCTCAGCCCACCTGGGCTTTTGGGTGGGGCCAAATCAGATGATCACGGTGGGGCCAAATCAAGTTGACATTCCCACTCAAGGGTCTGCCCGATCCGGTGGAGGTGGTCGAGGTCCGCTGGACACCAGAGGCCGACGCCGTCCAGGAGGGCGCCCGACTCCCCCTTCCGGCCCGGCTCGTGGCCACATCGGCCGAAAGCCTCTTCGCCTTCTTCGGGCGAACTGATGAGTTGAAGCCCCTCGAAGATGTCCACAAGAGGAACGCCGGCGAACGCCGACTCGGAGTCGTCTTGATCTCCGGTGAGCCGGGGGTGGGCAAGACCTCGCTCGTAGCCCAAACGGCGAGAGCCATGCACTCCGGCGGTTCCACCGTCCTCTACGGCGGCTGCGACGAGGACCTCGCCGTCCCCTACAAGTCATGGGTGGAAGCCCTCACACCACTCGTACAGAGTCTCCCCGACGAACGGTTGCGCCGATTCAGCGAGACCAATGGCCTCACCCTTGCCCGCCTTCTCCCCGAACTCGCCCTTCGCTTGGGCGAGGAGCAGCCTTCACCGGCGGCAGAGTCCGACGCCGAGCGGTTCATGATCATGGAGGCCGTAGTGCGCTTTCTCACGGCGGCATCGGGGGAGGCCCCGCTCCTCGTGGTGCTCGACGATCTGCATTGGGCTGACGCGGCGAGCCTGCAGCTGCTCGGTCAGCTGGCCCATTCGTCGGTGCCGATGGCGGTAACCGTTGTCGGCACGTTCCGGGACAGCGACCTCTCTCGCTCTCACCCATTGACCCCGCTTCTGGCCCGGCTCCACCGCGAACCGACGGTCCAGCGTCTCCCACTCGTCGGTCTCGAGGACTTTGAGGTCATCGGCCTCATGGAAGCAGCCGCCGGGCACAGGTTGCCCGACGACGGTGTGGCCTTGGCCCATGCCCTCCGACGGGAGACGGGGGGTAACCCGTTCTTCGTCGTCGAGATGATCCTCCACTTGGCCCAGGAGGGGACCTTCGCCCAGGGCGATGACGGCATCTGGCGCCTCACGGTCGACCTCGAAGAGGTCGGGCTCCCCACCAGCGTCCGCGAGGTGGTGGCCCAGCGGGTCGCGACCTTGGGTGAGCAGACAGAGCGGGCGTTGTCGATGGCCGCGGTCATCGGCCGGGACTTCGACCTCTCGGTGCTTTCGGCGGTGCTGGAACAAGACGAACTGGAGCTGAGCGACCTGCTTGATGTTGCCATTACGGCGGGCCTGCTCCATGAGGTGGCCGGCGACACAGACCGCTACCGCTTCGTCCATGCGTTGATTCAGCACACCTTGTACCAAGATCTGACCGCCACCCGACGGCGGCGAGGACACCTCAAAGTGGCCGAAGTGCTGGAAGCGAGCGACACCGATACCCCCGCGGGATTGGCCGCCCTCGCACGCCACTGGCTGGCCGCCACCCGCCAGGCTGATGTGACCAAGGCCGTCTACTACGCCCGTCGGTCCGGCCAAGCTGCCCTCGCCGCCTACGCTCCGGCCGACGCCGTCACATGGTTCTCCCAAGCGCTCGAGGTCCTCGACCGCCAGGGTTCGCCAGACGAGCACGAGCGCGGCCTACTTCTCGCCGAACTCGGCACCGCCCAGAACCGCGCCGGAATGCCCGAACACCGTCAGACTCTCATCGACGCGGCCGAGATCGCTCATCGCTTCGGCGACACCGATCTCCTGGTGGCGGCGGCCCTCGGGGGTCGCCGGGGAACGGGTGCTACCGCCGAAGCCGACCCTGAACGTGCCGCCATTCTTTTAGCGGCTCTCGCGGCACTCGGAGACCGCGAGTCGGGCGCCCGGGCGCTGCTCCTCGGATCGATGGCCGAGGCGACCGATGCCCGGGACTGGCTGCGACGCAGTCAGTTGGCCGACGAGGCGGTTTCCCTTGCCGACGGGCTCGACGACGGCGTCAAGCTCGCCGTCTTTTACAGCTGCTACCAGTTAGTGGCCCAGCCGGAGCGATTGGCCGAGCGTCTGGCCAAGACCGCCTGGGCCTGTGAGACCGCAGAGCGTTTGGGTGATCCGCTCCATCATTTCCGCGCCAGCTACACCCGGACACACGCCTGCATGGAGATAGGCGATCTAAATGAGGTCGACAGGCGCATCGAAGAGTTGGGCACCCTCGTCGAGCGCACGGGTTTGGCACACTCCCGGTACCAATCACTCCTGTCCAAGACCTGGCGGGTGCTCTTAGCCGGAGACATGGTGGCTGGCGAGCGACTTAACGACGAAGCTCTCGCCGTAGGCAGCGACATCGGGATGCCCGAGGCGCTTGGGGCCTGGGGTGGCGTGCTGTTCGAGATCCGACTGCTCCAGGGTCGGATCGAGGAGTTGATCGAACCATTCGCCCAAACAGCGTCTGAGAACCCTGCCATCCCTTTGCTGCGAGTCGCACTGGCGTCGGCCTACTGCTCTGTCGGACGCTTGGACGAAGCCGAACCCCTCTTCGCACAAGACGCGGCTACGGACTTCACCGCGATCCCCAGAGATGTCACCTGGACGACGGCCATGACTATTTCCCAGGAGAGCGCGATCGCCCTCGGGAACCGGAAGGCGGCGGACATTCTCTACGATCTGCTTTCACCATACGGCGAGATGGTGGTGTTCAATCTGGGGGTCTCTGAAGGTGCGCTTGCCCGAAGCCTCGGGCGCCTAGCCCACCTACTAGGTCGCTCGGACGCCGCCCAATTACATTTCCGCAGCGCCCTCGCGATCAATGAACGCCTAAGGGCCCCGTACTGGCTCGCCCGCACACGGCTCGACTTCGCCGATCTTCTCCGAGACATCGGGAAGAGCGATGAAGCCACAGGGTTCGTGGATCAAGCTCAGGAGACGGCCAAGCGGTTCGGCTTCGCCGCTCTGGAAAGCCGAGCTGCGACATTCTCGGCGGGCTAATTGTCGATTAACGACTGAACGTCTTATTCGCACTGCGGACTGGAGCGCCGACCGCCGGGACAGTGCCCTTAACGAGTGGCTGCAGGTGCCCCCTAACGATGCTCCTATGGGTTGTCAAGGGCGAGTTCTGACCTCGGGAGCGCAGCGAACACCTCGCGAGCGACGTAGCGCTTGAGGCAGCGGATCGCCTCCTTTTTGGTTCGACCATCCTTCATCCGACGCTCGATGTAGTGCTTGGTCCTCGGGTCGTTGACCATGCGGGTAAACACGATGTGCCACAGGGCGGAGTTGGCTTGGCGATCGCCACCGCGGTTGAGACGATGACGCTCCTGCTTGCCGCTCGAGGCGTCGAGCGGGGAGACGCCGCAAAGCTTGGCGAAGGTAGCCTCGTTCTTCAGGCGCTCGGGGTTGTCCCCGGCGGCCACCAAGAGGGCCGACGCCACGTCGGTGCCCACCCCGTCGATGGCCCTGAGCTCGGGAGCGGTCTCGGCCACAAGGGTCTTCAAGATGCGGTCGATCTCTTTGACCTCCCCTTCGAGGGCGAGGGCCCGGCGGGCCAGCATGCGCAGGGTGAGCTTGGTGACACCCGTGACGTCGGTCCTTCCGGTGTGCCGATACACGCTGGCCAGTTCGAGGACTTTGTAGATGGAGAGGTCACGCAGTTCGGCGCGCAGTTCGTCGGGAGCGGTCGAGATCAGGCTGCGCATCTGGTTGATGGCCTGGGTCCGGCTGCGCCGGGCCGAGCTGCGAGCGACGCGTAAAACCCGCATGGCCTCGACGTTTCCGGTCCTGGTCTTGGCCGATCCGTTGGCATCTCCACCTTGGGCGGCCCGAGCGGCGGAGACGGCGTCAAGGGTGTCGGACTTGCCTTGGCGCCGGCGCTTTTGGCGGTTGGGCCGATCCACTTCGACCACTGCCACCCCGCGGCGGTGCAGGTGGCGCGTCAGCCCGGCCCCGTAGCTGCCGGTCCCTTCGACCCCGATGAGCTCAAGGGTCCCGAAGCTTTGCAACCAGGCCAAAAGTGCCTCGTACCCCCTGGGCGTGGTGGCAAAGCTCTCGGTCCCTAGCAGCGCTCCTCGTTCGTCGAGCGCGGCCGCCACATGGACGTCGAGATGCGTGTCGACCCCTCCGGTGATCGTGCGCGCGATAGTGGTCATTGTCATCTGTTCCTTTCGCTTGGGGTGGGTGGCACCGCACGGCCGGAACGATGGACAGGACAGCGAAGGGCCTGTGAAGGCAGGCTCCTATGAGGTCACTCCGTCCGACCGGTTGGCGTCGGGTGAGTGTCCGAGCCGGGCCGACGGATCGTCTTGAGGACAGTCCCGAGGGACGTCAGCCGGACTTGCATTGGGTCAGACCTGGCTCGGGCACACACCCACACGCTGACCAGTTCTGCCTCTGCAGTGGTGGACCGTCAGCGGGCTACGTCAATCCTCGCTGCCGGTTCGGCGGCTACCTGGAAAAGCCGGAATCAATCAGTCAATCAGCATACGCAACTGCTTTACGGCCAAATCATCCTGCATTGCACTTAGCTGCTTGCGTAGTTCCAGTGCGGCATTAATCGCCGAGACAAACCGAGCAGCTTCAATCTCTTCCGGCTCGAGCTGGCCAAGCCAGGCAGCGACATCTGACCAGCGCCACAGACGGCCTCGCTCCATCGCATGGGAGATTGGAGACGGAAACCCGCCAGGACCTCTTCGGCCAGCGACAAGAAGCCTGACGCTCTCTCGTGTTCGATCCAATCTTTCGGCGATGTCGGACATGGTCACAATGTTGTCGGGTTCGACTCGCAACACCCGCAGAGCATCAACCATTTCTACCTGAGAGATGGCCCCCAGCACAGCCTCAGCAAACGATGAACCCTCACGAGCGAAATCTCCGTAGCCAACTCCGTCAACGACTCCGAAGGTCGCATCATCGCAGCCAACCTCGAAGAGGGCGCGAGCGGCCCTTTCGTCCTCAAGATCGCCTTCGATCACGAGTGTGAATTCGTACTCAGTCATTGTCGCCCTCCTTCTCCGTGCATCGATAGACCGCCCTTCGAATCTGTCGGGCGTGATTGCCCTCATTTCTTGGCGTCGACCAGATCCACACCAGACAGTCATGCCCTTCGCGTCCGCAAGTGGCCTTACCCCATGGATGACCGGGACGTGGGGCCTCAACAGTCCACGCGTGGCTTTCGGCGAACTCGAGTGAATCCTCGACGTCCTTCTTGGGATGCCTGGGTCGGTCTGGAATGTTGACACATTACAACATTCTGTTGCCATCTGTCAACACACCCCAGGTTTCCCACTTCGCCAGCCGGGGGTCGAGGATTATCGGTTTCAATGTCCCGCCTGCTCATTGCGAGCGGGACGGATTCGGGTCCGTGGCGTGCGCTCGCGCACGGGAGTTACGCAGCCGGTAGCCAGAGCTCGGTGGTTCCCACCTCGCGTATCGGATTGCCATCGATTCTCGCTCCGACATGGGGTGATCCCCATGCCGGGGGGGTATCAATAAGGCCCACGGTATTGATTCGGATCCCCCCTCCGACACCAACAACACCCGACTCCTCGAGTCCAACCCCCCCGAGATCCGATCTGCTGGCAGCTACCCGAAATCGGCGCCATCGAGAGGTGCCGCGGGTCTGATATCCGGCAGGCGCCGCATCCGAAACGAGTTGGCGAAGCCCAGTAGTCCGGCGATGGCGGGGACGAGGAGCGCGAACTGGAGGGAGCGGTTCCGGGCCTCGGTGTTGATGGCGAGAATGGCGCTCTGGACGTTCTGGGGCTCATTCGAGATCTGCTGCTGGAGCTGGGTGTTGCTCATGACCTCGGCATCGGTCTCCATCTTTGCGGCGATCTGCTGCTGTTGGGACGCTGGGATCGCGGTGCTCGAATACGTCAGGTTGGTGAAGCTCGTCGCCAAAACCCAAAGCATGAGACCACCGGCCACGGCCAGGCCGAAAGACAGGCCGAACGAGCCGGCGGCTGAGTTGACCCCGGCGGCCTCGCTGACCCGCTCCTCAGCAATTGGGGCCAGCGTGAAATTGTTGAGCTGGGAGACCAACAAACCGAGCCCTGAGCCGGCGATGAGAAGCGGAACCACGAGGTACCAGCCCGAGCTCACTCTCGGCACCAGGGGGATGATGGCGGCTATTCCGATCGTGCTCAATGCGAACCCGGTTAGCACGATGTTGGCCGGGTGGCGCTTGCCGGCTTTGCGACCAGCCAGGAGCGCCATCCCGAACATGGAGAGCGACAGGGGCGCCAGGGACAGGCCGGCTTGCATGGCGTTGTACTCGAGCGTCATCTGTAGGAAGAGGGGCAGGGCGATCATGGCGCCACCGAGGGTGATCTGCTGGAGCATCTGCTGCGAGATGCCGATACGGAAGTTCAAGTGCTTGAACAGGTCGGGGTCCAAGAGGGTGGGCTTCCCGCTGCGTTTGCGCCTGACGAGCCAGTAGGCGAAGGCGGCCAGCGCCACGGCGCCGACGGCGATGATGAGGCCGACGTAGCCGCCACCTTCTTGCCAGACCAGGATCCCGAGGACCACGCCACCCATACCGACGACCGAGAGAACCGCGCCCACGAGGTCGATCTTGCGGGGTCCCGTATACGGCACATCCTTGACGAGGCGGATCTGGGACAACACGACGAGGATGATGACGACCTCGAGCCCGAACCCGACACGCCATGACAGGTAGGTGGTGACGAACCCGCCGAGAAGTGGTCCCACGGCGGCGGCAATCGCCGCTGAGGCGCCGACGAGTGCGTACGCCTTCTTCTGAGCTGCCCCGGTGAAATTTCCGTGGATGAGCGACTGCATGGCTGGCAGCAGGAGGGAGGCGCCGAGGCCACCGATGATGGCCCAGAAAATGACAACCGTGGTCAGGTTCCGGGCCACAGTCATCGCCAGGGCACCAATGGCGTAGGCGAGCAGCCCCATGACATAGGCGCGCTTTCTGCCGATGAGATCGCCCGTCTTCGAGTTGATGAGGATGAACGCCGCGGAGACCAAGGCCTCGAGGGCAATTGCGGATTGGACGCCGCTGGCGGTCGTATGGAGATCCCTGACAACGGCGGAGATCGAGACGTTCATGAACGAGGTGTCCACGACGAGGACGAACATCGCCGCGGCCAACAGAACCGCGAGCCTCGGATTCGAACCGCCCTCGACCTGCACGGCATCTTCTGGTTCGGCACTCATGCCGGATTGCCACGGCCGTCGGATGTCCTTGGGCGCACTCCAGGCGGTTCAGTCACCGAGATGTCCTGGGTCCTGACGGACCACCGCCGTTGTCCGGCCCTACCCACACGCGGCGGAGAACATCATGTGTGCCCAGTTTCAGGACGCCAGGATCTTCGCCTTTTGAGCATCGAACTCGGCGTCGGTGAGGATCCCCTGCGACTTGAGGTCGGCGAGATCCTTGAGCTGTGCCATCTGATCCCTGGCCGGCGCCGCGGCAGCGGGGGGCGGTGCCGCAGCGTACTGCGGTTGCTACTCGGCGTACTGCTGATCCTCCTGTTGGGCCCAGCGGTTCTGCTGGCGGCGTGAGACGCGGTTGGATACGGCTGTGGCCGTGCCGGCGATGGCAGCGGTACGTGCAATGCCTCGGAGAAGCGGCATGTCGGTTTCCTTTCAGCCCCCGGCCGCGTCGAGCGCGGCCGCGAGGTCGACCTGGGGGATGTAGCCGGCGGCGACGAGCTGGGCGTCACCGCGTCGTAGCGCCTGAATGAAGTTCGTCGCCCAGCGGTTCTCGAAGATCAAGATGGCGGCAGAGGAGCCCGGCGCGATCACCGGTGCCGCGTCGTCGAGGTCCTGTTGGCTGACCAGGCCCGAGGAGACGCCCTCGAACACGGCGAGATCGAACGTCCCGTCATGGTCTAGATCGGCCAGCCCGATGATCCCCAGGGAGCCGTCCTGGCCCTTAGCGACGAAGACGAGATCCAAGATCCTGATGATGCCCTGGTCGACGAGATCGACCAGTATGGGCAAGCCTTCGCCGGTCATCTTGCTGCCCGGGAACTCAACGACCAAGTAGCTGATCGGACCCAGGGCTTCGTTACCCTCTGCCATCTGTGGCTCCTCCTCTTGACGATTCGTCCCTACTTGGTCTCAGCTTCGCAGCGAGAACTTTGGCTTTCTGTGCTTCGAATTCAGAATCGGTGAGCACGCCTTGTGTCTTCAGATCGGCGAGCTGGGTGAGTTGGGACGTGACATCGGCACCGGAGCTCCCCGCAGCCTCACGCACGTACGAGTCGAAGGCCTCCTTCTGCTGGGCGGCGTCATGCAGCGTGCGCTCCCTTGCACCAGAAATGAAACTTCGGTGTGAGAATAAATCGCCGATTGCCGAATTGCTAGGGGTTGTTCTCCTCAGCCTCAACTCAGCCAAGGTGTTGTTAGTCCCTTCGGCAAACGATGGATCGTTCCAAACCCTCCTTCAACCTCTTCCCTTGAGGGCCACCCCGGTATATACCTGGAAGAGCAAGAGTTGGCCGCTCGTCCGCGCTCCCTTGCGGCGAGCACGTTCAAGTGGGGGTTGACCATGAACGATCAGGGTCACGGCTGGGTCATCTTCGCCGCCATCGTGTTGGGAGTGGCCGGCATCATGCGGATTTTCGATGCGATCTGGGCGTTCCGCTACCACGGGGTCCTGCCCCAGAATCTCGAAGACGCTCTCTTCGGTACCAGTCTCAAGACCTACGGGTGGGTGTACTTGATCGTCGGCATCATCTTGATCCTCTGCGCTTTGGCGGTGATGGGCCGCTCGCAGTTGGGCCGCTGGGTCGGGATTGCCGCCGGCGCGATCGGGGCGATCAGCGCAATCTGGTGGATGCCCTATTACCCGATCTGGTCGTTGACGTATATAGCTCTCGGCGTCATTGTGATCTACGCCCTCGCCGCATACGGCGCGCCGACAGAGGCGACGCTCAGCCCACAGGAATTGAGCCGGCTCTGACATCAGATGCCCTACTGGCCCTCTTTCGAGCAAGGTCGCGTCGATCGACCTGGGCGGGTGATGGGGCCACAATGGAGCAATGGAGACAAGTCGAAGTGGCAGAAAGGCATTGTCGAGAGGATTCGTTTTGGCACTCGTCCTTCTGGGGCTCTTGCTGGGTAACCGACTTCGACAGCGTCGGGCGCTGGCTCAGAGGTAATGAACCACCCCCGCGTCGCTGTGATTGCTGACCACCCGCGTCCAAGGTGAGGCGGCCAAGACCGGTTACACGACGTCAGGGCTCGGTGACGTGCACCCTACGTTCCTACCCGACCTTCCTTCACTCCTAACCCGGACCTTTCAGTAGTCCTGAGGTGAGGACGAGTTTGGTGGTTACACGCACCGTCACGGCGAGCCAGGCTGTCCCCGGAGCAATGACAGCGACGGATTGAACGACATCGGACGATGATCTCGTTCACGGGGTGCTGCCTGACCAGCTGATGGCGTGTTCGACCACGGGTGTGCCGTATCACTCGTGAGCTGGATGCGGATCAGTTCACGCGCTGGACCAGTTCGGCAGTCGGGCGAAAGCCGCCACGAGGTCGTCGGCCCACGGCCAACCCTGGGCGATGCGCAAGGTGGTGCGTCGCGCCGAGTGCACCAGCACGCCGGCTGTGTGCAAAAGGGTGTAGCGCAGTCGCTTGGGCTCGGCTCGGGCCAGTTCGCTCTCAAGGCAGAGCCCCTTCATCCAGACCAAGAGATCGCCGGCGGTCAGGACCAGAGCCAGCCAGGCCTCGTTGATGGCGAAATTGGCCGAGGGCAGGTTGGCCAGCCCGGTGTCCTTGGCATCGCAGATCCGCCGTTCGCATCGTCCGCGACCGCGATAGAGGCCTTCGAGGAAACACACGTCGGGCTCGTCGTGGTCGGTGATGAAGACCTGGTAGCGGTAACCCTCGACGTCGCTGAAGGTGAGCTGGGCCCCGGGATGGGGCAGCTCGCGCCGGGCGATCATCCGGGTGCCCTCGCTCCAGGTCGAAAGGTCCACGAGGTCGGTGATCTCGGCCACCTCGCCAGAGTCCCGCTCCTCGGTGCCATCGGCCGAAATGGCTCTTTGCCAGCGCTTCTTGGGCATTTGGGTCACCACGGCGGCCAACTCGGCGCTGAGTTTGTGGCCGACCACGAAGCGGACGTTTCGCTGCACGCAGGCCTCGGTGAAGCGGTGTGAACAGCCCGCGGCATCGGTCCGGGCGATCACTTCGCTCGTGGTGGGATCGACCGGCAGTTGCGCCAAGGCCTCGTCGAGCACGGTGACGTGATCTTCGGCATTGCCCGGTGCCGCGTTGCCCGGGCGCAGGCGGGCGGCCAGTGGTTCGCCGGTGGCGTCGAGGAAGGCCATGAGCGGCGAGAACCCGAACCCGTGTTTGTAGTTCGGGGCTGCTCCCTCCTTCTCCGAATGCGCACCGACGAGGGTGGCGTCGAGGTCGATGACGTAGAAACCCGGGTCAAGACCGGCCTCCCAGGCCGCGGCCCGCGCCTTGGCCCGCGCCGAGGCGATGCGTTCGAGGACGACGGCGTCAACGGCCTCGAGGGTCCGCCATGTCGTCGGCACCGAGGCCACCTGGCCAAAGAGCTGGGGCTGATCGGCCAGGACACGCAGGTCCGAAAGAGTCGTCGCTCCATCGGCGATGGCGACGGCCATGTCGACGAGCACCCGGCCGCGGTCGTGACCACGCCGGCGTTGCTTTGTCGGCGCCATCGCCTCGGACAACGCACCGCTGAGCCCCAGCTCATCAGCCAGGTCGCAGAGCAATCGGGCACCGGCATGAGCGACGACTCCCTGGCCGCCGGTGGTCACCGTCACATTGGGTCGACGCGCGTTACGCTTCACTTCGGAAGTGCCCTCCTGGATCGGGTTTCTGTGGTCTCGCAGCCAACAGTTTCCATCGCCAAGAGGGCTTTTCCGCGTCAATGCGGCGGGAATGACGGACTTTTTACTGAAAGGTCCGAGTTAAGACTCCAGGCTGAAGGGTGGATAGTCGTCGTTAAGCAGCAGGTAGTAGGACGCCACGCGAAGCTGCCACCGGTACACGCCGACGCAGAAGTTCTTCAGTGACGGGTTCCATTCCCCCGTGAACAGGGCGATGAACCACGAGATGAGGAGACAGATTCCGTTGACGATGTTGAGCAGGTACAACACGATGAACTGCGGGATGCAGAGGATGATCCGCACCAGCACGGTGACCCGGTTGCGCTCCCCGCTCACGGGCGCGACGTTCAACTCTGCAGGGTAACCACCCGGGTCGGCGAACCCTTGCGGGATCGGCGCGAAGGGTGGATAGGGCTCGGCCCACACGTAGAGCCCGGTGATCACCCGCCACTGATAACGGAGCACGCCGGCGATGAACTCGCTCAGGCTCTGCGGTGCCGCGCCGGTGAACACGATGGAGAACCAGCACACGATGGCCGCGAGAAAGGCCACGATGCCGAGGATGTACAGCCAGACGAATTGTGGAATGAAGATCAGCCAGTTCGTGAGAACCTTTACCGGCGGAATCTTCGCAGGCCCTTGCGGCATCTCGACCGTCAAAGGATAGGCGCCAGGCATATGCGACTCCCTTCGTTCACCCCTCTGCCTCGGCACGATAGCCCTCCGCAATCGGCGCCGCTCGCTCCTCCTCGCCACGTCTCTGCGGCGCATACATGCGTGACAAGTGGGTGACGCCGGTCCTGGGACCTGTCACGGTGCCCCGGCGGGCACGAACGGATGTCAGGGCTTCGTAGTGACCCGGCGCCGTTCGCCCAGAGGTGTCACAAGCTGTCATCGCTCCTACCGCGACGACCCGTAAGTTCATTGGACGGTCCCCTCTGCCGACGCAACCCTGAGTGCGCCATTGTCCGGGTGGGTGCCGTAGTGGAATATGGAACCATGACGGATCCTCAACCAAGGCTGGCCGTGCTCGGACTCGGGACCATGGGCGCGGCGATGGCCCACGTCGCGCACCGATCGGGCGTCCCACTGGTGGTCTGGAACCGGGAACCTGCTGCAGCCGAATCGTTTGCCGATATGCGTGTCAAAGTCGCGCCCTCCGTGGCCGATGCGGCGTCAGAGGCCGATGTGGTCATCACAATGGTGTCGAATGCCGAGGCAGTCCGATCGATCGCAGGTGATCAGGGTCTGATACAAGCCCTGCGGCCCGGGGCGGTGTGGGCCCAGATGAGCACGATCGGCGTCGAGGCGACCGAGCAGGTCGCGGCGCTGGTCGCGCGCGAACGTCCTGACACGTATTTCGTGGACGCGCCGGTCTCGGGGAGCAAGGTCCCAGCAGAGAAGGGTGATCTGCTGATTTTTGCTTCGGGACCAGATGACGCGGCGACCGCACCTTCAGCCCGTGTTCGACGTGATCGGGCAACGGACGATGTGGCTCGGTCCCGCAGGAAATGGCTCGAAGATGAAACTGGTGAACAACGTTCTTCTGGCGTTCACCGCAGAGGGCATCGCGAATTCGTTGGCTTTGGCGCGCCAGCTGGGGGTCGAGACATCGGCCGTCACCGCAGCCTTCGACGGTGGACCACTCATTTCCGCCTGGGAGTCGGGAAAGCTTCGCCGGATCGAACGGGGGGATTATTCGCCCGAGTTCCCCTTGGCGCTGGCGTTGAAGGACGTCCATCTCGCGCTTTCAAGTGGTGATCTCCAGCGGTTCGCGGTCCTTTCCGCTCTGGCGACGGAATGGCAGACCATCGTCGACAGCGGGCTTGGACCCGAGGACGTCACCGTAGTGACTCGGGTGCTCAGCGGAGAGGGGCCTCCCTAATCTGGCGAGGACGAGCAACCAACTGCTCAACCTCCCAAGGCTTCGAGTGCCTCCGTGGCACGCCGGTCCACATTGCTGTAGCCGAACGTCCGGGCAACGTGTTGGGCTTTCGTCAGGCGTGCCACCGCTGCATTTGCGTCACCGGGGCGATTGCGCTGAGCCAAGAGATCTCCCCACCACAGGTCCGTGCGGGCGGCGAAGAACTTAGCTCCCAACCGCTGGCTCACTGCGGCCGACTGCGAGAAGTAGGCATCCGCTTCGTCGTAGCGGCCGAGGACACCGGCCAGTCCACCGAGATAGTGGCTCACCGGCGGCAGGGCCGATGCCCCGGTGGCTGGGAGCTGCGCGTGCCAGGGGGCGAGCCGCTCGAACAGGGGTTTGGCGTAGGTCGGATCCTCGCATACGACGGCGGCGTCGGCGTAGTCAACCATCGCCGAGAGCCATAGCTGGTCCTGACGGTGGTCGAAGCCCGATGCCGCGAACGCTTCCAGCTGAGTGACCGCTTCATCGGTACGATCGGCTTCCACATGAGCCTTGGCCAACAGCGAGCCGAACATCCACGGTGAGACCTCGGGCGCGTCAGAAGCCAGCTGCTCGATGAGTGGGATCAGCTCGCTCATGGTGCCCCGCTGTCCGCGCACCCCCATCAGTTGGGTCCCGTAGACGATCCTGGCGTCAGGTTGTCCGCTGTCGGTGCCGATCTGGAGCGCTTCGGTGGCCAGTGCTTCAGCCCGATCCGTGTCTCCCGCAATGAACGCCCGCTGCGCCTGCAGGAACGTGTGACCCCAGGTGAAGACCGGCTGTCCCAGCTGCTCCGCCGTGGCCCCGTGGATCGCGAGGCAGCGGTCCAGTTCGTCGATATCGCCGGCGTGGGCAGCCGCCTCGTAACGCCACATCGCTGCCCAGAAGAGAAGTGCAGGATCCCCTAGTCGCTCGGCCCGCAAGAGCGCATCCGTGGTTCGGGTGAGTGTCGAACTGAGGAGCTGCGGGACCTCGAGCGGAACGTAAAGGTGGTTGAGCACGCGCACGCAGGTCGTGTCGTCACTGCTGTGATTGGCGATGCGCTCGGCCTCCTCTGCCAATGCCTGACGGCGTTCGAGCGTGCTGCCGTGGACCAGTTCGGAGCACAACGTCGCCAGGACGAGAGCACGTTCCGGAACGAGCGCGGGCAAGTCATTGAGAGCGGTCTCGAGCACGTCGACCTTCTCGTTGTCGGTGGCGCCGATGGCGCTGTAGAAGCCGCGGTCGTTGGCCAGAGCAGCCGCCACCAGCCGCTCGGTGTCACCGAACTCGGCCGCCTGATGTGCCGCCTCGAGCAAGGTTTCACGGAAGGCCGGATCACCGGTCTGTCGCCGCGCAGTCCCCAACCCGATGGCCACGTCGAGCGCTAAGACGGGGTCGGGGTCGTCGACTTTGTCCAGCAGGTCGGCGGCCTGGGTGAAGTACCTGAGAGCGTCCGCCGGGGCCAGTGCACTGAGGGCGGCATCGCCCGCCTGGCGCGCGTAGCGGATTGCCCGGCCGGGAGCGGACTCGCCCGAGGCGTTCAGCCAGTGCCGGGCCAACTCGCCGACTCGCGGTCCCGGGTGGCCACCGCAGATGTCCTCGAGCGCCTCGGCCACTTGCGTGTGAGCCCGGGCGCATCGAGTCGGGCCAAGGCTCCCGTAGATCGTGTGCCGAATGAGGCCGTGGGCGAAGATGTAGTGACCCGGGGGCCCCGCGACCTCGCGTACGAGTGCCGCAGCCGTGGCCGCTTCGAGGATCTCGAGAACCTCGTCCTCAGGAAACCGGGTTGCCCTAGTCAGGAGGTCGAAGTCAAACCTGCGACCGATTACCGCAGCGATCGACAATGACCGTTCGGCGCGATCCCCGAGACGGGCCACTCGGCCCCCCACGACCTCTCGGACGCTGTCGGGGAGTGCCAGCGGACCGAGTGACTCGGCCGTCATCCACTGACCGGCCGCGTCTTGATAGATCACTCCGGTCTCGGCCAGATGGCGGAGAACCTCGCTGAGGAAGAACGGGTTCCCATCGGTCTCGCGGTGCACGGCTTCCGCGAGATCAATCCCGCTCTCCGGAAGCCTGTGACCCGCCGCGGCTTCCATGTAGGACACCACGTCCCCATGGTTCAGGCCTTCGAGCTCCAACCGAGAGACTCCGCGATGGCGCCACAGGTGTCCCAGGGTGTCGCGCAGCTCCTGCGCGTTCGGCATCTCGTCGTCGCGAAGAGTCGCCAGGACCAACACTCGCATCGGTAGCACCGTCGTCGCCAGGTGACGCAAGAGGAGGAGACTGCCGGAGTCCGCCCACTGGATGTCATCGAAGATGAGCACGACGGGATCATCGGCGGATGCCTCTGCCAAGAGCTCGACGACGGCGGTGAAGAGCAGATACCGCTCGGTGTCGCTGTCAGTCGCCCTGGGCGACAGAACGTCGGTAAGCCGGCTGCCGAGGGCCGGAATGAGGCGCGTCAGCTCAGAGCCATGGGCGCGCGTGTGGCGTGTGAGCCGCTCTTCGTCCACGTTGGTGACGTAGTGGCCGAGCGATTCGGCGAAGAGCTGGTACGGCGAGGTCATGTCCTCTTCGCAGTGGCCGAACAGGACGGACGCGCCGGTGCGATGGGCGGCGCGGGCTGCTTCGGCCACCAGGGTTGTCTTCCCGAGGCCGGCTTCCCCGCTGACGAGCACGATCTCTCGCCCTTCACCGTTCGCGACGCGCGTGAAGGCGGAGGCGAGCGTTGCGGTCTCGAGTTCGCGACCAACCAGTCCAACGGTCGGCCGGACCGTCAGGCGCGGCTGCAGCGGGACCGCCCCGCCTGCTTCGGCCGTCACGAGAGGCTCCCACATCACTTCGACGGTGTCGACGGGATCGGGCAGCCCTTTCAGGGTCATGACGCCGACCGATCGGCAGACATGCCTGTTCCGCCGCCCCGCCATCATGGGCACGACAGCAGCGGAGAGAATCTGACCACCCTCGCAGACAGCACACAATCGGGCGGCTTCGATCACCGAGTCCCCGTAGTAGTCGCCGTCGTCGTCCGCCGTGACTTCCCCGCCGCTCAGCCCAACCCTCAGTCCCACGCTGTACGGGCGGTCGCGGTTGTCGTGCTCGACGCCCTGCTGCATAACAACGGAACACGCCAGCGCAGCGGAAGCCGAGGCGAAGATGGCCATGATTCCGTCGCCCAACCCCTTGACCTCGTGGCCACCGGTGGCAGCAACGGCCTGGCGCAGCACCGAGAAATACCCACGACGCACCTCGTCAGCGGCTTCGGGTGGCATGGCGAGCGACAACTCGGTCGATCCGACCACGTCAGAGAAGAGAACTGCCAAGTTCTCGGTGGTCACGCAGCACCTCCCGGAGCACCACGTCGTACGGAACCCCTCTCGTAGATTGGCACGTTAAAGCCGGTGAAGAGCGAGAGCAACTGCGGTTGAGCGGAGGCCGGCGCGTTCTACCCGGCATGCGGTCATTCCCCCGAGGGGTCAACGAGGGTCAAGGAGCGCTCCCCATTCCCCAGGCCTCGCGGAGTTCGTCGGAAATTTGGAAGCTCGCCCGGTCCCCGTCGCGCTCGGTGCGCTCGAACCCACCGAGCATCCTCAGCCCGAGTGCCGCAGACAGATTGGGGACCCCGGGGAGTCGTGCCCAGGTCCGGTCGAAGAGGGTGTCGGTGACTTCCACGAATGTGAAGAACCACCGCGTCCAGTCGGCCTTGGGCACACCGAGCAGCTCGGCGGTCTCGTCGCCGAGAAAGTGGCGGATGCCCGACGCCGGCAGACCTCCCAGCGGGCTGAGCCGGATGAGATCCTGCATGCATTCGATGGCAGCAGCGGTGAGCTCCCGGCCGGCGGCACTCTCCCCGTAGGCGCGGGTTTTGATGTGCCCCCAAATGGCCTGGGAATCGGTCCAGTCCAAGGGGAGGAGGTCGGAACGAATCCCCAGCTGGTGGCCGACCAGGCTCCATGTGTGGATGTAGGCCTCGGCTTCAGAGTCGGTCACTCGAACGCCCGATCGGCGAAGGGAGTCGATTCCCACGACGCTGAAAGAGAAGAGGCATCCGAGCAGGTCTTCCTGGTTCAGAGGCACGCCGAGCGCGTCGTCCCACGCCTCGATCGGATCCCCGGCGGGTGTCCGAAGATCCTGCCCATGGCGCAGAAGATGACGCACCGCCGCGTGCATCAGACGCACGTGCCGGATCGTCTCATAGCCGGGCGCTCCCGTCTCGAGGGCGCCGGGCGTCATGGCGTTGATGATCATCTGTCCGGTCTCGACGTAGCGGCGTTTGGGCTTGCCGGTCAGCCGAGCCGTTCGGACCAGCGGCTCCGCCCCTTTCGCGCAGGCATAGTCGGCCGGCAGGGACGCCATCCACAGTGCCATGCCGAGTTGGGGCCCCCACCGGCGGAAGAACTGCTGGCCTCTTTCGACCAGCTCCGCATCGGCCCATTCCGGCCAGGGCTCCTGGGCGGTGACGAATTCACCGACGCCGGGTAGTTGATCGTCCGGCACGTCGCCGGCCGAGAGCCCTGCCAGTCGTCCGAAGAGTTGGGCATGCCCCTCTCCGCTTTTCTCGAAGAAAGTGCTGACGGCCCGATCGGCCGGCCAGTCAGATGCCTTTCGGAGACCCTCGAGGAACGAGTCGGTGAACCGCCGCGTCCCGATCGTGGGTGGTGGTCGGAGCAACGGCTCGGGAGCTGGGCCGCAGATGGAGAACGACTGGCCGGGGATGCGGCCGGCCTCTATGTCCGACACGACCGCGCCGTCAAACGGGGGCTGGAACAGCTCGGTCCGGTGATGGCGGGAAATGAAGAGGTTCGCGATGAAGTTCATGCGGTCGTCGAGATTCACCCAGTCGGCCGCGGCACTCCCGTCGCCGTTGCCGTCACTGCGATCGAAGCGAGTGAGCAAGGTGGCCAGGTCATCGACAACGACGGGCTTCATCTCAGGCGGCGTGAACGGCTGGTCCGGGATCGGGGGCACGTTGTGATCCAACAGCAGAGTTCCGTCGGGCGTCTCGATTGTGCCGAGAAGCTTCGTCATGAGATCACCCCAGAGATCGCCGGTCGCCTTCACGACGGGATCGAGCGCTGAGGCGATCGACGGCTCGAGCCGGGCAAAAGCTCCCTTCTCGGAGACCAGACGCTTCCGGTACAGAGCGGCGCTTTGGTTGACGCCCATGTCCATGCTGCCGGCGATCGCACCCTGGAGGTGATGCTGCTCGTGCGCGCCGAGCTGCAGCGAACCGGCCAAGATACGTTGGCTCTTGGCGGCCGGATCCGGCTCTTCCATAGCGTCGCACCAGAGCGAGAATCCTGCGTGCAGACGATTGATGCCTTCGAACGGAGGTGCACCCTCGCACATCTGGAGAACTCGGGCCCGCGCAGAGTCAGAATCGACCGGCTGGGCGCCGTAGCACGCAATGAAGGTCGCCGCCGCAGGCGCGATCTCGGCGAACACCTCCGTATTGCCGTTGGACAGGTTCAGAGCGCATGCACCGAGGAGCTCCCGCACGACATCGATGACATGATCTGGGGTGACGAGGCGGAGGGCCTCAGAGAGCAACTTTCCTTGTCCCTCGTTCACCGAGCGGATTGCGCCCATCATGCCGTCGTGGAGGACGACGCGGTCATGAAGCCATTTCGGAATGTCCTCCCCCCGGATGTTCCGCCCGACCGTGTCCGAGGCCCAAGTGCCGAACGTGCACCAGTTGGCCGTGTCCGATCCGAGCAACCGACTCAAGCCCGCGGCCAGATCCGAATAGGTCTGGGTGACCCAGTAGTTGCGCAGGACACGATCCTCGATTGCCAGCACAGCCTGCACGTGTGTCGCTGCGGTTCCCCGGTTCATGCTGCTCACCTCCACCGGCTGCCTCCGCCGTCCCGGTAGAGGTGTCCGGTCGTGCCGGTCGTGCGCCATTCACGGCCGTTGCAAGAGATTGGCCGTTGGTTTCGCGCCTGTCAAGGCCTCACGATGCCACGATGGCGCGCGTTGCTGGCAAGCGGATGCCGCAACAGCAGTAGCCCTTCGACGGGTTGAGTCACTCTCTTGCGCTCAAACGGCTCCCACACAAAGGTCGCCCTGGCGAAGGTCGCTGCACGAGAACCACGCTGGGCCGTCGGTGATGGTCACCGCCAGCCGCTGACTCCGGTCAAACATGGGGAGGGGAAAAGACCGGAAAAACATCCGACCCCTGGGGCACACGAGGGCTAAATTGAAGCACCCTATTTTCGGTGCAAGCAGGGAGTCGGCCCATGCAAAGCCCCCACCGTCCCGAGGTCATCGACGCGGACGACGGTGCGTGCGTCGTCGAGTGTCCGCAGTGTCGCAAGGGACGCGCTGTGGACATCCCCATCGGCATCGGACTGCCGATGTTCGATCGGGTCACGGCTGAGCTGCTCGCGGAGAATCACCGCGACGATCACCGCACCCTCGCCATCATGCGGAGCGCCTAGACCGACTCTCGAGTCCGAAATCGCAGGATCAAGTGCGACTTCCATTGACGAGCCACCAAGGCGCGTCGCCCCTTCGTCTTGGTGTTCAGTCCTGAGAAGGTTACGTGCGTGCAACAGGTCCAGTTCCACGCCGCCAACGAGCTCAACCAACAACCCGCAGCGACAGTTCCCGTTGCCGCGGTGCTCACGCGTGGGAGGTCGGATCTCCATCGCGAGACCGGACTTCCATGACGGCGACCGTAGTAGGCCGGATTTTGGGGATGACGCTGTCCACCAGACGGACCCTTCGCGAACAGAATTGCTCTCCGGAACGTGCCGGCCCTCAACGCCGGCCGTTGGGCCCCTGGTCCGAGCGATTACTGAGCGGCGCCCAAGACGCTGAGAGCATTGAGGACGGACTGTTCGAGCTCGGCGAGCCCGTCGAATTCGATGCCCAGTCGAACGGACCCCGAGTCCAACGTGACTGCGTTCCGCACCTCGCCCTCTAGGCGGATGTTGACCGAGGTGCCCATGGGGGGTGTCTCGACGGAGACATGGCGACCGACCAACCCGGAACCGAGGGGGTGATCGATCACGATCCCCAGTCCGAGCTCAGACACGTCAAGAACGCGACAGCGTCTCAGCTCTTCGTTCGGCTCGCCCTCGATGTGGCACGAGCCAACCCAGCTGGCGATCTGCCGTGGCACTCGGCGACGAACTTCCATCGTGCGTGGACCCTTCTGTTCCTTTGCGGGACGATCTGGCTGAGAGCGAACCTGGCTCGAGATCTTGCTCGGTCGGCGCATGAATATCCTTCTCCGTGCTCAGGAAGCCTATGGCCTCTTTCCCGGACTCCGGGGGAGCAAACGTCTGCAGGTGACATGCGGCTTGCAGAGCGGCGCAGCTTCGACCGGTCCGACAACGCACGGTCTATCCCGGTACGCGAAGGAGGGGCGGTGACCCACGACGTGCGTGCATCGGATCCCCCAATCACCGCCCCTCGTGCCGGATGGTGACATGGGCGTGTCCCACTCGGGTAGAGCCGGTCAGGCCGATACCGCACAACGAATGCACAACGTTGTGTGCGATCGCCGTCCGCCGGTTGGGATGCAGCGGGGCCCGCCCAGCGTCTCACGGCCCAAAAGGAAGACGGCCTAGAAGGTTGTAGTGAATGTGCAAATAGTAGAAAGGGCGGGGGATCATGTCCCTTGCAATGCCTGGTCAACCGGCATTGGGAAACGGGAATTGTACGGTTACCATGGCGCGTATCTAGAAGATTCTTTCGACTTCGACACCTTTAATCACGGCCAACCCCCTGTTATTCTGCCGTGACGGGATGGGAACGGCACCGGGGTGGGGGCCGGGAAGTTGAGGTTCCCCTAGCCCCTCCACCCGGCCCCCACCTCTCTTCTCGCGGTGGACAAACGGGTGCGTCGTCGGGGAGTCGCGGTCGAAGGCGCCTGTTCTGATTCGAGCCGGCCGCCGCGGAATCGACATGAGGGCGGGGTGACGAATCCCCCCGGAGACTCCCGCTCACCCCGCCCTCGACGTGTGATTCTGTCGCTCGTACAGGGACCCGAGTAGGGCATTTCGATTCGAATTCGACACAACGGATCGACAACAGGTGCGGAGGCGTGTCCAGTTGGGGCGCCTCAGATGCAGGTCGCTGTCCGCAGTATGGGCGTCACGTCCTGTCGCGTAGGCGACGCGTTGGTCGCAGTACGAGGACCGCGCTCCCGACCAGAAAGAACAGCATCGCGAAGAAGAAGGAGTTGCCGGCAACGAGGTCCAGCAGATTCAAGTGAAGGTCGGACGTGTGTTTGTAGGGCACCCACCACACTGGCGCGCTCCAGAACAGCACAGCGGTAGCGACGGCAAGGGCGCGCCCCCAACGGGGTCTGTCGGGCGCCAAGGCCAGCCACAGGATCGCTGGTACGACCCAGACCAAGTGATGGACCCACGAGATGGGGGACACGAGCAGGCAGGTCGCCGCACAGATGAGCACCCCGAGGAGGGGTGAGGATTTCCGGTGCGCCCGGGCCGCCAACAGCAGACCAGCCGCAGCGATGGCGATCAGCAGCGGGAGCATGACGGGATCGGCCAGGACCCCGTGCGTGAAGCGATCGAGTACCCCCCACAGGTTCTGGTTGTCGACAATGGAGAGATCGCCAGCGCGACTGGGCTTGAAGACGGCCCTTGTCCAATAGTCTCTCGACGAGGTGGGCGACACCCCGAAAGTCACCAGTTGGCAGACACCGAAGGTGAGCACACAGGTCATAGCGCCGCGCCAACGTCGGGTGAGCAGCAAATAAGGAACGAACAACAGCGGGGTGAGCTTGACTGCGGCGGCCACGCCGGTGGCGACACCGAGGGGCAGCTGCCGCTTTCCGACCCTGCGTTCGCTCAACAGGTCCCACATGACGAGGAAGGTCACGAACAGGTTGACCTGCCCGAAGCCGATCGTTATCAGGACGGGGTTGAGCAAAAGGGCCGGGAGACTCAGTGCCAGAGCGAGGCGCCAGGTCGCCACCCTGCCGAGCGACGGCTTGACCAGCCGCAGAGACATGACGAGCACACCCACGAGTGCCGCCAGGTTGCACATGGTCCAGACCGCTTGCACCAATGCGACACTGCTGAACGTCCGCTGCCACGGCGCGAACAGGAGCGCCGCGAAGGGGGGGTACGTGAACGGAAGGCTCGTGTTGGGGAGGACGAAGGAATACAGGTGCGACGTGAACACGTACTGTCCGCCCAGACGCAAGTAAACGCCGAGATCGACCTCGTAGGTTCGCAATGCGATGTAGAGGCCGTACGCCACCGCGAGGGCGATCGACACAAGGGCAGGACCCCATCCATTGAGTTGGCGCACCGCGGCCTCGGCGTGCCTGAGGACACGACGGCGGCGTTGCACGGGCTGTTTAAGGGTGGTCACGGATCCTCTCGGAGTTGCCTGGCGATGTCCCCTCGAGCCATACCCCTTCCGAGGGGCGTCGGAGCAGCCGTGATCCCGAGAACGGGTTCCGCAGCACGAACGGGGCCGTTGGGCGAGCCAGAGAATACCCGGCGTACTGCCGCCCGGGCCGGATGATTGAACGGCGGCTAGCCCGAAGGGACGCCCAATACTGGAACGGTGGTGCTGGGCACCGTCACCGGCCCGCCGCCGCCGACCGAACCAGCCGATCCGGTCGATTGTGAAACGGGGTTCCCCGGTCCTTGGGTGAGGTAGAGCAGGACCTCGAGGGTGCCGGAGTTCGCCGTAGTGACGAAGCCGCCGATGCTCGGATTGGCGATGTTCCACGCAGAGAACGTGATGGGGATGTCGGCCAGGACGTCGATACCCGAACCGACGCGCTCCGCTGTGACGGGGAAGCTGACCGACTTCGTGATGCCATGCATATCGAGATCACCCGCGGCGTTGTAGTGCGCCACTACCCCCTCCGCCGGGATGGTGCCCAGGTCGATGGGAGTCGAGAGGGTCAGCGTGGCGGTGGGGTACTGGCTCACATCCATGATCGGTCCGTCGAAGTGTGCATTCCGCTGACTCTGGTCACTCACCACGCTGGCCATGTCGACCGTGAACGTCGCCTTCGTCACCGTCGATTCCGAGATCGTCATGGAGCCCCAGATCTTGCTGGTGCGCCCCACCGCGGTGGCGTTCTGGCCTATCAGGACCTCCCGCACCCGGTATCCAGCCTGGGAGCCCGTGCCGACGTTCCAGACTCCGTCGAGTGACGATGACGTCGTGGCCGAACCTGATGCCGTGCTCGTCGTGGTGGACGACTGGGGGAGCGCCAACTTGGCCGGAGCCGGTCCCTCAATGAAGTGGATGTACACGTAGGGCGCAAGCACGGCGGCGAGCACCACCACGACGACCACCCCGATCACTGCCCCAATGAGTCTGCGCCGACGCTTCGCTGCCATGCCTTTCAATGATGACCAGCAATCCTGGAGGCCCGCTGTGACGCATCTGGCCCTGTCCCGGGAACGTCGACCTCAGATTGTCACCGGCGAGACCTCAAGAGGATGGGCGGCCGAGTGGCGGTGACCGCTTCTCGTGCTCTGGCCGGGCGAGAGCCGCCCATGACGGCCTTCCTGGAGCCCTCTGTCGGCCGACGTGGGTGGCGGATACACCGGTGCCGCCCATCCGTTCGATCGTGCCTGGCCTGATCCTCGCGCTGGCCACCGCCGAGGGCTCGGCATCCTGGGGCCTGTGGCAGTCTCGCTGGCAAAAGCGCTTCGGCGCGTGGACCCGCTGTCGGCGTGTGCCGTTGCCGCCGTAGTCTGCTGGGCTGTGGGCGGCCTCTTTGACTTTGACTGGCACTTGCCTGTTTTGGGTCTTGTCGGGGGTTGGTGCGCGGGGCTCGCAGCGAGGGAGTCCTCGTGAGGTCGCGCCGCGCCCTCCTGCTCGTGGCTGTGGCCACCGCGTTACTTTTTTCGTCTGTCGTGTGGTCGATACCGGCTGAAGCAGACGAAGCAACATCTACCACAGCGGTCACCGACAACGCGGCGGGCGTGGTGACCGGAGGCAGCTTCACCTTCACCGCAGCCGTGACGGGCTCGGAGGGGACACCCACTGGCACCATCTCCTGGTCGGTCACGGATCCGACGTCCAACCCGGTCAACTGCAGCACCAGCACGACGACCCTCGATAGCAACGGCCAGGCCACCTGCACGATCACCGATGCCATTGCGGGGACCTACGCGGCCACGGCCACCTACAGCGGCGACTCGAACTACAGCGGCAGCCCCGGCCTGGACTCGACGGCGACCGTGGACACAGCGCCATCGACGACCACCGTGACCGACAATGCAGCAGGTGTGGTGACCGGAGGCAGCTTCACCTTCACCGCAGCCGTGACGGGCTCGGAGGGGACACCCACTGGCACCATCTCCTGGTCGGTCACGGATCCGACGTCCAACCCGGTCAACTGCAGCACCAGCACGACGACCCTCGATAGCAACGGCCAGGCCACCTGCACGATCACCGATGCCATTGCGGGGACCTACGCGGCCACGGCCACCTACAGCGGCGACTCGAACTACAGCGGCAGCCCCGGCCTGGACTCGACGGCGACTGTGGACACAGCGCCATCGACGACCACCGTGACCGACAACGCGACGGGCGTGGTGACCGGAGGCAGCTTCACCTTCACCGCCAGGGTCACGGGGCCGGGCATCACCCCGACAGGCACCATCGCCTGGTCGGTCACGGATCCGAGCTCCAACCCGGTCAACTGCAGTACCGGCACGACAACGCTGGACGGTAGCGGGAAGGCCACCTGCACCATCACCAATGCCATTGCGGGGACCTATTCGGCCACGGCGACCTACAGCGGCGACTCGAACTACGGCGGCGGCTCGGGTCAGGACACGATGGCGACTGTGGGCACAGCGCGGTCGACGACCAGCGTGAGCGACAACGCAGCGGGTGTGGTGACCGGAGGCAGTTTCACCTTCACCGCCGCGGTGACGGGCTCGGTGGGGACGCCCACAGGCACCATCGGCTGGTCGGTCACGGATCCGAGCTCCAACTCGGTCAACTGCAGTACCGGCACGACAACGCTGGACGGCAGCGGGAAGGCCACCTGCACGATCACCAATGCCATTGCGGGGACCTATTCGGCGACGGCCACCTACAGCGGTGACTCGAGCTACGGCGGCGGCTCGGGTCAGGACACGACGGCGACCGTGGGCAAGGCGGCCTCTGTGACCAATGTCAGCAATACCTCAGGCGTGGTGACGGGAGGCAGCGTCACCTTCACCGCCAAGGTCACGGGGCCGGGCATCACCCCGACAGGCACCATCGCCTGGTCGGTCACGGATCCGAGGTCCAACTCGGTCAACTGCAATACCAGCACGACAACGCTGGACGGTAGCGGCCAGGCCACCTGCACGATCACCGATGCCATTGCGGGGACCTATTCGGCCACAGCCACCTACAGCGGCGACTCGAACTACCGCAGCGGCTCGGGTCGGGACACGACAGCGACTGTGGGCAAGGCGACGCCGGCCACTGTCACGAGCGTCGTTGTCGCCGGCACCACGACGATGTGGAACAACTCGCAGCTGACAGGAGCACAGGCTCAGGACACCACGACGGTAACCGGTGCAGCCGGCATTCCGCCGACCGGTACGGTGACCTACGTCCTCTTCACCGGCGACGGTTTCTGTGCCAGTGGCGGGGCCCCGGCAGGCACGGTCACCCTCGCTGGCGGTGCCGTACCCGACAGCACCCAGACCGCCCATCTCGATGCAGACAACTACTCGTATCAGGCCACGTACAGTGGCGACGCCAACTACCAATCGTCGACGGGAGCGTGTGAGCCGTTCAACGTTGCACTGAACAACGCCCCCAGCCCGCCGACCATCAACAACATTCCCAGCGTGGGAACGGCGCTCTACGGCGGCAGCTTTACCCCCGCCATCACCACAATCACCGACGGGACGCCGTCCACCACGTCGTCGACCACTGGGATCTGCGTCGTCGTCAACTCGGCCGTCGCCTTCGTGGGCGTCGGTATCTGCACCTTGACGGCACACACGGCCGGGACGGCCAACTACACCATGAGCGTCGGGTCGCCCCAGACCTTCGCCGTCGGCCAGGCCACGCCCTCGACCCCGATCATCACCAACATCCCGACGAACGCCACCGAATTCAGCGGTTTCACCGCCTCCGTGCTCACCTCGGGTGACGGGGCTACCTCGGTCGCCTCTATCTCGACTGCGGTCTGCACGGTTGGTGCGGATGGGCGCTCGGTGACCTTCGTCGGTTTCGGGGTGTGCACGCTGACGGCCAGCGTGGGGCAGGGCACGAACTACCTCGGCGGCACGGGGAGCACTCAGTCGTTCCCTGTCGGCCCGGCGGCGCGGGGCTACTGGCTGGTCGGCTCGGACGGTGGCATCTTCTCGTTCGGTGCGGCCAACTTCTACGGTTCCATGGGAGGCATCCCGCTCCAGCGGCCAGTGGTAGGCATCACCCCTTCGGCCAGCCGCACGGGGTACTGGCTCGTCGCCTCCGACGGCGGCATCTTCAGCTTCGGTACCTCTTCTTTCTATGGGTCGATCCCGGAAATCGGACTGCACCCTGCAGGTTCGGGCCTGCCCCACAGCCTGAACGCACCCATCGTCGCCATGGTGCCCTCCGTCACCGGCCACGGGTACTTCATGGTCGCATCCGACGGTGGTGTCTTCGCGTTCGGCGACGCCCACTTCGCGGGATCCTGTCCCGGCATCGGTGGCTGTGACGGCACGGCTGTCTCGGTGATGCCTGACGCCACGGGGATGGGTTACTGGCTGGTGACCAATGTCGGTGCCGTCTACGCCTTCGGCGACGCCACCTTCTACGGAGCGCCGTCGGCGTCGTCTGCCCCTGTCGTGGACGCCGTGGCCAGCCCGGACTGGCACGGCTACTGGTTGCTCCATGCCAATGGCGCGGTCGACGGATTCGGAGATGCCGCCACCATGGGGTCGCCACTCGGCTACGTGAATTCGTTCAACCCGGCGTCGGCGATCTTCCCCACGGCCGACGGCAAGGGCTACTGGGTGGCCGCGGCGCGGGGCGACGTGTTCTCTTACGGCGACGCGCCCTACCTCGGAAGCATGGCGGCAGCCGGGCTGAACGGCAACATCATCGCCGCGTTCGGCTTCTGATCCCTAAGCCCCGATCGCCTCGACCTGCGGCGCCGGCAATTCGGCGACGACGGCCTCGATGACCGCCTCCACCCTCCGGTCCAGCCCTGCCGACGCTCTGCGCAGCAGGTCGGAGACGTAGCCGACCAAGGTCAGCACGTCCGACCGGGGTGACCTTCCCACCAGGGGGAACGGCTCCGTCGCCGGGTCGAGGTCGCACACGCTCAGGATCACCCGGCGGATCTCGAGGAGCGACGACCGGGCCTCCAGCAGGCTCGTCCCGCTCGCGCGGAGCCAGAGGGAAATCCCCAGTTCAAGGGATAGGTCCCCGGAGAAGGGCTCCACCGGGCCGAGCTCTGCCAACCCGCCGAGCAGGGCGGGCCCGAAGCCGGATGAGGCGTCCTTCACCATCGCCTCAGTGTGACGAAGGGCTGTAACAAGGTGGTGGACCTGCTCTGGGCTGGTATTTTGTTGGGCGTGCCACGCACGATCTGGAAGGGGGCTCTCAGTTTCGGACTGGTGAACATCCCCGTGGGCCTGTACCCGGCCACCTCGGACAAGAGCATCCACTTCAACCAGTTCGAGGAGGGGACGTCCGACCGGATCCGCTACAAGAAAGTCAACGAGCGGACCGGAGAGGAGGTCCCCCAGGACCAGATCGTGAAGGGCTATGACCTCGGCGGCGGGGAGTACGTCATCCTCACCGAGGAGGAGCTCGAATCCGCCGAACCGAAGAAGTCGCGCCAGATCGAGATCTCCGACTTCGTCGGCCTGGTCGACATCGACCCGGTCTTCTTCCGCTCCAGCTACTACCTGGCTCCCGAGGGCGAGGGTGCCGACAAGGCCTACGCCCTCCTGCGCCAGGCGATGGCCGAGGCCGGCCGCATCGCCATCGCCACGCTGGTCATGCGCAATAAGGAGTACCTCGTCGCCATACGGCCCGAGGACGATGCGCTGGCCCTCCACACCATGTACTTCTCCGACGAGGTGCGCGCCCCGGGTCGCGACCTCGACCTGCCCGACACCGGTGACGTGACCGACCGCGAGCTCTCCATGGCGCAGCTCCTCATCGAGTCGATGGAGAGTGAGTGGGATCCCGACCGCTTTCACGACACGCATCGCGAGAAGGTCGAGGCCATTATCGAGGAGAAGCGCCAGGGCCACGAGATCGTGCTGCAGGAGGGTCCGGAGCCCGCAGCGAAGGTGGTCGACCTGATGGAGGCGCTCAACGCCAGCATCGCGGCGGCGGCCAAGCCGGGAGCCGAGTCCAAGGGCGCGGCGAAGCGCCCAGCCGCCAAACGGACCACGGCGACGGCGAAGCGGGACGCTCCAGCGAAGAAGGCACCCAAGGCCGCCAAGGCGCCCGCCCGGCCCAAGACCGCCGCCCGCCGCAAAGCTTCCTGAACCTGTCCGTCGGCGACACGGTCGGCGGTCGTGCCAGCCAATCATCTTGCTGCTGAATGATTGCGCAAGATGGCTATCTCCTGCAACGAATCAGTGACAAGCCGTTGATCTGAGTTATTTTCCCGCTTCAAAGCGCATCCTCGTGGTGAAATGCACCAGTCGAGCCCAGCTCGAGAAGGGGGTCCAGGTGAGCATTGCGCCCGAACGGGTTCCGGAGACGAGGATCCCCGAATGGACGGGGTTCGATGGCCTGGTCCAACTGATCTCGGTGGACGGGCAGCGGACGGTCGGTTGCCCGTACTGGGAGCTCGTGGCCGACGTCGACGGCGCCCAATTGCGCCAGCTGTACCGCGACATGGTGGTGGTACGTCGCATCGATGCCGAAGCGGTCGCTCTGCAGCGGCAGGGCGAGCTGGCGTTGTGGGCCTCACTGCTCGGACAGGAGGCGGCGCAGGTCGGATCGGCGCGGGCCCTGCGTCCGGAGGACTTCGTCTTCGCGAGCTATCGCGAACACGGTGTCGCCTATTGCCTGGGTGTCGATCCGGTGCAGATGCTGCGGCTCTGGCGGGGGGCGGGGCTCTCCGGCTGGGACCCCGCTACCTACGGCATCGCCACGCCAGCCATCGTTGTCGGATCGCAGCCCTTACACGCCACCGGCTACGCGCTCGGTGTCACGCTCGACGACGCGACGTCTGCCGTGCTGACCTATTTCGGGGACGGTGCGACGAGCGAAGGGGACGTGGCCGAGGCCTTTGGCTTCGCTGCCAGTTACGGCGTGCCCGTCGTCTTCTTCTGCCAGAACAACCAGTGGGCGATCTCGGAGCCGGTACGCCTGCAGTCCCGCACCTCCATCGCCCAGCGCGGGCAGGGCTACGGGATCCCCGGGATCCAGGTCGACGGCAACGACGTGCTCGCCGTCCTCGCCGCCACCCGGCTCGCGTTGGCGCGTGCCTCGGCCGGGCAAGGCCCCACACTCATCGAGGCCGTGACATATCGGATGGGGCCACACACCACCTCGGACGACCCGGCGCGGTACCGCTTGGCAGCCGACGACGAGGAGTGGCGGGTCAAGGACCCGCTGGCGCGCCTGTCCGCTCTCCTGCACTCCGAGGGACTGGCGGACGACGGGTTCGATGATCGAGTCGAGAGAGAGGCGGACGAGGTGGCGGCCGCGCTGCGGGCCGGGTGCCTGGCCATGCCCGACCCCGAACCCTCCGACCTGTTCGCACACGTGTACGCGGAACCCCACTCACTCCTGCAGGACGAGGAGGAGGCCTACCTGGCGTACCTGGCGGATTTCGACGAGGGCTCTTGATGGCCACCATGTCTCTGGTGAAGGCGCTGAACGGCGGGCTCCGCCGCGCCATGGAGCACGACCCCAAGGTCGTCCTGATGGGGGAGGACATCGGAAAGCTCGGTGGCGTGTTCCGCGTTACCGAAGGACTGCAGCGGGACTTCGGCGACCGCCGGGTCATCGACACGCCACTCGCGGAGTCCGGCGTCATCGGCACCGCCATCGGGCTCGCCATGCGTGGCTACCGCCCGGTATGCGAGATCCAGTTCGACGGCTTCATCTATCCCGCCTTCGACCAGATCGTTTCCCAGGTGGCAAAGCTGCACTACCGCAACGAAGGGCGCGTCACGGTGCCGCTGACCATCCGCGTCCCCTTCGGCGGCGGTATCGGCGCCGTCGAGCACCACTCCGAGTCGCCCGAGGCCTACTTCGCCCACACGGCGGGGCTACGCGTCGTGACTCCGAGCACCCCGGCGGACGGCTACCGCATGATCCAACAGGCCATCGCATCGGACGACCCGGTGGTCTTCTTCGAGCCAAAGCGGCGCTATTGGGAGAAGGGCGAAGTCGAGGAGGAGAACGATGCATTCGCCCAAGTGCCGCTCGGGCGCGCCGCCGTCCTCCGCGAAGGCACCGACGCCACCATCGCCGCGTACGGCCCGCTGGTGGCCACCGCACTCGACGCGGCGCGCATCGCCGAAGAGGAAGGTACCTCGCTGGAGGTCATCGACCTGCGCTCGCTCTCACCGCTGGACTTCGCCACCATTGAGGCCTCTGTCCGGAAGACGGGACGCCTGGTCGTCGCCCATGAGGCGAGCGTGTTCTGCGGGCTCGGGGCCGAGGTGGCCGCCCGGATCTCGGAGCGTTGTTTTTTCTCCCTCGAGGCGCCCGTCCGTCGGGTTGGTGGCTTCGCCACGCCCTACCCGGCGTCGCGGGGGGAGCACCACTTCGTCCCCGATGCCGACCGCATCCTCCACGAGGTGGACAAGTGTCTCCACCCATGAGCACGGGGCGGCAGTTCCTCTTGCCCGATCTTGGCGAAGGACTGACGGAGGCCGAGCTGGTGATTTGGCACGTCGCCGTCGGCGACGAGGTGAAGCTCAACCAGGCCCTGGCCGAAGTGGAGACCGAGAAAGCAGTCGTCGAGCTGCCGAGCCCCTTCGCCGGCACGGTCGTCGAGCTGCTGGCCCAGCCGGGAGAGACGGTCCGCGTCGGTGCACCGCTCATCACCATTGACAGCAGCGCCACTGAGCCGACTGAGACCGAGGCTGAGAGCGAGACCGGAGCCTGGGCCGAGACTGACACGAGAACGGACCATGCCGAAGGTCAGGTACCGATGCTCGTCGGGTACGGGCCATCCGCGGCGCCACCGAGTCGCCGTCGGCGCAGCGGCAGCCGGCATCGTGAGCAGGCGCGGCCCATGCCGCCGGCGCTTCCCGTGCCGCCCGTGCCGCCACCGCCGACCGCACCGGCCCGGCCGCTGGCACCGCCGCCGGTGCGCTTCATGGCCCGGCAGAACGGGGTCGACCTGATGGACGTGACCGGGCACGGGCCTGGCGGCGTGATCACCCGCGAGGACCTCGCGACCCACCTCGCCAGGGTCTCGGCACGGGACAGTCCCGACCGGGAGACACGCGTGCCCGGTACGCGGCGTCCAGAAGCACATGGCGGAGGCCATGACCCGCAGCGTGGCCACCGCGCCACAAGCGTGCGTCTTTCTCACTGTGGACGCGACGCCCACCGTCGAGCTCATCGAACGGCTGCGCCAGAACCGGCGCTTCGAGGGCCTCCGCGTGACGCCACTCGCCGTCGTCGCCCGGGCCGTCGTCCTCGCCCTGCGCGAACATCCCGCGTCTGAACTCGTTCTGGGACGAGGCGACCGACGAAGTCGTGACGAAGCACTACGTCAACTTGGGCATTGCCGTGGCGAGCCCGCGCGGGCTGGTCGTGCCGAATATCAAGGACGCACAGGACCTCACGTTGCACGAGCTCACCGCGACGCTGCAAGAGCTGACCGACCGCGCCCGCTCCGCGCGCTGCAGCACCGAAGACCTGCGTGGCGGGACGATCACCATCACCAACATCGGCGTCTTCGGCGTGGACGCCGGTGTTCCCATCCTCAATCCGGGGGAGGCCGCCATCCTCGCCGTCGGGGCGGTGCAACGTCGGCCCTGGGTGTACGAAGCGGAGCTCGCAGTGCGCCACCTGGTGACCCTGAGCCTTGCCTTCGATCATCGGCTGGTCGACGGCCAGGCGGGGGCGCACTTCCTACGAGACGTCGGCGAGGTGCTGGCCGATCCGTCCAACCTGCTGGCCTTCAGCTGACTCCGACCACAGGGGCGCAGGGGTACAGGGGGTGCAGGAACGATGACCCACCGCCGCGCCCACGCCGACACGAGGAGGGCATTGCTACCCGGTCCCGGCGGCGCGAGGGTGGAGGGCAGGGCCGTGGATCCCGCCCCGGCCTGCAGCGGGAGGTGCCATGAGGACCATCCAAGACGTGATGTGCGAGGACTTCGACGTCCTCCGGATCACGGAGACGGCTGCCGACGCCGCCCGCTTCCTGGCGACCCACAATGACGACACCGCGCCGCTGTGCCTGAACGACGGCAGCCTGGCGGGCACCGTGACCAGCCGGGACATCGTGGCCCAGGTCGTGGCCCAGGACCGCGATCCGCGTGAAGTGAGCCTCTCCGAGTTCGCCGGTCCAGCCGACGTCGTGGCACTCGACCTCGATTTCTCCCTGCAGGACGCCGTCGCCCTCATGTGCCGGCACCGGCGTTCCCGGCTCCTGGTCCTCGACGGCGAACGCGTCGTCGGCGTCGTCACCCAGCGCGACATCGCCCGCTCCATCAGCTTCCAGGTGCCCTGGACCGACAGCTGACCCCCATTGGTCCGCCGGGGTCCGAACCAACCGGCACCGCCCAGAGGCGGTCGTCAGCCCTGGCCCGTCGCCTTCGCAATGGCCGCCGCCTGTGCCGCCGCGTCATCGGCGGTGACGACGAGGCGCCCGTGGTCGGCGCCGTCCAGCTCCACGACAACCGCGGGCCCCTTGCCGTGGACGGCGGCGAAGTCCTTGCCGAAACTGCCCCGGCGCGTCCCCACTGCGATCACGTTCGGGAGCCCCGTCCCCGGTGCCCGCATGCCGCGCAGCTCGGGCCACGGGTCGTCCACGGAACGGACCGCCGTCACCGCCGAGAGCGGAACGCGGATGTCGCCGTGCACGCCTTCCGCCTTCTCCATCGGGCGCAGCTGCAGGACGAGTTCGTCACCGTCGACACGTAGTTCTGCCATAGCGTCCGAGTCTAGGGAAGACGGTTAGCCTCGCCCCGATGCCGACCGGGACGTCGACGCCGACGCCGATGCCGATACCGACGCCGTCGTGGCCGCCACCACCCCAGGGGACGTGGGTCGTCGACCTCGATGGTGTGGTGTGGCTCGCCGGGAGGCCGATTCCCGGCGTGGACGAGGCCGTGGCCCGGCTGCGCGGCGTCGGGGTGCGCGTCCTGTTCGCCACCAACAACGCGCTACCGACCCGCGCGGAGCTGCACCGGCAGCTGGCGCACTGCGGCATCACCACCGACGACGCCGACCTGCTGCGCTCGGCGGACGTGGCCGCCGGCCTCCTCGCGCCCGGCTCGTCCGCCGTGGTGCTCGCCGGCGACGGCGTCCTCGAGGCGCTGGCGAACCGCGGCGTGATCGTCGTGCCCGAGGGGCCGGCCGACGCCGTCGTGGTCGGCCTGACCCGCGACTTCACCTACGACCTCCTCACCAAGGCCGTGACGGCCGTGCGAAACGGCGCACGCCTGGTCGGCACGAACGAGGACGCGACGTACCCGACCCCCGACGGCCTGGTGCCCGGGGCCGGCGCCATCCTCGCCGCCGTGGTCACCGCAGGCGGGGTCGCGGCCGAGGTGGCGGGTAAGCCGCACCGTCCCACGGCGGACGCCATCGCCGCCCGGGTCGCTCCCGGTGAGCTCCGGGTCGTGGTGGGGGACCGGCCCTCGACCGACGGCGCCCTGGCCTCCCAGCTGGGCATTCCCTTCGCCCTCGTCCTTTCGGGAGTGACGAGGGCGGGCCACGTCCCAGCAGAGGCGGACCCCGCCGCCGTGGCCCCGGACCTGCTCCGCCTGGTCAAGCAGGCTCTGGACGGCCCGGACCGATAGTGCTTGCCAGTAGCTAGCACTTCAGATACTCTTGTGCAATGGCAAGCAATGAGCGCATACGCAAGTACCTCGATGCGGGGACCGTCCTCGGACAGGTCAGCCGTGGCCGGGCCGAGGAGATCGTGCGAGAGTTGGTGAACGCCGGCGACATCCAGCGCAGCCAGGCACAGGAGTGGATCGACAACTTGGTCGAACGGAGCCGCAAGTCCAGCGAGCAGGTGCTCGAACTGGTGCGCCACGAGGTGGCCAGCCAGCTCGAGAAGATCGACTCCAAGTCGCTCGAGTCCTTGGCCAACCAGGTGGCCGAGATCCTCAAGAAGTCGGCGAGCGCGGGCCGCAACGCCACCAAGGACGTCACGACGAAGGCGGGCAAGACGGCCAAGGACGCCACCAACAAGGCGGGCCAGACGGCAAAGGGCGTCTCGGCCCACGCCGGCAAGGCCGCCAAGGACGTGACCGCACAGGCGGGCAAGACAGCCACCCGGGCGCGTCATGCCGCCACCAAGGTGGCCCCGTCCCGTCTCCCCGGCATCAAGACGCCGGCACGCCCCGCCACGACGGAAGCCAAGAAGTCCCACAGCAAGAAGGTCTCCGGGCCCGGCGACTCGGCGTCCAAGAAGGCCGCCAGCTGAGCAGCGGGTCCCGCCGCCGGCTCGACGCCGAGCTCGTGCGACGCGGCCTCGTCGATTCCCGGCAGGAGGCCCAGGCCGCCGTCGCGGCCGGCACCGTCCTCGTCTCCGGCACACAGGCCGACAAGCCGGCCCGTCTGGTCGCTCCCGACGAGCCCGTCGTGCTCCTCGGCCCCCCGTCGCCCTACGTCGGCCGGGGTGGCCAGAAACTCGCCGCCGCACTAAACGGGTTCCCGGTCGCCGTCAGCGGCCGGCGCGCCCTCGATGCCGGTGCCTCGACCGGTGGGTTCACCGACTGCCTGCTCCAGCACGGGGCGGCCCACGTCTACGCGGTGGACGTGGGGCACGGGCAGCTCCACCCGGCCCTGCGTGCGCACCCGGACGTCACGGTCCTGGAGCGCACCAACGTGCGCACCCTCACCGTGGCCGATCTCGCCGCCGCGGACCCGGGCTACGAGCCCTGCTCGCTGGTGGTGGCCGACCTGAGCTTCATCTCGCTGCGCAGCGTCGTGCCCGCCCTCACGGGCCCGGTGTCGGCGCCCGACGCCGACCTGGTCGTCCTGGTCAAGCCACAGTTCGAGGCCGGCCGGGCCGCCGTCTCCCGGGGCAAGGGCGTGATCCGTGATCCCGCGCTCTGGCTGGGCGCGCTGCAGGGCGTGGCGTCCGCGCTGCATGACTCGAAAACCGGCATCATGGGAGCGATGGCCTCCCCCCTGACCGGTTCCGCCGGCAACGTCGAGTTCCTGCTCCATGCCCGCAAGGGCATGGACGGGGATGCAGCAGGGGAGGCCGCCGCCCTGCTCACCGCCGCCGTGTCGGAGGCGGACGAACTCGTTCCACCGGCCCCTGCGGCCGGCTGAGCCGCTCGCCGATGGCGACCGTCACCTTCCTGGTCCACCCTGACCGCGCCGATGCACTGGCACTGGCGACGGACACGGCCGCCTGGCTGGGCGAGCGCGGCCACGCCGCCCGCATCCTGCAGTTCAGTGGGCCCGACCGGGTCAGGGAGGCGGGCACCGACGTCGAGCTGGCGGACGTCGACTTCGCCGGGACGACCGTGGCCGTCAGCATGGGCGGCGACGGCACATTCCTGCGCGTGGTGCGCCTGGCCGCCACGGAGGACGTCCCGGTCCTCGGGGTGAACTTCGGCCGCCTGGGCTATCTGCCGGACCTGTTGCCCGACCAGGTCCGCGGCGCCCTCACCAAGGTTTTCGAGGGAAAGGCGATCATCGAAGCGCGTTGCGCGCTCGACGTATCCATTGCGGACCGTTCGGTCGGTGATGGCATCAAGGCCCTGTTGGCGCTCAACGAGGTGGTGATCGAGAAGATCGACTTCGGCCACACCGTCCGCCTGGCCACGTCGGTCGACGGCGAGGAGGCACTGACCTACTCGGCCGACGGCCTCATCGTCGCCACCCCGACGGGATCCACCGCCTACAACCTCTCGGCCGGAGGGCCGATCCTGGCACCGACGCTGCGCGCCATGGTGGTGACGCCGGTGGCGCCGCACTTCTCGCTGGACCGCAGCCTCGTGCTCACCGAGGACCAGGAGGTGACGGTCGAGATCGCGCCCGACCGCGCCGGTGTGCTCGTCATCGACGGCCAGGAGATCGGCCGCCTACAGCCGGGTGCCACCGTTACCTGCACGGTGGCACAGCGCCCGGTGCGTGTCGTGCGCAACGAACCGCAGACGTTCGGCGGCATCCTGCGCTTCCGGCTGCTGGCCGACCGGGACCCATCGAGCGCGCCGTGCTGACCGATCTGCACGTGCGCGACCTCGGCGTGATCGAGGACCTCACCCTCGTCTTCGGGCCGGGGATGACGGCGCTCACCGGCGAGACCGGTGCCGGCAAGACGCTGGTGGTCGAGGCACTGCAGCTGGTGCTCGGCGGACGGGCCGATCCGGGCATGGTGCGCAGCGGCGCCGCCGAGGCGCTGGTCGAGGCGCGCTTCGTGGTGGGGGACGGCAATGCCGCCCGCGAGGTGATCCTGACCCGGTCGGTCCCCGCCGCAGGGCGGTCCCGGGCCTGGGTGGACGGGCGCATGGCGCCGCTCGTCGCGCTGGGCGAAGCCGCGGCAGAGTTGGTCGAGATCCACGGGCAGCACGAGCACCGTGCCCTGGTGACGCCGGCGGCGCAACGCAACGTCCTCGACGCCTTCGCCGGCACGGACCTGAGCCGGGTGCGGGCCATCCGGAGCCAACTGCACGCGCTCGACGAGGCCTTGGCGGGACTGGGCGGCGATGCCAAGCAGCGCGCCCGCGAGGCCGACGTCCTGCGCTATCAGGTCAAGGAGATCGCCAACGCCCTTCTGGAGGATCCCGACGAGGAGACCGGTCTCCGCCTCGAGGAGGACCGCTTGGCCGATGCCGCGGCCTACCGCGATGCAGCGCTGGAGGCACTCGAACTCGTCGACCCAGTCGGCGAGGGGGGCGCCGTCGACCTCCTCGGACGTGCCGGCGGCGCACTGGCCGGGCGCGCCTCCTTCGAGACCTACAACGCCCGCCTTGCCGCGGCGGCCGTCGAGCTCTCCGACCTGGCCCGCACACTACGCGACGAGGTCGAGGGCTGGGAGGACGATCCCCAGCGCCTGGCCGACGTGCAGGACCGCCGGCGCCTGCTGGGCGAGTTGCGGCGCAAGTACGGGGAGGACCTGGCTGCCGTCATGACCTACGGCAGCGAAGGCGCCCTCCGGCTCGCCGCACTCGAGGACGCCGAAGGCGGGGCCGCCCGCCTGCAGGCCGAGCGTGACCTGCGCCAGGCCGAGCTCGCCGACGCCGAGGCGGCAGTGCGCGCCGTCCGCGCCCGCGCCGCCGGGACATTCGGCGACCAGGTGGGGGAGCGACTCGCGGCATTGGCCATGGCCGGTGCACGACTCGAGGTGCGGGTGGCGGACGAGGGTGCCGGGGAGCCCGTCGTGCTCGCCCTCGGCGCCAACGTGGGTGAGGCGGTGCAGCCTCTGGCGCGGACCGCCTCGGGCGGTGAGCTGGCCCGCGCCATGCTGGCCATCCGTCTGGTGGGGCTGGGCGGCCCCCAGACGATGGTGTTCGACGAGGTGGACGCCGGCGTGGGCGGGGCGGCCGCGCTGGCCCTGGGCGAGGCCCTGCACGAGGTCGGGCGCGACCGCCAGGTGCTGGTCGTCACCCACCTGGCCCAGGTGGCGTCGCAGGCCGATGCGCAGATCAGCGTGGTCAAGGGCGAGTCCCGGGGGCGCACGGTGACGAGCGCGACCGTGGTCGAGGGCGAGGACCGGGTCACGGAATTGTCCCGCATGCTGTCGGGTCACCCGGACAGCGACGCCGCCCGGGCGCATGCCCGCGAGCTGCTCGGCGCGACGCATGGGCGGTAGTCCACCGCGGGTTCGGTTGCCGTCGATTATCGTGGTCGGGTGCACCGATCACGCGACCTGATGCTCGGCGTGCCGAAGGCGGCGTGAGCAAGTTCATCTTCGTCACCGGCGGTGTCTCGAGCTCGCTCGGGAAGGGCCTCACCGCCTCTTCGCTCGGCCGGCTGCTCAAGTGCCGCGGACTCCGGGTGACGATGTGCAAGCTCGACCCGTACATCAACGTCGACCCCGGGACGATGAACCCCGGCGAGCACGGCGAGGTGTTCGTCACAGAAGACGGCGGGGAGACCGACCTCGACCTCGGGCACTACGAGCGCTTCATCGACGAGAACCTGTCGAAGCGGTCCAACACCACCACCGGCGGTGTCTACCGGTCGGTCATCGAGAAGGAGCGGCGCGGCGACTTCCTCGGACGCACCGTGCAGGTCATCCCCCACGTCACCGACGAAATCAAGGACCGCATCAAGCGCCTGGCCGATGAGGACGTCGACATCGTCATCGTCGAGATCGGGGGGACCGTCGGCGACATCGAGATCGTCCCGTTCATTGAGGCAATTCGGCAATTTCGGCGAGACATCGGGCGGGACAACGTCTGCTACATGCACCTCACCCTGGTGCCCTACCTCGTGTCGGGCGAGCAGAAGACCAAGCCCACCCAGCACTCTGTCACCGAGCTGCGCAGCCGGGGAATCCAACCCGACGTCATCGTCTGCCGGAGTGACAAGCCCATCTCCGACGGTCTCAAGCGCAAGATCTCGCTGCAGTGCGACGTCGCCATCAACGCCGTGGTCTCCGCCGTCGACGCGGCGAGCATCTACGAGATCCCGCTCGTACTGTACGAGCAGGGACTCGATTCCTACGTGTGCCAGACCCTCGGCATCGACGAGGCGGCACACCCGATCGACATCTCCGACTGGGAGGCACTCGTCAACCGGGTGGAGTCGCTGTCGCGCCGGGTGAAGATCGGGATCGTCGGCAAGTACGTGAACATGCCCGACGCCTACATGTCCGTCGTCGAGGCGTTGCGCCACGCCGGCTTCCACCACGGGGCGAGCGTGGAGCTCGACTGGATCGACGCCGAGTTGGTGCCGGGCCTCCTCGGGACCGACCGCCTGCGGGGGCTCGACGCCGTGGTGATCCCCGGCGGCTTCGGCGAGCGCGGCATCGAGGGCATGATCGCCGCGGCGGGGTACACCCGCGACCACAGCATCCCGTGCCTGGGCCTGTGCCTCGGGCTCCACGTGATGGTCATCTCCATGGCCCGCGACCGGCTGGGCCTGGAGCGGGCCAACTCGCGGGAGTTCGACAGCCTCTCTCCGGACATGGTGATCGACCTCATGCCCGACCAGGCCGAAGTGACCGACAAGGGCGGAACGATGCGCCTCGGCTCGTACCAGGCGGCGCTCGTGCCCGACTCGAAGGTGGCGCGGGCCTACGGCACGCTCGGCGTCACCGAGCGGCACCGCCACCGTTTCGAGTTCAACAACCGCTACAAGACGAAGCTCGAGGGCGCCGGGCTGGTGTGCTCGGGAATCTCGCCCGACGGCCGGCTGGTCGAGTTCGTCGAGCTGGCGGAGCACCCCTACTGGGTGGCCACCCAGGCCCACCCCGAGTTCAAGAGCCGGCCCGATCGGGCCCACCCTCTCTTCCGCGAGCTGGTCGCCGCGGCATTGGAACGGGCGGAGGGGCGCGAGCCCCACCTGCTGGACCTCGACGCCGTCACCTAAAAACGTGCCCGGTTTCCGCCGCGTCTCGGAGGAGGAACTCCTCCGGGCCTGGCTGTTCCGGGTGGATCGCTTCCACCTGGTCGACCCGGAGGGCAAGCCGTTCGACCGCTTCGTCATCCGCCATCCCGGCGCCGTGACCGTCGTCCCGCTGCACGACGACGGTTCCGTGACGCTGGTGCGCCAGTACCGCGCCGCCGTCGATGCGCTCGTGCTCGAGATCCCCGCCGGGACGCGCGACAAGGACGGCGAGGGGCCCGAGGACACGGCCCGGCGCGAGCTGGCCGAGGAGGCCGGGCTCCAGGCGGCCCATTGGGACCTGCTCCTCGGCACCTGGAACACCCCGGGCATCAGCGATCAGCACACCCTGATCTACCTGGCGACCGGCCTGTCCTCCACGCCGAAACGGCCCGACGGCGTGGAGGAGGGCTACCTGACGGTCGAGACGATCCACCTCGACGACGTCGACGCGCTCGTGGCTGACGGATCCCTGAAGGACGAGACGACCGTGCTCGGTTTGTACCTGGCCCGCGAGCGGTGGCGCGACCGAGGCCGGCGGCCGTGACGACGACGTTGCCCCGGGAGGCCGACGAGTACCTCTCCTGGCTCGAGGTGGAGCGCGGCCGTTCGCCGCGCACGCTGGCCGCCTACCGGCGAGACCTGGGCACGTACCAAGAAGGTCTGGGCAACCGCGGCATCGACGAGGCGTCACCGGCAGACGTGGCGGCGCACCTGGAACGGTTGCGGCGCTCCCATACTGCAGCCTCCGTGGCGCGGGCCCTCTCGAGCATGCGGGGCTTCCATCGCTTCCTGGTCGAGGAGGGGCTCCGCGGCGACGACCCCACCCTCGACCTGCCGTCGGTCTCGGTCACGGACCTGTTGCCCAAGGCACTGAGCGAGGAGGAGACGGAGCTGCTCCTCGGCGCGGTCGTCGGCACGGGCGCGGCGGTCTTGCGCGACCGGGCCCTGCTCGAGGTCCTCTACGGGACCGGG
Organism: uncultured Acidimicrobiaceae bacterium; assembly: GCA_963745665.1. Classification (GTDB taxonomy): domain Bacteria; phylum Actinomycetota; class Acidimicrobiia; order Acidimicrobiales; family RAAP-2; genus Bog-473. The sequence continues at coordinate 1,946,037 of CAVUYE010000002.1, read as the reverse complement.
GCCCGGGTCAGCGAGGCGGTGGGCCTCAACCTGGGGGATGTCATCGCGGCGGTGGAGGGCACGGATCTGCCGCTGCTCCGGGTGCTCGGAAAGGGTGACAAGGAGCGCGTCGTCCCCCTGGGCGGGCTCGCCCGTGCGGCCCTGGCCGAGTGGCTGTCGGGGCAGGGCCGGCCGCTGCTCGAGCCGAAGAATTGGCGCAGACGGAGCGACGCGGAAGCGGTGTTCCTGAACGTCCGCGGCGGCCGGCTGTCCCGCGTCGGCGCCTTCGGCATCGTCAAGAAGTACGCCGGGCGCGTCGGTCTGGCCGAGAAGGTCAGCCCCCATGTCCTGCGCCACTCCTGCGCCACCCACATGTTGGGCCGTGGGGCCGACGTGCGGGTCGTGCAGGAGCTCCTGGGCCACGCCTCCATCGCCACGACGCAGCGCTATACGAAGGTGTCGGCAGAGCACCTCCGCCGGGCCTACGAGGGCGCCCACCCGCGGGCGGGAACCAAGAGGGGGAGGGACCGCGTAGCATGACCCCATGCCGAACGAGGCCCCAACGGCGGAAACCGCCGACGTCGATTTTGCCGCCCTCCTGCACACTGAGCAGGCCGGATTGCAGGCCCAGCTGACGGAACTCGGGTTCGCCGACCAGGGGAGTGGCCTCAACTACGACTCCAACTTTGCCGACTCCAGCCAGGTGACGGCCGAGCGCGGTGAGGCCGAGCGCCTGGCCACCGAGCTCCGGGAGACCCTCGACGAAGTGGAGGCCGCCATCGGTCGCCTCGAGGCAGGGAACTACGGCCTGTGCGAGGTCTGCGGGAAGCCCATCGGCGAGGCGCGGCTCGAAGCCATGCCCGCTGCCCGTCTCTGCATCGCCGACGCCGCCAAGCACTGAGTGCAGTCGCCCGGAGCCTCCCGCGGGGGGCGCCGCCCGATGGATCAGCGCACCAAGCGCACCCTGTGGGTCGTCGCAGGTGTCGTCGTCTTCATCGCCCTCTATCGCTCCCACCACATCACCGAGCAGGAGCTCATCGTCTTCTGCGTGATCGTGCCGTCCATCATCCTGCACGAGATCTCACACGGGTTCGTGGCCAACGCGTTCGGTGACGACACTGCCAAGCGAGCGGGGCGTCTGAGCCTCAATCCGATCGTGCACGTCGATCCCGTCGGGACGCTGATTGTGCCGGCACTGCTGTCATTGGCCGGCGCCGGCGTCTTCGGGTGGGCCAAGCCGGTGCCGGTGAACGCGAGCCGCTTGCGGAGCCCGCGCAATCAGGGGGTGCTCGTCTCCCTGGCGGGCCCGGCCACCAATGCGGCGATTGCGGCGATTTCGGCCGTGGTCTTCATCAAGGTCATCCGCCCCGGTCTGCCGGCCGTCGGCCAGATCTCGACCGGCGCGCAGATCGTCTTCTACATCGGTCTCGTCAACGTGTGGCTCTGCATCTTCAACCTGATCCCGATCCCGCCCCTGGACGGCTCGGTCCTCTTCGAACGGCTCCTGCCGGCACGGTACTGGCCGACCTATCTGCGCTTCCGCCAGTACACGATGCCGATCTTGCTCGGGATCGTGTTCCTGAACTTCTTCCTGTACCCACACGGTCCCATCACGTGGCTCTTCGACCGCCTGTACAACTGGTGGATCAGCGTGCTCGGGATCTAGCCGATCCCAGGCGGCAGGAGGCCGATGGCGTCCGCCGCCCGTGCGTACGTGGCGGCCGCGACCTCGTGCGCGTGGGCGGCGCCACGGGCCAGCACGGCGGTGACGTACGGCAGGTCACCTTCGAGCTCGGCTCGGCGCTCCCGGACCGGACGCAGCAGTTCGGACAGTGCCGCCGCCACGTCCTTCTTCAGGTCCCCGTAGCGCTCGTAGCCGGCGGCGACGTCCTGGGGCGTGCGCCCGGTGCTGGCGGCCAGCAGGTCCAGCAGGTTGGCCAGGCCCGGCTTGGCGTCGCGGTCGTAGCGCATCTCCCCGTCTGTGTCGGTGACCGCCTTGCGCACCTTGCGGGTGATCTCTTCCTCCGAGTCGAGCAGGCTGATGGTCCCGAGGGGCGAATCGGAGGACTTGGACATCTTGCGCTCCGGGTGCTGCAGGTCCATGACACGGGCGCCCGTGCCCGGGATGGCCGCTTCGGGGACGACGAAGGTGTCGCCGTAGCGGTGGTTGAACCGGATGGCGACGTCGCGGGTCAGCTCCAGGTGCTGACGCTGGTCGTCGCCGACCGGGACGGCGGCGGCGTCGTAGAGGAGGATGTCGGCCGCCATCAGCGCGGGATAGGTGAAGAGCGACACCCGTGCCGTCTCCTGGCCCAGCCCCTTGTCCTTGAACTGGGTCATCCGCCGCAGCTCGCCCATCGTCGTGGTGCTCTCGAGCAGCCAGGTCAGCCGGGTGTGCTCCGGGACGTGGCTCTGCACGAAGAGGGTGCAGCGGTCGGGATCCAGCCCGATGGCGAGCAGGTTCAGGGCGGCGTCGAGGGTGTTGGCCCGCAGGTCGGCCGGGTCGATCTCGGTGGTGAGAGCGTGGAGGTCGACCACGCAGTAGAAGCCGTCGTAGCCGTCCTGGAAGGAGACCCAGTGCCGGAGGGCCCCGAGGTAGTTCCCCAAGGTGAAATTGCCGGATGGCGCGATGCCGGAAAGGACCCTGTCCATGGGGCGCAATGGTAGGGCGCCCCGGGGCCGCCCCGGCCGGTGACCAGGGTGCGTGAAGGGTGCCGGCCGGTTCGATAACGTCGGCGGGTGGCGTATTCGGTCTCCACACCCAGTTTCGAGGGTCCCATCGACCTCTTGTTGCACCTCGTCTCGTCGCACGAGGTGGACATCCTCGACATCCCCCTGCTGCCCGTGATCGACGGGTTCGTGCGCGTCCTCTCCGAGCAGCGCAACCAGATCGACTTCAACCAGCTCTCGGAGTTCCTCCTCCTGGCGGCCATCCTCATTGAGCTCAAGTCCCAGAAGCTGCTCCCGGGTCGCGAGACGACCAACGAGGACGAGGATCTCATCGGGTGGGAGGAGCGGGACCTGCTGCTGGCCCGCCTGCTCGAGTGCCGGGCTTACGCAGCGGCGGCGGACGTCTTCGTGGCCCTGGCCGAACAGGCGTCGCGGTCGATTCCGCGCGAGGTCGGGCTCGACGACTTCGTGGTGCACGCGCCCGACCTGCTGGCCGGCATCACACCGGACGACCTGGCGCAGGCGTATCTCCGGGGGTCGGCGGAGCGCCCGGTACCACGGGTCGACCTGTCCCACGTCACGGTGGACACCGTCTCGGTCTCCGAAGCGGTGGCGGACCTCATTGCGCTGCACGAGTCCGAGCGGGCGTCCTCCTTCCGCGCCCTGGTGGGTGGGTGCCGCACCCGGATCGAGGTCATCGTGCGCTTCTTGGCCCTCCTCGAGCTGTGCAAAATGGGGCGGGTGACGCTCGGCCAGGGTGCCACGTTCGGCGATCTCAGCATCTCGTGGGTCGATTCGGACGGCCTGGCCGGGGTGACGAGCGGCCGCGGCCTGGCGGAGCTCGACGGGTTCGAGATCGACGACTACGAAGGATGAGGGATTGAATCCGGTGGAGAACGTAGAACTGAGCCGCACAATTGAGGCCATCCTGCTCGTGGCGGTGGAGCCCATTGCGCCGCAGCTGCTGGCCGAGCTCACAGAAGAGCCCGTCGAGCGGGTGGACGAGGTGCTGACGGAGCTGGCCGAGTCCTACGAGCGCGAGCGCCGAGGGTTCATGCTGGCGCGCATCGCCGGTGGGGCGCGCCTGCAGACGCAGCCGGACCTGGCGCCCTACGTCGAGCGGTTCGCCAACCGGGAGGTGTCGCACCGGCTCTCGACCGCCGCGCTCGAAACGCTGGCCATCGTCTCCTACCGCCAGCCCGTCTCCCGCGGACAGATCTCCGCCCTCCGCGGCGTGAACGTGGATGGCGTGAGCCGCTTGCTGGAGCAGCGGGGCTACATCGAGGTGGTCGGCCACGCCGACGGACCCGGTCAGCCCGCGCTCTTCGGCACGACGGATCTGTTCCTCGAACGCCTCGGGCTGGACTCGCTAGCGCAGCTGCCGGCCGTCGAGGACTTCCTGCCCGGGCCCGAGGTGGCCGGGGACCTCGAGCGTGACCTGCAGTCGGCGCTGGGCCTCGGTGTCGAGGCGGCCTCTGACGACGGCTGAGCCAGAGGGCGAACGCCTGCAGAAGGTCCTGGCGCGGGTCGGGATTGGATCGCGGCGGGCCTGTGAGGAGCTGATCGCCGCTGGCCGTGTCCGCGTCGACGGCGAGGTGGCCACGCCCGGCCGCCGCATCGATCTCCTGACGGCGCGCGTCGAGGTGGACGGCGCCCTCGTCCCCGTGGCGCCCGACCTCGTCTACTACCTGCTGAACAAGCCCGACGGGGTGATCACCACCGCTGACGACCCGCAGGGGCGCCCCACGGTCATGACCCTCGTGCCGTCCGAGCCGCGTGTCTTCGCCGTCGGCCGGTTGGACCGGCACACCGAGGGCCTGCTCATCCTCACCAACGACGGCGCGCTCGCCCAACTCCTTACCCACCCGTCCCACGGCGTGCCCAAGGAGTACGTGGCGGAGGTCGCCGGCGGCACCCCGGCGCCCGGTGCCCTGCGTTCGCTCCGCCAGGGCGTCGAGCTCGAGGACGGGCTCACCGCGCCCGCCGAGGTCGGCGTGCTGGCCCCGGGCGTGCTGCGCCTGGTCATTCACGAGGGGCGGAACCGACAAGTCCGGCGCATGTGCAGTGCCATCGGCCATCCGGTGCAACGGCTCGTCCGCACCCGCATCGGGCCGATCCGGGACCCGAACCTGCCGCCCGGGAAGTGGCGGGCCCTCGAGCCCGGCGAGGTCCGCGCTCTGGCCGCCGCGGCCGGCCCCGGGCGCACCGGGGCGGCGACCCGCACCTAGGAAACCCCGCACCTGGAAAACACCGACCAGAGATGGCCGTCACCTGGGCCTCCGCCCGATCCCGGTAGAGTGGCCCGCCATGGCAGCTGCTCCCACGGTCAGGGGTTTGCGCGGGGCGACGACGGTCGACGAGGACACGGTGTCCCAGGTCACGGAGCGTTCCCAGGAGCTCATGCGCGCCCTGATGGAGGGCAACGGCCTGGTCGAGGACGACATCATCAGCGTGCTGTTCACGGCCACCGCGGACGTCACCAGCACGTTCCCGGCGACCGCCATCCGCGCCATCGGGTTCGGTGCCGTGCCGCTCCTGTGCGCGGCCGAGATCGCCGTGCCCGGCTCGATGCCGCTGTGCATCAGGGTGCTCCTGCACGTCCACACCACGCGGCCGCGGGACCAGATCAAGCACATCTACCTCCACGGCGCCCAAGGGCTCCGCGATGACCTCCCCGGCTGAGGCCGGAGCGCGTCGGCGGGCACTCGTCGTCGGGACGGGGCTGATCGGAGGCTCCATCGCGCTCGGCCTGCGCCGGCGGGGGTGGCACGTGTCGGGTCTCGATGCCGACGAGGACAGGCTCCGGGCCGCCCTGGCGGCGGGCGTCATCGACGCCGCGGGGGAGGACCTGCAGGCGGAGGTGGTGTTCGTGGCCGTCCCGGCCGCCTCGGTGGCCGCGGTGTCCCGCACGATCCTCGCCGAGGAAGGCAGACCGGTTGACGCCGTGGTCACGGACGTCAGCGGGGTCAAGACCGCCATCGTGGAGGCGTCCGACGACCCGCGCTTCATCGGCGGCCATCCGATGGCCGGATCGGAGCAGACCGGCCTGCAGGGTGCCGACCCCGAACTCTTCGTGGGCGCGGTGTGGGTGCTGACCCCGACCGCCGCCACCGACCTCGAGGCCTTCAACCGGCTGAAGGGCGTCGTGATGAGCCTGGGCGCCGATGTGCTCGTGCTGTCGGCGGCGGACCACGACCGCCTCGTGGCCGTGGTGTCGCACGTGCCGCATCTCGTGGCCGCCACGCTGATGAACGCGGCCACCGACGGGGCCGAGCACGACGGCACGCTGCTGCGGCTGGCGGCCGGCGGCTTCCGCGACATGACACGCGTCGCCGCCGGGCATCCGGGCATCTGGCCCGATATCTGCGCCGAGAACGCTTCGGCCATTGTGGCCGCGCTCGACGCGCTTCTGACAGACCTCTCCGCCATGCGTGACCGCGTCGCCGACCAGGACCGGACGGCCATCCTCGACTCGCTCCAGAAGGCGAGCGCGGCCCGGCGCACGTTGCCGGCGCGTGCCGTGCGGCCCGAGCATCTGGCCGAGCTGCGCATCCCGGTCCCCGACCGGGATGGCGTCCTGGCCGAGATCACCTCCCTGGCGGCCGGTGCGGGGATCGGCATCTACGACATCGAGATCGCGCACTCCGCCGAAGGCCCGCGGGGCGTCCTGATCCTGATCGTCGACAGCGCCGACGCCGACACTCTCCGGGTCGCCGTCGAGGCGGCCGGCTACCCCGGACGGGCCGAGCAACTGTCGTGACCGCGCCGCGCATCCTCGTCGTCGACGGCGGCGTCCCCTGCGAAGGCACCGTCCGCACACCCGGCGAGAAGTCGATCTCGCATCGCGCCGTCCTGCTCGGCGCCCTGGCCGAGGGCACCTCGGTCATCCACGGGCTCTCCGACGGGGCCGATGTGGCCGCCTCCCTGGCCGCGGTGGAGGCGATGGGAGCCGGCGTGGAGCGCCACGACGACGGGACCGTCGTGGTCCACGGGGGACGCGGGCGTCTGCAGCGGCCCGGGGCACCGCTCGAGTGCGGGAACTCGGGGACCTCCATGCGGCTCCTGACGGGCCTGGTGGCGGGGTTCGACTGGGACACCGAGCTGACCGGCGACGCGTCGCTCTCGACCCGGCCCATGGACCGCGTCGCCGAGCCCCTCGGGCTCATGGGGGCAACGGTGACCGGCCACGGCGCGCGCTGCCAGCCGCCGCTGCGGGTCCGGGGCGGTGCCCTGCACGGGATCGACTGGACGGCCAAGGTGGCCAGCGCGCAGGTGAAGTCCGCCATCATCCTCGCCGGACTGTCGGCCCAGGGGACGACGATCGTGCGCGAGGCGGTCACCACCCGCGCCCACACCGAGGAGATGCTGGCCGAAGCGGGCGCCGACCTGACGGTGGAGCCCTGGGGCGAGGGGCGCATCGTGCGCGTGCGCGCCTCCTCCCTCAAGCCGGTGGACCGCACCGTGCCCGGCGACCCCTCCGCCTCGGCCTTCTTCGCCGTCGCCGGGTGCGTCGTACCGGGCAGCGCGGTCGACGTGGCGCGGGTCTACGACGGGCCGGCCCGGCTCGGCTATGTGGGCGTCCTGCAGCGCATGGGCGCGTCCATCTCCCTGCGCGCCGGCGACCCCGGCACCACGACGATCCGGGCGCAGGCCGGCCCCTTGACGGGAACGGCCGTGCACGCCGGCGAGATCCCCTCGCTCGACGAGGTCCCGGCCCTGGCCGTCGCCGCCGCGGTGGCGCAGGGCACGACCGTCTTCTCCGACGTCGGCGAGCTCCGCGTGAAGGAGGTGGACCGCCTCGTCGCGGTGGCGGCCATGGTCGAGGCCTTCGGCGCCCGCGCCACCATCGACGGGGACACGCTGGCCGTCACCGGCGTGGGCGGGCCGCTCCGGGGCGCCCGCTTCGACAGCCTGGGCGATCACCGGATGGCGATGGCGGCCGCCGTGGCCGCCCTGGCCGCTCGTCCGGGAGAGCGCAGTCTCATCACCGGGTTCGGCGCCGTCGAGACCAGCTACCCGACGTTCGCCGAGGACCTGGAGCGGCTGGCCGCGGGACCGGGGGCACCCCGGGCCCTGCTCGTCGCCATCGACGGGCCCGCCGGCGCCGGCAAGTCGACGGTCTCCATGGCAGTGGCCGAGACCCTGGGCGTCGACCGTCTCGACACCGGCGCCATGTACCGGGCGGTCACCGCACTGGCCCTGGAGCTCGGGACGCCGCCGGACGACCACGACGCCGTTGCCGCGCTCGCCGGGGCGGCGACGATAGAGCTGGGGGAGCGCGTCAGCATCGACGGGCGCGACGTGACCCGTCGCATCCGCTCGCCCGAGGTGGGCCGGGCGGTCTCGGTCGTGGCGGCCAACGCCGACGTGCGGCGGCACCTCGTGGAGCGCCAGCGGGCCTGGGTCGGCCTGCACGGCGGAGGGGTCGTGGAGGGACGTGACATCGGATCGGTCGTGTTCCCCGGGGCCGATCTCAAGGTCTACCTGACCGCATCGCCCGAAGAGCGGGCCCGCCGCCGCAACGACGAGGCCCCGGAGGGGGTGGCGCGGCGCGACCGCATCGACTCCACCCGGGACGCGTCGCCCCTGCGCGAGGCCGCCGATGCCCACCGGCTCGATACCACCGGCCGCACCGTGCAGGATGTGGTCGAGGAGGTGCTGTCGTGGCTGTGAACACCGCAGGTTCCTCGCCGGAGGGGATGGGCCAGGGCGACGGCGCGAGCGCCGAGGCGCCGGGCCGGCACCAGCCGTTCGAGATCGACCCCCGCCGCACGATGCTGTACCGATTCGAGCGCATGGTGTTCGCCTCCGTGCTGTGGGCCTGGTTCCGGCCCAAGGTGGTCGGGCGGGAGCACATCCCCACGACGGGGCCCGCCATTTTGGCCCCGGTGCACCGCTCCTTCGCCGACTTCGGCTTCGCCGCCTTCTGCACCGAGCGCAAGCTGTTCTTCATGACCAAGGACGAGATGTGGAACAACAAATCGCTGGGCAAGCTGCTGCTCACAGTCGGAGCGTTTCCCGTCCACCGTGAATCGGCCGACCGCGAGGCGCTCCAGCGCGCCGAGGCGGTCCTCAACCGCGGCGAGCTCCTGGTCCTCTTCCCCGAGGGCACGCGGCGGGAGGGCGCCGCAGTGGTGGACCTGATGGAGGGGGCGGCCTTCCTGTCGGCCCGCACCGGCGCGCCCATCGTGCCCATCGGCATCGGGGGGTCCGACCTGGCGATGCCCAAGGGCAGCGCGGTCCCCAAGCCGTACAAGATTCAGGTGGTGATCGGCCCCGCCATCCCGGCGCCCCCGCGTACCGAGGGCGGCCGGGTCTCGCGCTCCGCGGTGCGCGCCGCCACCGCCGCGCTGGTGCCCAAGTTGCAGGCGGTCTACGACGAGGCGAGGGACAAGACCGGCCGCTACTGACGCCGGTCGAGCTCCCGGTGGTGCGGTTCGTTGCGCACCTTCCACCAGGTCTCCAGCACGACCCGCCCGTAGCGGAAGCCGAAGAGCCAGTTCTTGCCCTTCTTGGTCGTCCCCGAGGCGCGCGGCAGCCACAGGGTCGGCTGCTCGCTGACGCGCCAGCCCCGCTTCATGGCGATGATGAGGAGCTCGGCCGTCTGGTACTGCGGCTGGACCAACCGGTAGGCCACGTCGTCGAGCATGCTGACCCGCAGGGCGCGGTAGCCGTTCGACGTGTCGGTCAGCTTCGTGTGGCCCATGAGGCTCATGGTCCACGAGAAGACACGGACACCGGCCTTGCGGAACCGGTCCGTGGTCGTGTCGCGGCCGAGCACGCGGGAGGCGACGACGAAGTCCGACGTGTCGTCGACGAGTGGTTGGAGCATGAGCGGGATCTCCGCGGGGTCGTTCTGTCCGTCGGCGTCGAGCGTGACCACGAACTGCGCACCGAGCTCGATGCTGAGCGCGTAACCGACGCGGAGCGCGTAGCCGTGCCCGAGGTTCTCGCGCAGCACGAACGTGACAGCGCCGGAGTCCATGGCCACCTGGTCCGTCCTGTCGTTGCCGCCGTCGACCACCACGAGCGTGGTCACGGCCAGGCCGCAGGCCTCCGTGGGCATGGCGGCCAGGACGGCCCCGATGTTGTCCTCTTCCTCGTAGGCGCAGATGAGGCCCACGACGGGGGAGAGCTTCACATCGGGGTACCGCGCGTCGAAGTCCCGGCGAGAGTGCTCGATGACGCGGCGCGCGCGGTCGGGGTCGGTGTGCACAGCGGCGCCAGAGGTGGCGCCGCGGGGAGGACTCAAAATGTCCGGGGCGTGGCGAAGACCTGGCGGACCAGGGGCTCGAAGTGGGACAGCGGCTTGGTCGGGTAGTCGGGGTCGAAGCTGATCTGGTCCCACTCGTCGGCGAACTGCTCGGCCAGCCCGTACCAGGGCGCGCCCTGGTACTTGTTCCGGGCGTCGGGGTCCTGGCCCAGGTACTCGTAGTAGTGCCGGCCCTGGAAGTCCTGGTGGGCCTCGATCATCCGGTAGGTGTCCTCACCCACGTACGGGCGCAGGATCTCCGCGGCGATGCGGGGGTGGTTCATGACGGACACGGCCTTGCCGATGTCGTGGCAGAGGGACGCCACCACGACCTCGTCCGACGCCCCCGCTTCCTCGGCGCGCGTCGCCGTCTGTAGCGAGTGGACCAGCTGGTCGACCTCGAAGCCGTCGGTGATCTCCTCGAGCGAGGCCAGCATGGCCAGCACGCGGTCGGCCACGCGGGGCTGGTGTTCCATCGACTCGACGATGATGTGCTGCCACTGCTCGGCCGTCGACTCGTCCATTCGGGTGAACGTCATGGCTCAATCATCGCGCCCAGGGGCCTAGGAGGCCAGTAGGTCCAGCACGGCGGCCGCGGAGACCGACCGGTCCTCGGCGGCGGGGTCGGAACGGGCCGGACCGGCGTTGCCGGCGAAAAAGGCCAGCATGGACCCCACGGCCCGCAGAAGCTCCCGGAGCTCGGGCGGGGGCGGGAAGTACTCGTCCTCGGTGGTGACCGTCACCTCGGTCACGCCTTGGGCCGGGTCGAGGCGGGCGATGACCTCCTCGACCAAGGACTCCGGGGCCGAGGCTCCCGCCGTCACCCCCACCGTGCCGGTGAGATCGCCGGGCAGCTCGTCGGCCTCGTTGATGCGCAGCACCCTGGGACACCCGCCGGCCCGGGCGACGTGCTCGAGCGCCACGGTGTTGGAGGAGTTGGCCGAGCCGATGACCACGACGGCATCGGACTGCGAGGCGATCGCCTTCAGCGCGGCCTGGCGGTTGGTCGTGGCGAAGCAGAGGTCGCTGCGGTTGGGCATCCAGAGGTCGGGAAAGCGCCGCCGGGCCGCTTCCATCAACCCCCGCCACTCGTCGTGGCTCAGCGTCGTCTGGGCCAGGAGAGCGACGGGCGTGCCCTCGCCCCCCAGCTCGCCGAGGGCCTCGAGGTCCTCTTCGCGCTCGAGGAGGCGCACCGACTGCGGCGCCACGGCCATGGTCCCCACCGCCTCTTCGTGTCCGGCGTGGCCCACATAGAGGACGGTGTAGCCCTTGCGGCTTCGCACCTTGAGCTCGTGATGCACCTTGGTCACGAGAGGGCAGACGGCGTCGACGACCGTTCCGCCGCGGGCGCGGGCCGCCTCCACGACCTCGGGCGCCGAGCCGTGGGCGCTGAGCATGAGGGGCGCGCCCGCCGGCACGTCCGCCACGTCGTCGACGAAGATGACGCCCTGGTCACGGAAGCGCTCGACGACATGGCGGTTGTGGACGATCTCGTGATAGCAGTAGACCGGCGGCTCGAAGACCCGCACCATCCAGGCCAGGGCTTTGATCGCCTTCTCGACCCCCGCGCAGAACCCCCGTGGCTCGGCGAGCATGACACGGTCCACTCCGGGCACAAAGTCCAGGTTATCGGCAGTAACCTGTGGCTCATGTCAGCTCCCACGGTGACTTCGGTCGCCGCGGCGTCGCCGGCAGCCCGCGCCGGTCTGGCCGTGGGTGACGAGCTCCTCAGCATTGATGGGCAGGAGCCGCGCGACGTCATCGATTTCCAACGCCTCAGCGATCCGGGTGGCCTCAGCGTCCTCGTGCGCCGCGCCGGCGCGCCGCTGCCCCGGGTCGTGCGCGTCGAGAAGGAGGCGGGGGAGCCGCTCGGCGTGGAGGTCTCCTCGGCCGTCTTCGACCGGATCCGCACCTGCGACAACCACTGCGCCTTCTGCTTCATCTACCAGCTGCCCAAGGGCATGCGGCGCAGCCTCTACCTCAAGGACGACGACTACCGGCTGTCGTTCCTGTACGGGAACTTCACCACGTTGACGCGCTTCACCGAGCTCGACGCCGAACGCATCCTCACCGAGCGCCTCGGCCCGCTGTTCGTGTCCATCCACACGACCGACCCGGACCTGCGGTCGCACATGCTCCGCAACCCGAAGGGCGCCACCAGCCTGCGCTGGTTGGAGGTGCTCCTCGACGGCGGCATTGAGGTGCACGGCCAGATCGTGGTGTGCCCCGGTGTCAACGACGGCCCGGCGCTCGAGGACACGCTCGCCGGGGTACTCGACCACTACCCGGGGCTGTCCAGCGTGGGGGCGGTCCCACTCGGGCTCAGCCGCTACTCCAAGGAGGCCGAGATGCGCCCGCACACGCCGGCCGAGGCGACGCAGGTTCTCGACACCATCGGCGAGTGGCAACGGCTCTACAAGAAGGCGCTGGGGCACCGCATGGTCTACGCCGCCGACGAGTACTACCTGCTCGCCGGCAGAGGTCTGCCCTCCGCACGGAGCTATGACGGCTACCCCCAGCACGAGAACGGCATCGGCATGGCCCGAGCCTTCACCGAGGCCTTTGCCCGCCCCGCCGCAGGCGGTCCCGGTGGCGTCCGCCACGGGTTCTTTGCCTCGGTCGACGCCGCTCCGGCGGAGGGCTACCGGGCGCCGCGGCTCCCCACCGTCGCGGCGGGGACCGACTGTCGTCCCGTCATCATCCTGACCGGCACCTACGGCGCCCGCGTGCTCGCACCGCTGGTGGCGTCCCACCCGCGCCACGACGTCGCCGTGCACGCGGTCGAAAACCAATTCTTCGGCGGCAACATCGGCGTGGCCGGGCTGCTCACCGGGGAGGACCTGGCCCGCGCCCTGAAGAGTCTGCCCGGCGATTCCCGCTGCCTGGTGCCCGACGCCTGCCTCAACGAGGGGCGCTTCCTCGACGGGATGACGCTGGCGGACCTGCCGCGACCGGTCGAGATCGTGCCGACCGAGGGGGCATCGCTGCGGCGGGCGCTCGACGGCACGTCCTTCCGGCCGGGGTGCGCGCCATGAGCCCCATGGTCGTCGTGGCCGGCCGCCCCAACGTCGGCAAGTCGTCGTTGGTGAACCGCATCGTCGGCGCGCGGGCGGCCGTGGTCGAGGAAGAGAAGGGGGTGACCCGCGATCGCAAGGAGCTCTCGGCCGAGTGGTCCGGCGTGCCCTTCTCCATCATGGACACCGGTGGTTGGCTCGCCGCGGGTGACGTTCTCGAAGCCAAGGTGAGCGACCAGGCGGAGCGCGCCCTGGCCGAGGCCGATGTCATCCTCATGGTCGTCGACGTGACGACAGGGGTGACCGACGAGGACATGGCGGCGGCCAAGGTGATCCGAAGAGCCGGACCACCGGTGCGACTCGTCGTGAACAAAGTCGACGGGGCCAGTCGTGACTTGGCCATCTGGGAGTTCGTCTCCCTCGGCCTGGGAGATCCGTACCCCGTGAGCTCCCTGCACGGACGCGGCACGGGCGACCTCCTCGACGAGGTCGTGGCGCTGCTGCCCGTCCCGCTCCCTGAGGGAACCGAGCGCGGTGCGCTCGAAGCCAACCGCGACGGTGGGGCCAGGGGAGACCGTGAACCCGGCACGCCGAGCGTCGCCATCATCGGGCGGCCCAACGTGGGCAAGTCGACACTCTTCAACAAGCTCCTCGGCGAGGAGCGCGCCATCGTGCACGACATGCCGGGCACGACCCGCGACGCCATCGACACGGTGGTCGAGACGCCGGACGGGCCGGTGCGGTTCATCGACACGGCCGGGCTGCGCCGCCCGTCCAAGACGGACCGCGGCACCGAGCAGCACTCGACCATGCCGCGCGCTCCGCGCCCTGGAGCGGGCCGACGTGGCCGTCCTCGTCATCGACGCCACCATCGGGGCCTCGCACCAGGACCAGCGGCTGGCGGAACGCATCGGCGTCTCGGGCTGCCCGGCCATCGTGGTGCTGAACAAGTGGGACCAGGTCGCGGTCGACGATCGCGACGACGTCCTGGCCGGCGTCGGGGACCGCCTCGCCTTCCTCGGTGCGGCGCCCGTGCTCAAACTGTCCGCCTTGTCGGGCAAGGGGGTCCATCGCATCCTTCCGGCGCTGCGGGACTGCGTCACGGCCTACCACCAGCGTGTGCCGACCGGGGCCCTGAACCGCACCGTGCAGGAGCTCCAGCTCCGCCAGGCCGCACCCCGCTACAAGATCCGCTACATCGTCCAGGGTGCGATAGATCCCCCGACCTTCACGCTGTTCACCAACGGCCGGCTGCCCCAGACGTACCTGCGGTACATCGAGCGCGGCATCCGGGAGAAGTTCGACCTCGGCGCGACGCCGATGAAGCTGCGCGTGCGGATCGGGGGGAAATGAGGAGCGGTCGGGCCTGATGGCCTGGTGCGAGGAGTGCGACGCGCTCGTCGAGGACGATGATCTGGGTGAGGAGGGTGAGTGCCCGACCTGCGGCACGATCCTGGCCGAGCAGGAGCGTCCACCGATCCCCTGGTACTTCAAGGCGATGCTGGTCGCCAGCGTGATCTACCTCGGGTACCGCGGCTACCAGGGCGTGACCTGGATCGCCGGCCACGTGTAGCGTCCCCGGCCATGCCCATCTACGAGATCGAGGGGGTCGCACCGCGCATCGACATCGACGCCTACGTCCACCCCGACGCAGTCGTGATCGGCGACGTCACGATCGGCGCCGAATCGAGCGTCTGGCCCGGAGCGGTCCTGCGCGGCGACTACGGCACCATCACCGTGGGGGCGCGCACCTCCATTCAGGACGGCACGGTCGTGCACGCGGGGCCCGGCTTCCCCACCGCCATCGGCGACGGCTGCGTCGTCGGTCACCTGACCCACCTAGAGGGGTGCACGCTCGAGGACGAAGCCCTGGCCGGCTCCGGGAGCGTCGTCCTCCACTGGGCGGTCATCGGCACCGGGGCGACGGTCGGCGCCAACGCCGTCGTGCCCAACCACATGGTCGTGCCGCCCGGCGCGCTGGCGCTGGGGGTCCCGGCCAAGATCCTGGAGAACCGGTCGGACGTCCCGATGATCCGGATTTCGTCGAACGAGTACGTCAACAACGCGAAGCGGTACCGGGCGTCGCTGCGCCGGGTTGACTGACGGCGCCCCGCCCTAGGCGCGGGCGAACCCGGCGATGTCCCGGGCGGTGTCCGCGGTGACATCGGGGCAGGCGATGGAGAAGATCTCCGTCCCGTGCATGGTGCCCATCATCTGGCGGCAGCGGGCCGGCACGCCGGCGGCCAGGAGAAGGCGGTAGAAGTTGATCCCCTCGTCGCGCAGAGGGTCGCACTCGTTGACGTTGATCACGGTCGGGGGGAAGCCGGTGACGTCGTCCACGCCGGCGAACGCCGGCCAAGCCAGCGGGTTGCGCTCGTTGAAGGCATCGATCCCGTAGCCCACCGCGCCGCGGTTGTTGTGCAGGTTGAGCAGGATGCCCTCGTTCTCCACGGACGAGGGGCAGCCGGGGGCCGGCCATTGGCCGGCAATGTAGGGACACAGCGCGTAGAGGCCCTTGATCAGGCCGAGCGCACCTTGGCGCTTGAGCGCGAGCCCCGTGGCCAGGGTGAGATTGCCGCCGCCGCTCTCGCCCGCGACGACGATCTGCGCCGGGTCGATCCCGAAGTCGGCGGCGTGCGCCGCCACCCAGCGCAAGCCGGACACGCAGTCGTTCAGGCCGGCCGGGAACGGGGCGACCTCGGGGGCCGTCGAGGCCGAGACGCAGTTGCGGAAGTCCACCATGACGACCACGACGCCATTGGCAGCGATGTGCTTGCCCCAGCCGCGGTACATCCCGTCGAAGCAGGACAGCACGGCCATGCCGCCCCCGTGGATGTAGTAGACGCCCGGCAGGGGAGCGTCGGAGTCGGGTCGGATGACCTGTAGGTTGACGACGTTGCCGTCCGGGTTTGACGTGAACTGCGCCGTGGTCACGCTTAGGCCGGCCGAGGGAGCCGCCTCCTCGGTGTCGCACAGGTCCTGGAAGGCCCGAAAGGCCTCGCGCGCCGCCACCGCCTCCGGGGCGTTCGCCTCCGCCAGCAACTCCTCACGATCGGCGACGTCACCGAGGCCGGTGGACGGAACGAACTCGAGGAGCTGTCGCAGGCGAGGGTCGAGTCGTTGGTCGTGTGCGATGTCGGGCGTCATGCCGCCATTGGACCACACGGAGATCGCTCCGCACCGGGAGGGCGGCCCGGGCGAGGCCCTGGGTCCGATGCTCTACGACTCAGCTTTGGCGCGGAGCAGGGAGGCCCGGGCCTCGGTGAGGAGCTCCTCCGCCGAGACATCGGTCCCGACGCTCCAGGCCACCCCGACGCTGGCCGCCAGGGTGTAGCCGTCCAGTCCGAGCTCCTTGTCGACGTCGGCGACAACGCCCTCGATGCGGCCCTTGAGCCGGCCTTCGACGACGGAACGCTCGGCGTTGCCACACAGGACCACGAATTGATTGCCCTCGAGGCGGGCCAGGGTGTCACCGCCCCGCACCGTGTTGTTGAGACCCTGGGCGACCGACCGCAGCACGGCGTCGCCCCATTCCTGGCCGAGGGACGAGTTGACGACCGAGAACCGGTTCAAGTCGATGAGGAAGAGCCCGTAGGGCCTGCCGTAGCGGCGGGCCTCATAGCCGTGATGGGTCAACCGGTCCATGAAGATGAAGCGATTGGCGAGCCCGGTCAGCGGGTCCCGCAGGGCGCGCTCGGCCTCCCGCTCGAGCTTCGAGGTCCCGGACAGTCCCGAGGCGAGGAGGTTGGACATCAGCTCGAGCACGGCCAGGTCGGTGTCGTCGAAGTGCTCCGCCTCGCTGGACATGACCCGCAGCACGCCCACGGCCTCGCCGGCACGGAACATCGGCGCGACGGCGATGGCCCGCACCCCCGCCCGGCGGCAGGCGTCGGCGTCCACCCGGGGGTCGGTCTCGGTGTCCCGGCACAGGAGGGGCAGGCCGACGCGTACGGACAGCCCGGAGAGGCTGCCTTCTGCGGCGGTACGCGATCCCCGCGGGATCGGTGCGCAGGCCGCTGACGGCTCGGTGCACCATGACGTTGCCCTCGGCCGCTTCGATGGCCGCCCCGTCGGCGTTGGTCACCGTCTGCACCCGGTCGAGCACGACGCCGATGGCCCGGTCCGTGGCCGCCGCCGGAAGGACGTTGACCAAACGTTGGGTCTCGACGACGTATTGCAGCAGGTCGAGCTGCGTCTCCCGAGCGGTAGTTGCCACGGAAGTGCAATCGGAAGAGCGGGCGTGGCGCTTAAGCACAATTCCTTGTGGCAATGGCCGGGACCAGGGGAAATCCGGGTGTCGGACTGCTCGGGATAGGGGTGGACTACCATCCCCTGGTCGTTTCCCGTCCCGACGTCGCATCGGCGAACGGCCGGGGTGCACCTCGCTTCGAAGTGCAGGGGACGGCATGCGGGCTGTGGCGCAGCTTGGTTAGCGCGCTTGACTGGGGGTCAAGAGGTCCCGGGTTCAAATCCCGGCAGCCCGACTGAAAAGTCCAGGTCAGAGGTCATGCCGCGCTCGGCCTCCGGCGCCGGCGTGACTCGCCATCCCCGTGGAGTTGGTCGTGCTCGTTGCCGTCAGCGCCAGAACTCGGCGAGCTGCTCCCCAAGAGCCCTGCCCTGGTTGCAACCAGCTTGGGCGGCGGGCGGGCGCGTCGACGGATCCATCATGTTGGAACCGAACGCATTGAGGGAGATGGCATCCGGGAAGATCGTCTGGACGATGCTGTCGTTGGCGCGCAGCTCGTCGACCTGAACGGCGAGTTGCATACCCCACTCCGCCGGATGCCGTGACCTGCCGCCGAACGGCGACAGAACGAACACCCGCTCGTATCCGGCTGCCAGGTCGGCATTCTCGTTGCGTCGGTACCCGCCATCGATATATCGGTTGTCGCCAATGCCGTAGGGAGGAACGCCGAAGCCATTGGCTGTGCTGGCGGCGACGGCGTCCACCAGGTCGACTCCGCTGAGGTGGTCGAACACCACTGGTTCACCGGTACGGGCATCAACCGCCGTGATGAGCACCGTTTGCTCCGGCCAACGTTGACTTGGAAGCCGGGCGGCGACGGTGGCGCGCCACTGCCCTTGCTCGGAGCCCTCTGAGGCCGCGTCTAATTCGAGCGCTGCCGCACCCATTCTTCGGCGCATGTCGGCCGGATCCTCAGCGGCGGTGATGATTCGGCTCGTCCTCTCCATGTGGTCGACCACCGGTCCGACGGGAGAGTGTCCGCCGCTGGGGCGGCCTGGATGACTCCTCTGCTGCGGCGCAACGTTGAGGATGGCCGCAAGCAGTTCGGTCGAGGGGGCGCTGGCGATCTGGACCGCGGCCGTCGCTCCCGCCGACGTTCCGATGATCAGATCAGTGTCGGTCACATCCAGACCGGCGTCGAACAGGCCGGCTACGACGCCTATCTCCCACGCATTGCCCGCCGACCCACCACCGTGGAGGACCAACGCTCGCCGGTGCGCGGCGCTACCTCGCCGCGTGGTGTCCATCTGCGGCTGATCGTGGTCGGACCTAGGCCGGACGAAGGCCGTGGTCCAAGAGGAGAACGAAGCTGAAAAGGGTTTTGTGTTCAAGGAGTCGCCTTTCGCAAAGTGCGTGTCGGGCGCTCCGAGGGACGACTACTTCAGTCGCTCGATCCCGGACTATGGAGAGCACCCGCTTCGGTCACTGCATTCACGGGGCTCACCTCCTGTCGATGGCATACCTTCGTCGGAAAGGTACCACCCCATCCTCGGAGCAACCTCGTCGTGACGAGCGCTGAGAAGTGGCCACGGCGGAATGAGGCGAGTGCCTCTCTCCTTCCTCCCAAAATCTTCGGTGTTGTGCGTTCGTTGTGTTTACCCTTGCCTAGGGTTCGCAGTCAGTGGAAACGCTCATGAGGCCTCCGCAAGTCCTGGCGTGGATGCGTCGCCAGCTACTCGCACTCAAGCAGGCATGGCACAAGACTGGGGACTGCCTGGCGCCCGCTTGCCAGGAGAGGGCAATGCACTTCCCACCGTCGCGCTATTGCAAGTTCCATACGACCTAGATCGCAGTTGAACCTCGTCGTTGTATCGGACGATGTCTTGACTTATCGGCTGTGAAGTGGCGGGTGTCCCCGAACGACGATCCTCGCTGCCGGATCCGCAGGCGGTCTCTCTAGCCGAGGACGGCGTACGATCAAGTCATGACGATCGACAAGCAGGAGGACCTCGAGGGCCTTATCAGGGCGGCTCAGGTGGTCGTCGAAGCCCGCGAAGAAATGGCCCAAAGCGTGAAGCCCGGTATCACCACCGGCGAGCTCGATGCCATTGGACGAGACGTGTTCCGCCGGCACGGGGCCCATTCGGCTCCACGAGTGACCTATCGATTCCCGGGATCAACATGTATCAGCGTCAACGACGAAGCGGCACATGGCATCCCTTCACTGAAACGACAACTCCGGAGCGGAGACCTCGTGAACCTTGACGTGTCTGCGGAGCTCGAGGGTTATTTCTCCGACACTGGCGTCAGCATGGCCGTCGGTGTGGTATCGACTGAGGCAGCTCGACTCTTGGAAGCGACCCGGCTGGCTCAACGTGACGCCATGGAAGCGGCACAGCCTGGCGCTCGGCTCCGTGACATTGGCAGAGCAGTCCAAAAGCGGGCGCGCCGTCACGGGTTTTGCGTCATCAGGAACCTGAACGGCCATGGGATCGGAAGAGGATTGCACGAGGACCCATCGGTCCCGAGCGTTGACGGTGGCCAACGGATGATTCTTCATGAGGGCCTTGTCCTTGCTGTGGAGCCCTTCCTCTCGGTGAGCTCCGATCACGTGGTCGACGACCCCGACGGCTGGACGCTACGGACGTCTGATCGGAGTCTCGTTGCTCAGTTCGAGCACTCCATCGTCGTCACCAAAGATGGCCCGTTGGTGCTGACCGCCTGAGGGTCGACCATGACGGCGCCTCCGCCGAAGGCGGGATCGGAACCGCGACGTCGGAGAGGCTGCATCCTCGTGGCAGGCGGGCCGTGCACCCTCACAGCCGAGAACGCAGCACAGCGACCTCGGGCATTTCCTCGGGCGGGCCGAAGCCGTGCTCGGCCAGCCAGCGGACGTTCGACAGGCACCGCAACGACCACCACGCGTGGATGAGGTCGCGGTCGACTTCCGTGCCGTACCCGGCGACCACGTCGCCAAGGTGCTCCTCGTGTCCGAGCGTCAGGGTGGCGAGGTCGAACAGCGCGTCACCCTGGGACGCCTCGGACCAATCGACGATGCCGGTGACCTTGTCGTCAGCGAGAAAGACGTGGTCGACCTGTAGGTCGCCGTGTATGAACACCGGTGTCCAGGGCCGGAGTGCAGTCTCGGCGAGCCGGCGGTTGCGGGTCACCACGTCGGCGGGAAGGACGTCGTTGGCGACGAGCCACTCGCACTCGCCGGCGAGGTGCGATGCGAGCTCGTCGGGGTTCCGGCCGGGCCATGGAGGCAGCGGTGACTCGTGCAGCGTCCGGACGGCGGCACCCGCCGCGGCCCAGGCGGCCGACGACGCGCGCGATGGCTCGCCGAGGTGGCCGAGTGCCGTCCCCGGGAGAGCGGCGAGAGCGAGCACGGGCGGGTTCCGCCACAGGATCTCCGGGGTCCGGACCGGCGCGATCGCCATCGCCTCGACCTCGACGTCGGTGCGGCTCTGATCGGCGTCGATCTTCAAGAACACGTCGCCGACCCGCAAGGTCGCGCGCTCGCTATGGGCGACGACCACCTCGACCTCCTCCACGTCGGCCATCATCGCAGTAATTCGTAAGGGCCCTAATCTGCGCCGCCGGAGAGCTTCACTGCCCGCCTTTTGCGCCGTCGTCGGAGCGAGAAACCGACGATCAGCGCTCCGACCGCCAGGCCGAAGACAAGAATCAGCACGTCGCGGGTCGAATGATGGCCGGTCGCCACTCTGCCCAGTCCGTACGCCGTTGGTGCAACCGACAAAGCGAAGGCGAAAGATGCGACGAAGTTCCACAGCACGAACTGGCCGTGCTGCATCTTCGCGGTGCCTGAGACCAACGCCGGCGTGACGAACACGGCTAAACGTCCCCACTTCTCGTAGGCCAGTTCACCCCGATCGACCATTTTCTGTCTGCCCGCCTGGCGCTTGCCCGGTCTTTCCAAGAACTGACGACCCCAGCGGAAACCGATGGCGTACCCGATCAGACCGCCCACCTCTCCGGCGATGGTCGCCACCACGATGACCGCCAAGAGGTTCAATTCACCTTGGCTTGCGGCGACGGCGGCAGCCCCGACAGCAGCCGCGCCGATGAACGGGACGCCGGCCCACGATGCCATGACGCCCAAGAACAGAGCGAGGTACCGCCACCAAACGGTCGCGATCCCAGTTGCCAGAAGGACCGACGACACGGCTCTGACCCTACCGTTCCAGACCTGCTCCATATCCGAACTTACCGAAGGACAATGTCGGCTCACGACCTCGATGTTGTCGTCGCCATGGTGGCACCTGATGCGGTGCTTCATGATCCTGTAGACCGAGCGGGCTTGAAGGGTTTTGAGAAGATCCGTGCGTTCTTCGCCGATCGAATCGACGCGATCCGAACATCCAAGCTGTCTTGGGTCAGGCTCGAACTTTCAGAAGCCGTCGTCGCTGTTTCAATGCGACTTTCGGGGTGGAGCTTCGAGGTCGACTGCATCGCTCGCTTGATGCTGTCCAGGCAATGCGCCATTCACCGGCGCATCTGCACAATGCCGTGACAAACCTGCCACCCCAACGTCCGTTGGACCCGCAAGCCCCGGTTCACTCGGCCCGTTTTCGCCGCAGTGGGTTGGGGTGAGCCGCCGAGAGGCGCCGGTGCGGCGTCGGAACGAAAGGTAAGTCATGGAGAATCGCCGCCGTCTACATCGCCAGCCAGCAGGATGGGCCGCCTCCTACCAACTGGCGGGGGACTCCACCGCCGGATGGCGCGACTGTCGGGTCGTCGATATCTCCATGCTGGGCCTCGGCATCACGTTCGATCACCCCAACCCTGCAGAACTCTCAGGTCGCCTCGTCTCGGTGAACCTCCCCGGCGAGGGGAGCTGCGTGAACGTCCGGCTCGAGGGTGAGATCAAGAACACTGCGATCACCATGAGCAGGGACATCAGGGTCGGCATCGAGTTCATCCAGCTGTCAGAGACCGAGCAGGCGATCACCGCCGTCTTGAGCGTGATGAGCGACGTCTTGGTCAGCACCTAGACGGCGGCGCGTCTGATCGAAGGCAACACCGGGATCTCATCGCCCGACCAGGGTGGGGGGAGAGAGGGAGGGGCAACCATGGAGTACCGCAGGAGAGTGCCGCGTCAACCGATGGCGTGGGCCGGCTTTTGCCACATTGACGGGGAATCGCCCGCAACGTGGCGGGACTGCGAGGTCATCGAAATCTCGATCCACGGGCTCGGGGTAACGTTCCACCATCCCCAGGCGTGGGAGTTGGTGCATCGTCGCGTCTTCGTCGACATCTCTGCGATCGGCGACGCGGTCAACATCCGGCTGGAGGGCGTCATCAAGGACGCTGCCTTCACCCTGGAAGGGGACATCCGAGCCGGCATCGAGTTCGTCGGTCTGTCCGAAGCCGAGCGGGCGATCACTGCCGTGCTCGGCGGCATCAACCGGATCGAATCGGAGTACGCGGTACCGAGGGTGGCGCGCTGAAAGATCGGTCCTCAGGCCACGCGGCGCCGGCGGATCATTTTCCGCTCGGTATCCGAGGTCCCACCCCAGAGCCCGGTGATCGAGTCGTCGGCCAGGGCGAACTCCAGGCATTCCAGTCGGACCGGGCACGACTCGCAGAGCTCACGAATGTCCCCGTAATCGGCCTTCGGGCCCCGCACGAATTCTTGGGGTCCTTGCCCGCGGCAGGCGGCCTGCAAATACCACTGTGACAGCAATGTCCCTCCTCCCGGAATTCCTAGCTTCCAGTCGGATGGTGACAGCGGCGGTAAGCCCGAACTAGAGCCGTCCGGACCCAACCCGCACAACAGGCAGACAACGGAGCGTGTTCGACGAAGGGGCACGTCCAGACCGGAGAGTTCCCAGCCCCTGCACCTTTCCTGATCGGCTCGTCCCACCGGTCGCGCCGTAGGACCTGTCCGGTGGGGTGCAGCGGGGTTGCACCGCTCCTTCGCCCGCAATCCGGGGACAATTCCGAGTTCGCCGCCTCTGAGCCGTCAGGCCGAAATGTTACGTTGCCCCGGCTGATCCATTCCCGGGCACGAGGGGGCGAACGGAAGGTGAGACGGCACCAACCCGGCGCGCGCGCCGCGTCGAGTGCGCTGGCACGCGCCGCGCTGGCTGTGGCGGCCGGACTCGGATCCGCGCTGGCCGTCAGCGCCGCGGCGCCACCGACCGCCGGCGCTTCGGGCATTGTGCCGCCGGAGGATCCCGCTGTGAACGTGCCACCGCAGGTCATGCCACACTGCACGCTGACGCCGGTCGACGACACCAGCGCGGCATGCATCGACTCCATGCTGCACAACATCAACTACGCGAGGTCGCTCGAGGGCTTGGGGCCGATGGTCCTGCCGAGCGGCTACGCCAGCGATTCGGTCCCCGTCCAGCAGCTCATCATTGCGGACGAGGAGCGCGGTGACCGCGGTCTCTCGCAGTTCACCGGCCTCGACCCCGCGCTCAACACAGTTGCCCTGACCGCCGCGCAGACCGATACAGACCCCCTGCCGCCCAGCGGCTACGACGCCAACGGGTTCGGATCGAACTTCGCGCTCGACTACACCCCCCTCGGCGCCGATTTCGCCTGGATGTACGACGACGGATACGGCGGCACCAACCTCGACTGCACGTCGCCGACCGACCTGGGGTGCTGGGGCCACCGGGACAACATCCTCGGGCCATGGGCGACCACGGGCACGCAGACACCACAGATGGGCGACGCCGACACGAGCACCGGTCAGTACACCCAGGCCTTCGCGAACGAGGTCGACCCGGCCGACGCTGTCATCGACAGTCTCACGCCGAGCGCACTGCCCACCCCGTCCACGCCGGTGGCGCCCGACGTGGTGCAGGTGAACCCCGCGTCCTCGGCGAGCAGCGGCGCCGGCACGCCGGTGACGATCGAGGGAAACTACTTCAACACGTCGTCGACGCCCCAGGTGTTCTTCGGCGGGGTCGCCGCGACCAACGTCGCGGTGCACTGGGACGGCGAGCTCAGCGCGGACGCACCGGCAGATCCCGCCGGCACCGCGCCGGACCAGGTGGTGGTCACGGTCTCGACGTCCGCCGGCTCCTCGACCACGACCGGGACCGCGCAGGTCAACGAGTTCACCTATGCGCCCACCAGCGCTCCGGCCATCTCGTCCGTCTCACCGACGTCGGGGGCGGAGATCCCGTCGGGCAGCGTGACGATCCGCGGCACGAATCTGTCCAACGGGGGAGTGGCGCCGATCGTCGCTTTCGGAACGGTCGCCAGCATCGGCTCCATGACCTACAGCGCCAACCAGATCACGACCACGATCCCACCCGCCGTGACCCCTGGAACGGTGAACATCACGGTCACGACGCCTGCCGGTACCAGCGCCGTTTCGGCCGCCGACCAGTTCACCTACACCGGGAGCGGCACCACGGCCCCGCCCACCATCACGAGCAGCGACCAGACGACCTTCTCGGCCGGCTCGGCCGGTGTGTTCAACATCACGACGACAGGGACGCCCGGCGTCAGCGCAATCAGCGACAGCGCCTTCGGAGGCTGTACCCCCTCCACACTCCCGGCCAGCATCACGCTGCGCTACACCGGCGGCACGACGGCCACCCTGGACGGCACGCCCCAACCCGGTGACGGCGGCACCTTCACGGTGTGCCTGAAGGCCGCCAACGGCGAGACACCGGTCGCCAGTCAGGCCTTCACGCTCACGGTGCTGGCGCCGGCCGCAACGCCTCCGGCCCCGACCGAACCGCCCGCGGCCAGCCCAGGAGCGCCGCAGCACGGCTACTGGTTGGTCGGTTCCGATGGAGGCATCTTCAGCTTCGGCTCCGCGCAGTTCTACGGCTCGACGGGCTCGCTCCATCTGCAGCGGCCGGTCGTGGGCATCACGCCCACGGCGAACCGCGGCGGCTACTGGATGGTCGCCTCCGACGGCGGCATCTTCGCCTTCGGCAATGCCGGCTACTACGGATCCATTCCGGGGAGCGGCCTCGCCCCGGCCGGATCGGACCTGCCCCACAGCCTGGACGCGCCCATCGTGGGCATGGTGCCCTCCCGCGACGGCGGCGGGTATTTCATGGTCGCCTCCGACGGCGGCGTCTTCGCCTTCGGGGACGCGCGCTTCGAGGGCTCCTGCCCGGGCATCGGTGGCTGCCGGGGCGCCGCCGTGGGGGTGGTGCCCGATGCCAGCGGGAACGGGTACTGGGTCGTGACGAGCACCGGGGCGGTCTACCCCTTCGGCGACGCGGTCAGCTACGGCCAGCCGGGACAGCAGAGCTCGAACATCACGTCCGCCACGGCGACCGCGAACGGGGGCGGCTACTGGATCCTCGACGGCGGCGGGCAGGTCTTCCCGTTCGGCGACGCCGCATCGTTGGGGGGCATGCCGGCCGGTTCGGCCGGGGGGTTCGATCCGGCCTCCGCCATCTTCGCCACCTCCGACGGGGCCGGCTACTGGGTGGTGACCGCGCTCGGCAAGGTGTCGTGCTTCGGGGACGCGCCCAACGACGGGGACATGTCGGGCACCCGCCTCAACGGCCCGATTGTGGCCGCCTCCGGTTCCTGAACCGGGCGACGCACGACAGGAGGGCAATCTATGGTGGGGTGACGGACCGACCCCTCAGGGAGGGAAACATGGGAATCTTCCAGCGGGCACACGACATCGTGCAGGCCAAGACGAACAAGGCGCTCGACGCGGCCGAGAAGCCCGACGAGATGCTCGACCTCTCCTACCAGAAGATGCTCGAGCAGATCACCCAGGTCCGCCGCGCGCTGGTCGACCTCGCCGCGTCGAAGAAGCGCTTGGAGCTGCAGCAGGAGCAGTTTCAGCACACCGTCGACCACCTGCAGGACCAGGCCAAGCAGTCGCTCGCGGCCAACCGTGAGGACCTGGCCAAAGAGGCGCTGTCGCGCAAGGCCGCCGCCCAGCAGCAGATCGACGAGATGGAGCCGCAGCGCCAGCAGCTCGACGAGGAGGAGAAGAAGCTCACCACGACGCTCGACGCCCTGCAGAAGCGCGTCAACGACTTCCGGACCCAGAAGGAGACGCTCAAGGCGCAGTACACGGCGGCCAAGGCCGTCTCGGAGGTCGACGAGAGCACGGCGGGCATCTCGAAGTCGTTCAACGACTCCGGAGCGTCGCTGCAGCGGGCCCAGGACAAGATCGCCACCATGCAGGCGCGCTCGGGCGCCCTCGACGAGCTGCTCGAGTCCGGTGTCCTCGAGGACGTGGGCGGCGGCACCGACGACATCCAGAAGGAGCTCGACCAGGTCGGCAAGGACGCGCAGGTGGACAACGAGCTGGCCGCCCTGAAGGCGCAGCTGGGCACGGGCGCCCCGCCCGAGCCCGACGCGCTGGCCGCTCCCGCGCCGGAGGCCGACCCCGAAGAGGCGAAGCCGGCCACGTAGTCAGCCCGGGGGCGTGCCCCCGACGAAGTGCGCGATGACATCGGCCAGCTGGGGCCCGCGGTCCTCCTGCAGGAAGTGCCCCGCGTGCTCGATGGTGACGTGCGCCCGCCCGGCGGCGCCGGGCGCCAGCTCCTGCAGGACCTCGGCCCAGCCGCGCGTGGCGGGATCGCCGTCGGAGAAGGCGGTGAGGAACGGGCCAGCGAAGGACGCGAGCAGCCGCGTGGTGCGCCGGTTCAGCCGGGCGCACGCACTGGCCGGGGTGAGGCCCATCAGCAGTGGCAACTGGCGCGGCCCCGCGCAGAAGGTCTCGTCGGGGAACGGCGCGTCGTAGGCCGCCAGGACGTCGTCCGGGACGTCCGACTCGGTGGCCCCCTGCACGAAGAGGCTCGGCCGGAACGGCGTCAGTTCCTGGGTCAGGCGCTGGTAGTCGAGCAGCATCTGCTCCACCGTGACCGTGCCGTCGGGGCCCGCGTGACAGGCCCATTCCAGCCGGCCGGCCAGCGCGGGGTCGGCGGTGTGCAGGACCGTGTTGGCGGCCACGACCCGGCGCACCAGGCCGGGAGTGGCACCGAGGAGGCCCAGGCCGATCGGCCCGCCCCAGTCCTGCACGACGAGGGTCACGTCGCGCAGGCCGGCGGTGACGACGAACTGCGCCAGCCAGTCGACGTGCGCCTGCACCGTATAGGTGGCCCGGTCGAGCGGCTTGTCGGAACGGCCGAAGCCGATCAGGTCGGGGGCCACGGCCCGCAGTCCCTGCTCGGCCAGCCGCGCCACCACCGTGCGGTAGAGGTAGGACCAGGTGGGCTGGCCGTGGAGGAGGAGCACCGTCTCGCCGTCCGCCGGCCCCTCGTCGACGTAGTGCAAGCGCAGGCCGTCGAGCAGCGTGGCGTGACGCGGGACGAAGGGGTATCCCGGCAGCTCAGCGAAGCGTTCCTCGGGTGTCCGGACGACCTGCACGGCGCTCAGTGTGCCGCACCGGTGGCACGCGGAGGAGTGACCTGCTGGACTCGGGGCATGAGCGCGGAGCAGTGCGACGTCGCTGTGATCGGTGCCGGACTGGTCGGGCTCGCACTGGCCTACGAGCTGGCCTGCCTCGGCGCCAGCGTGACGGTCGTCGACGCCGGCCACCCCGGACGGGCCACCGACGCCGGTGCGGGCATCCTGTCCCCGCTCACCAGCACGGAGACGGATCCGGCCCTGTGGCCGTTCCTGCTCCAGGCCGGCGAGCACTACCCGTCCCTCTTGCTGCGGATCGAGTCCGACGGCGTCGACGTGACCCGGTCGGGCTACGGGCGCTGCGGCCTGCTGTCGATCGGCCTGCGCGAGACCGAGGACACCTGGTTCGCCCCCTTCGCCGAGACGGTGCTCCGCCGCTCGCCCGGCGAGGTGGCCGAGATCACCCCGGAGGAGGCCAGCTCGCTTTTCCCGCCTCTCGGGCCGGTGCACCGCGTGCTGCACGCACCGGAATCGGCCCGGGTCGACGGCCGGGGGCTGGCGGCCGCATTGCAGGAAGCGGCAGCAGCCCGGGGCGTGGTGTTCGTGGCGGGCGCGGCCAACGGCGTGATGGCGAGCGGCGCGGGGCGCGGCACGTCGACGCCGTGGAGGTGCAGGGGCACCCCGACGTGGCGTGCGGCGCGGTCGCGATCGCCGGTGGCGCCTGGACGCACGAGGTCGGCCGGTGGCTGGGCGTCCGGCTGCCGGTCGGTCCGACCAAGGGACAGATCGTGCATCTCGGTGTCGGCGTGGAGGCGGGCGAGGCGGACACGGGGGAGTGGCCCATCGTGCAGCCGCTGCTCACCCACTATCTCGTGCCCTGGCCCGGGGGGCGGGTGGCCTGCGGGGGGACGTTCGAGGTCGGCGCCGGCTTCTCGGTCAACGTCACCGCGGCCGGGTTGCACGAGCTCCTGCGCGAGTGCCTGACCGTGGCACCGGGACTGGACGGCGCCGCCTACCTCGAGACCCGGGTCGGGCTGCGGCCGACGTCGGCCGACGACCGCGCCATTGTGGGACGGCTGCCGGGTTGGGGCAACGCCTGGGTCGCGACCGGCCACGGTGCCAACGGCCTGTTGCAGGGGCCGCTCTCGGCGCGGAGCCTGGCCCACACGGTGGTGGGCGTCGAGCTCCCGACGGACGAGGCCCCGCTGCCGATGGCGTTCGATCCCGGCCGTTTCGCCTGAGCGACTGCGTCCCGGGCGACAGCGTCTCGGGCGACGGCGTCCGGCGTCCCCGCCATCCACCAAGGCCGCTCTGGGTGCGGGGAGACTGTGGCCGTGTTGCAAGGGAGCCTGCGCCAAGGCGGCGTCGACACGCCGGCGACGACGGAGAACGTGCTCGCCGCGCTGGCCGGGACCGGGTTCTTCTGGCTCGACCTCGAGGACACGACGTCTGACGGCGAGGTCGCGGAGCTCCTGCGGGTGCACTTCAAATTTCACCCGTTGGCCGTGCAGGCGGCCGAGCGGTTCTCCCAGCGTCCCCGCATGGACGACTACGACGGCTTCGTGTACCTGGTCGCCCGGGGCGCCGATCCCGGGGACACGGGGAACGCCGAGGTGCACTGCTTCTGGACCGACCGCTACGTGGTCACGGTCCACCGGGGGGGCTGCCCCGCCCTGGCGCAGGTGCATGCGCGGCTCGATCGCCACGCCATTTCGGAGGCCGCGTCCCCCCAGATCGTCATCGTGTATCTCGTCATCGGCGCGCTGGTGGACAGTTTCTTCCCCTATCTCTCAGCCTTCGACGACCGGATCGACGCGCTGGAGGACGACATCCTCAAAGCACCCACAGAGGCCCAACTCAGCGAGCTCTTCGACATGAAGCGCGACCTCATGGTGACGCGTCGGTTGGTGGCGCCCCAGCGGGACATGATGGCGAGCATCAACGACGGCGTCACCGATGTCCCCGGCATGACCGACGACGCGGCGCGCTACTTCCGCGACCTCTACGACCACCTCATCCGTCTGGCCGATCTGGTGGACAACTACCGGGACCTGCTCAGCAGCGTCATGGACACGCACCTCTCGACGGTGTCGAACCGACTCAACGTCGTGATGAAACAGCTCACCATCATCGCCACCATCTTCCTGCCGCTCAGCTTCCTCACCGGCTTCTTCGGGCAGAACTTCGCCGTCCTCGTGCGCGGCATCACGTCGGGGTGGACCTTTTGGGTCTTCGCGATCGGCCTCGAGCTCGGGGCTGTGGTGTTCCTGCTGACGTACTTCCGCAAGAAGGGCTGGCTCGGGGGCCCGACCGTCTGAACGAGCCGTCGGCCGCGGCGCTCTGCCGGCGGCGATGAGCCTCAGCCGCGCCCGGACGACAGGGCGGGCAGGCCCTGCGGGCGCTCGGCGGTGTGCGCCTCGTAGCCCGTCCACCAGTCCTCGCAGCCGTCGGGGACCGGGAAGCCGAGCTGCTTGCGGTGATCCACCAGGGAGCGGACCGCCTCCTTGTGCTCGCGCACGAGGGCGAGCGTCCCGGCATCGCCGTCGACGATGCGCCCGGCGGCCCAGAGCGACTCCTCCAGGCGCCAGGCCTCGCGGCGGGCCTCGACGATGGCGTGCGTGCCGTCCGCGATCTCGGCCCGCATGGCGGCGTCGCCGTCGGCCAGGAGGTCGGCGGCGCGCAGCCAGCCGTAGTCCTTGTTGATGCGCAGCAGCCCTGGCTCGATCTCGAACAGCCCGACCACGTCGACGACAGGGTCCACCGTCGTGAGGGTCGTCCCCTCGGGCAGGTGGATGCTGAGGTTGGCGATCTGCCGCTCCGCCACCCCGATCATCCCCATGGAGCGCAGCCCGATGTAGCCGGCGGGGGCCGCCGCGTAGTCCCGCTCGTCGCGGGCGAGCCGGAGCGGCACCGCCACCACGGCGATGATGCGCGTCGCCCCGAGCGCGGCGGCGGCCGAGACCGGCACGATCTCGATGACCCCGCCGTCGACGTAGTCGTCGTCGGCCATCGGATGGGGCGGGAAGACCATCGGCACGCTGGCCGAGGCGATGGCGCCGTCGACCAGGTCGACCGGGCCGGCGGACTCGGCGGGAGCGGGGGTACGGGCGTCGGACTCCACCAGGGTGCCGTCCTCGGTGACGTAGCGCAGGACACCGGCGCGTAGGGCGGTGACGGCCAGCCGCAGCTTGAGGCCGGGGCGGGCGACGAGCGTCGGGGTCGACGGCCCGGACCCCGTCCTCGCTGCCGTGCCGGAGCGCGCCTTCCAGCGGGTCCAGGTTGAGGACCGAGCTGCCGCTGCTGCGCAGCTGCCGCCGGACCCGTGGGCAGGCGGAGCCCGGCCCCGGCCACCAGCCGGGCCAGGTGGCGCTGGCGCTTCCGCCGGGCCCGCCGGGCCTGGCGCCGTCCCTTGCGGCCCGAGTCGCAGGCCGGCACGACCTCGTTGCCCGCCAGCACGGTCGAGGGGGTCAGGGGGAAGGGCGGGCGGGTGCCCTCGGTGATCTCCTGGTGGATCTCGCGGCCGAGCGCCGTCCCGTCGAGCGCGCCGAGCCAGGCCTGCTTGCCGAACACGTGCTCGGTCTGGGTCCAGGCCAGGACGTCGCCCTCGATCTCGTTCACCCGGTCCTCGAACTCGGGGAGGGTGCGGGCCTGGGCCAGGACGGTGGCCGCGATGGCGCCGGCCGAGGTGGCCGTGATGATGTCGGGCGCGATCCCCTCCACGCCCGACCAGGTACTGCAGCACGCCGACCTCGAAGGAGCCCTTGGTGCCGCCGCCGGCCAGGACGAAGGCCGTCGGTCCCGGGCGGGGCTCGTTGGACATCGAGCGATTGTGGCACCGGGCGCCCGCCGGCGACAATGCCAGCGGGAGGGCACAGCGGAGAGAGCCACAGCGGAGAGGGCTCAGCCGCCGGCGGCGGCCGTCACCACCTCGACCAGGGAGCCGGCGCGGGCGGGCGTGGTGGCCCACTCCGAGCGCGGGACGACGCAGCGGTCGACGGCGACGGCCACGCCCTTGGGGTCGGCCTCGGCCGTGAGCCCGGCCACGAGGTCGGCGATGGTGGCGCCGGCGCGGACCTCCGTCGGCTCGCCGTTGACCTGCAGCACGAGCGCGGTCACGCGGGGGCGAGCGCCTCGATGAGCGGCGCCACGGGCCGGCGCCCCACGAGATCGACGACAGCCGCCGCCGTGAGCGGAGCGAGCAGGATGCCGTTGCGGTAGTGGCCGACGGCGGCCAGCACGCCGTCGAGCCCGGTCCAGCCGATGCGCGGCGTGTTGTCGGGCGTGGCGGGCCGCAGCCCGGTGGCCGTCTCGAGCAGCTCGAGCTCGTCGATGCCGGGCACGATCGCCCGGGCGTCGCAGAGCAGCTCGTGCACCGCGCCCGCCCGCACCGCCGTGTCGCTGCCCCGCTCCTCGACGGTGGCGCCGACCACGACCGAGCCGTCGCGGCGCGGCACGAGGTAGACCGAGCGCCCGTGCACCAGGCCGCGCACCGTGCGCGCCAGCAGCGGGACGGGCGAGGCGGCGTCGGGGGCCCCCGAGGCGCACGATGTGGCCCTTGACGGGGCGCAGCTGGGGGAGCGCGGCGCCGGCCAGCCCGTCGATGGAGGGCAGTCCGGTGCCGGCCGCCAGGACGACGTGGTCCGGCGCGAGGCGGCGGCCGTCCGCCAGGACGAGCGCGGGCCCGTCCTCGAGCGCGGTCACGCGGCTCTCGACGAACGTCACCCCGCCTGGCGCGGCAGGCCTCGGCGAGCGCGCCGAGGAGCGCCCGGTTGTCGACCTGGTGGTCGCCCGGGACCTCGATGCCGCCGCGCAGGGCCGGGCTCAGCGCCGGGACGAGGCGGCGGCAGTCGCTGGCGCTGCGGCGGTGCGCCTCGGAGGCCGAGCGTGTGCTGGTAGGCGAGGAGGTCGTCGAGGCTGGCGCGATCGGACGCATCGAGCGCGACCGTCACCGTGCCGGTCGTGTCGTAGCCGATGTCGTGCCCGGTGGCGGCCTCGAGCGCGGCGGCGAAGGCGGGCCAGCGCGCCGGCGCCCTCCACCAGCAGCGCGGTCAGGGCGGACTCGCCGAACTGCGCCTCGGTGACCGGGGCGAGCATGCCGGCCGCCACCCACGACGCGCCGTCGCGGCCGGGGGCCGGCGCGACCACCGTCACTTCATGACCGTTGCGTGACAATTCCCACGCACAGGCCAGGCCGATGACCCCGCCCCCCACGACATGGACGCGCCATCCCATGTGCCAAGCCTACGAGAGCGGTCGTGTATCCTGTTCTTTCCACTTCGGGCCAACGTCGTCCCGGTATCCGTTCAACTTCTCCTCACTCGGAAGGACGCCGATGGCCACTGGCCTCTACGACCCGGCATACGAGCACGACGCCTGTGGTGTCGGCATGGTGGCCGATCTCAACGGCCGTCCCGACCACGACATCGTGGACCGCGGCCTGACCGTCCTGGAGCGCCTGGCCCACCGCGGCGCCTCCGGCGCCGAGGTCAACACCGGCGACGGCGCCGGCATCCTGGTGCAGATCCCGCACCGCTTCCTCACGGGCGCGGCCCGGGCGGCCGGGTTCACGCTGCCCGACGCCGGCGGCTACGCGGTCGGCCTCGTCTTCCTGCCCACCGACGCCGACGCCGCCGAGAAGGCCCGCACCGTCGTGGAGCACACGGCGGCCGAGGAAGGGCTTGACGGTGCTCGGGTGGCGCACGGTGCCGACCGAGCGCCGGCGACCTCGGCCTCATCGCCCAGAGCGCCATGCCGCTCATTGAGCAGCTCTTCGTCGCCCCGTCGGGCCCGGGCGTCGACACCATGGCGCTGGAGCGGCGCGCCTTCGTCCTGCGCAAGCGGGTGGAGCACGCGGTCGACGACGTCTACTTCCCCTCGCTGTCGGCCCGCACCATCGTCTACAAGGGCATGCTGACCTCCGAGCAGCTGCGCCAGTTCTTCCCCGACCTGCGCGACCCCACCTTCGAGTCGGGCCTGGCGCTGGTGCACTCGCGCTTCTCGACCAACACCTTCCCGAGCTGGCCGCTGGCCCACCCCTACCGCTACCTCTGCCACAACGGCGAGATCAACACGCTGGCCGGCAACCGCAACTGGATGCGCGCCCGCGAGGCGCTGCTCGAGACGTCGCTCATTGAGGGTGACCTGTCGCGCCTCTACCCGATCTGCACGCCGGGGGCGAGCGACTCGGCCAGCTTCGACGAGGTGCTCGAGCTGCTGCATCTCGGCGGGCGCTCGCTGCCGCACGCCGTGCTCATGATGATCCCCGAGGCGTGGGAGAACCACACCACCATGGACCGGGACCGGCGGGCCTTCTACCGCTACCACGCGTCGCTCATGGAGCCGTGGGACGGCCCGGCCGCGGTCTGCTTCACCGACGGCACGGTCGTGGGCGCCGTGCTCGACCGCAACGGGCTGCGCCCGGCCCGCTACTGGGTCACCGACGACGGGCTCGTCGTGCTGGCCAGCGAGGTGGGCGTGCTCGACATCGCGCCCGAGCGCATCGTGCGCAAGGGCCGGCTGCAGCCCGGCCGCATGTTCCTCGTCGACACGGCCAAGGGCCGGCTCGTCGAGGACGAGGAGATCAAGGCGGAGCTGGCGGCGGAGCACCCCTACGCCGAGTGGCTGGCCGAGGACCAGGTCCGCCTCGAGGAGCTGCCCGCCCGCACCATGCTCACGCCGCAGCACGGCCGCGTCGTCACCCAGCAGCGCCTCTTCGGCTACACGACCGAGGAGCTGCGGGTGATCCTGGCGCCCATGGCCCGCACCGGCGCCGAGCCGCTGGGCTCCATGGGCTCGGACACCTCCATCGCCGTGCTCTCGGACCGCTCCCGCCTGCTCTACGACTACTTCACCCAGCTGTTCGCCCAGGTGACCAACCCGCCGCTCGACGCCATCCGCGAGGAGCTGGTGACCTCGCTGTCGGCCACCATCGGCCCCGAGGCCAACCTGCTCGAGGCCAGGCGCGGCTCGTGCCGGCAGATCCTGCTGCCGCTGCCGGTGATCGACCGCGACGACCTGGCCAAGCTCATGTACGTCAACGAGGGCGGCGAGACGCCCGGCTTCAAGGCCTTCGCCATCGACGGGCTCTTCGAGGTGCGCGAGGCGGGGACGGCCGGCGCCCCGACCGCGGCCGGCGGCGAGTCGCTGCGCCGGGCCATCGAGGACGTGCGGCGCCGGGTCTCGGAGGCCATCGCCGAGGGCGCCAACCTCATCGTCCTGTCGGACCGCAACGCCAACGTCGACTGGGCCCCCATTCCCTCGCTGCTGCTGACCGCGGCCGTGCACCACCACCTGGTGCGGGAGAAGACGCGGACCAAGGTCGGCCTCGTGATCGAGACCGGCGACGCCCGCGAGGTGCACCACATGGCGCTGCTCATCGGCTTCGGCGCGGCGGCGGTCAACCCGTACCTGGCGCTCGACTCCATCGACGACATGATCTCCGAGGGCCTGCTCGAGGGCGTCTCGCCGCGCCAGGCCCGCCGCAACTACATGAAGGCGGCCTGCAAGGGCGTGCTCAAGGTGATGTCCAAGATGGGCATCTCGACCGTGGCCTCCTACACCGGCGCCCAGGTCTTCGAGGCGATCGGCCTCGACGGCGCGCTGATCGACGAGTACTTCACCGGGACCGCCTCGCCGCATCGGCGGCGTCGGGCTCTCCGTCCTGGCGGCCGAGGTGGCCACGCGCCACCGCCAGGCCCACGAGGCCCGCCCGACCGAGCGGGCCCACCGCGAGCTCGAGGTGGGCGGCGAGTACCAGTGGCGCCGCGAGGGCGAGTTCCACCTCTTCAACCCCAAGACGGTGTTCAAGCTGCAGCACGCCACCCGGGCCAAGCGCTACGACATCTTCAAGGAGTACAGCACCGCCGTCGACGACCAGGCCGAGAAGCTCGGGCACGCTGCGCGGCCTGCTGCGGCTGAAGCCGGCGCCGGGCGGGCCGATCCCGATCGAAGAGGTGGAGCCGGTCGCGTCCATCCTGACCCGCTTCTCCACCGGCGCCATGTCCTACGGCTCCATCTCGGCCGAGTCGCACGAGACCCTGGCCATCGCCATGAACCGGATCGGCGGACGCTCCAACACCGGCGAGGGCGGCGAGGACGCCGACCGCTACACGCCCGACGCCAACGGAGACCTGCGGCGCAGCGCCATCAAGCAGGTGGCCTCGGGCCGCTTCGGCGTGACGAGCGAGTACCTGGTCAACGCCGACGACCTGCAGATCAAGATCTCCCAGGGGGCCAAGCCGGGGGAGGGCGGCCAGCTGGCCGGCTTCAAGATCTACCCGTGGATCGCCCGCACCAGGGGATCGACGCCGGGCGTGGGGCTGATTTCGCCGCCGCCGCACCACGACATCTACTCCATTGAGGACATCGCCCAGCTCATCCACGACCTCAAGTCGTCCAACCCGCGCGCCCGCGTGCACGTGAAGCTGGTGGCCGAGGTCGGCGTGGGCACGGTGGCGGCCGGGGTGGCCAAGGCCCACTCCGACGTCGTGCTGATCTCGGGCCACGACGGCGGCACCGGCGCGGCGCCGCTGACCTCGCTGAAGCACGCCGGCATCCCGTGGGAGATCGGCCTGGCCGAGACGCAGCAGACGCTGCTGGCCAACGGGCTGCGCGACCGCATCGTCGTCCAGGTCGACGGGCAGCTCAAGACCGGCCGCGACGTCGTCATCGGCGCGCTGCTCGGCGCGGAGGAGTACGGCTTCGCCACGGCGCCGCTGGTGGTCTCGGGCTGCATCATGATGCGCGTCTGCCACCTCGACACCTGCCCGGTCGGGATCGCCACCCAGAACCCGGCGCTGCGGGCCAAGTTCAGCGGCAAGCCCGAGTTCGTCGAGACCTTCTTCGAGTACATCGCCGAGGAGGTGCGCGAGCTGCTGGCCTCGCTCGGCCTGCGCTCGCTGGACGAGGCCATCGGCCGGGTCGACCTGCTCGACACCGAGACGGCCGTGACGCACTGGAAGGCGGCGGGCCTCGACCTCTCCACGGTGCTGGCCCAGCCCGACGTGCCGGCCGACATGGGCCGGCGCCAGCTGCGCGCAGCAGGACCACGGGCTGGAGAAGGCGCTGGACCACGCCTTCCTGGACGAGTGCGCGCCGGCGCTGGCCGACGCCACGCCGGTGTCGGTGGCCCTGCCCATCACCAACGTCGACCGCACCGTGGGGACGCTGCTCGGCTCGGAGATCAGCCGGCGCTACGGCGCGGCCGGACTGCCCGACGACACCATCTCGCTCACCTTCACCGGCTCGGCCGGCCAGAGCTTCGGCGCCTTCGTGCCCCGGGGCGTCACCATGCGCCTCTACGGGGACGCCAACGACTACTTCGGCAAGGGCCTCTCCGGTGGACGGCTGGTGGTGCGCCCGCCGGAAGGCTCGCCCTTCGCCGCCGAGGACCAGATCATCGCCGGCAACGTCATCCTCTACGGCGCCACCGCCGGCGAGGTCTTCATCCGGGGCCAGGTGGGGGAGCGCTTCTGCGTGCGCAACTCGGGGGCGACCGCCGTCGTCGAGGGCGTGGGCGACCACGGCTGCGAGTACATGACCGGGCGGGCTGGTCGTCGTCCTCGGGCCGACCGGCCGCAACTTCGCCGCCGGCATGTCGGGCGGGATCGCCTACGTCTACGACCCGGGCCGGACGTTCGGGCAGCGGGTCAACCTCGAGCTGGTCGACGTCGAGCCGCTCGATCCGACCGACGTCGTTCACGGTGCGCTCGCTGGTCGAGCGGCACGGCGTCGAGACCGAGTCGGCCGTGGCGGCCGCGCTGCTGGAGCGCTGGGACACCGAGGTGCTCGAGTTCGTGAAGGTCATGCCGCGCGACTACCGGCGCATCCTCGAAGCCACCCGACTGGCCGAGGCGGAGGGCCGCTCGGTCGACGAGGCCGTCATGGAGGCCGCACATGGGTAAGAAGACGGGCTTCATGGAGTTCCCGCGGCAAGCTGCCCCGGCGGCGCCCGGTGTCGGTGCGGCTGCGCGACTGGCGCGAGGTCTACGAGCCCTTCGGCGAGGAGGAGACCAAGGAGCAGGGCGCCCGCTGCATGGACTGCGGCATCCCCTTCTGCCACGACGGCTGCCCGCTCGGCAACCTGATCCCGGAGTGGAACGACCTCGTCTACCGGGACGACTGGCCCGACGCCATGGAGCGCCTGCACGCCACCAACAACTTCCCCGAGTTCACCGGGCGCCTGTGCCCGGCGCCGTGCGAGGCCGCCTGCGTGCTCGGCATCAACGAGGACCCGGTCACCATCGAGCGGATCGAGTACGAGATCGTCGAGCGGGCCTGGGACGAGGGCTGGGTGACCCCGCAGCTGCCCGACGCTGCGCACCGGCAAGTCCGTGGCCGTGGTGGGCTCGGGTCCGGCCGGCCTGGCCGCGGCCCAGCAGCTGGCGCGGGCCGGCCACCTGGTGACCGTCTTCGAGCGGGCCGAGAAGCCCGGCGGGCTCCTGCGCTACGGCATCCCCGAATTCAAGATGGAGAAGGCGGTCCTCGACCGCCGGCTGGCCCAGATGGAGGCCGAGGGCGTGACCTTCGTGTGCTCCACGTCGGTCGGGGGCGAGCCTCCGGCGCGGCCGGCGGAGGTGGCGGTGGCGTCTTCGAGCCCGGCGAGGAGCGCGGCGTCGGCACGGCCTGCGCGCCCGACGTCACGGTGCGGCCGGCGGCCGACGTCCGGGCCGCCTTCGACGCCGTCGTGCTGGCCGGCGGGGCCACGCTGCCGCGGGACCTGCCCGTGCCGGGCCGGGAGCTCGACGGCGTCCACCTGGCCCTCGAGTACCTGAAGCCGTCCAACCTGGTGCAGGAGGGCGCGCTCGGGGTCCTCGCCCATCAACGCCAAGGGCAAGCGCGTCGTCATCATCGGCGGCGGCGACACCGGGGCCGACTGCCTCGGCACGGCGCACCGTCAGGGCGCGGCGTCGGTGCACCAGCTCGAGATCATGGCCGAGCCCCCGAGCGACCGGCTGGCCGACAACCCCTGGCCCCTGTGGCCGCTCATCCTGCGCACCTCCTCGGCCCACGAGGAGGGCGGGGCAGCGGCTGTTCTCGGTGACGACGACGGAGTTCGTCGACGACGGGTCGGGTGCCGTGCGGGCCCTGCGCGGCCACACCGTCGAGATGCGGACCGAGGACGGCCGCCCGGTCTTCGAGGAGGTGCCGGGCTCCGACTTCGAGCTCGAGTGCGACCTGGTGCTGCTGGCCATGGGCTTCGTCGGCACCGAGCGGCGCAACGCGGTGGACGAGCTCGGCGTCGAGGTCGGGCCACGGGGCACGGTGGCGGCCGACCCCGACTGGGCCACCAACGTCGACGGCGTCTTCGTCTGCGGCGACCAGACGCGGGGCCAGAGCCTGATCGTCTGGGCCATCGCCGAGGGGCGCTCCTGCGCGGCAGCCGTCGACCGCTGGCTCATGGGGACGACGTCGCTTGCCGGCGCCGATCGTGCCCGGGCAGGTGGCGCTCCGCTAACGGCCGCACCGTCCGCCCCGGCCGGTCGGTACTGTGCTGGCCATGCCCCGGACCGATGCCAACGGTGTCTCGCTGTACTACGAGCTGGAGGGGACGGGGGAGCGACTCCTGGTGCATGTCGGGCACCGGCGGCGACCTGCGCCAGCAGCCCCGGGTGAGCGACGGCCCCCTGGCCGAGAACTTCGAGGTCCTGGCCTACGACCAGCGGGGCCTGGGCCAGAGCAGCGTGCCGCCCTGGCCCTACGCCATGGCCGACTTCGCCGACGATGCGGCCGCGCTGCTCGACGCCGTGCGGCTGGGACGACTGCCTCGTCATCGGGCATCTCCTTCGGCGGCATGGTGGCCCAGGAGATGGCCATCCGGCACCCGGACGGGTGCGCCGGCTCGTCCTGGCCTGCACGTCCGCCGGTGGCGCGGGCGGCGCCTCCTACCCGCTGCACGAGCTGGTCGAGCTCGGCCCCGAGGAACGAGTCAGCCGTGCGGATGCAGCTGATCGACACCCGCTGGGACGAGACCTGGCAGCAGGCCAACCCCGACATGGTGCGGCTGCTCAGCGAACGCATGCATCTCGACGACGCAGGGCGAGACCTCGCCCGGGCCTCACCAACCAGCTGGCGGCCCGGGCCGAGCACGACACGGCCGACCGCCTCGGCTCCATCACGTGCCCCACCCTCGTATGCGGCGGGCGCTTCGACGGGATCGCTCCGCCGGCCAACAGCGAGTTCCTGGCCCGGGCGATCCCCGGCGCCCGGCTCGAGCTGTTCGACGGGGGCCACGGCTTCTTCCTGCAGGACGCCGCCGCGCTGCCGGCCATCATCGCCTTCCTCGCCGAGGGCACGCGCCGCGCACGACGCGCCGTAGATTGCCTGGCATGGACCTCACGGCGACACCGGAGTGGAAGGCGCTGGCGGCGCACTACGACGCAGATCTCGACGCGGCACCTGCGCGACCTCTTCGCCGACGACCCCGAGCGGACGGCGCGCATGACGGCGGGAGCGGCCGACCTCGTGCTCGACTACTCGAAGCAACGGGTGACCGACGAGACCTTGCGGCTCCTCATGGACCTGGCCGGGCGGCCGAGGTCGAAGCAGCACCGCGACGCCATGTTCGCCGGCGACGCACATCAACACGACCGAGGACCGCGCCGTGCTGCACGTGGCGCTGCGCATGCCACCCGGCAGTCGATCCTGCACGTCGACGGGCAGGACGTCGTCGGCGACGTGCAGGCGGTGCTGGGCAAGATGGGGGACCTCTCCGACCGCATCCGCGACGGGTCCTGGACCGGGGCCACGGGCAAGCGGATCGCCGCGGTCGTCAACATCGGCATCGGCGGCTCGGACCTGGGCCCGGCCATGGCCACCCTGGCCCTGGCCGACTACGCCCAGCCGGGGCTGACCAGCCGCTTCGTGTCGAACGTCGACCCGGTCGACCTCTACGCCGCCACGCACGACCTCGACCCGGAGACGACACTCTTCGTCATCAGCTCCAAGACGTTCACCACCCTCGAGACGCTGACCAACGCCGCCGCCGCCCGTGACTGGCTGCTGGCCGGGCTGGGCGACGCGGCGGGCGACGACGCCGTGGCCAAGCACTTCGTGGCGGTGTCCACCAACGCCAAGGGCGTGGCCGCGTTCGGCATCGACACCGACAACATGCTCGAGTTCTGGGACTGGGTCGGCGGTCGCTACTCCTACGACTCGGCCATCGGCTTCTCGCTGATGGTGGCCATCGGGCGGCAGGCCTTCGGCGAGATGCTCGCCGGCTTCCACGCCATGGACGAGCACTTCCGGACGGCGCCGCTCGGCCGAGAACCTCCCGGTCATTCAGGGCATGCTCAACGTCTGGTACAACAACTTCTTCGGCGCCCAGACGCACGCCGTGCTGCCCTACAGCCACCGCATGGCCCGCTTCCCGGCCTACCTGCAGCAGCTGACCATGGAGTCGAACGGCAAGTCGGTCAAGCTCGACGGCACGCCCGTGGACGGGCAGACGGGGGAGATCTTCTGGGGCGAGCCGGGCACCAACGGCCAGCACGCCTTCTACCAACTGATCCACCAGGGCACGAAGCTGATCCCGGCCGACTTCATCGCCTTCGCCGAGTCCACCCACGACACGGGCGATCAGCAGGACCTCCTGATGGCCAACTGCCTGGCCCAGACCAAGGCGCTCGCCTTCGGCAAGACGGCCGAGGAGATCGCCGCGGAGGGGACGCCGGCCGCTGTGGTGCCGCACAAGGTGATGCCCGGCAACCGGCCGAGCTCGACCATCCTGGCCCCGAAGCTCACGCCCTCGGTCCTGGGCCAGCTGGTGGCGCTCTACGAGCACACGGTGTTCGTCGAGGGCTCCATCTGGGGCATCGACTCGTTCGACCAGTGGGGCGTCGAGCTCGGCAAGGTCATGGCGAAGGAGCTGGCGCCGATCCTGACCGACACGGCCGCACCCGACCTCTCGGGCCAGGACGCCTCGACCGCGTTCCTGGTGCGGCAGTACCGGGGCCTGCGGGGCCGCGCCGTCTGAGCGGGCCGGCCCGGAACTCAGGCCCGCGTCTCGATGCCGTGCAGCGGCTGGCGCGGCATGAGCCCGCGCCATGCGGTCGGGAGGACGCGCCCGAGCCGCCCGAGCTCCTCGAGGTGGGCTTCGGACAGCGCCTCGAGGCGCTTGCTCCCGGCCGCGGTGAGCTGGAGGCGGACGATCCGGTGATCGTCGGGGTCGCGCACCCGCTTGACCAGCTTGGCGGCGACGGCACGGTCGACCAGTCCGACGGCGCTGTGATGGCGGAGCAGGAGGTAGTCGGCCACCTCGCCCACGGTGGGCCCCCGGCGGTCGGGATGCCCCCGGATGGCCAGGAGCAGCTGATGCTGGGCGGGCGTCAGCCCGGCCCCTTCCGCCTGCTGCTCGCTCCAACGGAGGAATCGGCGCAGGCCAGTGCGCAACGCCAGCAGGTCCTCGTAGTCGGCATCGCGCAGAACCATCGTCTTACGATAACATCGCCTCACGATGGATAAGGTGGATCCCGGGGAGCGCCTGGCCGAGCGCGTGCGCACCTTGCGGCGGGCCGACCTGCCCGCCGCCAAGCCCGCTGGCGACGATCCGGCGGCCCCAGGGGCGGCGTAGTCGTGCAGCGTGCGATCGTGGCCTTCGACCCCGACGAGGTGGGGGACTGGGTGGCCCTGCTCGAATGCGGCCACCGCCAGCACGTGCGGCACCGGCCGCCCTGGCAGGAGCGCCCGTGGATCCTCACCGCCGCGGGGAGGGCGGAGCGGCTGGGCTCGACCCTCCAATGCCGGGCCTGCGACGAAGAGGCTGCCGACGCCGAGCCGGAGGGCGGTGATCCCGCCTGCTTTGCCGATCGTATCTGTGCGGAGTGCGGAGCCATGGAGGGGCACCGCCCCGGTTGCGCGGACGCGGAGCGGCAGGA
Organism: uncultured Acidimicrobiaceae bacterium; assembly: GCA_963745665.1. GTDB lineage: Bacteria > Actinomycetota > Acidimicrobiia > Acidimicrobiales > RAAP-2 > Bog-473. The sequence goes on along the minus strand of CAVUYE010000002.1, from coordinate 1,903,746 downwards.
ATGAAGGGTGCTCCGGCCGTCTACCAGGCGAGCTCCCCCTCGTTCTCACGAAAGGTTCCGGTGGGGCCCTGCTTGCCGATGGTCGCCATGCGTACGATGACCTCTGCACCGACTTCGACCGGCTGACCGGCCGCACTGAAGGGGGTGAGGTCGGTCGCGGTGAAGCCGGGCTCGACCGCGTTGAACTTGATCTCCGGATACGTCTTCGCGTACTGCACGGTGAGCATCGAGACAGCGGCCTTGCTCGCTCCGTAGACGATGGAGGGAAAGTGGAACTGGCGGCGCTCCGGGTTGGTGACGGCCCAGAACGATCCGAGCGCGCTGGAGACGTTGACCACGACCGGGTTCCCGGACTTCTGCAGCAGCGGGAGGGCCGCCTGGGTGACGCGGATCAGGCCGATGGCGTTGGTGTCGAAGACCTCGAGCGCGACCGGTCCACTGACATCCACCGCGCTCACCCCGGCATTGTTCACCAGCACGTCGAGCCGGCCTTCGCGTTCGCCGATGGCACCCAAGGCCCGCTGCACGGACGCGTCATCCGTGACGTCGAGCTGGACGAACTGACTGCCGAGCTCGGCTGCGGCCGCTGCTCCCCGCTCGGCGCTGCGCGCCCCGACGTAGACGGTGTGCCCTTCGGCGATGAGCCGACGGGCGGTCTCGTAGCCGAGCCCCTTGTTGGCCCCCGTGATCAGTGTCACCGTCATGCCTCGTTCTCCCTCGTCGGTGGGCGGGTCGATAGCGTGCTTTGCTGCCCGACCTTACGGTGCATGATTCCGGCGGTGACACACAGACTTCAGAGCGGCCGCGTCGCCCCCACGAAGAGCAGGCTCCCGAAAGACGCCCCCACCGTCGTCGGGAAGGCCTCGGCCCGCACAACGGCACCCGTATGGGGAGCGTCGACCATGACGTCCTGGCCGCCGGTGACACCCACGAAGAGCCCGACGTGATCGATGGAGCCCGGACCGCCCCCGAAGAAGACGAGGTCACCGGGCGCCAGTGGCGCATCCGGCGCCAGTTTCGGCGTCGTGTCGTACTGGTCCTGGGCTACCCGAGGGAGTGCCACACCCGCCACGGCGTAGGCGGCCTGCACCAGGCCTGAACAGTCGAAGCCGACGCCCGGCGTCTCCCCACCCCACACATAGGGCGTGCCGATCTGCGCAAGCGCCCACGACACCGCGATCGGGCCGGCACTGTCCGCGCTGACCGGGGTGGCAGTGGCAGTGGCGGTGGCGGTGGTCGCCGCGTAGGACTGAGCCAGCGCCAGCACCTGCGCGACGTACGCCGTCGAATGGTTGTACGCGTAGACCGCACCGGACAGGTCGGCCCCACCGGCACCGCCGTCGGCACACAAGAGGCGAGCCGCCGCGTAGACGGCGTCCGTCGCGTCGTACGGGCTCGGCGGGTCCGCCCCTCCGGGTGGGACCGGCTCGTCATAGGCCGCGAAGGTGGCCGGCTTGAACTGCATCGGTCCTTCCGCTCCGGCGGCGTTGGCGCCACTGTGGACGCCCGGGAGGTCAGATTGCCCGTTGTCGGACTCCACGGTGCCGATGGCGGCCAGGATCGTCCAGGGCAGTCCGGGACAAGTTTCCGCCGCCTGCTGGTAGAGCGTCAGCATGGCTGGCGGGATCTGCGCTGTCGCTGCCGAAGATGCCGCCGGAACCCCGCCACCTACACCGAGCAGCGAGGCCGCCGAAGCCAGAATGGCGGTCCCAATCACGGCCACAGCCAGCCCGACCGAGAGCCCGACAGCGACGAAGCCCTTCACCGGGTCCCCTGACGCCGAGACCGGACCCTAAATGCCACGTCGGGGAACGGTCGGGTTCCAACCCTGTCAGAACGTTGCTACGTCGTCTCCGAACCTGAGCAGCACTTGGTGGGGGGTAACTCGCTCGCCTTGCTCGCCTCGCTCGCCTACCCGTCGGCAAGGTACGAGGGTGCCCCTGGAGGCAAATCAGAATCCCGTCGCAGCGATGATGGACCCGTTGAGATGGGTCCCCGACATGCCGCCGTCGTTGGGTGCATCGCCGTACGGGTCGACGGTCCCATTCGCCGAGGCGATCCAATAACCACCGCCGTCTGACGTGGTGAAGACGGCCGTGGCTGGATCGATGCCTCCAAAGGCGCCTGCAGCATCGCCGTCGTTAGCGGCGTCGCCGTAGTTGTACACAGTGCCGTTTGCCGTGAGGATCCAGTAACCGCCACCGTTTGGAGTGCTCACTGCCGAAGTCACTGGAGAGCCGGTGTTGCCCGGAGCGCCGTACGCTGTGGCATCCCCGAAGGTATACACATTGCCGGTTTGGGTCACCAGCCAGTAGCCGTTGCCGCTGGCGTCGGGCATGACGGCCACCGCGGCGCCCGCACAGCCCCCTATGCCCGGGCACGACCCGGCGAAGTGGGCGTCACCGAAGGCGAACACCCCACCGTCGGAGGCCACCATGAAGTACCCGTTGTCGTCGATTGAGGGCACCATGGCGACGATCGAGGCATTCAGGCTGTTCGGCAGATGCGAACCCGCGGGGTGCAGACCAAGACCCGGGATCGAGCCGTAGAACTGGGTGTCGCCGTAAGAGAAGACGCCACCGTCGGAGGCGTCGAGCCAGTAACCCCCATGGTCTTTGGTCGGCACGATGCCGACGACTGGCCGTTGGAGAATCAGGCTCCCGGTCGAGCCGTAGAACTGCGCTGCGCCGAAGCTGAAGATCCCGCCATCGGATCCGTCCAGCCAATAACCATGACCGACGGTAGAAGGGGAAGTGACGGGAGGAGGAGGGGGCGGCGGGGCATTCGCCGTCCAGTGGGCGTAGAGGGTCGTCGAGACGATCAAGGTGTACGGCGAGGTGAGCGCGGCACCGCCGCTCGCGGCAACGAACCAGCCGTCGAAGGTGTGGCCGGCGTAGGTGGGTGCCGTCGGCAAGGTGATGGTGGTCCCCTCGAGCCCCATGTCTGAGGCCACCGCGCTGCCGCCCTCGGAGTTGAAGGTGACGGTGTCGGTGGCATTCGCCGTCCACTGGGCGTAGAGGGTCGTCGAGACGGTCAAGGTGTACGGCGAGGTGAGCGCGGCACCGCCGCTCGCGGCAACGAACCAGCCGTCGAAGGTGTGGCCGGCGTAGGTGGGTGCCGTCGGCAAGGTGATGGTGGTCCCCTCGAGCCCCATGTCTGAGGCCACCGCGCTGCCGCCCTCGGAGTTGAAGGTGACGGTGTCGGTGGCATTCGCCGTCCACTGGGCGTAGAGGGTCGTCGAGACGGTCAAGGTGTACGGCGAGGTGAGCGCGGCACCGCCGCTCGCGGCAACGAACCAGCCGTCGAAGGTGTGGCCGGCGTAGGTGGGTGCCGTCGGCAAGGTGATGGTGGTCCCCTCGAGCCCCATGTCTGAGGCCACCGCGCTGCCGCCCTCGGAGTTGAAGGTGACGGTGTCGGTGGCATTCGCCGTCCACTGGGCGTAGAGGGTGATGCCTCCCGAGGGGATGGTGTAGGACGAGCCGGCGCCACCAACCTCGGTGCCACCGGTTGCCGCGGTGAACCAGCCCTTGAAGGCGTGGCCAAGGTAGGTGTCAGAAGGAAGGCTGAACGAGGTGCCGTCGGGACCGCTCACCGAGGAGACCGCAGCGCCGCCGTCGGAGTTGAAGGTGACGGTGTCCGGGGAACAGACAGCCGATTCATCTCCCACCGTGCTCTGACCGCCGACGGTGCTCTGGCCACCGACGGTGCTGCAGCTACCCACGGTGGAATCCACGCCGAGCACATTGTCGAGCGCGGTGCTCCGGAAGGCCATCGGGTAGAGAATCCCGAAGAGAAGGGCCGAACCTCCGATGACGCCGAAGACCTTGAGCAGGTTTTTCACGCCGTTCCGCCTCCCCGGGCCGCGAGCCCCGCACACCACCCACCGGCCAGTCCGAGGAGGGGGAGATGCCAGTCGAAATCGAATGCACCCCCGATTGCAAGGCAAACTAACGCGGACGTCGCGCAAGAAGCAAGCGCGTCGCTGCGGCACACCGTCCGCGCAGCTGCAATCCCAGTTGTAGCTAGGAGCGCCAATCCGATGATTCCCGCGTCCGCGGCAATTTGGAGGTACTCATTGTGCGCGAAGTGTGCGAACGAGCCGTCAGACGCGTGGAAGAGAAGCAGCCGGTCCGGCCCGACCCCGAGCAGCAGCGCCGAGCGCCACTGGTGCCATGCGGCTGACCATTCGGATGCCCGGTCCTGGTCGCTGGGGGCCAGAGCACGCAGGCCGATCTCATGATGCAACCCCGCGACCGCGGCCACGACCAGCGCAAGCCCGACCACCACGAGAGCCACGCGAGCGCTGGGGGGGACCCGGTACGCGCTGATGTCCCACCGGGTGATGGCCGAAACGGCGCACGTGATCACCACCACCACCGCCAGCCAAGGCACCGGGGTCTTCTCGGGCGAGGAGATGATGGCGGTGACACCGAGGACGATCCCGGCGGCCAGGGGGATGGCCAAGCTGACGTAGCGACGCCAGGGTACGAGCAGGCAGGCAAAGGCAACGGCCACGTAGGCGCCCCGGCTCTGGGAGGCCAAGAACCCGCCGGCGCACAGGCAGACCGTGACCCTCGCCAGCAGCGGGCACGTCTTTACCCCCATGGCCACGAGGAGGCACATGCCCAGGACGAGCCCGGCGGCGTCGGAATACGTCAGCGTGGTCGAGAGGCGCCACAGCCCCTGGGTCGGTATTGCCATCGGGTACCAGCGCCAGACGAGGCCAGCGAAACCAATCAGCGCGCCGACAGCACCGAGGCAGGCCATGCCAAGCCCGCCCAGCTCGCGGGCCCGGCCCCTCAGGGGCCGCACCGCGACGAAGGCTGCTCCGAACCCGAGAAGGCTCGCACCCAGAGGAAGGAAGCTCCTCGGGGTCTCGACGCTGATGGCGCGGACGAACCACCACAGAGCCAGGGTCAAGACGCTGCCCACGAGGAGCATCGAACGCCGATCCGGTGGCACGAGCACCATGGCGACGCCAAGCACGACGACCGAGGCCAAGGCAACCAAGAGCGCGTCAGCCGGCCAAAAGCCCCCTTCGCGATACCCCTCGACCAGCATCAGGCCGAAGACTGTCGCCGCAAGGACCCACTGCCGTGGGCCCACGGTGATCGGCGCATCCGGCAACGAGCCCGCGTCCACGTCGAGCCCTGCCACTGTCTCAGTCTTGCTCAACAGGGCCGCTCGTGTGCCACCCCGTAGCCCCTCAGCACCACCGTGGCCTCCGCTCAGGTAGTTGCGTCTGGGCCTACGGGCGACAACGATCTCATTTGTGGACCGCGACGCACAGGCCAGCATTTCGAAACCGCTACCGTTGATCCTCGCTCGCGAGCTGGCCTCGAATCTCGCGACGCCGATGTTCCTTCTGGACGCTCGCGGTGTCCTGGTGTACTACAACGACGCGGCGGCGCTGCTGATTGGCAAGGCCTACGGCGACGTAGGTGAGATGCCCGCGGAGGAGTTCGGCGCGATCCTCAACCTCAAGACTCCTGACGGCGAGCCTCTTCGTCGGCGGGACACGCCTGCTGGGATCGCCTTCTTCGAACGTCGCCCCGCTCACAAGACCGTCGCCGCGACCGGTTTCGATGGCGTGCAGAGGCTCGTGCACGCGACTGCCTATCCGTTGCTCGGAACGGAAGCTGAAATGCACGGGGTTGTGTCGGTGTTCTGGCAGGTTGCCGACGACACAAGTGACGTTTGATGCAAGCTCGCGTCTGGGGATGCCGCGGCTCGGTCGCAGCGCCCGGTCCGGAAACAGTCAAGTACGGCGGAAATACGTCCTGCGTTGAAGTGCGACTTTCAAGCGGCCACCTCCTCGTGCTCGATGCGGGCACAGGAATACGGCCACTCGGCGTTTCCCTGCAGGGAGCCGAGTGCCCGGAGCTGCATATCCTGCTCAGCCATCTCCATCTCGACCACTTGCAGGGTCTCGGGTTCTTCCGACCGCTCTTCGATTCCAACCTTGATATTCATATATGGGGTCCGTCGTCCCCGGTTGCACCACTCTCCGATCGCATTGCGATGTATCTTTCTCCTCCGCTCTTCCCGGTCCACTTGGACGACGTACCGGCCCGTCTCATCTTCCACGACGCGCCCGATGAGGCCGTCACCATCGGCTCAGCAACGATGCGATCCGGCAAGGTGAAGCATCAGGGCCCGACCGTCGGTTATCGGATTGAGGAGGATGGACGGGTGTTGGTGTACCTCCCCGATCACGAGCCGTCGCTGGGCACCCAGCTGAGTTCGATTGCGGCCGAGTGGATGAGCGGATATGACATCGCACGCGACGCCGATGTCTTGTTGCACGATGCCCAATATCGCGACCACGAATATGCGGCGCATGTTGGCTGGGGACATTCCGGGCTCGCCCACGCCATGGAATTCGCCGATAGGGCGGGCGTTCGGAACCTCGTGTTGTTTCACCACGATCCCTACCACAATGACGACGAGCTCGAGGACCTCCTCATAGAGGCTCATAACATCTGGCCCTCAGCCGAAGAACGAGTGTGCTTGGCGAACGAAGGCATGACAATCACGTTCGACCAAGACGGCGTCCGGCTCGTCGCTTGGTAAGCACGCGACTCGGACGATCGCCGAAAGCTTTCCAAGAACATCGGGTTGGTGTCAGGTTCCGGTGCTATGGCCAAGCCATGGTGTTTTTCATGTTGCGTCACATGACCAGTAGGGTCGAAATGTGATCGCCCGAGATCAGGCCCCGGTGGCATTTGCAGCATGGGACGAATTGCTCGGCGCCGTCGCCTCGACCACGCCGGCCGACCTGAGGGAGCAGGCCCGTACCATCGCCCGGGCCAGTCTCGACCCGGCTCTTGCTGCCGTTCCGAGATCCGACGCGATGACCTTCGCCGAACAGATGGTTATCGATGTGGCATCCCTGACCACTGAGGTTCGAGCCGCCGGGCTCGCCGAACTCGGTGCCGGTGCCCCAGCCGTCATCCTCGCCGTATGGACGGAGGACATGAAGATTCGCGCCGATGTGGCCTGGCGTGAGATGTTCGGCGAGGAATGGCGTCCGATGCCGACGTCAGGCGAGACCGATCCCTGGGTGGCCCACGAAACGTTTCTCCTCGAGGTAGCCAAACTGCAAACTCTCGATCCGGTGACCTCCGAACTGGTCAGGCTCCGTGGGGCGAGAGCCCACAACTGCCGGCTCTGCAAATCACGCAGGAGCGTGAGTGCGATCGATCTGGCAGCTGGGGCTGATCTGTTCGACGACGCGGATCCGAGTGGAATCTCCGAAGCGCAAGCCCTGGCGCTCCAGGTCGTGGACGCCTTCGTCTGGCAGCCGATCCGGTGGCCACCCGGGCTCGGAGCGCAAGCCGTAGACGCTCTGGGTCCTGCGACCGCTACCGAGCTGACCCTCGATATCGTCCGCAACGCTGCGAACAAGATCGCCGTCGCCTTCGCGGTCGACGACCCGCAGGTGGAGACGGGCGTCGAGTATTACGACATCGACGTGTCGACCGGAGAGCTGCGCTACGACGTCAGCCCTGTCACGCCCAGCACCTGAACACCGGTTCGTCAACCAGGCCACGATGGCCACGCAGGGACGGTCGCCGAGTCCGCCTCACCTACCCGGTGGTCTGTAGCAGCCAGGTTCGGCTGGAGAGCAACCGTCACACACGGGCGGTGACCAGCCACGCCGCAGCGCCGAGTCGCGTGCCGATCCCTTCTTCGTACCTGTCACTGAGGTCGGCCCTGACTGTGCCGATGACATCAGCCTGCCTGCCCGGATCGACGAGACCGAGGAGACCCCGTGCCATACCCATGCCGAGGAGAAAGTCGAGCGACTCCTCAAGGTTTCCTCCTCCCCCGATGAGGATGGATGGGGTGCACGATTCGCACTCCACCTGCTCGAACCCGGCGGCGCGCAGCAACGTAGCGATCTCGTCAGCATCGCAGAGGGAGAACATGCCAGGTCCGCGGGACTGCCGGCCAAACTCGGGCAATTCGACGTGCTGACTGGCCGCATCGCCAATCAACATGAGCCATTCATTGGCGGTGAGCCCCTGCCAAGAGACGAACACGACGCGGCCGTCCGGGCGAAGCGCACGCCGGATGTTTGTGAACGCTCGCAGGGTGTCGTCAAAGAACATCAGCCCGAACTGGCTGATGAGGAGGTCGAAAGTTCCAGCGGCAAAGTCATGGGTCTGAGCATCGGCAATTATGAAGTCGGCGTTGCCGATCGCGGCACTCTCCGCACGGCGCATGGCCAACTCCACCAGTGGCCGCGACAGGTCGATGCCGACAGCACGCTCCGCCTTGCCAGCGGCCCTCAGTGTCGTCGCACCGGAGCCGCAGCCAACGTCAAGCACGACCTCGCGAGTCCGGGGCAAAGCGCGTTCGAGGAGAGCCCGAGTGAAGGGCTCGAGTTGGAGGTCGTAACGATCGGCGTTCTCGACAAAGTAGAGGGACTCGTGACCGTTCCAGGCCTCGGCTTGTTTTTCGTTTGCGGGCATCAAGGCTCCTCCCCACCGCGGAATTTCCATCGAATCATGGCATCGAATGGGCTGCCCAGGTTCCCTTGGCTGGGTTGCCCTGAAGCAGACCGCCACCCATGTTGTGGGACCTCTCAGAACGCCGGCCTAGGTTGCGCTGCCGGTGCACCGAGCCCTGACGCAGTGGCGATCCGTCTCCGATGGACGGATACTGGAACGTCAGCGACGGAGGAGACGGCATGGCGGTTCAGCTCAACCACACAATTATCCCAGCGCATGACAAAGATGCGTCTGCCACGTTTCTTGCTGAGATCCTCGGTCTGGAGGCCCCGACACGATTTGGACCGTTCATGTGCGTGGAGACTGCCAACGGCGTCAGCCTCGATTACTCCGATCGCACTGCCGCCATAGAGCCAACCCACTACGCCTTCCTCGTGACCGAGGAGGAGTTCGATGCCATTTTCGCCAGGATCACCGATCGGGGATTGAAGTACTGGGCCGATCCCGGCCACACGCAGGAGCACGTGATCAACGACCATGGGCGAGGCTTCTACTTCGAGGATCCGTCCGGTCACAACATGGAGATCCTGACCCGCCCGTACGGCACCTGAACGGACACCCAACGTTCTTGTTTCACCAAAAAACCCGCTCGTTCGATCGCTCGGCGAGGAAGACACGTCCCAGATCGGCGCAGATGTGAGGTGGGGGGCCCTTCAGTTGCGGAAGAGATGTGGCGCCCGAAGGTCAGCCAACTCGAATCTCATCGAGTCGGCGCAGCGCCCGCTTCTCTGTCCTGCTGGAGTTCGATCGTGTTCCCGGCAGGATCGTTGATCCAAATCTGCACCGTGCCCGCTCCCTGGACCGCCCGCTCGTAAGGGATATTCCGGTCCTCGAGCTCGGCGATGGCACTGTCCAGGTCCGCGACGGCGACGCAGTAGTGATTCCCCGTCGTGTCGATGTCTGTCCCCTGCGGTGGCGCGCCGACGACATGGAGCTCTTGATCGGAGACATCGAACCAATGGCCCGGGATACCCGGGATCTCGGGCCGCTTCTTGGACTCCAGCCCAAAGAGGTCGCCATAGAACGAGACCATGTCGGCCAGCGTTGCCTCCTGGCAGTTCACCGACACGTGATGAAACCCTGTGACCTTCACTCGTTGCCTCCGACGCCCGTAGCGACACGCTCGACTCGTATGCAGGGAAACGTACCGCGGTCGTTGGTCCCACCCGGGGCGATCCGGCGACAGCCGATGCAGCCGGGAGTCCGCGATGGTCGCATTTGGGGAATCCGCTCGGCGCAGGCGTGAGCCAAGGCTCCTGGCTTCCCGCTGAGCCGGCCCGGGGGCCCGAGCCGGGTCCCGGCCCGCCGGACCACGGGGAAGGGGAGCGGAGGGTCCAAGAATTTGAACGGTCGTTTCCCGGCCGCCCCTGGGCGCGGCAAAGGCGCGCTCGTCATACTTGGAGCATGCAAAGCACCATGCAGGACGCCCCGCTCCTGATCAGAGACATCCTGCGCCACGGGCAGCGGGTCCACGGCGACAGCTCCGTCATCACCGTCGAGGAGGGCGGGAGCCGCAAGGCCACCTTCACCGAGGTGACGACCCGGGCCGAGAAGCTGGCCGCCGCCCTGACCCGGCTCGGCATCGAGGCCGGCGACCGGGTCGGCACCTTCTGCTGGAACAACCAGGGCCACCTCGAGGCGTATCTCGCCATCCCCGCCATGGGCGCCGTGCTGCACACGCTCAACATCCGGCTCCCGGCCGACCAGCTGGCCTACGTCGTCAACCACGCCGAGGACCGCTGCATCATCGTCGACGCCTCGCTCATCCCGTTGCTGGCGGCCATCAAGGACGACCTGAAGACCGTCGAGACCATCATCGTGGTGGGGGAGGGCGACACCTCGTCCCTCGGCGAGACCCTCTCCTACGAGCGGCTGCTCGCCGCCGAGCAGCCCGGCTTCGACTGGCCCGATCTCGACGAGCGCTCCGCCGCGGCCATGTGTTACACGAGCGGGACGACCGGCAACCCCAAGGGCGTCGTGTACTCGCACCGCTCCATCTGGTTGCACACCATGGCCGAGCAGGCCGCCTCCTCGGTCGGCATGACCGAGACGGACCGCATCCTCATCATCGTGCCCATGTTCCACGCCATGGCCTGGGGCACCCCCTACGGCGCCTGGCTGGCCGGCACCGACATGATCATGCCGCAGATGTACCTCATGGGAGCGAGCCTGGCCGCCGTCATCAACGAGCACCACCCGACGCTGGCCTGCGGCGTGCCGACCATCTGGAACGGCCTGCTGGCCCTCGACACGCCGATCGACTTCTCGACCGTGCGCGCCATCACGGCCGGCGGCGCCGCCGTGCCGCAGACCCTCATCGAGGCCTTCGAGGACCGCTTCGGCGTCACCATCATCCAGGGCTGGGGCATGACCGAGACGAGCCCGCTCGCCGCCTTCGGGCTGCCCCCGGCGCGCCGCCTCGACGGCCACGACGACATGTACTACAAAATCAAGGCCGGGCGCGTGGTCGGCCGGGGTCGAGGTGCGCGTCGTGGCCGAGGACGGCGACCGTGCTGCCCAACGACGGCACGTCGGTGGGGGAGTTCGAGATCCGCGGCCCGTGGGTCACCGGCTCGTACTACAAGGACGAGGACCCGGCGAAGTTCCACGACGGCTGGCTCCGCACCGGCGACGTCGGCACGCTCGACACCCAGGGCTACATGACGATCTCGGACCGCACCAAGGACGTCATCAAGTCGGGCGGCGAGTGGATCTCCTCGGTCGAGCTCGAGAACGCCGTCATGGCGCATCCCGACGTCTTCGAGGCGGCGGTCATCGCCATCCCCGACCCCAAGTGGTCCGAGCGCCCGCTGGTCGCCGTCGTGCCGAAGCCGGGCCGCACGCCGGCGCCGGCCGACCTGCTCGACTTCCTGGTGGGCCGGGTGCCGCGCTGGTGGCTGCCCGACCAGTGGACCTTCATCGACGAGATCCCCAAGACGAGCGTCGGCAAGTTCGACAAGAAGGTCATGCGGGCCGCCTACGCCGACGGCGCCTACACGGTGCAGCACACGCCACTGCCCAAGTGAGCCCCGCCAACGAGGCCGTGGCCGAGCTGGCCGAGCGGCTCGACGGCCTCCTCGAGGAGCTGAGCGACATGGCGCTCGACGCGCTGCGGCTCGCCTCCGCCGGTGACCCCGACTCGGCCGAGACCGGGGAGGCCCTCGCCCTGGAGCGGCGGCTCCTCAAGGCCCGCCGGGCGCTCGAGCGCTCCGTCGCCGCGCTGCGCGAGCGGATCCGGCGCCGGCCGCGAGCCGCTCGACGACGGCGCCTGACTCCGCGGCCGCCGGCGTGCGCACGTTCGTGGCCGCCTGGCCCGACGAACGCGACCCGTCAGCGCCTGGCCGCGCTCGAGCTCGGGCCACCGCAAGAACCTGCGGCTGGTCGGGCCCGACCCGCTGGCACGTGACGCTGCGCTTCCTCGGTGACGTCGACCGATGAGCAGCTCGAGCCCCTGGGCGGGGCGCTGCAGGCCGCCGCCGGCCCGAGCCGGGCCGCGTCGACTGCCGACTCGGCCCGGCCACGGCCTGGTTCTCGCGGGTGCGGGTCCTGCAGCTGCCGGCCCACGGGCTCGACGAGCTGGCCGCGCTCGTGCACCGGGCCACGACCGCCGATCGTGGCGGGCGACGACGGCGCGAGGCCGCCCTTCAACGGCCACCTCACCCTGGCCCGGGTCAAGGGACGGCTCGGCCCGCAGGCCCAGGCCGAGCTCGAAGGCGATCCCGTTCGCGTTCGACGCTTCGCCGTGGACGCACGTCGACCTGGTGGCCTCGGAGCCCTCGCCCGGAGGCCACGTCTACACGACGCTGGTGCGGGCGCCCCTCGGGGGCCCGGCCTGACGTCAGGTCAGGAAGGTCGTGATGGCCTGGGCCATGGCGGCCGCCGCCGCCTGCTGGAACGACGGGGTGACGAGCAGGGCGGCGTCGGTGGCGTTGCGCATGTTGCCGCACTCGATCAGCACCTTGGGCACCGTCGTCAGGTTGAGCCCGGCCAGGTCGCCGCGGGGCTGCAGGCCGTCGACGCCGTCGTAGTTGCTGACGGGCATCGTCGTGCCCGCCACGAAGGCGTTGCGCAGCGTGGCGGCGAAGGCGGCCGACGACGCGATGACGCCGTTGTTCGGCCCGTCCGCCGTCGGCTCCAGCACGGCGAAGCCGCGCCCGTCCGCCGGGCCGCCGTCGGCATGGATGTCGACCGCGACGTCGGCGTGCGCGTCGTTGATGATGGCGGCCCGCGTCGTGACGCAGGGCCCGACGCCGTCGTTGTTGGGCCGGGTCAGCACGACGGTGGCCCCCTCCGCCTGCAGGTCGGCCTCCAGGTAGGTGGCGACGTTGAAGTTGAACTGCGCCTCGGTGTAGCCGCTGTCGGTCGCCGTGCCCGTCGTGTCGCAGGGCTCGGTCCCGGTGCCGTTGAACACCGGCGCGTTGATGACGCCCGGCGCGCTGTAGTTGAGGCCGTTGTGGCCGGGGTCGATCCCGACCACCTCGCCGGCCAGGGGCTCGGAGCCCACGGCCAGGACAGTAGCCCGCTCCCTGCGGGGCGCGGCGGCCACGCCCACCACGGGGCCGGGCAGGGTCGTCCCGCCCGAGCGAGCCGAAGTAGCCGGCGTCCCCGTAGGTGAAGACGCCGCCGTCCCGGGCCACCAGCCAGTAGCCGCCGCCGTCCCGCGTGGCCGCCATGCCGGTCACCGGCGCGTCGAGGGCGAGGGACCCGGCCGAGCCGTCGAAGGTCGCGTCGCCGTAGGTGAAGACGCCGCCGTCGCGGGCCACCAGCCAGTAGCCGCCGCCGTCGAGGGTGGTCGCCATGCCGACCATCGGCGCGTTGAGGTGGAGCGAGCCGGCCGAGCCGACGAAGGCGGCGTCGCCGTAGCTGAAGATGCCGCCGTCGGCCGCCACCAGCCAGTAGCCGCCGCCGTCATGGGTGGCCGCCATGCCGACGATGGGCGCGTTCAGGTGCGAGCGAGCCCGGCCGAGCCGAAGAAGCCGGCGTCGCCGTAGCTGAAGATGCCGCCGTCGGCCGCCACCAGCCAGTAGCCGCCGCCGTCGGGGTGGCCGCCATGCCGACGATGGGCGCGTTGAGGTGGAGCGACCCGGCCGAGCCGAAGAAGCCGGCGTCGCCGTAGTTGAAGACGCCGCCGTCGCGGCCGGCCAGCCAGTAGCCGCCGCCGTCGTGCGTGGCCGCGATGGCCACGACCGGCGCATTGGCGTTGGCCACCGCATTGGCGCCGATCGCCGGTCGTGCCGAACGGCACCGCCGAGTTGACCGGGGGAGTGAGCGGCGGCCGCCGGAGCGGCCGGGACCGAGAGCGCCGAGGCCGGCCAGCGCGAGCGAGGGGCAGCAGCGCGGCCAGGCCGCGTGCGAGCCCGGAGGGCCCGCGTTCACCCCGTGCACTCGTTGACGGCGTCGATGAGCTGGCGCAGGCGGGCGAAGTGGAAGCGGTCGAAGCGGAAGGCCAGCCGGGGCAGCTCGGGGTGGTCGTTGCGCTCGGGCGGGAAGGGCCCGGCCGTGCGGATGTTGCCCCGCACCACGATGTCGGCGAAGCGCCGGTTCAGGTCGGCCAGCTCGGCCTTGCTCGGCTGCACCTGCAGGCGGAGCACCAGCAGGTCGCCCACGAAGCGGATGGAGTGGTAGTTGCGGTAGAAGCCCAGGATCTCGTCGGCACGCCTCCTCGAGCGTGTTGGTCACCTTGAACAGGGCCTGGTCCTCGGGCGACACCCAGCCGGCGTCGATGGCCGCGTCCTGCACGAAGCGCAGCCACGAGTGCCAGTAGGTGCCCCCGGGCGTCTCGACCATGACGACCGGCGCCGGCTCGGCCTTGCCCGTCTGCAGCAGCGTCAGCAGCTCGAAGGACTCGTCCTGGGTGCCGAAGCCGCCGGGCAGGACGGCGTAGGCGTGGGACTCCTTGATCAGCATGAGCTTGCGGGTGAAGAAGTACCGCATCTCGACCAGCTTGGGGTCCTGCGCGATGAAGGGGTTGGCGTCGCCCTCGAAGGGCAGGCGGATGTTGACCCCGAAGGCGTGCTCCCGCCCCGCCCCCTCCAGCCCGGCGGCCATGATGCCGGGCCGGCGCCGGTCACCACCATCCAGTCGGCCGCGGCCAGCTTGGCGGCCAGGTCGCGGGCCAGGATGTAGATCGGGTCGTCGGGCTTCGTGCGGGCCGAGCCGAACATGGTGATCTTGCGGATGTGGCGGTAGGGGCGGAAGACCCGGAAGGCCTCGGCCATCTCGGCCAGCGCCGCGTTGGCGATCTTGAGGTCGCCCACCGACGTGCCCTCGCGGGCCAGGTCGCTCGAGCGAGCCGATCATGTCCTGCAGCTCGCGGGCCTGCGCCGTGGAGAGCTCGTGGCCCTCGGACAGGACCGTCGAAGGCGCGCTCGGCGCGCCGCCGCCTCGGTCTCGTCGGTCACACGCCGCCGAGCGCCGGCCAGCGCGTACAGGGTCGAGCGCTGCACCAGGGGACGCCCGAGCGGCGCCACGATGGCCTCGAGCTCCTCGACGCCCATGCGCTGCCCGTGCTGCGCGCCCGCCGCCCGCGAGATGTTCTCGTCCATCAGCGTGCCCGCCCAGGTCGTTGGCCCCGGCCCGCAGCAGCTGGCGCGCCCCTCGGCGCCCATCTTGACCCAGCTGACCTGAATGTTGTCGATGTCGCCCGCGTAGGCGATGCGCGCCACCGAGTGCATCAGCACGGTCTCGCGGAAGGTCGGTCCCCGCCGCGCCTTGCGCTGGAGGTAGATCGGGGTGGCCATGTGCACGAAGGGCAGCGGCACGAACTCGGTGAAGCCGCCGGTCTCGCGCTGGAGCGCCCGGGTGCGCACCATGTGGCGGGCCCAGCTCACCGGCTGCTCGACCGAGCCGAACATGATGGTGATGTTGGAGCGCAGGCCCGACGCTGTGCGCCGTGCGGTGCGCCTCGAGCCACTCCTCGGTGTTGATCTTGTCGGGGCAGATGAGGGCGCGCACCTCGTCGTCGAGGATCTCGGCCGCCGTGCCCGGCAGCGTCTTGAGCCCGGCCTCCTTCAGCCGGGTCAGGTACTCGGCCAGGGGCACCTCGGAGCGGCGGGCCCCCTCGGTCACCTCCAGCGCGGTGAAGCCGTGGATGTGGATGTCGGTCGAGCGCGGCCCGCACCGCCTCGAGCACGTGCAGGTAGTAGTCGCCGTCGAAGTTGGGGTGGATGCCGCCCTGCAGGCAGACCTCGGTGGCGCCCTCGTCGACGGCCTCGGCCACGCGGCGGGTGATCTCGTCGAGCTCCAGCAGGTAGGGCGCGCCGCGCAGGTTGAGCGAGAGCGGTCCCTTGGAGAAGGCGCAGAAGCGGCACTTGAACGTGCAGACGTTCGTGTAGTTGATGTTGCGGTTGCGCACGAAGGTGACGTCGTCGCCGGCGATGTGCCGGCGCAGGTCGTCGGCCACCTCGGCCACCAGCGCGGACCTCGGGGCCGCGGGCGCTGAAGAGCGTCACGATCTCGGCCTCGCCCACCTCGTGGCCCAGGGCCACGCCGGCGAGCACCTCGGCCACGGCACCGCCTCCGACGGCACCGCGTGCCGGTGGCGCGGTCTGGTCCGAGCAGCGGGGGCGGCGGCTCCCCGCCCCCCGAGCACCACGACGCGTCGCGGGCCAGGCCCTCGGCGTCGGAGGCGTCGAGCACGCGGAAGCGCAGCGCCGGGTCGAGCCAGCGCGCCGGGTCGAGGGCGAAGGTGGGGTAGATGGTCAGGCGGGGCGCCAGGGTGTGGCCGGCCGCCTCGGTGGCCTCGCGCAGGATGTCGAGCGCGGGCCACGCCCGCTCCGGGTTCACGTGGTCGGCGGTGACCGGCGACACGCCGCCCCAGTCGTCGATCCCGGCCGCCAGCAGCGGGCCCGAGGTCGTCGGAGAGGTTGGGTGGCGCCTGCACGTGGATGTCGGGCGGCAGCACCAGGCGGGCCGCCGCAATGGCCCACTGCAGGTCCTCGGGCGGGCAGGGTTCGGCCCGGAACATGGCCGTGCCCGGCTTGGGCAGGAAGTTCTGCACGATGACCTCTTGCACGTGCCCGTGGCGGGCGTGCGCGGCGGCGATGGCGCGCAGCGCCGCCAGCTGGCCGGGCCGGTCGTCGCCGATGCCGACCAGAATGCCCGGTGGTGAAGGGGATGGCGAGCTCGCCGGCGAACTCCAGGGTGGCCAGCCGGCGGGCCGGCGCCTTGTCGGGCGAGCCCCGGTGCGCGTCCAGGTCCTCGCGCCAGCGACTCGAGCATCATGCCCTGGCTGGCCGCCACCGGGCGGAGCGTGGCCAGCTCGGCGGCGTCGAGCGCGCCGGCGTTGGCGTGGGGGAGCAGGCCGGTCTCCTCCACGACGAGGCGGCACATGGCGGCGAGGTAGTCCACCGTCGAGGCGTAGCCCTGCGCGGCCAGCCACTCCGCCGCCACCGGGTAGCGCAGCTCGGGCCGCTCGCCCAGGGTGAAGAGGGCCTCGTGGCAGCCGGCCGCCTTGCCCGGCCTCGGCGATGGCCAGCACCTCCTCGGGGAGGAGGTAGGGCGCGGTGACCCGGGCCGGTGCCTTGGCGAAGGTGCAGTAGCCACAGCGGTCGCGGCACAGCATGGTCAGCGGAATGAAGACCTTGGGCGAGTAGGTGACCCGGCGCCCGTGGGCGCCGTCGCGCACGACACGGGCCAACGCCGTCAGGTCGTCGAGGGGCGTTCGGAGCAGATCGGCGTCGGAGAGCATCAAAGCCAATCTAGGGGGCGTCGGCGCACGCGGCGCCGTCGACCAGCCACAGCGTCCGCCCGGCGTGGACCCGGGCGGCCGGCAGGTCGTCGCCGCGCACCAGCGCGGCCACCGCGGCGGCCTTCGACGCTCCGGACACCGTGAAGACGGCGAGGCGGGCCGAATTGATGGCCGGCAGCGTCAGGGTCAGGCGCGGGTGCGGGTTGACGCCGTTGGGGTCCTCGGTCGCCAGCACCAGCACGCCCGGCTCGGCCTCGCAGGGTCGGGGCGCCGGGGAAGAGCGACGCGGTGTGGCCGTCGGGTCCCATGCCCAAGTGGATCAGGTCGATGCCCGGCCCGGTCACGAGGTCCGTCATGGTCCGCTGATAGGCCTCGACGCACTCGTCGACCGGGCCGACCGTCGGCATGGGCGAGAAGGACCCGACTCCGCCGACCGGGTCGATGAGGGACTCCCGTGATCAGCCGCTGGTTGGCGTCGACGTCGTCGGGCGGCACCACGCGCTCGTCGCCGACGAAAATGTCCACCACGCTCCAGTCGATGTCGTCGGGCGGTGGCCAGGACCTCGTAGCACTCCTGCGCCGTCGGGCCGCCCGAGAGCACCAGCGCGAAGCGCGGCCCGGGGCGCGCCGCGAAGGCCTCGCGCTACCGCGTCGCTGAAGGCGCGGGGGACGTCGTCGACGGGCGTGAGCATGCCGCTAGGGCGTCGGGGTCTCGGTCTCCAGGCCCTGCTGGCCCGACTCCAGAGTGACGGCATGGCCGCCGAACTGGTTGCGCAGCGCGGACAGCATCTTCAGCTGGAGCGAGTCCGGCTCCTGGGAGGCGAAGCGGGTGAAGAGCGAGGTGGCGATCACCGGTGCGGGCACGCCGCGGTCGATGGCTTCCTGCGCCGTCCAGCGGCCCTCGCCCGAGTCGACGACGACGCCCTTGATATCGTCGAAACCAGCGCCGGGTCGCAGTGCCCGCTCGGCCAGGTCCAGCAGCCAGCTGCGCACCACCGAGCCGTAGCGCCAGATGGAGGCGATCTCGTGCAGGTCGAGGTCGAACTCGTCGGCCTTGCCCATGATCTCGAAGCCCTCGGCGTAGGCCTGCATGAGCCCGTACTCGACCCCGTTGTGCACCATCTTGACGAAGTGCCCGGCGCCGACAGGACCCACGTGCGCGTAGCCGCCCTCGGGCGCCAGGGTCAGCAGCGCCGGCTCGACGATCGCCACCGCCGCCTTGGTGCCGCCGACCATGAGGCAGTAGCCCTCGGTCAGGCCCCACACGCCGCCCGACGTCCCGGCGTCGACGAAGCCGACGCCGGTGCTCTCGAGCCTGTCGGCCAGCGCCTTCCACTCCTTGTAGTTGGAGTTGCCGCCGTCGATGATGACGTCGCCCTTCGAGAACATGCCGGCCAGTTCCTCGACGGTCGAGTCAGTGATGTGGCCGGCGGGCAGCATCACCCAGACCGCCTTGGGGGACCCCAGCTTGCCCACCATGTCGGCCAGGCTCGCCGACGGCTCGGCGCCCTTGGCTCGCCGCCGCCTTCACCGCGTCGGCGCTCAGGTCGAAGGCCACCACCTCGTGCCCGCCCTTGAGCAGGCGCTCGGTCATGTTGGCGCCCATCTTGCCCAGTCCGATCATGCCGATCTTCATGCGCGCTCCTCTCGGTCGTGCCGCCGGTTGTTCCGACGTCTCAGAAGGTAGCGGCTTTGTCGGTCAGCGACTGCAGCAGCTCGTCGAACGACTTGGCGAACGAGTGGACGCCCTCGTCCTCGAGCGTCTGCTCGACGTCGAGCATGTCGACGCCCGCCTCGCCCAGGCGGTCCAGCGCGGCGGCAGCCGCGTCCGGATCGTGGTCCACCGTCCGCTGCAGCGTTCCGTGCTCCTCGAAGGCGCGCAGCGTCGGCTCCGGCATGGTGTTGACGGTGGCCGGACCGATCAGGCTGTCGACGTAGAGCAGGTCGGAGTAGGCCGGGTTCTTGGTCGAGGTCGACGCCCACAGCGGCCGCTGCACGCGGGCGCCCTTGGCCCGCAGCGCCTCCCAACGGTCGCCGGCGAAGGTGCGGTGGAAGTGTTGATAGGCCGTTTGGGCCTGGGCCACCGCGGCGGTGCCGCGCAGGGCCGAGGACGGCGGCGTCACCCTGCTCCCCGCCGGCCAGGGTCTCGAGGCGGCGGTCCACCTCGGTGTCGACCCGGCTGACGAAGAAGGAGCCCACGCTGGCCACCTTGGACAGCTCGGCCTCGCGGCCTGCGGCCACCAGGGCCTCGAGGCCCTTGAGGTAGGCCTCCATCACCTCGTCGTAGCGGTCGAGCCCGAAGATCAACGTGACGTTGATGCTGTGGCCCTCGCCGATCAGGGTCTCGATGGCCGGGACGCACTCCTTGGTGGCCGGCACCTTGACGAAGAGGTTGGGCTGGGCGATGCGCGCGTGCAGGTCGCGCGCCGCCTTGAGCGTCTTGTCCGTGTCGTGCGCCATCGCGGGCGACACCTCGAGCGAGACGTAGCCGTCCTCACCGTCGGCTCTCGTCGTAGAGCGGGCGCAGCATGGCCAGCGCGTTGTCGATGTCCGTGATGGCCATCTCCCAGTAGGCGCTCTCGACGGTGTGGTCCTTCATGAGCGAACGGAACTGGTCGTCGTAGGTGTCCTGGCCGCTGATGGCGTTGGCGAAGATGGTCGGGTTCGAGGTGATACCGCGCACGCCGAGCGTGAGCAGGTCGGCCAGCTGGCCGCCTTCGAGCCAGTCCCGGCGCAGGTTGTCGAGCCAGGCACTCTGGCCGCCGATCTCGTAGAGGTCTTCAAGTCGGGTCATGCGGACAGCTCCCTTCGTCGCGTCGCGTCTCCTGTCGCCGGCGGCAAGCGGCCACTCCCGGGTCAGCCACCCTTGGCCAGGAGAGCCCGGGCCCGCTCCACCACGTGGTCGGCGGTGATCCCGAACTTCTCCATGGCGACCGCGCCCGGGGCCGACGCACCGAAGTGGTCGATCCCGATGGAGTCGTCGGCGTAGCGCTGCCACCCGAAGGTGGCGCCGGCCTCGATGCTCAGCACCGGCACGCCGGGCGGGAACACCGTGGCCCGGTAGTCCTCGGGCTGCAGCTCGAAATGGTCCCACGACGGGAAGGACACCACCTGGGCGGCCACGCCCGACGCGGCCAGGGTCGCGGCACCGGCGACGCACAGCTGGACCTCGCTCCCGGTCCCGACCAGCACGATCTGCGGCGGCCGTTCGGCGTCGACCAGCACGTAGGCGCCCTTGACGACGCCATCGGGTGCCCGTTCGGCGGTTCCGTCCAGCACGGGGACGTTCTGGCGGGTCAGCACCAGGCCAACCGGGCCGTCGGCCTCCACCGCGATGCGCCAGGCCTGTGCAGTCTCATTGGCGTCCGCCGGCCGCACGAGGCTGAGCCCCGGCATGGCGCGCAGGGAGGCCAGGTGCTCGATCGGCTGGTGCGTCGGGCCGTCCTCGCCCAGGCCGACGGAGTCGTGTGTCCACGAATAGATCACGTGCGTCCCCGTCAGCGCGGCAAGGCGCACGGAGGGGCGCATGTAGTCGGAGAAACAGAAGAACGTCCCGCCGAGGGGCAGTACGCCCCTGTGCTGCGCCATGCCGTTCATGGCCGATGCCATGCCGTGCTCACGGATCCCGTAGTGGACCTGGATCCCTTCGGGGGTCTGGCGGGACTGCATGTCGGCGCCCTTGACCTTCACGCCGTTGTTGCCCGTCAGGTCGGCCGAACCGGCCAGGAGGCCCGGCAGCTTGGCCGCGGTGGCGTCGATGCACTGGTTGATGGCGTGGCGAGTGGCGAGCTGGGTACCGGCGCCGAAGCTCGGGAGGTCGTCGGCCCAGCCGGCCAAGCCGTGGCCGGCCTGCGCGGCGTCCCAGGCGGCGCGGTCGCCCTTCCAGGCGGCGAAGCGCTCGGACCACTCCGCGTGGCGCGCCGCACCCCGGGCGATTTGCTGGCCGTAGAAGTCGCGCACCTCGTCGGGGACCCAGAAGGTCTGGTCGGTGGGCAGGCCGAGGAGCTTCTTGGTGACCTCGATCTCCTCGGCCCCGAACGGCGACCCGTGGGCGAGGGCGGTGTCGGTCAGTTTCGGCGAGGGCCACCCGATGTGGCTGCGCAGCACGAGGAGCGTCGGCCGGGCGTCGGGGGTGTCCGCCGGCTCCTCGAGCGCCTCCCGGATGGCGGCTTCCAACGCGTCGACGTCGTTGGCCATTTCGCCCAGGTTGCGGACGCGCCAGCCGTAGGCGGCGAAGCGCTCGGGCACGTTGTCGTTGTAGGCCAGCTCGGTCGGCCCGTCGATGGTGATGTGGTTGTCGTCGTAGAACGCGAGCAGGCGTCCCAGGCCGAGGTGTCCCGCCAGCGACGCCGCCTCGTGCGAGATGCCCTCCATGAAGCAGCCGTCGCCGGCGATCATGTAGGTGCGATGGTCGCAGACTTCGCTCCCGAACGTGGTGCGCAGCCAACGCTCGGCGAGCGCCATGCCGACCGCGTCGCCCACGCCCTGACCCAGCGGCCCGGTGGTGACGTCGATCCCCGCTGTGTGGCCGGCCTCGGGGTGCCCCGGCGTGCGGCTGCCGAACTGGCGGAACTGGCGCAGGTCCTCGAGCGAGAGGTCGTACCCGGTCAGGTGCAGCATGGAGTACTGCAGGATGCAGGCGTGCCCGTTGGAGAGGATGAAGCGGTCGTGGTCGGGCCACTCGGGGTCCCGCGGGTCGTAGTCCATGATGCGCGTCCACAAAACGTGGGCCAGGGGAGCCAGGGCCATCGCCGTGCCGGAGTGCCCCGAATCGGCCGCCTCCGGAGCATCCATGGCGATGCCACGGATCACATTGATGCCGAGTTCCACGAGCCTGGGGTCCTGCACCACCGGTGTCGATGTCTGCAACGCCATGATGAAACCCTAACCGTCCGTCTCCGCCGGGCGACGAGGCCGTCACCTACTCTTCACGTTCATGGCTTCCCGCATGCAGGTGCCGCCAAACAGTGACTTGACGCTGGGTATGACGTGCGTCGACAAGGCCACCCCCGGGCGCTGCATCTGGCGCATGCGGGCGGACGAGCGCTTCACCAATCCGGCCGGCATCATGCAGGGCGGCTTCCTCGGTGCCTTCGCCGACTCGGCCATGGGGGCAGCCGCCGTGACATACGCCCAGGGCCGCCGCGTCTTCTGCTCCAACGCCGAGATCAAAGTCAGCTTCCTGGGCGCCGTGCCGCCGGGCGCCGAGCTGACCTGCACGGCCGAGGTGGTCTCCGGCGGGCGCCGGGTGGCCTTCGTGGAGGCCAGCGTCCACGCCCGCGTCGAGGGTGCCGACGGGGAGAAGCTCGTGGTTCGGGCGACGTCGACCTACCTCTACCAGGACCGCGACTGAGGCACGGATGGAGGCCGGTGTTTGCGTAGGACCGGCCCACCGACCAGGATTGTGCGTCTCATGGCACCATCGTCGGACAACGGCAGTCACGGGCTGCGTAACGCGGGAGACGACGCCTACCAGCTCACGGTCGACTACCTCAAGCAGGAGGTGGTCGCACCGCTGCGCGGGCTGGGCCGCTTCCTCTACATGGGGATCGCCGGTTCGTTCTTCCTGGCTTTCGGGCTCCTGCTCATACTGCTCGGGGTCTTGCGCCTACTGCAGACCGAGACCGGGACCGCCCTGAGCGGCGACTGGTCATGGGTGCCCTACGCGGTGACCGTCGTGCTCGGCATCGCCGTGATCGGCGTGGCGGCGCTGCGGATTCAAGCCGGACCGGGACGGGCCAAGCTGCCCGAGGTCATCGCCCGGCGCGACGCAAGAGAGATCGAAGGACAGGAGGGAGCGAGCTGATGGCAGGCACGACCACGAGGGCCGGCAGCAACGGACGCCTCATCACGCGGGAAGACCTGCAGGCCGCGTACTCACAGGTCATGGGCGAGGGAGAGGCCACGGCGCGGGCCGCGGCGCCGCGGGGTCTGGCCGTTGCCGGAGCGGTCGGCATCCTGCTCCTGACGTTGGCCTTCCTGGCCGGCCGCCGGCGGGGGCGGGCCAAGTCAGCCGTCGTCGAGATCCGGCGGCTCTGAGGTGGACCTGCTCCTGCGTCGCTTCCTGCGCGCCGGGGTCCGGCGCGGCGTGGCCGGGAACTGGTATTGGTTCCTGCTGGCCGGTGCCACCTTCTTCCTGCGACGGGTCCTCAACGACCGGTCCAGCCCCGTCTCGAGCGTGACCGTGTCGCCGGGGGAGCAGGTGCTCATCACCGTGCGCGACCGCAACGCCGCTCCCGCCACCGAAGCCTGAGGCCCGTGCCGGGCCCCCTCGCGGCGGGGGAGAGGGTGCTCCTCATCGACCCCAAGGACCGCCGCTACCTGCTCACGCTGGTGACGGGTGCCACCTTCCACACCCACGCCGGCGTGCTGGCCCACGACGACATCATCGGCGCCGCCGAGGGCTGCCGGGTGAACGGTTCGACAGGGCGCAGCTTCCTGGTCCTGCGGCCCACGCTGAGCGACATCGTGCTGAAGATGCCACGGGGGGCCCAGGTCATCTACCCGAAGGACCTCGGCGCCATCCTCATTGCGGCCGACATCGCACCCGGCCAGCGCATCCTTGAAGCGGGTGTCGGGTCGGGCGCGCTCTCCATGACGGTCCTGCGTGCCGGTGCCTCCGTCGTCGGGTACGAGCTCAGGGGGGACTTCGCCGAGCGGGCCCAGGCCAACGTGGTCGCCACGCTGGGCCCCGATGCGCCCTACCGGGTGGAAATCCGGGACGTGACCGAGGGGATCGACGAGACGGGGCTGGACCGGATCCTGCTCGACATGCCCGAGCCCCACAAGGTGGTGCGCGCCGCGGCGACGGCTCTGCGCCCCGGGGGCATCCTGCTCGCCTACCTGCCGACCATCAACCAGACCGCCCTGTTGCGGCACGCACTCGACGAGGACGACGTGCCCTTCGGGCTGGCCGAGACCCAGGAGATCATTCGGCGCACGTGGCACGTCGAGGCCCGCTCGGTCCGCCCCGACCACCGCATGGTGGGCCACACCGGGTTCTTGACCACGGCGCGCCGACTGGACGGCTGACCACGGACGCGGACGTCGTCGCCTCCATGGAGGCCAGCGCGCCGGTGCGGCGTCCGCTCTTCGACCGACTGCACGCCACTCGGAACTGTCGAGTGGGAAGAGCACCATCCGCGTCAGCCCACGCGATGCCGAGCAAATCTCCGACGACGAAGTTCAGGGCGTTGCTCGGGGGCGCTCGAGCCCTGATGCAGTGGTCTAGTCGCGCTCGATGAAGATGCACTCTCCGGGGCATTCCTCGGAGGCTTCGACCACGGCGTCCTCGAGGTCGGTCGGCACCGCCGCCATCCCCGCCGAGCCGCCCGGCTCGTTCTTGACGTCGCCGTCTTCCTTCACATAGGCCAGGCCGTCGTCGAGGAGGGTGAAGACGGCAGGCGCGATCTCCTCGCAGAGCCCATCGCCCGTGCAGAGATCCTGGTCGATCCAGACCTTCATGTATCTGTCTCTCTCCCTTGTCGCAGCCACCCGACGGGCCACGAGGACCGTAGTGAGGCGCCCCGCGAACCGTCAATCTGGCCTCGCGGTTATCCCTAGCGTACTCGTCCGGGCCTGCCTGCCCGGTGCACTGGCGGTGCGGTGAGGATGCGGTGACGGTGCACCCGGAATGGCGTCAAAACGCACCGAAGCGAGGGCTAGGGTGACCAGTGGTGACCGAAACTCCCGACGAAGCCGCCCAGGCTGAAGCGCTGCGCGCCGAGCTGGCTGACGCAGAGGACGAGATCCACGCGCTCCGCCGGCGGTTGCAGGAGAGCCCGGGTCGGGTCCAGGCCCTCGAGGAGCGCCTTCTCGAGTCGAAGGGCCAACTGGCGCAGGCCACCTCGCAGAACGAGAAACTGACCTTCACCCTGCAGCAGGCCAAGGAACAGCTGGCCGCCTTGCGCGAGGAGGTCGAGAAGCTCACCCAGCCCCCGGCGGCCTACGGCACCTTCCTCGGGATCAACGAGGACGGCACGGTCGACGTCTTCTCGAGCGGTCGCAAGATGCGGGTGAGCCTCCACCCCGACATCGACCCCGGCGCGATCCGCAAGGGCAACGAGGTCGTGTTGAACGAGAGCCTCAACGTGGTCCTCGTGCGGGACGGGGAGTTCTCCGGCGAGGTCGTCACCCTGAAGGAGCAGCTCGAGGACAAGCGCCGCTGCGTGATCTTCGCCCGGGCCGACGAGGAGCGGGTGGCCGAGCTGTCCGAGGACATGCTGGGCGTGAAGCTCCGGGCCGGCGACTCCCTGTTGATGGACACGCGCACCCAGCTCCTCATCGAGAAGCTGCCCAAGCTCGAGAGCGAGGCGCTCGTCCTCGAGGAGGTGCCCGACATCACCTACGCCGACGTGGGAGGTCTGGACACCCAGATCGAGGCCATCACCGACGCCGTCGAGCTGCCTTACATGCACCGTGACCTCTTCGCGGAGTACTCGCTGCCCGCCCCCAAGGGGATCCTTCTCTACGGGCCGCCCGGCTGCGGCAAGACGCTCATCGCCAAGGCCGTGGCCAACTCCCTGGCCAAGAAGGTCGCCCTGAAGACCGGCAACGACAACGTGCGGAGCTTCTTCCTCAACATCAAGGGGCCGGAGCTGCTCAACAAGTACGTGGGGGAGACCGAGCGCCAGATCCGCCAGGTCTTTCAGCGCGCCCGCGAGAAGGCCGACGAGGGCATGCCCGTCATCGTCTTCTTCGACGAGATGGAGTCGTTGTTCCGGACGCGCGGCACCGGCATCAGCTCCGACATGGAGTCGACCATCGTGCCCCAGCTGCTGGCAGAGATCGACGGCGTCGAGTCGCTGCGCGACGTCATTGTGATCGGCGCCTCCAACCGGGAGGACTTGATCGACCCGGCCATCCTGCGGCCGGGCCGGCTCGACGTGAAGATCAAGATCGAGCGTCCCAACGAGGAGGCGGCCGGCCAGATCTTCAGCCGTTACCTCACGCCG
Source organism: uncultured Acidimicrobiaceae bacterium (assembly GCA_963745665.1). GTDB lineage: Bacteria > Actinomycetota > Acidimicrobiia > Acidimicrobiales > RAAP-2 > Bog-473. Next base: position 1,877,587 of record CAVUYE010000002.1, on the reverse strand, counting down.
GACCTGCCGCTCGACACCGAGGAGGTCAAGCGTCTCGGTGGCGGCGACCCGTCCAAGGCGGTCCAGGCCATGATCGAGCGCACGGTGGTCGAGATGTACCGCGAGGACGACGACAACCGGTTCTTGGAGGTCACGTATCAGAACGGCGACAAGGAGATCCTCTACTACCGCGACTTCGCGTCGGGCGCCATGATCGAGAACATCGTCCGCCGGGCCAAGAAGTTGGCCATCAAGCGAGTCATCGCCGGCGAGGCCGGCGGCATCCGCACGGCCGACATGCTCGAGTCGATCCGGCAGGAGTACAAGGAGAACGAGGACCTGCCCAATACGACCAACCCCGACGACTGGGCGCGGATCTCGGGCAAGAAGGGTGAGCGCATCGTCTATGTCCGGACGCTGCTCACGGAGGACCGCGAGGTGCTCGGAGGCCGCTCGATCGAACGGGTCGGTACCGGCCAGTACCTCTAGAAGTTAGGGTCGCACCGTGGCCATCACCAAGGTCTGCGGCATTGAGACCGAGTACGGCATCCTTTCGCCCGGACCCGAGCAGAACCCGATTGCCGCATCCTCGGTGCTCGTCAACGCCTACGCGGCGGACGTCGAGCAGCAGATCGGCTGGGACTTCGAGGACGAGACGCCGGGCAACGACGCCCGCGGCTTCGCCCGCGAGGGGTCGCTGGCCCCGATGGTGGAGACGCACCTGGCCAACACGGTGCTCACCAACGGTGCCCGTTTCTACGTCGACCACGCCCACCCCGAGTACTCGAGCCCCGAATGCCTGACGCCCCTCGAAGGCGTCCTCTACGACAAGGCCGGCGAGGAGGTGCTGCGCCGGGCCATGGTGGCGGCGGCACTCCGCATCCCCGACCAGCCCGCACCCATCGTCTACAAGAACAACTCGGACGGCAAAGGCAACTCCTACGGCTGTCACGAGAACTACATGATGGACAGGGCCGTGCCGTTCGCCAAGGTGATCGACGGCGTGGTCCCGCACTTCGTGTCGCGCACACTCTTCACGGGTTCGGGCAAAGTCGGCACCGAGACCCCGGCGCTCGATCCCGACACCGTCCGCTACCAGCTGTCGCAACGGGCCGAGTTCTTCGAAGAGATCGTCGGATTGGAGACGACGCTGAAGCGGCCGATCGTCAACACGCGCGACGAGCCCCACGCCGACCCCAAGCGCTTCCGTCGCCTCCACGTCATCGTCGGCGACGCCAATCTGTCCGAGATCGCCACGTTCTTGAAGCTCGGCAGCACGGCCGTCGTGCTGGCCATGGTCGAGGACGATGCCGGCCCGACCCGTGACCTCTCCCTGTCCGACCCTGTGCGCGCGCTGCACCAGGTGTCGGCCGACCTCAGCCTGAGCCGGCCGCTGGCCCTGACGGATGGCTCGACGGCGACCGCGCTCGACATGCAGTGGGAGATCTTCGGCGCCGCCCGCAAGTACGCCGAGGAATACGGCCTGGCCGCGCTCGGGGACGAGGGCGAGGTCGGTGCACTGGTGATGGACCACTGGGAGACCGTCCTGTCCGGCCTGGAGTCGGATCCCGCCTCGCTGGCCGACACCCTGGACTGGGTGGCCAAGCGCGAGCTCCTGCTGGCCTACCAGGACCGGCATTCGTGTGGCTGGAAGGACCCCCGGGTCGCTGCACTGGCGTTGCAATATCACGACCTGCGGCCGGACAAGTCCGTCTTCCGGCGCCTGGACATGCGAACGCTCGTCACGCCGGCCCAGGTCGCCCATGCGGTCGGGGAGCCTCCGACGGGCACCCGGGCCTGGTTCCGTGGCAAGTGCCTGGCCCGCTGGCCCGACGCTGTGGTGACGGCCAACTGGGATTCCCTCGTCTTCGACGTCGGCGCAGACCCGTTGCGGCGCGTCCCTATGATGGACCCCCTCAAGGGAACGGCCGAGCACACCGGCGACCTCCTGGCACAGAGCACAGGACCGTCTGACCTGCTCAACCGGCTGAACTCCTAACGAAGAACGCAAGAACCACAGGACGGGGACACGGAACGATGGCAGAACAGGAACAGAAGAAGAAGGGCTCGGCGACGCGGTCGACCGAGGCCGACACCGAAGTCGAAGAGGCCGCCCCCGCCACCTCCGAGCGCGGCGAGAAGATCAAGGCGGAGCTCGACGACCTGCTCGATGAGATCGACGAGGTGCTGGAGGACAACGCCGAGGAGTTCGTGCGCAACTACGTGCAAAAGGGTGGGCAGTAATTCCCCGTGGCGCTTCCCCTGTTTCCCCCGGAGCGTGATCCGGGCCCGGACTTCGTCGGCCTCCTGCGCATGACTTCGGGCCAGCCCGACTCGGTGGCCCGCTCCCTCGACGCGCTGACGCCCGTGCAGGCTCCCCACGGCACCACCGTGGTGGCGCTGCGTTACCTCGACGGCGTCGTGATGGCCGGCGACCGCCGCGCCACGGCGGGCAACATCATCGCCAGCAACGCCATGCAGAAGGTCTTCCCGGCCGACCGCTTCTCGGCGGTGGCCATCGCCGGGACCGCCGGCATGGCGATTGAGATGGTCCGCCTCTTCCAGGTGCAGCTCGAGCACTACGAGAAGGTCGAGGGTGCCACCCTCTCCCTGGAGGGCAAGGCCAACCAACTGGCCGGAATGGTCCGCCAGCACCTGCCCCTGGCCATGCAGGGCCTCGCCGTCGTACCGCTCTTTGCCGGATTCGACACGGCCCGCAGCACGGGCCGCATCTTCAACTACGACGTCACGGGTGGCCACTACGAGGACACCGACTTCCAGGCCACGGGCTCGGGCGGGCGCGACGCCCGGAGCACCATCAAGCTGGGCTGGCGCGAGGGCCTGGCTCGGGACGAAGCCGTCGACCTGGCCATTCAGTCCCTCTACGACGCCGCCGACGAGGACTCCGCCACCGGCGGGCCCGACCTGGTGCGCGGCATCTACCCGATCATCGCCATCGTGGACGAGGCCGGGTACCGGGAGGTGCCCGACGACGAGGTGGCCGAACGCTTCGGCGCGCTCATCGCCCGTAGGCAAGCGGAGCGTGCCTCGTGAGCATGCCCTACTACGTGGCACCGGAACAGGTGATGAAGGACCGGGCCGAGTACGCCCAGAAGGGGATCGCCCGGGGCCGATCGCTGGTCGCCACGACCTATGACGTCGGCATCGCCATCGTGGCCGAGAATCCGTCGCGCACGCTGCACAAGATCAGCGAGATCTACGACCGCATCGCCTTCGGTGGCGTCGGCAAGTACAACGAGTACGACCAGCTCAGGGTGGCGGGTGTTCGCCATGCCGACACGAAGGGGTACGCGTACAGTCGCGAAGACGTCGACGCCCGTTCACTGGCCAACCTCTACGCGCAGTACCTCGGCAACGTCTTCACGCACGAGATGAAGCCGCTCGAGGTCGAGATCCTGGTGGCCGAGCTGGGGGAGGACGAGGACCAGCTGTACCACATCGCCTATGAGGGCACGATCACCGATGAGGACCGCTTCGCGGTGCTCGGTGGCGACGCGGAGACCATCACCGAGCGCGTCGGCGCAGCGTGGCAGGCCGACTGGGACTTGTCGACGGCGGTCACGGCGACCACGGCAGCCCTGGCCGGCCCGGACCGGACGCTGGGGGCCGCTGACCTGGAGGCGGCCATCCTGAGCCGGGGAAACGGCCGCCGCACCTTCCGGCGGATCGACGAAGAGGAGCTGGCACAACTGCTGGCATAGGCAGCAGTACGGTTGGCCTGGTGGAACGCCGCATCTTCGGCATCGAGAACGAGTACGGGGTGACCTTCACGCTGCGCGGGCAGCGTCGCCTGAGCCCCGACGAGGTGGCGCGCTACCTGTTTCGGCGCGTGGTCTCGTGGGGTCGTTCGTCGAATGTCTTCCTCGAGAACGGCGCCCGCCTCTATCTCGACGTCGGCAGCCACCCCGAATACGCCACCCCCGAGTGCGACCGCATCAGCGACGTGGTCGTGCACGACAAGGCGGGGGAGTGGATCCTGGCCCAGCTGGTCACCGGGGCCCAGGCGCGTCTGCGGGAAGAGGGGATCCGCGGCGAGGTCTACCTGTTCAAGAACAACACTGATTCCGTCGGCAACTCCTACGGCTGCCACGAGAACTATCTGACCGAACGAAACGACGAGTTCAACCGTTACACCGAGGTGCTCATCCCGTTCCTGGTCTCCCGCCAGATCTACGCCGGCGCGGGCAAGGTCCTGCAGACGGCACGGGGGGCGGTGTTCTGCCTCAGCCAGCGCGCCGAGCACATCTGGGAAGGCGTCTCGTCGGCCACCACGCGCAGCCGGCCCATCATCAACACGCGCGATGAGCCCCACGCCGACGCCGAGCGCTTCCGCCGCCTGCACGTGATCGTCGGCGACTCCAACATGAGCGAGTACGCGACATTCCTGAAGATCGGGACGACCTCCATCCTCCTGGCCATGCTGGAGGACTCCTCGACGGTGTTGCGCGACCTGACGCTCGAGAACCCCATCCGGGCCATCCGGGAGATCAGTCACGACATCACCTGCCAGCGCCGCGTCCGCCTGGCCAACGGCCGTGAGATGCGCGCCCTCGACATTCAGGTCGAATATCTCGAGCGGGCGTTGAAGTTCCGCGACCGTCGCGGCCTCTCCCCGGAGGAGGACCGCGCCCTCGATATGTGGGAGCACTGCCTGAAGGGCCTGGAAGCGGATCCGACCTCCCTGTGGCGCGAGTGCGACTGGGTGGCCAAGCACCGGCTGGTGGAGCAGATGCGGGCACGTCACGACGTGTCGCTCTCGCACCCCAAGGTGGCGATGATCGACCTCATGTACCACGACGTCGACCGGAGCCGGGGGCTGTTCTACAAGTTGCAGCAGCGTGACGAGATGGACCGCACGTGCACCGACGAGGCCATCACCGAGGCCATGACCAAGCCGCCCGAGACGACCCGGGCCAGACTCCGGGGCGCGTTCGTGAAGCGGGCCAAGGAACGCCGGCGGGACTTCACGGTGGACTGGGTCCACCTCAAGCTGAACGACCAGGCGCAACGGACCGTGCTTCTGAAAGACCCGTTCAAGTCCCATGACGAGCGGGTCGAGCGACTCATCCAGTCCTTGTAACCGCACCGTAGAGTGAAGGCACATGTTGAATCTCGACCCAGGCAAGCTGCTCGTGATCGGCGTGGTCGCCATCATCCTCCTCGGCCCTGATCGCCTGCCCCAGGTCGCCCGGCAGCTGGGCGGCGCGTGGCGCTCCTTCAACGAGTTCCGCCACCGGATGGAATCCGAGGTGCGCAACACCATGCCGGACCTGCCCCCGACTTCGGAGATCGCCCGCCTCGCTCGTTCACCCTCGGCGCTGCTCAACCACCTCTCGAACATGTCGCCCGAGCCCGAGGAGGAACCCGACGGTTCGTTCCAACCTCCGGCGCCGGCCAGCCAGAACGGAAACGCTGCCGCGGCGGACGCACCGGCTGACACGGCAACCGGCGCGTGCAGCCGACCCGCACGCCCGGCCGACGCAGGAACCAGCACCGGGCACCACACCGGCATCGCCACCCCGGCCGACCCCGATCCATGTCGAACGCCCGCCGCGAGCCCCCCAGTCATCCGGCGTGGTTGTTCCCGGCGACCCGACCCTGAACTGAACGGCACGTCCGTGCTGACGCTTCCCTTCACGGGCAAACGGAAGAGCCGGCCGTCTCCGGACAACATGACCCTTGGGGAGCACCTCGGCGAGCTGCGCCGCCGCGTGATCATCTGTGTCATCGCCTTCGTGGTCGCGGCCACGATCGCCGTCTTCGCCTACGAGCCGATCCTGCACTTCCTGCTGCGTCCGCTCTGCAGCGTGGACGCAACGACGGCGCACCAGACCGCCAAGGGCAACACGTCGCTCCTGATCACCTCGAACGGCACCTGCAACCTCTTCGTCACCTCGCCCCTCGACGGGCTCTCACTCCGGGTGAAGATCGCCCTCTTCGGCGGTCTCGTCCTGGCCTCGCCCATCATCCTGTTCCAGATCTGGCGCTTCGTGACCCCCGGCCTCAAGGCGACCGAGCGTCGCTACGCCATCCCGTTCGTCGTGAGCGCCTTCGTGCTCTTCCTCCTCGGCGCGGCGACGGCGTACATCACGCTGCCGCACGCACTGGGCTGGTTGAAGTCGGTGGGTGGTCCGAACCTGCAGGCGATCTATGACCCCATCCCGTATCTGGGGCTGATCCTGTTGATGATGACGATCTTCGGCCTGACCTTCGAGTTCCCCGTGGTCCTCGTCTCGCTCGAGCTGGCTGGCGTGGTGACGCCGGCGCGCCTCCTCAGTTCCTGGCGCTGGGCCGTGATCATCATCGTCGTGATCTCCGCCGTCTTCACGCCCAGCTCCGACCCGTTCTCCATGCTCGCACTCGCCATCCCGCTCATCGCCTTCTACTTCCTCTCCATCGGCATCGGGAAGCTGCTCGGCCGTTGACCGCGTTCCCGTGGCCCGTCCAGGGGACGGCCGGGGCGGCGGAGTTCGAGGCCGACCTGCCTTTCGCCCTCGACGACTTCCAGCACGAGGCGTTCCACGCCTTGGACTCGGGGCACTCGGTGCTGGTGTCCGCCCCGACCGGGTCGGGCAAGACGCTGGTGGCGGCCTATGCCGTGCACCGGGCCTTGTCGGCGCACGGCAAGGCGTTCTACACCACCCCGCTCAAGGCGCTCTCCAACCAGAAGTACGGAGAACTCGTCGCCTCCTACGGTGAGGAGCACGTCGGGCTGTTGACGGGTGACACGACGTTGCGCCCGCGCGCGCCGGTCGTCGTCATGACCACCGAGGTGCTGCGCAACATGCTGCTGGCCGGCTCCGATCTCCTCGAGAGCCTGCACACGGTCGTGCTCGACGAGGTCCACTTCATTCAGGACCCCTACCGGGGCGGGGTCTGGGAGGAGGTCCTCGTCCTGTGCCCGGCCGAGGTGCGCTTCGTCTGCCTCTCCGCCACGGTGAACAACGCCGACGAACTCGGGGGCTGGTTGCGCTCGGTGCGCGGCGACACGTCGGTCATCGTCGAACGGCAGCGCCCGATCGTCCTCCGGCACCACTTCGCCGTGCACCGCCGGGAGGACGAGCAGACCCTGCTCTGGCCGCTCCTGCACGAAAACGGACAACCCGGGGGGGAGGGCCTGCGCGTCGACCAGGCGGTGCGCCGGGCCCTGCAGACAGGCCGGTCCGCCCCCTGGCATGGGAGGGGGAGAGGGCCGCGCCTGCCTTTCCGCGCACCGCGGCGCACCGAGATGGTCGAAGAACTCGGGCAGCGCGAGATGCTGCCGGCCATCGTCTTCATCTTCAGCCGCGCCGCCTGCGACGACGCCGTGCATCAGGTCGTGCGCGACGGCGTCCGCCTGACGGACTTCGCCGAGCGCTCCGCCATCCGCCAGGTCGTCGAGCGCCGGGTGGAGCCGCTGGACGACGACGACCTGCGCGTCCTCGGCTACGACGAATGGCTCGAGGGCCTGGAGCGTGGCGTGGCGGCCCACCACGCCGGACTGGTCCCGGTGTTTCGCGAGACAGTGGAGGAGTGCTTCGCGGCCGGGCTCCTCAAGGTCGTGTTCGCCACCGAGACGCTGTCGCTCGGGATCAACATGCCGGCCCGCTCCGTCGTCATCGAGCGCTTCACCAAGTACGGCGGCGCCGGGCGGGCCACGCTGACCTCGGGGGAGTATCTGCAGCTCACGGGCCGCGCCGGGCGCCGGGGACTCGACGAAGAGGGCCATGCCGTCGTGGCATGGTCCAACGAGATCACCTTCGCCGAGGCCGCTCGGGTGGCCTCGGCCCCTCCGCCGGACCTGCGCTCGGCCTTCCGGCCGACCTACAACCTCGCCGTCAACCTGGTTTCGCGGTTCGACCGCGACACGGCGAGCGCCGTGCTGCAGCGGTCCTTCGCCCAGTGGCAGGCCCGCACCCCGGATCTCCTCCTGCAGCAGTTGGACCACCGGGTCGCCGTGCTCGAGCGGATGGGCTACCTGGAGGGCTGGACCGTCACGGCCTCGGGCCGGCGGTTGTCCCGCATCTACCACGAGGCCGATCTCCTGATCGCCGAGGCGCTCGGGGCCGATCTCCTGGCCGGCGCCGAGCCGGCCGTGCTGGCCGGTGTCCTCTCCGCCGTCGTCTTCGAACCACGCCGGGCCCGTCGCGTCCCGGGCCACGCGGGCCCCCGGCGGGAGAAGCAGCGCCGTCCGCTGCAGGACCGACTGGGCGACAAACGCCGGTCCGAGCTGGCGTGGCGCAGCGACGCCCTGGCGGTCCTGGCCGATCGCATCCGTGCCATTGAGGAGCAGCACCTCGTTCCCCGCACCCGCCAACCGGCGCCCGGCCTGGCCACCGCCGTGGCCTCCTGGGCCCGGGGATCGTCGTTCTCGACCGCCCTGGGGGTCGCCGCACGTGACGTCGGGGAGCTGGCGCCAGGGGACTTCGTCCGGACCATGAAGTCAGTGGCCGATCTGGCCCAGCAGGTCTCCCATTCCGCCGTGGACACAGAGGTCGCCACGGCCGCCCGGGAAGCCGTCAATCTCGTCCTCCGGGGCGTCGTGGCGGGGGGTCTCCCGGGACTCTGAGGCCATCCGCGACCGCCGCGGCACCCTCGTTCTATGGTTACCCGGGCATGTTCCCGTACTCCGAAGAGCGGTTCACGGCCGACGAGGAAGTCGTGCTCCGGCGCTACGTCACCAACCTGGACCAGCCTGTCTTTGCCCTGGTCAACCTGCCGGAAGTCGTCAAGGGAGCCCTCTTCGCCCGCTACTCCCGCTCGCCCAAGAGCCTGCGCCGGCTCTTCCTCGACGAGTTCGTCGGCGAGCTCGACGTCTCGGGCGATGCTTCCGTCGACGCCACCGTCGGGCTGGCGCGGGCCGAGCAGCTCTACGAGAAAGTCTTCGTCGAATACGGCGACGATTCGGTGGCTCAACTCGGGGGTGTCCACCTCGCCTGCGAGCAGGCGTCCAACGTGCTTTCCAAGGTGCTCGAGTGGGGCCGTCTCATGGCCTATCTCGAGCAGTCGACGCGCTACATCGCGTACAACAACCGGCTCGAGAACGGGCAGTACCGCTACTTCCGTCCGCCCGAGATCCTCGACTCGTCACACGGGGCCCGGTTCGTCGGCGAGATGGATCGCGTCTTCGACACGTACGGCGCGCTGCTGCCCCAGATGCAGGCCTGGATCGCGGAGCGCTTTCCACAACAGGCCGGCGACAGTGACTTCGTGTACCGCCAGGCCACGCGGGCGAAGTCACTCGATGCGCTGCGCGGCCTCCTGCCGGCAGCGTCCCTCTCGAACATCGGGATCTACGGGACCGGCCAGGCGTACGAGCAACTGTTGCTGCGCATGCGCGCGCACCCGCTGCCCGAAGCGCGGCACTACGCCGACATGATGCTCGAAGAGCTGCGCAAGGTGATCCCGTCGTTCCTGCAACGCGTCGACGTCCCCGCCCGCGGCGGGGAATGGTCCGACTACCTGGCGTCCACGCGGGACCGCACGGCTCGCGTGGTGTCTCGCCTATGGCCCGAGCTGGACGCGCCGGCGCGCGCACCGAGGGGCAGCCCGAGGTCACGCTGCTCGACTTCGACCCCGACGGAGAAGAGAAGGTCCTGGTCGCCGCCTGTTTCTCGCACCTGGGCGGCAGCGAGCGGGAGGCGGCCCGCCGCGTACGACTCCTCGGCCACGAGGACAGGGTCGCCCTCCTGGCGGCCTACGTCGGCGATCGTCGCAACCGCCGGCACCGGCCGGGACGCGCCTTCGAGCGCACCGACTACCGCTTCGAGCTCGTCACCGACTACGGCGCGTTCCGCGACCTGCAGCGTCACCGGATGCTCTCCATGGAGTGGCAGCCTCTCGGCATCTCGCTCGGCTACGACATGCCCGGACTCGTGGCCGACGCCGGACTCGCCGAGCGCTACGACGAAGCCATCGGCCGGGCCGAGGAGCTCTACCGCTCGCTGGTGCTCGATTTTCCCGTACAAGCGTCCTACGTCGTCGCGCTCGCGCATCGCATCCGCTACGTCATGCAGTTCAACGCGCGCGAGGCCATGCACCTCATTGAGCTTCGCTCAGGCGCACAGGGCCACCCCGCCTATCGGAGGGTCGCCCAGCAGATGCACCGGGCGATCGCCGAGGTGGCCGGCCACCGCGCCCTGGCCGAGGCGATGACCTTCGTCGACCACGGAGCCACCGACCTCGAGCGCCTCGAATCCGAGCGCCGGGCCGAGCGCCGGCGGTCGGAAAAATCTGCAACTCATTGACCAGGAACTACCGCCGTTCTCCCTGGTGGTGACCCCCTTCCACTCCTTGACGAGCCCACCCCAGATTTGCCTAATGTACGGCCCAGTCCCCGACGCCCCTGAGGACGATGCAGAGGCGCAAACGTGCTGCTGCACTACTGCAGGTGGGGATGTGCTGTGAGAGGCGGTGGTTTGGCCCTGGGGGTCGAGTAGAGAACGTGTTGCTTGCCTGGCCACCCAGGCCTGCGAGATGGCGCCAAAGACCCCAGGGCCCTCCCGCCCCTCCCTCCGGATTTCGTCACCGGGGACATGGGCGGGGGATCTCCTTCAGAGCGATTGAACGGCCCGTCGAACCGTCTATGCTCCCGCGGCACAATGCCGACTAAGAAGAAGGCCAAGGCCGAAGAAGTGGTGGCAGAGGCCCCCGAAACAGAAGAAGTCGACGCCGTCGAGGACGACGAGCTCGACGTCGACATAGACGATGTCGACGAGCTCGAAGTGGACGCGCTCGTCGATGACGATGACGATGTCGCCGGCGTCGACGTGGACGACGATGACGACGTAGAAGCCGTTGAGGTCGACGAGATCCTGACCCCGTCGCCCGCCGCCGTGGTCGAGCGAGTCCGGCGACGGCGACGACGAGGAAGAAGAGGAAGAGCCCGACGACGAGGACGTCGAAGCCAGTCTCGACGTGATCCTCAAGGAGCGGCTCGTCGTCGAGGACGAGCCCGAGGACGAGGAAGCCACGGACCAGGAGGACAAGACGGAGGGCAACGAGCGTGTCCTGCCCAAGCAGCCCGACGAGTTCGTCTGCCGCTCCTGCTTCCTGGTCAAACACCCGAGCCAACTGGCAGACCAGAAGAAGATGCTCTGCCGGGACTGTGTCTGAGGACGGTGGCTCCGATGGCGGGCAGTCCCACAAGAGCCCGCTCCGCCGCACCATCGATATCTGTCTCGTCGCTCCGATCGGCGTCGCGGTGTCGGTAGCCGAGGAGATCCCGGAGCTGCATCGCCGAGGGGCGTCGTCGCCTCGAGCGGCAACTCGGCAACGCGCTCTTCGTCGGCCGCTTCGTGGTGACCCGGAAACAACGTGAGCTCTCGGCGCGCCTCGACGGCCTTTTGGGCAACGGCCCGCAGTCGACGGCGCCGGAGTCGAACGGTGCGGCGACGCCCGCGCGCGCCACCGCGCGGTCCCGAGCGGCCGGAGCCAGATCCGGCTGCCGCCGCCGTCGTCGGAGGTGCTCTGGCCGACTACGACACGCTCAGTGCCTCGCAGGTGGTCCGCCGGCTCGAGAGCCTGGGTCCCGAGGAACTCGACGCCGTCCGGCGCTACGAGGCCTCCACGCGCAATCGCCGGACAATTCTCAACCGGGCCGGTCAGCTGCTCGACGAGCGGTCGACCGGGACGACCGGCGCGTAGCGGCGATGGAGCTGGCCCGTCCAGCCCGCGCCGAGGACCGCCAAACCTGCACGCGCCTGCTCTCCCAGGCCCTCGTGGCCGCTGAATCGATGCGGGGCGGCGCGGCCCTCGTCGGGCGACGCCACGACCGTCACGCTGTTGGAGCGGTGGACCCAGCCGGGGGACACGGCGCACCTCGTGGTCGGGGAGTACGAGGGGGTCGTCGTCGGCCTCCTGGCGGTCAGCACGGCCCAAGGGCCCCGAGGAGTGACCACAGGCCTGATTGAGTGCTGCTACGTGGAGACGGGTGCCCGCGGCGTCGGCGTCGGGGCGGCGCTCATGGACGCTGGGGTGGACTGGTGCAGCGAACGGGGCTGCGACACGGTCGACGCGCTCGCACTGCCGGGGGACCGGACGACCAAGCAACGCTTGGAGGCGGCGGGCTTCACCGCCCGGCTGTTGACCCTCAGCCGCCGGTTGGACTGAACCGGCGCTCGGCGTTCACCCGGCGCGGCGGTGGGGGCGGGATGCGCAGCCCGAGCAGCCGGGCCAGGGCTGGCACGGCACCGGCGGCGTTGCGCGCCGCCTGCTTGGCCACTTCGTCGTCGGGTATGCCCACGGGCTTGACGGTGCGTCGCACGGGCGAGGCCACGACGGCGTCGAGCAGGCGCATCCAGTCCTCGGGCGCCAGGTCGGCCGTCATGGCCTCTCCGGCGGCAGCGGCCAACCTGACCGCCAGCTCGGCCGGGCACCGGGTGCCGGGCTCGGGCGGCCGGATGGAGGCTTCGACCGCCTGCTGCACCCTGCCGTCGTTCAGCGCGTTGGTCATGCGAGCGAGCCATTCTTCCCGCAGCGCCGTCGTCCGCTGGTCCAGCGACTCCTGGAGCGCCTTGGCCAAGATGCGGCCCTCTTCGTCGAGGTTCACCGTGCGGGAGGCCGCCACCACGGCCCGGAGCTCACGCAGCCGGTAGTCCTTGCCCGTCGTCTGCGCCACCGACGCCCGGTCCTTCCAATCAGCCAGTCGCACCGCTGGCAAGAGCTCGTCGGCCATGGCCAGGAGCGCATCGGCAGCCACCGGCGGCTTCCCGGCCGCCTTGTTCGAGGTGTTCTGCGCCTCGATGGCCTGCCGGACGGCCTGAAGCCCGCCGCGCAGGAGCTGCTCTGCCACGGGGATCTGCTCGGGTCGCAGCGCCGCCAGCATGGCGTTGCGGTGCACCGTCGACGTGGGCGCCGCCGGGCGCTCGCCGCGCGCCGGCCGTCCGTCACCTTCACCGGGACGCCGCGCTGCCCGGCCGCCGAGGGCCGGCACCGGCGCGCGGCGGGCGATCACCGTCGCGCTCGTCGCGCCGGGCGTCACCGTCAGGGCCACGGCGTCCGCCGCGACGGTCCCGCCGCTCGCCGTCGTCGTCGCGCCGTCGCTTGTCCGAGCCCGGGGCCAAGATGACTGACACGTCGGGCGCGCGCTTGGGCGTGCCCCGCACCTCGATCCGGCCTTCCACCTTCTCCGGGGAGCGAACCGGCTTCGCCGTCGTGAGCGACAGGATCTCAATGCCCTCGAGCCCTATTTCGACGTCGGCGCGCAGCACCGCGCCGACGGCCTCCCCGGGCGGCACCAGCGCCGGAGCCACGGTCCCCTTGGGCTGACGTGCACCGGCGGCGCGCCAGGTCCACGACCCGTCGCCCGTCTGGCTCGTCAATTCGATGTCGATGTGGCGTGACATGCGGCGGACACGCTACCTCGCCTGGCACCCCTGCCCGATGACAAGCCGCGATTGCCATCCAATAACATGGCCGAGGACGTCCGCTGGACTGCGGGAGCCACCGGGACGGGCCCACCCCCACCGTGCAGCGGTGCGAGCGTGCCACGTCCCCTTCAGGAGGATCCACATGAGCGAGGACACCGAGCAGCCAGGGTCGGATCCCTCTGCCGGCACACCCGAAGAAGCCGCCCCGTCTCCTTTCGAGCGACGACCAGCCCCGGAGGGCAACCAGCCGCCCCGGAGGAGCCGACGCCGCCGGCGGCGGCGCCTGCGGGCGGGGCAGACGCAACACAGCCTGGACCACCGGCCTTCGCGGCACCAGGCGCGGGGTCGTCGTACCCGCCGCCTCCGCCCGACTCGTGGGCACCATCGTCGACCTCCGCCGCCGGCCCGGTCACGCCGGTCACGCCGATGGCGGTCCCGTTCTCGTACCCCCCGGCGGGCGGCGACGCGCCGTACCCGGGCGCCACGCCTCCGCGCGGCGGCCGCGGCACGCCGGGCAAGCTACGGGCCTGGCTGCCCGTGGCGATCGTGGCGGCCCTCATCGGCGGCGCCATCGGTGCCGGTGTGACGGCCGTGGCGGACAACAACGGCAACAGCAGCAGTGGGACCAGCGTGACCATCCACGAGAGCAACGCGTCACCCGGCGCAGCCGTGCTCAGCGGGAACGTCACGATCCCCGAACTGGTGAACAAGGTGATCCACTCCGTCGTCTCCATTGACGTCAAGTCGAACGCAGCCGAGGACGAGGGCACCGGGATGATCATCACCTCCAACGGTGAGGTCCTCACGAACAACCACGTCATCGAGCTCTACAGCGAGGGGGGCGACACCGGCACCATCACGGTCACCGAGTACGGCCAGACCAAGGCCCTCCCCACCACGCTGGTCGGGTACGACCAGACCAAGGATGTGGCGCTGCTCAAGATCAACAACGCGTCCGACCTGCCCACGGTCACCTTCGGGAACTCCAGCAAGGCCGTCGTCGGGGACGCCGTCGTGGCCATCGGCAACGCCCTGGGCCTCGCGGCCGGCACGCCCACGGTGACCCAGGGCATCGTCTCGGCATTGGGACGCTCCGTGACCGCCGGGGGAGCGGGAACGCAGACCGAGACTCTCCAGAACATGATCCAGACGGACGCCGCCATCAACCCCGGGAACTCCGGGGGTCCCCTTATCGACACATCGGGCCAGGTCATCGGCATGAACACCGCCGTGGCGGGGACCTCGAGCGACGGGACGTCGTCACAGAACATCGGCTTCGCCATCCCGGCCGGCACCGTCGAGTCGCTCATCTCCGAGCTCCAGAAGGGTGGTCAGTCCGGGAACGGTGGCGGCTATCTGGGCGTGGACATCACGACTCTGACGCCGGCGCTGCGCCAGCAGTACGGCTTCACGCCCACCTCCGGCGCCGTCATCCTCAGCGTGATCTCGGGCTCTCCGGCCGCCAAGGCCGGCCTGGTGCAAGGCGACGTCATCGTCGACATCGACGGCACGACCATCACGTCGTCGGACGACCTGCAGAAGGTCGTGCAGAACGACAAGGCCGGCCAGTCCGTCTCCATCACCTACTACGTAGGAGACAGCAAGCGGACGGCCACGGCCACCCTCGGGAACCAGGCCGAAGCGCAACAGCAACAGGGGAACAGTGGCTCCGGATCGACCAACCCCTTTGGCGGGGGCGGCTTCCCCGGCTTCGGGAACTCCGGCGGAACCGGAGGAACGCCTTAGTCGACGACAGCCCCGGGCGGGATGTCGAAGTTCCGATCGGGGTGCGCCGGCGGCACGTTCATGGAGCCGTTCGGGGTCCAGCCGCTGGCCTCGATGTCCTCGAGCACGTGGGCCATGTTGTAGGTGTCCTCCTCGTAGGAGAACTTCCCATCACCGGCGTAGATCGAGGCGCGAGTAGCCGGACTGCCGGTAGGGCGTCCCGTCCGGCCTGGTCCTCGGCATGATCTGGGTCCACTTCACCACGACGTCGTTCCCCTCGATGGCAGTGAACTCGATCGGGAACTTCCAGTCCTCCATGCCGAGCATGGAGTCCACCAGCCAGTTGGCAATGGCGTCCCGGCCCTCGATGCGGCCCCAGGCGCCGTCGATGTAGACGGCGTCCTCGGTGTAGAAGTCGGCCAGCACGCCGAAGGCGTCGGGCTCGAGACCCTCGTCGATGCGCTCACGCAGCGTGTGGTAGCGCTCCACGGTTGCCTGGACCTCGTCACGCGGAAACGGCATGGTCGTCCCTCCCTCTCCTAAGTCTCGACCGCACGGTAGGCGATCCGGCACTGCTCGAGTTCCACCAGCGCGCCGGCCCGGTCGGCGAAGCCCTGCACCTCGACCGACTTCTCGGGCTCGAGATCCTTGTAGATGCTGAAGAAATGGGCGATCTCATTGCGCAGGTGCTCGGGCACGTCACCGATGTCGCTGTGCGCCGTCCCACTGGGGGTCGTGCTCGAGGACGCAGATCAACTTGGCGTCCACACCCTTCTCATCGCGCATGGAGAACATGCCGAGGATCCGCACCCGCACGACGCAGCCCGGGAAGGTCGGGTCGGTGACCAGCACCAGTGCGTCGAGGGGGTCACCGTCCCCGGCCAGGGTGTCGGGGACGAAGCCGTAGTCCGCCGGATAGGCCGTGGCGGTGAACAGGCGGCGGTCCAGCCGGATCACATGCTGTTCGTGGTCGTACTCGTACTTGTTCCGGCTCCCGGTGGGGATCTCGACGACGACGTCGATGGCCTCGTCCGGCGCGGCACTCACGAAGGCAGGGGCTCGTCGCTGCGGCGGGCCGGGTCGATCGGGCTCATGATGCCGACACCGTTGCCGTCAGGATCACTGACGACCGCATAGCGGGCGCCCCAGAAGGCGTCGTACGGCTGCTGCTGGACCGGCACGCCGGCACCCACCAGGGAGGCCACCAGGGTGTCGACCTCGTCCCGGCTCTCCACCTTGAACCCGAGGATGGCGCCGCTCCCGCCGGGCCACCCCTCGTTCCAGCGGCCGGCGAAGGGCACGCTGTCGAGATCCACGTCGAGGGGCACATTCCCGCCCTGCCGGACCGACACGTGGTGCTCGGCCCACACCGGGTCCCCGCCGTCGTCGAACTCGAGCCCGAGACGGGCGTAGAACGCACGGCTGGCCGGCACGTCGCGCACGACGAGGTTCACCTGATCGAGCCGGATCGCTCCCACAGGACCACCGTAGTGCTCAAGCGCGGAAGAACGCGTTGGACGGCGCGTGGCGGGCAGCCAGCGCGTCGGCCACGGAGGGTTGTCCAAGCGCCCCGTTGCGGAGCGCGCCCAAGGCGGCGTGCCGATTGTGCTCGAAGACGGCCCGATCGTCGGACGCCTGCGGGTTGACCCAGACGGCGGCGATCAAGAGCAGAGCGTTCGTCTCGGCCGCAGGGACGGTGCCCTCGGCCACGGCATCCATGACCCCGGCGGCCACCCCGGCATGAGCAGCACCCCAGGTGAGCTCCGCGTGCCGCTCGCCCTCTATGAAGGCCTTGTTCACGAAGAGGGTGAACGGACGCACGGCCACGCCGGGCGTCACGCTGGCCACGAAGGCGGCGTGCCCCTGGCGCGGCGTGGACAACGCGGTCACCCAAGCCGTCTCGACCGGCCCGCCGACGGCGCCCAGCACGGTGTTGACGTGGGCCGCGTCGACTCCGTCGCCGACGAAGGCCTCGCCGAACTGCGTGCTCACGCCGGTGGGGGCCAGAGTTCGGGCGGCTCGGCGAAGGGCTCGGTGCGCCCGTAGCGATCGGCTCGCAGCAGGTCACTGCCCAGAGTGCCGGGCGCTGTGTCGTAGGCCAGCAGGCCTACGTGGCGCCAGCGCCGGCCCGCAATGGGGCTGACCCGGTGCAGCGAGTGGCGCCCCTCGAAGACGAGGAGCGTGCCCGGCCGCATGGGCAGCGTCTCCACCGGGGCGGTGTCGCCGCGAAGGACGGCTGCCACGTCGTCGTAACGTTCGTCGCCCGCGCTGCGCAGACGCGGCACCACCTCGAAATCGCCGCCCCGCTCGGCCGACTGGATGGCGAGTGAGACGACGAAGTCCGTCTGGTCGAAATGCCACTGCAGTTGGTCGCCCTCGCCCATGACGGCCAGGTTGAGTGCGCCGAAGGGGTCTCCGTAGCGGTAGATGGGCCCGCGCTCGAGCACCGCTTCGATCAGGTCCTTCATCGGGTCCCACTCGTAGAGGCGCCGCAGCGGCGAGTCGTAGGGGGTTATGTCGTAGGCGACGGCGCGGACGCGGTAGTCGGCGAAATGCAAACGGGGATGGTCCTCGGGCAACGTGAAGTCCGGGAACTCCAGGTACGCGGTGCCCTGACCGCCCGACGCATGGGCCCGCGGAACCAGCGCTTCGGCGTCGCGGGCCAGCTCGTCGACGCCGGCGGGGGAGACGAAGCCCTCGATCTCCGCCGCGCCCTTCTCGCTCATCTGGCGGCGGGCGTCCGCGACGACGGCGCGGTAGGCCTCCGAGTCGGGCTCCAGCACCGGATAGCGCTCCAGGTCGACCAGGAGGGCGGGATCGCTCACGTGTGTCCGCACCGTGAGGGACGGTACCAGCACCCCGCTCGCGCCGGACCCCGGCCGGTGGACGGCACGCCTCGTCCTGGATCGGCTCAGCCGCCGAAGCCGCCGCCGCCGCCCGGGCCCACATTGACGCGAGATTGGAAGGCGCCGCCTCCACCGCCGAAGAACGCTCCTCCTCCTCCGCCGAAGCCGCCGCCGCCAAGCGCGTTGGTGAGGTCGGTGTTCGAGGAGGGGACGGCCTCGGCATAGTCGGCGAGGACGACGCTCTGACCGTCGCTGAGTCCGGACAGCACCTGGGTGTAGGTGGTACCGATCATGCCGACCTTGATGACCTTCTGGGTCAACACACCCTTGTCGAACTCGAGGACGTAGGAGCGGGTGCCCGTTGTCTCGACGGCCGAGGTGGGCACGGCGACCACGTTGGACACCGACCCGGTGTCGATGACGGCGTTGGCCGTCGATCCGGTGAAGAGCGCGTCGTTGGAGGCGGGCAGGTCGACGACCACGGGGTAGGTGTACTCCCCGTCGCTCGATTGGACGGGTCCGACCTGGGAGACGGTGCCGTCCATGGTCCCGTTCGTGCCGTCGACCGCCACCGTGGCGGTCTGACCCGGCTTGACCGAGGGCACCTGGGAGCTGTCGAGGGTGCCCTGTACCTCGTACGCCTTGGTGCCGATGATGGTGATGACGTCCGTGCTGGAGTCGGCACTGACCGTGTCGCCCGCCGCGATGTCCACGGAGACCACGGTGCCGCTGATCGGGCTGTTGAGGGTCGCCTCGTTCAGCGACTGCTGGGCGTTGGTGAGGTCGGCCTCGGCGGAGTCGATGGAGGCCTGATCCGACGCGATCTGCTCCGGCGTGTCGCTGTTGCCTCCGGACGAACCGGTGCCGCTTGCGCCGGTTCCGGTCGCGCCCGTACCGCTTGCGCCCGTGCCGGTTGCGCCGGTGCCGGTGCCGGTGCCGGTGTTGCCCGTGTCGCCGCTCGCCGCATCGAGGGCATGGCCGCCCTGGGTGGGGGAAGAGCCGGAGGTTCCGGTGGTCGGAGTGGTGGTGCCGCCCGATGACTCGGCATTGAGCGCCTGGCCCAGAGCCGTCTCGTCCTTCGACACGGTGGTCTGATCCTTCGACACCTGCTGTTCGTCGGTGGAGACGGTCTGCAGGGCCGCCTCGCACGTGGCCTGGCCGGTCACGGTGCCCGTGTTGGCGCTGGTGCAGTCGCTCTGGGCTTGGACCAGGTCGGCCGCCTCCTTGTGCTGGTCGCCGGCGAGGGTCGACTCGTCACTCGTCAGCGTGCTCTGGTCAGCGGTGACGGTGGCGTTCTGACCGCCAGTCGAGCCGCGTGTGGGGGCGGTCGTCGTCGTCGTCGACGACGACGGCACCGACGTCGGGGTCTTGGCAGACGACGCCGACGAGGACGCCGAGGAGCTCGCCTGGCTCTCCTCGTCTTCGACCAGCTTGGCTTCATCCGCCGCCACGGTGGACTCGGAGGACGAGACCGTCTCGCTCAGAGCGGTTGTATCGAGCGTGCCCAGGGTCTGCCCCGCCGTGACCTGCTGTCCGGGTGTCACCGTCACGGTGGCCACCTGACCGGCCACCTGGAACGAGGCCGAGGCGTCGCTGACCGGCTCCACGTTGCCGACGACATCGAGCGTCGTGCCGATGTCGGCACGGGTCACCGTTGCCATGCGGTACCCGGCAGCGTTGCTGCCGACCGCGGCCCAGGCGGCCACCCCGCCGCCGAGCACGACCACGGCAACGAGGCCGCCGATCAGGACGGCGCGCCGGTGGCCCGAGCGGCCCCAGCCCGACTTAGGCATTGGTACCCCCGCCACCGCCGCCGCCGAAGCCGCCACCGAAGCCCCCGCCGCCGCCGAGCCCACCGAAGCCGCCGCCGCAGGTGCCGCTCGTCGCGGTGATGCGCACGGTGGTCGCCGTCACGGATCCGTTGGTCGCTGACGGGCCGAAGGCGCTGACGCAGTCGCCGACGGCGAGGTCAGTCGAGGCAACCGTTTGGGTGGCACCGACCGTGGTCGAGCTCGTCGTGGTGACCTTGAGCGTCTCTGTCTTGGGCGTCGCCGGCTTCTTGCTCTTCGACGAGGACTTGGTCGTGCTCCGGGAGAACTGGCCCGGACTGACGCTGATGCCCGACATCGTGACGGTGGAGCCGCTGACGCCTGTCACCTTGCCCGAGGCGATGGCCAGGTCCGCGAAGGCCTTGCGGAAGTTGGATGCGCCACACCGCCACCGAAGCTCGGACGAGTCCCGCCTTCAGCGCTGCCGCCAGCGCCACCGGCGCCACCGCCGGTGCGAAAGAAGCCGCCGCCCGATCCAGCGGCGCCACCGGCTCCAGCTACGGCACCCGGGCCACGGGCGGCGAACGCGCCGCAGGTCCCCGACGAGCTGGCGTGTGCTCACGGTGATGGTGCGCGCCGCGATGGTCGTCTTGGATTTCTTCGAGGGTGTCCCGCTGACCGTGACGCAGTCGCCACTCGTCAACGCGCTGACCGCCTCGGTGACCGACTTGGTGAACGTCGTCGACCCCGTCCAGCTCACCGTGGTCTGCCCGGAGTTCTCGCTCTGGACTTCCATGCTCGATCCGCTGAGGGCGGCCACGCTGCCGGTGGCCCCGATGGGAGCGTTGGGCGGCGTGGTGGCGGCCCCCGCTGCCGATGAGATGGCGGTGGCGGCCAGGAGCGCCGTGGCGCCCGTGCCGGCCAGGCGCATGAAGCGCCCACGACTGCTGCTCCGGCTGGTCAGTGACTGCATCGTCCTGTTTCCTCTTTCTCTTTCGTCTTTGTGTGATGCGTGGCGTGGTGCGCATTGAGATCACTCGCTACGCAGGGCGTCGATGGGGGCGAGGGTGGCCGCCCGACTGGCGGGGTACACGCCGAAGAGCACGCCGATGGCCAGCGCAATGGCCAATGCCCCGACGGCGGCGGTCGGGCTGGTCGAAATGGGGTCTCCGATCAGGCCGGGGAGCCAGACCACGCCGAGCAGGCCCGCCAGCACACCCAGCAACCCCCCGATCAGTCCGAGCACCGATGCCTCGACCAGGAACTGGCGACGGATGACCCGCGGGGTCGCGCCGAGCGCCTTGCGCAACCCGATCTCGCGGACGCGCTCGGTGACCGACACCAGCATGATGTTCATGACGCCGATGCCACCCACGATGAGCGAGATGGCGGCGATACCGCCCAGCAGGATGGTCAGCGTGTGGTCCACCGACGTATTGGCGGCGATGAGGGATGCCTGCGACGTGATCGTGAAGTCCGCATCGGCGGCGTCGCTGATGCCGTGCAGCTGCAAGCAGGAGATGGTCCGCCTCCTGGTAGGCCCCGGTCAGATCAGCCGACGAACGGGCCTGCACGGCGATCGAGCTGACCGAGTTGCGTGAGGTTCCTCCGAAGATGCGTTCCGCGCCGGTCGTGATCGGGATGATCGCCGTGTCGTCGGGGTCGGTGGTGCTCGACGAGGACGTGGACGATCCGGTCGACGTGAGCACGCCGACGACGGTGAGAGGCACGCCGTTCACGTCGACGGTCTGGCCGACCGGGTCCTCCCGACTGAAGAGCTCGGAGGCCGTCGTCTCACCCAGGACGACGACGGCGGCGTGGTCGCTGCACGTCCTGATTGTCGAGGAAGCGGCCCTGGGCGACCGTGCGGCCGCGCACCGTGAGCCACGACGGCGTCGTCCCCTGCACGGTCGTCGTCGCCGTCTCGCTCCCGGCCGTCAGGACCTCGGAGGACGACGTGATGCCGGCCACCGCCTTGATGTCGGGGGCGTCGATGGGGGAGGCCAGCGCCGACACGTCGGACTGTGGTCAGGGTGGACGCCGAGCCCGAGCGCCTCGCGGATGCCCGAGGTCGACGTCGTGCTGCCCGGCGTGATGGTCAGGACGTTCGAGCCCAGGGCGTTGATCTCGGAGGTGACCTCACCCGAGGCGCCCTCGCCCAGGCCCACGGCGATGATCACGCCGGCGATGCCGATCAGGATGCCGAGGACGGTCAAGAAGGAGCGCAGCCGGTGGCTGCGCACCCCGTTGACGCCGGTGCGGAGCGTCTCGAGCCAGCTCACCGGACGCTCTCGAGGTAACGCTGGTCGTTTTCGGTCAGCAGGCCGTCACGGATGCCCACCACGCGACCGGCGGCCGACGCCACCTCGACGTCGTGGGTGATGAGGACGAGCGTGCGGCCGGCCTCGTGCAACTCGCCCATCAGGCGCAGCACGTCGGCCGCCGACTTCGAGTCCAGGTTGCCGGTGGGCTCGTCGGCCAGAATCAGGTCCGGCTCGGTGACCAGAGCCCGGGCCACGGCGACACGCTGCTGCTGGCCGCCGGAGAGCTCGCCGGGCCGGTGATTGACGCGGCCGGCCAGGCCGACACGCCCGAGTGCCTCCATGGCCCGCTCCTTGCGGGCGGACCGCGGCACCCCGGCGTAGACCATCGGAAGCTCGACGTTCTGCCAGGCCGTCATGGACGGCAGCAGGTTGAACTGCTGGAAGACGAAGCCGATGCGCCGGTTGCGCACCTCGGCCAGCGCCGTCTCGCTCATGTGGCTGACATCCTCGCCGGCCAGGTGGTACCGACCGGAACTGGGGACGTCGAGGCAGCCGAGGATGTGCATGAGGGTCGACTTGCCCGAGCCCGACGGCCCGATGATGGCGACGTACTCGCCCTGTTCGATGGACAGGCTGACGCCGCGGAGCGCGGCCACGCTGATGGTGCCGGTCCGGTAGACCTTGGTCACCCGCTCCAGTTCGATCACCGTGTCCCGAACGGGGGGAGTCCCCTGCGGGGGAGTGATCGTCATCCGCCGGCTCCGCCACCGATGGAGCCGCCGCCGCCGGGGAACACGCCCCCGCCGCCGCCGCCGAAGCCGCCGAACCCGCCGCCGCCTCCACCGAAGCGTGCGTAGTCCCGCCGCCGCCCAAGATGCCGCCGACGCCACCCCCGGGCGCCTTGAAGGTGACCTCACGCTCGAGCACCTTGTCGCCGGCCGTGACCCCGCTGGTGATCTGCGTCTCGCCGTTCTCGGCCGCGCCGACCGTCACGTTCGTGACGACGTGACTCCCGTTGACCACCTTCGTGACGGTGGCCTGGCCGTTCGTTCCGTAGGAGATGGCCCCGGTAGGCACCTCGGTCACGTTGTTGAGCTGCTTCACGATGATGCTGACGTCGGCGCTCGCACCGGCGTAGAGGCCCGTCGGGTTGCCGGTCACGTTGATGACCACCGGGAAGGTGGTCACGTTGGAGCTCTCGCTGCCGATCAGGCTGATCGATCCCACCGTGCCGTAGACGGGCGTGGAGTCACCCGTCGGTGTGACGTCGACCTGATCGCCGTCGGCGATCTCGCCGATTTCGGTGTCGTCGACCGTGGCGTTGACGATGTAGGAGTCCGTGCCGATGACCACGATCTGGCCGCTCGACGAGCCGGAGCCGCTCCCGCTGTTCGCACTCGAGGCCGGCGCTGGCGGCGCTCGACGCTCGCGCTGTTGCCGCCCGCCGCCGGAGCCCGGTCCCCGTGACCTGCTGGCCGGTCGTGAGGCTGACCGAGGCCACGGTGCCAGCGATCGTCGAGGTGAGAGAGGCGTCGTTGAGGTCGGTCTGCGCAGTGGACAACGAGGACTCGGCCGAGGTGACCGACGCCTGGTCCGAATCGATCGCGCTGGTCGAGGCGGCGGACGACTCGTCGCTGGAGAGACGGTCTTCCGCTGCCGTGAGTTGGGCCTGGGCGGCGTTCACCTCCTGCGTCAACGCGGTGGTGTCCACCGTGGCCAGCACCTGCCCGGCCGTCACCGTCTGCCCGGCCTTGACGTTCACGCCCGTCACCGTGCCGGAGACGGCGAAGTTCAGGTTGGCCTGGCTAGCCGGCTCGAGCGTTCCCGAACTGGCCACCGTCTGCTGGATCGTGCCCGTCGTGGCGCTGACCGTGACCGTCGTCACCGTGAGCCCCGTCGCCGGCGTCGAGCTCGAGGTCAGCCAGAGCGTCAGTCCGACGGCCCCGCCGATCAGAACGACCACCAACCCGACGATGGGCCAGCGGTACCGTCGCCACATCGAGGGAGGCTCGGCCGCCAGCACGTTCTCGTCGTCGAGCGGTAGTTCCTCAGTCATATCCACTGGGCTCTCCGGCGCCTCGATCGCTCCCGTTTTCACCATGGGCCCAGTTCAGACTGCTGATTTCACAGTAAGCAGAACCCCAGCTGTGAGCCCGCTTGGGGTTCTCTCTAAATTCTACCTAAAAGACCTGGTCAGGATGCTGATGCGTCTCTTGGGCCTCTCAGATTTCGCACAGCACGCGCCGGACGGGCTCCAGTTCGGGCGGTACGGGATGTGCCGAGGCGGGCACCCCGTCGGCCGGCGGGGGAGAGGCGGCCGCCCCCACGCCGCGACGGATCCCGCGGCACGGCATACTGCGCAGCCGTGGGGAGGGGAGTGGGCGACACGCCCGAGAGAAGGACAGGCCGGTGAAGCAGATCCGTGTCCACGGTCCCCACGACGTACGCCTCGACGATGTCCCCGAGACGTCACCGGGCCCCCGTGATGCCCTCGTGCGCATGGCGGCCTGTGGGATCTGCGGGACCGACGTCTCCTTCGTCCACATGGGCGGCATCACCGGCCGGCCCATGGCCCTGGGCCACGAGATGGCCGGCGTGGTCGAGTGGGTCGGCTCGGACGTCGGCGACGTCGCCACCGGTGACCGGGTCATCGTGCATCCGGCCGACGAGGAGTTGGGCCGGTTGGGCAGCGGCGCACCGGAGGGCGGGCTCACACCGCTGCTCCTGGTGCGCGAGGCGGCCAAGGGCAGGCGTCTGTTCCCCGTCCCCGACGACATGGAGCTGCGCGTCGCCGCGCTGGCCGAACCGGCCGCCGTCGGCATGCAGGCCGTAAATCAGGGTGAGGTCGCAGCGGGGGACCGGGTGGCCGTCGTGGGATGCGGCCCGATCGGGCTCCTGGCCATCGCCACGCTGGCCGACCGAGGCGTCCATGACGTGGTGGCCATCGACACGAGCCAGCGCCGCCTGGAGCTGGCGCAGCAATTCGGGGCCGCCCGGGCGGTGAACCCGCTGGAGGTCGACATGTGGGACGAGCTGGCGCGCCTGCACGGGACCGCGCCCTTCATGTTCGGCCCGACTCCGGCGACCGACGTCTTCATCGAGGCATCTGGGTCGGACCGGCTTCTCGGTGAGATCATCGAGCGCGGGCGGTACGGCGGGCGCCTGTCCCTCGTCGCACTGCACTATGCGCCGGTCCCGACGAACTTCGTCCAGGTCCTCATGAAGCAGTTCACCATCAGAGGCTCGTTCGAATATCCGCCGAGGTTCGAGGACGCCATCGAGCTCCTGGCGCGTCGCGACCTGTCGGATCTGATCACCCATAGCCTTCCCCTCGAGCAGTTCGACCAGGGGCTGGCCCTCCTCGAGGGCTCGAAGGATTGTGGGAAGGTCATGATCACCTTCGGAGGCGACGAATGACCAACCAGCTTCGATTCGACTTCAACGGTACGTCGGTCCTGGTGACCGGCGGGTCGAGCGGCATCGGGAATGCCATCGCCACGGCCTTCGCCGGCGCCGGCGCGCGACGTCACCATCACGGGGACCCGTCCCGATGCAGGCACGTACGACCGCGATCTGTCCCCCTTCTCGTACCGCACGCTCGAGGTGCGCGACCACGGCGCGGTGGAGGAGTTGGCGGCCGAATTCGACCAGCTCGACGTGCTGGTCAACAATGCCGGCGCCAACTTCCCCGACGGGCGGGACGAATGGGACCCCGACGGCTTCGCGGCCGCCCTCGACCTCAACGTCGAGGGCGCCATGCGCCTGACGATGGGCCTGCGGGCGGCACTCGGTGCGAGTGCGATGCCAGGGGGAGCCAGCGTGGTCAACCTCGTGTCGATGACGGCCTTCCGTTCGACCACGATCGTGCCCGGTTACGCCGCCGCCAAGGCGGCCCTACTCGCCTTGACCCGGAACCTGGCCGCGCACTGGGCCGGTGACGGCATCCGCGTGAACGCCGTGGCGCCGGGCCTCATCGACACACCGATGACCGCACCGATGCGGGATTTCCCGCAGCTCCTGGAAAGCGAGCTGGAGCGCGCGATACTGCCGCGCATGGGCACGCCCGAGGAGGTGGCGGCCGCGGTCCTCTTCCTCTCGAGCGAGGCCGCGACCTTCATCACCGGGAGCACGTTGGCCGTCGACGGCGGCTACCTCGCCAAATGAGAGGGCGGGCATGAGCGACGTCATCGCCATCGACGACCTGGCCGCCCCGGTCCTCAACGACGTCCAGCGCCTGGCCATCGACTACGGGGAGTCGAGGATGACCGAGCTCACGGTCGACGCTGTGTGTGACGCGGCCCGGGCGCGTACCGGCCTCGTCGACTTCGGGGACGACACCTTCGCCGAGAGGCTCGGACTGCAGTTGGGCGAGATGGACGCCGACGAAGAGCGGACCGGCATCGGGCGGCTCATGATGTTCGCTGACTGCGTGCGCGCCGCATCCAACCGCCTGCTCATCCGCGACCTGCTGACCCGGCATCCCGAGATCCTCGAAACCCCCATCACCCGACCGGTCGTCGTGGTCGGGCTGCCGCGTTCGGGCACCACCCACCTGGTCAATCTGCTGGCCGCAGATACGAGGTTCCGTTCGATGCCGCTGTGGGAGTCCTACGAGCCGGTGCCGAACCCGCGCGAGCCGGCCCAGATCGACGGGGTCGATCCGCGGTGGACCCGGTGCGGTGCCGCCTGGGAGGCCATGCAGGCCGCGGCGCCCCTCGTCGCCGCAATGCATCCGATGGAGCCCGACCACGTGCACGAGGAGATCGAGCTGCAGATGCCCGACTTCTCGAGCTACACGCTCGAGTGGGTGGCGCGGGCCCCGCAGTGGCGCGACCACTACCTCGCCAGCGACCAGACGCGGCACTACGCCTACATGAAGTCGGCGCTCCAGATTCTGCAGTGGTTCCGCCCCAAGGAGCGCTGGGTCCTCAAGTCACCCCAGCACCTCGAGCAACTCGGGCCCCTCCTGCGCACCTTCCCGGACGCCACCATCGTGGTGACCCATCGCGACCCGGTGGCCGTCATCCAGTCCACCATCACGATGGCCTGCTACGCCGCGCGCACGTCGTACCGCACGACGCGTCCCGAGTGGTACCGCGACTACTGGACGGAGCGCATCGGCCTGCTGCTCGATGCGTCGCTGCGCGATCGGCATCTCCTGGCCGAGGCGCGCACCGTGGATGTCTTCTTCGACGAGTACATGGGGGACGAGCTCGGCACCCTCGAACGGGTCTACGACTGCGCCGGCATCACCCTCACCGATCAGGCACGGGCCGAGATCACGGACTACCAGGTCGCCCATCCCAGGGGAAGGGAGGGGAGGGTCGCCTATGACCTCCGCCGCCACTTCGCCGTGACGCCGGAAGAGGTCCGCGCTCGCTTCGGGGATTATCTCGACCGATTCCCCGTTCGGATCGAGGTCTGATGCCCATCGAGGGCGAGGTGGACCACCTCATCGACACCCGCCCGGGCCGGGAGCTCATGCAGCCCGTGTACGACGACCCGGCGCATGCGGTGGCCGAAGGCATCTATCGCTCGGGCGGCTGCACCGCCGCCTACCTGCTGCTGACGGACAGCGGGCGGATCATCGTCAACACCGGCATGGGCTTCGAGGCGCCGCATCACAAGCGGGTCTTCGATGCCGTCCGCCCCGGCCCCACCCACTACATCATCACCACCCAGGCCCACGTTGACCACGTCGGCGGGGTCGATCTCTTCAAGGAGGACGGCACCCGGTACGTCGCCCAACAGAACAATCAGCTCTGCCAGGCCGACGACGCCCGGATCCGCGCCCTGCGCATGCGCACCGCCGGCATCTGGTTCGACACGCTCGGTACCGATGCGCGTCGCATCGCCACTGAGAATCCCGGCGTCTCGATGCACCAGGCCGAGCCGGTGCCCGACCTCACCTTCGACCAGCTGCTGGAGCTCGAGGTCGACGGCTTGCGCCTGGAACTCCACGCAGCGGTGGGGGAGACGGTCGACAGCGCCATCGTGTGGCTGCCCGAGCGCCGTACGGCGCTCATCAGCAATCTCTTCGGGCCCCTCTTCCCGCACTTCCCGAACCTCCACACCCTGCGGGGGGACCGCTACCGCTTCGTCGAGCCGTATCTGGAAAGTGTGCGCACGGTACGTGGACTGCGACCCGAGGTTCTCATCACGGGTCGGCAGGACCCGATAGTTGGCGAAGACCTCATCGACGCCAGCCTGGCCCGCCTGCACGACGCCGTGGACTACGTGCACCGAAAAGCGCTCGAAGGATTCAACGCAGGCGTCGATGTCTGGACTTTGATGGGGGAGATCGAGCTGCCACCGGAACTCCGCGTCGGGCAAGGGTACGGCAAGGTCTCCTGGGCCGTGCGTACCCTCTGGGAGAGCTACGTCGGGTGGTTCAGGTTGCAATCGACGACCGAGCTCTACCCCGACAGCGCCGGTCCTGCGCTGGCCGAGCTGGCCCAAGCCGCCGGGGCCGAGGCCACCTTGGACCGGGCGGAGGCCGCGCTGGCCCGGTCCGAGGCACCGTTGGCGATCAGGCTGGCCGAGGCCGTCGTGGCGACCGACCCCACCTCACCCCGGGCGCGTGCCGTGCTGGCCACCGCCCACCGTTATCTCCTGGAGCACGGCGGGGGCACCAGTTTCTGGGAGCACGGATGGCTACGCGATCAGCTCATCCGCTGGGAGGAAGACTGAGTCATGAACCACTACCACGTCGGCATCGTCGTCACGGACATGGATGCAGCCAGTGCGCGGCTGGCCGATCTCCTCGGGATCACCTGGGGACCGGTCATGCACCTCGATGCGACCGAGTACCGGGACGAGGACGGCAACGACATGGTGCTGCCCACGACGATGAGGTATTCAACCGGGACCCCTTGCCTGGAGCTCATCTTGGAAGTCCCGGGATCCGTCTGGGTCCGCAACGACGCCAGCAATCTCCATCACATCGGCTTCTGGGACGACTCGCTGGTCGACCGCAGCGCCGCGTTCAACACAGCCGGCTGTCCGCTCCAGCTGTGTGGCCGTGCCGGCAGCGTGGCGCCGGCGTCCTTCGCGTACCACCGGGACAACGAGCTCGGTATCCGCATCGAGCTGGTCGACGCGTCCATGCGGGACATGATGCAGTTTCTCTTCGAGCCCGAACCGCCCGGGAGCTGAGCGACAGGGCCCGTTCCATCGCCCCAGGTCACAGGGTCAGGCCCCTCCCCCCTGTTCCTGGGGTACCGCCGATAATGTTCATTATGTTAAGTTATATTCGAATCCGACGAGGGTTGGGCCGCCGGACGGGTGCCGAGGCCCTCCTCCGGCACTGCGGGACGCCACGGCGAAGAGGTCGGCCGGATCGGCGAACCGCGCCGGCGTCGACGCTGGTTTTGCCGAGGATCCTGGGACGGCCGAGCTGCATAAAAGCTGACGCACACGGAAGCGACGCATCTTGCTTTGGACATCGGCTCGAACGCAGGCAGATTCGTGGGCCCTGGTGCCCGGGTCGGATATTCAGGGCCTCTGGCGGGCTCTGAGGGACGGGGTCGGGAATGCACCCTCGTCCGGGGATCCGTAGCGGCCGTTCGAGCGGAGACGCGCTCCTGGCGACCGAATCGATGTCGGGTCGCCCTGAGACGACCCCGCTTCCCTATCTGCGGCGTTGCAAAAAGGGCTTGATTTGGTGGTGGGAATTGTTTAAAGTGACCGGCAGTAAGTCCCCTCGGTTAAAGGTTCAAGGTGCCGGCGGACGAGAAGGCGAAATACCAGCTGAAGGGCTTGTTCCTGAGGTGTAAATGAAGTAGTGTCCCCGGAATGTCCGGGGACTTTTGCGCGGGCGCTTTTGCGCGTGTTTCGACGGTGTTTGGGCCGAGATGAGTGTGTCCACTCCCCCATCCGATTCCGAGGTGGCCGTCGAACAGGTTGCGCTGGACCATGCGCTCTCCTCCTTGGCCGCCATGCGGCGGCGCGCCGAGAAGCTCCTGCAGGACCTGATCGCAGCGGGGAACCCCGACCTGGACTACGTGGCTGCGCTTTCGCGACGAGTGTCGTTGCTCGCAGACAGCCCACGACCCCTGCTCTTTGGGCGCATCGACGAGGAACAGGGACCCACCTGGCGCATCGGTCGCCGTCACGTCGAGGACAGCCGTTCGGATCCGGTCGTCGTCGACTGGCGGGCACCGGTGGCGGTCCCCTTCTATCGGGCGAGCGCCAAGGAGTCTCTGGGCCTCGCCCGCCGACGCCAGATCATGGTCGACCGAGGCTCCGTCGTCGCGGTGGCCGATGACCTCTTCGGTGGTCCCGGTGGGGAAGCGGCCACCACCCGGCTACGGGGCGGCGACGCCCTCCTGGCCGAGCTCGAAAGGGCTCGAACGGGCGAGATGCTCGACATCGTCGCCACCATCCAAGCCGAGCAGGACGAGATCATCCGCGCCCCGCTCGGCCAGCTCCTCACCGTCCAGGGTGGACCGGGCACGGGCAAGACGGCCGTCGGACTGCATCGTGCCGCCTTCCTCCTCTACAACCATCCGGAGCTGAGCCGTGAAGGCGTCCTCGTGCTCGGCCCCAGCCGAGCCTTTCTGCGGTACATCGCGCAAGTCTTGCCCTCGTTGGGCGAGGAGGCAGTTGTCCAGACGACCATCGCCGATATCGCCCCCAAAGCAAAGGTACGTGCCATCGAACCGATGGCGGTTCGCCGGATCAAGGGAGACGCCCGCATGGGCGAGCTCCTTCGTCGGGCGCTCGAGGGCAGGCGCCGGCCGTTGCCCGAAGACGTCAGCCTTCGAGTGCGCTTTGCCAGGGCGACCCTGAGTCATGAGCGGATCAATGATCTCGTGGCCTCCATCGTCGCTCGACCCGGCCCGTACAAATCCGGTCGGCTGGCGTTGCGGTCGCGTCTGGTGAGCGAGGCCCGAGCTGCGTTCCGCTCGTCGGGCCGTCTCGGTGCCGACGAGGCGTGGTTCGAGGGCGAGCTCACGTCGTCCGAAGAGTTCGGATCCCTGCTGGACACGCTCTGGCCCTCGGTCTCCCCCACCACCTTGGTACGCGACCTCCTCTCGTCCCGTGAACAGCTCGAACGCCACTCGTCCGGCTTGTTCTCCGCGACTGAATGGCAGCTGCTCCTGCGGAGCCGTGCCTCCACCGTCTCCTCGACGGCCTGGAGCGGGGACGACCTGGCGCTCCTCGACGAAGCCGCATTCCTCACCGGAGGCCGCAACCGCTCCTACGGCCACATCGTGGTGGACGAGGCCCAGGATCTGACGCCAATGCAGTTCCGCATGATCGCGCGACGCGCCCCATCGGGGTCCGTCACGGTATTGGGTGACCTGGCCCAGGCTACGGGACCCTGGACCTACGGGGACTGGACCGAGGTCAGGAGTCACCTGCCCGACGCCGCCCCGTACCACCACGACGAATTGACGCTGGGCTACCGGGCGCCGGGCCGGGTACTGGACTTCGCGTCGCGACTGCTCGCCGTCGCCGCTCCCGGAATCCGGCCCACCTCGTCCATCCGCTCAGGTCGCACCGATCCGACCATCCGGCTCGTGCGCGAGAACGAGTTGGCGGTGGCGGCGCTCGAGGAGGCATCGACGCTGGCTGCGCAGCATGCGCTGGTGGCGATCGTGGTGCCGGAGGATCTCGTCCCCGAGGTGACCCGGGTCGCCCGGCGAAACACCCAAGTGGGCGTCCTCGAGCGTGACGCCATGACCCGCCCCGTCACCATCGTCCCAGCCCCGGCCGCCAAGGGTCTCGAGTTCGATGCCGTGGTCGTGGTCGAACCGGCCGCGATCGCCGGAGAGGACACCCGAGGCCTGCGGCTGCTCTACGTCGCCATGACGCGTCCGATCCAACACCTCAGCGTGGTGCACGCCCAGCCCCTGCCGCTCCCCCTCCTCGGCTGAACCCAGGTTCCCCTACCATCGGCAACATGGCATTTGACGTCAACGGCAAGGTCGCCCTCATCACGGGTGGGAGCAACGGCATCGGAGAGGGAGTAGCCCGGCATCTGGCCGGGCGTGGCGCCCATGTCGTGATCGCCGACATCGACGTGGCCCGCGGTCAGGCGGTCGCCGATGAGATTCATGGCCGCTTCATCCGCACGGACGTCACGGATCCTGCCGCGAACTCGGCTGCGGTGGCACGGGCGGTCGAGGCGTTCGGTGGACTCCACATCGCCCACCTCAACGCCGGAGTGACCTCCTGGTGCGGCATGGGCGACGATTTCGATCCGGAGGCCTACCGGCGTTCGATGGCGATCAATCTCGACGGTGTCGTCTACGGGATGGCCGCCGCGCGGCCCGCCATCATGGCGAGTGGTGGTGGCACCCTCGTCGCCACGGCGTCCATGGCCGGCCTCGTCGCCACACCGTTCGACCCGATCTACGCGGCCAACAAGCACGCCGTCGTGGGACTGGCGCGTTCGTTGGGCCAGGTCTACGAGCCCGACGGGATCCGCGTCCACGCGTTGTGCCCGTCCTTCGCGTACACCAACATCATCAAGGGTTCCGAACAGACGCTGCTCGACATGGGGTTCCCCATCATCGACGTGGCCGACGTCGTGGCGGCGTTCCAGCGGATCCTCGATGCTGACTCGACCGGTCAGTGCTGGTACGTCGTCGCCGGCCGCCAGAGCGAACCCTTCGAATTCCGGCGTGCCCCGGGGCCGCGGCTCGACTGAGGGGCATGCTCACCGCCGTCGGGAGCGGTGACTACCATCTGACTCCGACGTCCGGCGATGGGTCCCGCCGGGGGGCATCACCCCGAACCGCCGACACCGACATGGCTGATGGCTCCTGAGCGGCGGCACTGGAGGCTCGGCCATGGACGACGATCAGCGGCAACCGCAGGCGGACGAACCGAGAGCGCCCGCCGGCGCTGCCCTCGACCAGCCATCCGTGCCGAGTCTCGGCCTTTCGTTCAGTGTGCTGCTGGCCATCTTCGTCGGCGGTGCGCTCGGGACCGTCGCGCGCTACCTGCTCGACGCCCACCATCCGATTGCGCAGGGCCACCTTCCATGGGTGACCCTGGTGATCAACCTGTCGGGCTCGCTGGCGATCGGGCTTCTCGTCCCGCTCACCGACCACATCACGCCGGACGCTCCATGGGCACGTCCACTCCTCGTGGTCGGTGTCCTCGGCGGGTGGACGACCTACTCCACGCTGGCCGTCGAAGCCACGTTGCTGGCCAAGGACGGCGACCTGGTCACGTTCCTGGCGTATCTCGCGGCCACGGTCATCGGTGGGCTGGCTCTCGTCGTTGCGGGCAATGCGCTCGGCCGCAGGATCGTGCCGGTGTGAGCGCCTCCTCCCCCACTCTTGGCCTCGCCCTCGTCGTGGCGCTGGCGGGCGGGGCGGGCGCCGTCCTCCGTGCGCTGCTCATCCACCATGTCGGAGTGCGTCGTGCCGACCCCCTGCCCCTCGGGACGTTTCTGGTCAACGCCTCGGGATCCCTGCTCCTCGGCATCCTGACCGGACTGTCCCTGTACCACGGGCTCGGGTCCCACCTGCTCGCCGTCATCGGGGTGGGACTGTGCGGTGGCTACACGACCTGGTCCACCGCGAGTTGGGAAACGATCCACCTCCTCCACACGGGCCATCGCACCACGGCCGTGATCTACACGCTGGGCGGGCTGGCTGTGTGCCTGGCTGCGGCAGCGGCCGGCATCGGCCTTATGGCCGCTACCTGACGCCGCGGTTCTGCGGCGGTGACAAGCCCCGGCGACGCCTATTCCTCGAAGGCCTCCGGCGGTGGGCACGTGCACACGAGGTTCCGGTCCCCGTAGGCCTGGTTGATCCGGGCCACCGGAGGCCAGTACTTGGCCGCCGTCTGCCCTGCTGGGTAGACGGCCGTCTGACGGTCGTACGCCCGCTCCCAGGCCGACACCAGTGAGGCTGCCGTGTGCGGCGCCCCGCGCAGCGGGCTGTCCCCCACCGCCCAGCGACCCGAGGCCACCTCGTCGATCTCGGCCCGAATGGCGATCATGGCGTCGCAGAAACGGTCGAGTTCGGCGAGGTCCTCGCTCTCGGTCGGCTCGACCATGAGGGTCCCCGCCACCGGAAAGCTCACGGTCGGCGCGTGGAAGCCGTAGTCGATGAGGCGCTTGGCCACGTCGTCGACCGTCACGCCGGTCGACTTGGTCAGGCCACGCAGATCGAGAATGCACTCGTGTGCCACCAGGGCATGCTTCCCCGTGTAGAGGATCGGAAAGGAGGACGCCAGGCGCGCCGCAACGTAGTTGGCCGCCAGGACGGCCGACTTGGTGGCATGGGCCAGGCCCTCCCCGGACAGCATCCGGATGTAGGCCCAGCTGATGGAGAGGATCCCCGCACTGCCGAACGGTGCCGCACTGACCGGGCCGATCCCGTCGCGCTGAGCAGGGCGCGGGTGCAGCGGGTGCGACGGGAGGAAGGGCGCCAAGTGCTCGGCCACCGCCACCGGCCCTACCCCTGGTCCCCCGCCGCCGTGGGGAATGCAGAACGTCTTGTGCAGGTTCAGGTGCGAGACGTCACCGCCGAACCGCCCAGGCTCCGCCAGGCCGAGGAGCGCATTCAGGTTCGCCCCGTCGATGTACACCTGGCCACCGTGCTCGTGCACCACCGCGCACATGTCAGTGATGCCTTCTTCGTAGACCCCGTGCGTGGAGGGATACGTCACCATGATGGCCGCCAGGTCCTTGCCGTGCTCCTCGCATTTGCGACGCAGGTCCTCGAGGTCGACCGTGCCGTCACCGAGTGCCCCAACCACCACGACGCGCATGCCGGCCATGACCGCCGAGGCTGCGTTCGTCCCGTGCGCACTCGAGGGGATGAGGCAGACCTTCCGCTGCTCCTCGCCCCGTGAGCGGTGGTACGCCGCGATGGCCAGCAGACCGGCCAGCTCCCCCTGACTGCCTGCGTTGGGCTGAACGGAGACCTTGGCGTAGCCCGTGACCCGGGCGAGCCACTCTTCGAGTTCGTCGATCAGCGACAGGTAGCCCGGCGTGCTCTCGAGCGGCGCGAACGGATGGATGTCCGCGAACCCCGGCAGGCCGACGGGCTCCATCTCCGTCGTCGCGTTCAATTTCATTGTGCACGATCCCAAAGGGATCATGCCGCGGTCGAGCGCGAAGTCCCGATCGGAGAGCCGGCGCAGGTAGCGGAGCATCGCCGTTTCCGAGTGGTGCTCGACAAAGACGGGGTGCGTCAGAATCGGGCCCCGGCGCAGGAGTGCCTCCGGCAGCGCTGTGCCCGAACTCGCGGCGCCGTCCTGCCCGGCGAACGCCTCGAGCACCTTGGTGCAGTGGGCGGCCGTGGTCGTCTCGCCGCAAGAGATCCCGACGTGATCGTCGTCGACGAGGCGCAGGAGGACTCCAAGCGCACGGGCCTCCTCGACGATCGCCGGCGCCCGACCGGGCGTCTCGACCACCACCGTGTCGAAGAACTCGCGATGGACGAGGCTGAAGCCGGACGCCTGCAGTCCGTCAGCCAGGTCGACGGTTCGGCGGTGCACGCGCCGGGCGATGCCGCGTAGGCCTTCGGCGCCGTGGTACACGGCATACATGGAGGCGACCACGGCCAACAGCACCTGGGCGGTGCAGATATTGGAGGTGGCCTTCTCCCGGCGTATGTGCTGCTCGCGGGTTTGCAACGCGAGCCGATAGGCCGGGCGGTCTTCGGCGTCGATCGAAAGCCCGACGAGTCGTCCCGGCAGGTCACGCTCCAGGCCAGCCTTCACCGCCATGAAGGCCGCGTGCGGACCGCCGTACCACAACGGGACGCCGAATCTTTGGGATGAGCCGACGGCGACGTCCGCACCCCACTCCCCCGGGGGCTTGAGCATGGTCAGCGCCAAGAGGTCCGCCGCTACCGTGACCAGGGCGCCCTGGGCATGCGCCCCACGGTCAACGCCTCGAAATCGCGGATGGCTCCCGAGCAGCCCGGGTACTGCTGCACCATGCCGAAGTACTCACCCTCAGGCACGCCCGCACTGAGGTCGACCACGTCCAAGCTCAACCCGAGCGGCTCGAGCCGCGTCGCCAGCACGGCGATGGTCTGCGGCAGACAGTCGGCGTCGACGATCACCCGATTCGATTCGTTCGTGGCCCGGCGACGCATCAGGGTCACGGCCTCAGCCACGGCGGTGCTCTCATCAAGCAGAGAGGCGTTCGCCGTGTCGAGACCGGTGAGGTCGCTCACCATGGTCTGGAAGTTGAGGAGGGCTTCCAACCGACCTTGGCTGATCTCGGGCTGGTACGGGGTGTACGCCGTGTACCACGCCGGGCTCTCGAGCACATTGCGCCGGATGACGCCAGGAGTGACGGTGCCGGAGTAGCCGAGACCGATCATGGGCTCGGCGACTGTATTGACGGCGGCAAGCCGGCGCAGCTCGTCGAGCACCTGCTGCTCCGAGACGGCCGGAGGGAGATGGAGCGTTGCGAGGCTGCGCACGCTGCCCGGAACCGCCGCATCGATCAGCGCGTCGAGCGTGTCGTAGCCGAGGACCTTGAGCATCCCCTCCTGCTCCTCGTCGGAAGGGCCGACATGACGTCGCACGAAATCCTCGAATGGCTCGAGTGCCTCGGATCGCTCGTCGTTGCGCTGCTCGCTCACAGGGATCTCCTCGCGTGTTCCACGCGGAACGCGGAGCTGGTCGGACGTCCTCCCCGCTCTGTCACTGGACCTGAGAGCCTCACCGTGACCTGCACGGCTTCCACCTTCGGTGCAGGCGTCGGGCGCCCGCTTTCCAGAGTTGCCTCGCCGGAGCGGTATGTCGGCCTGAGAGTTTCTCGGGGAGAGTTGCTCCTCCGGCGTCCCCTCGACTTCCTACTGCGGGGACTCTGGCGCTCCGGTTCAATCGGCTATTCAGTTGTGCTGCCCACTATACGGCAGACACCGCTCCTGCCCGGTTGTACGGCGCACTATTCACTGTCTTCACGGACCGGCCAGAGGGGTGGACGCACAAGGCGTGCGCTGAGCTCGCGCCCGCGCTGCACGATGGTCACGGGGTCTCCGTCGAGCAGTCGGGCATCGGCATCGACGAACCCCAGCCCGATGCCGCGTTCACGCATCGGCGAGAAGTTCCCGCTGGTCAGGATGCCCACTTCCGCGGGGCCTTCGCACAGCAGGGAGCCGTCTCGTAGTGGTTGGCGCCCGTCCGCCACGAATCCGCGCAGCCGTCGAGCCGGACCGTTCGCCCGCTCCTCCTCGAGCGCAGCCCTGCCGGTGAACGCGCCCTTGTCCCAACCGACCACCCAGCCCAAACCGGCCTGAAGGGGCGTGATGCCGGGACCCAGCTCGTGGCCGTGCAGTGGGAGCCCCGCCTCCAGACGGAGAGTGTCACGTGCGCCCAAACCCGCGGGGACAATGCCCTGGGCCACAATCGAATCCCAGAAGTCAGGCGCTGCCTCCGCGGGCACGGCGCACTCGACGCCGTCCTCCCCCGTATACCCGGTGCCGGCCACGAGGCAGGTGGCACCGCCCCACACGAAACGTTCGACGGCGAAGCGGTGGACCGAGGCGGCCTCCGGGGACACATGCCCCAAACGGGCCCGTGCCTCTGGACCCTGGATCGCGATGACGGCTCGCTCCACGGTCACGTCCGTCCCGCCGATGGCCTCGACGACATCCGTCGTGTTCGAGGCATTTGGCATGACGTCGAACCGCTCGTCGTCGACCCACCACACGATGAGGTCGTCGACCACGGACCCGTCCTCGTCGAGGAGGTGGGTGTACTGAGCCCGGCCTGGATGGATCCGGGAGAGGTCGTTGCTCAAAGAGTGCTGCAGGTGCTCGAAGGCATCGGTACCGCGGACCCGCACGGTGCCGAGATGGCTCACGTCGAAGGAAACGGCCGAGGTGCGACAGGCGCGATGCTCGGCCACTGTTCCCGACGGATACGCCAAGGGCATGTCCCAGCCGCCGAACGGCACCATCTTGGCCCCGAGAGTCAGGTGAGAGGCATGAAGCGGAGAGGCCCGAAGAGGGGCCACTGCGCTGTCGTCGCCTTTCATCCGGCCAGACTATGCGGCACCGGAGAGCAGTCCGTGTGAAGCGATCAGCGAGGCGAAGTCGCGCTGGTACACGATGGAGATCGGCACCTCCGGGTAGAGCTCGCGCATGCGCCGCACCTTGCGGTTCTTGCGGGTCACAAGACGTTGGTCGGCGGTGGTGAGTTCAATGAACGCGCCGCGGCGAGGGAGGTAGAAATCGGGCCGGAAGCCGGCTACAGGCGAGCCGCTGCTGTTCCAGGCCAACGGGAACTCCACTGGTTCGTACTGCCACCGCTCACCCGACAGGTCGAGAAGGGTGGCGAACAGGCGCTCCGACGGGTGGGCGAAACGGACCTGCCCTGCGGGCACGCAAGCCGGATGGTGGATGCGCCCGACACGCGCTGGGTCCGTCGAGGTCACTCCCCCGAGGCCCGCGCGACCTGTGCTCGAGTGGGGCGCGTCTTGGAGGGTGCCGTCTTCGTCGCCGCGTCCAGGCTCACGATGTCGGCATCCAGTTCCTCGACCACACCGGCCAACGGCACGATGTTGAAGACGCCCTGGCCGCCCGCCAGGAGGTCGACGACCTCACCGTTGGAGCGGGCCAGCACGGAGCTGGTCCCGGTCAGGACCAGGTTGGCCGATGCCAGGTCGGAGCCGAGGTCCTCTCGCAGGCACTCCACGGCTCGCCGAGCCGACTGCAGCGAAACCCCGGAATCGAGCAGCTGCTTGATCACCTTGAGCTCGAGCACATCGGAGTAGGCGTAGACCCGCCTGGAACCACTGCCCTTGGCCGGCGCAACTGAGGGTTGGAGCAGGCCCGTCCGGGCCCAGTAGTCGAGCTGTCGGTACGAGATCCCCACGAGACCACACACCTGCGGCCCATGAAACCCCCCGACACGGGGTACGGCGTCGTCGACCATCACACCTCCCTGCAATCCCACTCCAGCGCTGCCACTCCAGGGGCTACTCTAGTCCACGGCGGACGACACGGCAGTAGTTACGTGTGCGTTATTCGGGAGGAATCTGCGGTTCCGCGGGCCCTCGGGGCCAGACCACCACGTCACCGGACACCGAGACGCCGACCCGGAGCCCAGGTTCGAGGGGATCGCCCCCGGTCACCCGCACGACCAGGTCGGGCAGGTGCCCGCCCTCGGGCCGGACCCGGACGACGGCATCGTGGCCGTAGTACTCGTAGCTCTGCACCGTGGCCACCACCCCGCCGTTGAGGGACTGGTCCAGCCGGATCTGTTCCGGGCGGACCAGGACCCGGGCGCGCCCTGCGATCCCCGTGCTGTCGCCCGAGGTCACGGACAGGTCACCCAGAGCCGTGCTCGCCGTGCCGTTGTGGACCTCGCCCTCCAGGACGTTCGATTCGCCCAGGAACTGGGCCAGCTCCATGTCGCCGGGGCGACCGTACAACTCTGCCGGGGTGTCCAACTGTGCGATGACGCCGTCGCGCAACACCGCCACCTGATCGGCCATGGAGAGCGCCTCGTCCTGATCGTGGGTCACCAGAATGGAGGTGGTGCCGGCCTGGCGCAGGACGGCGAGGACGTCGGAACGGACAGATGACCGCATGGCCGCATCGAGTGACGAGAAGGGCTCGTCCAGTAGGACGACCGCGGGCCCGATCGCCAGTGCCCGGGCGAGAGCCACCCGTTGCTGCTGTCCCCCCGAGAGTTGGTGAGGGTAGCGCCGGCGGTACCCCGACAAGCCGACCAGCTCGAGGAGCTCGTCGACCCGGCTTCTCCGGTCCGGGCCGCGGGGCAGGCCGAACGCGACGTTGCGGCCGACGCTGAGATGCGGGAACAGCGCGCCTTCCTGTGGCACATAGCCGATGCGGCGCCGGTCGCTCGGCACGAATCGACGGGCGGCATCGTCGACGAGGTCATCCCCGATACGCACCTCCCCTCCGTCGGGCCTTTCGAAGCCGGCCAGGATCCGCAACAACGTCGTCTTGCCGCTGCCCGAAGAACCGAGGATGGCGGTGAACGAACCCCCCGGAACGGCCAGATCCACACCGCGCAGGACCGGTTGGGGCCCGAACGCCTTGGCGACGCCCGAGATGCGGAGGTCCTTCATGCGGACACCATTGTGGTCGGTGCGTCGAGCGCGCTCTGGCCCACGGCAGCCATACGCGCCGGCTGTCGGTCAAACCAACGACCGAGCACGTAGCCGGGTATGGCGGCAATCAGGATCATGACGCCCGCGTACAAGGCCGCCTGGTGGTAGGACACGTTCGACTCGTAGGCCCAGAACTGGGTGGCCAGCGTCTGCACGTTCGTCGGATGGAGGACAAGCGTCGCCGTGAGCTCCGTTGCCGTCTCGAGGAACACCAGGGCGAAGGCGGCCACCAGGCCGGGAGCCACCAGGGGCAGCGTGACGCGCCACATCACCGAACGCCGGCTGACACCGAGTGAACCGGCGACCTCCTCGAATCCGACTGGGGCACGGGCCACGGCAGCCCGGACCGCCACCACCGCCAGCGGAAAGAACATGATGACGTAGGCGACCACCTGCAAGGCATCGGTTTGGTAGAACCGGCCCTGCAAGAAATGCTCCGTCACGTACGCGAGGCTCAGCGCGACGACCAGACCCGGAACCGCAAGCACCACCAGGTTGGATCGCTCCAGTCCGAGGACCTTGCGCCGCGGAAAGCGCACCGACAGCAGGGCTATCGGCACGGCGGCGAGCGTCGCCAGCACTCCGGCGGCGGCCCCGTACCCGAACGTGTTCAGCGTCGCATCGGCCAAGGACGATGCTGCAGGCAGTGTGCTGCTTCCGCCCTTGACAATGAGATAGACGACAGCTCCCACCGGGACGCCGAGCGCAAGCGCGATCAGCAGCGCGATTCCCACGAACGTCACCGGTCGGAATCGACCCAACGGAAGGGGCCGGAGCTGGCGGGCCGCGCCGGCGCCCAGTCTGGAGGTTCGTCCGTGGCCACGCACAGTGCCCTCGCCGGCCAGCAACAAGGCACCGAGCAGCACGAGGATCAGTGAGAGGGCACAGGCGGCCGGCTCGTTGAACCCGACTTGGAACTCGTTGTAGATCTCAGTCGTCAGGGTCTGATAGCCCAGGATCTCGAAGGCGCCGAACTCCGCCAGCACCACCAATCCGACCAGGATCGCTCCACCGAAGATGGCCAGACGCGCTTGGCCCACCGTGACGGTCCAGAAGGTCCGCACCCGGCCCAGGCCGAGACTGCGTGCGACCTCCTCCTGTGCCGGATCCGCTCCCCGCAGGCTGGCGGCCACCGGAAGGAAGACCAAGGGATAGACCGCCAGGGTCATGACGAGCACGGCGGCCCAAAAGCCACCGATAGAGGGGAAGATGGCCTTCCACCCGAAGCTGACCAAGAAGTCCGGGATGCCGAGCGGGATCACGACCAGGATGGCCAACAGTCGGCGGCAGGGGACGTCCGTCCGCTCGACGAACCAGGCCGCCAAGGTCCCGATGCCGGCACTCAGCGCCGTCACCACGACGACGAGCGACACGGTGTTCCAGATGAGCGTGGCGGTGAGATTCCGGAACAGCAGCTGATGCAGTTCTGCCCACCCGACCTGGAAGGCCTGCACGATCAGGAACACGAGGGGAAGCAGCACCGCCACAGAGATCAGGACGGCCAGGGTGGTCAAGACCGGCGGCAACCGGCTCCGGCTTCGGCGGCGACGGTAAGCCGGAGCGGCGACCGTCACAGCAGCTGGACCCCCTTCGGCGACTCGATCGCCTCGCCCCTGTGCCCAGTTCGGGGATGGTTGATGCTGCTCCGCTTCCGACGCATGGCGGCCTCCGCTCTCCCATATTAGGTGCGCCGAAAGTTAGGGTGTCCTAAACAGCGGGTCAAGCCCACGCTGTCGTCACGGTGCCGCGGCTGTGCCTCCAGCGAGGTCGGCCCTGCCTTCCAGCGGACTGGAGGGCTCGGCGTGGAAGCGAAGGGGGATGCGTCCGGCGCGCCGGGCCTCGGTCCCGGCTTCGACAGCCAGCCGCATGGCCCGCGCCATGGCCACCGGATCATGTGCGCGGTTGACAGCCGTCGCCACGAGGACGCCGTCACAGCCCAGCTCCATGGCCAGGGCCGCGTCCGACGCCGTGCCGATACCCGCGTCAAGGATGACCGGTATCTCGACGGCCTGGCGGAGCAGCGCGATGTTGTGCGGGTTGCGGATGCCGAGCCCGCTGCCGATCGGCGACCCGAGCGGCATGACGGCGGCGCAGCCGACCTGCTGCAGGCGCACGGCCAGGACAGGGTCGTCGGTCGTGTAGGGCAGCACCACAAAGCCGTCCTCGGCAAGCTGTTCTGCCGCGGTCAAGAGCTCGACCGCGTCCGGGAGAAGGGTGCGGTCGTCGCCGATCACCTCCAGCTTGACCCAGTCGGTGCCGAAGGCCTCCCGCGCCAACTTGGCGGTGAGCACGGCCTCGGGGGCCGTGGCGCAGCCGGCCGTGTTGGGCAGCACGCGGACGCCGAGTTCCTGCAGCACGGACAGCAAAGACCCCCGGCCGGCGGCCTCGACACGCCGGACGGCGACCGTGGCCATGGCGGTCCCCGATGCCCGCAGAGAGGCCGACAGGACGTCGAGGCTGGTCATCCCACCAGTCCCGAGAATAAGACGGGAGTCCAGCCTGGCACCGGCGATGCACAGGCCGCCCTCTGGAGCGGGCGTCGACGGACCGGCGTCGTTGCGGGTCACCCGGACGACGATACCCCGGTACCCGCCTATGGTGGCTCGGTGCCGGACCTGACTCCGCCAACGGCATTGACGATTGCCGGCTCCGACTCGGGGGGTGGCGCCGGCGCACAGGCCGACCTCAAGACCTTCGCCGCGCTGCGCGTGCACGGCACCTGTGCGCTGACCGCGGTGACCGCGCAGAACACGGCCGGGGTGCGCGGCGTTGCCGTCCTGGAGCCCGGCGTTCGTACGGCAGCAGATCGAGACCGTCCTGGACGACTTCGCCGTCCGCGGCGTCAAGACGGGGATGCTGGCGACCGCCGGCATCGTCGCCGTCGTGGCCGACATGGCGGCGCGTGGGTTGCTCGATCCTCTCGTGGTGGATCCGGTCCTGGTGTCGTCGACCGGCCATCGGCTCCTGGAGGCCGACGGCGTCGACGCCTACCTTCAGCAACTCCTGCCGCACGCGTTGGTGGTCACGCCGAACCTACGGGAAGCGGCCGTCCTGGGCGACACCGATGTCGAATCTCTCCGCGCCCTCGATGCCCGTATCGCCGTGGCCGAACACATCAGGGCGACAGGCGCCCGTTACGTGGTCGTGAAGGGAGGACACCTGACCGATTCGGCCGACGACGTCGTGGCCGGGCCCGAGGGGATCCTCGTCCTGCCCGGCGAGCGGGTGGACACCGGGAACGACCACGGCACCGGTTGCTCACTCTCGGCCGCTGTCGTTGCCCATTTGGCGCAGGGTGCGGCGGTGCTCGACGCGATCTCGCTGGCCAAGACGTTCGTGGCGCGGGCTCTTGCCGGCGGCGCTTCCTGGCACCTGGGTTCCGGGCACGGCCCCCTCGACCATTTCGGGTGGTCCGGGCCGTCCTAGGCTGGGTGGCGCATGACCTTGCACGACACCGAGACAGCCCCTCTCCAGCACGGGAGCGAGGGACC
This sequence comes from uncultured Acidimicrobiaceae bacterium, assembly GCA_963745665.1. Taxonomy (GTDB): domain Bacteria; phylum Actinomycetota; class Acidimicrobiia; order Acidimicrobiales; family RAAP-2; genus Bog-473. The sequence goes on along the minus strand of CAVUYE010000002.1, from coordinate 1,834,073 downwards.
GGAGCCGCAGCGACCGCCGACGCCGGGTGGGATCTCCATGCGTCCGGCCATGATCGTCGTTGGCCTGGCGGCACTCATCCTGATTCTCTTCGTGACCATCGGGATCGTGTCCTCCCAGTCACCGACGCCGGTGAAGCATTCAGGGGCCGCCGTCGATGTGCCCGGGGTCACGTTGCGAGCCCTGCCAGCCGCCGGGTTGCTGTCCCCGATCGTCGGCGGCGACGAGCCGCCCAACAACATCCTGAACGCGGTCTCCGTCCCGGTGGGATCCGCTCGGATCTCGCACCAGGACAACAGTGCAGGGGCGGGGCAATACGACGCCCAGGTCACCTTCGGCTCCGGTGACTCGCAGGCGTCGCTGCTGGCCTTCTACGCCGCCGACATGAAGCTCCAGGGCTGGCAGGTCACCGACCAGGGAGCGGCCAGAAATGACCCTGGTGCCCTCGAGGTCCTGGGCAAACTCGCGGGCTCGGACGGCTACTACTGGGAGATGGGCGCCACGGTCAACGCGACGACGTTCAGCTCAGGCGGCCCGCCGCGTGGCACCACCCACTTCACGGTGGATCTCTTCCAGGTCCCCGACCCCGAATAGGCGGATCCCCAGGACGGCACCGGGAGCGCCGCGGTCAGTTCGACGCAGCGCCGACCGATTCGTCTGCTGTCTCGAGGGGCAGCAAGTCCGACGGCGGCGCCGGCTCAGCCAGCAGATAGGCCCACACGAAGAAGTTGATCGGATAGAGCAGGTAACCGACCCGTGGATCGGGGGCCAGCAGGATCAGCGCCGACATCACAACGCCGGTCAAGAAGCAGACCTCGGCGGCGGTGTGCGGTGTATGGCGGTAGAGATGCCGGGCCAGGAGGACAGACAGCACGATTCCGACGGCGAGGGGCAGCGCCCGGCTCAGGGACGGGAACTCGCTTACGAGCACGTGGCCGGGCAGCGCGCTGGCGGCGGTCGTCGGGATCCTGCTCAGTCCGAGCGGGAAGAGCACCACGTCGTCGACGAGGGCAAACGGGCCGCGGAGGGCGAACGGGAAAATTGTCGGCACCGCGACCACGATCATCCCGGCCAGCATGGAAAAGGGACGGCGCTCACCTTTACGCCCACGCGCCGCGAAGAGCGCCAACGCGGCGAGGGGCCAGGCGGTGAATTTCATGGCCGAGGCGATACCGAAGACGATGCCCGACGCGAAGGGTCTCTGCCGCTGCGCCAGCACGACGGCGAGGAGCAGGAATGCCACCACCGGGATGTCGTCGCCGCCGGTGGCCAGCGGCAACGACGCCACCGGCAAGATGATCAGAGCTTGGACGGCCCGCATCTTTCGTCGCCCGTCGGCCCGACAGAGGTAGAGCGCGACGGCGGCCACCGCGAGTGTGGTCAGGCAGAAGAAGATTCGCGCGTCGCTCAGCCCGTTGTTGGGCCAGATCTCGCTCGGGATTCCGGCCACCGCCATGAGCGGCAGGTAGGGCAAGAACCCCTCGTAGTCCGGCTGGCCCGGGGGGTGGTACTTGACGGCGTGGGGCAGGCGCACGATCGCGTGGTACGGGTCCTGGTCGTGCACCAGGTCCTGTCCTCCGATCTCGACGGTGACGACCTCGGGCTGCTGATGGGATCCGGCCACGTGATCGAACCGCCACAGGATCTCAAAACCCATCGGGATGGCGAGAGAGCCGGCGAACACGCACGCCGCCACGACGATGCGCGTCAGCCAGGCGCGCCGGTGCTGGCGCCTGGTCAGCATGTGATCCGGCTGTCGCCGCCGCGTCCGGCGCAGCGCCCAGGCCAGGACGGTCGACGCCACGGCACCGAAGACGAAGGGGAGCAGCGCCATGCGCCCCCACACCTGGTAGAGCGCATTGGTCGACGTGAAGATGGTCAGCAGGGCGAATAACGCGCTGGCTCCGTACAGCCACACGTCGCCCACTTCCGGGGATGTCCGTTTGACCCGCCCCCATAGCCGCCACCACCGGTCGGCCCAGGGTGCGGCCCAGCTCGTGATCGTCGTCGGGGGATCGGTCAGCATGGCCTCGCAAAAGCCTCGCACACAGGGGGCACTCGTCAACGAACCCCCGGGGTGATCCTAAAGGCGGAGATGGCGGAGGTAGAACGCCAGTTCAGCCTCCAAGCACGCGGTCAAGGTGTCGGCGCGCCGGAATCCGTGGCCCTCGCCTTCGAAGAATGCCAGGTCGCAGTGGTTTCCTGCGGCATGGAGGGCGGCCCGCATGCCCTCGGCCTGGGCGGGCGGCACGACAGCGTCCTCGGTCCCCTGGAGCAGGAGCACCGCACCCCGCATCGATCCGGCGCGATGGACCGGCGAACGCGCCTCGTACAGCGGACGCGCCTCGGGTAGCGGTCCGATGAGCCGGTCGGTGTAGTGGGCCTCGAAGTCGTGTGTGGTCGCCACCAACCCCAGCAGATCGGTGACCCCGTACCACGAGACGCACGCGGCGAAACCCCTCACCCGCCGCCAGCGCGTTGAGGGCCGTCATCCCGCCGGCGCTGCCACCCCGGACGGCCATCCGTTCCGGGTCGATCTCGCCCCGGGCCGCGAGGTACAACGCCGCGTCGAGGCAGTCCTCCGAGTCGGCCACGCCCCACTGGCCCCAAAGGGCGCAGCGGTAGGCCCGCCCGTAGCCCGAGCTTCCGGCGTAATCGACAGTGGCCACCGCAAAGCCGCGGGTCGTGAAGAACTGCAGGGTCAGGTCGAAACCCGGCTGACAGGACGAGGTCGGACCCCCGTGACACCACGTCACCAACGGAGGCGCACCTTCGCCTGGCCCGCGCTTCCCGCGCAAGGTCGGACGGAACAGGGTGCCGTGCACCGCACGCCCAGTCCGCCCCGTCAACGTGAACGGCTCTCCAACTGAGACGCTCTCGGCGTCGAGGACCACACCGACGGGGGGACGCAAGGGTCGGGCACCACCCTCGGGGCTCCAGGTCCAGACGGTGGGAGGCCGGACGGGCGTGCTGCCGATCAGGGCCAGACCCCGCCCGTGTGCGCACAGTGCCGCGATGGAGACACACGGTTGCGCCAGTTGCGACGGCCAGTCCGTTTCACTCGCTGTGCCGAACCGGACGATCGCATCGCGCCCGGCGGCAGTCATCCGCGCGACGAGTGTCCCGTCGGGCAGCTCCGCCATGGTGCGCTGGCCGAGCACCCAGTCCGGCCCGTGGAACTCGGCCTCCGCTCCGGTCATCGGGACGGGCTCCCCCGCCTCGTGAGCCCAGCCGGAGTGGCGGTAGGGCTGCCACCAACCCTGCCGATCCGAGACGAAGCGCAATGAGCCGTCGGCACTCCAATCGGGCTGGCCGACCGACTCCGCCGCGCCGCCAGCGATTCGCTCCGCCGGGCCCACCGCCTGCAGCACGTCATGCCCGTGGGCGGCGCACCGAACGGAGCCAACCGGTAGGAGCAGCAGAGTCGAGGCATCCCAGGGCATGTCGGGATGGTCCCAGGCGACCACAGCCAGACGGTCCCCGCTCGGGTGCGGCCGGGGCATGCCGAAGAAGTCGTGCCCCTCGAGCAGCGTCGTCTCACAGAGCGACCCACCAGTGAAGAGGGCGATCACGCACCGCACGGGCCGGGACGATCCCGCGCGATGGATCTCCCGCACGGCCAGCACCCACTCGCCGTCCGCCGTGGCAGCGAGCCCGCCGTGATTGTGGAATTCTCCGTCCGTCGGCAGGGCGCTCAGCGCCAGCGGCGCCGCGCCGCCCGGTGCGGCTGCCCGGCCGTCACAGAACCACACCCGTTGGTCCGACTGGTCGACGTAGGCGAAGGCGCCGGCGGACCGCCCCGGCACGAGGCACAGGGCGCCCCCGCCGTATTCGTCAACCCGGCTCCGGATGCTGACGCCCTTCGGCGAATGGTCGGCCATGCCATGGGCGTCGGCCCGCACGACGACGGTCCGTCCCGCCTCGGCCGGGCGGGACTCCAGCCAGTAGACAGCATGGCCGTCCGAGCAGAGTTCGGACAGGGAGACCTTGGCCCGGGCCACGTCCCCCGGCGCGAGCGGTGAAGCCCAGGCCCCATAACCTCCGGTTGTGGTCACGGTCCGAACGTACCCGTTGCGACCGGACCCGCCGAAAGATGGCGTCGACGCCCTCTACAGTGAACCCGTGCGCTTTGCGGCCTACCTGCTCACCAAGGCCGGCGCAGTCATCCGGCCCGCCGTGGTCGAATTAGCCGACACCGACCTGCCCCCGGGCGAGGTGCTCATACGCGTCGAGTGGTCCGCCATCAACTTCAAGGACGCCATGGTCACCCGACCGGGGAACCGCGTGGCCCGGGTCTTCCCGCTCGTCCCCGGGGTCGAGCTGACCGGCAGTGTCGAGGAGAGCACGAGTCCCGAGTTCACGCCCGGACAGCGCGTCCTGGTGCAGGGCTATGACCTCGGCGTCGATCGTCACGGTGGCTTTGCCGCCTACGCGCGCGTGCCGGCCGACTGGGTGGTACCGCTCCCCGACGCCCTGACGTGTCGGACGGCGGCCATCATCGGCCTGGCCGGCTGCACGGCGTTGCTGTCGCTCCGCCGCCTGGTCGACCACGGGACGGCGCCCGAAGACGGGCCCATCCTGGTCACCGGTGCGTCCGGTGGCGTCGGGAGCGCGGCAGTGGCCTTGCTGGCCCACGCGGGCTTCGACGTCGTGGCCTCGTCGGGTAAGACGACTGAGCACGAGTACCTGAAAGAACTCGGAGCGTCCCGCGTGGTCGGCCGCGAGTTCACCGAGGACGACGACCGGACGCTGGGACCGCAGTTGTGGGCGGGCGTCGTCGACTGCGTAGGCGGGAGGGCACTGGCCGAAGCGCTGCGCACCGTTCGCTACGGCGGCGCCGTGGCGGCGAGCGGTTTGACAGGCGGCAACGACCTGACCACCACGGTCTACCCCTTCATCGTGCGGGGCGTTGCCCTCTTGGGGATCGACACGGTGGCGACACCCATTGAGGAGCGGCGAGCCCTCTGGAGCGACATGGCGGACGCGTTCCCGCTGCAGCACTGCGAAGAGATGGTGAACGAGGAGATCGGGCTGGGCGGGCTCACCGCCGCGCTGGACCGGGTGCTCGACGCCGCGGTCCGTGGCCGGATCCTCGTCAACCCCGTTGCCGTCTCCTGAAGGTCAGGAGCCCGCGTAGACGGGTGAGACCTTGATCGTGCCGTTGCCGCAAGGCCCGATGGCCAACTGGAAGCTCGGCGAGGCGGTGGTCGCCCCCGGCATCGTGACCGTGGCGGATTCAGAGCTGGGGCAGCTCGTCTCCGAGCCGACAGGCACATCCGAGTACTGGTAGGCGAACTGGGCCGTGGACGAGGGCGTCAACGAGAACGACACCGGCGGCGCGTTCGCTGCGCTCGAGATGCTCACTGAGAGCCCGTTCACCATCGTGACCGTGAGCGGCGCGCCGCTCCCGGAGAAGAGAGCCATCGTCGGATAGCCGTTGATGGTGCAGGCTGCGCCGCCCACATTCGTGACGGTGACTTTGCCGGTGATCGTCCCGGCCGCGCCCTGCCCCTGCACCGGCGAGGCGGTGATGTGGTTGCAGGCAGTCGTGGTCGCCGAGGTCGGGGCCGTGGTCGGAGGCCGTCGCGGTGGTGGTCGTGGTCGACGCCGATGTGGTCGAGGTCGCAGCGCTCGTCGTGGTCGTGACGTCCTTGGGTGTGCTGGGACCGCTGCTGCACGCGGCGAGTACCACGGCGGCGCCCGCCAGAACGGCGAGCGCCCAGCGTTGGTGACTCACCCTTCGAAATCCTCGGGTCGCACCGAGTCGAGGAACTGCCGGAATTGGCCGACGAGCTCGTCGGGCGTGTCGTCCTCCTCGTCCTCGGTGTCGAGAGCCAAGATGATCCCCTCGGATTCCATGAGCTCGTCGGACACGAAGAGGGGCGACTCGGTCCGCACCGCGACTGCCACGGCGTCGGAGGGTCGGCTCGATACGATCGTCCGCTCCTCCCCGCGCACGAGATGCATCTCGGCATAGTAGGTGGAGGAACGCAACTCGGTGATGATCACCCGTTCGACGCTGATATCGAGAGCGCCCAGCATGTCTTTCATCAGGTCGTGGGTAAGGGGGCGAGGCATCGTCACTCCCTGGAGGGCGTAGGCGATGGCCGTTGCCTCGGGGCTCCCGATGAAGATCGGCAGCGTGCGCCCTTCACCTTCGGTCTCCTGCAGCAGGAGCACCGGCGTGTTCGACTGCAGGTCCACCCTGACGGCACGAAGAAGGACACGGACCATGCCTGAAATGTAGCGCCCGATTCCGGGCTTGCGTCACCCCCCCAGATGGTGCTGGAGAGCCTGCCGGAGCAAGGTGGCTCGCATCGATTGGCCCAGCGCAGCCAGCTGATCTGCCCCGTCGACGGCTCGCTGCCGTGATTCGGGGTTCCTCTGGCGCAAAAGAGGGATCACCACCTGCTCAATGAGTCCCAGCTCGCGGTCGGCGGCGTTTCGGTACAGGCGGAGGTGGCGCGGCTCGATCCCGAAGGCACGGAATGCGACAGCCAGATTGGCCACCGTGAGCGCAGCCTCGTCGTAGGTCTCGATACCCGCCACAGCCACGCACTCAACGAGGCCGAATCCCTTGAGCGCCATCAGCTCATCGGGAGACAAGCCACTGGCTGCGCACAGCTCGTCAGCCGACAGACTCGCTCCGGTGACCATGGCGGTGATGGCGCTCGCTGCCGTGGTCTCGTCCGCCCGCTGGCTCACCTTTGCGCGGGCGAGCGTCGGCCGGCGGTGGCGGGGTGGGGGGGGTCACCGCTGCCTCCGGTTGCCGAGGCAGTGACGCTCCATTGACCCGTCCCGTCGGCGGCGGCGGCGGCGGCGGCGGCGGCGGCGCAGCATGGCGACTACCGACAGTCGCTGCGGTAGTGCCGGGCCGTTCAGCCGCGGCGCGGCGCGGCGCCTTCGGCTCGCCGGCGCGTGGCGCTGTAGCTTCGGGCGCGACACGCTGTGCCGGGTCGGCCTCGGTGACCACCTGCAATCCGGGCCGCGCCTGCCTCTCCTCGGGGAGCCGGGCGGTGCGGCGCGACGCGTCGGCGAGGATACGAGCCATCGCCTCCTCGTCGGCCTTCGTCGGTTGTTCTTGCGCGTGGCCCGACGCGACGCCCGACACCGCGACCGCGTGTGCCGGCAGGGCCTCCTTGCCGTTCGACTGCTCGGGACCCAGGTCCTCGCCGAGATCCCCGTCAGCCAGACGGTCCCGGATGACCTTGAGCGGGAGGAAGTGCTCACGCTGCTGGCGCAGGACCCAACGCAGGCGCTCCACGTCGTGATCGAAGAACTTCCGGTACCCGGATGGCGACCGTTCTGGATTGACCAGGCCCTGGCTCTCGAGGAACCGGATCTTCGAGATCGTGACGTCAGGGAACTCCTCGCGAAGCAGGGTCAGGACGTCGCCGATGGAGAGATACGTGCGAGTGCTCACTCGTTGCCCGCCACCAGGTAAACGAGCTTGAACTTGCCGATCTGGACCTCGTCGCCAGGGGCGAGCGGTACCTCGTCGATGCGCTCCCGGTTCACGTACGTGCCGTTCAACGACCCGACATCTCGGACCGTGTACCCCCCGTCCGCAGGGGTGATCTCCACATGGCGTCGTGACACGGTGATGTCGTCGAGGAAGATGTCGCTCTCCGGATGCCGTCCCGCCCTCACGATGTGCTCACCGAGGAGGTAGCGAGCGCCGATGTTGGGGCCCCGCGTGACGACGAGGACGCCCGCGCCGTGCGGGATTTCCACCGAGGTGACGTCGGGGTAGTCCTCCGTCGTCTCACCGTCGTCGGTCGGATGGAGCGTGATGGTGGCGTCATCGCCATCCGCGAGCAGCGCGTGTCCGCACGAGGAGCAGAAGTTGACACCCTCTGGATTCCGGTGCCCGCAGTTGTGACAGAACACGCCGTCCACGGTACCCCACCCCACGAGCGACTTCTCCTGCCCTCATCAGACCCCCGAACGCCAGGTCAATCAGCGGTCAGGTCGCCGTAGGCGACCGCGTCGAGGAGGCTGTCCGGGTCTGCCCCCGTCGCAAGCTCCAACTCGCAGAGCCACCCGTCGCCGTAGGGATCCTGGTTGATCCTCTCCGGCCCTTCCGCAAGCGTGTCGTTCACCGCCGTCACTGTGCCGGCCAGCGGTGAATAGATCTCCGACACCGACTTCGTCGACTCGACCTCCCCCAGCTGACCTCCCGCCTCGACCTCGATCCCGACGGCCGGCAAGTCGACGAACACGATGTCCCCGAGAGCGTCCTGGGCGTAGTCCGTGATGCCCACCCGGACCTTCGTCCCCTCGACGCGGATCCACTCGTGCTCCGGCGAATAACGGAGATCCTCGGGGATGTTCATGGGGGGCGACCATACCGGACCACCGGCACGGGCCGCAGCCCTGAATTTCAGGGCAGCATCCCGGCGACCCGCTCCACATAGGTGGCGACCAAGGCCTCGGACGCGGCCAGGTCCGATCCCTCGGCCCAGACGTGCGTCACGGGGTCCGCCGGGTCGGGCACCACGAGGGCCCACCCCTGGTCGGAAACCACCTTGATGCCGTCCACGAGCACCAACTCCGCCCCCTCGTCCGTCAGCTGCTCCATCAGGGTGCGCATGATCAGGCCCTTCTGCTCCATCGGGGTCGCCACCTCGCCCTCCAAGATGGGCATGACCGGGGTGGCGTCGACGATCTCGGCCAGGGTCGTCGAGCTCTCCTGGAGGAGCGACACCAGTCGGGCCAGGGCGGCCGCGGCGTCGAAGGCCGGCAGGAACGCCGGGAAGACATACCCGCCCCGCCTGTCGGAGGCGAAGGACACCCCACCGGACGCTGCGACCTGGAGTAACCCCGAAGGCGACAACGGGGTGAGCATCAGCTCGATCCCACGCTCGCGACAGTGGCGCACCGTGCGATCGCTCGCCGTCACCGGGAGCGCCACGCGACCGGTCTCCCCCGCCGCGGTCGACAAGTCGATGAAGGCCATGATCGCCTCGTCGTCGGAGAGCACCTGGCCCGTCCCGTCGATCAGCGTCAGCCGCTCGCCGCCGGCATCGATGACAGCGCCGACGTCGGCGCCTGAGCCCCGTACCGCGTCCGCCACCCGGGCCTCGCTCACCGCGCGGTCGACTGCGATCATGCCCGGAGTCTGGGCATAGGGGTTGATGCTGAGCACGTCCGCGCCGACCTTCGAGAGAAGGTTGGGCATCACGAAGTTGGCCGCCCCGTAGGAGAGGTCGAGGACGAGCTTCACTTGGCGCCCTGCACCCCGTCGGAGCCCGAACGCCTCGACAAGGTCGGCGGTGTAGAGCTCGATCGTGCGAGGAGAGAAGTCGATGTCCCCGATTTCGCCGGCGGTCACACGGCGGAACTCCTCGCGGTGGTACATGCGCTCGACCCGGCGCTGATCGCTCTCCGAGAGGTCGATGCCACGTTCGTCGAAGAAGCGGATGACCACCGACTGCGGGTCGTCCGGGCTGAGCCGCACGGTGAGGCCAGCCCGATTGCCGCGCATGCGCACGTGGTGCCGCGTCACGGGCACAGTGGCCAACTCCAGGTCGTTGACATTCACGCCCACCGAGTTGCACCCCACCATGAGGGCGCGCTTGAGCACCCGCGCCACGCGGCTGGTGTCCCGGGAGGCGGTGATGAAGGTGCCCTTCTCGAACCCCGACGCCCAGGCCTTGGCGAGACGGACCGCCAGCTCGGGGCTGACGTCGACGTTGGCGATGCCCTGGACGCCCTCGGGCCCGAACAGGGTCCGCGACCCGCCCGACTCCCAGACGATGGAGGCGTTGACCTGGGCGGCGGCCTCCACGACCTTGTACGGGTAGACCTTGACGTCGCTGCGGACCTCGGCGTGAGCGCCGACCAGGCAACCCTCGCCCACGACCGCCCCGGGTTCGATGCGCGCCCCCACCCGCAGGTCGCACGACCGGCCCAGCACCGCGCCTTCCACCCGAGTGGCCGGTCCGAGGTAGGAGTTCTCCCCGATCACCGAGCGCTGCAGCTCCGCCCGCGACGCCACCTGGGTGTTGGCGCCCACCGTGGAATAAGCGCCCAGCACCACGTCGGGGTCTACCGTGCAGTTCTCGCCGACGAACACCGGCGAGTCGATTCTGACCGACGGGTCGATGGAAGAGTCCTTGCCGATCCACACGCCGGGACGGAGCTCGAAGCCGGCCACGTTCACGTCGACCTTGCCGTCGAGGATGTCCTCGTGCGCCTTGAGATAGGCCGCCGTCGTGCCGACGTCCTCCCAGTACCCATCGGCCACGTAGCCGTACAGGGGCTGCCCAGCGTCGAGGACGGCGGGGAACACCTCCGCGGAGAAGTCCACCGAGCGACCTTCGGGGATATGGTCGAAAATCTCGGGCTCGAGCACGTAGATGCCCGTGTTGATCGTGTCACTGAACACCTGGCCCCAGCCCGGCTTCTCCAAGAAGCGCTCGATCGTCCCGTCCTCCCGGGTGATGACGATCCCGAACTCGAGGGGGTTCTCGACCGCACACAGGGCGATGGTGGCCAGTGCCTCGTTCTTCTCGTGGAAGGCGACCACCGCTGTGAGGTCGATGTCCGTGAGCACGTCGCCGGAAATGACGAGGAAGCGCTCGGTCAGTTGCTCGCGTGCGTTGCGCACCGATCCTGCCGTACCGAGGGGGGACTCCTCGGTGGCGTACACCATCGAGACGCCGAGCTCGCTGCCGTCACCGAAGTAGCTGCGGATGGCATTGGGCAGGAACGCGACCGTGACGACGATGTCGGTGATGCCATGGCGCCGGAGGAGCTCCACGATGTGCTCCATCATCGGACGGCCGACGAGCGGGAGCATCGGCTTGGGCAGGTTGGAGGTCTGAGGGCGGAGTCGGGTCCCCTCACCGCCCGCCATGATCACGGCCTTCATACGCTGCTCCGCCGCGCCGCCCGGCCCTCGCGCAGAGCACGCCGAGCTGGCGCGATGTAGCTGCCGGCCGCCCACCAGGCGAGCCCGAGCCCGACGAGACCTGTGACCCACGCGATGACCCGGATGGGTTCCTGCCAACCGGCCGTGCCGTCTCCGAGGAGAAACGTCGGATAGGCGAACATCAGTCCGAACGTGCCCGCTTTGCCCACCCACAACACGTCGATGCGCGCCGCGCCGAGGGCAGCCAGGAGGAGCACCATGGCAGAGACGAGGACCTCCCGGGCAATGGTGGCAAGTCCGAACCAGAGCGGTACGGCGCCGTACACCATGATCGAAATCACGGCCGTTCCCACCAGTATCCGGTCGGCGGTCGGGTCGAGCACCTTGCCGAACGTCGTGACCTGGCCGTAGCGCCGCGCCACGAATCCGTCGACCCAGTCGGTCGCCCCGAGGACGGCCAGCAGGACAGCGGCGGCTATCTGACGGTGCGCCCCGAAGAGCAGCCACAGGTACAACGGGATGCACAGGAGCCGCACCATGGTGATGACGTTGGGAGCGGTGAGGATCCGGTCCAGGCCGTCGTCGTCCACGCCCAGAGTCTAGGGAGTGCCCTGCGACGGCCCCGTCTGGCGTGTGCCAGAGTGGCCCGGTGCCGCGCTTCGAACCGTTCCAGGGGCTGCGCTACCGACCCGAGTCCACACCCCTCGCCCAGGTCATCGCCCCGCCGTACGACGTGATCTCGGCCACGGAACGGGCGCACCTGGCGTCGCGGCACCGGGCCAACGCGGTGCTCGTCGAGCTTCCCGAAGCCGACCTCTCCGGAAGCCGCGACCGCTACGCCGTCGCCGCCGACTTGTTCGCCCGCTGGCAGGCCAAGGGGATCATCGTCGCCGACCCCCTGCCCAGCCTCTACCCCTACCGGATGACCGACCCGGCGGGGCGCGCCACCACGGGTGTCATCGGCGCGCTGGGTCTGGCCGAGCCGGAAGCGCAGAGCGACATCCTTCCCCACGAGCAGACCCTCCCTAAGCCCAAGAGCGACCGGCTGGACCTGCTGCGAGCCACCCGGGCCAACCTCTCCCCCATCTGGGGCCTCTCCATGGCCACCGGCGTGACGGCGACCTTCGACCCGACGGACGACGACCCTGTGGCCGACGTCGTCGACGATGACGGGGTACGGCACCAGCTCTGGGTTCTGAGCGACGCAGACACCGTCGCCGCGGTCCGAGCGGCGCTGGCCACGGCCCCGGTCGTCCTGGCCGACGGGCACCACCGCTACGAGACCGCCCGCGCCTACCAGGCGGAATGCCGCCAGGCCAACGGCGGCGCCGCCGGGCCCTACGACCTCGTGATGGCGCTCGTCGTCGAACTGGCCGAGGATCAGTTGACCGTGGGCGCCATCCACCGCACGGTCAGTGGGCTGCCCGCCGACTTCGACCTCGTCGCGGCGCTGGCCCCCTGGTTCGACGTCGTCCGGGCCGGTGCCGCCGACGACCGCACCCTCGGCGCGCTGGGCGACTCCCACGCGCTCGCCCTCGTCACCGGTGGCCAGGCCTACTTGCTGCTGGCCCACCCCGAGGTCCAGGAGCAGGAGGGCAACGACCTCGACTCGAACCTCATCGCCACCGTGCTGACGGCGCTGCCGCCCCACGAGGTCATGCACCGTCACAGCGTCGCCGAGGCAATGGAGGCCCTGCGGGACGGCGACGGGCAGGCCGCCTTCCTCCTCCGGCCGGTCACGGTCGCGCAGATCGACGAGTGGGCCAACGAACGGCGGCGCATGCCCCCCAAGACGACCTTCTTCAGCCCGAAGCCGCGGACCGGCATGGTGTTCCGGTCCCTCGATCTCCCCTGAGGTGACCACGTGCACGACTCGGTGACCATCCACATGACCGCTCCTCCCGAACGGGTCTGGGACCTCGTCAGCGACGTCACCCGGATCGGCAGCTACAGCCCCGAGACGTTCGAGGCCGAATGGATCGAAGGAGCCACCGGCCCCGCGGTCGGCGCCCGGTTCCGGGGGCACGTGAAGCGCAACGGCATCGGGCCGATCTACTGGACGACCTGCACCGTGTCGGAGTCCGAGCCGGGCAGGTCCTTCGCGTTCGGGGTGGGCGGCGCGGAGAAGCCCCCCTTGAACGTGTGGCGCTACGAGATCACGCCGGCCGAGGGCGGCTGCGACGTCACCGAGTCCTTCACCCTGAGTCCCACCTTCGGCCTCCGGCTCTACTGGGCCCTGTGGGGATGGTCCCGAGGCAAGGTCAATCGCAAGGGCATGCGCACGACGCTCGAGCGGATACGCGACGAAGTGGAAGCGCAGCCGGCGCTCTAGCCGTGGAGGACCGTCCCGGTTCCGTGCTGCACCTCGAGCTCGGCGACGCCCCGCCCGAGGACTGTGCACGGAGGGCGCAGGAGTTGGCCCGACGTGAGGGCGTCGAGCGGGTGACCTGGTGGGAGAACGGCGCGTTCGAGCGCACCGACCTGCCCCGGCGCATTCGTGACGGCCGCACCCTGGTCGTCGTCGAGGCCGACGAGCGCTACGAGGTCCCACCCCCCACGCCCGCGGTCTCGCAGTCCCACCGCTTCCGCCGGCACCCACGACCCAGCCAGGGCATCCTCACCGGCAAGCCGACGCTCGGCCTTCTGATCGTGTGGATCAGCCCGAGGACCCCGGACCTGGCCGGCCGGCTGCGCGATTGGGGCGACTTCGTGCACATTCGCCACATCGCCGCCGCCGCCATCCCGGGCTTCACCCAGATCTCGGTCTACGAGAACACCGACGAGGTGGATCCCCGGTACATGCACTTCTACGAGTTCGACAACGCGGACGCCGAGGCCACGTTCGCCACGATGATCGACCATGTGGCGCCGCGCCTCGGAGGGCTGGACAGCCCCGCCTACGCCGAGTGGGCCGACTGGCGGCCGCCGGGCGGGCGGCTCTTCTACTGCACCAGCTTCAGCCGCCGAGGCGAGCTGGCGCCTTAGTCGACCGTCCAGCTCGAGCCGGAGCGGAGCAGCGCCTCCACGTCGCCCAGCCCGCGCTTGCCCTGGGCCGCCGTGATCTGCTCTGCCATCTGGGTCCCGTACTCGGGTCGATCGACGGCCCGAAAGACCCCGATCGGGGTGGGCTCGTAGGGGCCGCGGGCCAGCCGGGACAGCGCGAAGGCGAGGCCCGGGTCGTCACGCTTCTCGTCATGGACCAGCAGGGCGTCGGGACCCACCTCGGCCACCGACACGATCTCGAGGCTGCCGTCGGCCCGCTGGACCACCCCGCGCTCCTCACCCTCGGCACCGAAGACGATGGGCTGGCCGTGCTGCAGCGGGATCAGCATGGCGGCCCGGGCGTCGCGGCTGGTGATCTTCTCGAAGGCACCGTCGTTGAAGACGTTGCAGTTCTGCAGGACCTCCACGAAGGCGGCCCCGTTGTGCTCGTGCGCCCGCCGGAAGGTCTCCTGCATGTGGGCCCGGTCCATGTCGTGGGTCCGGGCCACGAAGGTGGCCTCGGCGCCGAGCGCCAGCGAGACCGGGTTGAACGGCGTGTCGACGGATCCGAACGGCGTCGACTTGGTGACCTTGGCCACCTCGGAGGTCGGCGAGTACTGACCCTTGGTCAGCCCGTAGATCTGGTTGTTGAACATGAGGATGTTCAACCGGACGTTGCGCCGCAGCGCATGGATGAGGTGGTTGCCCCCGATGGACAGCGAGTCGCCGTCACCCGAGATGACCCACACGTCGAGGTCGGGGCGCGTGGTCGCCAGCCCCGTGGCGATGGCCGGTGCCCGTCCGTGAATGGAGTGCATGCCGTAGGTGTTCATGTAGTACGGGAAGCGGGCGGCGCAGCCGATGCCCGAGAGGAAGACCGTGTTCTCGCGCCGTACCCCGAGGTCGGGCATCAGCAGCTGGACGGCGGTCAGGATGGAGTAGTCGCCGCAGCCCGGGCACCAGCGGACCTCCTGGTCGCTTGTCCAGTCCTTGCGGGCGGTGACGGGGACAGCGGTGGCGGTGGCGCCGTTGGACTCGCTCATGACTTCCCTCCGAGCAGCGCCGTGATGGCTGCCTCGATCTCTCCGACGCGGAACGGCACGCCTTGCATCTTGGACATGGTTTGGGCGTCCACCAGGTACTCGGCGCGCAGGATGCGGCTCAGCTGGCCCAGGTTCACCTCCGGTACCAGCACCTGGGTGTAGCGGTGCAGGACGTCGCCCAGGTTGGACGGCAGCGGTGAGAGATGGCGCAGGTGGACGTGGGCCGCCTTCATGCCCCGGGCCCGGATCCTCTTTACACCCGCGGCCACCGCGGCGTAGGTGGAGCCCCAGCTCACGAGTACCAGCTGCGCGTCCCCGGTCTCGTCGTTCACCTCGACCAGCGGGATGTCCGAGGCGATCCCGGCGATCTTGTCCCGCCGGAGGTGGACCATCCGCTCGTGGTTGACGCCCTCGTAGGAGACGTTGCCGGTGCCGTCCTCCTTCTCGAGCCCGCCGATACGGTGCTCCAGGCCCGGCAGGCCGGGCGGGGCCCAGGGCCGGGCCAAGGTCTCGGGGTCGCGCACGTAGGGCCAGAACGACTCGTTGCCCTCGTCGTCGACGTGGTTGGGCCGGGAGGCGAAGGCGGGCTCGATCGCCTCGAAGGAATCGAGGTCGGGCAGGCGCCAGGGCTCGGCACCGTTGGCCAGGTAGCCGTCGGACAAGACGATCACCGGCGTGCGGTACTTCACCGCCAGGCGGACGGCCTCGATGGCGACGGCGAAGCAGTCGCTCGGCGTCTGGGGTGCGAGTATCGGCAGCGGCGCCTCGCCGTGGCGGCCGTACATGGCGTGCAGCAGGTCGGCCTGCTCGGTCTTCGTCGGGAGCCCGGTGGACGGCCCGCCACGCTGGACGTCAACGACGACGAGCGGCAGCTCGAGGTTGATGGCGAGGCCCAGCGTCTCGGACTTGAGGTCCAGGCCCGGGCCGCTCGTGGTGGTCACGCCGAGGGCGCCGCCGAACGACGCGCCCAGGGCGGCACCGATGCCGGCGATCTCGTCCTCGGCCTGGAAGGTGCGGACGCCGAACTCCTTGCGCCGGCTCAGCTCGTGGAGGATGTCCGACGCCGGGGTGATCGGGTAGCTGCCCAGGAACAGGGGCAGGCCCGCCAGCCGGGAGGCGGCGATGAGACCCCAGGCCAGGGCCTGGTTGCCGGTGACCTGGACATACTCGCCCTTCTCGAAGGCGGCGGGGCGGACCTCATAATTGGATTCGAAGAGCTCCGCCGTCTCGCCGAAGTCATAGCCGGCCCGAAATGCCCGCGTGTTGGCGTCGGCCACCTGGGGTCGCTCACCGAACCGCTCGGTGATCCATTCGACCGTGGGCTCGACCGGACGGGTGTACATCCAGCTGATGAGGCCCAGCGCGAAGAAGTTCTTGGAGCGCTCGGCGTCGCGGGGCTTGACCCCCGCCTCCTTGCAGACCTCCTGGGTGATGGAGGTCATGGGCACCTCGTACACCGTGTACGCGGCCAGCGAACCGTCGGTCAGAGGGTTCTCGGAGTAACCGGCCTTGGTCAGGTCGCGCTCCTCGAAGGAGTCGCTGTTGACGATCAGCACGGTCCCCTTGGCCATCAGCGCGATGTTGGCCTTGAGGGCCGCCGGGTTCATCGCGACCAGCACGTTGGGCGAATCGCCCGGGGTCAGGATGTCGTGGTCCGAGATGTGGACCTGGAAGGCTGACACGCCGTTGACGGTGCCGGCGGGGGCCCTGATTTCGGCCGGGAAGTCCGGAAAGGTGGACAGGTCGTTGCCCATCAGGGCGCTGCTCGTGGTGAAGCGGTCCCCCGTCAGCTGCATCCCGTCGCCCGAGTCGCCGGCGAAACGGACGATGACCTGGTCCAATACCTCTGTTTCGTGCTGCGTTCCCGATGCCACGGGCTGCCTCGTCTCATGTCGTGGACGTCGAGGGTCTTGGCTCACTCCAGCGGGCCAGCGCACTCTGCCGCGAGGCGCGCGGCACTCTGCGTCCGAATTGCTCGTTGCCGACAATCCTAACCCCGACCCACAGGGGGTCTTCTTCATGCAGTCTTCATGCTGGGCCTGCGGTCGGCGCCCGGTCCCGTCCTCGGGATGGGCGGCGGCGGTCCGGCGAGGCAGTCCCCGTCAGGGGCTCTCAGGCGATGGTGACGTCCTTGTTCAGGTACACGTCCTGGATGCTGTGGATGAGGGCAGCCCCCTCGGCCATGGGGCGCTGGAAGGCCTTGCGGCCGACGATGAGGCCCATGCCGCCGGCGCGCTTGTTGATCACCGCGGTGCGGACGGCCTGGGCCAGGTCACTGTCGCCCTTGGACTCGCCGCCCGAGTTGATGAGGCCGATGCGGCCGGCGTAGCAGTTGACGACCTGCCAGCGGGTGAGGTCGATGGGGTTGTCGGTGGTGAGCTCGTCGTAGACGAGGGGGTCGGTCCGGCCGAAGCCGACGGCCGTGTAGCCGCCGTTGTTCTCCGGCTGCTTCTGCTTGATGATGTCCGCCTCGATCGTGACGCCCAGGTGGTTGGCCTGACCGGTGAGGTCGGCCGAGACTTCGTAGTTGACGCCGTCCTTCGTGAAGGCCGGATTGCGCAGGTAGCACCACAGCACGGTGAACATCCCGAGCTGATGCGCCTCGGCGAAGGCGTCGGACACTTGCTGGAGCTCGCGGTCCATGTCGTCGGAACCGAAGTAGATGGTGGCGCCCACCCCGACCGCCCCGAGATCGAAGGCCTGGCTCACGGAGCCGAACATGATCTGGTCGTAGGTGTTGGGCACGTGCAGGAAGGCGTTGTGGTTCAGCTTCATGATGAAGGGGATCCGGTGCACGTACTTGCGCGAGGCCAGGCCGAGCGTGCCGAGCGTGGTGGCCACGGCGTTGCACTCGCCGGCCAGGGCGAGCTCGATGATGTTCAGCGGGTCGAAATAGGCCGGGTTCTTCGAGAAGCTGGCCGCCGCCGAGTGCTCGATGCCCTGGTCGACCGGCAGGATGGAGACGTATCCAGTGCCGCCGAGCCGACCGTGGTTGAACAGCGTGCCGAGATTGCGCAACACGGTGGGATTGCGGTCGCTGTCGGTGAACACCTCGCTGAGGTAATTCGGCCCCGGGAGTGTGAGGTGCTCCGCCGGGAAGGCCTTGGCCGTGTAGCCGAGGAGGGCGTCCGCGTCGTCGCCGAGAAGCGCCTGCAGATCGGTGCTCGAAGTGCTCGTGCTCATGGTGGTCATGCTACCGGAGGGTCGAGGAGCATCTCGGGGGTCAGCGGGCGTTTGGCATCCGGGATGTCACCGTACTGACGCCAGGAATTCATCGGATTACCGCTACCCCTGACGCATCGCTCCCAGTTGCGGCTCATACGCTGGCGGGAGCCAGTTGCGGCTGCGAGTGAGGCGACGTCTTGAGCGAGCGGAAGCCATACGTTCCCGAGTCCCGGGCGGGCAGGCCGCTGCGCCTGCGCCCGTGGGTGCTCCTGGTCGGCGCGGCCGCCGTGGTCGTGGTGGTCTTCGTGGTCGTGCTGCTCACCACCGGCGGGTCGACGCCGAAGCAGCCGGGATCCTCGAGCGCAGCGAGTTCCGGTGGCGGCTCGGGCGGCTCGGCGTGTGGCCACCTTCATCCTGCGGTCCACGACCCCGGCGGCGGGCGCGCAGGACGTGGCGGCGAACACCGCTATCTCGCTGCAGTTCTCGGCCCCGGTGTCGCTGAAGCAGACCGCGCCCACGCTCGCCCCGGCCATCGCCGGCAAATGGGTGCAGACCAACGCCACCACGCTCACCTACGCCCTCGACTCCCCCCTCATCCCCGCCTCGCAAGAGGTGGTGACCATCCCCGGCGGGTGCGCACGGCCTGCGATCGACGGCCGGCGCCGTCCTGGCCTCCACGGACTCCGTCGCCTTCGACGTGGCCGCGGGTGACACCCTCAGGCTCCAGCAACTGCTGGCCCAGCTCAACTACCTGCCGGTGGGCTTCTCCCCCAGCGGCGCCGCCCCGACCAGGGCCGATCTGGCCGAGGACCAGGCGGGCACCTTCTCGTGGCGCTGGCCGGGACTCCCCACCGAGCTCACGTCGCAGTGGACCCAGGGCACCATGAACGAGATTACCAAGGCCGCCGTCGAGGACTTCGAGACGCAGAACAGCCTCGGCGTGGACGGCATAGCGGGGCCCGCCGTGTGGACGTCGCTGATCAACGACACGATCAACGACAAACCAAGCGCCACGCCGTACATCTATGTGGTCGTGAACAAGGTCGTCCCGCAGAACCTCACCCTCTGGGACAACGGGGTGGCCCAGTACGTCGGGATCCCGATCAACAGTGGGGCGCCCGGGGCGGACACGACCGACGGCAACTATGCCGTGTTCGAGCACGTGCGCTACTCGGACATGAAGGGCACCAATGTCGACGGGTCCACCTACAACGACCCCAACGTCCCCTACGCCAGCTACTTCAACGGCGGCGACGCGCTGCACGGCTTCATCCGGGCCTCCTACGGGACCCCACAGAGCAACGGCTGCGTCGAGATGAGCTACGCCGACGCCGCGCTGGTGTGGCCTCTCACCCCCATCGGGACCCTGGTCACCGTGGAGGGACCGAACTTCGGGACGGCCCCGCCACCGACGACCACCACGACGACCACCGCGCCGCCGGCGACGACGACCACCACAGCTCCGGGGGCGCCGCCGGCGACGACGACCACCACAGCTCCGGGGGCGCCGCCGGCGACGACGACCACCGCAGCTCCGGGGGCGACTCCGGCCGGCACGACACCCTGAGGGCGTGCACGCGGGGAGGCGTCAGGGCAGACGTCAGCTCTTCGTGGCGGTGGCAGGACCTGTCTTGGTGGAGGTCGACGTCTTGGCCTTGACGCGCCGCGGCGGACGGGGCTTGCGCTCCGGGCCCAGGCCACGGAGGCGCTCCGCCACGTCGTAGGCCTCGGGGTCGCTGCGGAACACCCGCTCGAAGTACTCCCGGGCCTTGGGGACGTCGCCGGCCCGCTCGTACAGATCGGCCAGCAGGTACCACTGGCGGACGTGGCGCTCGGACGGATTGCGCAGGGCCTTGGACGCGCCCGCGGTCGACAGCATGGCGATGGCCCCCTTGAGGTCGCCCGCGTCGGCCAGGGACGCCGCCGCCACGATCCGCCCTTCGGCCAGCACGTCCGGATCGGGCGAGCTCTGCCGCAGCTCGGCCCACAGAGCGGCGACCTTCTTCGGCTTGTGCAGCGCCCGCTGGCAGTCCATCAGGATCGGCAGGTGCTCGACGGAGTCGCTCATCCGGCCGAACGCCTCGAGATGTCCGGCCGCCGAACGCCAGCGCCCGCAGCGGTAGGCGGCCAAGCCGGCCAGCTCACGCACGGCGGCGACGCCCGGCGCCTCGTCGGCGACGGGCTTGATGGCCCGCATCGCATCTTGGAAGCGCCCCCGTTCGTAGGCGCCGTAGGCCGACTCGGCCTTGTCGACCAGATGCTCGCGGTGGCGAGCGGTGGCGACGTCGGCCGCGTTGCGGATGTCGGCCGCGATCTCGGGCGGCAGCGAGTGCCGCTGGGTCAGGGTGGCGATGGCCTCGCTGGCGCTCGTGGCCGGACGTGCGCTGCCCTTGGCCCGGCGTGGCGGCACGTCCAGGTCCTGCCACTCCGGGGCGCCGTCGTCACGCGTCCATTGCGCCTGCTTCTTCGCGCGGGGTGCGCTGCGGCGGCGCTCCCGGTCCCGCTCGTCGGAGTCGTCCCAGGTGCGCTCCTGATCACCGCGGTGGCTGACCTGGGCGGCGCCCCGGCGGGCGACGTTGCCCCAACCGGCGGCCTTGCGCGGCAGGGGCGGGCGCTCGTCAGGGGCCTCCCGTGGTGACCGGGCAGTGGCTGATCTGGGAGCGCCCGACCTCGGGGCGCCTGACCTGGGGGTGCCGGTCCTTGGTGCACTCGATCTCGGGCCGTCCGGTCCGGGTCCCCGCTGACCTGGGACGTCCGCTCTGGCCGGCGCGCTTCGCCGACACCGACGACCGCTGCGGCGCTGCTCCCCCTTTGCGTCCGGAGCCGCTGGCGCGTGCGGCCCCGCTGGCCCCGCCGGCTCGGCGCGCCGTCACGGGTACTCCCGCTCTTTGCTGGGCGCCGCGCTCCCGCCGCCGGCAGCCCCGGTACCGCCCCTGCTGGCTGCACCGCGAGATGATGGGCGACCGGTTCCGCCCCTGCTCCCTTGCCCCCCGCTCCCGGACCGGGCCGGACGCGCGGACCCACCCGAGCGCGCCGAGGAGGCGCGGCGATTCGGCTGGGAGGAATTCGGGGGCATCGGGTGATTCTAGGGGTCGGGTCGCGGGCACCCGGGTCGGCGCTGGGCGCACTAGACATCGGAGCCGTCAGGAGACGGCGGCGCCGTGTCGGCGTCGAACGTCGCGACGGACTCAGTCCCTCCGTCCCACACAACAAGCGGGGCGGCTTGCCCCACCGGGCCCTGAACGTACGAAACCCCCTCGAGCCAAAGCTCAGAGGGGGTTTCGTGAGAAATCCCGGCGGCGACCTACTCTCCCAGGGGGCCTCCCCCCAAGTACCATCGGCGCGGGCGGGCTTAACTGCCGTGTTCGGAATGGGAACGGGTGTTTCCCCGCCGCCATGGCCACCGGAAATCTTGCACTCAGCGGGGCACGACCACCCGATCTTGACGGGCAGGGCCACGCTTGAGGCTGCGTTTCCGCAGCCCCTGAGCGTTCCAAAGCGAGCACGAGCAGAGTAGGTCTCCAAGCCCTCGGCCGATTAGTACCGGTCGGCTGAATGCATTGCTGCACTTACACCTCCGGCCTATCAACGTGGTCGTCTAGCCACGGGCCTTACCAGGTTAACCCTGTGGGAGATTTCATCTCGAAACGGGCTTCGCACTTAGATGCTTTCAGCGCTTATCCCACCCGTAGGTCGCAAACCAGCCGTGCCCTTGGCAGGACAACTGGCACACGAGAGCTACGTCCGTCCCGGTCCTCTCGTACTAGGGACAGCCTTTCTCAAATCTCCTACGGCTGCATCGGATAGGGACCGAACTGTCTCACGCATGTGAATCCCGCATTACTGCGGGCATAGACTATACCTCCACCCTATTTCTAGGGGCTGGCGTGTTATGGCTTCCATGGGGGTCCGCGGGCTGAGGTATCAGCCTGAAGAAGCCATCTCTTCGCTGTTGCTGGCGAAGAAGTCGTTACAGGGGCACAACACGCCCTTGCTACGTAGATGTCGCTCAACATCTACGGCGAATATTCGCTTCGTTTTCGAATAGTTTAGGGTTGCAAATGCATCTACTTGGCGTAGAAGCATTCCTTGTGTTGGCCTTCCCTCGGTATTGCCCTGAACATAACGTTCGGTTGTTTCATTCAGGGTTTCACCGATATGAGCCAGTAAACATCCAGGGATTACTCCCTGGAGACGCAGTGTGATCTACGTTCTAAACCCAGCTCGCGTACCGCTTTAATGGGCGAACAGCCCAACCCTTGGGACCGGCTTCAGCCCCAGGATGCGACGAGCCGACATCGAGGTGCCAAACCTTCCCGTCGATATGGACTCTTGGGGAAGATGAGCCTGTTATCCCCGGGGTACCTTTTATCCGTTGAGCAACGGCGCTTCCATAAGCAACCGCTGGATCACTATGCCCTGCTTTCGCACCTGCTCGACTTGTAGGTCTCGCAGTCAAGCTCCCTTTTGCCATTGCACTCGACAGCTGATTGCCAACCAGCCTGAGGGAACCTTTGGGCGCCTCCGTTACATTTTAGGAGGCGACCGCCCCAGTCAAACTACCCACCTGACGCTGTTCCTGATCCGGATCACGGACCGAGGTTAGAGTCCCGGCACTAAAAGGGTGGTATTTCAAGGTTGACTCCACACTGGCTAGCGCCAATGCTTCAAAGTCTCCCACCTATCCTACACAAATAGTACCAAAACTCAACATCAAGCTGTAGTAAAGGTCCACGGGGTCTTTCCGTCCTGATGCAGCTAACGAGCATCTTTACTCGTACTTCAATTTCGCCGGGTCTGTGGTTGAGACAGTAGGAAAGTCGTTACGCCATTCGTGCAGGTCGGAACTTACCCGACAAGGAATTTCGCTTGATTCTGTTACAACCAATCACTCAAAGCTATTCGAGTGATTAGCGGATCGGTCGTTTCCGCCGATCTCCCTACGTCGCCGTAGGGACCGGACCATAACTTCATCTCACAGGGACTACCTATATAACCTGTGAGGTGGTCGGCGTTTGGTCTCTGAGGATTCTCAGGACATTGGATGGCTTTCGATGATTCATCGTCTCCGTGATCTCGGCTATTTGAATCAAGCCGGAAACCGTGAGGTGCTTGCGCTCCTCCATGAGACGAAGCACCGTCGTGAACTTCTCGAAGTTCTCACTCTTCGAAGTTCTGCAGCTGGTGCTCTTGGAAGAACGGGACGATCACGTCCCGCAGATCCGCAAACCTCGACACGCAAGTACCGGTAAATATCTTCCCGGTGATTGTCATGCCGGCGGTTCACATACACCTTGCCGCATCCGAAGAAGCGTGCAAGGTCTTCCAACACATCACGACTCGACGCTGACTGGACCACCACGAAAGTGGGCTGCACCTGCCAGCGAAGCGCCGTCTTCCGATTTCGGAAAATGGGGCAGCTGAAACAGCCTTCCCCATCGACGAAACCGGCAATCCATCCGCAGTACCAGAGTCTTTCCTGCTGATTGTCCGCACCGAACGGATTGTCACTACCCATGCACACAACCCAAAACAGCTGCTTGTGACATGAATGAGTACCGTCGGATACTCGGAGTTTCCAGCATATGGCCGACTACTCACCGCATCGTTGCCGATACGGGGGGCAGCACCCATTGCACTCTATGGGAAATCTACCTTAGGACCGTTATAGTTCACTTGATCCCCATGTCGCCATGAGGTGTGGACCATATCTTCATCCCTCTGCTTCATAGAGGGAGCTCTGCATATGGCCTCTGAGGATTCCCAACTCCTCAACGTCGCGATGATTTCGTCATCGCTCCGCCGACGCTTGCCGCCTCGGTTCATCGGAGCCCTCAAAACGAGGGCCTCCTCGATGCCCGCTGCTGACAGATGTCGGCCTGACAGGACAAGTTCAGTGATCGCCCGGAAGATCCGAAGATCTCCCTGCTTCGGACTTCGCAATACGAACCGATCGAAGAACGGGAAGACCCGCTCTTTCAGATCGATTGGCTTGGTGACTTCGTAGTAGAAGACACCGTCACCACGGCCTCGCACCGTCCCAAGGCCGAAGACCGAACGGAGAAGCAAAGGTGCTTCTTCACCGATCTGCGACACGTTGAACGACAACGAGACGCGCCATGGAAGTCCACGGTCACGCTCTCGACGGATTGGGACGTTGAAGCTTCCCTCTCCATCGACGAATCCCGCGACCCAGTTGCCCAGGTCATAAGGGATCCGATCCAGCCAGTTAGAGGAACTGGGCCTTTCCTGCTGATTGTCCGCACCGGACGGATTTTCACTACCCATGCCGGCACCCAAACAGATGGGTGTGACATGGATGAGTACCGCCGGATACTCGGAGTTTCCAGCATTTAGCAGAGTTTGTTTCAAGGGATTACTCCCCTGAAGCCGCAACTTGTGCTTACGGCCGCCGTTTACCGGGGCTTAGGTTCAGAGCTTCGTCCGAAGACTAACCCTTCCCCGTAACCTTCCGGCACCGGGCAGGCGTCAGAGCGTATACATCGTCTTACGACTTCGCACGCTCCTGTGTTTTTAGTAAACAGTCGCTTTCCCCAATTCTCTGCGGCCCCCTCAGGCTCAGGACGTAAAGTCCGTCACCCTGTCGGGGCCCTCCTTCTCCCGAAGTTACGGAGGAATTTTGCCGAGTTCCTTAACCACAGTTCTCCCGATCGCCTTGGTATTCTCTACCCGCCCACCTGTGTTGGTTTGGGGTACGGGTACCGTGTCAGCTCGCTAGAAGTTTTTCTAGACAGCATAGAATCAGTGACTTCGCCTGGAATGGCTCGGCATCGCGTCTCAGGATTTACAGGATCCGGATTTACCTAGATCCCTCCCTACACGCTTACCCCAGGACAACCAACGCCTGGGCTCACCTATCTTCCTGTGTCGCTCCTTTGCTGTCCGCCCCAGGGTTTGTCGGCTCGACCCGAAGGTCATCCCCTTAGTACCCCTGGCTTGGAATGGGCGCGGACACGGTAGTACTGGAATATCAACCAGTTGTGCATCGACTACGCCTCTCGGCCTCGCCTTAGCTCCCGACTTACCCTGGGAGGATTAGCCTTCCCCAGGAACCCTTGGGCTTACGGCGGAGGAGTTTCTCACTCCTCTCTCGCTACTCATACCAGCATTCGCACTCGACCACGCTCCACGACGGTTCACACCGCCGCTTCTCTGCGAGATCGACGCTCCCCTACCACTCCCGTCTAATGACGGAAATCCGCGGCTTCGGCTCTTGACTTGAGCCCCGTTACATTATCCGCGCAGGACCACTCGACCAGTGAGCTATTACGCACTCTTTTAAGGGTGGCTGCTTCTAAGCCAACCTCCTGGCTGTCTTTGCGTTCCCACATCGTTTTCCACTTAGTCAAGAATTTGGGGCCTTAGCCGGCGGTCTGGGCTGTTTCCCTTTCGACCAACGAAGCTCATCCCTCGTGGTCTCACTGCCGGGTTCTTGAGCATCGGCATTCGGAGTTTAGTTGGGGTCAGTAAGCTTGTAGGCCCCCTAGCCCATCCAGTGCTCTACCTCCGATGCTGAACACCCGACGCTGCACCTAAATGCATTTCGGGGAGAACCAGCTATCACCGAGTTTGATTGGCCTTTCACCCCTTGCCACAGGTCATCCCCCCAGTTTTCAACCTAGGTGGGTTCGGCCCTCCACGAAGTCTTACCTTCGCTTCAGCCTGCCCATGGCAAGCTCACTCGGCTTCGGGTCTACAGCATGCGACTCAACGCCCTATTCAGACTCGCTTTCGCTTCGGCTACCCATCGCTGGTTAACCTCGCCACACACCGTAACTCGCTGGCTCATTCTTCAAAAGGCACGCCATCACGGCAGACATCCACCTAGTGTCACCAATCTCACCCGAAGGGATCATGGCAACGGTGGAGCTACGACGCTTTGACTGTTTGTAAGCCAACGGTTTCAGGTACTATTTCACTCCCCTCCCGGGGTACTTTTCACCTTTCCCTCACGGTACTAGTTCACTATCGGTCGCCTAAGAGTACTTAGCCTTACGAGATGGTCCTCGCAGATTCACGCCGGCTTTCCCGGATCCGGCGCTACTCGGGTGTTCAAGCGGAGTCCAATGCGTTTCGTGTACGGGACCATTACCCTCTTTGGTTCAGCTTTCCTGACTGATTCCACTAGACATTGGATTTGTAACTCCGTGACAGGTCTGATGCCCCGTCTCTTGAATCCCACAACCCCATACCGGCAACGCCATCAGGCTTTAACACCGGCACGGTTTAGGCTCTTCCCGTTTCGCTCGCCGCTACTCAGGGAGTCACTGTTGTTTTCCTCTCCTCGGGTTACTTAGATGTTTCAATTCACCCGGTTCCCTCGCCCCGCCCTATACATTCAGGCGGGTGTAATACCTCATGACAGGTATTGGGTTGCCCCATTCGGATATCCACGGATCGACGCTAGGTAGACAGCTTCCCGTGGCTTTTCGCAGTCGCCCACGTCCTTCTTCGGCTTTAGGCGCCAAGGCATTCACCGTTGGCTCTTTGTAGCTTGGAGAACAAAGATGCTCGTGCTCGCTTTGGAATTCTCAAGGGGCTGCACAGCGCACGCCGGGGCCGGATCTCCGTCACCACTCTCCGTCGAATAAGCCAAAACGGAGAGCAGTCGGAACAAACCGCCCGACCAGGGCACGCACGGGGTGAGCGGTCACCGCCGGCACACGAAAGACCTGAGCACGAGAGGAGGCAACAGACGCCGGGACCTCGAGGAGCTCCCGAAGGGCTCGACTCGACACCAGGCACTGCCCCACCTCGGGCTCAGACGAGCGCCGAAGGGACATCACCGGGAACGACCCGAAGGGCCACTCCCTCAAAACGGAATAGTGAGAGTTCCGAACGCTTCCGCAGGGACCGATCCGTGAATGACGGGCTCCGACTCCTCGCAGTCGCTGCAAAGCAGCTCCCACAAGGGTGTCAAAGGCGGCCATCCATCTGCCGGTATACGAGAGCGCCCGAGTAACCAGTGTTCAACTGGGTAGTGATCGACAGATTCTTTCGAAAACACATTCGAAAGGGCCGATAGCACTCCTTAGAAAGGAGGTGATCCAGCCGCACCTTCCGGTACGGCTACCTTGTTACGACTTCACCCCAATCACCGATCCCACCTTCGACGGCTCCCTCCTAAAAGGTTGGGCCACCGGCTTCGGGTGTTACCGACTTTCGTGGTGTGACGGGCGGTGTGTACAAGGCCCGGGAACGTATTCACCCCGGCGTTGCTGATCCGGGATTACTAGCGACTCCGACTTCATGGAGTCGAGTTGCAGACTCCAATCCGAACTGAGACTGGCTTTTGGGATTGGCTCCCCCTCGCGGGATAGCAGCCCGTTGTACCAGCCATTGTAGCATGTGTGCAGCCCTGGACGTAAGGGGCATGATGACTTGACGTCGTCCCCACCTTCCTCCGAGTTGACCCCGGCAGTCTCCTACGAGTCCCCGGCATTACCCGCTGGCAACATAGGACAAGGGTTGCGCTCGTTGCGGGACTTAACCCAACATCTCACGACACGAGCTGACGACAGCCATGCACCACCTGTGTAAGGCCCCGAAGGACACCGTATCTCTACGGCTTTTCCCTACATGTCAAACCCAGGTAAGGTTCTTCGCGTTGCCTCGAATTAAGCCACATGCTCCGCCGCTTGTGCGGGCCCCCGTCAATTCCTTTGAGTTTTAGCCTTGCGGCCGTACTCCCCAGGCGGGGCACTTAATGCGTTAGCTGCGGCACGGAAACCGTTGAATAGTCCCCACACCTAGTGCCCAACGTTTACGGCGTGGACTACCAGGGTATCTAATCCTGTTCGCTCCCCACGCTTTCGCTCCTCAGCGTCAATGTCGGCCCAGACCACCGCCTTCGCTGCTGGTGTTCCTCCTGATATCTGCGCATTTCACCGCTACACCAGGAATTCCGTGGTCCCCTACCGAATTCTAGTCATGACAGTATCGAGTGGCGGCTCCAGGTTGAGCCTGGAGGTTTCACACCCGACTAATCAAACCGCCTACGAGCTCTTTACGCCCAATAAATCCGGACAACGCTTGCACCCTACGTATCACCGCGGCTGCTGGCACGTAGTTGGCCGGTGCTTCTTCTGCAGGTACCGTCACTATCGTCCCTGCTGAAAGGAGTTTACAACTCAGAAAGCCTTCGTCCTCCACGCGGCGTTGCTGCGTCAGGCTTTCGCCCATTGCGCAAGATTCCCCACTGCTGCCTCCCGTAGGAGTCTGGGCCGTGTCTCAGTCCCAGTGTGGCTGATCGTCCTCTCAGACCAGCTACCCGTCGATGCCTTGGTGGGCCGTTACCTCACCAACTAGCTGATAGGCCGCGAGCCCCTCCCGAAGCGGAATCCATTTCCTTATCAGATCATGCGGTCCGATAGGGATATCCGGTATTAGCACCGGTTTCCCGGTGTTGTCCCAGTCTTCGGGGCAGGTTGCTCACGTGCTACTCACCCGTTCGCCACTCGCTCTTCATCAGTATTGCTACCGAATGGAGCGCGTTCGACTTGCATGTGTTAGGCACGCCGCCAGCGTTCGTCCTGAGCCAGGATCAAACTCTCCATCGAGACTCCGACCGGCCAAACCCCAAACAGGGAGCTCGAACGACCAAGAATCAGAGAGTCACCATAGTTTGACTCGAACTATTTGTGACCACAGGCTCGTTCTCCCCGAGGGGATCCAGAACCTGCGTAATGCTTAATTGACGTACAACCCATCCGTTTGAGTCCGGATGAATTGCCCGCACTGGCTTTTGGCTCTCACTATTCCGTTTTCAAGGAGCGACCGGGCACACACCAGTCCAGCCGGTGTTGGTGCCGGGTGTGCCAAAGGACTGCTCCGGACGATGCCGGCGAGTCTCCTTCGGCTGCCGGAGGGCCTTGGGGGGCCGTTCCGACGGGAGTGTCACTGTAGCAGGCGCGTGACAGAGCGTCAACGCGCTTCAGGGCGCCGAGAACCTCCGGGTGGCTGACCCGGGTTCCGGCCTCTGGCACCGATCGTAGCGGGACATCCGCCGTCGCCGGCGGATGCCCGCCCGAGCGGTCCGGTTCCCTCCGAGAGCAGCGCGGTACGGCGCACCACGTGGTGGCATGCGGGAAGCCACCCGGCCTTCCGCATGCCACCCGGTGCTCGAAGCTCAACGGGCTTTCCGCCTCCCACCCTGTCGCCAACCAGGGCGGTGAGGGGCGTGCGCCGCCTGCTGATGCCCTCGATCTACCGCATGTCACCACGATGCGATGGCTGCATGATGCACCGCCGTTGTTGCACGGCCGTGACAGGGCGGTGACACCGCGGTGAACGTCGTCGCGCCTGGTCAGAGAGCACCTGGCGTCGTCCCGGTCCGGCTCAGGCCCGGGAGACCGAGGGGTTGCCCGGCACCCAGAACCGCCAGCGCTTCTCCGTCGCCTCCTTGATGCCGATCCGGGTCCCGCGGCCGGGACGCCGGGGAGGCGGTGTCCCGTCGTCCAGCAGGCGGACGACCTCCGTGGCCCCCGCTCCTGCGGCCCGGAACGCGGCGGTCGGCCAGGAGGTCCGCCCCGCTGTCGGCGCCGGTGATGCCCAGGGCCTGGCAGAGCTTGGCCGGGCCGTTGCACAGATCCCGCTCCCGGCGGGCCGCCGCGCCGGGCCTCCCACATCTCCTCCACCCCGGCGATGCGGCTGCGAGGGCCCGGATCAGCACGGCGGCGGCCTCGCCCTCGGGCCCGCAGACCACGTTGGCGCACCAGTGCATGCCGTAGGTGAAATACACGTAGAGGTAGCCGGGCGGCCCGAACATGACCGCCGTCCGCGGCGTCAGCCCCCGGTAGGCGTGCGACGCCGCGTCGTTGGCCCCGTGGTAGGCCTCGACCTCGACGATGCGCCCGGTCCGCTCACCGCGGGCCAGCACCTTGTTCAGCAGCCACGGGGCGACCGTGACGGGATTGCCCTCCAGGTCCGATCGCTCCACCGCGCCACCCTGGCGCACCGGGGCGGCGCGGCGCCACCCGCGCACGCGCCATCGGCGGTGCCGCGGCGTGGCGATCGGCCGTGCTCAGATCGGTGTCGGTGCGCCGACCCGGCGCAGGGCGCCCGGCGTCGACCCCGAGCCGTGGGCCGCCGGTGGCCAGACGGACGCGCGGCAGCCCGGTGTGGCTCCCCCGCTCCGGCCGCCATCCGGCACAGCAGCGACAGCTCGTCGACCATGGCCCGGGTCAGGCCCGGCAGGTCGGGCACGGCCGTGGCGCAGGCGTTGATGCCGACGAAGAGCGACTCGCGGTAGCTCTGCACCGTGATGTTGAGCGCGACCCCGTCGATCACCGGGCCCGAGCGGGTAGACGGCCCGCAGTTCCATGCCGGCGAAGTAGAGCGGGAAGTCGGGACCGGGCACGTTGGAGATCATGAGGTTCCCGGGCCGCAGCTTGCGCAGCACGCCCGAGCGCACCCCGAGCTGGATCATCGGCTTGGCGCACCGCCGGCGGGCACGGCCTCGGTCAGCCGGGTCGCCATGGGGCCGTAGCCGACGGCGCGCTCCTGTCCCTTGCACGAGGCGCTCGCCGCCGTCACCGTGCGCAGCCGCTCCAGCGGCGTCTTCTTGTCGTTCGAGAGCGGCACGAACATGGCCGAGAGGTGGTTGCCCAGTGCCGCCGCCTCCGTGTCGCCGCGCACCGACACCGGCACGACGGCCACCAGCGGGCTCTCGACGTCCTGATCGTGCGCGGCCAGATGCGAGCGCAGCGCCCCCGAGCAGACGGCGAGCACGACGTCGTTGATCGTCGACCCGAAGCGGTTCTTGAGCGCACGCACCTTCGCCATGTCCAGCTCGGCGAAGGACACCGCCCGGTCGGCGCCCACCGGCGACTCGAACGTGTCGGGCGCTCCCAGCGGGATCGACACCGGACCGAGGCGGTCGTCGACCGCGCAGCGGGCCAGCCGCACCGCGGTGCGGCCGACCTCGCGCGCGGCGCGCAGACCCCGGCAGGGGGCTTCGCATGAAGGTCGGCAGCGCATCGGTCATCAGCTGCGTCTGCGAGGGCAGCCGGGCCGGGACCCACGGCGGGCAGGGCTCGGTGACGGCGCTGCCCTCGGGCGTCAGGTCGAGCAGCTTGGCCAGCATCTCGGCCCCGGCGACGCCGTCGACGACCGAGTGGTGCACCTTGGCGATCAGCCCGACGCGTGCCGTCGGCCATCCCCTCCACCACGTGCATCTCCCAGGGCGGCTGCTCGGGCGTGAGAGGGCGCCCCATCACCTGGGCGACCTTGGCCCGGAACTCCGCATCACCCCCCGGTGCCGGAAGGGCGACGCGGTGCAGATGGTTGGCCAGGTCGAAATCCGGGTCGTCCACCCAACGCGGATGGTCCAGCCCGAGCGGGACGGGCATAAGCCGGCGGCGGAACGGCTCCAGCGTCGGGATCCGCGTCTGCAGGACGGCAGTGACGCGTTCGAAGCTGTACCCCCCGGGAAGCGTGAGCCCGGATCGAAGAGGCAGGCGTAGGCGATCTCCATCGGTGTCTCCGGGGTGTCGGAGTAGATGAACATCGGGTCGATGCCGGTCATCCGTTGCATGTGCGCTTCTCCACGTGGTGAGGGCTTCCGGTGGACTCGACTCGAGACCCGCGACTCGATGCCGGGTCCCGCCTCCCCCCTCAGACCCTCGGAGGCGGATTCCAGCGCACTTCGTCGATTCGGGGATCGTCGTCGTTGTGGCTGATACCCACAGCCTTCACCCTGGGCCGGGCCGGCACAACAGTTTGTGGGGATCTTTATGTTGCGTTCACCTGCGGGTTACCTGACATGGGGGCTGAGCCGCGGAACTGACACATCAACCGCCCCGGCCGGTCCGACGCGGTGGTCAGGAGACCGGCCCCGGCGGCCGCCACTGGGCCAGCCGCGTCCGGTCGACCTCACGCCGGCGGACGAAGCGCTCGGCCTGCTCGGCGACGGGGCCCGGTCCGGCCCCTCCCGGGGTGCGCCGGCGTGTCACCGCCACACCCGGTTCGAGCAGTTCGACGGCGGTCTCACCCAGATCGGGGTGGGCCGCCACCAGCTCGACCAGCGGCACGTGGCGCTCGAGCGACTCGCGCACCAGGCCACCGATCAGCGCGTGGGCCTGGCGGAAGGGCATGCCCTGCTCGACCAGCATCTCGGCCAGGTCGATGGCCGAGGCCGCCGGGCCGTCCGCCGCCGTCTGCATGCGCTCCTCGTTCCACGAGGCGGTCTCGTACACGCCGCGCATCGCCATGAGCGCACGCGTGACCTGGGTCACGGCGTCGAAGATCGGCTCCTTGTCCTCCTGCAGGTCGCGGTTGTAGGCCAGCGGCAGGCCCTTGAGCGTCACCAGCACCGCGTTGAGATGGCCGATCAGGCGCCCGGACTTGCCGCGGGCCAGCTCGGCCACGTCGGGGTTCTTCTTCTGCGGCAACATCGAGCTCCCGGTGGCGTAGGCGTCGTCGAGCGTGCAGAAGCCGAACTCCTCGGTCGACCACAGCACGATCTCCTCGCCCATGCGGGACAGGTGCACGCCCAGCAATGCGAGGTCGAAGAGCGCCTCGGCGACGAAGTCGCGATCGGACACCGCGTCGAGGGAGTTCTCGAAGCGGCTGTGGAACCCGAGCTCGGCCGCCACGTAGTCGGGGTCGAGCGGCAGTGACGAACCGGCCAGCGCCCCGGCGCCGAGGGGCGAGATGTTGAGGCGGTCGACGGTGGTGACAAGGCGGTCGACGTCACGGGCGAGAGCCCACCCGTGGGCCAGCAGATGGTGGGCCAGCAGCACGGGCTGCGCCCGCTGCATGTGGGTGTAGCCCGGCAGGTAGACGTCCGCCGCCTCGCGGGCCCGCTGGGCCAGCACGTCCTGCAGCGCCATGATCTCGTCGGCCACGCCGAGGAGCGAGCGACGGCACCACAGGCGCAGGGCCGTGGCCACCTGGTCGTTGCGGCTCCGCCCGGTGTGCAGCTTGGCCCCGACGTCGCCCACCAGCTCGGTGACGCGCCGCTCAATGGCAGTGTGGACGTCCTCGTCGCCCGGGGCGAAGACGAACTCGCCCGTCGTGAACTCCTCCTCGACGATGTCGAGCGTCTCCACCAGGGTGGTCACCTCGCTGTCGGTGAGGATGCCCGCCTTGCCGAGGCCCTTGACGTGCGCGCGCGAGCCGGCCAGGTCGTCGTGCGCCAGCACCCGGTCAAAGGGCAGGCTGACGGTGAACGCCGCCACGGCGTCCGCCATGCCGGTCGAGATCCGACCCTCCCAGAGCGTCAATGCTCTCCCCTGACTTCTCCCGCCTCTGCCGGCGGCGGCGCCTCGACGCCCGTCTGCGCACCCGGCCCTTGGCGGGCCGACCACGTGGCGACCCCGAGGCCCCACAACCGGACGAATCCCTCGGCGTCCGCGTGCCGGAAACTGTCCGACGCATCGTAGGTCGCCAGGTCGTGATCGTAGAGCGCGACCGGGCTGCGCCGACCTACCACCGCACAGGTGCCCGGCGACGGCGAAGCGCAGCCGCACCTCACCTGTCACGTGACGCTGGCTCTCCGTGATGAAGGCCTGCAACGCAGAGCGTAGGGGCGAGTACCACAGCCCGTCGTAGACGAGCTCGGCCCAGCGCGGCTCGAGGCGGGCCTTCTCGTGGTGCACGTCCCGCTCCAGGGTGAGGTCCTCGAGGTCGGCGTGCGCCAGTATCAGGGCCAGGGCGGCCGGGCACTCGTAGACCTCGCGGCTCTTGATGCCGACCCGGCGGTTCTCGATCATGTCGAGCCGCCCGAAGCCGCGACTGCCCGCCATCTGGCCCAGGCGGGCGATCAAGTCGTAGGGACCCAAGGCCGTACCGTCAAGGCTGACCGGCACGCCGGAGTCGAAGCCCACGATGACCTCGACGGGATCACTCTCGCTCACCCGCGTCAGCGTGTAGACGTCGTCGGGGGCGGGCGCCCAGGGATCCTCGATCGCCCCGCACTCGATGGCCTTGCCCCAGAGGTTGTCGTCGATGGAGTACAGCTTCTCCTTCGTGACGGTGATGGGAATGTCCCACTTGGCGGCCAGCTCGACGCAGTCCTCGCGGGTCAGACCCCAGACCCGGGCCGGGGCGTAGATGCCGAGGTCCGGCGCCAGGGCGCGCACTCCGACCTCGAAGCGCACCTGGTCGTTGCCCTTGCCTGTGCACCCGTGTGCCACGGCCGTGGCCCCGTGCAGGCGCGCCTGGGAGACCAGGTGGCGCACGATCACCGGCCGAGACAGGGCCGACACCAGCGGGTACTTGCCCTCGTAGCGCGCGTTGGCCTGCAGGGCCGGCACGCAGAACTGCTCGGCCATCTCGTGGCGGGCGTCGACCACCACGGCCTCGACCGCCCCGGCGGCCAGGGCCCGGGCCCGGATGGCGTCCCAGTCCTCGCCGCCGCGGTCGGCCGACTGCCCGACGTCCACGGCCACGGCCACCACCTCGACGCCTTCGTTCTCAATGAGCCAGCGCACGGCCACAGACGTGTCGAGCCCGCCGCTGTAGGCCAGTACCACCCGATCAGGCATGTTCAGTCCTCCTCCTTGCCGTTCAATGGCGAACCTGGTGTTGGGGACGATGCCGGCGACGTCGCGCAGGCGATCCGCCATCGGACCGCCGCCGAACCTCTCCTCGACGACGACCAGCACCGTGTCGTCGCCCGCCACGGTGCCCACGACCTCTTCCAGTCCGCTGCGATCGAGCGCAGAGCCGACCACGTGGGCCGAACCGGGCGGCGTGCGCAGCACCACGAGGTTTCCCGAGTGGGCCACCTCTACGACCCACTCGCCGAGCACGCGCCGCAGGTGGTCCTCCGGCGCGATCTGCTGCGCCGGGAGCTCGGGCAGCGCGTAGGCCGTCTCACCCCCGGGCAGGCGCACCTTCACCGCGCCGAGATCCTCGAGGTCACGTGACACCGTGGTCTGCGTCGCCTCGATCCCCTGTTCGCCGAGCAGGGCCACCAGCTGCGCCTGGCTCGTCACCGGTTGGGTCTCGAGCAACTTGGTGATGCGGTGCTGGCGCTGGTTCTTCGTCAGCCGGCTCGGCGCCTGCCCGCTCACGGCGACTCCTCCACGACCCAGGCCAGCACGCCCCGCATGGCCGTCCGCCGGTGGGCCGCCTGCCGCCAGACCAGCGAACGGGGCCCCTCGAGCACGTCGTCGGTGATCTCCTCGCCGCGGTGCGCCGGCAGGCAGTGCAGGACGACGGCATCGGACGCCGCCTGCCCGACCAGGTCCCGGTCGACGGTGAAGCCGGCGAAGGCGGCCAGGCGGGCGGCCCGCTCCTCCTCCTGGCCCATGCTCGTCCACACGTCGGTGTAGAGGACGTCGGCGTCCTTGGCCGCCCGACCCGGGTCGTCGGTCACCTGCACGGTGCCGCCCCGTCCCACGCGATCCCCGAAGGCCTGCAGCTCGGCCAACTCGGCGCCGGAGAAGGTGTAGCCCGCCGGGGTGGCGAAGCGGACCTCCATGCCCTCGAGCAGCCCGCCCTTGGCCAGCGAGCGCGCCATGTTGTTGGCGTCGCCGACGTAAGTCAGCGTGCGGCCGGCCAGCGGGCCCAGCGCCTCGCGCATGGTCAGGACGTCGGCCACCACCTGGCACGGGTGCGCGGTATCGCAGAGCAGGTTCACCACCGGGACCTCGAAGCCACTCCGCTGCAGGGCGCCCGCCATCCGCACCAGCATGGAGTGCTCGAACACCCGGGCACACAGGACGCGGTGGTAGCAGGCGAGCGTGCGGGCCACGTCCTCCGCGGTCTCCCGCTCATCGAGGCCGACCTCGGTCCCCTGGATGTAGACGGGATGGCCACCCAGGTCGACCACCGCCATTTCGGTGGAGTTGCGGGTCCGGGCCGACGGCTTCTGGAAGAGCAGCGCCACGCCCTGGCCCGCCAGCGGTGGATCGGCCGGCGGGGTCAGCGCGAGCTGCAGAAGATGCTCCCAGGCGTCGGGGTCGAGGTCGTCGATGTCGAAGAAGTTGCGCATGATGGTCGCGGGCTCCCCTACCGGGTCCCGCCGGAGCCGGGCCGCACCGCCGTCAACGCCTCGCCGAGGATCCCCAAAGCGGCGTCGATCTCGTCCTCGCTGACCAGAAGCGGCGGTGCCACGCGGATGGCGTCGGGCCGCACCGGGTTGACCAGCAGACCGTGGGCCAACGCCCAGGCCGCCGCCTCCTTGGCCACCGGCGCGTCGAGCTGGGCCGCGAGCAGCAGGCCGGCCCCGCGTACCGAGACGACACCGGGCAGCCGGGCCAGCCCGGCGCCGAGTTGGTCCCCACGCTCGCGGGCGCGGCGGCAGACGTCCTCGGACTCCATGACGGCGAGCGTGGCCTTGACGGCGGCCAGCGCCAGCGGCTGGCCGCCGAAGGTCGAGCCGTGGTCGCCCGGTCCGAACGCCGCCGCCACCTCGGCCCGGGCCCAGCAGGCCCCCACCGGCATGCCGTTCCCGAGCGCCTTGGCCATCGTCACCACATCGGGCTCCAGGCCCTGGGCCTGGAAGGCGAACCAGTGCCCGGTCCGGCCGAGGCCGGTCTGCACCTCGTCGAGCATGAGCAGCGCGTTGCGCTCGGTGCACAACGACCGCACAGCTCCGAGGTAGTCCGAACTCGGGACCACGACGCCGCCCTCGCCCTGCAGCGGCTCCATGAGCACGGCCGCCACCGTGTCCTGGTCCAGCGCCTTGTCGAGCGCGGGGACGTCGTCGTAGGGGACGTGCACGAACCCCTCGGGCAACGGGTGGAACGGCGCCTGCTTCTCCGGCTGGCCGGTGGCGGTCAGCGTGGCCAGCGTGCGGCCGTGGAAGGCATTGTCGGCGCTGATCACCACGTGGCGACCGGGCCCGGCCCAGCGCCGGGCCAGCTTCAGAGCGCACTCGTTGGCCTCGGCTCCCGAGTTGGCGAAGAAGACCTGGCCGCCGGCCTGGCCGGTGCCGCCGTTGACGAGACGGTCGATGGTGCGGGCGACCTCAGGGGCCAACGTGTTGCCGTACAGGTTCGACACATGACTGAGCGTCCGCGCTTGTTCCGCCACCGCGTCGGCCACCGCCGGGTGGGCGTGGCCCAGCGACACCACGGCCAGGCCGGTGATGAAGTCGAGGTACTCGGTGCCGTCGGCATCGAAGAGCAGCGTGCCCTGGCCCCGCACGAACGTTGCGGGCGGCTCGGCGTACGTGCGCATGAGGGACGAGCGCTCGGCAGGGGCGGCGGTCACGACGTCGGGTTCGCTCACGGCCGCACCATCGTCCCGACGCCCGAGTCGGTGAACAGCTCGAGCAGCAACGCGTGCGGGACGCGCCCGTCGAGGATGTGGGCCTGGCCGACTCCGGCCCGCACGGCGCTGGCACACGCCTCGACCTTGGGGATCATGCCGCCCTGCACTCCCCCGTCGCGCACGATCTCGTCGATCACGTCGGGGGACGCCTGCCGGACCACCGTCTCCGGGTCGTCGGCCACGACCCTGAGCCCCTCGATATCGGTGAGGAAGATGAGCTTGGCAGCCTGCAGCGCCTCGGCCAGCGCGCCCGCCACCGTGTCAGCGTTGATGTTGTAGGCCTGGCCGGACTCATCGGTCCCGATGGTGGCCACGACGGGGATCAGCCCTTGGGCGAGCAGCCTTTCGAGCATGGTGGGATCGACGACCGACACGTTGCCGACGAAACCGAGGTCGGCATGGTGCGGCGCAGCCGTAATGAGGTTGGCGTCCTCGCCGGACATCCCGACGGCGATGGGACCGTGCACGTTGATGGCCGACACGATGTCGCGATTGACCTTGCCGACCAGCACCATGCGGGCGATGTCGAGCGTGTCGGCGTCGGTGACCCGCAGCCCGTGACGGAATTCGGTCTCCTTGCCGAGCCGCGCCATTCAGCGCGCCGATCTGCGGACCGCCACCGTGCACCACGACCGGGAGCATGCCGACGGCGCGCATGAGCACCACGTCCTCGGCGAACGAGGCCAGCGGGTCGCCGGGATTCTCCGGGTCCTGGCCCTCCGCCACATGCAGCGCGTTGCCGCCGTACTTGACGACGACGATCTTCTCCCAGAAGCGCCGGATGTACGGCAGCGCCTCCACGAGCACAGAAGCAGTCCTGGCCGCCGCCGCCTTCTGGGCGCGGGCTGACCTTGGGCGGGACGATCGGGGCCTCGCGTGCCGTCACGACGTCGTCCGGTTCTCGTCGATGTAGCCGTACCCGAGATCCGTCCCCAGGACCACCGACTCGCCCGAGCCGAGCCCGAGGTCGCACTCGAGCAGAATGTGGCGGCCCGCCATGTGGGCGGCCACCGCCGCGGCGTCGTGGGGCACGCCCACACCGCCCGCACAGACCACGGTGCTGCCGTACGCCAGCAACACCCGGTCGATGTCGAAGGGCGTCCCGGCCGAGCCGAGCTCTGAGATGATGCGTCCCCAATAGGGGTCCTCGCCGAAGAGCGAACACTGCACCAGCATGGAGTCGGCCACCTTGCGCGCCGCTATGTGCGCCGCCTCGTCGCTCACCGCGCCAAGGACGTGTACGTGCGCGACCTTGGTCGCCCCTTCCGCGTCCTCCACCATCTGCTCGGCCAGAGACCGGCACGCTTCGAACAAGGCGGCCGTCAGGGCAGAGGGCGACGGGCTCGCCCCGAGGCCGTTCGCCAGTACCAGGACGGTGTCGTTGGTGGAGGTGCAGCCGTCCACCGTGATCGTGTTGAACGAGGCCGCCACCGCCTCGCGCAGCGCCTCCTGCAGAGTGGCCGGGTCGACGACGGCGTCGGTCGTGCAGACGGCGAGCATGGTGGCCATGTTCGGCGCCAGCATGGCGGCGCCCTTGGCCATGCCACCCACGGTGAACCCATCGCCCGCCACGATCACTTCCTTCGGCCTGGTGTCGGTCGTCATGATGGCCTTGGCCGCCTCGGCCGCCGACTCGGCCCTGCCGGTGCGCGCCATCACGATCGGCTCGATCTCCGGCATGACGTGGTCGATGGGGAACGGGATGCCGATCAGGCCCGTCTGGCAGATCAGGATCTCCTCGGCGGTCGCACCGATGTCGCCGGCGACGGCGGTGCACAGCCGCTCGGCGGCCTCGCGGCCCGGGACGCCGGTGGCGGCGTTGGCGTTGCCCGACGTGAGGAGCACGCCCGCTGCCTTCCCACCGGTGGCGGCGAGGTGGGCCCGGCTCACCTGGACCGGCGCGGCGGCCGCCAGGTTGGAGGTGAAGACGCCCGCCGCGGGGACGGCCCGGCCGTCGGCGGTCGCCACGACGGCGACGTCGTGAGCCTTGGCGGCCTTGATGCCGGCGTAGCCGCCGACGGCCACGAAACCCTGCGGTGCGTTGACGCTCACGGGTAGACACCGGCCATCGGCAGACCGGTCGTCTCGGGCAGGCCCAGCGCGGCGTTGGCGCACTGGATGGCCTGGCCGGACGCACCCTTCACGAGGTTGTCGAGCGCGCAGAGGGTGAGCACCCACCCGGTGCGCGCATCGACCCGCGCCGTGACGTGGGCCGCGTTGGAGCCGGCCGTGGCTTTGGTAGAGGGTGGGTCGTCGGTCACCACGACGAAGGGTTCGGCATCGTAGGCGTCGTGCAACGCAGCCATCACGATGTCAGTCGTCGGATTGGTGCCAACGGTAGGGCGGGCGTAACAGGTGGCGAGGATGCCGCGGGTCATGGGGGCGAGGTGCGGCGTGAACAGCACCTCCCCGCCGATGATCTGCTCCATCTCGGGCGTATGACGGTGGGTCAGCAGGCCGTAGGCGCTGAAATCCTCGTCGACCGTGCCGAAGTGCAGCGATTCCTTGAGCCCGCGGCCGGCGCCCGACACGCCCGAGGCGGCGTCGACGACGATGCCGGTGGATTCGACCAGGCCGGTCCGCACCAGGGGCGCCAGGGCAAGTCCCGCCGCCGTCGGGTAGCACCCGGCCGCCGCCACCAGCGTCGCCCCGGCCAGGCCCTCGCGGAACAGCTCGGGCAGCCCGTACACGGCCTCGACCAAGAGCTCCGGCGCGCGGTTCTCCTCGCCGTACCACTGCGGATAGAGCGCGGCATCCTTCAGCCGGAAGTCGGCAGCCAGGTCGACCACGAGACCCACCCGTGCACGGAGCTCGGGAACGATCCGCTGGGACTCCCCGTGTGGCAGGCCGCAGAAGACCAGGTCGAGGCCATCGAAGCGGGCCGGATCGCTCTCCTCGTACGACAGCCCGGGGTAGGCGGTGGCCAGGGAGGGGGTGTGGATGCCGACCGCCTCACCGGCGTGGGAATGGGCTGTAGCCAGGGCAACCTCGAACTCCGGGTGACCGGCGAGCAGGCGCAGCAGCTCAGAGCCGGTGTATCCGGATGCCCCGAGGATGCCTGCCTTCATCGCATAAGTATACACACTTCTGCATACTCATACTTGACGGAACCGGAGGGGCCCTGGCGATTGCACTGGGCCCCGAGAGTCGCGATCAGGCGGTCACCAGGCGCTTCTGCCAGAAGTTCCCTTCGCTGGCGACCTCGAATCCCATCATTTCGTTCACCGCGATCATCGGCGCGTTCACCGAAGCGTTGCCGGTGACGATCACCCGCACCTCAGGTGCCAGCCGGGCCAATTCGTCGACGTTGGCGATCTTGACGGCCAACCCCAAACGGTGCCCCCGGTGTTCCGGCTCTACCACGGTCAGCATCTGCCAGGCCTGGCCAGGCGAGTCGGCCGCCAGTGAGAGCTCGGTGCAGGCGACGAGCCGTCCCGACGCCCGGTGCTCCGCCACCGCGATGAGGAACCGTGCGCCGCGAGCAGCACGAAGGGCGTCGTTCTCGCGGACGCGATCGGCATTCCAGACTTCCTCCTCATGGCCTTCGTCACCGTGCGGCTCGTCCGTGGACATGCACTGGAAGAGCGCACACTGGTCCTCGAGGTACTCCGCCGGCCACGGAGCCTCGAAGGTCAGCACGCGATAGTCGTCTGCACGGCGCGCCCGCCTGACCTCGGCGCGCAGACTCCTCCAGACGTCCGGCGTCCATCGGAACTGCGAGGTGACGGACGTTGCCGGACAGCATCGCCTCGAAGCCGACCTTCGGCGCGAACGAA
This sequence comes from uncultured Acidimicrobiaceae bacterium, assembly GCA_963745665.1. Taxonomy (GTDB): domain Bacteria; phylum Actinomycetota; class Acidimicrobiia; order Acidimicrobiales; family RAAP-2; genus Bog-473. The sequence goes on along the minus strand of CAVUYE010000002.1, from coordinate 1,792,988 downwards.
AGCGAGGCGTCGTCGTGCGGACGGTCGAGCGGCACGTCCACAATGGAGTTGAGCACCTCACGGCCCTCGGCCCGTCCCCGCCGGCCATGCCGTCGACCAGGGCCGTCCCCACGCCGCGGCGCCGATGGGCCGGGTGGACCGCCACCGTCACTTCGGCGCTGCGCACGTTGTCACGCAGCGGCAGCTCCATCATGGCCACGCCGAGAATCGGCCCGCCGGACTCCCGCGCCGCCAGGAGATCGAACCGCTTGTACGCAACCGCGGTAGCGGGCGAAAGCACGGATGTCCGGCAGCGTGAAGCCGGTGAGGTCGGGCCACAGCTCCTTGTCGCTGGCGCGCAGGACCGCAGTCCACTCGGCCAGCTCATTGTCGTCCGACGGGTCGACGAGACGTACCTCCACCGGACCACCTTGCCACGGCGGCCGCCCTTCAGCGCAGGACGGCGCCGAACTCCTCGGCCACGGCGTCGATGCAGCGGGTGCGCAACCCACCGACCTCTTCGTCCGTGAGCGTCCGGTCATCAGCGCAGAAGCGCAGGCGGTAGGCCAGGCTGCGCGAGCCCTCGTCGATGCCGGTGCCGCGGTACACGTCGAACAGGTGCACGGATTCGAGCAGATCGCCGCCTGCCTGCCGCAGCGCGTCGGCGACGGCGTCGGCCGGGATGGCGGTCCTCCACCACGAAGGCCAGGTCGATGTCCGACGACGGGAACCGGCTCACGGCGCCGCCCACCGTGATCCGGCGCGGCACCTTCGTCCTCGTCGAAGAGCAGACCCAGGTCGACCTCGAGCCAGCCGACACGCCGGGCCGTGGTCGCCGCGCCCGAGGTGTGGGTCAGGTCGAACCGTGCCGCGACCGCGGGGTCGATCTCCCCCACGGAGCCGATGGTGACCTCGTCCAAGCTGCCGGCACGAGCCATCAGGTGCGCCGAACGGGTCGGGTGCAAGCCCGGCAGCGGCGGCATGCCGTCGCCCGGCGGAATCAGGCGCACCCCGTCCAGGCGGAGCGCGTCGGCCAGGACGTGCCACGACGGCCACCGCCGTACGAGCGTCGTCCTCGCCGTTGGCGAAGACCGCCGAGAGCAGCTCGCGCTCCCCCGGCAGTTCCGCCCGCTCGGTGCCGCCGGCCCCGCTCCGCTCGACGACCCGCGCCACGCCCGCGCCGGGGTGCGAGAAGACGACGCCCACCTCGAACAGGCGCACGTCGGGCTGGCGCCGGCTGGCGTTGTAGGCCAACGCGCCGAGGAGACCGGGCAGCAGGGAGCGACGCAGGAACGGCTTCTCGGCGTCGAGGGGGTTGGCCACCACGCACGGCCGGGCCGGTGAGGTCCACGTCGTCGTGCGCGGTCGCCGACACGAAGGTGTCGGTCCAGCCTTCCGACACGCCCAGGCCACGCAGGACGTCCTTGACCTCACGCCGGGAGCGCTGCAGCGGCGTCAGACCACCCGGCTGGGGCCAGGTCGGGACCCGGCGCGGCACGTTGGAGTAGCCGAACGTCCGGGCGATCTCCTCAATGACGTCGTCGACCCCGTAGGGCTCGGCCCGGACGTCGGGGCGATTCGTCGGCACCTGCGACGGTCAGCACGCCGTCGTCCGTGTCGCGCTCCTGCTCCAGCACCGTGAAGCCGATCGGCTCGATGAGGCGGGCGATCTCGGCCGGCCCGAGCGCCACGCCGATCTGGCGGTGCACCCGGGCGATCGGCACCGAGACGACGAACGGCTCGGGCACGTCGCCGCGCACGTCGAGCATGCCGTCGGCGACCTCGAGCCCGGGCACGCTCTCGGCCAGCAGCTGGCAGAAGCGCCGCACCGACGGCTCGATCACCCAGGGGTCGACGCCGCGCTCGAAGCGCGCCGAGGCCTCGGTGCGCAGGCCAAGGCGCTTGGAGGTGCGGGCGATGGCCATCGGGGTGAAGTAGGCCGCCTCGAGGAGGACCTCGGTCGTCGTCTCCGCGATCTCGGACGAGGCGCCGCCCATGATCCCGCCGATGCCGACCGGCGTGCCCTCGGCGTCGCAGATGAGGCAGTCCTCGCCGGTGTCGCCCAGGCTCCGTCCTTGCTCCCCCACCGTCCGCTGCACGCCGTCGAGCGTCTCGACCGTCTCGCCCGGGCGGGCCCGCCGGACGGTCAGGCCCGTGTCCGGGCAGGAGCGACAGGTCGTAGGGGTGGGTGGGCTGGCCGAGCTCGAGCATGACGTAGTTCGACGCGTCGACCACGTTGTTGATCGGGCGCATGCCGGCCAGCAGCAGCCGCTGGGCGATCCAGCCCGGCGACGGTGCGACGGTGACGTCGCGCAGGACGGACACCGTGAGGCGGGGACAGAGGTCGGCCGACTCCACCGAGGCGCTCGCCGCCTCCTCCACCGGCCAGCCGCTCGCGGCCGGCGCGGGCGGCTCGGGCAGCGTGAACGGCAGCTCCAGGCGGCCCGCCAGGTCGCGGGCGATGCCCGACATGCACCAGGCATCGGGGCGGTTGCCCTCGACCGTGATGTCGAAGACGATGTCGACCCGCAGGCCCGAGCGCCTCCATGATCGGCGTCCCGGGCTCGCCCGGCGACTCGTCGCCCAGGATCAGCAGGCCCGCGCCGTCGTCGGAGAGACCGAGCTCCTTGCCCGAGCACAGCATGCCGTTGGACGTGACGCCGCGCAGCGTGCGCTGGCCTGATCTCGAAGTCCGCCGGGCAGGATGGCCCCGACCGGCGCCAGCGGCACCCGGTCCCCCACCGCGAAGTTGGTGGCGCCGCACACGATCTCGAGCGGCTCCGCGTTCCGCCGCCGTCGACGATGACCAGGCGGATCTTGTCGGCGCCCTTGATCGGGCGGATCTCGAGCACCCGGCCGACCACCACGTCGCCCAGCCCCTCGCCGACGTGCTCGATCGCCTCGACGACGAGTCCCAGGTCGTCGAGCGCGTCACGCAGCGTCCCGACGTCGTCGGGGAACGGGGCGAAATCACGGAGCCAGCTGAGCGGAGCGCGCACGGGGGACTTTCTCGTTGTGGGGCGAGGTCAGAACTGCGACAGGAAGCGGATGTCGTTCTCCAGGAAGGAGCGCATGTCGGGAATGGCGTGGCGCATCTGCGCCAGCCGGTCGATGCCGAACCCGAAGGCGAAGCCCGACCAGACCTCGGCGTCGATCCCCACGGCGGCGAAGACGGCGGGGTCGACCATGCCGCAGCCGCCGAGCTCGATCCAGCCCGTGTGCGAGCAGGTACGGCAGCCCTCGCCGAGGCAGACGGTGCAGGTGATCTCGTACTCGGCCGACGGCTCGGTGAAGGGGAAGTAGGCCGGACGCAGGCGTGAGCGCATGCCCGGGCCGAAGTAGGCCTCCGTGAAGGCCTGGATGGTGCCGGCGAGGTCACCGAAGGTGATGCCCCGGTCGACCACCAGTCCCTCGATCTGATTGAACACGGGAAGATGGCGGGCGTCGGGCGTGTCGAGCCGGAAGCACTTGCCCGGCATGACGGCGTGGATCGGCAGGGAGTCGTCGCGCACCGCCGCCTCCATCAGGTGGATCTGCACCGGCGACGTGTGCGTGCGCAGCAGCACCGTCTCGGGCTCCCCGATGTCGAGGTACATGGTGTCGTACATGCCACGCGCGGGATGGGCCGGCGGGATGTTCAGCGCCTCGAAGTTGTACCAGTCCGTCTCCGCCTCGGGGCCCTCGGCCACGGTGAAGCCCATGCCCACGAAGACGTCCTCGAGCTCGGCCCGGGCCTGCGTGGCGGGATGCAGGTGCCCGCGCGCCGGCGCCGTGCGCACCTGGTCCGGGATGACCTCGGTCAGGTCGAGGCGGTCGGCGCAGGAGCGCCTCGGCGCGTTCGGACTCCGCCAGCTCGGCGCGGCGTGCCGCCAGCAGCGCCTTCGAGCTGGGACTGGGCCTCGCCGATACGGCGGCCGGCTTCCTTGCGGGCCTCGGGATCGAGGCCGCCCAGGGCGCGGTGGGCCCGGTTCAGCGGCGAGCGCTTGCCCAGGAACTCGGTCTCGACCTGGTTCGAGGGCCTCGGTCGACGCCGCGCCCTCGATGGCCCGCGCGCCGTCGGCGGTGATGCCGTCGATGTCGAGTTCCACGTTGTCGGTTGCCATGTCGCCAGATTCCCTGTCTCAGTCACCAGGTTGGGCCGATCCGCCGTCCGCGATGCTACGTGGCGCGGCACCGCCGCCCCGGCGTTGGCGGAAGGCCTCGAAGCAGACCACGGCGCAGGCCACGCCGACGTTGAGCGATTCGGCCCGGCCCGCCATGGGGATGGCCAGCGTCGCCGGAGAGGGCGCCGGCCAGCTCGGGGTCGAGCCCGGAGGACTCGTTGCCCAGGAAGACGGCCGACGGTGTGGACCAGTCGAGCCGCGGCGTAGTCCTCGCCGTCCCGCACCACGGTGGCCAGCGTGCGGAAGCCGGCGCGCCGCCAGCTCGGTGGCCAGGGCACGCGGGTCGGGTCGCACCGCCAGGGGCACATGGAAGAGCGAGCCGGCCGAGGAGCGCACCGTCTTGGGGTTGTAGGGGTCGACCGAGTCGCCGGCAAAGACGACCAGCGTCGACCCCGAGGCGTCCGCCGCCCGCAGCACGGTGCCGGCGTTGCCGGGATCGCGCACGTCGACCAGGACCACGATCAGCGCGCCCGGGTGGGCCGACCAGGGGTCTGCGCCGACCGGCGGCTCCTCGAGCATCGGGAGCACGGCGAGCACCGGCTGGGGCGTGACCGTGTCGGCCACCCGCTCCAGCACGCCGGCAGCCAGGGGGAAGACCCGCACGCCGGCGGCCTCGGCGCGCCGGCACACCGTCCTGGACGGCTGCGGTCGTCGGCACCGTCCGGCGAGACGTAGAGCGACTCGACGGGGACGCCCGCATCGAGCGCGCAGCGGATGAGCTCCGCCCCCTCGGCCACGAAGGCGCGCTCGCTCCAGCGCGCCGAACGCTTCTGCAGCAGCCCGCGCAGCCGGCGGATCCGCCGGTGCGAAAAGGCCAGCCGCTGGGTCAGGAAGCGACCTCGGCCACGGGCGCATTGGACAGGGCGTCCTGCGCGGTCGACCACGAGCGCGCCGAAGGCCTCGGCGTCGCTCACGGCCAGATCGGCCAGGACCTTGCGGTCGACCTCCACGCCGGCCAGGTGCAGGCCGTTGATGAACCGGCTGTAGCTCATGCCGTGCTGCCGGGTCGCCGGCGTTGATGCGCTGGATCCACAGCTTGCGGAAGTCCCCCTTGCGGGCGCGACGGTCCCGGAAGGCGTACTGCATCGAGTGCATCAGCTGCTCGTTGGCCGCCCGGTAGGAACGGCTCTTGTTTCCGTAGTACCCCTTCGCCTGCTCGAGGACAGACGCGGTGGTGCTTGCGGCCGTGGACGGACCGCTTCACTCTGGCCATGGGGGTGCTCCTCTCAGATCTCGGTGTGTCAGATGGGGGTGCGCCGGAGCGCGGTGGTGATCGCCTGCGCTCAGATGCCGAGCATCCGGCGGGTGGCGCGCTCGTCCGCCTTGGAGATGTCGGCCTCGCGGCCGAGCCGGCGCGTGCGCACGCTGCTCTTCTTCTCCAGAATGTGCGAGCGGAAGGCCTTGCGCCGGCGCAACCGGCCGGAGGCGGTCACCTTGATGCGCTTGGCGGCGCCCCGGTCTGTCTTCATCTTCGGCATTGCGTCATCCCTCTTCGGCTGATGCTGCGACTTCGCTGACTCCATTGGTCCCACCGGCCGCCGGCGCACTTCCGTTCCCCTCGGGCGGGGATGCCGCCGTCTCGCCGCGCCCCGTTCCCGGCTGCCGGATCGGCAGTCGCTGGCGGAGCGGCACCGGCACCCGGCTTGTCGGTGCGCTGCTGCGCCTTCTCCCTCGACTGGGCGGCCTGGCGGGCCCGCTTGTCGGGGGCGAGCACCATGATCATGTTGCGGTTGTCGAGCTTGGGCTCGGCCTCAACCTTGGCGATGCCCTCCATCTGCTCGGCGATGCGATCGAGGATCCGCTTCCCGTGCTCGGGGTGGTACACCTCGCGGCCTCGGAACATGATCGTGATCTTGACCTTGTGCCCTTCGCCCAGGAACTTGGCCACCTGCCGGGTCTTGGTGTCGAAGTCTCCCGGGCCGATCTTCGGCCGGTACTTCATCTCCTTGATCCCGACGTGGACCGTCTTGCGGCGGCTCTCCTTGGCCCGCTGGGCCTCGTCGAACTTGAACTTGCCGAAGTCCATGATCCGGCAGACGGGCGGATTGGCCATGGGGGCGACTTCGACGAGGTCGAGATCGAGCTCCTTGGCGATCGCCAGGGCCTCGGGGAGCGGCTTGATGCCTAGTTGCACACCGTCGGGGTCCACGAGCCGGACTTCACGGGCACGGATTCGGTCATTGATCCGGTGCTCTGTTGTGGTTTCAGCGACGATGCGTCATCACACCTCTCACTCGGGCCGGCGGTCCTTCCGCAAGCCAATCGGTGGAGCGAGGCCGACCAGCGGGCAGTGCCCGCGGCAGAGAGGCGATCGACCTGGCGCACGGTGCGTCCCCGCCTGTGCAGGGTGGTGGCCAGGTGGAGGCCGCTCAGTGGGGGCCCCGCTTCCATGTAGTCAAGGAGCATAGGGTACCAGCATGAGCAGCTTGTGGACACCGTCGGGCGAGCATTTCCCCAAGAAGGAGGGTGACGACACCCCTCTCCACCCCCAGGCCAGCCGGGCGACACCGACGTCACGCTGCCCGTCACCAGAGGCCCCTCTCACCGAGGAGCAGGCGGCGGCCCAGGCCGAGGTCGACGCCATGCGGGCGCAGCTGGCCCACACCCCGGCCGAGGTCGTGGTGGCCAACCACTGCTACGGGCTCTTCGAGCTCGCCGCCATCTACCTCTCGCAGAACCCGCCCCAGCTCTTCCAGGCCCGCCTGGCCATCGACGGTCTCGGCGCCCTGCTCGACGGGCTTCGGGGCCGCCTCGGAGAGGCCGAGCCGGCTCTCCTCGAGTCGCTGTCCCAGCTCCGCCTGGCCTATCGTGAGCCTGGAGGGTGCCGAGAAGAGCGCCTCGGAAGGCGCCGCCAGCCACGACCTGAACTAGGCCCATTGCCCTCAGCTGCTGCGGGCCCGGTCGGTCGCCGCGGCGAGCCCCTCGACGGTCCGCCGGATGAACTTGCCCAGCTCGCGGCGGTAGAGCCAGCCCGTGCCGGGCACCTTGGGTCGGAAGGTCGAGTGCCAATTGATGGTGGTCCCGCCGTGCGCGGCGGGAGTCAGCGTGATCACCGCCTTGTACTCCCGCAGAGGCAGTCCCGCCTCGAGCACGTAGGCGAAGGCCTCGCCCGGGCCGGCAGGTCACGACCCGCTCGCGGCTCTTGTGTCGGCCGGTGGTGAAGAGGCGCACCGCACCGAGGCCCTCCGGCGCTCCCGCGCCGGGCTCGATGAGCTCGAAGGCGCCGATGGGCGACCACTCGGGCCAGGTGGAGCCGTCCGCCAGGAGCGCGTACACCGACGCCGGATCGGCGCCCGTCGTCGCCGTCTCGTCGATCACCTGCTGGGCCATGGCGTGCCTCCTCCCGTCAGTCGGTCTGCTCGCGAATGTACCATTTGGTACATGAGTGGACAATCAGGCGAGGCTCGAGACGGGCGAGGCGTGGGCGGGGACCGGCGAGGCCGGAGGGGCCGGTGGGGCCGCAGCGCACCCGGCCCGGCAACGCCTCCTCGACGCGGTCGTGGAGCACTTCACCGACCGCAGGGCCTGGCCGACCAGAGCCTGCGCCGCATCGCCGAGGCCATCGGGACCAGCCACCGCATGCTGCTCTACCACTTCGGCTCCAAGGACGGCCTGCTGTTGGCGGTCGTCCGCGAGGTGGACGGCCAGGACCCGGGGACGCCTGGCCGCACTCGAGCGGGACGCCCCCGGCGAGACGGATGCGCTGATCCGCCGGATGTGGGACTACCTGGCCGATCCCGGACCTGGGTGACCTCGAGCGGCTGTTCTTCGCCCTCTACGGGCGGGCGCTGCAAGGCGACGACGCCGCTCCGGCCCCTGCTGGACGACGACATGGCGCACTGGCTCGACGCCAACGTGGCGCTTGCCGCCCCGCTGGGGCGTGCCGGCCGACGTGGCCCGGACCCATGCGCCGGCTCGGCACTGGCGGTCACGCGCGGCCTGTTGCTCGACCTGCTCGCCACCGGCGACCGGGACGGGGTCGAGGCGGCGCTCGGGGTGTTCGCCGACCGCTACCGCGGCCGGTGGTGGGAGGGTCAGGAGGAAACCGGCAGCAGCGACCGCGCCTCGTAGAGGCCGCCATGGCCCGGCGTCACCGTGAAGACCACGACCGTGCCGACGTCGATGCGCCGGCTCCCGTCCGCGATGGCGGTGGCGTGGAACCCGTAGCTCGTGCCGTCGTCGTCGTCGACCGCGCCGAGGCCCCGGGTGGGGTCGAACGAGGCCACCCGTCCGTGGTGCGGCCCGGCGGAAGGGACGGGGCCGCCCACGTCAGTGGACGATCTTGGACAGCGGGATCTCCAAAATGTCCGCTGGCACCCTGATCGCGCAGCGCCGGGATGAGGATGTTGATGTCGGACTTGGCCACCACCGCCTCGAGCGCGTAGGCGCCACCGCCCGAGAGCTCCGAGATCGTCGGCGCGCGCATGGAGGGCAAGACGGCGAGCACCTTGTCGAGGTTGGCCGCCTCGACGTTGAGCTTCACCAGCACCTTGCCCCGCGCCTCGAGCGTGCCCTGCAGCAGCGTGTGGATCTGCTCCATGGCGTGGCGCTTGTCGGGATCCGCCGCCGCGGCCGGGTTGGCGATCAGCTCGGTGTGCGACACGAGCAGCGTCTCGATGACGCGCAGTCCCGCGGCGCGCAACGCGCTCCCGGTCTCGGTCATGTCGACGACGGCGTCGGCGATGTCGGGCACCTTGGCCTCGGTGGCGCCGTAGGAGAGCGCGATGTCCGCCTCGATCCCGTGCGCCTCCAGCGCCGCCGGGTCAGCTCGGGGTACTCGGTGCTGACGCGCAGGCGGCCGGGACGGTCGGCGACGGTGGCGGCCAGCTCGGCCAGCGTGCGGGCCGGGCGAGTCGGCGGCGACGGCGAGCACGACCCGGGCCGGGTTGGCGGTGTTCTTCGAGTAGGCGAGCTCGCCGAGCGAGACGACCTCGCTCCCCCGCTCCTCGATGCAGTCGCGCCCGGTGATGCCGAGGTCGAAGAGCCCGTCGGCCACGTAGACCGGGATCTCCTGCGGCCGCAGGATGCGCACCTCGCTGATGCGGGGGTCCTCGATGGTGGCGCGGTAGGCCACGTCCGAGGCGCGGTTGACGGCCGAGGTCGGCGTCCTCGAACAGCTGCATGGTGGCGCGTTCGAGCGAGCCCTTGGGCAGAACGAGGCGGAGCATGGGGGTAGATCTTCGCAGACGCGCCGGCGTGGTCCGGCCCACGCGGCGCCGGTCGGGCAAGCTGTGCCCGTGCCACCGCCCTACGACGCCCGCAACTTCCTGCAGCTCCTCGGGATCGACCTGCCCCTGCCCGACGAGGATCGTGACCCCGTGGCCCGCCTGACCGTCACCCACGCGCTCATCGCCGGCACGGGCTACCTGTGGGCACCAGTCGTCGTCGCCATGGCCGACGCCCTCTGCGCCTTCGGGGTCAGCCACCACTGGCCCGAGGGGGCGCGCAGCTTCACCACGGTGGACTGCTCGGCCAACTTCATCTCGAGCGCGCGGGAGGGCGACCAGGTCACGGCCACGGCGGCGCCGCTGCATCTCGGGCGGACCACGCAGGTCTGGGACGCCACCGTGACGAACGAGACCACCGAGCGGTTGATGGCGTCGTACCGCTGCACCCAGATCATCTTGTACTGAGCCGGCTCGTGCCGGTCACCGCGGTCAGTCGCCGGTCAGTCCGCTCTCCGCCCCGGAGGGCCGCTGACGTCGGACACTCGGACGGCCTCGCCGGCGACCGCGACGTCGGCCTCGTCCATCTGCTTGCCGCGCCGGAGGCGCTGCCGCCATTCGCTCTGGTCGTAGCGTCGCCGGCACGGAGCGCTCCATGAACTCGTGCAGGACGCGCACGAATCGGGCCGGGTCGGTGTGGTGCGGGAAGTGCCCCGCTTCGTCGAAGATCTCGAACTCGCTGCCCGGCATCACCGTGTGGATCAGGCGGCCGTGGCCCAACGGGATGATGGCGTCACGGCGTCCCCACACGATCAACGTCGGGATGCCCTCGGCCAGGTAGGCCCGGTCCACCATGGTGATGACCTGACCGTTCCAGTCGACGCTCGAGCGGAGCGTGCGCAGGATGGCCATGCGGGCCTCCGTGTTGGGCAGCGCGTCGAACACGGCCAGGATCTCCTCGGCGTCGCGCCCGAGCGCGGTGTCGAAGAGGCGCAGCAACTCGGCCCCCAGGCGGCTGGCGAAGCGGATCGGGGCCAGGCCGAGGAAGGGCATGAGCAGTTCGATGCCCGGGACGGCAGCCACGCGCAACAGCGGGCTGACCGTCCGGCCCACTCCCCCGCTGCCCACCAGGACCAGGCGCTCGCAGCGATCGGGGAACTGGTAGGCGAACTGCGCCGCCACGCCGCCGCCGAGCGAGTGCCCGACGACGGTGACCCGGTCGACCTCCAACACGCTGAGGAGGTCGCGCATCCCGTTGGCGAAGCCCGCCACCGAGTAGTCGGCTCGCGGCTTCTCGGAGCGCCCGTGCCCGAGGAGGTCCGGGGCGATGACCGTATAGTGCTCGCGCCAACTGCTCGACCACCGGTCGCCACGTGTCAGAGCTGTCGCCGATGCCGTGGATCAGCAGCAGGGCGGTCCCCGACCCGGCCTTGACGTAGGCCCGCCGGTAGCCGTGGATCGTGACGTAGCGCACGGTGAAAGAGCCCTCGCGTCGGATGCCCGGGCGGTAGCGGATCTCGCTCGGGTCGATCGGGCCGTCGGCGCGCGCCGACCGGGTCTGTCGTCTCCGCCGTGGGTCGCCTCCGCCGTGGGCGCCGTCTCACCCATACCGATCTCCCGTGCTGGTCCGCTGCTGGGTCTGTGCAGCGCGACCGTAGAAGGCTGACGTGTCCGCGCCGTGTCGACGCTGTGAACGGCCGATGAATGGGTCTCTCGCCGTCAGGTGAACGGTCCACTGCGCAGCAGGCGCACCATCTCGACGCCGGTCAGCGCCGCCTCGCGACCCTTGTTGGTGTGATCGGGCTCGGAGCGGACCAGCGCCTGGTCGAGCGTGTCGGTGGTCAGGACACCGAAGACGACGGGCACCCCGGTTGCCAGCTGCACCTGCTGGATCCCTGCGGCGCACTGCCCCGCCACGAAGTCGTAGTGACCCGTGTCGCCGCGGATGACCGCCCCGAGGCACAGGACGGCGTCCACCTTGCCGGCGTGGGCGAAGGCGCGGGCCACGACGGGGAGCTCGAACGCGCCGGGGGCCCAGGCCACGGTGACGTCCCGGCGGTCCGTGCCCGCCTCGTCCAGCGCCTGCGAGCGCGCCGTCGAGCAAGCGCAGGGTGATGCCGCCGTTGAACTCGGCGCAGGCGACGCCGATGCGCAGCCCGGTGCCGTCCGCCGAGCCGCGCAGGCTGGCCCCGACGCGCGACGCCACGTCGTCGAGCGCGCCGTCGGGCAGTGCCGACCAGGTCGGACTCGGCCATCAGCCGGCGGCAGCGGTCGGGGTCACGCCCTCACTGTGGCACAGGTCGACGTCAGAGGACGTCGTCGAGTCCGTGCAGCAGATGCCCCATCCGCTCGCGCTTGGTGCGCAGGTAGGCGATGTTCTCGGGGTTGGCCGAGGGCTGCAGCGGGACCCGCTCGGTGATGTCGAGGCCGAAGCCCTCGAGTCCGCCGTACTTGACCGGGTTGTTGGTCATGAGGCGCATGGTGGTCACGCCCAGGTCGACCAGCATCTGGGCACCGATGCCGTACTCCCGACTGTCGACGGGCAGCCCCTGCTGCAGGTTGGCGTCGACGGTGTCGTGGCCCTCCTCCTGCAGCTGGTAGGCGCGGATCTTGTGGCCGAGGCCGATGCCGCGGCCCTCGTGGCCGCGCAGGTAGATGAGGACGCCGCGCCCCTCCTTCTCAATGAGGTCGAGCGACGCCTGCAGCTGCGGGCCGCAGTCGCAGCGGAGCGAGCCGAACACGTCGCCGGTCAGGCACTCGGAGTGCACGCGGACCAGCACGTCCTCCGTCCCGGCCACCTCGCCCATGACGAGTGCCAGGTGCTGCTCGTTGTCCAGCACGGACTCGTAAACGAAGGCCCGGAACTCACGCCCGACGGCCGGGATGCGCGCCTCGGAGACGAGCCGCACCAGCTTCTCGTTCTGCCGGCGGTAGCGGATGAGGTCCGCGATGGAGATCAGCGGGAGGTCGTGCCGCTTGGCGAAGGTCTCGAGGTCGGCCAGCCGCGCCATCTCGGACTTGTCCTCGGTCACGATCTCGCAGAGGACGCCGGCCGGCGTCAGGCCGGCGGCCCGGGCCAGGTCGACCGTCGCCTCGGTGTGCCCGGCCCGCTTGAGCACTCCGCCGGAGCGGTAGCGCAACGGGAAGATGTGGCCGGGCCGGTTGAGGTCGTTGGGGCGCGTGGCGGGGTCGATCAGGGCGGCAATGGTGGACGCCCGGTCCGTGGCGGAGATCCCGGTCGTCGTTCCGTGGCGGAAGTCGACGCTCACCGTGAAGGCGGTCCGCTGCGCCTCGGTGTTGGCCGTGACCATCAGGGGCAGGTCGAGGGCGTCGGCCCGCTCGGGCAAGAGCGGCACGCAGATGACACCCGAGGTGTGGGCCAGGAAGAAGGCGATGTTCTCCGGCGTGGCCGCCTCGGCCGCCATGACCAGGTCGCCCTCGTTCTCACGGTCCTCGTCGTCGACCACCACCGCCATGCCCAGCCGGCCGATGGAATCGATCGCCTCCTGCACCTCGGAGAACGCCATCAGGCCGCCACCTCCACCCGAAGATCCTCACCCAGCTGCTCTATCGACACCAGCCTGCCCTTCCACACGTCTGCAATTGTGCCAGCCCCGGGGCCCGCGAAAATCGGGTGGCCGTCGTCGCCCCCGAACAGCACGGGTGCGAGGTACACCACGTAACGGTCGACCAGGCCCGCCGCGTGGAAATCGTGGGCCACGCTGGCCCCGCCCTCCACCAGCAGCTGGAGCACGCCACGACGCCCGAGCTCGGTCAGCACGTCCCCGAGCTCTCCCGAGAGTTCGAGCGCCGGGCGCACCTTGGCCCCCTCCGGCGCCTGCCCGAGCACGACGCGCAGGGGCTGCTGCCGTTCGACCCCGTCGTCGAGACGGACCGTGAGCTCGGGGTCGTCCGCCCGGACGGTGCCAGCCCCGACGAGGACGGCATCGGAACGGGCGCGCAGCCGGTGCGCGTCCCGGCGCGCCGCCTCGCCCGTGATGAAGCGGCTGGTGCCGTCGGGCGCCGCGGTGCGGCCGTCGAGGCTGGCGGCCATCTTGAGGACGACCCAGGGCTGCCCCGTCGTCCGGTGCTTGAGATAGGGAGCCAGCTGCTCGGCCGCCTCCTCGGCGGCCACCCCGATGGTGACTTCCAGGCCGGCCGCCCGGAGCGCGGCGATGCCGCGTCCGGCGACCCGTTCGTCGGGGTCCTCGATACCGACCACGACCCGGGACACGCCCGCCGCGATGATGGCGTCACTACAGGGAGGGGTGCGCCCGTGGTGGGCGCAGGGCTCCAGGGTCACGTACAGCGTGGCTCCCCTGGCGGCCTCTCCCGCCGCGGCCAGGGCCGACGCCTCGGCATGGGGGCCTCCCGGCGGTGACGTCGCTCCGGCGAACACCGCTCCGGCGTCCGGGCCGGCGTCCGGCGGAACGACGACGCAGCCCACCCAGGGGTTGGGCGCCGTGGTCGAACGGACCGTTGCCGCCAGCGCCAGCGCTCGGCGCATGTGCTCCACGTCGTCCATGGTCAAGGTCCTTGCCCGGGGTGGCTCCCCGGCTTCGTGCTCTAATACTAGAACACGTTTCAGTTTTTGTCGACAGTTCCAGGTCAGGCGGTTGGAACCGGCGGCGTCACTGCTGGCCGAGGAATGGGATCAGGCCCGTGATGTCCGCCATGACCGCCGTCGGTGCGGCGGCGACCAGGGTGGCCTCGTCGTGGGCGCCGCTGAGCACGCCGATGACCGCCCCGGCGCCGGCGGCCTTCCCCGCTTCGAGGTCGCTTGCTGGTGTCGCCGACGACCACCACGGCGTGCGGGTCGCCCACCCCGAGGCGGGCCATGGCGCCGAGGACGAGGTCCGGCGCAGGGCGGCCCCGGCCCACGTCGGCCGGTGACAAGGCGAGGTCGATGTCGGCCCGCCACCCCAGGGCGTCGAGCAGCGCGTCGCGGGTCGAGGGCGCGAAGCCCGTGGTCAGGCAGACCCCCACCCCGCCGGCGCGCAGGTCGCGCAGCACCTGGAGGGCGCCGGGAATCTCGCTGACGTCCCCGGCCGCGACGATCGCCTCGTAAGCCTGGGCGAAGGCGGCGGTGGCCTCCCTGGCCTCGTCCGCGTCGAACAGCGTGGCGAACACGTCGGCCTTGGACCAGCCCATCGTCTGGTGGACGACGACCTCGGCCTCCTCGTAGAACCTGCTCCCCGGCGTGACGCCCACCGCGGCCAGGGCGCTGGTGAACGCCGCCTCGACGGCGCCGTCGTCGCGCACGGTCGTGCCCGCCATATCGAGGCAGGCCAGCGCGAAGGGCCCGATCATGCCGCCACCCTTGCGGCCCGCAAGGTGTCGGCGGCAATGGCCGGGGAACATGTCATGCCGCGGCCGCCGGGGCCGGTCACCAACCACACCCCTGCGTCGATCTCTTCGCGCAGGCAGACCGCACCGTCCACGCACTGCGCGTAGACACCCTCCCAGCGACGCTGCACCGGGGGGAGCTGGGTGCCGAGGATGCGCGCCGCCCGGGCCAAGAGCTCGTGCGTCGGGTCCTCGCACAGCGCGAAGTCGAACGGCTCCCCGTAGGCATGCGTGTCCCCGATGGTCAGACCACCGTCTGGACGCTGGACCAGCAGCAGCTGCAGGTGGTGTGCGGCCGCGACAGGCGTCTGGGGACCGAGCTGGTCCAGTGGCGCCGACTCGTAGGCCGGGTAGTAGCGCAAGGTGTCGGCATCGGCCAGCGTCGTCGTGAGCGGGGTGGCGAAAGGTCCCGTCTGCAGCATCTGCAACCGCACCCGGCGGAGCCGGGGCGCGAGCGCTGCCGTAACGGGGATGTGGTCGTAGGCCGCGCCGGTCGCCAGCACGAGCACGTCCCCCTCCCAACGGGTCCCCTGCGTGTCGCGGAGCGCGTGAGGCTCGGTGGTGGCGACACGGCGGCCGGGATGATAGCGGTAGCGGCCCGCGTTGGTGGCAGCAACGTGGTCGCGCAGGGCGGCCAGGGCGAGGCGTGGCTCGACCACCGCGTCCTCGGCGCAGTGCAGCGCACCCTCGACGTCACCGTGGACCGCCGGGTTGCAGGCACGCACCTCGTCGGGCTCCAAGAACGAGATGGAGCGGGCAGCGGCATCGGGCTGCCGGGCGAAGGCCTCCATGACGGCGCGGGCGGCAGGGTCGGTAGCGACGGTCAGCGAGGCCATGGCGCGAAAGCCGATGCCGGGAACTGCAGCGCCGATCTCCTCCCAACGCCGGCGCGCCCGGCGCGCCACCTCGAGCTCGGCGCCCGAACGCCGTCCGCTGACCCAGACCAGGCCGAAGTTGCGCACCGAGGCACCGGTCGGGCCCGCTTCGGCTTCGAGATGGTCCACGTCGAAGCCGGCCTCCGCCAGCTCGAGCGTGTGCCAGGTACCGATGATGCCGCCCCCGGCGACGACGGCGCGGCCGGTCGTCACCCGGGACCGGGTGCAGCGGCACGAGCGGCGGCGCGGATGGCGTCGGCCGCCTCCCACGGCCGCGGCTGCCCGAAGATGGCGCTCCCGGCCACCAGGACATTGGCGCCGGCCGCCACGGCGACGGGCGCCGTGGTCGCGTCGATACCCCCGTCGACCTCAATGTCGAGTTGAAGGTCGGCGGCGGTGACCTCGGCCCGCACCTGCGCCACCTTGGCCATGACGTCGGCGATGAAGCTCTGGCCCCCGAAGCCCGGGAAGACCGTCATGCACAAGAGGAGATCGACGTCGCGCAGATAGGGCCGCACCGCGTCGAACGGCGTGTCGGGGTTGAGGGCCAGTCCCGCCCGCAGGCCCAGGCTGCGCATCTGCACGATGAGCTCGTCGGTGTCGCCGATCTCGACGTGCACGGTGCAGCCATCGGCCCCGGCGTCGGCGAAGTCCTTCAGGTAGCGCCCCGGCTCGGTCATCATCAGGTGGCAATCGAAGAACAGCGCCGTGTGGCGCCGCAACGAGGCCACGACCGGCGGCCCGATCGTCACGTTCGGAACGAAGTGCCCGTCCATGACGTCGACGTGGAGCCAGTCGGCGGAGGGCGCCACCTCCCCCACCTGCTCGGCCAGCATGCCGAAGTCGGCCGACAGCACCGACGGCGCGATCCGCAGCTCGCCCACGGTGCCGGGGTGGCGACCCGCCATCGCTGTCGATCCCTCCATCGTCCCGTTCGCCCCGCTCAGCTGAAGCGGGCCCAGCAGAGGATGCGCCGGAACCCGTAGAAGTACGGCTCGCGTTCACCGAGCTCCTCAATCAGCCGCTCCCGGTAGCGCTCCACGAACGCGTCGAACAGCTCGGGGCTCAGCCGCTTGCGGTAGGGGGTCAGCAGGGTGCCCATGACCCACTCGACGACCTCGCCGGTGGACTCGAGCTCGTGGCCGTACACCTCCATGCGCACGACCTGATCCTTCGCCCCCAGTTCGTAGAGGAGGTCGGCGTAGAGCTCGGGCGACAGCACGAAGCGGCCGCGGTCCTCGGGGACGTCCCCGTAGAGCGCATCGATGAAGGGGGGCTCGTTGGCCACCGCCTGCGCCAGCAGATGCGAGGGATGGCGGTAGTTGGCCGGCACCTGGAAGGCCAGCTGCCCGTCGGGGACGAGCGCGGTGCGCATGCGCGCCAGGAGGTTCAGGTGATCGTCGATCCACTGCAGCGACGCGTTGGCGAACACCAGGTCGATGCCCTCGTCCAGCCAGGTGGCGATGTCGCCCTCCGCGAACGAAAGGCCGGCCACGTCGGCGTGCGTGGCCCGGGCGCGGGCCAGCATGGCCGGCGACGAGTCGATCCCGACGGTCCGCTCGGCCGCCATCTCCTCGTGCAGGATTTTCGTGAGGTCCCCCGTGCCGCACCCGAGATCGACGATGCGTCCGCCCGGAACGGGGTGGCACAAGGTGAGCAGATCGTCGAACGGTTGCTGGCGTTCCGAACGGAACCGCTCGTACTGATCGGGGCTCCACCCATCGATCGGCGTGACGGTCATTACGTCATGTCTACTCCGTCCCGAGGCGCTCGCCGACCGCAGGCCGCACGCCACGCAGCCACTCCTCGGCTGACATGGGAGAACGGCTCTCGGGCTGCACCCGCTGCAACACCACGCTTCCGCCACCCGTCGCAACGACCGGACCGTCGAGGGAACCGGGGAATTGCCCGGCGGTGTCGTGCTCGTCCGGCCCGAGCGAGACGTCGAGCACCGTCAGCCTGCGGCCGCGGAAGGTTGTCCAGGCCCGGCCCAACCGCACGACCCGCGTGAGGGAGACGGCGGTCGCGCTCCAGTCGAGATGGAGATCCTCCTTGGTGATCTTCTCCGCCAGCGTGACCTCGCCCTCCTGGGGGACGGGTCGGGGCAATCCGGCGACGCCGTGGGCCAGCGCCTCCACCACGAGCGCGCTGGCCACGATCACCAGCTCCTGGCGCAGCGCGTCGAGCGTGATGGCGTCGTCGAGGGCACGCGGCGCACGGCGTAGACCGGACCGGTGTCGAGGCCCTCTTCCACCTTCATCAGACAGACGCCCGTCTCGCGATCGCCGGCCAGAATGGCGCGCTCGACGGGTGCCGCACCGCGCCAGCGCGGCAACAACGAGAAGTGCAGGTTCACCATCGGGATCTGTTCGAGCAGCCGGACGGGGATGATGCGGCCGTACGCCACCACGACGGCGAGGTCGACGCCGACCGTCGTCAGGTCGTCCATGGTGTGCGTGACGGGGAGCCCGAGCTCGGTGGCCGCCAACTTGACCGGGCTGGGCGTCTCCTCCTTGCCCCGGCCGCGACGGCTGTCTGGGCGCGTCACGCAGAGCGCGATGTCGTGTCCGGCCTCGACGAGCGCGCGCAACGGCGGCACGGCCATGTCGGGGGTGCCGAGGTACGCCAGGCGGGCCACCCGTTCACCGTAGGGCAGACGGCGACGGGGTCGACGGCCGCTCGTGCGCCGCCCCGCTGCCGTCGGTGATCAGCGCGTGTTCAGCGGGAGAAGAGGTTGGCGAGCCCGTCGGGATCGGAGGAGGGCAGGTCGAGTGTGCGGCTGCGCAGGATCTTGAGTGCCTCCTTGCGCTGGTCCTCGTTGAGGCGCTCCACGAGCAGGATGCCGTCGAGGTGGTCGAGCTCGTGCTGGAACACGCGGCCCTCGAGCTCCGAGGCTTCGATGGAGATGTCGTTGCCGTCGAGGTCGAGGCCGACCAGGTGCACGGCATTGGGTCGCACGATCTCCCAGCTGAGACCCGGTATCGACAGGCAACCCTCGTCGTAGGACCACTCGCCGTCGCTCTCGACGATGCTCGGGTTGATGACGGGGCGGGCGCCCTCCCCCACGTCGTAGACGAAGATGCGGCGTTGCACGCCCACCTGGTTGGCGGCCAGGCCGGTGCCGGGGGCGTCGTACATCGTCTCGATCATCGATTCGACCAGGCTGGCCAGGGCCCCGTCGATGTCCTTCACCTCACGGGTGCGCTCCTTGAGCACGGGGTCGCCGTACTGGCGGATGGTGAGGCTTGCCATGGCACACATCTTACCGGCGGCCCCTGGAAGGTCAGAGCGAGGTCGGGTCCACCTCGACGCGGAGGCCCCGCCCCGGTGGGCGCGGTGTGCGGGCCAGGAGATCGCAGAGCGGGTCGTGGGTGTCCGCCCGCAGGAGGAACCGGTCGTCGCCGAGCGGTGACAGGGAGGGGATGCCGCCGGCTCCGGCGGGCCCGCCGGCCCGTGCGACCTCGAGCTCCAGGCGCAACGCCTCGGCATAGGCCGGGGCGAGCGCGCCCGAGGCGACCGCCAGCGCGGAGAAGGGCGGCAGGGCCGACGTACGACGGATCGCCAGCTCCTCTCCCAACACCTCGGTCGGGTCTCCGAGCGCGACGGCGCTGCAGCAACGGGTGGTCGGGCACCCGCGTCTGCGCCTGCAGGCGGGCCCAAGGCGCTCCCGTGCCGCGGGCGCCGACCAAGCGAGCGGCCCGGACGAACAGCGCCAGGGTCTCCTCGGTAGCCGAGAGCCGCGGGGCCAACAGGTGGAGATCGATGTCGAGGAAGGCCACGGCGGCGGCGCGGCGCACGCGGTGCAGCACGGCCTCCGTCCCGATCAGGACGGGGGCGCTCGGGAGGGGCGGCTCCGGCCCGGCCGCCCGCGGACCGGCCACCTCTCCCACCTCGGCACCGAGCAGCGCCGCCAGTTCCTCGCGCAGACGGCTCACCCCGGAGCGCAGGGTCTTCATGCGCAAGCGACCACAGGCGACGCAGACCACCGGCCGGGTCTCGTCGCAGCGCGGGCAGCGCAACAGCTCCTCACCACGAGGCCGGCCCACGGCCGCGCCACAACGGGTGCAGCGAGCCAGCTCGCCGCAGTGACGGCAGGCCAGCAGGCGGCCGCCTCCCGTGCGGTTGTACACGCAGACGAGCGGGCCGGTCTGGCGTGCGTCGGCATCGTCGAGGACCGCACGGGACAGGCGGACGAACTCCTCGGAGAACAAGCCGCTGCGCGGATCCGCGCCGCGCCGGTCGACCGTCTCCAGAACGGGCCACCCCGCCCGCTCCGAGGGGCGTGACGGCGCCAGCGTCCGCAGGCCGGGGCGGGCGGCGAGCGCGACCGGCGGGACCGGCGACGCCACAATGCAGGGAACGTCCGCGCGCCGGGCACGCTCCATGACGACGTCGACCGCGCTGTAGGTCGGCGCGCTCTCCTCCCGGTAGGCCGCGTCGTGCGCATCGAGGACGACCGTGGCCGCCAACCGGGGCAGCGGGGCCCAGGCGCCGGCCCGGCTGCCCACCACGACCGGCCAGCCGGCGCGGGCCTGCTCCCACGTGCTGCCGGCCGGGCACCCGCGGCGCTCCAGCCGTGCCGTCAGGCGTTCCGCCCAACCCGAGGACGGGACGAGCACCAGCACGCTCCCCTGGCGGGCGCGCACCGCGGGATCGCCCACCACAGCGAGCACGAGATCGATCGGGTCGGTGAGCGGCGGCTCGCGCACGACCGTGACGCCGGGCTGCGCAAGGTCGAGTCCATCGCGTCTGGAAGGTACAGCGGCGAGCATCTGCGCCGGCGGCACGGACAGCGTGCGCACGATGGCCGCCGGGGAGGCGATGCGGAGGAAGAACGAGGCCGGCCCGGCCCAACGCCAGGCCGCCCACTCCGCCATCTGGACCAGGGCCGGCGGCGGACCCCACCCCAGCCACGACTTGAGGGGGAGGACGTCGACGCCGGCCGGCGTTCCCACGTCCTCGTCGACCACCCAGCCCCGCACCGTCCGCCCGTGGAACGGCGCCCGCACCCGCGTGCCGATGTGCACGTCCTCGCTCCAGGCCGACGGCACGGCGTAATCGAACGTCTTGGCCACGGCGGCCACCTCGGTGCGCACGCGTACGACGCGCACCGGGTCGGCGGCACCACCGTCCTGCCTCATGCGCTCATCGCCACCCGACGACGGCTCCCCTCAGGGGAGCGCCCGCCCGCTCAGAGCCCCAAGGCGGTCCGCAGGTCGTCCACCCGCGGGGTGGCCTCCCACGTGAACTCCTTCTCCGAGCGACCGAAGTGACCGTAGGCCGCCGTCTTCTTGTAGATCGGACGCCGCAGGTCGAGGTCGCGCCCGATGGCCGCAGGCCGCAGGTCGAAGAGCTCGCGCACCGCGTCGGCGATCTTCTCGGGGTCAACCGTCTCGGTGCCGAAGGTCTCGACGAGCAACGACACGGGGTGGGCGACACCGATGGCGTAGGCCACCTGCACCTCGCAACGGTTGGCCGCGCCCGACGCCACGACGTGCTTGGCGACCCAGCGCGCCGCATACGCGGCCGAGCGGTCAACCTTGGAGGGGTCCTTCCCGGAGAAGGCACCGCCACCGTGGCGGGCCATCCCGCCGTAGGTGTCGACGATGATCTTGCGCCCCGTCAGCCCGGTGTCGGCGTGGGGACCGCCGAGCTCGAAGATGCCGGTCGGATTGACGAAGATGCGCAGGTCCTCCACGTCCATGTCGGTGGGCAGCAGCGGGGTGATCACCTGCTCGGTCAGGTCGGGTCGCAGCTGCTCCTCCAGATCGATGCCGCCGGCGTGCTGGGTCGAGATCAACACGGTGTCGATCCGGACCGGGCGGCCGTCCTCGTAGACGACCGAGACCTGGGTCTTGCCGTCGGGGCGCAGGTACGGAACCGTGGCGGCGCGCCGCACCTGTGACAGTCGCTCGGAGAGGCGGTGGGCCAACCAGATCGGGAGCGGCATCAGGTCTGGCGTCTCGTCGCAGGCGTAGCCGAACATCATCCCCTGGTCTCCGGCGCCCTGCGCATTGAGGACGTCCTCGCCGCCCTTCCCGGTGCGCAGCTCGAAGGCGGCGTCCACCCCTTGCGCGATATCGGGCGACTGCGCGTCCAACGACACCAGCACACCACATGTCTTGCCGTTGAAGCCGTAGCTGTCGTTGTCGTAGCCGATCTCGCACACCGTGTCGCGCACGATGGAAGGGATGTCGACGTAGGTGGACGTCGTGACCTCACCGGCCACCACCACGAGGCCGGTGGTCAGCAACGTCTCGCAGGCCACCCGGCTGGAGGGGTCGCCTTCGAGCATGGCGTCGAGGACGGCGTCGGAAATCTGGTCGGCCATTTTGTCGGGGTGGCCCTCGGTCACCGATTCCGAAGTAAAGGTGGTTCTCACGTGGTACTCCGCTTCTCGTTGTGGTGGGCGATCACCCTATCCAATACGGCATTTGCCACTGCATCTTTGGAGGTCAGTGGGATTTCCAGCATGGTTCCGTCCGGCTCGAGGATCACGACCGCGTTGGTGTCGTGGTCAAAACCCGTACCTGGCGCGCTCACGTCGTTCACGACGAGGATGTCGACGCTCTTGCGGGCGAGTTTGGCGCGTCCCCGCGCCAACACGTCGTGCGTCTCCGCCGCGAAGCCGACCAGCACTTGTCCCGGGCGACGTCGGGCCGCCAGCCCGGCCAGGATGTCGGGGGTCGGCTCGAGGACCAGGTCGGGGAGCCCCTCCTCCTTGGAGAGCTTCGTCCCGGCCGGTTGCTTCGGGCGGAAGTCAGCGACGGCGGCCGCCATCACGACGACCTCCGCGCCCTCGGCGGCGGCACCGACCGCGTGCTCCATGTCCGCCGCCGTCTCCACATCGATCCGCGTCACCGCGGCAGAGACGTCGGGTGGGAGCGGGAGCGGTGAGGACGTGACGAGCGTGACCGCCGCACCGCGGCGCGCCGCGGCGATGGCGATCGCGTGGCCTTGCTTGCCCGACGACCGGTTCGTGATGAAGCGCACGGGATCGAGCGGCTCGCGCGTGCCACCGGCGCTCACCACCACCCGTGTCCCATGGAGATCGAGACGAGCCGACCGACCGAGGAGCTCGAGGACGCGCGCCACGATCACGCCGGGGTCGGCGAGCCGGCCCTCCCCCGAGTCGCCGCCGGCCAGCCGTCCGCTCTCGGGCGGGACGATCTCGACGCCGCGCCGCTCCAGGGTGGCGAGGTTCTCCCGCACCGAGGCGTGCTCCCACATCTCTGTGTGCATGGCGGGACAGACGACGACGGGCGCCCGGGTGGCCAGCAGCGTGGCGCAGAGGAGATCATCGGAGAGCCCGGCCGCGTAGCGGGCGAGGGTATGCGCCGTGGCCGGCACGATCAGCACCAGGTCGGCCTGCTGGCCGAGCCTGGTGTGGGGAATCGGCGAGGCCTCGTCCCACAGGGACCGCTGCACGGGCTCGGAGGCGAGCGCCGAGAAGGTCACCGCGCCGACGAACCGCGTGGCCTCGTCGGTCAGGATGGGCGTGACGTGCACGCCGGCGTCGACCAGCTGCCGGCAGACCTCGACCGCCTTGTAGGCGGCGATGCCACCGCACACACCGAGGACGACGCGTGGAGCGGAGTGGGCACGTTCAGGGAGCACCGGCGCGTCCTCGGTTCCGCGGTCTCTGTCCATGGGCGCTGTTCGGCGGACCTTGTGCCGGGCGCCTAGCTCGCAGCCGGGTCGTCGCCCCCGACGTCGAGTACCTCGATCACCTCGGTGCCCTCGGACCCGGCCTCGGCGAGCAGGCCGGCCTCGGCCGCATCCGCGATGGCGGCGGCCAGCGCGGCCTCTTCCTCGGGGTCCGGGCGGGTGAACGTGGCCTTGCCGGCGGCGATCTCCTCGAACGCGATGGACACTGGCTTGCCCGACACCGAGGCCACCTGGGGCGGCACCACCTTGCCGAGGCCCTCGCCGAGGCTGTTGTAGTAGGAGTTCACCTGGCGGGCGCGGGCCGAACCCAGCGCGACCAGGGTGAACTTGGAGTCCACCTTGTCGAGCAGCTCTTCAATGGGTGGGTCCATGAGCGTGTGGCGGCCTTGGGCCATCAGGATTCCTCCGGTTTCGCGGCGCAGGGGGCAGCCGTTCGAGTCCGATCAACTATAGCGGTCAGCTCGGCCAGGGCCTGACCAAGGTCGTCGTTGATGACGGTGTGAGCTGCAATTTTGGCCCCACGCTCCACCTCGCGGCGACCCAGTTCCACCCGGCGCCGGATGTGCTCGGCGTCGTCCCCCCGGGCCCGCAGCCGCTCGGCCTGGACCGCGGGCGACGGGGGCAGCAGCAGAATGACCGTGGCATCGGGGCGCTGGGCCACGACCTGCTCGGCCCCCTGCACGTCGATCTCGAGGAGGACATCGGCGCCCGGCGGTGGGTCGGGAATGGGCGTGCCCATGAGGTAGTCGAGGAACTCGGCCCATTCGTAGAAGCCGCCCTGGGCCACGGCATCCTCGAAGGTCGGCCGGTCGACGAAGACGTAGGCGCCGCGCTCGCGCTCGCCCGGCCGGGGCTTCCTCGTGGTCCAACTCCGGCTGAGCCAGAGATTCGGATCCTGCGCGATCAGCGCTGCGGCAACCGTGCCCTTGCCGGCCCCACCAGGACCGATGAGCACGAAGATGTGCGGCGCAGTGATCTTGGGTTCAGCGCGCAGTCTCTTTGAGCAGCGATTCACGCTGCTTGGCACCGAGACCCTGGAGCCTCCGGCTGTCGCTGATGCCGACGGTCTCCATGAGGCGGCGCGCCTTGACCTTGCCCAGACCGGGCAGGGATTCGAGGACCGACACCACCTTCATCTTCCCGATGGTCTCGTTGGAGTCCGCCTCTTGGAGGAGGTCTGCCAACGACAGGTTGCCCATCTTGAGCTTGTCTTTGACCTCGGCCCGCTCACGGCGAACCCGGGCAGCCTTTTCGAGTGCAGCTGCGCGCTGCTCTGGAGTGAGTGCGGGAGGTTGCGGCATGGCGAGACCATAGCGCCTCGGCCAGGGCCGTTCACCTATTTCCCCTCTTCAGCCCATCGCGGCCGCCAACGCGCGGTTCAGCGAGCGTGCGGTCTGGCGCAAGTCGGCGGCATCAGGCCCGGCGTCGAGGAGCCCGCGGGAGCTGCTCGGCAGCACCGTCCCGGGCCGGCAACCGGCGAAGCGGGCCGCCACGTCGGCCGGGCCAGCGCCCTGGGCGCCCAGGCCGGGAGCCAAAATAACCCCTCCGAGCTGGGATAACTCGAAGGTCGACCGTTCCAGCGTGGCCCCGATGACAGCGCCCACCGTTCCCTCGGGGATCTCAGGGGAGGCGTTCAGCCCGGCGATCTCGCGCAGGAGCATGTCCTCGACGCCCGGGCCGCCGGCGGTGACGGCCTGCTGGAGCGCCCGGCCCTCGGGATTGGAGCTCCGGGCCACCACCAGGACGCCCTTCCCGTTGGCGGCGCCGAGGCGGACGAGCGGCGCCAGTGAGCCGAGGCCGAGATACGGGTGGGCGGTCACCGCATCCACGGCCAGCGGGCTGCCGTCGGCGAGCCACGCGTCGGCGTAGGCCGCCGCGGTCGAGTCGATGTCGCCCCGCTTGGCATCGGCGATGACGAGGAGCCCGGCTGCCGTCGCCTCGGCGATGAGCCGCTCCAGTTCGGCCATGCCGGCGGAGCCGTGCCGCTCGAAGAAGGCGACCTGTGGCTTGACCACGCTCACCGCACCGGCGAACCCCTCGACGCAGGCGGCACAGAACGCGCGCAGTCCGGTGGCGTCGTCGGACATCCCCCACGCCGCGAGCAGTGCGGCCGAGGGGTCGATCCCCGCGCACAGCGGACCCGTCCTCGCGACGGCCGCGGCCACCCTGTCCCCGAAACTGTCAGCCATTACGTCCTCCTTCGTGTAGCGATGGAACGACCGTGCCGGTGGTGTCGGCGTCACTGCTGACGCGCTGCCGCGCCCGCTGGCGGATGTCGCCCACCGTCGTGCCGTGCGCCTCGCACCAGCGCGCCAATTGGCGGAGCACCTTCCAGGGCGCCCGGGGGTCCCGGAAAGTTGCGGTGCCGACCGCAACTGCATCGGCCCCGGCCACGAGCAGCTCCACGGCGTCGCGGCCCGAGAACACACCGCCCACACCGACAATGGGCAGCTCGGGGAAGGCCGACCGGCATTCCCACACGGCGCGCACGGCCACCGGGTGCACGGCGCCGCCGGACAGCCCGCCGCCGCCTGCGCCCAGGACCGGTCGGCCCGACTCGATGTCGACGGCGAGACCCAGCAGTGTGTTCACAAGGGTCAATCCGTCGGCGCCGCCCGCCACGGCCCCGGCGGCGATCTCCACCAGGTCCGGCACGTTCGGGCTGAGCTTGGCCCAGCGCGGCACACCGCAGGCGGTGGCCGCGAGGACACGGCACGTCGCGTCGGCCGAGTGGGCGAACATGCGCGAGCGGTCCTCCACGTTGGGACAGCTGACGTTGACCTCGAGCGCCGCAATGCACGAGCCGGCCCCGGACGACGCGGCCGCGGCGACGAGCTCGGCCGCCTTGGCGTAGTCCGCCACCGAGCGGCCCCAGATGCTCACCACGACGCGCGCGCCGCTTGCGTGCAACGCAGGGAGATCGTCGTCCACCCACGCCGCCAGTCCCGGGCCCTGCAGGCCCACGCTGTTGAGCATGCCGGACCCGACCTCGTGCACCCGCGGGGCGGGGTTGCCCGCCCACGGCTCGACCGACAGCGACTTGACCACGACCGCGCCCAGCTGGCCCAGGTCGCCGTACTCGGACAGCTCGGTGCCGTGTCCCGACGTGCCCGAGGCCGTCAGCACCGGGTTGGCGAGGGCCACGCTCCCGACGCTCGTGGCGAGCGTGGCGGCCGGGCGCCCGTCGGGAGCGGCGCTCATCGCGCCGTCGTCCCGGTTGTCGGCGGTGTCGGATGCAGGTCCTGCAGCGCGTCGCACCTGCAGCGGATGCGCCCGCGCGTCGGCGATGCCTGCCGCCGCCGCCCGGGCCGCCGCCAGCGTGGTGAGACAGGGCACCTTGTAGCACCACCGAGGCGGTGCGGATGTGCTGGCCGTCGGCCCGCGGGCCCAGGCCCGCGCGGCGTGTTCACCACCAGCTGCACCTTGCCCTGGGCGATCAGCTCGACCGCGTCGGACGCCACACCTTCCTCTCCTACCTTCGCCACGAGCGTGTCGACCACCAGGCCCTGGGAGCGCAGGTAGCCCGCCGTCCCCAACGTCGCCGCGATGGAGAACCCGAGCGCGCTGAAGGCCCGTGCCGCCTCGAGCCCCGCCGGCTTGTCGCGGTCGGCCAGCGAGAGGAACACCGTCCCGCTGTCGGGCAGGCGCGTCCCCGACGCCATCTGGCTCTTGGCAAAGGCGAGACCGAAGGTGCTGTCGACGCCCATGACCTCGCCGGTCGAACGCATCTCGGGCCCGAGGAGCGTGTCGACGCCGGGGAAGCGGTCGAAGGGAAGCACCGCCTCCTTGACGCTCACGTGGTCGAGCACCGGCACCCGGCCGATCACATCGGCGCGCAGGAGGCCCTCCTGCCGCAGGTCGGCCAGTGTCTGCCCCACCATCACGCGGGAGGCCACCATGGCCAGGGGCACTCCGGTGGCCTTGGCCACGAACGGCACGGTCCGGCTGGCCCGGGGGTTGGCCTCGAGCACGTAGACCTGCCCGTCCTTGACTGCGAACTGCACGTTGATGAGGCCGCACACGTCGAGCGACCGGGCCAGCGCGCGGGTGTGGCGTTCGAGCTCGTCGATGACCTCGGCGCGCAGGGTCTGGGGCGGCAGTGCGCAGGCGGAGTCGCCCGAGTGCACCCCGGCTTCCTCGACGTGCTCCATGACACCGGCGATCAGGACCTCGCCGGTGCGGTCGCGCACGGCGTCGACGTCGACCTCGGTGGCGTCCTCCAAGAACCTGTCGACCAACACCGGACGATCGGCGGTGACCCCGCCCTCGCGCGCCAGCGCGCCGGTGGTCATGGACTGCATGACCCGGCGCACCCCGTCGTCGTCGTAGACGATCTCCATGGCCCGGCCGCCCAGGACGTAGCTCGGCCGCAGCAGGACCGGGTAGCCGACCTGTGCGGCGACGGAGAGCGCCTCGGGCGTGGTCGTCGCGGTGCCACCGGACGGCTGCGGAATCCCGAGCTCGTGGCACAGGGCGTTCCAGCGCTCGCGATCCTCGGCCAGGTCGATGGACGCGGGGCTCGTGCCGAGCACGAGCTCGGGCGGGAGCGAGCCGGCCAGCTTCAGGGGCGTCTGTCCGCCGAGGGAGACGATGACGCCCGCCACCGTCCCGCCGGCGGCGAGCTCGGCGTCGAGCACGTTCGCCACGTCCTCGTCGGTCAGCGGCTCGAAGTAGAGGCGGTCCGAGGTGTCGTAGTCCGTCGAGACCGTCTCCGGGTTGCAGTTGATCATCACGGTCTCGTAGCCGGCGTCGCGCAAGGTCATGGACGCGTGCACACAGCAGTAGTCGAACTCAATCCCCTGGCCGATGCGGTTGGGCCCCGACCCGAGGATGATCACGCGGCTGCGCTCGGACGGACGGATCTCGTCCTCCTCCTCGTAGGTGGCGTAGTGGTAGGGCGTGAAGGCCTCGAACTCGCCCGCACAGGTGTCCACCGTCTTGAACGTCGGCCGCACCCCGTGCGAGAGCCGGGCCGCCCGCATGTCGGCGGCCGTCCCCCCGCGCAGGAAGGCCAGCTGCGCGTCGGAGAAGCCGAGGCGCTTGGCCCGGCGGAAATCGGCCGCACCGAACGAGGATGCCGCAGCGATGCGCTGACGCTCGGCCACGAGGCGCTCCAGCTGACGGACGAACCAGGGGTCGATGCCGGTCCGGGCCACGACCTCGTCTGCCGCGACACCGCGGCGCAGGGTCGCCTCCAGCTCGAAGATCCGCTCGGGGGTGGCGACCGCGATGCGCTGCAGGAGCTCCTCGCGGGACAGCGCGTCCAATGCGGCCTCGGCGGGATCGGCGTTGAGGCCGGCCCGGCCCTGCTCCAGCGAGCGCAGTGCCTTCTGCAGCGATTCGCAGAAGGTGCGGCCGATGGCCATGACCTCGCCCACCGACTGCATGCGGGTCCCGAGGCGACCGTCGGCCCCGGGGAGCTTCTCGAAGGCCCAGCGCGGGATCTTGGTCACGACGTAGTCGATCGTGGGCTCGAAGGAAGCCGGGGTGGCCTTCGTGATGTCGTTGGGGATCTCGTTGAGCAGGTAGCCGACGGCCAGGCGGGCCGCGATCTTGGCGATGGGGAAGCCCGTGGCCTTGGAGGCCAGCGCCGAGGACCGCGACACCCGGGGATTCATCTCGATGATGACCCGCCGCCCCGTCGACGGCTCGACGGCGAACTGTACGTTGGATCCACCCGTCTCGACGCCGACCCGCCGCAGGCAGGCGAAGGCGTCGTCGCGCATGGCCTGGTACTCCACGTCGGTCAGCGTCTGGGCCGGGGCCACGGTGATGGAGTCGCCGGTGTGTACGCCCATCGGGTCGAAGTTCTCGATGGAGCAGACCACGACGCAGTTGTCCGCGGCGTCGCGCATCACCTCGAGCTCGTACTCCTTCCAGCCGGCGATCGACCGCTCGACCAGGATCTGCCCGACCGGGCTGGCGGCCAGGCCTTCGGCGGCGAGCTGGCCGAAATGCGCCGCATCCTCGGCGATGCCGGTGCCCTTCCCGCCGAGGATGAAGCTCGGGCGGACCATGATCGGGAAGCCGATGTCGGCCGCGATCTCCTCCGCCTCCTGCAGGGAGTGCGCGAACCCCGACCGGGGCACCTCGAGGCCGATCTCCTCCATGGCGGCCTTGAAGCGGTCCCTGTCCTCGGCGGTCGAGATGGCGTCGGGCCGGGCCCCGATGACCTCCACCCCGAAGCGCTCGAGCACTCCGAGCTCGACGAGCTCCATGGTCAGGTTGAGGGCGGTCTGCCCACCAAGCGTCGGCAGCAACGCGTCGGGCCGCTCCTTCTCGATGATGGCAGTGAGGACTTCGGGGTCGAGCGGCTCGACGTACGTCCGGTCTGCCGTGGCCGGGTCCGTCATGATGGTGGCCGGGTTGGAGTTGGCCAGGATGACCCGGTAGCCCTCCTCGGCCAGCACCCGGCAGGCCTGCGTGCCCGAGTAGTCGAACTCGCAGGCCTGGCCGATCACGATCGGCCCGGACCCGATGACCAGGATCGACCGCAGGTCGTCGCGACGTGGCATCAGCGCGCCCCGGTCCCGGCGCCGGCGCCGGCGGCACGGGTGGGGTGGGCCAGCATGAGCTCGCGGAACGCGCCGAACAGGTAGCGCGGCATCGTGGGGCCCCGGCGCGGCCTCGGGGTGGTACTGCACGGAGAAGGCCGGCGCCCTGAGGGAGCGGAACCCCTCGATCACGCCGTCGTTGAGGTTGACGTGGGTCGTCTCCGCGTCGGGGATGGATCCGGCGGCCACGGCGTAGTTGTGGTTCTGGCTCGTGATCTCCACGACCCCGGTCTCGAGGCGTTGCACGGGATGGTTGGCACCGTGGTGCCCGAAGGGCAGCTTGTAGGTCGACCCGCCCAGCGCGGTGGCCAGGATCTGATGGCCGAGGCAGATGCCGAAGACCGGCACGCGCCCGACCAGGTCGGCCACGGCGGCGGTGGGGCCCGGCAGGGCGGCCGGGTCGCCCGGCCCGTTGGACAGGAACACGCCGTCCGGCTCGAGCGCCAGCACGTCGTCCGCCCCGGTGCCGGCCGGCACCACGGTGACGGTGC
The DNA here is from genome assembly GCA_963745665.1 of uncultured Acidimicrobiaceae bacterium. Lineage (GTDB taxonomy): Bacteria > Actinomycetota > Acidimicrobiia > Acidimicrobiales > RAAP-2 > Bog-473. The sequence continues at coordinate 1,762,747 of CAVUYE010000002.1, read as the reverse complement.
CGAGCGTGGTGAGCAGCTGCACCATGGTGGTCTTGACGCCGAAGTCGTAGGCCACGATGCGCAGGCCACTCCCCTCTCCCGCGCCTGTCCCCTCATGGATGCTGACCGCGCTTGTCGTGACCCCCGTGACCAGGTCCATCCCGTCGGTGCCGACGGCCGCCGCGGCGGCGGTACGGAGCTCGCGCTCGGGCGCCGAACCGAACGCGCAGGGGATCGCCCCGGCCTGGCGGACGTGGCGGGCCAGGCGCCGGGTGTCGACGCCGGTGAGCGCCGGGATGCCGTGCCGGCGCAGGAAGGGCTCGAGACCTTCGGTGGCCCGCCAGTTCGACGGCTCGCCGGCCAGATCGCAGACCACGATGCCGCGGCAGTGCGGCGCGACGGCCTCGTCGTCCGCGGCGTTGGTGCCGTAGTTGCCGATGTGCGTGCTGGTGAACGCGATGACCTGGCCCGCGTAGGACGGGTCCGTGATCACCTCCTGGTACCCACTCATGGCGGTGTTGAACACCAGCTCGCCGGTCGCCACTGGCACCGGCGCGCCGGCCGCCTCGCCGGTGAACACCAGGCCGTCGGCGGTCACCAACAACGCCGGCGGCCTGTCGCCGCCGCCTTCGCCGTCGCCGTCGCCGTCGCCGGTCAACCCTGCGCTCACCGCTGCGCCGTGGCGTCGATGACGACCGCTTCACCGCGCAGCACCGTGTGCCGGACGGCGCCGGAGAAGGCACGGCCGGCATAGGGCGTGTTGCGGCTGCGACTGGCCAGGCGCGCCGGGTCGACCACCGTGGTGGCGGCGGGATCGAAGATGCACAGGTTGGCCGTGGCCCCCGCCTCGACCGGTCCGCCCTGCGCACTGTGGCCCGCGGGGCGCGGGTCGGTCGCCGTCAGCTTGGCGATGACGGCGGGCTGCGCGCTGAGCAGGGCGAAGATGCGCTCGGGGCCCAGGTGCGGCGCGAGGACCTCCCAGGCAATCGGCAGCGCCGTCTGCAGCCCCAGCATGCCCGGGGGGGCCTGGTCGAAGGGGACGTCCTTCGCCTCCGGCGCGTGTGGGGCGTGGTCGGTGGCCACCGCATCGATGGTGCCGTCGCACAGCCCGGCGACCACGGCGGCCACGTCCTCGTCCGTGCGCAGCGGCGGGTTCACCTTGAAGACCGGGTCGTAGCCCGCCACGAGGGCGTGCGTGAGGAGCATGTGGTGCGGCGCCGCCTCGGCGGTGACCGGGAGGCCCTCCTCCTTGGCCCGGCGCACCAGGTCGACCGAGCCGCCCGTTGACAGGTGGAGGAAGTGCACCGGGGCACCAGTCAGACGCACCAGCGCGATGTCGCGGGCGACCATGGCCTCTTCGGCAGCGGCGGGCATGCCGGGGAGGCCGAGAAGGCTCGACCAGCACCCCTCATGCATGGCGCCGCCGGCCGCCAGACAGCTGTCCTCGCAGTGCTGCGCGAGAGTGACGCCGAGACCCTTGGCGTAGTCGAGCGCGCGCCGCATGAGCGCGCCGTCCTGCACGCCGGCGCCGTCGTCCGTGAAGAGCGTGACACCCAGTGCCGCCAGCTCACCCAACGGGGCCAGGGCGTGGCCCGCCCGCCCGACGGTGATGGCACCGGCCACCGCCACCTCGGAGGTGCAGCCGGCTCCGAGGGCCAGCACCTCGGCCGCCACGCCGGCCGTGTCAATGGCCGGCTCCGTGTTGGGCATGGCGACGATGGCCGTGAAGCCACCGAGTGCGGCGGCCCGGGCGCCGGTCTCTATCGTCTCAGCCTCCTCGCGGCCGGGCTGGCGCAGGTGCGTGTGCAGGTCGACCAGACCGGGGCCGACCAGGCAGCCGCCAGCGTCGAGCACCCGCGCGCCGCGCGGCACGTCGATCGACTCGGCTACGGCGACGATGTCGTGCCCCGCGACGGCGACGTCGCCACGAGCCAGTCCGGCAGGCCCGACGACCGTGCCGCCGCGGACGACGAGCGTGGGCTCAGGCAACGGCCGGCACCTCCGCCACGCCCTGCAGCTCGCCGCCCAGGAGCAGGAACAGGATGGCCATGCGCACGGCGATGCCGTTGGCCACCTGCTGGGTCACGACCGTGCGCGGCAGGTCCGCCACGTCCGAGGCGATCTCGACCCCGCGCACCATTGGCCCGGGGTGGGTCACGATGGCGTGGTCGGCCAGTCGCTGGGCCCGGCGCGCCGTCAACCCCCACCCGGCCGTGTACTCACGCAGGCTGGGGACGAACGACCCGCTCCCGCGTTCCGCCTGCAGGCGCAGGAGCGAGACCACGTCGGCGTCGCCCAGCGCGGCATCGAGGTCCGGGGCCACCTCGACGGGCCAGCCCTCGAGCGAGGGCGGCAACAGGCTGCCCGGTGCCGCGAGGGTGACGTGCGCTCCCAGGGCGGTGTAGGCCAGCACCTCGGAGCGAGCCACCCGGCTGTGGCGGACGTCGCCGACGATCAGGACGCGCAGATCCTCGAAGCAACTGATGCCGAGCTCGTCGGGCGCGGCGCCCTTGCGCTCGGCCAGCACCTGGCGCACGGTGAAGCAGTCCAGCAGGGCCTGTGTCGGATGCTCGTGCCAGCCGTCGCCGGCGTTGATCACGTGGGCCCGCTCGACCCAGCGCGCCACCTGGTGCGGAGCACCGGACGAGGCGTGGCGGATGATGATGGCGTCGATCCCCATGGCCTCGACGGTCTCGACGGTGTCGCGCAGGCTCTCGCCCTTCTTGACCGACGAGCTCGCCACCGCCAGCGAGAGCACGTCGGCCGAGAGCCGCTTGGCCGCCGTCTCGAAGGAAAGCCGGGTGCGGGTCGACTCCTCGAAGAAGAGCGTCGCCACCACCTTGCCGCGCAGGGTCGGGACCTTGGGCACCGAGCGGCGTTCGACCTCAGCGAAGGCCTCGGCCACGTGCAGGACCTCGCCGATCCCCTCGGGCCCCAGGTCGGCCACCGAGAGCAGGTGCTGGGTACCGGTCACTTATCCTCCAGACTGCCGATCCAGACGCCGTCCTCACCGACGTCGACCATCTCCTCACGGCGCGTGGGGAGGTTCTTCCCCACGAAGTCGGGTCGGATCGGGAGCTCGCGGTGGCCGCGGTCGACCATGACGGCCAGCTGGATGGAGCGGGCCCGCCCGAAGTCGTTGAGGGCGTTGAGGGCGGCCCGGATGGTGCGGCCCGTGAAGAGGACATCGTCCACCAGCACGACCACCTTCCCGGCCAGGTCGACGGGGATGTCGGTGACCGCCTCGGGTAGGACGGGCCGCAGCCCGATGTCGTCGCGGTAGAAGGCCACGTCGAGGCTGCCCACGTCGAGGGTGTCGACCGCTTCGATCTGGCGGAGTATCTCGGCCATCTTGGTGGCGAGGGGAACGCCGCCGGTCTGGAGCCCGACCAGGACGATGTCCTCGACGCCCCCGTTGCGCTCGACCACCTCGTGCGCCATACGGGTGAGGGCGCGCAGGACGTCGGCTGAGGTCAGGACCTGGGAGTGGGCCACGAACACACCCCCGAGGGGTCGCGTATGACTGCGTTCGCGTTCGGCCACTGCTCCTCCTGCCGTGTGAGCCTCACGGGACTCACTTCACGGTCAGGGGGATACCTTATCGCGCCCGCGAGCTGCCCGGCCCCGTGACGCCGGAGCCACGGCAGTCAAGCGGCCGGGCGGGCTCGCCGCTCAGCAGCAGTGTCCCTGCTGCTCCGGTGACATGGGGATCAGCCCGGCGACCGTCGAGATCACATCGGTGCGCCAGTCGATCATCCGAATGGCGTCGTTGAAGAAGTCGGCTACGTAGACGTTGCCCTGTCCGTCAACTGCGGCGCCGAGCGCCAGTCCGAAGGTGGCGTCGGAAGCCGGTCCACCGTCTCCCGCAGTCTGACCCGGTTGGGGGAACGTCTCGGCGCCCGTCCCGGCGACCAAGACGACCCGCCCGCTGGCAAGGTTCAGCTCGAGCAACCGCCGGCCGTAGGCCTCCGTGACGAAGAGCGTCTTGTCGTTGCCGACCGCCAATCCCGTCGGATCGTGGTCTCCCCCCTGCCCGCCAGAGCAGGATCCTGGTGGGTGGAGAAGATCGTCGACGCCACACCAGTGGCAGCGACTTTCTCTCGGATCGAACCACACGCGGTGGCGATGAAGATGTTCGAGGAGCTGTCCACGGCAACACCCACCGGCGCACACGGATGGGGGGCCGTCTGGCAGATCCCATCCAGCGCTCCACAATGGATCCCCGGACCGACCGCCTGGGTGATGACCCCGGTCGCCAGCGACACCTTCTGGACCTCGTTGTTGCCGGTGTCGGCTATGTACAGGTCACCGTTGGGGCCCAAGGCGATGGAGTCGCTGAGGCCTCCGGTGCCGCTGCCGGAGCTCCCGAAATCCAGCGAGGCTCTGACCGCCGGGCCTCCATCTCCGGTGGAGCCGGTGTGGCCGTCGTCTCCGGTAGGGCCGGTGCGGCCGTCTCCGGCCACGGTCGAGATGACGCCGTCGGCTGCCGAGACCTTGCGGACGCGATTGCCGTCTTGGAAGTAGACGTCGCCGTTCGGAGCGACGGCGACGCCGCTCGGGCCTAAAAGCGTGGCCTGCGGACCCGGGCCACCATCGCCGGAGAAACCCGTCGCTCCCGTTCCGGCCACGACCTGGAGTTGTTGCGTGGCCCGGTCGACTTCGAGCACCCGGTTCCCATCGGTGAAGTAAATGTCCCCACCCCGGTCGACCGCGACGCCGATCGGGCCGGCCAACTGGTACGAAGTGGCGAGACCGAGCGATGGACCGTTCACCCTTCTTTGTGCGGGCGGCGGCCCGGGCACATGAGGAGTTGGACGCGGCCGCGCCGGACCATCTCCCTGGAGCGACGTCACGACGACGGCCGCCACGACAACAGCCAGCGTGACCAACGCCGCCCCCCGCCGCCATCGGCGTCGCTGCAGGCGCCGCGCCTCGCGGATGAGGGCTTCCGCCTTCTCCCGCTCGGTGACCTGGTGTGGCCCGAGGGTGAGCGTCACCGCAGTCCGTGAATGATCTGAATCACTTCGTCGGGCTGATAGCCCTGCAGCCGGGCGTACTGCACCAGGTCCCGCACCCGCTCGATGAGTGCGCTGCGCGCCGGGGCCTCGCCGCTTACGGTGATCCCGTGCCCGCGTCGAAACTCGACGAGCCCTTCGTCTCGTAGTTGTCGCAACGAACGAAGGACCGTGTTGGCGTTCACCCCGAGAACCTTGGCCAGGTCCCGAGCCGGAGGGAGTCGTTCGCCCGGGACGGCTTCGCCTTCGGCGATGGCCCGACGGATCTCAGCGGCAACCTGTTCGTGGAGGAGGACCGGGTCGCTGGGGTCAACTCGGAGGATCCTCGGCATAGTGCTAATGAGATTAGCACTAGTGGCGTAACCCGTCAACGGCCGGGAGCGAGGATCAGCCTGGCTTTACCTCGGCGGCGATGGTGGAGAGGATGCCGTTGACGAACCGCCCGGACTCGTCGGTCGAATACTCCTTGACCAGCTGCACGGCCTCGTCGATCACGACGGCCGTGGGCGGGCCGTCGGAGTCGAGCAGCTCGGCCAGGGCGAGGCGGAGCACGAGGCGGTCGACCACCGCCATGCGCTCGAGCGGCCAGCCGACCGAGGCGCCGGCGATGCGGCGGTCGGCCTCCTCCCGGGTCTCGACGGCGTGCTCAATCAAGGTCCGGACGTAAGGATCGGGCGGCACCGCCAGGGCGTCGACGACCTGCAGCGGCCCCTCGCCCTTGAGCTCGGCCTCGTACAGCAGGGAGAGGGCCCTTTCGCGTTGCTGGTGACGGGGCGCGATGTCGGTCATCTGCGCTGCGTCATGTCAGTTCGGCCCAGGCCTCGGTCCGAGGGTGCGGCGGCGCGGCGAGGCGGCCGGGCCGTCAGGCCCGGGTCAAGTACTCGCCGGAGCGAGTGTCGACCTTGATCACGTCCCCGATGTTCACGAAGAGGGGGACCTGCACGACGTGGCCGGTCTGCAGCGTGGCGGGCTTGCGGGCGCCCGAGACGCGGTCACCCTGCATGCCCGGCTCCGTCTCGGTCACCGTCAGCTCCACCGCTGCAGGGAGTTCGACCCCGACGATCTCGGAGTTGTACATCTGCACGTTGGCGGCGTCGCCTTCCTTCAGGTAGTTCGGCGCGTCGCCGAGGGCCTCGGGTGCGACTTGCAGCTGCTCGTAGCTCGTCGTGTCCATGAAGACGTAGTCGGTGCCGTCGCGATAGAGGAACTGCATGTCCCGCTTGTCGATGATCGCCTGTTCGAGCTTCTCGTCGGCCCGGTAGGTGCGCTCGATCACCGCGCCGCTGCGGACGTTCTTGAGCTTCGTGCGCACGAAGGCGCCACCCTTGCCGGGCTTCACGTGCTGGAACTCGACGACGCTGAACAGGCCTTCGGGGAGGTCCAGGCTCATGCCGTTCTTCAGGTCATTGGTCGAGACTGCCATGAATGTCCTTTGTGAAATGGGTCAGGGCGCGAGCGCCGTCCTCGGTCACCACGAAGGTGTCCTCGACGCGGACGCCGCCGTGCCCGGGAACATAGACACCGGGCTCGACGGTGACGACGAAGCCGGGAGCGAGGATAGCAGTGCCCAATTGGCTGACGGTCGGGGCCTCATGGATATCGAGGCCGACGCCGTGCCCGGTGCCGTGCTCGAAGCGCTCGGCCCAGCCGGCATCGGCGATGATCCGACGGCACACGTCGTCGACGTCCTTGGCGGCGATACCGGGCCGTACGGCGGCGGCGCCGGCCGCCTGGGACGCCTGGACCACACTGAAGATGCGGGCCAGCTCCCCTTCCGGCTCGGCGTCGACGCAGAACGTCCGCGTCATGTCGGAGCGGTAGCCCTCGAAGATCGCGCCGAAGTCGACCACCACGGGATCGCCCCCGTTGATGCGCCGGGACCCGGGGTGGTGGTGCGGCTTGGCCGAGTTCTCCCCGGCGGCGACGATGGTGTCGAAGGCGGTGCCCTCCGCTCCCCCGCGTCGCATGGCCGTGTCGAGCTCGAGGGCGAAGTGCTCCTCCGTGACGCCCTGGCTCATGAGCGGGAGCACCTCGAACAGCGCCGCGTCGGCGATGGCGGCGGCGCGCTCCATGCGGGCGATCTCGGCGGCGTCCTTGCGCTCGCGCAGCGCCTCGACGGCGTTGGAGGTGGCGACGAGGGTGTCGCCGCCCAGGGCCTCGGCCCAACTCCGTTGCCCGCTCCAGGTGACGTTGGCCGCCTCGAGCCCGATGCGGCCGGCGCCCCCGGCCTCGAGCGCGGCGCGGGCCGCCTCTCTCTGCTGGACGCCCGTGCCGATGGAGACCTCCACGTCCGACGCGCCGGACTGCTGCAACTGCTCGGCCGACTGGGTCCGGTAGCGGCCGTCGGTGGTCAGCACCGACAGGTCCCTGGTTACCACCAGTACGGCGGCCGACCCCGAAAACCCGGTCAGGTACCGGATGTTGGGCAGTGTCGTCACGACGAGAGCGTCGATCTCGTGCTCGTCGAACGCGGCACGCAGGCGGTCCAGACGGCCGGTCACGGTGATGGGCGGCAGCGGCGCCGTGGCGGGCACGTACGGGTTGGCGCGGGCGGTGGTGGTCATACGGCTCAGGATCCCTTCACTAGTGCGGCCACAGCGTCGACGGCGAGCTCGTACCCGAGCCCACCGAAGCCCGCGATGACCCCCGACGCCACGGGCGCCAGCACCGACGTGTGCCGGAAGGGCTCCCGTGCCGCGGGGTTGGAGAGGTGCAGCTCGACGACCGGACCCTCGAACGCGGCCACGGCATCGTGCAGCGACCACGACGTGTGGCTCAGGGCACCGGCGTTGATGACGAGCGCACCCGCCCGGCCGCGGGCGGCGTGCACGGCCTCGACGAGGTCACCTTCATGGTTCGTCTGCAGGTGTTCGAACTCGAGACCGTGGCGGGTGCAGGCCGCTGCGGCCCGTGCCACGTGCATGGCCAGGGTGTCGGTCCCGTAGACGGCCGGCTCTCGCTCCCCGAGCAGGTTGAGGTTGGGGCCCGACAAGAGGAGGACGAGGCTCACGTGCGGGCTCCCATGGCAGCCAGGGTAGCGACCACGTCGGCCAGCGCCACACCGTGCACCGCCTCGACGCCGTTCGGGCCGTCCAGCACGAACGTCAGATCCTGCTGGGCCTTCTTGTCACGCTCCATGAAGGCGACGAGCTCCGCGGCGCCGGCGCCCGCCGGCAGATCGGTCGGCAGGTCGAAGCTGGCGACGACCCGCCGGTGCTCGGTGACCCGCTCCGACGTGATGCGCCCGAGCCGCTCCGCCAGCAGGGCGGCAAACAGGATCCCGATCGCCACGGCTTCGCCGTGCCGCAGATCCCAGTCGGGGTGATCGGCCGCGGCCGCGCCCTCGAGGGCGTGGGCCAGGGTGTGCCCGTAGTTGAGGATCACGCGCCGACCGCCCTCGCGCTCGTCCTCCGCCACGACCGCCGCCTTGATCCCCGCACAGCGGGCCACCTGCTCCTCGATCGGCTGGTCGGCCGTGGGAGCATCGCCCAGAAACGCGTACTTGGCGATTTCGCCCCGGCCGCAGGCCCACTCGCGCGGCGGAAGGGACGACAGGGTCTCGGTGTCGCACAGGACCGCATTGGGCTGCCAGAAGGCCCCGACGAGGTTCTTGCCCTCGGGGAGGTTCACCCCCGTCTTGCCGCCAATGGCCGCGTCGACCTGGGCCAGCAGCGAGGTGGCCACATTCACGTAGGCCGTGCCGCGGTGGTAGGTGGCGGCGGCGAACCCGGCGACGTCGGTCACGATGCCGCCGCCGACGGCGATGACGGCATCGGCGCGCGAGAGCCCGGCGCGGGCGAAGAAGCGGGCCAGCTCCTCGACCGTCGTCAGCGTCTTGGCCTGCTCCCCGTCGGGAATGCGACACACTTCGAAGGGCACGCCGGGGTCGATTCCGTCCAGCCAGCCAGCCTCCTCTATCGCCTGCTGCGTCACGATGACCGCCGACTTGGCGGTGGGAGGGAGGAAGCGCGCCACCTCGTGGCGCGCCCCGGGCCCCACGAGCACCGGGTAGGAGCGCTCGGCAAGATCGACAGAGAGGGCGTGCACCAGTTTCTGCCGTCCCGCTACCGGGTGTGGCCCGGGGTGATGGTGCTGCCCGTTTCCGCGGCCGCGTCCATGGCGTCGACGATGCGTTCGACGACAGTGGGCGGCTGCAGGTCGTCCACGTCGATGACGAGGTCGGCCACCTCCGCGTAGAACGGAGCGCGTGCGGAGATGAGACGGATGAGGGCCGCGGCGGGGTCGTCGTCAAGTAGCGGGCGTCCGGCACCGTCTCCCACCCGGGTCGCCAACGTCTCGGGGCGCGCCCGCAGCCAGACCACGATGCCGCTGGCGACAATGATCCGGCGGTTGTCCTCGCTCAGCACCGCGCCACCGGCAACCGACACCACTGAGGGCGCGGCGTCGCCGCAAGCCGCGGCAAGCACATCCGCCTCGGCTCGGCGGAAGGCTGCTTCGCCGTCACGAGCGAACAGCTCGGGCACCGTGAGCCCCGAGACCGATTCGACGTCGGCGTCGGAGTCCCGGTAGCGCCATCCCAGCCGCTCCGCCAGGAGCCGCCCGGTGGTCGTCTTGCCGGCCCCCATCATCCCGACCAGCAGGATGCGGGGGGTCATCCGGCGGCGCTGTCCGGACCGGTGGCGGACGGGCTTCCCACGGCCGACGACGGGGTCGTCCCGAGGGAGGCCACGAAGCCGTCTCGGTTGCGCACGACCTCGGCGAGTGAGTCCCCCCCGAACTTGCGCAGGGCCTCGGTGGCGAGCACGAGCGCCGTCATGGACTCGGCGACCACCCCCATGGCCGGGACGGCGGTGACGTCGGTGCGCTCGCGGAAGCTGACGGTCGACTCCTTGGTGACCACATCCACCGTCTGGAGCACGGGCCGGTTCAAGGTGGCGAGTGGCTTCATGGCGACGCGGGCGACGAGGAGGGCGCCGTTGGAGATGCCGCCCTCGATCCCTCCCGCCCTGTCCGTGGGGCGGACGTAGCCCTCGGCTTCGTCGTAGTTGATCGCGTCGTGCGCGTCGGAGCCGCGGCGGGCCGCGTTCTCCCACCCGTCCCCGATCTCCACTGCTTTGACCGCCTGGATCGACATCAGGGCCTGGGCCAAATTGGCATCGAGCTTGCGATCCCAGTGCACGTGGCTCCCGAGCCCGACGGGGACGCCGTAGGCCAGGACCTCGGCGATGCCGCCCAACGAGTCGCCGAGCTTGGACGCCGCCTTGACCGCGGCAACCATCGCCTTCTCCGCTTTTGCATCGAAGCAACGCACCGCGCTGGCATCGACCGCGTCGAGATCGCTCGGCCCGGGCCGGGTCGACCCCGGGGGGACGGCGGCCTCGCCCAGCGCCACGATGTGACTGACGATGGACACACCGAGGTGGGTGAGGAGCAGCTTGGCCAGTGTGCCGGCCGCCACCCGGGCAGCCGTCTCACGCGCGGAGGCACGCTCGAGCACATCGCGGGCGTCCTCGAAGCCGTACTTGAGCATGCCGGGCAGGTCCGCGTGGCCAGGGCGGGGTTGGGTCAGCACCTTGGACGGGCTGCCGGGCTCGGGGGACATTTCCTCGGTCCACTTCGGCCATTCGGTGTTGGCGATCTCGATGGCCACCGGCGAGCCCAGCGTGCGGCCATGCCTGATGCCACCGACGAGCGTGATCTCATCAGCCTCGAAGCGCATCCGAGGGCCCCGCCCGTAGCCCAGCCGGCGCCGAGCCAACTCGGTCGCGACATCGGAGGCCTCGACGGGCAGCCCCGCGGGCAGACCCTCCACGATCACGACGAGGGCGCGCCCGTGGGACTCTCCGGCGGTCAGAAAGCGCAGCACACAGCAACGCTACCGGACGGCCAGCGCCGTCCCGAGGCCTCAGGGACCCAATTCCTCAGCTGTAGAAGGGGTTGTCCCCGCTGCCGTGATCGGTCACGTCGGCCACGCGCTTCAACTCGGGCACCTCTTCGAGCAGGGTGGTCTCGATGCCCTGGCGCAGCGTCATCTGCGACATGGCGCAACCCTGGCAACCTCCGGACAGACGGAGGTAGGCCGTGCCGTCCTCCTCGTCGAGCGCCACCAGGTCGGCCCGTCCGCCGTGGCTGGCGATGGAGGGGTTGACGGCCTGCTCCAGCACGGCCACCACGCGGACGGCGAGCGGGCCCGTGATGCCCTTGGCCAGGACTTCGGGCGGGACGCTCGGCGAGGCCTCCTCGGGCGTCGGCGTGTTGGGGTTGACCAGCACGAGACCACCGCCGTCGGCCTCGGACCACTCGAGCCGTGCGCCGCGGAGGCGGTCGATGCTGCCGGACGGGATGACGATCTCGAGCTCGTCCTGGGTGTGGCGGGCGTCACCCTCGTCGGAGTCGGAGACGGCCTGGAAGTAGAGGTCGTAGATGAAGGACCCCTCCTGCACCCCCCGCACCTCGAGCCAGAGGGCGAGGCTGGCCGGGTCGGGCTCCTGAGCGATGGCGTCCCGCACGATCTTGTGCGCCTCGGGCGTCAGCGTGACGATGGGAGTGGTGGTCTGGAGATCCTCGGCGGTGGTGGCCATATCTCCCAGTGTACGGCCTGTCGCCCGTGCGACGGCCCCTCGCCCCTCGCCGTCCGAGGCCAGCCCGAGCCTGACGGGACCCGACGGGTGCCGGCGCCGCAGTCATGGGTTGTACGCAGGTGAAATGCCCATGGCGCCGACGTAGGGAGACGAGTACCGTCACTCGCAGACATCGGAGACACCAAGTACACACGGAGGTTCGGGCCCATGAGACTGTCCGTCGGTCGTTTCGGAGCGGGGCTGGCCCTCGTCTCGTTGATTCTCGGCACCGGGGTGGGGGTGGGGATCGAAGCCCTCGGCGAGGGGCCCGCGGGGGCGACGACGACCATCACGGTGAACGACCCCGTCGACAGCGGCACCCTGGCTCCGGGGAATTGCACCGCGGCGACGGAGGGCGACTGCACGCTGCGCTCGGCCATCGATGCCTTCAACAACGCTGATTCGGACATGACGATCGACCTGCCCGACCCGTCGACGCTCACACCCTCACAGGACTTCTACAACGTCGATTCGAACAACCTGAACCTCACAATCGGGAGTGGCGCCGGGAACCCGAACACCCTGACCATCACCTACACCGGAACAAACGCGGCCAACGGGGTGATCCTGGCGGACGAAGGGACCGATTCCGGGACCGACATCAACGTCTTCCAAGTCGACGGGGACACGACAGCCATCATCTCGGGGGTCACGATCGAGGACGGTGACAACACCGGGAGTGACGGCGGCGGCATCCTCAACGAGGGGAACCTTCAGCTCAGCAACTCCACGGTGACCGCCAACACCACCACGGGCAGCGGTGGCGGGATCGCTCAGGAACAGTCGGCCATCGAGGAGTCACCTGCCCCCGCCATGACGCTGACGAGCGACGCCATCAGCGACAACTCGGCCACGGGCGGCGACGGGGGCGGCGTCTACGCCGCGGCGGGCACCGTGGCGATCACCGGTGGCACCATCGGCGGGAGCGGCGAGATCGACGGCAACTCCGCCTCCGACAATGGCGGTGGCCTGGCACTCGAGCAGGGTCAGGGCACCGTGTCCGGCGTCACGATCGGCGGTACCACTTCGGCCCAAGGCAATTCGGCCACCGACGGTGGCGGCGTCTACGTCGCCGGAGCCGACCCGACCGTCTCCGACGACACCATCAGCGACAACACCGCCGATTCCGGTGGGGGTGTCTTCATCGAGTCCGGGACGAACACGTTCAACGACGACGCGATCACCGCGAACACGGCCACCGACGACCAGGGCGGCGGCGTGTACACCCATGGCGGGACCAACACGTTCACCGGCGGCAGCATCTCGAGCAACGTGGCCGATGACGACGGAGAGGGTGGTGGCGTCTACATCGACGACGGGACCAACACCTTCAGCGGCCAGTCCGTCACCGACAACCAGGCGACTGACGCGAGCGGCGAGGGCGGCGGCTTCTACGTCCTTCAAGGTTCGAACACCTTCACCGACGAGACGGTGAACGACAACACGGTCACCGACGACGGGGAAGGCGGTGGCTTCTATATCGACGACGGCACCAACACGTTCAGTAACAACACGGTGAACGGCAACCAGGCCACCGGCGAGGGCGATGGGGGCGGCTTTTACATCGATGACGGCACCAACACGTTGAGCGGCGACACCATCAGTGGCAACACCGCAGACAGCGAGGGCGGCGGCATCTACACCGACGACGGTACGAACTCGTTCACCGACGAGACGGTCGACGCCAACACGGCGGGGGTGGCTGCGACGGACAACGGTTCGGGGGGCGGGATCTACGCCGACGGCGGCACTGACACATTCATGAGTGACACGGTCAACGACAACAGCGCCATCTGGGTAAATGGGGACTCCGCCTACGGGGGTGGACTGTGGGTCGGAGGAGCGGTCGTCACCTTCACCGGTGGCTCGCTCGACTCGAACCAGGCCTACGGGGGCGGTGGGCTCGCAACCTTCAGTGGCACGGTCCACGTCTCGCAGGCGGACATCAGCTCCAACCAAGTGACGGAGGGCGCCGGAGGCGTCCTGCTCGACGGCGGCACCACCTCCATCACGCAATCGACCATCAGCAACAACGAGGTAATCGCGGAGATCGGTATCACCGAGTTCGTGGGCGACGGGGGTGGGATTGTGTCCGACTTCTGCAATCCGCTGACACTGACCAACGACACCATCGCCAACAACTCGGCACAGTTGCTGGGTGGCGCCTACTTCGGCACCGGCTGCGACAGTGCGCAAACCGGCACTGACACGACATTCCTCTTCGACACCATCGCGGGCAACAGCGCCGGGGAAGGCGGGGGCAACATCAACACGGACGACGAATCCACTCTCGCCATCGGCGAGAGCATCGTGGCCGATGGCGTGTCCGGAGGGGTGGAAGGACTCAATTGCACCTTCACCGATGGGGGCACTCTCCAGTCGCTCGGCTACAACCTGATCGACGACTCGAGCTGTGGTACGCCGGCATCGACCGACATCATCGGACAGAACCCCCAGCTGGGTGCTCTCGGCAACAACGGGGGTCCGACGGCCACCGAGGAGCCCGAGACCGGGAGCCCGGCCATCGGGGCCATCCCCTCGGCGACCTGCGCCGGCACCGGGGTCAGCACGGACCAGCGCGGCGACGCCCGCGGGGAGGGGACCAACGGCTCGTGCACCATCGGCTCGGTCGAGGTGGCCCCGGCCGCGCCGACCTTCAACCCCAACGGCTACCGCCTCGTGGCCGACGAGGGCGGGATCTTCGACTTCGGTCTCAACTTCAACGGGTCGCTGGCCGACAATCACCTAAACTCCCCCGTAGTGGGCCTGGCCAACTCGCCCGGTCCCAACGGATACGTCATGGTGGGCTCTGACGGCGGGGTCTTCGCCTTGGGCGGGGCCAATTTCTACGGCTCTTTGGGCGGCCAGAGCCTGCCCTCGCCCATTGCGGCCATCGGGGCGCCGACCGCCGAGACGGGCTATTGGCTGGTGGCCCAGAACGGCAAGATCTACAACTTCGGCTCGGTGCCACCGCTGCCGGCGTTGTCCTTGCCCCCCGGTGCGCACATCGTCGGCATGGCGTCGGACAACTCGGGCCAAGGGGCCTGGCTGGTCGACCAGTTCGGCGACGTCTACGCCGAGGGCGACGCCCTCTACGAGGGCGGCCTGGGCGGCGTCCACATCAACGCCCCCATCGTGGGCATCGCGGCGGCCGCGAGTGGCCAGGGCTACGTCCTCGTCGCCTCCGACGGCGGGGTCTTCAACTACAAGATGGGCTTCTACGGCTCGGTTCCCGGCTCGCTCAAGCCGGGCCAGTCCCTCGCCGCCGCCATCGTCGGCATCGCGGTCACCCATTCGGGCAACGGGTACTGGGAGGTGGGCGCCGACGGCGGGGTCTTCAACTACGGCGACGCCCCCTTCCTGGGCTCGATCTACACCGCCATTCCGGGCAAGAAGCTCAACGGGCCCATCGTCGGGATCCAGCACCTCGGGTCGGCGCCGCCGGGCTGAGCGATACAAATGGGGTCGGGTCGGTCCGGCGGAACCGTTCCGGCCCCGGCTGCCGGGTCGGTGTGACAGCGCGGGGCGGCCTCACTGAAATCGGATGAGGTCGAGTGTGCAGGGACCCCTCGCACGCACCCTGTAACGTGCCTGGCCGTGGCCACGACACCGACCGACGCACATGAGTGGATCAGCTTCGAGGACGACGAGGAGGAGCGGACGTGGGTGTTCGACGCCACGTTCTTGACGAGCAACTGGACCTGCATCTTCGGTAACGGGTGCCAGGGCGTGCTCACGGGCCCCGCGCCCGAGCTCGTGCAGGGGTGTTGCAGCTACGGCGCCCACCTCGTCAACAAGAAGGACGCGCGGCGGGTCGAGAAGGCAGCTGCCACCCTGACCGCGGACGAGTGGCAGAACCACGGGACCAAGAAGAACGTCATCCACGAGAACAAGGGCGGCGAGACGGTCACCCGTCTGGTCGACGATGCCTGCATCTTCCTCAACAAGCCCGGGTTCGCCGGCGGCGTCGGGTGCGCCTTCCACATTGCTGCCATGAAGCGGGGCGTCGACCACATGACCCTCAAGCCGGAGGTGTGCTGGCAGCTACCCCTGCGCCGCGAGGATGCGGTCGACGACGACGAGGGTCATGTGACGTCGGTCATCCGGCAGTGGGACCGCCGGCACTGGGGCAAGGGAGGACGCGAGTTCCATTGGTGGTGCACCGAATCACCCGACGCCTTCGTCGGGGACAAGCCGGTCTACAAGGAGATGCGGCCCGAGCTCACGGCGATGGTGGGCCCGAAGGCTTACGACCACTTCGTCGAATTGGTCGAAGAGCGTGACCGCCTACGAACGAAGGGTGTGGCACTCCCCCATCCGGCCGTGCGCAGCCGTGTGGGCGACGAGGCCGCCAGTTAGTCGTTCAACGGGTCGTCGTCGGCCACGGCACTGGTCGGCATCGAACCGAGGATGCGGTCGTACTTGTCCTCTTCGGCCAGGCACCATGACGCGTGGACGTCATCGGGCTCTGCCCCACACTCGGCACAGCGTCCTGTCGACTCGGTCGACGATCGCTTCAGACTGCGCGCTTCCTCGAAGCGCCGATGGCGTCCCTTTTTCACGAGAACTCCTTGTCACACCCGGTCCGCATCTTGGCGTCCCGCCCCCTTACGGCCGGACCGTACGGGCCGGATCGACCGTCTGGACATTGTAGTGGTTGCGAGCGGCGTCCCTGCCCGGCCGCAGGTCAGGAGGGGTGCACAGCGACGGGGACGCACTTGTCGTGGGTCTCGGCGGGTCGTGCCGGTGGTGCTCTGGCGGGTCGCTCGTCGACCCGTGCACCCTCTACGCTGACCGTCATGCCCGGGTTCGACCCGCAAGAGATGATTGCCCGGTTCCGGGCCCGGGCCGAGGCGGTCCGCACGCGCGGAATGCCGCCGGTAGAGGGGCCCGAGCGCCAACGCTTCCGGGAGCAGGCCCAACGCGACTTCTCGGACTTCGCCATGATCGGTGACGCCGAGGCCGACTTGGTCGACGGCATCTTGACGCTGCGCATCGACCTGCGGCCCAAGCCGGGCGCGGGCGGGGACGCCTCGGCCTGAGTCGCGGCAAGGCCGGCGGGGGCTGGGTGGTCAGCCGCCGTAGTGCATGCGGGTGTCCTCCATGCGCAACACCTCCGTGGGCTCACCGCTCACCGCGATGACCTCCCCGATGCACCAGGCGTGGCTGCCGAGAGGCTCGGTGTGCGTCAGGCGGCAGTCCAGGTAGCCCGCGGCCGATGCCAATGCCGGGCGGCGATCCGGTCCGACCTCGGTGACGGGCTGACCCGACAAGGCGAGGACGGCCCCGTCAGGGGCGCGCTCAACCTCCTTGACCGGTTTCACGAAGCGGCGCACCACGTCGCGGTCGGTGCGGGCGAGGAGCGACACGGCAAATCCGCCTCCCGCCGCCACCAGGCGGGCCGTCACCGACTCCGCTTCGAGCGCGACGCCGATGAGCTTGGGCTCCATGCAGACCTGCACCACGAGGTTGGCCGTCATGAGGTTCACGTCGTCGCCGTGGCGACTACCGATCAGGTAGAGGCCCGTGGGCATCGCCCACAGGACCCGGCGCCGGTGGCGGTCGAGCTCGTCAGGGTCGGGATTCATCCGAAGATGCCGCCGATGCCCGAGTTCCCGCTGTTGCCCGCGGTCGTCGTCGTCACCGGCACCTGTCCGTCAACGACGCGGATGCGTTGCAACGCCTCCTGGTAGAGCGCCTCCGCCTTGACTCCGTTGCGCTGGGACTCGGCCAGGAGCTTCTGATTCGTGGCGCCGGCGTCGAAGCACTGGTTCGCCGCCGTGCCCTCGAGCCCATAGGCCTTCGTCAGCAGTACGGTCACGTCGGGGTCGGGCGAGGGCAGGCTCGAATTCGCCATCTCGGCGTCGTTGAGCAATGTCGAACACGCAGCGTGCACGGCGCCCGTGCCGTTGGCCACGTCCTTGGGGACCCGTGCGTTGTCCGCGACGAGGGTCCCGATGTCCTCGCCCAGCGAGGTACCGCTGACCCAGACCGACATGCGATGCGCCGGCGAGCCCTCCTGATCCGCGCCCGCACACGAAGTGAGGGTAAAGGCACATCCGGTCACGAGCACGAGAGACGGGACAAGGAAACGGCGCCTCATACGGCCTTGACGATGTGGACCTCTTTGCGGCCTTTGCGGAGCACGAGATACCTGTCGTGGAGCAGATCGCCGGGCACGAAGGTGCGCCCGTCGTCGGTCTGGCGGAGGTTGTTGACGTACGCGCCGCCCTGCTCGACGGTGCGGCGCGCCTCCTTCTTGGACTTGACCAGGCCGCTGCGCTCGAAGAGGTCGGCGAGCGTGAGGCCATGGAGGAGCTCAGGACGAGCGATGTCCGTAGTGGGGGCATCCTCGGTCACAGCGAGCAGCATCTCCTCGCTGAGGCCCGCGATCTCCTCCCCGAAGAGCGCGGCCGACGCCTCTTCGCACTTGGCCACCTCGGCGTCACCGTGGACGAGACCGGTGACGGCACGGGCCAACGCTCGCTGCGCCTCACGACGCTGGGGCTGCTCCGCCGTCAGACGGTCGAGCTCGTCGATCCGGTCGTGCTCGAGGAAGGTCAGGAACCGGACCAGCTCACCCACCTGATCGTCGGACGTGTTGAGGAAGAACTGGTACATGGAGAACGGGCTGGTCCGCCCCGGGTCCAGCCACACGGTGCCCGACTCGGTCTTGCCGTACTTGGTCCCGTCAGCCTTCACGATCAGCGGCGTGGTGAAGCCCCACACCTCGTCGCCGCAGACGCGCCGGATGTAGTCGACGCCCATGGTGATGTTGCCCCACTGGTCACTGCCCCCGAACTGCACGTCGCAACCGTGGTCGAGGTGGAGCCGCAGGAAGTCGTAGGCCTGCAGCAGCATGTAGCTGAACTCCGTGTAGGAGATCCCCTGATCCGGACGGTCGAAGCGACTCTTGACCGACTCCTTGGCGACCATCTGGTTCACCGTGAAGTGCTTGCCCACGTCGCGCAGGTACTCGAGGGTGGAGAGCGAGCCGAGCCAGTCCGCGTTATTGAGCAGGAGGGCGCGGCCATCGGCCAGGTCGAGGAACTGGCCCAGCTGGGGGCGGATCGCTTCGACGTAGCCCTCGATGGTCGGCAGATCGAGCAGCTGGCGCTCGTCCTGCTTGCCACCCGGGTCCCCGATCATGCCCGTACCGCCGCCGGCGAGGGAGATCGTCCTGTGGCCGGCGTCCTGGAACCGGCGCAATGTGCACAGCTGCATGAGGCTGCCCACGTGGAGGCTGTCGGCGGACGGGTCGAAGCCGGCGTAGACCGTGAGCCCGGGCTGGTCGAAGCGCTCGAGGAGATCCGCGTCGGTCACCTGGTGGATCAGGCCGCGGAAGGTGAGGTCCTCCGAGAGCGTGGGCATGCCTCGACTCTGCCATACGCAGGTAGGTTGATCGGCCTCATGGGTGCCCTCGTCCTCGGTCGTCGTGGTCGTTCTCGGGAAGTCCGGTCGTCTCGGTGATAGGAGCGGACCACGGGGCGATGCCCCTCCCGATGTCGGGCTCGCTGCCGCCGGAGCTGCAGGGAACCTTGTTCCGGGTAGGGCCGGCTTGGCCGTGGGGGTCTCGGGAAGCGGGTGCGGGTACGGGTGCGGATGCGGGTGTCGGGGGTGCGGGAGAGGGCGACGACGAGGTGGGCGGGGAGAGTGGCGGCGGCGGAGACGGTGGCGGCGGCGGAGACGGTGGCGGCGGCGGAGCGGCCGGGGCGCTCCATGCCGTGGAGATCCGCGACGGCCAGGCGGTCTGGTATCGGCGCCAGGAGTCGGAGGCCGATGCCGGCGTGTTCTGGCACGCCGGATCGCTCCTGGCCCTCCCCGAGACGGGGATTCCGTCGCAGTACTCGCGGTTCTTGGAGCCAGAGGAGTTCGCCGGCGGCCTGAACGTCCCGATCGCATCGCATGCCCACCGATTGGCCGCTGACGGCGGCCGGGTCCTCTTCGGCGTCGATGACGGTACCGGTGGCGACGGCGCCGGGCTGCGCACCGATGACGGCGAAGGCATCTTCCTGCGCGTCGGCGAGTGGGATGCGGCCGGGGCGCTGCGATCGGCCCAGTCGGTGGAGCTGGAGCGGGCCACCTGGCAGCACGACATCGGCGTCACCGCGGAGCACGTGGTGTTCATCGAGTCGCCGACGACCCGGCTGCCGGCGGGACACGGTAGTGCCAGCGCCGTGCCTTTCGGGTGGATCCCGGGCGGCGAAGGGTGGATCGGCGTGCTGCCCCGTCGCGGTGAAGGTGCCGCGGCGGCAACGGCGCGCTGGATCCGACTCGACCCGTGCCTCGTGACGCACGTGCTCGGTGCCTACGACGAACCTGATGGGGCCATCGTCCTCTACGTCTGCTGTTACGGCGTGCCCGAAGCGGGCCAGCCCGTCGACCAGGCGGTCTCGGTCGTCGGCCCGGCCGGCTTGGCCCTCTCCGGCATCGGTGGGACCCTCGGCGTGCTGGAGCGCTGGCGGATTGTGGACGATCGGGTCGAGCGCACGCAGCTCGACGAACGGTCCGTCGAGTATCCACGGGTGGACGCGTTCTGTGAAGGCGCCTCGTTCCGCTACGGCTACACCCTCGAGACCGATTGGCTGGAGATTCCCCCGGCGTCGGGGATGGCACGGGGCCATCCGGACCCTTGGACAAGGGAGGCCTCTCCGGTCGGGCTGCTCAAGTTCGACCTGGCCCGCGACGAGCTGGCGTCGTGGAGTCCCGGTCCCGGCCGTACGCCCAGCGAGCCCTTGTTCGTCCGATCGGTCGACGGCCACGGCGACGACGAAGGCTGGCTGCTGACGATGGTCGATGATGCCAACCGCGGCGGAACCGACCTCTACGTCCTCGACGCCTCCTCATTGGGCCGGCGCCCCCCGGAGGCGGTTATCCACCTGCCGGCCCGACTGCCCGTGCGCAGCCACGGAGAGTGGGTGCCGGCAGACCGTTACCGCTGACAGGTACCGCTGACCAGCCCGGGAGCCCGGTCCCGGGTGGGTTGTGGATGTGGGTGTGGGTGTGGGTGTGGAACAGGGCGTGCGCGCCGAATTGTGCGTGTCAATGTCGCGCTTGCTGGCGGCCCGCGACCGTTCACTGTCTGCATGGCACCAGCTCTCCTCAAAGATGGACCCCGCCCGGACTCGGTGTCGCGGCGAACCGAGACGCTGGTCGCGAGCGTCGCCCAGCATCATCGGGCCATCTCGGCGCACCAGAGCCAACTGCTGGCGGCGGTGGCCGAACTGGACCGCCGGCGGGCCTGGCGTGTTGACGGCGCGACCTCCATGGTGGCCTGGCTCGTCCAGCGGTGCGGCGTCTCCGCCGCCACCGCTCGCGAATGGGTCACGGCGGCTGCCAAGCTCCCTTCCCTGCCCAAGATCGCCGATGCCCTGTCGCAGGGAAAGCTCTCCTTCGACCAGGTCAAGCCACTCGTCGAAGTGGCCAAGCCCGAAACGGATGCCCAGCTGGCGGAACAGGCGACACACTGGTCGGCGAAGCAGGTGCGCGAGCTCGCGTTGGCCACGCGGGACCAATCCGACGAACGGTCGACCGGCTTTTACACCCGGCGGTTCCTCCGCTTCGACGATCGACGTCGAAGCCTGACGGGAACGCTGCCTGAGGATCAGTACGCCGTGGTCAAGAGTTCGCTCATTCCGCGGGCCAGTCGCGGCGGTCGTGACCGAACACCTTTCGATCAGCGGATGGCCGATGCCCTCGTCTCCGTCTGCAAAGCGGCGACGGCCGGCCCGGGAAGCCACCCCAACGCTGCGACCGGCCCGGCGCAGGCGGGCGGGGCGCGGCGAAACCGCCCCACCGTCGTCGTGCACGCCGACATGACCTTTCTGGCCGGCGGCGAGGGCGGAGCGGAACTCGACGTCCTGGGGCCGGTGTCCCGAGAAGTCGCGCGCAGGCTCGCGTGCGACGCCAAGGTCCTGGTCTCTGCCGACCGGGCCGATGGCCGCAGCCTCAATCTCGGGCGGACTCGCCGGGACCCCAGTGATCCCCAGCGCTTGGAGATCAGGCGTCGTGACAAGGGGTGCCGGTTCCCCGGCTGCACGCACACCGAGTTCACCGACGTACACCACGTCCGGCACTGGGTCGACGGCGGTGAGACCGACCTCGACAACCTTGTCGAGCTCTGCGACCACCACCATCGCTGCGTCCACGAGATGCGATGGAAGATGTCGGGCAACGCCAACGCAGAGCTGATCTTCCAGAGCCCGACGGGTCGGCGTTCGGCCTCGACGCCTTCCCCGACCCCTACTGCAGCGCGAGACGGACCGCCTGGTTGATCGCATCGTGCAGCGCGACATTCTGCGCGCGGTCGGGCACACGGACCCGGACGAGCGCTGAGGTCGACGCCGGCGCGGCCAAGACCGATTCGAGCTGTGACGGTGCCGAGACGTCATGGACCGCCAACCCGAACCCGCGCGCGACCTCGCTGATGCCGCTGGTCGGGGGGGTGCCGAACAGCTGCTCGAACACGGCCGGTTCGACCGACGTCGCCTGGGGAAGGAACGAGAAGATTCCGCCTCCGCCGTTGTCGAGCACCACGAAGGTGCAGGGAGACTCCGGAAGGTTGACCAGCCCCGAGACATCGTGGAGGAACGCCAGGTCCCCGAGGAGCGCGACGGTGCGGACACCGGGCCCGCTCTCCGAGGAGGCCACCCCCAGTGCGGTCGACACGACGCCGTCGATCCCGTTCACCCCCCGGTTGGCGAGAACCCTCGGCGGCACCGTGTGGGCCTCCGCGTACCACTCCAGATCCCGGATCGGCATGGATGCCGCCACCACGAGGGTCGCACCCGTTTCCGCCGCATGGCGGTGCACCACGCGCGCCACGAGCGGCTCGCTGAGATCGGTCCCGAGGACATCGGCGATGGCGGTCTGCGCCTTCATCTCCCGCTCCCGCCAGGAGTCCAGCCACTGCGGACCGGCAGGAGTCGCCGTGGCGATGGCGGCGTCGAGCCACCGGCCGGCGTCGCATTGATGGAACTCGGTCGCCACCCGTAGGGGATCGGCCCACCGCCGCAGCGGATCCACGACGACGATCCGTGCGCCGGCGTCGGCCGCGCGGGAGAGGTACGTGCCCAGCGCTCGAGACAGCCAGGGCGCCCCGAACAGCACAATGCATTCGGGCAGCGGGGGCTCCGTGCGAACAATGGCATCAGCAGCGGCGATCGCCCCGTCGAACCTGCTCCCTGACAACGGGTCCGCCAGCACGGGCCACCCCAATGTGTCAGCAAGCCCGGCCACGCCGGCGGGGTCCGCCCGCTGCGACCAAGGGCCTCCGGCGATGATCATCCCCCGCCCACGGAGTGGCACCACATCGGCTGCGCCCGGGGCGTTGGTGGCCGCGGGGACCACGACCGTCGGACCGTGGCGTGCCGGAAGGGGCGCCGCAGTCCCGGTCAAAGGCTCCCGGAACTCCAGATTGAGGTGCACCGGACCGGGGCCGGCGGCCCCGTGCACCGCCTCCTCGAAGGCCCGGACGGCGAGGGGGCGCCAAGTCCACTCTTGGCCCTCGACGGCGACCCCGGGCGAGAAAGCCCAGCGTGTCGACGCGCCGAACAGGCCGTTCTGCTCAATGGACTGCGATGCTCCGGTGTGCTGCAACTCGGGCGGCCGGTCCGCCGTGCACACAATGAGCGGCACCAGCGCGTGGTGCGCCTCCACGACAGCGGGGTGCAGTTCGGCGGCGGCCGTGCCGCTCGTCACGCAGATGACGGTGGGCCTTCCGGTCGCCATCGCCAACCCAAGGGCGAAAAAAGCTGCGCTGCGCTCGTCGAGGCGGACGTGGACCCGGAGCCGTTCCGCGAGGGGCAGCGCCAGCGGCGTCGAACGCGATCCGGCACAGACGACCGCATCGGTGACCCCGAGACGGACCCACTCGTCGACCAGGGTGGCACTGAAGGTGGCCTGTACGCTCATCGGGAGTGCCACTCCACGTCGAGGTGCGCGGCTCGGGGCCGCCGCTGGTCCTCTTGCACGGGTTCACCCAGACGGGTCGTCTGTGGGGCCCGTTCGGAGATCGCATGGCCGAGTCGTCCACACTGGTCGCGGTCGATCTTCCGGGACACGGGGAATCGGGTCTGGTGCGGGCCGACCTGCCTACGACGGCAGGCCTCGTGGCCGAAGCGGTGCGCTCCGTGGTCGCTGACGCGCCATGCGCCGTGCTCGGCTATTCGCTCGGTGCCCGGGTTGCTCTGCACGTGGCGCTCGGTACCGATCTGCCCCTGCGTTGCGTTGTGTTCATCGGTGTCACCGCAGGCATTGAGGACGCAGAGGAACGCGCGCGTCGGCATCGGTCCGACGACGCCATGGCCGACGATCTCGAGGCTTCCGGTGACGTCGAGGACTTCGTCGACTCCTGGTTGGGCGGGCCGCTCTTCGATCGGCTGGAGTCCAGCAACGCGGCACAGCGGTCGGAGCGACTGCGCAACACTGCGCAAGGTCTGGCTTCCAGCCTCAGGCTGTGCGGGACCGGCACCATGGAGCCGTTGTGGGATCGCCTCTCGACACTCCCCTCTCCCGTCCTGGCCCTCGCGGGTTCGGACGACACCCGGTTCGCCGCCCACGCGGTGCGCGTGAGTCGGCTGGTGCCGCACGGTGTCGCGTCCCTGGTCCCGGGAGGAGGGCATGCCGTACACCTGGCCCAACCCGAACCGGTCGCCCGGATCTTGCGTCACTGGCTCGGCGCGGTCGAGCCGGGCCCCGATTGAGAGTGGCCTGGACGCGCGCTCATAGAAGGAGCCCGACGGCCAGAAGCACTCCGGCGAGGATCTGAAGACGTGAAGTGGTCCCCAGCATGGGCAACAAGGCCCGACCTTCCTGGTCACCCAGCGCCAGGCTGAGGGGAGCGATGGCCACCGGAAGAGCTGCAAACGCCACGAGCGCCCAGGGTCGATAGCTGGCCAGGACGCCGATGGAGAAGGCGACGCCCATGAGGGTCACGCAATAGAGCAGGCCGGCCCGCCGCCTTCCTAGGCGTACGGCCAACGTCTTCTTTCCCGACTCGGTGTCAGTGCCGATGTCGCGCAGGTTGTTCGCCTGCAGGAGGGCGGCGGCCAGCAGGCCCACTGGCACCCCGGCCCAGAGCACGAACCACCAGTCGTACTGGTACGAGAACAGATGGCCGGCCAACGAGATCACGAACGGCGCGTGCTGGACGTAGGCCGAGCCCGCCGTGGCCACGAGGCCGAAGAAGATGAAGACGAAGAGCTCGCCGAATCCGAGATACCCGTAGGGCCGAGGGCCTCCCGTGTACGCCCAACCGGCGATGCCGCACACCAGGCCGACCGGGACGAGCCACCACGTGACGCGGGCCGCCAGGCCGAGACCGGCCACTGCGGCGATACCGAAGGCGATCAGAGCGGCGAACTTGACCTCTCGCACCGTCGCCAACCTGCCCGCCACGAGCCGTACAGGGCCGACGCGGTGCTCGTCGGTCCCGCGGACCCCGTCGGCGTAGTCGTTGACGTAGTTGGTCCCGATCTGGATGCCCAGCGCCACGATCAGCGCCAGGACGGCATTCAGCCACGACAGCTGGCGGTCGAATGTCGCGCACACCGCGGCATGACAGGAACTCGAGATGCGGGGCGTGGTGGGGACGAGGCGCCCACTCGAGAGATAGCCCGCCGCGGTGCCGACGACGACCGGGACGATCGCGGCGGGAAGGGTACGCGGGCGCGCGCCCGCCACCCACACCTTAAGCGGAGGGCTCACGGGCGACGGGGGAAGCGCGAGAAGTCCGGGGCTCGGTGCTCCACGAAGGCGTTGCGGCCCTCCTGCCCTTCCTCGGTCATGTAGAAGAGCATGGTGGCGTCACCCGCCAGCTGCTGTACGCCGGCCAGGCCGTCGTCGGCGGCGTTCATGCCCGCCTTGATCATGCGCAGCGCGATCGGCGAGAGCGTCAGCATCTGACGGCACCAGGCCACGGTCTCACGCTCGAGGTCGTCGAGCGGCACCACCGCGTTCACCAGTCCCCAGTCGAGGGCCTGTTCGGCACCGTACTGCCGGCAGAGGAACCACACCTCCTTCGCCCGCTTGAGGCCGATGGTGCGGGCCAGGATGGAGGATCCGTATCCGCCGTCGAAGCTCCCGACCTTGGGCCCGGTCTGGCCGAATCGAGCATTGTCGGCCGCGATGGAGATATCACACACCAGGTGCAGGATGTGCCCGCCGCCGATGGCGTACCCCGCGATCATGGCCACGATCGGCTTGGGGACCCGGCGCATGAGGATCTGGAGATCGAGAACATTGAGACGGCCGATGCCGCGCTGGGCGACTTCGTCGTCGCCGATGTAGCCGTCGTCGCCCCGGATCTTCTGGTCCCCTCCCGAGCAGAACGCGTCGGGACCTTCGCCGCAGAGGATGATGGCGCCCACGTCGGCGTCGTCCCGGGCCAGCGTGAAGGCGTCCGTCAGCTCGAAGAGCGTCTGCGGCCGGAAGGCGTTACGCCGCTCAGGGCGGCAGATCGTCAGCTTGGCGATGCCCTCCGCGACCTCGTAGCGGATGTCGTGGAACGTACCGCGCGCCTCCCACGCAGGGAGGGGAAGCGGGCGGAGATCGTCGAGGGGATCATGGGGACTGCCTGTGACCACGGTCTGCACGGCGGCCTACGCTACTGGCCGGTGCCTGAGCTCGTCGCACTCGACCTTCCCGGCGGCATCGGCTTCGTCGATGCTCTGCGGGCGATTTGGGACACGGGCGACGCCGCTGCTCCGCTGGACCCTCGGCTCCCACCGATCGCGCGCCAGTTGCTTCTCGACGCGTTGCGCCCCACGCGGATCGTCGGTTCGGACGGAGAACAGCACGCGCTGGCCAACGGCGTCGGGGTCGAAGATGGGGACGCCTTGGTCATCGCCACCTCGGGCACTTCCGGTCACCCGAAGGGTGTCGTGCTGACCCACGACGCCGTTGCCTCCTCGGCCAAGGCGTCCACGACCCGCCTCGGCGTCGACCCGGACCGGCACGTGTGGATGGCCTGCTTGCCGCTGGCGCACATCGGTGGGCTCGCCGTGGTCACGCGGGCGATCGCGACCGATACTCCCCTTGTCGTCCTCCCGGGCTTCGAGGCCGAGGCCGTCGAGAATGCGGGGCGCTCGGGTCGGGTGTCACACGTGTCGCTGGTGACGACCGCATTGCAGCGCGTCGATCCTTCCGTGTTCACCTGCGTGCTCCTCGGCGGCAGCAGAGTTCCCGACGTGCTGCCACCCAACGTCGTCGCGACGTACGGCCTGACCGAGACGGGCTCCGGCGTGATTTACGACGGATGGCCGCTGGACGGAGTGGAGGTGTCGTTCCGACCCTCACCCTTGGCGGATAGTGGCGAGATCCTGGTGCGGGGTGCCATGTTGCTGCGCTGCTATCGCGATGGCGACGAGGGGCGGGTCGTCGGACCCGACGGGGCGCGGGACTGGTTCGCCACGGGCGACGCCGGTCGCCTCGACGACGAGGGGAAGCTCGTCGTCGCGGGCCGCATCGCCGACGTCATCACCACGGGCGCCGAGAAGGTCTGGCCCGAGGCGGTCGAGCGCATCCTCATGGGGCACCCCGGCGTCGCCGAGGTCGCGGTATGGAAACGCCCCGACCCCGAGTGGGGTGAGCGGGTCGTGGCCTGGGTCGTGCCCTCCGAGGGCGGACCGTCGCTCGACGAACTCCGCCAGATGGTGACGGAGAGCATGGCGCCCTGGGCCGCCCCGAAGGAGCTGGTGCTCGTCGACGACCTCCCCCGCACCGCGGCGGGCAAGATCCGGCGGCGGGCGCTCGAGACCTTCGACTCGTAGGAGTTCCGGGTCCCGAACCTGTCAAGCTGGTAACCATCCCAAGGCCGTATTAGCGGCGGTCGGGCGTCACTATCCCGGCGACAATGTACGCGGGCAGCTCCGGGGGCCGACGGGGTCCATTCAGACCTCTCGTCCACCTCTGCTCGACCGGTCGCCTTTAGGCGTCGACGAGTGCAACCGCCTTGTAGTTGTTGGCTTCAAGGTGCCGACGCGTCATGAGGAGAGCGGCGATCCCGTCGCCGACCGCCGACCCCAGCTGTTTGGTCGACCCAGAACGGACGTCGCCTGCCGCGAACACGCCTGCGATTGACGTCTCCATGTTCGGTGTCGTCACCAGGAAGCCGCCGCTGTCGCGTTCGACGGCGTCACCGAGGAACCCATTGTTTGGATCGAGGCCGATGAACACGAAGACGGCCGCAGCGGCCCATCGGTGCGTCTCACCAGTCTCTCGGTCGCGAGTCACGACAGCGGAGAACTTGCCCTGCTCGCCCTCAAGCTCGACGATGTCCACGCCAGTGTGGATGACGAACCTGGGATCGGACAGCACACGTTCTTGGAGCACCGACGAAGCCGAGAGGCCAGACCGGGCGAGCACACGCACTCGACCCGCGAACTCAGATAGGTGCAACCCCTCCTCCAAGGCCGAGTTTCCGCCGCCGATGACGATCACTTCGTCAACCCCCTTGTAAAAGGGCCCGTCGCAGGTGGCGCAGAAGTGCACTCCGGCTCCGATGAGATCGTCTTCGCCGGGAACATCGAGACGACGGTACGTCGACCCTGTGGCGACGATCACGGCGTGTGAGGTGAGCTGCTGCCCGCTCGCCAATGACGTGACGAGGTCTTCGCCGTCGCGCGCGAGGCCGGTAACCGACACGGCCGAGAGGAGCTCCACGCCGTAGCGACGGGCCTGGGCGACGAACCGCTCGGCCAGCTCCGCTCCAGAGATCCCGTCGGGGAATCCCGGATAGTTGTCGATTTGGCCGGTGATTCCGGCTTGGCCGCCGAGGGCGCTCGCATCCACGACGATGGAGTCGATGCCTTCCCGTGCCGCGTAGATGGCGGCTGCGAGCCCGGCGGGTCCACCGCCGATCACAACGAGGTCAAACGCCAATCGATTCGCTTCGACGGTCAGGCCGACACGAGCGGCCAGGGTTTCGTCGCTCGGGTTCACCTCGTGGGTTCCGTCCCCAAACTCGACCATGGGGATGAGTTGCCTGCCGGCCTGCAGCTCCTTGAGGCGCTCGATCGCCTCAGGGTGCTCGTCGACATCGACAAGGTCGAAGGGGACCCGGTGCGCGGCGAGAAACTTCTTCACACGCTTGCAATGAGGACACCAAGGAGCCCCGTAGACGGTGAACTTTGGGTCGTCGTCGGCGGCCATAATGAGACCCTAGCGATGATGCTCAGGGTAGCGAAGCAGAACGCGAGCACGCCCAAGCGATGGTTCGCTCCACATGGACCACCTTGGCCCGGGCGTCGAGCCGCACCACACATGGCGGGACTTCCAGGTTTCCGGCGAACGTGGTGAGGCGGAGCGCCGATGATCTCAGAGCGTTCCTGTAGGCCCGGAATAACGCCTCATAGCCCGCGTTCGAGGGCAGGGTCGAGATACCTGCCGCTTGCTAGAACACCAATCGATACCTAGCCTCCAGATTCGGAGGTCATACCATGCACACGATGGGCATAGCGATCGTAAGTCTGCTTGGGAGCCTGATCAACCTGAACGGCAGCGGCCGCTACATCCATTGGGGCTTCATACAGATGTCGGTCGCGAACTTCGTTGTGATCATCCTGATGATCGCCGTCTTCCTGCTCGCCATACTCCTCCCATTCCCTCGGCGCAAGGGGCCGAACGAGTGAGCCTCGACACCGGGAGAGAGAGAAGTAGCAAGGCCATCGACGACAAGTCCAGTCAATGGACGGCCCGCGCCCGGAGAGCGGCCGAATCCGCCTTCCCCCCCGAGCGCATCCTGCCGGACCGCCAACCGGCCTACATGGCCTCGTGGATCTACGTGTTCGGTGTCCTGACGGTGGTGAGCCTGGCCTGGGTGATCATCACGGGCTGCGTGCTCGCCATCATGGGCCCGAGCTGGTGGCACGTGTCGACCGCCGGGCACTTCGTCAACTCCCTGCACCTGTGGAGCGTCGAGACCTTCTTCTTCTTCATGGTGATCCACCTTTGGGGCAAGTTCTTCATGGCGGCCTGGAGGGGGAACCGCCGCTTGACCTGGGCCACGGGCGTCATCTCGTTCGTGATGTCCGTTGCGGCCGCCTTCACCGGTTACCTGTCGCAACAGAACTTCGACTCCCAGTGGATCTCCACTCAGGCCAAGGACGGCATCAACGCCACGGGGGCCGGTGCCTTTTGGAACGTCTTGAACTTCGGACAGATGCTCATGTGGCACATCGTCCTGCTCCCAATCGCCGTCGCCGTCATCGCGGCGCTCCATGTGCTCCTGGTACGACGCCACGGCATCGTGCCGCCCTTCGCCGAGGGTGAGCGCACGCCCGAGAACATGGACCCAGCCCCGGCCCAGCCGGACACCTTGCAATGAACGCCCCCAAGCGGCGCCGGTTCAAGCCCGACCGCGACGTGGCCGAGTGGAAGGGTGCCTACGTCCCCTATGACATTTTGAAGGAGGCGTTCGTCGCCTTCCTGGCGGTCGCCGTCCTCATCGTGCTCCTGGCCGTGGTCCTCTCCTCACCAGACGAGACGGCCATCACGCTCAAGAGCTGGTCTATCGCCAACCCGGTCGACTTCGCCCAGACCGCTGTCACAGAGCTCGACGGCACGAGCGCCGTGGCCACCTACGGCCCGCCCTACAACGCGACACCCGACTCCTCACAGCACATCGGTTTCTTCGAGCCGGCCCAGTGGTTCGGCGTCCACCAGCCCATCAACACGGCGCAGGACTTCGTCATTGGCCCGCTTAAGACGCTGCCCAACCAGCCGCTGGTGCAGCGCGCGCTCAACCTGTACGAAGGTGCCTCGCCGACCCAGAAAGGCGCGTGGACGACGGCGTACGAGAAGGCTGTTGCCAACGCGGCCGATGTCCACGGTCGTCTGCGGGTCCCTTCCGGCCGCTACGGCCCGGTCGGGGTCGTCATCGGCTCCCTCACCGCCATGGCACAGACCGGGGGCCTCGACGGCACGCTGTTGAGCGAGGGCCAGTTCTACAACACGAACTACACCAAGCCGCTGCTCTTCATCGCCGACGGGACATACCTCGACACACTGGCCGGCGCCCAGCACCTCCACGGCAGCCAGTGGGGAATGATGAACGAGACGGGGAACTACCCCGGGCAGGCCTGGTTGTGGCTGTACACCATGTGGTACCAGATTCCGCCCATGAATTCGTCCTCCAACGGAGACCTCGAGGTCTGGGCGATCATGATGGCGCTCACCATCGCATTGATCTTCCTGCCGTTCATCCCCATTCTGCGGTCCATTCCGCGCTGGTCCCGCGTCTACAAGTTGATCTGGCGGCAGCACTACCGGGACATCGCCGCAGAAAGGGTTGGCATCGGGAAGGAGCCACCAACAGGATCGTCTAGTCCGGCGCCGGCGCAGAGTACGGCGTAGAAAGTAGGTGACCTGACACGTCGCTTGCCGGACTGCTGCCGGCCAACGTCGGCTATTCCCTATGTGCCTGATTCGTACGGGGGCAGGTCTAGCGGGGGGCCCTATTGTCCAGTTCAGGTAGACAAGTGCAGCCTCGACTCGTCTGTCCTCAGTCCAGTTCTTCAGGAGTGCCGGCGGGCAGCCGCGCGCTCAGCCGGGCCAGCTTGTCCGGGTTCGTCACGGCCCGGACGCCGACGATCACGCCGTCGATGATGTCGAGGACGAGGGCCGCGACGACTGTCTCACCGTTCACGAAGACGGTGGCCGGTTGCCCGTTCAGAACGGCAGCGCGCGGGAGGCCCTGCTGCTTCTTGGCCACGTGCAACAGGAACCGCGAGCTGCGGTATGGGCCCACCACCGGCCGCATGGCAGCGCGCACCTTGCCGCCGCCGTCGGTCCACACCACGACGTCCTCGGCGAGCATGGAGAGGAGCCCCGAGAGATCCCCGGTGGCGCAGGCCACCAGGAAGCGGTCCGTCAGAGCACGACCCTGATGCAGGTCGGCGTCGAAGCGCTGGCGCCGCTCCTCGATGCGCCGGCGAGCCCGCGCGCCCAGCTGGCGGGAGGCCGCCGGCGTACGCCCCAGCGAGCGACCCACCTCCTCGAAGGAGTAGCCGAAGACGTCGTGCAACAGGTAGGCGGCGCGTTCGAGCGGCGTCAGCTCCTCGAGCAGGACGAGGAAGGCCAGCGACAGGGAGTCCGCCTGCTCGGCTGCCTCCGCCTCGTCGACCACCACCGGCTCGGGCAGCCAGGGGCCCGCATACGAGACGCGGGTGGACCGGGCGGAGCCGAGTTGGTCGAGGCACAGGCGCGTCACGATGGTCACGAGATAGGCGCGGACCGATTGGACGTCACGGTCGCGCCGGCGCAGCCAGCGGATGAAGGCGTCCTGGACCACGTCCTCCGCGTCGGCGGCACTCCCCAGCATGCGGTAGGCGATGCCGAAGAGCAGCGGGCGCCACTCCTCGAAGGTCGCCGCGTCGGCGTCGGGGTCAGGCGACGGCATCCGTGCCGGCGGCTCGCATGGGGATCTCGCAGTTGTCCGAGAAACCCTGGCTGCGCAGGCCGAGGCCGGCGTTGAACCGGGACCGGAAGTTCTCGAGCGCCACCCAGGCGGCGAGCTCGACGAACTCCGCATCAGTCAGGCGGGCCCGGATCCGGGCGGCCAGCTCATCGGAGACCTCGGCGGGACTGCCGGTCGCCGTCTCGGCGTACTCGAGCACCACGCGCTCGCGCTCGTCGAAGAGCTCGCTCATGCGCCAGTTGCCGACCGCCCGCACCTTGGCGGGGTCGATGCCCTGGTGCATCCCCTCGAAGTAGCCGTAGTCGACACACCAGGAGCAGCCGATCTGCATGCCGGTGGCCTGCACGGCGAGCCAGCGCAACGTCGGATCGAGCTTCTTCCAACCGAATTGGACCGCTGTCTCCAGGCTGCCCATGGCCACGAGGACGCCGGCATGGTGCGCTGCCGCCTCCGTCGGCTCGACCATCTGGCCGAAACGGCGCTTGGTGTACCTGGTGGCCAGGCGGGCGACGAGGCCTTTGGGGTTCTCTTGCAACGGGACGTGAGCCATGGCTCTCCCTTCCTCTGCTGGGTGCATTCTCTTTCATCTCGTTCAGACGGGACAGCCGCCGGTTCTGTGACATGACGATGGGATCAACCCACGCCCCCCGAAGGTTGCGCCGTCGTCCCGCCGTCCACGACCAGCGTCTGCCCGGTGATCCACGAAGCGGCGTCGGAGGCCAGGAACAGCGCGGCCGTGGCGATGTCGTCGGGCAGGCCCAGCCGGCGCATCGGGATGTGGGCGGCGATGCGGTCCTCGCCCGGACCCTCCCACAGCGCGGCGGCCAGCTTCGTCTTGACCAGCCCCGGCGCCAGCGCGTTCACCCGGACATCGGGCGCCAGCTCGAAAGAGAGCTGCCGCGTGATGTGGAGCACCGCCGCCTTCGTCACGTTGTACCAGCCAATGCCCGGCTCGACACCGAGCCCCCCGATGGACGCGACATTGATGATTGAACCCCGCAAGCCCGCCTTCACGGCGGCGGCCGCCCAGACCAGGATGGCGAGCTGGTTGACCTCGAACGTCTTCTGCGCCCGCACGACGTCGATGTCGATCATCGGCCCGAAGTACGGATTGGTGCCGGCGTTGTTGACCAGGATGTCCAGCCGACCGAAACGGGCCATTGTCTCGGCCACGCACGACTGCGCGTCCTCGGGCCTGCCGACGTGCGCCGCGGTCCAGGCCACGCTGTCCTCGGCCGCGCCTCCGGCGACGAGGCCCGCTGCGGCCTCGGCCAGGGCCTCGGCCTTGCGCGAGGTGATCATGACGTTGGCGCCCGCCTCGGCGAAGCGGGCGGCCATGGCGAGGCCGATCCCCCGGCTGCCCCCTGTCACGAGCGCGGTCTTTCCGTTGAGTTCGAGCTCCATGGCCTGAGCCTTGCACGGGACCGGCGGTGTGCCGCGGCCCGGCGAAGGAGCCGTAGCATCGCTGCCGTGAACCACCTGGCCGACGAGACCAGCCCGTATCTCCGCCAGCACGCCGACAACCCGGTCGAATGGTTCCCCTGGGGAGACGAGGCCCTGCGCCGGGCCCGTGAGGAGGACAAGCCCCTCTTCGTATCCATCGGGTACGCCTCGTGCCACTGGTGCCACGTCATGGCCCACGAGAGCTTCGAGGACCCGGACACGGCGTCGGAGCTGGCCAAGTCGTTCATTTCGGTCAAGGTCGATCGCGAGGAGCGCCCCGACCTCGATGCCGTCTACATGGCGGCGACCCAGGCCCTGACCGGATCCGGGGGCTGGCCCATGTCGGTCTTCTGCACCCCCGACGGGCGGCCCTTCTATGCGGGGACCTACTTCCCCCCCGTCGAGCGCCACGGGATGCCGTCGTTTCGCCGCGTGGTGCAGTCACTCGGCGACGCCTGGACCAACGAGCGGTCACAGGTGCTCGAGCAGGCTGACGCGCTGGTCGGCGCCGTGCAGCGGGAGCTCCGCCTGGCTGAGGCGCTCAGCGCGGAGGCGGGTGGAGCCGACGCTCGCCCGGGGCTGCGGGTGGCCGGTGCGCCCGCAGCCGGAGGCCCTGACCCCGAGGTCCTGGTCGAGCAGGTTGTCGCCGGCGTGGCCGCCGGCTTCGATCCCGTCTGGGGCGGCTTCGGTCCTGCGCCCAAGTTCCCCCGGCCGACCCTGGTCGAGCTATGCCTGCGACGGGCCCGCCGGGGCGGCTCCGACGCTCCCCACGCCCGCCACATGGCCCTGCGCACACTCGACGCCATGGCGGCCGGTGGCATCTACGACCACCTCGTCGGAGGATTCTGCCGCTACTCGACCGATGCCCACTGGCTGGTGCCCCACTTCGAGAAGATGTTGACCGACCAGGCGCAGCTGGCCCGGGCCTATCTCCACGCGTGGCAGGACGGTGGACGGGAGGAGTATCTCGGCGTGGTCACCGAGACACTCGACTTCGTGCTGCGGGATCTCTCGACCCCCGAGGGCGCGCTCTACTCGTCGTTCGACGCCGACGCGGGTGGAATCGAAGGCGCACACGCCACGTTCACGCTCGGGGAGTTGCGCGAGATCCTCCCGCCGGCACTCGTCGCGCCGGCGGCCGAATGGTACGGGATCACCGCTGGCGGCAACTGGGAGGGCCGCTCCATTCCCGTCCGCCCGGTCGGTGGGCCGCTCGAACGACCACCCGAGGTCGAAGAGGCCCGCATCCTGCTGGGGGCAGCCCGCTCGGCCCGGGTCCAGCCGGCCCGGGACGAGAAGGTGCTGACGGAGTGGAACGCCATGACGGTGGCCACGCTCGCCGAGGTGGCGAGCGCCACCGGCCGAACGGACTACGGGGGGCGGGCCGAGGAGATCGGTGAGTTCCTCTGGGCCTCCATGTACGCCGACGGGCGGCTCATGCGGAGCTGGCAGGGCGGGCGGGCGCGTCATCTCGCCGTGGCGGCGGACTACGCGTGGCTGGCCGAGGCCTCCTTCCGACTGTCGGAATGGACGGGCCGCGTGATCTGGCGGGACCGGGCGGTGCGGGCCGTGCACGAGCTGCTCGACCTGTTCTGGGACGAGGCGTCCGGCGGCTTCTTCACCACCGGCGGCGACGCCGAGGCGCTCGTGGTCCGGCCGAAGGAATTCCTCGACGGTGCGGTGCCAGCCGCCAACTCCATTGCAGTCGCCGCGCTGCTCCACGCCGGAGCGTTCGTCGACGACCCGAGGGTCGAAGAGGCGATCGAGCGCACCGTGGCGCTGGCGGGACCGCTCCTGGAGCGCCACCCCGGGGCGTTAGCCGACATGGTCGCCGCGCTGCCCATGTGGAGCGGGCGCAACGAGATCGTGATCACGGGCGTACGACCTGACCTACTGGCCGCGGTACGCCGCTACTGGATCCCGTCCGCCGTCGTCGTCTGGGGTGAGCCCGATGCGGGGCCGCTCTTCGAGGGGCGCCCCCCGGAGCCCGGCCTGGCCTACGTCTGCCAGGGGCGCTCGTGCCGGACGCCGGCAGCGGACACCGCGACGCTGGAGAGCCAGTTGGAACCGGTGATCGGATGAGCGGGCCCCGTCGCGATCCGGAGACCGATGGTGCCGGCGGCGTCGCGGACGCCAGCGCCGACGCCGACGCCGACGCCGACGCCGACGCCGATGGTCCCGCACACGAAGGGGACGCCGCCGAGACCGTCCCACCCCGCCGGGCGGAGACGCCGACGGACCCCGCGCGGCTGCTCCGTCGCTCGGCCCGCCGCACCGAACGCGTCCCGACGGCCGGCGGCTCGACCCTCCATCTCCTCGTGCTGTCCTCCACCGTCGAGGACACCACCGTCGTCGACCTTGCCACCCGCACGGTCATGCGGGTCCGGGTGCCCTGGCCCGAGGGCCACGAACCCGACATCAGCACTTTCGACGTGGTCGAGGTGACGCTGGCAGATGACCCCGAGCGCGACGACCTGGCTCGCCCGGAGGCAACGACCGTCGCCGACCTCCCCCGCCATGTCGGCACCCTGCGGGGCCGGCACCTGCGCAAGCTCCTCCGTCGGCTGGTTGCGTCCCCCGACGGCCCGCTGCTGGGGTTCCCGGGACCCTCGGCGCCGTACTGGGAGTTCCGGGGTTTCCGGCCCTCCGTGGCGATCATCGAGCCGACGCGGCGGCCCCAGCTGATTCGGCGCCAGGCCGACGGCACGACCTGGGTCCGCTTCGGGTGGGACCGCGACGACGTCTGGCTCCCGGTGGAGGATCGCAACGCCGCCCGCGCCCTCGACGCAGCCCGGCGGGAGCGCCTGAGCGGGAAGAGCCTGTCCACCGCTCTCGGCTTCGAGCCCCAGTACCTCCTGGTGACGGTCAGCCCCCCGCGGGACGGCCACTGCTACAAGGTGTGCGCCGCCGTCCTGCCCCGGGGGTGACCCGCTGAGGCCGCCCGAGGCCCTGTTCGGCCTCAGCGGCCGAGCTTGCCCCCGGCCAGGTCCTCGGCCATCGCCCAGCCGAAGGCGACCAGACGATCGCCCCGGTCGGCCTTGAAGTTGTCGAAGTGCGTCTCGACGCCCTCCGGGATCTTGACCTTGGGGGCGAAGAAGTCGAGGCCGCCGGCCACCGAGCCGTCGCCCTTCAGGACGAACGTGCGGTCGTCGAGCCGGCTCTCGCACCCGAAGCGCTTGGACAGGCGGCGCGCCCAGGCCCGCTCCTCGCCCGAGCACTTGTGGCCCGGAAAGGGCACAACGTCCTGCAGACCGTTGAAGGCACGGAAGCCCTCGGGTGTGAGCAGGCGGGTCCCCAACAGGACGTCCTCGTCGGGGAAGGCGAGCAGGGCCCGACGGTACTGATCCGCCATGATGCCCTTGAGGGCGGCCTCGGCCCGCGACGTGCGATCGACCAACGCCAGTCCGACCAGCAGCGACGGGGTCCCCCCGATGCGCTCGAGGGTGCAGAAGGAGTACCCCCGCAGCTTGTTCCCCTCCCGGGCCTGGGTGATGAGCACCCAGGCTTCACGCTCTTTGGAGAGATAGCCGATGTCGAAACCGGGTGGCCGGTCCGCACAAAGGTCCGCCATTTCGACCAGCTCAGCGTCGCTGAGCGCAGTGCAATCCTTGGTGCTCACTACGATCGGCATGAGGTCAGTCTACTGGTTGTCCTCCGCGTGTTCCCAACCGGCCCGACGCTTCTGGTGGCCGGACCGGCCGGTCCACCCCCACAGCGGCGCAGCTCAGAGGGTCTTTCTGCTGCTCCTGCCGCCGCTCAGGACAGGACGGCGCTCTGGCCGAGAAGACGCTTGAGCTCCCCCACCAGGCCGTTGCGACAGTCCACGTTGAACTCGGGAGGGAGCCGTAGCACCTTGGCGCCGACATGGAGGAGTACCGGTGACGGCCCGGGGTGCCCGCTCAGCACGTCCTTCAACCCGTCGACCTTGGCGTCGGTCAGCACCCCGAGGGGCAGGGTGATGTGCAGGTCCTCCTGGCCGCGCCCGAGGATGGGGCGCGAGACCTCCATGCAGATGATCTTCGGCTCCTCTTCACGGGTGTCGAGCCTGCCCCGCACGACGACGATGGCGTCGTTCTCGATGAGCGCGCCGTACTCGGCCATGGTCTTCGGGAACACGAAGACCTCCATGGCCGCCTGCAGGTCTTCGAGCACGAACCGGGCCATCAGATCGCCCTTCTTCGTGTACGAGCGCTTCAGCTCGGTGACCACGCCGCCCACCGATCGAACCGGGGCCCGGTCCCCGACCGCCGTGTCGTCCTCCCGCATGTCCGACAGCGTGCAGTCGGTGTGCCGGGCCATGGCGGCCTCGTAGCCCATGAGGGGGTGATCGCTCACGTAAAGACCGAGCATCTCCTTCTCGAAGGCCAAGCGCTGGGCCTTGTCGAATTCTGCGTCGGGGATGGCCACCTTGGCCCCGCCCCAGGCGGGGTCCGTCTGGTCGTCCTCGAAGGCAGCGAAGAGGGACGTGATGCCCAGATCCTGCTCCTTGCGGCGCTCGAGCGTACGGTCTACGACGGATTCCAGCACGAGGCAGAGGCCCTGGCGGGGGTGGCCCATGGAGTCGAACGCTCCGCCCTTGACCAGTGACTCCATGGTTCGCTTGTTAAGGACCACCGGGTCCACCCGGGCGCAGAAGTCGAAGATGTCCTCGAAGGCGCCCTTGGCGTTGCGCTCCCCCACGATCCGCTCCACCAGGCTCTCACCGACGTTGCGCACGGCAGCCAGGCCGAAAACGATCGACTGCTCGGGCCGGCGGGTCCCGTCCTCGTCGACACTGATGTCCGGCGCGAACTCGGCGAGCGAGCGGTTCACGTCGGGTACCAACACCTCGATCCCCATGGACCGACATTCGGCGAGATACACGGCTGTCTTGTCCTTGTTGTCCTTCACCGAGGTCAGCAGGGCCGACATGTACTCCACCGGGTAGTGCGCCTTCAGCCACGCCGTCTGGTACGCCACGAGTCCGTAGCCGTAGGAGTGGGACTTGTTGAACGCGTAATCGGCAAACGGCTCGATGATGTCGAAGAGCTGTGTCCCCAGTCCCTCGCCGTAGCCTTCCGTGATGCACCCGGCGATGAATTTTCGCGCTCGGCGGCGATCATGGCGCGGATCTTCTTGCCGCACGCCTTGCGCAGGTTGTCGGCCTCTTCGAGCGTGTAGCCGGCGAACTTCTGAGCGACCCGCATGACGGACTCCTGGTAGAGCATGAGCCCATAGGTATCCTTGAGGATCGGCTCGATGTCGGGGTGCAGATAGGTGAGCTCCTTGCGCCCGTTCTTCAGCTCGGGGTAGTCGCGGTGCATGTTGGCCGCCATGGGGCCCGGCCGGTAGAGAGCCACGAGCGCTGCCACATCATCGAAACTTGTCGGGGCGAGGGCGCGCAGTGTCTGACGCATGGCGGCGCCTTCGAGTTGGAACACGCCGATCGATTCCGCCCGCCGCAGCATCTCGAGCGTCGGCTCATCGGTCAACTCGACGCCGTCGATGTCGGGTCTCTCCCCGGTCTCTGCTTCGATGAGATCGAGCGCACGCTCCATGACCGACAGGTTGCGCAGGCCCAGGAAGTCCATCTTGAGCAGGCCGAGGTCCTCGACCCCGTGCATCTCGTACTGGGTGACGATGGGCGCGTCCTCGGGATTCTCGCCGGCGCCAGGCTTGCGCTGAATAGGCAGGTAATCGGTCAGGGGGTCCCGGGAGATCACCACGGCGGCGGCGTGGATGCCGTCCTGTCGACGCAGGCCCTCGAGCCCGAGCGCGACCTCAATGACCTCCTTGGCGTCGGGGTCGACGTCGCGAATCGCACGCAGCTCGGACGCCGCGGCGAAGCCCTCCTCGTGCCCATCGGTCTTGGTGATGCACGCATGGAGCGGGGTGTCGCGACCCATGACGAGCGGCGGCATCAGCTTGGCGATCCTGTCGCCCACGGCGTAGGGCTTCCCGAGCACCCGCGCCGCGTCACGCACGGCGGCCCGGGCCTTGATCGTCGAGAAGGTGATGACCTGGGCCACGCGGTCGCTGCCGTACTTCTCCGCCGCGTAGCGCATGACGTCGGCCCGGTAACGCTCGTCGAAGTCCATGTCGATGTCGGGCATCTGCTTGCGGCCGGGGTTCAGGAACCGCTCGAAGAGCAAGTCGTAGCGGATCGGGTCGATGTCCACGATCTTGAGGCAGTACGCCACGCAGCATCCGGCCGCTGAGCCGCGGCCCGGGCCGACGCGGATGTTCGACTCGCGGGCGAAGCGGATCAGGTCCCACACGACGAGGAAATAGGCGGCGAAGCCCATGTTCCCGATGACGCCCAGCTCGTAGTCGAGCCGCTCCACCACCTCGGGCGGCAGCGACACGCCGTAGCGTTCCCGCGCGCCTTGGAAGGTCAGGTCGCGCAGATAGGCCAGCGCCCGTTCCTCGTAGGTCTCGCCGCCGAAGCTGTCCGGCACCGGGAATTCCGGGAGGCTCGGCTTCCCGAGTTCGATCTGCACGTCGGCCCGCTCGGCGATGAGCAGCGTGTTGTCGCACGCCTCGGGGACGTCGCGGAAGAGATGGCGCATTTCGGCGGCCGTCTTCAGGTAGTGCTCGGTGCCCTCGAATTTGAAGCGGTTGGTGTCGGAGATGAGGGCGCCCGTCTGCACGCACAAGAGGGCATCGTGGGCGACCGCGTCCTCACGGTGGGTGTAGTGGCTGTCGTTGGTGGCCAGGAGGGGCGCGTCGATGCGGCGGGCGATGTCGATGAGCAGTGGATTCGTCCGGTGCTGGTCGGCGATGCCGTGGTCCTGCAGCTCGACGAAGAGGTTGTCCCGGCCGAAGATGTCCTGCAGCCGGGCGGCCTTGCGCTCGGCCCCTTCGACATCACCCGCCAGAAGCGACTGGAGCACCACGCCGCCGAGGCACCCCGTGGTTGCGATCAGCCCGTCGTGGTGGCGCTCGAGCAGTTCCCAGTCGACTCGGGGCTTGTAGTAGTAGCCCTCCAGGTACGCCGCCGAGGACAGCTTCATGAGGTTGCGGTAGCCCTCGACCGTCTCGGCCAGCAGGGTCAGGTGGTAGTAGAGCTTCTGGCCCCCTTCGACGTCGCCACCGGTATCGTCGACGCGGCCCCGGCGCACCGGCCGCTCCAGCCGCGACTCGCCCGCCATGTAGGACTCGGTGCCGATGATGGGGACGACGCCCTGGTCACGGCACGCCTTGTAGAAGTCGAGGACCCCGTACATGTTCCCGTGGTCCGTGATGCCCAGCGCCGGCTGGCCGTCGGCCACGGCAGCAGCGACCAGGTCCCCCACTCGGGCCGCCCCGTCCAGCATGGAGAACTCGGTGTGGGTGTGCAGATGCGTAAACGACCGCTCCGACACCGGCCCTCCTTTCGCCACGTCGTGTGAAACTTACACCTGTGTGATTTGCCCCAGACCTAGCAATCTACCCCTTGCCGCGGTGCCGGCGGACGACCGGTTCGAGGCCGTCGCGGCGCCGCGGTGGGCCTACTCAGAGGTAGGCGCCGGTCCGCCCCGTTTCGCCGGCCGAGGGCAGTCCGCGTTGGCGCATCTCCTCGAGCTGGGCCCGGGCCGCCATCTGCTGCGACATGAGCGTTGCCTGGATCCCGTGGAACAGGCCCTCGAGCCAGCCAACGAGCTGCGCCTGGGCGATCCGCAATTCGGCGTCACTCGGCGCGTCGTTCCCGAACGGTGGGGCCATGCGCTCGAGCTCGGCGACAAGGTCCGGCGACAGCACCTCGGAGAGGTCGCGGATCGACTGCTCGTAGATCTCGCGCAGCCGCACCCGGCTCTTCTCGTCGAGCGGTGCCGACCGCACCTCGTCGAGCAGGGTCTTGACCATGGAGCCGATGCGCAGGACCTTGGCCGGCTCATTCACCGATTCGGTCTTGCGCTCCTCGCCCTCTTCGTCGCGGCTCACTCCCGCCAGGACTTCGTCGGGCGAGACGACTGCTCCCGTCCCGTCGTCGGGTGCGGGGGTCTCGGTCACGTCGTCGTTCTTTACGTCAGCCATGGTGCCTTCCATCTCTGTGCGGTCGTCGTGGGCCGCCCGTCGCCTGGTCCCCGCGGTGGCGACGAGCCCATGTTGCCACTGGCTGGACCACGGTCACGAGGCCCGCCAGCCCAACAGGGGGATGGACATCTCCGCCGGCGTCAGGGAACCATGCCTGGCCTTGAGGCGCAGCTCACCGGTGTCGGCCGGGTCGAGAAAGGCGGTCGGTGTGAACGGGACCAAAGCGACATCGCCCAAGCGGGCCGCCACCTCGGGCGAGGGGACTCCGCCCAACCAGTTGTCTGCGATCATCTGCTCCTTCGTCCTCACCCAGGCGACCTCACCGTGGAGGGCGGACGCCGCTGCCGCCACGTCCGCCACCGCCCCGGGTCGGACGTGCAGCCACCGGAACCGTCCTTCCCCGCTGATCAGCGTCACCGCCTGCATGATCTCGGGCCCGATGAGCTCGACCGAGTCACCGACCTCGACCTGCCCGTGGTCTGCCGTCACGACCAGTACACAGTCCGGGGGGAGCGCCTCCAACACGTCGCCGACGAGTAGATCGACCGCGCGGCAGCTCGTCGTCGTAGTAGGCGCCGAGCCCTTCGGCATGAGCCACCTTGTCGATGCCCTCGTAGTACGCATAGACGAACGGTGCACCAGCCGCGGTCACCTCACGGACGGCGGTGACGAGCCCGGCCGGTGTGTGCCAACGGTGCAGGTCGACATCGCCCAGGTGCGCAGCGGTGAACCCGGTCGGACCGAAGTCCTGCCGGGTGACGACAGGAACCCGACCCTTGGCGCCGGGGAACGACTGGCATGGCTGGAACTTCGACGCCGGCACCGACACCCGTGCATCGACACCGCGCAGCGACCACTGGAGCACGTTCATGACGTCGCCGTCGAGGGCGACCCGGTAGCCGACCACGCCGTGCTCGGCCGGCACTCTCCCCGTCACGAGGGTCGTCAGGGCGCATGCGGTGGTGCTCGGGGCCACGGAGGTGATGGGTCCTCCTCCCCCGCTCGTCAGCACCGGAACCAGGGCCCGCCGCTGCTGGAGCTGCTCCTCTCCGAGCCCGTCGATCACCAGCAGCACGATCTGGCGGGCTCCCGCCACCGGCTCGGGGAACCACCCGGGCAGGGTGGCGCCGCCGGGGTCGGCCAGCTCTCCGAGCAGGGTGGGGACGACACGGTGGAGGCCTGCCCCCTCCCAGTCGGGCAGGACCGGCTCGGGCTGGTCGGCGGGCTGGGCCGTCCCCCGGGGGAGCAGCGACGTCGTCGCCTGGGCCGCTGCGCCGTCACTCACGGAGGCACACCCTACGACGCACTCAACCCCTCTACCCACGAACGGGCCGGTAGGATCGTGTTTGTGAGGGTTTCCACTCGCGGTGACTACGCCAGCCGGGCTCTGCTCTCGCTCGCCCTGCACGGGGCCGAGACCCCACGTCGGTGCGGGACATCGCGGTCCGAACGGCCCTGCCCCAGCCCTACCTGGAGCAGATCCTCCTGGCCCTCAAGGGCGCTGGTCTGGTCCGCTCGAAGCGGGGCGTGGGCGGCGGCTACGTCCTGGCCCGCCCACCTGAAGAGATCTCACTCGCCCAGATCGTCTCCGCCGTCGACGGGCCCATCGCGGCCGGCGACTTCGGAGAGCCGCACGAGAACGGCGCCTGCGACCACGAGGGCCAGTGCGTGCTATTGGCCGTCTGGGCTGACGTGGGCGA
This sequence comes from uncultured Acidimicrobiaceae bacterium, assembly GCA_963745665.1. Lineage (GTDB taxonomy): Bacteria > Actinomycetota > Acidimicrobiia > Acidimicrobiales > RAAP-2 > Bog-473. The sequence goes on along the minus strand of CAVUYE010000002.1, from coordinate 1,719,618 downwards.
GACGATCCGCACCCACCTGCAGTCGTACAGCCTGGCCGACATGGTCGCCCGGGCCCAGGGTGGCGTGGCCGCCGTCGTCTGACCCGGCACGCACCTCACCCCATCAGGTTCCAGGCCTCGATCGCCGGCCAGTCGAGCTCCCAGCCGAGCATGCAGACCGCTCCGGTTCGGAGCAGGAACAGCCGGCCGGCCACCGGCGGCAGCCCGAGCCACCTGGCGGCCAGGACTCGCAGGATGTGCCCGTGGGCCACGCAGAGCGTGTCGGTCTGGAGTTCCCGGGCGCGCTGAATCACCCGGTCGGCCCGGCGACCGACGTCGGCAGCTCGCTCGCCATCGGGCACGCCCTCGTCCCAGAGCGTCCAGCCCGGTCGCAGCGCTCGGATTTCCGCGCTGGTCAGGCCTTCGTAGGCGCCGTAGTCCCACTCCATGAGGTCGGGTTCGGTCTCCCCGGTGAATCCGGCCAGGGTGCAGGTCTCCTCGGCCCTGACCAGCGGGCTGACCAGTACCTGACCGAACGTCTCGGGGCCGAACTGGCGGACCAGCACGCCGGCGGCTTTGGCCTGCTCAGAGCCCTCGGCGAGAAGGGGAATATCGGTGCGGCCAGTGTGTTTTCCGTTCTCGGACCACTCGGTCGCGCCGTGTCGAAGGAGGACCATCCGGCCGGGCATGGGCCGTAGACCAGCACGGACGGGAAATCGACGCAAACCCGGTCCGAACACCTCGGTGGAATGATCCGGAGACCACCCTGGTTATACAAACAGGTTGATCCCGGAACGGCTCGGGTACGTACGACTGGGAGTGAGAGAAAGAACGTCTGGAGCGAAGATGAAGAGCGCAGTGAACACGTCGGACACATTGGGACTGATGTTGCGAGACCTCGACCAGTTCCCAATGCCCGACCACGAGCAGCAGGTCGAGCTGGCGAAGCGGGTCGTGGCCGGTGACGATGCGGCGAGGAAGCAGATGGTTGCCGCCAACCTCCGGCTGGTCGTGCACTGGGCCCGGCGCTACCAGGACCGAGGGGTCGACATGGCCGATCTGGTCCAGGAGGGCACCTTCGGCCTCATGCGTGCCGTCGACAAGTTCGACTGGGAGCGGGGATTCCGATTCTCGACCTATGCCACGTGGTGGATCCGCCAGGCCCTGCAGCGCGCCGTGCAGCAGCACGGCCGCACCATCCGCATCCCGCTCGAAGTGGGTGAGCAGATCCAGCGCCTGGAGTTGACCAAGTCCGAGCTGGCCAGCACCCTGGGCCGCGCCCCGACAGTGGCCGAACTGGACGAGGCAACGGGTCTGACCGCAGACGAGCGGGAGTCGCTCGAGGACGTGGCCCGCGTGACCGCATCACTCGACCAGCCCGCAGCGCTCGAGTCGTCGACCACCCTGGGCGAGCTCGTCGCACCCGACAACTCGGACTTCGTGGCCGACGTCGAGGAGACGATGGTGTACGACTCTGTCCGTGAGGCAGTCGAGCGCCTGCCCGACCTGCAGCGCGACGTGCTGAGACTTCGGTTCGGTTTTGACGGTGACTCCCCCGCCTCGTTGCAGTCGACGGCGGAGCGACTCGGCGTGGGCGTCCGCCGGGTGCGCCGGGCCGAGGAGGAGGCGTTGGCTGCGCTCTCCTTCGATGCTGACGTGGTCAGCATCCACCAGGCGGCCTGAGGCCAACGTCCCTCCGGGCCCTGTGGGCTGCCTGCTTACCCCAGGTAGGCCTGCAGGTCCTCGGGCAGCGGCACCGTGAATTCGACGCGGGCACCGATGCGCGGATGCACGAAGCGCGAGCTTGAAGGCATGCAGGAAGAAGCGGCCCGATCCGAGGCGCTTGTCGGCCACCCCGTAGCGGGCGTCCCCTACCACGGGGTGGCCGATGGCGGCCATGTGCACGCGGATCTGATGCGTCCGCCCACTCTGGAGCGCCAGCTCGAGAAGCGTCGTCGGCCGCTCGCCGGACCGACGCTCCAAGACGGTGTAGGCGGTACGCGCCGGTTTCCCTGAGGCCGTGACCGCCATCTTGGTCGGCGTGCGGGTCGAGCGGCCGATGGGCGCCTCCACCTCTCCCCGGTCATCGGCCACCGCGCCGGCCACCAGCGCCAGGTAGCGCCGCTCCATCGTCCTGGTGGCCAACTGATCGACCAGCGCGCCGGTACGCCTCCTCGGTCCGGGCCACCACGAGGAGACCGGACGTCCCCTTGTCGAGACGGTGCACGATCCCCGGCCGGTCGGGTGGGCAGACTCCCGCCGTCACCAGGTTGGCCAGGTCGGGGAATTGGGACAGGAGACCTCCGACGAGCGTGCCCTCGACATGGCCCGCACCGGGGTGCACCACCAGCCCCGCCGGCTTGTCCACCACGACCACCTCGTCATCGGCGTAGACGACCTCGAAGCGCACGCCGGGCTCCGGCCTCACGCCGGCGTCGTGGGGTGGTGGGAGCACGATGGTGAGGGTGGACCCCTGACGGAGCACCTCCCGACCCACCGAGACGGGAGCGCCGTCCACCCGGACCCGGCCCTCGGCGATCAGCTGTGCCGCCATGCCCCGTGAGACGTCCGCCACCATCGCCACACCGCGGTCCACCCGGACGCCGCCCAGCAGGGCCGGCACCTCTGTCGAGATCGTCTCCCCAGCGCGTGCCGCCGGCGGCGTCGGGCCGGTGTCGTCCCCGTTCACGCTGCCCCCTCGACCTTCGGCTCGGCCGGCGCCCGACCGCCGAAGAGCAGGGCCACGATGATGACGATCACGCCGATGGACACGGAGGCATCAGCCACGTTGAAGGTCGGCCAGTGGGTAAGTGTGACGAAGTCGGGCACCTGTCCCGCGGGGCCGCCGACGATCCGCTCGCTGAGGTTCCCCATGGCACCCCCGAGGACGAGCCCGGACCCCACCGCCAGCGGCAGCGTGCGGACCTGTCCGACGACGAAGACAACCACCACCAAGCCGATGCACAGGATCACCGTCACGAAGAAGGCCCGCCCGCTGAAGAGGCTGAAGGCGAAGCCTGAGTTGTAGGTGAGCGCCAAGCCGAAAGGTCCCCAGACGTGGCGCACGTCATGGAGATGGTCCACGGCGAGCGTCGTGGTCACCCGGTCCGCCACCACCACGATGATGGCGATGGCGTAGGCCAGTACGCCGAAGCGGGTTAGCGCCGCGACAGCCCGCCGCTCTTGCACGCCACACAGAGCCGGGCATACGGAAGCGCCCGCAGGCGCGGTTTGGGGATCGGCTGGTAGCAGCGTTCGCAGTACCCGTAGGTCTTGTCGTCGATGCGTCGCAGCGCATCGTCGATCTCCTCGACCGCCAGCAGGGCCTGCCCCGAGAGCGCGAGGTTGCGCTCGCGATCGACCGTGACGGTGCCGCCTTCGCCCGACTCCTCGTCGAACTGGACGTCACCGGGCTCTCGCTCGAGTGCGAGCGAGTCCGCCTCCGCACGCAGCGAGGTGGCCTGTTCCTGATAGATGGCACGATCGGCCAGCAGCAGCTCGCGCACCTCGTCGAGAAACTTGGTGTCCTTGGCGTAGGGGCCCGTCTTGGGTCGCACGGGGGGCGGTGGCTTGGGCTTCGGCGAGAACGTCGTGCGGGCCGGAGCGGCCGCTACGGAACCGTTGGCCACGGCGGACTTGGATCTCGACGCGGCCTTGGTGCTCGACGCGGCCTTCTTGGCGGCCGGCCTGTCAGCCACCCTCTTGGCGGCGCCGGCAGCCGGGCTGGCCTTCTTGGCCGGCGCGGCCTTCTTGGCGACGGCAGCCGCCTTCTTCGGCGGTGGGGCCGACTTCTTGGCCGTGGCGGACTTCTTGGTCGTGGCGGTCGCGGTCTTCTTCGACGCGGCGGCCGACTTCTTCACGGACGGTGCGGCCTTCTTCGCCGCAGGGGCTGCCTTCTTCACAACAGGAGCTGCCTTCTTTTTGGGGGCGGGACGTTTTGTCGCCGTTGCATGAACCCTGGCCGAGGTCTTTTTGTTCCCGGCCCGAGAGGTTGCCGCGGCGGCCGATCGCGATGCGGGCGCCCGCTTGACCTGGGCACCTTTGCTCGCTGGGGTCATCGTTCCCTCCTTCGGACCACGTCAGGTGGCCGGATTCCCCGGACAGGACCTCGCCCGGGGAGCGGGTGACGATACCGGACAGCGAGTGACAGGGGCAACAAGCCCAGTCGGCCCCTCAGGAGCGGGTCAGAGTGACCGGGGCGCTCCCGAGACCGATGCGCTCTGCAGGTTCAGCGTGGGCGCACCGTCTTCAGCTTCGGACAGCCTCTGCTGGGCGTCCTGGTCGTGCGGCCCTGATGCCGGAGCCACCTTCGGCTTCACGCCCATGAGCGAGTTCGCCGGCTGCACGTTCTCGTCCACCCACCGAAGGATCTCCGAGAGGGCGCCGCGGAGGCGGTTGCGCTCCGACTCGAGGTGGCGGGCCATGCTCTCGACGTCGGTGGCCAGCTCGGTCCGTGTGGCCTCCAGTCGGGTGACCTCCTCGCGCAACTTCTGGTGGGTCTCGGCCTGCAGCTGTGCCGACGTCGCCTCAGCGGCGGCGATGGCGGCCCGCGCCGTCTCCTCCGCCTGGGCGATCACGGTCGCGGCCTCCGCCTCGCTCTCCCGCTTGGTCTGGTCGACGAACTTCTGTGCCAGGAGGAGCGTGCGCTGCAGCGTCTCGTCGGAGAGGGCGTTGGCCTCGGCAGTCGCTGCCGCCGCAGCCGCCGCAGCGGCGACTCCTTCTTCGCTGTCCACCGCCACCGGTGCGGCGCGCTTCTCCCGCTCGAGCTGTGCGATGCGCTCGCTGGCCTGGCGCAGCCGCTCGTTCAACTGCCGGACGTGGTCCTGGAGCCCCTCGGCCTCCTGGGCCGCCTTGTCGAGGTACTCATCGACCTCATCGACGTTGTAGCCCTTCAGCCCGAGGCGGAATTCCACCGTGCGGAGCGTGTCGAGGATGGATGAGGGAGCCTGAGAATTGTCCATGGGGCCCAAGTGTAACCCTCCCCCCCTTGCCACCTCGGGTATGGCGGAATCAGTGCAGGAGCACGGGAATCAGGACAAATTGCGCGACCAGGATCACGATGAGGAACGAGAAGTCGAGCCCACCCATCGGCTTGATGATCCGGCGTACCGGACGCAGCACCGGCTCGGTCGCCTGGTAGAGGAAGTACTGGACCCGGGCCAGCGTGGTCCCTGGCTGAACCCGGAACCAGCTCAGGATGGCGTAGGGAAACATGACGAGCCAGATATAGGCCTCGATCAACCACGCAAGGAGATGAAAGATGCTCATCAACCTCCGAGGGTAGTGCGTTCAGTCGCGGCCAAAGCCGCGCTCAACCAATCGCTGCCGTTCCTCGTCGGAGACCTTCACGTTGGTCGGTGCCAGAAGGAAGACCTGGTCCGCCACCTTTTCCATCTCGCCGCTCAGGGCGTAGGTGACCCCGCTGCAGAAGTCGATCATCCGCCGCTGCAGATCGCGATCGGCCATTTGGAGGTTGACGATCACCGGCCGGCTGTCCTTCAGGCGGTCGGCGATCTCCTTGGCATCGCCGAACCGTGAGGGAGCGACGACATGCACCCGCCCCGCGGGAGCGGGCGCCGGCCCGGTCGGGTTCATGGTCGGATCGACCGGTACGGCCCGCACAGCAGAGGGTCGGGGCGCCACGTTGGTGGGTGCTGACCTGGCCTGCTGGCTCGGCTGGGCCGACTCACGCGGGATGGTGCGGACCCTACTCATGCCGCCGCTGAACTCCTCGGCCTGGTCCTGGTCCGGGGGCCGGGTCTCGACCCTGGTCGCGGCCGAGAACCCGCGTGGGGCGCGGTCCTCCAAGTCGTCGTACTCGTCGTACTCGTCGTCGAGCAGGCCGAGATACACCATGGTCTTCTTCATGAACGAGGGTGACATGCCTTCTCCTGTCCTCGGACAGCGTAGTGCCTGCTCGGCAACCCAGGCAGGTTCGTCCGGCCCGGGACCCGGCTTCCGCCGAGGTCACGCTCCTGCTCAGCCTGACCTCGGCCTGAGGCGGAGGTTGCCCGTCACCCTCCGCCTCACGCTGCGGTCGCCGGCGGGCGGTCCCCGAAGAGGGCCCGCCCGACGCGCACCATCGTCGATCCGGCGGCCACGGCGGCCTCGAGGTCGTCGCTCATGCCCATCGACCTTTCCAGCAGCCCCAGGTGGTCGGCCAGGCGCCCGAGTGTCTCGAAGGACTCCTTCGCCAGGCCCCCACCCGGCGCGGCGACGGTCATGAGCCCCTGCACCTCGAGTCCGAGGTCGTCCAGCCGGGCCACGAGCTCCCCGGCCGCGTCGGGGGGACATCCGTTGCGTCCGGGCAGTCCCGTCGTCTCGACCTGTACCAGGACGCGCGCCCCCGGTGCGAAGCGGGCGATCCGCACGCCCTCGGCCTCGCGGGCGACGCTCTGCCACAGCCCCACCAGCGGGGCCAGCTCCGCCACCTTGTTCCGTTGCACCGCGCCGAGAAAGTGCCAGACCACGTCAGCGTCGTCACCCGCCGCGGCCGCTTTCGCGGTCAGCTCGGCCGCATAGTTCTCACCCAGGTCCGTCAGCCCCGCCTCCCGTGCCGCCCGGACCACCTCGGGGCCGAATCCCTTGGTGACGCCGATCACCCGCACCCGGGATGGATCGCCGCCGGCACGCTCGATGCGTTGGCGGACCGCACGCAACCTCCGCGCGACGTCGTCGCTAGCGGAGGAAGGAGGGGACGTCGAAATCGTCGTCTCCCAGGTCGAGCTGCTCGTCCGACCTGGTGGCGTCGGCGAAAATGTCGACCGGCTCGGGCGTCGAGAAGATCGTCGAGGCCAGGTCACCGGCCTTGGACATGGACCCGGTGCCCTCCTCCCAGCGCTCGAACCCCGCCGCGATCACCGTCACGCGGACCTCGTCACCCATGCTGTCGTCGATCACGGCACCGAAGATGATGTTGGCGTCGGGATGGGCCACGCCGTGGATGATCTCGGCCGCCTCGTTCACCTCGAAGAGGCCGAGGTCAGAACCTCCGGCGATGTTCAACACCATGCCCCGGGCCCCCTCGATGGAAGCCTCGAGCAGCGGCGACGTGATGGCGGCCCGCGCCGCGTTGGCGGCTCGCCCTTCGCCGATGGAGGAGCCGATGCCCATGATGGCCGTGCCGGCGTTCGTCATGACCATCTTCACGTCGGCGAAGTCGGTGTTGATGAGGCCGGGCACCGTGATGAGGTCGGTGATGCCGCGCACACCCTGCAGGAGGACCTCGTCGACCGTCTTGAACGCGTTCACCATGCTGGTCTTGTCGTTCGACACGGTCAGGAGCCGGTCGTTGGGGATGACGATCAGTGTGTCGACCTTTTCCTTGACGATCTGGATCCCCTTCTCCGCCTGCATCGCCCGGCGCCGGCCCTCGAAGGTGAAGGGCCGGGTCACCACACCGATGGTCAGCGCGCCGAGGCCCTTGGCGATCTCGGCCACAACCGGGGCACCGCCCGTCCCCGTGCCGCCGCCCATGCCCGCTGTGATGAAGACCATGTCGGCCCCCTGGAGCGCCTCCTCGATCTCCACCCGGTGCTCCTCGGCCGCCAGGCGCCCCACCTCGGGGTCGCTGCCGGCGCCCAGGCCCCGGGTCAGCTGGCGCCCGATGTCGAGTTTCAGGTCGGCGTCGCTCATCAGCAGCGCCTGAGCGTCGGTGTTGGCCGCGATGAACTCGACGTTGCGAAGACCCGAGTCGATCATGCGGTTTATTGCGTTGACGCCGCCGCCCCCGACCCCGACGACCTTGATCACTGCCAGGTAGTTGCCCTGGGAAGGCACGGTCGTCATGAACTCCCTCGTCCTCGGGTCGATCGCCGACCGGTCACTCGCCGGTGGTTTCCGCCAGACGCCGCCCGCGGACTGCGACCAGCGACCCATCCCTGAACCTCTGGGGAAGGTTGATGTTCACGATGCGGGGACGTACACCCACCATACGGGTGGGTGTTCAGGCTGGTCAAGCATCCTAGGTCACCCTGCGGTCACGGTCGGCGAATCGGGGACGCTGACGTCGATGACATCCCCATTGTGGAGGGTGGCCCCGGCCAGAATCGAAGAAACGTCCTCGTACTTGGCGGTGAGCTCGGTCGTGGTGCCGATGTCGACCACGACGGGCGTGGTCAGGGCCAACTGGACCCAACCGGCGGGCTCGACCGTCACCGCGGTCACCTGCCCCACGAAAGAGGCCGGCAGCGTGGAGGCGACCCGGATCCCGGGTGCGTCCTTGGTGGAGAGCACCGTGCCGGGTTGCCCGGGCGGCTCCGGCACGGCCAGGAGCAACAGACCGGGCGGGCGGGTGGCCGACTCTCCCAGCACCCGGCCGTCGCTGCCGAGCGACTCCCACTTGCCCGCCGGCGTTTCGACGGTGAACCGCTCCGTCTCCTCGGTGATGGCGATGTGCACGCCGTCGGGCCACGACACGTGCACCGCGGCGGTGCGCACCCATGGCAGCTCTTCGAGGCGAGCCGCCGCGGCGCCGGCGTTGACGTCGAGGAGAGGTGGGTGACCGGCCAGCCCCGCCTGGGCCACCACTGCGGACGCGGTCTCGTGCACGTTGCCCGTCACGGTCAACGAACGGGCGGAGAAGAGGGGCGTGTGGACGAGGAACCAGCCGCCCACGACCAAGGAGGCCACGCCGAGTGCACCGCCGGCAATGACCAGGCGGCGCCGGCCCTGCCCTTTGATGACCGCCGTGCGCCGGGCCCTGATGCGCGGATCCATGCGGCGCACTCGGCCCTTGCCGCCCGACGCGCCCTTCCCCGCCGCCGTCCCGTCACGCGTCACGGCGAAGCCTCGTCCCGTTGAGCGCGCGCCGTGCCGCCGTTCCCGTCCACCGTGCCATTTTCCCCGCTGGCGAAGCCGAGGAGGCGGACCTCGGCCCGCAACACCACCCCGCTCTGCTCTGCCACGACGGCGCGCACGTGCGTCATGAGGGCGCGCACGTCGTCGGCGCGGCCGCCCTTGTCCGCCTGAATGAAGTTGGCGTGCTTCTCGGAGACGTGCGCCGTACCCACCCGCAGGCCCTTCAGCCCGGCCGCCTCAATGAGCCTTCCGGCCGAGTCGCCCTCGGGGTTCGCGAAGACCGATCCGGCGTTGGCGCCGCCCGGCTGGTGCTCCCGGCGCCACTTGACGATGGCACGCACCGTCGCCTGCTCCTCCTCGACCGATCCCGGCCGCACAGCTAGCTCCGCCGCCACCACCACGTGGGACGCGGCGACAGAAGAGGAGCGATACCCGTAGGCGAGACCCGTGACGTCGTCGGTGCCCCCGGCCTCGCCGCAGAGGTCGACCCAGCTGTAGCGGACAAGGCACGACGCCATGTCCGAGCCGTGGCCGCCGGCGTTCATGCGCACGGCGCCGCCGACCGAACCAGGCACGCCCACGGCCCAGGACAGCCCGCTCCAGCCGGCATCGGCCACGCGGCGGGCCAGCACCGGCAGCGCGACGGCCGCCCCACTCCGCACGACGTGGGTTCCACGGCCCGGCGCCGCATCCTCGGCCGGCGGTGGGAGCCGCAGCGGCGCCGGCAGGTCGATGCCGGCGAACCCCGCACCGAGATGCAACACGGCGCCGTCGAACCCCTCGTCGGCCACCAGCAGGTTGGAGCCGCGCCCGAGGACGACGACGGGAGGGGCCGGATCCGGGGCCACTGCCGCGCTGCGCCGCGCCCACGCCTCCCGCACCGCCGCGAGGTCCCCGGGTCCCTCCACCTCGACATAGAGCGCGGCCGTGCCACCCACGCCGTAGGTGGTCAGCGGCCCCAGCGGTACGTCCAGCGTGGCCCGTTCGCCCAGTGCTCCGGCCAGGGCGCGCAGTCCGCCGTCCGCCGTCACCACTGGGGCGACTCGAGCAGCTGGTCGGGCAGCGTAGTCAGGTCGCCCGCACCAAGCGTCAGGCAGAGATCGCCGGGACGCAGCTCGGCCGCGACCGCCTGCCGCAGCTCCTCCCAGCCGGCCGCATAGGTAAGCGGCAGCCGCGGGTCCTGGTCCCGCACGGCGTCGGCCACCAGGCGGCCCGACACGCCGGGAACGGGTCGCTCCCCGGCGCTGTAGATGTCGGTCACGACCAGCACGTCGGCGTCGGCGAAGGCGGTCCCGAACTCGGACGCCAGGGCGGCGGTGCGCGAGAAGCGGTGCGGCTGGAACACGGCCACGACGCGGGCCCACCCGCCGGTCCGGGCTGTGGCCAGGGCGGCGCGCACTTCCGCCGGGAGGTGGGCGTAGTCGTCCACGAAGGTCACCCCGGCGGCCTCACCCCGGAATTCGAAACGCCGGGTCACCCCGGCGAAACGGGCCAACGCGGCCTGCGCCGCCGCGAAGGGCGCCCCCGCCCGGAGCGCCGCCACGACAGCGATCGCCCCGTTCCTAGCGTTGTGCAGGCCCGGCACGCCGATGGCTACGGGACCCATCTCCCCGTCGGGCCCGCGCACGGTGAACGACACCGAGCTGCGCTGCAGGTCGAGGTGCTCCATCACATAGGTCGCGTCGGGGTCGACCCCGACGGTGGTGGCACCGTGCTCGCGGCCGATCGCCGCCGCCTCAGGATCGTCGGCACACACGACCGCGCCTTCCCGTGCGCCCGCCACGAAGTCGGCGAAGGCGGCGCGCAGCACGTCGAACGTCCCGTAGAAATCGAGGTGGTCCGGGTCGACGTTCGTGAGCACGGCCAGGTCCGGCGCGATCGCCTGGAAGGTGCCGTAGCTCTCGTCCGCCTCGACGACGAGCCACTCCCCCGTGTCCCACACGGCGTTGGTCCCGATCTCGTTGACGTCGGCGCCGATGACGAAGGACGGCCGCAGGCCCGCCTCCACGAGGATGAGCGACAACATGGATGCTGTCGTCGTCTTCCCGTGGGTGCCCGAGACGGCCAGGCAGCGGCGGGTGGCGCAGATGGCGGCCAGCATTTCGGAGCGGGGCACCACGCGGATGCCCCGGGCGCGTGCCTCGGAAAGCTCGGCGTTCTCCGGCTGGACGGCCGGCGAGTAGGTCACCGCATCGGCGCCCGCCACGTTCTCCGGGCTGTGCCCGACCGCGACCGCGATGCCGTGGGAACGCAACCGCTCGGCCACCGGCGAGTCCTTCAGATCCGAGCCCGAGACGTGGTGACCCATGGCGCGCAGCACGAGCGCGATGGCGCTCATGCCGGCCCCGCCGATGCCGACGATGTGGATGCGCTGCGGCGCGCCGAGGTCGAGGGCCGGGACGGCGTCAGCGGGCATGGACGTCCACCAACTCGGCCACGCGGGCCGCCGCGTCGGGGCGGCCGTTGCTCCGCGCCGCGTCGCGCATGGAGCGGAGACGCGCGGGGTCGTCGAGAAGCGCATCGAGCTCGAGGGCGAGCCGCCGCCCGTCGCATTCGTCGTCAGGGACATGCACCGCGGCGCCCATGGCGACCAGAGCCTCGGCGTTTCGGGTCTGGTGGTCGCGCGGGGCCCCGGGGAGCGGGACCAGGATGGCCGCCACACCCGCCATCAACACCTCGGCCACGGTCATGGCCCCGGCCCGGACGACACAGACGTCGGCGGCGTTGTAGAAGTCGGGCATGTCGTCCTCGAAGGGCACCACCTGGTAACGGAGCCCCAGCCCGTCCCCCCCGGCCGGCGTCACGCCGTCCCCCACAGGGGCGGTTGCGAACGCCTCATAGTCCCGTCGTCCTGTGACGTGGTACACGGAGCGGTCGGCGTGGGCGACCCATGACGCCGCGAGGTCCGCCGCGGCACGATTGACCCGGCGGGCGCCGAGGGAGCCGCCGGCGCAGGCCACGGTCCGGCGCTCGGGCGGCAGGCCCAGCGCAACCCTGCTGGCGGCGCGGCCCTCAGATGTCCGCTCCAGCGTGGCGAGCGTGGGCCACACCGGCGTGCCGGTGACGTGGGCCCGAGGCAGGTCGGTCCCGGCGAAGGCCACGGCATTCGCCGCGGCGTAACGGCCGAGCAGGCCGTTGACGGCGCCCGGCACCGAGTCGGTGGTCATGCAGACGAGCGGCACCCTGGTGCAGAGGGCCGCCAGCCCAGCAGGGAAGCTGGCGTACCCCCCGACCACCACCACCACGCGTGGCCGCCGGTGCACGAACGAGCCCAGGGCGCGCAGGCAGGCCCAGGCCAGGCCGGCCACCGCCCCCGCGTTGGCCAACCAGGCGGCCGGGCGCATGCTGCGGCGCAGGCCTCGACCATGGAGCAGGGTGTAAGGGAATTCGAGCCTCGGCCACGTCGTGGCCTCCTGCCCGCGGCGTGAGCCGTAGAGCTCGATCGACGCCGCGGCATGACCCCGGTCAACCAGTGCGCGGGCTATCTGCAGCGAGGGGATGATATGACCGCCCGTCCCGCCGCCCGCGATCACCGTGCCGCGCCGGGCTCTCACCGACCTCGGGCCGCGCCGGCAGGCAGGCGGCCCGACCCGGCGACCCGCAACGCGGTCCCGGCCTCGCCTTGCCGCGCCACATTGATCAGGATGCCGGCCGCCGCCATGGTGATCACCAGCGACGAGCCACCAAAGGAGATGAACGGGAGCGGAATGCCGGTGACGGGGAGCACGCCCACCACCGCTCCGACGTTGATGAGGGTCTCGGCGCCTATCCAGGCGACGATCCCGAGGCAGACCAGCGCACCGAAGCGGTCCGTCGACTGCACCGCCGCCCGGATGCCGAGCCACATGAAGCCGACGAGGAGCCCGAGCACGAAGACGGCGCCGATGATCCCGAGCTGCTCACCGATCACGGAGAAGATGAAGTCTGTCTGCGCGTTGGGCAGGAAGCCCCACTGGGCCTGGCCGCCGCCGAGGCCGGAGCCGACGACGTGGCCCGATCCCAGTCCGATGAGCGACTGCATGACCTGGTAGCCCGAACCCGAACTGTGGGCGGAGGGGTCCATGAACGACAGCAGACGGGCCCGGCGGTAGGGCGAGGCCACCGCCACGATCAGGCCCAGTGCGACCAGGGCGGCCAGCACCTTCATGACCGGCCCCAGGCGGACGCCCGAGACGAACAGGAGGGCCAGCGCGATGAAACCGAGGACCATGGCCGTGCCCATGTCGGGCTGGGCCAGGATGAGCACGCAGGCGAAGCCGGTCACGATCAGCAGCGGGCCGATGATGCGGCGGTCGGCGGCATCCTCGTCGAGGCGGCGGGTGATGAAGTCGGCGGCGAAGAGGGTGAGGGCCAGCTTCATCAACTCGGACGGCTGCAGCCGGAACTGCCCGAAGCCAACCCAGCGGCTGGAGCCCATGGCGTGGACGCCGAGGCCGGGGACCAGCACCACGAAGAGGAGCCCAAACGTCACGAGCAAGATGAGGGGGCTGAACCGCCGCAGCTTGCGGTAGTCGATGCGGACGGCCAGCCAGAGCATGACGGCGCCGATCGCCATCCACATGGCCTCCCGGACGAGGATGGCCCAGGGCGAGCCGTAGGTGGCGATGGAGATGACCGACGACGCCGAGCCGACCATGACGAGCCCGATGAGGCAGAGGAGGACCACATCGAGGAGCAGCAGCGTCGAGACGGAGAGCCGGCGGCTGCCGATGCGGATGCCGACGTCGGCCGTGCGGGCGGCTGTGCGGTGTGCCGACGAGCGCGGCGGGGCGGTCGCCGTCCTGGTGGTCCGGCGCTGCCCGGGCGACATGTGCCGCTGTCCCCGATCCGCGCTGCGCGTCGACGTCGCGGTCATCGCGCCCACCCCCTGTGGGCGCGTGCGCGACGCTCTGCCCGGCCCGACACCCGATGCATGCCTGCAGTCTTCCCCACGGCGCGGATGAAGTGGCGGACCGCGCCGGCAGTCTCTCTCGTGACGGGCGCGCCCATATGCGGGCCGGTCACGTGAACTTCGCCACCGTGAGGAAGTCGCCGTAGAAGATGCCGAGCCCCAGCGCGCAGAAGAGCCCGCCGAGGATCCAGAAGCGGACGATGACCGTGGTCTCCGGCCAGCCCCCGAGCTCGAAGTGGTGGTGGATGGGGGCCATGCGGAAGATCCGCCGGTGGAACATGCGGAAACTGATGACCTGCAGGATCACCGAGAGCGTCTCCATGACGAAGAGCCCACCGATGACGAGGAGTAGGAGATCGAGGTTGAGGAGGAGGCATATCGCGGCCAGGCCGGCACCGATGGCCAGCGACCCGGTGTCGCCCATGATGATCTTGGCGGGCGCCGCGTTCCACCACAGGAAGCCGATGCAGGCGCCGGCCAGCGCGACCGCCACCAACGCCAGGTCGACGGCCGACGCGGGGAGCACGTGATAGATGGAGTAGTGCCGGAAGATCCAGTAGCCCATGATCGCCAGCACGGCGAAGCAGAACGTGCCGGAGCCGGCGGCCAACCCGTCGACCCCGTCGGTGATGTTCACCGCGTTGGACGCGCCCACCATGACAACCACGGCGAAGATCACCCAGACGTACTGACCCAGGTTGACGCCGATGGCGTCCGCCCGCGTGAACGAGAGCGCCGTCGACGTGTGCGCCCAGTGCACTGCCAATTCGGCGAAGGCGAGCGCGCAGACGATCTGCGCCGCCGACTTCGCGCGCTTGTTCAGCCCGAGGCTGCGCTTGTGGTGGACCTTGATGTAGTCGTCGAGGTAGCCGATGAGGCCGAATGCCACCACGGCGCCGACGGCGAGGTAGCCGGTGCGCGAGAACCGGATCTCGGTGCCGATGTGCCCGATGGCGTACCCGAACACGGTGGCGCCGACGATGGCGATACCGCCCATCGTCGGCGTCCCGGCCTTGGCCGAGTGGGAGGCGGGCCCGTCCTCCCTGATGTGCTGACCGAGCTCGCGGGAGCGGAAGTAACGGATCAGGAAGGGGGTGGAGAGGATGGCGATCCACAGCGCGACGCCTCCCGAGACCAGCAGCCCGAGCACGTGGCGTCAGGCCTCCGAAGGGGACTGCCCAGCGACCGCGGCCGGTGCCGACGACGAAGCCGACGAAAGTGCCGTTGCCGTCCACGTGCGCGGGTCCGATCCGAAGCGGGCCGAGAGGGCCCGGCGCGCCTCGACGGCGTCGTCGAAGGGAAGCCGCTGCCCGCCGACCTCCTGGAAGGTCTCGTGCCCCTTGCCGGCGATAACGACCACGTCACCCCGCTGGGCCGCGTCGAGCGCCAGGCGGATGGCCACGCCCCGATCGGGCTCGACCACGAGGTGCGGGTTGGACCGGCCCTCGGGGACGCCCGCCACGACTTCCCCGATGATGGCCAGGGGTTCCTCGTCGCGCGGGTTGTCCGAGGTGACGAAGGCCACGTCGCTGCACTGCGCCGCCACCGCACCCATGAGGGGGCGCTTGTCCCGGTCACGGTTGCCGCCGCAGCCGAAGACGCACAGCACTCGGCCTGCCGGCGCCAGGGCCCGGGCCTCGCCCAGCACGACCTCCAGCCCGGCCGGGGTGTGCGCGTAGTCGACCAGCACCGTGAAAGATGGGCCCTCTGTGGCCTCCCGGTCTCCCGGCGCGGCAATGACCTGCAGCCGCCCCGGCACGGGGTTCACGTGGGCCATGGCCCGGGCGATCTCCTCGGGCCCGAGGTTCAGGTCCTCGAGCGCCAGCGCGGCCTCGGCCGCCAACAGGGCGTTGTCGACGTTGATGGCGCCGGTCAGCGGCGTGGTGATCCGCTGCCCGCGCCAGGTGAACGCCGAACGTCCGGGGCGGAGCACCATGTCGGAGGCGTCGGCATGGTGCACGGCGACCGTGGGGATGCGGGCCTGCTCCAAGAGACGCTGCCCCCAGGGATCGTCGGCCTGGACGACACCGCGCAACGCGTGGCTCGGGGTGAAGAGCATCGCCTTCGCCTCGAAGTAGACCTCCATCGTCCCGTGATAGTCGAGATGGTCGTGGCTGAGGTTGGTGAAGACGGCCACGTCGAAGTGGATGCCCTCGACGCGTGACTGCACCAAGGCATGGCTCGACACCTCCATCGCCACAGCGTGCCGATGACCGTCCGACTTCTGGCGGTCGCGCACTCCGGCCAGCACCCGCTGCACCTCGGTCGCCTCGGGCGTCGTGCGCGTCCCCGACAGCGTCCCCATGACGTTGGTGGGATGACCGGCCGCGCTGAGGAGGTCGCCCAGCAGCTGGGTCACGGTCGTCTTGCCGTTGGTGCCCGTCACGCCGATCATCGACAGGTCGCGAGCGGGGTGGCCGTAGAAGGCGGCCGCCAGCCGCGCCATGACCGGGCGCATGGTCCCCGGCGCAATACGCGTCTGCACCACGTCGTGGTCGATCAGCTCGGGGATGAAGTGCTCGCACAGAAGGCCGATCGCCCCGCGGTCCACCGCCTCGGCGGCGTGCACGTGCCCGTCGCTGACGCGGCCGGGCACGCAGCAGAACAGGTCGCCCGGGACGACCCGGCGGCTGTCGTGCGAGATGCCGCCGACCTCGACCGCCGAGAGGTCGCCGACGGACTCGATCACCTCTATGTCGTCGAAGAGGAGGTTCATGGGCACACGTGGCATGGTCGAACCGACAGCGTTACATGCCGCGGACACCCCTGCGAGACAGCTGCAACTGGCGTGACAGCCAGGATCACGTGATGTCCTGGGCCTGGTCCGTCGTCGACGGCCGCGTTGCGCCCGGGGTGCTGGCGGGCGTCTGCGCGCCGGGGGTGGTGGGGATGTCGTAGCGGTGGAGCGCGTAGCTCATGATCTGCGAGAACACCGGCGCCGCCACGGTGCCACCGAAGATCGGCGTGGGCCGGTCGAGGACCACGATCATGGAGAGGGTGGGATTCGCGGCCGGGGCGAACCCGACGAAGGACGCCATGTAGGCGCCGGGGACGTAGGAGTCATGGCCCGCCGTGGGGATCTGCGCGGTGCCGGTCTTGCCGGCCACCGTGTACCCCGGCACGGCCGCGCTGGTGCCCGTGCCCTCGTTGACCACCTGCTCAAGCATGGCGGAGAGCTCGGCGTCGACGGAGGGCGTGAAGACCGGGTGGTTGGCCGACGGGGCGGTGTCGGTCAGCGCGCCCAAGGGGCTGACGGTGGCCTGTACGAGCTTCGGCGCCACGTAGGTGCCGCCGTTCGCCACGGCGTTGTACGCATCGAGCACCTGCAGGGCGCTGACGGCGTCGACCTGGCCAATGGGGAGGGAGACGTAGTCCGTCGGCTCCCACTGCGCGGCGGTGGCCAGAAGGCCGGGCGATTCGCCAGGGAAGTCCATGCCGGTGGCCTGCCCGAAGCCGAGCGTCTTCACCTGGTTGAGCAGCCGCTGCTCCCCCACTCCCTGCGCGATCTCCGACGTGCCGATGTTCGACGACTGAGCCAGGATCTGCGTGGCAGTCAGCTGCTCGGTGGGGTGGGGCTCGGCGTCGTGGAAGGTCGAGCCGTCCAGGCTGATCTGGTCGGGCACGGTGAAGACGGAGTTGGGATTGATGAGGCCGTCCTGCAGCGCAGCAGAGAACGTCACCAGCTTGAAGACCGAGCCCGGCTCGTAGAGCTGCGTCACCGCCAGGTTGCTCTGCGCTTCGTCGACGGCGTCGTTCGGCCCGATCGGGACGACGCCGCCGGGGTCCGGGGGCGCGGTGGCCGGCGTCGCGCCGAGCGGGGCCGGGTGGGTGGCGACGAGATTGGCCATGGAGAGGATCTGACCGGTCTTCACGTCCATGACGACCGCGGTGCCGCTGGTGGAGTTCGAGGTCTCGATCGCACTCGCCAGTGCCTGCTCGGACTCGTACTGCAGCTGGGAGTCGAGGGTCAGCTCCAGACCGGTCCCGGGGCTCGAGGCGACCTGGTTGGTCACCGGCGACTGGGGCAGGGCCACGCCGGCGGGCGACTCCATGATCGTCTCCTTGCCGTTGGCGCCGGCCTCCAGGGTGTTGTACTCGTACTCCAACCCGGCCGCACCCTTGCCTGCAGCGTTGGTGAATCCGACGACGGGCGCCGCCAGGTTGCCGTTGGGCACCTCCCGCTTGGAGTCGGCGAGCAGCGAGATGCCGGGGAAGGCATCCGCCGAAATCGTCTGTCCGGTCGACTGGGAGAGCTGGCGGGCCAGCACCACGTAGCCCGACTTGCGGTGCATCTCGGCCGCGAGCGTGGCGACTGGCACATCGATGATGTGCGAGAGCGCGACGGCCGTCTGCACGGGATGCGCGATCTGGAAGTCGTCGGCCACCACGTCATCGGTGGGGACAGACAGCGCCAGGGGCGCGCCATCGCGGTCGTAGATACCGCCGCGCAGCGGGGGCAGCGAGACCTGTATGGCCGACTCCCCGCGCGCCGCGGCCTGGTACGTATCGGAGTGCAGCACCTGGACGTCGATCAGCCTGGCCACCAACAGCAACACGGCCAGCAGGAGGGCCAGGCGCACGAGCCGCACCCGGCGCGTGAAGGTCCCGCTCTCCCAACCCCGGCGTTGGCGGGCCAGGGGGAGCCGCGAGACCTTGGCCGGTGGGCGGTGGGGGCGCGGCCGGGGCCGCGTGGCCGGGGCCGCCGCAATGGCGGCCGGGCGGCGAGGGACGGCGGGCTGCCGCCGTCCCGGTGGAGCGGGACGAGGCGAGCGAACCGGCCGGGGTGACGGCGCAGCCCGTCCGGGACTGCGCCCCGACGCTGTTCTGGCACCGCCCTGTCGGGTGTTCGAGCCGCTGGCGCGGCCTGAACCGGTGCGCGCGCGACCAGGCTCATGTCGGGTCGTGCTGCTCACGGCGTCGAAGTGGGCGTCGTCGTGGCGGACGTGGCGCTCGTGCTGCCCGTCCCGGTGTTCCCGGTCGTCCCACCCCCCGCCGGCGCGCCCGCACCCGGCGAGGAGGTTGTCGGCGTGGGTGGTGCGGGTGCGGGCGTCACCTTCGGGGTGGGGAGGGGCACGGACAGGGAGACATAGGGCAGCTCGATGACGCTCGCACCCGCTGCGACCATGTGCAGCTGACTCGTGGCGTCGGCCACGATCCGCGCCGGCGTCTCGAGCTTGGCGTCGCTCAGTTCCGCCTGGCGGTGTGCGCTCTGCTCCGTGGTGAGCTGCCGCTGCAGTGCGGCCAACTTCACCTGGCCGTTGGCCAGGAGCGCCTGGCCGACGACGACGGCCAGCAACGCAGCCACCACCATGCCCACGGAGACGACGGTGAGAAGCCTTCCCCGACTCGCAGCGGTGCGGCCCCCTCGAATGCCGCGCCGGGTGCGAGTCGGGACGATCCGGAGCGGAGCGCGCCGGGTCGAAGGAGTTTCGGTGCCAGGTCCCGCCCGGCGGGGCGCGGCCCGGGATGTCGCGACGGCGTGCCGACGGGTCGCCGTTGCCGTCGCCGCGGGTGGAGGCGCCATCAGTCCGCCTCCGTCCGCACGATGGCGCGCAGCCGGGCGCTCTCGGAGCGCGGGTTGGCTGCGACCTCAGCGGCCGACGGTTTCTTGGCACCGCGGAAGACGAGACGATGGCGCACGACGGCACCGCAGACGCAGGGCAGGCCGGGCGGGCAGACGCACCCACCTGACGCGGCGTCGGCAAAGACCTGCTTGGTGAGCCGATCCTCGCCCGAGTGGTAGCTGATCACCGCGCACACGCCACCGACGGCCAGGTGTGACAGCGCGGCGGGCAACGCCGCCGCCAGCTGACCCAGCTCGTCGTTCACCTCCATGCGCAGGGCCTGAAAGACCCGCCGGGCCGGGTGGCCCTTGCGGCGGGCCGGCGCCGGCACAGCCGACGCCACGACTTCGGCCAGCTGCCTCGTAGAGGTCAGTGGCCGGGCTTGCACGACGGCCCGGGCGATGCGCCCGGACAGCCTCCCCTCTCCGTTCGCACGGAAGAGCGCCGCCAGGTCGTCCACCGGAAGGGTGTTGACGAGGTCGGCGGCCGTGGGGCCCCTGGTCGGGTCCATCCGCATGTCGAGGGGCCCGTCCCGACGGAACGAGAACCCGCGCTCTGACCAGTCGAGCTGAGGGGAGCTGACGCCCAGATCGAGGAGCACGCCCGCAAGGGGCCCGAACCCGGGCTGGGACAGAACGGACTCCAGTGTGGAGAACGGTGCGGCGACGAGCGTGACCCTGTCCCCGTAGGGGGACAGCCGGTCACGGGCCGCCTGCAGAGCGGCGGGATCGCGGTCCAACCCGACGATGCGCAGGGCTGGGTACGCCTCGAGCAACGCGGCGGCGTGCCCCCCGCCTCCGACGGTGGCGTCGACGACCACCCCGGGGGGAACGGATGCGAAGAGCGAGACCACTTCGTCGCGCTGCACGGGAATGTGTTCGAACGCATGGGCCATCTGCAGCCCCCCGGCCGGTGGGTCGAGAGGGAGGTGGAGATCCGAACGACCAACGTGGAGGTGGGTGGAGTGGCCTTCCAGCGCGCCGGTCGAGGAGCTGCACATGGTCCAGTGCGTCCTGCGAGTCCTTGTCGTACTCAGGGTCGTCGTCTTCAGGGTGTTGCTGGGTGTCCTTTCTGTTGTCTGTGTCTTTGTCGTCGTCGCTAGTCCTCGTCGTCGAGCAGCCAGCTCTCCTCCGGCAGCACCCGCTCGGCCCACGCGGCCGGGTTCCACAGCTCCACCCGGTCGATGGCTCCGTGCACGAGCACCTCGGCCTCGAGTTGGGCGAAGGTCCGCAGATGGGCGGGAATCGGCATACGTCCCTGCCGATCGATCTCGACCTCGGCGGAGTTCGACGCCCAGATACGGGCCCGGTTCCGATCGGCACGGCCGGCGTCCGACTTGTCCTGCATGGCCTGCATCCGCCGCTCGAACTCTCCGGGGGTCCACAGCGCCAGACAGCCCTCGGAATTCTGGGTGAGGTAGCCGCCCCGCTCGAACTGGACGCGGAACTTCGCGGGCAGGATCACCCTGCCCTTCGTGTCGAGCGAGTGCTCGTATCTCCCTACGAAGCCTGCCACCAGCTTTATCTCCCACGTCGCTCCCCGGCTTGCGTCCTCCGACGCCCCCTCACGCCACTGCGCGCCACTTTAAACCCTTTTCCTCCACCGCACAACCACTTCGGCCCACTGCAACGCAAATGAAACCCCCGCGGCGCCCCGACCGTTACAAATGGCGTCGAAATGACGGCGCCCTGCGGGCGCGGACCAGCCGGGCGCAGATGCCACGGCGGACGGAGAGAAGAGAAGGAGGAGAAAAGAGGAGAAGAAAGAGGAAGGGACTCGAGGAGCGGCCCCGGGCCGGAGCGCTAAGGGGCCGGCGAACCCGCCACCCCGAACTCGGGGAAGAGGTCCAGCAACAACGCGCGCACTGTCCCCAGATCCGCCACGGGCGGGTCGAGGTCGGCCAGGCCGGCCGCCAGAGGTGCCAGTTCACTGGTCAATCCGTCCCGCTCACCCTCCCCGTCGAGCTCGATCAGCGCCAGCAGCGGCGCGGGATCCCAGCGCATGTACGCGCAGGAGGAGAACAACGCGCCCTCGCGTGCCCGCCACTGTGACAGCCCGACGACCTTGCGGGCGCCGTGGAACACCTCGCCCGGCCCGCGGCCAGCGAAGCACACGAGGTCGCCCAGATCCCCGGGCACGGAGCGCCCGCGGTGGACGTCGAAGCCGTGCTGTCCCAGGCCGGCCAGCGCCTCCCGCCACCACACCCCGACCCATTCGGCGGCGGCGGACACGTCGACAGCCCACAGCGGGTCGTCCCTCGGGATCCAGACGTCGAACCACAGCTGCTCGCCCGGAGCGAGATAGACCGCTCCTCCCCCGCCGCGCCGCCGGGCCAGCTCCACCCCGCGCTCCCGCATGGCCACCACATCGATGAGCTCCGGCGGCTGGGTGCTGCCGAGCACGAGCGTCGGCCCGGCCACTTCACGGACGAGCGCCAACCGCCGCCGCTCGCCGCGGAACTGCTCGACATCGAAGTGGGACGGGGACGCGGGCAAGCCTCAGGATGCGGCCGCGAGATACGGCTCCCACAGCGGGTCCACATCCGACAGGTGACGGAGTCGCCAGAGGTGCCCATCGGGCGGGGCCGGCTTCACGCTCATCGTCCAGCCCAGCTCAGAGAGGAGCTGGTCGGCCTTGACCAGGTTGTCGCGCTTGCAGGCGGCGACCACGTTGGACCAGTCGTGGGTGCCGCCGCGACTGCGCGGGATCACGTGGTCGATGGTGTCGGCCGGTTGGGAGCAGTAGACACACAGCCCGCCGTCGCGCCGCAGCACCGAGCGGCGGGTCACGGGTGGGGTGCGGGCCCAGCGTGGGATGCGCACCATGTGCGAGAGCCGGACGATGGAAGGCACGTCGATGGCGAGCCGGGCCGAGTGGAAGACCGAACAGTCCTCGCGGATAGCCACGGCCTCGGCGCGGCCCGCCAGCATGAGGACCACGGCACGGCGATCCGAGACGAGGGCAAGCGGCTCATAGGTCGCATTGAGGAGGAGCACCCGCTCCATACCCCCGAGAGGCTATCCGCGGCGGGGACGTGACTTCTGACACCAGCGCAGGTAGGCCACGACGTCACCGGAGGTCAGCTGCGCTGTCTTGCCGTCCCCGCCGTAGGCGGTGACGAGGCGGAAGCGCCAGTAGGCGTCCCCCGGCAGGGGGAGAAAAGGTGCACGGTGCCACCAGCCCCGTCTGGCCATGCGGCGCATGGCCCCGGCGGAGGCCCACCAGAGTCCGGGGTGCGGCCCGACGGCCCGCAGCACGACCCGGGCGTCCCGGCCCCAGCGCCGGCCGCGCCCCGCCACGCCAGCTCCGCTCACGTCGCCACCCCGGCACCACAGAGCCCGACCCGCGCCGCACCGATGAGCGGCCCGTCGTCCCCCAGGCCACCGGGCAGCACCCGCGCTCCCCGGGCGAACGAAATCCGGCAGAGCTGATCCATGGCGGCCTGCGCTGCCGCGAAGAAGGGCTCGCCGAACCCCAGCGCCACCGATCCACTGACGACGGCGAGGGACAGGTCGAGCAGGTCCACGACCGTCGCGATGGCGCGCCCGACGAGCATGCCCGTGCGCTCCACCCATTCCGCCGACGCCAGCCGCGCCGGCTGGCCGGTCAACGTGGCCAACGCCGTCCCCGAGGCCTCCGCCTCCAGACAGCCGCGGCTGCCGCACACACAGGCGCGCCCGTCGGGAACGACCACGATGTGGCCGATGTGGCCCGCGTTGCCGAGCCGCCCGTTCAGCAGCCTGCCGTCGAGCACGATGCCGCCACCGATCCCCGTCGATACCACCATGGCGATGTAGTCGTCGCACCCTGTCGCCGCGCCCACCCACCCTTCGCCGAGCGCCAGTGCCTTGGCATCGTTGTCGACGAACGTGGGCAGCCCGGTCAGGGCGGCCAGCCGGGACCGCAGGGGGAAGGACCGCCAGCCCGCGATGTTCAGGGGCGAGACCTCGTCGCCGCCGGGGCTCATCGGGCCCCCGCAGCCGGTGCCGCAGACCACGAGCCTGTCCCCCGGTCCCACCAATGCGCTGACGCCCTCCACCAGGCTGGCCAGGGCGTCCCACAGCGCCTCGACGTCTTCGGGGGCCGAAGAGGTCGGGGTCGGTCGCATCGCCCGTTCCAGCAGCGAGCCGTCGAGGGCAACGAGCCCGGCGGCCATCTTGGTGCCGCCGATGTCGACGGCGAGGGCGAGATCAGCCACAGGAGGATTGTTGCCGCGGCACGGACCGGCGAAGTGCCATGCCGGTCACCGGCATCAGCGGGACCGGCAGCGGCCCCGCGCCGTGTTCAGCTCTCGCGCCGGTGGAAGCGGGAGCGGAACCAGTCGCGCGCATCGCTGACCGCGCTCTCGATCCCGTTGGCCGCCCCGGCGGCCTTCGGTTCGCCGTCCTTCGAACGCGTCAGGTCGTGCCACCCCGCCCGTCCCATGCGGCGCAGGTTGCGCTCGAACCAGACGGCGGACGCGAACATGATGACGACACCGACGAAGCCGGCAAGCACCGACTTGCTGTAGAACGCCACCAGGATGACCACACCGAGAACGAAGGTGACCGCGGCCCACTTGCAGTAGCGGCCGGCGTGCCGGTAGACGGTCTCCGAGCGCACGCGCTCGGCGAACTCGGGGTCCTGTTTCACCAGTGACTCCTCGAGCTCCGCCAGAATGCGCTGTTCGTGGTCCGAAAGCGGCACTACCACCTACCCCCTGGGATCTCCACATCCACTCGCGACCCATGTTGGCACGCTCTGGCTGCGCGGACAACGGGATCGGGTCCCTTCGTGCCTACCCATACGGCTCTTTCCACCGCCGCCCAGCTTAGAACCCGATCCCGGGGTTGGGCACGCGGTCATGGACTTGCAATGACCGCCACAGGTCGTGCGCAGCCTCTCTGGGGGCCGCCCCGCCGAGCCGCCGGACCGTCCCAGGGGCCGGCCTCACTCCTGCGGCTTGGGCTTGCGCCGCATGATCAGGGCGGCGATCAGAGCCCCGAGCAGGCCGGAAATCAGGATGACGAGGATCAGCGGCGCCTGGCGGTGGAAGACCCAGAAGTCGATCTGCACTTTCCGGGTGTTGGCGACCGCGAACCACCCCAGCAGAATGACCACCACGGCGATGGCGATCAGGCGGACCTGGCGCCGGCGATCGACCGCCTTCTCGCCACCGCCACCCGTCTCCGCCTCATGGGCATCCGAATGCACCGGGCGTCTCGCCACGCAGCCATTCTGCCCTGCCGGCACCCCCGCGGCGCGCCGGGCCGGCCCGACCCACCTCCGCCAGCTGCTATGAGAGTGGTCCCGGAAGGAGGGGTCATGACCACGAGGGAGAGACTCACCGGAGCCCGCACCATGTGGGAGCTGGTCGACCGCCGAGCGCAGGTGTCGCCCGACCATCCTCTGCTCATCGCCGCGGACGGCGAGACGGTGACGTCGGCCCAGTTCCGTGACCGGGTCGAGCGGGCGGCCGCCGGTCTGCATGCGATGGGCATCACGACGGGGTCCGTCGTCTCGTGGCAGCTGCCCACCCGGATCGAGACCGTGGTCCTGTCGATCGCCCTCTCTCGCCTCGGCGCCGTCCAGAACCCGATCATCCACCTGTACCGCGAGCGGGAGGTGGGCTTCGCGCTGCGCCAGACCAGGGCCGAGCTGTTCGTGATTCCCGACACCTGGCGTGGCACCGACTTCGCCGCCATCGCCGAAGGGGCGTTGGCCGGCGTCGACCGGCGCCCGGCGATCCTCAACATCGGTGCCGGCCTCCCCACCGGCGACCCCGCCGTGCTGCCGCCGCCGCCCGAAGGGACGACCGCGGCAGCTGCACCGATCCGCTGGATCTACTACACGTCCGGCTCCACAGCCGACCCCAAGGGCGTGCAGCACACCGACCAGACCCTGATTGCCGGGGGCTGGGGGCTCGCCCGCGCCCTCGACATGGGTCCCGACGACGTCGGCTCCATCGCCTTCCCCTTCGCGCACATCGCCGGGCCGGACTATCTCGTCACGATGCTGTCGATGGGGTTTCCCGCCGTCCTCGTCGAGGCTTTCTCGGCTCCCGACGTCCTTCCCGTCTTCCGCGAGCACGGCGCCACCATGGTCGGCGGGAGCACCGCGTTCTACGTGGCGTACCTGGGCGAGCAACGCAAGACACCCGGCGACCCGATCCTGCCCACCCTCCGGCTCATGTCCGGCGGCGGCGCCGCCAAGCCGCCCGAGGTCCACTACGAGGTCCGCGACGAAATCGGCGGCCGCGGCGTGGTGCACGGGTACGGCATGACCGAGGTGCCGATGATCTCCAACGGGTCCCCACACGACACCGACGAGCAGCTCGCCAACACCGACGGCAAGCCGGTGGAGGGTGCGGACGTGCGCATCGTCACGCTGGACGGCCGGGTGGCCGCGGCCGACGAGGAGGGCGAGGTGCGGGTGAAGGGGCCGATGGTCTTCCACGGCTACACCGACCCCTCCTTGAATGCCGACGCCTTCGACGCCGAGGGCTACTTCCGCACGGGCGACCTGGGCCGCCTGCGGCCGGACGGGCACCTCACCCTGACGGGGCGGCTGAAGGACGTGATCGTGCGCAAGGGGGAGAACATCAGCGCCAAGGAGATCGAGGACCTGCTCTACACCCATCCCGAGGTCATCGAGGTGGCGGTGATCGGGCTGCCCGATCCCGAACGAGGCGAGCGGGTGTGTGCCGTCGTCCAGCTCGCCGAGGGTTCCGGCGGTCTCGAGCTGGACGACGTCGTGTCGTTCTGCCGTCAGGCGGGGCTGATGACCCAGAAGATCCCCGAGCAGCTCGAGCTCCGGGCCGATTGGCCACGTGCGGGCACCGGCAAGATCGTCAAGAAGTCCCTACGCGACGAGTACGCCGCCCGGTGAGGCGACAGCGGCCGGCCGACCCCCACCGGCGCGGCCCGATCGTGCCGCCGGGACTGGTCGGTGAAGAGCCCTACAGCATCGTCTTCGTCTGCACGGGGAACATTTGCCGCTCCCCCATGGCCGAGGTGATCACCCGGGCGTTGGCCACCTCCACCCCAATGGCCGACGGCACCAGCTTGGCCGACCACCTCGACGTGCGCAGCGCCGGCACCGGGCCATGGCACGAGGGCGAGCCGATGCATCCGCTGGCGCAGTCGGCTCTGACCCGCGCCGGGTACCCGGACGACCGGCACGTCGCCCACCAGGTCGTCTCCGCCGAGCTCGACCGCGTGGATCTCCTCGTGGCCCTCGACCGCCGCCACCAACAGACCCTGCGCAGCCTGGGCGCCGACCCCGACCGCCTGGCCCTGCTCCGGGCCTTCGACCCTGCCGCGGGCGCCGCCGCCGACGTCCCCGACCCGTACTACAGCGACGACGTCGTGTTCGACGACTGCCGCGACATGATCGCCGCCGGCTGCCGAGGGCTTGTGACCTCCCTGGCGTCCAACTGGGACCGCCTCGGGGTCGCGTAGGACACCGTCCGGGCCAAGACGGCCGTCTGTGCCTGGCGCTTTCCCCGAGCGCGCCAGCCGCGCGAATCCGCTGGTCAGGAACCGTCCGCACCGGGGTTGGGGGCGGAGTGTGTGCCATAGTGCCGACGTGGTCTCTCGAAAGGTCATGCGCCGGCGCCGCCAATTCGCCGTCGGAGGCGCCCTCGTCCTGGTGCTGCTGATCTGGGCCGCCTTCTTCGCGGGGGGATCGAGTGCGCCGCCGAAGCCCCCGCCGACGCACCAGGCGGTCGCTGTCGCCGAGCACTTCCCGAAACACTCGCCGCTCAACCCGGACTGGAAGGGCAACGGCAAGACCGTCACTTTGGGCTTCGGCGGAGACGTGCATTTCGCCGGAGCCGTCGGCGCCAACCTGGCCAAGGACCCCGCCACCGCACTGGGCACGACCATCCCGCAGCTCTTCAGCGCAACACAGCTTCGCTTGGTGAACCTCGAGACCGCGGTGACCGACGGGACCTGTCCGGAGCCGCAGAACAAGCCGTACATCTTCGACGCGCCGGCATCGGCCATCACGGCCCTCAAGAGCGCCACCGTCACGGTCGCGACCGAGGCCAATGACCACGGTGTGGACTGCGGCCCACAAGGCCTGTCCCAGAACCTGACGATCGCCTCCCAGGCGAAGTACCCCATCCTCGGCATCGGCAACACGGCGGCGCAGGCGTTCGCCCCCTACCGGGTCACCATCGACGGCCAGCGGGTGGCGATCATCACGGCGACGCAGGTGATCGCCGACAATCTCGTGGCCACGTGGACGGCTTCGTCGACCCAACCCGGCGTCGCCTCGGCGATCGACCCGACGCAGCTGGTGCGCGAGGTCCAGCAGGTGCGACGCACCGCCGACACCGTGATCGTCTACGTGCACTGGGGCACCGAGACGCAGGCGTGTCCCAACCCGCAGCAGGAGCCGCTGGCGGAGCAGCTCGTCAAGGCCGGCGCCGACATCGTGATCGGCTCGGGCACGCACGTCCTGCTGGGCGGCGGGTATCTCGGGGGGGCCTACGTCGACTACGGGCTCGGCAACCTCGCCTTCTACGACGACACCGTCCCCGAGACCGACAGCGGCACGCTCATCGTCACCGCCGAGGGCCGCCACATTACTGGCGCCGTCTGGCGCCCGGCCACAATCCTCGACGGCGTGCCCCAGCCCCTGTCGGGCCCGCCGGCCACCGCGGCGGTCTCGAGTTGGAACGCCGCCCGGAGCTGCACCAACCTGTCGGCCACGCCCGCTGCGAGCCTCACCACCATGCATGGCGAGACGGTGCCCTTCGTCGCTCCGGCCACCCCGCCGGCCACAACGACGACCACCACGGCGGGAACCGGCAACACCGGCGCGGGCGCAACGACCACGACGACCGCTCCCCCATCTGGCGGATCGACGGGCGGCACCGGCTCAGGTTCCGGTGCGACGACCACGACGACGACCCCGCCCGCCTCGACCACCACCTCTCCCACCGACAACGCCGGCGGCTGATCCCGTACGAGCCGATCTGCTAGGGCAGCTCGATCTTCGACCAGGTGTGCGGCTGCTCCTTGAACGCGTCCTCGCCGGGTATGCGGCTGTAGCGGAAGCGGATCTCCTCCAGATCGTTCGGCTCGGCGACGGTCTCCTCGGCCAGGCGCAGGACCATGTCCGCCTGGCGCCGGAGCACGACCCTCTGATCCGGGGAGCGGGTGTCGAGCATGATGGAACCGAGCGAATCGATCAGCCGGATGAGCACGGCGGGCATGCCGCGCGCCGACTGGCGCACCTTGTCGAAGGCCCGGTTGACCATGCGGGCATACGACGGGTCGAATTCGATGAGACGCACGGTGCCCTGGGAGTCGCGGTACACGCCCTCGTCGAGCACCCGGCCCGATACCCGGCCCAGCCCGGCCGACAGCCAGTCGATGCAGGTGAGGGCGGTGAAGGTGTCGTTGACGGCGGCGGAGAGTGCCCGGATGGCGATCTCGACGAGCTGGTCGATGGCGAACACCGGATCCTGCACGAGCGTCCGGTGCGGTCCGGTGACGTGCGCCTTGGCCAACGCCTGCGCCACCTCGGGCCCGGCGCCCCGCGGCCAGACCATGGCCAGCGGCCGGCCGGTCGCGAGGAAGTGCCCCGGCCGGTGCTCCAGACGGATCACTGAATCGGTGCGCGTGGCTATGCCGATCAACTGCGAGTAGCCGACGTACTGTATGTAGCCGCTCACCTGTGACGGCACGGTCGCCCCCCGCTGCTCAATGAGCGCGAGCAGTTCGACCACCGACTTTCCCGTCTCGAGGCTGGCTCCGGGCTCCGCCGGCGCGCCGACACGGTCGGGGAACTCCGCGTCGATCGACTGCATGAGATCGTCGGCGATGCCGGCGATGACCTCGGGCAGCTGAATCGACTTCGCGATGTGGTGGATGAAGTAGATCAGGACCCCGAGGTCGACCAGCAGGAGTGCTTCTGCCACCGAAGTCGACAGATACGGGACGAATCCACTGCTCACACTGCTGATGGAACCCAAGGCCAAGACGGAATAGACGAAGGTCCCGACGAACACGCCGAGCGTCACCTGGTTCCCGATGTCGCGGACGAAGTTCCGCATCATGCGCGGGCCGAACTGCTGCGACGCCAGCGTCAGCGCAAGGATCGTGATGGAGAACACCACGCCGATGACCGTGATGACCGCGGCGGCGATGGCGATGAGGACCTGGCGCTCCGCGTCAGCACTCCCCGTGCGAATCCAGGCCGGCAACAAGTTCGGGTCGTGATACGCGGCGATGTCGATTTCGAACGTCACCAGGAACAGCAGGACCGCGACGACGACCAAAATGCTCGGAATGACCCAGAGCGTCGTGCGCAGCTCCTCCCAGCGCCAGCTCGGCAGCTGGCGGCGGTCCTTGCCGACCCGCGCCGGCTGCGGGGCGACGGTCTCGCCGGCGTCGCTCACGCGTCCGCGCTCACGGTCGGGGTGGAGTCGATCATGAGAGAGGTCATCGGACAGGGGTCATTTGTCGCCGACCAGTCTTCCCGGCACACCGCTCAAGAGCACCAAAACACTAGCCGCCACCATCGTGTCGGTCGGACCCTTCACGTCGGGAAGAAGCGCGGCAGGTGGTCCCGGTTGGCGCCGAGCAGCGCGTCCGCCAACGCGGCCGCCAAGGGGTACTGCCCGACCAGTGGATTGGCCAGGAGCGCACGCACGACGTCGTCACGGCTCCCCGAGCAGGCGGCCTTGACGGCCAACCGCTCGTAGGCCTTGGCGTGTTGGACGAGCCCGAGCATCTCGGGCGAGAGCTCCCGCTGCGGCAAAGGGTGCGCGCCGGTGGCGTCGACCACCGCCGTGGTCTCGACCACGGCATCGTCGGGCAAGCCAGGGATCGCACCGTCATTGCGCATGTCGACGACCTGAATGTCGCCGGTCCCGGCGTGCAGCGACGCCATCAAGCGGACGGCCGCCAGCGAGTAGAAGGCGCCGCCGCGGTACGAAAGTGCCGCCGGCTTCGAGACGAGCGCCGGGTCCCGGTACTCCTCGAGGAGCTTCTGCTCCAACTCCGCCACGACGTCGGCGCGGGACCGGTGGCCGGGCGCCGACTGCTGAGCCACCTCGGCGTCGTGCTGGTAGTAGTAGTGCACGTAGTACGAGGGCAGCGCGTGCTGCAGACGCAGGACGTCGATCGGGATGCCGCTCTCGAGCTCGAGCTCGGGTCCGAAACGCGCAAAGAGGTCGTCGAGCCGGTCCGGCCCGCCGTCGGGATCGCCGACACGGGCCGACCTGATCCAGGTCAGGTGGTTCAAGCCGACGTGCTCGACGGCGACCGTATCGGGGTCGACTCCGAGATAGTGGCCGAGGCGCCGCTGGGCCCAGATGGCGACGTTGCACAGGCCCACGGCGTGGTGACCCTCGTCGAGCAGTGCCTGCGTCACGATCCCCACCGGGTTGGTGAAGTCCACCAGCCATGCCCCGGGATTGGAACGGACCGCCATCTCCTCGGCCAGCTCGAGCACGATCGGCACGGTGCGCAGCGCCTTGGCCAGTCCCCCGGCGCCGGTGGTCTCCTGGCCCAGGCACCCGTACCCGACCGGCAGGGTCTCGTCGACGTGGCGCGCCGCCTGGCCTCCGATGCGCAGCTGGACGACGACGAAGTCAGCCCCCTCCAGCGCCGCGTGCGGGTCTGCCGTGGTGGCGAACGTCCCGCTCCAACCCCGAGCCCGCAGAATGCGCTCGGAGAGTCCCCCGACCACTTCGCGACGGAGGTCGCTCGGATCGAGCAGGACGAGGTCGTCGACGATCATGCGGTCTTCAAGATCACAGAGGCCGTCCACCAGCTCCGGGGTGTAGGTGCTGCCGCCGCCGACGACGACCACCTTGGTGCCCACGCAGCGCAACGTAACATCCGTGCGTGTCCGAGCCCTCCACCGCCGAAGCGGCCGTACTGGCCTTCGACGGCGGGAGCACCAAGACCGATGTCGTCCTGGTGTCACGGGATGGCGCCGTCCTGGGCCGGGCCCGGGTCGGCCCGAGCAACCATCAACTCGTCGGTCTCGACGGGACGGTCGCCGCACTGACCGAGGCGGTCACCGCGGCCCAGGCCGCGGCGCAGCGCGACGGGGCCCCGCTCCCACTCTGCCCGACCGGCGTCTACTGCCTGGCCGGCATCGACCTCCCCGTCGACGAGGAGAAGCTCATGCCGGCGATAGAGGCGTTGGGGTTGACCGGACGGGTCATCCTGCGCAACGACACGTTCGCGGTCTCGCGGGCCGGCACGACGGCGCCCTGGGGCATCGGGGTCGTCTGCGGGACGGGGATGAACTGCGCCGCGGTCGGGCCCGACGGCCGGACGGTGCGCTTCCCCGCCCTCGCCGAACTCGTCCGGGGACTTCGCGCCCGGTGGCGCCTGGCTCGGCCTGCGCGCCCTCGGGCTCGCCTTGCGTGCGGGCGACGGGAGGGGCCCAGCAACCACCTTGCGCGAGCGGGTGCCGGCGGCGCTCGGCACCCCCGACGCCGAAGCGGCGCTCACTGGCATCTACACCGGCACGCTCCCCTACAACCGCCTGTTCGAGCTCGCCCGGGTCCTCCTCGATGCCGCCGCAGAGGGCGATGCGCCCGCCCGCGCCGCGGCCGACATGCTGGCCGACGAGATCGCCGCGTTCGTGCGGGCAGCCGTCGTGCGGCTCGACCTGCAGGACGAGGCGGTCGAGGTGGTCCTCGGCGGTGGGATCTTCGAGACGACCGACATCGCCTTCCACGCCCGCGTCGCCGCCGGAGTCCGTGCGGCCGCACCCCGCGCCGCCCTCGTCAGGCTCAGTGCACCACCGGTGCTCGGTGCCGCACTGATCGGTCTCGATGCAGAAGGCGCGCCCCCGGAGTCCCTTGCCGCGCTGCGCCAGGCACTGCAGCTCCCCTTCGAGGGCGCCACTGCCGAAGACTAAGCGCCCCCGCCGCCGCCCGATACGCCGGCCACCACGTGCGGCATGGCGTCGGCCACCAGGCGCTCGTCGTCGGCCAGGAGTGAGTGGGCGAGATCCTTGACCATGGCGATGATCTCGGGGTGCTCCTCGGCGTTCCAGCCTTCGAGGAGCTCTGTCAGCCCTGCGCGCCGCGCCTCGGTCAGCTTCTCGAGCGCGGCCGTACCGGCAGCGGTCAGAGAGAGATCACAGTCGGCACCGCGCCGACGCTCCTCAATCATGCCGGCCGCGAGCAGCCCGTCCACCCCGGGCTGAATGAGGTCGGCACCCACCTTTAACCGCTTGGCCACCTCGTTGACCGTGCACGCCGGCTGATCGGCCAGGCGGTAGAGCAACCACACCGCCCGGGGCGGCAGGTCGACACCCGCCCGATGGGCCAGGGTCTGGTAGAGCTCGACCCGGTTCTCCCGGTCGGACAGCCGGGTCAGCGCCAGCTCGATCTCTTCGAGCGACGTGCGGTGGTCGGGCATGCCGTTGACCTCGCCCACGTCGACCGTCTGGACCGTCTTGCGCAACTCCACCTCCGGCAGCAGGAAGGTCAGGAGGAATGCCACGAAGGAGATGGGCACAGCCACCAGGAAGACGACGTTGATGGAGTGGGTCACTGCGTCGATGTACTTCGTATAGAAGAGCAGGCCCGCGGCGGTCGACCTGAGCGCGCCAAGGACGGACGGATTGATCGTCTGCGGGTTGAAGTTCTTCAGCACCGACGCCGGAACCTTGGCCAGGGTCGGCGCAATCGTGTGGTTCAAGACGATGGCGTAGATGGCGCCGAACACCGCGGTGCCGAACGAGCCGCCGATCATGCGGAAGAACGTGGCGCTGCTGGTCGCCACGCCGAGATCCTGGTAAGAGACGGCGTTCTGCACCGCCACCACGAGGACCTGCATGATCAGGCCCATGCCGACGCCGAAGACCAACATGTAGCCGGCCAGGACCCAGCCGTTCGTCGACGCATCGATGAGCGACAGGAGATAGGCGCCGACAGTCATCAACGCGGTCCCGACAATCGGGAAGATCTTGTACCGGCCCCAGCGCGTCACCAGCCGGCCGGAGATCACCGAGGCCCCGAGCATGCCGACCATCAGCGGCAAAATGCGCAGCCCCGACGCCGTGGGGCTGACGCCCTTGACGATCTGCATGTAGAGCGGCAGGAAGGTGAGCGCCCCGAACATGGCGAACCCCATGACGAAGCCTATGGCGCTGGCTGCGTTGAAGACCCTCTCCCCGAACAGCTTGAGCGGGATCACGGGCTCGGCGGCCACGCGCTCGACGAAGAGGAACGCCACCGCCAGCACCACCCCGAGCACCGCGGTGAGGATGCTGGGTGCGGAAACCCACGCCCACGAGATGCCACCCAGGCTGGCGAAGATGATGAGGGACGTCGCCGAGGCGGCCAGCAGCAGGGACCCCGCGTAGTCGATGCGGTGCGCGACCCTGCGCAGATGGCCCGGGAGCACGGCCCCGGTCACGAAGAACGCGAGGATCCCGAGCGGCAGGTTGATGTAGAAGACCCAACGCCATGACAGATAGGTCACACAGAGGCCGCCGATCAGCGGCCCGATCACCGTCGCGACGGCGAACATGGCACCGAACAATCCCATGTAGCGACCCCGCTCGCGGGGCGACACCACGTCACCGATGATCGTCTGTGCGCCGACCATCAATCCCCCGCCGCCGAGTCCCTGGACAGCCCGGAAGGCGATGAGCTCGGTCATGGTGTGGCTGAAGCCGGCCAGCGCCGACCCGATCACGAAGATGACGATGGAGGCTTGGAAGAACGTCTTGCGGCCGTACTGGTCGCCCAACTTCCCCCACAGCGGGGTCGAGACCGTCGACGCCAGCAGGTAGGCGGTGACCACCCAGGCCAGGTGCGACCCTCCGTGCAGGTCGCCCACGATGGTCGGGAGCGCCGTCGAAACGATGGTCTGGTCGAGGGCCGCCAGGAGCATCCCCAGCAGCAGGGCGCCGAGGATGAACCAGAGGCGGCGCTTGGTGATCGTGGCTGACAAGGGGGGTGTTGCGACGGCGCTCACCCCCAAGTCCCCGACGTCTGCCACGATCGAATCAGAGTAGGAACGTGCTGCTCAAAATGCAACCAAGGGCAGCCGACCGGCCGCCACCGCCAGAGCCGTCATAGCGGCCGGCGCCGCCCGCGCTACGGTCCCCGCGGCGATGCCGGCGTCACACCTGCAGGATCGACACGAAGGAGGGTCAGGCACCCATGCGAACTCGCCTCACCGAACTGCTCGGGATCGAGCACCCAGTCATGCTGGCCGGCATGGGCGGCGTGTCGTATGCCGAGCTGGCGAGCGCCGTCTCGGAAGCCGGTGGTTTCGGCTGTCTGGGTGCCGGCACCATGAGCAACGCCACCATGGAGGCCGAAATCTCGGCCCTGCGCCAGGCCACCGACAAGCCGTTCGCCGTCGACCTGCTCACCGCCATGCCGGGCAGCATGACCGAACAGGTGCAGATCATCATCGACGGCGGCGCCACTGCCTTCGTGGCGGCGCTGGGCGTCCCGACCGAGGTGATCGAGCAGTGCCACCGCGCCGGTGTGCTCGTCGTCAACATGTGCGGCAAAGTCGACCATGCCGTGCGCGCGGTCCAGGCGGGGTGCGACCTTGTCGTGGCCCAGGGCACCGAGGCCGGCGGCCATACCGGCCAGGTGGCGACCATGCCCCTCGTTCCTCAGATCGTCGATGCCGTGGGCGATCGCGTGCCGGTGGTGGCGGCCGGAGGCATCTTCGATGGACGGGGCCTCGCCGCCGCCCTCTCGCTCGGTGCCGATGGCGTCTGGGTCGGCACGCGCTTCATCGCCACGCCTGAGGCGCGGAGCGTTCTCGGGTACAAGGACCGCCTGCTGGCGAGCCGGGAGGACCAGACCACGGTCAGCCGCGCCTATTCGGGCAAGACCATGCGCGTGGTGCGCAACGCGTACACGGAACACTACGAACGCCACCCCGAGGAGTTGCAGAAGTTCCCCGAGCAGCTCGCCGTGTCCTACGGGAACGGTGCCATGCACCTCGGTGGGAACTCCTTCAGCGAGGGAGTCGACGTGGACAAGGAGTGCTACCCGGCCGGCCAGGGGGTAGGCGCCATCACCGAGCTCGTGCCGGCAGGCGAGCTGGTCCGCCGCTTCGTGGCCGAAGCCGAGGCAACCCTCGACCGCCTCTCCGGCGTGCGCTGAACAGCGGCGAGCGACCTCGTCGGCATGGCTGACGTCCGGGTTGCCCCAGTGACGGGAGCGAACCACGGGATCGGTGCGGCGACGGCCAAGGCGTGATCCGTCCTCCCTGAGGACCGCAACGAGGCTGGACACCCACCATGTTCTGCCTGGTCCGGCCCCATTCACCCGACCGAATTCCCGCCCTCCCCAGATTTCTCCGAAAATGGTGGACACTCACGACCTTTTCCGATATATCATTAGATTACAAATAAGACCACGACAGGTCTGGCCCGGCAGGGGCCAACTCAGATCAAGGAGTTTCAAATGGCACACCAACACGAACACGAGCGGGGACACGAGCGGGGACACGACCACGATCATGCCCACGACCACGAAGACCTCCACGAGCATCTCCACGAGCACTTCGCAGGGCGCGGCATGCGAGGCCCACGCGGAGGCCGCTGGGGTGGCGGGCGTGGCGGATGGGGTGGGGGGCGACGCATGCCCCGTGGCGCCATCCGCACGGCCATCCTCGTTGCCCTGCGCGACGAGCCCGGCAACGGGTACGAGGTCATGCGCCGGCTCGAGGAGTCCAGTGGCGGCCTGTGGCGTCCTAGCCCCGGTTCGGTCTACCCGCACCTGCAGATGCTCGAAGACGAGGGCCTGGTGCACTCCACCGAAGTCGATGGCAGCCGCACCTTCACGCTGACCGAGACCGGGCGGGCCGAAGCCGAGAAGGCCACGCTCCCCTGGCAGGAGGGTGGCGAAACGGACGACGACGTCCGCACGCTTCGCCTCGGCATTGGGCAGCTCATGAGCGCGGCGAAGCAGCTGGCCAGCGCTGGCGAGAAGGCGCAGATCGAGCGCGGTGTCGCGGTGATCCAGAAGGCCCGCAAGGAGCTGTACCAGATCCTGGCTGAGGACTGAGAGGAAAGAGCGATCTCTCCGGAGCAGAGTGGAGAGGTCGCCGGGAGAATGCCCGATACTGTGCTGAGGGAGCCATGACCACGACGACCACAGTCACGCCGCTTGACGGCGGAGCCCCCAGGACCGACGGGACACCCATCATCGAGACGGTCGGTCTCACCAAGACGTACGCGGGCACGGACTTCCGCGCCGTCGACGGCCTCAACCTGCGCGTCGAGTCCGGCGAGGTCTTCGGGCTGCTCGGTCCGAACGGCGCCGGCAAGACCACGACGATCGGCGTCCTGACCACTCGTGTCATCCCGACGGGTGGTCAGGCGCTCATCGGCGGCATCGACGTCGTGCAGCATCCGACGTTGGTCAAGCAGATGATCGGCGTCGTGTCCCAGCAGAACACGCTGGATCGTCAACTCACCCCCTTCGAGAACCTCTACTGGCACGGGCGTCTCTTCGGCATGGGCGCCAAGGAGTCCCGCCAGACGGCAGACGATCTACTCGAACGTTTCCAGCTGGCGCGGTTCGCCAAGGCGTCGGTCTACGCCCTCTCGGGCGGGATGGCCCAGCGCCTCATGGTGGCCCGTGCCATCTTCCATCGGCCGGCCGTACTCTTCCTCGACGAGCCCACCGCGGGACTCGACCCGCAAGGTCGTCTCGCCCTGTGGGATCTGCTCGAGGGTCTGAACGCCGAGGGCCAGACGATCATGCTCACCACGCATTACATGGAAGAAGCGGACAAGCTCTGCAAACGCGTCGCCATCATGGACCACGGCAAGATCCTGGCCCTCGACACCCCGACGGACCTCAAGCGCAGCGTGGGGGCCGACACCATCGTGACGGTCAAGGCCACGGGTGACGCCGATCAGCTCGCCGAGGTGTTCAAGAGCCGGCTCGATGGCGTCACCCGTACCCGGGCGCTGCCCGACGGGGTCGAGTTGCAGGTGCGGGGCGCCGATCGACTGGTCCCGCGGGTAGTCGAGGCGGCAGAGGCCGGAGGCTTCTCCCTCGCCGACCTGTCGGTGGCCGAGCCCACGCTCGAAACCGTCTTCATCGGACTGACCGGAAAGGAGCTGCGCGACTGATGGCGGCCACGACATCTGAGACCAAGCCTGCAGCCACCTTCGGCACGCCCGGCACCCGCCGGGTCGAGCTCACGCCGACTCGTTCGACGACCGCCGCCAGCCGTACGTCGCTGCGCGCCCTGATCCAGCGTGACCTGGTCGTGCTCTGGAAGCACAAAATCGAGTTCACCGTCCGCACGTTGGTGCAGCCCTTCCTTCTGTGCTTCGTCTTTCTCTACGTGTTCCCCAAGATCGGACAAGGCATCGGAGCCGCCAGCGGCGTGCCCGGCGCGGAGTCCGCCTTTGCCACGGTTCTCGTGCCCGGCGTCGTCGGCCTCTCCATCATGTTCCAGGGGATCCAGGCCGTTGCGATGCCGCTGGCCCAGGAGTTCGGCTTCACCCGCGAGATCGAGGACAGGGTGCAGGCGCCCTGCCCGATCTGGCTCGTGGCCATCTCCAAGGTGATCTCAGGAGGAGCGCAGGGACTGATCTCCGCCATCATCGTCCTCCCGATCGCCTCGGTCGTGCACGCCTCCGGGGTCGAGGCGCACATCAACCTGCACTGGTTGCTTATCGTGACGCTTGTGCCGTTGTCGTGCGTGTGCATGGCTTCGCTCGGGCTTCTCCTCGGGACCTCCTTCGAGCCGCGCAATCTCGGGCTCATGTTCGGATTCATCGTCCTGCCGATCACGTTTCTCGGCGGCACCTACTACCAGTGGACGCGGCTGGCGCCGGTCAAGGTCGGCCCGGTTCACTGGCTGCAGATTCTGGTCCTGGTCAACCCGCTCATCTACATCAACGACGGGATGCGCGCGGCCTTCACCGATGCTGCGCACATGCACCTCTACGTCATCTATCCCGCCATCGTGGCCTTCAGCATCATCTTTCTGGCGCTTGGCCTGCGCAACTTCCGCCACAAGGTGCTGGCCTGATCCCACGAGAACGGCGCTCCGGGCTCATCAGAGCACCCGGAGCGCACCGGGCAACGCACGCTCGCTCCTCGTGAAACTCCGGAGTGCCTCGACTCCACCCACCCGGGCCTGCGTCAATTCCATGCACACAGCCAGGCTGACCTCCAACGAGGCCGGGGGCGGACCGGGTGCGACCAAGCCCGGCACACTGCAGACGAGGTCGTCGCCATGGACGACCAGTTCGAGCACTCTCGTCCGTAGGTAGTCGCGCAGCGGGACCTGTGCTCGGCTCACGCGGATGACCGCGACCGCCCGGGTTGCCGCGGCCTGATCCAGCAATCCCACCAACTGGTCGCGCGACGTCGTGAGCGCCGCGCGCACCATGCTCGTCCCGGTTCGGGCGAACCCCTCGGCCGCAGCGCGAAGTGAGGCGGAGAAGGCATCTTCGGCACTCTCCGCATCCGCGGCATCCGGGACCCGGTTGAGCCCGTAGAACTCCCCCACCGAGACTGGTCGGAGACCCACCGGCTCCGTGTCGGTCAAGAGCTGCTCGAGCCAGACGACCCCGTGCACGGCGTGCGCGGCCAGACCGCCGACGGTATAGCGCGCCACCACGCTGGGCTCGCCCCACACCAGGGCGAGTTCGTCCCGCTGCAGGATCCCCCGCAGCCAGTCCACGGCGGCCACATAGGTGTCCACCTCATCGCGCGAGAGCCTGCCCCCCACCACGCTCATCGACAGTAGGCGATGTGCCAGCTGGGGCCCGCGCAACGGCCGGCTACTCGGCCGTCGACCCCCTCACGCCGAGCCGTCGTCACGCCTCCGAGGCCACTGACGATCCCGCTACCTGGCTTTTGGATGAAAAGTTCGACAACCGCGTCTGTTTGTGGGCGTCGCTGGGTAGGGTGACCTGAACCGTGCAGCCAGTATGTGCCACTGCTTCGGATGCGATGGCGAAGGGACGGATCCTATGGATATGACCGGTCGAGGCACGCCGTCCGACCTGTCGGCCGCGTACGGGCGGGTTCGGGCCATGACCGAACGGTTGGCCTCAGTTCTGAGCGCCGAGGATCAAACGGTCCAGACCATGCCTGACGTGAGTCCCACGAAATGGCATCGGGCTCACGTGACCTGGTTCTTCGAGACGTTCATCCTCGGGGAGTACGCCTCTGGGTACCGCGCCTTCGACGACGCGTACGCCTACATCTTCAACTCGTACTACGAGGCTGTCGGGGCGCGCCATCCCCGGAGCGAACGTGGCTACCTGTCGCGTCCGGGTATCGTCGACATCACTCGGTACCGTCACTTCGTGGACGAGGCGATGGACGCCCTTCTGCGCCATCCTGATCAGCCGGGC
This sequence comes from uncultured Acidimicrobiaceae bacterium, assembly GCA_963745665.1. GTDB lineage: Bacteria > Actinomycetota > Acidimicrobiia > Acidimicrobiales > RAAP-2 > Bog-473. Next base: position 1,680,057 of record CAVUYE010000002.1, on the reverse strand, counting down.
CTGGCCGAATTGATCACGTTGGGGCTGCACCACGAGCAGCAGCACCAGGAACTGCTGCTGATGGACATCAAGCACGTGCTCTCCCGGAACCCACTGCACCCCGCCTATCTGGCCGGGTCCCCGAAGCCGGCGAACGTCGCGCCGCCGAAGGCTGGCTGGCTCGAGCACGATGGCGGCCCGGTCGAGATCGGGTACCGCGGGACTGCATTCGCCTTCGACAACGAGTATCCCGTGCACACGGTGCACCTCACGCCGTTCGGACTGGCCGATCGGCCCGTCACGTGCGGCGAGTGGCTCTCGTTCATGGAGGACGACGGGTACAGCCGACCCGAGTTCTGGCTCTCGGACGGATGGGCGGTCGTCAACGCGCAGCAGTGGGAGGCGCCGCTGTACTGGTCCCGCGACCGCGAGAACCCCGAGCGCTGGGTCCAGTTCACGCTTTCGGGCTCCCGTCCCGTCGACCCGCATGAGCCTGTCTGCCACATCAGCTACTACGAAGCCGATGCGTTCGCCCACTGGACCGGCATGCGGCTCCCGACCGAGTCCGAATGGGAGACGATCGCGCTCGCTCACGGGGAAGGTGACAACTTCCTCCGCGACGACGTGCTCACGACCGGCGCACCGCACCCACGGCCGGCCCTCTCGTCCAACGGCCTCTTCGGGGACACCTGGGAATGGACGTCGAGTGCGTACTCGCCCTATCCGGGCTTTCGGGCGGCGCCCGGCGCCGTAGGTGAGTACAACGGCAAGTTCATGGTGAGCCAGTACGTGTTGCGCGGAGGCTGCTGCGCCACGCCGGCCGGGCACGCCCGCCCGACGTACCGCAACTTCTTCCCGCCCGGCGCGCGCTGGCCCTTCGGCGGGCTGCGGTTAGCCCGGGACCCCTGAGCCATGGCGTACACGATCGACGTCCATCTCTCACCCGAGGAGGTCCGCAGCCAGATGCTGGCCGACGCGCTGAAGGGGCTGCAGAGCGAGCAGAAGTCCATCCCCCCGGTGTGGTTCTACGACGAACGAGGGAGTCGCCTCTTCGAGGACATCACCCAGCTGCCGGAGTACTACCCGACCCGGGCGGAGCGCGCCCTCCTGGAGGCGCACGCCCGTTCGATCGCCGAGCTGTCGAAGGCCGACACCCTCGTCGAGCTCGGCGCCGGGGCATGCGAGAAGACCAGGGTGCTCCTGACGGCGCTCCAGGAGATCGGCTCGCTGGCGAGGTACGTGCCCTTCGACGTGAGCGACGAGTTCCTCCGGGGCGCCGCCGCCAGCCTGGCCGAGGAGTTCCAGTCGCTCGACATCCACGTGGTCATCGGCGACTTTCCACCAGCATCTGGCTGAGATCCCGACCGAGGGGCGGCGGATGATCGCGTTCTTGGGTGGGACGATCGGGAATCTGAACCCGACGCAGCGGTCCCGTTTCCTCTTCGACCTGAACTGCACGATGTCGAGCGACGACTCCCTGCTCATCGGGACAGATCTCGTCAAGGACCGCAACCGGCTCGTGGCGGCCTACGACGACGCCGCCGGCGTGACGGCGGACTTCAATCGCAATGTCTCTACGTGTGCTCAACGAGCAGCTCGGCGGTGACTTCGATCCGGACGATTTCCGGCACGTTGCGCTGTGGAACGAGGACGAGCAATGGATCGAGATGCGCTCTGCGGGCAGACGAGGCGAGCGAGGTGTCGCTGGCAGATGCCGGCATCACGGTCAGCTTCGATGAGGGTGAAGACCTGCTGACCGAGATCAGTGCCAAGTTCACCCCTGAGCGAGTGGAGCGCGAGCTCTCCGACGCCGGCTTCGTGGTCGAGGGGATGTGGGGAGCCGACGACGGAGAATTCCTCCTGACCCTCGCCCACCCCTTCTGCTGAGCGTCCCCGGTACAACTCAGCCCACCCGTTCGGGCACCGCCTCCGGCGTGTCTTCCGGCGCCGCCGACGGTCGGAGCATCGAACTCCGCACTCGAGTGGCGGCGCCGGAACCGTCGGGTCACCCACGGCGGCGAGGAGCGCCAGCAGCAACACGATCGCGCCGAGGGTGAGGATGCTGGCCAGCAAGAAGGTGCCGCGGCCGGTAGTGGAACGAGACCACATCGTTTCCAGCCGGGACGTGGACCTGCTGGACGAGATCGAAATCGTTCAGCGGGATGTCCTGGGTCTTGCCTCCGTCGACGGAGACGGTTGCGCTCCACCCCGAGTCCCACGCGACCGAACGGATCACCGTCGACGGCGCGGGGGCCTGCACGCGGATCTGCTCGGACTTCGTCGTGCTGGAGATCACCTGCACCGGCAGCCGTCTGCCCGTTGCCGTCGATGCGACGATCGGCTCCGGCGGTTTGCGAAGGGTGAACACTGCATAGCCCTGAGAGAAGCCGGCCAGCTGCCACGGCCCGGGGACCAGCGCCGACGACAGAGAGCCCGACAGCTCGTAGGGGTGTCCGGCCACCGAGATGACTGCCCGCTGGGTCGGGAGCGCGCCGGCCAGCACCTGGACCGACAGCCCGATGGCGGCGCCCGTCGGATAGCGGCCGGTCACGGTGCTTGCACCCACGGGCACCGGGACGGCGGCGCCCCAGCGGGTCGACCCGTCAGCGAGCAACGCACCGAAGCGAACCACCGTTCCTGGGCCGGCCGGGTGCTCCAGGACGAGGGTGGCCGCGTCGGGCTCGAGGGTCTCCCCGTAGAACCACGAGGCCGTCTGCCCCGCCTCGAGGGCTGGGCGCGGGCCCGGGTCGAACGGGTAGGCGGTGTCGTTGAAGTTGGCGCCGTAGCCACGGGCGAGAACCGGGTCAGCGCCGAAGCCCTCGGGAATCTGGGTGAAATCGTCGAACGAGATGGGCGTGGCCTGCAACGGCACGAGGAAGTACTCGGGCACGGTCACGACCTCACGCAGGTCGAGCCGGCCCGAGCGTCCCCGACGAGAGTTCGGCCGATGTCGAGATCGTCCTGTTCGTGGGTGTGTGTCGTGGACTCGTAGTTGCCGTTGACGATCGACGCGTACCCGGAGACCGACGGCAGGCCCGGAATGATGTTGAGATCGGGCACACCCTGTGGGCTCCCCGGGTAGCTCGAGTAGGTCTGCGGGTCGTAGTTGACGAGCCGCCCGCCGGGCGGCAGCTTCGCCACCATCAGCTTCTCAATCGGTGTCGTGCCGGCCAACAGGTCGTTCGGCGGGGTGGCTGCCAGCTGACTGGTCACCCCCATCAATCCCACGTCGATGGCGACGAAGACCGCGGCAAGGCGGGACCATGACGACACGGAGCCAGACGAGGCCGGATCCAGACCAGCACCGCGGCACCGGCAGAAGGCGAGTGCGATGAGCGTCGCCTCGCGGACGGTGTCGGCGAGGCGCAGGATTGACTGCGACCCCGGCAAACCTCCACACCAGTGTGCGAGGCGAAACCAGCGCCCAGATGGCCAAACCGGCGACCGAGCCCGGCCGGAATGAGCGCCGTGATCCGGTCGTAGCGCGTCATGCGCTCGCGCGAACTTGGCGATCCCGTACGGTCGATCCATCCCGCGAACAGGACGCAGACCGCGGTCGCCACGGTGATCATGTTGCGGCTCTGCAGTCGCTGGTGCCCGTAGAGCGGCAGGCTGTTGAAGAGGTGCTCCAGAGGGGTGTTCGAACCCAACGCCAGCAGGAGGCCGAAGAGTCCCACGGCGTACCAGGTCAGGCGGTCGCGCGGCGGTATGCGACTGGGCCAGCGCGGATTGAGCAAGGTAATCAGCGCGATGAGCGGCAGAATTCCGAGATAGATGCCGACCTCGGGGAGGTTGTACTGGCCGAAGAACGGCGCCTCGTCGAGATGGCCGTACCCGCCGTCGAGGTACGGGACCAAGCCGAAGATGACGTACGGCCGGGGGAGGCTCCCCGCCGCTGCGACAACACCACTGCCCCGCTGCGACGCACGGATGGCCTCAAGCCCCGGAAGCCACTGGATCGCCGCCAGCGACAGTGCCAGAGCCGCTCCGGTTCCGCATCTGGTGAGGACCCGCCACCATCGCTCCCGGTTGAGGCCGGCAGACATGACCGCAAACGCGGCGACGAGCAACGCCTCGTCCAGCATCGCCTCGGGTGCGCCGGCCAGGATGACCGTCGCGTAGGCGACCCCGAGAAGGATGGTCCAGCGCCACCGCCCGTCACGAACGATGTGCAGAACTGCCAGGAGCATCCACGGGATGGCGACGAAGCCCTCCGTCATGTCCACGTGGTTGACCTGGCTCAGCACGGGACCGGCGAACGCGTACGTGGCGGCGGCGAGAAAGCACGCCACCGTCGAGAGCTTCAGGGCCCGCAGGAAGACGTACATCCCGACGGCGATGGCCGAGAACAAGATGACCTCGGTGGCCACCCAGGCGGCTCGGTCGGGCAGCACCACGAACAGCCCGGTCAGCGGGTAGAAGGCCCCGGCATTGAAGTCGGCCATGAGCGGCGTGCCGCTGAAGATGTACTGGTTCCAGAACGGCAGCTGGCCGTGACGCAACATGGAGCCGACCAGGACGTGCAGGGGGTAGTTCTGCTGCAGGTTGTCTCCGGTGATCAGCAGGTGACCGCCGATCAGATCCGGGAGCACGAACGCGGCGGTCGGGATGGCGATCAGCACGACGTAGGGCCACAGGGGTCCGATGTGTGCTCGTAGTCGGTTCACTGGCGAGAAAGGGCCTTCCGGGGTGCCTGGACTGGGCGCGTCTGGCCCCGACAGGCCGGCGCAGCGCGATCGGCGCAAGCTAGCCCCTCCGACCCATGAATTGCACGGCATCAGGTCCGGGGGTCCATGAGCGACCTTTCTGCTCGTGCATCTCCGCGGCGCGACCGTGTATCCCACTGACCATCGGGACGTCGTCCCGCAGCCAGCCGACCTTCCATTTCCGTGACAGGCAGATTTCGCCTACGTGACAACATGAGTCTCCTCCTGTATTCTGGGATTGTCCTGAGAATCCTGTGAAGGTGGGTTTTCGGGATCCGAAATCGTCGGCAGCTGTGACAGAATCACTGCAGTTTCATGACGTTTTCCGCTCCCGCGGTGAACGCACCGCGGTGGCTCAAGTAAGGAATCCCCGATGGAGCTCGTGTCCCCGAGCGCGACCACCACCGCCACACCGCCCCAGAACGTCGACGCCGACGTCGCCGGGGCAACTGGCGCGTCAGCTCAGCGTGGCGCGCACGGCACTCCTCGGACTCGTCGGAAGCTCGGCAATCGTCGTCGGCGCGGTGCTCGGTGGTCAGGCCTTCGAGACCCACCTGGCCGGTTCCTGGTTCTTCGGCATGCCGGGCGGGCCCTTCGGTTCGTTCGGCTCGAACAGCTCGCTCCCGCCGATCGCCTCCCTGGCGCTCGTGTTCGGTGGGCTCATCCTCCTCGAGCCGGGTGTGGTTCGGCTTCCTCCGCCACCTCAACGGCCACCACGGTTTCCCGGTCAGGCGCGTCGTGCTCGTCGTGGCGATCTGGGCGGTGCCGCTCCTGCTGGCACCGCCACTCTTCAGTCGGGACGTGTACACCTACTCCGCGCAGGGCGAAATGATGAGCCACCACATCAACCCGTACTCCTACGGGCCCGAGGTGCTCGGGACGACTCCGTTCAACGAGATGGCCGACACGGTGTGGTCGGGGACGGAATCGCCCTACGGCCCGACCTTCTTGAGCGTTGACGGCCTGCTCGACCAGGCCTCGGGCCACCAGATCCTTGCCTGACCTGGTGCTGCTTCGCCTGCTTGAGGTGGCCGGCCTCGCACTGGTCGTGGCCGCCACTCCGACCTTGGCCCGGGCGCTCAAACACGACCCGGCCCATGCCGTCCTGATCGGGGCGGGATCGCCCCTTGTCCTGCTGTCGCTGATCGGTGGCGCGCACAACGATGCCCTGATGGTCGGGTTGCTCATGGCCGGACTGGCCGTGGCCAAACGCTTCGGCACGGTGCCCGGGGTCATGCTTGTGCGCGTTGGCGGCCGGGGTGAAGTCCCCCGCGCTCCTCGGTGTGCTGTTCCTCGGATGGGTCTGGGCCGGAAAGGAGGCCTCCATCCGGCGCCGCATCGGGCACACCGCGGGGGCCGGATTGATCGCGCTCGCCACCATGGAAGTGGTTTCGCTCATTTCCGGCACCGGATGGGGCTGGATCCGCACGACCACCACCGCAGACGCCTCCTTCACCGGTGTCACGCCCATCAATCTCGTCGCACGTGCGGTGTCCATCGTCAGCCATGTGGTGCAGGTCCCGATCTCCGTCATGACGGTCCGTCCCGTCTTCATGGTGCTCGGGCTGCTCGTCGCCGTCTACTTCGGCTACCGGCAGCTGCTGCGTTCACCGCGGGACGGCGTTGTCCGCTGTCTGGGTCTCACCCTGCTGGTGCTCGCCCTGCTTCGGACCCATCGTGTGGTCCTGGTACGTGACCTGGGGAGTGATCGTGATCGCGCCCGCCGCCATCGGTCGCTTGCGGACGGCGTCCATCGTCATCAGCACGCTCTGGGCTTTCGTCGGCGTGACGGCCGTCCACGGCATCTACATGCGGATGCTGCACACCTTCGTGCTGACCGACCTGCTCCTGATCGCCATGCTGCTCGCCGTGGCCATCACGCCAATCGGCCAGTTCACCACCCGTGCGCCGGTTGCAGCTGCCACGTCTGACGCCGGGCGTCCTCGCCGGCGCTGGCGCTGGCGCCACAACCTGAACCTCCCACTCGGCCGCGGCCCAGCCGCAGGCGGCCGCTCTCAGTCGGCCAGATCGACGGCCGACACGACGTCGGTCCGGTCGCACCCGCACCAGCAGCTCGCCCGCCACGCCGTTGCGGCTCCCGTACTCCTCGGCCCGCTCGGTGCCCATGTAACGGCCACCGAGCCGGATGGCCCACCGACGCACCTCGTCGAGATCGTCACTGATCTCGGCGACGCCCTCCACCACCACGAAGCTGAACGGCGGGCGATCGTCGTCCACGCAGAGCGACACCTCGGATCTCGCCGCAGGTTCCGCCCCTTGACCGTCGACTCGCCCGTGTTGAAGACCAGCGACCCGTCGTCGTCGACGTCGTACCAGACCGGTGCGAGGTGCGGCCGCCCGTCCGGGCGCACCGTGGCCAACTTGGCGGTCCGGGCCGGAAGCGCGCGTCAGGAACGCTCGCACCTCCTCGTCGGCCATCGGGCGGTAGGGCATCAGTCGATCGTGCCTCTCGTCATCGACCGAGCCAGCCATCCGCTCATCCGGGCTCCCCGCCGTTGGCGATATAGGCCTCGGTCCACGCCTGGATCATCGGCCCGAAGGCGGCCGGGTTGTAGGCGTCCTCCTCGTAGGAGAACTTCATGTCTCCGGCGTAGTGCAGCACCGTGATGTTGTGCGCCTGGTGGAGCGACCCGTCGCCCGGATCCTTCATGCGGTTCTCAATGCGGCACACCCACCAACCCCGCTCCTCGTCGCACACACACCAGGCATGGGGAAACGAGTTCATGTCCCGGTTCGGCCACTCCGCCATCAGCGGGGTGATCCAGTCGTAGATCTCGTCCGGACCGCGGAAGGTACCGAACACGTGCTCGAGGTACACCGCGTCGTCGGTGAAGAGGTCGGCCCAGTCCCGCCAGTCGCCGCTGGCCGCGCACCGGGCGGCCGTCTCCATGTAGTGCTGGTGCGCCTCGTCCAGCTCGTCGCGGCTCCACTTCTGTGTCATGACTTCAGTATCCATTCGCTCATGGTGACACTGCGCAGGGTCCTCAGGTCGACGAACGCCGTGATCTCCTCCATCATCTGCGTGACATTGGCATTCATCCGCTCGGGGTCTCCGTCCGCGCAATAGAACAGCATCGGGTCGGTCACGTGGTCGAGGGAGGGCCAGGCCTCCTCCACGATCCCGGCCAGTTGCGGGGCGCCCTCGGTGACCGGCCGGAACACCGCGTTGCGGACGTAGCGGGTGCGCGGCTGAATCTCCTCGGTGATGGGCGAGATCCGAGTGTGCCAGCGGGTGATCCACTCGTCGAAGCTCTGATCAGGGTGTTGCTGCAGGAGCGCCACCGTGAGCACGCCGGGCGACCGCTCCCCGTCCGGCCACGTGCGGGGCTGCGCCCACCGGTTTCCCCCGTAGTCGCGGTAGAGGGACTCCACGACGGAATAGCCGGCCAGGCGCACGGCGGCCGCCTCGAGTACCCGTTCGAACGGGATCCCGCTGCTCGATGGAGTCCACCCACAGTGAGACGAGCCCGTGCAGCGGCGTCTCTCCCTCGGGGGTCGGTACCGGTGCCGGGATGTCGCTCGCCGGATCCCAGACGTCGATGGTCAGGCCGACTGGGTCGAGGGACAGCAGATCCTCCCCCACCCGGCCGAGCATGACGTCGGCCACTTCGGCCCGGGTGCTCTTCTCACCCAGCCACGTCAGGTACATCAGCTTCTCCACCTCAGCTCCTCCCTCACCACGTCAGCCCGAGCGAAGCTCGCATGGTGGCCTCGAACTCGGCGTCACTCAGTGTCCGCCGCAGGTGTAGCACCATGGCCGCGTCGTCACCGACCTCGACCCGCAACGGGGTGGCCGGGTCCTCGAGGGCGCCGGCGACCGCCAGTGCGACCAGCTCGGGGCCCGGTCGTCCCTCCGGCCCGGTCAGTGTGGCCGCGGTGCCACTCCATTGGGTGTGCAGGTCGGCGTAGACCGCCGGGCCCGGATGGTCGTCCGCGTGCTTCATCCCCGGCGCGATGTACCCGGGCTCAATGATGACCACCCTGATGCCGAAGTGCCCGAATTCGAAGTAGAGCGATTCCGACAGGGCCTCGAGGGCATGTTTCGATGCCGCGTAGGGACCTTCGAGGGGCGTGCCGAACTTGCCCTGCACCGAGCTGACGTTGATCAGTACCCCGCTGCCACGCTCGCGCCAACTGGGCACCACAGCCTGGGCCATGCGCAAGGGGCCGATGGTGTTCACCTCGAGCACCCGCCGGAAGGAATCGAGCGGGTAGGTCTCCAGAGGACCCGAGCCGGGCACGCCGGCGTTGTTGACGACCGCGTCGAGCTCGCCGGCCGCCGCCACCGCGGCCTTCACCGACGCGTCGTCAGCTGACGTCGAGCTCCAGCACCTGGGCTGCCGGCAGCCCCTTTAGCAATGCCGGGTTCCGTGCGGTGGCCACCACCTCGTGGCCACGTGCCACCAGCACCTCGACCGTCGCCCGACCGATCGCCCGGGAAGCGCCCGTCACGAGGACGCGCACCGTCAGCCTGTCCCGGTCGGAACGAGGCCGACGAGCTCCTCGCTGACCTCCCACAGCCTACGAGCCGCGTCCTCGTCCTGTGCCCATCGGCGGGGCTTCCTCGGTTTGCATTTGACGAAGTACTCGCCGCTGACGTTTTCCACCTCAGGGGATGAGGCCAGGTACACGGAGGTCCGGGCACCCTTGGCCGGCGAGAGGAAGAAGGGGCTGGCGATCTTGATCCCGAAGGCCAAGAAGCCGCGTGCATCGCCGTCGCCCCCGTAGCCGGTCCGTACCGTGCCGGGATGCAGCGAGTTCGCGGTGACGCCGCTGCCTTCGCAACGCCGGGCCAGCTCCAACGTGAACAAGATGTTTGCGAGCTTCGACTGCCCGTACACACGCATCCCCCGGTAGTGCCTGGTCGACTGCAGATCATCGAAGGGGATCCCCTTGCGAGCCGTGTTGTGGGCCGTCGACGCCACGTTCACTACGCGCGACGGCGCCGACGCCGTAATACGATCGAGCAACAGGTTGGTCAGGAGGAACGGTCCCAGATGGTTCGTGGCAAACGTCGCCTCGAAACCGTCGACCGTCTCGGCGCGCTCGCTCAGCACCAGGCCCGCGTTGTTGACGAGCACGTCCACCCTGGGCGTCTGCTCCAGGATCTCCGCCGCGCCCCGCCGCACGGAAGCCAGGTCGGCCAGGTCGAAGACGACGAGTTGGACCCGGCCCTCACCCTGGATCCGCTGCGTGATCGCCGCCACGGCGGCACGGCCCTTGTCCGCGTTCCGCGCCGTGAGCAGCACGCGGGCACCCATGGACGCCAAGGCGGCCGCCGTTTCGAATCCGATTCCGGAGTTGGCGCCGGTGACGACCACGGTCTTCCCCTGCATGTCAGGCACCGCGCGCAGCCTCCTCGTGACGAGCAGGCGTCAGCATTCCACAACCCCCGCCACCGGGCCGGACCTCAACGCCAGGTGTCACGCGCTTCGACCAGCCCCGTTCCGGATCGAGGAAGCTGCTGCTCAGCGTCCGCTCGGCGGTGCGCATCTGCCACTGGAGCAGTTCCCGGGTCGCGTCCCAGGCCGCGGCCCCGGCGCCGGCGGCCTCCTCGACCAGGAGATTGTGTCGCTGCTCGGGGTCACGGGAGAGGTCGAACAGCAGCGGTGGCAGCAAGGCGGCATCCGCCGCGAACTGGACGTACTTGTACTGCGGCCCGCGGGACACCGCCAACGCGCAGTGGCTCATCGGGATGCCGAAGGCCCGCTCGGCCAGCAGGTTGACCGGGTCCGAGAAGCTCCATTCGAAGTGCGCCGTGTCGCGCCAGTGCGGTCGGGGCCGGCTCGTCGCGCAGGAACGGGCCGAGCGACCAGCCGTCGGCCTGCAGCGGCACCTCGACGCCCATGAAGTCACAGATCGTCGGCAACACATCGACCGACTCGGTCACCGCATCGACCATCGTTCCCCGCGCACCGTCCGCCTCGGGACGCGGGTCCACCACGATCAACGGGACGTGATAGCTCTCGTCCCAGAAGCCCAGCTTCTCGAGCAGCCAGTGGTCGCCGCCCATCTCGCCGTGGTCACTGGTCAGCACCACCATGGTGGATTCGGCCAAGCCGCTTCGGGTCAGGTATTCGAAGAGCGGCGCCAGCCCGTCGTCCACCTCGCGCTGGGCCCCGTAGTAGGTGGCCCGCACCTGCCGGCGCTCCCGCTCGTCGCGGGGCGCGCCGACCTCGGGGGTAGCCATGGCGAACGCACCCAGAGGATGGATGGCCCCCTCTTCCTCGGGAGTGGGCGCATCCGACGAACGGTCCGACCGCCTCCGCCGCATAGCGGTCGTGGTAGCCGATCGGGTTCCGGCGCGGCGGGATGGGGCCGGATGAAGGAGGCATGGACGAAGAACGGCGCGTCGCCGTTCTGCTCCAACCACTCGACCACCGACCGGCGCACGAAGCTCGTCTGGGAGAGCTCAGCGGGAAAGCGCGCCGGCGCCCAGGTCGACCCGTGGGCGTCGGCGCCCGGAAAGCCCTCGATCGGCTCGTACAGATCGTGCGGTTGGTGGGGACGTCGAACCCCTGCGCGGCGAGCCAACGCCCCCAGGCCGGGCTCCCCTTCTCCCAGGGATCCTCAATCAGGGGGCGAAATCCCGGGCAGCACGCCTTCGTAGCTGAACAACCTCGGGTCGCCGGGCGGCACGGTGCGCGGGTCGACCGAGGAGTCCGTGTACCCGAAGAGCACGGGGTCGTAGCCCGCCGCACGAGCCAACAGCGCCACATTGGTGAACCGGGCGTCCAACGGCGTCCCGTTCAGGATGGAGCGATTGCGGTGTTGGTAGGTGCCCGTGTAGAGGCAGGCCCTCGAAGGTCCGCACGGCGCGGCGTTGGCCCAGTGGTTAGCGAACAGGACGCCGCGGCCGGCCAAGGCGTCGAGCGTCGGCGTCTCGACGACGGGATGGCCGAGTGCCGACAGGCAGTCCCCGCGCCATTGGTCGAGCGTGATGAAGAGGACGTTGCGGTGCGGCGGCATGCCACAACTCTTGCCGATGCGACGCACCCCGAGCCCGGCCGGCCGGCCGGAAGGCGCGGCGACCCGACCCGGCCGGGCTCAAGACGTGCGGATCGTCGCTCCTCCGAGCTTCGTCCCGAACTCGATCAACCAGGCCCCGAGGCGCGGCGCCACGGCCCGGTGCACTGCTCGGCCACCGGGTACCGGGAGTCCGGTGGCCGAGCGCTGCATCGTGGCGGCCTCGACTCTGCATCGCCTGCCGGCGGCCCGCTCCGCCGCGAGTCCCGCCGAAGCCATCAGATCCCGCCGGTGGGCGTCGGCCTGCGACTGCACTGCCCTCGTCTGGATCATCCGTTCACCTCGCTCGCTTCAGTCTGCTTCGTCCATCACAAATCCCACCCAACGAGCATCCAACTACTAACCGATAGTTGACATGAATTCAAGAATATCCTAATATAGCTCTATGCCTATGTTAACTGAAGAGACCGTCGGCCCGAGGACGAAGTCAGTGAGCGCCACTCCCTCGCTGGTGACCGATCTCTCGTGGCTCCTCTCCGTGGCCGCCCGCCCCTCCATGCAGGCCCGGTATCCGAAGCTGGCCGAGATGTTCAAGGGCCGCGAGGACCTGGCGGACCGTGTCCGCACCTTCTGGAGCGACTGCCCCGAGGAGATGTGCTTCACCGAGATGCAGGTTCTGGCCCAGCACGCCGGAGCGGTCGAGCGCGACCGATCCGGACGAGCTGTGGGCCGCCATCGAGGCGGCGGTGGCCACCGTCCCGCTCGACCTGGCCATGCCGTCGGAGAGTCCCGAGGACCGGGAGATATTCCTCGATCGCTTCCGCCGGCTCCGCGAGTCGCCTGAGCTCCTGCGGTCGTACCTCGACCTCCTCGAAGAGGTCTGGGCGCCCGTCGACGAGATGTGGCAACAGGCGCTGCCCATCCTCGAGGAGGCGGGGCGCCACGTCATCGCGCAGTACGAGCGGGGACGTTCACTGGAGGCCTTGATACCGCAGGGCTGTGACATCCTGGACGAGCGCCTGCCCGAGATCCTGGCCAACGTCGAGGCCGGGCAGCCGCTCCTCTTCGTGCCCTGCCTGTTCTTCGGCTCGAGCATGTACATAGAGGTCTCCGGCCTCGTCATCATCGGAACCGGTGTCGGCCAGGGAGACGTCGTCGCCCGGGCGCGGACCGAATCGGTGGCCCGACGGCTCAAGGCGGTGGCCGATCCCACCCGTCTGGCCCTCCTGCACTCGCTGGCCAGCGCACCGAGCACGGTGGGCGAGCTGGCGCTGCTCTTCCGACTGGCCCAGCCCACCGTGAGCATGCACGTCAAGGTGCTGCGGCAGAACGGGCTGGTGCGCTCCGAGCGGCATGACGGGCGGCTGCGGCTGAGTGCCGACGCCGCGGCGGTCGAGCTGCTGCTCGACGAGCTACGCCAGGCGGTGTTGCAGGGTCCCGGCGCCGCTCAGCCTGCGGGCGCCAGCACCACCGGGAGCGACCTGATCCCGGCGACCGTCGTCGAGCGGCACCCTCTCCGCCGTTCCGGTGACCTCGTAGCGCGGAAAGCGCTCGAGCAGCTCCTCCACGAAGATCCGCGCCTCCAGGCGGGCGAGGCTCGCTCCGAGGCACACGTGCTCGCCGAAGCCGAAGGCGACGTGCATCGGATTGGCCGGTCGCCGCACGTCGAACGACGCCGCATCCTCCCCGAAGATCCGCTCGTCGCGGTTCCCCGACGGCGTAGAGCATGCACAGGTAGTCGCCCGCTCGGATCGACGTGCCCGCCACCACGGTGTCCTCGGTGGCGGTTCGGCAGAAGGCGTGGACCGGCGTGACCCAGCGCAGGCACTCCTCCACTCCCCCGGGCACCAGCGACGGGTCGGACGCCAGCGCAGCGCGCTGGTCGGGGTGCTCGTGCAGGACCACGGCCGTACCCGACAGCAGGGTCCGGGTCGTCTCGTTCCCGGCCACCAGCAACGTCAGGAGGAACATGAACAGCTCCTCCTTGCTGAGCGGGCATCCCCCGACCTCGCTGCCCACCAGCAGCGAGACCAGATCCTCGCCCGGGCGATCCCGTTTGGACCGGATGTGCTCGACGATGAATGCCGGAGAGCTGCGCCGAGCGCCGCCATCGTCTCGTCGGGCGGCAGGTCGGGCGACTCGATGGCGGCGTCCGACCAGCCGCGGAAGTCCTCCCGGTCCGACTCGTCGATCCCGAGCAGCTCCGCGATCACGATGAGCGGGAACGGAGCCGCCAGCTCGGCGACGAAATCGATCTCGTCCCGGGCCTCGACGGCGTCGAGCAGCGTCGACGCGGTCTTGCGGATCGACTCGGCCAGGCCCGACATGGCCCGGGGCGTGAACCGCCGGTTGACCAGCCCGCGGAAGGCGGCGTGCTCGGGAGGATCCATGTGGAGGATCGAGCGGGACGACATCGGAGCAGTCGCTCCCCCGCATGCGGGTCATTGACCAAGGCACCCTGCCCCGAGCAGAAGTGGCTCGGGTCGCGGCTGAGATTCCGGATGTCCTCGTAGCGGCTGACCGCCCAGAAGCCTGGGGCGCACTCGTGGACCGGGTCTTCGGCACGGAGCCTCGCCAACACGTCGAAGTAGTCGTCCCGGAGGAAGAAGGCCGCCTCGCGCGGGTCGACCTCGGGCGAGGTCGATGTGCTCCCGCTGGTCCCCGCGACACGGTGCGAGCGTACTGTGCTCAGCGGTGCGGACGTCCTCCCTCGCAGTACACGTCGATCGCCGGCGCGTGACGACACCCCCTGAGCCGGGCGCCGGCCGGAGCCCCGGCGCCTCGCCCTACCCGGCCTCGGCCGAGCACGCCCCGCTCTCGGGCCTCGACGAGTTCCTGATCCACAACGCGCCCTATCCGGTGCGCGTCATGTGGACACCCGACGCCCAGGCCTACGAGCGCGTGTGGTTCACCTGCCAGGACAAGGTCGGTGAGCTGCTGGTCGTCATCGGCCTCGCCTTCTACCCGAACCTCGGCACGGCGGAGGCCTTCGCCATCGTCAACGTGCGCGGGCGTCACACCACCGTGCGGGCCCACACACGCTGCCCGACGGACCGGATGGACATGACGATCGGCCCCTTCCACTTCGAGGTGGTCGAGGCCTTCCGGCAGTGGCGGCTGACGCTCGACCCCACCGAGCACGGCATCGCCTACGACATCACCTGGCTCGATACGAAGCGCCCCGTGTTCCGCCAACTCGGTGCCGGCATGATCGTCGGCGGACGCGCCGTCAGCCCGGTCGCCGGCTACGACGGCTTCGGTCGCCAGGAGGGGTGGGTCGAGGCGCACGGCGAGCGCTTCGAACTCGCGGCGGCCACCCACCTCGGCACCCGCGACCATCACTGGGGCACCCGCGACGGTGTCGGCGGGCCCGGTCGCTACATGGGGATGCAGCACCCGCACAGCGGCGAGTGGGTCGAGTTCGAGGACTTCGGCATCTGGGGCGACCACGTGCTCTACAACCTCGGCGACGCCCGCAAGCGCAGCGGGACGCTGGCCCGGCGCGTGCACCGGATGCGCTTCGAGCCCGAGACCAACCTGCTGCACAGCGGCGAGGTCGACCTCGTGTTCGCCGACGGCGCGGTCAAGACCATGTCGTTCGAGCGGCTCGGCAACCAGATCGCCTTCCTCCGCTGCGGCATGTACGGAGGTCCCAACGGCGGGCACGCCCGACGGCGACATCTGGCACGGCATGCCGGTCGCCACCGGCGACGAGGTCGTCGTCCACGGCGAGACCTTCGACGTGAACGACCCCGACGTCCGCAGCCGGCTGGCCGGGCAGGACCAGCACCACTGCCGCGTCACGTGCGACGGCGAGGTGACCTACGGCCTGGTCGAGCCCTACGACACGCTCTGCTACGAGGTGGCCAAGGCCGGCGTCATGGGCTTCTCGCTGCTCGATCCCATCGCCTGACACCGAGCCGCCGTGCCGCCTCATCCCGCCTCGGCCGAGGCCGCCTGCAGGCGCGCCAGCAGGATGTCGCCCATCGGGTTCTCACGCCGGCGCGTGTCGCCGGTGATGCGCTGGTGGCGGTCGTTGATGGCCAGGGCGCGCGCCAGCGCGAAGACCTCGTGCCAGGCCAGATCCCTCACCTCGTACCCGGTGCGACTGCTCGTAGCGCTCCAGCGCCTCGGTCGCGCCGGGGAAGCCGGGCAGGCGCCCGCCGAACAACGCCTCCATCATGAACTCGAGGCCGAGGTGCCAACCGAGATCCATCTCCCGCGGGCCGAGCGACGCCAGGTCCCAATCGAGCACGGCGGTGACGCCGCCGCTCGGGGTCGAAGACGAGGTTCCCCAGTCGCACGTCGCCCCACAGCAGGACGGTGGCGCGCTCGGCCGGCACGTGGCGCGCGCACCAGTCGAGTGCCTGCTCCAGCGCCGGCAACGGGTCGCCCTCCGACGACCACTCCACATACGCCACCCAGCGCTCCACCGCGTCGCGGAGCTGCACCCCCGGCAACGACGGCGCCGAGGTCGCCGGCCTCCCAATCGACGGCATGGACGTCGGCCACGTGTCGAGCAGCTGGTCGTGCATGACGCGCTGGCAGCGCGGGCCCGGCGTCACGCACGTAGGGGTCGAAGAACGGGGCCGGGCCCGGGATGTCGCCCACCACGCGGGGCATGGCCAGGAAGGGCGAGCCGATCCACTGCGGGATCGGTCACGACCACCGCCGGCGCCGGCGCCGGCACGCCTGTGGCGGCGACGACGTTCTGGACCAGCGCCTGCGGCCCGAGGTCGTAGTCCGGGAACGTGGGCTCGAGTGGCGGCAGACGCACCACCATGCCCGGGATGGGAGGGACCGAGGTCGACGAGGATCGTCTCGTTGGCCTGCCCGCCCTCGGCGTGGGCCAGGGCCACCAGGCTGAGCGGCGCGCCATCCCCACGCGCCACCCCGGCCGCACTCTCCGCTCCGCCGGGGCCCGCCATGGCGCGCACGACTTCGGCATGCGCCGCGACCCAGCGCCGCAACCCCGCCTCGAGTGCCGCATCGTCGCGTTCGGTTCCCGTGGCCATCCGCGGAAGCTACCAAGGGGTCACGCGACGAGACGTGGAACGACCTGATCACGAGCGTGCACGGCCGGGCAGACGAATTGGCGACGGCCTCCGCTTCCCGGCGTGCCCGTAACCTGACGGCATGACGGCCCGGTGCGTATGGGTGCAGCAGACGGACATAGGCCGTCTGCGGACGTGGCACCTCGAGGGAGCGCCCGGTGAGACGCTCTGCGCGCGTTCCACGCAGCCCATGAAGGCGTTGCCGGGCGCGGTCTGGGACCAGGTATTGAATCCGTGCCCCGCCTGCCAAAAGGAGCCGGACGTTGCCGACGTCGTCCCGCCGGCCGTTGACAGTGCGCAAGCCGCCGACTCCGCCGACCCTCCCGGGGGTTCCGACGTCGTCGACGCCGAGGTCCCTCCCGGCAAACACGCCCGGCGGGACTGAGGCGGACGGAGCCACCCGGACGTCGCGCCCGCCGCGGCGGGACCTCCAGTCCAGCGGACGCGCTCAGGGAAGGTAGACCACGGCCCGCCAGCGGCCGGTCATCTCGGCCCGGCACAGCGCGGTGCCGGCCCGCACCGACCAGGCCAGACGACGTCGGGCTCGGTCACCTCCACCGGGGTCTGCACCAGCAGGCCCCGGCGGGCGTGGTCCTGGCGCACGACCCATCCGTCGGGCACGGCCACGCCCGCCTCGGCCAGTCGCGCCACGGCCTTGCCTCCGGTGGGATGCATGACGCCGATCGTCAGCCCCTCGGTCGTCGCTGCCGGTCCTTCTTGGGTGGCATCAGCGTGGTCATCGTCACCGGCGCCGCGTTGTTCCCGAAGAAGGCGAAGAGCCCGGCCCGGGGGTGCACGTCGGACGCCTCCTCGTCGATCCCGGGCATCAGGTTGATCCAGCCGC
This sequence comes from uncultured Acidimicrobiaceae bacterium, assembly GCA_963745665.1. Lineage (GTDB taxonomy): Bacteria > Actinomycetota > Acidimicrobiia > Acidimicrobiales > RAAP-2 > Bog-473. The sequence goes on along the minus strand of CAVUYE010000002.1, from coordinate 1,662,487 downwards.
TGCCGGCGGCGCGCAGCGTCCGCAGCGCGTCGGCGACAGCGCCGACGTCGGGCGGCGTGAACTCGATCGTCTTCGTCTGGCGGCCGCTCACCGCTCACCGCCGCACTCCCGACAGCAGCCGCTCGACCACCTCGGCCGCCGGACGGGCCTCGGCGCCGGTGCGAACCCCGTCCCGGCGTACAGGCTCATGTGGCGCGGGTCGCCGGCGCGGGCGGCCGCGGCGCGCAGCGGCCGGGTGGCGTTGTTGATCTCGGGGTAGGCGGCGGGCGCGTCCGGGTGGTCCTCCACCATGGCGTTGACGAGCGCACGCGCCCGCCGGCCGCTGAAGGCGCGGGTGACGGCGGTCCGCCCGAACGCGCCGGACGCCGAGGGCGTCCTTCTGCAGCTGCCGGCGCGCCGCTCTCGGGGCAACGCAGGAAGGCCGTGCCGGCCTGGACCAGGTCGGCCCCCCGGGCCAGCAGGTCGGCCACGTCCTCGGGGCCGCCCACCCCACCGGCGGCGACCAGAGGCACCAGCGTGCGCCGGCGGACGGCGGCCAGGAGCGCCCGCACCGGCCGGTCCTGGTCCGGGCGGTCGGCGTTGACCAGGCTGCCCCGGTGGGCGCCGGCCTCGGCGCCCTGCAGGGCCAGCGCGTCGGGTCGCCGCCCGCAGCGCCACGGACGCCTCCTCCGGCGTCGTCACCGTGAGGAGGACGGCGGTCCCCGCCGCCTGCAGGGCGCGGATGACGTCGACCGCGGGGATGCCGAAGGTGAAGCTGACCACCGCGGGCGGCGCGGCCAGGACGGCCTCGACCTTGGCCGGGTAGTCGTCGTCGTCCCACGGCGCCTCGCCCAGCGCCACCCCGAGGGCGGCGGCGTCGGGCTCGAGCCGCGCCAGACGTAGGCGGCCAGGCCCTCGGGACGATCGGCCGTCGGGTCGCCCGGGACGAAGAGGTTGACGCCGAACGTGTCGACGCCGGCGGCCCGGACGCCCGCCATCTCCTCCGCCAGGACGGCCGCGCGTCTTGTAGCCGCCGGCCAGGAAGCCCAACGCGCCGGCCGCGGCGCCCGCCACCACCAGGTCGACCGTCGACGGCCCCCCGGCCATGGGCGCCACGACGAGCGGCCAGCGGGACAGTGCGCGCCACCGGGGAGCCCACCGACCGGGGAGGCCGAGGGGTTCGACCGATCGGTGGGCTCACTCCCGCACTCTTACCCACCGCGCCCACCGGCCGCTACGGTGGACCTCCCGTGGACCTCGACCTCGTCGACACGCTGCGCAGCACCGGCGCCGCCCGCCGTTCCACCCCGAGCCCGTCGACGACGAGGTGCTGGCCCGGCTGCTCGACACCGCCCGCTTCGCGCCGAGCGGCGGCAACCGGCAGGGCTGGCGGGTCATCGTCGTGAAGGATCCCGCCAGCCCGGACCGCGCTGCGCGACCTGTACCTCAGCGGATGGTACGAGTACCTGGCCATGGTGACGGCCGGACTGGTGCCCTGGGCGCCGGTGACCGACCGGGCCGCCGAGGCGGCGGCCATCGCCAGCGCGGCGCCGTTCGCCGAGGCGGGAGCCGCCGCTCCCGGCTTCGCCGAGACGCTCGATACCGCGCCCGCCCTCCTCCTCGTCCTGGCCGACCTGTCCGCGCTCGCCGCCGTCGACCGCGACCTGCCCCGCTACACCTTCGCCGGCGGTGCCTCCATCTACCCCTTCGTCTGGAGCCTGCTGCTGGCCGCCCGGACCGAGGGCCTCGGCGGCGTCATGACCACCATGCCGGTGCGGCGCGAGGACGACGTGCGCGCACTGTTCGGCATCCCCGACACCGTGGCCGTGGCCGCCCTCGTCGTCCTCGGCCGTCCCGTCGCGCCGTGCCGCGCCACCTGACACGTGCGCCCGTGCGCTCCTTCGCCTGGGTCGACCGTTTCGGCGGCACCCCCGTCGAGGGACCCTGACCGCTCACGACGTCCGGCGTCCCGACCGACGACGGGCGCGGAACCGCACCAGGCCGTTTGTGGCGTGGGACCCGGGTCGTGGTCAAATGGGCCATGGCCCAGAACGTCCTCGGCGAAACCCTCGAGCCCTGCAACTTCGACCCGGTCACCGGCTTCTACCGCGACGGCTGCTGCAACACCGGCGCCGAGGACGTCGGCGTGCACACGGTCTGCACCAGGGTCACGGCCGAGTTCCTGGCCTTCTCGGCGTCGGTCGGCAACGACCTGTCGACGCCCCATCCCGAATTCGGCTTCGCCGGCCTGCAGCCCGGCGACCAGTGGTGCCTCTGCGCACCTCGCTGGCAGGAGGCGTTCGAGGCCGGCATGGCGCCGCCGGTCGTGCTGGCCGCCACCCACGCCGCCACCCTGGAGTGGGTGCAGCTGGGCGACCTGGTGGCGCACGCCATCTAGTCTCCCCGTCGACGTCACCGAACCGGAGGTCATTCATGGCGCAGAGCGCGCAGCACACCGTGGTCAGCGTGGACCGCGTCATCGAGGCGCCGCCCGTCCGCCCTGTTCGCCGTGTTGGCCGACGCCACCCGTCACCCCGAGATCGACGGCTCGGGCCAGCTGGTCAAGGCCAAGGACGGCGCCGCACAGCACCTGACGCTGGGCTCGACGTTCGGCATGTCGATGAAGATGGGGGTGCCCTACACCGTGTCCAACACCGTGGTGGAGTTCGAGCAGGACCGCCGCATCGCCTGGCAGACCGTGCTGGCGGGGCCTTTGGGCCGCTTCCTCGGCGGGCGCATCTGGCGCTACGAGCTCGAGCCCGTCGACGGCGGGACCAAGGTGACCGAGTCCTGGGACCTCAGCGAGGACAAGCAGGCCTTCTTCCTGAAGAGCCCGAAGATCGGCCAGCACACCGCGATCGGCATGTCCAAGTCGCTCGACCGGCTGGCCGAGATCATCGAATCGTGACCGGCTCCGCTCTCGACATCGACATCGACGCCGCCTGGGAGGAGCGGATCCTCCCCGCCCTGAGCGAGTACACGCGGATCCCCTGCCTCTCCCCCGCCTTCGACCCGGACTGGGAGGAGCGCGGTGCCATCGCGGCGGCGGCCGAGCTGCTGGCGACGTGGGTGCACGACCAGGACCGCGCCCTGACGGTCGAGATCATCACGCTGCCGGGCCGCACCCCGTTGCTGCTGATCGACAACGGCGGCACCGGAGATCCGATCGTCATGTACGGCCACATGGACAAGCAGCCGCCGCTCGGCGCGTGGCGCAGCGGGCTGGGGCCGTGGGAACCGGTACGCGAGGGCGACCTCCTCTACGGCCGGGGGACGGCGGACGACGGCTACGCGACGTTCGCCGCCGTGACGGGTCTGGTGGCGGCGGGCGGCGGGCAGGGCCGCGTGCTCGTCCTCATTGAGGCGAGCGAGGAGAGCGGCAGCCCCGACCTCGCCGCGCACCTGGAGAACCTCGACGGAGCGCATCGGCACGCCCCGGCTCGTCATCTGCCTCGATTCGGGTGGGCTCAGCTACGACCGCCTGTGGTTGACGTCGTCGCTGCGGGGCAACGTCGTCGCCACGGTGAAGGTCGACGTGCTGACCGAGGGCATCCACAGCGGGCAGGGCGGCGGCGTGGTGCCGTCCTCGTTCCGCATCCTGCGCCGCATGTTGTCGCAGATAGAGGACGAGACGGATGGCCGCATCCTCCTGCCGGAATTGCTGGGGGCGGGGATGCCCGACGCGCACCGGGCCAACCTCACCGCGCTGGCGGCCGAGTTCCCCGACAGCGCGGCCCCGATCGTCGACGGGCTGCACCTGCTCACGCCGGACCCCGTCGACCGCCTGGCGGCGCGGACCTGGGGGGCCGCCCTCGAGGTGACGGGCGCCGACGGGCTGCCCAAGCCGCGGGACGGCGGCAACGTGCTGCGGCCCTCGACGACGCTGAAGTTCTCGCTGCGCCTCCCGCCCGACGTCGACGCGCAGGTGGCCACCGATGCCCTGATCTCCGCCCTCCGGACCGACGAAGGAGCGCACATCACCATCGACCTGGAGGCCGCCGCCCAGGGGTGGATCGCCCCGCCGCTCGATCCCGACATCGCCGCGACGCTGTCCACCGTGTCCGAAGAGCGCTTCGGCCGCCCGCACGGCTACGTCGGCGAGGGGGGCTCCATCCCGTTCCTGGCCGACCTGCAGCGCGGCTTCCCCGGCACGCAGTTCGTGGCGACCGGCGTCCTCGGGCCGCACTCCAACGCCCACGGGCCAAACGAGTCGCTGCACATCCCGATGGGCAAGGCCGTCACACAGGCCGTGGCCGAGCTGGTCCGATGACGGACGGACCGCTGTCCGGCAAGGTCGCGCTGGTGACCGGCGGCAGCCGGGGGCTCGGGCGTTCCATGGTGCTGGCCTTCGCCGACGCCGGGGCCGACGTCGTCGTCACCAGCCGCAAGCTCGACGCCTGCCGGGCGGTGGCGGCCGAGGTCGAGGCCAAGGGCCGGCGCGCGCTGGCGGTGGCCTGCCACGTCGGGCACTGGGACGAGATCGACGGCCTGGTGGAGCAGGCCTACGCCACCTTCGGGCGGGTCGACGTGCTGGTGAACAACGCCGGCATGTCGCCGCTCTACCCCGATCTGACCTCGGTCAGCGAGGAGCTGTGGGACAAGGTCATCGGCGTGAACCTGAAAGGGCCGTTCCGGCTCACCGCGCTCGTCGGCACGAGGATGGCGGACGGCCCGTATGGTGGATCCATCATCAACGTCTCGAGCACCGGCTCGCTCCGTCCCGCCCCCGACATGTTGCCCTACGACGCCGCCAAGTCGGGCCTGAACACGCTGACCGAGGGCTTCGCCAAGGCCTTCGGCCCGTCGGTGCGGGTCAACTGCATCATGGCCGGCCCGTTCCTCACCGACATCGCCGAGAACTCCTGGGGCCCGGCCGCACGCGAGCGCGGACTGCCCCACCACGCGCTCGGGCGGGCGGGCGAGCCCGACGAGATCGTCGGTGCCGCGCTCTACTTCGCCACCGACGCGTCGTCGTACACATCCGGCGCCATCCTGCGCGTCGACGGAGGGATCCCATGAGCGACCGACACTGCAGACTTCTGGTTCGATCCCCTGTGCCCCTGGGCGTGGATCACCTCACGCTGGATGCTTCAGGTCGAGCAGGTGCGCGACATCCACACCCGGTGGCACGTGATGTCGCTGGCCATCCTCAACGCCGGCCGCGACGAGCTGTCCGACGAGTACAAGGCGCGCATGGCCCGGGCCAAGGGCCCGGTGCGCGTCTGCATCGCGGCCGAGCAGATGAAGGGCCCCGACATCCTGCTCCCGCTCTACACGGCGATCGGCAGCCGCTTCCACCTGGAGCAGCGGGGACGAGCCGAAGGTGAGGCCGAGACCGTCATCGCCGAGTCGCTCGCCGAGCTCGGCCTGCCGGCCTCGCTGGCCGAGGCGGCCACCTCCGAGGAGTTCGACGACGCCCTGCGAGGCCTCCCACCGAGCCGGCATGGATCCCGTCGGCGACGACGTGGGCACGCCGGTCATCCACTACAACGGGCACGCCATCTTCGGCCCCGTCGTGACGCCGGCCCCCAAGGGCGAGGCGGCCGGCCGGCTCTGGGACGGCGTGCTGCTGTGCACGGGGACCGACGGCTTCTTCGAGCTCAAGCGCACCCGGGACCGGCGCCCGAGCTTCGACTGACGTCGTCGGCGCGGCGGAGGCGGCGCGTCCGGCGCCGCCCGGGCCTCAGGCGGGCCGGTTGCGCAGCTGCGGGCAGGCGGCGCTTGGCCTCACGCTGCTCGTCCAGGACGCCCTGGAGGTCCCGTAGACACGCCGGCGGCGTCCGCCGCCCGGTTCCGGCGCTCCTCGGGATCCGCCGTCAGGTTGTGCAGCTCCCAGGCCGAGTCGGCCGGCGGCGGGGCGAACGGATTGACGGGCAGCCCGTGCGCCTCGTCGAACTCGTCGAGTCGCTCGTAGTAGTGGTTGAGCTTCCACACCTCGGCCGCACCGTCGTCACCGGTCGGCAGCGCGGTGATCACGGACTCGACGTGCGAGGGATACGGCACGGGCTCGTACTCCTTCCCGCTCACGATGCTCACGGGCGTCAGGCCCCGGCCGACGTCGTCCTCGGTCATGAAGTAGAGGGGCTCGGTCACCGACTCGGCCGTGGCCGCGCCGCGTGATGACCGGGCTGAGGTCCCGGCCGGGCAGCGGCTGGGTCTCGTCGTGCTCGACGGCGACCACGGCCGCGGCCCGCTCGACGTCGATGCCGGCCAGGCCCAGCAGCGTCGGGAGCAGGTCGACGTGGCTGGTCGGCGACGTGCACGCCCCCCGGGCGCCGCCGCGATGCCCGGGCCCCGCACCACGCAGGGGGACCCGGATCGCCTCGTCGTAGGCGTTGTACCACTTCTGCATCAGGCCACCGTGGGCACCGACCAGGTCGCCGTGGTCGGAGGTGAACACGACGACGGTGTCCTCGGCCATGCCCGACTGCTCCAAGCGCCTCGAGGATGCGGCCGATGGCCCGGTCGACCAGTTTGTGCAGGTAGTAGTAGAGCCGCCGGTACGACTCGTCGGTCGACTGCTCGTAGAGCATGGCCGGCCAGGCCTTGACGAAGGCCTCCTGGCAGGCCGGCCGCCCGGCGAAGGAGTCCGCCTGCGAGGGCGCCTCGGGGATGGCCGGCAGCGTGTCGTCGTCGACCGGGCCGATAACCGAGCAGCGCCTCCCAGGCCCAGCCGTTGAACGCGATGTCGTGCGGGTTGACGAAGGACGCCACGGCCAGCCACGGCCCGTCGCGACGGGCGCCGGCCAGCTCGCCGAAGAGCTCGATCACCTGCTCGGCGAAGACGCCGTCGCGCACCGCGCCGCAGTCGGCCTTGGCCGCGCCGTGCGGCTCGCGGCCGATCCAGCCCGAGAACCCGTAGGGGTCGAGGCGGTCGGCCCCCTTGTAGGCCGCCACCGCCTCGGGGATCGGCCTCCCGGCGTCGTCCGAGGCCATCAGGCCCTCGTGCGTCCCGGGGATCAGCAGGTCGGCGTGCGACACGTGCCACTTGCCCCGGTAATGGGTCTCGTAGCCGCCGGCCCGGAACCAGTCGCCGAGCGTCGGCACCGAGTTGGGGTCGAGCCACCCCATGGACGGGTCGTTGGCCTTCTTGGCCACGCCGTCGGTGTTGGTCCCGCCGTGCAGCGACGGGTACTGGCCCGTGAAGAGCGTGGTCCGGCTGGGCAGGCAGGCCGTCGAGCCGGCGTAGTGCCGGTGGAATTCGAGGCCGCCGTCGCGGATGGACTCGCGCGCGCCGAGCTGCTCGCGGCGGAAGCGGGCCAGGGACGCACCCTCGTACGGAGGGGGGTACCGCTCCTCGTCCGTCATGATCACGAGAATGTTCGGCGAGGACATGCGGGCAAGCTACAGGCGGTCGGGCCCGGAGGCCGCCGGGCCAGCGACGTCGGGCATCGGCCGGCGGACGTCAGTAGTAGCCGCGCATCAGCTCGGTGGACCAGGTGGGCTGACGGACCGTGCCGGGCGGCGGCTCGAACTCCCCCATGAAGGGCTTGACGTCGAGCACCGGCGATCCGTCGACCGCGTCGAGACCCTGCACGTGCAGGTCGAGGCCGTCGACCGCGGTGAGGCGGCAGGTCGACACGCCGAGGCGGTTGGGTCGCATCCTGGCCCGCTGCGCGAACATGCCCACCTCGGGCCAGTCGGGGTTCCCCCGCGGGCGACGGGCTCCCCACTGCACGTCGGCCGGATCGACCAGATGGAACTGGAAGACCACCACCAGGTGCGAGAAGTCCGTGAGGCCGGTCACGGCCGCGGGGCCGAACTGCGCCGCGTCCAGGCGGATCACGGCCTCGACACGACCCCAATCGTCGTCGATGGCCTCGGACCGGCCACCGACGACGATTCCCACGGGCGCCAGCGTGATCACGAGCGCCAAAGCTAGTTTTTTCGAGTGGGGACGGCGCCCAGGTTCGGGAGCACGGCGGCTGACCGCCTTCGTCATCACCTTCAACGAACTGCGCCGGCGGGTGCGCGACCGCTCGGCCGTCATCACCTGTCTGGTGGCGCCGCTGGCCATCGCCGCCATCCTCGGCTTCGCCTTCGCCGGCAACTCGCCCACCGGCCCGCTCCCGATCGGCGTGTCGGGTGCCTCGCCGGCGCTCTTACGCGCCGCCGTCCACGCCAGCCAGCTACCCGGCAACGTCGACGGTGCGGATCGTGCCGGGCGAGGCGGCCGTCAAGCGCGAGGTGGCCGACGGCACGCTGGCCGGCGGCGTCGTCCTGCTCGGCGGCGAGCGGAGCCTGTCCCACCTCCTGATTCCGATGGTGGCCCCGGGCGCCACGCCCTCCCCGGGCTTCGAGATCGTGGACCGGGCCAGCGCGCTGGACGGGCAGGAGTACGCCGAGTCGCTGGCGGCCGGTCTGGCCAGCCGGCTCTACGCCGGCCGCCTGGTGCGCGGCACCGCCACCGACACGGCGGCCATCTCGGTCTCGGCCAGCACGCTCGGCAACGGCGGCAAGGCCGTGCTCGACTACTTCGCGCCGTCCATCGCGGTGGTGTTCCTCTTCATCGGCAGCGGCCTCGGCATGCGCTCCCTCCTGCTGGAGCGCTCGACGGGGACGCTGGCCCGCCTGGCCGCGGCGCCCGTCCGGCCGAGCGCCATCGTCTGGGGCAAGCTGCTGGCCATCGCCGTCACCGGGCTGGCGTCCATCCTGATCGTGTGGGGCGTGACGGCGGCTGCCTTCGGCGCCGACTGGGGCGCCCCGTTCGGCGTGCTCCTGATGTGCGTGGGGGCCACCGCCGCCATGTGCGGCCTCGGCGCCTTCCTCACCTCGTTCGCGCGGACACCCCAGGAGGCGTTCGCGGCCTCCCTGGTGGTCGGCCTCGTGCTGGCCCTGCTGGGCGGCAACCTGCTGCCGCCCGGGGCGCTCCCCGAGCCCCTGCAGGTGCTCAGCCTGGGGACGCCGAACGGATGGGCCCTGGTCGGGTTCGGGCGCCTGGCGCTGCTGCACGACCCGCGTCGGATCGGTGATCGGGCCCTTCCTCGTCCTCTGCCTGATCGCCCTCGTGACCGGCGGACTGGCCATGGCCCGGGTGCGCCGGATGGTGACGCCATGATCCCCATCGTCCGCGTCAACCTGCGGCGCGCCGTCGGCGATCGCCGCCTCCTCTTCGTGGCCACGCTGTTCCCGGTTGTCTTCATCCTCGTGACCGGCCTGCTGGCCGGGAGCCCGAAAGAACCCGTCGGCCTGGTCCATCCCTCCCCGCGCCTGATCCAACTGGTGGCCCGCACCGGCGACCTCAAGGTGCGGATCGAGCCAAACCGGGCGCAGCTGAGCGACGACATCTTGCGCGGGCGGGTGGTGGCCGGGCTCATCGGGCGGCCGGCACCGGCCGGGGCACTGCGCGTCGACTTCATCAGCGAGTCCGCGTCGAACAGCGCCATACAGGCCCGCACCGACGTGGTGGCCCTCCTCGACCTCATGGCGGCCGAGGGCACCCACACGACCGTGACCGACGTGACCCTGGCCCACGCCGACGTGCCTGCCGCGTTCAGCCCCTTCTCCTACGTCGCGCCGGCCGACCTCGTCCTGTTCCTCGGCATCACCGTGCTGCTGCTGTCCTCGGGCGTGGTCGAGTCGCGCCGACTCGGGCTGATGAACCGACTGGCCGCCGCACCGGTGCGCCGGCGCTCGGTGGTGGCGGCGCTGATCGCGACCAGCCTCTGCGTGGCCACCGCGCAATGCATCGGGCTGCTGGTGCTCGGCCGACTCCTTTTCGGCGTGCACTGGGGCAACCCCCTGGCCGTGTTCCTCGTCCTCGCCATGCTGTCGCTCGCCTACGCCGGCGCCGCCGCGCTCGGTCAGCATGCGCTCGCGTACCGAGGAGCAGGCCATCTCGCTGGCCGTCGTCCTCGGCATCGTGGGCGGCATGCTGGGCGGCTGCATGTACTCGCTCGCCGTGGTGGGACCGGTGGTCCGCGGCGTCGGCCACATCGTCCCCCAGGCCTGGGCCATGGATGCGTTCGTCAAGCTGATCTACGACCACGACGGGCTCACCGCGGTGCTGCCGGACATCGGCGTGCTCGCCCTCTTTGCCGCCGCGCTGTGCGCGCTGGCGTTGCGGGCCTACGCGCGGACGGTGTACTCGCCGGGGTGAAAGCGCCGGGTCAGCCGGCGGAACTTCCACGTGTGGTCGGGCCACAGTGTCGTGTTGCGGCCCCGGTGGTCGAGGTACCAGCTGCAGCAACCGCCCTCCACCCAGACCGAGTGGGCCAGCCGGGCCTGCAGCCGCTCGTTGTAGCGGCGCTGCACGGCGGGCTTGACCTCCACGGCGCGCACGCCGGGACGTTGCAGGAAGGCCAGTGCACTGGCGACGTAGTTGATGTGCGACTCGATCATGTAGATCATGGAGTTGTGGGCCAACGTCGAGTTGGGCCCGATAATCAGGAACAGGTTGGGGAACCCGCTGACCGTGGAGCCGGCATAGGCCTCGACGCCGTTCGCCTTCCAGTGCTCGGCCAGCCGCACACCGTCCCGGCCCACGATGTGCTCGGCGTAAGGCGGCTCGGCGGCTTCGAAGCCGGTGCCCATGATCACCACGTCGACAGGCCGGGCGATGCCGTCCTGGCCGACCACCTCGTGCGCGGTGAGCGACGCCACCGGCGACTCCACCAGCTCGACGTTCGGTCGCGTGAGCGAGGGGTAGTAGTCGTCGGAGAGCAGGAGGCGCTTGCAGCCGGGCTCGTACTGCGGAACGAGCTTGTGGCGCAATGCCTCGTCGGGCACCTGCTTCGCCAGGTGGTCCAGGGCGGTCTTGCGGACGGCGGCCTTGCGGCGCTCCGCGTGCCCGACGAAGACGGACAGCAGAGCCTCGAACGTGGCATAGATGCGCAGCCGCGACAGGCGCTGGAGCCAGGGCGCCTTGCGGTAGGCCAGCTTGCGCAGCCCCGAGACTGCCCGGTCGCGCCGGGGAACGACGAAGGGAGGGGTCCGCTGATGCAGGTAGAGGTGCTCCACGACCGGCGCGATCTGCGGCACGAACTGCACGGCCGAGGCTCCTGTGCCAACCACGCACACCCGCTTGCCGGCCAGGTCGAAGCCGTGCTCCCAGCGCGCCGAGTGGAAGACCTTGCCGCGGAAGTCACGCAGGCCGGGAAGGTCAGGGGTCGACGGCTCGCTCAGCGACCCGGTGGCCCACACGAGCACCGGCGCGCCGTATTCCTCTCCGCCCGTCGTCCGGATGAGCCAGCGGGCGGTGGCGTCGTCCCAGCGTGCCTCGTCGACGGCCCTGCCGAAGCGCAGGTGCGCCGCTATGTCGAACCGGTCGACACAGGCGCGCAGGTAGTCCCAGATTTCGCCCTGCGACGAGAACGAGCGGGACCAGCGGGGATTGAGCGCGAAAGAGTACGAGTACAGGTTGGAGGGAACGTCGCAGGAGGCGCCGGGGTAGGAGTTGTCCCGCCATGTGCCGCCGAGATCGTTGCCGCGGTCGAGGACGACGAAGTCCTCGACACCCATGGCGCGCAACCGGGCCGCCATCCCGATGCCGGAGAAGCCGGCACCGACGATGACGACGCTGTGCTCGCCCGTCACGGGGTGGCGGCGACGAAGGAGGCCACGACTGCGGCGAGCTCCTCGCCGCAGTCCTCCTGCAGAAAGTGCCCACCTCCGACGATGGTCGTGTGGGGCTGCCCCTGCGCGCCGGCGATCTGCTCCTTCAGCGTGCGGTCGGCCCCCCTGGTGATGGGGTCGCTGTCGCTGAAGGCACAGAGGAACGGCCGGTCGAAGGCGGCCAGGCCCACCCAGGCGGCCACGTTCGCGTCGTGGGCGGGGTCGTCGGGCCGTGACGGCACGAGCAGCGGGAACTGCCGCGCCCCTGCCTTGTAGGACTCGTCGGGGAACGGCGCGTCGTAGGCCGCCTCGACCTCGGGTGCCACCGGCTTGGCGCAACCGCCGCGGACGATACCGCCAGTGGGGAAGACGTCGACCTCCTGCGAGAACTTCTGCCAGGCGAAGAAGGCGTCCCCCGGGTTCGTGTCGCCCGTGGGCAGGAAGGTGTTCGCCGCCACGACCCGGGCGAATCGCGCGGGGTGCTCCCCCACCAGCCGCAAACCGATCAGACCGCCCCAGTCCTGGCACACCATGGTGATGCGGGCCAGGTCGAGGCGGTCGAACAGCAGGGCGCGCATCCACTCGACGTGGCGGGCGAACGTGTAGTCGGTGCGCTCGGCCGGCTTGTCCGATCGCCCGAAACCGACAAGGTCGGGCGCCACGATCTGCAGCCCGGCGCCCGTCAGGACCGGGATCATCTTGCGGTAGAGGTACGACCACGAAGGCTCCCCGTGCATGAGGAGCACGACGGGTGCCCCGGGATCGCCCGCGCGCACGTAGTGCACCCGCAACGCGCCCCCCTCTCCGTCGTCGACCTCGGCGTAGTGCGGGGGGAAGGGGTAACCGGGCAGGTCAGCGAAGCGGTCGTCGGGAGTGCGGAGGGTCTGCATACACCGCCGAGCCTAGGTCGTCCCGGCCGGGAGCCGCCCTGGCGACGGGCCGGTGTGCACCACCACGCCGCGCCCCATAGCCTGACGCCAACGTCACAGAACACCCGCGGGAGGGAATCGCGCCATGGCACTATCCGACGCTCAGGAACACGACCCGTTCAGCGAATTCGACGACGTCGTGGCGGGGACGACACGGGATCCGTACCCGGACCTCGTTGTCAAGCGCCGCGAGACGCCGGTGGCGCTGGGCCTGATCATGGACCCTGACGCGCTCCCCGACGGCATCGACGTCGAACCGGGATGGATCGCCTACCGCTACGAGGACTGCTCGCGCATTCTGCGGGACGCCAAGACGTTCACCTCGACCGGGTACGACGTGACCATCGGCATGGTGATGGGCCACATGATCCTCGGCATGGACGACCCGGAGCACCGCAACCACCGCAACCTCGTGGCGCACGCCTTCCGTGAGAAGGCCCTGGCCCGCTGGGAACCCGAGTTCATCCGCCCGATCATCGACGAACAGATCGACCGCTTCGCGGCCGACGGCGAAGCCGAACTGGTCCGCCAGCTGACGTTCGAGTTCCCCGTGCGGGTGATCTCGCGGCTCCTCGGCCTGCCCGAGGAGGACTTCCCGCAGTTCCAGCGCTGGTCGGTCGAGCTCATCAGCCTTGTGGCGGACATCGACCGTGGCCTGGCCGCCTCCGAGGCGCTGCGCGAGTACTTCGCCGGGGTCGTGGCTGAGCGCAGGGCCCACCCCGCCGAGGACGTGATCAGCGACCTGGTCGCCGCCGAGGTCGACGGCGAGAAGCTGACGGACGAGGCCATCTACTCGTTCCTGCGCCTGCTGCTGCCGGCGGGAGCCGAGACCACGTACCGCTCGTCGGGCAACCTGCTCTACCTCCTCCTCACCCACCCCGAACAGCTGCAGGCTGTGCAGGCCGATCGCTCGCTCCTGCCCCAGGCCATTGAGGAGGGCCTGCGCTACGAGCCGCCGCTGCTGACCATCAACCGGACCACCACCTGCGAGGTCGAGATCGCCGGTGTCACCCTCGGCCCCGGGGAGAGCATCACGCCGCACATCGGCTCGGCCAACCACGACGAGACGCGCTGGGACGACCCCGAGACCTTCGACATCTTCCGGGCCCCCGTGCCCCACATTGCGTTCGCGCACGGGCCGCACATGTGCCTCGGCATGCACCTGGCCCGGCTCGAGACGCGCGCGCTGCTCAACCGCGTGTTCGACCGCCTGCCCGACCTGGCGCTGCGGCTGGGCGACCTCGATCCCCACATCCGCGGCGACGTGTTCCGCTCCCCCACCACGCTGCCGGTGACCTTCAGCCCGGCGGCGTAGCATCCGGGACGATCCGGAACGCCTCGTCAGACGATCCTGCGCATCTCCACCTCGTCGCCCCGGGCGACGAGCACGCTCGACACCAGGGCGGGCGAGAACAGGCCATGGGCGACGACGCCGGGCGCGGCGTCGAGCCTGGCCGCCAGCATGGCGGGATCGCCCACCTCGCCGTGGTAATCGGCGAGCACGCCGCCGTCGGGTGTCAGCGGCGCCCGGCGCAGCACTGCATCGGGCAGCTCGCGCAGCGTGGCCGCCAGCCCGAAGGCCAGCAGCTCGAGCGGCACCGGGGCATGGAGATGCTCGACGGGCTTGTCGGAGGACACGATCACCACGAAGCGGTCGGCGGCCGCCGCCACGATCCGCTCGCGGGTATGCGCCCCGCCGCCGCCCTTGACGAGCCACCCGGCAGGATCCACCTGGTCGGCGCCGTCGATGGCCAGGTCGAGGCGGTCGACGTCGGTGAAGGGCCGGACGACGAGCCCGTGCGCGACGGCCAGCTCCTCGGTGGCGGGTGACGTCGCGGCGCAGACGATGTCGAGGCGACGGGCTCCGAGAACGGGAACGAGCTCGGCCACCGTCGACCCGGTTCCCAGCCCGACCGCCATGCCGTTCTCGACCATCGCCGCCGCAGTTGCCGCGGCGGCGCGCTTCTCCGCCCTGTAGTCAGCTTCCGTCACGGCCGCCCCGCGCTCAGCTGCGCGGGACATCCTTCCAGGGCAGCTCCTTGTCGGTCCGCACATCACCGGGGAGGCCGAGCACACGTTCGCCGAGGATGTTGCGCATGACCTCGGAGGTGCCTCCCTCAATGGAGTTGGCCCGGACCCGCAGGAACATCTTGCGCACGTCGGGCGAGTTCATGCCGACGAGATCGGGCCGGACCATGGGGTACCCCGCCGGGAACAGCATGGCGTCGTTGCCGAGAAGGTCCATGCAGAGCTCGTAGATCCGCTTGTTCTCCTCGGCAAAGGCCAACTTGGCCACGGAACCCTCGGGCCCGGGTGTCCCGGCCTTGCGCGTCTGGGCGGCGCGGGCGTTGGTCATCGACAACGCCTCCATGCGGATGTAGCTCGAGACGAGCCGATCACGCAGTGCGAGCGCCCGGGGGGAGGTGTCCCCCTGCCAACGTTCCTTCCAGATCTTCATGGCCTCGGCGACGGGACCGCCGCCACGCCGGCCCACGCCGCCGCCGATGGAGACCCGCTCGTTCATCAGTGTCGTCACCGCGACACCCCATCCGTCACCCTCGGCGCCGAGGCGGGCCTCGTCGGGCATCCGCACGTCGGTGAAGAAGACCTCGTTGAACTCGGCCTCCCCGGTGATCTGGAAGAGCGGGCGCACCTCCACACCGAGGGCCTTCATGTCGACCAGGAACGCCGTCATCCCCCTGTGCTTGGGGACGTCGGGGTTCGTGCGCGCGACGAGAAGACCGAACGAGGAGACGTGAGCCAGCGTGGTCCACACCTTCTGCCCACTGAGCAGCCACTCCTCGCCGTCACGCTCGGCCCGGGTCGACAGTCCGGCCACATCGGACCCCGCCCCCGGCTCGCTGAACAGCTGGCACCAGATCTCCTCGCCGGTGAAGAGGGGCCGGAGGTAGCGCTCCTTCTGCTCGGGCGTCCCGTGCGTGGCGATGGTGGGCGCGCACATGCCGTAGCCGATGGGATTGCGCACGCCGGACACCGGTGCGCCACCGGCGTTGAGACGGGCCTGTGCCCGCTGTTGGTCCCTCGGGGCCAGGCCGAGACCGCCGGAGCCCGGCGCGAAGTGCACCCAGGCCAGGCCGCGGTCGAACTGCTCGCCCAGGAACTGCTGCGGCGGCGTCGTCCCCGGCGGGAAGTCGGCCAACAGGCCATCCACCAGCTCGTCGACGTTCGGACTCATGCCCGCACCCTATAGCGTGCTTTCGTGCGGGCATCTGCTCATTCCGGACGGATCCCGCACGACGACGCGGCCCGCATTCCCGGCGCGTCCAAGGGAGCCCTGGTGCAGTGACGGGAACGGTGCGCCTGCCCGACGGACGCGCGCTGGCCTACGAGGATTACGGCGCCCCTGACGGCTTTCCCGTCCTGAGCTTCCACGGTGGCTTGAGCTCGCGGCTCGACGCGGCGCCGGCACACGAGGCCGCGTTGGCCATGGGCGTCCGCCTGCTCTCCCCCGACCGGCCCGGCATGGGACTCTCGACCTTTCAGCCGAAGCGCCGTCTGGTCGACTGGCCGGTCGATGTGGCCCACCTCACCGAGGCGTTGGGCATCAGGCGCTTCGCCGTCATGGGATGGTCGGCCGGCGGTCCCTACGCCGCCGTCTGCGCGGCCCGCATGCCTGGTCGCGTCACTGCGGCGGCGCTCCTGTCGAGCGCGGTCCCGCTCGACTTGTACGGCACGACCCGCGGGCTGACCGCCGAGGACCGCGCGCTGTTGTTCCTGAGCAAGCGGATGCCGTGGCTGGCCTCGACCCTCATGAAGGTGAGCATCGTCAATGCCAGCAACGCCCGGCTCTTCCGGGCCGTCATGCGCACGTTCCCCCCGGCCGATCGCACGATGCTGACGGAATGGGGGCCGCCCGACCACGCGCTCGCCTTCGTCCGCGAGGCGATGCGGCAGGGCACCGAGGGCTGCGTCCAGGACTACCGCATCTTCGGCGACCCGTGGGGGTTCGCGCTCGAGGAGATCCACGTCCCGGTCGACATCTGGGAGGGAGGCGAAGACACCACCGGGCCGCCGGGCTACCGGGCTTTCCTCAAGCGCCACATCCCGCAAGCCAGCGTCCACGTGGTGCCCGGCGAGGGCCACCTGTCGTTGCTGCCCCATCAGGCCACGGCCATCTTCTCCGCACTCCTCGGCGGTGATCACGACGCCGAGTCCACGGCGCGCTCGGGCGTCGGCTAGGGAACTTACCGGCGCGCGGCACTGCGGCGGGTCGGCGCAGCGCCCTCGTACGGCTTAGAGCCCGCCCCAGTTGGTGATCTGCACGGGGGCCACTATCGGCGTCCCGACGTCGAGCTGGATCTGATAGTGGTCACCGAGCGGAAGGTCGTTGGGGTCGCCGGTGAAGAGCATGGCCTTCTGCCCCGGGGAGGTGAAGAACACCGTCACCTTCCCTGTGGCCGGCCCGACCTGCGTGCTGCTGAGGGGGATGCCCCACTCGTCGAAGAACTCGCCCAGCTTGAAGCTCAGTGCGGGGTTCGGGGATTCGATGTGGATGATGCCGTCGTTGGCGTGCACGTGCAGCCAGTAGAAGCAGCTCCCCGTCGTGACGAAGGGCCCACCCGGGGCGTCCTCGGCCTGGAAGCCGGGGATGCCGATGCCGTAGGGAATCACCCGGGCCTGACCATTCACGAAGATCGTCAGATGGGTGTGGACGTGGAGCACCAGCTGCTCGTTGGTCTGGCACTGGATGCCGTTCATCGTCTGGCCCGTGGCCGCGTTGATCAGCGTGGCCAGCTTCGGCCCGCTCGGGATCGGAACCGTCTCTGGGCCGGGGGTCCCGGCCGGCGGCTTCACCCATGAAGAGGACATGGAGGCGGGAATGGGCTCGAGCGCGATATGGGGGTTCTTGACGCTGGGTGGCACGCCACCGTTCGAACCACCTGTGATCACGACGACGATGACCACGACCAGCGCGATCACCGCGACAGCGCCACCGACGCGGACGCCGATGCGCATTCGCTTCTGCCGCAGCTCGGCGGCGCGCTTCTCGGCGGCGCGCTGCTGGTTGTCGGCCCTGCGCTGGGCCTTCGACTTGCTTTGACTGGTCATTGAGGCGTCAGCGTAGCGAACCAATCCCAGCGGAAGGCATCAACACGCTCGAGAGGGCCGGCCCATTCCGGTTCGTGGCCGCCGGCCGTCCCCAGGGAGGCGGAGGCCTGCCAGAGGTCGCCGTCGATGAAGGCGACCGTGACGATCCGATCGTGCTCGGCGTCGGCAAACTGCCAGGCCCCGGCGACCCCGGCGTGGTCCACCAGCTCCTGGCCGTCGACAGACGGGCCCACCACCACATGCACGCCGTGCGAGGGGCGGAACGGGATGGCCCCAGGCGACACCGCCACACGGGGGGCGGCCCAGCGCCCCACCACCGGGAACGGGCCCGACAGCACGGCGCGCCGGGCCCGGAAGAAGCGATCCAGCGCATACAGGCGCTCCGCCAGGGCGAAGAACTCGGGCACGACGTGCTCGTCGCGCAGGAGGTAGAGCGTCATGTAGTGGAACGAGTCGAGGAGGCTTCCCGTGGCGGCTTCGGCCTCGCGGCAGCGCGGGGACCTCACCCACCGCTGCCCGAACGTGATGCCCTCGATGGTGAACTGCTCCGGGAGGTGGTCGAGTTGGTGCCACGCGTTGTAGGCCTCGTGGGCGGAAGGGTCGGTCACCTCGGTGAACGAGAAGAATCCCAGCACGAGGTGAGGCTACCCGGCACCCGATGCAAGACTCTCCCGGTGCCAGGGTCGACGCAGTTCCTCTCCGGGCTCCGGGTGCTCGACCTGAGCATCTGGCGTCCCGGCCCCTATGCCACTTCGCTGCTGGTGCCGCTGGGTGCCGATGTGCTGAAGGTCGAGCCGCCCGGCGGGGACCCGATGCGCCGCTACGCCGGCCTCTTCGCCGTGATCAACGAAGGCAAACGCAGTGTGGAGCTCGACCTCAAGGACGGCGGCGGGCACGCCCGCGCGCTCGAGCTGGCCGCGCAGGCCGACGTGCTCGTCGAGGGATTCCGCCCCGGGGTGCTGGGCCGGCTGGGGCTCGACGAAGCGGCCGTGCGGGCGCTGAACCCCGGGGTCATCTACTGCTCCATCTCCGGGTACGGGCAGCACGACCCCCGCGCCCTGCTCCCGGGTCACGACGTGAACTACCAGGCATGGTCGGGCGCGCTGACACCTGAGGGCGGGCCGGCCACGAGGGTCCCGCCGCTCCCAACCGCCGACCTCGCCGCCGGGCTGACCGCCGCCTTCGGGATCTGCGCCGCCGTCCTGGGACGGGTCAGCAGTGGCGAGGGGGCCCACCTGGACATCTCCATGACCGACGTGTTAGCCACCTGGACCGGTCCCTCCGGCCCCGGATCGGCCGACCCGTCGGCGACAGACCCGGCGCAGTCCTCGCCCACGCCGGGGTACGGCCTCTTCAGTACGGCCGACGGCGGGCAGGTGGCACTCGGGGTCCTCGACGAGCAGCACTTTTGGGTGAACCTGTGCCGGGAACTCGACCTCGGCGGCCTGGTCGAGCTCGGCTTCGAGGAGCGATGCCGGCGCGGTGACGAGCTGCAAGGGGCAGTGGGCCGGGCCATCGCCTCGCAGCCCAGGGACGCGCTCGTGGCCCGGCTGGTCGCCGCCGGCGTGCCGGTCGCTCCGGTGCTCGACCGCCCGGGCATGCTGGCCGCCGGGCCGTTCCCCCGGTTCCCGATCAGGCTTCCCCTGCCCGGCGCCCGACCTGTTCCCACCCTCGATCAGCACCGTGGCCAGGGTTTCGCCGGGCCCGATGAGGCCTGACGGCTGGCGCGGGTGCTGTTACGGTCCACCCGACCTATGACTCGGATCTCCGACCTCCTCAGCGCCAACCAGGCGTACTCCGCCGCACGCGCCAACGTGGCCGACCCGCGCCCGGGCCGGCATCTGGCAATCGTCACGTGCATGGACGCCCGCATCGACGTCTTTGCCGTGCTCGGTCTGCACCTCGGTGAGGCGCACGTCATCCGCAACGCCGGAGGCCGCGTCACCGAGGACGTGCTGCGCAGCCTGGCCCTTTCGAGCGGGGTCCTGGGCGTGGACACCGCGGTCGTGATGCAACACACCAAGTGCGGGTTGGTTGGCGTGAGTGACGCCCAATTGCGGGAGCTGACCGGTGCCGACCTGGGTTTCCTGCCGATCGACGACCATGCCGCCGCTCTGCGCGAGGACGTGGAGTTGCTGGCCCGGACCCCCTACCTCGCCCGGCTTCAGCTGATCGCCGGGTTGGTCTACGACGTCGAGAGCGGGCGGCTCGAGGACGTGGTGCACTGGGAGCGGGCGGGCTGAGGGGACGTCCCGGGTCCCCCGGTCACTCCTCGAACCGACCCCGGGGGTGGTCGCTCGCAGCGCCCATGTGCCCAGCGGGGGGCGGGATTACAGTGCAGCCGAACCTTCGACCAGACCCACGCCCACGCGGACGGCACCCAGCAACCCCGAGAACCCGATGCGTTGGCACATGCCCGGAGCCGACCCCAAGGAGTCCCCCATGCCGGCCCACGAAAACGCATCCCTCCACTCACAGGGCAGCACGTCCTATCAGCGGCATTCGGCGCACGGGCGCTCGGTCCTGGCGGCGCTCGTCGCCTGCCTCACACTGGTGCCCGCCCTTCTGGCCGTGACTCCGGACAGCGCGTCGGCCGCCACCTACCCCGACAACGTGGCCCAGCCCGTGAACTTCGGCGACGCCGGGTCCTTCGGGCCTGCCGGCGGGCTGACCCTCAACTCGCCGCCGGTGGGCATGGCCTCGACCCACGACGGCCAGGGGTACTGGATCGTCGCCTCCGACGGCGGCATCTTCAACTACGGCGATGCGCAGTTCATGGGGTCGGCCGGTGCCCTCCCGCTGAACAAGCCGGTCGTCGGCATGTCTGCCACGCCCGGCGGCGGCGGGTACTGGCTGGTGGCTTCCGACGGCGGCATCTTCTCCTACGGCGATGCGCATTTCTACGGTTCGACGGGGTCGATGCAGCTCAACCAGCCGATCGTGGGCATGGCCGCCACGCCCGGCGGCGGCGGGTACTGGCTGGTGGCTTCCGACGGCGGCATCTTCGCCTACGGCGATGCGCAGTTCTACGGCTCCATGGGCGGCAAGCCGCTCAACCAGCCGATCGTGGGCATGGCGGCGGCGCCGGGCGGGAACGGCTACTGGCTCGTCGCCTCCGACGGCGGCATCTTCGCCTTCGGCAGCGCGCCGTTCCGCGGCTCGGCCGGGGGCACACCGCTGAACGCGCCCATCGTGGGGATGGCCGCCACGGCGAGCGGGTACTGGCTGGCCGCCCGGGACGGCGGGGTCTTCAACTACGGCACGCCGTTCCTCGGCTCCATGGGCGGCCAGGCGAACGCCAACCCCATCCGCGCCATAGCGGCCACGCCCTCCGGGCAGGGCTACTGGCTCCTGCCGACCAGTCCCCCGCCGGTGCCCCCCACCGTGCAGCTCGGTTCGAGCGGGCCGGCGGTGACCTCTCTGCAGACGCAGCTGCTCGCCCTGGGCTACTGGGTCGACACGACGAACGGGTCGTTCGACGACAGCACACAGCAGGCGGTCTGGGCGCTGCAGAAGGCGGCCAACCTCACGCGCGACGGCGTCGTCGGACCGGCCACCTGGGCCGCCCTGGAGGCCGGGGTCGTGCCCCAACCGCAGCCTGAGTCGGGGTATCAGATCCAGATCAACCTGGCGAACGACCTGATCATGGTCGTCAACAACAACCATCTACTCTGGACGCTCAACACGTCGACCGGGGGCGGGTACACCTACACCGAGAACGGCGCCACGGATGTGGCAACCACACCTACGGGGCAGTTCAGCACCTTCCGCGTGGTCGACGGGACGGTGACCGACTCGCTCGGCACGCTCTTCCGTCCGCGCTTCTTCTACCAGGGCTACGCCATTCACGGTGACTCGTCGGTGCCGCCCGAGCCGGTTTCCCACGGCTGCGCGCGCATCAGCAACGAGGCCATCAACTGGGTCTGGGCGAACAACATCGACCCGATCGGCACGTCGGTCTGGGTCTACTAACCCGCCGTCGATGGGCTACACCCGGGGACTGCACGAGCTCGCCGACGGGATCTGGGCCTATCTGCAGCCTGACGGCGGGTGGGGCTGGTCCAACGCCGGCCTGATCACCGGCGGCGGCGGCTCCTTGCTGGTCGACACGCTGTTCGATCTGCGCCTCACGGCCGAGATGCTCGAGCAGATGCGGGACGTGACCCCGGCGGGCGCGCCCATCGCCTCGGTGGTGAACACCCACGCCAACGGGGACCATTGCTACGGCAACGCGCTCCTCGGCGATGCCGAGATCATCGCGACCGCCCGCTGCGCCGAGGAGATGTTGCAGTTGCCGCCCGCCGCCATGGCCGCCATGTTGCAGTCGGCGGACTCACTCGGTGCCGCCGGCCGGTTCGTGCAGAGGATCTTCTCCCCCTTCTCCTTCGACGACATCCCGCTCGCCCCGCCTACCCGGACGTTCGAGGGGCAGCTCGACCTGCTGGTGGGTGGCCGCCCCGTGACGCTGCTCGAGGTGGGGCCGGCCCACACGGCCGGCGACGCCGTGGTCCACCTGGCCGACGACGGCATCGTCTTCACGGGCGACATCCTCTTCCACGGCGGCCATCCGATCGTGTGGGCCGGACCGGTGGCCAACTGGATCGCGGCCTGTGACCGGGTCCTGGCCCTGCACCCGAGCGTCGTCGTCCCCGGGCACGGCCCGCTGGCCACGCCCGGAGCGCTGGTGGACTTGAAGGGGTATTTCGAGCTCCTGACCGCCGAGGCCAGGATCCGCTACGACGCCGGCATGACGGCGCTGCAGGCGGCCCGGGACGTCGACCTGGGCCCGTATGCGGGTTGGAGCGAGGCCGAGCGCGTCGTGGCCAACGTGCACGCCCTCTACCGGGACTTCGGCGACGCCGCACCGTCCGACGCTCTCACCCTGATGGGTGAGATGGCCGCGCTGGCCGGCTGAGAAGCCGGGGAGCACGACTAGCGAAGCGGCCCTGCGGGTACACAACCCCGGTGGAGACAAGCACGGCGCTGATCGGGAGCCGCTACCGCATCGAAGGCCTCCTGGGCGAGGGCGGCATGGCCCGAGTCTTCGACGCCTTCGACGAACGCCTCGAACGCCCGGTGGCGGTAAAGATCCTGCGGGCGGAGACCCGGGCCCTCCCGGGCATGCGCCAGCGCTTCCAGCAGGAGGCCTTCATCGCCGCCCGGCTCATCCACCCACACATCGTTGCCGTGCTGGACTTCGGCGAAGACCACGCGTCGTCGTATCTCGTGATGGAACGCCTGCCCGGATCCACGCTGCGCGACGAGATCGTCGCCGCGTGGACCGCTGCCGATGGGCCGCGTCGCCCTCGTCATGGTGGAGACGCTCACCGCCCTCGCCGCGGCCCACGCCCGCGGCGTGCTGCACCGCGACATCAAACCAAGCAACATCCTCTTGCAATCAGACGGGCACACGAAGATCAGCGACTTCGGCATCGCAAAGAGCTTCGACATGCAACCGGGTCCGGTCGCACCGCGCGACGACATGACGATGACAGGTGTCGTCCTGGGGACACCGGGCTACCTGGCCCCCGAACGAAGGTCGGGCCACGCGGCCACGGTGCAGTCCGACCTGTACGCGGTCGGAGCGGTCATGGTGGAGACGATGACGGGACAGCGCCTCGGCCCGGGCAGCGTCCCCGCGGAGAACCTCACGCCCCACCTGCGCGCCGTGGCGTCCCGCGCCCTGGCCCCCGATCCGCGGCACCGCTTCGCGTCGGCGAACGACATGCTGCACGCAGTCCAGATCGCGACCGCGGGGACCCGTCAGGGCACACGGCCCAGGCCCGCCGCCCATCCGGCGACGATGACCGTCCAGGTCCCGGTGCAGCCGTCGTCACCGGTGTGGGGCACGGCGCACCTGACCGCGCCGCCGCCCCTGCCCCCGCGGGACAGGCGGAGGCCGACGCGCCGGCGCCGCCGGCTCGCTCTGACCGCCATCGCCGTGTTGACTGTCGCCGCCGCCCTCTTCGTGCTCCTCGAGACCGGCGCTGGGCCAACCGGGCCGGCCGCCTCGACGGCGACGCACCACAGGGAGCGCACGCAGGGTCACGCGCTGACGGGCACGGATCCGACCCCGACCACTGACGCCGAGAGCTCGGCCATCACCGCCGTCGCCACCTCCATCTCGAGCGGAGGGTTCCCGGGCGACGGAGCCTTGGCCAGCGCCCTGCAGGCGACCGCGGACGAGCCCGCCGGAGCGGACCGGCAAGCTTCGGCGCAGCAGACACTCGCCCTCGCTGGCGTCCTGCTCGACGGTGGGGGCATCACAGCGGGCCAGTATCAAGACGTCGTGAACGTCCTGCAGCCGACGGGTGCCACCGTCACGACGACGACAGTGACCACGCCGACCGCGCCGGCGCCCACACCGCAATTCCCGGGGCCGTTCCAAGGTCACGGCCACGACCACGGCCAAGGGGGCGGTCCCGGAGATCAAGGGTAGAGGTCTGCCCGAACCGATCCGGCGCTCATCCCGGTGGCATCGACCACCGGGCTACGCTCCCTCGCCGAGGTGGAAGAGGAACCGATCCACATGCGCGCAAGGCGCCGGGGCTCCCGGCCGTGACTGACGCTGACGCGACCACGCCTTCGCCGGAATTCGACCCCGACGCGCTGCGCGAGAAGTACCGGCTCGAACGCGACAAGCGGATCCGGCGGGACGGCAACGATCAGTACGTCGAGGTGGCGGGTTCTTTCGAGTCCTACCTGCAGGACCCCTACACGGAGCTGATCGATCGCCCACCCCTGACCGACGATGTGATGGTCGCCGTCATCGGCGGTGGTTTCGCCGGCCTGATCACCGGCGCACGGCTCACGCAGGCGGGCATCGACGACTTTCGGATCATTGAGAAGGGTGGCGACTTCGGGGGCACCTGGTACTGGAACCGGTACCCGGGCGCGCAGTGTGACGTCGAGTCCTACGTCTACCTTCCGCTGCTCGAGGAGACCTCGTACGTGCCCCGCGAGAAGTACACCCGCGCCCCCGAGATTCTGGAACACTGCCGGCGCATCGCCCGGCAGTTCGATCTGTACGAGCGCTCGTGCCTGTCGACGGAGGTGACGGGCATTGCGTGGGACGATACGCGGCTGCGCTGGACCATCCACACCGATCGGGGCGACCGGATGTCAGCTCGATTCCTCGTCATGGGCAACGGCCCCCTCCACCGGCCCAAGCTCCCCGGCATCCCGGGCATCGATTCGTTCACGGGTCATGCCTTTCACACCAGCCGCTGGGACTACGCCTACACGGGAGGTGACTCGAACGGTGGCCTGACGGGCCTGCGCGACAAGCGCGTCGGCATCATCGGCACCGGCGCCACCGCCGTGCAGGTCGTCGCGCACGTCGCCGCCTCGGCCCGCGCGCTGTTCGTGTTCCAGCGCACGCCCTCGTCCATCGACGTCCGGGGGAACCGGCCGACCGATGCGGCATGGGCCGCGTCCCTCGAGCCAGGGTGGCAGAGGGAGAGGATGGAGAACTTCACGCTCCTGACCTCCGGTGGCTTCGCCGAGCGCGACCTCGTCAACGACGGCTGGACCGACATCCTCGGAAGGCTGGTCAACCGGCTGCGCGACCAGTCGTCAGGGGCAGGCCGGGACCTGGCCAGCGTCATGGAGCTCGCCGACTTCGAGAAGATGGAGCAGATCCGGGCACGGGTGGACGACATCGTGACCGATCCGGCGACCGCCGAGGCCCTCAAGCCCTGGTACCGGCAATTCTGCAAGCGACCCTGCTTCCACGACGAGTACCTGCAGGCCTTCAACCGCCCGAATGTCGCACTGGTGGACACCGACGGGCGCGGCGTCGACGCCATCACACGCGACGGCGTCCTCGTCGGCGAAGAGGAGTACCCGGTCGACTGCCTGATCTACGCCACCGGGTTCGAAGTCGGCACCGGCTACACGCGACGGGCGGGCTACGACGTCGTCGGTTCACGCGGGTCCAGCCTCTCGGAGTACTGGCACGACGGGGTGCGGTCCGTCCACGGCATGCATGTGCAGGGCTTCCCGAACATGTTCGTCCTGGGCCACAACCAGGGTGGCTTCACGGTCAACTACCCGCACCTTCTCGAAGAGGCGTCCGCGCACCTCTGCCATGTCCTGCGGCACGCCCTCGACAACGACGTCTCGACGATCGAGGCCACGAGCGACGGCGAGGACGCATGGCTCGTGCAGCTGGCCGAGTCGGCCCGGGACATCCGGGCCTTCCAGCAGCAGTGCACGCCCGGCTACTACAACAACGAGGGCCAGCCCTCCGCCGGCGGCTTCATCGGCAGCTCCTACGGCAAGGGCCCCATGCCGTTCTTCGATCTCCTGGCCGAGTGGAGGGATGCCGGCACCTTCGCCGGGCTCGAGCTGCGCTGACCTGGGCCCGGCGCGACCGCCGGCCCACTAGGACGAAGCGTCGAGTCCCGTCATGGCCCTGAAACCGACGTGGAGTTCAGGTGGGGGAAGGTCTCGGCCGGCTCTGCCAGGCCGAGCGCGGCACACAGGGGCGCCCATCCGTCACCGGGGTGCCACTCCACCAGTCGGCTGGGAGGCACCTCGGCCCGCACGCGGGCGTTGTGCGCCTCGTAGGCCGCAATGGCACCGGCGCGGTCCCGCCACTCCGGCGTGAACCGTTGCTCCAGCAGTGCCGAGATCATGGTGAACTCCTCGCGGCCCGCCGCGTCGTCCGGGCCGTACCCCGGGCCAGCACGGCGAAGATCGTCTCGGAGGCGCTCTCCCACCATGCGTCGGCATCGCGGGTGGACAGCACGACTTTGGCATCGGGCGCTGCCTCGCTGAGCTCCTTCCAGAACGCCGCGGCCGGCCAGTCCACCGTGGCACGGTAGGGCGCGAGGAAGGTGGCCCAATCCACCTCTTCGCCGCGCACGGCCGCCGCCCACGTATCGCGCTGGTCGGCCCGCCCGAGGACCTCGACCATGTGATAGCAGGGCCCCCCGAGCAACTGTTCCAACGCAACCTTCAGTGAATGCGTGCCGGTCCGTCCCAGTCCTGCGCCGACCACCTATAAGCCCATGGACGCTCGTTTAGCACAGCGGCTCCGTCGGCCGCAGTGCGCACCATCCTCACCTGGCACCACCGCGGAGGCCCACCCCGAGCGTGCACATGGCAGACTGCGGCCGCTGCAGGGACCGGATCCGGCGGGCGTGCCGGTTCCAGGAAGAATGGAGACACCATGAAGACCGTGCTCATACTCGGTGCCGGCTTCGCCGGGCTGGAATTGGCCACGATGCTGTCGAACGAGGTGCCCGACAAGGTCGACGTCACGATCGTGGACAGCAGTGACGCCTTCGTGTTCGGCTTCTCGAAGCTCGACCTCATGTTCGGTCGAGACGACCTGGACGGTGTGCGCATCCCCTACGCGCATCTCGACAAGCCATCGGTCCGCTTCGTGCAGGAGACGGTTCTCACCATCGACCCGGAGCACCGCCGTGTCACCACGGACGCCACCACGTACGAGCCCGACATCCTCGTCGTCGCATTGGGGGCGGACCTCGATCCGGCGGCAACTCCCGGCATGGTGGAAGAGGGCTCCGAGTTCTACACCGTGGAGGGTGCGGATCGCGTCAGCCACCTCCTGCCCGCCTTCGCAGGGGGCGACGTCATCGTCGGTGTCCTCGGCAACTTCTTCAAGTGCCCGGCGGCGCCCTTCGAGACCGCGATCATGATGCACGACTACCTCGAGAAGAAGGGCCTCCGGACCAGGTCGACGATCAAGGTCGTCAGCCCGATGGCGTCACCCATTCCCATCTCGCCCGAAGCCTCGGCCGGCATCCTGGAGGCCGCAGGCGAGCGCGACATCGAATGGTGGCCCCAGTCCAAGGTGACCGCCCTCGACCCCGCCACCAAGATCGCCACGCTGGAGAGCGGGCAGACGCTGCCCTACGGCCTGTTCCTCGGTATCCCCGTGCATCGGGCTCCACAGGTGGTCGTGGACTCCGCTCTGGCCGAGGACGGCTGGATCCCCGTCGACCACCGGACGTTCGCCACGAAGTTCGAGAGCGTCTACGCGGTGGGTGACGTGACCAGCGCACCGGTACCCCGGGTGGGTGTCATCGCCGAGGGCGAGGCCCACACACTCGCAGAGGTGTTGATCCACCAGATCAGGGGTGGCGATGCCCCGGAGCCCTACCAGGGAAAGGTGACCTGCTACATCGAGTTCGGCGGCCCCACGGTGGCGCGATTCGAGGCCAACTTCCTCTCGGGACCCACACCGTTCGGCACCTTCACCCCGGCCTCCGAGGAAATGGCGGCCTCGAAGGTCGAGTTCGGCGCGTCCCGTCGACGTCGTTGGTTCGGCATCGACTGAACGACGACCACTCCCATGCAGTGCGGCATGGGAGAATGGACGATTCGGCGACCGGGGAGTCAGAGGGTGCACCAACATCGGGACTGGCGAAGGGCTGTCGGTGCGCTCGCCATGCTCTGCGGAATCCTGACCGGCGTCCTCGGAATTTCCCAGAGTTCGCAGGCGGCAACCAGGTCCAAGACCTACTACGTGTCCCTCGGAGACTCGTACTCGGTCGGCTACCAGCCGAATTCAGGGGCCACGCCGGGCTACACCGCTGTCGTGGCGAAAGCGACGCGCCTGACACTGGTCAACTTCGGCTGTGGCGGGGCCACCACCACTTCGCTGGTGTCCTCCATCGGGTGTCCTGACGTCCTGCCTCACACGGCCGGAGGGGTTACCTACCCCACGACGACGCAGGAAGCCGCGGCCGTCGCGTTCCTCACCGCCCACAAGGGACACATCGGGCTCATCACCGTGTCCATCGGCGGCAACGACGTGACCACGTGCGCGACCCAGGCCGACCCGATCAGCTGCGTCGCGACAGCTGTGACCGGCATCAAGAAGAACGTCACGAGCTTGGCGATTGCGCTGCGCACGGCAGCCGGGCCAGGAGTCCCGATCATCGGTCTCACCTATCCGGACGTCATTCTCGGAACCTACGTCTACCCCACGCATCCGGCTGCGGCCGGAGCGATCTCCCTGGCCAAGCTCTCCGTGCTGGCCTTCAAGTCCCTGATCAACCCGACACTCACCAAGGCATACGGGTCCGCCGATGGGTCTTTCGTCGATGTCACCAAGGCGACCGGCGCCTACGTGCCGCTGACGCGCACCGTGACCCTTCGTCCGTACGGCACCATCCCCGCTGCGGTGGCCAGCGTCTGTACCCTCACGTGGTTTTGCGCGCAGGGCAACATCCACGCCACGACGAAGGGCTACACCCTGATCGGCAAGCTCGTGGTGGCCCGATTCGGCACCATGCGTCGGTCCTGAACCAAGGCCTCGGGCCCACCTACTGGGAGCACGAGTAATCGACGATACCTCGTGACACGCAGTCCCACGAGGCGTATCATTTTCACAGGTGAGCCGGAAGCCTGGTCGGCGTGTGTATCCGCTGACGCCAGGAGGCGACCCGATGTCCACGAGCGACACTGACTTCAAGACTGACGCTGATTGCAATTCACCGGGCATATACCGGAGTACCTGCGCGGACCAGGAGCGAGTGACGTTGTCTGCCGGGGACACCTTCCCCAAGTGTCCAAGTTGCCGAAAAGCTGTCGGCTGGAACTTGGCGGTGGCGATGTAGGCGGTCCTTACTGCCGCCTCCGATGGTGCGCCGTTGAGGCGTGTGGATCGACTCCGATCCCGCCGGGATCGACGTGGATGATGGCATCGGACAGGTTCGAGATGTGGTGGAGAAGCTCATGGTGCGCGACCTCGGCAATGGCGTGCGCCTCCGTGACGGACAACGACCCATCGACGCTGAGACGGGCTTGGGCCAAGAGGCGGTGTCCCATCCAGCGTGCTCGGACCTCGGTCACCGCCACGACACCGTCGACCGCCGTCACAATCTCACTGATCCGAGTGACGATGGCGGGATCGACGGCATCGAGGAGGCGTTGGCCGACGCTCCGAGCCGCCTGATAGCCAACGATCAGGATGGCGGCGGTGATCACCAGGCCCACCACGGCGTCCGCCCACTGTGCACCGAGCGCCACAGCGATGGCGCCGATCAGCACCAACAACGAGGTGACGCCGTCGGTGCGGGCATGGATGCCATCGGCTTCGAGTGCCGCCGAACCGATCCGGCGACCGACCCGGATGCGGTACTGGGCGACGACCTCGTTCCCTACCGCACCCACCACCGCAGCAACCATCACGATGCCAAGGTCGGTGATCTTCTGCGGGTGGATCAGGCGGTCGATGGCCTCGTATCCCGCAAAGACAGCCGACCCGAAGATCAAAGCAAGCACTGCGACCCCCGCCACGTCTTCGGCCTTGCCGTAGCCATAGGTGAACCGTGAAGTGGGTGCCCGCCTTCCGAGCCGAAAGGCCAACCACAACGGCACCGCCGTCAACGCATCGGCGGCATTGTGCAAGGTGTCACCCAAAAGGGCCACCGAGCCACTGGCGACCACGACAAGGGCCTGGATGCCGGCGGTGACGAGCAGGATGACCAAGGAGATGGCGACGGCCCGAATGCCGTCTCGACTTCCTTCGAGGGCCTGATCCAGCGAATCCTTGGCGTCGTGGGAGTGCGGAGCGACGAAACCCCGAAGGGTGCCGATCAGGCTGCTGTGGGCGTGTTTGTGATGGTGATCGTGGCCGTGCCCCTCCTCATGGTTGTGCGCTTCAGCGTGGTCGTGGCGATGTGGCCGGATGTCCGACTCATCGTCCCTTTCAGTCACAGACCCAAGTCTCGTACCGTCCTCACCTCTCCGCACGTTGCGAAGCCCTCGCATCTGCCAGCTCTTTTGGTGCCCCCAACGCGCCACAGTTCCTCGCCGATGGCGGTAGACGCCGCCGTCAATACGGTGAACGAGCTATTCGCCTAGAGCGTGTCCCAATCCCGGCAGCGTACGGGGATACGCGGTCGGGCGACGGATTGGGGGCACCTTCATCTGGCACACATGCCAGTTGAAAGTCACTCCGACAGGATGCGTATGTGGGAGTGGTTGAACCCTGCGGTCCGATGAATCACGTTTTCATCGGTTAGGCGGACCTCGTCGGAAACGATCCGAGGCATTCCAAGAGTCGTTGTGGGACGGCTCGTTGCTAGGTAGCGTCGGATCCGGTCCGCCAGTGCAAAGAGGCGTGCCGCATCCTCTGAGCTCTCGCAGGCACCAGCTGTCATGTCGAGCTCATTGGCAGATTCGATGAGCAGATCCATACCCGTGTCGTAGGCCTCAGTCATAGCTCTGAGGCACACCGTTGGCGATGGCAGGTCGGACTCGCCCACCACTGTGCTTCGATTCCCATTGGGACTCCGCGATCTTGTCACCGTAAGCGGGGACGCTGCTGCTCTCAATGAGCCGTTACGAGGGTACACCTGGAAGGCGCTTACTGACGCCGGGTCTCGCAGCCAACGTATGACCAATGCGCAGACGACCGCACTCCGACCCGAACGAGGGCAGCCTTGCCCGGAGGTAGGGCATTTCTTAAGGAACCCATCGCGAATGTCCCGCCCTCATTTTGCACTGGGATGTCCTGGCCTGATCTTGTCTCGACAAGTGCGCTAAAGAGAGCCTACCTGACCAATGATGAGGGGCGCGGGTGGAGAACCAAGACTCAGTCAGTTCTGAGGATGTTCCATACGACAGTAACTATCGAATCGTCAGATGGATCGGAGGAATACACGACACCCATCCGTCCTTCGGGCCTGCCATCTTCACGGCCGCGGCGCTCTACTTCGTGATTCAGATCATCGTGGCTTGGGTGTTCATCCCCAGTTACAGCTTGGTCTCGAACTCGATCAGCGATCTGGGCGAAACCAGCTGCGGTGGCTATGGCTCTCCGGGAATGTGCTCACCTCGTTGGTGGCTGATGGACTACGCCGGCTTTCTCGTTCTCGGCTTGATCATGGTGATCGGTTCGGCTCTGCTGTACCACGAGTTCACCGAGAGAGTCCCTCGCGAACGGCGCGCGGCGATGTTCGGATTCGGCTTGATGGCCTCGGCTGGCCTCGGTTCGATTCTCGTCGGATTCTTTCCCGAGAACGAAAACCGGACCATGCACATCATTGGAGCGTTTCTCGCGATCGCGATCGGCAACATAGCGATCCTCGTGCTTGGGATTGTGCTCACCCTGCCGGAGTCCATGCGGCGCTCCATGCTGATCTTCAGCAGCTTGGCGCTGGCCGCACTGCTGTGTTTCGCTTCGCATAGGTCCTTTGGCATCGGTCGCGGAATGATGGAGCGGATCGCTGCGTACCCGGTGACGATTTGGTTGATCACCTTCGGTCTGTACACCTCGCGATTCCACCCAAGAAGTTCCGACAAATACACGTAGTGAGTTGTAGGGATCAGTCAATCCACCCGCACGGCGATTTACACTTTGGTTGACCGATCCCAGAATCGGTGGCAATCAGTGCCCACATCCCGGCAGGTAGGGGGCACCCTCTACCGATGTGAGCGTCGCCAGAGATCCGAGCAGGGTTACTGACGCGGTGGTGGCGATGTTGTAGCCATGTGACCGAGGTAGCCCGTCGGCAAGTCTTGGGCTGGGAGCACGGCGCGCCAGACGCATGGCGTGCCAGCATGGGGCAATGGACGCCGTGACATTCTCGCGTAACGCAACCGGTGACGCTGCCGGGTGGGACCTGCGCCCCATGGCCCTCGACGACGTCGAGGCAGCGATGGCTGTGGTCGAGGCGGCCGACGCCGCGTTGGCAGAAACAGCTCGAACTCCGCCGCCCACCGAACCGAGCGACGCCCAGTTGGAGGACCGCCGCGTGGGGCATGCCCGTTTCGTGCAGCGCGACGGGCCCGGAGCCTGGGTTGCGGTGGCGGACGGGCAGGTGGTGGGTGTTGCTGAGTCTGTCCGACGGGAGAACTTCTGGGGGCTGTCCATGCTGTTCGTCCACCCAGAGTTCCAGAGCCGGGGAGTGGGTGGGCGGCTCCTCGAAGCGGCCGTGGGCTACGCCGGGGGCGCCACCCAGCGCATGATCCAGTCCTCGCCCGACCCCCGGGCCATGCGCCGCTATTTCCTGGCGGGACTGGCCATGCACCCGACGGCCGAAATGGGCGGCCAACTGGACCGCCGGGCGATCCCGCCCTCGTTGCCTGGTCGCGGTGGCGATGAGGGGGACCTCGAATTGGTGGCCGAAGTGGAGGCACAGCTGGGCCGCTCGCGTACGGAGGATGTTGCCTTCGGGCTCAGGGACCGGCGCTTCCGCCTCGATGTGGTGTACAGCGGCCCCGGGCGAGGGTGGGTGCTTTGGCGCCCGGACCAACTGGCCATGCTGGGAGCGACTGATGAACAGACAGCCGCCGTCCTCCTATGGCGGTTCCTCGCTGGCTCCGAGGGAGAGATCCTGGTCCATGGTCTCACCGCGGCCCAGCAGTGGGCATTCGACGTACTCCATCGGGCGCGTCTCACGGCGCAGATACGCGGGTCCTTGTTCGTTGACGGCATGGCCGTCCCGGTCCCGTGGATCCCGTCGGGCTGGCACTTCTAGACCCTGATCTGTCCCGCCCAGCTCGGCGGCCCCTTCTGCATGAGTATGAGCTCTTGGAAGCAGACGGCCGTATCACTGCCCCACAGTGCAATGTACGGGGACTACTCACCCAGCTTTTCTATCGAGCGGCAATCCAGCTGACACCGATCATCTGGGCGCCGCCGTGCACGCCGACGACCGCACCCAAAGTCCCGACCCGAATGGTCTCTGGGGGAAAGTGGGGAGCAATTAGGTCCAAGAACTGGTCAATGTCAGGTGCTTCACATTGCATCACGGCAATGTGCTCAATCGGCCCGGCGGCGTCCATCCGTTCAGAAAGCACTTGGAGAGCCCGCTTGCGAGTCCGAGCCTTACCGGCTTCGTGAACGACGCCACCCGTGAGGTCGATTACCGGCTTGATCGATAACAGCGACCCGACCATTGCCTTAGCACCCCCAATTCGCCCACCCTTTTTCAGGTTCTCCAACGTGTTCAGAGTCGCAAGTACGTGCGTACGAGGGATTAGGTCGTTGACTCGATTCAATACTGTCTCGATGGCGGCCCCCTCGGCGGCAATTTTTGCGGCTTCAATCACGAGAGTTCCCAGCCCGCTTGACACCGATCTGCTGTCGATCACATGGACGATCGTCTGCCCCTCGACCGTTGCGGCCGCGGTCATCGCTGACTGAAATGTGGTTGACAAGTCACTCGAGATGGTGAGACAGACCACTGCCTCAGCGTCAGCGTCTCTCGCGTTGCGAAAGGCCCGTTCAAACACGCCGGGCGACGGGCAGGCCGTCTGGGGAAGGTCTTCTGTGTTTGCCATTCGTTGGTAGAAGGCTTCGACGCTGAGATCCTGGCGGTCAGTAAATTCTTCGCTCCCAAATCGGATCGTGAGCGGCACGATTTCGATATCGAACGGGTCGATATCGTCCTGCTCCAAGTCACAAGAGCTGTCGGTAACTACGAAGACACCAGGCATGAGGGCTCCTCCTCCTTAAGGTATTCGCCATTCTGGTCCCCCAAGGAAGGGAAGCAGTCAACCACCACAGTGACGGAATATCTATACGGCTCACAGTCAAAGGGTCTCGGCTCTGCCGGATCATTGCCACCGTTCCGGCGTTATACAGGTGATCCGTAGGCCCCTGGGTTCTGTTCCATGGAAGCACACTCACCGGGCCTCGGCGACTCCTTCGATGAGGCCGGCGAAGAGGCGGCTGCGATCGCTTTGACCGCGCTCGTCGGCGTGCTTTCGTTGCCGCTTCAAGATGGTGAGGAACTGGGGTCCGGTCTCGAAGAACCCGCAGCGCTCACAGACGCTTTCGAAGGCGCAGTCGAGGAGGGCGGGTCTGGTGCAGTGACCGTTGGCCAGGAGTCGACGATGGTCACTGGCCGGCGCCTTGGCCTTCGACGTCGACGTGATCGCCAGGGCCGGGCCCGACCGTCCGTAGTACTGGGCCTCGACCGCTTCGGTCACCGTGAAATACGCGTCGGCGACGGTGTCGTCCGAGATCCGGGCATAGGTCAGCGTCATGTCCATGGAGCGGTGTCCGAGCAGGGCGGCTATGGCCTCGAGGCTCATGCCGCGGTTGATGGACTGGGTGGCCAGGGTGTGGCGCAGCTGGTGAGGATGGACGTGGCCAATCCCGGCCCGCTTGGCGATCGTCGCCACATAGCGGTGGATGGTGCGTCGGTCGAAGGGTTGACCGTCGTCGCGCTCGACGAGGTGACCTGACCGCGACCGTCCGCGCACCGCCTGGTAGTCGAGAATCAAATCGACCAGCATCGGGAGCAGGGGCACGTAGCGGTCGTTGTGCAGTTTGCCGATCGGGATGCGCAGGCGATGGACGGCGCCGTGGCGCACCATGGCGTCGTCTTCGAGTCCGGCCAGTTCGCCCACGCGCATGCCGGTGCGGGCCAAGAGCTCGACCATGAGACGACGGCGCTGGTTGGAGTCCTGGGCCAGTGCGGCCATGAACTTGGCCGCCGTCGGGTCGTCCAAGAATCTCGGCAGCGGCTCGTCGAGGGCGGGCAGGTCGCTCATGTAGATGAAGAGCCGGGCCGGGGCGTCGTCGTAGTCCCACTCCATGATGCGCTCGAAGAAGGTGCGCACCGTGCTCAGTCGATGCCGGATGGTCATGGTGGCGAGTGGCTCGCCGGTGTTGCCCCGCCGGGCCACCAGCCAGCGCTTGTAGTCCTCGATGTGGACCCGTCCGATGGCGGCCACCGAGGTGCAGGACTGATCGGATTCGGTGACGCAATGGGCGAAGAATCGCAGCGTCAGCTCGGCTGCGCTCACCGTGCCCGGTCGGGCCGAGACTTCGAGTTGATCCAGGTAGGAGGCCATGGTGGCCACCATGAGCGGAGCCCCGGCCGCGATCTTGGGCCAGGTGACCTCGGGCCTCCCGCCACCTGGACGCCGGACCTCGAGCGGCTGCACGCGTGCCAGTGCGTTCATTGGGCCACCCCGACGAGTGCCTGAGCCTCGATGGCTTCTGAGGCCCGGCGGTACTCGTCGGCCAACCAGTCGACGCTGAGGTGCAGATAGACCCGGGTCGAGGTGATGGAGCGATGTCCGGCCTGGGCCTGGATGGCTTCGATGGCCATGCCGGCTTCGCGTAATCGGGTGAAGCAGGTGTGGCGCAGCTCGTGACAGGTGCCGTGGCTCAGACCGGCGCGTGCACGGGCGGCGCGGATGATCTGGTCGAGACCGGGCACCGAGAGCGGTTGACTGCGATGCACACCTTTGAGGACGACGAAGAGGGCGTCGCTCGTCGTCTCGGTCGGACGCTCTTGGTCCATGTAACAAGCCACGGTGGCAAAGAACGTCGGCGACAACGGGACCAGACGCTCGTGTCCGCCCTTGCCTTCTCTGATCAGCACCCGCCACTGGCCGAGCCGGAGGTCGCCCAGGCGAAGCCCGAGCACCTCGCAACGACGGAGACCCCCGAGCACCATGGCCTGGGTTATGGCCCGGTCGCGTTCGGTGCGCAGCGCACCCATCAGCGCGTCGATCTCGGAAGGGTCGAGGATCCGGGGCAGTCGGCGCACCCCGCGCACCAGCGGCAGGCCACGACCACCTCGAGAGCGACTTTGACGCGTGGCAATGCCTCGGGGAACCGGGTTGACCGTCACCGCCACGTCGTCACGGGTGATCAGGTAGCCATAGAAGTTCGAGACCGCAGCCAGCCTCCGCTTGATCGTCGAAGCCGACAGACCGGCCGAGCCGTCGATGCGCACCACGTTCTCCGAACCGGGCTTCGGACGTCGTTGCGCGGTGACGAAGGCCAAGACGTCTTTGGGCCTCACCTCGAGCGGGTCCTTGCGCACGACGCTGAAGAAGACGCTCAGGTCGTGGGCATAAGCCCGGACCGTATTCGGACGAGCTCGACCAACGACGAACTCCAAGAACTCGTCGATCAGCTGGTGGCCGATCCGATAGACGTGTTCACCGTCGGGCCGGACGTGACACTCGAAAGCCGGGATCCATTCCACCGCACACCTCCTGGTCGGGTTTGCACCCGAGGAGGTTCCCCCGGATGCCTATCCCAGGAGGTGGATCACCTGTATAACCGGCGGACGGGGGCACCCAGAATCCGCGGGGATTGGTGGATCGCTGTCGACAAACGTTAGGAGGCTGGGCGCCAGTCGTTGTTGCTCGAATGATTGCCTGACAACCACCGAGTGAGGTCACGATGAGCATTGGCCCGGCGGGTGGCGTCGATCTTCACGACGTCCGGATGATCCACGGTGAACTCGAGCACCAGACCGTTTGGATCGGTGAGATAGAGCGACCTGCAGTATCCGTGGTCAGCAATCATCATCACCTCGAGTCCAGCGTCCTCCGCCCGAGTGCGAATCGCCTCTTGCTGCTCGGACGTGACGAGCATCGCGAAGTGCCTGAAGAGCGAGAAAGGAGGTGGCGGCGCGAATTCCTCGGAGAACTGGCTGTTGGCGAACTGGAAGAAGGCGAGACACCCCCCGTCTCCGAGCTCGTACATCGTGTGGCAGAACTCCTGCTCCTCGCCACCCATCAAGTGCTCGACCTCTGTCCATGTGGCAACAAGGGGTATGCCGACGACGTCCTCATAGAAGTTCCGGGTGGCCTCCTGATCGGCGGTAACGAAAGCGTGGTGGTGTAGACGCGCTGGAGGTGTAAGATGGTCGCCTCGGGCAGAAGTGCTGGGCATCGGGATCTCCTTCAGGTTCGACTCTCTCTCATCCTGCCACTGGCGAACGTCGCCGAGCCGGCAGCGAGGACGGGGCTGGGCCCCTGGTAGCTGTCAGGTCTGTGCATCTTTCAACTGGCGGATAGCGCGAATCCGGAAGTAGTTACCAGCGACGATCAAGATGCCCCACCATCCCGGCATGAGGCACCCCGAACGCAGGGCCGGAGTCAGGAACGGACCCATCTCCACTGCCGTTGGGCATAGAGCGTTCAACCTCGGGTATCGTGCACTTTGTTCATCAAGAGTGACCTGAGGGACCTGGCCCTACGACGGTCCGGCAGCCGGCTTCGGCACGGTGCCAATGCCAGGACCGATGAGGAGGCCGTCATGACCCGCACTCCGAGCGCGCGACTTCAAACCGATCCAAATGTGCGGTATCGAGAGGCAACAGAGCACGATGCCGGTGCCATTGCGGCTCTACACGCTGACAGTTGGCGACACCACTATCGAGGTGCATACCTAGTGCTTTCACCGCGTAAATCATTGTGACTTACGCGACTCGTAGGGGCTTGCCGTCGTAGGTCCAGCGGAACGGCGCGGCCCGTCGGTTGTAGTCGTTGATGAAAGCGATGACCTTGGCAGCCAGGTCGTCGAGCGAGTCGAATTCACCGCGTCGCAGCAGCCTTCGTTCGAGGATGGAGAAGAACAGCTCGACTTGGTTGAGCCAACTGGCATGGGTGGGCGTGTGATGGATGTGCACCCTTGGGTTGGCCTCTAGGAACTCGGCCACCTTGGCCGTCTTGTGGGCGGCGAAGTTGTCGGCAATGCAGTGCAGATCGAGGTGTGGTGGTGTCTGGTCCACCAGGTCACCCAAGAAGGTGACGAAGTTGTCGCTCTTGGTCGAGTTGGTCACCCATCCCGCCAGTGTGCCTTCGTGGACGCTGAGGGCGGCGAACAGCACGGCGGTGCCGTGGCGCTTGTACTCGAACTCGCGCCGTGACGGCTTTCCCGGAATAGCCGGCTTGCTCGGGTTGACCCGTGATTTGGCCTGCATCCCCGACTTCTCGTCGACCGACCACACCACGGCATTGTGTGGTGGATTGAGGTAGAGACCGCACACATCGGAGGCCTTGGCCCAAAAGTCCGGATCATGGCTGGTCATCCAGCTCTCGACCTGCCAGGGCTTGAGGTCGAGGGCCTTGCAGATGCGCCAGGCCTGCGACGCCGAGATGGGGACACCGTGAGACGCCATGGCCTCAGCGAGTGTCTCCATCGTCCAGCGGGATGCTCCAGCGGGGGGATCCTCGGTGACGAGCTTGACCAAGAGCAGCACGTCGTCGTGGTCATAGATAACCGGACGGCCCGGACGCTCCTCATCTTCGAGCCCGGCCAACCCGAACTCCTCGTAGCGCGAGCGCCACATCCCGACTTGGTTGTAGTGCAAATCGACCAGTCCGCCGATCGTTCGATTCGACTCGCCGTCGGCCATGAGCAGGATCATCCGCGCCCGCTTGGCCGCTCGCGCCTCAATGGTGTTGGACCGCACGCGCGCTTCGAGTTCAGCACGGTCACCTCGACGAAGTTTCAGTGGAGGAAGTCGCATCCCCCCATGAAATCACATCAGTGTTATTATCGCGAGGATCCACTAGATGCTTACCTCGACGGCGACATACTCACGGATCGACTAGAGGTTTGGACGACTCGCCTCACTCCTCCGAGGCTGAATCAGTACACCGTTTGCGCCGACGCAGGCGGCGCCATCATCGGCTTTGCTCACACCGTCTTCGACCACGATCCGACGTGGGGAGCCCTTCTCGACAATCTGCATGTTCGGAGCTACCTAAAGGGACACGGGATCGGCACACAATTGCTTTCTGAGGCTGCTTTAGAGCTCATTCGGTGTCGGCCGTCGGAGTCGCTCTATCTCTGGGTGCTCGACCAGAACGAATCTGCCCAACTTTTCTATGACGCGCGTGGGGGCAGCCGCGTGGAGAGCACATTGCGCGGACCTTTTCCTGGAGGCGGAAGAGCAGTTGGGCACAGGTACTTCTGGTCAGACCCCTCTCGGCTCATCTCGAAGGGCACCTGATGCCCGACCCTTTCGACGCGTCGGCGGTGCGAGCCGCCTATGACGTAACCGCGCAAGACTACGCAGAAGCTTTCGCCGATGATCTACTCCGTCTCCCGACAGATCGAGAAGTCCTCGATTCTTTAGCCGAACGGTTAAGCGGAGACTCGTTGGTACTCGACCTTGGTTGTGGACCCGGCCAGGTCGGTCAGTACCTCGCCGAGCGTGGACTTCGGGTGGTCGGACTGGATCTGGCTCTCCAGATGCTTCTTGTGGCATGGCGGCGCACGGGGAACCGCAACCTCGCATGCGGTGATATGCGCTCCGCTCCTTTCGGGTCAGATTCGTTCTCGGGGGTTGTCGCGTTCTACTCCATGCATCACCTTCCACGATCGGCGCTCGGAATCGCCTTGGCTGAGATCCGCAGAATCCTTAAGCCGGCCGGCCTGTTCGTGGTCGCAACCCACCTGGGTGAATCAGAGGTCTACAGCAGGGAGTTTCTGGGCCATCAAATAGAGACCGTCGGAGGCACCCTCTACAGGAAAGACGAGCTTCTCGACGAAATTCAGAGCCAATCGTTTGTGGTGGAAGACGTCCGCCATCGCGACCCGCTTCCCCACGAACACCAGTCCAGGAGGATATATGTGACGTCTCGCCTCGCAGGCCGGTGAGTCGTCGGCGCGACACGAGATCCCATCTCTGCCTCACAACCGGCGAAGTGGGATATTTACCTCCACCTCGGTACGGGAGCTGGTCATGCCAGAGCAGCAGGAAGGCTCCGCTCTCTGTGATCATGGAGCTTGACCGCATTCGAGTCAGACCAAGGAGAACCATGGGAATACCGACGAGAGAAGCTCGACTCGCCCACGCTCGCATCCACTGCGATTACTGGAACGAGGGCCGCAAGGATGAATGGGTTGCGTCATGGCGATCTATCGCCCAGGGCGACGTACGTATGTTCGACCCCGTGGGCACGAAGGAGAAGCATGGCCTCGACCACGCCACGCTCGACGCGTGGGAGATGTTCCAGTCGATCCTGCGCCTACGCCAGATCGTTGTGCATGTCAATGGCAATGAGATGGCATGGGCGAACGAAAACATCGTGACGATCGGCGATGAGACCCATTCAATGATCAGCGTCGAGACCTTTTCTTGGGAACCAAACGGAGATTTGACCATCAAGACCTACTACGACATGCCAGAATCGGTTGGGGAAGACGACGACCCGTACGAACATATCTTGGGGGCTGACAACGTCATTCCCAACTCGTAGTTGTGATTGCTGCCACCATCCCGGCACTGGGACAGCCCCGGTCAGTCTGAAACGAGTGGATGCAACGGCATGGGACGCGACGACCCAATCCGGCGATCAGGCATGCTGTGAGCCGCTTGGGTCAGTTTCCAGACCAGAGAAACGCCTTCGAGTTCGGTCCCACACCGCCGATGCCCTTCGAGCAGGTGCCGCTCGTCTGGACCCCCGTAGGCGTGGATCGCGTCCCACCCGTGCAGGTGTACCCCGAGGGGCCCCCCGAAATCGTGACCGACCCGAAACGCGCTGTATGAGCTTTCAGGCTCTTCTTGGCCATGGTATTGGCGTACTTGTGGACGAACGAGCACGAGACGTTGTCGGCCGTGAAGTTGACGGTATGACCCCTCACGGTGACCGAACCGCACGACTTAGTTACAGCGGCCCAGGCCGTGTTCAGCGATCCGACACCACTTAGCGTCCCCAGGATGGCCAGGGACCCCACCACCAACGGCACCAACCCCACTCGGAGCGACCTCATCGCGACCTCCTCTCCTGGGGTTTCAATCACCACTGACTAGCACCAGGGGGCGTTTCGCGCCACCGTCCCGGCGGTGTACGGGGTCACCCGTGAGACGCCTCATCGGCTTCTCAGGCAGACTTCGATCGATCGTGACGTTGGAACTTATGAATGAGCCGATTGCGGCCACTGCAGCCGAGGGCGGAGTCCATCGTTCTCGCAAGCCGCCTGTCGGGATGGCTGCCGTCACTGCTCTCTGATGGGTTGACCGTCGTGGATGATTGCGTCTACTTCTCGTCCCACCTGGAGGCGAATCCGCATCTTTCTAGAGAAGATGTGGGTAGATAGTGAAGTCGTTCACAAAATCTGGATGCGCCGCCCATTGCTTCGGGGTAGCGATTTGACATGACCACAGTTCGGGAGTCGACTGCGGGAATCGCTGCACCGAACGGGGGTTCCAACATGAAGGCTTACCTGGCGCAGCGCATTTATGGTCGCAGTTCATCTTGGCACCGCATCGCGGCGCTGCTCCTCCTGACCGTAGCCACAACCGCAGCACTGAATGTGGTCACGTCTGGAGAGGCTTCAGCGTCTGGTTCTCCGACTATCACGGCCCTCGACGGTGTCAGCGGCCCAGTCACCGGTGGCAACACGATCTTCCTCGTCGGGACGAATTTTGTCGAT
Organism: uncultured Acidimicrobiaceae bacterium; assembly: GCA_963745665.1. Lineage (GTDB taxonomy): Bacteria > Actinomycetota > Acidimicrobiia > Acidimicrobiales > RAAP-2 > Bog-473. The sequence continues at coordinate 1,620,826 of CAVUYE010000002.1, read as the reverse complement.
CCGACGGCTGTGGAGTTCGCCGCCGAGGCGCCCGCAATTAGCTTCACGACCCTCAGTCCCAACGAGATCGAAGCGGTGGTGCCGCCGATGTACGACTGTGCGGACTGCAACGCGGGGACCGTGTACAACGTGACGGTCACCACCGCCAGTGGAACGTCACCGACTTCAGCGGCCAATGCGTTCTACTGGTTCGGTAGCGGTAGCTGTACCTTCAGTGGCGCGGGCGTCGTGAATGCGGACGCACCCCCGGGCGCGAGCGCCTACGTGCAAGGAGCCTCGTCGGGAACGACGGCAGGGACGAATTGTACGGATCTATCCGGTATATCGCTGACCGCACCACTCATCGAAACCCTCTCGGACCCAATGGCCACAGTCGCGACGGGGACAGCACCTCAGGGTTATGGCGGCAACGAGAGCTGGTACTCCTGGACAGGGCAGAACAGCGACTATTCCGCCAATGGGACGACGTACACAGCGGCCTATGTCTTGCCCGCGTCCGGGCCGAGCACCAGCGGCGGGTGCCCCCTGTCGCCGGTCTTGTGCACAGTTGGGGCCGATGAGGCTAACTCTGTGTACTCCGGCACCGATCCGCAGAGCACCTGTCCGCCCACCCAGGCAGAAACCGACGCAGGGTTTGTTGACTGCAGTGTGAGATCTCAAGTTCAAGGTGGCGGCGGCACTCAAATCCAATACACGCCTGCCACACTGCAAGTCTCCTACGCCGACGACCCCACTCCGGACCCGGCCACCGCCTCCCTGAGTCAGACCGCCGACTTGACGGCTGGACAGACGATCGACATCAACAACTGTCATACCTGTGACTGGTGGGGCTCGGGAGCGTACGGTGCCCCGAGCTTCGTCCCCTCGACCGCTACCGGTGCCGCGACCGTAATTCCGGCGCCAACGGTTTGGGTCGGTGCGACGCGAGGCACTGCGGTAGAGGCGGTGAGCAACGTCGACGTGACTCCGGCCACCTACGACTGTGGGGCTTCGGGCGGAGCGGCCGACACCACTCCCGGCCCTACTGCCAATTGCACACTCGGCCAAGGCACGATCAACGGCTCCTTTGTGGTGCCGAACGGTTGCTCGGGCATCTGCAACGTCTACATCGATGAGCCCAACCTCAGCTTGACTCAGAGCACCTACGCCGCCGATGGCGGCACCGGCTCATACAACGACGGGCTGACCTACGACCTGGTCAACGCGGTCGAATCGACCACCCCGGTCACCGTGGGGACGATCTCCTCTCCGGTCGTCACCAGTGTCGACCCGAATAGCGGCCCATCGACCGGAGGTACGGCCGTCACCATCACCGGGACCGGCTTCACCGGGACGTCCGAAGTCGATTTCGGAACGGGCAACCCCGCCGCCTTCACCGTGGTCTCGGATACCCAGATCTCCGCCACTTCGCCCCCTGGTAGTGGCGAAGTGCCCGTCTCCGTCATCACAGGATCAGGTCCCTCCAATGGTGACGCGCCGGGCGACCAGTTCACCTACGGGCCTCCGACCGTCACCTCGCTCGACTCCACGTCGGGCCCGACGGCTGGGGGCAGCAGCGTCACCATCGACGGCGCCAACCTGTCGTCGGCGCCCACGGTCACTTTCGGAGGTAACGAGGCCAAGGTGAGCGCGGACAGTCCCGGCTCGATCACCGTCACCACTCCGCCAGGCAGTGCCGGTGCGGCCGACGTCACGGTATCCACCGTCGGGGGGAGTGTCACCGACCCTGGAGCCTTCACGTACGCCGCTCCCCCATCCATTACCTCGCTCAGCCCGTCGGTCGGGCCGGCGAGTGGAGGCACGAGCATCACAATCGGCGGAACGAACTTCATCGGTGTGACATCGCTCTTGATCGGGGGCACCCCCGTGGACAGCTTTACAGTGACGTCGCCCACCTCGATCAGCGTCACCTCACCTCCGGGTAGCGCTGGTCCGGCCGACGTCTCCGTGATCGCTGCCGGGGGAAGTGTCACCGATCCTGGGGGCTTCACCTACGTAGGAGCGACCTGCAATCCAGCCATCTTCCTCAGCGCCGACTCAGCCACCGCCCTGGCTGGAAGCCCGTTCAGCTTCACGGTGACGACCTGTAGCACGTCGGTACCGGTCATCAAGGGAGCCCGTCTGCCGACGGGTCTTCACTTGATCAACAACCGGAACGGGACGGCGACCATCTCGGGGACGCCTGGCGCCAAGGACACTGGCACCTACGCCGCCACCATCACCGCCAGCGTCACGCACCAGACGACGGCCACCCAGATCTTTATGATCACGGTGGACAACGCCCCGGTCTTCAAGTCCAAGGCGAAGGACCTGGTCCACACAGGGACCGCCTTTAGCTACCCGGTAACGACCGTATCCGGCTATCCGGTCCCGACGATAACTACCGCCTCGACCCTGCCCGGTGGAGTAACCCTCACCGACAACCACAATGGGACCGCAGTCCTAACAGGAACCCCCGACTCGAACGCAGGTGGCGTCTACCCGATCACGATCACTGCCACCAACGGAGTCGGAGCGCCGGTGAACCAGTCCTTTGTTCTGACGGTCTACCAGGCGCCGGTGATCGCCCCAATCGACAACACCACGATCACCACGGGGGTGGCCATGACGTCCCTTCCGATCACCGCCACTGGGTACCCTGAGCCCAAACTCGCGGCCTCCGGATTGCCCTACGGGATCAAGCTGACCCTTGGGTCCATCGCGGGAACGACCTGGGTGGCGGCTGGCGCTTACACGGTGACGATCACCGCATCAGGCAAGGCGGGATCGACCGCCCAGACCTTCACCTTGGTCGTCAACTCATAGGACTTAGCTGAGCGACTTACGCGCCAAAAACCCGGCGATGATGTGGAACGGCCTGTCAACCTCCCGCCGCGAAGGTCCTTATCACTGCCTTTTGGACGCGACGCACCAGAGGTGCGGCGCCTTATCGTTCTTGAGCAGTCGGTGGGGCCCCGGTGTCAACACGGAGCGCCCGGAGCCCGAAGGGTGAGGACGAACGGTGTTGACACCGGGGTGGAGGCTGCTACTCGTCCCCGTGCGACAGCGGTGGTGGTCGAGCGAGCCATCGACGACGCGCCGGAGCGCAGTGGATCGGAGAACCGCCACGATGATGTGCGCGAGTCGGAATCGCAGAAAAGCCATTCGCAGTTAGTTGCCTCGGAATAGGGGCGCCCATGACATCCTCACGAGGAGCGATGGTGGGCTGAACGCCGGCGAGGATCGGATCTGCTGCGGCGGTGCTCCGGCGCGTCGTGGAGGGCTCGCTCGGACGCGGCGCCGATCGCGCGCTGAGCGACTGGAAGATCACGGGGTCAGGCCTCAGCCACCATCTCGGCCCAGAGGAACCCGGCGAGCTCGCGGGCGATGGCGGCGGCCACGACCGAGCGCACGTTCTTGTGGGCGGCGAGCTGGCGGAACCGCCGCGACAGGCGGACCTGCGCGGCCCATGAACGGGCCACGGTCTCGGGCGCCACACCCGCTTGGCGCTCTCTGATACCCACGCCGACATTCGGGCTGTGCTGGTAGGCCCAGGCCGCTTCAGTGAGCTGGCCCCGCAGGTGGGCATTGCCGGCTCGGGTGATCGAGCCCCGACGCTGCGTGAGACCCGTCGAGTTCTCCCCGGGAACGAGGCCGGTGAAGCTCATGAAGCCTCTTGCCTTCGGGAAACGACGCCAGTCGAACACCTCGGCGGCCAGAGTCAGTGCACCGACTCTGGTCACGCCGCGGTAGGCGGCCAAGCGCGGGACTTGGTCACCGAAGGGACCCGTTGTGCACCACGGCACCAGATCGGCCTCGACCGCCTCGAGCGCGGTATCCCGCAGCTTCACGGTGGCCAGGTAGTGCGAGTAGGTCGTTGCGATGGCCGGGTCATCGAAGGACAGCGTGGCCAGCCAGCGTCGATGGCGTTCGGTCCACGGCGATCCTCCCCGCCACACGACACTGTGGCGAAGCAGGAACCCGCTCAGGCGGTTGCGGGCCCGGGTGAGGTCTTGGACCATGTCACCGCGCGTGCGGCACAGGTCGCGCACTCCCTCTTGGGCGGGCGTCGGGACGGCGATCGGGGTGAGCTCACCGGCCCGGTGCAACCCCGCCAGTCGTCTGGCGTCGCGGCGATCGGTCTTCACCCGGTCGCCCGAGCCCTTCGGGATCAAGGAGGGGGCCACCACGTCACAACGCACCCCCATCGAAGTGAGCAGGCGTTGGAGGTCATAACCGGTCGGGCCCGCTTCGTAGCAGGCCCAGATCTCCTTGGGCTTCCCGAGCCGTTTGACGAGGCGTCGGACCGAGTCCGTGTCGTGGAAGATCTTGTCGATCTCGGCGGTGTCGCGATCGGGCGACAGCACCGCCACCGCGATCGAGTCCTTCGCGACGTCCATCCCCAGGTGGACGAATCCTCGGTGGGCAATACTGGACATGGCTCGGCTCCTTCCATCCGTATGTCGGCTCCGTTCACCGACAGGTGAATGATCCACGTAAATGCGGATGCCGGAGGAGCCGGCCGTTCCATACTGATTAGGGGGCACCCCCGGGCGTCTGAGATAGATCGATTCGGCACGTCATCCCCTGCTTCGTCAGCAGGGTTCGAGACGGCCCAAGGAAGGATTCGGAACCGTCGCAGTCGAGAGAACGATCTCCACGCCCTTCACCTCAGCCAGTCGGCCAACGTCCACGGACGATTGAATGGCCGCACCGTTGGAGTTGGTCTTGAAGTAGGCGATGACAGGCGCTCGCACGAAGTTGTTCGACCAGTTCACGAACACGTCCTCATTGGGAGGCAAACCACCCACCCTGACCGTGAGAACTCCTGAGAGCCCTCCGCCAGTTCCGTCGTAGTGAATGGTCCCAGTCAGCGGCGCGATCGCACAGAAGTCCGCGACACCCCGGTAACCCGCCTGTCGCGGCGCGCTCGTCGGGATGGTCTTCAACGTCCCGGCCGGCGTGTAAAAGGGACTGATCAGGTCTCGATGCAACACGACGCCGCGATTGGTCCTCGCCCCAACGACGGCGCTCGTGACAGCTAGGGCCGTCAGCAGCACCACCAAGGACCAGGGGATCCAAGACCGCACTCGCACATTCAAGCCTGATTCAGACGTACCCGCATGGCCTCAGATCCGGTGTGGCCTCAAGCGAAGTGGGACAACCCCAAGGCGAGCCGGCGGAGTTGGCGAGTGGAGAGTGCCACGAGCGGCCACTCAATCGCGAACGAGTTTCAGTGCCAGCCTGGGAAAGACAAAGGATGCCAGAAAGATGGGCAAGAACCTCTTTCCGGTACATCGGAACGCGACCACCTCGCCTTCGGCGGCGTCAAAGGTTTCAGTGCTGTTCGACTTGCGGCCGTCGTGGACCTGGAGGGTATGCCGTCCAGGCTCGACTGGTATCTCGATCGTGTTGTTCATCACAACCGATCCGAGCCGCTCACCGTCGACGATGGCATCGTACGCGCCCCGACGGACCTCCGCTCCAATCGCCTTGTGCGTCAACTTCAGCGTTGCCGACACTCGTTGATCTCTCCCTGTGTCGCATCGTGATGCGGTTAGCTGCGAGACTCGCTCCAGTGTATGGCCCAAAATCTCGTCTGTTGTGGTTGACGATCCCCCTCACCGCCGTGACGTTGGCCGCCTGCAGTTCATCGCCCTCCACGTCGTCGGGCACCAAATCGACCACGGCCGCCACGACACCGGTCGGCACCAACACCGCCTGGATCAAGGACAGCACGAGCGCCCTGAACGCCTTCCTGCCTGACGAGGACAGCATCTACTGGTTCGATGGCTACGGCACTGCCAACGGCGCACGTACCGTCATCAGCGGCCAAGTACCGACGGCGCGCTACTGGTCGTTCACGGCGTATCCCGTCCCGCAGAACAGCCAACGCCAACACCTCCACGACACACAGATCGACCAGTCCGAAGGCCGATACACGCTCACAATCACCCAGAAATGCACTGACGTGAAGGGCACCTGCATGGCGATGGGGGCAACCAATGGCGGCATCGTGGTCATGCGTCTCTATGTGCCGGTCGATGTCAATGGGGCCGGCAGCGGTGGCGTGCCGCTTCCCAACATCGGATTCATTGACCAGTCAGGGAAGGAAATATCGCTCGACCAGGCCACGGGGAACCCCGGCGTCGGACAGGTGATCGCGAACTACCGGGGTCAGCACGGCGCCCTGCCGGCTGCATTGACCCAGAGCTACCCGCCGTCGGCGCCCGTACCCGTCCCCGTTACCATTCCCACTCCGGTCGGCGGCGTCTCCTACGGCACCGGCCCCTATGCCAATCCCGACAACATCTACGAGCACATCGCCTACACGACGACGCGGGGCAATCTCGTGGTGACGGCGAAGGCTCCCACCTACCAGACTGATTCCAACCCGAAGGCCAATGACCTGGCCCGCAGCGCCGACCAGCACCCCCAGGTGCGCTACTGGTCGCTGTGTACGACGTTGAAGGGGCGCCACACCGGTGACTGCCTCCGCGATGAGCAGGTGGCGATCCCACCCGGAAGTGACACGTTGACGGCTATCGTGTCGCCGACCTGCCCCGTCGCCGGTTATGCCAACTGTCTGCTAGCCGGGCCCGAACCGCTCCAGAGTTCGCTCGCATATCGCAACCTTCTCCCGAGCGACAGCTTCAAGCCGATCGCGTTCACCGGGCCGTACCGCATGACCGCCGTGTACGTGGCCCGCACCACCTGACCTTCCGTTATCCACACGCCCGTATGTGCCTGCTTGAGACTTCCAGCAGACCCTGCGGTTGATCCGTAGCGTTTAGAAGTCCGGGCTGGATCGCTACTTAGTGGGCTACTCAGTTGCCGGGAATCTCACCGAACCAGAGCCTTAGAAACATGTTCTGAACTGGTGGGCCGTACAGGACTTGAACCTGTGACCCCTTGCGTGTCATGCAAGTGCGCTACCAGACTGCGCCAACGGCCCGTTGGTCGAGACCTTACCACCGGGCCAAATCGCCCCTGGGCTGGTCCCTCCTCTCCTCGCGGGCGAATCGGCGCCATCGTCCGTACAATTGGGGCCGTGACCCCTCCCGAGCACGAATCATCCGTGAGCCCGCTCCCCGACCTCGAAGGCCACCTCACGCGGATCGCCGAGGAGGGCTACACCGTCCTCCCCGACGCCATCGAACCGGACCTGGTGGACGAAATCGACGAGGCGCTCCTCAAGCTGGAGCACGACCTGGGCACGGTGCCGGCCGAACAACCTCTTCGAGGGCGTGCGCACCATGCGGGTGTACAACCTGCTCGTCCACGGCGCCACCTTCGAGAAGATCCCGGTCCATCCCAACGTGCTCCCGGTGGTGGAGGCCGTCCTCGACCCCGGTCTTCTGATCTCGTCGCTCTCCTCCATCGCCATCGGGCCCGACGAGCAGGCGCAGCCGATCCACGCCGACGACCAGCTCATCCCGCTCATCCGCCCCCACGTCCCGATCATCTGCAACACCATGTGGGCCATCACCGACTTCACCGAGGAGAACGGGGCCACCCGCCTCGTCCCGGGGAGCCATCTGCGCGACGAGCCACCGAACCCGCTCGAGCTGTACGAAACCATCCCCGCCGAAATGCCCAAGGGCAGCGTCCTCGTCTGGGTCGGGAGCCTCTGGCACGGCGGAGGCGCCAACCGCACCGACACGCGTCGGGTGGGCATCGCCATGAACTATTGCGCCGGCTACATCCGCCAGCAGGAGAACCAGCAGCTCGGCATCCCGCCCGCGCTGGTCAAGACCTTTCCCCGTCGCCTGCAGGAGCTGATCGGCTACTCGGTCTACAACGGCCTCATGGGCCACATCGACAAGCAGCACCCGGCCAAGGTCGTCCTCGCCGAGAACGAAGGTGTCGACATGGTCTGGGACCTGCTGAAGACCTGAGACCGCCTCGGCTGCCGGCAGGACCGCGGGAGCAACCGGCCACTCGTAGTCGCGGGGATCGATGGGGATCATCCCCTCGGCCAGGCGCCACGAGTCGTAGACCTCCGTCCACTCCCGGTGCCAGTCGATCTGGTCGGGTGGAGCTGCGTGAGATCGCAGTCCCACAACGCGTCATGGCGCACGGCGAGAGCGAAGAGCACCTCGATGGAGGCGGTCGCATCCGCCGCGGCATCGTGGGCGTTGCCGATCTCGATCCCGTAGTGCGCGCACAGGTCGGTCAGCGTGCGCCTGCCCGTGCGATCGGGGTCGAAGTGGCGGTCGATCACCGCCGCGTCGAGCACGGGTCCGCACCATCCCCGTTCGATCGGTCCCGAGCCGAACAGATCCCGGGCCTGCGTCTCCAAGATGGTCAGGTCGTAGTCGAGCTTCATCCCGGCCAGGGGGACGCCACGCGCCGAGGCCGACACCACTGCGTCGGAGACGAGCGAGATCGCCGCAGGGAGCGGCATGCCCTCACGGCGGGCCCGCTCCGTCGAGATGCCATGGACCGCCGTCGCCTCCGGCGGGATCTCGCGGCCCGGGTCGATCAGACCCGACCAGCTCCGGACCACGACGCCTTCCACCACGGAGACCAGCGCATAGGAGACCGGGACGTCGTTGAAGCGGTCGATCCCCGTCGTCTCGAAATCGAGCCCCAGCACCTCTCCCGGTCGGCCATCCACCCACGATGCCGAGCATGCCAGCGAGTCGTGACACCGCCGCGGATGCCCGGAGCGGAGCCGGACCGTACGGGCCCGCGGCCGACCCGTCGCCGTTGCAGTCCCCATTGCTACGGTCCTCGACATGACCGGACCCGGTCCGTCCCCGTTGGCGCAGTCGGGCGCTCGTGGTCACCGTGGCCTGCTCTCGGTGCTCGGTGGCGCTGACCGCAGCGACTGCCCCCGGCCTTGCGGGTCGCGGCCTCGGCCAGCCAACCGGCCCCGACCGCCGGCGCCGATCCGGCGGCCCTCGTCCATCCGCTCGACGGCACGGCGACCGGACCGGTGAGCCCGGGCACCGTGGGCGAGTTCCCCGGTGCCGACGTCCCCTTCGGCATGCTGCAGTGGAGCCCCGACACCAGCCCGAACGCCGTGCAGGCCGGCGGGGGCTACGCCTACGACGACTCCGCGATCAACGGCTTCAGCCTGACCCATCTCAGCGGGACGGGGTGCCCGTCGTACCAGGACGTCCCGATCCTGCCCACCGAGGGCGCCGTCACCTCGCCCGTCACGACGGTCGCCGCCTTCTCGCACCAGCAGGAGCACGCCTCACCGGGCCGCTATCAGGTCGTGCTGGGCACGCAGGACCCCATCTCCGTCTCGCTCGCCGTCACCACGCGGTCCGGCATCTCGAGCTTCGACTTCCCGGCCGGAACCCAGTCCAACGTGCTCTTCAAGGTGGCCGACAGCAGCAACCCGGTCACGGCGGCGAGCGTCCACGTCGTCGGCCGCGACGAGGTCGAAGGCCAGGTGTCGAGCGGACAGTTCTGCGGCACCGGCACCAACTACACGCTGCACTTCGTGGCGCTCTTCGACCGGCCGTTCTCGTCCGGCGGGACCTGGGGCAACGCGGGCGTGCTCTCCGGGAACGACGACCTGCTCCGGCACCACCTGCGGCGCCTTCGTGACGTTCGACACGACCAAGGAGCGCGCAGGTGCTCATGAAGGTCGGCATCTCCTTCGTCAGCACCCCGGACGCCCTGCAGAATCTCCGGGCGGAGGATCCGGGCTGGTCGGTGCAACGGGTGAGCACCCAGGCGCAGGATCGCTGGAACGCGCTCCTCGGGCGCATCGCCGTTCGGGGTGGCACCGCCGGCCGAGCAGCACACCTTCTACACCGCGCTGTACCACTCGCTCCTCTTCCCGAACGTGGTGTCCGACGTGTCCGGTCGCTACGAGGGCAGCGACGGCAAGGTCCACATGGCCGGACACCGCGAGGTGTACGCCAACTTCTCGGAGTGGGACATCTACCGCAGCGAGATACAGCTCGAGGCCCTGCTCGCTCCCCAGGCCGTCGGCGACATGGTCCAGTCCCTTCGTCGACGACGCGCAACAGACGGGCTGGCTTCCCAAGTGGGCCATCGTCGGAGGCGACGAGTCGCAGATGAACGGGGACTCGGCGGATCCGATCATCGCCGACGCCCTGGCCATGGGCGTGCACAACTTCGACGTCGTCGCTGGCGCTCAAGTACATGGTCAAGGGGGCGACGCAGATCGAGACGGGCCACGGACTCGAGATCGAGCGGCAGTACCTGAGCCAGTACCTGTCACAGCACTACGTCAACGCGGACTCGCTCGACCTGACCTCCATCGACTACTCCATCGGAGGCTCGGTCACACTGGAGTACGCCATCGACGACTTCGCCATCGCGCAGGTCGCCACGGCCGCAGCACGACCCCTCCCTGGCCTCCACCATGAGCGCCCGCGCCGCCAACTGGGAGTACCTCTTCAATCCCGCTACCGGGTACGTCCAGGCCCGCGGCGCCGACGGCAGCTTCCCTCCCGGCGCGGCCTTCGAGGCGTCGCAACTCGAGCCGGGCGGACAGACCGGGCTTCGAAGAGGGCAACGCTGTGCAGTACACGTGGTCGGTCCCGCAGGACCTCGATGCCCTGGCCACCCTCATGGGAGGCGACGCCGCCGCCGCCGGCAAGCTCGAGACGTTCATGGCGTCTCTCAACGCGACGCGCGACGTCCCCGAGGACTGGTCCGGCAACGAGCCCGAGCGAGTGGGCGCCGTGGGAATTCGACGCCTTCGGTGCGCCCGAGGAGACCCAGCGCTTCGTGCGCGCCATCGTCGAACAACGAGTACGCCGATGCGCCGGTCGACGAGCCGGGGAACGACGACTTGGGCGCCATCTCCTCGTGGTACGTATGGGCGGCCGTCGGACTGTTTCCCCTGACTCCGGGCGCGGCGAACCTGGCCCTGGCCAGCCCCCTCTTCCCGTCGGTGACGATCACGCTCCCGAACGGCCGGCGTCTCGTCGAGCAGGCCCCTGCGGCGGCCGCCTCGCACCCCTACGTGCACGCGTTGACCGTCTCGGGCGTGACCCGCCCGACCGGCACGAGCCCTCCCGGATGCGGCGGAGCCTCGCCGTCGCACGCGACCGCCGGGTCGTGGGACCTCCCCTGGCTGCCGGCCTCCGTCCTCGGCAGCGGCGGGACGCTGCACTTCAGCCTCTCGGGGACCCCAGACCCGGACTGGGCCTCTTCCCCTGCAGAGGCTCCACCCTCCTTCGGGTCCGGGCAGCTCCCGGCGGTCGGGTTCTCACAGCCCAGCGGCGGCACGACCGTGACCGCGGGACAGGCGGCGACCATCCAGCTCGGCGCGACGCTCGCCGGGAATCAGGCCACGACGGTCCACTGGCAGGCCGCAGACCTGGGTGGACTGGCGGTGACGCCGTCGTCGGGCACATTCGCGGTGATGCCGGCTCGCGGTGTCGGCGGCGCGGTCTGTCCTCCGACCGCTCCCGCCACCGAGTCGCTCCGCGTCACGGCGCCCAGGGCCGGGTCCTACTCGCTGCGGGTCGATCTCAGCACCGCCGCCGGGGTCACGCTGCCGCCCGTCGTGGTCGACGTACAGGCCCAACCCTGAGAATCCTGCTCGGCCCTCCCCGACGGGGAGAACCCCTTTGTCACCAGGCCTTGAGGGTCTCGGAGTGGAAGTCGATGATCGCCAGCAGGTCACCTAGGCGGCCAAAGATCGCTTCGATGTCGTCGCAGGAGTTGCTGAGGGCCCGTTCGGCCGTGGCCGCGACCTCGGCGCAGGTGGTCAGCATCAGGCCGACGCGCCCGCCCACTTCACGGTCCGGACAGGGGTTCCCCCGCATCCACGCCATCGCCTCCCTGGTCGCCGCCTCGAGCTCGTCCGCCGCCGCCAGCATCGTGACGTGGTTCATGCTCATCGCCGCCGAGAAACGTGTCTCGGCGGCGGTGACACGTCGGAGATCCGCCGCCGCCTTCAAAAGCCATTGCTGTGTTTCGAGTTCCAGGTCCATGTCGATCGTCGGCGGGTCTGCATCAGAGGCGCACCACCGTGGTGCGCAGGGACCGGCCTCCTGCAGGGATTCTTACGATCGGATCCGACGATCCATAGGGCCGTTCGTACCGTGCCGCAACAACCCTCCGACAACTCGTGTCGATGTGAGCGACGTGAGGTCAGTTCCGGGCCCGCACTGCGGGGACCTCCGGACGGCCGAATTGACAACTAGAGGCGGCGGGCGGAATCGAACCGCCGTACGGGGCTTTGCAGGCCCCTGCCTAAACCACTCGGCCACGCCGCCGTCGTACGCACGAACGGGCGGCCAGCCTAACGGCCTGCGTTCCCCGCCCTCGGACCGGACCCGATGGGGTTCCAGGCCGGATCGGCCGCTAATGCCGGAAGCGGGAGACCACCCAGAAGACGGCGGCGATCAGGGCGATCACCACCGCGACCTTCACGAAGAAGAAGATGATCCCGGCCAGGCTGCTCAAGATCCAGAAGGCGACGATGATCCCGACCACGCCCACAGCCGTCATGGCGACGGCGTGGGTGAAGGTCATGGGTGTCTTGCCCTCTCTGCGTTCCACGTCTTTGCTCACAGACCCAATGCTACGTTCCCGCCATGGTCGCCGAGACGTCACTCCGTGACCGGCGCAGCCGCCTCCTGGCCGAGCCCGGGCTCCGGGGCGCAGGAATTCTGCCGGCGCTATGCGGCCGAGGCCGACGCCTGGCTCTCCGGCCTGGCCGAACGGGCCGCCGGCGACGCCCCCCGGCACCTGGCCCTCGTCGCCGTCGGTGGGTACGGCCGGGGCTCGCTCTGCCCCTACAGCGACCTCGATGTGGTGCTGGTCCACAACGGCCACCGGGACATCGCGAAGGTCGCCGACGCCATCTGGTACCCGGTCTGGGACGAGGGCGTGCACCTCGACCACTCCGTCCGCCGGCCCTCCGAGGTGCTCAGCGCCGCCGCCGAGGACGTGCGCGTGGCGCTCGGCCTGCTCGACGGGCGGCCTGGTCTGGGGTGAGCCCAAGGTCGCCGATCCGCTCCTCGAGAAGGCCCGGGCCGCCTGGCGCGACCGACTCGGTGCGCGGTACCTGCCGCTGCTCCAGCAGCAGATGGCCGAGCGCCGGGCCACCGCCGGCGACGTGGCCTTCCTCCTGGAACCCGATCTCAAGGAGAGCCACGGCGGGCTGCGCGACGTCAGCGTGCTGCGCGCCATCTCCGCCTTCGCCCCCCTCCTGGCCGACTACGCCGACCTGGCGTCCCTCGAGAGCGCCACGGCGCTCCTCACCGACATCCGGGTCGAGCTCCACCGGCTGGCCGAACGGGAGCACGACAAGCTGCTCCTGCAGGACCAGGACCAGGTGGCGTCGGCGCTCGGGTTCGATGACGCCGACGCGCTGATGCTGGCCGTCTCGACGGCGGGCCGCCAGATCGCCTGGGTCAGTGACGACGTGTGGCGCCGGCGCCGGCTCTGGGACCCCAGCCCGGCGCCCAAGCGGCGCTTCCGCCGCGCCACGCACCCGATGAAGCCACCCCTCTTGCACCGGCCGATCTCGGGCCCGACATGGTCGAGGTCGACGGCGAGATCGCCCTGACCTCGCTGGCCCCCGTCTCCGACGACGCCTCGTTGCCGTTGCGCCTGGCGGCCACCGCGGCCACGACCGGACCGTCCCATCGCCAGGGGGTCGCTGCACCGCCTGGCCGACCGCATGCCATCGCCGGGCGATCCGTGGGCGGACGAGACGCGTCACGCCTTCGTGGACGCTGCTCGGCTCTGGGCCGCCCCGCCATCGACAAGATCGAGTCGCTCGACCAGCACGGCCTGCTCGTGCGGCTGATCCCGGAGTGGGCCGCCGTCCGCAACAAGCCGCAGCGCAACGCCTACCACACCTACACCGTGGACCGTCATCTCCTGGAGGCGGCCGCGCTGGCCGCCGAGCTCACCGACACCGTCGAGCGGCCCGACCTGCTCCTCGTCGGCACCCTCCTGCACGACATCGGCAAGGGCTTCCCCGGCGACCACACCACCGTCGGCATCGAGGTGGTCGACCGCATCGCCACGCGGATGGGGTTCGCGCCAGCCGACGTCGCCGTGCTGGTCGACCTCGTGCGCCACCATCTCCTGCTGCCCGACACCGCCACCCGGCGCGACCTCGACGATCCCACGACCATCGCCCGCGTGGCGCAGGCCGCCGGCAACCGGCTGACGCTGCACCTGCTGGCCGCCCTGACCGAAGCCGACAGCAGGGCGACCGGCCCGTCGGCCTGGGGTGCCTGGAAGGCCGGCCTCGTCGCCGACCTCGTGACGCGCACCGACCGCGTGCTGCAGGGCGAGACGGAGCCGGCCGCGCCGGACCGCATCGTGGCGTCGAACCGCGAGCTCATGGCGGAGGTGCGCGGCACGGGCCTTCCCTCGGTCTCGCTCCAGCCGCCCAACGTCATCGTGGCCGCGCCCGACCGCCCCGGCCTGTTCTCCTCCGTCGCCGGCGCCCTCGCCCTCAACGGCATGGACGTGCGGGCCGCCAACGTCAGCGGTGAGGACGGGGTCGCCGTCGAGGTGTTCACCGTCGAGGTGGCCCGCGGGACCTGGCCCGACACGGCCAAGCTGCGCGAGGACCTGACCGCCGTGCTCTCGGACCGCCTGGCCCTCGGTGAGCGGCTCTCCGAGCGCGAGCGCATCTATCCGCTCCGCCGCGGCTCCGCCGCCCATCTGCCCGGAAGCGACGTCAGCGTCGACAACGAGGCCTCCGAGACCGCCACCGTGCTGGAGGTCCGGGCGCCCGACGAGATCGGTCTGCTGCACCGCATCACCCGCGCCCTCTTCGATGCGGGCCTCGACGTGGTGTCCGCCCGGGTCTCCACGCTCGGCGAAATGGTCGTTGACGCCTTCTACGTCCGGGAGTCCGGAGGGATCCAAGGTCACCGATGCCAGCCGGCTCTCAGAAATCACCCGGCAAATTGAGGCCGAATTGGGACTTTAGGCCTAGAGTTCTCCCCGGTAGAATCCTCGCTGCTATGTCTGGCGAACACGCGCGCACCCGAAGCGGTCCGACGACGGTGGCTCATCGTCACCGTGGGCGTCGTCGTGCTCGTCCATCGCCGCCGCGGGTTCGTGGCCGTCGACCGGCTGCACAGCAACCAGGCCGCTGCCACATCGGCCGCCCCACCGCCCGCCCTCACCGTCGCGATCCGTTTCGCCCACCGGAGCCAACGTCGCCGCCGGCTCCACCGTGACGGTGCAGTTCTCCACCGACCTCGCCCCGGGCAGCCCGATGCCGACACTCAACCCGCCGGTCGCCGGCTCGTGGGCCGTGTTGTCGCCGTCGTTGCTCGAGTACCAGGCGAGCGGGCCGCTCGTGCCCGGCGCCACCGAGACGGTCACCGTTCCCGGCGGGCCTTCCGGCGTCGTGGGCTCGGAAGGCCAGCACCTGGACGCAGTCGGTCACCGTCGCAGTTCTCCGTGGCGCCCGGTTCCACCCTGCGCCTCCAACAGCTGCTGGCCGAGCTCGGCTACCTCCCGCTCACCTTCACGCCGGCGTCGCCGTTGACGTCGCCGACCCAGGAGGGCAACGACCAGGTGGGGTCGTTCACGCTGGCGCTGGCCCGACCAGCCGCTCGCACTCGAGACGCTGTGGACGCCGGGCACGAACAACGTCATCACCCAGGGCGCCGTCATGAACTTCGAGATCCCAGAACGGTCTGAAGACCGACGGCATCGCCGGCCCGCAGGTGTGGACCGACCTTCTGGCTGACGTGCAGAGCGGGAAGGGCGACGCCCTTTCGTGGGACTACGTGCTCGTGAGCCAGTCGCTGCCCGAGTCGGCCACCGTCTACAAGGACGGCGTCGCCGTCTACAGCACCCCGGTCAACACCGGGGTGGCCGGAGCCAGCACCGCGAACGGCACGTTCCCCGTCTACGCCCGCTACACCGTGACCACCATGTCCGGCACCAACCCGGACGGCTCCCACTACGTCGATCCCGGTCATCCAGTGGGTGAGCTACTTCAACGGCGGGGACGCCCTGCACGGCTTCGTGCGCGGCTCGTACGGCTTCCCCCAGAGCGACGGCTGCGTCGAGATGCCGGTCGCCAACGCAAAGATCGTGTTCCCGCTGACCCCGCTCGGGACCCTGGTCACCGTCCAGGCCTAGGAGGAGGGCGACCGGGGCGCTGCCTCTGTCCGCTCTAATCCTTTCTGCGATGTCTACGTTGCGACGGGTCGTCGACATCCTCGGGCGGGTCCTGATCGGCGTAGGCGTCCTGGTGCTCCTGTTCACGGCGTACCAGATCTGGGGCACCTCCGTGCAGGAGGCCCGCATCCAATCCGGGCTGCGCACTCAACTGCAACACGAGACCAACAACGACGCCGTCCGGCGCGCCCTGGCGCAGGAGTCCGCACTCGACAAGCTGCCGACCGGGCCTCCGGTGGCCGCTCCCACCACGCCGCGCCGGCCGAGGGCCAGCCCATCGGCGACATCCGGATCCCGGTCATCGGCATCAACCAGGTCGTGGTCGAGGGCACCAACACGCCCGACCTCCGCAAGGGCCCAGGGCACTACACCGGAACGCCTCTGCCCGGCCAGGCCGGCAACGCCGCCATCGCCGGCCACCGCACCACCTACGGCCATCCCTTCTACAACCTCGACTCGGTCAAGGTCGGTGACCCGATCGTCCTCACCACGCTGCAGGGCATCTTCGTCTACGACACCACGAAGAGCTTCGTCGTCTCCCCCAGCGACACGACCGTCGTCGACAACGTCATCGCCAACCAGCTCACCCTCACCACCTGCAATCCGCGCTTCAGCGCCAGCACCCGCCTCGTCGTGCAGGCCACGCTGGCCCACTCCCAGCTGTTCCCGAACTCGGGCCTGCCCGTGCGAGCACGCGCTGCACGCTGAACCCGAAGAGCCAGAGCCTGGCCGGCAACTCGGGCGTGTCGCTCGCCGACGCCTTCTTCTGGGGTTTCGTCACCGCGGCGGCTATCACGGGCATCTTCTTCGCCGCCTGGCGCTTCCGACGTCAGCGCTGGGTGATCTACGGCGTCGGGGCCGTGGGCACGCTGGTGCTGCTGTGGTTCTTCTTCGGGGCCATCAGCCCGCTGCTCCCCGCCAGCTTCTAGCCCCGGCGGGATCAGGCATGCACGGAAACCAGCCGCTCGGCGACCACTTCCGCGCCTTTGCCACCACCGTCGAACGCGACGGCGGCACCACCTACGCCACCATCTGCCGCGCCGTCGCCGACGACGACGACGTGCTGTCGCTTCTCGACGGCGCGCCGCTCACGCAGCGGCGTCCTCTGCTTCTCCTTGCGGCCGTGCACTTTCTCCTGCTCTCGGGCGTCGAGCACCCCTGGCCGCCTTCTACGACACCGTCTGCGTCGTCCGCGGCCTCCCGGCCGGGCCCCGGCCCGCGGGCGACGTCGCCGCCGCCTTCACCGACTTCTGCCGCGTGCACCGCGCCGAGCATCGAGGAGCTGATCGCCACCCGCTCGACCCAGACCAACGAGGTCGGGCGCTGCACCAGCCTGCTGCCCGGCCTCTGCCACATTGCGGCCCGGTACGGGTGGCACGAACCGCTCTCCTTGCTCGACCTCGGGACCTCGGCCGGGCTCAACCTGCTCTTCGACGACTACGCCTACACCTACCGGGCCGCCGACGGGGGCGATGTCCGCACCGCCGGGGTGCCGCGGGCGCGGCGGTCGCCCTCGAGTGCACCGTGCGGGACGATCTGACCGCGCCTGCCCGAGCTCCGCCTGCCCGTCATGGCGAGCGGGTCGGGCTCGACCTCGCCCCGGTCGACCCCTTCTCCGACGACGAGGCGCGGCTGGCTGCTGGCCTGCCTGTGGCCCGACAACCTGCCTCGCTTCGAACGCCTGCGCGCCGCCGCTGGCCAACGTGCGGGCCTCGACCCATCCCCCGCGCCTCGAGCGGGGCGACATGCTGACGGACCTGCCCCGTGTGGTCGCCACCATGCCGGGCGACGGTCCACTGGTGGTGTTCCACTCCTGGGTGGCCGCCTACCTCAGCGAGGAGGAGCAGCGCGCCCTGAACGACCAGGTCGCCACGCTCGACGAGCGCCGCGCCCCGTGCACCATCTCTATTGCGAGAGCCCGTTCGAGACCCCCGGCCTCGCCGACGCCCCCTTCCCCGGTGCGCCGGGAGGAACCGGACCTGGCCACTGTGCTGGTCCACGTGGCCGCCGGGAGGCGCAGCAGTGCGGCTGGCCGACACGCACCCGCACGGCAACTGGATCCGCTGGTGGCCTGAGTCGCCCTAGTCGTCGGGGCCCCACGGCGCCTCGCGCCGGGCCGGCACCTGGACCCCGTCCTCCGTCACCATGGATGCCGCACCCACGGCGCTGCGCCCGAAGCGGTGGCGGATGGCATCGACGGCGGTGGTGGCGTCCTGCCAGGACTGCTCGCGGGCGGTGGCACTCTGGTTGTCCTCGGCGAGCCCGTCCCCCAGGTCGAACGAGAGCTGGTCGACCCCACCGGCGGTCAGTCCCGACGCGCTCACCCCGAGGAGGCGGATCCCCTCACCCGGATCGACGCTCGAGAGCAGCGCGGCGGCCACCTGCCCGATGGCGCCGCCGGTGGCGATGGGTCGCTCCATGGTGTGCGAGCGCGACTGCAACGACAGGTCCTTGAACTTGATCTTGACCGTGATCGTCCGGGCCGCGCTCGACGCGCCGCGCAACATGGTCGCAACCGAGTCGGCCATGCGCAGCACGTGACGCTCGAGCTCGTGCGGGTCAACGAGATCCTGACTGAACGTCTCTTCGTGCCCGATCGACTTGTTGGGACGGTTGGGGTTGACCGGATCGGGGTCCTCCCCGCGGGAGAGGGCCGCCAGATGGGCGCCGCTCGCCTTGCCCACGCGCCGGACCACCGTGTCGACCGGCATCGCCGCCAGGTCTCCCACCGTCCGCACACCGAGATCGTGGAGGCGCTTCGCCGTGGCCGGGCCGACTCCCCAGAGCGCCTCAACTGCGTGGCCGTGCAGGAACGCCAACTCGTGCGCCGGGTCCACGACGTACACGCCCGGCCCCGGCTGCAGCCCGGCCCGGCTGGCCCGGGGCTTGGCGGCGCGTGAGGCGAGCTTGGCGATCATCTTGGAGCGCCCGATGCCCACTGCGCACTCGAGGTGCAGCTCGTCGTGCACCCGGCCACGCAGGCCGCGCGCAATGTGCGGCGGCGGCCCGAGCAGGCGCACCGCGCCAGCCACGTCCACGAACGCCTCGTCGAGGCCGATGGGCTCGACCATGGGCGTGATGTCAGCCAGGATCTTGTGCAACTCCGCGCTGACCTCCCCGTACCGGCTGTGGCGACCGGACAAGAAGATGGCCTCAGGACAGAGCTGACGGGCCCGCACCGAGGGCATGGCCGAGTGCACCCCGTAGGCGCGCGCCTCGTAGGTGCACGACGCCACAACGCCGCGCGCCCCGGCGCCACCCACGATCACCGGCTTGCCGGCCAGCGAAGGGTCGTCGAGCACCTCGACGGACGCGAAGAAGGCGTCCATGTCGACGTGCAGGATCGTGGCGAGGTCTGGCCGCTCAACCACCGAGGGTCAACCGGCGGAACCCCTCGGCGTAGGCGACGCCGGCCCGCCGGCCCTCTTCGGCCGCCCGCCGCCGCACCGCCTCGCCGGCCCAGCCCTCCTGGCCGGCGAATTGGGTCCGATGGCACTCGACCGCCGAAGCCTTGATCTCGATGGTGTCGGCGATGTCCACCCACTCGTCGGGCTCGAGCGTCGCCGACATGAGCACCGTCGCCACCTGGTGTGGTGGCCCGGCGTCGGGGAAGTAGTGCGGCAGCGCGGCGGCCGGAGCCACGGCGTCGAGCAGCGCGGCGCCGGCGATCCGGTGGTCCCGGTGGTTGAAGTAGTCCTGCCCGAAGAAGACCGCGGTGGGGTCGTGGCCGCAGACCACGTCGGGACGCACGGTGCGGACCCGCTCGACCAAGGTCCGCCGGAAGTCCTCGGAATCGATCAGCTCACCGTCACGCCAGCCGAGATTCTCGACACCGGACAAGCCGATCAACCCGGAAGACGATGCCAGCTCGGCGGCACGCTCGGCCGCCAGCTGCGACGGCTCGACCGCCGGATCGGTCGTCCCCTTGCCGCCATCGGTGCACACCACCAGGTGCACGGCACTCCCGGCCTTGGCCCATCGGGCCAGGGTGCCGCCGCAGGCAACGTCGGCATCGTCTGGGTGGGCGTAGACGGCCAGGACGATGCCGGGCGTCTCGTCCATCATTTGCGCTTCGGCTCCGTCGTCTTGGTCAACAACCCAACCTCGCGTTGGAAGTCGCCCGCCTCCTCGAACCCCTTGTACACGCTGGCGAAACGGAGATAGGCCACATCGTCCAGGCTCTGCAGGCGCTCCAGCACCGCCACGCCGACCTGCTGGCTGGTCGGCTCCGTCGTCTCCGCCCGCAACGCGTCCTCCACGGCCTGCGCCAGCTCCTCCATCTGCTCGGGGCTGACGGGACGGTTCTTGGTGGCCGAGCGGACGCCTTCGACGACTTTGGCCCGATCGAACGGCTCGCGGAGGCCGCTGCGCTTCACCACCCACAGCGGGACCTCTTCGACCCGCTCGAATGTCGTGAAGCGCCGCTCGCAGCCGAGGCATTCACGGCGGCGGCGAATGGCGCCGCCCTCTTCGGCCTGGCGTGAATCCACCACGCGGTCGTCATCGACACCGCACCAGGGACACCGCACACCGCCGACGATAGTCAGGGAATGAAGATGTGCTCCCCGGGCACCACCGCGGGGGTCCCCGTCTCGCGGACGAGTTGCCCGGTCAGCGAGGCGGGGTGCGCTGGATCGGCCCGGGTCGCGATGGAGGCCAGTGTGTCGCCCGCCTTGACGATGTACTCCTGACCCTGCACCGGTGCCGCCTGGGCCAACGTGCTGCCGCCGAGGGCGCGGATCGGCAGCGCGAGGAGGACCAGCAGGAGCGCAACCACCGCTCCCGCGGCCACCCGGCGGCGGCGCACCCGGGGGGAAGGTGCGGTCCGCGCCGGCTGGTCGGGCACGACGTACAGCCGGGGGCGGCACGTCTCGAAGTCGAGCTCATAGGCGACCGTCATGGCGTCTCCCTCTTCCGAACACCTGTTCGCTTTCCTCCAGATTGGATCACGAACACCTGTTCGCTGTCAACTGTCTACTCGAACAGCTGTTCGCACCCGGCCATCGTACGGATCCGGTGTGACAGGTCGGCCCGACCGGTACTTGATAAGTCCGATCGAGTTAGTCAGGATTAGCCCCCATCCCGATCCCGAGAGGAACTCCATTCCAAGACCTACGGCGTGCTGTTGGCCGTGGCCAAGCAGGCGGCGACCCCCCGCCTTTGACGCCCTGCGCGACCGACTCCTGGGCGAACTCGGGGTGCACCGCCAGAATATGTGAGTCCGCGCGCGAATCGGGTCTTTGCGGGATGTCTCACGTCTCCGATGTGTTCTGCGCTCGAGTCGAGCCATCGGCACCTCAGAGAGGCCGCTTCAGACCTCCCTCGACCTGAGCCGAGATGTGGCGATGTCCTTCTATATTCACTCAATGGTCGCAGAGACTTCCCTACTGAGCCGGCACTCGGTGCGACGCATGGGATTCGGCGCAATGCAGCTTCCGGGCCCGGGTGTCTTCGGCCCTCCTCGCGAGCGCAGCCAGGCCCTGGCCGTGCTTCGAAGGGCCGTCGACTCGGGAGCCAACCACATCGATACCGCTCAGTTCTACGGTCCTGACGTCGCCAACGAGCTGATTCACGAAGCGCTGTCTCCCTATCCGGAGGATCTGATCCTGGTCTCCAAGGTGGGAGCAAGGCGAGACGACCGGGGAGGATGGCACGGCGCGCAAGCACCGGAGGAATTGCGCGCCGGTGTGGAGGCCAATCTCCGGAGCCTTGGTCTCGAACAGGTCCCGGTTGTGAACCTGCGCCGCCATCCAGAGAGCGACGTGCCGTTCGACGAGCAGGTCGACGCCATGATCGAGTTACGCAGAGAAGGTCGGATTGGCGCCATTGGCCTCAGCAATGTGACGGTCGAGGAATACTCGAGAGCCCGGGCCAAGGCCGACATCGCCTGTGTCCAGAACGCCTACAACATCGCCGACCGCAGCGACCAGGAACTGTTCGACGCGTGTGGCGAAGATGGCGTTGCGTACGTTCCGTTCTTCCCATTGGGTTCAGCCTTTCAGACGGTGAATCCTGTTCTAGAGGCACCAGCCGTGAAGGAGACGGCGAAGAGGCTGCACGTCACCCCGGCTCAAGTGGCACTCGCTTGGTTGTTGGCTCGGGCCTCGACGGTGCTGCTGATCCCAGGGACGTCGTCGCTGTTGCATCTTGAGGAGAACCTTGCGGCTGGCCGCCTCGAGCTTGACGACGAAGCCCTCGCCGCACTGGCGGCTGTCGGAACCGACCCCGAGTCGTCCTAGAGGCCGCGAGGATTCGCACCACCGGCGAGCTGGGTCACGTTCCCCGCAGGGCATTCCAGTCCGATCAGAGGCTGGTACGGGCCAAGACGGCGAGGAGCGTCCCGCGGCTGGTCGCGTGGTTCGAGATAGTGGCGTCAAGAAAACCGATGGTCTCGCAAAGTTCAGCAAAGCTCTCTGCCTGCTGGGTCGTCCAGCCGTGGCTGGCGTAGCCCATTGCGCCGGGCTTCACGCGCCGCTCGGTCGCGAGGAAGCGACCGCCGGGAGCCAGGACCCGGCGGACTTCGTCGAGCCCGTCCCTCAAGTTCGGCCAATGGTGCACCGTCGAAAGCGACCAGGCGATGTCCAGCGAGTGATCCGTCAAGGGGAGGGACTCGGCAGAACCCCTCTGCCATATGACCGTTCGACGGTGGTCATCTCTGCGGGCGACGCGCAGCATGACATCTGAGGGATCGACCCCGACGACCGTGGCGCGCCGTTCTGCGGCCAGGCGTGCCGCGACCCCGGGGCCGCATCCAATATCGACGACGCGTGTTCCGGGGCCGAGGTCAGTCAGCCTCATGGCGAGCTCGGCATCGCCGGACCTTCCGGATCGCATGCTGAGTGCCGCGATGAGTCCGGTGATCCCCGAAAAGCCCCGGTGGTGACCATGGTGGTTGGGGACCAGGCCAGAGTCCTTCTTCGCTGGAGTCGTCACACGTGGAGCTTGACAGTTGAACCCGACTTCAAGTCAAGTGGTCGGGTGGATGAACTCGTCTCGATCGGTGAGGTCGCAGCCCGGGCCGGTGTCGCAACCTCGGCCGTGCGCTACTACGAGCGACGGGGCCTCTTGACCCCTGACGCCAGAAGTTCGGGTCAGCGAAGATACGGCTCAGAGACGATGCGTCGGCTGATCTTCATCGGCATGCTCCAGGACGCCGGGCTTTCGCTCGATGACATCGGCGGCCTCCTCCATGCCGAAACCATGGCGCAGTGGAAAGGGATCGCATCCGAGCGTCTCACGGCACTCTCCGATGAGATCGATCGGCTACAGCGCGCCCGGAGCTATCTGAAGGGCGCGTTGATGTGCCGGTATGACCATCCGCTCGACGAGTGCAAGATCATGGGCATGGAGATCGACCGGCGCCTCGCGGCCGGCAAGCCTCGCGAACCTTGAGGACAACTTCTCTCTCAGGCGACCGTGCTCGGTGAGGTCCAACGGAAAGACTGCTGCCCGACTGCGGTGTAGGCAGTGACCGTGGCTCCGTCGTCTGGAGTCCAAAGGACGGTGAGCCAGCCGGGTCCAGCACTGACATCAGCGACTCTGGTCGCGTACCGCCGGCCAACTTCGACAGACGCAACCGCCGGGCCACACATGAACACAGCGAAGGAGAACTCGCGTCGATCATCGAATGGCGACTTCCCAGATGAGCCCCCCATCCGAAAGTGCAGGTCTTCTCTTGCCTCTTGGATGTCCCAACGCTGCCCGAACGACCAGCCAGCACCGCCGCCCGTCAGGTGCTCCCACTTGCCGGACTCATCTTGTTGAAACTCGTCCGAACCCAGCACTTCCCGTCCCTTACGGTTCCAGCCATACCCAACGACCACCGCAAGACCGTCGTATCTGTCGACATCGAAGGGCGTACAGATGCCATTGGAGACGGGCGATGGCGACGGCCACGGCCCCTCACTGTCGATGACCGCGCCTGCGGCCTCGTCGCTCGGCCACCAATTCATCGGCATCGTCCCACCTCCGAGGCGGCACACATTTTGCCAGACACACGAGTGCGTTGACTCGTGACGACCGACCTGCCTCACCTGAGCGGGCGTCGGGACATTCCCCGCAGGGCCGGACCTTCTACGCTTCGAGCGTGGGGACATCTGCCCTGAGCACCTCCCAATCGTCCCGTGGCCTTCTGTCTCGTCCCCTGGTGTTGGTGGCCTCGGTCGGGTTGTCGTTGGGTCTGACGGGCTGCGGGTCACCGGGCCCTTCGAAGTCGTATCAGCAAGGTTGGGACAGCGCGGTCAGGTCCGCCGGGACCACCCACTGCAACGCCGTCCCGCCGGGCACCACGTCACCCCCCGATTGGACCAAGGGCTGCACCCTTGGGCTGGGGGCGACGAGCCTCCACGATTCGGGGCGTCCGGCCGCAGCGCCCACGACCTTCCCCGGCGATCCCTGATGGTTTCAAATTGGGCTCCAGGGCGAACAGATGTTTGCTTTGAGTCCGCCACTTGGGTATGTTGGTGGCTCACGAACGGATGTTCGCCCCCGGGAGGGGCCCGGCGGTAGGCCGGGGTGGACACCAAAAGGAGACGCCCATGGCCGAGGTCCTGAGCGGGAAGCGTCTGCAGATCCTCAACTTCATCGCCGACTGCCAGCGTGACCGTGGCTATCCGCCCTCGGTGCGCGAGATCGGTGAGGCGGTTGGGCTGGCCTCCTCGGCCACGGTGCACACCCACCTGGCCGTGCTCCAGCGCGAGGGTTACCTCTCCAAGGACCCGAGCAAGCCCCGGGCCATTCAGGTCCACTTCGACCCCGACACCTCCTCTCGGCTTCCGGCATCGGCCGTGCACAACGTCCCGCTGGTGGGCGAGGTGGCCGCTGGGACCGGGGTGCTGGCCGAGGAGAACATCGAGGAACTGCTGCCCATGCCGGCGCAGTTCACCGGTAACGGCCCGTCCTTCATGCTGCGCGTGCGGGGCGACTCCATGATCGACGCGGGGATCTTCGACGGCGACTACGTGGTCGTGCGCCAGCAGCCCGAGGCGAACAACGGCGACGTCGTGGTCGCCGGCATCAACGACGGCGAGGCCACGGTCAAAACGTTCAGCCGCAAGAGTGGCCGCGTCGTGCTGTCGCCGGCCAACACGGCCTATCAGCCAATGGTGTTCGACGGCCCCGACGAGGTCACCATCTTCGGCAAGGTCGTGACCGTGGTGCGGCAGCTGAACTAGGGACAGCGTCCGTCGCGGTCGGCTACTTGAGGAGTTTCGACATGCGGCGGTCGGCCAGCACCTTTCCGCCGGTCTGGCAGGTGGGGCAGTACGCCATCTCGTAGGACTCGAACGAGACCCGCTCGAGCGTGTCGCCACACGGAGTCGGACACGGCTCACCGAAGCGGTTGTGCACCTTGAAGCGGGCGCCCAGCTTGGACTCCGACAGGCCGCCCTGCCGCGTGCGCTCGAGCTCGAGGGCCTCGGCCAGGACGTCGGTGGTCGCGGTCAGGAGGGCCTCACGCTGCTCGGGCGTCAGCGAGCGCAGCGATGCGAAAGGCGACAGCTTGGCCCGGTGCAAGATGTCGTCGCCCCAACCCCGGCCGATGCCCGCCACCACGTGCTGGTCGCGCAGGTCGGTGGTGAGATGGCGCCGGGAGTCGCAGGTGCGGATGAACTCGGCGAAGGCATCGCTGCCCACCTCGGGCCCGAGACCGGCCAGCGGCCCCTCGTCACCCGGTGCCAGCACCCACCACGAGGCCTTGCGCTGCGTGCCGTACTCGCGCACGAGGAGGGCGATCGTCGCCGGGGTGGCGCCGTTGGTCGTGAACGTGAAGCGGGCCACGGCGCCCCGGGGCTTCGTCTTCTTCGGCGGCTCCTCGATATCGAGCCGGCCGGCCTGGGACAGATGCAGCACCAACCGGTTGCCGTCGTCGAACGCAAAGACGAGGTACTTGGCCCGGCGACCGATCGAGACGACCCGATGGCCCTCGAGATCGTCGGGGCTCGGTGCGTAGGTCTTGAGGGACGAGAACCCGAGAAGGTCGGCCCGCTCCAGGGTGGCCCCTTCGAGGAGGGCGTCGAGGCGCTCGGACAGCGCCTGCATCTCGGGCATTTCGGGCACGCCACAATGTACGCATGAGCTACACGCACGGGCACCATGAGTCGGTGCTCCGCAGCCACACCTGGCGCACCGCGGAGAACTCGAGCGCTTACCTGCTCCCCCACCTGCGCCCGGGTCAGCGCCTGCTCGACGTCGGCTGCGGGCCCGGGACCATCACGTCCGACCTGGCCCTGCTGGTGGCGCCCGGCGAGGTCGTCGGGATCGACGCCGCCGCCGACGTGGTGGCCCAGGCCGAGGAGCACGCCTGCGGGCTGGGCGTGGAGAACCTGCGTTTTGAGGTGGCGGACCTGTTCGCCCTCGGCTTCCCGGACGCCTCGTTCGATGTGATCCACGTGCACCAGGTGCTCCAGCACCTGGACGATCCGGTGGCCGCCCTGGTGGAGTTGCGCCGCGTGCTTGACCCCGAGGGCGTGCTGGCCGCCCGCGACTCGGACTACGGAGCCTTCACCTGGGCCCCTTCGGACCCGTTCCTGGACCGCTGGATGGAGCTCTACTTCGTGGTGACGGAGCGCAACGGTCACGACGCGCGCATCGGGCCCCGCCTGCTCGGCCATGCCCATGCGGCGGGGTTCTCCGACGTGGAGGTCTCGAGCTCGACGTGGACCTACGCCGACCCCGAGGCCCGGGCCTGGTGGGGCGGGCTGTGGGCCGACCGGGTGCGCTACTCACGCTTCGCCGAGCAGGCGGTCGTCTACGGGCTGAGCGACCGCGAGGAGCTCGAGCGCATCGCCGAGGCGTTCCTCCGTTGGGCGGGGTCGGACGACGCCGTCTTCGTGGTCCCCCACGTGGAGATCCTGGCCCGCGACTGACGGGCCGGCCCACCACGATCGGGCGCTTCAGTCGGCCCAGAGTTTGTCGGTGTACGTGTCGGTGCCCGGGATGGTCGGGATGAACGGCAGCGCGGCGATCACCGTGCCCTTACCCGCCGCCTCGAGCTGGCGTCGGTGTTCCGCGATCACGGGCTCCCACGCCACCTCGGGCGGGGTGTTGAGGAACCACAGCAGCACCGTGCGGTTGTCGCGGGCCTTCTCGCGCGGCACGTCGCCGGGGGCGTCCACCTCGAGCGCGACGGGCGTGAAGGCGGCAACCAGATCGGCGTCGCTCCCCGGCATCAGCGCGGGGAGGTGCTCGGTGCGCAGCCACGTCCACAGCTCCTCGTTGGTCACCGTGTCGTCGCGGTCGATGAAGACGGTGACGAAGCCACGGTAGGGGTGATCGAGTGCCAGCTCCACCGGGACGCCGTCGGCGTCGCGCCGGTGCTCCCACTGGTAGTGGTAGAGAAGCGTGTGCACGTGGTCGCGCTCCTGAAACATCCGGCCGGCCGCGTGCAGCGCGTTGACCTGGCGCAGCGCCCAGCGGTTCCACACGTCGAAATAGCCGTCGAGCACCCAGTAGGCCGAGATGTACGAACCCCGTCCGGGCTCCCTCGTGATGGCCGACGGGTCCGGGTCACGGAGGTCCTTCAGGTCGGCCGTGGCCACGTAACGACGCCCGGCGAAGTTGTAGGGGCCCACCATGCAGCCGGAGTAGAAGTGGTCCCGCTCGTACCAACGGTTGTAGGCCACCTCGTGACCCCGATGGGGCTCGACCAGGGTCAGCAGCATGGAGCCGAGCTTGACGGGCTCGGCCTCGGCGAAGATCTCGATCGGCTTCCGCTGCTTCGGTGCGTCTTCCTCGGACATGAGGAGCGAACCTAACAGCTGCGTGCCGGCGTCAGACAGTCCCGGTGGCGAGGATCGGACCAGTGGGGACGACGGACCCACCAGCTGGTTCGGCCGTGATGCTCAGGCGCGACGGCCGCGTCGATCCGGCCATGGTGAAGGCGGCCCGGCCAGGCGAACCGCCCAGCAGACCGAGGGAGATCGGCCGACCCCCTGCGGTCGCCCACAGCTGGTAGGTCCGCCCGTTGCGCAGGGACGGCAACGTCGAGGAGACCAGGTACCCCTGACCCGAAGGCAGGACGACCACCTCGGCCCGTTGCCCGTTCGTGCTCGAG
Organism: uncultured Acidimicrobiaceae bacterium; assembly: GCA_963745665.1. Classification (GTDB taxonomy): domain Bacteria; phylum Actinomycetota; class Acidimicrobiia; order Acidimicrobiales; family RAAP-2; genus Bog-473. The sequence continues at coordinate 1,592,685 of CAVUYE010000002.1, read as the reverse complement.
TCGAGCGAGACCACCCGGTGCCCGGGCGCGCTGAGCGCGGCCGTCACCGCGGCCGCCGGCCCGGCCTGGGTGGCTTGCAGGTTGGAGACCTTGTTGTCGGCCCGCACCAGGCCGATGCCGAGGACGACCGCCACGGCGGCGGCGGCCACGGCGATGGCGCCGATGGTGGTGACCACATTGCGGCGCGGGCGGGACGGGCCCGATGCCGGCGGCCGGAAGGGCGACCGGGCCTCCGTGGCGAGGTGCGGCATCGGCGGCGGCTCCTCCTCCTGCCGGCGTTCCGGCAGCCGCAGGGCGATCTGGGACCACAGCCCCTCCGGCACGGGCTCGACTGAGTTGCCCATGGCCGCCGCGACCTCGCGCAGGCTATCGAGCTCGGCGCGACAGCGTGGGCAGGTCTCGAGATGCGCTTCGAGCTCGTTGTGCTCGTCACCGTCGACGGCATCGAGCGCGTAGGCGCCGAGTAGGTCGCTGGCTTCGTCGTGCGACATCACGCGTCGACCCCCCGCACTCCGGAGTCCGCCAACACGGCCCGCATGCGCCGCATGCCGTTGCGGATCCGGCTCTTGACCGTGCCTTCGGGCTGGTCGAGCAGCTGCGCCACCTCGCGATAGGTGCGGCCGTCGAAGTAGGCGAGCTCGATCGCCCGGCGCTCCTCCTCGGGCAGCTCGCCCATGGCGTGCGAGACCTGATCGGCCACGGCCAGGTCCCAGACCTCACGCTGCATGTCGTAGGCGGCCTCCGCCGTGCGCAGGGCGTCGCGGGCCTCGCGCTGGCGCCGCGAGCTCGAGGAGCGCACGGCATCGACGGCCCGGCCGTGCGCCTGGGCCAGCAGGAACGATCGCAGCGAGCCCCGCGCCGCGTCGAAGCGGTCGGGCTGGTTCCACAGCCGCAAGAAGACCTCCTGCGTGACGTCCTCGGCGTCCGTCGGGTTGTTCAGGACCCTTTGGCCAGTCCGAAGACCGCACCGCCGTGGCGCCGGTAGGCCTCGGCCAGGGCCACCTCGCTGTAGCGGGCGATGGAGGTCACCAGCTGGGCATCGCTCACCTCGTCGATACTCGGCATGTAGTACCTGTTCGGACCCGATTCCCACTTTGGATTCCCCGAATTTCGCCCATCCGGGCCTAACCTGGGTTCCGAATAGTAGGCGCTATGCGAACCACCATCGATTCCTACAAGACCCGGGCGGGACGCCTGGACCTCGATGGCATCGACTTCGATGACTTCAAGGACCAGCCACTGGCGGCCGATGCGTTGCGCTCGTTGCGCTACATGCACGACGTCGAGCACCACACCGTGTGCTATCTGCGCGACCTCCTGTTGACGCCGGCGCACCAGGACCCCGCCGTCACCTCCTTCCTCTCCTGCTGGGTGTTCGAGGAGATGTGGCACGGTGAGGCGATCGGGCAGGTGCTCGAGGCCCATGGCGAGGAGGCGGGCGCGCCCCGGATCGCCGCGCTGCGGCACGGGCGGCGCCGCCGCCAGGCGACCAGCACGCTCAGCACCATCGCCTCGGCAGCCTTCGCCGGGCGTGCCTTCATCGCCCTGCACATGACGTGGGGCGCCATCAACGAATGGACGACCCAGGCCGGGTACTCCCGGCTGGCCGAGGCGGCCGGGCACCCGACCCTGCGCGAGCTCTTGCGCCGGATCATGAAGCAGGAAGGCGGTCACATCGACTTCTACGCTTCGGAGGCGACGCGCCGTCTGGCCGACAGCCCGAAGGCACAGAGGCTGACGCGTTTCGCCTTGTCGCACTGGTGGCGGCCCGTCGGCTCGGGCGTCATGCCCAACCGCGAGGTCGGGTTCCTCGTCAACTACCTGTTCGACGGGAACAAGGGGGCCGATGTCTTGGAGCGCATCGACCGCCGGGTCGACCGGCTGCCGGGACAGAGCGATCTACACCTGCTGACCCACGCCGTGGCGCGGCTCTCGCCCTCGTAGCTTCGCTGCGGCCACCACTCATCACCGGTCGTCGTCGAGCGCGTCGAACCACCGCGAGACGCGGCTGGCCCGGGTCGCCGTGCGGCCGAGCCAGGTCGTCGTGGCCGCGACGCGGTGGGGGCTTCCCGGCGCAGCGCCATCGAGGAGCTCGTTCCAAAAGATTCCCCATCCGTCGGCCATGGCACGCCCGATCACCGGCGCTGTGAGAACCCGTCCCGCGGCGGAGACGGCACGCGGGTGCCCGACGAGGGCGGCGTGGCCGGCGGCCGCAATGCGCTGATACGGCAAGTGCGATCGGGCAAGGCTGCGGCGGTAGTGCGCCGCAGCGCTTCCGCCGTTGCAGATGATGGCCTCGGCGGCGGACCGCCCACTGGTCATGGCCTGCGCGATGCCCTCACCTTGCAGCGGGTTGACGAGACCGGCGGCATCGCCCACCAAAAGCACCCTTCCGGCGGCAGGCGCCGTGCCAACCATCCCCATCTTCAACCAGCCACCGAGTTGACGGGAGAGCGGTTGCGCCGCGCCCCGGCCCAGCAGTCCCACGCGCACCAGATGATCCACGAAGGCGGGGAGCGCCCGCACCGCCCGTGTCGCCCCTCGCCGATCTCCGAGGGTCCCTATCCCCACACCGAGGTTGGCGCCGTCACCGGGGCTCGGGAAGAGCCAGCCGTAGCCCGGAAAGGCCTGCCACCGGCTCTGTTCCCACAGCGCGATCACCGGGTGTTCGACATGTTGGTCCACGTAGGTCCGCACTGCGAAACCCCACAGCACTTTCGACTCCTCGACAAGTGCTGCCACGTGGGCCACGTGACTGGTGGCCCCGTCGGCCCCGATCACGAAGTCGGCATGGAGCGTGTCACCGCCATCGACCTCGAAGCCGTCGAGTTCAGCGTCCGACCAGACCGGAATACCGGCCCGGCCTTCGACGGGTACCGCTCCGGCCCGGAGAGCGGCGTCGCGCAACGCGTCGTCAAAGACACCGCGGGTCACGACCCGACCCCGACCGGGATAGGCGGTCCCGTCGATACAGGTGAGAACGACGGTCCGGTTGCTCGGGCCCATGACGACCAGGTGACCGACGTCCTTTCCCGGCGGCTCGGGCACGTCAAGGTCTGCCAGCACTTGCAGCCCCCTCGGCCCGACGAGATCGCCGCAGGCCTTGTCTCGCGGGAAGCGCGCCTTGTCGATCAGGGCGACGTGCGCGCCGGCACGCGCCAGCACAAGCGCCGCAGTGCTTCCAGCCGGTCCGGCACCTACGACGAGCACGTCAAAGCGCCTCGTACCCACGACGGCTCCTTTCACTCGTCGACCGTCTACGGTGAGATCCTCACACCTGAGGAGGCTGCATGGAGACGCGGGCCCCGGCCTCGAGCGACCTCAACCGATTCGCCCAACGTCTGTTCGCCCCGCTGCCATACCGCTACGACCGGCTGGCCGAGGTCCTGTCCATGGGGCAGAACGGCCGCTGGCGCCGCGCCATGATCGACCACGTCGTCCCCGATCACCCCGCACTCGTCCTCGATGTGGCCTGTGGTCCGGCGGGTGTGTCGCTCCAGATCGCCGAGCGCACCCAGGCGGAAGTGGTCGGAGTCGACCTCACGCTCGACATGCTGCGCCAGGGCCAGCGCAACGTCGCCGAGAGGCACATGGCCGGCCGGATCTCGTTGGTCGCCGGTCGTGGTGAGCAACTGCCCTTCGCCGACGGGACCTTCGACGCCCTCACCTTCACCTACCTCCTGCGCTACGTCGATGACCCGCAAGCCACACTGCGCGAGCTGGCCCGGGTGGTGAAGCCCGGGGGCGTCGTCGCCAACCTCGAATTCCTCCTCCCCCAGAGCCGGTTCTGGCGCTTCTGGTGGTGGGGCTACACCAGACTGATACTGCCGGTCGGCGGCTACGTGACCGGCGGCAAAGAGTGGTACGACGTGGGTCGGTTCCTTGGACCCAACATCTCGGCGCACTACCGGCGCTATCCGCTGAGTTGGACGGTGGAGGCCTGGCGTCAGGCGGGTCTGGCCGACGTCGGAGTGCGACGCATGAGCCTCGGCGGAGGGTTGGTCATGTGGGGACGGCGCCGCAGTGGATAAAGCCGCTCAGGAGGACCCGTCGCCCCAGGAGCGCCCCGCCTTCTACGCCGCCGGTCCCGGTGGGTGGCGCGACTGGTGGACGTTGCTGCACCCGCCGTACACGGCCTGGCATCTGGGCTACGTCGTCATCGGCGCCTGCCTCGCTCCTGTCGTCAACACGACCCGTCTCCTCGCAACCCTCCTGGCCTTCTTCCTCGCCGTCGGCGTCGCCGCCCACGCGCTCGACGAGTTGCACGGCAGGCCGTTGCGCACGCAGATCCCCACGCCGGCCCTCGTGGGCGCGGCCGTCGTGGGACTGGCCGGCGCCCTCGCCCTCGGCGTGGTCGGGGTCGTACAAGTGGGCTGGGCGTTGGTCCCGTTTCTCGTGCTCGGGCCCCTTCTCGTCGTCGGGTACAACTTCGAGGTCTTCGGCGGGATCATGCACAACGACGTCGGATTCGCCGCCAGCTGGGGGGCCTTCCCGGTGCTGACCGCCTATGTCGCACAGAACGGGACGTTGGCACTCGCCCCGGCGCTGGCCGCAGCCGGGGCATTGGCCTTGTCACTGGCACAGCGTGCGCTGAGCACGCCGGCTCGGATGCTGCGGCGACGGGCCCGTGGCGCCACCGGGGTCGTGTCACTGGCCGACGGGACGCAAGAGACGATCGACCGATCCACGTTGCTCGCTCCTTTGGAACAGGCGCTGCGCGCCATGGCCTGGGCGGTCGTCCTGTTCGCCGCGGCCTTCGCTGTCGCCCGGCTTCGTTGAGGGTGGTCAGCGCTCGATCCGCCGGCGAAACCCGGCCACGGTCGCCTCGACCACCAGGTCGTGTGCCCGGCGGAAGAGCGGATGGCCGAACCGACAGGCCAGGCGCATCGCAGGCTGTTGCATCTCGACGGTCCATGCCACCTCAGCCCAAGTGCCGTCCCCCTCGGGGCGCAGGCGCAGGCGGGCGACCCCCGTCAGGTCACCGCCGACCGCGGCGTCGATGGACTGCGGAGGCACGCACTCGCCGAGTTCGACCGAGATGCGCATGCGATAGGGCACGGGAGGCGAGATCACGCCCCGCAGGACCGACCCTCGAGCCAACCCGTTGCCCTCGAGCTCACATTGCGAGAGCCACGGCCACCATCGCTCGAACTGGTCGACCTCCTCCAGCAGCTCCCAGAGCTGCTCCGGCGCCAGGGCGAACTGGAAGCCGTGCCGGTAGTCGATAACGGGCGCCCCCACATCGTCACCATACGGAGGTCGGGATCGAAAGGGGCCAACCCAGCGGCGCCCGCAGGGCGCTCCATCCGGATCATCGGGAGCGACGGCTTGGCGCCGGTCGCCGGCTCTCAACAAACCTCGCAGGTCAGAGCGTTATTCGGTGACCGACCGGCCCCGGCGGCACGCACCGGTCGAGGTCGTCGTGCTGCCACGTGCCCCTGACGACCGCACCCATGAAGCCTCGACCTGCGTCCCTGGTAGAAGAACAAGGAAAGCGATCTCTCGGCGGGGTCTGCCCGTATTCCCTGGCAACACGACACTATTGAGGAGAGCAGTGACATGGTCCACAAGACGAGGCACCCACAGGCATTCCGAAAGGCTCCGATTCTGCGCACCGCCGGCATCGCCCTGGCTCTGGGCGGACTGGCAGCCACCGCTGCCGCCGGAGCCGCCGGAGCCGCCACGAGCAGCGTCGTCTCGACGAGCCACACGGCGAAGCTGGGCACCTTCCTCGTCAGCGGGAAGACCGTGTACACCCTGATGCCGAGCACCGTGGCCTGCCGGGCCAGCTGCCTGAAGGTCTGGCCCGAGGTCCTGCTGCCCAAGGGTGTGACGAAGCCGACGGCCGGATCCGGCGTGAATGCCGCCGAATTGGGCACCGTGAAGGGGAGTGGCGGTGCGCTCCAGCTGACCTATGCCGGAAAGCCCCTCTACTGGTTCGTCAAAGACACCCGCCCGGGCCAGGTGCACGGAGACGTCACCGACAAGTGGGGGAAATGGTCGGCCGTCGTGACGGCGAAGCCGGCCCAAGCGAGCACAGGGTCCGGTGGCACCGCGACGACAAGCTCCGGGTCGGGTGGAGTGGCCTTCTAGTGCCGAGATTCGACACGGAGACGTCCTGATGTCGTCCGTCCTCGTCGCGCCCCCCAACACTCGCACCCCCAGAGCGACCGAGCGCACTCGTCCCCAAAGCGGGTGGCGCGCCCGCTTTGCGTCCAGGGTGTACCTCCCCGCCTTCGGCATCCCGGCCTTGGCGGCGGTTCTGGTCGGAATCGGTTGGTCGAGTGGCTGGGGGGGAACGGCCTTTGCCGGCTCCCTGACGAGTCTGCGCATCGTCGTGATCGGTCCGCTGTCGCTCGTCGTCGTCGGCCTCATCCTGGTGGTGGAGCGCGCATGGCCCGCGCAGCCACGACCCTTCTTCGCCCGCGGGTACCGCCACGACTTGCTGATCACCGCGGTTTACGCGACCCTCGTGTTGCCCTTGGTGGCGGCGTTGACCCTCTCGTTCGTGACGGTGGTCCGCCGACTCCTTCCGTGGATCGTCCTGCCCAAGATGGACACGGTTCCCCGTTGGATCGCGATTGTCGCGATCATCGTGGCGATGGATGGGTGCAACTGGGCCGTACACCTCGCCAACCATCGCGTCCGAGCGCTCTGGCGGTTCCACGAGCTGCACCATTCGCAGGAGGACATGAACGTCCTCACCGTCTTCCGTACCCACCCACTGATCCACGTGTCGTACCTCCTGGCGCTCCTCCCCGGTCTCGTGCTGCTCGCCAACGGCTCGTTGTCGCTGACGGTGCTGGCGCTCTACGGTGGGATCGTGGCGTTCGCCCACTCGAACACCCGCCTTGGATTCGGGCCCCTCGGACGGATTGTGGTCAGCCCGAACTTTCACCGCATCCACCACAAACTCGATGGGCCTCAAGACGTCAATCTCGGTTTCGCACTGAGCATCTGGGACCAGTTGTTCCACACCGCGATCTTCCCGACCAAGGAAACTGTTCGCATGGACACCGGGCTCCGGGGTCGGCCCCTACTCGTCGAACAGGCCACCCCACGACATCGCCATCTCGCGGTCTACGGCGCACAATTGGTGGCACCGTTTCGCCCTTGGGCTGCACCGAGCCCGTCTGGCCCGGCCCTCGACCCCTGGGCACTCGAGCAGTCGGACGACGAATCGCCCGAGGCCCACGACACGCTCGAACACTCCGGGAGGATGTGATGGTCACAACCACGTTGGACGCGCCGCCACGCCCGCGGCGTTCGGCTCGCTCGATACTCGCCCTCGTTGTCGGCACGCGGACGTCGGAGCTTCCCGCCAGCTGCGCCTTGGCCGCGGTGCGCATCGTCCTGGCCTGGATCTTCATATACTACGGCGCAGGCAAGCTGTTCGGAGCGTTCAACGGCCCCGGCATCCATCGAACGGCTCTCTACTTTTCCAACACCGCGCACCTGCATCCGGGCGGGTTCTTTGCCGTCCTGGGCGGCATCGTCGAGTTCGGCAGTGCCATCGCGCTCGCACTGGGCCTCGGCTCCCGTCTGGCCGGCATCGCCCTGTTCGGGGACATGGTGCTCGCCATGATCACCGTCACGTGGGCGACGGGGATCGCATCGATCGCCGATCCTCCCGGCTACCAGCTGAACATGGCGCTGGCGGTCCTCGGATTGGTCGCTGCCGTTTTCGGATCCGGCCGGTTCAGCTTCGACGCGCTCATAGAGCGGCGGATCGCCGCCACCACACCGTCCCTGCAGGCCTGACCGCGGGCGACGATCGTCGTCCGCGGAGTGGCGCTATGCGATGAGCGCCAGCAGCACGTCGCGGGCGCGCTGGAGTTGCGGCGCCGACACGCGCTCGTCGGGGTGATGCGCCAGAAGCGGGTCCCCGGGCCCGAAGTTGGCCGCGGGCACGCCGTGCTCCCAGAACGACGCCACATCGGTCCATCCGACCTTTGCCTTGGGCGCGGCGCCGCTCCGCTCCACCAACGCACCGAGCAACGCGTGCTCCAGGGACGGCGGCGCCCCGTCGGCGGCATCGAGGTCTTCCCAGATGTCGCCCGCCTCCGGGTCCCACGTCCCCTGCAGGAACGCCCGGAGGGACGCGGTCGCCTCGGCGGCCCGCCGGTCCGGCGCGTAGCGGAGGTTGAGGGTGACCCGGGCCTCGTCGGGCACGACGTTGGCGGCCACTCCCCCCTCCACGGCCACGGCTTGCAACTGCTCGGCGTAGGTGCAGCCGTCCAGCACGACCTCCCGACCGGGCCAGTCGGCCACCCGCTGCAGCAAGGGCGCCACGCGGTGGATGGCGTTGCGCCCGGTGAAGGGGCGGGCCGTGTGGGCGCGCACGCCCCGCAGCGTCACGCGCACCCGCAGCGTGCCCTGGCACCCGGCCTCCACCAGTGCATTCGTGGGCTCCCCGAGGATGGCCGCATCCCCCGCCAACAGGTCCGGCCGTTCCTGCCACAGCTGCAGGAGGCCGCTGTCGGCGCGGCCGATCTCCTCCCGGGCGTAGAAGCACCACGTGACGTCCACCCTGGGTTGGCGCACGGTGGTGGCCAAGTCGAGCATGACGGCCAGGCCGCCCTTCATATCGGACGCGCCGACCCCCCACAGGGTGTCGCCCTCGAGCCTCGGCACTTCGTTCCCCACCGCGGGGACCGTGTCGAGGTGCCCGGCCAGGACCAGGCGCTGGCCGTGGCCGAGCAAGGTGCGGCCCACGACGTTGTCCCCGACGCGTTCGACCTCCAGCCAGGGGCAGGGGCGCAACGCGTCCTGCACGAGCCCCGCCAGTGCGCCCTCACCCCGGCTCGGCGAGGGGACGGCCATGAGGTCCCGCGTGGACGCGAGAAGATCACCCACCGGATCAGGTGCTGGCGCCGTGGTCCCGCAGGACCTGGTTCAGCTGCGCCTTGTCGTGGCGCTCCCCTTCACTGAGCCGCTTGATCACCAGGACGCACGGCACGAAGAACTCCCCGCCCGGGTACTCGCGGCGACGGCTGGCCCGGATGGCGACGCACCAGGACGGGACGACGCCGCGTGAGATCTCCTCGCCGGTCTCGGCGTCGATCACGGGGATGGACGGATCGAGAAAGCTGCCGGCGCCCAGCACGGATCCCTTGCCGATGCGCGCGCCGCCCGTCACCATGCAGCGGCTGCCCACGAAGGCGTCGTCCTCCACCACGACCGGTACCGCGTTCGGGGGCTCGAGCACTCCGCCGATGCCCACCCCGCCCGCCAGGTGCACCCGCTCCCCGATCTGGGCGCAGGAGGCCACGGTGGCCCAGGTGTCCACCATGGAGCCCGCACCCACCCAGGCACCGATGTTCACATAGGAGGGCATGAGCACGACGCCGCGCCCGAGAAACGAGCCCCAGCGGGCCGAGGCGCCCGGCAGCGCGCGCACACCGGCCTCGGCGAAGCCGTGCTTGAGGGGGAGCTTGTCGGCGTACTCGAACGGCCCGGTTTCGATCGTCTCCATGCCGCGCAGCGAGAAGAGCAACAGGATCGACTTCTTGAGCCACTCGTGCACGACCACCTCGTCGGTGGCCGCATCGACCTCGGCCACGCGGGCCTGCCCCTTGTCGAGCAGCTCAATGGCCTCCTCCACGACCTTCGCCGCGCCCGTGTCCGCCGGTGAGAGCTCACCGCGGCGCTCCCACAACTCCTCGATGCTCGCCTGCAGATCAGCCATGCCGCACCCTAGCGAGGCGCTCCCCCACCAGCGCCAACCGATCCATCGGCTGGACCACCGCCACCCGCACGTGCCCCGCGCCGTCCTCGCCGTAGAGATCGCCGGGACTGACCAGGAGCCCGCCGTCGGTGGCCAGCGCCTCGGCCATCAGCCAGGCGTCGGGCCAGCGGCCGGACGGTACCGGGACCCACAGATAGAAGCCTCCCTCGGGAAAGGGCGCCGGACAGCCGTAGTCCCCGAGGACGCCGGCCAGGAAGGCCAGGCGCTCCCGGTAGCGCGCCCGCTGGGTCTCCACGTGCGCGTCGTCGTGCAGTGCTGCCACACCGGCGGCCTGCGCCGGGCCCGACACCATGAGGCCCGCGTGCTGACGGACGGCGCGCAGGAACTCCACCAAATCGGGATCCCCGGCGTAGAAGCCGACGCGGACGCCGGCCAGGTTCGAGCGCTTGGAGAGGGAGTGCACCGCCACCACGCCGTCGGAACCTTGTTGCAGCACCGAACGGGGCGGGCCGTCCCAGGTGAACTCGGCGTAGCACTCGTCGGAGAACACCGGGACGCCGTGCGCACGTCCCCAGGCCGCCTCCGCCCCGAGATCGCCCAGGCCGCCGGTCGGGTTCGACGGCGAGTTGGACCAGAGCAGCAGCGCGCGCCCGGCGTCGCCCGGATCGACCGCGTCGAGGTCGAGCCCGCCGAGTCGCCCGGGCGCGGCCGGGACCGGGACGGCGCGGCACCCCGCCAGCTCCGCGCCCATGGCATACGTCGGATACGACACCGCCGGGTACAGCACCGTATCCTTGTCCGGAGTGCGGAGTCGGAGCACGTGCGGCAACGAGGCGACGAACTCCTTGGTGCCCACGCAGGCCGCGACGGCCTGTGGTCCGTCGGTCAGCCCGAAGCGCCGGACCAGCCATGCCGCGGCGGCGTCGCGCAGTTGCGGGCTGCCGGCCGAGGCGGGATACCCCCGCTCGGTGCCCGACGTGGCCAGCGCCTCGACCACGGCGGGGGGAGGAGGGTCGTAGGGGGTCCCGATGGAGCAGTCGACCATGCCGCCCTGGTGCGCGGCGGCCACCTTGGCCAGGCCGTCCAGCCGGTCGTAGGGATACGGCGGCAGCCGGAAGGTCACGGAGCCGCCACGAACTCGGCGAAACGGGCCCGGCCCACGTCGTCGAGCACCACCTGCAGGGTGGCCGACTCCTCGCCGTCGCTCTGGCCCACGACCTCACCCTCGCGGTGGATGGCGGCCAACACGTCGCCACGGGCCCAGGGCACGACCAGCTGCACGACGCGGTCCGAGCCCCGCAGGCGGTCGCCGAGCACGCGCAGGAGCTCGTCAACCCCCTCCCCGGTCCGTGCCGAAATGAGCACGGCGCCCTCGTGTGCGTGCGCCAGGGCCTTGGCCTCCTCGGGCGCCACGTCGGCCTTGTTCACGACGATGAGGTCGGGCACGTCGGAGGCACCGATCTCCGCCAGCACCTCGCGGACGGCGGCCATCTGCCCCATCGCGTCGACCGCCGTGCTGTCGACGACGTGCACGATGAGGTCGGCCAGGCGCACGGAGTCCAACGTGGAGCGGAAGGCCTCGACCAGCTCGTGGGGCAGCTTGCGGACGAACCCGACGGTGTCGGTCACGAGGACGGTCTCACCGCCGGGCAGCGACAGCTGCCGGGTCCGCGGGTCGAGCGTCACGAAGAGACGGTTCTCCGCCGGCACGCCGGCATCGGTCAGCCGGTTGAGCAGCGTCGACTTTCCGGCGTTGGTATAGCCGACGAGCGCCAGTTCACGGTGCCGGCCGCGGGCCCGGCTGCGGCGCTGCAGTTCGCGCGTGCGCTCCACCTCGCGGAGCTCGGCCTCGAGCTTGTGCATGCGCCGGACGAGGCGCCGGCGGTCGACCTCCAGCTGCGTCTCGCCCGGTCCCCTGGTGCCGATGCCACCGGCCTGCTGACTCAGCGCCGAACCGCGGCCGCGTAGACGGGGCAACCGGTAGCGCAGCAGCGCCAGCTCCACCTGCGCCTTGCCCTCGGGGCTGCGCGCGTTCTGGGCGAAGATGTCGAGGATCACCGCGGTGCGATCGATGGCCGTACGGCCGAAGAGCTTCTCGAGGTTCCGGTGCTGGGCCGGGGTCAGGTCGTCGTCGAACACGACCGTGTCGGCGTCGAGGCTCTGGCTCAGGGCCGCGATCTCCTCGGCCTTGCCCCGCCCGACGAAGGTCGCCGCGTCGGGCGCGTTGCGCCGCTGCATCACGCGGCCCACCACGTCGGCGCCTGCGCTGTCCACCAGTCGCGCCAGCTCGTCCAGCTCCTCGCCGACCATCTCTTCGGTCAGGCCGGGGAAGATGACCCCCACCAGGATGATCCGTTCCCGGAAGGTGCGCTCAATGAGCGTCCCGGGCAACACCGTGCTCAAGAGAGCATCCCGGGATGGATCTCGATGTCGGCCACCTTGCGCACGGGCCCGGCGAGGAAGGTGGTGGCCCCCTCGTCGGCGCCGAGGGTGACCTCCAGGGTCCCTCCCGGATTGCGTACGCGCACGGTGCCGGCGTCGGCGACGGCGCCCCAGCTCCGGGCCGCAGCGGCGGCGGCCACGCTCCCGGTGCCGCAGGCCAGCGTCTCGCCCGCCCCGCGCTCCCACACCCGGAAGTCGAGCAACTCGCCCACTTCGTCACGGCCGGCCGTGATCCATTCGACGTTGATCCCACCGTCGAAGGCGGCCTGGAGCTTGGGCCCGAGCTCGGCGATGTCCACCGCGGCGGTGTCGGGGCCCAGCAGCACCAGGTGCGGGTTCCCGACGTCGACCGTCCGGGCCCTGCGGTCGCCGAACTCCTGGGGCTGGTCCGGGCCGAGCCGGGCCGGTCCCATGTCCACGCGGGCCGCGGCCCACCCGGGCGAGTCGCCCGGCCGGTACTCCACGGTACGCGGCCCACCGGCGGTGGCGACCGTGAAGCGGGGCCCCGTCACCAGTCCGGCCTCGACGGCGGCCTGGGCCAGGCACCGGATGCCGTTGCCACTCATCTCGGCCTCGCCCCCGTCGGCGTTGCGCAGCTCCATGGAGAGGTCGCACCCGTCGCGACCCGGTCCGACCCGGATGATGCCGTCGGCGCCGATGCCACGGCGCCGATCGGCCAGGAGTCGCACTTGGGCCACCGAGAATCGGACGGCGTCCTCAGGATCGAGGACGACCAGGAAGTCGTTGCCCGCTCCCTCGTGCTTGCTCATCCGCATCACACCATTCTCGCAGCTGGCACCCTTCAGCCGTGCACGGGGAGGGCCTCCTCCAACCGGGCCTGGGCCTCCGCGCTGCTCCCGGCCCAGATCACCCGCGGGTCACGCCGGAACCAGGAAGCCTGGCGCCGGGCGAACTGGCGGGTGCGGAGCACCGCCTGTCGCTCGCAGTCGATCAGGGGTGCGCCACCTTCCACATGGGCCAGCACCTCGCGGTAGCCGAGCGCCTGGCGGGCCGTGCGCGACATGCCGGCAGGGCGTGCCGCCAGCCTCCGCACCTCGTCGAGCAGGCCGGCCTCCATCATGTGGCCGAAGCGCTCTTCGATCCGGAGGTCGACCTCGTCGGGCGGCCGGAAGAGGCCGACCTGTGCCATCCCGCCCTCCGGATACGCCTCGAGCCCGGGCCCGAACGCCGAGAAGGGCCGCCCCGACCCGAGGGTGACCTCCAGTGCGCGGACGACCCGCCTCCGGTTCGTCGGCTCCATCCGCGCCGCGCCGACCGGGTCGAGCACGACGAGCCGGGCGTGCAGGTCGGCCGGGGCGGCGCGACCCTCGTCCAGCTCCGCCTCCAGCGCGGCCGCCACCTCGGGGAAGCGGCCCGGGATCTCGAGGTCGTCGACGACGGCGCGCTGGTAGAGCCCCGTGCCACCGACCAGCAGCGCGTGATGCCCTCGCCGGGCGATGCCGTCCAGCGCCTGGCGTGCCGCCCGCTGGAATTGGGTCACCGTGAAGTCCTCGTCCGGATCGACCAGGTCGAGGAGATGGTGCGGCACGGCAGCCCGCGCCTCGAGTCCGGGCTTGGACGTCCCGATGTCCATACCGCGGTAGACGCACATGGAGTCGACCGAGACGATCTCGCAGTCGCCCCGGCGCAGGGCCAGCTCGAGCGCGGCCTGCGATTTCCCCGAGGCCGTGACCCCAACCAGCGCGACCGCAGTCAACCGCTGGCCACCGGGATGCGCACGCGATGCCGGGGCCGCGCCACCACCTCCTCCAGACGACCCGAGAGGTGGTGCGGATGGCCGTCGGTCACCGTCACGAGGGCCAGGGCGCCCGCCGCCGGATTCCCGGCGGCCGTGCCGGCCGGGAAATGGATCAGCTTGCCCTGCCGGGTGCGGCCGGTCAGCATCGACTCGTCGCGCCGGCTGACCCCTTCGACGAGCGCCTCTTCGCACCGGCCGACGCGCGAGCGGTGCCGGGCCAGGGCGGAGCGGTCCACCACCGTCTTGAGGCGCTCGAAGCGCTCGGCCACCACGTCGGCCGGGACGAAACTCGACTCCATGTCGGCCGCCCTGGTCCCCGGACGCGGCGAGAAGATGAAGGTGTACGCGCCGTCGTACTTCGCCTCGGCGCAGACCGCCAGCGTCTCCTCGAAGTCGTCCTCCGTCTCGCCGGGGAAGCCCACGATGACGTCGGTCGTCACCGCCAGGTCGGCGATGGCGGCCCGCGCCGCCGCCAGACGGTCCAGGTAGCGCTGGGTGGTGTAGCCCCGGCGCATGGCGCGCAACACCCGGTCGCTCCCCGACTGCAGGGGCAGGTGCAGCTGCTCGCAGACTTCCGGCGTCTCCGCCATGGCCTCGATCGTCTCGGGCCGCAGGTCCTTGGGGTGCGGGCTGGTGAAGCGGATGCGCCCGATCCCCTCCACCGCACCGATGGCGCGGAGCAGATCGGCGAAGAGCGGCCGGCGCCTCGTGATGTCGCGGCCGTAGGAGTTCACGTTCTGCCCGAGCAGCGTGACTTCGCTCACCCCGCTCCGGGCCAGCAGCTCCACCTCCGCCACGATGTCCTGCGGGGTCCGGCTCACCTCCGGTCCCCGCACGGACGGGACGATGCAGAAGGCGCACGAGTTGTCGCAGCCGGTCTGGATGTTCACCCACGCCGCGTAGGGCAGCGCACGGACGGCGCCGGGGCCGAGGAGCGGATTGCTGCCGGCCTCCGGAGCCGGTGCGTCCAGGATCTCCATGACGGGGCCCTCGGTCTCCGCCCGGCGCAGGAGTCCCGGCGCGCTGGTCAGGTTGTGGGTGCCGAAGACGACGTCGACCCAGCCCACCTTCTCCTGAATCCGGGCACGGTCCTTCTGGGCCAGGCACCCGCCGACGGCGATCTGCAGGCCCGGCTTGGCGTCCACCAGCTCCTTCAGGCGTCCCAGCGTCCCGTAGAGGCGCTGGTCGGCGTTCTCCCGGATACAGCACGTGTTGAGCACCACGACGTCGGCGTCCTCCATGGTGGCGGCGGGCGTCAGGCCGTCGGCCACCAGCAACCCGGCGAGCCGTTCGGAGTCGTGCTCGTTCATTTGGCACCCGAAGGTGCGGATGAAATAGGTCCGGGCCATGGTGAAAGTGTAGGGAACGGGCGCACTGTAGATTGCCCGGCCGTGGAGCGACGCGTGACCCCGCTGCTGCGCCGGTCCTGTTGGGGATTGCTCGTGCCGCTGGCGCTGGTCCTGGCCGGGTGCGGCTCGGGGGGAGACGCCCCACCGCCCGACGCCTCCCTCGAGAACGCGAATTACACCGTCCAATCGGCCATGACGAGCTACGTCACCACGGTCGCCGGGTGCGAGCGCCAGTCGAGCCCCGTCGTCTGCCTCGAGGCGGCCGACCGCACGCTCGGGAACAAGATCCACGCCTACGCCAACATGCTCGCCGGGCACCACCCGTTCAAGATTCCGACCACCGACCGCACCACGACGCTCAACGCGGCCCAGACGCTGGCCAACAGCCTGGAGATCCTGGGCGACGCCCAGCCGACCCAGGCCAACTACAACCAGGTGCTCAACACGTACAACCTCAACTCCGCCATCATTCAGCTGCAGAGCGACGTCATGACTCTGGCCCGGTCGCTCGGCAAATGACGCGTCAGAGCGGGACGTCCGCCTCGTCCCCGTAGACGATGCCGCGCCGGTCGGTGTGGAGCACCAGCGCCCGGCCCGGCACCGCCGCCTCCGCCAGGGCGGCTTCGGCCCCGGCCAGCACGGTCGCCGCGGCTTCGGGCCGCACCATGCCGATGAGCGCCGGTCCCGCCCCGGACCAGCTGGCGGCCAGTGCACCGGCATCGACGAGCGCCCGCAGGAGCTGGGGGGCCTCGGGGAACAGGGCGGTGCGCGCCGGCTGGTGCAGCCGATCGTCGGTGGCGCTGGCGCGCAGGGCGTCCGGATTGGCCAGGCCGGCCACCAGCAGGCCCATGCGGCCGAGGTTGAACAACGCGTCCTCCCGCGTGAGCGTCTCGGGCAGCACGCCACGTGCCTCGGGGGTCGCCAGGTCGCGCTCGGGGACGATGACGACGAAGGCCAGCCCCTCGCTGAGCGGGAGGGCAGCGTGCACCGGACGGCCATCGACCATGGTGGCGGCGACCAGGCCACCGAACACGCTGGCCGCCGCGTTCTCCGGGTGCCCGTCGTAGGCGGCGGCCACCGCGAACGGATCGTCGGCACCCGCCGCCGCGGCCGCCGCCGCCGCCGAGCGCGGCGGAGGAGCCCAGCCCGCGGGCCACCGGAATCTGCGAGCGCACCGAGACGGCGAACCGGTCGTGCCCGAGGACCTCCGTCACGACGCGGGCGGCCAGGTGCGACGCGTCGTCGAAGAGCCCGGCACCCTCGCCCTTCGTGGACACGCGGAGTGCCGGTGCCTTCTCGACCTCGACGCTCACGTAGAGGTCGAGGGCGACGGCGAGCGTGTCGAACCCCGGTCCGAGGTTGGCCGACGACGCAGGGGCCCGGGCGCGCACGGGGTCAGGCTACGCGGTCAGAACAGGCGCTGGAAGAGCGACTGGCGGCGGGATGTCCTTCGTCGAGTAGGACCGGGACGGCGGCCCGCTGGCTGCCGAGTGAGACGACCACGGTCCCCACCGCCGTGCCACGGCGGGCGTCCACCGCCACGTGCCGCGTCGGCACGAACACCCGCCTCGCGCTGACACCGGGCCAGGTCAGCATGGACACCGGAGACGCCGTGGCAGCGCCGAAGCTGCTGCCCCCCTCGCCGACGTGGGCGACGACCAGGTGGCCCGGCAGCACCCGGGTGGAGCCGATGAACGGGCTCAGGGCGTCGACGAGGGCCAGCGCGTGCAGTCCCGCCTGCGCCAGCACCACGGGGCCGCTCTGCCCGGTCACGGCCGCCAGCAGGAGCACCTGCTTTCCGTGCACCGTACGCTCGACCGCCAACACGTCCCCCCCGCCCGCCGCCGTGGTGAAACCGGACTTCACGCCGATCACCCCCTGCACGCCGAGGAGCGGCGTGTAGGTCGAGATCGTCCCGGCCACGGGCAGCGTGACCGACGACATCTGCACCATGGACGCGAACGTCGGGTTGGCCATGTCGAGGGCAGCCACCTTCAACAGGTCCGAGGCGGTGGACTGCGAGCCCGGATCGACACCGCTGGCATCGGCGAAATGCGAGTGGTCCATGCCGAGGCGGGTCGCGGTGGCGTTCATCTTGGCCACGAAGGCGGGGATGCTCCCGGCGTCCCAGGTGGCCACGAGGTCGCCGAAATTGTCGGCCGAGTGCACCAGCAGCCCGCCGAGCACGTCCGCCTCACTGATCTGCTCGTTTAGCGTCACCGCCGCGTTGGAATCGTCGTCGACGGTGGCGTTGTTGTAGTCGTCGACGTCCGCCTGGGTCACCGTGATGGTCGGGCCCGGCTGGCCGAGCGCCACGGGATGGTCGTGCAGCACGACGTAGGCGGTCATCAGCTTGGTCAGGCTGGCCACCGGGGCCGCCTTCTCCGGCCCCGACGCCACGTTCACGCCGAGCGACGGGATGGCGATGGCGCCTTGGCCGGTGGCCGGCCACGGGAGCGTGACCGCGTGGGCTCGGGATGTGGACCGACTGCGCCGGCACCGAGGTGACAGAGGGAGCCGGCTCCGGCGTGGAGAGGCGGACGGCGACGAAGGCGCCGGCGGCGACGATGACGAGAAGGAGAGCCAGGAGGATGGCCCGGCGACGCCCGCGCCGGCGGCGTCGGTGCGAGTGGGCGGAGTGCCGGCCGTGCTCGGGAACCGGCGGGACCGGCGACGGCCCGCGCAACGAGTCGAGCCGGAACGGCGCCACCATGAACGGCGGCGCCGGCGCTTCCGGGCTCACCTCCCGTTCAGCCCGTCGAGCTCTTCGGGGGTCATGAGGACGGCGCGCGCCTTGGAGCCCTCGCTGGGGCCGACGATGCCGGCCTGCTCGAGCAGGTCCATGAGCCGGCCGGCCCGCGCGAATCCCACCCGCAGCTTGCGCTGCAGCATGGAGGTGGAGCCCAGCTGGGAACGCACCACCAGATCGCGGGCCTGCACCAGCAACTCGTCGTCGTCGGTGTCGAGCCCGTCGGGCCCGGATGGGCCGTCGTCGACGCCCTCGATGCCCACGATGGCCTCGGCCTGCCCGCCCTGGCGCGCGCCAGTGACGGACCACGTCGCGCACCTCCTCCTCCGAGACCCAGGGGGCCTGCAGGCGGCGCGGGATGTTCGAGGACGCCGTCAGCAGCAGCATGTCCCCCTTGCCGATGAGGCGCTCGGCGCCGGGTTGGTCCAGGATCACGCGGCTGTCGGCCAACGAGGACACGGAGAAGGCCATGCGGCTCGGGATGTTGGCCTTGATCACCCCGGTGATGACGTCGACCGACGGGCGCTGGGTGGCGATCACGAGGTGGATGCCCACGGCACGGGCCATCTGGGCGATCCGCACGATGGAGTCCTCGACGTCGCGGGCCGCCACCATCATGAGGTCGTTCAGCTCGTCGACGATCACCAGAATGAAGGGCAGCGGTTGCGGGGGCTCCGGTTCGGGCTCCAAGTCGTCCTCGTCGTCGACCGCCGCATGCTCCTCGCCGAGGGCCCGGGCCGCGACCTCGCGCATGCGACGACGGTCCGACGGTGGTGTTGGCGCGATGAGCCCCTGCTCGACCAGCAGGTTGTAGCCGGTGATGTCGCGCACGCCGTTCTCGGCCAGCATGTCGTAGCGGCGCTCCATCTCCTTCACGGCCCAGGCGAGCGCGTTGGCCGCCTTCTTCGGGTCGACGACGACGGGGTTGAGGAGGTGCGGCAGGCCGTCGTACTGGCCGAGCTCGACGCGCTTGGGGTCGACAAGGATCATCTTGACCTTGTCGGGCGTGTCGCGCATGAGGATCGACGTGATGATGGAGTTCATGCACGACGACTTCCCGGATCCCGTCGCGCCCGAGATGAGAATGTGCGGCATTTCGGCCAGGTTGGCCATCACGGCGCGCCCGGCGATGTCGCGGCCCATCGCCACCTCGAGCGGGTGCGTGGTCGCGGTGGGCTTGGCCTCGCTCGACTCGAGGATGTCGCGCAGCGACACGAGCTGGCGCGTCCGGTTCGGCACCTCCACGCCGATGGCCGACTTGCCGGGGATCGGCGCCAGGATGCGCACGTCCGGTGACGCCATGGCGTAGGCGATGTCCTTGGAGAGACTCGTGACGCGGGCCACCTTGACGCCGGGACCCAGCTCGAGCTCGTAACGGGTGACCGTCGGGCCGACCCGGCAGCCCACCAGCCGGGTCTCGACGCCGTGGGCCTCCAGTGCCAGGACGAGATCCGCTCCGAGGGCGTCGATCTGCCGCTGGTCCTGGCGCATCTTCTTGGAGGCGTGCAGCAGGGACAAGCTCGGCAGCACCCAGTCCCCGGGCGCGCGGGCGGCGGCCGGAACGTGCGGGAGCGGGGGCGTGACGGCCGCCACCGGGACCGGCTCGAGCTCCGGCTCCAGGGGGATGTCGATGTCGTCGACCGGGTCATCGTGCGGCGGCTCGTCGTCCTCCTCCGCGTCGAAGGGGACGCGGCCGGACGAGGCGGCCTCCCCCGACGCGTCGGCGCCGAGATCGGAGGTGATCACGAACGGCTTGCCCTGCCACAGCGCGGAGAGGCTGCGCCCGGAGTGGGCGGCGGCGCTGACGATGGCCTGCCCGACCGTGGCCAGCGACACCCCGGTCGCCACCAGGACGGCCACGAAGACGACCGCCACGAGCAGCACGCCGGCCCCGGCAGGGCCGAGCCCGGCGTGCAGTGGGCGACCGACGGCCGCGCCGACGTAGCCACCGGCGTCGCGCAGCGCACCCGAGCCCGAGAACGGCGGCGACCCCTTGGCCACCTCGGCCAGGCCGCAGATTCCGAGCAGGCCGAGGACGGAGCCGACGGCCAGGCGCCAGGGGTCGGCCCCCTCCCGCTCCTCGAGCTCGTCGTCCTCGGGGCGGGCCCGATCGAGCAGCAGGGCGAGGCCGGCGCCGAAGGACACCAGCGGCAGCAGGACGCGCACCCATCCGCCCAGCAACCCCAGGCCGGTGTCGGCGGCGTGGCCCACCGGCCCCAGCTGCTTGCCCCAGAGCGCCAGCGCCAGGAGGACGCCCAGCGTGATCAGGCCCACCGCCCACAGGTCCCGGGCCTGGACCCGCCAGAAGGGAGGGCGCGCCGGCTCGGGCCGCCTGCGGGGAGCGGGCTTCCTGGTGGTTCGTGCAGCCGGGCGCGGCGCGGGGCGCCCGCGGGTCTTGGTCACCACAGTGCGGTCGAGATTAGTGGCTGACCTGGTCCTTTTTGTGGACACCCGACCCGTTGAATTACGAACATATGTTCGCTATCTTAGTCCGCATGGCATTGCGCTGGGCCCTGGCCGAGAACGAGGGGGGCGGTACCTTGTTCCCCGACGAGCGCGTGGCGGAGCGCCACGTGGGCCGGGGGGCCTACGCCGGGATGGAGTTCCTCCACGTCAACGCCCGCACCGTCATCAACACCGTGCCGGCGGAGAGCCTGATGCCCTTCCGGCACACGATCAACCCGTATCGAGGCTGCAGCCACGCCTGCGTCTACTGCTTCGCCCGACCCACGCACGACTACCTCGGGCTCGGCATCGGGACCGACTTCGAGCGCAAGATCGTGGTCAAGGTCAACGCGGTGGAGCGACTGCGCGCCGAGCTGCGCGCCCCGGCGTGGGACGGCGACCACATCGCCATGGGCACCAACACCGATCCCTACCAACACGCCGAGGGCAAGTACCACCTGACGCGGGGCATCGTCGAGACGCTCTCGGGTGCCCGCAACCCCTTCAGCATCCTGACCAAGTCGACGCTGATCCTGCGCGACGCCGCCGTGCTGGCCGCCGCCTGCGAGCGCACCGACGTGGGGGTGAGCTTCTCCATCGGCACCCTTGACCGGTCGGTGTGGAAGCTGACCGAGCCGGGCACACCCCCGCCCGACCGGCGCGTCGAGGCCCTGCGCCGCCTCACCGCGCTGGGCATCCCGTGCGGTGTCCTGGTGGCCCCCGTGCTCCCGGGGCTGTCGGACTCCGAGGCGCAGCTGACCGAGGTGGTCGAGGCCTCCGCCGAGGCCGGGGCGGTGTCGATCACCGGGGTGGCGCTGCACCTGCGCGGCACCGTCCGGGGCCACTATCTCGATTGGCTCGAGGGTGTGCGGCCCGACCTCGTCCGCCTGCACCGGGAGCGCTTCCGGCGCGGGGGCTACCAGCCCGACGAGGAGCGCCGGCGCATCGAGGGGATCGTGCGGGTGGCGGCGCGACGTTGCGGCGTGTCGGGCCGGGACCGCTACCGCGGCACGGGTTCGTCCGACGACCGGGCCGGCGCAGAGGGTCGAGCCGGGCCGACCGCCGCCGCGGGCAGCCGCCAGTTGCGCCTCCTCTGAGGGGGCGCCCCAACCGAGCGGCGCCCGTTCCCTAAGATCACAAGCTCATGCGCGGGGGATCGTGGTCGTCGAAGGCGAGCCGCCGCGCCGCCGTGTGCCTTGCGATGCTCCTGGCCGCCGCCGTGCTCGTGACGGGGTCCGGGCCGGGCCGTGCCGTTGCCGCCGGGGCCGCCGTCGTGCCGGGCGCGACCGACAGCTCGTACGCCATCGTCGACGCCGCGGGCGGCGTCATGACCTTCGGGGGCGCCGCCTACGACGGTGACACCGTCGAAGTGCCGTTGTCCAAGCCGATCGTCGGGGCCGCGGCCGATCCCCTCGGCGGCTACTGGCTCGTGGCCTCCGACGGCGGCGTGTTCTCCTTTGGGGGCGCGCAATTCTGGGGCTCGACGGGCGGCATCGCACTCAACAAACCCATCGTGGGGATGGCGGCTACGTCGGACGGCAACGGCTACTGGCTGGTGGCCTCCGACGGCGGCATCTTCGCCTTCGGCGACGCGCAGTTCTGGGGCTCGACGGGCGGCATGGCGCTCAACAAGCCCATCGTGGGGATGGCGGCCACGTCGGACGGCAACGGCTACTGGCTGGTCGCCTCCGACGGCGGCATCTTCGCCTACGGCGACGCCCAGTTCTGGGGCTCGACGGGCGGCATCGCACTCAACAAGCCCATCGTGGGGATGGCGGCCACGTCGGACGGCAACGGCTACTGGCTGGTGGCCTCCGACGGCGGCATCTTCACCTACGGCGACGCCCAGTTCTGGGGCTCGCCGGGCGGCATCCACCTGAACGAGCCCATCGTGGCCATGGCGCCGACGCAGGACGGGAACGGCTACTGGCTGGTCGGGCAGGACGCCGGCGTCTTCCCTTACGGCGACGCCCAGTTCTCGGGGAGCGCGCAGTCGCCGCTCCACCCCCCGCTCTTCCCCAAGCCGCTGTCGAATCCGATCCCCCCCGTCGTTTCGATCCTCAACGAGGCAACCGGGTCGCAGGCCACCCACCAGGGCACCATGCGGGTGGCCTTCTCCGGCGACTCACTCTCCCTGTACGAGGGCGACTACGTGGAGCAGAACAACCCTCCTTACGACGTCGACGACGGGGCGGCGGCCGGCTGCGGGTATACCGACGGCGCGCCGACCATCCCGTGGAGCAACCCGGGGTCGGTCTACATCAGCCCGGGGGCCTGCGCGCTGTGGTCGACGCAGCTGCAGTGGGTCGTGTCCCGCTTCCATCCCGACGTCACCGTGATTCAGACCGGCTACTGGGAGACGCAGGACCGGATGTTCAACGGGTCCTATACGACGTTGGCCAACCCGGCCTATGCCGCCTTCATTCAGGACAACCTGGCCCAGGCGGTGCAGATCGCCCACTCCGACGGTGGCGCCGTGATCCTCTCCACCTCGCCCTACTTCGCCGACGGGACGCCGAACACGCTGGTGCAGGACTACAACCAGATCGTGCAGTCGGTGGCCGCCCAGTACCCCTTCGTGTCGATCGACGACCTCTTCACCGTGCTCGACCCCGGCGGGGCCTACTCCTCGGTGGTGGACGGCATCGTGGCGCGGGGCTCGGACGGCGTCCACATCACCTCGGCCGCGGTGGACACCCTCATTGAGCCCGCGCTCAACCAGATCATCGCCAACGTGGCGGGCGCCGTCTACGCCGGCACCGCCTGAGCGCCGCGCCGGCCGCCGGAAGCGGACACGTGCGCGTCGTCGCCATCGCCCACCGGGGCGAGCCGGTCGACCACCGGGAGAACACGCTGCCCGCCTTCGCCGCCGCGGTGGCCCTGGGTGCGGACATGGTGGAGATCGATCTGCGCCGCACGCGCGACGGCGCCATCGTCGTCCTGCACGACCAGTCGCTCGAACGCCTGTGGGGACGCGCCGTGTCCGTCGGCGACGTCGATCTGGCCGAGGTGTCGGCACTCGGGGCGGGCGATGTCCGCATCCCCACGCTGTCCCAGGTGCTCGACGCGGTCGCGCTGCCCCTGATGGTCGACTTCACCCGGCGCGAGGTGGTGCCTGGCGGCCTCGAGGCGGTGCGGGCGGCCGGGGCCCTGCCGCGCTGTCTCTTCGTCACCGGGAACGTGGCCGCCCTGCAGCAGCTGCGGGCATTGTCGGCCGACGCGCGGATCGGGCTCACGTGGATGGACGGCCCCGAGCCACCGCTGGCCCTCCTGCGCGAGCTGGGGGCCGAGTACTGGAACCCGTGGTCCGGGGTGCTGAGTCCCGAGGGGGTGGCCGCGGTGCACGACGGCGGCCGGCGCGTGTCGACCTGGACCGTCGACTCCCCCGAGGAGATGACCCAGGTGCTCGAGGCCGGCGTCGACGCGGTCGTGAGCAACAGGATCGCCGCGCTCGGTGGCGCGGCTCGGGCGCTAGAGGTCGGGTCAGGGGAAAACGACTGTCTTGTGACCGTTAAGCAGGATGCGGTCCTGCAGGTGCCAGTGCAGCCCGCGCGCCAACACGGTCCGCTCGACATCGCGGCCCACCCGCCGCAACTCCTCGACGGTGTCGCCGTGATCGATGCGCCGGGTGTCCTGCTCGATGATCGGGCCCTCGTCGAGCTCGGCCGTGACGTAGTGGCAAGTGGCGCCGATGAGCTTCACCCCACGGGCGAACGCCTGGTGGTAGGGGCGGGCACCGGCGAAGGACGGCAGGAACGAGTGGTGGATGTTGATGATTTGGCCCTCGCGGCCGGCGCAGAAGGACACCGGCAGGATCTGCATGTAGCGGGCCAGGACGACGACGTCGGCCCGTACCTCCTGCAGGATCCCCTCCATCTGTGCAAACGCCCGCTCCTTGGCGGCCTGCTCCGTCCCGACGGGCACCAGGTGGAACGGGATCCTGTGCCACTCGACCAGCTCCCTCAGGTCGCCGTGGTTGGAGATCACGCAGGGGATGTCGCACTCGAGCTCGCCGGCGCGCCAGCGGTAGAGGAGATCGGCGACGCAGTGGTCCTCCTTGCTGGCGAGCAACACCACTCGCTTGGGCGCGTCGGTGTCGCTGAGGCGCCATCGCATGTCGAACTCTTCGGCCACCGGCTGGAAGGCCGCGGCCAGCTCGGCCGGCCCGAGGCCCGTGGGGAGTGACCCGGCCACGACCTCGATGCGGAGGAAGAAACGGCCGGAATCGAGATCGCCGTGCTGCGCCGCCTCCAACACGGACCCGCCGTGGCCGGCCAGAAGCCCCGTGACGGCAGCGACGATGCCGACCCGGTCCGGGCAGGTGACGCTCAGGATGTAGCGGCGCACGGGTCCCAGCGGAGGTCCCGCCCGCACATGTCGGCGAACAGGCGGTGGATGCGGCGGTCCGGTGTGAGCTCGGGGTGGAAGGACGAGGCCAGCACCGCGCCCTGGCGCACCAGGACGGGCACGCCGTCCAGGGTGGCCAGGACGTCGACCGCGTCACCGACCGAGACGAGCAGCGGGGCCCGGATGAAGACGGTGGGCATGGGTGGGCCCTCACCCGACCCGAACGCAATGTCGGCTTCGAAGGACTGCTCCTGGCGCCCGTAGCCGTTGCGGCGGACGACGGCGTCGAGCACGCCGAAGCTGCGCTGGTCCGGGCGCCCGTCGAGGACCTCCCGGGACACCAGGACGAGGCCGGCACAGGTCCCGAGGAGAGGGAGCGGGTGCTCCACGTCGCCGATCCGTGCCGCGATCGCCTCGAACAGGCCGGTTGACTCGAGCAGCATGGACAACGTGGTCGACTCGCCGCCGGGCAGCACCAGGCCGGAGAGCCCCACCAGGTCGCCGGGCCACTTGACCAGCCGGGCGCCGCACCCCACCTCGGCCAGTGCGACCAGGTGCTCGCGCACGTCCCCCTGCAGGTCGAGGACCCCGACTACCACCCGCGGTCGGCGAGATGCTCGCCGTACTGCGACGCCTCGAGACCCCGCATCGCCTCGCCGAGGCCGCGCGACACCTTGGCCACGTGCTCGGCGTCGGTGAAGTGGGCCGTGGCCTCGACGATGGCCGAGGCCATCCGGGCGGGGTCCGACGACTTGAAGATCCCCGATCCGACGAAGACCGCCTCGGCCCCCAGCTGCATCACGAGCGCGGCGTCCGAGGGCGTGGCGATGCCGCCGGCGCAGAACAGCGGCACGGGCAGCTTCCCCGTCGCGGCGATCTCCTGGACCAGTGCGATCGGCGCGCCGAGCTCCTTCGCCCAGCCGTAAAGCTCGGCGCTGTCCGCCTGGGTCAAGGCGCGGATGGTGCCAAGGATGGACCGCAGATGGCGCACCGCCTCCACGATGTTGCCGGTCCCGGCCTCACCCTTGGAGCGGATCATGGCGGCGCCCTCCGAGATGCGCCGCAACGCCTCGCCCAGATTGGTGGCGCCGCACACGAAGGGGACCGTGAAGGGCCACTTGTCGATGTGGTACGCCTCGTCGGCCGGCGTCAGCACCTCGGACTCGTCGATGAAGTCGACGCCGAGCGACTGCAGCACCTGCGCCTCGGCGAAGTGGCCGATGCGCGCCTTGGCCATGACCGGGATCGTGACGGCCTCGATGATCCCCTCGATCAGCAGCGGGTCGCTCATGCGGGCCACGCCACCGTCCCGCCGGATGTCCGACGGCACGCGCTCGAGCGCCATGACCGAGACCGCACCGGCGTCCTCGGCGACTTTGGCCTGCTCGGCGTTGACCACGTCCATGACGACGCCGCCCCGCAACATGTCGGCCAACCCCCGCTTGACGGTGAAGGTCCCGGTTGTCATCTCCCCAGTCTACGAGGCCGGCCGGCCGCCCCTTCTCACCACTCGCTCAGCGCGGCGGCCCGCACCGAGGTGGCATCGAGATCCCCGGGCTCGAGGGGATCGTCACGGTGTCCCACGGAGGGGTCGATCCACACCCAGCGGGTGAGGCCGAACCGGGCCGGGGAGGCGAAGAACGAGCCTTCCGCCGGAGCGGGGGCGCCCATCATCGTCCGCAGCGCACCGAGCAGGCCGCGGGGGAAGCGGACGGCCGAGGCGCCGACGACGTCCGCCCGGTACTCGCGGCTCTCCCCCACGCAGCGCCGCAACGTGGACGCACCGCCGAAGATCCGCCCGAGCGTGATGCCGATGCACGACACGCCGTTGTCGCCCCGCTTCACGTGCGCCAGCTCGTGGGCGACGACACCCTCGAGCTCAATCGGGTCGAGCCGGCGCAGCAGCCCAGTGGTCACCACCACGACGGAGCGCCGGGCGTCGCGGCCGAGCGCGCACGCGTTGGGCACGTCGTCGTCGAGGACGTAGAGCGACGGCATGCTCAGCCCGAACGTGGCACAGAGGCCCTCGGTCACATTCCAGAGCCGGGTCTCGTCCTGCTCCTCGATCGGCACCGCGCCGATGCGGTTGAGGGCGACCGACGGGGCGAGCCGCCACACCGCGTACATCACCGCGGCGCCGGCGACCACGAACACCACGACGCCGGCGATCACGGAGAGGGTCACCCACACCAGCGCGCCGAGCAACAGCGCCGGGAGGAGGGCGGCCACCGCGCACAGGACGAGGGCGCGACGGCGGTTGGCCGCCACCTCCGCCGGGAAGATCTGCGGCGCGCCGAGGGTGGGCAGCATCTGCAGTGGCTCGAGGGGTGGGGGTGGCGCCAGCGCGACGGCGGACCGGGCCGGCCCGGTGCGTGGCCGCGAGCCCGAGCGGGAGGGGGTTCGCTGGCCACCGCCCTTGCCCGATCCCTGACGTCCGCCTCCCTGACCGCCACTGCCCTGGCCCTTGCGTTGCCCGTTCGAGCCGGACCGCGCGTTGGGGCTGTTGCCGGACGAGCGGCTGCGGTTGCGGTTGCGATTCCTGTTGCGGTTGCGGTTGGCGCCGCCATTCGTGCCGCCGCCACTCCCGCCGGAGCCGCCGCTCCCGCCGGAGCCGCCGCCGGGCCCCGAACCCTCTTGTTGATCGACCATGAGGCCCAGCAGCCTACGACCTGTGACTCACCGGCCCCTGACCCCACCGGACCGACAGGGTCAGGGCGTGGAGCGAAAGGCCCCTATGGCGCGCCTGTAGATGTCGAGGTAGCGCTCGGCCAGGGTGTCCATCGACCAGGCCCGGGCGTACTCGGTCGCATCCTTGCGGGCCTGGTCCGACGCGCCCGCCCCCTCAGCCAGCACGCCGTCGAGGGCACGAGCCAGGGCGGCGGCGTCGCCGGGCGGGACCAGCGTGGCGTGGCCGCCCGCCGCCATTCGGTAGCCCTCGATGTCGGAGGCCACCACCGCGCAGCCGGCCGCCATCCCTTCGAGCACCACCATCCCAAAAGACTCGCCCTGCAGCGACGGCGCGCACAGCACGTCGGCCCCGGCCAGCCGGGACGCCACCTCGTCGTCACTGAGCAGGCCCAGCCACTGCACCCGGTCCGAGGCCAGTTGGCGCCGGCGCCGCACCTCGATGCCGGGGCCGTCCCCGGCCACCCACAAAACCGCCGGCCCCTCCACCCTGGGGAAGGCGTCGAGCAGGACCTGCAGTCCCTTGCGCGGTTCGTGGCGGCCGAGGAACAGGACGGTGGGGCGGCCCTGGGCATCCCGCAGCGCCGGCGCCGACTCGAACCGGTCCATCTCGACCCCGTTGAACAGCACCTCGAACTCGCCGCCGCCCTCCCGTCGGCCCGTCTCGCGGGCTGCTTCGGAGACGGCCACACGGATCTGCATCCGGCGCCCGACCAGTTGGGTCAGCCCGTGCAAGGGGCGGACCCAGCGGCTGACCCCGGCGCGGTGGTACGTGCCGACCATCGGGAGCGGCGCGCTGAACACCAGTCCGTAGGCGGCCATCGGAGCGAGGGGCTCGTGGACGTGCACGACGTCGAAGCCGCCACGGCGGACGAAGCGCTCGGCCCGGGCCGCCGCCATCGGCCAAGGCGCCACGGGGGCCACCGATCCGTTGGAGCGCAGCCCGGTCGGCTTGCCGATGACGTAGTGGTCCCCCACCGAGTCGGGCACGGTGTCGCGGTCCCCCGGCGCGACCACGGTCACCTGGTGGCCCTGCGCCCGCAGCGCCCGGGCCAACCCGGTGACCTGCCCCTGCACACCACCGACGCTCCCGAAGGCGTACGGCGACAGCATGGCGATCCTCATCGGGGGTCGCTCGGCCAGTTCGGTTGGTAGAGGTGCCACTGCTCGGGACGGGCGCGGATGTCGTGCTCGAAGGTCGTGGCCAGGTCCTGGGTCACCCGCACGATGTCCTCGCGCATCCTGCCCTGACGGGAGGTGTCGAGCGGTGGGTGCACGATGCCCGTGTGCCAATTGCCGGGGCCCGAGTAGACGACGACGGGAAGCAGCGGCGCCCCCGTGCGCAGCGCCAAGGTGGCGGCGCCGGCCGGCAACGTCGTCTTCTCCCCGAAGAACTCGACCTCGACCCCGTTCCCCACCAGATCCCGGTCACTGACGAGCCCGGCGATCTGGTTGACCTTGAGGGCGCGCAGCAGCGCCGAGCTCGAGCCGTCGCCGAGGGGCACGGCCGTCAGCCCCATGGCGGCCCGTTGCCGGACGAACCACTCGAAGAGCTCCTCGGGCTCGAGGCGCTCCACCACGGCCGTCATCGGCGTGCCCTCGAGCCCAAGCCAGTAGCCACCCCACTCCCAGCTCCCGACGTGGGGCAGCGCCATCACGACGCCCCGGCCCCGGTCCAAGGCGGCGAGCAGGTGCTCGTGCCCCGCCAGGAGCTGCCAGCGGGCACGCACCCCGGCCTCGCTCTCGTACGGCAGGCGGGCGCCGTCACACCAGTAACGCGCGTAGGAGTCGAAGGTGCGCTTGCTCCAGCGCCGGACGAGCGCCGGGTCGGGCTCGACGCCTTCGTATTCGCTGGCCAGGATGCGCCGCATGTGGCGCTCGTTCATGGCCAGCGCGGGACCGCCCCGCAGGGCCATCACGCGGGCCACGCCGCGGGCGATGCCCTCGGCCAGCGGCTCGGGCATGCGGCCCATGCCGGCGGCGAGGCCGCGGTAGGTCAGGTACTTGGTGGTGGCGCGGCGGCCGCGGACAGAGTCGTCGCTCACGACGGGCTGTGGAAGAGGCGGATCAGGACGCGGGTGGCGTACGGCGTGTCGTTCGGCGCTCGCCGGTGTGTCCCCGGGCGGCGCGCCGGCGCTCCCGCAGGGTACGACCCGAACGGCTGCTCAGGGACTCCTGCCGGCGCGCCCGCCAGCGGCCTACCGGGGCACCCGTCGTCCGGGACAGCTCCCGCCTCGGCACACCGGCCGACTCGCGGCCCTCGCGCCAGGCGCGCCAGCGCGAGTCGACCCGGCCCTCGCGCCAGGCCTCGATGCGACGCCGGATGACGGCGTCGCGTCCCGACGCAGCGTTCCAGACCTTGACGAACCGGGAGATGGCAGTGAACGAGACCAGGACGAGCAGGACCCAGAGCACCGGCACGAAGATGACGCTGCTCAAGAAGGCGATGCCGAGCAGGAACATGCGCTCGCCCCGCTCCATGAGGCCGCCCCTGGCCGACAACCCGAGCGACTCCGCCTTGGCGCGTTCGTAGGAGACCAGCGCGGTCACCGCCAGGATGCCCATCGGCAGCAACGCGAGGTGACCGTCCCCCCGGTTCAGCAGGTACCACGCGCAGCCGAACATCAGGACGCCGTCGGCGACGCGGTCGGTCACCGAGTCGAAGAAGGCACCCCGGACCGACGCCGTGCCCGCCGCCTTGGCGACCGGCCCGTCGAACAGGTCGTGCATGCCGGTGATGATCAGGAAGATGATGGCGAGGTGGAGATGGCCCGACGCCACAAGGACCGCCGTCGCGGTGGCCGACACCAGGCCGGTCGCGGTGAGCACGTCAGCGGTGATGCCATGGCGGTGGAGTGCCTCGCCGACCGGACCAGTCGTCCGGTCAACGGAGGTTCGCCAACGACCGTCGAACATGAAGCTCCTCGTCGTGCGCGGCCCGGGGACAGGGCTCTGGCGCTGCTCGCAAAAGTTTACCATCCGGTCCCCTGAAGCCGGCGGTCCACCACCCGGCCCACACGCCCGTTGGGCCTGCACCCGGAGACGGCGCGGGCGCCAGGCAGGGTGCTCCGTGCCTGGTGGTGGCCTCTCCGGGGACCGGCAGAATCGGCCGTCACCACCATCCCGGCCACCGTCCGGCCCGTACCCATCACTGTGACATCAGAGCAACAACAAGCGCAGAGGACCACCAGGCATTCCGTCCGCGCCGCCGCCGGGATCGGCTTCGTCCCGCTCGCCGCGCTCGCTGCCGCCACGGTGTCCACGGTGGCTGCCACCGTGGACCTTCAAGGCGGGCAAGTACGTCTTCGTCGCGCAGAACAAGGGACACACCACGCACGCCCTCATGATCACCGGGCCCGGCATCACGATGGCCATGACGAAGGACATCCAGCCGGGGCAGAGCGCCAAGCTGGCGGTGACCTTCAAGAAGGGCCCCTACGACATCTACTGCCCGATTCCGGGGCACAAGGCGTTGGGGATGAACGTCAACATCACGGTCGGTGGCGGTAGTACCACCAGCACCAGTGGCAGCAGCAGCGGTGGTGGCTCGGTCAGCTTCCGAGCCACCGGCCGCGCCCGGCGCCCCCGCGGCGTCGGTTAGCGTCGCCAGCCGAGATCGCCCACTCCCGCGTGGGCCACGTGAGGTGATGGTGCCGGTATCCGAGCCGAGCAGTGCGGGAGCACCCCGACCCGACCCGGACCTCGGGGACGCCGTGCTCCCCGAACCAACGCTCGACGTCTCCATCGTGGTGCCCTACTACAACCCGGGCGAGCGTCTGCGCACCACGGTCGAGGACATGGTGCGGGTGCTCGATGCGTCCGGCATGACGTTCGAGATCATCACCGTGTCGGACGGCTCGACCGACGGCAGCCCCTTCACACTCGACGGCTTCCCCGAGACCGTCGTGCGGCGCCTGTCGTTCGACACCAACATCGGCAAGGGGCACACGTTGCGGTCGGGACTGGCGTTGGGGCGAGGGCGCTATCTCGGCTTCATCGACGCCGACGGCGACATCTCCCCCGAGCTGCTCGCCCCCTTCGTCTCGATCATGCGGGCCGAGGCGCCCGACATCATCATCGGCAGCAAGCGCCACCCCGACTCCTCGGTGCACTACCCGCCGCTGCGCCGGCTGTACTCGTGGGGTTACCAGCACCTCATCGGGGTGCTGTTCCGGCTGCACGTCAAGGACACCCAGGTCGGGATCAAGCTGGTGGATCGCAAGGTGATCGCCGACGTCCTGCCACTGTTGCGCGAGAGCCGCTTCGCCCTGGACCTCGAATTGCTGGTCCTGGCCCGCCGCCTCGGCTACACCCGAATTGTGGAGGCGCCGGTGCGCATCCGCGAGCGGTTCGGCAGCACGATCTCGCTCAAGGCGGTGTGGCTGCTGCTCATCGACACCCTGGCCCTTTACATCCGCTACTCCATCCGTCACGAGTACGACGCCGCACTGGGCGCCCAGGAGTCCCGGCGGAACCGGCCCTGACTGAACGGGCCCACCGAACGGGTTCCGGACACCCGGAGCGATCCCCCGAGCAGCGGCGCAGATGCGGTCGTACACTCGTATCCAACGAGCCGCTTCAGGCCTGCCTGGACGGACGGAGGACGGAGGACCAGGTGCCACACGACCCCACCGCTATCCGCAACGTCGCCCTCGTCGGCCATCACGGCGCCGGCAAGAGCACGCTCGCCGAGGCCCTGTTGGCCGCCACCGGCTCCATCGCGCGGCGGGGATCGGTCGAGAAGGGCACCACCGTGATGGATTTCGAGCCCGAGGAGGTGTCGCGCCAGCTCTCCATCTCGACCGGCCTGGCCCCCTTCATAGTCAACGGCGTCAAGGTCAACCTGCTCGATACGCCCGGGTATGCCGACTTCGCGGGCGAGATGGTGACAGCCCTGGCCAACGTCGACCTGGCCGTCATCGTCGTCAGCGCCACCGACGGCGTACAGGCCCAGACCGAGGACGCCTGGAGGGCCGCCGCCCGCCTCGGCGTGCCACGGGTCATCGTCATCAACAAGCTCGACCGCGAGCGGGCCGACTTTGACCGCACACTGGCCGATATCCGCGCGACGTTCGGCGCCGGCGTGGCGCCGGTGGAGCTCCCCATCGGGCACGAGGCCGACTTCCACGGTGTCATCGACCTGCTCGACGACACGGCGACGCACTACGACACGCCCGGCGGCGGTGCGGCGGTCGACGGCACCGTGCCCCCGGCCGGTCACGAGGGCCCGATCCCCGACGAACTGGTCGACGAGGAGCACACTGTGCACGAGCAGCTCGTCGAGGGCATCGTGGTGGGCGACGACGACCTCATGGAGCGCTACCTCAACGGGGAGACGCTCGACTACGGGGAGCTCGAGAAGAGCCTGGCGGGAGGTGTGGCCCAGGCGGCGGTCTTCCCAGTGTTGTGCTGCTCCGCCACCAGTGGAGTCGGCGTCGACCGACTGGCCCGTCTCATTGAGGAGCTTTGCCCAAGCCCGGCGTCGCGGCCGCCTGTTCTGGCCACGGCCGGGACCGAAACGGCCGAGATCCCGTGTGACCCGAGCGGCCCGACGCTGCTCACCGTGACCAAGACGTTCAACGACGGGCACAGCGGCAAGATGTCCCTCTGCAAGGTCGTCTCGGGCACGCTGCAGCCCGACGCCGTCCTGGTCAACCCGCGCACGCGGGAGGAGGAGCGCCTGCACGCGCTGCAGAGCATCGCCGGGCACGCCACCGCACCGGCGACGTCCGTCGTGGCGGGTGACTTCGTGGCGGTGCCCCGCCTGAACGGGACGCGCACCGGCGACACCCTCGCCCCCAAAGGACTGCCCGTCGTGGTGCCCGCTCCCGTGTTGCCGGCGCCGGCGCTGCAGGTGGCGGTCAAGCCCGCGACACGCGCCGACGACGACAAGCTGATGTCGGCCCTGCACCGTTTGTTGGAGGAAGACCCTTCGCTCACGGTGGCCCGCGACGACGAGACGCACCAGACGATCCTCGGCGTCAGCGGCGAGGTGCACCTGAGCGTGACGCTCGAGCGGCTGGAACGCAAGTGCAACGTGCACGTCGAGCGCGAAGAGCTGCGCATCCCCTACCGCGAGACGATCACCCGGCCGGCCCACGCCGAGGGGAAGCACAAGAAGCAGTCGGGCGGCCACGGGCAGTTCGGCGTCTGCCATCTCCGTCTGGAGCCGCTGGGCCGCGGGGAGGGCTTCGCCTTCCGGGACGAGGTCGTCGGCGGTGCGATCCCGCGCCAGTACATCCCGGCGGTGGAGAAGGGCGTGCTCGAGACGTTCGGCGCCGGCGGGGTCCACGGCTACCCGGTCGTCGACATCGCGGTCACGGTGGACGACGGCAAGGCGCACTCGGTGGACTCCAACGAGGTGAGCTTCAAGATGGCCGCGGCGCTGGCCGTGCGGACCGCCATGGCCGAGGCCGGGCCGATCGTGCTGGAGCCGATCTCGCGGCTCGTCGTCACCATCCCGGCCGACTGTCAGGGGGACGTGCTGGGCGACCTCCACACGCGGCGGGCCCGCATCATCGGGACGGACGCGGCGGCCGACGAGGGCTACCAGACGGTGACTGCGACAGCGCCCACCGCCGAGCTCACCCGCTACGCGGTCGACCTACGGGCGCTCACGGGCGGGCGGGGCTCGTTCACCGTCGCCTACGACCACTACGACGCCGTGCCCGACCACCTGGCGGCGACGATCCCCGACGGGGGTGGCTGACCGACCCCACCTCAGAACGGGTGCGTCTGGCGGAAGCGCACCGGGATCTTGGTCAGGATGAGCGTGCCCAGCAGTTTGTTGGCCGGCGTGGTCACCACCGCCACCGCCACCGTGCCGGTGGCGCGCCCCAGCGGCTTGCGGACTTCGGATGCGCTGAAGCGCCCCGTGTAGCCGGCCA
This sequence comes from uncultured Acidimicrobiaceae bacterium, assembly GCA_963745665.1. Lineage (GTDB taxonomy): Bacteria > Actinomycetota > Acidimicrobiia > Acidimicrobiales > RAAP-2 > Bog-473. Next base: position 1,558,334 of record CAVUYE010000002.1, on the reverse strand, counting down.
GGCACACCGCTTGCTTGGTGGGCACGTCGTTGGAGAGCCGGCCGTAGAGGCGCGGCGCCATGCCGCGCAGGTCGTTCAGGGTGTATCTGCGCACGCCCTCGAGGTGGCCGTGTCCGCCGACCGCCTCGGCCGCGGTGGGCAGGGCCAGGTAGCACGACGACGACGTATTGGTCGTGTCGAGGTCGCTGCGCGCCGACGAGCAGGACGCCAGGAGCGTGGCGGACAGGACGAGGGCGGCGGCGGCGGCGATGCGCGACCGGGTCACTCGGCACCTCCCGCCCCGGAGGCGGCGGCAGCTGCGGGGCCGGCCGCAGCGCCCGTCGGCGACGGCACCGGCTCGTAGGCCACCGGCCCGGCCGCGACCTCGCTCGAGAGGGCCTGCCGGCTCCAGCGCCCGCGTCGCACCTGCAATGCGAGCTGCCCGATGAAGAGCCAGCCGATGACCAGGATCATCCAGAAGCTCAGGATCCGGTAGAGCAGCACGGCGTACGCCGTACTGGCCTCGGGTCCCCCGAAGGCCACGAGCGCGACGGTGATGGAGCCCTCGACGACACCGAGGCCGCCGGGCGTGATGGGCAGCGAGGCGGCCAGCTGGCCCGCGCCATAGGCCAGCAGGAGACCCTTCCAAGGGATCGGCGCCCCGATGGCCGGGAACATCATGGCGAAGCAGGCGCAGTCGAGCAGCCAGTTGAGCGTCCCCCAGGTGAGGATGCGGCCGATCTGGGTCCAGCTGAGGCGCACCGCGGTCATCCAGGCGGTGATGCGGCCAATCAGGGCCACCGTGTCGCCCCGAGGCCGGCCGCTGACGGCGACCGACAGCTTCAGAGACCAGTACAACACGGCATGGAGCGGGCGCTCGTAGACGAAGAGGGACCCGATGCCGAGCATGATGATGAAGGTGCCGACGAGCACGGGCACCAGGTCGAGGGAGGCGCCCTCCTGGGCCGCCACGCCGAGCCCCAGGATGGCGACCAACGACAGGCTCACGACGGCGGCGACCAGTGTCCCGGCCATTGCCCACACCGCCAGCGTGTTGTCGGCGCCGAAACGCCGGAACCAGCGGAAGCCGTAGACCGAGGAAACGGCGTTGCCGATGGGCAGGGAGTTGGTGATGGCCTGCGACGCGAAGGTCAGCTTCACCAGTGGCGTCCAGGGGGCACGCAGATGGCCGGCTTGCAGCAGCTCGAACTGCATGGCCGCGAAGCAGAAGTACGAGGCGATCTCGGCGACCACCGCCGGCGGCACCCACCACCAGTCGAAGTGGCGGAAGATGGTGCTGAAGCCCTCGAGCTCCGAGGTCTTCGTGGACAGCACCCACAGCGCGAGGAACACCAGGGCGAAGCCGATGATGACGCGGGCCGCCGGCCAGGCCCGGCGCAGGGTCCGGCGCACCCGATGGGTGGATGGGGTCGGCGGGGTCACGGCCGCCGGGGCAACGGACGTCGCCGTCGGCGTCGTGACGGGAGGCCCTTCGTCGGGGCGCGTGCCCACCGCGCCCCCCGGGTCCCCGGTCCCCTCAGTCGGCGCGCTACCCCGGCCAGGCGTCGGCGAGCCTCTTCCAGGACTGCTGCAACGTCTCGGGCATGACGCGCGTCTCGGCTACCGCCGTCATGAAGTTGGTGTCGCCGGACCAGCGCGGGAGGACGTGGAGATGGACGTGCGACGGCAGGCCGGCGCCCGCCGCCCGGCCGAGGTTGGCGCCCATGTTCAGCCCGTCGGGCTCGTAGGCCGTCTCGATCGCCGCCACCGCCGCCTGCGTGGCGGCCCACACCTCGGCGGACTCGTCGGCCGTCAGGTCGGCCAGCGAACCGACGTGGCGTCGCGGCAGGACGAGGACATGCCCGCTGGCGTAGGGGTACGCGTTCATGACCGCGAACGCCGTCTCGCCGCGCCACACGACGAGGTTGTCCTCCGAGGGCACGCCACTGGCCGCCAGTCGGCAGAAGACGCACTCGGACTCGCCGTGGGCGGTCCCGCCCGCCCGCTCCCGCGCCGTCGCCTCCACGACGTAGTCGCGGCGCCAACCGGCCCAGAGGTGCTCGAGGCTCACGGCGTCATGCGCTCGCCGCCACCGGCGCCCTGTCCTCTGGCAGGCCCCGGGCGCTGACCTCGTCGACGACCTCCCCCACCAGGTCGGCCAGAGGCACGCCCTGCTCGGGCTTGGTCGTCCAGCCCCGCCGGTTGACCCCGACCGAACCCGCCGCCACGTCCCGTTCGCCCACGACGAGGACATAGGGGATTTTGGCCAGCTTGGCCCGCCGGATCAGCGCTTTCATCTGCTCTCCGGTGCCGTCGACCGTGGCCCGCAGGCCCGCCCCCGCGCAGGCCTCGACAACCGAGTGGGCGTAGTCGACGTAGGCATCGCTCACGGGAATGACACGGACCTGTTCGGGGCTCAACCACGTCGGCAGCGCGCCGGCGTAGTGCTCGATCAGCACGGCCATGAATCGCTCCACCGAGCCGAACAGCGCCCGGTGGATCATGATCGGCTGGTGGCGCTGGTTGTCGGCGCCGACGTACTCCAGCCCGAAGCGGTGCGGCAGCTGGAAGTCGAGCTGCACGGTCGACATCTGCCAGGTGCGGCCAATGGCGTCGCGGGTCTGCACCGAGATCTTGGGCCCGTAGAAGGCACCGCCTCCCGGGTCCATGACGAGCTCGAGCCCCATTTCGAGCGCGGTGGTGCGCAGCGCCTCGGTGGCGATTTCCCAGTCCTCGTCCGAGCCCACGGCCTTGCCCGGCGGTTTGGTCGACAGCTCGAGGTAGAAGTCGTTCAGCCCGTAGTCCCGCAGCAGATCGAGGACGAAATGCAGCGCGCGGACGAGCTCGGCGTCCATTTGCTCGCGGGTGCAGAAGATGTGCGCGTCGTCCTGGGTCATGCCCCGCACGCGGGTCAGGCCCTGCAGAACACCGGATTTCTCGTAGCGGTAGACCGTGCCGAATTCGAAGAGCCGCATCGGCAGCTCGCGGTAGGAGCGCTGGTGGCTCTTGTATACGAGGATGTGGAACGGGCAATTCATCGGCTTCAGGTAGTACTGCTGCCCGCCGTCGAGCTCCATCGGCGGGTACATGCCTTCGGCGAACCAGTCCAGGTGGCCCGATTGCTCGAACAGGGCGCTCTTGGTGATGTGCGGCGAGTTGACGAAGTCGTAGCCCGATTCCACGTGGCGCTGCCGCGAGTACTCCTCCATCAGCCGCCGAATGGTCCCGCCCTTGGGGTGGAAGACGGCGAGGCCCGAGCCGATCTCCTCGGGGAAGCTGAAGAGGTCGAGCTCCGCGCCGAGCTTGCGGTGGTCGCGCCGTTCGGCCTCCTCCAGCTGGTGCAGGTGTGCGGCCAACGCCTTCTCCGACTCCCAGGCCGTCCCGTAGATCCGCTGCAGCTGCTCGCGCTTCTCGTCGCCCCGCCAGTACGCGCCCGCGACCCGCATCAGCTTGAAGTGGCCGAGCCGGCCCGTGGAGGGCACATGCGGCCCGCGGCACAGGTCGATGAAGGCGTCGGTGTTGCGGTAGGTGCTGACCACCGAGCCGCCGGCGTCGACCTCGTCGGCCCCGCTCCCGACGGCCCGAATGATCTCCTGCTTGAAGGGCTGGTCGGCGAAGATCTCGAGCCCCTCTTCGAGGGTGTGCTCGTGGCGGACGAAGGGCTGGTCCTCTTTGACGATCTCCCGCATTTCCGCGTCGATGCGATCCAGGTCGTCGTCGCTGAAGTGGGCCCCGTCCGGCAGCTCGAAGTCGTAGTAGAAGCCGTTCTCGATCACCGGCCCGATGGCGTACTTGGCGCCCGGCCACAGCCGGCGGACGGCCTGGGCCATGACGTGGGCGGTCGAGTGCCGCAGGACCTCACGGCCGGCGTCGGAATCGGCGGTGACGACGGCCACCTGGGCACCGTCGGGCAGGGGCGACTCCAGGTCGGCCTCGGTGCCGTCCACCGTGACGAGAACGGCAGCCTTGGCCAGGCGTGGCCCGATGGACTGGGCCAACTCCAGGCCCGTCGTGCCCTCGGTGAGCTCCCGCGTCGAGCCGTCGGGAAGACCAACCGAGATGACGCCTGGCATCGTGGACCCTTTCCTGTTCCGCCGGCCGCTTGCTATCGCTCCTGGTCCGGACTCCGTTCGTGGTCCACCAAGGGTACTGGACCACTCCCGTCGCCCCGGCCCACCGATGCGCCGCGGGTCAGGGCGTCAGAGCCTCACGCCGAGCAGGCGCGCCCCGTCGGCCACCGGCCGCCCGGCCGTGGCCTCGTCGTCGAGCGCGCGCAGCGCGGTGGGCGTGTCGAGGTCGTCGTCGAGGGCCGCCCGCACCGCCGCGAGGCCGGCGCGGCCCCCAACGTCGCCGTCGGAGCCGTCGGGCGCGCTGCGCCACAGCGCCAGGCGGGCCGCCGCCGCGGGCATGTCCTCGTCGGTGCGCCAGTCCCAGTCCCCGCGGTAGTGGTGCGCCAGGAGCGCGAGCCGCACTGCGGCGGGGTCCCACTCCTTGCACAGGTCACCGACGAAGACGAGATTCCCGAGAGACTTCGACATCTTCGTCCCGTCCAGCCCGACCAGGCCGACGTGGAACCAGAGGCGGACGAAGGGCTGCCCGGTCACCGCCTCGGACTGCGCCGTCTCGCACTCGTGATGCGGGAAGACGAGGTCGCGCCCGCCGCCGTGGATGTCGATCGTCTCCCCGAGCTCACGCAGCACCAGGGCCGAGCACTCGATGTGCCACCCGGGCCGGCCCGGCCCCCAGCGCGACTCCCACGCCGGCTCGTCGGACAGCGACGGCTGCCACAGCACGAAGTCGAGCGGGTCGCGCTTGTTGGGGTCCTCGGGATTGCCCGCCGTGCTCGGCCGCCAGCTCCAGCATGTGGGCCCGGTCGTAGCCGCTGATGCAGCCGAACTCGGGGAAGCGTGGTCACGCTGAAGTAGACAGAGCCGCCCGACTCATAGGCAAAACCCACACTCGAGCGCGGCGCCGATCAACGACAGGATCTCCGAAATGGCCGAGGTCGCCCGCGGCTCGGAGTACACCGGCAGCAGGTTGAGCAGTCCCATGTCGGAGTCGAAGCGCGCCATCTCCTCGGCCGCCAGGTCGAGATAGTGCACGCCGAGCTCGCGGGCCTTGCGCAGGATGTCGTCGTCGACGTCGGTGACGTTGCGCACGCAGCGCGTCTCGTGCCCGGCGTCCTGCAGACGGCGCTGCAACATGTCGAAATAGAGGTAGACGGCAGCATGCCCGAGGTGGGCCGCGTCGTACGGGGTGATGCCGCACGAGTACATCGTCACCAGCGGTCCGGGCTCGAACGCGACCACCTCGCTGCGCCTCGTGTCGTACAGCCGCACGGCTAGAGCCCGGTGATCCTCAGCGTCGTGTGGGCCTTGTGCCGGATGTTGAGCGTGATGCAGACGGCGGTGAAGGCCTCGATCGCCGCGGCCTGGCTCAGGCTCCCGGCGTCGAGCGGGCGCAGCCCCGGCATCTGCTCCACGAGCGCGACCGTGGCCGCCGTCGCCTCCGGGAAGTCAGAGCACACCAGCACGTCTGCTTCCAACCCCGATTCGAGGTTTTCCATTTCCGAGGCGGGCAGGTGGTGGAACGCGGCCGCAACCAGGCTCTCGGGCAGCGGCAGCCTGGACGGCGGCGGCCACCGAGCCCCGGGGCGGAATGAGGGCGAGCATCTCGCGGCCCTCCTTCACCAGCGCGTTGGCCATGGAGACCACGACCTTGCCGGCCAAGGGCTCGCGCAGCGACCGCACGGTCGCCATGGCGCTGTCCCAGGGGGTGGCCAGGACGACCAGGTCCGCCGAGGCGGCACCGGCGTTGTCCGCCCCGCCGAGCTCGAGGTCGAGGTCGGGCCAGCGCGCCACCACTTCGTCGGCCACCGTGGCCGCCCGCTCCGCGTCGCGCGAACCGAGCGTGACCCGGATGCCGGCCTCGGCCAGCCGGACCGCGACTCCGCGCCCAGCCGGGCCGGTCCCACCGAGTATTCCGACGTGCACGCCCCTACCTTCGCATAACCTCCTGGCGCAGTGGGACTCCTCGACGGCAAGCGGCTCCTTATCACCGGCGTCCTCACCGACGCCTCGCTGGCCTTCGCCGTGGCCCGCCTGGCCCAGGAAGAAGGAGCCGACATCGTGCTCTCGGGCGCCGGCCGCGCCCTCTCGCTGACCCGGCGCACGGCGCGCAAGCTCCCGGCCGAGCCCGAGGTGCTCGAGATCGACGTCACGTCGCCCGACCAGTTACGCGCCGCCGGTGCCGCGCTGGCCGGCCGGTGGGATCGCCTCGACGGCCTGCTGCACGCCATCGGCTTCGCGCCGCCCGACTGCCTGGGCAACGGCATGTTCGCGGCCGACTGGGACGACGTGTCGACGGCGCTGCAGATCTCGACCTACTCGCTCAAGGCGCTCGTCGACGCCTTCCTGCCCCTGCTGCGGGCGGCCGGCGGCGACGGCGGCGCCTCGGTGGTCGGCCTCGACTTCGATGCCACGGTGGCCTGGCCCGTCTACGACTGGATGGGCGTCGCCAAGGCCGGCCTCGAGTCCCTCTCCCGCTACCTGGCCAAGGAGCTCGGGCCGAGCGGCATCCGGGTCAACCTCGTGGCGGCGGGCCCCGTGCGGACCATGGCCGCCAAGTCCATCCCGGGGTTCAGCGCCTTCGAGGACACCTGGGCCGCCCGGGCCCCGCTGGGCTGGGACATCCACGACCCGACGGCGGTGGCCAAGGCCTGCGTAGCCCTCTTCAGCGACCTCTTTCCCATGACCACGGGCGAGATCCTCCACGTCGACGGCGGCGTCCACGCCGTCGGCGGCTCCGCCTGACGCACCGCCAGTCCGGCCCCTCAGGGCCGTTCCCAGGGTAAGGCGGTACGACGCCGGCGGAGGGTTAGGGGCAATGAGCGTCTCGGATGCTGAGGTGGAGATGGAGGTCGAGGTCGCACCGGGCGGCGCCCAGTTCGTCGCCGCCTCTCCTCCGCGCTATCGCACCGTCACGGACAAGGAGCTGACGCTCGTCCAGATCTGCTGCGACTTCGTGTGCGCCTGCATCGCCCTGCCGCTCTCGCTCGTCCTGCTGTCCCATCTCTCCGCCGTGGCCGTGAACGCCCCGGGACAGCTGGCCTCGAACATCCAGCTCGACTCGCTCTTCCCGGTGGCGGTGGTCATCGCTCTGGCATCGGGCGGCGTCTACCGTGTGACCCACCGCCGGCTGCAGCCGAGCGCGTTCCTCGAAATCCGCGAGCTCGCCTTCGGCGTCGGCGAGGGCTGCGTGCTCGCCCTCGCCATCGGGTCGTTGCTGCACGTCCTCTTCGGCACGTCCGAGCCCTACGCCACGCAACTGGTGATGGCGGTGATCGTCACGGTCGCCACCATCACGGTGGGCCGCATCGTGTTGCGCTACTTCCTGCACACGTTGACGACGACACCGCGTCCTGGTGGTAGGCGACGGCACGACCGCCGATCGCATCACCCTCAGCGTGCGCCAGGACCCCGGCATGACGCTGGTCGGCCGCATCGCCGGTGACGGCGACGGCCGCAACGACCGCGCCGGGGAGGCCGGGACACTGGGACAGGTGGCCGACCTGCCCCGGCTCTGCCGGCAGCTCGACGTCCACCGCGTCCTCGTCGCCGCCCGGGACGAGTTCTCCGTCGAGGCCATGGACGTCTACCGCCAATTGCAGGACTTCGTCCACATTGCGATGGTGCCCCGCTACTACGAGCTCATCAGCTGGCGCTCCCAGCTCACCGACCTCGCGGGCTTGCCCTTCCTCGAAATCGCCCAGCCGCATCTCAGCCCGTGGGACACGTTCATGAAGCGGGCCTTCGACCTGTGCATCAGCTCAACCGTCCTGCTCGTCACCTCCCCCCTGCTACTGGTGGTGGCCATCGGCGTCAAGATGAGCTCGCCCGGACCCGTCTTCTTCCGCCAGGTGCGCCTCGGTCGCGACACCGAGCCCTTCACGGTCACCAAGTTCCGCTCCATGACGATGGGCACCGACATCGCCGTGACTCCCGCGTCGGCCCCCGAGCCCGAGGACCCGGACCGGCCACTGCACGAGCTCCGCAACAAGAGCGACGAGAGCGCCCGCATCACCCGCTTCGGCGCCTTCCTGCGCCGGACCGGCATCGACGAGATCCCGCAATTCATCAGCGTGTTCAAGGGCGACATGTCCGTCGTCGGACCGAGGCCTTTCATTCCGAGCGAGTCCAACGTCGAGGGCTGGGCCACCCGGCGCTTCGAGGTGCGGCCGGGCATCACCGGCCTGTGGCAGGTGTCGGGCCGCAACGACCTGACCCGCAACGACCTGGTCCAGCTCGACTATCTCTACGTGGCGTCCTGGTCGCTCTGGTGGGACCTCAAGATCATGTTCGAGACCCCCAAGACGATGGCTCGGGGCATCGGCGCCTACTGAGGTTCGCGCCCGGGTCATCTCCACGACGCGGCCCACCTGGGCCTTCGCGGCTCATGGGGGTTGCCGGAGATCTCGTGCGAAAGAGAGGCGGGCGGCTTCCGTTTCTCTCCTGTACGCAGCGAGGAGGTCGCGATGATGGGCCGGCTTGTGGTTTTGGCAGCGATGGTGGGGACGGCGGCCGTAGGCGCCGTGGCGTGGTCGCTCACCGCCGGTTCCGCCCTGGCCTCGGCTGCCAGCCGCCTCCGCTCGGGCACCGTGCACGCGCAGTTGGTCAGCCACGTCACCACCGGGGGCAACGCCGTGTCGTCGGGGCTGCCCCTGAAGGGCTCGGGCGTCATTGCGGCCATCGTCTGCGCGCTGGCGGTCTTCGCCCTGGCCTTCCTCGTCGTGACCTTCATCCGCCGCCGGATCACCGTCGCCTGACCCGATTCGAGGGCCTGCGACGGGCCCGCTCGGGCGCCTGCTCGGGCCGCCCGCCAACCAGGTCTGCGCAGCGCCGACGGTAGGTTGCAGCCATGAGTATGCGGGGCCATGCCATGGGAGGCGGCGGCCGCGGTGGTGGCTGGGGCGGCATGCGCTCCGTGCGCCAGGACCGCGCCGTCCTGCAGCACCGGGTCAAGAAGGGCACGGCGCGGCGCATGCTCACCTTCGCCGTCCCCTACCGCACCATCCTGGCCGTCTTCCTCCCCGTCGTGATCCTCGACGCGGCCATCAGCGCCGTGAACCCGCTGATCCTGCGGGCCCTCATCGACAACGGGATCCTGAAGAAGGACTCCGGCCTGGTGATCCAACTGGCCGTCCTGGTGGCGGTCCTCGCGCTGGCCGATGCCGGCCTCGTCCTCACCGAGCGGCGCATCTCGGCCTACATCGGGGAGAGCCTCATCTTCGATATGCGCTCCAAGGTGTTCCGCCATATCCAACGCATGCCGCTGGCCTTCTTCTCCCGCACCCAGACCGGCGCGCTGGTGAGCCGGCTCAACAATGACGTGATCGGCGCCCAACAGGCCTTCACCGATCTTCTCTCCAACGTCGTCGGCAACTTCGTGACGGTTGTCATCGTGCTCGCCGCCATGTTCTTCCTGAGTTGGCAGATCACCCTGGCCGCACTCATCCTCGTCCCCGTCTTCTTGATCCCGGGCCGCTTCGTGGGCCAGCGCATCGGTTCACTGACGAAGGAGGGGTACAACCTCAACAGCGAGATGAACATGATCATGCAGGAGCGCTTCCAGGTGGGCGGGGCCATGCTGGTCAAGTTGATGGGGCACCCCGAGTCCGAGGCCGACTCCTTCGACACCAAGGCCGGCCGGGTGCGCGACATCGGCATCTCCCAGGCGACGTACTCGCGCGTCTTCCTCGTCTCGCTCACCCTGACGGCGGCGCTGGCCACGGCGCTCGTCTACGGCTTCGGCGGTATCGCCGCCGTGCACGGCGAGCTGCAAGTCGGCACCGTCGTCGCCTTGGCCAGTTACCTGACGCGCCTTTACCAACCACTGACCCAGCTCTCGAACGTCAACCTCGATGTGATGACCGCCCTCGTCTCCTTCGAGCGCATCTTCGAGGTCCTCGACATCGAACCCATGATCGAAGAGGACCCCGGCGCGGTCGACGTCCCGCGAGGCGACGCCTCGATCGCGTTCGAGGATGTCGACTTCACGTACCCGAGCGCCGAGGAGGTCTCGCTGGCCTCGCTCGAGTCGGTGGCGGTGCTCGAGGCGGGCCAGCGGGGCGAGGTGCTCCACGACGTCTCCTTCACCGTCGAGCCCGGCCAGATGGTGGCACTGGTAGGCCCGTCCGGTGCCGGCAAGACGACCATCTCGAACCTGGTGCCGCGCCTCTACGACGTCACGGGGGGGTCGGTGCGCCTGAGCGGCATCGACGTGCGGCGCGCCACCATGGCCTCGGTGCGCGACGTCGTCGGCGTCGTGAGCCAGGACCCCCACCTCTTCCACGACACGCTGCGGGCCAACCTCCTGTACGCCCGCCCGGACGCGAACGAGTCCGAGGTAATGGACGCCCTTTCCCAAGCGCAGATCGGGCACATCGTCGGAGAGCTGCCCGACGGTCTCGACACCGTGATCGGCGAGCGGGGCTACCGGCTCTCGGGTGGCGAGAAGCAACGCGTCGCCCTGGCCCGGCTCATCCTCAAGGCCCCCGACATCGTGGTGTTGGACGAGGCCACGGCGCACCTGGACTCCGAGTCCGAGGCGGCCGTGCAGCGCGCCCTGCGCGAGACACTGGCGGGCCGCACCTCCCTCGTCATCGCCCACCGGCTCTCCACGGTGCGCGAGGCCGACGAGCTGTTGGTGATAGACGATGGCCGCATCGTCGAGCGGGGCACCCACGCCAGCCTGCTGGCCAGCAACGGCCTGTACGCCGAGCTCTACCGCACGCAGTTCGCCGACCAGGAGCAGGAAGAGGAGCAGATCGCCTGATCAATCGGTGGCGCGCAGCACCTGTGACGGCTCTGCCGGACCGGACGGGCATGCTGTCGACTGATGCTGGCGGCCGGATCTGCGGGACCGGCCGATCAAAAGTAGAATCTGTTCTAGTCCCCGGGGACGCCCCGGGCGACCGCCCGGCACCGAGCCGGCCAATCAGGAGGAATCCCCGTGCACAACGAGCTGTGCGAACGCCTGGGTATCGAGTTCCCGATCTTCGCCTTCACGCACTGCCGTGACGTCGCCGCCGCGGTGAGCAACGCCGGCGGCCTCGGCGTCCTCGGCGCCGTCGGCTTCAGCGCCGACGAGCTCGAGGTGGAGCTCACGTGGCTCGACGAGCACGTGGGCGACCGCCCCTACGGCGTCGACATCGTCATCCCCGGCAAGTACGAGGGCATGGGCGAGCTCGACCCGGTGAAGCTCGAGGAAGAGCTCAAGGCGATGATCCCCGAGGAGCACCGCACCTTCGCCAAGAAGATCCTGGCCGATCACGGGGTGCCCGAACTGGAGGGCGGGCCCAAGCGCGAGCTGCTCGGCTGGACCGCGGCGACCGCGGCGCCGCTGGTCGAGGTCATCCTGCGCCACGAGAAGGTGGCGCTGGTGGCCAACGCGCTCGGGACGCCACCCGACGACGTCATCGACCAGGTGCACGAGCACGGGATGCTGATCGCCGCGCTGGCCGGCTCGGTGAAGCACGCGCTGAACCACAAGGCGGCCGGCGTCGACATCGTCATCTGCCAGGGCTCCGAGGGCGGGGGCCACACCGGCGACGTCGGCTCCATCGTGCTGTGGCCCGAGGTCATCGACGCCGTCGCCCCCCTGCCCGTGCTGGCCGCCGGCGGCGTCGGCTCGGGCCGCCAGATGGCGGCGGCCATGGTCATGGGCGCGGCGGGCGTCTGGACCGGCTCGTTGTGGCTGACCGTCGAGGAGGCCGACGTGCCGCCGAAGCAGATGGAGTCGTACCTGAAGGCGACGTCACGCGACACGGTGCGCTCGCGCTCGTTCACCGGGAAGCCGTGCCGGCTCCTCAAGAACGACTGGACGGACGCCTGGGACGCGCCGGGAAACCCCAAGCCGCTGGGCATGCCGCTGCAGATGATGGTGGCTATCGAGTGCGTGTCGCGCGGCCACGCCTACCCCGAAGAGGCCCGTGACGTGAACTTCAACCCGGCGGGCCAGATCATCGGCGCCGCGACGTCGGTGCGGCGGACGAAGGACGTCGTGCTCGGCATGGTCGAGGAATACGTGGACGCGTTGGAGCGCCTGCAGCGGCTGAACGAGGGCGCCACGGCCTGACCGCACCTCCCACGGGTGCCATGATGCGTCACCGCCCGGACCCCAGGAGGCACCCCGTGGACATGGCAGAGCGCACGCCGGTTCGCCATCTGTCGCCGGGACATCGTCGGGCCATCGTGGTCGGCCTCCTCGTGCTCCTCGCCGTGGTTCCCGCGTGCAGCTCCGCCTCGACGCCCACGGCTGCCTCGACCTCGACGTCGACCTCCACGACGACGGAGGTCACCCTCCCGCAAGCGTCGTCGGCGTCGGTGGCCGCCTGCGAGTCCGACGCCCGGACGCTCGAAGCGGCGCTCGATGCGTACATGGCCGAGAAGGGTTCCTACCCGTCGCCCCCTTCGCCATGGAGCGCCACCACCTACGTCGCCAACTTCGGTCCCCTCATCTCGGCCGCCGGCGGCGAGGGCCCGTATCTCAGCATGCCCCCGCCCACGACCCTGTACGTCATTGAGTACGACTCGTCCGGACACGTGTGGATCGCGCCACCGGGCGCGTACGGCGCCGCATACGATCCCGCTCAGAGCGTCGGCACCAGCGCCAGCGTCTGCCTGGCCGCCGTGCGTTGACCACGGACCGTTCCCCTTCGCCTGCAGCCGCTCCGATGGCGGCCCCTTCCGCCGCTCCGACGGCCTCGGGCACATGGTTCGACAGGCCCCTCTCGGGGTGGTGGTGCGCACTCGGGTGGCTCGTCTCCACCGCCATCTTCGTGGCCATCGTCCAGCTTCTCGGTGGGCCCTCCATCAGCGATGCCTGGTTCTCGACGGACTCGACGTGGGCCATCGCCCACGGACAGCTCTGTGCCTATCCGCAGGGCAAGATCGTGATCTCCCCGCTGTATCCCTTTCTGTCCGGGGGGATCGCCGCCGCGGTCCGGATCGGCGGCGCGGTTCCCTTTCCCCACGGGGTGGCTCTCGGCCCGCACTGCAGCAAGGTGTACGCGCCGATACAGGCGTGGTCCATCCGGTCGAACGCCCTGACGGGCACCCTCCGCATCGGCTACGCCGGTTGGCTCGCCCTGCTGGCCGGAATCGTCTCGTTCCTGCGGACGACCAGTCGCGGCCGGTGCGGTTGGGAGCCGGCGACGCTCGTCCTGGTCGCCTGCCTTCCGCCCGTCTGGTTCTGCCTGGAGGACTTCTTCCATCCCCAGGATCTGGCGGCGATGGGATTCGCCCTGGGGGCGATGGCCTGCGCGCGGCGGGGCTCGTGGATCGTCGCCGGCATCCTGGTGACGGTGGCCATCCTCGCCCAGCCTTTCGCCCTGTTGGTGGCCGCCCCGCTCCTCATCCTCGCTCCCGCCACCCGGAGATTGGCCTTCGCCGGGGCAGTGGCGGTGACGGCGGCCGTCGCCGCCGTGTTCCTCCTGGTGACCACCCCCTGGCGGGGTGTGGAGGCCGCGCTGCTCGGTTCGGGCGACACGGGCGGCGTCGGAACGGCGCTGGACTCGCTGCACCTCCGCGGCGCGCCACTCCTGTTCGCTTCCCGGGTCCTCCCCGTGCTCCTCGCGCTGATCCTCTCGTGGTGGGTCGTGCGGCGCCTCGGACCGGCCGCCCTCGAGCCGGTCGCCCTCGTCTCGGTGGTGGCCCTGTCGCTGTGCATGCGCCTCGTCTTCGAACAAGCGCTTTTCGGCTATTACTTCATGGCGCTCGCGGTGACGCTGGTCCTGCTCGATGTGATGGGCGGAAGGATCCGCGGCTCACTCGTGGCGTGGTTGGTGCTGGTGTCGTTGGTGTTCATCGTGAGCCCCCCGTTGGCCTTCGGGGTCTTGAATCACGTGGCGCGATGGAATCAATGGCAAGAGGTCATCACGGTGGCGGTCATCGTGGCGACCGTTTTCGTCGTGGCGTTTCGGGTCTGGCGCGGCCTCGCCAAGAGACACGATCTCCTGGTGGGCCTCGGCCTGGTCGTCGGCGCCGTGGCCGTGTGGCCCTCGACCAGCGACCCTCTGAGCGATCGCCTTCGCCCCGAGGAATGGCAGCTCCTCCTCGTGCTCCTGGGGATCGCCCTCGCCGCCCTCCCGCTGTTCGATCGCCTGCGTCATGACGGCCCCAACGGCGCACAAGCCGCCCTTCCTTGAGGCGGCGTAAGGTGCCGTCCCTATGGAGCTCCACGAGGCCCTGTACACCACCCGAGCCATGCGCAGGGTCAGGACGGACCCGATCCCGCACGACGTGCAGGCCCGCATCCTCGATGCCGCCGTGCACGCCCCCTCCGGTGGCAACCAACAGAACTGGCGCTTCCTCCTCCTCGACGACCCGGCGAAGAAGGCGGCCCTGGCGCCGCTGTACCAGCACGCCATGGGCGAGTTGTGGCAGAGCGTCTACAAGTCTCAGCTCGACGCGGCGCACTCCAATCCCGACGCGCCGGAGTCCGTCCAGATCCTCAAGGTCCAGCGCTCGGCCCAGTGGCTGGCCGACCACTTCGAGGACGTCCCGCTCTACCTGTTCCCCTTCAGCCAGCACGACCCGACCGGCGGGTCGATCTACCCCGCCGTCTGGAGCGCCATGCTGGCGGCGCGGGCCGAGGGCGTCGGCAGCTGCCTCACCGCCCTGCTGCAGTTCTTCCACCCGACCGAGACCCTAGCGATCCTCGAGGTCCCCGCCGACGAGGGCTGGATCCTCTCGGGCACGGTGAGCTTCGGCTACCCGACCGGCACCTGGGGCGTCGGGGCCCGCAGGCCGGCGCACGAGGTCTCCTACCGCAACACATGGGGCGCCCCCGTCGGCTTCGAGGTCCCCAAGCCCCTGTGGCCGGGCTGACCGTCCCCTTCGCCGGCACCGTCGTGCGGGTCGCAGTGGCACCGGGCGACCGGGTGCTCGCCGGGGCCGTGCTCGTCGTTCTCGAGTCCATGAAGATGGAGCACGTGGTCGAGGCCGCCACGCCCGGCCGCATCGACGCCGTCCTGGTGGCACCCGGCGATGCCGTGCAGACCGGGGACGTCCTCCTCGAGATGACGGAAGCCGACGGGACCGCCGATCCGATCGCCCCGGTGGCGGACCCTCCCGCCGTGGTGGTGCGGCCCGAACTGGTCGAGCTGCGCGCCCGGGTGGCCGCCACCCTCGACGAGGGGCGGCCGGCGGCGACCGAGCGCCGGCATGCGGGTGGGCGACGGACGGCCCGGGAGAACATCGAGGACCTCTGCGACCCCGGCAGCTTCGAGGAGTACGGCGGCCTCGTCATCGCGGCCCAACGAGCGCGTCGGAGCACCGAGGACCTCGTCGCCAATACCCCGGCCGACGGCCTCGTGGCGGGCATCGGCCGGGTCAACGGCGACCTCTTCGACAATGAACGGTCGCGCTGCGCCGTGCTGTCGTACGACTATTCCGTCCTGGCCGGCACCCAGGGCCAGATGAACCACCGCAAGAAGGACCGCCTCTTCGAGCTCGTCGAACGCCTGCGCCTCCCCGTGGTCCTCTTCGCCGAGGGCGGCGGCGGGCGCCCGGGCGACACGGATATGGCCGTGGTGACCGGGCTCGACACCGAGGCCTTCGCGTTGTTCGGCGCGCTCGAGCGGCCAGGTGCCGCTGGTCGGTGTGGTGTCGGGACGCTGCTTCGCCGGCAACGCCGCGCTACTGGGATGCTGCCACGTCATCATCGCCACTCCCGACGCCAATATCGGCATGGGTGGCCCGGCGATGATTGAGGGGGGCGGGCTCGGCGTGTACCGGCCGGAGGACATCGGGCCGGTGTCGGTGCAGGTGCCGAACGGAGTCATCGATGTCCTTTGCGCCGATGAGAGGGAGGCCGTCGAGGTGGCCCGCCGCTACCTGGCGTTTTTCCAGGGGGACGTGCGGGAGTGGGCGGCGCCGGACCAGGAGCGCCTGCGCGACCTCGTCCCGCCCGACCGGCGCCGGGTCTACGACGTGCGGCGGGCGGTCGAGTTGCTCGCCGACGAGGGGTCAGTCCTCGAGCTCCGGCCGTCGTTTGCCCCGGGCATGGTGACGGCGCTGGCCCGGGTCGAGGGCCGGGCGGTCGGGGTGATCGCCAACAATCCGATGCACCTGGCCGGCGCCATCGACGCGGCCAACGCCGACAAGGCGGCCCGCTTCCTGCAGCTGTGCGAGGCCTTCGGGCTGCCGATCCTCTCGCTGTGCGACACGCCGGGCTTCATGGTGGGGCCCGAGGCGGAGGAGACGGCGCTCGTGCGCCACGTGAGCCGCATGTTCGTGGTGGGCGCGTCGCTGACCGTGCCCTTCGCCTGCGTGATCCTGCGCAAGGCCTACGGCCTGGGCGCGCAGGCCATGGCCGCGGGCAGCTTCCGCCGGCCGCTGTTCACTGTGGCCTGGCCGACCGGCGAGCTTGGCGGCATGGGGCTCGAGGGGGCGGTGCGCCTCGGCTTCCGGCGGGAGCTCGACCTCATAGACGACCCCGACGAGCGCGCCGCCGCCTTCGACACCATGGTTGCCCGCGCCTACGAACACGGGAAGGCGGTCCACGTGGCCGAGCACTTCGAGATCGACGACGTGATCGATCCGGCCGTGACCCGGCACCGCTTCGCGCACGCCCTCGATGCGGCCGGGCCGACGGGCTGGGCTGGCCGGGTGGGACCGTCCGGGGGGCCTTCCGGTGGTCGTCGATCCTTCGTCGACACATGGTGATATGACCTCTGGCATGGACGCGGACACGCAAACCCACCCGGAGATGGAGAGCGAAATCGAGCGCCTCGTCGGCGCCCTGACCCTCGACGAAAAGGCCTCACTGACCGCCGGCGCCAACATGTGGTACCTGCCGCCGGTCGAGCGCCTGGGCATCCTGGCGCTGAAGGTGTCCGACGGGCCGTCGGGCGTTCGGGGCGACAGCATGATCGGCCGGCGCTCCCTGTCGCTCCCCTGCGGCATGGCCGTCGGGTCGACGTGGGATCCCGACCTCGTCCGGGCACTCGGGGACGTGCTGGCCGCCGAGGCCCGCTCCAAGGGCGTGCACGTCGTGCTGGGCCCGACGGTGTGCATCGTGCGCACGCCCCTGGCCGGCCGCACCTTCGAGTCCTTCTCCGAGGACCCGCTGTTGACGGCCCGCATCGCCGGCGCCTACGTCTCGGGTGTCCAAGCGGGCGGCGTCGCCTGCTGCATAAAGCACTTCGCCTGCAACGACCAGGAGTACGAGCGGATGACGATCAGCGCCGAGGTCGACGAGCGCACCCTGCGGGAGATCCACCTCGTCGCCTTCGAACACGCCGTACAGGAGGCCGGCGTCTGGTCCGTGATGACCGCCTACAACAAGGTCAACGGCGTCTACTGCGGCGAGCAGCCGGACCTGATCGGGGGCGTACTGCGACGGGAGTGGGGCTTCGACGGGCTGGTGATGTCCGACTGGTTCGGGACGCACTCCACTGCCCCCGCCGCGCTGGCCGGGCTGGACCTCGAGATGCCCGGTCCCTCCGCCTGGCTTGGACCTTCTTTGGCGGCGGCGGTGCGCGCCGGCGACGTCGACGAGTCGGTGGTCGACGGGCAGGTGCGCCACGTGCTGCGGCTCATGGGACGGGTGGGGATCCTCGGCGGCAACGGGACGAGCTCCGACGAGCTGGAAGAGGACGACCCCGGACGCCGGGCGGTGGCGCGCCGGGTGGCGGCGGAGGGCACCGTGCTGCTGGTCAACGACGGGTTGTTGCCGCTGGACCCGTCGGACGGTGGCGTGCGCAGCATCGCCGTCCTCGGGCCGAACGCGGGCCAGCTGGCGATGGGCGGCGGCAGCTCCGAGGTGACGCCGCACCGGCGGCGGCGCGTGGACGAGGCGCTGGCGGAGCGGCTGCCGGGCGCGTCCGTCCGGTCGGAGGTGGGCTGCCGGATCGACCGCGGCCTCCCGGCCATCGACCTCCGGCTGCTTGCGGCCGGCGATGCCGAGACCATTCGGGTCGAGTACTTCGACAACCCCGAACTGGCCGGTGCTCCGGTGGCGACGGATTCGGCGCATACCGCTCGGGTGCTGTGGATCGGACCGCCTCTGCCCGGGCTCACCATCGGGGCGTGTTCGGTCCGGCTGTCCGCCACCTTCGTGCCCGACGTGTCGGGCGCGTGGCGGCTCGGGCTCGAGAGCGCCGGACGGGCCGTCCTCCGCCTCGACGGGGAGGTCGTCGTCGACAACACCGAGCCCGTGCGCGGTTCCAGCTTCTACGGGGCGGGGAGTGAGCCGGTCGAGGTGACGTTCGACCTGGCCGCCGGGCACTCCTACGAGCTGGCCGTTGACGTCTGGCCGCGGTCCGCGTCGTCCCCGATCATGGGGGCGCGCCTCGGCGCCTCGCCCCCGGACACGGGCGACGAGTTCGAGCGGGCGGTTGCCGCCGCCGCCGAGGCCAACGTCGCCGTGGTCGTCGTTGGCTCCAACGGGCAATATGAGTCCGAGGGGCACGACCGCCCCGACCTGTCTCTGCCCGGTCGCCAGCGTGAGCTGGTCGAGGCCGTGCTCGAAGTCAACGAGCGCACCGTGGTCGTGGTCAACGCGGGCTCCCCCGTCGACATGCCCTGGGCCTCGCGGGCCGGGGCCGTCCTCATGACCTGGTACCCGGGCGAGGAGGGCGCGGACGCGCTGGCCGACATGCTGGTCGGGCTGGCCGAGCCGTCCGGACGGCTGCCGGTGACGTTCCCCGCCCGCGTGGAGGACGGTCCGGCGGGGCTCGCGCGTCGAGGGTGAGCGGTACCCGGGAATCGAAGGGAAGGTCGTCTACGGGGAGGGCGTCCTGGTGGGCTACCGCTTCTACGAGACGACCCAGCTGGCTCCCCTCTTCCCGTTCGGCTTCGGGCTCTCCTACGGCGACATCGCGTTCGACCACGTGCAGGTGGACGAGGTCGGAGTCGAGGTCGAGGTGGCCCTGGTGAACAACGGGTCCCGGCGGGGCAGCGAGGTGGTGCAGGTCTACGTCCGGGCCCCGGAATCGCGGGTCCGCCGGCCCGACCGAGAGCTGGCCGGGTTCGCCAAGGTCACCCTCGACCCCGGCTCCCGTACGACTGTCCGGGTCGCGCTGGGCGCCGCCGCCTTCCGCTACTGGGACACCGACACGCACGCGTGGCGGAGCGACCCCGGCCGCTACGAGGTGCTCGTCGGCACGTCGTCACGCGACATCAGATCGAGCGCCGTCGTCACCTGGGGCGGTTCGCCCAGGTCATGACGCAGCGTCCGTGGGACCGGCTGCTGGTCGAGCCCCGGCGGCCCGAAGCAATCCGAGAACGCCACGACGCCCACTGGTTCGCCGTAGCCGCGGTCTGCGTCGGCGCGTTCATGGGCCAGCTGGACGCTTCCATCGTCACCGTGGCCCTGCCCACCCTGCAGCACACCTTCGACGCCTCCATCGGCGCCGTCACGTGGGTGGGCCTGTCCTACCTGGTGGTCCTGGTGGCCACCGTCATCGCCGTCGGGCGTTTCGCCGACATGTGGGGCCGGAAGCTCCTGTACGTCTACGGCTTCGTGATCTTCACGCTGGCGTCGGTGCTGTGCGGCCTCGCTCCGGGGTTGGCCGCGCTCTGCGGCTTCCGCGCCCTGCAGGCGGTCGGCGCGGCGATGTTGCAGGCCAACAGCCTGGCCATCATCGTGCTGGTCGTCCCCGCCCGGGCGTTGGGGCGAGCCATCGGCCTGCAGGGTACGGCCCAGGCACTGGGTCTCGCCCTCGGCCCGACGATCGGCGGGCTGCTCCTCGCCGCCGGCGGGTGGCGGCTGATCTTCTTCGTCAACGTCCCCTTCGGGATCTTCGGCGCCGTCGCCGCCATCCTGCTGGTGCCGCGCAGCCGTGACCTCATGGCGCGGGTCCGTTTCGACTGGAGCGGGCTCGGGATCTTCTTCCCGGCGGTGGTGGCGCTCCTGTCGGCCATCTCGTTCGGAGCCGAGCTGGGCTGGAACTCGGGCGTCATCATCGGGCTCTTTGCGGCGGCCGCCGTGTTGGTGGCGCTGTTCATCTGGCACGAGCGACGGGACAACGACCCCATGCTCGACCTCGGGCTGTTCCGCAATGCCCGCTTCTCGACGGGGATCGCCAGCGGCGTCGGTTCCTATCTGGTGATGTTCGGGGTCCTGCTGCTGGTCCCCTTCTACTTGCAGCGGGGGCTCGACCTGGGTGTGGCCCGATCCGGTCTGGAGCTCATGGCCATGCCGCTGGCCTTCGGCGTCGTGGCCCCGCTGGCCGGACGGTGGGCGGACCACCTCGGGGCCCGCCCTCTCACCGTGAGCGGCATGGCTCTGGTCGCTGTGGGACTGGCGCTGCTGGGCTCACTCCGCCCTTCCACCGTCGGGTTCCTGGCCCTGTTGGCGGTGATCGGTGTCGGCCTGGGACTCTTCACCTCACCGAACAACGCGTCGATCATGGGCGCCGCCCCGGGCCAACAGGCCGGCATGGCCTCCGGCGTCCTCAACATGACCCGCGGCATGGGAACGGCCCTGGGGTTGGCCTTGACCGGCACCGTGTTCGTCGTGGCGGGAGGCGACAGCGGCGGGACGAGCGGCGCCCAGCACGCGTTCACCGTGACCGCCTACGTCCTCGCCGGCATTGCCGCAGCGGCGGGTGTCGTCTCGGCCTTGCGCGCCAACGGCTCTCTGGCCGACGCACGGGTGTCCTCGGTCGAATAACGACGCGATGACAAATGTCGCGCCGCCCTCCCGAGGCCGACCGACCGTTCTGTTGCTGTGCCCGAGACTGCCGCACCTCCCAAGCCGGACCTTCCTCGGGTGACGGTCCAGGACACCACGCCGCCGGCGTCAGCGCTCGATGCCGGCGGCGTGGCTGGGCCGTCCAACGAAGAGCTCGGTGAGGAGCTCGACGTTCTGTTCCGCCAACGCGCCGCCCTCGACGGGCGCATCGTCGATCGCCTGGGCGAGGTCGGCCGGCGCGAATCGTTCCGGGACGAAGGCGCCACCTCGACGGAAACCTGGGCCGTGGAGCGATTCGGCGTGGCCACACCGACGGCACGCGCCTACGTCCACGTCGCCGAACGGGCCGACGGATCTCCCCCAGCTCGCCGGTGCGCTGTGCGAGGGGGACATCACCTTCGACAAGCTACGGGTGGTGGCGGACGTCGCCACGCCCGAGACCGATGGAGAGCTTCTTGCTGCAGCACGGGAGTGCTCGGTCCGGCAACTGGCCGACGTGGCACGCTCCCGCCGCGCTGCTCCCGACAGCCGGACTGCCACCAAGGACTACGACCGGCGCTGGCTGCGGTTCAATGACTCGTTCCACACGGTGACGGTGCAGCTCCCGCCCGAGTCCTACGCCGAGACCAAGGCGTGCCTGGAGAGCCGCGCCCGCGACCTTCCCTCTGACGGCGAGACGGGTTGGGACCAGCGGCTCTGCGACGCCTTCCGGTTGACGGTGCGTTCTCCGGGTGCCGAGTCGATGGCGAACACGGGCCCGATGCCGTTCGTGGTCGTGCACGTTCCACTCGAGACGCTGCGTGACGGGTCCTCCGAGCTGCCCGGAGAGCTCGAGCGGGACGGCCTGGTCGACGCCGAGACGGTGCGCCGGATGGCCTGCGATGCCACGGTGGCCGTTGCCCTCGACGACGACGTCGGGCACACGATGTTCGAGGGTCGGGCGAGGCGATGGCCCACCAGCAGTCAGCGACGCGAGATCATGCGCCGCGACCGACATTGCCGCTTCCCCGGCTGCACCAATGTCACCTTCACGAACGTGCATCACATAGTGCCCTGGACACCCGCCGGCCGGACCGACCTGGACAACCTCGCGCTCCTGTGCGAGTACCACCATCATCGGGTGCACAGCCGGCACTGGACGATGTCCGGGGACGCCAACGCCGAGCTGAAGTTTCGTCGGCCCGACCGGGCGCGTCATGACGTCGCGGCCCTCACCCGTGTGGGCTGCCGTCACGAGACCCGGTCGACCTCCAGCATCTTGATGACGTTGGCCCGCACGATCTCGTAGATCGTCGGTCAGGGGGTCGGCAACCGTCCCCGGTGGAAGAAGCCCAACCTGTCCGGGAGATCACGGACCGCCACGGCGGGGTTGCCACGGAACAGCGTCAGCTCGCCTGACAGCTTCGTGTCGACGACGGAACCGGCGGAGACGATGCTGCGGGGCGGGACCCGCGTGCCGGCGAGCAGCATGCAGCCGGACATGACCACCGCATACTCGCCGAGGACGACGGGCCCGACGACGTACTTGTCGCGCATGAGGTCGATGGAGTGGGTCAACACGGTCGATCGGAAACCGGCGACGGCGGCGTGCGGGCCGAGCTCCAAGGTGTCGACGCAGTCGATGTAGTGGTACGACGCGATTTGGGCGTGCTCCCCGAGCAGAAGAGACGGGCTGCGCTGGGCCAGTGCCTCGGTCGGGTGATCCCACCAGCCCTTGACCATGTTCCCCGAACCGATCACCGCGCCCTCTCCCATACGCAGCTCGTCGAGGTTGGTGATCGTGTTGCGACCGCCGATGGAGGCGCTGCGACCCATCGACACGTGGCGCACCGTGAGCACACTCGGGCCGATGTACGCGGTCGGATGGATGTCCCAGCCGTAGACCCACCGCGCCACCAGCCGCTTGAGCGGCATGGGCAGGAAGGCGAACACGTAGGCGAAGGCGAGCCGCACCTCAGCCGCGCTCGGCCGGTCGTGCGTCAGGCAACGGTGCGACCGCGTTGGGCCGCACCGGCTGACATCTCATTGAAGATCCATCGGTAGGTGTGCAGCAGGCCGTTCTGGAGGCTCACCGACGGCGTCCAACCGAGGCGGTCGGCGATGAGGGTGTTGTCGCTGTTGCGGCCCCGCACGCCCTGGGGCGCCGTCAGGTTGTAGTTGCGCTTGAGTGAAATGCCGGCGATCCCCTCGACGATGTCGACCAGCTCGTTGATGGTCACCAGCTGCTCGGAGCCGATGTTGAGCGGCTCGCGCACGTCGCTTGCCGTCAGGCGCAGCGTGCCCTCCACGCAGTCGTCGATGTAGGTGAAGCTGCGCGTCTGCTTCCCGTCTCCCCAGATCTCGATCTCCTCGGAACCGTCGAGCACCGCCGCGGCGACCTTGCGGCAGATGGCGGCCGGGAGCCTTCTCCCGCCCGCCGTCGAATGTTCCGTGCGGTCCGTAGACATTGTGGTAGCGGGCCACCCGCGTCTCGAGCCCGAAGTCCTCGTAGTAGTGACGGGCCATCCGCTCGCTGAACAACTTCTCCCAGCCGTACCCGTCCTCGGGCATGGCTGGGTAGGCGTCGGACTCGCGCAACGGCTCGACCTCGGGCGACTCCTGCTTCCCGGCCGCGTAGACGCAGGCCGACGACGAGTAGAAGAAGCGCTGGACCCCCGCCTGGCGGGCCGCCTCCAGCATGTGGGTGGAGATCAGCACCGACAGCATGCACAGCGCCTTGTTGTTCTCGATGAACCCCATCCCGCCCATGTCGGCGGCGAGGTTGTAGACGACGTCGACGCCCTCACAGGCGCTCCGACAGGCCGCCAGCTCCTGCAGGTCCGCGCTCCGGTTGTCGATGTCGTCGAAGCGCTGATACCACTCGTGCAGAGGGACCCGGTCCACGCCGACGATGTCGTCGACGCCCTGCTCGCGCAACCGGGCTACCAGATGGCCACCGATGAAGCCTCCCGCCCCGGTCACCAACACGCTCGTCATCGGAATGTCCTCCCTGGCCCTCGATTACCCAACGTGATGGGAGAACGGCCCAGAGGTCGTCACCTTGTCGTCGGGCGTCGCGTCGCCCATGGCGGAAGAAGGATCGTGATCCCTCAACCTGCCCCCCGAGCAGGACATATCCAGGTCACGTCCCGTTCTTGTGCCGATAACCGGCTGCGTATCCGACGCCGTCAGGTCGCCGAAGACCTCGACGAAGCGATCGGCCGCCGCCTCGGGGTCGAAGGTCTCCTCGGCGTAGCGGCGGCCCGCCCGCCCCATCGCCCGTCGGACCACGTCGTCATCGAGGAGCCGGGCCACCTCGGACACCACGTCGTCCCGACGGGCCGAGTCGACCACCACACCGGCGCCGCGGCTCACGAGGATCTCGGCCACCGCGTTGTCGGGAGGCAGCGACGCCGACGATGGCCCGGCCCGAGCACAGATACGTCAGCACCTTCGAGGGCACCGAGAACCGGGAGGCGTCGGGCTCGAGCACGGCCACGAGCACGTCGGCGCTCCCCATGACGGCGGGCAGGTCCTCATAGGGCTGGAAGTCCAGCAGCACGAGGTTGTCCGCGGACGGCCCCCGGTCGCGCTTCCAGTCCTCGAGCCAGTCCGCGTCCCTTGCCCTCCGAGATCACCACCACCCGGGCCCCGGGGTGCGACAAGCGCAACCGCTCAGCGATCAGCACCAGGATGCTGGGGTCGTGCTTCAGGCCCAACGTGCCCGAGTACAGCACGACGGCATGACCACGAAGGCCCAAGCGCGCCCGCCACTCGTTGTCGGCGTCACAGAGCGGGAGCTCCTCGATGGGGGCCCAGTTCGGCACGACGGTCGACTTGTCCACGACGCCCCAGGCGGTCAGCTTCTCGAGGAAGGTCGGCGAGATCGCCACGACCGCCACGCTCCGGCGGGCCACCGTGCGCTCCAGGTGCTCCGCCAGCCGGGCGATCAGCGGGCCCACGATCGGCAATTGCCGTCGCGCCGCCGAACCGATGGCCTCCGAGTAGATGTCCTGCTGCCAGAAGACCATCGGCACGCCGCGGCGCGCCAGGCGACGGGCGAGCACGGCATGGGCCAGCAACGGCACGTTGCTGATCACCGCCACCGCCGGCTCCTTGGCGGCGATGGCCCGGGCCGCCAGCCGGCCGTAGGAGAGCTCCTGGCGAATGCGGGTGAAGGCTGCGTACCTGGCGAACGCGCCCTCCATGGCGCAGGGCTCGAACGAGAGCGTGGCCGGGTCACCCGGCTCGATCTGCAGCGAGCCCTTCCCCGTCGCGTACGACGGGCAGTGCTGGTGCGTGACGTCGAAGCCTCGGCGGGCCAGGGCGCGGCTCAGCTGCGCCTGCCCGGGATGCCCGGAGTAGTCGTGCACCACGAGGCGCGTCACGCTTCGACCTTCTGACGCATGAGCTCGTCGAGCAGCGCGACGACCTGCCGTGGGTCCGCCCTGACGTCGGAGGCCACCCCGCGATTCCGCCGGGACCGGACCGGGGTGCCGTCGCCCACCAGGTAGCGGTAGCGCAGGCCCTCGACTGTCGAGGCCAGCGCCCAGAAGCACTCGTTCACGTAGTCGCGGGCGAACAGCTCCACCACCGCTGCGCCGGGAGCCGCGAAGGCCAGATTGGTGAGGCCGGCTCCGTGCGGCCCCACGATGTACTCGGCCTCGGCGAACGCACGCACCTGCTCGGCGGGCGCCAGCGCGCCGGGGTCGACGGCCTCGAACCCGAATGGCTCCAGCGCGGCCAGCAGCTCGGCCTCGTTCTCGACCCGTCGGGTGTGCTTGACCTGGCCCCGACTCACGTAGAGGCGGCGGTGCGGCGGGCGGATGTCGCCGGGCAGGAACTGCGCGCGCAGCCAGGGCACGATCCAGGGCGGGGTGCGCAGCTGGTCGTCGGGCAGGGACGGCACCACCAGCGCGTCGGCCCGGACGTGCTCGCCCACCAGGCAACGCTCCGCGGTCAGACCGAGGTGATCGAGCAGGTCGCGTTGGAACCGGGCCGCCCGGTTGACCAGATACGCCTCGGGCGACACGCCGGCCCGACGCAGCAGCTCCAGCCGGGGCAGGACGTCCAGCAGGAAGTGGTAGTAGTTGTCGGCCCCCCGTGTCGTGAGCACCCCGACACAGCCGGGGACCTCCGTGACGGCCGGCGGGCGGCAGCGCAAGAAGACGGGATGCTGCGCCGGCGTCGCCGCGCCGTAGTAGGGAGACAGATCGAAGAGGAGGGTGTCGTCCTCGGTCATGACCGCCCCGTACGGAGCGAGGACGCGGCCGCGCCGCACGGTGGCGACGACTGCCGGCGCGATGTCGGCCCGACGGTGCGCCGCGAATTGTGGGTGGTGGGCGGGCAGTCCCGCCGGAAGCGGCCGCTCCAGATGCAGCGCGGTGGCCACCTCCACGACCTCGACGCCACCGTCGGGATGGGCGCGCGCGTAGTCGGACGCGGAACGGGCGACGTGGCGCGGTGGCGTGGCGCCGGGGAGGCGCCGCGTGAGCGGGCTGACCGCCTTGGTGACATGGAGCACGCCCTTCTTGAACCACGGGAAGAGCGGGCGCAGCGCGCTCGGGTAGCCGGGTCACGGCCGTGCGCTTTCGTCGTGATCTGCTAGAAACCTCGCGTGAGCGGGGGCAGTCACGGGCACGTGCAGGACAGCGGTGCGGCGCGGCGGGTGTTGCACGGGGCGCGGCGATCGGTGTACTGGGTATGGGCGATCGCCCGGCATCCCGCCAACAAGGGAGGCCGGATGGCGGCCGAGCGGCGCGCCGTCGAGTGGCACTGGCGGACCCGCGACGGTTCGGGCGAGGCCGTGGTCACGGTGGACGGCCGCACCCGCCTGGTGGCGCGGCCCCATCAGTTCAGCGCCGTGTGGACGGTCTACGACGGCGTGCACGAATGGGAGGAGCTGCAGTTCTGCCTGCGCTACCTGCGTCCAGGTGATCACTTCGTCGACGTGGGTGCCAACGTCGGCGTCTTCTCGACGCTGATCGGGACGCGCATCCCGGGTGTGCGCATCACGGCGGTCGAGCCGTTCCCTCCCGTGCGCGAGGACCTGCTCGCCAACCTGGCGCTGAACGACCTCGACGTCACCGTCGTCGACTCCGCGCTCAGCGACGCGGCGGGCGAGGCCACGTTCGAAGTGCTCGACCGGGACGTGCTCAACCGCCTGGCACCGGGCGGGGGAACGACGGGCATCACGGTGCCCGTCACCACTCTCGACGAGCTCGTCGGCGGCGATCCGCCGGCGCTGATCAAGATCGACGTGGAGGGCTCGGAGCTGCGCGTCATGCAAGGGGCGCGTCGCCTGCTCACCGGCGCGGCGGCGCCCGTCCTCCTCTTCGAGCACGCGGGGTACTGCGAGCACTTCGGCATCACGCCGGCGGAGGTACGCGCCTTCCTGACGGAGGTGGGCTACGGCATCTACCTGCTCGACGGCGAGCTCTCGCCCTGGCACTCCGACGAGCTGCCGCCGACGCTCAACGTGGTCGCCTGTCGCGACGTCGCTGCGGTGCGGGCGCGCCTCGACTCGCCCGGCGGCGCGGCGGCCGTGCCGCCGGTGCGGGTGGACGTCACCTACCGCTGAGGGCGCGGACTCGGTCGTCGAGGTCGGGGTCGGGGTCACGGCTCCGAGACCTCCGCCACGACATCGGTCACCACGGCGCTCGTCCCCGGGACGAAGGCGTGGGCCACCTTCACCAGCAGGCGCCAGGCCAGCAACGAGTAGATGGCGCCGGCGATCGCCAGTCCCGCGGCGGCACCGCGGGTGCCGTAGATCTCGGCACCGCCCAGGCAGAAGACGAACAGGAACGGCACCATGACCACCGACAGGCGGAGGTTCTCGCTGGCGGCCCTCATGGCGCGCAGCCCCGAGATGCCGGCATTGGCGAAGCTGGCGAAGGCGACGGCCAGCCCCGCGTAGGGCACGATCACCCGGGCCGCCGTCCAGTTCTGACCGAACAGGCTCGCCATGACATGGAGAGGCGCCCCGAAGACGAGGCCCGTCCACGCCATCGTGACCGCGAAGGAGCCCACACCCGCACAGAGGAGGAAGCGGACCGCCTTGCGCTGGTCGGCCTGGAAGCGCTTCGCGGCCAGCGCGATCAGAGCGGACTGCACCCCGGACAGCAGCACCGTGATGGGCCCGAGGGCGAGTTGGGACAGCTTGAACACGCCGATGGACGCCAGCGGGAGCACGAAGAGCAATAGGTACGAGACGAAGTACGTCCACGACGTGACGAGCATGAACTGGCCGGCGAAGCGCAGGCCGACGCCGCGTTCGCTCCGGTCCCAGAAACGCAGCAGCTGGCGCTGCCTCGCCCGGGCGAAGTGGGCGCGCAGCGTCCAGAGCCCGACCAGCGCGCCGGCGCCGCTCCAGGCCCCGAAGAGCCAGGCCATAGTCGTGAGCCCCTCCTGCGTGAGCACCACGTACGCGACCAGGAAGAGCACCAGCCAGGCCACGTCGAGCCGGATGGCGTACGCAGGGTCGTAGCGGCTGATGCCGATGAAGCGGGCGAAGTCCTGGCACGCCATCAGGGGGAAGGACACGGCGAAGATGACGAACGGCAGCGTGAACTCGCTCGGGAGCAGGCCGCTGACCGCCGCGATGACTGCCGCCAGGGAGACCGAGAGGACGATGGCGGCCAGGTACCCGCCGCGCTCGTAGCGCGAGCGGGACCCGTCGTCCGTCTCGGGCCGGGTGAGTAGGCAGTCGCTCGAAAGGCTGCGCACCAGCCCCTGGCTCAGGACGTAGGTGGACGTCAGGATGGCGAACACGCCCAACGCACTGGCCGAGCTGTAGTGCGCCACGATGATGGCGAGAGCGAAGTTCGACACGCTCGAGGCGCCCTGGTCGACGACGGTGAGCGCCATCACACGCTGGGACGATGCGGTGCCGCGCCTCGAGGACGTCCCCGGGGTGGGCGCGCGGGTGGGGACCGCTGCGGCGGGGGCGGGGGCGGGCACGGCCCCGAGCTGGTCCGTTCCGGTCATACCAATTGAACGCTTGGGAAGACGGAAGCTTGCTGCTGGCGTGACACGGCCACGCCCTACAGAACGGGCTTGACCCCCGATGCCTGCGGAGCCTCTTCAGATACCGTGCTGCCGTGCGCGTCGTCGTCAACGCCGTACCGGCACGCGGCACGAGCCTCGGCGTCGTCACGGAGAACCTTCTCAGGGGCTGGGTGGGGCTCGGGCTCGACGATGAGCTGCACCTGGTGCTCCGCTCGGGCGTCGAGCTCGACGTCGGCGACGGCGTGCAGGTGCACCGGGTCGACGGTTCCCGGTCGGCCGCCATGGAGATCCGGGTTCCGGCGCTGTGCCGGCGGCTGCACGCCGATGCCCTCCTCGGACTGACGCCGGCGACGACCATGGCGCCACTCCCCTGCCCCCGCGCTGTCATCGCCCTCGATCTCCGCCACGAGGCCCGGCCCGAGCAGTTCAGCCGCGGGCGGCGCCTACTGCGCGGGGTGAGCTACGACATCGGCTACCGCCAGGCCGACGCCATCGTGTGCATCTCGTATCGGACGCACGACGACCTGCTGGCGGCCCACCCCTTTCTGCGCTCCCACCGGGTGACGGTGGCCCAGTTGGGCGCGGACCACGTCCTGACCTGGCCGCCGCGGCAGCCGGGTCCCGACTACGCGCTCGCCTTCGGGCAATGGGGGAACAAGAACGTGGACCTCGTGCTCGACGCCTGGGCCGTTCTCCGTTCCCGCGCCGAGGAGCTGCCACTCGTCGTCGTCGGCTTGCCGGAGGAGGGGCGCGCCGCCGTGGCGGCCGGCGCCGCCGCCAGGGGGATCGGGGACGTGGTCACCCTCAGGCCCTGGCTGAGTGACCTCGAGTTCGAACGGCAATTCACGTCGGCCGCCCTGGTCGTCTTCCCCTCCGACTACGAGGGGTTCGGCCTCCCCGCCGTGGAGGCGATGCGCCTGGGGATTCCGGTGGTGGTCACACCCGAGCCGGCGTTGCTCGAGGTCACAGGAGGACTGGCCACCGTCATGGACGGCTGGGACGCCGCGTCGCTGGCCCGGGCCGTCCCGCAGGCACGCCGGACCGGCGACCAAGAACTGCGGGCCGGGGTCGACCGCGCCGCGACGTTCACCTGGCAGCGCACGGCAGGCCACGTCCGCGACGCTCTGGTCGCCTGCATCGGATAGGAGACGGCACGTCGCACGTCGCACGTCGCACGTCGCACGTCGTCGCCCGAGCGGCTCAGCCCTGGCGGCGGGCGAAGACGACCAGCGCCATCCACATGGAGGTGGGCAGGTGGCGTTCGAGCTGCGCCACCCCCCGACGCAGGCGCGGCCAGGGCTTGCAGTACTGCTCCAGCCCGGTCCGCCGCGCTAGGGCCAGTTCGAAGTCGCCTTCGAACAGGCGGGCGAGGTCCCGGCGTGTGTTCATCTTGTAGGCGGTGCGGAAGACGTCCCGTTCCTCGCGGCCGGGTTGCAGGCGCTCGAGCGCTCTGGCGTGGTGGTCGTTGGGGACCATGCGGGCGGCGGCGGCCAGAAGGGAATGGCGGCTGATGGTCCGGGCGATGAACACGCCGCCGGGCCGCAGGACGCGCGCTGAGCTCGCGCACGAAGTCCTCCGGGTCGGTCACGTGCTCCAGAACGAAGTCGCTCACGGCCAGGTCCACCGACCCGTCCTCGAGAGGCCACCGCCCGTCCGCCCCGATCAGCCGGAACTCGTCGATGACGGGGTTGTCGAGGCCGGTCGGCTCGACGTCGATGCCGATGACGGTGCGCCCCTCGCCCCGCAGGTCCTGCCAGGCGCCTCCCGGCTGCGCCTCGTCGACCAGTGCCCCCCGGCCGCAGCCCACCTCCGCCACGAGGTGGGAGCGGGAGGCCACGGCCTGCGCGCTGACCATGAACACGTGGGCGCTGTCGAGGCCCAGGATGCGGTCGTCGAACATCTCGCCCAGGCCGATGGGCGCCCGGGTCGTCACGATGGGCGCCTGGTCCGGGCGGCAGCGGGCACCGTCCCGCTGACCCGACGCAGGACGGGCAGGGAGTCGGCCGTCTCGTGGGGCGCCCGCGTACGTGCCGGCACGGATGCCGGCGCGGAGACCGCCGCCGGGACGGGCACTGGTTCGAGGACGGGCGCGGTGTCGCGGCGTCCTGGCCCTGCCGACGGCGCGCCCGGACGGAAGCACAGAGCAAGCAGGAACGGAAGCCAGAGCCATCGGTCGACGAGCTCGGGTGACTGCATGGAGAAGAACAGCACCGTCACACACCCCGCCAGCACGGTGTCACGCAGGGCACCGTCCGTTCCCTTGCCGCGTCGCCGGCGATCGCGCAGCAGGCGGTTGAAGGACGAGCTCATCATCAGTGCACCGGCAGCCACCATGAAGATCCCGCCGGCAAACCAGTACAGGATCACGATGTTGTGGGCCGGGTACGCCACCCCGACGTCGGCGTCGTAGTACACGTCGATGGTCGTCTGATCGAGACCGTGCCCGATGACGGGGCTCTGCACGATCCCGCTCCATGACTGCTCGATCGTCGCCACGCGCGGGTTGACGGTGTTGTACCCGGTGTTCGTCCCCGTCGTCTGCTCGATGCGGGCGATCGGGTTCAGGCTGAAGTGGCTGCCGTCCGACTGTACCGAGATGGCGATCACGTAGACGACGGCCAGGGCTGCCACCACGCCGAGGATGGTGCGCAACCGGAAGCCGCGCGTGAGGAACAGCACCAGACAACCGACGAGCGTGCTCGACATGCCCGAGACGCTGGCGCTGAAGATGAGGGCGCTGGCCAGCACGGCGATGCACACACCGAGGTACCAGGAGCGACGCAGTCCCCTTTCGACGACGAGACCGATGGCGAAGACCAGGGCCAGGGCGAAGGCCACGGCGGCGATGTTGGGCTGGTTGCTCAGTCCCACGGCGCGCGAGCCCTCGAGGCTGGCCTGATGGCTGTACCCCAAGACGTGGAACTCCGTCTGCAGGAAGGCCACGAAGGCCGAGACCGAGGACCCGAGGATGAAGGCCACCATGCCGGCCCGGATGCGGGCCGTGCTGTCGAGGAGCTGGCGCAGCATCCACTGCAGCACGAAGAACACGAAGATGGCGTTGGCCACGACCTGCAGCGACGCCCCCTTCGACACGGCCTGGGACGACGCCACAACGCCGGCCAGGACGAAGACGAAGGAGCCGAGGTACCACGCGGGTGCCGGCGGCGCCTTCTTCGGTGGACGCCGGGTCAGGATCATGCACACGGCGGCGACCAGGAAGCACAGGTCGCTCAGGTCGAAGGCGTTGCCGACCCGGTAGTGCAACAAAGGCAGGAGCACCAGGCCGACGTAGACGAGCCGGCGCGCCACGACCACGAAGAGGTCTTCCTTCACCGTCGTCCCCACGCAACGGAAACTGCAGCCGCCTCCATTGCCTACGGCACGACGATTGCCTCAACCGATTGGACGAATGGGAGCAAGAAGTGCCGCTGCCCCACGTTCCGCAACCGATGAGTGATCCTCTCGAGGTTGAGCAACCTGGGTTGCGGGCTTACAGGAGCCCGGCCCCGACGGGCACCGAGGCTTCCGGGCTGCGCGAGTACGCCCTGCTCCTGTGGCGCAAGAGGGTCACCATCCTGGTGGTCGCCGCCATCTGCGTGGGAGCGACCCTGGCCTACTGCGTGCTGATCAAGCCCACCTACGTGGCGACGGCATCGGTCCTGCTGGAGCCTCCGATCTCCCAGACACTGGTGGAGGCCAACTCGCCCGCCGGCATCGCGCCGATCCCGGACGTGCCCGACGGCATCGAGGTCATCGAGAGCTCCGCCGTGGCCAAGCTCGTGGCCGACAAGCTTCCGGGCGCTCCCTCGGCCACCGCGGTCCAGGTCGGCACGACCGACGTGGTGCAGATATCGGTCCGCTCGAAGGACCCGCAGGCCGCGGCAGCTGCGGCCAACGCCTACGCCAACGCCTACATCGCGTTCGAGCAGAAGCAGACCACCGACACCTTCACCTCGGCACAGGCGCAGGTGCAGAACAAGATCGACACCCTGCAGCTCGCCATCGCCAACCTGAACTCCCAGATCCGCTCCGCACCGGCGACGACCAACGTCACCCCGGACGAGACGCAGCTCGGCGACCTGCAGAGCGAGCTCACGACGTTGCAGAACCAGCTGCAGAACTATCAGTTCTACGCGTCGCAGGGGGTGACGACCGAGGCGGGGCAGGTCATCTCGTCGGCGACAGTCCCGAGCAAGCCGGTCTCGCCCAAGACGGTCGAGTGGACGGTGCTGGCCCTGATCTTCGGCCTCATCCTCGGGATCGGCGTGGCCCTGCTGGTGAACGCCCTCGCACCGCCCCGGACGGACTGACCGCAGGTACGCAGGCCAACAGCCGTTCTCCCTTTGACGAGGCGGGGACGGAGGTCCGGGGGGATGGCAGAGCTACGCAGATACCTGGGCTGCTGGAAGGGCACAGTGCCGTGGCGCCTGGTGATGGGCGGGCTGGCACTGGTCATCACCCTCTCTGCCTTCGCGTTGGCACCGTACGTGCCGGGCGGAAGCGGCCCGGCCCCCGCCACCAAGTCAGGGCAGAACCTCGGGGCGAGCAGCGCCGCGGCGGCGGACACCGTCGCAGGGGCCAAAGAGGCCGACGCCAACGGCTGGTCGCCGCAGCCGGCGACGTACGGCACCGGGTCGTTGCGCGACCTGCCGGTCACCATGTCGGACGGCACCGTGCTGCGGGCCGACGTGTACTTCCCGACGACGGCGGGCACGAGCACGCCGGCCAACGGGCTCTTCCCCGTGTTGTTGCAGCAGACGCCGTACGGCAAGGCGTTCATCGTCGACGCGTCCGCCATCGCCAACACGAACGTCGAGTATCTCGTCGACCGGGGCTACATCGTGGTCATCGCCGACGTGCGTGGCACCGGGGACTCGGGCGGCACCTTCGACCTGTTCGACCCCGTGCAGTCGACCGACGGCGTCACGCTGGCGCGCTGGGCGGCGCACCTGCCCCAGTCCAACGGCGAGGTCGGCCTCTTCGGCGAGTCCTACATGGGCATCAACCAGTTCCAGACGGTCGCCGCGGCCGGCGCGGACTCACCGATCAAGGCGATGTTCCCCATCATCTCGGGCAACGACCTGTACGCCGACACGGTGACCCAGGGCGGTATCCCCGATACCGAGTTCGCCGCCACGTACATCGCACTGCTGTCCGGGCTGAACCTCTCCAACCCCGCGCTGCAGCCACTGGTGGAGGCGGCCGAGAGCGGTGACAGCTCGGTGCTGGCCAGCGGGCTGGCCAACCTGGCGCCGACCGAGGCCGCGCACAGCAAGGTCCTCGTGTCGTTCCTCAAGCTCGTCCTCGACGTGGAGACCGGGCAGGGCGACGACGCGTTCGACCAGAGCTACTGGGCGGCCCGCAGCCCGGCCGAGGACCTGGCCGACGTGGTCAAGGACGACATCCCCGCCTTCCTGGTCGGCGGCTGGAACGACCTCTTCGAACAGGGCGAGCCGCTCAACTACGTCGGCCTGCAGAACCTCTTCGACGGCCGGTCGCAGTACGCGGCCATGACGCCCGACCAGGCGGTGACGCCGCGCTACCAGCTGATGATGGGGCCCTGGCAGCACGTGACCACGGGGACGGGCGTCAACATCTCGGCGCTGGAACTCGAGTGGTTCGACACGTGGCTGCTGGGCGAGCACACGCCGCTGGCCACGACGACGACACCGCTGCATCTCGACATCCAGAACTCGGGGGGCTCGTGGGTGGAGGCGGCGCAGTGGCCGCTGCCCCAGGCCGATCCCATCTCGTATTACTTCGCCCCGGGCCGCAGCGGGAGCGATCCCGTGTCGCCCAACGACGGCGACCTCTCGCCGGCGGCGCCCACCGCGGTGACCGGTGCCGACCTGGTCGCCTGGACGGGCACGACGAGCCCCTGCGACATCGAGACGGACCAGTGGGGGGCCGGCCTGCTCGCCCTCGGGTTCCAGTCGCTCGACACGGGCGACCCCTGCGACCTCAACGACGTCACGCTGGGCACCGGCCCCGGCGCACTGACCTACACCACCGCGCCCGTCGACTCACCCGAGGTGGTGGCCGGGCCGATCGACGCGACGTTGTATACGACCTCGACTGGCACCGATACCGAGCTGGCCGCCACGGTCGAGGCCGTCTCGCCGTCGGGCGACAGCGTGCCGCTGTCGTCGGGCGCGCTCGACGGCGACCAACGTGCCCTGGACGCCAGCCGGACATGGTCGACGTCCTCCGGAGCCACCCTGCTGCCGGTGCACCCTTTGACGCAGGCGTCGTCGCAGCCGATCGTGCCCGGGCAGGTCACCCGGCAGGACATCGCGATCTTCCCGACCATGGCCGAGCTGCCCGCCGGCTGGCGGCTGCGGGTCACCATCACAACCGGCGACACGCCGCACCTCCTCCCCTCGCTCGCCCAGCTCCCCGGCCTGATCGGGGGCATCTACCAGGTACAACGCAATTCCGGGGCGGCGTCGGAACTGACCGTCCCGGTCGCGCCGGTGTCGGCCTTCGACGTGCCCTGCGGCAGCATCTGCTCCGCCGCCGGCCCCTGACCCCAGACGGGCGAGAAGGGGGCTCCCGTACCATGGGCCGGTGCCGCCCGCCTCCGACGATCGTGCCGAGCACGACGACGGCGCCATCTCCCTGGAGGAGATCGAGGATGCGGTCGTCGACGGGGACAGCCCCGTCCCTGCCCGGACCGGCACCGCACGGGCGGCCCTGTCGCACCGCACCTTCCGCATCGTCTTCCTGGGTGCGTTCGCCTCGAACATCGGCACCTGGATGCAGAACGTCGTCCTCGGTGCCTATGCCTACGACCTGACGCACTCGGCCACATTCGTCGGCGTCATCATCTTCGCCCAGCTCGGCCCCACCCTCGTCCTGCCCATGGTGGGCGGGCTGCTGGCGGACAAGATCGACCGCAAGCGCTTCCTGATCGTCCTGTCGGTCGAGCAGCTGGTGTTCTCGCTGGGGGTGGCCCTCGTGGCCGCCTCCCCGCACCCTTCCCACGTCCTGCTCGTGGTCATGGTGCTGGGCGTGGGCGCCGGCAGCGCCATGTTCGGACCGGCCTACTCGGCCGTCCTGCCCGGCCTGGTGGGCAAGGAGGACCTGCCGGGCGCCATCTCCCTCAACTCGGCCCAGATGAACGCGTCGCGGGTCATCGGGCCCGTCATCGGTGGCCTCCTGTACTCACTGGTCGGGCCGGCCTGGATCTTCGCCGGGAACGCCGCCACCTACCTCTTCGTGGTGGCGGCGCTCCTGCTGGTGACGCTGCCCGCCGTACCCCAGGCGCCGGCGGGAGCCAGCCGCTGGCGGCAGCTGACGGCCGGCATCACGGTGGCCCGCCAAGACCGGGTGGTGGGCCGCTGCCTGATCACCGTGTTCCTCTTCTCGTTGCTGGCCCTGGCCTTCATCGGGCAGATGCCGGTGGTGGCCGCTCACAACCTGGGCATCGACCTCTCGAAGTCGGCCGACTACGGCATCCTGTACGCCTCCTTCGGCACGGGCGCCCTGGCCGGCGCCATCTCCATCGGGACGGTCTTCGCCCGGACGTCCAAGCCGCTGCTCGTGCGCGTCTGCCTGGTGGGCTATTCGCTGGCGCTCTGCGGCTTCGCCCTGCAGCGCAGCCCGGTACCGGCCGACGTCCTGGTCGCCATCACGGGCGCCTTCTACTTCGCCTTCATCACCTCGCTCAACACCACGCTGCAGGCCCGGGTCCAAGAGAACGTGCGCGGCCGCGTCATGGCCTTGTGGATGATGGGGTTCGGCGGCACCGTCGGCATCGGGAACCTCCTCATCGGGCCCGTGGTCGAGGCCGTCGGCATCACCACCGTGCTGCTGTTCGGCGCGGTCGTGGCGCTCGGCTTGGCCTGGTACGCCGACGTGCGGACGCCGCCCGAGGTTCAGGTGGTGCTGGGGGTCGAGCTGGCCCAGTAGGCCTCGCGCAGGGCCTTCTTGTAGAGCTTCCCGTTCTCGCCCCGGGGCAACTCGTCGGTGAACTCGACCGTGCGCGGGCACTTGTAGTGCGACAGCTTGGCCCGGCAGAAGGCAATGATCTCGGCTTCGAGCTCCGGCCCGGGCACCACCCCGGGCGCGGGCTGGACGACGGCCTTGACCTCCTCCCCCATTTCGGGGTCGGGAACGCCGAAGACGGCCACGTCGGCCACCGACGGGTGCAGTACGAGGACGTCCTCGATCTCCTGCGGGTAGATGTTCACGCCGCCGGACACGATCATGAAGAGCTTGCGGTCGGTCAGGTAGAGGTAGCCGTCGTCGTCGACGTGCCCGACGTCCCACAGCGTGGCCCAGCCCTTGTCGTTGAAGGTCTGGCGGGTCTTCTCCGGATCGTGGTTGTACTCGAAGGCGGCGGCCCCCGTGCGGCCGCCGAAGTAGACCACACCGTCCTCTCCGGTCGGGAGGTCCTCGCTGTCGTCGCCGCACACGTGCACCTCGCCCCAGATGGCCTTGCCCACCGAGCCCGGATGCGTCAGGGCCTCGGCGGCGGTGATCCAGGTCATGCCCATGCCCTCGGTGCCCGAGTAGTACTCGTGGATCACCGGCCCGAACCATTCGATCATGCGGCGCTTGACCTCGGGGGCGCACGGCGCGGCGGCGTGGACCACCGAGCGCAGTGACGACAGGTCGTATCTGTTTCGGACCTCGTCGGGGAGCTTGAGCATGCGCACGAACATGGTCGGGACGAACTGGGCGTGTGTGACCTTGTGCTCCTCGATGAGCGCCAGGCAGCGCTCGGGGTCGAAGTGCTCCATCACGATGGCCGTCCCGCCCATGCGCTGGGCCGTCATGGACCACACCAGCGGGGCGGAGTGGTAGAGCGGAGCCGGGCTGAGGTACACGTCGCCGGGGCGGAAGCCCATGATGCCGCCGAGCATGCCCGAGAGCACCACGTCCGAGCCGAAGGGATGGCCGCTCAGCGCGCGGCGGATCCCCTTGGGATGGCCGGTGGTGCCCGAGGAGTACAACATGGCGGAGCCCTCGACCTCGTCGGCGAGCGGCTCGGCCGGGAACGCGGCGACGAACTCGTCGTACGAGGCGTGTCCTGGCGCGGGGGTGGGACCGATCATGAGCCGCAGCTCCACGTCCGGCGTGCGCTCGACCAGTTCCGTCGCCAGGGGTGCGAGCTTCTCCGACGTGATCAGCGTGCGGGCGCCGCAGTCCACGACGATGTACGCCGCCTCGTCGGCGGCGAGATGCGTGTTGACCATCGTGTAGTAGAGACCCGACCGTTGCAGGGCGAACGCCACCTCGTGGGTCCGGTCGTCGTTGGGCAGGAGCACCGCCACGTGGTCGCCGGGACGCAGCCCATGGCCGAAGAGGGCCTGGGCCAGCCGGCTCGAACGCGCCTCGAGCTGGGTGAACGTGACCACCTGGCCAGAGGCGGTGATGACGGCGGGCCGCTCCCCGTCGCTGGCGGCGAACGTGGCGGGGCGGAAATGGGTCGGTCGGGACTCCTCGGAGCTCACCGCCCCCTTCTAGCCGACCCGGGGGTTGGAGCGCCCGCCCGGCGGGGCCGGAAGGGCCGTAGGACCAGGGGGGCTACCAGCGTTGTCAGGGTATGAACCGCCGGACGCCTTCGGACAGCGCGTCGCGCTTGTACTGCACCATTCTGTCGACGAACTATCTCCCCAAGGCGCTCGCCCTCGCTGAGAGCCTGCGGCGTCACGAGGACGGGGCGATCCTGCGGATTCTCTTCATCGACGTGGCGGAGGACGAGGGGCTGCCCGAGCCTCCCGGTGTCGCTTGCCTCAGCACGGCCTCGCTCGGGCTCTCCCGGCGCAGCGTGCGCGAGCTCGCCATGTCGTACGACCTGGTGGAGCTGGCGACGGCGGTGAAGCCGCTCCTGTTGCAGCGGCTGCTTGAAGACGCCGAGCAGGTCGTCTACCTCGACCCCGACACCTACGTCACCGCACCGATGGCCGAGCTGCCGGGCGCGCTGGCGGCGTCCGCGCAGGGGATCCTCCTCACGCCCCACTTCCTCGGGCCGCCGCCTGCGGGCGCCGACCATTCCGACGGCCACCTCTTGCTGGTGGGCGTCAACAATCTCGGCTTCTGTGCCGTCGACCGCCGGGCGCTGCGGGCCCTCGAGTGGTGGTGGTCCCACCTCAGCACCGAATGCCTCTACGACCCGCTCGCCGGGCTGTTCGTCGATCAGAAGTGGATGGACATCGGGAGCTCGCACTTCCAGGCGGCCAGCTTCCGGCACGCCGGGTACAACGTCAGCGTCGCCAACCTGTGGGAACGGCCGCTCTCACTCGACGCCGACGGCTACCGGATCGCCTCGACCGGCGAACGTCTGCGGCTGTTCCATTTCCACGCCTTCGACTCGAGTGCGCCGGAAAAGCTCTCACTGCGGGCCCTCGACTCCTACGCACACCTGGTGCAGGACGACAGCGTCGTGCTGCAGCTGTGCAAGGAGTACGCCGCAGTCCTCTCCGCGTACGAGGAGAGCCTCCCCCCGGCGCCGCCCTACCCGTACGCGCAGGACAGCCGGGGCAGGCCGATCTCACGCCAGCTCCGCCGGGCCTACGGGAGGGAGCGCACGGCGAGTACCGCCCCGCTGCCCTCGCCGTTCGAGCCGTCAGACGCCGCGGCCTACGAGCGCTGGCGGCGGAGGAACGCCCGGGTGGCGATCGGCCGCGGGTTGTTGCAGGAGGGCGCCAAGTGCGTGCGGATCGTGCTGCCCGAGGAGTACGACCGCGTAAAGAAGCGCTTTCCGCGGCTCGCCGGCAAGCTGCAGGAGCGCTTCGCTGGCGGGACGGGGAGCTGGGGCTAGGCCGGGCGCCCTACCACCGCCTCCGCCAGTAGGCGCCGAACCCGTCGATGTCCACGATCTCCTCGTCGATCCCGTGGGCCCGGCGGTAGTCGAGCACCGCCTGGCCGGCCTGCGACTGGTGGCTCCCGAAGTCGTCGATGATGCAGAAGCCGCCCGGGGAGAGCTTGGGGTAGAGCGCGTCGATGGCCTGCCACGTCGACTCGTACATGTCACCGTCGAGCCGCATGACCGCCAGGGCGTCGATCGGCGCGCTGGGCAGGGTGTCCTTGAACCAGCCCACCAGGAACCGCACGTTGTCGTCGAGCAGGCCGTACCGCTCGAAGTTGTGCCGCACCTGATCGGCTCCCACACTGAGACCGCCCCGCGTGTGCAGGTCGTCCCCACTGTCGGCGGGATACAGCGTCGTGTTGGGTGCCGGGAGCCCCTGGAAGGAATCGGCCACCCACACGTTGCGGCCGGTGTCGTCATTCGCCACCAAGTTGGCCTTCATGAAGATGCACGCGCCGCCGCGCCAGACGCCGGCCTCGAGCAGATCGCCGGCCACCCCCTCGTCGAGCACGGTCTGCACGCAGTGCTGGATGTTGTCCATGCGGCGCAGGCCGATCATCGACTCGGCGCGCGAGGGCCAGTCGCGGCCGATCTCGCGCTGCGCTTTGTCGTAGGGCTTCTTGTAGACGATCTCGACGTTGGACCGGGCCGCCAAGTCGCCCACCAGGTTGGCCAGCCGACGCTTCCACGAGGCCGAGCCGGCGGTCCGCACCCCCCCGAGGATGCTGTCGTTGTCCTCGGCCAGGGACCCGGTCAGGCTTCGTTTGAGCAGGTCGAGATAGAGGGACGCCTCTGCGGTGGTTCGGTCAACCGTCACGGACGAGGAACGGCCGCGGGGCGGGCGTCCTACGCCTCCACCTCCAAAACGTCTTCACCTCGGTGGAAGAATTCGAGGGTCCCGGGCAGGGTGCGGACCGCCTCGGCCGGGTTCCCGCTGTAGAACGTCAACTCCTCGGTGAGGGGCGTGTTGACCACCGACCCGGCCGACACGATGGAACGCGCCGGGACCTTGGTCCCGCTCAGCAAGGTCGAGCCCGACATGACCGCCGCGTGGGCGCCTATCTCGACGGTCCCGGTGACGAAACGGTCACGCACGAGGTTCAGGCTGTGCGTGAGGACGGTGCAGCGGAAGCCGGCCAGCGAGCTGTAGTCGCCGATCTCGACCCGATCGGCGCAATCGATCTCGTGCGCCATGGTGATCATCGCCCTCGTGCCCATGATCAGCGAGGGACGCCGGTTCGGCGAGTGCGGGAAAGGGTCGGTGGCCGGATCCGGCGAACGGGGGAACCCGGTGATCCAGTTCCGGGCCGCGATGCTGGCGCCCGCTGCCATGCGGAGCTCGTCGAGGTCCCTGATCACGTTCAGCGGGCCGATGCTCGCCTCCGGGCCCATCGACAAATGGCGCACAAGGATGATGCTGTGCCCGATGTACGCGGTCGGGTCGATCTCCCATCCGAGGAGCCGTCGTCCCAGGTAGCCCTTGATTCGGGACGGCAGGACGAGCATGCCAAATGCCAAGACGAGCCGCAAGCATCACCCCGTTGGTCCGTTTGTAGAAGGTGGAGACGGCAACTCTATCCACAGCCCGTGACGGCCGACGCATGCCCCGGCAGGGCCGTGTAACGCCGTCGCTAGGGACGGAGGAACGGGTGATGGGCACTGAGAGCATCGACATGTACGCGCCTGCGGCGCACTACGACCGTGTGCACCGCGCCTGGCAACTCATCATGGGAGAAGAATTCCATTACGGGTTCTTCGAGTCCGCCGACACGCCGCTGGAGCGGGCCACCGACGCGCTCACCCGCTCCATGCTCGACCGCGCCGCAGTCGGGACCGAGGCGCGGGTGCTCGACGTCGGGTGCGGGACCGGCCGCCAGGCGTGCGACCTCGTCGCCGACTTGGGCGTGTCGGTACTGGGCATCACGACGAGCGCGAGCGGGGTGGCGGCGGCCCGGGCGTTGGCCGACACGCGCGGCCTGTCCGGCGCCGCGTTCGAGCAGCGCGACGGGACCGACAACGGTCTCGGTGCGAGCAGCTTCGATGTCGTGTGGGTGCTGGAGTCGTCCCACCTGATGCGTGACAAGCCGGCACTGCTCCGCGAGTGCGTCCGCGTCCTCTCCCCAGGGGGACGACTCGTGCTGTGCGACCTCATCCGGAAGCGCGAGATCCCGTTCCTTGAGGTGCGCTCGCGTCGCCAGGACTTCGCCCTCCTCCGGCGGGCCTTCGGCGATGCCCACATGGAACCCCTCACCACATACACATCGGCCCTGAACGCGCTCGGCATGACGATCACCGATGCCACGGACATCAGCCTGCCGACCTTGCCCACGTTCGCCGCCTGGCGGGCCAACGTCGACGGCCACGAGGACTCCCTGCGCAACCTGATCGGCGACGCGGGCATCCGCGACTTCGTGGAGTCGACGCATGTCCTCGAGGGCTTCTGGAAGGACGAGACCCTCGGCTACGGGATCCTCGCCGGCGTCAAGGGCCCGTGACACCCGACGACAACCGTTCGAAAGGAAGGGGAACAGTGGAAGCAAAGACAGGGACACAACAGGACACGGCGCAGGCCGTCATCAGCGACTTCCTCGGGCGCATCGACAAGGGCGCCGAGGGCTGGACCGACGACACAGGCCTGTGGGGCGACGGACTCGGTCTCGACTCCCTCGAAGCGGCGGAGCTCTCCGCCATGTTGGAGGACGAGTTCGGGTCCGATCCCTTCTCGGCCGGTGGTGACCTGCCCGAGACGGTCGGCGATGTCGTGGCCTTCTACGCGGCAGTCCGGACCGAATGATCTCTCTGCTCGAGGCCGCCGCCGACGGGGACGGCGGGGCCGAACGACCGGCGGTCGTGACGCCGGAGGGTGCGTCGTCCTACGGCGAGCTGCTGGATGACGCCCGACGCGTGGCGACAGCCTTGCAGCGCCGCGACGTGACCCGCTTCGCCGTGGCGGAACCTGACGCGGCGTGGGTCCTGCGGTTGCTCGCGGGCGCGGCGCTGGCCGGGGCGGAACCATGCCAGTACCAGCCGGACACCGACGCGCAGACCCTGGTCCACGAGGCCGACACGCTCGGGCACACCGTCATCGTGACCCGGCGCGACGACTTCCGGGACGGCCCGCTCGAGGTGGTCCGTCCGGACGAGCTGCTCGCCGACACACCCGATGGGACCGACGTCCGATCATCCGACTGCCCGCAACCGCTCGTCATCCGCACCACTGGCACCACGGGCGCGCCCAAGGCCGCTCGGCACGACTGGCGGTTGCTCACGCAGACGGTGGCCAAGGTCGAGCCCGCGCCCACCCAGCGCTGGCTGCTCGCCTACGGCCCGCACCAGTTCGCCGGCATCCAGGTGCTCCTGCACGTCGTGGCCAGCCGGGCCACGCTGGTGGCGCCCTTTCCACGCCAGCCCAAGGACGGCCTCGACGCGCTGCTCTCCGACGACGTCACCTGCGTCAGCGCGACGCCGACCTTCTGGCGCTTCCTCCTCGCCGAGGCCCGCAGCCGCGGGGTACGACTCCCCAGCCTGGAACAGGTCACGCTCGGTGGCGAGGCCAGCCCCGCCGACCTCCTCGACGAGCTCGGCACGACCTTTCCCCTCGCCCGGGTCTCGCAGGTGTACGCCTCGACCGAATTCGGCTCCATCACGTCGGTGACGGACGGCCTGCCCGGGATTTCCATCAGGTCGCTCTGGAGCTCGTCGAACCCGACATCCAACCTGCGCGCCGAGAACGGCGAGCTCTGGGTGCGGGCCGAAGCCGGCATGCTCGGCTACGCGGACGAGCTGGACGGCGCGGGTGACGGCGCCGTCCTCAGTCCGACCGCGTGGCGGCCGACCGGCGACCTCGTCGAGATCGTCGGCACCCGCGTCCTGTTCCGGGGCCGACAGTCGGAGATCATCAACGTCGGCGGGGTCAAGGTCCACCCCCTTCCCGTCGAAGAGCGGATCCTCGCGCTGGCCGCCGTCGAGGCCGCACGGGTCTTCGGGCGCCCCAGCAAGTTGACCGGCTCCATCGTCGCCGTCGACATCGTGCCGGTGGGTGGAGTCGCGACGGCGGACGCCGCCGAGATCCGGCGCGCCGTGAAAGAAGCGGTGGCCGACCTGCCGCGCGCCTGGCAGCCGCGCAGCGTCAACGTCGTCGCCGAGCTCGAGACCCGGGGCGGGAAGACGGTGAGGGGGACACAGGAATGAGCGACACCATGCCGCGCGTCGCGCTCGTAACCGGTGGCAGCCGGGGCCTGGGGGCGGGCCTTGTGCAGGCCTTCCTCGACGCCGGCTACGTCGTCGAGACCTGCGCCCGCACGACGACGGACGTCGTCGGGACCTGGGAGGACGACCCCGAGCTCAAGGAGCGCTTTCACTTCAGCACGGCCGACCTCTCGGACCCGGCCGACGCGGAGCGGCTCGTCAGGGAGGCGGCGGCGCGCTGGGGCCGGTTGGACGTCCTGGTGAACAACGCCGGCGTCGCCCGCGAGGGCGTGATCGGGTTGTTCGGCGACGAGGCGCTCGACCAGGTGATCGATCTGAACCTCAAGGGCACCGTCTACGTCACGCGGGCGGCCAGCCGGGTCATGCTGGCCCGACGCGCCGGCGCCATCGTCAACATCTCCTCGGTGGTCGGGTTGTCGGGCTACCGCGGGCTGGCCGTCTACGGGGCGACCAAGGCAGCGCTCGACGGATTGACCCGTGCCCTGGCGCGCGAGCTCGGCTCGCGCGGCATCACGGTCAACAGCGTGGCGCCGGGGTACCTGCGCACCGAGATGAGCCACGGGCTCGACGCGGGCCAGCTCGACCAGATCGCCCGTCGGACA
This sequence comes from uncultured Acidimicrobiaceae bacterium, assembly GCA_963745665.1. Classification (GTDB taxonomy): domain Bacteria; phylum Actinomycetota; class Acidimicrobiia; order Acidimicrobiales; family RAAP-2; genus Bog-473. Next base: position 1,514,042 of record CAVUYE010000002.1, on the reverse strand, counting down.
CCGCTGGGGCGGCTCGGGGAGCCCGGCGACGTGGCGCGCGCCGTGCTGTTCCTGACCGACCCCGCCAACACCTTCCTCACCGGTCAGGTGGTGGTCGTGGACGGGGGCCTCACCTGTTGAGGCCGACCGGCTGACGTCGCACGTGTGGCCGCGCCGAGGCCCCGCTCAGCCTCGCTTCGGCGACCAGCTCCAGCGTCGCAATCCAACGAAGGCACCCACCACACCCCAGATGGCCATCACACCGAGGTCGTGCCAGGGCCACAGCGGCGTTCCCGGCTGCCCGGCGAACGAGCCGACCAACGCATCAATGAGGTGGCGGATGGGAAAGTAGTCGGCGAAGGTGGCGAGGCCCGAGCCCGGCGCGATGGGGAACCAGAGACCGGACAGCGCGACCAGGATGAAGAAGGTGAGACTCACCATGGGGCCCGCCGCGTCGGCATTTGGGACGAGGGTGCTGACCCCGACCCCCAGCGCGCTGTAGCAGAGCATCGCCACGACGAGTGTCACGATGAACGGCAGCCAGTGCGCCGGTCCGTGCACGCCGTAGCCCAGCCGGCCGACCACCAGGAGCAAAATGACACCGAGCGCGGCGACGATCATCGCATTCAGCAGGACGGCGGACATCGCCATCCATGTGGGCAGCGGCGTCAGCCGCAGCCGCTTCAGCAGCCCCACCTCGCGTCGGTTGACGAGCGTGATGGCGAGAATGGTGAAGCAGGCGGCCATGACGCCATAGGCGCAGAAGCCCGCCACGTAGTAGTCGATGAGCTTGATGTGACCGTAGGAGCTCACCGTCGAGGTGCCCGCGGTGGCGCCCAGCAGGATCAGGAAGACGACCGAGAAGGCGATCGTCATGAGCGCCCCTATCGGGTTGAGCCAGAACGACAACTGCTCGAAACGGACCTGGCGGGCCACTAGCGGCAGGTCGCTCAGCCCGCGGAAGGACCCCTTCTCCGGAACGTCGGCCGCGTCGAGGCGGCCCCCGGGCACGGTGGCGCTCATGCGTCCGACCTCGTCAGTCCGAGGTAGATGTCCTCCAGCGAGACACGCAGGACCGACAGCCCTGGCAACGCGTGACCTCCCGCCAAGGCCCAACCGGTCAGCTCGTGCAGCACGCGCAGCTCGTCCTCAGTATGGATGACCACCTCGCCGTCAGTGGCCGGTTCGGCCGGCAGCGGTAAGTCGGCCAAGGCCACGCCCTCGGGCAGCCGGAAGCGAATGGTCACCGCGCCCTGATCGCGTCCCCCAATGGACGAAGGCGTGCCGCTGGCCACGATCTCCTGGCCGAACAGGACGGCCACCCGGTGGGCCAGTGCCTCCACCTCGTCCATGTAGTGGGTCGTGAGCATGACGGTCGTCCCGCCGGCGGACAACCGCTTGATGAGGTCCCAGGTATCGCGACGACCGGCCGGGTCGAGGCCCGTCGTCGGCTCGTCGAGGAACAACAGGTCCGGGTTGCCGATGATCCCGAGACCCACATCGAGGCGGCGTTGCTGGCCACCCGACAGTTTCTTTATCCGCTCGTCCGATTTCTCGCGCAGACCGATGATGTCGATCACCTCGTCGATGGGCCGCGGGTTCGGGTAGTAGCCCGCGTTGCGTGTCAAGACCTGGCGCACCGAGTAGTACGGCTCGATGGCGAGCTCCTGCAGGACCACTCCGATGCGCGTACGCAGCCAACGCTGCGTGCTGCGGTCTGCGGGGTCGACACCCAGGGTCTGCACCGCGCCGCCGCTCCGGTCGCGAAAGCCTTCGAGGATCTCGACCGTGGTGGTCTTGCCGGCGCCGTTCGGCCCGAGCAGTGCGAAGACCTCGCCCTTCTCCACTTCGAAGCTCACGTCGCGCACCGCCAGGGTATCGCCGTAGCTCTTGGACAGGTGCTCCACGGTCACTGCCGCCACGGTTCCCCCGATGCATTCCGGGTGGCGCAACGCCCGCTCACGCCTCGGACCGTTCCCACCACGCGCCCGACGCTATCGGAGCGCACGACCCGCGCCGCGCAGGCCGGCTACGACGAAACGGTCGCGTCCACCTTGGCGTCGGGCGCTTCGCTACCGGCCGCGGACCGATCCGATGCCACCAGCACCTTTTCGAGGAGGTCCCGCAACTGGCGCAGCTCCGCCTGCGACAGCGCCGAAAAGGCCGAGGGGGGTACGGAGAGCACGCGGTCGATGTCGTCGGCCACGGCACGGCCGGCGTCCGTGAGGACGATGATCTTGACCCGCCGGTCGGCCGGGTCAGGCTCACGGCGGGCCAGCCCTCTCTCGTCGAGGTCGTCGACCAGCGCGGTGATGTAGGACGGGTCGACGCCGATGCCCCGGGCCATCTCGCCCATGGAGACGCCGTCGTGCTTGGAGAGGCGCATGAGGGTCTTGATGACCCCGGGCGACAGCTTCAGCCGGGTGCCGAGCGCAGCCATGCGCTCCACGTGCTCGCCATCGAAGGCGACGCTGCGCAGGCGCTCGAAGGCGTCCTCGGCCACTCCCATGGACCGATTGTCCCACCGGGGAAACTCTTTGACAACTCCTGATCTTTGAGTATTATGAACTAATCCCCATGGCCACCACCCAAGCCACCTCCTTCACCCTGACGCCCGAGCTCCGGCGCACGTCCAGCGTCGTCGTCCTGGGCATGATCATGTCGATTCTCGACACGACGATCGTGGCCGTCGCGCTGGCCACACTGGGCCGGGACTTCCACGTCTCAGTCACCACCATCCAGTGGGTGTCGACCGGCTACCTGCTGGCCCTGGCCACTGTCATCCCCGTCTCCGGGTGGGCCGTGGACCGCTTCGGGGCGAAGTTGGTCTGGATGACCTCGCTCACGCTCTTCGTCGTCGGCTCGAGCCTGTGTGGCCTGGCCTGGTCGGCCAATTCCCTCATCGCCTTCCGGATCCTCCAGGGCGTCGGCGGGGGCATGCTGCTCCCCGTCGGCCAGTCCATCCTGGCCCGCGCCGCGGGTCCCCAGCGCATGGGCCGCGTCATGAGCATCATCGGGGTGCCCATGGTGCTCGGGCCGATCCTCGGGCCGGTCATCGGCGGTCTCATCGTGTCGAACACGAGCTGGCGTTGGATCTTCTACATCAACGTGCCCATCGGGATCGTCACTCTCATGTTGTCCAGCCGCTGGCTGCCCAAGTGGGACACCGACGAGCGGTTCGGCTCCGCCTTCGACACCCTCGGATTCTGCCTGCTCTCCCCCGGCCTGGCCGCCCTCGTCTTCGCCCTGGCGGAGGTGGGCACGACGGGCAGCTTCACCAGCACCTCGGTCCTCGTCAGCTTCGTCCTCGGCATCGCGTTGATGACCGGCTTCATTCTGCACGCGCTGCACATCAAGAACCCGCTCCTGGAACTGCACCTCTTCCGGGATCGCAACTTCACCATCGCCAACATCTGCATCTTCGTGCTGGGGGCCACGCTGTTCGGCTCCATGTTCCTGCTGCCGCTCTACTATCAGATCGCGCGGGGCCAAGAGGCCTGGGTGGCCGGGCTCCTGATGGCGCCCCAGGGCATCGGCGCGGCGTGCATCATGCGCTGGGCCGGGAGCATGACCGACCGGGTCGGGCCGCGACGCATCGTCCCGTTCGGAATCTTGCTCATGGCGGTTGCCACCATCCCCTTCGCGTTCGTCACGGCCTCGACGAGCGAGGTACTCCTGGCCACCACACTCTTCGTGCGCGGCCTGGGACTCGGCCTCACGATGATGCCCATCACGGCGGCGGCCTATTTCAACCTGAGCCATGCCGAGATCCCCAAGGCCAGCACGACCATGAACATCGTCCGTCAGATCGGGGGCTCAGTGGCCACCGCGCTGTTCGCCGTGGTGCTGGAGCGCCAGATCGTGGACAACCTCGGCCCGCTGGCCACCAAGGCGGGCGGCAGCGCGGGCGTCATCTCGGCCACGGTCAAGCTCCCGCCCCCGGTCGCCAACGACGTGGCGGCGGCCTTCGCGCACACCTTCTGGTGGTCGGTCTTCGCCATCCTGATCGCCTTCGTCCCGACGCTGTTCCTGCCCAATCACGCCGCCACCGCCGTCCCTTCCCAGGCCGGAGACGGCGCGGCCGGCACGGAGGGCGCGGACCGCACGGACGACGCGACCGGTGGCGACGATGCCGGCAGCGGTCCCCCGGTCGCCGGAGCGATGATCGACTGACGGCGGACCCCGACGAGCTCGTGGCGGATCTGGCGGTGCAGCTGTCCTTGGCCGGATGCGTGGCTCCGGAGGAGGAAGCGCGCGAGCTCGCCGCCTGCGCCGGCGGGGACCAAGCGTTGCTCTCCGCCCTGGCCCAGCGACGCCTGGCCGGCGAGCCGCTGGCCTGGATCACGGGCCGCGCTGCGTTCGGCGAGCAAACCGTGTTCGTCCACCCCGGGGTCTATGTTCCCCGCTGGCAGAGCGTCGAGCTGGCCCGGCGTGCCGGGGCGCACCTTCCGGCCGGCGGCGCGGCCATCGACCTCTGCACGGGCACGGGCGCGGTGGCCGCCGCGCTGCAGGCGACCCGGCCGGCAGCGCGGATCGTGGCGACGGACTCCGATGCCCGTGCCGTCGCCTGCGCCCGGGCCAACGGGGTCGAGGCGTATCGGGGCGACCTCTTCGGCCCCGTGCCGACGTCGTTCCGGGGGGCGACCGACGTGGTCGTGTCAGTGGTGCCCTACGTCCCCTCTGTCGCTTTGCGCCTGCTCCCCCGCGACACGCTCGATTTCGAGGACGCGTCCCATTACGACGGTGGCCCGGACGGCACCGACATCCTGCAGCGGGTGGTCGTGGCCGCAGCGGGCTTCCTGCGCCGGGGCGGGAACCTGCTGCTCGAGCTGGGCGGGGACCAGGCCGACCTGCTGTGCCCACTGCTCGAGCGCCTCGGGTACGCCGCGGTCGGGACGTGGTGCGACGAGGACGGCGATCTGCGCGGACTGGAGGCCACGCTCGGCTGACAACACGGCACCAGCGGTAACCGACGGCGCCGGGCGTCAGCGGCGCGCGAAGACCAGGGCGACGGACGACCGGTCGACCACGTGCCAGCGGTGGTCGTGGGCGAGGTAGAGCGCCAGCGCGGTGTCAGGGGCCCAGACCACGTAGGAGACGTGGTACGCGGACAGCGCTGTGTCGGGGTTCATGGTCAAGTTCGACACTGCCATGAACTCGGTCAGGACGCGCCCCTCGAAGAGGTCCGTGCGCCCGTCGACGAAGGTGGACCGGTGGCGGGCTATCGAGTAGTCGCCCCAGGTGTACTCCGTGAAGATCCGGCCCGTGTGCGCACTGAGGTAGTCGAAGGCCTGGACCGGCTGGTTCGACGCCACCGATCCGGCGGGGACCGCCGGGATGGCCAGGATCACGATGGCCAGCGCCGTCAACCCGCCGCCGGTCCACCGCCGGGCCGTCGTCCCCCAGGGTGCCCGGGCCGGCAGGGTGGCGGCCAGGCCGGCGCCGACGATCAGGAGGTACACCGCGAGTCGCTGCGTCTGCAGCGCCTCCACGAAGAGGACGAGACCCACCGAGCCCTCCAGGAGGGGGATCCGTCGCCTCCAGATGCAGGCGACCAGGACGGCCAGCGGGACGCAGTAGACGAGCAGCGTCATGACGGAGTGGAAGTTGGGCGAGTTCCACTCGCTGATGTACTGCGCGATCTGGCCGTTGCGCGACACGGCGAAGTCGTAGGCCAGGAGGCCCGGCCCGTAGGGCGTGATGCACGACGCGACCACGCTCCCGAGCAGCGCCAGCGCGAGGCACCCGGTGAAGGGCGACTGGTTCACGCCCCCGACCCTGTGCACGACGCGCTCGGGGATCAGCGACCAACCGAGCTCGACCCCGAGCACGAAGAGGCCGAGCAGGATCGACCCGTGGGTGTTCACCCAGAGGAGGCAGAGAACCGGCAGGAGGAGGAGCCAGCGCGGATTGGCCCGCGCCTTGGTCAGGATCAGAAGTTCCAATGGGAGCCACACCAAGGAGAAGTCGAGGCCCCGGTCACCGGCCACGATCCCGGCGATGCCGACCGCAAGGAGGATCACGATGGCGACGATCCGCCCGCCCCGGGCCCCGAGCGCCCGGGCGTAGGCCGCACTGGCCACCAGGCACAGACCGCCGAGCACGATGGCGTAGATGCTGTAGGCCGCGTTCCCGAAGGCCCGGAACGAAGCGGCCAGCGCGATCTCAGACCCCCACTCGTCGGTCACCCAACGGCGGTGGGTCTCCGTATAACTGAAGGGGTCGAGGCCCATGAAGGCGTGGTGCGCCAGCATCCATTGGCCGGCCGCCAGCGACCAGAGCTCGTCGTTGGACAGGCTGTGGGCGCGCGCCACCGCGGCGACGAGGGCAATCCCGATGACGATGCCGATGACCTCGATCGACCCGAGCGAAAGACGGCGACGCGGGGTGACGCCGGGCCCGGGCCCCTCTCGGACAGGGTCGGCGCCGGTCGTCGGTCCATCGATGGTCTCGACGACCTGGGCGCTCGCCTGCACTGCTCCCCCCTCGCACCGGTCCCCCACCGGTATCCCTGTGTGCACGGTACAACGCGCCCCGACATGGTGACGTCGCCGGACGGTTGCGATCCCGTCGCTTCGCTCAGCAGGTCGGCTGCAGGACGAGCGCCTTCATCAGCGCGGGCCACTCGTACGCGATGCCGCGCACCCAGGCCCAGAACCCCGGAGGTGTCACCGCGACCTCGAGCACCTGTCCCGGGTAGCAGCGTCCGACGCGCAACCGCGCCCGGGTGGCCTGCGTCGTCGGCATCACCACGATGACCCGGTGCCAGTGGTGGACGGCCGCGAGATGAGCGATGGCCCGACCCTCGCCCTGCGTCGTCAGCGGGTCGGCGCGGAAGCACAGCAGGTGCGACGGTCGGAACCTCCGGAAGCGAGGTGAGGTGGCGACAGGAATAGCCGGGGACCAGCGACAGCACCAGGTTCGGCGCGAAGTGCTGCCGGGCGAGCGCCACCCCCTCATCGAACGGTCCCGCGCCGTTCCCGCCCAGGACCACGATCGCATTCGAACGCTCGGGTGCGTTGACGTCGGGGAAGACGAAGAGGCGCACTGTCAATGCGACGAACGCGAGCACCACGACGAGCACACCGACGGCCACCAGGCGTGACCGCGTCGAATGCAGACCCACCACCGGGGACATTGTGGCAGCCGAGGCGAGTCCATCCGACCTGCTTCCCCGGCGATACACTGTCTCCCGTGCGGTAGAGCCCGACGCGTCCGACGGTCGCACCACGCTGCGACCGGTTCCACCCGCCGTCGTCCCGTCATCTCGTTCTTCCGGAGCTCTCATGCCCCCTCCCGCCGCCGCACCACTGGCGACACTCGTCGCCCGCCGCCTGCACCACGAGCGCGGCGGGCACACCGTGCTCGACGACGTGTCGCTCTCCGTGGGGCCCGCCACGTGCCTGGGCGTCGTCGGCCCGAACGGGGTCGGCAAGTCCACACTCCTGCAGATCCTGGCCGGACTGTTGGTCCCGACCGCCGGGGAGGTCCGGGTGGATCCACCCGCGGCCACCGTCGGCTACCTCAGCCAGGAACACGCGCGCGCCGCGGCCGGCGACGAGACGGTCGAGGCATCTCTGACCCGGCTTACCGGGGTAGCCGGCGTCGAGGCGGAGCTGGCGGCGGCGGCCTCCGGCCTGGCCGCCGGAGGATCGGGGGCCGACGAGCGCTATGCCGTCGCACTCGAGCGCTACGAATCGGTTTCGGCCGGGGACTTCGAGGCCCGCCTCGTCAGCGCCTGCGCGCAGGTGGCGCTCCCGCCGGACATTGCGGCGCAGCCGGTGGCGACACTGTCGGGCGGGCAGGAGGCCAAGGTGGCCCTCGCCGCCATCCTGCTCGCCCGCTTCGACATCACCCTCCTCGACGAGCCCACGAACGACCTCGACTTCGACGGCCTGTCCCGGCTGGAGGACATCGTGACCCGTCGGACCGGGGGCATGGTCATCGTCTCCCACGACCGGGCTTTCCTCGAGCGGACCGTCACCGAGGTCCTCGAACTCGACGAGCACTCCCGGAGCGGGAGCGTCTACGGAGGCGGGTGGACGGCATACCAGAGCGAGCGGGCCGCCGATCACGCGCACGCCCTCGACGACTACGCCGTGTACGAGTCACAACGCGCCGAACTCCGCCGTCGCGCGCAGCGCGAGCGCCAGTGGGCGAGCAGCGGGGTGGCGCGAGAGAAGAAGCGTCCCCGCGACAACGACAAAGCACAACGCGACTTCAGGATCAACCGCACGGAGAGCTTGGCCGGCCGCGCCCGCAGGACCGAGCGCGCGTTGGACACATTGGAGGCCGTCGAGAAACCGTGGGACGGCTGGGATCTGCGCTTCGCCATCAGCGAGGCGGCGCGGTCGGGCGACGTCGTCGTGCGGCTGGAGGACGCTGTGATGGAGCGGGGCGCCTTCACCCTCGGCCCGCTGACCTTGGACATCGCCTGGGCCGAGCGGGTGGCGCTCGTCGGGCCCAACGGATCGGGCAAGACCACCCTCGTCGAGGCCGTGCTGGGGCGCCTGCCGCTGGCCGCCGGGACGCGGCGCATGGGTCCCAGCGTCGTGGTGGGCGAGCTCGCCCAGGACCGGCGCATCCTCGGCACCGGCCCCAATCTGGTCGATGCCTTCACGGCTGCAACGGGCCTTCCGAACGACCAGGCTCGATCCCAGCTGGCCAAGTTCGGTCTCGATGCCGACGCGGTGCTCCGCTCCGCGTCGACCCTCTCCCCGGGCGAACGGACCCGGGCCGAGCTGGCCGCCTTTGCCGCCCTGGGGGTCAATCTCCTCGTCCTCGACGAGCCGACGAACCATCTCGATCTCCCGGCCATCGAACAGCTCGAGTCGGCCCTGCGTGAGTACGGCGGGACGCTCCTGCTCGTCTCCCACGACCGGCGCCTGCTCGAGGCCGTCACGACCACTCGCCGGGTGGAGCTCCCGGGTCGGGACGACCCGTTCCGAGGGCTACGCAAGAGCTGAGGGGCCTATCCGTTCCCATGAGGGCGGGCCGGAGCTGCCGGGCTTAGCCCCGCAGTGCGTGTACGGCGGCGGGTCGGATGGTGGAGAGAGCACATGCCCGGTGGCGCCGTGCACTTCGGGAGCCCCCTTCCCGTGGAAGGACCAGCCGCAGCGCTGGAGGACGGACGCGGGATGTCGCCGGATCCTTCGGCCGCTGTGGCCGCAGTCCCGCCCGGTGCCGACCCCGGCGACGAGGTACCGCTGGTGCTCGTCGTCGAGGACAACCCGGACATGAACCACTTCGTCTGCGACGCCCTCGGCGGTTCGTTCCGTGTGCGAGCGGCGTTGAACGGCAAGGAAGGATTCGCGCTGGCCCGGGCTCTGCAGCCCGACCTCATCGTCTGCGACTTCATGATGCCCGAGATGAGCGGGGACGAACTGGTCCGGGCGGTGCGGGCCGAACCGCGCCTCGATACGACGCCGATCCTGATTCTCACGGCACGCAACGACTCCACGGCGCGCATCGACGTGCTGCGCGATGGGGCCGACGACTACCTCCTCAAGCCCTTCTTCCAGCCCGAGCTCCGGGCCCGGGCGGACAACCTGATCAAGGTCAGGCAGGCCGAGCGGCAGTTGCGGGCCCTGCATGTGGCCGAGGAGCGTGACCGCATCGCCCGCGACCTGCACGACCTCGTGATTCAGCGTGTGTTCGGGGCCGGCATGCGCCTGAGCTCCATGCTGGCGACAGTGGAGGGCCGCACCGCCGAGAGGCTGCGCGAGGTGGTGGCCGAGCTCGACAGTGTCATCAGCGACATCCGTACCACGATCTTCGGTCTCCAGACCGAGAGGAACGTGCGCGGCGGGCTTCGGGCCGGCGTGCACCAGCTGGCCACCGACGCCGGGGAGCGTCTCGGCTTCCATCCCCGGGTCCGTTTTGCGGGGCCCGTCGACACCGCAGTCGACAGCGAGATCGGAGGGCAGCTGCTCGCGGTGCTGCGCGAATCGCTGTCCAACGTCATCCGGCACGCCGCGGCGACGTCGGTCGAGGTCGAGGTGACGGCGGGCGACGAGCTCGTGCTGCGCGTGTCCGACGACGGCCTGGGAGCGTCATCGGACTGGGGCGAGGGCTTCGGGTTGAGGAACATGGCCTCCCGTGCCGACGCGCTCAGCGGGTCCTTCGCCCTCGGCGCCCACAACCCCCGCGGCACCGTCCTGCAGTGGCGGGTGCCCCTTGGGGAACCGCCCCGTGCGATCTGAATGCGGCACCGTGATTGCAACCCCCCTGCGCCGTTCCTCCTACTGGAACAGGACATCCTGTTGTGCAGCCGTAGTCCGCGACGACAGCGGCCGTGCTCCAGGGTGGAAGTCCCGGTTCCGGGATGCCCGGACCGGGCAGCACACATGGGGGGACACCATGACGAAGAGCCTCAACGCAGCCGAGGGCAAGGTCCGGCGCCTGATCGCTGGAGCCAACCGGGCGCACGGCGCCGCCACCTGGACTTACGAGCTCACCAGCGAGGTGGGCAATATCGAGGTCGTACGGGGACACCGGACCAACACACTCCGGATCCACCCGTGCTGGCTCCGCTACATCGTCGCCCAGGGTGAGTTCCGGAGTTGCGTGGCCGGCGAGATCGAGGCCTGGTACCTGCTCGAGCGACTGACCGCGGAAGGCCCCGTCTCCCTCATCGCCTGAAGTTGACCACGTCGCCCGCGCGACGCCGCTAGAAGCGTTCCCGCAAAGCCACCTCGGCGGCGGCGAGCCCGCACATGCCGTGGACGCCGCCCCCCGGGGGCGTCGAGGCCGAACAGAGATACACACCGTCGACCGGCGTGCGGTAGGGGTTCCAGCGCGCCACCGGCCGGAAGATGGTCTGGCGCAACGAGGCGGCGCCACCGTTCACGTCACCGCCCAGCAGGTTGGGGTTGTGCGCCTCCGCCTCGGCGGCGGTGCGCACCGTCCGCGCCAGCACCAGGTCGCGGAAGCCGGGCGCGAAGCGCTCGATCTGCGCCTCCATCCGCTCCGTCATGTCGACAGAGGAGTTGTTGGGCACGTGGCAGTAGGCCCAGAGCGTCTGCTTCCCCGGCGGCGCCCGCGTGGGGTCGACCACGCAGGGCTGGGCCACCAGCAGGAAGGGCCGCTCGGCGTGCCGGCCGGCGCGGACGGCCGCCTCGGACCGGGCCACCTCGTCGAAGGTGCCCCCGACGTGGACGGTGACGGTGCGCCGGCAGGCCTCGGCCGCCCAGGGCACCGGGCCGTCCAACGCCCAGTCCACCTTGCAGGTCCCGGCGCCGGGCTTGAAGCGCGCCCACGGCCGGCCGGCGCGACGCGAGAGCTGGGCCCCGGCGAGCGCCACGAAGGCGCGGGGCGATGTGTCGAGGAGCACGGCACGCGCCGGCGGGAGCTCGGCCAGCGAGGTGACGGGGCTGTCGGTGTGCACCACGCCCCCCAGGCGGCGCAGCTCGCCCGCCAACCCCTGGGTGATGGCGGCGCTGCCTCCGGCCACGACGGGCCAGCCGGCACCGTGGCCGAGCGCGGTCAGGAGGAGCCCGAAGGCAGAGGTCAACGGTGCGGTGAGCGGCTCCATGGAATGCGCCGCCGCTCCGGCCAGCAGGGCACGCGCCGCGTCGGTGCTGAAGCGGCGCGCCGTGTGCTGCACCGACGGCGTGCCGACGAGCGCGAAGCGGGCCAGGGCGAGCGGGTCGCGCGGCACGCTCCGCATCGGTCCCAGGACGTACGGCACGATGCGGTCGAGCCAGTCGACCAGCGGCCCCACCAGATCCCGGTAGGCCGCGGCGTCACCGCCGAAGTGGGAGGCCGTCTCGTCCACGTCCCGGTACAGCGCAGCGGCCCGCCCGCCACCGAGCGGATTGGCGAAGGCCACCTCGGGCTGTCGCAGCACGATCCCAAGGCCGGCGAGGTCCAGCGAGCGGAAGAAGGGCGAGGCCACCAGCGCCGGGTGCACCGCCGAGCACACATCGTGGCGGAAGCCGTCGAGCGTGAGGGCCTGCGTGCGTGTGCCCCCACCGATCGTCGGCTCCCCCTCGAAGACCTCCACCCCGAGGCCGGCCCGGGCCAGCGTGAGCGCGGCGGCCAGGCCGTTGGGTCCCGAGCCGACGACGACGGCGTCAGGACGCTGCATACGGCGACGATATCGAGCCGGGCCCCCGAGGATCGGTCGACCAGCACCTTCGGCCGTCGGGAGGGGCCCGCCGCCACCCACTGACGTCCCGCTGGCGCGCCGGGCCCGAGATCAATAGGTTGCGCCGAGCGGCCCGCGGCCACACGAGCTGCCGACGGCCACACGAGAAGGGGGTCCCCCATGGCAGAGGTGCACGGAACCTGCGAGCCGCGCTTCGACGCGGTGCGCCAGACGCTGTCCGACCAGATCGATACTGGAGCGGACCTCGGCGCCTCCGTCGCCGTCTTCCTCCACGGCGAGCCGGTCGTCGACATCTGGGGCGGCTGGGCCGACCCGGAGAAGTCGCGCCCGTGGGAGCGCGACACCATCACCAACGTCTGGTCCACCACGAAGACCATGACGTTCCTCGTCGCCCTGATGCTCCACGATCGCAAGGAGCTCGACTTCCACGCGCCCGTCGCCACCTACTGGCCCGAGTTCGCCGCCAACGGCAAGGAGCGCATTGAGGTCCGCCACGTCATGGGGCACACCGCCGGGCTGAGCGGCTGGGACGAGCCGCTGACCGCCGAGGACCTGGCCGACTGGGAACTCTGCACCACCAGGCTGGCCGCCCAGGCGCCGTGGTGGGAGCCCGGCACCGGCTCGGGCTACCACGCCCTCACCCAGGGGTTCCTCATCGGTGAGATCGTCCGCCGCATTACGGGCGAGAGCATCGGCGCCTGGTTCGCCCGCGAGGTGGCCAAGCCGCTCGATGCGGACTTCTTCATCGGCCTCCCGGCCAGCGAGGACCACCGGGTGTCCGACGTCATCCCGCCGCCGCCCATCGACGTCGCCGCCTTCGAGGGTCAGGTCTCCGAGCTCATGATCAAGACGTTCATGAATCCGCCCCTCGATGCCACGATGGCGCACCACGAATGGTGGCGGCGCGCCGAGATCCCCGCCGGCAACGGCCAGGGCAATGCCGCGCTCGGTGGCCACCATCCAGTCGATCATCGCCGGACGGGGCGAGGCACGCGGCGTACGCCTGCTCTCGGCGGCGGGCACCGACCCGATCTTCGAGGTGCAGGCCGAGGGCATCGACAAGGTGCTCGGCGTGCCCGAGCGCATGGGCATGGGCTACGGGCTGAGCAACCCGCCCGAGATGCCGCTGGGCCCGCGCGCTTGTTACTGGGGCGGCTACGGCGGCTCGGTCATCATCATGGACCAGGACGCCGAGCTCACTATCTGTTACGTCATGAACCGCATGGAGGCGGGTCTGGTCGGCGACCTGCGCGGCACCAACCTCGTTGCGGCCACCGTGGCCGGTCTCGCGTCGTGAAGCCCTAGCTCAGCCCGGTTCGCCGGATCCCCCTGCCGGGGGCAGCACCGCCTCGGCTTCGATCTCCACCTTCCAGGCGGGGTCGAGCAGCCCCGCCACGACGACCATCGTGGCGGCGGGGCGCACGTGTCCGAGGACGTCGCCGTGCACGGCACCGACGGCATCGGCGTCGCCGGCCGCGGTGACGTACATGCGCGTGCGCACCACGTCGTCGAGCGACGCCCCCGCTTCGGCCAGCGCCGCCGCGATGATCTCGAAGCAGCGCCGCGCCTGGGCGCCCGCGCTCTCCGGGCAGCGACCGCCCCCCACGACGGGACCCGTTCCCGACACGACGACCCGGTCACCCACTCGTACGGCCCGGCTGAAGCCGATGGTGGGCTCGAAGGGCGAGCCCGATGAGATGCGCTGACGCTCGACCACGCCGGCATCCTCCCACCGGCGGGCCCTCGGGCGGAGCTACGGGCGCCGCCACGGCCGGTACGCTGGACCCCCAGCGGAGGTCGGATGGGGCTGAGTCGGGGGCGGATCGGTGTCCTGGCGGGATCAGGTGCGATGGTGGTGGGCATCGGCGCGCTCGTCGTGGCCGCCGTCGGTGTCTTTTCGGGCACCCCGGCCGCGCCCAGCAGCGGCCACGACGCCGCGCTCGCCCCTACTGCGACGACCACCACGGCTCCGCCCGGACCCCCCGGCCCACCGGCGAGCACGCTGGTCGCCACGCTGAACGGGTCTGTCCCCGGCTACGCGTCGCCCGAGTCGGCCGCCCCCGCCATGACGGTCCCGGGCTCCTGGTTCGGCTACCCGTCCAAGCTCCCTGTGATCGCGAGCGAGCCGGGCTGGCTCTACGTCCGCTTGGCGCAGCGTCCCAATGGCTCGACCATCTGGGTGCGCCAGAGCGACGTCACGCTGTCGAGCACGCCGTACGCCCTTGTGGTGAATCTCGCGACGATGCACTTGCAGGTCTTCGACAACGGCGCGCCGATCCTCGACTTCCCCGCCGGTATCGGCGCGCCCGACGACCCCACTCCGCCCGGGCAGTACTTCGTGCCGATGCAGTATCCCTCGCCGGGCCCCGGCTACGGGCCGTTCGTCCTGGTGACCTCCGACCACTCCGACACCATCACCGACTGGGAGAACTCCGGCGACGCGGTCATCGGGATCCATGGGCCGATCACCTCGTACGACGATTCGCTGATCGGGACGACGGGCGCCGCCATTTCGCACGGGTGCATCCGTCTTCACGATGCTGATCTGGCCCAGCTGTCGATGATCCCGGCCGGCACGCCTCTCGATATCGTGAGCTGACCGTCAGACCCCGAGGTCGCGGAGGTAGGCCCGTGCCCGGGCGAAGGCCGCCAGCGCCTCGGGCACGCCCGCGGTGACCAGACCCTGCCAGCCGTGGACCATGCCCGGCCACGACTCCGCCGTGACGGCCACCCCGGCGTGCAGGCCCGCCCGCGCCAGCGCCTCGGTCCCGTGGCGCAGGGTGTCGTACTGCCCCGCCGGCAGGTAGAGCGGGGGCAGTCCCGCCAGGTCCGCGTAGGCCGGCGACAGCCGGGGGTCGTCGAGCGGCACTCGGCCCGCCGCGTACTCCCGCCCCCGGTTGCGGACCCATGGTGCCGACAGGAAGGGGTCGCGACCGTCGTCCCCGCCCTCGACCGGGGACCGCACCGACACGTCGAACCAACCCGAGACGGAGACGAAGCAGGCCGGCGGCGCCAGCCCCTCGTCGCGGGCGTCGAGGAGCACGCCCAACCCGAGCGAGCCACCGCACGAGTCCCCGCTCACCACCACATGCGCCGGATCTACCCCGCCGGCAACAGCCCGCGGTAGGCGGCCGCACAGTCCCGGTGCGCGGCGGGAAAGGGGTGCTCCGGCGCCAGGCGGTAGTCCGGCAACACCACGCGCGCCTCGAGCTGCTCGGCCAGCATGGCCCCGTAGAAGTGGTAGTCGTCGAGCGGGCACGAGACGAAGCCTCCACCGTGGCAATGGAACACGACGCGCTCGGGTGGAGCCCGGCGGTCGTCGTCGTACCAGGCGCAGCGCACGCCACCGAGCTCTTCCTCCGTCACGCTGACGTGGGCGGGCACCGGGTGTCCGTGGAACGGCGCCAGCATCGCCCGCACGGACCGGTAATCGGCCTCGGGGTCGGCGAAGTCGTCCGGGACGAGGTCGAGGATCTCCGCCAGCTGGCGGCTGGGCACCGCGGGCTCAGCCCAACTCGTAGTCGGCGAGGTCGGGTTCCCGCGTGCGGGCCCAGTACGTGTGCAGGTCGAAGGGCCAGTTCTGCGTCACGCGTCCGTGCGCGTTGCGGTACCACGTGGGGACGTCCGCCACGCCCCACACCATGCGGGCGTTGCCCTCTTCCATCTCGCGGCCATAAGCCTCGTGGACGTCACGCCGGCACGACATGGTCCGGTGTCCCTGGCCGAGCATGCGGCCGATCGCCTCGACTGCGTAGCGCACCTGGCACTCCACCATGATCAGGATGCTGCCGTTGATGACGAGGTTGGTGTTCGGCCCGTAGAGGAGGAAAAAGTTGGGGAACCCCGGCACCGTCAGGCCGAGATACGCCCGGGCGTCCCCGCCCCACTCCTCGTTGAGCTCGACGCCGCCGGAGCCGAAGACCCGCAGGGGCGCCACGAAGTCCGACGCGCTGAAGCCCGTCCCGTAGATCAACACGTCGGCCGGGTGCTCCTCGCCGTCGGTCGTGCGCACCCCCCGCGCGGTGATCTCCGCGATCGGGGTCGTCACGAGGTCGACATCGGGACGGCTCAGAGCGGCCGCCCAACGCCCGTCGTCGCGCAGCGCCCGCTTGGCGAAGGGAGGGAAGTGCGGGACCATCTTCTCGAAGAGCGCGTCGTCCTCGACCTGGGACCGCAGGACGTCGATCAGCATCGAACGCACGAAGTCGTTCCCGGCGCTCACTGCCTCCGTGCTCTGGTCCCACTCCGGATCGACCCGGGCGGCCACCAGTAGCCCCTCGTGCATCAGCCAGAACTGCCAGAGCCTGTCCCAGCGCCCGTAGCTGGGCAGGAGCCCCAAGAGCTCGTGGAACTCGGGCGGGAACGGGTCGCCGTAGTTGTCCGTCGGCAGCATCCAGGGCGGCGTGCGCTGGAAGACGTCCAGGTGGCCCACCTCGTCCACCAGGCACGGAACGAACTGTGCCGCACTGGCCCCGGTCCCGATCACCGCCACGCGCCGTCCGGCCAATTCCACTGTGTCGTCCCAGGCCGCGGAGTGGAACGACGGGCCGGCAAAGCGCTCCCGGCCGCTCAGGGCCGGAAAGGACGGCCGGTTGAGCTGCCCGACCGCGCAGACGATCCCGTCGACCACCTCGGTCGTCTCGGTCCCGTCGCCGGCCCGCACGGTGAGTGTCCACGCGCCCGCGCTGTCGTCGAAGCGGGCCTCGGTCACCTCGTGGCGGAAGCGGATGCACTCCCCCAGCCCCAGATCCTTGGCCGTCGCCTGCAGGTAGGCCAGCAGGTCGGGCTGGGCCGAGAAACGGGAGACCCAGTCGTTGGTCTGGGCGAAGGAGAAGCTGTAGAGCTGATTGGGGACGTCGACACGGCAGCCCGGGTAGACGTTCTCGAGCCAGGTACCACCCACGTCGTCGTTCTTCTCGAACACCGTGACCGCCACGCCGGCAGCACGCAGGCGGTGCGCCGCCGCCAGGCCCGAGGCTCCGGCCCCGATGACCGCGCACCGGAACGCGCCACCGACCTGGCTGGTGTGCCAGGACGGCTCCCGCGGGTCACTCCCGGGGAGCGCGAGCTCCTCGGTCAAGAACCCCTCCCAGTGCTCGGCGGCGCCCGCGCCGACCAGGAACGCGAAGATGCGCCGGCGCTCCCGGGTGGTCAGCACGTGATCTGGCCGTCCCGCGGCCAGGTGATCGGCCAGCGCGGCGCCGGCCAGCGCACGCGCCGCCGCTTCCTGTTCTGCAGCGAGGCCGCGACCCGGCACGAGCAGCTCGTCCTGGTCCGGCTCGAACTCCTCCCGGAGCAACGACAGGTCTCCCGTCCGGTGCGCCACCGCGCACAGGAGCGGGTGTACGTCTGCCGCTCCGCAGGCCGCCTGCAGCGGCGTGGCGCCATCTCCACTCGTGCCTGACACTGCGGACGAGCCTACGCAGGCGCGTCCGCCCCGGTGGCTCTAGCGCCCCATGTGCTTGCCCAGCTCGGCGATCTGGCTGTTGACCTCGACCGTACGGGGCAGCTTGTCCATGGCGGTCGCCAAGCTCTCGGCGGTCCAGCGATCGTCCGTGTCCACGGAGTCGGCGATCGACCAGCCGGCATAGATCCCGACCGAGCCCCCGTACACGCTGAAAACCTGGCCGTTGAAGGGGCAGCCCTCGGAGGCCAGCACGGCAACGAGCGGCGACACGTTCTCGGGGTCGAACAGGTGCTGCTGCATCGACTCACCCATGCCGGGCGTCTGCATGGTGAGCCGCGTCCGTGCCACCGGCGCGATGCAGTTGGCCCGGACGCCGTAGCGGGTCAGCTCCATGGCGTTGACGACGGTCATGGCGGCGATGCCCGCCTTGGCCGCCGAGTAGTTGGTCTGCCCGACGTTGCCGTGCAGCCCCGCACCCGAGCTGGTGTTGACGATGGCTCGGTCCGTGATCGTCCCTGCCTTGGCCGCGTCGCGCCAGACATCGGCCGCGTGCCGGGTCAGGTTGAAGGTGCCCTTCAGGTGCACGGCGATCACGTCGTCGAACTCGTGCTCGCTCATGGAGACGAGCATCCGGTCGCGCAGGATGCCGGCGTTGTTGACCACGATGTGCAGGTCGCCGAACGTGGACACGGCCTGCTCGACCATCGCCTTCGCCCCCTCGAAGGAGCTCACGCTGTCGGTATTGGCGACGGCCTGGCCGCCGGCCGCGGTGATCTCGTCGACCACCGACTGTGCCGCCGAGATGTCGGCTCCCGAGCCGTCGACGGCTCCGCCGAGGTCGTTGACGACGACCTTGGCCCCGAGGGAGGCGAAGAGAAGGGCGTGCTCGCGGCCGATGCCGCGTCCCGCTCCGGTGATAACCGCCACTCTGTCCTGCAACATGGTCCAGCCGTCCTCTCACGCTCGTCGGGAACCAGCCGCCGGGCGGTGGTCCGGGCGAGACGATTGCAACGGCACCCCGGCCTGTCAAACTGGCGCGGCGGGCGGTGGGTGCGCAGACGTCGTGGAGGTCGTGCGGGCGACGAGATGCTCCTCGCCGCCCGCTTCGAGCAGGCGACGCCCCAGATAGCGACGTTCGGCGTCGGTCCCCGCCAGATCAAAGGCCCGGCGGTAGGCCTCGGCGGCCTCGGCACGGCGCCCCAACCGGCGCAGCATGTCCGCCCGCGCCGCGGGCAGCAGGTGATACGCCCGCAGCTCGCCGTCCTCGGCGATGCAGTCGAGCAGCACGAGCCCAGCCTCGGGGCCCTCGCTCATCGACACCGCGACGGCCCGGTTGAGGGCAATGACCGCCGACGGCGTCATGACATACAAGTGGTCGTAGAGGCCGGCGATCTCGGCCCAGTCCGTCGGCCCGTCGTCCCGGACGTGACAGGCCGCGATGGCGGCCTGGACCTGGAAGGGACCGGGACGCCCGAGACGCGACGCCGCATGGAGCCGGACCCGCCCTTCGGCGATGGCGGCGGTGTCCCACAGCGTCCGGTCCTGCTCGGTCAGCAGCACGAGGTCGCCGTTGCCGTCGAGCCGCGCCGAGCTACGGGCGTCGTGGAACAGCATCAGCGCGACCAGGCCGAGCGCCTCCGGCTCGTCGGGCATGAGCGTGCAGAGGACCCGGCCGAGCCGGATGGCTTCGGCGGTGAGGCTGCGGCGGACCAGGTCGGTGCCCGAGCTGGCGGAGTAGCCCTCGTTGAAGAGGAGATAGAGGACGGCCAACACGGCGGCGGTGCGCTCGACCAGTTGATGCGGGGGCGGGACCGCGAACGGAATGCCCGCGTTGCGGATCTTGCGCTTGGCCCGGACGAGCCGCTGCGCCATGGTGGCCTCGGGCACCAGAAAGGCATGGGCGATCTCGGGGGTCGTCATGCCGGCGAGGGTGCGCAGGGTCAACGCCACCTGCGCCTCGAAGGACAGGGCAGGGTGGCAGCAGGTGAACATCAGCCGGAGAAGGTCATCGGGGACATCCTCCGCCGTTGCGGTGTCGTCCATTCCTGCAGCCATCACCGCGACCTCCCGTGTCTTGGACTCACCCAGGTGCGCCCGCCGGGCACGGTCGATGGCCCGGTGGCGCGCCACCGTCGTGAGCCAGGCGCCGGGGCGGCGCGGGATGCCGTCGCGGGGCCAGCGCTCCAGCGCGGTCGCGAAGGCATCCTGCGCGCACTCCTCGGCGAGGTCGAAGTCACCGGTGAGCCGAACGAGGGTCGCCACGACCCTCCCCCACTCGGCATGGAACGCCTCGGCAACTGCGGCCTCGACTTCGGCCGTCACATCTCCCAGATCGGCCTCACTTCGATGGAGCCGTCCTTGGCGCCGGGGATGCGGGACGCCACGTCGATGGCGTCGTCGAGGTCCTTGCAGTCGACGAGGAAGTACCCGGCCAGCTGCTCCTTGGTCTCGGCGAAGGGACCATCCGTCGTGAGCGTCTGGTTGTTGCGCACGCGCACCGTGGTGGCGTCGCTCGTCAGGCGCAGGCGCTCTCCTCCGAGGAGCACGCCGCGGTCGGCCATGTCCTTCATGAAGGAGGCGTACTCGGGCGCCATCTCCGCGCCCTCCAGCTCGGCGTCCCGGGAGCCGGCGCTCTCATCGAGGGCAATCATCAACAGGTATCGCATCGTGTTCTCCTTGCTTGGTTGGTGGACCGTTTTCGCCCTGACGACGATCGGGACCAGCCCGGATCGACACCCCTCGAAGAAAATTCTGTCGGATCAACCCCTCTACGCTCTCCCGGCATGTCCACCTTGCCCGATCCGACGACCTCGGGCGACACGGCCGGGCCGGCAGACGCCCCGGGCGAAGCCGGTGTACCGCTCCTGGAACTCGAGGTGGGTGCCATCGCCGCCGGCGGTGGCTGCGTGGGCCGGGCGCCCGACGGCAAGGTGGTCTTCGTCCGGCACAGCCTGCCCGGCGAGCGGGTGCGGGCCCGGGTCACGTCCGCTACTGCTTCCTACCTGCGGGCCGACGCCGTCGAGATCCTGGTCCGTTCCCCGGACCGCGTGGAGCCCCCTTGCCCGCACGCCGGGCCCGGTCGCTGCGGCGGGTGCGACTTCCAGCACGTGGAGATCGGGGCCCAACGTCGCCTCAAGGCTTTCCGGACCAACGAGCAGCTGGCCCGCCTGGCCGGCCTGGAGCGGGAGGTCGACGTGGAGCCGGTCCCGGGCGACGCCGGTGGGCTGGCCTACCGCACCCGGGTGCGGGTCGCCGTGGACGGCCGCGGCGCGCTCGGTTTCCGGCGCCACCGGTCCCATCGTCTGGAGTACGTCCACGAATGCCCCATCGCCAGCCCGGCCGTCGCCGCCACGGGCGCCTTCGAGGTCCTGTGGCCCGGCGCCACCGAATTGGAGGTCGTGACCGGGACGGAACGCACCGAGGCGATGATCTCGGTCACCCCGCGGGGCCGATCGGCGCTGCGCCTGCCCGACCTCGGCACCGGCGTCGTGGTCGCCGGGAAGGTCCGCCGCTCTCCCGGTGCGGTGCATGCCGCGGTGGCCGGCAGGACCTACCGGATTTCCCCGGGCGTCTTCTGGCAGGTCCATTCGGGTGCCGCGGCGGCGCTGCTGGCGGCCGTGCTCGAGCTGGCCGGCCCCTGCGAGGGCGCGTCAGTGGTCGACCTGTACGCCGGCGCCGGGCTGTTCTCCGTCGCCCTGGCCGACGTCGCCGGCTCATCGGGCTCCGTCCTCGCCGTCGAGCGTGACCGGCGCGCCTGCGCCGATGCCCGGCACAACGGCGCCACGTTCCCCACACTGCGCGTCATGGAGGGCGAGGTCACGCCGGCGCTGGTGGAATCCGCGCTGGGCCGCCCCGACGTCGTCGTGCTCGACCCGGCCCGCGAGGGTGCGGGGATCGCCGTCATGCGCGCCCTGGCGGCGCACGCCCGCACCGTGCGCACGCTGATCTACGTTGCCTGCGACGCGTCGTCGTTCGGGCGCGACCTGCGCGTCCTCCTCGACGAGGGCTGGCGCGTCACCGCGCTACGCGCCTTCGACATCTTCCCCATGACCGAGCACGTCGAGCTCGTGGCGGGCCTGGAGCCGCCGCCCTCGTGAGGCCGTCGCATCGCCCCTCGGCCCTAGCCCGGACCTTTCAGTAAAAAGTCCGTCATTCCCGCCGCATTGACGCGGAAAAGCCCTCTTGGCGATGGAAACTGTTGGCTGCGAAACCACAGAAACCCGATCCAGGAGGGCACTTCCGAAGTGAAGCGTAACGCGGTTCGACCTAATGTGACGGTGACCACCGGCGGCCAGGGAGTCGTCGCTCATGCCGGTGCCCGATTGCTCTGCGACCTGGCTGATGAGCTGGGGCTCAGCGGTGCGTTGTCCGAGGCGATGGCGCCGACAAAGCAACGCCGGCGTGGTCACGACCGCGGCCGGGTGCTCGTCGACATGGCCGTCGCCATCGCCGATGGAGCGACGACTCTTTCGGACCTGCGTGTCCTGGCCGATCAGCCCCAGCTCTTTGGCCAGGTGGCCTCGGTGCCGACGACATGGCGGACCCTCGAGGCCGTTGACGCCGTCGTCCTCGAACGCATCGCCTCGGCGCGGGCCAAGGCGCGGGCCGCGGCCTGGGAGGCCGGTCTTGACCCGGGTTTCTACGTCATCGACCTCGACGCCACCCTCGTCGGTGCGCATTCGGAGAAGGAGGGAGCAGCCCCGAACTACAAACACGGGTTCGGGTTCTCGCCGCTCATGGCCTTCCTCGACGCCACCGGCGAACCACTGGCCGCCCGCCTGCGCCCGGGCAACGCGGCACCGGGCAATGCCGAAGATCACGTCACCGTGCTCGACGAGGCCTTGGCGCAACTGCCGGTCGATCCCACCACGAGCGAAGTGATCGCCCGGACCGATGCCGCGGGCTGTTCACACCGCTTCACCGAGGCCTGCGTGCAGCGAAACGTCCGCTTCGTGGTCGGCCACAAACTCAGCGCCGAGTTGGCCGCCGTGGTGACCCAAATGCCCAAGAAGCGCTGGCAAAGAGCCATTTCGGCCGATGGCACCGAGGAGCGGGACTCTGGCGAGGTGGCCGAGATCACCGACCTCGTGGACCTTTCGACCTGGAGCGAGGGCACCCGGATGATCGCCCGGCGCGAGCTGCCCCATCCCGGGGCCCAGCTCACCTTCAGCGACGTCGAGGGTTACCGCTACCAGGTCTTCATCACCGACCACGACGAGCCCGACGTGTGTTTCCTCGAAGGCCTCTATCGCGGTCGCGGACGATGCGAACGGCGGATCTGCGATGCCAAGGACACCGGGCTGGCCAACCTGCCCTCGGCCAATTTCGCCATCAACGAGGCCTGGCTGGCTCTGGTCCTGACCGCCGGCGATCTCTTGGTCTGGATGAAGGGGCTCTGCCTTGAGAGCGAACTGGCCCGAGCCGAGCCCAAGCGACTGCGCTACACCCTTTTGCACACAGCCGGCGTGCTGGTGCACTCGGCGCGACGCACCACCTTGCGCATCGCCCAGGGTTGGCCGTGGGCCGACGACCTCGTGGCGGCTTTCGCCCGACTGCCGAACTGGTCCAGCGCGTGAACTGATCCGCATCCAGCTCACGAGTGATACGGCACACCCGTGGTCGAACACGCCATCAGCTGGTCAGGCAGCACCCCGTGAACGAGATCATCGTCCGATGTCGTTCAATCCGTCGCTGTCATTGCTCCGGGGACAGCCTGGCTCGCCGTGACGGTGCGTGTAACCACCAAACTCGTCCTCACCTCAGGACTACTGAAAGGTCCGGGCTAGGCGTGCCCGCCGAGCTCGTGGTCGATGTGCCCGGGAGACTCGAACTGCAGGGTCGAGTGCGCGACGTCGAAGTGGTCCGACAGGCACTCCTGCAGATGGTCGAGCACGCGACCGGCCTCGCCCGTCGTGAAGCACTCGTCGGTCACCACGACGTGGGCGGTGAGAACGGGCAGGGAGGAGGTGAGCGTCCAGGCGTGCAGGTCGTGCACCGACTGCACTTCGGGGAGCTCCATCAGGTGTTGCCTGACCTCCTCGACGTCGATGTCCTCGGGTGTCGCCTCCAGCAGGATGCGCAGGGCCGGGCGCAGCAATTCGATCGCCGCTTTCAGCATGAGGAGCACGACGAGGAGTGATGCGACGGCGTCGGCGCGGTCGAAGCCCCAGACGACGATCACGATTCCCGCGATCAGCGTGCCGGCGAAGCCGTAGAGGTCGGTCAGGATGTGGCGGTAGGCGCCCTCCACGTTGAGCGAGCGCCGATTGGCCCCGGCCATCGTCATAGTGGCGGCCAGATTCACCGCCACGCCCACCGCGGCGACCACGATCAGGACCGTGCCGTTCACCGATGACGGATGGACGAGCCGCACCACTGCGTCGTACGTCACGAGTGCGGACACAATGAGGAGGGCGATGGCGTTGCCGGCGGCGGCGAGGATCTCGGCCCGCTTCATGCCATAGGTGTGCGACCTCGTCTCGGGCCGTGCGGCCAGCCGGATGGCCACGAGCGAGCCGGCGATGGCCCCGACGTCCACCAGCATGTGCCCGGCGTCGGCCAGCAGGACGAGCGAGTTGGACGCCACGGCCGCCCCGACCTCGAACACCATGAAGGTGACGAGCAGGACCAGCGAGATCTTCAGGGCGCGGCGGTCGGTCTCCACCGACGGCGGTCCGGCGTGGTGATCGTGGCCGTCACCCATGGGCAGTCACGTGGTCGGCATGGGAGAGGACTTCTTCGACAAGGCGGCGGACGTGCGCGTCGTCGAGCACGTAGTAGATCCGGGTGCCCTCCCGGCGGCTGCGCACCAGGCGGGCCAGCCGCAGCTTGGCGAGGTGCTGGGAGACGGCGGCCGGCTGGGCTCCGACCAGATCGGCCAGCTCGTTGACCGGATGCTCCCCTTCGAGCAGGGCGCAGATGACCCGGAGCCGGGTCTCGTCGGCCAGCAGCTTCAGCATCCCGACGGCCGAGTGGATCTCCTCTCCCGCATCACTTCTAACTACCTGCGTAGTCATGCAGATAGTGTAGGGCAACCGGAGGGCCGGGATGCCCGCGCGGCTCAGGCCGAGGGGGCGGAGGTGAAGCTCGAGGTCGGCACGGGTGGGACGGTGCACGGCTGCTGGATCGACGACCTGGGCACCGCGGCCTGCAGGACGGCGTTCATGATGGGCCCGGCCACGCTGGCGCCGTCGGAGCTGTTGGCCTGCTGGGGCACCACGACTGCCACCGCCACCTGCGGGTGGTTGGCGGGGGCGAAGCCGATCATCCAGGTGTCGGTCAGCCCCGTGGTCGGGTCCGTCTGCGCCGTTCCCGTCTTGACGGCGGCGCACAGGTAGGACGGGAAGCCGACGCCGGCGGCGGTGCCGCCCGGACCGGTCACGCCCTCCATGAGTGAGGTCACCTGCTGCGCGGCCAACGGGGTCGCCACCGTGGCGGCCGGCTTCGGGGTGTAGCTCTGCACCAACGCGCCCTGCGAGTCATGGATGGTCGAGAGCAGGTGCGGCGTCATGAGGACCCCGCCGTTGGCGATCCCCGCCGCCACCATGGCGTTCTGCAGCGCGGTCGTCTGCACGTCGTACTGCCCGATAGAGCTCTGCCCGAGGAAGGCCTGCGAGTTCAGGGGCAGGGCTGGGAAGACGGAGGTGGATGTGTCTGGCAGGTCGATGCCGGGCACCGAGTTGTACCCGAACAACTCGGCCTGCTTCGTCATGATCGGCACGCCCAGCTGCACCCCGAGCTCGGCGTAGCCGGGGTCGCACGAGAAGGGGAGCATTTGCGTCATGGTCCCGCCACAGGGCCCCGACTGGTCGCACAGCAGTTTGTTGGAGTCCGAGAATTTCTGGCACTGCTGGACCGGGTAGTCGAAATCGGCCAGCGACGGCTTCAGGTTGTAGGCGGCGGTGCTCGTCACGACCTTCATGGTGGAACCCGGGGGAAACGTCTCGCGGTTGGCGATGGGACGCAACGGGAAGAACCCTTCGTGGTCCTTCTGGACATAGCTGAAGTAGGCGAGCTGCTCCGCCTGCAGTGAGGGGCTCACCAGTGGGTTGGGATCGAAAGTGGGATTCGAGACCATGGCCAGGACGTTGCCGGTCGAGGGCTGCAGGACCACCACCGCCCCGTCCTTTCTGTCACCCGGGGGCAGGGTGGTCAAATCCTGCCAGGCGGCGTTCTGCAGCGCGGGCTCGACCGTCAGGGTCACGTTGTCCGTCGTCGTCGGCTGCTGCTGCCGGAAGATCAACTGGCTCAGCGTCTGGGCCGGTTGCAGGTGGGGCCCGAGGAAGGAGTCGTACTCCTCCTCGATGCCGGCGGTGCCGTAGTAGAGGGCGGAGTCGTAGCCCGTGATCCCCGCGTACAGTGGGCCCTGCGGGTACTGGCGCACGTAATGGAACGGGTAGTCCGCCGTGTCGGTGCCGGCGGGGGTCGGGATCGACTTGGCCAGGACCGTGCCGTCGGCGGCGTAGATCGTGCCCCGCGGGTTGTTGTAGTGCTGCGAGGCGACGCGGGGGTTGAAGGGCGAGGACTGCAGCTGCTTGGCCTTGACCAGCTGGATGTTGACCAGTTGCGCCACCACGAGTCCGAGGCAGACGACCATGATGACGCCGAGCCAGCGGATCCGGCGGCCCATCAGCCCGCCAACCGATTCGTGGACGACCTGATCACTCCGAGCATGGTAGGCCGCAGCCCTCCCGCGAAGGCTTCATGGTCACTGCGGGCCGTCCCACCCCCGTGCCACCAGGGACAGGACCGTTCTCGTGCGGAACCCGACGTCGCAACGGCGGTGCGGCCTGGTCGGTGGGTTCAAGACGCGGTCAGGCCGCGCCGATTGTTTATCTGTGGGGGTTCCTTTCTTTGGTCCCGGGTACACGCCCACGCGGTGGCGCCCCGCACATCCGGTGGCGCGCCGAGGACGAGGCGGAGCGGCGCAGACCGGACCGGACCCAAGAGGAGTCATGTGAAACGTCGTGCGCGGAGCATCTCGATCCCGGTCATGATGGCCGCGGCGGCTTCGGCCCTCAGCCTGACGGCCACGGTGCAGGCTGCCCCCGCGGCCCGGGCCGACGAGGCGGCCCACGCGGCCGGCTTCACCGCCAATTTCAAGTGGAGCCAGACGCTCCCCGACGGCGGCAGCCCCATTGCGCTGTCGTCCCCCAACGTGGCCAACCTCGACGGGCAACCGTCCGTCGTGGTCGGCGACCGCGCCGGGAAGGTGTACGCCTTCCACCTCAACGGTGGGACGGGAGTGGCCGGGTGGCCCTACAACGCCGGCGCGCCGGTCGACTCCTCACCGTCGGTCGCACCGATTTCACCCGGCGGCACCGACTCGGTCTTCGTCGGGAGCGGCGGGACCACCGATCCCACCGGCGGCGGCTACCAGGCCATCACGAACACCGGGGGCGACCAGTGGTACGTGCAGGAGACGAACCCTGGGACCGACCCGACACCGCACTCGGGCATCGCCGCGTCGTTGACCGTCGCCGACTACGCCGGCGGCTACGGCGTGGAGGCGGGATCCCTCGGCCAGAACACGGACGCACTCACCGCCGGCAACGGGGCCATGCTGGCCGGGTTCCCCTGGTTCCAGGGCGACTCGGTCTTCTCGACGGCGGCAGTGGCCGACCTCTACGCCGACGACAACAACGAGATCATCAGCGGTGGCGATTCGAGCGCGGGAGTGGCGTACGGTCAGACCTACAGCAACGGCGGGCACATCCGCATTCTGTCGAGCGCGGGCAACGCCGGGGCGAGCAATCCCACCAGCGGCCTCATCTGCCAGTACAACACGAACCAGAACATCGACCGCTCGTCGCCGGCCGTGGGCCAGTTCCTCTCCGGCGGCGCGGTGGGTATCGTCATCGGCGACGGGAGCTACTACTCGGGCGCCTCGGACTCGAACTCGGTGTTCGCCATCAACACCGGCTGCGGCCTGGCCTGGAGCCAGCAGCTCAACGGGGTCACGGCCGATTCGCCGGCCCTGGCCAACGTGCAGGGCAACGGGCAGCTCGACGTCGTCGAGGGGACGCAGGCCGGGACCGTCTATGTGCTCAACGGCACCAACGGCGCGGTGATCTGGTCGGCCCCGACCTCGGGTGAGGTCATCGGCTCGCCCGTGACGGCCGACCTCACCGGCGGCGGCTACCAGGACGTCATCGTCCCCACCACCGACGGCATCGACATCTTCGACGGGCGCTCCGGCGCCCAGGTGGCGACGCTGGACACCAACTACGCGTTCCAGAGCTCGCCGCTCGTGACCGACGACCCCGACGGCCACATCGGCATCACGGGCGCCGGGTACGTCAGCGTGGGCGGCGCGGCCACCGGCTACATCAGCCACTGGGAGATCGACGACACGAACGGGTCCGGCTCGAGCGTCTACGAGACCGGGGCGTGGCCGCAATTCCACCACGACCCCCAGCTGACCGGCGACGCCGGCACGCCGGGGCCGACCCTGGAGGTGCCGTGCAACACGCCCGCCGGCGGCCCCAACGGCTACCTCCTCTCGGCCTCGGACGGTGGCGTCTTCGACTACGGCAACATCCCGTTCTGCGGGTCGACGGGCAGCATCCACCTGAACAAGCCCGTGGTGGCCACCGCCATGACGCATGACGGAGGCGGCTACTGGGAGGTGGCCTCCGACGGCGGCATCTTCGCCTTCGGCGACGCCGCCTTCTACGGCTCCATGGGGGGCAAACCGCTCAACGAACCGATCGTCGGCATGGCGGTCACGCCCGACGGTCGCGGGTACTGGCTGGTCGCCTCGGACGGCGGCATCTTCAGTTACGGCGACGCCTCCTTCTACGGCAGCACAGGAAGCACACACCTCAACCGGCCGATCGTCGGGATGGCCACGACACCCAGCGGCCACGGCTACTGGCTGGTCGCCTCGGACGGCGGCATCTTCAGCTACGGCGACGCCAAATTCTACGGCTCCATGGGAGGCAAACCGCTGAACCAGCCCATCGTCGGGATGGCCGCGGACGGGCAGACGGGTGGCTACTGGGAGGTGGCGACCGACGGGGGCATCTTCTCCTTCAACGCCCCCTTCTGCGGTTCCACCGGTGCCATACGTCTCAACGCGCCCATCGTCGGCATGGAGGCCAACCGCGACGGCTCGGGCTACCGCTTCGTGGCCTCCGACGGCGGCATCTTCAGCTACAACGCGCCGTTCTACGGCTCCATGGGCGGTAAGCCCCTCAACAAGCCCGTCGTCGCCATGGCGGGTACCTGACGTCTCCGCACTGACGGTTCGGCCCCCCGTTCGGGTCGGGCCGCCAGCTCCTCGGTACGCTCCCCCAGCGAGGAGGAGCAGGCTATGGAGGGCAGCGACATGCGCCGTTCCGGCTACCGAGACAGCGGCGGCTCCCCTCAGTGAGCGCCTGCAGGATGCCTTCCAGTTCGGGGCCACCTGGGTCGCACACGTCCCGATGCCCTCGCCGCGGGACCGCGAGGAGCCCACGCGGGGTGACCGGCGGTCGCACGGCGGCTGTATCCTTCCCACTCTTCCCAGCTGAGTGAATCGGGGACACACGTGACAGAGCCTGATGGCGCCGGGCACCTGGTCGGACGACGCCGTGACGGTCATGTGCTGGTCATCGCCATGCAGCGGACCGAGAAGCGCAACGCCGTCAACCGGGCCATGGCCGACGCGCTCGACGATGCCTTGAACGAGCTCGACGACGACGACGACCTCTGGGTCGGCGTCCTGACCGGCAGTGCCGACGTCTTCAGCGCGGGCAGCGACCTGACTGCCGGCGGCGACTACAGCACGGGGCGCGGCGGGGAGTACGGGATCATCCGGCGCCGGCGCCGCAAGCCGCTTATCGCCGCGGTGGAGGGGCCGGCTCTCGGCGGGGGGCTCGAGATCGTCCTCGCGTGCGATCTGGTCGTCGCCGCGCGCACGGCCCGCTTCGGCCTGCCGGAGGTCACCATCGGCGTGGTCCCGACCTGCGCCGGCCTTTTCCGGGCCCCACGGGCCCTTCCCCTCAACGTCGCCCGGCAGCTCATCCTCACCGGGCGGCCCATGGAGGCGACGCGCGCCTACGACGTGGGCTTCGTCAACGTCCTCACAGAACCGGGGCAGGCCGTGCCGGAGGCGCTGTCCCTGGCCGGCCAGGTCTGTGCCAACGCACCGGTCTCGGTCCAGTCCTGCCTGGCCGCCGTCAACGACATCGTCGCGGCCGACGACGACCTGGGTTGGCAGCACACGGATCAGGCGCTGCGCCGGGCGGCGGCGTCAGACGACGCCCGGGAGGGAGTCGCCGCCTTCCTGGAGAAGCGGCCCCCGCTGTGGACCGGGCGATGAGCCAGCGCTAGGCGGCGTTCGAGTAACGCCCCGTCTTCTGACCGTCGACGTAAGTGACGCACTCCTGCGCCTGGAAGCCACCCATCAGGGCCTTGCGGGTCTTCTCGATCCGGACCTCATGCGGCTCGCTCGAACCCACGGAGAATTCGTACCGCCCGGTGCGCCGCAGGCTGAACATCTCGAACTTCTTGATGACCGGTTTGCCGTCCACGGAGATCTCGAGCGGTCCGAGGAGCTGGTCGAAGCGGAAGGCCACGTTGTGGCGCTCGCTCTCCCCCACCTCGAACTCGAATTCCAAGCGTCTCTCGGTCATGTCTGCACCTCCGCGTCGAACGATGACACCTCTGGTGTCGGCGCGGCTCGCGCCGACGAGCAGCCCGATTGTCCGACCGTTGACTGAGACCTGTCGGCCCCCTACCTCCAGCCTTGCAGGACGTGCTCGAACCACCACTGCGGGGCTGCCGCGGTCAGGACGTTCATGTCCCAGTAGTCGCACCACCGGACGATCTTCCCCTGATGGATCTCGTGCACGGATGCCACGTCGAGCGCCATCGTCTCGCCGGTCGGCCACTCCCAGTGCTCGACGTGTTCCGTCATGACGACGTGCTCACCGGCCACCAGGTGGCGCGGCTCGTCGAAGAGTTTGGAGAGTTTGTCGAAGGCGAGCCGCAAGCGGGAGGTGATCTCTGCGGGACCGCGGGCGACGTCGTCCTCGGGCGTGACGACGTCCGTGTACTCGCCGTCCTCCGCGAACCGCGCCCCGAGGGCGGAGAAGTCCTGCCGGTAGAGGTCGACCCAGAAGCCCTCGATGAGTAGGCGGTTCTCGTCGGTAGTCGTCACGGGTGCGCTCCTTCGTCGATCCGCGCGAGATCCTATTGGGCAGGGGTGCGTTGTGACGTTGTTGTCGCATCCGGGTCGGATGGCTCTATTCGGCCCGGAGGGCAGAGCATCACAATTCCCCTGGGGCGGGGTGATCGCCGATGCCCTTGTGTACGGGTATACGCATCATCCCGCCCCTCTCTCACTCCCACGACTCTCACTCCCACGGCGCCGCCTGCATTTCCACACCTCGACGCGGCCTCGGATCGATCCTTCGACGGGTTGCCGGCCCCCGGTGGCGCGCGCCGGAACGGGCGGCGCGAAGAGAGCCTGGCCGAGAGCGGCCGACATCACCTGAGCAGCTCGTCTGAAACTCGAGCGTGCACTCACCGCCGCCATACACAAGATAGCGCGAGGAGGGGGGCTTCCCGCAAGGACCCCGGATGTGCTGACAATGCTCGCCGTGGGCGCGGTGAGCCCGGTGGGCGACCACACAGACAAGGACCGGAGGCGGCGATGACCGAGCATGCAGTGGTGATCGCCGGAGGAGGTCCGACCGGACTGATGTTGGGCGGCGAGTTGACGCTGGCGGGGGTCGACGTCGTCATCGTCGAGCGGCGCGCCAGTCAGGAGCTTGACGGCTCACGCTCGGGTGGTTTGCACTCGCGCACCATTGAGGTGCTCGACCAGCGGGGCATCGCCGAACGATTCCTTGCGGAAGGTGAGGCGATGCAGGTCCAAGGATTCGCCGGGATCCCACTGGACATCAGCGACTTCCCCACCCGTCACAACTACGGGCTGGCGCTGTGGCAGAGCCACTTCGAGCGCATACTCGCCGGCTGGCTCGACGAGCTGGCAGTGCCGATACTGCGCGAGCGGGAGGTGACGGGATTCGCGCAGGACGACCGTGGCGTCGACGTCGAGCTGTCCGACGGCCAGTCGCTGCAGACGGAGTACCTCGTCGGTTGCGACGGGGGACGCAGCATCGTCCGCAAGGGGGCCGGTATCGAGTTCTCCGGCTGGGATCCCACAACCAGTTGGCTGATCGCCGAGGTCAAGATGGACACGCAGCCGGAGTTCGGCCTTCGTCCGGGCGGCGGTATCGGCCCGGTCGACGATCGAGTGCGGGTCGTCCTGACCGAGCAGCATCTCGACCATGTCCGCGAACCCACTTTGCAGGACGTCAGTGAGGCCCTCATCGTTTCCGACGGGACAGACTACGGCGTGCACAGTCCTGCCTGGATCTCCCGCTTCACTGACATGACCCGCCAAGCGGTGTCCTACCGTGAGCGACGTGTGCTGCTGGCGGGCGACGCCGCACACGTGCATCCCCCCCAAGGCGGACAAGGCCTCAACACCGGCGTGCAAGACGCCGTGAACCTCGGATGGAAGCTGGCCCAGGTGGTCAACGGGACCTCTGCGGAGAGCCTTCTTGACACCTACCACGCCGAGCGGCACCCCGTCGGTGCCCGCGTGCAACACAACACCATGGCGCAGAATGCGCTGCGAGGCACTGACCCACGCAGCGACGCGCTGCGCGACACGATGACCGAGCTGCTGGGCATGGACGGGCCCCGCAAGCACATCGCCGGCATGATTTCCGGTCTCGACATTCACTACGACCTCGGTGAGGGACATCCGCTGCTCGGTCGGCGCATGCCCGACCTCGACCTGTTGACGGCGGAGGGGCACACACGCGTCTTCACACTCCTCCACGACGCCCGGCCAACCCTGGTCAACCTCAGTGAGCCCGGCGGATTCGACATCTCTCCCTGGGCGAATCGAGTCAGGTTCGCCAACGCCTCCTTCACCGGCGCGTGGGAGCTCCCCGTGCTCGGTGAGGTCCCTGCGCCTCGGGCTGCCTTGATCCGACCCGACGGGCACGTCGCCTGGGTAGGAGATCTCACCAACCCCGAGCTGCCTCAGGCCCTGACGACCTGGTTCGGACAGCCCGATTCCGCTCGGTAAAGGCGGCGTCCACGTCACTCCCCCCGCAATCGACTCCGGGGGAACAACCGACAGGACGTACTGCGTCACCCCCAAGGGCTCCATTTCCTGCTGTCGGAACCCGACCACTCACCGCGTCGCCTGACGAGTGTCCCGAGATGTCAGTTCACTGCATCGGGGTGATCATCTTGGCGCCGGATCGTGTCAACACCCTCTCTTTGCGCATGAGGTTCCTTGCTGCGAATCGAGAGATCCTCGAAACCGAGCATCTCTTCGATCGTTCGCTCTTCTTGGCCCGCACCCAACGCTCGATAGAGATCCCCCCTCTCAAGCCGAGACGTCGTCATGTCTGACAAAGCCTCCACGGTGGCCCGGCGCGGTACCTCATGCAGCATGGCGATCTCGCCGAACGAGTCACCGGCCTCCACTTGGCCCACAACCTCGCCGTCCACGAGCACCCTGGCGGCACCTGAGAGTACGACGAACAAGCTCTTGTCCTGGCTGCCTTGCACCGTGAGTAGGCTTCCAGTACTCCACGTTTCGAACACACAGACCTCGGCAATGCGCCTCAGGCCGGGATGATCCATTCGAGAAAAGAGGGCGATCAAACCCAATGACGCAGCCAATGCGGAAGTGGTCCACCTGTCCGCGCTGACGTCCCCCTGCGAGCGCACGCCCGTGGTGCGGAGGTCTTCGCTGCCGGTCACCGCGGCCAGGAAGTTGTCCCGATCGAGGGCGAAGAGCTCGAGCTGGGTGGCCGCGACGACCGTGGCGGACCGCGGATTGTTGCGGAGCAGCGCCCGCTCGCCGAAGCTCGATCCCGGACCGAGCTCCCCCACCGGATACCCCTCGATTTCGACCCGGACGTAGCCCGATGCAATCACGTAAAAGGTGTCTCCCTCCTCACCCAATGTGACGACAGCGGTACCTTTCGGCGCGGATGTCTGGGTTGCCCGGCTCGCCAGATCCTCGAGGAAAACCATGTCAGGTAGGTGGAAGAGCGGGACGCCGTACAGCAACATGACAATCTGGCTCTGGTCATCCGCCGCCGAATCGGCCTCGACCAACCGGCGGCGCCACAGGAGCAAGAGCACCGGGAGCGTCAATCCTCCGATAACGAGAGTTGCGCGCAAACCCACCAGATAGAACCCGACGGCCCCCAGGAGTGCGCCGACTCCTTCGAGAGCGAGCTTCACCGCTTCGAGCATGCTGATCACCGGGACAAGGGTCTTCTGTCGTACCAATCGATGCACGAGCGAGAGAGAAGTGCTGTCCGCCAGAGCCATAGCGCAGCCCCAACCTGCAACGACAATGCAGTCAGCGATGCGAAGCGGGGCGGTGGCCGTGCCGAGGAAGGAAATGAGCAGGCCGCACGCGGCAAACGATGCAGCACAGGGCATCGCCAGTCGGCGACGTCCCATCAGTCTCGCCGTGATCGGCAGGGCCAAAACCGCCCCGACGGCAGCGGCCCCGGTGAGGATCCCGACACCCGAAGGGCCCAACTGGAGGAGATGGAGAGCGACCGGCACCACCAAGGCCGTCCACAGGCCTCTCACCAGGCATCGCAGCCCGCTCAGATAGATGATCGGAGCGACGAGCCTGTCCCGAAGGACCCTTCGGGTTTCCACCAACGAGGCACGAAGCGTCGGTCTCGACACCTCCGCTGCGGGGCGAGTCGTCGATGCCAGGCGAAGCGTGAGGAGTGCGGCAAGGCCCATGAGCACCGCGGCGCCGGCCACGATGGTGGCCGGGAACAGGACTTCCGAGAGGATGCCCCCGAGGAACGCCCCGAGTCCCTGGCCGAGGGTCTTGACCATGCTGATCCCGGCGGCTGCGCCGGAAACCTCGGTCGGGGTGTCGGCCAGAAGGGGGATCAAGCCCGACTGAGTCGGCCTATAGGCGGCAGACACGGCTGCGTCGAGCGCGATGAGAAGCAGGGCGACGAAAATCGGTTGGCCCGTGCCCAGGGTCACAGCGACGAGGGCAATCAGTCCACATCGAGTCGCCGTCACCAGACTCAGGAGGTTGCTCCCGCTCCAACGCCGCACCAGAGGCGCAACGGCCAAACTCGCAATCGCCGCCGGCACCAGCCGGAAGCCCACCAAGGAAACGGCGAGGACGCCACTGACCCGATAAAAGTGAATCGCGACGGCCGTGACCATGCCCCACTCGGCGATGTTGAGCAACGCAAACGCGGAGAGGAGTTGCCGAAGTCGACGATTCAGCATCACGCCCGTCACTTCCGCCATATTGGCGCGTCTGAGCAATGCGCACATGTTCCGCCGCCGCGAGACGGATGAGAGGCGGGAGGAGTTACACCATCGTGACCAGGGAGTGAAATTCTGGTGCGTGATGTGAGAGGCGGCTCGAACCTACGACTCCATCAGGACCGCCAAAGGACGGGACGATCGTTGGAGTCGTCCTCACAACCTGTGCTCGTTCCCCGCGGTGGCTGGTTTCATGCCTTCGAGTCAGACCGCTACCACGGCGATCAGTCCCCCTCCGGATCGGTGGTCTGCCCCACTTCGATCAAATAGCCGTCGGGATCCCGAATGTAGCAACGAATCTCGAACTGATGCTGCTTGGGCGGCGTCAGGAATTCAGCTCCCAGGGCACTCCATTCTTCATACTTGGCATGGATGTCCTTGACCCGGATATTGAGGAAGCTGCTGACCCGGTCGGGGTCGCGTGGGGTCTCCAGAATCACGGTGGGCTTGTCGTCAGTCGGGCCTCCGCCGACATTGATGACGATGTAGCAATTGGCCAGCGCGACATTCACATTCGTTACGTCTCCGGAGAAGACCACCGTGCCGCCCAGCACTTCGGTATAGAACCGTCTTGAGCGTTCGACGTCATCCGACACAATGAAGTGGCACAACACCATTTCATCTCCCGGACCATGGGGTTCAGCCAACTCACACCTCCCGAGGTTGGTCGGGGCTCGTTCCCGCTCACCACAGGATCACAGTCAATGTTGCGATGATCAAATGCCCCTAGACAGGCGTTGTCACTTGGTGACGCGATAGTGCACGTGGACGACACCGCTGCCGAAGTGTCGCACATCGAGCAGCTGAAAACCGAGACGCGCGTGGCTGGGGAGGGCGTGTTTGCCGCCCCCCAATGCGATAGGCCAGAAGTACAAGTGGCACTCGTCCACCAGGCCTGCTGCAAACGCTTGGGCAGCCAGATCAGCTCCGCCCACCGTGAGGTCCTGGCTTTCACCGGCCTTCATTCGCCGAATCGCCTCGACCTCGAATCTCCGCTCAAGCGTGGTCCTCCCGCTTGAGGTCGATTCCAGGGTGTTCGAGAAGACGACCTTCGCGGCCGATCGCCAGACGTTGGTGAAGTCCACGACCCAGGCCGGCTGATCAGCGATGGGTGCGGTCTCCCAATAGACCATCGCCTCATACATGCGGCGTCCGTAGAGATACGTGCCGACCGGCCGCTGCAGGCCGTTGATGGAGTCGAAGTACTCCTCGTCAGGAGTACCCCAGTTGATTCCGCCATCTCGATCCTCGGTATAACCGTCCAGTGACGCGTTCGCTATGTAGATGAGCTTGGCCACGCTGCCGCCTCCGAACGGGAACTCGAACGAAGATAGCCGCACTGGTCGGCGTGGTTCCGGATCCCGGCCGTCCGACCTCGCCTCAGTCCCGTCGCTCGAGGATCGCTTTCAAAGTCGCCACGTCAGCCGAGACCGAGGCTTCAATTCCATGGATCACAATCGCGTGAACTCGGCAGTGGTCGGGCGATGCGCAAAACCGATACGCCGGATCGTCAGACAGGTATCCGAGGCTCGGTCGTCCGTTCCATGCTCCATCCGACTCGCAAAGACGCCCTTCTGCCATTCCGAGACGTATGACGGGTCGGTGGCTTACACAAGTACGCCTCCGACCGACCGGTTCACCTCGGTGG
Source organism: uncultured Acidimicrobiaceae bacterium (assembly GCA_963745665.1). GTDB lineage: Bacteria > Actinomycetota > Acidimicrobiia > Acidimicrobiales > RAAP-2 > Bog-473. Next base: position 1,477,562 of record CAVUYE010000002.1, on the reverse strand, counting down.
TGACGGTGATTGGCGGCATCAGGCTCCCGCTGCGAAGAGGGCGGCGTACCGTTGCAGATACAATGGCCACCCACCCTCGCTGCCCACGGCCCCGCCTAGTGCCTCCCAGCCTGGGCCATGCCGCTCAAGCTTGCTGTGCTCAATTTCGACGCGCGTGCGTTCCGAAGATTCGGCAACGAACCGGACTTCGACTTCGCTGGCGTTGTCCGGGTCTGTCACGATCTGCCACTGCGGGTCGATGTCCCAACTGAACACGACACGCTCTGGCGGTTCGTAGGCAAGCACCCTGGCCCAGCGGCACTCACTGCCGTCGACGCCCCGGTCATAGATATGCCCGCCGACTCGAGGCTCGAACACGGATTCAGCGATGTCAACGCCAAGCATGTTGTGCTCAGGCGGCTTGAAGTCGCCGAATCGCTCCGTGAACACGCTGAAGGCCCGTTCGATCGGTGCGTCGACAACGATCTCTGTGCGGACAGCGGACGCCGATACCTCGGTCATACTGTCTCTCCTCTCAAGTGTCTTCGACGATGTTTTTATATGCCGTCAACGTCCGGTTCCAGAACGTTTCGAGCTGGTCTCGCAGCGCAATGACGCCAATCGGGTTGAGACGGTAGATCCGCCGAGTGCCGACGGCTCGATCCATGACCAGCCCGGCGGATCTGAGCACCTTCAGGTGTTGAGAGACGGCTGGCTGGCTGACCGGTAATTCGTCGGCAAGCTCGCCAACAGCCATCGGGCGCTCGGTCAGGTGTTCGATGATGGCCCGTCTCGTGCGGTCCCCCATTGCGTCCCACACCACATCAGTTTTGATCGCCTGCACCATATATAAGTCTTGCCTTATGAAAGGGCTGGTGTCAAGAGGCGCCTTCTGAGCGCCGTCATGACATTTCGGGGAGCGATGCAGAGCACGGCTGAAGCGACCTCCGTCAGCCTTGTGGGATTACATTCCCGCGTCACCTGACGCCTAAGTTCTCCGAGGTGAGGAGCAAAAGCTGATGCCGGCACTCGATACGTCCCACGCTCTCGACCACGTTGTGCTCGTGCTGTTCGAGAACCGGTCTTTCGACAATGTCCTCGGACATCTCTACGGCCCCGAGGACGGCAAGACCTTCGAGGGGGTGGTCGGTAAGAACCTGAGCAACCCGATCCCGATGTGGGCCGAGCACGGCGCTGACCGGAAGGTCGTTCCCTACACGGTCGCCACCGATATGGACTCACCTAATCCGGACTCGGGCGAGGAGTACTTCCACACGAACACCCAGTTGTTCAACATCGTCGACGACCAAAACCGATTCAAGATCGGAGAAGCCGCCACGGCGCCGTGGAATGCTCCGACTCCGGGAGCGAAGCCGACGATGGATGGGTTCGTGACCGACTACATCTCCACGTTCACCGGAGAGATCGGCCGCCAGCCCAGTTACGACGAGTTCGCCCACATCATGACCGGTTACACCCCGGAACAACTCCCGGTGCTGAACGGTCTCGCCCGGGACTTTGGCGTCTTCGACCATTGGTTCTGCGAGGTCCCATCGCAGACGTTCATGAACCGTTCGTTCTGGACTGCCGCCACCTCCTCGGGTGCGGTGGTGAACAGTCCCCTCAGGAAATGGTTCACGAAAAACGATGCCGAGACGATTTTTGATCGGCTCGAAGCACACGACAGGACCTGGAAGGTCTACGCCATGGAGCCCATGCCCGTGTCGTTCACGGGATTGATCCACTTTCCCCGTTTGAAGGACCGTCTCGCCACCCATTTCGTACCCTTCGCCGAGTTCGAGAGGGATGCCGCGGCGGGCACACTTCCGAACTTCTCACTGATCGAGCCGAACATGATGGCCGGACACGGTGACTATCACCCGGCGATGGGCCGCGCGTTCTCGGACAAAGTGGACATCGACGTCGACAACCCATCGTCGACACTGTCGGGCGAGGCCTTCTTGGAGCGGGTCTTCAACGCCTACCGTTCAGCCACCTCGGAGACCGGCGCCAACGTCTTCAACACCGCACTGTTCATCGGTTGGGACGAGCCTGGAGGCACGTACGATCACGTTCCTCCGGGACCGGTCCCGCCCCCCGACCCCTCGAAACCCCGTGGGGAATGCGGGTTCACGTTCGAGCGCTCCGGGTACCGAGTACCCGCTGTCATCGTGTCGCCTTGGGTCGAGGCGGGATCGGTGTACAACGAGGAGTACCGACACACGTCCTTGATCGCCACATTGCGCAAGACCTGGGGGCTCGGTGAGGCCTTCACCGGCCGGGATGCCGCAGCCCGCACGTTCGATCACGTCTTCTCGCTCGCCACCCCCCGTCACCCAGAGACATGGGCAACCATCAAGTCACTTCCCGTGCCTGCATGGACGATGGACCCCGAGGTGGTGGGCAAGGGACTGAGCACCCTGGGCAAGGGCATGGGCCCAGCTCTCATCGCCAGGGCCAGGGAGATGGAGGTGAAGCTCCCGGCTGAACTCAACGACCCCGGGACGGAACTGACGCCGAGATTGGTCGTCGGCTTCCTCAGGGGCGTTGCCGGCCACTTCTTCCCGCTTCTGGCGAGTGGCGATCACACTGGTGCCAAAAACCCAAGCATCCGGGAGACGTGATCCACCAGGGCAACCGGGCGGACGTACCCATCCTCGGTCCACTCGCCCGCTTCGAGCACAACGACCGGCGGCGACGAGTGGGCGCTAACGGACTCGAACCCACGAGCTCAAGCGCGTGGAGGTGAGGTCGGCACCGATTGTGAACTGATGTCCGACGAAGACAACAGAGAAACGGACACGGAGAGGCCACCGGGCGGCAGTCGCTCGCACTTCCCGTCAAAAGTATTGGGGGGCAGGAGTCGGGAACGGGCGAGACGTAGGGCGCAGTTGCCCACCCCCCGCGCGCCGGCCACACCCTCTCCTGAACGATGCAGCAGCGTGACTGGTGTCGGGCGCGCCAGAACTGCCGATCCGCACGGCCGCCAAGTTCCACCGATAAGACACCACCCGCCACGATGTTCGTCCCGTCGCGGCAGGGGCCCGAGGAGTAGGTTTCCGCCCAAGAGACCGATGTCATGGGGTCGTTCTGGGCTCCGGACTTCCGACCAGGGAGGCACAGATGGCACGGAGCGCGTTATGGGCTCGAGTGGTCGCAGGTGCTGGAGCCACGCTCTTGGGCGGGTTCGCGCTGACGGCCTGCTCGTCGTCGGGCACATCTTCGCCCGCCGTCCTGCTCGTCGGGACGTATCAAGGCCACGCCGGCCAGTACGACTCCATCCAGGCGGCGGTGAACGCCGCCCAGCCCGGGGATTGGATCCTGGTCGCTCCTGGCGACTACCACGAAGCGGACGATGCCCGCCTCACCTCGAAGACCGCACTGAGCACGGGTGACCATGGAGGTGTGGTGGTGCACACCTCCAACCTCCACATAAGGGGGATGAACAGGAGCAGCGTCATCGTCGACGGGACGAAGCCAGGGTCGACACCATGCAGCGCCGACCCGAAGGATCAGAACTTTGGCCCTGTCGTCGACGGGAAAGCTCAGGGCCGCAACGGCATTGTCGTGTGGAAGGCGAACCACGTCAGCATCGAGAACCTGACCGTGTGCAATTTCCTGGGCGGGGCGGGCGACTCAGGGAATGAGATCTGGTGGAACGGCGGCGACGGATCGGGGAAGGTCGGATTGACGGGCTACACCGGTGCCTACCTCACCAGCACGTCCAGCTTCTTCAGCAACGAGGACAGCGCTGCCCAGTACGGGATCTTCTCCTCGAATGCGGCCGGTCCGGCCGGCTGGAACCAGATCTATGGCTCCAACATGAACGACTCGGGCATGTACGTCGGCGCTTGCCATCAGGTGTGTGACGTCACGATCGACCACGCCTGGATGGAGAACAGCGCCCTCGGTTACTCAGGCACCAACTCGGGTGGTGCCGTCGTGATCGAGAATTCGCAGTTCGACGACAACGAGGACGGGGTGGACACCAATACTCAGATCGCAGGCGACCCCCCGCCGCCGCAAGACGGGGCTTGCCCAGGCGGCGCGACGAGCACCATTACCCATACCCACTCCTGCTGGGTCTTCATCCACAACGACGTGCACAACAACAACAATGGCGATGTCCCCGAAGCCGGCAACGCTGCCGCCGGCCCTATCGGCACCGGCATGACGCTGTCAGGCGGGCGAAACGACACGGTGATGGACAACACGTTCTCCAACAACGGCGCGTGGGGGATCCTGTTCGTGCCTTATCCCGACAGCGGCACGCCGTCCCTGCATCAGAAATGCGCCGACTTCGGCGGGTTCGAGATCAGCGGGCTGGGCTGTGTCTTCGAGCCCGAGGGCGACGCCCTCACGGGCAACACATTCGTCAACGATGGGTATTTCGGGAATCCATCGAATGCCGACTTCGGCCAGATCCTGCTTCACGCGGGTCTGCCCAGCAACTGCTACGCCGACAACAACGCGCCGAACGGCAGCGCCCCACCCAACCTCGAACAGCTCCAGCCCACCTGCGGGGTGACCAGCACGACCACGAACTCTGACAACACGCTGTTGGCCCAGGTGGAGTGCGACACCCGCTTGGCGACCTGTCCGCCCGGTTCTACCTATCCGCCCCAGACAGGCGTTCACCTGGCTCCACTGCCGGCCAACCTGCCCACGATGGCGGACCCGTGCTCGGGCGTCCCGGCCAACGCGTGGTGTCCGGCGGGCGGCTCGGCGGAGTCGTCGCTCGGGACGTCACGCGGAGACGGTGGGGGTGCCCACGGCCCGGGCGCACCGAGCGTCGCGGCGGGCCCCTCTGGCCGCGGGTTGGCCGACAGGAATACGCCAGGCTGAGGCTCAATGGCGCCGCCTCAGCCGTGAGGTGAGCGATCAGCAGCGAGATAAGGAGCTGTTCGACCGTCTCGCCCGATGACGACGCGATCCATTTCACCACCGGAATTCTTCTGGTTGGCCGAACAAGTCACCGGGATCGACGCTGACGTCCTCCATCTGGGACGGCATTTCCCCATTCCGTCGGAGGACTCAATGCTCGGGAGACAGTGCCGCCGCAGCCACAGGTTGGCACCCCAGCCCGGCGAACGGAGACACCATCAGATCTAAGCGGACACTTCCCCAACCGAAGAAGGCGTACAATCGTATCCATGCTTGTCGAGCTGGAAGATGGTCCGTGAAGAAACTGACGAGTCTGTCGTGGCGAGCTCGGGGTTCTGGAGCTACCTGCACCGCCGAAGTTGACCTTCCGATTCGCGGCTTCAAAGTCAATCCAAAGTACCGGTCTAGCCCTCCCGCTCCATCTGGACCCGAGGGACAAGCCCCCACCGTGTCATGGATCTCTTTTGACGGGGACATTTATTGGGTTCGGCTGTCAACCGCCAACGGTTGGCCGCGGTCGATTCGCATAACCCAAGCCGATGTCGACGGAGCGAGAGGGTAGAAGCCGCACCGTCGGTTGCCCCACCTAGCCTCTGCTAGAGGAGGGTCTACCGGTCGGGCCAAGTGCGAGTCCGGTTGTAGGACCGAATTCGACAAACCAGTGCGATAGGCGCGACTCCCAGTAAGAGAATGATGGCCACGGAGAACAGCAGCTCTCCCGCCCATCCAGCCCACAGGATTGCCATCAGGACAAGGGCCAGAGCGAACAGCCCAACCAGTGCCATGAGCGATTTGCCGGTCCGATGGATACCGCTGCTCTCCACCTCGACAAAGGTAGCCATCCCGGCAGTGGGGGCACCGATCCGTATCGAACAGCCTCAATGATTTGCATGCAAGCCAGTCCGGGATGGGAGAAGATGTAAACGCGACGTCACAGCGGCATTCTCGTCGAAAGGGGTTCTCCAAATGGCCGACAACTCGATAGACAATCGTCACCTTCTGTTGGTCGGTGCCGGGCCCGGGCTCGGAATGGCCGTGGCCCGTCGCTTCGCCGAAGGCGGCTATCGAGTGACCTTGATGGCTCGCAGTACGGACGGACTCCGAGACCTCGCTGGCAGCCTCGCAGACACGGGAGCGCAGATTGAAACCGCTGCAGCAGACGTCAGCGACTCCGAGGGTCTCGCAGTTCGAATGGCTGAGATGTATGGCGGCCAGGATGCGCCCGGCCTGATCATTTACAACGCCGTCATGGGCGCTCCAGACACCCTCTTGGACTCGACCGCCGAGCACCTGCAGGCGGCCTATGCCGTGGATGTAATCGGTGCCGTCGTCGTGACGCAGGTCGCAGCGCCAGCGATGCGGGCCGCCGGCTCTGGCACCATCATTGTGACGGGTGGCGGATTCGCGGATTATCCGATCCCTGCCCTTGCGACCGTGTCCCTCGGCAAGGCGGCGCTCCGATCCGCGGCCACCATGCTCGGAGCCGATTTGCAACCCGACGGGATCCGTGTGGCGACGTTGACGATCATGGGTCAGATTGTTGCGGGCACCGCGTTCGACCCTGAGAACATCGCACAACGCTATTGGGAGGTCGTGCATTCCGACGATCCATGGCAGGCAGAGTTCCGCTTCACGGGCGAATAGAGCTCCCGGTGTGCCGGATGGCGCACCCGGGTCCAGCGGTCCGGGGCAGTCTGCGCCTCTAGCGCCGCTTCGGCGTCTGGGTTATCAAAAGCCCTTCCAGTTGCGCCGAACGGTCCCACCGTCCCGGCGAGGTGCGACACGCTCATCCATTGCGGCATGGGCTCGAAGGGTCTTTCAAGCCGATGATCTGCGGCATTATCGGGCGTATGGACCTCACGTCGCCTTTTCTGACCTCCCGCTCTAATGGCGAGCGGGAGGTGATTGCTAAAATCGATTGCGGCGCTAGGTGGTGATCGAGGCGTCGGCTCCCGTGCGGATCTGCGACAACGGCGGATGGACCGACACCTGGTTTGGAGGACCTGGACGGGTCTTGAACATCGCCGTAACGCCGGGCGTAGAGGTTTCCATCAGTAGGTCGCTGGGCTCCGAACCCGTGGTGCTCGACGTGGAGGCCTTCGGTGACCGCTACTCCATTGTCCCGAAGTCACCCCGGGTCGCCCGCCACCCGCTACTGGAGGCCGCCATTGACGCGTACCCGCCACCAAGAGGACGCGCCGTGGAGGTCAGCGTCCGTTCCGGCGTCCCGGCCGGTTGCGGTACTGGTACGTCGGCGGCGATCGGAGTTGCACTCTTGGGAGGATTGGCAGCTTTGCGCCGAGAGCATCGCTCGCCGAGCGATGTCGCTTACGCTGCCCATCGCCTTGAAGTCGACACTCTCGGCGGCCAAAGCGGGATCCAAGACCAGCTGGCCTCGGCGTTCGGCGGAATCAACTACCTCAAAATCGATTCGTACCCCGAGGCCACAGTGCATCCGCTACCCCCATGGTACGAACTCGGCCGCCTGCTTACGTTGGTCTTTCTTGGTCGGTCCCACGACTCGTCGGCCGTACACCGGCAGGTCATCGAAAATGTGGGAGGGCACGGGTCAGCCGTATTCACGAGGTTGCGGGATGCGGCGGAGTCGGCTCGCGACGCCGTCGTTGTCCGGGATCTCAACGCTTTCGGTCGGGCCATGATCGCCAACACCGAGGCGCAGGATTCACTACATCGGGAGATTGTGGGCGCGGAGGCAAGACGGGTGATCGAGTTCGCGATGGCGCAAGGCGCAGTCGGCTGGAAGGTCAATGGGGCCGGCGGAGATGGCGGCTCGATCACGATCTTAAGCGCCACGGTGTCGATCAAAGAGGAGATTGAACATCGCGTCAGCTTCTTGGACAAGCGCTTCCGGGTTCTCCCCATCGAGATCAGTACGGTCGGGCTCGAGGTCAAAGGTGCGCTCTAACCAGTGCATATCGGACAACAGCTGACCACCTCGAGGGATGACCGGGCTAAGGGAGTTCGCAGTATCTCCGCGGTAGGAGTCCAACTGCCGAGGCGCTCGGGTCAGGCAGCCCGCCCGCGGATCGCTCGCCTCTCCCGCTCCGTAAGTCCACCCCACGTCCCCTGCGGGCTCGGATTCAGGCCGGCGTATTCCAAGCACTCCGCCAGCACCGAACAACCGTCACAAATGACACGACCTTGAGCGAGATCGTCAGGAGTCTCCGGGAAGAAGTAGCGAATCCCCTTGCCACGACAAGCAGCTCGCTCTCGCCAGCCGAAGTTGTTCATGGTTCCAGGGTAGGGGCGACGTGCCAAGCTTCAATCCTGAGAGGGGTACGCGCTCAAATGGGTGGCGTAGTGGATGACGGTCGCCACGTAAAGCAAGCCCCTACACGTTAAGTAGGGATCCTGGTCTGAGGCTCGCGTGCCCCATCCGTGCCACTCGCCATGACACGAGGCGGTGAAAGATGGTCAGTGGTGGTGGTGAACCATCCCACCGACGGAAAGGTGCATACGACGTGCGCAAACGGGTGTCATACGTGGTGGACCTTATGGGACGGCTTTCAAACCCTCCCGAGACGCTCGAATGTGTCGCTAACCAGGGAGAGCGTGACACTCCCCCACCCAGACGGACGACCTCGAAGGGTGCGAAGCGGTCGTCCAAACCGCCCGAACCGGGCGATCTGGAAGAAAGGGGACAGCTTTCAAACCCTGTGCAGCGGCGGCTGTCTCGAGGTGTCGTCGATGAACATGTGCACCTCTACGAGGAAGGGGCGTCGATCGATGCGCTCGCGCGGCGCTACGGCGTCCACCGGACCACGATCATCGCTCTACTCGATCGGCGAGGCGTGACCCGCCGCCGCGTCGCTCGGAAAATGACCGACGCCCTCGTCGCCCGAGCCTCCGAACGCTACTCCGAGGGGCTGTCGCTCGCCGATGTCGCTTCTGAGTTCGGTGTCCACGCAAGAACGCTCGACCGGGAGTTCCGGCGGTCTGGGACTCCCATCCGAGCACGGCGAGGTTGGAGTCGCATAGCTCCCCCCTTGGATGAGCTGCTCGCGAAAGCAAGCACCTGACGCATTGCCTGCCGGAATGTGGCTCACTGATCCGGCGGTATGGGGCAGGTGCGTCAGGTGGTCCCGGTCAGGGGGCTCGGCGGCGGCCGACGACCGCGACGAGTCCGGCAAGCAGTGTCTCGTTGCCGAAGGCCTGGCGGACGTCCGCGTCGACGCCGAACCGAGCAAGGAACTCTGGGAGTCGGCCGGTGTCGATGAGCACGTTGTCGTGCGTCTCGTCATCACGACGCCAGAGTTCGCCGTCACGGACGAACATCGTCATCTCACGCCGGAAGATCCGATCACCGATGACCGAGCGACGCGTCGTGAGCACCCAGTCCTCTCCGAACCAGACCCCGGGCGGCTGCCTGCGCCGGGCAGATCCCCACTCCAGGTCGCAGATGTCGAACGCGAGTACCCCGGAGTCCTCGAGCGCACCCGCCATGGCGGCCAGCGAACGATCGATTTCTTCCTCGCTGTCGAGGTAGCTCAACGTTCGTTATTGAGACGTATCCAGACGTGGGCTATGCATCTATCGTCTGCACCGTCGGTGATTTGACGAGCTGTCTCGATGGGATCAATGAGAAGGGGCTCGCGGTTGCCGTATTGGCCGACGATGAGAGTACGTCTCTACGGCCGAGTATGACTCCCCAAGCGGGCGTCAACGAAATGCACATCATGCGCTACGTCCTCGACACCTGCGCCACTGCCCGGGAAGCCAAGGAGGCGCTCTATGGAACCAAGCAGTATGACGAGTACGCCGCGGCTCACTATCTCATAGCCGACAAGGAGCAGGCGTTCGTCTGGGAGCGAGACACGCACAATGGTGAACACGCCGTGCCTAGCGATACCGGCACGCTGTGCGTCACGAACCATCTTCTATTCAAGAATGGGGTCGCAGGCGTGCCCGAGGACACTACCGACAATGAAGGCGCCAATGACGCCTACCGTCGCGCTCGCATCCTCAACGATGGACTGGACGGGTCTCTGATTGCGAGGGATCAGCTATGGGACCTTCTCGAATCTGCCCGTGCGGATCGGCGCAGGGATGAAGCAAACCCAAACGGCCGGGTCAGAACCCTTTGGCACGGTCAATACGACTTGACCAACAGATCAGTCGAACACGAATTCTACCTCGGTGACCACGTGGACGGTTCGCCGCTTCGAAGCCCCTTGATGACCTTGACGCTTTCAGCCTGACCTCGTCAGACGCAACGTTCACACCTCGCGTCGGTCCTAGTCCCGGCAGCGTACGGGGGCACCTCACATCTGGACTGACAGCGATACAAGGTCCCCCCAGTGAACGCCGCCACCGCACCTGCAAAGCAGAGGTCAACTGGCGGGATCAGCGCCTCCCGCCAGCGGCATGCAAGACTCTGCATCGGGGGTTGTTTACGGAGGAGGTTTGTGTCCTCATCGGTGACCGCGACGTTCATCTTCACGGACCTGGTGGACTCGACCGCGACCGCGGCGCGCCTGGGTCCTGACGCAGCGGAAGAGCTACGTCAAACCCATTTCCGGCTGTTGCGAGGCGCGATCGTCGGCTCGGGCGGCACAGAGGTCAAGAATCTGGGTGACGGACTCATGGTGATCTTCTCGTCGCCGAGTCGGGCGTTGGCGGGCGCGGTGGGGATGCAGCAGGCAATCCACCATCACAATCGTTCCGACAGTGAGCCGCTTGGCGTTCGCATCGGTATGAGCACCGGAGAAGCGGTCGAAGAAGACGGCGACTACTTCGGTGATCCGGTGGTAGTAGCGGCCCGGTTATGCGCCGCCGCTGACGGTGGGCAGATCCTGGCTGCGGATCTGGTGCGGTTGATGGTCGGCAATCACGCGGCCCAGACGTTCGTTGCAATCGGCCCGCTGGTATTGAAGGGTCTGCCCGATCCGGTGGAGGCCGTGGAGGTTCTGTGGGAGCCCGCGGTCGTGGCGGGGTCGGTGCCGTTACCGGGGAGGTTGGTGGGGGCGGCGTCGGATGCGCTGTTCGGGTTCTTCGGCCGGGGCGCCGAGCTGGCTGTGTTGGAGGAGGCGTGCAAGCAGGCGCAGACGACCAAACGCTGTCAAGCAGTGTTCGTTGCGGGTGAGGCCGGGATGGGCAAGACCGCCCTGGTCGCGCAGGTCGCACGGACCGCGCATGGTAACGGTGCGGTTGTTTTGTTCGGCCACGCCGATGAGGACGTCGGGATCTCGTATCAGCCGTGGATCGAAGTGGTCTCAACTCTCGTACGTGATGGCGATCCGGAGTTGCTGGCGGGATTGCGATCGGCGCAGCGCACCGCGTTAGGCCGTCTCGTGCCGGAGATCGGTTCTGACACCGACCGGGTAGCTGATTCGGATACGGAGCGCCTGTTGCTGTGGGCGGGGACCGGCGAGCTGCTCGCGGCGGCGTCACAACACACGCCCGTGTTGGTGGTGCTCGACGATCTGCACTGGGCCGACACCGCAAGCCTGCAACTGTTGCGTCATGTCATCGCCTCGACGACCGCCATGAACCTGACCATCGCGTCCACGTATCGCGATACGGATCTGACCCGTGGCGATCCGCTCAACAAGCTGCTCGCGGACCTGCACCGCGAAGCGAACGTCACCCGGATCGCGCTCGCCGGTCTTGAGGACGTCGAAGTCATCGAGTTGTTGGCCGCCGCGGCGGGTCACGATCTCGACGACAACGGCGTCGGGCTCGCGCACGTGTTGCGGCGCGAGACCGACGGCAACCCGTTCTTCACCGCCGAGGTGATCCGACATCTCGGCGAGACGGGCGGGATCGTGCTCGGCGACGACGGCCGCTGGACCGTCACCGACGACCTCGCCGACATCGGCCTTCCCTCAAGTGTGCGCGACGTCGTCGGACGGCGGGTGGAACGCCTCGGCGACGAGACACTTCGAGCATTGTCGCTCGCGGCAGTGATCGGCCGCGAGTTCGACATCAACCTGCTCGCCACGCTCAGCGACATCGACCAAGACTCGCTGTTCGACCTCATGGACGGCGCGGTCGGCGCCGCGGTGCTGGTCGAGAGCGCCGACGGCTCGCGGTATCGGTTCGCGCACGCCTTGATCCAACACACCCTCTACGACGAACTGACCACGCCTCGCCGTCAGCGCGCCCACCAACGGATCGCCGAGTACCTCGAACTCCAAACAACTACTGAAGATTTCACATCGTTGGCCGAGCTGTCTCACCACTGGGTCGCCGCGACCCGTCCCGCCGACCTCTACAAGGCCCTCGTATACGTGCGACGCACTGGCGACGCCGCCCGCGACGCGCTCGCACCCGAAGACGCCGTCCGTTGGTACCAACAGGCCGTCGACCTCCTCGACCGCCAGAGCGCCCCCGACCAACACAGCCGCGCGCAGCTCCTGGTCGCGCTGGGCACCCAACAGAGCCGAGCCGGACAACCCGAATACCGAGACACCCTCACACGGGCCGCCAGCCTTGCCGAGGAACTCGGCGACACGGACACCCTGGTGCAGGCGGCGTTGGGCTTCAGTGCGTTCGGTGGAGGAGGCATGGTCGGTGTTGATGCCGCCAAGCGTGTGCTGCAGGTCGCGCTCGACGCCACTGGCGCGGACAACTCATCAACACGTGCGCGTCTCCTTGCCGCCTATTCCGAAGCGCACGATGCAGGGTTGGAGTGGCGTGAGCGATGCGGCATCGCGCTCGAAGCCGTCGATGTGGCCCGGCGTGCGGGCGACGACACCGCGTTCGTCGAGGTCCTCGCGAACACGTTCGACAGCTTGGCGACCCCGGAGTCTCGCGATCAGACGATCGCCGATATCGAGCGGGCCGTCGCGATCGCCGACCGGCTCGGCGACCCGTATCTGCGCTGCACCATTCGGTACCCGCTGACCTGGGCCCGATACCAACGCGCCGACCTCGCCGGGGCTCGCACCGCGATCGATGACATGGCAATGCTCGCCGATCAACTCGGACTACCCAACGAACTCTGGTTGGCTGCAATCGCCCGAACGAATGGGTTGTCGCTCGCCGGTCACGCCGACGACGCCGAACAAGCCAACCAATACACTCTGGAACTCGGCATCAGTGCCGGGAAAGACGAAGCCCTCGCGGTCTTCGGCGGCGTCCTGTTCGGCATCCGACAGCATCAAGGCCGGGTCGACGAAATGGCCGACCTGTTCATCGACGCCGCCCGCGACAACCCATCCCTTGCCGCACTGCGGGCGATGGTCCCGCTCCTTCTGTGCCAGGTCGGCCGTACTGGCGAAGCCGCCGAACGGCTCGCCGAGGAAGCCCGCCACGGCTTCGACTTCCCACACGACAACATCTACCTCGTCTCGCTCACCGCGTTAGTTGAGGCCGCTGCCGTCACCCGACACGAGGAGAGCGCACACGTTTTGCTCGAACGGCTCACCCCATTCGCCTCACATGTGATCGGCGCTGGCCCGAGCGTCGCCGGATCTGTTGCGAGGCCACTCGCACGAGCCGCCACCATGCTCGGCGACTACGACCAAGCCGAACGATGGTTCGCGACCGCACATGACATCCACACGAAGCTGCAAGCCCCGTACTGGACTGCGCTCGGCCAGCTCGACCACGCCGACCTCTGCCTCGCTCGCCGCGGCGAGGACGACATCGAAAGCGCGCGAAACCTCATCACCACAGCCGCTGCCACCGCGGCCGAGTACGGGTGCGCCGGACTCACCAAACGCGCCGAAGCACTCCTCGATACGGTCTGAGGGGAACCCACGAACCGGAGCAGACCGCGTCCCATAACGCGGACTGGACGACGCCAAAAGGCCCTATCCCCGTTGTGCCGTTTGTGGGCACGCAACAGCCGCGAGCACGGGCCAGCCATCATCGCCTATGGCGAAGGAGAAAACACCTTCGGCTCTCTTTCAAACCCAGGCCTGACCTGGGCAAATGTTGCTTTCCACAACACATGTGGGCGCTGCGGGACTCGAACCCACGACCTCAGCCGTGTGAAGGCTGCGCTCTAACCAGCTGAGCTAAGCGCCCTGGCGGATTTGCCGAACCACAACCGTAGCCTGCGAGAACGCGGTGCCCGCCGCCCCGGGGTGATTTGGGGTGCCCCGGCGGCACCGGTACCCTGAGGTTGCGATGTCGCCCACGGCCAAAAACGGCAACAGCCAACCCCAGACCTGGAGTGCTCGGATCCTGGGTGCGTTCACCGGACCCCCCTCCTCATCTGTGAGCTCGGAGGAGCAGGTTGATCGGCCCGAGATCCTGCCGCAGCAGGATCGCAAGGCGGCGATGTCCTCTCTGGACCAGAACGAAGCCAAGTGGACCCTGGGTGCCTTTGTCCTGGCGACGGTCGCCGGCATCGCGATTCCCCTCTACTTCATTGCCGAGAACAAGGTCACAAAGGAGGGGAAGGACTCGATCGCCGTGGCTCCCGACGCCAAGCTTCTTGGTGGCGTCATTTTGGTGCTCTGCGCCATCGGATTCGCCGCCCTGTGGAAGCGGAAACGCACGCTCGTGGCGTTCGACCTCTTCCTCCTCGGGTTCGCGTTCACGCTGTTCGTCGGACTGATCGGGTTCGCCTTCATCCTTCTCGGCGGATTCTTGATGCTGCGAGCTTGGCGCCTCAATAAGTACGGCACAACGAACTCCAAAGTCATCGCCCGTGAGGCCGCCACGCGGCCGCGCGGGCGACGGCGCAAGGAAACGGCCGCCAAGTCAACCTCGAAATCGGCGTCCGACCCGGCCCTTCGGAGGCCTCCCACTGCCAGCAAGCGCTACACGCCGAAAGCGCCGACTCGGAAGAAAATACCGAAAGCGACCGAGTGAGGCCGCGGCAGAACCGGCGAGGAGGTTAAGGGGCTCTGTCGGCGGGCTCAATCAACAGGGCGGACCGCAACAAGCGGAGCGCGTCCGTCCGCCGCCGCACGAGCGACCGAGGAGTCGGCTCCTCACCCAGCGCCCGCAACACCTCCACTTCGGTCACCATCCCGATCACCGTGGAGTAGATCGCTAACAGCAACAACCGGGGATCGTGGCGCCGCATGGCGCCTGCGTCCATTTCTGCCTCTAGGAACGACGAGGCTCGCTGCACGAGGGGGTCGAGCGCGAGCGTCATCTGGGTCGCCGCCGGAGGCCCCAGCCGTCCCACCTCACGCAGGAAGCCGAGCAGGTCCGGCTGGCGCGCCGCCAAGCGGAACACGGAACGCACGACGGCCTCCACCCGCTCCCAACCCTCACCGGCGCCACGGAGTGCGGTCTCGAGCGCGACCGACAGGTCATCCGCGCTGCGGGCGATGACGGCTTCCAAAAGCGCGTCCTTGGACGGGAACCAGTACAGGATGGACTGCTTTGTCAGCTCGAGCCCCTTGCCGACGGCGTCAAGGGACGTGGCCTCGTAGCCCCGGCTGGCGAAAGAGGCCAGTGCGGCGTCCAGAATCCGATCCTTGGTCGACGAGCTGGGCACTTACCAAATGGTAGACAAAATCGACGGGCAGTGGTAGACATTCTCGATGCCCATTGAGCGGGATCTCCGTGGGAAACGCTTCTTCATCACGGGTGCGACAGGCTTCCTCGGCACCGCCCTGGTCGAGCGGATCGTCCGCTGCGTCCCCGAGGCCGAGGTGACCGTGCTCGTGCGGCCGGGTCGCCGGTCGGACGCGGCGGCCCGCCTCGCCCGCGAGGTGATCAAGAACGACTGCTTCGACCGCCTGCGCGCCGAGTTGGGAGATGGGTTCGAGGCGGAGGTGACACGCCGGGTCCGCGCCGTGCCCGGTGACGTCAGCCAAGACGGACTCGGGCTCGACGACGAAGGCCGGACGGCGCTGGCCGAGGCGCACGTGGTCATCCACTCTGCCGCCACTGTCTCCTTCGACGCCCCGCTCACCCAGGCCGTCGAGATCAACCTTCTCGGCCCGTCTCGGGTAGCGGCAGCGATTGCGGACGCCGGATCGGACACCCACCTCGTGGCGGTGTCGACGGCATACGTGGCGAGCACCCACCAGGGTGAGGCCAAGGAAGAGTTGCTCAGCGAGAACCGCTTCACCCTCGACGTCCCCTGGGAGGCCGAGGTGAGCTCGGCGCGGCGACTCCGCGACGACCTCGAGGCCGAGTCCCGCAAGCCCGAGAAACTCCGCGGCTTCACCAAGGCGGCCCGGACGGAGATCGGCGCCGCGGGCGACCACCTGATCGCGGCGAAGGCCGAGAAGCTGCGCGAGGAGTGGGTGAGCGGCGGGCTGGTGACGGCCGGCACCGCCCGTGCACTCTCGCTCGGGTGGCCCGACGCCTATCCCTTCACCAAGGCGCTCGGCGAGCGGGCGCTGGTACAGCAATGGGAAGGCCGGGTTCCGATCACATTCGTCCGGCCCTCCATTATCGAGTCCGCACTGGCGGAGCCCCGCCCGGGCTGGATCCGCGGCTTCCGCATGGCAGAGCCCATCATCGTGTCCTACGCCCGCGGCCTGCTGCGCGAATTCCCCGGCGTGCCCGAGGGCATCGTCGACGTGATCCCCGTCGACCTGGTCGTGGCAGCCATCCTCGCCGTCGCGGCCCGGGGACCCGAGCCAGGACGGCCGAAGGTGTACCACGTCGCATCGGGCGTACGGAACCCACTGCGCTACGGACACCTCGTCGAATTGTCGGAGGACTTCTTCAGCCGCAACCCCCTCTACGACGACCGGGGTCAGCCCATCAACGTGCCCGAGTGGTCCTTCCCCGGGCGCGGACGCGTGCAGCGCCAGCTCAAGCGTGCGGACACTGCCATGACCTTCGTGGAGAAGCTGATCACTGCCTTGCCGATCCGTGGCAAGCAGGCGCAGCTGGCCGCCCGGATGGAGGACCGGCACGCGCTGGCCAAGCGGGCTCTCGGCTACGTCGAGCTTTACGGCGCCTACACCGAGACCGACGCGCGCTACCGGGTCGACAACCTGCTCGAACTGTGGGACGCGGGCGACGGTGACGACCACGCCCGTTTCGAGTTCGACCCGGGTGTCATCGACTGGGACCACTACGTGCACGAGATCCACCTGCCCTCGGTGCTCGAGCACACCCGCGTGCGCACCAAGCCCGGCAAGTCGGTGGTGGACAAACGACCCGACCGGCAGCGCCGGGCCATCCTCTCGCCCGACCGGCATCTCGCCGTCTTCGACCTCGAGCACACCCTGATGTCCTCCAACGTCGTCGACACCTACGCCTGGTTGGCCAGCCGCCACCTGTCGCCGGCGCGGCGGGCGCGCTTCGTGGCCGACCTCGTGCGGCAGGCGCCTGCGCTCCTTGCCCTCGACCGCCGTGACCGCGGTGACTTCCTGCGCTCCTTTTACCGGCGCTTCGAAGACGCGCCGGTTGACCAGTTGCGGCAGGATTCGTGGGAGCTCTTCCACCGCCAACTCCTCACCCGGTCGTTCCCCGACGGCTTCGCCAGGGTGCGGGCGCACCGGGCGGCCGGGCACCGGACGCTGCTCATCACGGGGGCGCTGGACTTCATCATTGAGCCCATCCGTCCGCTCTTCGACGACATCATCTGCGCAGAGATGGAAGCACGCGACGGCCGGCTGACCGGGCACCTGACGACGCTGCCGCCCATCGGTGAGGCGCGGGCCCTGGTGCTGGCCGACTATGCCGCGCTCCACGGCCTCTCCCTCGAGGAATCGGTGGCCTACGCCGACTCCGCCAGTGACCTCGCCATGCTCGAGGCGGTCGGCTTCCCGGTGGCCGTCAACCCCGAGTCGCGACTCTCTGCCATCGCCCGGCGGCGGGGCTGGCACGTGGAGCACTGGGCCAAGGCGGAGGGCGGGTCGCACCGCCCGCTTCCGCTCGGCCCCTTCGACGTGCGGCAGCCCAAGGCGGTGATGGGACGATGAGCACGCTTCTCTTCGAGCGCTCGCTGCCGCGCTTCGCCGCGGCACGTGTGGTGTCGTCCTTCGGATCGGGACGGGGCGCCGGCGTGGGCCCGTTGCGCCTGATCGAGCGCGACGCCCCGGCGCTGCCGGCGGCGGACTGGGTGCACGTCGACCCCATCCTGTCGGGCATCTGCGGATCCGACCTGGCCACCCTGGACGGACGCAGCTCGCGCTATTTCGAGGACATCGTCTCCTTTCCCTTCGTGCCTGGTCACGAGGTCGTCGGCACGTTGACCGAGGACGCACTCGGGGCCGAGGGCGGTGTGCTGGCCTCCGGCAGCCGGGTGGTGCTGCAGCCGGTGCTCGGCTGCGCGGCCCGAGGGATCGAGCCCATGTGCCCCGCCTGCCAAGCCGGTGACGTGGGCAACTGCGGTTACATCGCCTTCGGCCACATCCGCCCCGGCCTGCAGACGGGCTTCTGCGCCGACACCGGAGGCGGTTGGTCGACCTCCGGCCTCGTGGCGCACTCCAGCCAGCTCTACGCTGTGCCCGACTCATTGAGCGACGCCGACGCGGTGACGGTCGAGCCCGTGGCCTGCGCGGTGCACGCGGTGCTCGGTGCACCAATCGCGGAGGGTGACGTCGTGGCCGTCATCGGCGCGGGGACACTCGGCCTGCTGGTGACCGCCGCCCTTGGTCACCTTGCCGGCGTGGGCCGTTGCGCGGCGCCGGCGGCTGTCCTCGTGGGCGCGCGCTACGCGCATCAACAACGCCTCGCCCTGGAGCTGGGCGCCACAGAGGCGCTGCCCTCGGATCAGCTCGGCCGCGCCGTGCGCCGCCACTCGCGCTCGCTCTCCTACGGTGCCGCGTCGGGAGTGACCGCGACGCTCTCCGGCGGCGCCGACGTCGTGCTCGACTGCGTGGGCAGCCCCGAGTCGATCGCACAGTCCCTGGGCATCGTGCGGCCGTGGGGCACGGTGGCCCTCGTCGGCATGCCGGGCAGGGTGACCGTCGACCTGGCCCCGCTCTGGCACCGCGAGGTCCGCCTGGCGGGGGCCTACGCGTACGGGACGGAGCGGAGCGCCGGCCTCGGCGGGGACGACGGCATCTCGACCTTTGCGCTCGCCCTCGATGTCGCGTCCGCGCTGCAGACCGGGCGGCTGGTGTCGGCCACCTACCCGCTGGCCCGCTTCGAGGACGCTGTCGCCCACGCCGGCGGAGCCGGCCGCAGAGGGGCCGTGAAGATCGCATTCGACATACGGAAGGGACCCATCAGATGAGTCGCCGTCCAGGATTCGTCCTCGAGGTGGACAAGTCGACGCCACCGACCCTGTTGTGGAGCGGCGAGGCCTTCAGCCTCGAGACGCTGCCCGAGGGCAGTCGCGTCATTTATGCCCCCGAGCCCATGAAGGCGATCGAGGACCCGTATCGCGCCATCCGCCACGCTTTGCTCCACCCACAGGGCGACCGCGACCCTCTGCCCGCTCTCTTGCGTCCGGGCATGAAGCTCACGATCTGCTTCGACGACGTCTCGCTGCCACTCCCGCCCATGGAGGCGCCCGACATCCGCCAGATGGTGATCGAGACCGTGCTCGACATGGCGGCCGAGGCCGGCGTCGACGACGTGGAGCTGGTGGCCGCGCTGGCCCTGCACCGCCGCATGACGGAGGACGAGCTGCGCCACGCCCTGGGCGACCGGGTCTACGACGCCTTCGCGCCGCACGGCCTGCTGACCCAGCACGACGCCGAGGACCCCGAAAACCTCCTCTTCATCGGCGAGACCGAACAAGGCGAGGAAGTGGAGATCAACAAGCGGGCCGCCACCTCGGATCTGCTCGTCTACGTCAACATCAACCTCGTCGCCATGGACGGCGGTCACAAGAGTGTGGCGACCGGCCTGGCCAGCTACCGCAGCCTGCGCCACCACCACAACCCACAGACGATGCGCCATTCGAAATCGTTCATGGACCAGCCGGCCTCCGAGCTTCACTCCTCGAACTGGCGCATGGGCCGCCTCATCGCCGAATCCGGGGTGAAGATCTTCCAGATTGAGACGACGCTCAACAACGACACCTTCCCGTCGAACTTCGGCTTCCTGCAGAAGCGCGAATGGGAGTGGTCGCTGCGTGACCGGGCCACCTACGCGGCCACGTCGAAGGCGCTGGCCAAGGTGCCGCCCCGCATGGCCCGGCAGATCTTTCATTCCATCCGCTCCCCTCACGCGCTGACTTCGGTGCAGGCGGGCGAGGTTGAGGCCGTGCACGCCCTCACGACGGCCAACGTGTGGGCCCAGCAAGGCGTTGATGTCGAGGGCCAGACCGACATCCTGACAATGGGGCTGCCCTACATCTGCCCCTACAACGTGAATTCGATCATGAACCCGATCCTGGTCGCCTGCCTCGGGCTCGGCTACTTCTTCAACATGTACCGGGGAAAGCCGCTCGTACGCGAAGGCGGTGTGCTGATCATGAAGCACCCGACCAGACCCGAATTCCACCCCGGCCACCACCCGAGCTACATGGACTTCTACGAGCAGGTCCTCACCCAGACCATCGACCCCGTACAGATGCACAAGGAGTTCGAGGAGTCCTTCGCCACCGATCCCTGGTACATCCACCTCTACCGCACCGGCCACGCCTACCACGGCGTGCACCCCTTCTACATGTGGTACTGGTGCGCGCACGCCATGGCGCACCTGGGACGGGTCATCGTCGTGGGCGGGGACCCCAAGGCCGTGCGCCGGCTCGGCTTCTCGCCTGCGAGCTCGCTGGACGACGCTCTCGAGATCGCGTCCGACGTCGTGGGGCCGTCACCCACCCTGACCCACATGCACAACCCACCGATCTTCATGTCGGACGTGCACTGATGGCGGGGTCGGGCCTGCGGGGCCGCGTCCGCTCGGCCCGTTTCCCTCTCGCCGCGCCCTCCTGGCCGACGACCGTCGAGCGCCCCGATCCCGAACGCAAGGTCGGGCTCGACTACGACCACGAGTGGTCGCGCCGCTACCCCGTCCGGCTGGCCCGGGCCATGGTGATGGACAACCTGGCCCGCCCCGCGGCCCGCGTCCTGGCGCCGGCGACCCTCCGGGGGCTCGAGCACCTCCAGCACGTCGAGAAACCGGTGATCTTCGCCGCCAACCACCTCAGCCACATGGATACGCCGTTGCTGTTGACGACCCTGCCGGTGGAATTCCGGCACCGCACGGTCGTGGCCGCGGCGTCGGACTACTTCTTCGACCGCACCTGGAAGGCCGTGCTGTCCTCGTTCGCACTGGCCACGATTCCCATTGAACGAAGCAAGGTCAATCGCAAATCCGGGGACACCGCAGCCGAGCTGATCGAGGACGGCTGGAACCTGGTCATCTTCCCCGAAGGAGGTCGCTCGCCCGACGGCTGGACCCAACCGTTCACGGCCGGTGCCGCCTACCTGGCCCGGCGGACGGGACGACCGGTGGTGCCCGTCTACCTGCACGGCACCCGGCATGTCCTGGCCAAGAGCGCCGAGTCCGAGGCGGCAGCGCCGGGGGGCTCGGGCACCGAATCGCGTGGCAGCAGCCGCTTGCGCCGCGCCCCGATCGCGGTGCTCTTCGGCGCCCCCCTCTCTCCGGACGAAGGAGAGAACACCCACCGGTTCTCTGACCGCATTGAGGCCGCCGTCGCCACCCTGTCACGGGAGGTCCACTCCGACTGGTGGCAGGCCCGGCGTTCGGTCAGCGCCGTGGCGCCGGTCGAGGGGGCCGAGACCGCGGACAGAGGACCGGCGGCCTCGCCCTGGCGACGGGCCTGGGCGCTGGACGAGCCCCCGTCGCGGGAGCGAGGTTCGGAGTGGCCGGACTGAGCTCCTGAGCCTCGGCCAGCCAGTGGCAGGCTGGCGATGCCGCGCCCGCTCGGGTGCACTGTCATGTCGAGCCCAGGAGGCGCCACCGATGCAGCTCATCATCCTCGGCAGTGGGAACCCACTGCCCCATCCGGAGCGCGCCGGGCCGTCGACGTTGGTGCGAACCGCGGCCGGCGACCTGCTCTTCGACTGCGGGCGTGGTGTGCTGATGCGCGCCGCCGCCGCCGGATCGGCCGCGGGGGCGCTGCGGGGGCTCTTTCTGACCCACCTGCACAGCGACCACATCACCGATCTCAACGACGTCGTCACGTCGCGCTGGATCACGTCGTTCCAACCGCAACCGCTTCCCGTCTACGGACCGGGCGGCACGACGTCACTCCTCCGGGCCACCGAAGCCATGCTGGAGCCCGACATCGGCTACCGCATGGCACACCACGACGATCTGCAGTGGCAGCCGACCGCCGAGGTGGTCGAATGCGAGCGCGGCACCGTGCTGGAGGACGGCGCGGTCAGGGTCACCGCCGCGCCCACCGATCACGCCCCGGTGCGCCCGACGGTCGGCTTCCGGGTCGAGGAGGAGGGGCGGGCCGTGGTCATCGCGGGCGACACGGTCCCGTGCGACGGGCTTGACGAGCTCTGTGCGGGAGCGGACATGCTGGTGCACACGGTGACACGACCCGATCTGATCAGGGCGATCGGCCTCCCCCGGTTCGTCGACGTCCTCGACTACCACTCGTCGGTCGAGGATGCGGCCAAGACCGCAGCGCGCAACGGCGTCACCACCCTCGTCCTCACGCACCTCGTCCCGGCGCCCGCGCCGGGCACCGAGGACGAATGGGCCGCGCTGGCCGCCACGCACTTCGACGGCACCGTCGTCCTGGCGCACGACCTGCTCTCGCTGGACGTCGGCCCGACCGCCTGACGCCGCTGCCCGACGTGGGCCACGAGGCGTCGGCCCTATTGCGACCGTCGGCGGCGGTGGCGCTTGCCCCCGACGGTCGCGAGCCGCTCCTCGCGCAGGCTCTCCGACGCCTCGTCGTCCAAGGGATCGAGCATCACGTCGCCGAGTGCCCAGGCCAGCAGCCGATCCGCCAGTGCCGGGTTGCGCGCCAGCACGGGACCGTGGAGGTACGTCCCGACCACGCGACCCTGGACGGCGCCTTCGGTCCCGTCGCCGGCACCGTTGCCCACCCCGACGACGACCCGTCCCAGCGCCGCGGTGCCCTCTTGCCGCGACGTCGCCCCACCGTGGTTCTCGAAGCCGGTCAGCGTGGGCAGCGGCCCCAGCGCGGCCGGGTCCACGTCGACGAGGACCTCGCCCACGGCGCGCGCGCCGGTCGCCTTGACCGTGTCGACGTCGAGGAGCCCGACGCCCTCGTGGGGTTCGCCGGTGGCGCCGGGGAAGGTCCGGCCCACGATCTGGAATCCGGCGCAGACCGCCAGGACCACGGCTCCGTCCGCCACTCGCCGCGCCAACGTACCGTCGTCGATGAGCGTCCGCGCGGCGCGGACCTGGGGACCGTCCTCTCCCCCGCCCAGGCAGTACACGTCCGCCCCGGGAAGCGAACGGTCCGACGACGCTTGCAACAGCACGGCCTCCATGCCGCGCCATTCTGCCCGCCGCGCCAGCACCAGGCCGTTCCCGCCGTCGCCGTACGTGCCCAGCAGGTCCGGGTAGACGACCGCTATGCGCAACGGGCCGCTCACTGCGGCGCGTCCAGCAGGTCGTGGAAGGCGGTGTAGTTCCCGATGACGTCGACGACTTCGCCCGACCCGTCGGCCGCGGCACGGGAGACGGCCCGCACGGGCTCCGGCTCGGTCTCGTGGCGCACGCCGCCGTAGTGCAGGCGCACCGAGAGGTCGCGGTAGCGGTCGCCGGTGGCCACGACGGCGCGCCCGGTCAGGCGCTCGTAGGGGACGTCCCACAACCAACTGGGATCGGCGCCGTCGGCGATACGGGCGTTGATGCTGACCACGAGCGGCGCGTCCGACCCCGCCACCAAGTCGAGCAGCTCGCCCCAGCCCGCCGGGTTCTTGGCCAGCATGAGCCGCGCCCGCACGTCACCGAACGACCGCACGGTGAAGCGCCCCGCCACCTCCTCGACCCCCTCCATGGCGGCGAGGGCCTCGAGCGGGTCGATACCGGAGGCCTCGGCGGCGACGGCGGCCATCAAGGCGTTGGCTTGGTTGAACCGGCCGGGCAGGGACAGCCGCATGGGTGCGCTGCGACCGTCGGCCCACTCGCCGCGGGCCGTGCCATCCGCCGCGACCACGAGCGTCGCCTCCGGATCAGGTCGGGAAAAGTCACAGTTCGCGCAGGACCAGCCGCTCTCGGTGAACGTGATGCGACCCTCGCACGAGGGGCAGCCCACGGCATCGTGCTGCCAGCGCAACCCGGCCCCCACCCAGTGCACGACGCGGGCCACCCCCGCCCCCCACACCACGAGGGGGTCGTCGGCGTTCGCCACGACGTGCGTGTGCGGCGCGGCCGCCAATGCCGCCCGCCAGCTCCCGGCGATCATGCGCACCTCGTTCGTCCGATCGAGCTGGTCGCGCGAGAGATTGAGCAGGAGCACGGCGGTGGCACCGGTGGCGGCCAGGACGCGCGGCAGGTAGACCTCGTCGGTCTCGAGCACGGCGCGCCGCGCCTGTGTGCCGGCCAGCGCGGCGACATGCCCGGGAGGCATGTTCGAGCCGGTCTCGTTGCTCACGACGGCGTCCCCGGTCGCGCCGAGCGCCACGGTGAGGAGGCGCGTCGTGGTCGTCTTCCCGTTGGTCCCCGTGACGAGGGCGACCTGGCGCCCCGCGCTCAGGTGCTCGAGCAGCCGCGGGTCCAAACGCAGCCCGGCCCGGCCACCGGCCACGGTGCCATGGCCGCGCCCGAGACGACGCGACGTGGCGTTGACGGCGCGCGTCGTTGCACTGGCGAGCTGCGCCCTCACCGAGGGGGCTTGCTGCGGGCCAGCTCCTCGGCGCTCGGCTCGTGAAGCACCCTGGCCTCGGGGGGCAGCAACGCGGTAATGGCCTCCATGATGGTGACGGTGTCGGCCTTGGCGTCGGTGAGCGACAGCGGCACGGGCCGTCCCACGCGCACCCTGACCTTGGGCGGGTTGCGCACGAGCGTGAAGTCCGGCACCCGCGCCGAGCGCGGCCACACCTTCTCGGTGCCCCAGAGCCCCACCGGCACCACCGTGGCGCCGGTCGACGCGGCCAGCCGCGCCGTCCCCGTCTTGCCGTGCAGCACCGGGTCGAAGAATTCGTACCCGCGCGGGATGGTGCCCTGAGGCAGGACGATCACCACCTCGCCCGCCTTGAGGGCGGACTCGGCAGCCCGCAGGGGCTCGCCCGAACCACTGCCGCGGTCGACGGCGATGCCGCCGATGGCCCGGGCTATCGTCCCGACGACGGGCGCGTCGAAGATCTCCTTCTTGCCCAGGAAGCGCACCGGGCGCCCGATGGCGCGGGCCACGAGCGCCAGCGCGGCCACGTCGAAGTAGCTGCGGTGGTTCGAGGCCAACAGCACCGGACCGCGCCGCGGCACGTTCTCCACGCCGGCGATGTCGAAGCGTGCGTAGGGGAAGGACAGCTTGCGGACGAACGGGCGGAGCATGTGGTACGGCTCGAGACCGACGACGCTGGGGACGCCCGGCGGACGGTCCCAGTGCTCCACCGGCCACCGCCGGGCCGTGGCCACCAGGGTCAAGGAGGGATCGGGATTGACTGCGTGGGGCGTCCCCACGCTTGAGAGCAGCGGCACGTCGAAGATGCTGTCGCTGCAGGCGTGGCAGACGGCCAGGTCGATGTGCTGCTCGTCGGCCCAGGCGCGCACGGCGCGCAGCTTGCCGGTCCCCCAGACGAAGCCCTCGTAGAGGCGGCCCGTGTAGCGGCCGTCTTTCGTCTCATACGACGTCGCGATGAGGTCGTCGAACCCGATGGCCTCGGCGAAC
Source organism: uncultured Acidimicrobiaceae bacterium (assembly GCA_963745665.1). Lineage (GTDB taxonomy): Bacteria > Actinomycetota > Acidimicrobiia > Acidimicrobiales > RAAP-2 > Bog-473. The sequence continues at coordinate 1,452,121 of CAVUYE010000002.1, read as the reverse complement.
GGGGCGATCATGTCGGCGGGCGTCGTCGTGGAGAGGACAAGCCGGTGGCCCTCGGCCCGGAAGGCGGCGAGGCGTTGGGGGGCGAACGGCGCGACGATCTCGCTGAGGGCCGCGACGGCCCGCCGCCCGGCGGCCAGCACCCGCTCTTGTTCCCAGCCCCGGGCCACCCGGGCCGCCGCCCTGACCAGGCCCATGGAGACGAGGTTCTCTCCCAGCCGGTCGTTGACGGCGTAAAGGAGCCTGTCGCCGGGGAGCGAGCGGCCCTCGGGCAGCACTCCCTCCTCCACCAGGGCGCGGTTGAGGATCTGGCCCGAAGCGCGGCACAGCAGGGTGCGATCGAGGTCGATGAAGACGGCGCTCTTGGCCATGGATAGGGAGCCTAAAGCAGTTGGATCGCTGGTCGGAGGGGCCGTGGCGCACTGCCGAAAGAGGGCCGGAATTAGGAGAAGGGATCGCCGGGGGGGAGGGCGATCCCTTCTCGAGACTCATCAGGGCCAGAGGGGGGGCTTCCGAATCCCTGCGGTCTGACACTCATTCTGCCGACCTCTCGGCGATCAGTCAAGCAGCTTTAGGAGATACTTCATATCAGTTATAGTGATGAAGGACGTAACTCTGGCTAGCACTTCCATTCGAGGTGGGTCCATGGAACTGAAACACTTGCAAGCACTCCTGGGCATCGCGGACACCGGAAGCTTTTCCGCCGCCGCCACGTCCATCGGCACCGTGCAATCGAACGTCTCGGCGCACGTGGCCCGGCTGGAGCGAGAGCTCGACGTGCAGCTGGTCGATCGGTCCTCGGGCCGCCTGACCGAGGAGGGCGAGGTCGTCGTCGCCCGGGCCCGCCAGGTGATGAACGAGCTCGAAGCCATGGTCACCGACGTGACGGCGCTGCGGGCAGAGGTCGTCGGCACGGTGCGCCTCGGCATCATCGGGATCACGGGCCGTTGGCTGGTGCCCCAGCTCTTCGACCTGCTCCGGGTGCGGCACCCGCACATCCACCTCAATATCGCCGAGGGCTCGAGCGTCCAACTGGAGCAGCAGCTCGCCTCAGGCCAGCTCGACCTGGCCGTGGTGACATTCCCTCTCAGCGGCGACGAGATCATGGCGGCCCAGCTCTTCGACGAGGACCTAGTGGCCGTCCTGCCTCCGGGGCATGTCCTCGGCCAGGAGACCTCTCTCACCCTGGAGCGCCTCTCGGAGGTGGAGCTCCTGCTGCCCGCGCCGGGCACCGCACTGCGGGCCGAGATCGACAGCGCCACGGGCCCCGCCCGCATTGAGCTACGGCCCGCCATGGAGCTCGACGGTGTGCGCCTGATCGCCTCCCTGGCCTTTGACGGCTACGGGGCGGCCATCCTCCCGGCCACCGCCGTCCCGGGCCACCTGCGAGGGCGGTTCACGGTGCTCCCGGTCGAGGGACTCCCCCGCCGGCGGGTCGGCGTGGCGCAGCGGCGGCGGGGGCTGCCGTCCGCGCCGGCGCGGGCGGTCATCGATGTGCTCGGGGTCGTGGTCAACGACGTCCTCTCCATGCCGGAGGGCATCCACCCCACCTGATCCCGGCCGGAGCAGCACCGCCGTGGTGGCCTCCCCTCAGGCCGACGGTGGCTGTGGCTCCCGCCACATGGTCCAGATCGGCGGCCCGTCACCGGGGAGCGGCACCTCCTCGACGACCTCGAACCCGTGGCGCCGGTAGAAGGGCACGTTGCGCTCCTTGGACGACTCCAGGTAGCAGGGCAGGCCCTCGGCGTCGCAGTGCTCGAGGACCGGCCGCATGAGGGCGCCGCCCACCCCCTTGCCCTGTTGTTCCACCGCGGTGCCCAGGCTGGCCAGGTACCAGTGCGGCTCCCGGGGATGCTTGTGCTCCATCAGCGCCAACAGGCGCAGCGTGGTCCGCAGGTTGGTCGCCACGTGGGGCAGCACGGGCAACATGGTGAGGATCCCGCCGAGCCCCGTCTGGAGCGGCTTGCCGGCCGGGGCCCAGATGGCCGAGCCGGTGTAGCCCTCCGTCGTGTAGCAGCCCCCGAAGGGGAGGTAGTCGGCCCGCATCTGGGTGCGGAAGTAGACGCGCAGGCCGGCCTCCCGGCGGGCCTCGTTCCGGAAGATGTGGGACGTGACCGGATCGTCGAAGAAGGTGCGGGCCAGCTGGGCGGCCATGGCGGTGACGTCGTCGTCCGTGGCGCGCCGGACTACTGGCAGGGCAGGTCCGAGATCCATGACGGGGACGATGGTGGCAGAGGTCCGGGCCACACGCCACCCGGCGACGCCGTGGCATGGGCATGACCCAGTGCGGCCAGCTCGGGCGCCAGCTTCAGGCCGACGAAGATCCCGCCCGAGCGCGTGAAGTGGACCCCGTCCCCGCAGCGCACGTTGATCTGGTCCACGCTCGGTGCGAACGCGTGGCCGGGTGACACGACGGCGTTGAGATCGAACACGTAGACCCGGCCGCCGGCGGGCCCCGTCGGCGTGGTCGTGGCCACTTCCCGCATGGTCGCGTTGTCCAGCGTCACGCGCGAGGGCGCGTCCTCGGGCCAGGGCGTCCCGGCGGGCGACGTCCCGCTGTCGTAGTACGGGGTCGTCATCAGGACGACGCTGGCCCCCCGGGAGCCGAGGACGGCCACAGCCTGGCGGTAGCGGTTGGCCAGGTAGCTGTCGAAGCCGGGCTCGCCGAGACTCTGCCACTGGCCCCCGACCTCCTGGTCGAAGGTCTCGCCACGGGCCAGGTAGACGACGACGTCGGGGTTGTAGGCGTCGACCCACCTGCGCCAGGTGTCCAGGAGCGAGTCGGGGTTGTTGTCGACGTCGCACGGCGCGTCCGGGGCCACCGTGTAGAAGAGCACCCGGATCTGCGTCTGCATCGACAACGAGCAACCCGGCGTCCCCTCGTTGGCGATCTGCACGTTGTACTGCCGGGCCTCCTCGGCCAGACCGACGCCGAGCGTGCCGGCGATGGAGTCGCCCACCAGGAGGACCTTGACCGGCTTGGACGAGGTGGTTCCGGGCGCTGCGGGCGGCGCCGGTGAGAGGTAGGAGGGCGCAGTGGTGGTGGTCGTGGTGGGCGGCGGCGCCGGGTCGGCGGCCGGCACGGCCGGGGTCGATGCCACCGTGGACGAGGTCGTCGTGGGCGCGCTGACCGCCAGCTGCGACCCCTGCAGCTCGGCCGCCCCCACCGGCATGAGCGTGCTGACGAACACCGCGCTGACAGCCGCGGCCGCGCCGATGGGCGCCGCGATCCAGGAGCGCCAGTGCTTGAGGGCGCCGCGGCGGATCGGCATCTCGACGAGGTCGTAGCTGAGGGCGGCGATGGCCACGGTGACGCCGACCCGGGCCAGGAAGAGCGGGTACACGCCCCAGTGCAGCCGCTGCCCGGTCATCACCAGCAGCACGGGCCAGTACCAGAGGTAGACGCCGTAGGAGATCCGGCCCCACTGCGGCAGGGGCGGCAGCTCGAGGAGCCGCACTACGAGCGAGCGCGGTGCGGTGGCGCAGCCGAGGATGACGGCGCCCGCCGCCAGGCTGGCCACCATGAACCCGCCGCTGAAGGCGAACGTCGTGCTCTCCGAAGTCGTGGCCCACAGCGCGGCCGTCGCGGCGACGCCGGCGAGGGCGAGGACCGAGGCCATCCGGGTGAACCAAAGGCGGCCGCTGCCCTCGCGCCACAGGGTCAACCCGATGGCGATGGCCGCCCCGACGAGCAGTGCCTGGGCCCTCGTGTCGGTGCCGTAGTAGGCCCGGGTGGTGTAGCCGTCGGGCGCCAGGACCGCCATGAGGACGGCCGACGCCAGCGACCCGAGGCAGGCCACGGCGAAGAGGACGTGCAGCCGGCGCCGGCGCGTCCATGCCGGGTCGGCCTGGACCGGGGGCGGACCGACCAGGAGCAGCCGGCCGCCGCCGAGCACGTCGACGCCGCGGGTTTCGGCGCTGCGGGTTTCGATGCCGCGGGTTTCGGCGCGGCGCGGCGGCGCGGCGCGCGACCCGTGCGGACCGCCCGGTCGTGCCGAGCTTGAGCACACCCAGCACGACGAGAGGCCACACGAGGTAGAACTGCTCCTCGATCGCCAGCGACCAGGTGTGCAGCAGCGGTGACGGCTGGGTCGACAACGAGAAGTACGTGACGCCGTTGTGAATGGAGTACCAGTTCGAGAAGTAGAACATCGTCGAGAGGGCGTCGCCGAGGACATGGGGCGTGGCGAGCACCGTCGGCTCCACCGCCATGACGATGCCGAGGACGGCGATGAGGAGGAACAGCGCCGGGAGCAGGCGCCGGGCGCGGCCGGCCCAGAAGCGGCGGAGCCGGATGGTCCCGCTGCCGCTCCATTCCCGGACGAGGAGCGAGGTGATCAGGAAGCCCGACAGGACGAAGAACGAGTCCACCCCGTAGAAGCCCCCCGGCACCGAGTTCAGCCCGGTGTGGAATGCGATGATCGCCAGCACAGACAGGGCACGGATGCCGTCGAGCCCCCGGATGTGGCCCATCGTCGGGCGACCCCCCCGTGCGTTAGCGTCCGTGCTCATGCAGCGTCTGGCCCCACCGTTCCCGGCGGAAACCCCTCCGTCCCATACTGGGGAAACGTCCCAGGAGGGCCAATCTCACTGCCCCCACGTCAACGGGGGCCGCGCTGCCCGGTGACCGCGGCGTGCTGAGAATCGGCATCCTGGGAGCGGCCCGGATAGCCCCTCCGGCCCTGATCAAGCCGGCTCGGAGGACGGGGCGGGCGGTCGTCACCGCGGTGGCGGCGCGCGACCCCGAGCGGGCCAGCGAATTTGCCCGTAAGCAGGGAATTCCCCGCGTGCTGGGCAGCTATGCGGCGCTGGTGGAGGATCCCGACATCGACGCCGTCTACAACCCGCTCCCCAACGGCCTCCACGGACAGTGGACGATCGCCGCCCTGAAGGCCGGCAAGCACGTCCTGTGCGAGAAGCCCTTCACGGCCAACGCAGACGAGGCCCGGGCCGTGGCCGAGGCGGACAACGGCAACCCAGGTGTCGTCGTGATGGAGGCCTTCCACTACCAGTACCACCCGCTCTGCAAGCGCCTCGTCGAGATCGTGGGCTCGGGCGAGCTCGGCAACATCAGCAAGGTGGACGTGGCCTTCTCAGCGCCGCTGTGGAAGAAGGGTGACATCCGCTATCAGCTTGCCCTGGCCGGTGGCGCCACCATGGACATGGGCTGCTATCCCGTCAGCCTGCTCCGCCTGCTCGTGCCCGGGCCCCGGGTCATCGGCGCCGAGGCCAAGCTCTCCTCCCCCGGCGTCGACCGCGCCATGGACGCGCACTTCTCGCTGCCCGACGGCGGGAGCGCGCACATCGGCTGCTCCATGTTCTCGTCCTCGGTGCTGCGTCTCCACGCCGAGATCACCGGCGACAACGGCAAGATCTCGGTCTTCAACCCCTTCAGCCCCCAACACGGGCACCGGATGAAGGTCACGACCTCCCTCGGCACCCGCAAGGAGCGGTTCAGTCGCAAGCCGAGCTACGACTTCCAGCTCGAGGCCTTCGTGGCTGCGATCGAAGACGGGTCGTCCTTCCCAACGACAGCGGCCGACGCCATCCGTACCATGGAGCTCATCGACGCCATCTACGCCGCCGCCGGCCTCCCCCTGCGCCAGCCGACCCCGATCGGCTGATGCCGCTCGCGCCCGACGACCTCACCGCACTGGCGGATGCGGCACTCGACGCCGCGGCCGGCTGCCAGGCGGCCGAGCTCCGGGTCGAGCGCATCCGCAGCCAGACGGTCCGCCTCCACGACGCCGAGCCCGAGACGACGGCCGACGACACCAACTTCGGCATGGGCGTGCGCGTCGTGGTCGACGGCGCGGTGGGCTTCGCCGCCACGGTCGACGTCCGGCCGGACGTCGCGGCCGACCTGGTGCGCCAGGCCCGGGAGATGGCGCTGGTCACGAGCCGGGTGGGCGGCGGGCGCGTCGAGCTGGCACCCGAGCCGCCGCACGGCGACGTCACGTGGTCGAGCGCCTTCGTCATCGACCCGTCCACCGTGCCGCTGGCCGACAAGGTGGCACTGCTGGCCGAGTGGAGCAGACGTCTCGCCGAACACGAGGTGGTCTCGCACACCTCGGCGTCGTTGCTGGCGGTGTCGGAGCAGACCTTCCTGGCCGACCGCAACGGGACCCGGGCCACGCAGCACCGGGTGCGCCTGCAGGCGCAGCTCGAGGCGCTGGCGCTGTCAGACAGCGGCTTCGAGACCATGCGCACGCTGGCGCCACCCGTCGGTCGCGGCTGGGAGTTCCTGACCGGCTCTCCCTCGGCCGGCGCCTGGGACTGGGACGCCGAGCTGGCCCGACTGCCCGAGCTCCTGGCCGAGAAGCTGCGCGCGCCCACGGTGGAGGCCGGGACGTACGACCTCGTCGTCGACCCGTCGAACCTGTGGCTCACGATCCACGAGTCGATCGGGCACGCAACCGAGCTCGATCGGGCCGTCGGGTACGAGGCGGCCTACGCCGGCACCTCGTTCGCCACGTTCGACAAGCTGGGGTCCCTCGCCTACGGCTCCCCCGTCATGCACGTCACGGGCGACCGCACGGTGGCACACGGCCTGGCGACCGTGGGGATCGACGACGAGGGAGTGGAGGGCCAGTCCTTCGACCTCGTCCGCGCCGGGACGTTGGTCGGGTACCAGCTCGACCGCTCCATCGCCGCCGCCATGGGCTTCGAGCGCTCCAACGGGTGCGCCTTCGCCGACTCGCCGATGCACGTACCGATTCAGCGCATGGCCAACGTGTCGCTGGAGCACTCGGGCGAGGACGGCCCCCGTACCGAGGACCTGATCGCCGGCGTGGACCACGGCGTCTACATCGTCGGCGACAAGAGCTGGTCGATCGACATGCAGCGCTACAACTTCCAGTTCACCGGGCAGCGCTTCTACCGGATCGAAGGCGGGAAGCTGGCCGGGCAAGTGAAGGACGTGGCGTATCAGGCCACCACGACCGACTTCTGGGGTGCCATGGAGGCGGTAGGCGGCGCCTCTACCTGGGTGCTCGGTGGCGCCTTCAACTGCGGCAAGGGCCAGCCGGGTCAGGTGGCCCCCGTCTCGCACGGCTGCCCCTCGGTCCTCGTGCGCGGGGTGCGGGTGCTCAACACCCGCGAAGAGTCCGGTCGCTGAGCATGATCCCCGCCCAGGAGCTCGTGGAGCGCGGCCTCGCGGCCGCCGACGCCCTGGGGGCGGACGGCTGCATCGTGCTCGTCGACGAGAGCAGCCACGTCGATGTCCGCTTCGCGCTGAACACCACGACGACCAACGGCGTCCAGCGCGGCCGCTCGGTCAGCGTGATCGCATTCTCCGGCTCCGCGGTCGGCTCCGCCCGGCGCTCCGGTGTCGTCGGCGCGGACGGCGTGGCCGACATGGCGGCGGCGGCCCTGACCGACGCGCGCGAGGCGTCGCCGGCAGCGGACGCCTTCGCCCTCGTCGAGCCGGCGCAGGCCCGGCCGGCGCGCGACTTCGGGCTCGACCCCGAGGAGACGGACTCGGGCGCGCTCGCAGACGTCCTGTCCCCGCTCGCCGGCGCATTCGGGCGGGCCCGCGCCCGCGACGCCGTGTTGGCGGGGTTCGCCGAGCAGGACGTCGCCACGCTGTATGTGGGCAGCTCCACCGGCGTCCGCCTGTCGTACGCGCAGCCGACCGGGTCGGTGAGCCTGGTCGGACGGACGGCGGACGGGTCAGGCTCGGCGTGGGTGGGTGAGCCCACCATCGCGCCCTCGCTGGAGCGGATGGAACACGAGATCTGGCGCCGGCTCGACTGGGCGAAGACGCAGGTCGCGCTGGACGCCGGCCGCTACGAGGTGATCATGCCGCCATCGGCGGTGAGTGACATGATGGCCATGCTGTCCTTCGACGCGCTGGGAGGTCAGGACGCCGAGGACGGCCGCACGGTCTTCTCCAAGGAGGGCGGCGGCACGCGGGTCGGCGAGACGATCACCTCGCTGCCCTTCACGCTCTCGAGCGACCCCGACGAGCCGGGCGTCACCTGCACGCCGTTCGTCGCCACCGGGGCGAGCAGCTCGGCGGTCTCCGTCTTCGACAACGGCCTGCCCATCGCCCGTACCGAGTGGCTGCGCGATGGTGTGTTGGCCCGCCTGCGCTACCACCGGGCCGGTGCGGCGAGGTCCGGGGTCGAGATGGCGCCCTTCATCGACAACCTGGTGCTGCGCTGCGGCGACCGCGACGCAGGATCCGTCGACGACATGGTGGCCCGCACGGAGCGCGGGCTCCTCCTCACCTGCCTCTGGTACATCAGGGAGGTCGACCCCGCCACCCTGCTGTGCACGGGGCTCACCCGCGACGGCGTCTACGTGATTGAGGACGGGGCGGTGATCGGGGCGGCCAACAACTTCCGCTTCAACGAGAGCCCCGTCGACCTGCTGACCCGGGCCACCGAGGTGGGCACCCCCGTGCGCTCGATCGGACGAGAGTTCGGCGAGTACCTGAACCGCACGATCATGCCGCCGCTGCGCATCCCCGACTACAACATGAGCTCGGTGAGCCAAGCCAGCTGACGCGGGCCGGCCGGTTGTTCATTGTGGGAGCCGGCACTCCACGAGGAGCCGCCGGGCCGTGGACACGAAGGAGCCGTCCCGCTCGATCTGCGCGTGCAGGCGGCGCAGCGCGGTCTCGTAGGCCTCGGGCGTGAAGCCCGGCACTGTCCAGCGCACCTTCCGCAGGAAGTGGACGACTGCGCCGACGTCGAAGAACTCCACCCGCAACGCGCACTCCCGCAGGTCGACGACTTCGAGGCCGGCCTGTTGTGCCCCGGCGCGGGCGCGCGCCGCGCTGCGGCTCTCGTTGACCGGCTGCGGCCCCATCACGAAGTCCGTGAGCTCCCGGTTGGTGCCGGGGCCGATCTGCTGGGACAGATACGTCCCGCCCGGCCGCAGGACGCGGGCGATCTCGTCCCACAGGACGACGACGGGATGGCGGCTCACCACCAGGTCGAAGGACGCGTCGGCGAACGGCAGCGCCGGCGCGTCCGCCGCGGCCACCACCCGGGCGCCGACGCCTTGCAGCTGGACCCGGGCCACCTCGACGTTGGGCCACCACCCCTCGGTCGCCACCAGGAGGGCGGGTGGCCGCGCCGTGGTGGCGAGCACCTCCCCGCCTCCGGTCTCGATGTCGAGGGCGGCCTCGGCCCCCGCCATGTGCTCGCCCATCAGGCGGGCGTAGCCCCAGGGCGGGCGCTCCTCGGTGGCGCGGCCCTCGAACCACGAGAAGTCCCACCCCTCGACCGGGACGGCCGCTCCTTCCGCCACGAGCTCTTCGAAGGTGGTCATGGGGCCGGGCGCAGCCGGTGCCGGTGCCGGTGCCGGTGCCGGTGCCGGTGCCGGAATTCAGGAACCGCTGGGCAGGTGGATCACGACGGAGTCGGCCGGCACGGTGTGCAGCTGGCCGCTGGCCGCGTTGTTGTTGTTGTGGTGGCCGCCGCCCCGGAGTGCGTTCTCGCCGATGAACACGATCGAGCCCCAGACGATGGCGAAGATCATCCAGGAGCGGGCCGCCCCGCGCAGGACGAGGATCCCCCACGGGGGCAGCGGGTCCACCGACGACGCCATGGACGTGCGCTCCCACGAGGAAGGCGGGGGCATGGCGCCAGGGGCCCCGGTCGTGGGCGCGGGCTGGGGTGGTGGGTAGCTGGGGGGCGCCGAGGCGCCGGGGGTGGGTGCCGGTGGAGGCGGTGGTGGCGTGGGTGCCTGCTCGCCCGTCGACGGGTACGAGAAGGGCTGGGCCGGCGGCTGGGCCGGCGGCGCGGCCGGCGGCGGTGCGACCGGCGCCGATGCTGCCGCCGATCCCGCGGCCGCACCGATCGGTGGCGGCGACGTGGAGGTCTGCGGTGGCGGAACGGCGTCGCCCAACATGCCCCAGGCGTACTCCGACGTGATCATGGCGAACCACGAGTGGTACCGGGCCTGGTAACGCAGCAACGCCGCATACGCGTCGTAGAGCGCGGACGGCATGCCGCCCGTGACGATGACGACGATCCACATCACGAAGAGCAACGGGAGCGTCAGTCCGTTCACGACGATCTGGGCGAAGACGCTGGCCGGGATGGCCAGGATGATGCGGAAGAACACCGACACCCGGTTCAACTCGCCGCCGCTGGGCAGGATCGGGCGCACCGGGTACTCGACGTCTTCCAGTGAGAAAGGCGGATAAATATCGGTGAGGAGGAACAGATACGCGTTCACGCGGATCTCCCAGCGGATCACACCACTCAGGAACGAGTGCGCGAACTCGGGGAGCCGGCCCGTGAACAGCGCGCCGAACCACCCGATGATGAGGACGAAGAAGACAGCGATCCCGAGGAAGAACAAGACGATGAACTGCGGGATGGCCAGGATGAGGCGGAAGACCACCGTCACCCGATTCTGCGGTGCCGTCCCGCTGAACCACATCTCGACACGCCTGGTCGGCATGACCGTCGAAGCGTTCGTCATGTCACCCCCTTGTATGCCCTCCGTCGCCGGAGGCTGGTTCACGTCGAACGTTAGAGCATGGGCACCCGCCGAAGAGTGATTCGTCAGAATGAGGCGTACAACGCGTCGATGAGCGACCGGTTGCGTGTGCTTTGCCAGCGTGGGATCACGTGGTTCATGACGTAGCCGAACGCCACCTGGCCCATTGGATCAGCGAACCCCACCGCGCCACCGGTACCGAAGTGCCCGAAGCTCCCCGGGTTGGGGCCGAACGGGCGTCGCGGCACCGTCGGCTTGAAGCCCAAGCCGAACGTGACGTCCTCGTGCAGGATCGGGCAGTAGCCCTCGGACTGCGCCGAGGTCGCCTCGGCCAGCAGGTCGGACGAGAGGAGGCGGCCTGGCTCGAGCAACGCGGCGTACAGGCGCGCCAAGCCGCCGTGCCGAGCCGTGTCCGTTGGTCGACGGGATCTCGGCGCGACGCCAGGCCGTCGTGTTGACCACTCCCATGGACGAGTACCCCGGCGGATTGAAGTAGCTGAGCATCTCCATGCGGGTATCGCCTTGTAGCGCGCCGTCGCCGAGCGTCGCCTCCAGCGCGGCGGGCGGCCCCGGGCCCTCGAAGAGCACTTCGGCGCAGCGGTGCAGCTCTGATGGCGGGACACCGACGTGCAGATCGGCCCCCAGCGGGCCCGCCAGCGCGGCGAGCCGGCGCCCGCAGGGCTCACCGCTCACACGCCGCACCACTTCTCCGATCAGATGCCCATAGGTGTTGGTGTGGTAGGCGTGGCGTGTCCCGGGCTCCCACCAGGGAGCGGTGGCGGCCAGCGCCACAGCCATCCGGTCCCAGTCCCAGAGGTCGTCGTTGGACAAGCGCGCCCGGATGGCCGGCACGCCGGCCCGGTGACACAACGCCTGCCGCAGGGTTGCCCCTTCCTTCCCTGCGGCGGCGAACTCCGGCCAGACTCCGGCGATCGGGTCGTCGAGCGCGACACGGCCGGCATCGACCAACTGCAGGGCGAGGAGCGCCACGAACGCCTTCCCCACCGAGTAGAAGTCGACCAGCGTGTCCTGTTGCCAGGGTCGGCCGGCCTCACCGTCGGCCCAGCCGCCGGCCAGATCGACCACGGTCACGCCATCCACCACGATGCAGACCGCCGCACCGACCTCGCCCCGCTCGGCGAAGTTGCGGGCGAACTCCTCCCGCACGGCGCCGAAGCGGGCGTCACAGTGACCTGAGACCGGGACCTCCACGAGCGCGACTCTCGCCGGACCGGCCCGGCCGCGCAAGCGCTCGCCGCGGCGAGGGGACGAAAGGGACCGTCAGTGCGTCCGTCAGTGCGTCAGTGATCAGACGCGGGCACCGGAGCGGTTGATCGTCGACTCGTCCGTGCCCAGGTACGACTCGATCACCGCCGGGTGCTCGAGCACCTCGGCCGGCGTACCCTCCGCGATCACCTCTCCGAGCTCCAGGGCGATCATGCGGTCGCAGATGGCCGTGAGGAGTGGCATGTCGTGCTCCACGACCAGAATCGAGCACCCGGTGTGCTGCTGCACCCGGACGAGCAGCGGCCCCATGGCCTCGGTCTCGCGCTGCGCCACGCCGCCCGACGGCTCGTCGAGGAGCAGCACGCCGGGCTCCTGCGCCAGCACGCAGGCCAGCTCCACGATGCGGCGCGTCCCGGTGGACAGCTCGCCCACCAGCTTCTCCCGGAAGGCGCCCAGCCCCATCATCTCGACGAGCTGCTCGGCCTTCGCGACGACGGCGGCCTCGGAGTCGAGCGATGCCGGCAGCCGCAGCCCGGCCGCCACCATGTCGCGCGAGGCGAGGTGCCGCTCCTGGGCCACGGCGATGGTCTCGGCCACCGTCAGCGACGGGTACAGCCGGGCCTCTTGGAAGGTACGGCCCAGCCCGGCCGCGGCGCGCATGTGCGCCGGCCAGGTGTCGATGTCGGCGCCGCCGAGGCGGATCCGCCCGCCGTCGAGGGGCAAGAACCCCGACACGCAGTCGAAGAACGTCGTCTTCCCCGCCCCGTTGTGCCCGATGAGGCCGAGGATCTCCCCGTCGCGCAGCGTGAGGCTGATGTCCTCAATGGCGGTGATGCCGCCGAAGGTCTTGCGCACGCCGTTGCACTCGAGGATCGACGGCGCTTCCGCCGAGGGCGGGATGCGCTTTCCCGGGTCCGCCACGATCAGCGCCGACGACGCGCTGGCGTGCACGTGCAGGTCCGTCGGCCCGGCATCCGGGGTCACCACGGTGCCCTCCACCGAGCCGGCCCCCGCGATGAAGACGGAGCGCAGGATGTCGGGCCGGTCGAGCAGGTCCCGGGTGCGCCCGCTGAAGCGCACCTCGCCCTTCTCCAAGAAGACGGCCCGTTCGGCCAGCTCGAGGGCAACGTTGACCGATTGCTCCACCACGACGATCGTCGTGCCCTGGGCGTGCAGCAGCTTGACCACCTCGAGCAGCTGGGACACCACGGTCGGCGCCAGCCCGAGCGAGAGCTCGTCGATCATGAGCACCTTGGGCTGCACCATGAGCGCCATGGCGAGCGAGAGCATCTGCTGCTCGCCGCCGGAGAGGTTGCCCGCCTGCTGGTGCCCCCGCTGGCGCAGAATCGGGAACAGGTCGATTACCCGCGCCTTGGCCTCGGCCACCGCGCCGTGATCCTTGCGGATCATCCAGGTGCCCAGGCGGAGGTTCTCGTCCACCGACAGGGTCGGGAAGACGCCGCGCCCGCCGGGCATGAGCGACAGGCCCCGGCGGGCCACGGTCTCCGCCTGCTCGCCGGTGATCGGCGCGCCGTCCAGCCACACAGAACCGCCGCCCACCTTGACCAGCCCGCTGGCCCCCTTCAACAACGTCGACTTGCCGGCGCCGTTGGTGCCGAGCAGCGCCACGATCTCGCCCTCGTGCACGTCGAGGTCGACCCCGAAGAGGATCTGCACCGGACCGTAGGAGACCTCGACCTGCTGGCACGAGAGGACGACCGGGGTGTCGGGGATGAGCCAGTCGGCCTGCGGTCCGGTGGCCGGCCGCGACGGCAGCGGCACCTGCGCCGTGTCCTCGTCGCGGGTGTCGGGCACCGGCACGAGCACAGGCGGCCCGACGGGGGCCACGCCCTCCCCGTTTTCGTCGCTCAACGCGTGCTCCAGGATCGACGTCTCCTCCGGCGCGCGGTCGACCAGCTCGACCTTGCGGTCGGCCACCAGGCTGGGCACCTCTATCTGGCGCCGCACCGCGACGACCTTGAGCAGCCGGTCACGGATGCTCTGCACGCCTTCGGCCAGCCCGCCGGGGAGGAACAGCAGCACGAGGAGCAGCCCGACCCCCGTGAACACCAGCTGGTACTTGGGAAACGAATAGCTCAGCACCTCGATCAGCCCGACCCCCATGAGCACACCGCTGATGGAGCCGAGGCCACCGATCACGGCCATGGAGAAGACCACCAGCCCGTAGGACGGGTCGTAGGTGTTGAAGGCCACCGCGCCCAGCAACACGGCGTAGAGCCCGCCGGCGATGCCGGCGATGGCGCCCGCCAGGACGAACCCGGCCAGCTTGGTCCGGACCGGTGACACCGACATGGCGGCGGCGGCCTTCTCGTTGTCGCGGGTCGCCAGCAGGACGCGGCCCGGGCGGGCCCGGCGCAGCCCCTGAATGAACAGGATGGTGAGCACCAGGAAGCCGAGGCAGCAGAAGTAGAAGGCCTTGTTGGACGCCAGGTCGAAGCGCTGCCACAGGACCGGGCGCAGAAAGGCCTGCGGAATGATGTTGGGGTAGTAGGTCGGGTTGAGGAAGAAGGTGTCCATCGCCACCCCGAGCGCCAGCGTGACCGCGGCGAGATAGGCCCCCCGGATACGCAGCGCCGGGATCCCCACCACCACGGCCAGGGCGGCGCCGGCGGCGCCGGCGGCGGCCAGGCTGAGGAAGAGGTCGGCGTTGGCCTTCTCGATCAGGTCGCCGGCGAGCACACCCCCGGCGCCGGCGAAGGCGAACTGCCCGAGGCTCACATTGCCCGACCAGCCCGTGAGGACGACCAGCGAGATGGCGATGATCCCGTAAATGAGGGCGGCGGTGTATTCGAGCGTCGTGCCCGGGCCCGAGACCAGCGGGATCACCACGATGAACACCGCCACCAGCGCCAGCACGCCGACACGGCCCGCCACGACCTCGGGCAGCGAGCGCAGCGCGGCCGGGATCGGCTTGAGGATGCCGGTCGAGGAGAACGACTCCTCGGCGTCGTCGGCCCGGCTGCGCTTGCGCTGCAGGAAGAGGAGGCCAACGAGGATGGCGACCAGGTTCACCACGTCGCCGATGGCGCTCCCAAAACGCGGCATGTTGAACTCGAACAGCCCGCTGGTCACGCCGAGGGCCACACCCGCTCCGAAGGCCATGGGCAGGCTCTCCATACCGGCGATGATGGCGGCGGCCAGCGCCGGGAGGATGAGCGTCGGGCCCGCCCCGGCCGCGATGGTGATGCCGGCCGACGGCGCGCTGAGGATGCTCGTCAAGCCGGCCAGCACGCCGGCAATGACCCAGACCAGGGTCGAGAGGCGCCGCACCGGGATGCCCAGCAGCCGGGCCCGGTCCGAGTTGTCGGCCACCGAGCGCACCGCCACGCCGGCGTCGGTGCGGAGCAGGAACCACCCCAGCGCCACGAGCACCACCGGGACGACGATGGCAATGAGAAGGTCGTTCCCGTTGAAGAGCACGGGGAAGATCAGCACGTGGTGCGAGCTGAGCGGCGTGGTCACCCCGCCGACGATGGAGGGCCCGTTCAGCCAGCCGGGCACGAGCAGCTGTATGCCGCCGAAGAGCTGGGCCAGCCCGATGGTGACGACCATGACGATGAGCCGCGGCGCCGTGAAGAAGCGCCAGCGGATGATGAAGTCGACCAGGAGCCCGAGCGCCGCTCCCATCACCAGGGCGACCCCGATGCAGACGAACCAGTTCACGTGGTGCGCCAGGTTCAGCTCGACGGCGACCGTGGCCGCCAGCGCCCCCATGGCGCCGTAGGAGAAGTTGATGACCCGCGAGGCGCGGTAGGTCAGCACGAGGCCGAGGGCCAGCAGACCGTTGACGGCCCCGAACTCGGCGCCGTTGAGAATCTGCCCCGCGGCGCGGCGTGCGGCCACAACGCGGGCACCGCGAACAGCAGCACGAAGGCGGCGGCCAGGGTCAGCACGACCCCGCGCAGGCGCGCCGGCGTGGCGACCCAGGCGCGCCCGAGCCCGGGCGGCAAGGTGGTGACGCCCATCCGGCTAGCCCCCGCCGCCGGACGGCGCGATCGGGAAGTTGGACGGCAGCGGCAGCGCACCACCGCCGTAGGAGCCGATCTTGGTCCTGGTGGTCGACGCCACGTAGGCGCCGGCCTTGTCGTCGTAGGGCGACGTCTTGTTGGGGTCCCAGTAGATGAAGGACCAGTCCGTCTGGGGCGTGTAGTGGCCTGCCGGGAAGTCCCACGTGCCGTACAGCGCGTTGGACGCGCCGGCCTGGCTACCCGGGTAGGCCCGCATCCCGTCTTGGAACGTCGCCGGAGTGAGGTCGGGCCCTGCCATCTGGATCCCGATCGCCATCTCGTACAGCTGTGCGTAGATGAGGTCCACGGCGTTGGCCGGTTCGGTGCTCGGGTTGATCTGCTTGTAGGCCGCGTAGCCGAAGGTGTTCTGCTTCGGCACGGTCGGTCCGTTGAAGGTCACGCCGAATGCGTGTGACCACTCGCTCTGGTCGAAGAGCTGGCCGACGATGTCCTGGTCGGTCAGGGCCACGCCGGCAACGATCCATTCGGGCGTGTAACCCTGCTCGGCGGCGCGTGAGGTGAGGTAGACGGGGAACACCGGGTCACAGCCGCAGATCACCGTGGTGATGCCGTCGTTCTGCAGCTGGCTGATGACGTTGGAGGCCTGGCTCGACAGCGTCGACAGGTTCAACTGGTACTGGATGTTGTCGGTGACCGGATGGCCCGCCGCCGCCGCCTCCTGCACCGCTGACTGGGCCGCCGACTGGTACCAGGGGTCGCTCGGGGCGATGATCGCCACCTTGCGGGGCTGGCCCTGCAGGCTGCCGCCGGCGTAGGTGGCGTTCCCCCCCGCCAGCGACTTCAGGTAGAGCTCGCTGGTGGCCGCGACCACGTCGTTGGACTCTGTGTCGAGGCTCCACATGTAGGGGGCGTACTGGCCCATGAAGGAGGCCGACAGGTAGGGCGCGCCGAACGAGATCACGTGCTGGGCGGCCAACGCCACGTCGTAGGGCTCGGTCACCCCGTTGAGTTCGGCGAAGGCGTGCTCGGACTGGGCGGCGGTGACCGCATCGGCGTCGGCCTGCTGTTGCCCGCTGCCGAGCAGCTCGTTCGTGATGGAGCCCTGGCCGTTGAAGAATTCGATGTTGAGCTTCCGCCCATAGAACTGGAAGTGGTTGTCGAAATACGTGGCCAGCGCGTCGACGGTCCGCTCAATGTCGGCCGTGGTGTCGGTGATGTTGGCTCCCCCGAGGGAGGCCAACGTCTGCTGGAAGCTCTCCGAGTCCGATGTGATCCGGTAGGTGACGTTGATGGCGTTGGACGACACCCCCGGAGAGGTCGCCGCGCCGTTGTTGCCGGAGAACGAGATGCAGGGAGGTGAGTACGGATCACCCGGCACCTGCTCGGCCTGGCCGGGACAGCTCCCCGACTTGCCCGTCGCCGCCCCGGCTGCGGCTGAGGCGGCGGTCTTCGCCGCGCCGGCCGCCGCGCCTGCAGCACCGGCAGCGGCCCCACCCGCGCCACCGGCGCCTCCACCGGCAGCGCTGGCGCCCGCGCCACCCGGCGTCGTGGTCGCCGCCGTGGAGGAGCTCGCGCCGGCGGCCCCGCTGCTCGACTGGGTCTCGTGCACCACGTCCTGCTCGGGCGCCTTGGTCGGCACCAGCAGTGCCATGAGGACAAAGGCGACCAGCAGGGCGGCCAGCGGCCCGTAGCCCTTCAACAGCCGGCCGTTGGCCTTGGCCGACAGCCGGAGCTTGCTCGAGCTCCCTGCGTTGGGGCTGCCTGATTCGGTCACTGCGGTCCCTCCAATCCGTCGAATGCGTGCCGCCCGCGCATTTGCAGACGGCGGCGCTGGCGCAGCGCGTCCCAGGTGAAGAGCGTCACCACCAGGGCGAGTGCCGCCAACCCGATGGGCGCGGCGATGTTGCCGGTGTCGCAACCGCCGCCCGACGGGCCGAGGCTGATGCAGTCCGACGTGCGCGACATCGGCCCGAGGGACTCCTGCTGGCTGCCCGCCGGCGTGGATCCCGTGCCCGCGGCGGAAGTCGCGCCGGTGGTGGGCGCCGACACGAACGGGCCGACGCCACTGTTGCTCGTCACGGGCAGGGTGCTGGTGCCCGGCACGCTCCCGCTGTTGCCGGTCACGCCGCTCCCGGCGGACGGGGACGAAGAGGAGGGCAGCGCGGTGCCGCCGCCGCTGCCGAAGGGCGACGCGGCGGCCAGGTCGTCCGTCTCGGCGCTGGCCCCGCCCAGCTCGAGGTTGAGATTGCCGCCCCCCGAGAGCACGCCCAGGCCGATATCGCCGATGGTGAGCTCGTTGGCAAAGTTGCAGTTGGCGCTGAGCAGCGCGTTCACCAGCGCTTCACGCACGGGCTGCAGGCTGTTCTCGTTCGCGCCGATCACCTGCTGGCCGAGGGCGTTGTTGTCGATGCCGATGATGAGCGGCGAGATCTGTACGGTGCCGTCCGACAACGTGGTCTGAGCTGGCCACTGGATGTTGAGGCCGACGGGGGTCAACGCGGTGTTGATCACATTCAGAACTGTCTGCGGGTTGCCTGCGCTGCTCAGGCTGGAAAGGTCGATGGACTGGCCGACCACGGTGACCGAACTGATGGAGAACGTCCCGGTGGAGGTGGTCGTCCCCCCCGACTGCTGGGTAGCGGACCACTGCAGGCCCCCGAGGACGACTGCGCCGTTGTCGAGGGAGATCTGCCCGACGTCCGACGTCGCCGTGGCCGTCGCGCGTGGCGCCGTTGTCGATGGAGGCCTTCGCGCTCGACGTCAGCCCGTTGACGGCCAGCAGCCCACCCGGCACGGAGATGTTCGACGCAGTCGTCAGGGAGCCCGATGACGGTTGGGTCGTGGCGGTGGCCGCCTCGTTGCCGATGCCGAGGCCGTCGGGAGAGGACTGCGCGGTGATGCTGTCGGACAGGCTCTGGTTGCCGTTGGTCGACTCCGCCTGCACCGGAGGGGGCACGTCACTCGCCGGCAGCGTCGGCGCGGACCCGTCGCACCCTTCGGCCTCGAGCGAGGTGCCGATCGCACCGAGGTCGATGGTCTGGGACAGCGACTGCGCCTCCACGTCCTGGTAGTTCGAAATCGACGTTGCGAGTGTGATGGCGTAGTTCAGGCCACCGGTCGTCGGCGCCACGGTCAACGCCTGCGCCTGCGCCAGCGCGTCGCCGGGGACGAACGACGCGTCCGCCCCCGAATTCGACCCGAGCTCGACGATGCCGACCCCTGCCGCCAACGCGCAGGCCAGGCCGATGCGGACGGTCGCGGGTGTGTAGCGGCGCTCCCGCAGGCGCCCGCGCAGCGTACGGCGTTGACCCTTCACCAGGTGAAGCCTCCCCATGAATCCTGGGAGCACAACGAACGCTGGGGCGATTCCCTACGGGTGAGTCCCCGTAATGCGGGCCGCCGACCGGGTCTTGCGGGCCGCACACCGGCGAGAGCGGGCCCGGACTGGGGCCCGATGCCTCAGCTCTCGGTCGAGCCCACTCGCCGCGCCACGTCCCGCAAGAGGGGTGTCCAACTGGTCAGATCTCCGACAGCCAGGCCTTCGACCTTGCCGCTGTCGTCGGCCCGGCGCAGCGTCACGGCATCGTCCGCCCACCGCTGAGCCCTGAAGGCGGCCGCTTCGTCGTCGGACATGGCACCGCCCTGCCGGCCCAGGGAGGTCACGCTGTCGTCGGCGAGCACGCCGCCGTAGCCGTCGTCGGTCGCCACGAGATACCGCTTCGCCGCCACGTGCAGTCCCACCGTTCCGGCCACACGCTCCCCCAAAGTCCTTTGCACCGCACGCGCCGCGTCCTTGGCGTGCGTCTCGTCGCTGCCCCCGGGGAGGAGATGGCCGATGTCGTGGACCAACCCGGCAGCTGCCAGCTCGTCGTCCCCGGGGTGGAGGTGGGCCAGGTGCGCCGCCGTCTGCAGGGCGTGGTCGAGCAGCGAGACGGGCATCCCGGGACTGAGCGGCACGTCGGCTCCCGCGGCCAGCACCTCGAGGATCCCGTCCACGTCGAGATCGGGCCCGGTGCTGCTCATACGGTGGTGCTCATTCGGTGGTGCTCATTCGGTGGTGCTCATTCGGTGGTGCTCACTCGCTGCTCCTCGCCCAGCGCTTCCTCATGGGCCCATTCTCCCCTGTTGCTCCCCCGTTACGGGTACGGTGACGCCCCGTGCCCTGGGCCCCACCACCGCGCAGCCCCTGGGCGGACAAGATGATCGCGCTGGGCCACAGCCTCGGCGACGACGGGCGCTCCATGGTGTCGCTGCACCCCGAGGTCCTGCAGGCCGCCGCCATCACGACCACCGGCCTCGACGACTTCGGCGACGACTGGTGGGAGGAGCCCTTCCGCCGCCTCTGCGGGTCCCTCGACTCAGAGGCGCGCCTCCATCTTCCCGGCCGCATCCGCACCCGGGGCGAGCTCCAGGTGATCCTGCAGAACCGCCTAAGGATGGTCGACCTCTGGAACAAGGAGCCGGCCGTCCTCGAACAGCCCGTCCACGCCCCGATCGTGGTGACCGGCCTCGGGCGCTCGGGCACCACGCTGCTGCACGAGCTGTTGGCCTGTGACCCCGACACCCGCCCGCCGCTGCTGTGGGAGCTGCTGCACACCGTCCCCTACGACGATGCGTCGGGCGACCTGTGCGACGACGAGATCAGGCTCATGGACGAGATCGTCCCCGCCTTCACCGCCATGCACGAGAACGGAGGCCGGCTGCCTACAGAGTGCATCTTCGCCTTCGCCCACCAGTTCTCGAGTGATGTGTACACCGGCCTCTACAACGTGGCCGAGTACACGGTGTGGCGCAGCGGCCAGGACCAGGGACCGATCTACGAGTGGCACAAGCGCCATCTGCAGACGCTGCAGTGGGTGACCGAGCGGCCGACGACGCGCTGGGTCGTGAAGGCGCCCTCGCATCTTTCCGCCCTGCCCCTGCTCTTCTCGACGTACCCCGATGCACGCGTCGTGATCACCCACCGCGACCCGCTGCGGGTCATCGGATCGCTGTCCGACCTCATGGCGACGTTGCATTGGATGCACTCGGAGCACGTCGACCACGGCGTGCTCGTGGAGTTCATGGCCATGGGCCTCGAGATGCAGATGGACCATGTCACCGCCGAGCGCGACGCCGGCGACATCCCCCGGGACCAGATCACCGACGTCGTCTACCGCGACCTGGTGGCGGATCCGATGGGCACCGTCGAGCGGCTCTACGCCGGATGGGGTCTCCCGCTGACACCCGAATTCCGCTGGGAGCTCGAGGCCTACCTGGCCGCGCGTCACACCGCCCGCGCCGGAGGGCACGATTATTCGTTCGCCGACACCGGTCTCGACCTGGCCACCCATCGCGCTCTGGTGGCGCCCTACCAGTCGCGCTTCGGGGTCCCGTCCGAGGTCTGACCGGCGTAGCCTCCCAGCCGGCATGGAACGAGGAGGGAACATGGACTGGAAGCTCGAGACAATCGTGGTGCCCGTCGCCGACGTCGACCGCTCCAAGGCCTTCTACGCCGACGCCGTGGGCTTCCACCTCGACGTGGACCACTCGGCCGGTGAGGACTTCCGTGTCGTCCAGCTGACCCCGCCCGGTTCCGGCTGCTCCATCTCGCTCATGAAGAACCAGGCCGCGGCCGGCACGCTGCAGGGGCTGCAGGTCGTGGTCCGCGACATCGACGAGGCCCGGCGCCAGCTCGTCGCTGCCGGAGTGGTTGCCACGGACGTCTTCCACTTCGTCGACGGTGTGCAGGTGGACGGGCCCGATCCCGGCCGGGTCGACTACGGCACGTTCCTCGCCTTCAACGATCCCGACGGGAACGGCTGGCTCATCCAGGAGGTGCCGAGCCGTCCCTCCTAGCCCGTGTCGCGTGACGAGGCGGCGAGCGACGAGTCGTCGAGCTACGAGGCGGCCAGATCCTTGATGTCCAAGACCTCGGCCGTGGGGTGCGGTGGCCCGTCGGCCAGCACCCAGCGCACGAGCATGTAGCCCTCCCGCCGGCCGCCGGTGTCGAGCCAGTTCTCCACGCCGGGGTCGGACGGCGCGATCACCATGCGCCAGGACCCGTCGGGCGAGCGGGTCGCCGTCTTGTTGTTGAGGTGGGTGGTGGCGTAGCGATAGTCGTAGCTCTCCCCCCACGGCGAGGTGAGGGTCAGACCCCAATAGAGGAACGGCTTGTCCGGCTCTTGCACCGTGACCACGAGCGCCCGGCCCGGCTCGAGCTCGAACCGCCCACCGTGGTACGTCATTTCGGCGTTCGAGTGGGAGCGCACCTCGTCCTCCTGCGCTTCCACGTGCGCGGAGCCGGCCGTGCCGCCGAACGTGTTCATGTTGGTCCCCGCGTCGCGCCACATCTGCAGCGCCGTCCCACCGATGAAGGTGAGGAACATGGCCGCAAACTCGAGCTTGGGCGCGAGCTCCTCGGAAGAGAGAATCGGGTGCGGCACCACCTCCCCAGGCTCGGGCACCAGCTCGACTCGGAGGCGGGCGAAGTGCTCGGGCCGCTTCTCGAAGTAGGTCTCCCGGATGGCCAGCTGGGCAGTGCCCGGCTCGAGGACGACGGAGTTGCGCGGCCGCGGGTCGGGCATGGCGGAGGCGGGCGCGATCAGGATGTCGACCTCGCCGTCGGGACCGAGCTCGAACTCGTCGATGTTGGTCTGCGTCTGGGTCCCCGTGCGCCCCCCGACGGGCCCCTGGCCGAAGGCCGTGCCGAACGTCATGCCGAGATACGCGCACTCCCCCCGGTGGCCGACGAGCCGATAGGCACGCGCGTCGTCCAGCACGCAGAAGGTGTAATGCACGTCGGGGTTGTCCACCAGGAGCTTCTTGTACTCGTCCTGCAGGTCGAAGAGCTGTGGGTGCAACGGATCAGAGCGCTCGACGATCCAGTCGAGGATGAGCCGGGTCAAACGGGTCACCCAGCGGTAGCCCTCGGCCAGGTCCACATCGGACTCCGGCACGCCGGTGGCCTGGCGCACCACGTCGAGGGCCGCCGTCTGTGCCTGCACCCAGGCCTCAAATGCCGCATCGAGCCGGTCGTCTTGCATCCGGAGGACGCTACCCATGTTTCGGTGAAGTTTCCCGTTCTGTGACGCGCGGGTAACTTCGGCATGTGACCGACACCGCAACCGAGACGACGCGGACCGACGAGCTCCTGAGTGAGCTGCGGTCCTGGCTGGGCAGCAACTGGGATCCTGACCTGACCGTGGCGCAGTGGTGGGAACGCCTCGGCCTGGCCGGTTGGTCTGCCCCCGGGTTGCCCGAGAACGCATACGGCAAGGCGATGGCCCGCTCCGACGTCGTCCTCGTACAGCAGGAGATCGCCAACTTCGGCGCCCTCGGTGCTCCCGCCGGGCTCGGGCTGTTGCTGGCCGCGCCCACCATTGCCACCCACGGGACGCAGGAGCAGATCGACCTCTACGTGCGCGACATCGTCACCGGGCAGAAGGCGTGGTGCCAACTCTTCAGCGAGCCCCAGGCCGGCTCCGACCTGGCTGGCCTGCAGACGCGCGCCGTCAAGGACGGCGACGAGTGGATCATCAACGGCCAGAAGGTGTGGACCTCGGGCGGCCAGTACGCCGACCTCGGCATGCTCTTGGCCCGGACGGATCCCGACGTCCCCAAGCACCAAGGCATCTCTTACTTCGCCTTCGAGATGCTCCAGGACGGCGTGGACGTGCGCCCGCTCAAGGAGATGACGGGCCACGCGCTCTTCAACGAGGTCTTCATCACCGACGCCCGGGTGGCCGACTCGGCCCTGATCGGTGGCCTCAACAACGGCTGGGCGGCTGCCAACACGACCCTCATGAACGAGCGGGCGGGACTCGGCTCCGGTGGCGGGAACGCGGCCGGTGGCGGATTGGCCCAGCCGGGCACCGTCATGGGCATGCTGCCCCGGCGGGTGGGCGACCTCGTGGCGCCCCAGCCGGCGGCCGGCGGCGCGCAGAAGTCCCAAGCGCCCGGCGGCGCTCTGGGCGCCATGCGCGGCGGCGCCGGCCTCCTCATCAACGTCGCTCGGTCGCGCGGGGTCAACCGGGACGCCGGCATCCGGCAGGACCTGGCCCGGCTCTACACGCTCGGCGAGCTCGGCCGCTTCAACGGCCTCCGCGTCAAGGCGGCCAAGGAGCAGGGGCACGACATACCCGGCATGCCCAACGTGGCCAAGCTCTCCATGAGCCAGATCGTGCGTCTCACCCGCGACCTCGGTCTGCGCATCATGGGACCAGCCGGCATGCTGCACGCCTACGACGGCGACGACAAGGCGGCCCTCAAGCACGCCACCGGTGACCCGTTCGCCGGTGGCATCACCGAGATGGCGCTGTTCGCCCAGGCCCCACCGATCTACGGCGGGACTGATCAGGTCCAGAAGAACATCATCGGCGAGCGGGTGCTCGGACTCCCCAAGGAACCCAACAACGACCGCGTGACCCCCTTCTCGCAGCTGCCGAAGAACGCCTGAGCCGGCGGCAGCGGGTCGGGCTGGGGCTGGAGCTGGGGGCCGGGTGATCGACGGAGTGAGCCGCGAGGACCGCACCCTGCGCGGTGCCGCGGCCATCGTGGGCGTGGCGGACGACGTGTCGCCCACCGGCGAGCTGGACCGCACCGGGCGAGAGCTCGAGGTCGCCATGGTGCTGGGCGCACTGGCGGACGCCGGACTCACGCTGGCCGATGTCGACGGCGTGTGCCACCCCGAGTCGGCCGTGGCGTTCGCCGAGTATCTGGGGCTGCACCCGACCTTCGTCGAGTCGACCATGACCGGCGGCTCGAGCTACGAGGTCCATGTAGAGCACGCGGCCGCCGCCATCGCGGCCGGCGTGTGCGACGTGGTGGTGAGCGTCTACGCCTCGACCCCGCGCAGCGATCGCACCCGGCGGCGGCCGCGGCCGCGGCGGGGCATGGCGGGGCCCAACCCGATGGCGGAGTGGGAATTCCCGTTCGGCCTGCGCGTGCCCATGGGGCCCTACGCGCTGGCTGCCGCCCGCCACATGCACGACTTCGGCACGACGGCGGAGCAGCTCGCCTCCATTGCGGTGCAAACCCGAGCCTGGGCGGGGCTGAACCCACGGGCCCGCTACCGCGACCCGCTCACGGTCGCCGACGTGCTCGCCTCGCCCCTTCAGGTGAGCCCCCTGCATCTCCTCGACTGCTGCCTGGTGACCGACGGCGCGGGCGCCTTCGTCATGACCAGCGCGGCGCGTGCCCGTTCCTTGCCGAAGGCACCGGTCTACGTCCTCGGCGCGGCGACCTGCACCGATCACATGGGGATCACTCAGATGCCGGATCTCACGACGACGGCGGGGGCGGTGTCAGGCCCCCGCGCTTTCGCCATGGCCGGCCTCGGGCCGTCCGACGTGGACGTGCTCATGGGCTACGACAGCTTCACCATCACCGCCCTCCTGCACCTCGAGGACCTCGGCTTCTGTGCCAAGGGTGAGGGCGGCCCGTTCGCGGCGGAAGGCGGCCTCGGGCCCAGCGGCTCGCTCCCCATGAACACGAACGGCGGCGGTCTCTCCTTCACGCACCCCGGCATGTACGGGATGTTCCTCATTACCGAGGCCGTACGCCAGCTGCGCGGCGAGGCCGACGCCCGCCAGGTCGAGGGCGCCGAGGTCGCCGTGGCCCACGGCTCGGGGATGTTCCTGTCCGTCATGTCCACAGCTGTGCTGGGGACCGAGGCCACCCTGTGACCCCAGAGCGCGCCGTGACCGCCGAGACGCCCCGGAACCCCGAGCCGGTCGAGACCACCGAGCCCGTCGAGCCCGTCGAGCGCGTGCGCAACGAACCCCCGGTCGGCGACGAGAGCGGGCCCTTCTGGGAGGCCACCCGGGAGGGGCGACTGCTCGTGCAGTGGTGCACGAGCTGCGACAGAGGCATCTTCTTCCCTCGGGTGCTGTGCCCCCACTGCGGCGGGTCGAACGGTGGCACCGAGCACGGCGGTCCGCTCGTGTGGCGCGAGGCGAGCGGACGCGCCACCGTCCACGCCGCCGTCGTCGAGCACCGTCCCGAGGCCGCCGGTGCCGCCTTCGCGCACGGCGAGCCGTACTGCATCGCCCTGGTCGACCTCGAAGAGGGGGTGCGCATGATGACGAACGTCGTCGGGTGCCCGCCGGCGGATGTCCAGAGCGGCATGCCCGTCACCGTGACTTGGGAACCACTGAGCGACGGCCGGCAATTGGCGCTGTTCCGGCCCGCCGGGCCCGACGGGGAGAAGGGAGCGGGGTCATGAGCATTACGGACGACAAACGCGCCGCGGCGGACCAGGGCATGCTCCACGCGTGGTGGGCGGCCCGGATCCCCGATCGCCTGGCACTGATCTCTCCGCACGGCGACCGCACGTACGCCGATTTCAACGCGCAGATAAACCGGCTGGGGCGCGCCCTGCGGGCCCGAGGCATGCAGCCCGGCGATTCCATCGCGCTCATGTGCACCAACGAGCCGGCCTTCCTCGAGGTGCTTTACGCCGCCCAACGCATCGGCCTCCGTCTCACGCCGATCAACTGGCACCTGACCGGGGAGGAGGCGGCCTACATCATCGAGAACTGCAAGGCCAAAGCCTTCGTCTGCTCGGGCATCCTGGGTGAAAAGGTCGCCGCGGCGGCGGCTGCCGGCGGTCCGCGTCTCATCAAGATCGATACCGGCGGCTACATCCCTGGCTTCGAGATGTACAACGAGGTGGTCGCCGAAGAGGACGGCTCCGACATCGAGGACCCGGTCATGGGCACCCAGATGCTCTACACGTCGGGCACCACCGGCCGGCCCAAGGGCGTCCACCGCGAGATAGCGGCGGTGAGCGCGCTGGCCACCGTCAATTTCTGCGGGTACGACGAGGACTACGAGACGTCCGTTGACGCCCACCTCCTCACCGGACCGCTCTACCACGCCGCCCCGCTGGCCTTCTCGGTGGCGGTCCCGTACCTCTAC
Source organism: uncultured Acidimicrobiaceae bacterium (assembly GCA_963745665.1). GTDB lineage: Bacteria > Actinomycetota > Acidimicrobiia > Acidimicrobiales > RAAP-2 > Bog-473. The sequence continues at coordinate 1,425,551 of CAVUYE010000002.1, read as the reverse complement.
GGCGTGCCGTTGGTGGTCATGGACCACTGGGACCCGGTCGAGGCGCTGCGATTGATCGAACGGCATGGCATCACGCATACGCACATGGTCCCGACCATGTTCCACCGCCTGCTGGCGCTGCCGGCCGACACGCGCACCGGCCTCGACACCTCGTCGCTCCGCTTTGTGATCCATGGGGCGGCGCCGTGTCCCGTGCCGATCAAGCGTCGGCTGATCGAGTGGCTGGGACCGGTCGTGGTGGAGTACTACGCGGCCACCGAAGGCCTCGGCACCCTCGTCGACTCTGCGACGTGGTTGGCCCATCCCGGCACGGTCGGGCGCCCCATGGTTGCCGGACTGGTCAAGGTGGCCGACGAGGCCGGGAATGAACTGCCGCCGGGCGAGGTAGGCCTTGTCTTCCTGCGGTCGCCCGCCACCACCAAATTCGACTACTACGGCGACGCCGAGAAGACGGCTGAGGCCTTCCGTGGCGACTACTTCACGCTGGGCGACATGGGGTATGTGGACGACGAGGGATTCCTCTATCTCACCGACCGCACGGCCAACCTCATCATTTCGGGTGGCGTCAACATCTACCCGGCCGAGGTGGACGCGGTGCTGCTGGAGCACCCCGCCGTGGGTGACGTTGCCACCATCGGCGTCCCCGACGACGAGTGGGGCGAGGCCGTGAAGTCCGTGGTGCAGCCGGCCGATGGGGTGCACGGCACGGACGAGCTGGCCGCCGAGCTCATGGCCTTCTGCCGGGACCACCTGGCCCATTTCAAGTGCCCGCGCACCCTGGACTTCGTGGCGGAGCTGCCGCGGGAGGATACTGGCAAGATCTTCAAGAGAAAGCTGCGCGAGCAGTACCGGACGGCGTCGAAGCCGGCCTGAGCAACGAAGCGGAACCAAAAACCAAAACCAAAGGAGCTGGACAACGTGGGTATCTGTGACGGACGGGTCGTCGTCATCACCGGGGCAGGCCGCGGCATCGGGCGAGAGCACGCCCTCGAGTTCGCCAGCCAGGGTGCCAAAGTGGTCGTGAACGACCTCGGGGCCGAGGTGGACGGGTCCGGCTCCTCGGACGGCCCGGCGGGCCAGGTGGTCGACGAGGTCCGTGCCATGGGCGGCGAGGCGGTGGCCAACGGTGACGACGTCTCGGACTACGAGGGCGCGGGCCGGCTGATCCAGACGGCCATCGACACCTTCGGGACGATCGACGTGCTCGTCAACAACGCCGGCATCCTGCGCGACCGCATGCTGGTCAACATGACCATCGACGAGTGGGACGCCGTGATCAAGGTGCACCTGCGCGGCACGTTCGCCCCGACGCGCCACGCCGTGGAGTACTGGCGCAACCGGACCAAGGCCGGCGAGACGAACGACGCCCGCCTCATCAACACGACGTCCCCGTCGGGCATTTACGGGAACGTGGGCCAGACCAACTACGGGGCGGCCAAGGCCGGGATCGCCTCCTTCACCATCATCGCCGCCATGGAGCTCGAGCGCTACGGCGTCACCGTCAACGCCATCGCGCCGGCGGCGCTCACCCGCATGACCGAGAACCTCGGCATGGGCAACGCGTCGGCCGAGAAGAAGCCCGAGGAGTTCGACCCCTTCGACCCGGCCAACATCGCGCCGATCGTCGTGTGGCTCGGCAGCCCGGAGTCGGCCGGTATCACCGGCCGCGTCTTCAACGTGCAGGGCGACCACATCAGCGTCGCCGAGGGCTGGGTGGCCGGTCCCGGCGCCGACAAGGGCGACCGCTGGGATCCGGCGGAGCTGGGCAAGGTCGTGCCCGACCTAGTGGCCAAAGCGGCCCCGAACGCCAACATGGGCGGGCGGCGGAAGTAGCCTCGGTCCATGACCCCTGCGACACCTCCGGTGTCCGGTACCGCTGCGACACCTCCGGTGTCCGGTAACCCACAGGCCACCCCTCAGATACCGGGCCGGCAGGAAGTCGAGGCGGCCGTCCAGGTCATCCACGACAACGCGGAGCGACTCTTCCTGTGGGACTACGAGCGCGACCGGGGACAGCTGGTCACGCTCTACAACAAGGCCATGGGATCGCAGTGGAACAGCGTGACGGACCTCGACTGGTCCATCGACGTCGACCCCGAGCGGCTCGTGGCCGAGCAGGACAGCCCGCTGCTGGCGGTGGCCCGCGTTGCCGGGACGCTGCCCGGCTCGCCGATCGCCGCGTGGACCGACCGGGAGTACACGCAACTCGGGATCGAGATGTTCAAGGCGAACCTCTCGCAGTTCATGCACGGCGAGCAGGGCGCCATGATGACCGCGGCCAAGATCGTCGAGACCGTGCCGTGGATCGACGCCAAGTACTACGCCTCGACCCAGACCATGGACGAGGCGAGGCATACGGAGGTCTTCGCCAAGTATCTCCGCACCAAGCTGGGCGACGCCTACCCCATGAGCCCCTTCCTCAAGGAGCAGATCTGGTCGCTGCTGGAGGATCCGCGCTGGGACATCGCCTATCTGGGGATGCAGATCGTGATCGAGTCGCTGGCGCTCGCCGCCTTCGGCGACATGCTGCGGCGCACGCAGGAGCCTCTGCTGACCAAGCTCCTGCGCTACGTCATGTCCGACGAGGCCCGCCACGTCGCCTTCGGCGTGCTCACGTTGTCGGAGTTCTACCGTGACCTGAGCGGGCCCGAGCTGAAAGAGCGCCAGGAGTTCCTCGTCGATGCGACGTTGAATTCGCGGGCCCGGGCCACCACACCCGAGGTGTGGGAGCGCATGGGGACCACGGCCGAGGAGGTCCTGCCCTTCATTCTGCAGGCGGCGGAGAAGACGAAGGTGAACCCCATGCGGGGGTTCGCCCGGGGCTTCTTCGCCAAGCTCGTGCCGAATGTGCGCAAGCTCGGCCTGCTCGACGCCAACAACGGCTACCTGCGCGAGCGGTGGGGCGAGGCAGGGCTTTTGGAGTTCGAATTCGCGGACGACACGGGCTCGGACTACGCGTCCTACGACGCGGTGGCGCAGGACCGGGCGGCAGCCGGGGGTTCTGCCGCAGGGTGAGTGCGTCCCGCTCCCCGATAGAGCGGGTGCGGGCCATCTGCCTGGCCCTGCCCGAGGCCGAGGAGCGCCCGTTCGGCGGACACACTGCCCCCGCCTTCCGGGTGCGGGACAAGCTCTTCGTGATGACCAGCGAGGACGCGACGTCGATGACCATGAAGGCACCCCGGGGGGCGCAGCAGGTCCTGGTGGCTTCGGAGCCGACACGCTTCTTCGTCCCGAAGTACGTGGGGCCGAAGGGCTGGGTCGGCGTGCGGCTCGATCTCCGGGCGGCGCCCGACTGGGACGAGATGGCCGAGATGATCGCCGAGAGCTACTGCCTCACCGCCCCGAAAAGATTGGCGGCGCTGGTTGCACCGTTGGCCGACTGAGCGCGCCCGCTCGCCGTCGCGTGTCAGCGCGCCGGGTAAAGCCCGGTGAGGGTCGCTTCCATGTTCTCGGTGTAACGGATACTGCCCTGCGTCACGCCCACCATCTCGCGCTCGCGCACGATCAGTCCGCTGCTGGGCACGATCCAGAAGTCCATCGGGTTGGTCCCGTGATCGGCACCGGAGTACGTGAAGACGAGACGCGAGTGCGTCACGGAGACCGAATGACCGCCCACCAGCATGGTCGACCGGCCCAACGCCTGCCCTGTCATCTCGATCTTCTCCGCCGGGCTCACCTGCCTGCAGGTGGCCACCCACCGCTGACCCGAGCGCGGCGACGGCGGCAGCAGGTAGGTCGAAGCCGGGCAATTGATCGTGGAGGTGCTGTTCGATCCGGCGATCGACTCGTCTGTCACGAGCTTCGGAACAATCAGCGCGCCGTTGGGCGCATTGCACAAAGTGGTCGTCTCGGTGTGCTGCGTGATCGGGACCCAGCTGACGGTCGCGCAGGTTCGGTCGGCGACGATCATGGAGGTGCTGGCCGGGAAGGAACGGGCCACGCCCACGAGATTGAGGCCCTCACCTCCGCTGGTCCGGTATGTGTAGACACCGGGTTCGGGCAACTTGTTGCGCAGCGAGGACAGCATCTTGCCGGTCTGCTCCCGCCGGTAGATGCGCAACGCCTCGCGCAGGCCCACCGGCGACGACACGGTGCGGAAGACCAACGCCCAGGCCGTCCCGCTGGCGGCACTGACGATCACGAGGGCGAGCACGACCACCGACAAGAACCGGTGCTGCTGGACCCATTGCCAGACGAACACACCTGGATAATACCCGCAGGGGCAGGGGCCAACCGTGACCTGGCCAGGCGATGCCGGCGGGTCAGGGCGCCCTTCGCCGGGCGAGAACCGACGGCCAGCCAGGCACGAACCGTCACGTGAACAGCCGGTGACCAAATCGTCACCACGCCCCAAACCTCCCTCCCGGCGCTGCGGCGCGCTAAGGTTCCTCCCCGAGGGCACCACCATCACAAGTTTGGAAATCCCTCTAGCTCGCAAGAGCTACCGGCCATGGCCCCGCGACACGGGTCAAATCTGGCCAGGAGAGGAGTGGATTTTCAATGGCAACTGGTTCCGTGAAGTGGTTTAACGGTGAGAAGGGCTTCGGCTTCATCACCCAGGACGGTGGGGGCCCCGACGTCTTCGTGCACTTCAGCGCGATCAGCGGTACGGGCTACCGCAATCTCGAAGAAGGACAGAAGGTCGAATTCGAGACCAATCAGGGTCCGAAGGGCCTTCAGGCCGCCAACGTGCGCGCCGTCGGCTAACCCCGAGCGCACCAGGATCACGACAGAACCCCGTTTCACCGCGAAACGGGGTTCTGTCAATTCTCGAGCTCGAGCAGGGTCATTCTCGAGCTCGAGCGCAGGGTCGTTCAGCGCGCTCGTCTCAGACCGCTGCTCGTCGCACCGCTCGCCTACCAATAGGGCCGGCGCTGTTGCGTGGTGACGGCCAGCACGGCCTCGGCGTATTCCTGGCGGCAGACGACGAGGTCGGGCAGCCACGCGTCGGGATCGCCGTAGCGCAGCGGTGCCCCGTCGAGTCGGCTGGCATGCAGGCCGCTGGCGGTGGCCACGGCGACCGGCGCGCACGAGTCCCACTCGTACTGGCCGCCCGCGTGCACGTAGACCTCGGCGGCACCGAGGATGACCGCGGCGATCTTGGCGCCGGCCGACCCCATCGGGACCATCACGCCCCCGATCGACTCCGTCACGTCGTAGGCCACGTCGGGCGGGCGGCTGCGCGAGACCACGACGCGCGGCGCCTCTCCGGGGCGCGCCGGGGGAAGGACCGGAGGCTCACCCGTGCCGAGCACGAGATCGAGCGCTGGCAGGGCGACCGCACCGACGACGGCAACGCCGCCCACGGCCATGGCGACGTGGACCGCCCAGTCGCTCCGTTCGAGCTGTCGGAACTCGCGGGTGCCGTCGAGCGGATCGATGATCCAGAGCCGGCCCGTGCCTGCGACGTGCTCGAGCCCCTCTTCGGACCGGACGTCGTCGTCGGGGTACAGCCGGTTGATCTCGGCCACGAGTAGCTGGTGTGCCATGCGGTCACCGGCAGCGCCGAGATCGCGCAATGACGGCGGGTCGGTCCGCAGCTTCACCAGCGCCCGACCGGCCGCTTCCGCCAGCTTGGCCGCGTCGCGATGCTCAGCAGCAAGGTCTTCGGACATCCCCCCTGTCTAGACCAAGCGACGGTCAGTGGCCCATCTGGTCAGCTCGTGACGCGTCGAGAGCTGCAACTTGCGCAGGACGGAGGAGACGTGCGACTCGACGGTCTTGGCCGAGATGCCGAGGTCGCGGGCGACCTCCTTGTACGTGTAACCGCGGGCGATCAGACGCAGCACCTCGCGCTCACGGGGCGACAGCTGGTCGAGCTCGGGATCGAGCCCCGGGGTCGGAGCGCCGCCGTGGGCGAAGGCGTCCAGCACGAAGCCCGCGAGCCGCGGCGAGAAGACGGCATCGCCCGCGGCGACCCGGTAGACAGCCTGCAGAAGCTCGGGGCCTGAGATCGTCTTGGTGATGTAGCCGCGGGCACCGGCCCGGATCACGTCGATCACATCTTCGGGGGCATCGGACACCGACAGGGCGAGGAACTGCACCTCGGGGTGATGCGGGAGCACGCCGCCCAGTACGGCGTGCCCGCCGCCCCCGGGGAGATGCACGTCGAGCAGCACCACGTCGGGCAAGCGCTCGCCGATGAGCTCGATGGCGGCGGTCGCCTCGTCGGCCTCGCCCACCACCTCGACCGCGTCACCTAGCTCGGCCCGGACGCCGGCCCGGAAGACGGCGTGGTCCTCGACCAGGAAGATGCGGGGCCGCCCGCGGGGTGCCGCCGCCGTGTCCGTCATGCGACCCTCTCCCGGCGGGGCATGGAGAGCTGGACCTCGGCCCCCTCGCCCGGCGCCGAACGGACGACGGCCGACCCGCCGAAGCGTGCCATGCGGGCCCGGATCGACTGGGCGATGCCCTGCCGGTCCTCTGGAACGATGTCGGGGTCGAAGCCGCGCCCGCGGTCGCGCACGTACACCATGACCGTGTCCGTCTCGACTTCCGCATACACGGACACCTGGTCCGCGCCGGACCATTTGGCCGCGTTGACGGTGGCTTCCCGGGCGGCGTCGAGCAGGGCGCGCAACGCCTCGTCGAGTGGGCAGTCCCCCACCATCACCACCTGCACGGCGATGCCGTGGTGAGCCTCGACCTGGCGCTGCAGCAGGCCGACGCCCTCGGCCAGCATGGTGGCGTCCTCCCCGATGGCGCCCGGTGGCCGGCCCTCGAACAGCCAGGCGCGCAGCTCGCGCTCCTGGGCGCGGGCCAGGCGCACCACGTGCTGAGGATCGTCGGACGAGCGCTGAATGAGGGCAAGCGTCTGGAGCACGGAGTCGTGGACGTGGGCGGCCATCTGGGCCCGCTCCTCGGCCAGCGCACGCGCCTGGCGTTCGGCGATGAGGTCGCGCACCAGGCTCAGCCACCAGGGACCGAAGATGACGACACTGGCCGCGACGACGAGCACGGCGCCGCCGACGGGACGGAGCGCGGCCACGGTGTTGTGACCCTCGACGAGCACGGCGACACCGACACCTCCGATGACGAGGCCCACGGCCACGCGGGCGATGAGCCAACGCCGGCCCATCCCGTGGGTGTCGGTCCCGAGCAGGGGCACCACGTCGTGGTCGATGAACGCCTTCTCCGACTCGCCGGCGTTGCGCCAGATCAGGACGATCACACCGACGGCCAGGAATGTCGGCCAGCCGAGGAACCCGACGAAGGGGACGTGCAGCGTCGCGGTGATGAACTGCAGCGCGATCAACAGCGGGATGAGGATGGCGGCGATCGTCCGGATGCCCCGGCGGTCGCTGATGGCGCGGGAGTAGATGTTGCTGGTCTCCCCCTCCATCGGGATCAGCAACCAGGCCATGGCGTAAACAAACACCATCACGCCGCTGGCGATCGACAACAGCACGAAGCCGATGCGCACCACCGTGGCGTCGATCCCCGTCTCCCGCGAGATCGCGCCGCACACTCCGCCCAGGACGCGGTTGTCGGGGCTGCGCCGGAGGCCGCGCAGCTTGCCTCCGACGTGGTGGTGACGGTGGTGGCGCCACTCGGACCGGTGCGCGCGGCGATCCCGGGAAGACCAGTACCCACGACCCTCGCCCCACCCGCCCCAGGGTGGAGGGGACTCGCTTCCGGGCGCGCCACGCGACGGCTCAGTCGGGCGGCCACCGTCGGTGAGCGGACGCGAACCGGGATCGGGTGCCTCTGCGATACCCCGATGATCGCGCCGTGGCCACCCCCGGGGCTATCGGGGACAACCCTGAGAGGTCTGGGGCCCGCTCAGGGTCGGACCAGGGAATTGCCGGATTCACGCCGCCGAGGCCCGCCGTCAGGCTTGACCCATGCACTTCGCACCAGATCAGACACCGGACAGCTCAGGGATTGCAGGCAGCACGGGCACCGGAGGCGCCGCAGGGCTCCCGGGGCCAGCCGCCACCGAGCAGCCCACCCAACCCCCGTCCACTCCGACCGGGCCCGCGGGCGAGGAGCGCCTCCACCGGGTGGCCCGGGGGCGCATGCTGGGGGGCGTCGCCACGGGTGTGGCCGACTACTTCGACGTCGATCCCACCATCGTCCGGATCGCTTTCGTCGGCCTGGCCTTCCTCGGTGGGCTGGCCGTACCGCTGTACCTGGCCGGATGGCTCCTCATCCCCGACGAGGACACGGACATGTCGGTCGCCGAGGAGCTGCTGGCCCACCAGCGAGCCCACAGCGCCTTCTGAGCGGCGCACCAACCAGACCGACCGCACCAGACCGACACCAGACCCCGCCAGACCGACACGAAGGAGAAGAGAACCATGCGCTACCGGTGGGATCCCGCCTACCCGACGGGCCGCAGGGAAACGCCGGCCTACAACGCCTCCATCCGGGCATCGGACGAAGAGCGCAACGCCGTGGCGGACAGGCTCTCGCGCCACTACGCCGAGGGACGGCTCGATGAGGTCGAGTTCAAGAACCGCCTCGACACGGCGATGTCGGCCACCACACGCGGCGACCTGCACGGCCTCTTCGACGACCTGCCGACCTTGCCCAGCGCGCCACCGCCTCCGCCGCCACGGCACCGCCGGGTCCTGCCCTGGATCCTGATCGTGGTCCTCGTCGCCATAGCGGCCGGCGCGACCATGCCCTTTTATCCGATGTACCGCGTGCCGTGGTTCCTCTTCGCCGTCATCGCCTTCTTCCTGTGGCGCCGTGCCGGCGGGCACCTCCACCAGCACCGGACCCACCACCGCCACGACGGCGGTCGGTCCGGCTCGATTGTGGACAGCTGACGCGAAGCGTGCCCACCCCCGCCACCAGCGCGCACACCGCCCCGAGTCCGGACTCGGACGACGACCTCGCCCTGTTGCACTCGCTCGAGCTCTTCGCCGGCCTTCCTGACGGGGAGCTCGAGGAGATCGCCGCTCGCTGCAGCATCTCGACGGCGCACCCCGGGCAGGTGGTCCAGGCCCAGGACGTCCCGGTCCGCATGTGGCACGTCATCACGGCCGGGCATGCCGTCGTGCGGCGCGATGCAACCCCCGTCGGGCTGCTCGGACGCGGGCAATCCTGGTCGGAGCATTCGCTCCTGCACGGAGTGCCCTCTTCCATCGCCATCGTGGCCCTCTCGCCCCTGAGGCTGGTCACCATGAGCCAGCGGGCCTTCTTCGGGATCCCGGATCACCATCCGCTGCTGGCCGGGCGCCTCGTGGCGCGGGCGGCCTACTCGCCCGACCGTCTGGCGGTGCCGGTGTTCAATGCCCTGGCCCATCTGGCCGATACCCCCTGCACCGGGGTGTCTCCGGAGGGCCGGTACGATTGAGCCGTTCCCCCCTGACGCCGCCCGGTGGCCGCGTCGAACATCCCCGAGGAGATCCCCGAAATGCGCACCCTGGCCGGGTGGTGTGTCCGTCATCGCCGCATCGTCGTCCTGTCCTGGATACTCGTGCTCGTCGTCTCGATCTTCACGGTCGAGGCCGTCGGCACCGACTACTCCAACAACTTCAGCTTTCCGCACACGCAGTCCTTCGACGCCATCAACCTGTTGAAGTCCGTCGCGCCCTCCCACTCGGGGGATACCGAGCAGGTCGTCTTCGGCACCTCGGGTGACGCCCGCCTGACCGACACCGATGTCGGCCAGCGCATCAACGCCATGGTCGCCAAGATCAACGCGCTGCCCAACGTGACGGCGGTGACGAGCCCCTACGACTCGGCCGGCAACCTCGTCAACACGTCGAACATCAATACCGACCGGACGGTCGGCTTCTTCCAGGTCAACTTCGACAAGCAGGCCAACAACATCTCGGACAGCGAGGCCAAGAACTTCGTCGCCGACGTCACGAGGACCTCCGGTGACGGGTTGACGGCCGCCGTCACCGGTCAGCTGGCCGAGCAGGCCAACAACCAGTCGTTCAGCAGCACCGGACTCGGCGTGCTGCTGGCACTGATCGTGCTGCTGCTCGTCTTCGGATCGGCCTTCGCCGCCATCCTGCCGATCCTCTCGGCGCTGTTGGCGTTGGGCACGGCGATCGGGGTCATCGGCGTGCTGAGCCACGCCCTCGGCATGCCCTCGATCTCGCCCGAGCTCACACTCCTCATCGGACTGGGGGTCGGCGTCGACTACGCCCTCTTCATCGTGACCCGACATCGCCAGGGCCTCGTCGCGGGTCGCGACGTCGAGTCCTCGATCATCAACGCGGTCAACACCTCGGGCCGGGCCGTCCTCTTCGCCGGGATCATCGTCTGCATCGCGCTCCTGGGCATGTTCGCCCTCGGGGTGAGCTTCTTGTACGGCCTGGCGGTGGCCGCCGCCATCGGCGTGGCTCTCACCATGGTGGCGGCCCTCACCCTCCTGCCGGCGATGCTCGGCTTCATCGGCCCCAAGGTCATGAGCCGCAAGCAGAAGAGGAACCTGGCCGAGAACGGGCCCCGCGTCGTCGGATCCGACGGCAAGGGCTTCTGGCCCAACTGGGCCGACCGGGTGCAGCGGGCACCGTGGCTCTCGGCCGGGGTGGCCATGGTCATCATCGTGGCCATCGCCCTGCCCTTCTTCAGACTGCAGCTGGGCTCGGCCGACCAGGGCACCGACCCCGCCGGGACCCCGACGCGGGTGGCCTTCGACATGCTCTCGCGGGGCTTCGGTCCCGGGTTCAACGGGCCGCTCATGCTGGTGGGCGTGGTGCAAGCGGATCAGCACGACGTCGTCAACAACGTCATCCACGAGGTGTCCCGGCAACCCGACGTGCACAGCGTGGCCGATCCGCTCTACATCCCGAGCAAGACCGGCAACGGCGACGTGGTCCTCGTCAACGTGTATCCAAACTCTTCGCCGCAGGCTCAGTCGACGACCGACCTGGTCAACCGACTGCGCGACGACACGGTGCCGCAGGCGGTCGGACACTCCGGCGTCAACCTCCTCGTCGGCGGGACGACCGCCATCTACATCGACTTCTCGAACGTCCTGAGCGCCAAGTTGCCGTTGTTCATCGGCCTGGTCGTGCTGCTGTCGTTCCTGCTGTTGATGACGGTCTTCCGGAGCATCGTGATCCCGCTCACTGCCGCGGTGATGAACCTGCTCTCCATCGGGGCGGCACTGGGCATGCTGGTGGCGGTCTTCCAATGGGGGGACCTGGGGTCGCTCATCGGCCTCAGCGGCACCAGTCCGGTCGAGGCCTTCCTCCCCGTGATGCTGTTCGCCATCCTGTTCGGGCTGTCGATGGACTACCAGGTGTTCCTCGTGTCGCGTATGCACGAGGAGTACATCAAGTCCGGTGGCAACAACCGGGTGGCCGTGCGCAACGGCCTGGCCGCCACCGGCAAGACGATCACAGCGGCGGCCCTCATCATGATCCTGGTCTTCGGTTCGTTCATCCTGGGCGGCAACCGCGTCATCAAGGAGTTCGGGATCGGTCTGGCCGGCGGCATCCTGGTCGACGCCCTCCTCATCCGGATGGCCATCGTGCCCTCCATCATGATGTTGTTCGGGAAGGCCAACTGGTGGTTCCCGGCCTGGCTGGACCGGGTCCTGCCCAAGCTGTCCGTCGACGCCGACGACCTTCAAACCGACATGCCCGAGGACCCTGGGCCCGAGCCGCAGCACGAGCTGGCCGGGACCCTCAAGTAGGCAGAGACCTCGTCGGGCGCCTCACAGAGGGCGCCTCAACCGAGGGCACCGCCTCTACCAGGCGTAGTCCTCCGGGGCGGTGCGGTGCCCGGGGAAGAGCTCGTCGAGGCGGGCCAGGACCTTGTCGTCGAGGGTGACGTCGACGGCGTGCACGGCCGACTCGAGATGCTCGGGCGTGCGCGGTCCCACGATGGGCCCGGTCACCGCCGGCCGCGTCAGCAACCAGGCCAGCCCGACCGTCCCCGGCTCCTCGCCCGCCTCGGCGCAGAGGTCCTCGTAGGCCTCGAGCTGCGGGCGCCGCGCCTCGATCGTCTCGGCGGCACGCCCGGCGTAGCGCCGGCTGCCGTCGCGCTCCTTGCGCACCACGCCACCGAGCAGGCCGCCCTGCAACGGCGACCAGGGGATCACGCCGAGCCCGTAGGCCTGCGCCGCCGGTAGCACCTCGCGCTCGATGTCGCGCACGATCAGGTTGTAGATGGACTGCTCGCTCACCAGTCCCATGAAGTTGCGCCGGGCCGCCGCCTCCTGCGCCCGGGCGATGTGCCAGCCGGCGAAGTTCGACGAGCCGACGTACAGGATCTTGCCCTGGGCGCGCAGCACCTCCATCGCCTCCCAGATCTCGTCCCAGCCGGTGCCTCGGTCGATGTGGTGCATCTGGTAGAGGTCGATGTAGTCGGTCTGTAGCCGCTGCAGGCTGGCGTCGCAGGCCCGCCGGATGTTCAGCGCCGAGAGCCGCCCCTCATTGGGCCAATCCCCCATGTCGCCGTAGAGCTTGGTGGCCAGCACCACCTTCTCGCGCCGCCCGCCGCCCTGAGCGAACCAGTTACCGACGATCGTCTCGGTGGCGCCGCGGCCCTTGGAGCGGCCGTAGACGTTGGCCGAGTCGAAAAAGTTGATTCCGGCCTCCAGAGCCGAGTCCATGATGGAAAACGAGGTCGGCTCATCCGTCTCGGGCCCGAAATTCATGGTGCCCAGGCAAATGCGGCTGACGCGGAGGCCGGTACGGCCGAGGTGGGTGAATTGCATGGGCCGAACCTACCGGGCGGCGCCGAAGGGTGCTGCGGGGCCGAATCGTGCTGCGGGCCGCAGAGGGCCGTCCCCGAGCGTGTCCCGATTGGCCGACTTTTTCGCGGTCCCGCTACATTGAGAACACCGTTTTCTACGATTTCCACCCGAGCTTGGGGGCAAGATGGCGCAACAGATTCCGCTGGTCGACTACCTGGAACTGGGTGACGACCCGCATTTGGTGGCGAACGAGTGCATCTCGTGCGGCGCCCGCTTCTTCGACCGGCGCAACGCGTGCGCCGCCTGCGAGGCGACCGAGTTCAAGAAGGTCGCCATCCCGACCAGCGGCGAGGTCCGGGCCTTCACCATCGTCTCGTTCGCCGCACCGGGGATCCCGGTGCCCTACGTCGCCGCCGTCGTCGACTGCGACGGCACCAGCGTGAAGGCCAATCTCATCAACGTGACACCCGATCCCGAGCACGTGACGCTGGGCATGAAGGTCCGCCTTGCCACCGACGTGATCGGCACCGACGACAACGGCACCGAGGCAATCGGCTTCGGGTTCGAACCCCTGGGAGGTTAGGCACGATGGCATCGGCATCCGAAGAGGTGTGGGTCCTCGGGATCCACATGACCAAGTTCGGCAAGCACCCCGACCTCGACACCGTCGACCTGGCGTCGCAGGCGGTTCAGGGAGCTCTGGCCGACGGCGGGGTGACCATGAAGGACATGGGCATCATCGGCGCCGGCAACCTCATGGGCGGCGCGCTGCCCATCGGGCAGGTGATCCAGAAGCAACTGGGCCAGACTGGGATCCCCGTCTACAACGTTTCCAACGCCTGCGCCACCGGCGCCACCGCGCTGCGGGTGGCGGTCATGGCGATTAAGGCGGGCGAGACCGACATGGGCCTGGCCTTCGGTGTGGAGAAGCTCGCCGGCGCCGGGCTGCTGGCCGGCGGGAGCCGCAAGAGCGACGACAACACCTGGACGCCCTCGGGGCGCTACGGGAACGTGGCGGCGATCGACGGCCGCATCGGCACCGACATCATGCCGGGCGTCTTCGCGCAGATCGGCATGGAGTACGGCCACCGCTACGGCGGCACCAGCTTCGAGCTCTTCGCCCAGATCGCCGAGAAGAACCACTCGCACTCGACCCTGAACCCCATGGCGGCCTACCAGAAGAAGATGTCGCTCGACGAGATCATGAACGACGTCATGATCGCCTACCCCAACACGCGTCCCATGTGCTCGGCCAATTGCGACGGTGCGGCGGCGGCCGTGGTCGTCTCGGGGTCGAAGCTCAAGACGCTGTCGCTCGAGCAGCAGAAGCGGGCAGTCAAGATCACGGCGTCGATCCTGACCACCGACCCGTGGGAAGAGGCGTGCCAGATCCTGCCCAACGTGAACGACCTGACCCGCAACGCGGCCGCCCAGGCCTACGAGCAGGCGGGCGTGGGTCCCTCCGATCTGAACCTCGTGGAGCTGCACGACTGCTTCGCCACGGCCGAGCTCGTGCACTACGACAACCTCGGGCTGTGCGAGCGCGGTGGGGCGGCGGACTTCTTCAAGTCGGGCGCCACGTGGCGTGACGGTTCGACGCCGGTGAACGTGTCCGGTGGCCTGGAGTCCAAGGGCCACCCCATTGCCGCTACCGGCATCGCCAACGTGTGGGAGGTGGCGACCCACCTGCGCGGTGAGGCCGGCGACCGCCAGATTTCCGGTGCCAAGGTCGGCATGACCCACGTGATCGGGCTCGGCTCGGCGTGCGGGGTGCACATCCTGGAGAAGTCGGCGGCGTAACCAGGCGAACCTGGCCCACCTTGCGTACCTGGCCCACCTTGCGTACCTGGCCCACCTGGCCCACCTGGCCCGCCTTGCGTACCCGGGCGCTCCGCACATGACCACCTCGCCGGTCTACGACACCATCGGGCGGGGATATATCGCCCACCGGCGGGTCGAGCCGAGCTGGGAAGCCGTGATCCACGAGCAGCTCGGGGACGGGCGCGTCGTGGTGAACGTCGGGGCGGGCACCGGGAATTACGAGCCCGGCGACCGAATGGTTATCGCTGTTGATCCATCCAGTGTGATGATGCAGCAGCGTGCGGCCGGTGCGGCGCCTGGCGTGCGGGCCAGCGGCTCGGCGCTCCCGTTCCCCTCGGGGTGCACCGACGTGGCCATGGCCATTCTCACCCTGCATCACTGGGACGATTGGGCGGTTGGTCTGTCCGAGCTGTGCCGGGTGGCGCCGCGGCGGATCGTCCTGACCATGGACTTCGAGATGCACTCGCGCTTTTGGCTCCTCGAGGACTACGTGCCCGAAGTGGGTGAGATGACGCGAGGTTTGGAGCCCGGTTACGACACTGTGGCCGAAGCGATCGGCGTCGGCCCCAGCGCCGGCGTCGCCGGTGCCGCTGCATGCGACGTCATTCCGCTGCTGGTCCCCCGGGACATGCACGATGGCGTGCTCGGTGCCTACTGGTGCCGGCCGGAGGCGTATCTCGACCCGGCGGTGCGGGCCAACTGCTCGGGGCTGGCCCTGGCCGACCCCGCGGTCGTGGCGAGAGGAGTGGCGGCTCTGGAGGCGGACCTTTCGAGCGGCGTGTGGCAGCGTCGCCATGCCGACCTGGCTGAATTGGCGGCGATCGATCTCGGCTACCGGTTGGTCGTCGCAGACGCCCGCTGAGGTTCACTGAGGTTCAGGAGCGCACAGATGCGCTGACACGCCGAAGCGCGGGCGCGCCGAAGCGCCGGAGTGTTCAGGCTTCGAAGTGCCGGCGAGGATCAGCCGGGGTGCTGGCGGGGGCGGGTTGGGCCCGACGTGGTGGCGGCCCGCCCTCTCACGCTGCGCTCGGTGGTGGGCGCTGGCGCTGGTCGCCCGGACGCTCTTGCTGGTTGCGCAGGCGGTTGTGGAAGCCACAGAGCAGGCGGCCGTTCTCTTGGGTGGTGGGACCGCCTTGGGCGTAGGTCTGAATGTGGTCGACCTGGCAGCTCTCGGCCGGCTCGTAGCAGTGCGGGTGGGTGCAGATGCGGTCGCGCAGCTCTATGGCCCGCCTGGTCCCACCGCTGAAGAGCCGGGCCCGCACGCTGACGTCGACCCGGTTGCCGAGGCTGAAGATGGCCCGCTCGAAGTAGGCCGAGTCCATCCAGGGCTCGAGGGCAGACGGTGGGAGCACGGTGCCGTTCTCGAGTTCTGAGATGTGGCCGTGGATCGTCTCGTAGCCGACGAAGACGCTGAAGAGCGGAGCGGGGCGGACGCCGTCAGCGGGGGCGCTGCGGCTTCTCGTCGCCATCTCGACCAGGGCGTCGGCCCGGCGCTGGCCCGAGGTGCGGGAGAGCTCGTCGATCCGAACGCTGCGTCCCAGGCGCTCTTTGGCCTCGGCACAGTCGGCCTCGAAGAGGTCGTCCTCGAGTCGGTTGAGCTCGTTCGAGACAATCGAGCCCGAGATGGGGTCGAGCGTCATCTGGCCCAGCCACATGCCCGAGAAGCTGGTCTCCAAAAAGACGTTGCGCGAGGCCTTGCGCTCCTCGTCACTGGCACAGGCCCCGTCGGGGTCGGCCAGCTGCTTCCAATACGACAGGGCCCGGTAGAAGTCCTCGAAGCCCATCTGCGCAGCCTGGGTCACCAGCATCTCTTCGTCACGGGCCATGGAGGCCTCGGTGCGGTGGCGCCTCGCCGAGGCGATGGCCTGGGCCGCCTCGGTGCCGATGGCGCCCTCGCGCCAGGCCCCGGCCACCTCGGGCAGGTGACGCAGTGTGCGCCCGAGGCGCACCCGGCGCTTGGCGGCCGCCCGTGGGACCCGACAGCGCGAGGAGATCCACGAGGCCGCCGTCTTGGCCCCCTCTGCCGCCCACTGCTCCCCCGCCTCGAAGGCGGCCGTGGCCTCTGTCATGAAGGACTCGAGGCGCGCCGAGAGCCGGTGCAGTTCGACGATCGACTCGCCATCGCCGTAGTTGGCCGCACCCGACGCCACCAGTGCATCGAGTGCGTCTGCGAACTTCTCCAACTCCATGTATCGATGGAAGCACGCGGTTGTCACACATTCGCAGTCGGGAATGCCAACCACACTGCGCTGACATCTTCCAACGTTTCAGTGACTTTTCGTCGATACGGGCGACCGTTCTTCAGGGGGGACCGCCGTGCGCCTCAGGGGGGACCGCCGTGCGCCTCAGGGGGGACCGCTCCCGCTCTTCAGCGGGGAACCGTTCATCAGTGTCAGGCGCCCCCGGCCATCAGCGGCACCGGCCGGGCCAGGCTCCAACTGAAGGTGTCCTCGATCTCAGCCAGCGCCAGCGGCGACGACAAATCCGCAACGCTCGGCCCCACCCGGTCGGCGACCGACTGGAGCAGCGCACCGTCGAAGTCCCACAACGACACCGCGTTCGCGCCGAGCATGCGGCGCAGGTCGTCCTCGGGCATCCCCCCGAAGATGTACCGCAAGGTCTCACGATGCACCGGCGCCGCGCCCTCCAGGTGGGGGTAGTCCGCTCCCCACATGAGCTTCTCGATGCCGATCTCGTGGCGCATCTCGGCCTCGTAGCGCTTCATGAGCGAGCCGCCCATCCAGACGTGCTTCTCGAAGTAGTCCCGCGGCCGCATCTGCAGATACGAGCGGACGGGGGCGCCGCCGTGGGTGTCGAAGAACGACTCCATGTCCCGGATCAGAGAGGGCAGCCACTGCACGCCGTTCTCGGTCACGACGACCTTCAGGTCGGGATGGCGGTCGAAGACCCCGCCGAAGATCATGAACCACAGCGGCCGGCGGGTGAAGACGAAGACCTCGTAGAGGCCGAGCATGCCGCCGTGCTCGGCGTCGTAGAGGAACTTGGTGTCGGTGGCCGAGCCCGAGGCGCCGGTGTGCAGGTTCACGACCATGCCGTGCTCCTCGCACGCGCTCCAGAAGGGGTCGTAGTACGCGTCCGCGTAGCCGGGCAGCCGCGACGTCACCGACATGGCGGGCAGCATCACGCCGCCGAAGATGCCGTTGCTGCGGGCCCAGGCCACCTCCTCGACGGCGCGGTCCATGTCGTGGAAGTCGATCGGCATGCAGCCGGCACGACGACCCGGAGCCGCCGCACAGAAGTCGGCGAGCCAGCGCACGTAGGCGTGCAGCGCCGGCCACACCACCTCGAGGCCCTTGTCGGTCGTGGCGCCCAGGTACATGGCCGGAGAGAGTCCGCCCGCCAGGATGGGTCCGGGCAGTGTCACCTCGGCATGGATCCCCTGCTCCTCGAGTACGGCAAGACGACGCCCGTCGCCATCGCCCGGCACGACCCAGTCGGTGCCGTAGTGCGCCAGCCAGCCCTCGGCCGCCGCGATGTCCACACCCATGCCGGCCAGTCGGCGGGCGGCGGTGGCACGGACGGGATCGGACTCGTCGACCTCACCCGGATCGAAGCCGCCGAACATGGAGATGGCGAGATTCGACATGTCGCCGAAGGCGGCCACCGGCTCGCGCTGCGCCGGGTCCACGTAGGAGAGGAAGTGCTCCAGGCTGTCCGGTGAGGCGTGGGTGTCGGCCGAGACCACGACGTAGTTGCGGCCCCGGTTCTGCGCGACCGTGGTCGCTCCCTCGCTCATGCCACGCCCTCCCTGGTCAGTGACCCGCACACTACCGCCGGTGCAGTGAGGTCCGGTGTGGCCCCGCTCCGACGGTAACTTCTCCGTCGGAATGCACACCTCCTCCATTCTGATCCTGGTGCTGGCCGTCTTCGCCGCCAGCCTGGTGGAGATGGTCGAGGCCCTGACCATCGTGGTGGCGGCGGGCGTGAGCCGCGGCTGGCGTCCAGCGTTGGAGGGCGCCGCGGCGGCGGTCGTGGTGCTCGGGGTGCTGGTGGTCGTCGTGGGCGTCCCGCTGATCCGCTACATCCCGATCGACACGCTGCGGGTGGTGGTGGGAGCGCTGCTGCTGGTGCTCGGTCTGGGCTGGTTGCGCAAGGCGATCCTGCGGGCGAGCGGGCACAAGGACCCGCACGACGAGGACAAGATCTACGCCGCCACCGTGGCCGAGCTCAGCGAGGACGCGTCGTCGGGGCAGCCCGCTGCGCCCGGTGCGCCGGACCCGGTGCGGCAGCCGGACCCGACGCAGCACGACACCGTGCACAACACCGCACAGCACAACAAGCACGACGGGGTCGGCTTCGCCGTGGCCTTCAAGGGCGTCTTCCTCGAGGGCACTGAGGTGGTGCTGATCGTGGTCAGCCTGGGCGCGGCCCAACACCGCCTCGGCCTCGCCGCGTTGGCCGCCGCCGCCGCCGCGTTGCTGGTGGCCGTGGTCGGCCTGGTGGTGGCGCGCCAACTGAGCGAGGTGCCCGAGAACACGATCAAGACCGTGGTGGGCGTGATGCTGACGAGCTTCGGCGTGTTCTGGGTCGGCGAGGGTGCCGGCGTGCACTGGCCGGGCTCCGATCTGGCCATCCCGGTGCTGGTCGGGTTCTTCGCCGTCGTCTTCTTCGCCTTCATCGCCTTCATGCGCACACAGCTGCCGGCATCGGCGGCGGCGTCGGTCCCCGAAGAGGCGACACCGTGAATCCGGTGACACCGTGAGCGTGGTGACCCGGGCGTTCCGGGCCTTCGGCCTCTTCTGGTGGGACTTCCTGGTCGGCGACACGCCCGAGTTGGCGCTGGCCACGGGCGCCATCGTCGGACTGGCCTTCCTCCTCGCCGGTCAGCGTTGGGTCGGGGCCATCCTGCTGCCGTTGGTGGCGGCGGCGTTCCTCTTCGTCAGCACGTATCGAGGTCGGCGCCGGGCACCACGTCCGTAGCCGCCTCCGGCGGGAGCCGGGGTGGTCGTGCAGGTGATCGTGTTGGAGATGGTGGTGGTGGTGCGAATGCGGTGGCGTGGTGGTGGCACCCTTTTGACCAGTGCTCCGCGCTGACAGGCTCCTTCAGAGAAGGCCCTTGGCGAAAGGAGCAACAATGAGGAACAGATGGATCATGGGCGCGATTGCGACGATCGTCGCCATGCTGGCGCTCCCGCTGGCACTGCCGTCGGCCGCATCGGCCGCCGGCTTCTGGCATCACCCATTCCGGCACGGCGCCGTCCATTCGAATCCCGGCGCGGCCGTCGTGTCGCTCGAATCGGGGCCCTACGGTCCCGTGCTGGTCGTCGGCGGTGCCGGTGCCGGCTACATGCCGGCCACCCCCACGACGGCGGCCGGCTACCTGTACCCGGCCGGGACGTCGCTGTACTCGCCCACCATCGACCCGTCGACCTACGGCGCGTCCTTCTTCCGCCAGTACCAGGCGGGGTGCACCACCACCGTCGTCGTCAGCGAGTCGGAAGGCGCGCTGTCGTGCACGGGCGCGGAGACGGACACATCCGCTGACTGGCCCGCCTTCACCACGGAGGCCTTCCCGGTCGCCGGCCCGGGTGTGAACCCGCGGCTCCTCGGCGCGGTCTACCGCACGGACCTAAATGCCTTCCAGGTGACCTACGCCGGTCACGCGCTCTACCTCTTCGACCAGGGCCCGGACTCGTTCTTCGGGGCGGACTTCTACGAGACGGTGCAGCCGCTCCCGCCCGAGCACACGGCGTGGTTCCTCATGTCGCCCTGGGGCACCCCGGCGACCGGACCGGCCACCCTCGAGACGGAGTCACCCCAGGCCGGGACGACCTACAGCACAACCGAGCTGGCGACCGAGATGCTGCCGGGGATCGGCGGCGCGGCAGTCTCCGTCTACTCCTTCAGCGGTGACTGGCACTTCAGCAACTGCTACGGCTCGTGCGCCATGGAGTTCATCCCCCTGCGCACGGTCGGGACGCCCACGCTGGGGGCGGGAGTGAACCCGAGCGCCGTGGGTGTCGTCTGGCGGGCCGATGGCACCGAGCAGGTCACGTACCACGGCCACCCGCTCTACATCTACAACCAGGAACAGCCTCTCGTCGGGGGCTCACCTCCAGGGCTCTTGACGAACGGCACGGGTGGCAACGGTGACGGTGTCCACGCCTTCGGCGGGACCTTCAGCCTCGTCAACCCGTAGCTGCCCGAGCGGCTCGGTGGGAGCTGCACCGGACACCTGCCAACGGCCCCGCCCCCGAGGCGGGGCCGTTGCGCGTCCGGGCGTCAGGCCCCGGAGCCGGCCGGCAGCACCGGCGCAGGCTCAGGACCCGGTTCGGGCTCGGTTTCGGGTCCTTCCATGGTGCGCTCGGGGAGCAGCAGGATGGCGGCGATCAGAAAGCAGATTGCGCCGACGAACGTCCCCAGGTTGGTCAGCGCCAGGCTGAGCAGCTGGCCGCTCGAGGTGACGTAGGAGGCGATGGCCGACACGCCGAAGGCCGCGGAGCCCGCCAGGTTCAGCGCGGTGATCCACCACGAGATCCGCGACGGTCGCCAGGCGAACGGACCGTGGCACTCCTCGGCCCAGGCCAGCCAGCTCGACACCAGGAAGCAGATGGAGCCCAGCGCATCGGGACGCCACACCGGATGGTGACCCGGCGCGGCGCCCAGCCCGACCACCAGCGCGCTCAGTGTGGTCCGGTTGAACCACAGTGTCCCGAGCAACTGGATGGCGGCCGCCCACCAGTCGATACGGCGGTGTCGGATCCGCAACAGCGAGCCCGGACCCTTCCGGCGCCGCTCGACGAGGGCGGACGGCGCGGACGCGACCTCCGTGTACTGCAGGAAGGAGGCCGTCGTGAAGAAGATGGAGCCGACGAAATAGGTGATGTTGTCCGGCGTCGCCCCGACGGCCGTCACGTAGGGCGGGAACGAGCCGAGGGCGAAGCAGGCGGAACCGACGGCGAAGAGCACGCCCATCCACCACGTCATGGCGAAGGGAGCCCACCAGGTCGAGCCACCGGGAACCCGGCCGGCGTGCTTGCGGTGCCAGCGCGAGTCCCAGAGTTGCCGGGTGCCGTCGGGAAGCCGGTAGACCTCGCGGGTCACGAAGGGGCCGAAGCCGCGGCTGCCGAGTCGCCGCCACCCCTCGGGAACCTCCACGTAGGCCACCGCCATTGCCGGTCACGTTAGGGCGGTGACCAGACCGGGCCCGCCCACGGATCGGGCATCATGTGGGCTCGCCGACGAGCAGGCACGTCGGGCACGCAGCTGGGGAGGAGCAGGTATGAATACCGAGACGCGCGGTGTGATCGCCCGGGAGAAGGGCGCCCCGGTCACCGTCGAGACGATCCTGGTGCCCGAGCCCGGATTCGGGCGAGGCGGTCGTGGCGGTCAAGGCCTGCGGCGTGTGTCACACCGACCTGCACTACCGCGAGGGCGGCATCAACGACGACTTCCCCTTCCTCCTCGGCCACGAGGCCGCCGGCGTCGTGGAGTCCGTCGGCGCCGGACGTGACGGACCTGGCGCCGGGCGACGTCGTCGTCCTGAACTGGCGGGCGGTGTGCGGGGAGTGCCGGGCCTGCCGGCGCGGCCGGCCCTGGTACTGCTTCGCCACCCACAACGCCACGCAGAAGATGACGCTGGCCGACGGGACGCCGCTCTCCCCCGCCCTCGGCATCGGCGCCTTCGCCGACCGGACGCTGGTCGCCGCCGGCCAGTGCACCAAGGTCGACCCCGCCGCCCGCCCCGAGGCCGTCGGGCTGCTCGGCTGCGGCGTGATGGCCGGCATCGGTGCCGCCATGTACACCGGCCAGGTCGGGCTCGGGGACTCGGTGGCGGTCTTCGGCTGCGGCGGTGTCGGGTGCGCCGCCGTCGCCGGGTCCAAGCTCGCCGGGGCGGCCGTCATCATCGCCGTCGACAAGGATCCCCGGAAGCTCGAGCTCGCCAAGGACTTCGGTGCCACCCATACGGTCGACGCCGGGACCACCGACCCGGTCGAGGCCATCAAGGGGCTCACGGATGGGAACGGCGCCGACGTCTGTATCGAGGCGGTCGGGAACCCCACCGTGATGGAGCAGGCCTTCCTGGCCCGTGACCTGGCGGGGACGCTGGTGCAGGTCGGCGTGCCCACGCCCGACATGCGCATCGACTTGCCGATGATCGAGTTCTTCGGGCGCGGCGGCGCGTTGAAGCCGAGCTGGTACGGCGACTGCCTCCCGTCGCGTGACTTCCCGATGCTCGTCGACCTCTACCTGGCGGGGCGCCTCGACCTCGACCGCTTCGTGAGCGAGACGATCGGCATCGAGCAGGTCGAGGACGCCTTCGCCCGCATGGACCGCGGCGAAGTGCTGCGCTCGGTCGTCGTCCTGTAGGCCCCGAGCGTCAGCGCCGCTTCTTCGCCTTGCCCCCGGAGAAAAGCTCGCGCCGGCCCTTCTCCTCGATCTCCACGCCGAACTTCTTCGCGGCCGCCGTGATGCGCCGCCAGGCCTGGTCGCGCTCCTTGTCGGACACACCCTCGACCTGGTCGAAGCGGGCCACGGCGTTGCGGACGTGCTTGGCGTCGACGAGCGGCTCCTTGCGCTCCTTCGGGAACGCGAACACCTTGTCGTCGAGGTTGTTCATCTCGGCCGTGCTCAGGCCGTCGGAGCGGGTGGTGGTCTTCTTGGCGCCCCTGGGCCGGGAGCTCTCGGACTTCTGGGCTTTCGGGGCTTCTTTTTGCTTCGCCGTCGGCATCGGCACCTCCTGTACTCGCTCCCCAGCACGTCATACCCGGTGTCGGCCCCGGCGAATCGGTGTGGAGCCCGGAACTGCGCCACGCGAAGGCGCCGTGCTATTCCTGTGCCATGGCCCTCCCCCTCGCCCCCTTCGGCACGCGGACCGGCCTGCGCGGCATGGTGGCCGCCGCCGACCAGCTGGCCGCGGCCGCCGGCCTCGCCATGCTGGCCCAAGGCGGTTCGGCCGCGGACGCCGCCGTGGCCACGGGCACGGCGATGGCGGTCGTGGGGCCGCACCTGTGCGGTCTCGGGGGCGACGTGCTGGCCATGGTCGCCCCGCCCGACGGGCCGCCCGGAGGCGCTGCTCTCCATCGGGCGGGCCGGTGCGGGGTCCGACGCCGGACGCATGCGCCGCGACGGCATGACGATCATGCCGGTGCGCGGCGACATCCGCAGCGTGCAGGTTCCCGGCGCGGTCGACGGCTGGCTCTCCCTGCACGAGCGCTACGGGCGGCTGGCCCTCGACGACGTGCTGGCACCGGCCATCGAGCTGGCCCGCGACGGCTTCCCCGCCTCCATCATGCTGGCGCTGGCCAGCCATCTCGTGCACGCCCTTCCGGGGGCCGGCGAGCTGTGCCCCGACGGCCCGCTCGCCATCGGGCAGACCGTGCGCCTGCCCGGCATCGCCCGCACGCTGCAGGCCATCGCCCACCACGGCCGCGACGGCTTCTATCGGGGCGAGTTCGGGCGGGGCCTGCTGGAGCTGGGCGCCGGCCACTTCGCGCCGGCCGACTTCGCCACCAGCGCGGCGTCGTGGTGCCCGCCGCTGCGCGCCGGCGCGTGGGGCCACGGGCTGTGGACCGTGCCGCCGCCCTCGCAGGGCTACCTCACGCTGGCCGGCGCCGCGGTGGCCGAGGCCGCCGGCCTCGGGGCGGACCCGGACGACCCGCAGTGGGCCCATCTGCTCGTCGAGACCTGGCGCGCCGTCGGCCACGACCGCCCCGCCATGCTCTTCGACGGTGCCGACGGGGCGGCGCTGCTCGACCCCGGGCGGCTGGCCGCCGCCGCCGCCCGCGTCCGACGCGCTCGTCCGTGGCGCCACCCGACGTCGCGCCCGGGCCGCGGCACGACCGCCGCCGACGTGGCCCGCTTCGGCGACGGCGACACCACGCACCTGTGCGCGCAGGACGCCGACGGCCTCGGCGATGTCGCTGACGCAGTCCAACGCGCTGGACTTCGGGTCGCACCTGGTCGAGCCCACCACGGGCGTCTTCCTGCACAACCGCGGCGTCGGCTTCTCGCTCGAGCCGGGCCACCCCGCCGAGGTGGCGCCCGGGCAGCGTCCGCCGCACACCCTCTCCCCCATGCTCGTCACCACGCCCGACGGCGCGCTGACCCACCTGGTCGGGGCCATGGGCGGCGACGCCCAGCCGCAGATCATCGTGCAGTTGCTGGCCCGCCTGCTGCGAAGCGGCCACGATCCGGCGCGCGCCATCACGGCGCCCCGCCTCACCCTCGACGCGCCGTCGGCCGGGCCCTTCCGCTTCTGGTGGGGCGAGGACCTGACCGTCCTCGTGGAGGCGGACGCGCCCCCGGACTGGTCGTCCGGCCTCTCCGGCCGGGGCCACCGCGTGCGGACCATCAGCGCTTTCGACCCGGTCGCCGTCGGCTGCGCCCAGATCATCGCCACCGAACGGGACGCCGCCGGCGCCCGCACCATGGTGGCGGCGTCGGACCCCCGCAGCCCCGCCGGCGCCGCGCTGGGCCGTTGACGGACCGCGTTGCGCCGGACGGCCAGCCACCTGAGCCGGTGAGCCGGGCCAGCCGGGCCGCCGGCGACCCGCTGCGCGTCGCCTCCATGGCCAAGCAGGTCCCGCTGGCCGAGTCGCTGCAGCTCGACGAGGGCCGGCTGGTGCGCAACGGCGTGGCCACCGAGATGAACCCGTACTGCCGTCGCGCCGTGGCCCACGGCGTCACGTTGGCTCGGGAGACCGGCGGTTCCTGCACCGTGGTGACGCTCGGGCCTCCCGGCGCCGAGGACGTCCTGCGCGAGGCGGTGGCCTGGGGTGCCGACGAGGGGCTGCACGTCTGCGACGCGGCCTTCGCCGGCTCCGACACCCTGGCCACCGCCCGGGCCCTGGCCGCCGCCCTGCGTGCCGCCGGTCCCTTCGACCTCGTCCTGCTCGGCCGCAACTCCATCGACGGTGAGACCGGGCAGGTCGGCCCCGAGCTGGCCGAGCTGCTCGACCTCCCCTTCGCCAGCGGGGTCCGCCGCATGGAGGACCGGGGCTCGGTCTGGCGCCTCGAGCTCGAGCACGACGACGGGGCCCAGGAGGTGGAGCTGGCGCTGCCCGCGGTCCTCTCCGTGGCCGAGCGCCTCTGCGACCCCTGCAAGGTCGACCCCGAGGGACGGGCCGCCGTGGCGCCGGACCGCCTCACCAAGGTGGACGCCGGAGCGCTGGGGCCGGGGCCCTGGGGGGACGCCGGCAGCCCGACGGAGGTCGGGGCGACGCGGGCCCTCGAACATGCACGCGCCTTGCGGGTCCTCGACGGTCCGCTCGACGCGCAGGTCGCCGACGCGGTCCGGTTGCTCCATGCACGCGGCGCCTTGACGGCGCACCCCGGCCCGGCGGCTCCGCCGCCGGGTGACCGCCCGAACTTGGACCGGGGTGCCTCCCGCGTGATCGCCGTCCTGGCCGAGCCCGGCCGGCAGCGCGTCTCCGAGGAGCTCCTCGGCGCCGCCGCAGGGCTGGGGTCGCAGGTGGGTGCCGCCGTCCACGCGCTCTGCCCGGGCGCGGCCGACCCGGCCCCGCTGGCGGCGGCGGGGGCCGACGTCGTCGTCCTGCTGCAGGGGACCATCTCCCCCGGTGACGTCGTTGCCGAAGACGTGATAGCCGAAGACGTTGCCGCTGCGCTCACCGCCTACATGCGGGAGACGGCGCCGTGGGCCGTGCTCGCCCCCAGCACGGCGTTCGGCCGCGAGGTGGCCGGCCGCGCCGCCGCGGCGACGGGGTCGGGACTCGTCGGCGACGCCGTGGCGCTGGCGGCCCGGGACGGGCGCCTGGTGGCGGCCAAGCCGGCCTTCGCCGGCGCGCTGGTGGCCGACATCACGTGCCGCACTGCCACCCAGATGGCCACCGTGCGCCCGGGCGTCCTGCCCGCGCCGCCGCGCCGGCCGCGCCAAGTGCCCGTGCTGACGCGGACGACCGAACCGACGCGGGCGCGTGCGGGTGCTGGCCGACCGGAGAGACGACGACATCGAGACGCTCGCCCGGGCGCAGGTCGTCCTCGGCGTCGGGACCGGGGTCACGCCCGAGGAGTACGGGTCACTCAGCCCGCTCGCCGCCGTGCTGGGGGCCGAGCTCGCCGCCACCCGCAAGGTCACGGACAGGGGCTGGGCACCCCGGGCGCGCCAGGTCGGCCTCACGGGCCGCTCCATCGCGCCGCGGCTGTACGTCGCCGTGGGGCTCAGCGGGAAGTTCAACCACATGGTCGGGGTGCGGGCGGCGGGGACCATCCTGGCCGTCAACGCGGACCGGGCCGCCCCCGTCTTCGAGCACTGCGATGTCGGCATCATCGGCGACTGGCACGAGGCGGTGCCCCTGCTGCAGGAGGCACTGCGCCAGGACACCCCGCGGCCCAACGCGGCAACGATCAGCTGAGGCCGGCGGCGGCGCGGACCGTCGCCACGACCTCCTCGTTGGACGCGCCGGGCCCGAGGACGGCGGCCACGCCGTCCGCCTTGAGCACGTCGATGTCCGCCGGCGGGACGATGCCGCCCACGATGACGGGCGTCTGAAGGCCGGCGGCGCGCAGCGCCCCGACCACGGCGGGGGCCAGCGTGAGGTGGGCGCCGTTGTGCATGGACACGCCGACGACGTCCACGTCCTCCTGGGCGGACATGGCCGCAATGGTCTCGGGCGACTGGCGCAGGCCGGCGTAGACGACCTCGCAGCCCGCGTCACGCAGGATGCCGCGCCACGACACGGAGCCCCCGGTCGTGCCCATCGAGACCGACCTTGGCCATGAGGACGCGCACCGGCCGCTCCGTATTCGACGGGGCCACGTCAGGCGGGCGACGCGTCGGGCGAGCGAGGCCCATCAGAGGATGTCCGGCCGGTCACCGGGCCATGCTATGCCGGTGCCTCCCGGCCACACCGACAGGTCACACGGTTCAGCCGGCTCGTTCAGCCGGCTCGTTCAGCCGGCTCGTTCAGCCGGCTCGTTCCCCCCGCAGCATCCGCAGGTCCGGCGGGGCGCCGGGGCCGGCACTGTTGGTCAACATCGTGCTGAACGCGGCGGCCGGAACAGGGCGCGCGAAGTAGTAGCCCTGCGCGACGTCGCACCCGAGGTTCGTGAGCTCCTCCACCTGCGCCAGGGTCTCCACGCCCTCCACGACCGTGGTGGAGCCGATGGCCTTCGACAGCGCTACAACGGCCGAGACGATGGCCGCCTTCACCGGGTCGTGCTCGATATTGCGGACGAAGCCCTGGTCGATCTTCACCTCGTCGATGGGGAACCGGGCCAGGTACCCGAGCGAGGAATGGCCCGTCCCGAAGTCGTCGATGGCCACCCGGACCCCGAGGGTGTGGAGCTTCGTCAGGATCTGCGACGTGAGGTCGATGTCGTCCATGGCCAGGCTCTCGGTCACCTCGAGGCAGAGTTGCCACGGGTCGATCCCCGTGGCCACAAGGACATCGGCCACCTCGTCGCCGAGGTCGGCCTGCTGGAACTGGCGGGCCGAGAGGTTCACGCCGACCCGGAGCGTGACGCCGAACTCCTGCTGCCAGGTCTGCGCCTGCCGGCAGGCCTGCTCGAGCACGATCGCCCCGATGGGCACGATGGTCCCGTTGTCCTCGGCCACCTTGATGAAATGGGTGGGCAACAGGATCCCGTGATCCGGATGGTTCCAGCGCACCAAAGCCTCGGCACCGACGATGCGCCGGTCGGCCAGTGAGACCAGCGGCTGATAGTGGACCTCCACCTCTCCCCGATCGACCACGTGATGCAGAGCCGTGTCGAGGTCGAGACGGCTGACCGAGCGCACGCCCATGCGCTCGACGTCGAACAGCGCGAACTGCCCGCCGCGCCCGAGCTCCTTGGCCCGGTACATGGCCACGTCCGCATCGTGCAGCAGGTCGTCGCGGGACTTGCCGTACTCGCTGAGGGCGACGCCGATGCTCAGGGTGGCCACGACCTCGTGCCCCCCTCTGAGTGTGATCGGGCCGCGGAACGCCTCGAGCACCGCATCGGCCACCTCGACCGCTTCGTCCGACGAGGCCACCCCCTCGAGGAGGACGACGAATTCGTCACCACCGAAGCGGGAGAGCGTGTCGCCGGGCCGCACGGCGCGGCGCAGGCGGTCCCCGATCACGCGCAACAACTCGTCGCCGACCTGGTGGCCGAGGTTGTCGTTGACCACCTTGAAGCGGTCGATGTCGCAGAAGAGCACCGCCACCTGGCTGCCTGTCCGGTCCGCCTGCAACAGCGCGTGATCGAGATGGTCGAGCAGGAGGCGACGGTTGGCCAGCCCGGTCAGCGCGTCCTGGAACGCGTGCCGCGTCAGCTGCTCCTCGAAGGCCTTGCGCTCGGAGGTGTCGCGGAACACGATGACGGCCCCCGCCGGGGTCTCGGCACCCACCAGAGGCGAGGCGGTCATGGTGACCGGGAAGTGCGAGCCGTCCAGGCGCTGAAAGCGCGTGTCGTAGCTCGTCACATTGCGTCGCAACGCCATGGCCCGCATCGCCGGCTCGCGCAGGAAGTCCGGCGTCTTTTCCGCCGGGACCACGGAGCCGTCGTCGTCGGTGGCGAGGCCGAACCAGCCGAGCATGTTGGCTCCAGACGGGTTCATGAAGGTGATCCGCCCGTCCTCGCTGACGGCACACACGCCCTCGCCCAAGCTGCCCGTGATCACCGACAGCTTCTCGCGTTGCTGGCGGACCTCCCCGTAGAGGTCGGCGTTGGCCAGCGCAAGGGCGCCGATGGAGGCCAGTGCCTCAAGCAGGTCCCCGTCGGCGTCGTCGAACGGCTCGGCCCGGCCACCGCCAGCGACGCCGAGCCAGAGAGTGCCCTCCGCGACCTCCATCGGCGCGGACAGCACCCCGCGCCCGGGCCGCTCAGGGGTGAGCGTGACGTCCGGCGAGCGCAGCAACGATCGGGCTGACGCGACCACGGCCGCCCGCGTGTCGTCGGCGCCCATGGAACGGTTCACGTCGAGGGTGGCGCCGAAGAGGCCACGGAGCCGGGCCCGGTCGTGCCGGGCGTCGAAGTGCCCGGTGCTCAGGGAGCGCAGGACGAGCAGGGGCAGCACGGCGAGGGGCAGGTACCTCGGGTCGTGGGCGAGCAGCAGGCCGGCCGGGATGGCAATGCTGATGGCGCCCCCGATGATGAGGAGCTTGCCCTTGAGGCCGGCGAACACCGTCTGGCGCCACGGGACACCCAGCGTCGCCGCGATCGACTCCAGGGCGCCCGCGTCGACGACGAGGTAGGTGGCGGCACCAACCAGCGCGGCGCCGACCGCGGCGTACCCCACCGGTGACGGTGTGCCGTGCAACAGTGCGAACACCAGCGCGCCGAGGCCGGCCGAGGCGACCACCCGGCCGGCGTCGAAGCCCGATTGCCACACCGGGCGGCGCCGGACCGCCAGGGCCACGACCGTGGCGACGACGAACACGAGCACGGCGAGGGCCGGCGGAACCAGCAGGACCAGCAGAACGAGGAAGGCCTCGTCCACTCCGATGGCGTCGGAGCCACCGTCGACGTACCGGGTGACGGGCCAGACCCAGCTGGCCGCCAGGAGAACGCAGATGACGGCGGCAGAGGTGACCTCCGTGGCCGTCGGCGCACCGGCAGACAAAGTGCGCTGGAGGGCCAGCCCGGCTGCGGCCAGCCCTGCCACCGCCCACACGCCGGCGACAACACGTGTCGAGGTCCGAACGCGCACGGCGCCGAACCGTCTCAACCCGCCCGCACCCACTCCCGAAGCCTCCCGTGGAGGAGCGGGCGCCACGCCGCACATCGCCATGCCCCCCTCACCCGCGCTCCTCTAAGACGAAGGTAACACCGCCGAAAAGTGACTTCAATGACTTTCTGCCCGGTGCAGCGGCGACAGGATGATTTCTGTCACGTCCAGCCAGCCTTTGATGCTTCTGACCTGCCAGTACGGACAATATGACGGTCCGGTTGCTTTTGTGACTTTTGGCAGCACATCCCGGCCGAGGTCGGTCGCTAGGCCTCGGTCTCGGCGCGCTCGAGATCCCGTTGGCTGCGGTAGGCACGCAACCGGTGCCAGAAGACCACCACGACCGCGATGACGGCCAGCGCCGCGAAGATGTACCCGGCGAGGTTGAAGGCCTTGAGGACATGGTTGTAGCTGCTCCCCAGGCTGTAGCCGAGCGAGCAGAGGGCGGCACACCAGGCCGCGCAGCCGATCACGGTGAAGATGGCGAACTTCGCCAGCGCCATTTCGCCCAGCCCGGCCGCGAACGACACGAAGGACCGCAGGAGTGGGATGAACCGGCCGAAGAGCACGAACGGCTCGCCGCGGCGGGCGAACCACGCTTCCGCCCGGTCCAGATCCTTGTGCGTCAGCAGGACGTACTTGCCCACCCGGTCGACGAGGGTCCTGCCTCCGAAGCGGCCGATGCTGTAGCCGGCGGCCGAGCCCAGGAGCTCACCCAGGATGGCCACGAGGATGACGACGGCGAGGTCGAGCGGCTTGCCCTCGCCCGGCACCTGGCCGCTGGCCAGGACGCCTCCGTAGATCAGCGCGATCTCGGCACCGACCGGGAGACCCATGGCCGAGATGAAGCTCAGCGCAAATATGGCGCCGTAACCGGCCGACTTGAGAAACTCCTCCACTACTACCCCGCTTCCGCCGCCGGCACGGCGGTCATCTTTGGCGCGTCCGGCGCAGATCGTAACCCCGCCAGGCACGGATCGGCGGTCTTTGGATCGTCCCGGTCCCCTATGGTGGCGCCCGTCGGCCGACCGGCGAGGCAACGGTGCTCTTCATCGAATACGACGTCACGGCGCAGGGCGAGATCGAGCTGGTCGCGCTGATCAACGCCACCGAGCAGGACGGTGACGACGTCGACGGCGCGGACTGGATGGCGTGGCGGGCCGCTGCGTTCGAGGACGATGGCCTGGGCTGTGTCGGCGTGCCTCCGGACCAGCTGGCGCTGCTGGAGGAGACGGAGAACGCGGATGAGGTCCGCGCCATCGTCGAAGGCATCATCCTCGCCGACCGTGCCACGAAGGAGCGGGAACGGCCGTGAGCACCACCCGGTCGCAGCTGTACCGGCTGGCGCGGGACCTCGGCAACGTCGAGGCAGTCGAGCACGGCTACTCGCGTGGAGGGTTGTCGGGCGCCGCGAGCGGCGCCGCACAGCGGGAGGCACGCCGTGTCATCTACCGGGAGGGCAATCGCCAGATCAACCGGTTCGTCCGCGCCGTCGGCCTCGGGCCGCATCGACGCTGAGGCGCTCGCTAGCCCCTGGTCGGATCCGCGAGAAAGACACCGAGCTTGTCTCGCTTGTTCTGCAGCATCCGAACCCCCAGCCGCTGACCGCCCACCGACAACGCGACTGCGATCACACATGCCACCGCCACGCCGAGCCCGAAGTCGTGCTCGGGCAACCGCTGCGAGAGCCCGTTCGGCGCGGTGAAGCCCCAGATGAGGAGCGACGGCGTCAGCAGCAGCGCGGCCAACACCGGGACGAGGACATACGGCGTCACCACCAGGGCGCCCCAACGGACGATCATGCGCCCCCACGGTCTGCGGTGGTCCCATCGATAGCGGAGCGGCATGGGGTGGTAGGGCAGCAAAATGCCGACCCACCCCGAGACGGCGAGGACCCCGAAGGGAAGGATGCCGATCGCCACGATGGTGTACGCCGTGGACAGCAATGAATGGTTGAGGAGCCCGTTGACGAGGGCGACCACCGCACACACGGGCGTGACCAGCAACCAGAGGACGATGTTCTTGGCGTAGAGGAGCCGGCGCAGCATCACCGGGTCCCCGAGAGCCCGCACGATCCGGTCGGCGTCAGGACCGAGGACGTTGGTGGCCGGGACGTCCGAGTACATCCAGGCGGCGAGCACCAGCGCGAAGGCCAGCGTGCCGTGCAAGGTGAAGATCTTGTCCCGCAGCTCGGCGGGGAGAAAGAACCAGGCCGAGCTCATGAGGGCGCCGTTGACGGCCACCGTGACGGGGGCCTCGTAGGGAGGGTGAAACGTCAGCTCCAGCTGCTGGCGGACCGCCTCCCTCGTCGTCGCGGGGAAACGGCGGTCACCTGCGGACGACATGGTCGACACCGCCTTCAGCACGCACCGGACCCGAGGGACACAGACAAGGTGGACCGCGGACCAGAGGGCTGCGTCAGCGCGTTCTTCGGGGCAAGAGCGCACCGATGAACCAGAAGAGGGGCACGAGGATGCCTACGAGGAACATCACCCAGTGTCCCTTCCGAATGGAGATGATCCCGAGAGTCAGGAGGAGCACCACGTAAATGACCGACCAGAGCGCAACGAAACCGGCGCTGGCCGATGCCAAGGGAAATTGCATGTGGTATCCCCCACCTCCGTCTCGCGCGCACCCTACACCGGTGCAGCAGCGGCGCGCCGATGGGCGTCCACGACGGTGCGGTCTACTATGTGGCGTCGCGGCGGCAGGCGCGACGCGCTCCTGCCCACTTCAGCACGAGGATCGGGAGCACTGATGGAAGACGCCAGAGCCAGGGAACTGGTCCACGCCGAGCGATCCCGTGTGGAGCGGTTGCTCAAGGACATGGACGAGGCCGGGGCCGCCGACCGGGGGGCGGCCGACGAGCCCGGCGACATGTTCGACTCCGCCGAGCCCCTCACCACCGAGGGCACCGACGACTCGATCAAAGCCGAGCTCGAGGAGCGATTGGCCGCCGTCGGGCGGGCCGAGCAACGCCTGGAGGCGGGCACGTACGGACTCTCTGTGCGCAGCGGGCAACCAATACCCGACGACCGCCTGGAAGCAGATCCAACCGCTGAGCTGACGGTGGAGGAGGCTCGCTGAGGGAGTCTCAGCCGTCCTTCGTCGGCTCTCCGTGCTCGGCGTTGGGCAGCCCCCGCCGCCAGTAGGCCTTGCCGGAGATCTGGTCGGGCTGGAGGCCGCGTTCGGTCAGCAGACGGGTGGCACCGCGGACGACGGCGGCCTCGGCGGCAACGTAGGCATGCCCGACACCTTCGGGGAGATCCACACCGGCAGCCGCCTCCATCATCGGCGCGGTGTCGCCTGGAGCCGATCGTCCGTCGCGACGCAACCAGTGCAGGTCGAGTCGGTCCGCGTGCGGTGCGTCGAGATCCTGTTCGTCGGCCGCGGTGTCGATCTCGAGAAGTGCACTGGCCCTCGAACCCGGAGGGAGCGCCTCCATCATGGCCAGCGCGCCCGGTAGCCCCGTCTCGTCGACGAGAAAGAGGTGCCAGTCGGCATCGGAGTCCAGCGAGATCTTGCCGCGGGGACCGATGGCATCGATCCGGTCGCCCGTCGCCGCGGCCGAGATCCAGTCGGTCCCCGGTCCCGCGCCGTGGAGGGAGACATCGATCGTCACCGTGCGCCGGTCGGGGTCGAAGCGCCGAATCGTGTAGCGGCGGTTGAGCACTCTGTCTGCGGTCAGGGGAACCCGTAGCATCAGATCCTGACCCGCCACGTACTGCAGCCCCTCGATCCCAGGGGCCGTCACCACGACTCGACGAAAGGAAGGCGTGAGCGGACCGGCGTCCGTCACCTCCAGGTGATAGAGCGAGGCATCGGCCAGGGGTCCACCCGGCCGCCCCACCATGTCGAGCAGTCGATCAGCAGCCATGATCGGGTGGTCTACCAGGCACAGTCGCTCGCTCAGCCACGCGCCGCGCCGGCTGGAGCGGCAGGCGTCGGCGGGGACACGTCCGGCGGCGAGGACGGCGAGATCCGGATGGCGACGACGTAGGACACCACCACGGCCACGATCACCACCGGCATGACGCTCACCGCGTCGGAGAGAAAGAGCAGGCTCGGCAGCAGCACGGCGGTCATCGGCATCTTCAACGCGCCCGCCACCATGGCCCCGACGCCCATGGCCGCGCCGGCGACCATCGTCAACCCCCCGGCGTGCGACAGGGCGATCCCGCCCGCCGCGCCGATGAACATGCTGGGGAAGATCGGTCCACCCCGAAAACTGCTCAGCGAGATCGAATAGGCCAGCCCCTTGCAGACGATGAGCAGCACCAAGGCGCCCACAGTCCAGCCCGCCGCGTGGTTGACCAGCGCAGGCAATGCGGTCTGCCCCGAGAACAGGACAACGGAGGAACCGTGCGTGGTCCCCGCCGCAAAAGCGACGGCCAGCCCGCCCACCGCCAGGCCGGCCACCGGGGTCAACAGGATTCGCCTCCCCTGCACGAGAGGTCGCAGCCAGGCGGCGAGCCGGAAGATACCGGTGGCGGCAAGGGCCGAGCCGAGCCCGATGACGATCGCCCAGAGGAACTCGGATCCCGTCGGCGACCCGACGTGCGGCAGCGAGCCCACGGCCAGGGAGAAGGAGCCGAATCCGGTCAGGCTGTCGAGGCCCACGAAGATCAGGGCGCCCACGCCGGCCGACAAGAGTCCCGGTACCAGCACGATCTCCATCATCGGACCGCCCAGCCCGGCCATCTCCATGAGGAGGAAGGCGCCGACGAGAGGTGAGCCCAACAGTGTGGCGATGGCGGCGAAGCTGCCCGCCGCGCCGATCACCACCGTCGCCATCGGCGGCGTGTCGCGCTTGGACAGGTGCACCGCGAGGACTCCGAGCCCGCTGCCGATGGCGATCAACGGCGCTTCGGGGCCGAGGACGACGCCGAGGCTCAGTGTGGCGAAGGCCGCCGCGATGATGCCGAAGAGCTCGACCGGGGGGACGGGTCCGCCGGACTTGAAGCCCTCGGACGGCTCGTGGCCGCCCGTGCCGGGCAGAAATCGGATGGCCAGTGCGACCAAAAGTCCGCTCAGCGTCAGCCACGGGAGCGGCCACCAGAGAGGCTCCCCGTGGAACCCGAGGCTGTTCGGCAGGTCCTGGAATATCTCGTTCTGCAGCCTGGAGACTGCGTCGAGGAAGAAGTAGGCCACCGCGGCGACCGGGACACCGATGACCGCCCCGAGAACCAGAAGGCCGATGTAGCCCCGCGACCTGATGATCGCGGTGGGGTCAAGTACAGGCGCCGGCTCGGGCGGGACGGCAGAATCGGTCACTGGCCCCTCCGTCCAAGAGCGCACCCAGTGACCGCATGACCGAGCATGGCGCAGAGACTATTGAGCAGTCGTCTGGGCTGGGCGGATGCCGAGCGCACCGGAACTCAAGGGAGGATCCCCACGCCGCGCGGCGAGCGTGCAGCACTCTGGCGACCCCCGGCCAGTGAGAGCCCGGCCAGCAGTGCGTTGCGGAGCTCACGCGGATCGATGACTGCGTCGTAGGCGAGCCGGTTGGCCGCGTTGACGGACGCGTTGGCCTGTTCGGCGGCCAACCGCGTGCGCTCCTCGGCATCGGACACCGCGCTCGCCTCCGAGGCGGCGGGCATGGCCCCGAGTGTGATGGACGGGAACGCGAGGGTGATGGTCTGTCCATCGAACGGGTTCATCGCCATGATGGACGACCCGAAGCCGAATGCCTTGCGCAGCGTGACGTGCAGCTTCGGCACCCTCAACCGATGCTGCACCGCGAACATCCGGGCGGCGTGGCGCAGAATGCCCTGGCGCTCGGCGAGGGTGCCGGCCAGCACGCCAGGATTGTCGGCCAGGAAGACGCAGGGCAGCCCGAACGCCCCGGCCACGTCGAGGAAATGTGCCGCCTTTTCGGCCGCTGCGCTATCGACCGTGCCCGCCATCACGTCCGGGTCGTTGGCCACGATGGCCACGCTCTGCCCACCCAGACGAGCCAGGGCGGTGACGATGGAGCGTCCGAACGCCGGCTGGACGACCAGGAGCGAGCCGTCGTCGACCAACGTCTGCAGGACGGGAAGGATGGGATACGGGCGCCGGGGACTCGACGGGATGAGGTCCAAGATGTCGTCGAGCCGGCGGGGGCCGCCATCGGTCCCGACCCGCAGTGGTGGCTGCTCCCACGCATTGATCGGGAAGTACTCCAGGTAGCGCCTGGCCAACGCGATGGCCGCGTTGTCGTCTGTCACCACGTTGTGCACCACCCCGGACGCCTCGACCGCCACCTGCGGGCCACCGAGGACCTCCTTGGTCACGTCCTCCCCCGTGGCCGATTTCACCAGCGGCGGTCCGGCGGCGAACAGGGAGGCCGATTCGGTCATCACGGCGAAGTCGCACAGCGGAGCGGTCAGTGCGCCGTGGCCGGCCGAGGCACCCAGCACCAGGCACACCATGGGCACCACTCCGGAGAGCTCAGCCAGGCCCATCAGGTCACCGGGTCGCCGTCCTCCGGCGGCATCGGTCACCCGGTGACCGGCGCCTTCGAGCATCATCACGAGCGGCACGCGTTCCTGCAGGGCGAGCTGGCACAGCCGGTAGCGCTTGTCCGATGCACCGCCGCCGATGGAGCCGCCGAGTACCGTGACGTCCTCGGCGCCGGCCAACGCCGGCCGGCCGTCGATGAGCCCGGAGCCCGCCACCAGCGCATCCCCTGGTACCGGTGGGTCCTCGGCCGTCCCGACCAATTGTCCGATCTCGGAGAACGAGCCGGGATCGAAGAGGGCGACGATCCGCTCGCGTGCGTTGAGGCGCCCTCGTTCCCCCTGGCGCGCCAGCCGGGACTCACCTCCCATGGCGAGGGCCGCGCTCTTACGGCGCTCGATCTCGTCCAGTGCCGGACCCCAGCCATGCGGTCGCTCGTTCGGGGGCACCCTCAGATCCGCCCCGTCCCGAGCCGCAGCTGGTCCGCCGAGCCACCACCGTCGACGGCGATCACCTGTCCAGTGACGAAGCGGGCCATCGGGCTGCACAGAAAGAGGGTGAGGAACGCGATGTCGGTGCCCCGGCCCTGCAGGCCGAGCGGGTTCTTCGGGCTGTCATCCCCGCCGTTCACCGCCTCGGCGAAGCGCCGGACCCCTTCCGTCCCACCAATGGATCCGGGGGCAACGGCATTGACGCGGATGCCGTAGGGGCCCCACTCAACTGCACAGCTGCGGGTCAACGAATCGACCCCGGCCTTCGCCGCCGCCACGTGTGATTGGAACACGACGCCCCTCTGTTGAAAAGGGGCGCTGATGTTGACGATGCTGCCGCCGTGTTCCGCCAGCCATGCATCGAAGGCGGATCGGGTCACGTTGTAGGTTCCGAGCAGATCGATGTCGACGATCGCCTTGAAACCGTTCGGCGAGATCTTCGACATGGGAGCGGGGAAATTGCCGGCTGCGTCATTGACCACGATGTCCAGGCGGCCGCGCTGTTCGATCACGGAGTCGACCACGGAACGCACCGCCCCGGCGTCGCGGACGTCACAGACGCCGAAGTCCGCGTCCACACCCTCCGACCGCAGCTCGCGCACCGCCTCCTGGAGGTTCTCCCGCTTCCGGCTCGCCAGGGTGACACGTGCCCCGTGGCCACCGAGGACGCGGCAGATCTCCTTCCCGATGCCCGTGGCACCGCCCGTGACCAGTGCCGTCTGACCCTCCAAGATGTCCGTGGCGAATCCACTTTCTTCCATGCGCGCCGAATTATGGCCCAATGGTTCCGGCCCCGTCGTGGGGATCGTTCTGGGCGTCCGGACGGTTCCCACCGCCCTCCCAACAGTCATGCCCTGAGTAGTGTGCCGAGAAGAGATCTGGGGGGCGGACAGGAATGATGTATGTCTGAGGGACTCTCCTCGAGCGAGGTGGCAGGCGAGATCTCCCGGCACAAGGCGCATACGGCGGCAGACGGCGAACAGGCCGACGCGGACGACGGGACGTGGGACCATGACCGGACGCTGTCGATCATCGAAGCGGTCATGCTCGCGGTGGTCGCGCTGCTGGCCGCCTACACGGGATTCGCCTCCGCCAAGTGGAACACTGAGTCATCAGTCCGGTTGGCGCAGGCATCGGCCGCACGAACGGAGGCCAATCGGGCGGCCCTCAATGCCCAGAATCTCAAGAATTTCGACTCCACGACGTTCAACACATGGTTCACGGCCTACGTCGCGGGAAATCCGACGGCCGAGGCGGTCGCGGTCCGACGC
The DNA here is from genome assembly GCA_963745665.1 of uncultured Acidimicrobiaceae bacterium. Taxonomy (GTDB): domain Bacteria; phylum Actinomycetota; class Acidimicrobiia; order Acidimicrobiales; family RAAP-2; genus Bog-473. The sequence continues at coordinate 1,387,283 of CAVUYE010000002.1, read as the reverse complement.
TTTCGGCCGGCCTTCAAAGTCGCCTACGACGCATGGCTGGCCACCGATCCGTTCACGAATGTGAAGGCGCCGCCCGGTCCCACGTACATGCCCGAGTACAAGCAGCCCGAGCTCGCTGTCGCCGCGACGCTGGACAACAAGGCCACAGCGGACTACACGCTCGGAGTGGAGGCAGGGTCGAATGCCGACAACTACATCCGGGACACCATCTACCTCGCCACGATCCTGTTCCTCATCGGGATCAGCGGCCACTTTCGCTTCTTACGGATCCGCGTGGCTCTCGTGACCCTGAGTGGCATCATGATGCTCGTGGCCATCTTCGAGATCGTGGCCTCACCGCCCATCCCCTAGACGCCATGATCCGCCTCATCGCCGCCATCGATTCCAAGCGAGGCATCGCCACCGACGCTGGCATCCCGTGGAAGCTCCCCGGCGACAGCGCCTACTTCCGTCAGGAGACGCAGAGTGGGGCCATCGTGATGGGGCGGGCCACCTACGGCGAGTTTGCCGCACCGCTGCACGACAGGGAGAACTTCGTCCTCACGACGAAGACCAGGCCCTTGCGCACCGGGTTTCGGGCCATCGCCAACCTCGATGACCTGCGCGCCGCCGCGCCCAACCAAGACGTCTGGGTGATCGGGGGGGCAACCGTGTACCGGGAGACGATCGCCCAGGCGCAAGAGCTGCTGCTGACGCAGGTGCTGAAAGACTTCCACTGCACCAAGTTCTTTCCGTCGTACGCGGCTGCATTCATGCTGAAGAGCCGGAGCGACGGCCAGCGGGAAAATGGCGTGGACTACCGATTCGAGATCTGGCGACGCTCCGAATCCGGGCCGGAAACTCCCGCCTGACTCCTGGGTGGACCTCCGGCTCACCCGCCGGACCACCGCCGGGGCCGCCGTCGGAATACGCTCCCCCCGTGGCCCTCATGTCGTATGGCCGGCGATTGACCGAACTCGCCGAACAGGATCCCGACCGGATCGCCATCACCTGCGGCGAGCAGCACGTGACCCGGTCAGAGATGGAGTCCGCGGCCAATCGGCTGGCGCGTGACATGACAGCCGGGGGCGCCGGGGCCGGCGACATGGTCACAATCGCTCTCCCCAATTCCGTTGAGTGGTTCGTCGCCTTCGCGGCCAGCTGGAAGATCGGTGCGATCCCCCAACCGGTGTCGGCCAAACTGCCACCGCGCGAGCTGGGGGCGATCCTCGATCTGGCTGAGCCCGCCCTGGTGATCGGAGTTGCGCCAGAGCTCGCCGGGGGACGTCGGGCGCTTCCCGCCGGGTACCAACCTGATCCGGACCTGCCTGACGGTCCACTGCCCGACGTCATCTCCCCGGCGTGGAAGGCACCGACTTCCGGCGGATCGACCGGACGGCCGAAGCTGATCGTCTCGGGCGATCCTGGCCTATTCGACAGCGAGGCTCCGCCGGTCTTCGGCAAGCCCGGTGGCTGCATGGTCATTCCTGCCCCGCTCTACCACAACGGCCCCATCGTGTGGTCCTGCTCAGCCTGGTTGGCGGGGAGCCACGTCGTCCTTCTTCCCCGCTTCGACGCCCAGGCGACGCTCGAAGCCATCGACCGGTATCACGCCGACACCGTCTACCTCGTGCCGACGATGATGAAGCGGATCTGGAGGCTGCCCGAGCATGTCCGTGACTCGTACGACCTCTCGTCGCTCGAGTGGGTGTGGCATCTCGCCGAACCGTGTCCGCCCTGGCTGAAGCAGGTCTGGATCGACTGGCTCGGACCAGATCGGATCTTCGAGCTCTACGCCGGCACGGAGGCCCAGGCGGCCACCATCATCACCGGAGCCGAATGGCTCGCCCACCGCGGTTCGGTCGGCCGGCCGCTGCCGGGGACCGTCATGATCTGCGACCGCGACGGAAACGAGCTGCCGGCCGGTGAGGAGGGTGAGGTGTGGTTGCGCAGCGTCCGGGACCGGCCGACCTATCGCTACATCGGTGCGGCAGCACGCAGTCGTGAGGGTGGGTGGGAGTCACTCGGCGACATGGGGTGGCTCGACGACGACAACTACCTCCACCTCGGCGACAGGCTCGAGGACATGATCCTCACCGGCGGGGCGAACGTCTATCCGGCCGAGGTCGAGGCCGCCATAGCGGAGCACCCCGCCGTCAGTTCCGTGGCGGTCATCGGGCTCCCGGACGAGGACATGGGAAGCATCGTCCACGCCGTCGTCGAGGCAGATCCGGCGGAAGTCTCACAGGAGGACCTGTTGACCTTCGTCGCGGAGCGAGTCGCCCGTTACAAGGTCCCGCGTTCCATCGAGTACACCGACCAACCACTCCGCAACGAAGCGGGCAAAGTGCGACGGAGCGCTCTGCGGGCGGCGCGCATCCCCTCGGAGACCCACGACCGATGACTCCTGCACCGGACGCCGCGGTCCACCTGCCCTGTCCCTCACGACACACCGAAAGCGGCGACGAATCGCACGACCGCCAACAGCAGTGTCGCGACGGTCATCAGCCAGAACACGTTCGCGCCATGCGGTGCGGGGGCGTCCCGATGGTCGTCCGAAAAGGTCTGACCGGGCCGGGCGGCCATCTGTCCCGACGGAGCCGACGAATCGCCGCCTCCTCCCACCGCGCCTTCACCGACGGGCCCCTCGCGGTCGTCCGGGCGACCCTTGACTTTCCATCGTCACCGGGGAAAAGTGAACCCACACGCAGCGAGGCGATGTCGGACGCCTCCGAGGCCGAAGAGTCGGCCAAGGATGGACAACCTGGCATCGTCGCCGCGGGTCCGTGTGAGTCGCCGGCTAGGTCAGCCACTCTGCGCACGCCAACGAACGGGGCTGGGATGCACATCGTCCATGCGAGCAACCAAGGGACCATTGGCAGGCTGCCTGACACTGTCGGCTTCGGGCATGAGTAGCGACTACGACGTCATCGTGCTCGGCGGAGGCTCGCCGGGCGAGCACTGTGCGGGCGCCTTGGCGGAAGGAGGCTTGCGCGTCGCCATCGTCGAGCGTGAACTCGTAGGAGGCGAATGCTCTTATTGGGCGTGCATTCCGTCGAAGACGTTGCTCCGACCGGACGAGGCGGTCCATGGGGCCAGGGAGGCGGTCTCGACCGCGGACATCGACGTGGAGGCGGTGTTTGCCTGGCGCGACTTCATGGTTTCGGACTACTCCGATGCGGGGCAGGTGCGCTGGCTGGCCGATCACGGGATCGACCTGCTCCGCGGCTCGGGCCGGCTGGCGGGCCCGGGGGTCGTCGAGATCGACGGCGTGCGGCACACGGCCGACAACATCGTGCTGGCCAACGGCGCCGATCCGGTCGTTCCGCCGGTCAAGGGCCTCCGGGACCTCGACGGCATTTGGGGCAGTCGCGAGGCCACGTCCATGAAGGCAGTCCCGCGTCGGCTCCTGATCCTGGGAGGTGGGCCTGTCGGCGTGGAGATGGGGCAGGTCGTGCGGCGACTCGGCGGCGAGGTGGTGATCACGGACATGGCCGAGCATCTGCTGGGCCGGGAGCCGGCACCGCTCGGAGAAGCCCTCGGCGAAGCATTGCAACGCGAAGGTATTGAGCTGGTCCTCTCGGCGAATACCGCTGCGGCGAGACGTGACGGGGAGGACTACGTCCTCGAGCTCGACGATGGGCGTGAACTGAAGGGCGACCGGATACTCGTCGCGACCGGACGCCGCCCCCGGGTTCGCGACCTGGGACTCGACACGGTGGGCGTCGAAGAGGATGCACACGGAGTTCCGGTCGACGCGCACCTCCGCGCCGCGGAGGGTCTTTGGGCCATCGGTGATGTCAACGGCCTCTGGCCACTGACCCATGTCGGCAAATACCAGGGCGAGGTTGTCGCCGCCAACATCCTTGGAACACCGAGAAAGGCCAACTATGAGGCCGTCCCCCGGGTCGTCTACACAGATCCTCAGGCCGCGGCGGTGGGCGCAACCGCGGGGCGCTTCAGCGCCACCGCTCCCCTCACCGAGATTGCGAAGACCGCCACCTACATGCGTGACTATGCCGACAACAAGGGATTCCTCACCCTGCTCAGCGACGGTAAACGCCTGACCGGTGCCTATGCCCTGGGACCAGAGGCGGGGGAATGGCTCCAGCAGGCCACGCTCGCGATCCGTGGCCACGTCCCACTCGATGTCCTGGCTGACACGATTCAGCCCTTTCCGACCTTTTCCGAGATCTTCGTTACCGCCCTGAAGGTGCTCCGCGACGAGATCGCGAAAGGGTCGACGTCGACTGGCATGGAGCCGATCATGGCCAGTTGATGGAATATCTGGTCACGATGACGACCCACGTCCCCGAGGGGACGCCCGGAGCCGAGGTGGAGGACGTGAAGGCCCAGGAGGCCGCTCATTCTCTGGATCTCGCGACCGAGGGTCGCCTCCTCCGTTTGTGGAGGCCGCCCCTCAAGCCGGGCGAATGGCGCACGCTCGGCCTGTTCGACGCCGCCGGTCTCGCTGAAGTGGAAGCCGTGCTCCGTTCCATGCCTCTGCGCATGTGGCGCACCGACGACATCGTGCCGCTCGGTCCGCACCCGAACGACCCGGGCACGAAGGCAGACCAGTCCCGATCGCGGGCACCGCGGGACGGGAGCAGCGAGTTCTTCACCACCCTGACCATCACGGTTCCCCCGGACACACCGGTTCAGGTTGTCGAGGAAGCGAATACGCAGGAGGCCGCTCGAGCGCGGGAGCTGGCCAGCGAGGGAATTCTGGAGCGGCTGTGGACGCTGCCTGGCGTCGCTCGGACACTCGGTCTCTGGCGGGTCCACGACGCCGCACAGATGCAGGCGACCTTAGGGTCACTGCCGCTGCGGCACTGGCTCAGTGTGGAGACCACCCCGCTGAGTGTCCACCCGAGCGATCCTGCAGCGATGAGCAGCTGAGGCAGCGGACCATGGTTGCCCAGGATCGCAAGGTCGCCATCGTCACCGGAGGGTCCCAGGGCATCGGGGCCGGCATCGTCGACGGCTACCGAAAGAGCGATTGGGCGGTGGTCGCCACGTCGCGGACCGGTTGCACCTGCCGCCGATTCGGCGTTCCTCACAGTCGCCGGAGACATTGAGGAACCCGAGACCGCTGAGCGGATCGTCAGCGGGGCCCTGGAACGCTTTGGCCGCATCGACACTCTGGTCAACAACGCCGGGATCTATGTCTCCAAGCCCTTCATCGAGTACACGGCCGACGACTACGCCGCCATCGTCGGCGTCAATCTCACGGGTTTCTTCCGCCTGACTCAGCTGGCGATCACCCACATGCTGGAAGGGAAAGGCGGCCATGTCGTCAATATCACCACGACCCTGGTCGATGTCGCCGACTCCCGCGCGCCTTCGGTTCTGACCGCGCTGACCAAAGGGGGCCTTGCGGCAGCGACCAGATCACTCGCCATTGAGTACGCATCGCGGGGCGTGCGGGTCAATGCCGTCTCGCCCGGCATCATTCAGACACCTGCCCAATCCCCTGAGAGCTTTGCCGATCTCGGGCCGCGCCTCCCTCCGATCGGACACGTCGGCCGGGTCAGCGACATTGTGGATGCCGTCCTCTTCCTGGAATCCTCGACGTTCGTCACCGGCGAGATCCTGCACGTCGACGGCGGTCAGATCGCAGAGCACTAACCTGTTGGCCCTGGGTCCATGCAGGGTGCTGGCGTCCTGATGAAGGGCGACTTGCGACGCATCCGGTCGTCGGAGGTCAGACCTCGACCCGATTCGGGGGATGCTCGAGTGACTGCACGGTGCTTCCTGCCAGCATGGGGCCCGCAGTGTGCAGGTGACAACGGACGGAGGTACCGGTGGGTGTGCGGTAGGGCTCCGGCTCGACGACTGCGCACATGTCCATGGCAAAGGGACAGCGAGATCGGAACCGACACCCCTGCTCGCCGGCCATCGCCTCATCGACTTCGCCCCGCAAGACGATCCGCGTCCTGCGCGCGCTGTCGGGTGGGGTCCGGGACCGGGATCGAAGAAAGGAGGGCCGCCGTATAGGGATGGGTGGGTCGCTCGTACACCTCGTTCGCGTCGCCTTCTTCGACGATCTGGCCGAGGTACATCACGGCAATCCGGTCGCTGATGTGCCGGACGACCGACAGATCATGGGCGATGAAGAGGTACGCCACGCCCAACTCGTCCTGCAACTCGGTCAGCAGGTTGATCACCTGAGATTGTGTGGAGACGTCAAGCGCACTCACGGGCTCGTCACAGACAAGCAACTTGGGCTCGAGGGCCAGCGCCCGCGCAATGGCGATGCGCTGGCGTTGCCCGCCCGAGAATTCGTGCGGCTGACGAGACAGCACGTGGGAACCGAGTCCGACCTGGGACAGGAGCTCCATGACTCGCCGCTCCCGCTCGGCCCGGGTCATCGAGGTATGGATGGCCAGTGGCTCACCGACGATGTCGGCAATGCTCTGCTTGGGGTCGAGCGACGAGTAGGGGTCTTGAAACACCATCTGCATCGAATCTCGGTGCCGGCGCAGCGAGGGGCCGCGGAGCGAGGTGATGTCCTTCCCGTTGACCACGATCGTCCCGGCCGACGGGTCGATGAGGCGGAGGACCACTCTCGCCAGGGTCGACTTTCCCGAGCCGCTCTCCCCGACCAGACCCAGAGTCGTGCCGGGCTGGATGCTCAGGCTGACCTCGTCAACAGCCCGGACCGAACCGCTGACCCGCCGGAGGACACCGCTCCGGAGTGGAAATTCCTTGACGAGATCCGTCACCTGCAGGACCGGCGTCTCTGGGTCGACCCCCGACGTGGTCACGCCGGGGATGTGCGGTGCCAGATCGTCCTCGATCAGCAGCGGTGGGCCCGACAAGGTCAGCTCGTCCTGTCGGACACAACGAGCAAGAGACACGTTCGGAGGTCCGACTGCCCCCGCCCCTTCGGAGGGTCCGTCCGCCCTCCCAGGCGCCCGCAGCAGCACGGCCGCCTCCGCACAGGCATCCTGCGCGTACGAGCAGCGGGGCGCGAAACGGCAGCCGGTCAGAAACTGGTCCGGACGCGGCACCATGCCAGGGATGGCGTGCAACGGCTCGCCGCGTGGCGTGAGCTGTGGTATCGAATGCAGCAGTGCCTCGGTGTAGGGGTGCTGGGGGCGTGCAAAGAGATCCAACGCGTTTCGATGCTCGACGATCTGGCCGGCGTACATCACCACCACGTCATCGGCGACGTCTGCGATCACACCGAGGTCGTGTGTCACGAAGATCATTGCCATGTCTTCTTCACGTTGCAGCCCGTGCAGCAACTCGACGATCTGCGCCTGCGTCGTCACGTCGAGCGCAGTGGTGGGTTCGTCGGCGATCAACAGCTTCGGCGAGCACGAGAGTGCCATGGCGATCATGACGCGCTGCCGCATCCCGCCCGAGAACGCATGTGGGTAGTCCTCGGCGCGAGTGGCCGCCTGGGGGATCTCCACGCGGTCGAGCATCTCGATTGCGACGGTCCAAGCGTCGGCGCGGCTGATCCCACGGTGCGTGCGCACCTGCTCGGCGATCTGGTTTCCCACGGTGTAGGCCGGATTCAGGCTCGTCATGGGCTCCTGGAAGATCATCGCGATGTCGTTCCCGCGAACCTTGCGCAGGCCGGCCTGGCTCATGCTGGTGAGTTCGCGCTGTTCGAATCGGATCGATCCGGACAGGCGCGAGACGGCAGCCGGGAGGAGGCCCATGACAGCGAGCGCCGAGACCGTCTTGCCCGATCCGCTCTCCCCGACCAGTCCGAGCGTCTTGCCTCGCTGCAGCGAGAACGTGGCGTCCTCCATGACCGGGAGCCATTCCTGTCGGGTGACGAATTCGATCTTTAGGCCCTGGACCTCGAGGAGCGCGGCACCTGGCACCGCTGGCGGCGCCTCTGTCTCACCCCTCCCGGTCACACCCAGCCGGGCCAGCCGGCTCCGACGGACAGACCCCTCCCGACCAACGAGTCCACTTCCGGCCGGCCGCTCGCGGCCCAGTGCGTCGCGCAGGCCATCGGCCACCAGGTTGAAGGCCAGGACAGTCAACATGATGGCGATTCCGGGGAAGATCACGGCCCACGGTGCGGTGTTGATGAACTGGAATCCCTCCTGGAGCATGCCGCCCCAGCTCGGAATGGGCGGCTGCTCTCCGATGCCCAGGAAGGCCAGGCCGGCCTCGGTCAGCAGTGCGAAGCCGAGGGCCAGCGCCAACTGGATGATGATCGGCGAGGCGACGTTGGGCAGCACATGACGGGCCATAAGCCGTTTGGAGGTGGCGCCCAGGCTCCGGGCCGACTCGATGTACGCCTCTTCGCGGACCGCGATGACCTCGCCACGGAGGAGCCGCACGAAGCTCGGAACGAAAACGATGGCGATGGCGATGGCGGCGTCGTTGATGCTCGCCCCGAGCAGCGCGGCCACCGTCAGAGCAAAGATCAGAGGCGGGAAGGAGAAAAGCGCGTCCATCGTCCGCATGATCACGCTGTCCGCCGCACCGCGGAAGAATCCGGCGATCAGGCCGAGCGGAATGGCGATCAGGGCGGCCAGACCGACGATTTCGAATGCTGATCGCAACGAGATGCGGGCACCCCAGATCAGCCGGCTCAGGATATCGCGCCCGAGATCGTCCGTGCCGAGCAGATGCGTGACCGATGGCGCGGCGTTGATGGCATTGATGTCCTGGGCGTCCGGCGGGTGAGGCGCCACCAAGGGAGCGAAGATCGCGGCGACGATGACGATCAGGAGGAAGATCAACCCGGCGATGGCCCAGTGCTGATGGAGGAACCGGGACCAAAACCCCGGGCGCCGCTGAGGAAGCTCTTCTGGCGAGTCCCCGGTGGCGGGAACGGAATTCAGGCCGACGAAAGGATCACCGGTGTCGGGTGGGCTCCAGCTCGTCATGGGGCTGCGCTCACGACAGGCGGATCTTGGGGTTGAGGTAGGCGTACACGACGTCGACGCAGAGGTTGATCAGGACGAATGCCGTCGCCACCACCAGCACGACTCCCTGGATTTCGGGTATGTCCTTCTCGTTGATGGCCTGGATGATGTACGTGCCAAGCCCAGGCAGGGAGAAGATCTGTTCGATGATGAGGGTGCCGCCCAGCAGGTACCCGAATTGGATGCCGATCACGGTGACCGCAGGACTCAGGGCGTTCTTGAGAGCGTGTTTCCCCACAACCATGCGCGGACTGAGACCCTTCGCCACGGCGGTACGCATGTAATCCTGGTCCAAGGTATCGATCAGGGCGCCGCGCACCTGACGTGCGATCACGGCCGACCCGCCGATACCGAGTGCGAGCCACGGAAGGAGCAGGTCCTGGAACCACTCCGTCGGCGACTGCGTAAAGGGTGTGTAGCCAAGGGCAGGCAGCCACTCCAGCTTCACCGCGAAGACGATCACGAGGATCATGGCCAGCCAGAAATCCGGAACGGCCACCGCAATGCTCGATCCCACGGTCACCCCGCGGTCGCGGGCGGTCCCTTGGTGCAGCCCGGAGATGATCCCGGCGGGAAGTCCGATCAGGACCGCGATGATCATCCCTCCGACGGCCACGCACAGCGTCACGGGGAATCGGGCCGCGATGCCCGATGCCACCGTCTCGTTGTTGAAGAGCGAATATCCGAGGTCCCCATGGAGGGCCGCTCTGAGCCAATTCCAGTATTGAGCGAAGAAGCCCTCGTTCAAGTGCAACTGCGCGGTGATCTTGGCGATCTCAGCTGGCGTCGCCTTGGTACCTCCAGCGAGAGCGATGGCCGGGTTGCCCGGAATGATGAGGATCAGCGAGTAGACGCCGAGGGTGATCAGGAACAGCAACAACACGGTGATGAGGAGCCGACGAGCAACGAATGTCGGCAGTGAACCGGCGCCGGACGCCATCGCCGCTGACTAGCTCAACGAGGTCCGGGGGCGCGGCCACAGCTTTGACATCTCGGCAATCCCCTTGCGACGCATGCCGGTGGCTATTTCTTGATGTAGATGCCGGCAAGATCGGAGCGACACTGCCCAATCGGGGCAACGACGTTCCCCCCGACTCGATTCTTGTTGAAGGCGACGATCGACGGCATGAAGACGATCGGGACCAACAGACCCTGTTGAATCACCGTCTTGTCGATCTGCTGCATGAGCGGGCCCTGCAGGGCCGGGCTCAGGGATGCGTTGGCCTGGACGATCAGCGGCGTCAGCTGCTGGTTGACCGAACCGAATGCATTGGCCGGGAAGCCTGAGGGCTCGAAGAGAGCCTCGAAGCTGTTGGTGAGGTCGGGGCCGTTGCTGAGCTCCTCGCTCAACAATGCGTCACCCTGCTTCTTGACATAGACGTCGGTGAGGAGATCTGCGCCAGGGATCTGCTGCAGATTGGCAGTGAAGCCGGCGGTAGCCAGCTCGGACTGGAGCAGGGCCGCCGCCCGGGAGTACGTCGCGTCACCCGAGGGGATGACCAGCGAGAAGCTCACACCCTTGGGGTAGCCGGCGGCCTTGAGCATGGCCTTGGCCTTGGAGGGGTTGTACGTGTCGCTGTCCCCAAGCGACTTCGAGTAACCCGGCGACCACGACGGCACGGCTTGGTAGGCCGGCTCGCCGAGACCGTCGAAAACGACCTTGTTCACCGCGGCCCGGTCGACGGCGTACTCGAGCGCCGATCGCACCTGCTCGTTGGCAAAAGGTCCCGTGTTCTGACGCAGTTCGAGGTCCATGTAGTCGTAGGACTTGGTGATCGAGATCCCGATGTTCGGATCGTCCTTGAGCTGCGGGTAGTTCTCCGGCTCGACCTCGATCATGTCGACGGCGCCCGAGGTCAACGCGGTGGCCGCCTCGGGTCCCTGTGTCACCTGCGTGAAGTCAACGCCACCGAGAGGGTAGGCCTTCGAGTCCCAGTACTTGGGGTTCTTCGCCAGCACGATTTGTGAACCCTGGCTGTAGCTCTTCAGGAGGAAGGGTCCCGCTCCCACGGGTTGGGTCGATTGACTCGAGATCGCGTTGGCCGGGTAGATCTGACCGTCGACGTAGGTCGATGCCCAAAGGAAGTCACCCGCAGTGGGCTTGCTGAGGTTGACGACCACGGTCGTGGGATTCGGCGTCTGGATGCTCGAGATCGCGAAGAGCGACGACCGCAGTGGGCTGGTCTTGGTGTTGTTGTAGCTAGCAGCAACGTCGGCCGACGTCACCGGCTGGCCGTTGGAGAACTCGAGACCGGGCCGGATGTGGAAGGTGACGGTGGAGCCGTTGTTGGAGATGGTCCAGCTCTGGGCTACGCCGCCAGAGATGGCGGCGTTCCCGGGATATGTCATGGACTGGTAGATGTTCGACGTGACTGTGTACGAGCAGTCGTTCTCCTCGGTTGCGGGCGCAAAGTCGTTGCTGAACTCGTTGTTGAGGTCGAACCCGTACTTCAACACGCCGTTCGGGTCCACGTTGGAGGGCGCGGCGGCCGTTCCGCTCGTCGAGAGCGCCTGGGCCAGAGGAGTGACCAGCACACCTGCTGCCCCCATGAAGAGGAGGATCCGTCCACTGCTTCGGGGCCGTTGCGGTCGCAGCCTTGACCGTATATCTGCCCGGCTCAGATGACCCGACCCCTGCCCGACGAACCTCATGCGCACTCCCCCGAATCAGTCCGGCCCACTCCCGTAGCGCCGGCTTGGACAACCCCAACAGCGGGAATATAGCCAATCCCTGACACTCGTGTCAGGCAGTGTCCCTGTCATTTCGTATCCGGGCGAGACTCGAGAGCGCCACACCAGCGAGCCGAGAGTCGACCCTGAGAGGACACTCCTCCCTGAGAACTGCCCTGCCGACGCCGCTGGCACCCAAATGGCGTCGCTCGGTTGACTTTCACATGACGAGCGCGACGATTCTGGGACCGAGCGATGAACGGGGCGAGGATGGCAAAAGGGAACATGGCGCTGGTATCTGTTGCATGGACAAGCGTTGCGGTCCCGAACCCATCCCCAATGCACCCCCTGGGAACGGAACGGTGACGCCGGTCGCAGCGATCCCCGGTGGGGACCACAGCCGGGAACGCCGCAACCGCATGCGTGACGGAGTGGAATGACCGACCAGAACGGGACCTGTTCAAAGGACGGATGCTCAAAGAGGCTGACCCGGGTGCACGATGCCACCGGTATCGATGCCGAAGGCAGGGTGGGTTCATTGTGGACGTGCAAAGACCATCGGACCGAACTTTGGTTGAAGGTCAGCAATGAGCTTGTCGCCCCTCTGGAGTGGTGGCCCGACTGAGAGAGGTGTCTTGAGCGCGGGTCGACATAGGCTCAGTCGCATGAGCACCCTCGCCCACGCAACCGCACACCAGAGGGACCGAGCTCTCGAAGTCCTGTTGCACCCCGACCTCGAGCCCATACGGGTGGCCTGCAGCGCCAGGCCCTGGTCCTATCAGGCGGTGGTTCGCACTTCTCTTTCAGAGCGCTCCGGCGTTGGACGGCTGATCCTGTGATGGCGCGATCACGCGATTTTGGGGTGTGATCGACCCCATCACCGGAAGGCCTCCCACGCGGCGAATCCCGCCAGACCCACCAGAACCACGGCCGTCACGATCCGCAGCGTCTTCATGTTGATGAAGCGCAGGAGGCTCTGGCCTCCCGCCACGGCCAGAGCAGCGACCGTCCAAAGAGCCAAGACCGCTCCGACCGCCACCGAAAGTGGCGCGTGGTAGTGCGCGGCGAGGTTGGCCGTCAAGATCTGGGTGAGGTCGCCCCATTCGGCCAGGAAGATGACGATGAAGGCGGTTGACACGACCCGCCTCTTCGTCGCCACCTCGCGTTCGACGATCTCCACTTCGTGGTCCTGGGTCGCTTCTCGGAAGGCGAGAGCCGCGCCCACCAGGAACATCACCGCCACGACTGCATCGACGGCACGGTGAGGGAGGATGCGAAACAGCGCCACGCCGATTGTCACAGCAATGACCACGTGGACGGCGAAGGCGCCTGCGGCACCCAACCAGACGGAGAGGGGCTTGCCCCGAGTCGACAAGACCAGGGACGCGAACATGGTCTTGTCCGGCAGCTCCCCGAGGAAGATGATCGGGAAGACTGCAATCACGACAGCGAAGTTCACTGTGACCTTTCTCGCCGGGTCAAAGGGATCTCCTTCGTTCCGGCCACGGCGACATGGGAGAAACGAAGGATCGCCCACCGGCGTGCAGGTTCGGTGACCGGGCTCCTTGCAGAGCCAGCGTGTCGATCACCGATTGGGGGCTACTCCCCTTCCGTCCCACGCTCTACCCGCGAATCAAGAACCCAGCGGCCTGATCCCTCAAATTGGGAAGAGGGAACGCTATGAGCGATGACCACGTCTGTGTGACGGTGAGTACACCATCGTCCTTCATTGATGCGGGTACCCGTAACACCTCGTGATGAGGGCATGGCGGACATCTGGTTGTAGGCCGGTTTGGACTCACTCGCCGACTGCCGCTCGTTCTGCAGCGGACATCTCGAGTATGAGCGCGGGCCACGTGAACCCCGACCGTGCACCGGCACCTCCGGCTACGCCTGAGCACGCGTCATAGAACTCTCGGAATCCGTGTGCGATCACAAGCTCCTCGAGCTCGTGGCGGAGGCGTTGCGCGTCGAGGAGACGTTCCACTCGCAACGCCAGAAGGTGAGCCCAATACACCGTCGCGCCCCACACGGCGTTGCCCTCCCATTGCACGAAGTCCCGGACGCCCGCGCCCGCCTGAACCTTGCCGGCAGCAAATCCGCGTCGTCCCCACATGGGAGCGTCAGGCCCCAGATGGTGTTCTGCGACCACGGCCGAAAGGCCTCGCACGTTCATCGCCTCGGTAGCCGCGGGAATCAGCCCCATCGCTCCCAGGCCACCGAGGGTCCGACCGCCCACGAGATCGTATGCCCCAAAGAGATGGTCGGATTCGGACCAGAGCAAGGTTGCTGCGGCGTCGGCCACTTCATTTGCCATCGTTTCTGCCCATCGTCGGTCTGCATCCCTTCCATGGATGGCGCAGGCAGTCACCACCTCCTCGAGGGCCAGCAGGTACCAACCGCACACGGTCGGATCGAGGACGACGAATTGGTGTCCGTCGGAGAGAGCACGTTCCGGCACCATCCCCGCTGCCATTGCGGTCACCGTCAGCTCTTTGAGCCGCACCAAATCGAAGGAACCTCGCCCGCCGACGAGTCTGCCCGTGAACGGATTCCCCTCGGTGCCCGTTTCGAACGGATGGAGCACTGCGGGGAGGGCGCCCCCGTCGAGAACCCGGTGCTGCGCCAGGGCGCGCAGGTGGAGCAGTGCTGAATCGAGGAGGTGAACGGCTGATCTGCCGCCGGCAGCGGAGAGACGCGCCGCGGCATAGGCGGCCGTCGGAGGATCCACGAACGTGGTGCAGTTGCCATCGAACATCGGGCCGAACAACTCCTCGACGAGGTGCTGGGCCTCCTCGGCTCCGGGAACAAAGCGCTGATGGGAAAGCAAGCCTCCCGGGAGGCGGTTGGCGCTGTAGAGGGTGGTCAGCTCTCGTACGGCCAAGTCCGGATCGAGATGGCGGAGGCTGAGCGTGTGGTAACCGCAGTCCCAGGAGAACAGAGCGGGGTACGTGTCGACATCAGGGACGTGGAAGGTTCCGCCGAACGCCTCCACCAGATGGGGTTCGAACATTGCCGCACAGGCTTCCCTCAAGTCGGACACCCGCAGACCTTGGCGCGCCGACGGTTACCTGGTCAAACGTGAAGGTAGACATCCTGGGGACGGCGGATCATTCTGGTGGGATGCAACCGCCCCCATCGCTCGCAAGAGACTGGCGTCGCCCTGTGAGGCTCGTCGCACTCACGGCCGCCACGTCCGCCGCATTCGGACTCGTCGGCGCTCCCACCCTCAGTGGCGACGTGTACGCTCAGGGCGGGCACCGCGCCCGGCTCGAACTGTCGTCCCACCACCAAAAGCGCCAACCCAAGCATCACAAAGGCCAGGCGACACAGAGCCCCTGCCTCGAGGGCAACTGGAACGTCACGAGCATGACCTTAAGCACGACCGGACTTACGTTCACCGGTGGTGCGGGTACGACCGTGGACATCATGTCCAATGGGAACGCACTCGGGAACTTCACTCCGAGCACACCTCTGACGGGCGGCGAGGGCTCGACAAAGTTCGGCGGCACCCTGACGGATCACTACGGCTTCTCTCCGAAGACGACCGCACGCTCGGGCTCCTTCCCGGTCACGTCGGTCACTGACAATGCCACCATTACGGTGGCCGGCGTGACCAGGCCCGTCACGCCGTCGCCCGAGCAGGGCTCATACAGCTGCACTGGAAAGGATCTCTCGCTGACGTTCACCAGCGGTGGCACCACGCTGGCGTATCAAATGACCCCTGCTCGCTGACCAACCTCGTCGACGAAGGGCCGACGCTATGACGGCGCTCAGAGAGGCGATGCAAGAACGAATGGCCGTGACGTGTCGCCTTGCCAGCCACACCGCCGCAGGAGGACGCCTGCGTCCTCTTCGCTGAAGCTCGATTGGGCATGTTCGCCAAGGGCCGCGACACGGGCACGGAATTCCGGCGACCCACCGCGCGAGATCGATACCGCCAGCCAACTCTCCCGCGTCGCCCGCGCTCGCAGGGCGGTGAGCAGTGAGACGATGACCTCTTCAGAAAGGTACACGAGCAGCCCCTCCACAAGATAGAGGGTCGATCTGCTGGCGTCGTGTCCGGCGGCGGCAAGCGCGCGACGGACATCATCGACAATGAAATCGGCCGAGGCGTAGGCAACGCCGGCGACGTCAGCACCCAAGTCCTCAAGGATGCCTCGCTTGTCGGCTTGGGTGGCCGGGTGGTCGAGCTCAATGAAGTGGACGCCTGGCGTGCGGAACCGGAGGGCGCGGCAGTCGTAGCCCGCGGCGGTGATGACGACCTGCCGAATGCCCTCATCGATACATCGCAGGGTGACCTCGTCGAACCAGCGAGTACGGCGCTCGAGCCGGTCGGCCATCTGGCTGCGCCTGTCGCTCGGAAAGCGCTCGACGAGTCTCAGCTCGATCTGCCCGTCGCCGTTCGCCGTCACAGGTCGGTCCATCGTCGCTCGCACCTGGGCTACCGCTCTCGCCGTCGCCGAAGGCGCGCCATCCTGCATAAAGGCAATCTAATAGATGGCATCGAGCTGAATCGGTGAGCGGCGAACCCGCCGATAACCGTCTCGTGTGTCGAGGACTTGAGTTCGTCGTGGGCGTTCCGACCACTCTCTCGCACTGGTCCTCCGTCCTCAGAGTGTCCGCCCGGAGAGGCTGCGGTCTATCGGGTACCGTCCAGCCTGTGTTCGGCCACTACGAAGACTTTTTCATTGCGAGCTCAGGCGCATCGGCTGCGATCCTCGGCCTGTTGTTCGTCGCCGTCACCGTCGCCAACGCAGACGACGGAGATCACCAGACTCGGGAGCGCCGGACCGTCCTGGCAGGCAGCGCGTTCCTCGCCCTGATTGACGCCTTCTTCGTTTCGATCCTCGCCTTGACGGGAGGCGCCGTCGTATTCGGTTTCTCAAGCCTGGCCATGGCGATTGTCGGCCTTCTGGGCACAAGCCGGTTGATTCCCAGGGCGCGGCGGGCCGGGAATTTCTCACGCGGGTTCCCCACTCGAAAGCAGAACATCGTCTTTGCCGCGGTCTCAGCTGGGGGCTTTTCAGCCCAGCTTGGTCTCGCCATAGCACTGGTAGCCAACGATGGCAGCTCTGCGTTGCAGCGCGCCCTCGTCCTCATCGTCGTGTGCTTGTACGGCAGTGCATTGGGACGCGCATGGGAGGTCATGGGAATCGGACGCCGGCGCTAGGACCGGCCGGCCACTGCGTCGACGAACCAGCGAGGCGCTCGCTCCCCGTCCGACTGCCGCCGAGTACCGACTCTCCCAACTGACGTTCGGGGGCCTCGGGATGACCGGCCGCAAGCCCGTTTCGACGCTTCGCTGAACCGACCCCTTACATAGCGGCCTCGATTATCTTGGAGCACAGGATGACTACGACAGATTCGGGAGTCTCACCCGCAGGCCACACTCCACAAGGCGGCGTGCTCGTCGGCAGCGCGAATGCGCCCCATCAGATGGTCCTCTTCGAGGATCCCCAGTGCCCCTATTGCCGTCGATTTGAAGAGCTCAACGGGCCCGTTATCGACTCCTCCCGCCATGCCGGTGCGCTGGCTGTGGAATATCGAATGCGATGCTTCCTAGGCCCCGAGTCTGTGAGAGCGGACAACGCCCTGTGTCTGGCAGCCGAGGTAGGTCGCTTTGATGAACTCCGCCGCATGCTCTTCACAGCACAGCCGCCTGAAGGTGCTGGCGGGTTCACAAACGAGGATCTCTTGCGGTTAGGCGCCCAAGCGGGACTCACTGGATCGGATTTTGTCGCGGGCGTACGACAGGGGCGCTACGAGAGTTGGGTATTGGAACGCGAGTCCTCCTATCAGATCCAGGATCCTCAGGGAACTCCTGCCGCGTGGCTAAACGGCGCGCCCCTGGATTCCGACGTGCTTTTCGATAGCCGCAAGCTTGACAATCGAATCCGCGGCTTAGGGGACTAGCGGATAGGCCGTGAGTCCGGGCTCCACCGGTTGCGCCAGTCGATGAGCTTGGCGGTGATGAGCAGGGCGACCACCAGGCAGAGCTGAGCATGGCGGTGTCGGGTTCGCCGATCGGTGTTGCGACGGAGCTGGCCGTAGTTGGAGAGCCATGAATTGGTCCCTTCGACCACCCAGCGCAGCCCGAGTCGCATCGGCTGCTTCACTTTGTCGGCGACGCCGGGCCTCGAGCGGAGCTGGATGTTGAGATCGCCGAGGCCGCGACCGGCCAGCTGGGCGCGGACTTTGGGGTAGTCGTAACCACGGTCGAGGTGCAGGGTCTCGATCTCTTCGAGCAGTCCCGCCTGAGCCAGGTCGTCGAGGGTGGGGTCGAGCATCTTGACGTCGTTGCGGTTGGCGCCGTCGAGGGCCCAGCCGATCGGGATGCCGTGCGCATCGGTGGCGATCGACCACTTCCAGCCGATTTTTGCCCGGTCCGTGGGGTTCTTGCCCGTGCCTTCGCCGCCACAGGGCGCCTTGTGCAAGGACCCGTCGAGTGCCACTTCGGAGAGATCGAGACCGATGATGCGGTCATAGGCGTGGACGGCGTGGCGGCGCAGGGCGTCGAACACGCCGGCGACGACCCACTCGTCACGGCGCGCTCGCAGCGTGGTATCGGATACCTGGTACTCGAGGATCGCCTCGACACTCACCCACGAACAGCCGGTGACCAGGCGGATGAGGATCCCCCAAAAGCACAACCGGTCCGAGACCCGCGGCCGGTGACAACCCAAGGGGTGGTTCTTCGGAGCCGGGGGGATCAGGGGCTCGATGACCGCCCAGATGGCATCTACCACTTCGGGCTCGAGTGCGCGCATTATGGGGGTGACCTCCACTTGGTCGTTGGTTGGGACGCACCCAGAATCAAATCTGGGCCATCACAACGACCGGTGGATGGTCACCTATCCGCGTGGCCCCTAAGCTTGCAATTAAACCCCCACCATCCGGTCAAGCGGCCTTCTTGACCACCGGATAGCGCGGTCGCGGCCCTCTCTGGGTGCCCTTGGGGCGTCCGGGACCCGGAGTGTCGGATTTCGGTGCACTGGCCGGAGTCCCAAGAGTTACACGAAGTCGACGAAACCCTCTGCGCACACGCGCTGGGGTCAGTTTTGCCGGCTCGCAGGGACGCTCCCACGGCAGCCGTACGTCGTCGACGAGTCCTTGTGCGATTCGCAACTGGGTGTAGGCAGCCACGATCAACCACGTCCAGCGGTCGGCCTGTTCGGGCATGCACAGCGAGGGCGCCGTCCAGCCCAAAGTGTTCTTGGCGAATCGGAAGGTGTGCTCGAGATCGAAACGGTGCAGATAGGACCGGAAGCACAGGTCGAGATCGGGCTCGCCCGGACCCGACCACCACAGCCACAACGTCTTCTTCACTCGTCCGTCGCGTTTGGGAAGGTGCTCGACGTCGACGCGGATCACGCTGCCGCGCACGATTGGTGGTGCGCCCTCGCTCTTGGCCCAACGCCCTCGACCAATGAGGCGAGGGTGGAGCCCGTGCCAGGCGCGCACGCGCACCTTGCCGTAGCGAGGGTCCTCGGTGCGGTACTCGGCGTCGGGTCGCCGGTGCGTCTTGTCCTCCGAGCACTTCATGCGGCGCCCGTGGCGGGGAGGCCGCCCACCGGTGCCCTTCGGCCGATTGGGCCGCGCCGCCGGATCGTCGTAGAAGACCCGGTCCTCTCGGATGCGCACCAGCACCTGGGCCTCGGTGTCGTCCAACCCATGGCTGAGGGCGATGGGGTCATAACCGGCGTCGAAGACGAAGAGGGGGACCGCTCGGTCCTCTCGGAGCAGTGCCACCAGGGCTTTGACCTGCGCGATCGTCGCCTCGGTGGCATCGGCTCCGGGCGCAATGCGCAGCGCGTCGAGCGGCGCGGTCCAACTGTTTGGCTCGAAGCTGAGCTGGGCGATCCACTGATAGCTCCAGCCCGCCACGATCGGCTGGCCGGCCGAGTGCTTCGACGCCGAGTAGTAGAAACCCCGCTCGGGGCTGCACTCGGCGTCGCAGCGCTCCCAGGTCGAGGCGTCGACGGCGAAGACGGCCGGCCACTCACGCGGGCGATGTGCCACGAGTGCGGCCCGCAGCGCCCCCTCGTCGATCTCACCCAAAGAGAGAGCCTTGTAGAGGCTGCCGTGGGAGCGCCGGAAGATCGGCTCCAAGCTGAGGGAGGGCACCGATCCCACGGCCCCCGAGGCGTCCAAGAGCGCGTCGGCGAGTTCGAAAAGGGCATCGGACCACTTGACGAAGGTGCCGTAGATCTGGCTTCGGACGGACTTGAGCTCGTGCACCTGCTCGGCGTGGGTTCGCTTCGTCATACCCGTTAGTATTGACTACTATCGGATCACCGGAGGTGGATGGCCCCCGTCGGCGAGAATGGAGCTCGATGCCTCGAGCGAAGAAGAAGACCCTGGACGATTACGAACGCCGCTACCACGATCTGCTCGAGGCGCTCGCCGACATCGGCTTCGTCCGCTCGGGGAGCGTGGCGCCGCGTTACAACTACTGCGGCAAGGCGAACTGCCGCTGCCACGGTGATCCGCCCGAGCCCCATGGCCCGTACTTGCAGTGGACCGCGAAGGTCGACGGCAAGACCGTGAACCGTCGACTCAGTCCAGAGGAGGCCGAGCTCTATCGCGAGTGGATCGCCAACGACAGGCGACTACGGGCGATGCTCGACGAGCTGCGTACGGTGGCCGCAGAGGCGACCGATCTCATCATCGAGGAGCGTCGCCGAGCTGAAGCGGAGGTTTAATTACAAGCTAAGTGGGTTTGCGGATCAGGGTCGGACGACCGGCACATTCCCTGCTGTCACCTCGCTGGGCCACAACTCCGAGCCGAGATTGCTGGGGAGGGCGCCCCTCGTCAATCGGCTCGGCGGGACCTCCGTCCATATTCGACCGATCGGCCCACAATCGCGATTAGACCGCAACGAACTCTGTCCCGGATAGGCGTTCGTTGCTCGGTGGTGATTGCGCGGAGATCGTGCGCGCCGGGACACTCACGCAAACCGATAAGCCACCATCAGGCAACGGATCGGCCGTGATGGAAGCCCCATGTGCAGAGGCGATAGCGCGGACGATGGAGAGTCCCAGTCCGTGACCGTCCTTGTGGATCGCCCGGCGCGGATCAAGCCGTTGAAGCGGTTGGAAGAGGCGTTCAACCTCGGCAGAAGGAATCACAGGCCCCGTGTTGGTCACAGACAGGAAGGCTTGGCCTTCTTGTACGCCGGTCTCGATCTCGACTCGACCGCCCGGAGTGTTGTGCCGTACGGCATTGGTGAGTAGGTTGACAACGAGGAGCTCGATGAGCCGGGCGTCTCCGTCGAATGGCGCCTGTGTCGTCGTTTCGTCGTCGACGCGAATCTCGAGTCGCGCTACATCGGATTGGAGACCAGCCAGGGTCGCCTCCACTAGGGGAGCGAAGTCGACCGGTTCGCATTCACTCAGGCCGCCTTCGCTGCTGGCAAGTGTAAGCAAAGCATCGATCAGATCGGCTTGTTCGCCGTTGGAGGCAAGCAGCTCTTCTGCCGTGGAGCGCCATTCAGCGTTGCTCGTAGCGGGATCGTCGAGCGCAACCTGGAGAAGATTGCGCTCGGCGGTGAGTGGGGTGCGCAGTTCGTGGGAGGCGTTGGCGACGAAGCGTTGTTGGGCTTCAAACGCGCCTTCAAGTCGAGCGAAGAGTCCGTCGAGAGTGTCTCCGAGCTCCTTGAGCTCGTCTTGCGGGCCGTCGAGGGCCAGACGTTGGTGGAGGTTGGTCGCGGAGATCCTTCGGGCGGTGCGGGTGATCGTCCGGATGGGTTGCAGCATTCTGCCGGCGAGGAGCCAGCCAACGAGGAGGGCCAGCACGGCGACGATCCCGAGCGCAATGGCCGAGATCACCAGCAGTTGGTGTGAGTCAGTGGCGCGCTGTGCCGCTTCGATCGTTCCCGCTTGGGCTAGTTGGTGCACCCCCTGCGCCAGGTGGTTGGTGGCCTGCGCCAGCTGGTGCTGATCCTGTTCCAGGCGAGATTCCAAGGAGGCGACGGGCCCGGAGAGTTCAAGCGGATGATTGGTCGACGACAGCGGACCCCCTGCTGCTGCTTGTCCGAGCAGATTCAGGCTGTGGATCACCTGACTTTGGTCGTTTGTCACCGCCGCGAACGCCTTTGGGAGCGGAAGGTTCTCCAGATCCTGGAGTGACGGCGTGCGCGGGATCTCGGGTAACGCTGGCTTCGTGAATGTGGTCGCCCGCTCAAAGAGGAGGTAGGTGACGGCAACCAACGCGGCGCCGGAGATCAGAAACAGCCCACCGTACAATGCGGCGAGGCGGATCCGGGCCGTGCGCCTTGGCATGTGCAGCCAGGCTGGCCGTCTGCGCTCAGGATGGGAGATGGCCATCATGGTCCTCCGATGCGGTAGCCGCTGTCGCGGACGGTCTCGATAACGGACGGCTCCCCGAGCTTGGCCCGTAGACGATTGACGGTCGCTTTGACGGTCGTCGTGAAGGGATCCGTCACAGAATCCCACACTCGTTCCAGCAGCTCCTCTGCCGACACCGGTTTGCCCTCGGCAACAAGCAAACATTCGAGGACCGCAAACTCCTTGGGTCGAAGGGCGAGTGTTCTCCCGCCTCGGGTGACCACTCGCTTTGCTGGGTCGAGCTGCAGGTCACCGGAGCCCAAACGGCCTGTCTGCGGAGACCCGGGTCGACGTCCCAACGCTTGGACGCGGGCCACCATCTCGGAAAAGTCGAACGGCTTGGGCAGATAGTCGTCCGCGCCCAACCCGAGGCCCTCGACGCGGTCCCTCACTGAGCCGGCGGCGGTGAGCATGAGCACCCGACTCTCTGAGCGCTGGGCCGCGATGCTTCGGCAGACGTCGTCACCGTGGGTGCCCGGGAGGTCCCGGTCCAAGATCACGACGTCGTAGCGGCAATCTGCCAACTGCGCGAGCGCGTCGTCGCCGTCGAAGGCAAGGTCCACGGTCATCCCGTAGCGCCGCAGCCCGGCTGCCACCGATCGGGCCAGGCGTTCGTGGTCTTCTGCTACCAGTACTCTCATGGTTTCTCCTGGTCACAAGCCTGACACCGAGCAGGGCCGGATGGGTGGCGACCTACGGAACGTGATTCACCTGGGTCACAGATTCGCAGGTCGCAGGTCACACGAAGGTCACACGTGTGACGTGCGTGTGACCCCGACTTTCGTACAACGGTCCCGATGCACGACGACCATGCCGTCACCCCGAGTGGTGTCCCCAACTTGGGGCGGACCCGGATCCGCTTGAGATGCGGTGGCCTCGCGTTGGTTCTTGCGACCGCAGCCATCGGACTGACCGCCTGCAGTGGTGGATCGCCGGACTCACCGCACGTCGCCACGTTGGAGACGACCACGACTACCCAGGGCAGCCATGGCGGCGCGAGGACGAAGACCGCGCCAAAGGGGGGCAACGCGACCCAGCTGATGGACGAGTGGGCTACTTGCATGCGGGTCAATGGGGATCCCAACCAGACCGACCCGACGATCGATCAGTACGGGGTGATCAACATCACCATCCCGCAAGGGGTTACTGATAACTCGATCTCCTCGGAGGCGCACGGCAGCACCGGCCCCTGTAGCCAGTACGAGCTGGCCGCCGAGAACGTCCTGCGGGCGGCCAACCCCGTTGCGCCCCCGCCGACCCAGGCGCAGTTGATGCAGTACTACGACTGCATGCGGACCCACGGGGTCCCCAACTTCCCCAACCCCGGAGCCAATGGCGAGAGCAACTTCAGGGCCGCCGGCGTGGACCCGAACAGCGCGTCGTTTGTGACCGCCGACAAGATTTGTAGCCACCAGATCAACGCGCCGGCGTGGTGGAGCGCCGGCACGGGACCGCCGGGCGACGTCTCTGTTTCAAGCGCTGGGATAGGGCCCAACGGACCGATCCCTGGCAACCTGCCTGGGGGGGGAGTCCCCGTGCAGAGCGGCCTCGGCGGGTCGGGTTCCCATGGCTGAGTACTCCCCGAAGCGGATCGTCGCCATGGCGACCATCGCCGGCGCCCTGGTCGGAGGAGCGGTAGCCGGCGCGATAGCTGTGTCCACCGGCGGCAATAGCGACAGTCCGGCGTCGGCGTCGGGGGCCAACGGCTCGGTGAGCACCGCCGCGGTGGTGCGGACCACGCTCGCCACCTCGGTGCAGGAGGGCGGCTCCATCGGCTTCGATGGTTCCTACACCATCGCCGCCCCATCCGGGACGAGCACCCAGCAGATTGTCCAGGACCAACAGGCCGTGGCCAAGGACCAAGAGAACCTCTCAGCCGACGAGCAGACCGAAGCCGACGCCTCGACGGCCGACAACGAGGCGATCGCTGCGGCCCAGAGCGGCGTCGGCGCCGCGCAGTCCACCTTGAGCGCGGACCAGGCGAGCCAAGCCCAGGACTGCGCCGGGATAGGCGCAGCAGGCCCGGCGTGCAGCTCGGACACCCAGAAGGTCAGTCAGGCCCAGGCTCAGCTGACCCAGTCCGACCAGCAACTCGCCAGCGCCCAGGACGCAGCGACCCGCGACCACGACCAGAACCAGGCCAAGGTCGCCTCCGACCAGACGCAGCTGCGGGGTGATCAAGCCACGCTGGCGCTGGCGCAAGCGAGCGCGCAGAACCCGGGCACGACCTACACCGCGCTCCCCACCGTGGGCGATGTCATCAAGGAGGACCAGTCCGTCTACTCGGTCAGCGACGAAGCGGTGCCCCTCCTCTACGGATCCGTCGCCGCCTACAGAGCCTTCTCGGTCGGCATGTCCGACGGTGCGGACGTGGGCGAGCTGACCGCCGACCTGATCGCCCTCGGCTACGGCGCGGACTTGACCCAATCCAACCACTATTCGTCGGCCACGGCCGCCGCTGTACAACGTTGGCAGGCGGCGCTGGGGCTCCCGGCGATCGGCGAGATCCTGCTCGGCGCGGTGGTCTTCGAGCCCGGTCCCATCCGGGTCACCGCGGTCACACCGTCGGTCGGCTCGTCAGTCGGAGGCGGTGGCGGCGGGGGAGCCAGCGGCGGTGGCAGTGGCGGTGGCGGTGGCGGTGGCGGTGGCGGTGGCGGTGGCGGTGGCACGGTGCTCACAGCCACGAGCACCACGCCCATCGTGACCGTCGACCTCGACGTCTCCCAGGAGTACCTGGTGAAGCCCGGTGACACGGTCTCGATCGTGCTGCCCAACGGAACCTCGAGCGTGGGTGGGCATATCGAGACGGTCGGCAACGTGGCCACCTGTCCGAGCGGCGCAGGTACCGGGTCCGGCACCGGCGCGCAGAGCGGCAGCAGTTCGGCCAGCACATCGACCTGCTCGTCGGGTGGAAGCGGCAGCGACTCGGGCCCGACGGTACCGGTCACCATCACCTTGGACAGCACGCCGGAGTCGGCCACCTTGGACCAGGCCCCGGTGAACGTCAACATCACCACGCAAACCGCCAGCAACGTCTTGGCCGTGCCGGTGAACGCTCTCTTGGCCCTCCAAGGCGGTGGCTACGGCGTAGACGTGGTGACCGGCAGCACCAGCCACCTTGTCGGGGTCACCACCGGCCTCTACGCCAACAACCTGGTCCAAGTGAGCGGCTCGGGCATCAGCGCCGGCATGCGCGTCCAGGTGCCGTCGTCATGAGTCTGATGCTCCCGGACCCGACCCTCCCGCTTCCGGCCCAGGCGCCTGCCAAGGTGCCGGTCCTCGAGCTGGTCGACGTGGTGAAGGAGTACCCCGGCGACCCTCCGGTCGTGGCCCTGGCCGGCGTCGACCTGCGCGTCGACGAGGGCGACCTGGTCGCCATCGTTGGTCCGTCGGGGTCGGGCAAGAGCACCCTGCTCCATGTGATGGGCACCCTCGAACGGCCCAGCGGCGGCGTGGTCCGCATCGCCGGGGAGGACACCTCGACCATGTCGGACCCCCAGCTCTCGGGGCTCCGCGCCCGGCGCCTCGGCTTCGTCTTCCAGCAGTTCTTCCTACTCGACGGCCTGAGCGTGCTCGACAACGTCGCCGACGGCTTGCTCTACCGGGGCGGGCGCCTGGCCGAGCGCCGACAGTTGGCGCAGGCGGCCATCGAGCGGGTCGGGCTCGGCCACCGCATGGGCCACCGGCCGAACCAGCTCTCGGGCGGCGAGCAGCAGCGCACCGCCATCGCCCGGGCCCTGGCCGGCCGTCCCGCCCTGGTCATGGCCGACGAGCCGACCGGGAACCTCGACTCGGCGACGGGGGCGTCCATCCTCGAGCTCTTGCGCGAGCTGCACGACGAGGGCACGACCATCGTCGTCATCACCCACGACCACGAGGTAGCCGCTGCCATGGAGCGGCGCGTCGAGATCAAAGACGGGAGGATCATCGGTGATGCGCCGACCGGTGCGTGAAGCCGGCGGGTCCCGGTTGACCGGCCGCGACCTGCTCCGGGTCGGGAGCCTCGGGCTGCGCAGTCGGCGGGTGCGAGCGGTGCTGTCCGCCCTCGGGATCAGCATCGGCATCGCGGCGATCGTCGGCGTGCTCGGCATCTCCCAGTCGTCGAAGACCGGTCTGCTCAACGAGCTGGGGCAGCTCGGCAACCTCCTCACCGTCCAGGCCTCCAGCACCGCCTTCGGTCAGCAGACCGAGCTGCCCACCACCTCCGAGGGCATGGTGGCGCGCATCGGACCGGTCACGGACGTGACCGAGATCGGCGCCATCTCCAATACCTACGTGTACCGCACGCCTCTTGTGCCGAGCATCGACACCAACGGCATCTCGCTCACCGCCACCGACGCCGCCCTGCCGGCCACCCTCGGCGCCACTATCGCCCACGGCGCCTTTCTGAACGGGGCCACCGCCCACTTCCCGGCGGTCGTCCTGGGAGCGGAGGCGGCCAGCCTGCTCGGTATCGAGAACCTGGCCCAGCCGACGCAGGTGTGGATCGGCGGGCAATGGTTCACCGTCGTCGGCATCTTGAATCCTGTGCAGCTGGTCTCTCAGATGGACTCGATGGCCTTCATCGGCTTTCCCATCGCCGAGCAGTACTTCGGCTTCGACGGCCATCCCACCGAGCTGTTTCTCCGCGCCGTGTACACCCAGGTCAGCGCCGTGGCCGCCGTGCTGCCGCAAACCGTGAACCCGCAGAACCCGACCACAGTGGCGTGGACCGAGCCGGCGGACATCTTGAAGGCCGAAGTAGCGGCCAAAGGGGCCTACAACGGGCTCTTCCTAGCTCTCGGTGCCGTGGCCCTGCTCGTGGGCGGCGTCGGTATCGCCAACGTCATGGTCATCTCGGTCCTCGAACGGCGCTCCGAGATCGGGCTGCGACGGGCGCTCGGCGCCACCCGGCGCCACGTGGCCGAGCAGTTCCTCTCAGAAGCCGTACTCCTCTCGCGTCCTCGGCGGCGTCGCCGGCACCCTCATCGGCTTGGCCGCCACCGCTATCTACGCGCGAAGCCAGCACTGGTCGGTGCAGATCCCCGCGGTGGCGCTCTATGGCGGCGTGGGTGCCGCCTTGGTCATCGGTGCTGTGGCCGGCCTCTACCCGTCGATGCGCGCCGCCCGCCTGTCGCCGACCGAGGCATTGCGCACGGTATGAGCCTCGTGACAATTCACCTGGGCATCCCGTGGTGCGCACGCGGCGGTCGACCGAGGTTCGATCTCGGTGAGCCGCAGTCGGCCATGCGAATTGTCTGGAAGCAGTCCTCGAACCGCAATCCAATCTCGCCACAAGGAGTCCAGTTATGACGACGATGCGCCGACGTTGGGGCGGACTCATGGTCCTCGTCGCGGGAGCCGCCATCGCGCTGGCCGCATGCTCGGGGTCCACCCCTCCTCACGTCGCCAGCTTGGGCAAGACCAGCGGCGACGGCTCCGTGAGCACCACCACTATGCCCACCGGCGGCCCGACTCGAGCTTTTGGACGAGTGGGCCGCGTGCATGCGCAGCCACGGGGATCCAGACCAGGTCGACCCCACCGTGGATGCCACCAAGGTGATTCAGATCACGCTGGGCGCCGGCGTTGGGGTGCGCGGCGAGAATGGCGCGTGCGGATCCTACCTGAGCGCGGCACAGACGGCGCTGGGCGGCGGTACGCCGCCAGCGTCGTCGGACGAGGCGACCGCGCTGAAGTTCGCCCAGTGCATGCGGGCCAACGGCGTCCCGGACTATCCCGACCCGACGACCGGCAACAACCAGACGTTCCACGCAAGCAGTGGGAGTGACTTGAATCCGGCCAACCCGACGTTTCAGGCCGCCTCCACCTTGTGTACCAAGAAGACCGGCTACGTTTCCAAGTTCAGCAACACCGGCGTCCCCCAGCCCGGTTCGATCAACCTCAAGATGGCGGATGGGTTCGGGGGCAAATCGTGAACTGGGCGGCAATGGCGAGCCGGGCCTGGAGGGCCGTCCGTAAGCTCGAAAACGACAGCCGTTGGATAGACGATCGGACAAGCCTCTGCACTAGACGGTCCATCATTGATCCGATTCGACTTCAGGACCAGTTCACATCCCGGGGAAAAGGTCCTCTCGTACGTCTCCGAAAGCAGCCAGCCCAAGGCGAGCCTCCCACCAGTCGAATGGAACGATGCGAAAGGCTTTCGCAAGTGTGCGACGATCGAGTTCCTCGGCGAGTTGGGCAATCACGACCACCCTTTGAATCAGCGTCTCGTCGTCAATGTGGGTTTCCAACTGGACTGCCGGGTGGCTCCGAGCTCGCTTTCGGCGGCGGACATCGTCGGGGGGCTCGGAATTGTCGAGAACACTCCCCAGCCAAAGGAGCTCGCTAGCCAACTCCACGTGACGGTCGATGACCTCTGCATAGGTATTGGCGTTGAGCATCACTCCTGCCCAGCGGCCGATGATCTCATCACTGTGGCTCACCAGATGGGCGACTTCGTCTTGGAGCCCCCGACGTCGTTCGGCATCTACTACAAGCTCGCCAATCGCCTGTGACATGCGCGATGTTTCGCGCACCACTCCCGCTGCAGTCTCTGTCCACACCGCCGGGGATTCACTCGGTGGTACTAAGGGGCCGCGCGGATAGGTGACCATCCACCGGTCGTTGTGATGGCCCAGATTTGATTCTGGGTGCGTCCCAACCAACGACCAAGTGGAGGTCACCCCCATAATGCGCGCACTCGAGCCCGAAGTGGTAGATGCCATCTGGGCGGTCATCGAGCCCCTGATCCCCCCGGCTCCGAAGAACCACCCCTTGGGTTGTCACCGGCCGCGGGTCTCGGACCGGTTGTGCTTTTGGGGGATCCTCATCCGCCTGGTCACCGGCTGTTCGTGGGTGAGTGTCGAGGCGATCCTCGAGTACCAGGTATCCGATACCACGCTGCGAGCGCGCCGTGACGAGTGGGTCGTCGCCGGCGTGTTCGACGCCCTGCGCCGCCACGCCGTCCACGCCTATGACCGCATCATCGGTCTCGATCTCTCCGAAGTGGCACTCGACGGGTCCTTGCACAAGGCGCCCTGTGGCGGCGAAGGCACGGGCAAGAACCCCACGGACCGGGCAAAAATCGGCTGGAAGTGGTCGATCGCCACCGATGCGCACGGCATCCCGATCGGCTGGGCCCTCGACGGCGCCAACCGCAACGACGTCAAGATGCTCGACCCCACCCTCGACGACCTGGCTCAGGCGGGACTGCTCGAAGAGATCGAGACCCTGCACCTCGACCGTGGTTACGACTACCCCAAAGTCCGCGCCCAGCTGGCCGGTCGCGGCCTCGGCGATCTCAACATCCAGCTCCGCTCGAGGCCCGGCGTCGCCGACAAAGTGAAGCAGCCGATGCGACTCGGGCTGCGCTGGGTGGTCGAAGGGACCAATTCATGGCTCTCCAACTACGGCCAGCTCCGTCGCAACACCGATCGGCGAACCCGACACCGCCATGCTCAGCTCTGCCTGGTGGTCGCCCTGCTCATCACCGCCAAGCTCATCGACTGGCGCAACCGGTGGAGCCCGGACTCACGGCCTATCCGCTAGTCCCCTAAGTGCGTTAATTCTATGATGCCCGTCCAGGTCAGCCTGGCGTTGCGGACCAACTCGAGCATCACGTATTGGGCGAGAACCCGCCACCGACGGCGCGTCCGCCGCTGAAGGGCCTCATCTATCACTGCGACAGACAGAATGACGACGATCGCGCTTGCAACAAGTCCCGAGAGCAGTGAATGACGGTTCCAAAATCCCCCTGCGAACTCGCCGGAGACAACGGCCGCGCAAAGGCCGAGCACAGCAACGATTGCGATGACGCGTGTGACCGCACAGTCAACC
The DNA here is from genome assembly GCA_963745665.1 of uncultured Acidimicrobiaceae bacterium. Classification (GTDB taxonomy): domain Bacteria; phylum Actinomycetota; class Acidimicrobiia; order Acidimicrobiales; family RAAP-2; genus Bog-473. The sequence continues at coordinate 1,357,565 of CAVUYE010000002.1, read as the reverse complement.
CGCATCGAGTCCGTATGTAGCGGGCCCGTCCTACCACGCCGCATACCGGTCGACCTTAGAGCCGGTGCCGCTGTCGATCTCAAGCGACATCGACCGCACAACGTTCGAGGCGGTCGATGCCTAGTTTTCCCACGTTTTTCCTCGGGGAACAGGTTTGATGTTCCCTCGACCATAACGAGGTGCATCGGGTCACACCGCCCGCCACGAATAGGCATTTGGGGTGATGAAGGCGGAATCCAGTCGTTCCCCCGTCCACAAGCTGTCCACCCAGACTGCCTGAATTCGACCCGTTGTAGAGCGCTCTACCTTCCCCAAACCTCAGACGCGATGACGAATGGCAGCCCCGGCGAGCGCCGGAATTGCGAGCACGGACAGGCCAGCAGCGGCGCCAACCGACAGAGCGGCTCGGACACGGGTCTTTATGGATCCTCCTGAAATTTGCGGATTTGCTTGTACTGTCCGGGAGAAGCACGACGCGTTACGCGAAGCAAGGACAAACTTTGAACGTCGCCTCGAAGGAAGCGTGTGATTGGGTCGCAACGAAGACGTATTTGGACTACGCGATATGAGTCCTCTGCGATCACCACCGCCAGGTGGCCAGTTGGTTTCCCACAGCGTTGGCGCGACCTGTCCTCACCCGCTTCGATCTACGCTGGCTCACGTGGAAACGGACGCCGAGCTGCTGAGCCTTTTGCAAAGCGGCGACGAGCAGGCCTTTGTGATGCTCGTCAACCGTTACCAAATGCCGCTGCTTCGGCTGGCTTGTTCCATGGTCAGCGATCGCTCCATCGCAGAGGAGGCTGTGCAGGACACATGGATGGGGGTGGTGCGAGGTATCGACCGATTCGAGGGGCGCTCTTCCTTGAAGACCTGGTTGTTCCACATCCTTGTCAACCGTGTCCGCTCAGCTCGGACCGTTGAGCAACAGCGCCGGGTGCAGCGGACACCGTCGGTCGACCCGGGGTGCTTCACTCCCTCGGGCCAGTGGAGCGAACCGGTAGAGAGCTGGGACGATGAACTCGCCGAACGGCTGGACGCGATGGCCATGATGCCTGTCCTGGTGAGCGCGCTCGAAGAACTGCCCGCGCGTCAACGCGAGATCGTGTTGCTCCGCGATGTAGAGGGCCTGTCGAGCCAAGAAGCCTGCGATGTTCTCGGTCTTCGACCAGGGAATCAAAGGATTTTGCTGCACCGCGGTCGGGCCAACCTACGCGAGGCGCTCGCGACTGAAATGAAGAAGGCATAATCCATGCTCTCCCTGCGAAATCGAGACCTCGTCTGCCAACAAGCCATTGAGCTTCTGACCGAGTACCTGGAAGGGAGCCTTTCTCGGAGACAAAGGCTCCGGCTGGAGCGCCACCTGCGCGCATGCCCGAACTGCTCGAACTACCTCGAACAGATCCGCCTCACCGTCAGACTTACGGGTGCAATCGCACCCGAGGAGCTGGCGCCTGATGCCGTTGACGACTTGACTCAGCTCTATCGACGCTGGCGCGACGAGAGGTAAGGAGCAGTCGAATCGTGAGCAATATCGAAACTGCGATGAACCGTGCGATTCATCACATACCTCGTATCACTGCACCGCGAATGTCAGCGGATCAGCAGCACTTCTAGGTAGTGCGGTAATCCCCAATCAGGGCGAGTGCGCCATCAAGAGCTTGGCGGAGCTGCCGAGGGTCGCGCCGAGCTTGGGTGAGCATCAGGCCGCCTTGGAGGCTGGCCAGGGTCGATCCTGAAAGCCAGTCGAGGTCGGTGTCAGCTCGCAGCTCGCCGGAGTCGACCATAGCGGCGAGGCCGGCTCGGATGCTCACCTGCCATCGATCAAATCCTGACGCCAGAACGTTGCGAATTTCGTCATCACGCTCACCGAGTTCTGCGACCAGGTTGGCTATTGGACAACCTCCGCGCCCATGGCGTCGCTCTTGGAGCTCGACAAGCGTGTCCATCCACCGCTGCAGACCCACCCAGGTGCCAAGACTTTCGAAAAGAGGCTGTTGCGCTCCGAGAACTACCTCATTCGTCGCTTCGGCTACAGCGAGCAGCAGATCATTCTTGTCGTCGAAGTAGTGATACAGCTGGCCGCGCGACGCGCTGGCCCGCGCTCCGACCTCGTCCAAGCTCGTTCCGAGCGCCCCTCGTTCGGCAACGACATCGGCTGCCGCAGCCACAATCCGACTGCGGGCCCGGCGGCCCCGCTCGGTTGCCGGCTCCTCTCCCATGGTCTCATTCTATTGGACTTGACAGTCCAGTTTTGAAACGCTTAACTGGACTGACTAGTCCAGTTAAGCCCCCGACATCCCCAGGAGGTGTGATGTCCGTCACCATTGGTGAGCAGTCCGAGCAGTTGAAAGCAGCGGCAGCCGATCATCTGCCGCCTGACGTGCTCGATGTCTTCGACCGGAGCATCGAGGGTTTTCTCCGTGAGGGAGTCCCAGCGGGCGCCATTGCCACAGGCGACTCCTTGGAATCCTTCACCCTGGATGACGCAAACGGGAACACGGTCACACTTGACCAGCTCGTCGCCAACGGCCCGGCGGTCCTCGTCTTCTATCGGGGCGGCTGGTGCCCCTATTGCAACCTGGCGTTGCGGACCTACCAGCGGGAACTCCTCCCAGAGCTGGACAGTTTTGGGTCACGCCTCGTCGCCATCAGCCCCCAATTACCGGATCAGTCGCTTTCGACCGCCGAGAAGGCAGGGCTCGATTTCACGGTGCTCTCGGATCCGGGCAGTCGATTGGCGCGGCGGATTGGCATTTCGTTCCAGCAGAGCGAAGAGGTCCTCGAGGCGCAACGCAAGCTCGGGCTCGATCTGGCAAACGTGAATGCCGAGGGGTCGATCGACTTGCCCCGGCCCACCGTGCTGATCGTCGACAAGGAGCACACCGTCCGCTTTGTCGACGTGCAACCCGATTACACGGCCCGCACCGAGGTCGCCGACATACTCCGTGCACTCTCGGATCTGAGGACGAATCGGCAGTAGGACAAGCGCATGTGGATGCACCATTAGCGACTTCGTCGAGCAGCCGCTGGGTCGAGGCTCAAACCTTCAACGCCATCTCACGGCCGCTCCACAAGCCCAGGTCAAAGAGGCTCGACCAACCCTCTTCCACCCGCACGGTCACCGTGGAAAACTGGGAACACCAGAAAGCGAGGGAAACATGGACCGATTCCGCCCGTATCGAGACCGGATCGCCTTCGCGGCCGGCCTCGTTCTCCCGCTCGGGGTCGCCGCCCTTCTGATCCCCTTCCGAGGGGACTTCGCGAATACGGCCTCGGCGCTGATCCTCGTCGCCGTCATTGTTGCGGTAGCGGCCCTCGGCGACCGCTTCAGCGGATTCGTGGCCACGGTCGGAGCGACGTTGTGGTTCGACGTCTTCCTCACCCAGCCCTACGGGAGGCTCGCCATCACCCACCGTCCCGACATCGAGACAGCTGTGTGCCTCTTCGTGGTCGGGATCATCGTGACGGAGCTCGCCGCTCGCAACCGGCATCATCATGCGACCGCGACCGAAGAGGCCGACTACGTCGGCTTGATCTACGAAGTGTCCGAGCTCGTCGCATCGGGCGCACCCGCATCCGACGTCCGCGAGCGGGTGCGTAGCGCTCTGATCGAGTTGCTGCACCTGCGAGCCTGCCGCTACGAGGTGGGGCGGAGCGCTCGTCCCATGATGCGCCTCGACCACAACGGGCACGTGCTTCTCGGTGGCCGGGTGTGGAGCGTGGAACACATGGGCCTCCCCGGGCCCGAGATGGAGCTCTTGGTCCAGAACCGCGGTGAGCCCCTCGGCCGCTTCATCCTCACGCCCACACCAGGCTACGAGGTGCCACTCCAACCAAGAGTGGTTGCTGTCGCCCTTGCCGACCAGGTGGGCGCAGCGCTCCGTCCCCAACTCCGCAGCGCATAGGCCACCCACGACGCAAGACGCCTGCCCCGGCCCGCGCCTCCGATCCGTCAGGTCGTGACGAGTAACACCACAACAAAGCCGACGTAGGCCAGGATGATCACGCCTCCCGACAGGCGCCCGAGCCCACGACCTACATAGGCCAGCAGGAGCGTGAGCGCGGTGAGCCCGACGTACCAGCTGGCGACCAGCGTCCCGGACGCGGACGGCTTGGCCAACCCTATGACAACCGCCGGGAGCAAGAGGCCGGCCGCCACGTTCAGCGAGTTGGAGTTGAGTGCGATGCTCAGCGCGGCAGCTCCTCGGCCGCGCTGAGCCAGGTACACCGCTGACACCGCGTTGGGCAGACTGGTGACGGCCGCAAGGACGAGACCGCCCACCACGATCTGGGGAATACCAAAGTGGGTGCCCAGAGTCGACGCTCCTTGCTCCATCGCCACGCTGGCCACCAACACGACCACCAGGGCGACCGTTGCCGTTACTGCGTCACGGCCGGTTCCCCTTTGGGGACGGATCGCCTCTTCGAGCTCGCTCTCCTCCTCGACGATCGCGGTGTTCAGCCACCCCGTCCACGTCTCGGGCAGGTGCAGGCGAGCCAAGATGCTCCGGTGCGCGGCGAGGAGCACCACATAGCCCAACAAGACCATCAGGACGACGCTCAGCCCTACTCCTGCCGAGACCTGCCCGCCGACACTGAGCAAGCACGCCACGCCGACGATCATGGCGACAGTCCCGCAGAGGACGACGACCTTTCGGTGCAGGTCGATCCGACCTGCCACGACGGCACCCAGGCCCAGGAGTGCAGCGAGGTTGAACACATTCGAGCCCAAGACGACGCCGGAGCCCACCGTCTGTTGGTGGTGAGCAATCGCCGTGATTGAGGCGGTGATTTCGGGCGTGTCGGCCGCAAGTGCGGCAACCATCCCCAGACTGGCTTCGGAGAAGGCCAGTCGCTCACCAACCCGCTCGAGTCGAGTGACGAGCACCCAGCTCGTGGCCAGGCTGACAACCGCTCCAACTACGAAGACCGCAACGGAAGTTCCGACCGTCACGGTGCCTGCCCACCTGGATGGGCGGTGCACCCTCGGGCGAACCACTGATCGAAGGGCTCAGCCATCGTCACGCATGACCCGACGGCGGCAGCGACGCTGGCGTGCGCGGCAGATCGCTCAGCTCTCCCATTGCCTCTGATCCGTCGCCGCTGACTGTGCGTGTCAGCGAGCGGCTCTTCCCAGTTGCTGGCTCGGTCCTGGCATAGACCCGCAACTCGAACGGACCACTCCCCCAGCGGTGAACCGAACCTCTGGCAGCTTCCATTTGGACATCGTGCCCGTAGTGGACAACTGATGGGCGGTGATGGGCAAGACACGAAACGCCAGTCTGAAGGAACGGCTGCGTCGTCCCAGCTAGGGGCTCGTTTCTCGAGAGCGGAAGACGGGATTCGAACCCGCCGAATAGGCGTCCAGATTCCTCAACACCCCTCAAGAAAACGCGGCAACTGTCGTTCCTTGTATGAATGAGGATGGAGAGGCCATTGCGCAGTCGAGGCATGCCGTTCCGAAATCGGGTCGCGGTCGGACTGATAACCGCGATCGCCCTGTTGTTGGTCACATTGGGATGGTCGACATCGGCCACTGCGGTGCCGGGTGGCCTTGCAGTCACGGTCGTGGTGTCGTCGTCAGCCAATCCCTCCACGTTCGATCAGGACGTCACCTATATCGCGACGCTGACAACCTCGGATTCAGGCAACCTCGACATCACCGACACCATCGAGTTCCAAGACAACGGAGCGGATATCTCGGGATGCAGCTCCCAACTTCTCATGAATACTCCAAGCGCCGGAGTATACGTAGCCAGCTGTGACGAGTCCGCCAACAACATGTCCGTTGGATCCCATAACATTACGGCCCAATTCCCCGGCGATTCCACGTATGACCAGGGATCCGGCTCATTGAACCAGATGGTCAATCAGGCGCCGACGACCACTGTCATCACCTCTCCCTCCCCTGGTTCGTCCGTCTCGTACGGCAACGAAGGTCAGAACTCTCTCAATTTCACCGTGTCTGCCTCAGGCGTGGCCAACAACTCCCCGTCGGGAAGCGTCAACCTGTATGACGGCGTTCCCGGACCGGATACGTATCTCTGCACGGGATTCCTCGGCGGGAGCGGGCCCGGCCAATCCAACGGGAACTGTTATATCAACAACGGCCAGATCAATGCGGGTCTCTATGTACTCACCGCGACGTACGGGGGTGACAACAACTTCGCCGGCTCCTCGTCCTCGCCTCAAGATTTCAACATCGACCAAGTGACAAGCCAGATGCAAGCGTTCCCGGTGCCGGGGTATGCGTTCTACGGTGCGGAAAACGGCAACTTCTTTATTACGGGAGTAGGAGGAGGCAATGGGGGGAATCCTACGGGGTTCATCACTATCACCGCAGACGGTACAAGCCTCATCGCACCCAATACCTGCTCGGTAGGAAACGGAGGCGGCAATCCCTGCTATATCGACTCGGCCACCGTGCTCCCGGCTTCCTCGACCCCATATATGGTCACATTGAGCTACCCCGGTGACGCTAACTTCACTGCAGACTCTTCGACTGTCCCTCTCTCCGTGTTCCCCGCGACAAGCTCGACGGTCTTGAGCGAGTCGCAATCCTCCGCCTCATACGGCAGCGAGAGCTCGGTTGCCATTTCTGCGAACGTGACGTCAGGGACGACAGGATCCCCGACAGGATCAGTCGCCGTGCAGAGCGCGGGTATCACGCTCTGCACGATTAGTCTTCGCTCCAGTGCTGTCAATGCAGCGAGCGGAACTTGCAGCTTGAGTGACAACGAGCTGTCGCTGGGCCCCTACTCGCTGACGGCCAACTATCCGGGTGACGGGAACTACCAGACTTCCGTCTCATCGGCCCAACCACTCACCATCACAACGCAGACGAATCACGGCTACTGGCTCGTTGGTTCGGACGGGGGGATCTTTGCCTTCGGTTCAGCCCAGTTCTTTGGCTCGACGGGCTCGCTAGGACTGCAACGTCCTATTGTCGGGATCACACCGACGTCGGATCGGAAGGGCTACTGGCTGGTTGCATCGGATGGTGGTGTCTTTGCCTTCGGTGATGCAGGTTTCTACGGCTCGATCCCAGGATCGGGTGTTGCGCCATCAGGTACGCCTGGCCCTGTACCGAAGCTCAGCGCGCCGATTGTGGGCATGGTTCCTTCATCCGATGGAGGGGGTTACTTCATGGTGGCCTCCGACGGCGGTGTCTTCGCGTTCGGTAACGCGCATTTCGCCGGCTCGTGTCAGACCATCGGGGGATGCCAGGGATCAGTGGTGGCAATCATGACCGACTCGTCTGGCGACGGATACTGGCTGGTGACCAGCACAGGCAACGTCTACTCGTTTGGCGATGCTCTCTACTACGGTGCGCCAGGCAACCAGGGGTCGGCTGTCACGTCGGCCGTTCGCACCCCAGACGGTACGGGCTATTGGGTTCTGCTCTCTAATGGCTCCGTCTATGCCTATGGCGCCGCACGATATCTGGGTGGTGCAAATGGGCTCGCTCACATCGATCGGGCCGCCACGATCTCTGCCACAGGTGATGGTGGTGGTTACTGGGTGGCGACAGCAGATGGCGCTGTCAACACCTATGGCGACGCCCCCGACTACGGTGATCTCGCCGCAGAACAGCTAAACGCTCCAGTCATTGGCGCCACCGGTTGGTGAAACGCGCGAAGCGGATCCGGGTGCACTGACCTTCTTGCCTTGCGCGGGGGACGCCGTGATCCTCAGCATTCGCGTAATGAACTGGACTGTGGCAAAAGAAGCCGAGCACGCGCGCAGTCTTCATGAGCGATCTTGGCTTCCACGGTGTGGCCTCAGAAACCGCCTCTACCAGGAACTTTTGAGAGTGTAAGACACATGAGAGTGTAAGACGGGATTCGAACCCGCGACCCTCAACTTGGCAAGGTGGTGGTCTCCGTCTGCGTGGTTGGCGCTAGTTCCTTGCCATGCTGTTCCGTCCACCCAGTTTCCATCTCGTCCAGCTCGTTCGCCCCTGTAGTTGAGCGCTCTATTATCAAGCCGGTGGTTATCGCTAGAGGAAGAGGTCCGGTTATGGATGACGCGACACTGCTCGCCGAACTATTGCCGACCGCCGAGCATTTGGTCAACCGCCATCTGGGCATCGCCAAAGAATGGTTTCCCCATGACCTAGTGGAGTGGCGTACGCCACCGGTGGTGGGGTCGGCCGAACCCCTACCCGACGGTGTGGCCAGTGCCGTGTTCGTCAACGTACTGACCGAGGACAACCTGCCGTACTATTTCGCCTCAATCGATGCCCTATTCGGCCGGGATGGCGCCTGGGGCTATTGGACCCGGCGGTGGACAGCCGAGGAGGGGCGGCACTCGATCGTCCTGAGGGACTACTTGATCATGAGCGGGCACATCGATCCGGTAAATCTGGAGCGGGCCCGGATGGCCCAAGTCACTGGCGGCGTTTCGCCTCAGGCAGTGACGATCGCCGACGCGTTCGTCTATCTCGCCCTCCAGGAGTTGGCGACTCGGATCGTTCACCACAAAACCGGCAAGGCATTGCCCGATGCTGAAGGCAACGCAGTCATGAAACGCGTGGCGGCAGATGAGAACCTCCACTACCTCTTCTACCGAGATCTGGTGTCTACTGCGCTGGAGATCGATCCTTCGGGGATGATGCAAGCCATCAAGCGTCAGGTGCTGACATTCGAGATGCCGGGTACAGGGATACCGGACTTTGCTCAGCATGCAAAGGCAATTGCCCGAGCCCGAATCTACGACCTAGGTGTGCACCATGACTCCATCCTCCGGCCAGTGGTTCTAGGCCATTGGGATGTGGCGAGCAGGCAGGGCCTCACTGCGTCCGCCGAGGCCGCTCGCGGTCGACTCTTGCAATTCATCAGCCGATTGGGCCGCGCATCCGCCCGACTCAAAGAACCGCGAGTCGCGGTCGATAGCTAACGCAACCGGCTCGAGGGAACCCGACGAGACAACCAGGCCCCGCCAGAATCCTGAGGAGCCATGATGGAGCGGAAGACGGAGTTCGAACCCGCGACCCTCACCTTGGCAATTCGGTCCAACGATCACTTCTAGCTGGACCTCCAGACAAATGCCCAGCTAGAAGTGTCTTCTTTGTCTTCCCAAGTCCACCGGACTCTACTGAATTCTGCGTGCTAGTGGCACGGATGTGGCACGAAGAGGGACTCGTCATCCAACCCGTCAGCTCGGAGGGTTCTCGAACCTGAGAGAACTCGTCGAGCGAGCACGCGAGCCAATTGAGTGGTGGACGATCAGAGGATTGTGGAGGGGGCTGGCGTAGATTGCCGCTCTTTGTTCCGTTATTGCCTCATCCAATGACCACTTGGCGGACGTCCCGTCGTCAGTTCCCCCTCCGGCTTGTGCGTTTCCGTACGAAGCGAAGGATAGCGATGTGCTTTTGGGTGTCACGCTGCATGAGCTCGACCAACAGGCCCTTCAGCGAATCGTCTTTTGTGTCGCGAAGCTCGCGTTGGAGCCGTTTGAGCTCGCGAGCGTCCTCGTTTTCGTGTTTGAGGAGGCGCTCGGTCGCCTCGAGCACTGCGTCCCGATCAGCGCGGACAAAGTCCATGAATGGGACCGCAGGTTCCTTCGCCTTGAAGAGCGCAATCGTTTCGACTGATTCAGCAAGCTCCGAAAAAATTCTGTGATGTCGAATCTCGTCTTCGATGAGCAGATTCACGAGATAGCGAAAGGCTCTGGACTCCGTCCGGTCGGCGATGTCGGCGTACTCTTCCAGCAACCCTCGCTCCGTCGCGATGTGGTTGGTCAAATGGACATATAGCGCCCGATCCGTCGCAGAGGGCCCGGCCCAGGACTCGTTTGTCATGTCGATGATGATCTCTCCATCGGATCGCATGTTCATGTTCACCGAGCCTCCTCTTTTGTCGGCTGCTCCCACGGCTACGCCATCAAGCGGTAGTGCTGGCGCCAGATCAGCTTGTACACGCGGGTCCAGCGGGGGACAGAGCGGAGCACCGGGATGAAGGGCAGGAAGATGAGCCCGAGAGTGAGCACCATCATGATGACCCAGACCTCGAGGTCCGCGTTCGTCGAGGTGTTCATCGGGGCGACCTGGTACCACATGGTGTACAGCCAGAGCCACGCCTGCCCGGGGTAGTTCCCGGTCTCGTTCATCATGCCCCACTGCGTTCCCTGCAGGTGCTGTTGGCCCGCAAGGTCGTTCAGGTAGCTCCCGCTCGCGATAAAGAGAAGCGGCTTCGTGTAGTTGGTGTTGTAGAACTGCCCCTGGCTGAGCAGGGTGCCGTCGAGGGCGCCGCTCTGCGCCATGGAGGTCAGCCCGCCGATCAAGGTGCCGACCGGGCCGTAGTCGCCGGTCGGTACCTGAAGCGCGCTGCCCGACGCAGTGGCCTTGGCGACGGCCTTCTCGTAGGCCGCTGTCCACGCCAGCTGCTGAGTGGGTGAGGCGCTCTGGTATTGCGTGACCGCGTCCTGGACACGAGGATTGTCGGGCAGCGTGCGTAGTGGGTCGATGACGAAGTCCTTCGCCGTATCGATCGGCTGGTGGACGCCTAACCACTGCGCCGGCTCGAAGAAGCCGACGTGCTGCGCAGCGCCGGCCGTCGCGTTGTACGGGGGGCCGTAGGTGGCGACCGGGCTCGTGCCGTCCAGCTGGGTGATCGCCGTCTGGGCGAAGTCGACCGGGTCCGCGGTCGACCACGACTTGAGCGTCACCGCGTGCTCGTCAGGAGAGGACAACACGACCGCGAGCACCACGACGAGCACGCCGACCGCGACCAGTGCGAGGAACGCCTCCTTCAAGATGTCATACGGAACGTAGTCACCCGTCCACTCCCTGACGTCGCGGTCGGGATTGAAGCGGCGGCGCCTGGCGATGCCGCTCATGCCGGCGTCACGGTCGCGTCGTTCGCCGTGGCCTCGTCTGCCTGCTCGCCTTCGGCGAAGGGCGGCACGATGCCGCGCCGGCGGACGAGCAATACGTGCAGGCCTGCAATGGCGACCACGCCGATGGGCAGCAGGACGATGTGCCACATCAGCATCTGGCCGAAGTTGAGGACGTTCCAGAACACCCCGGCGCCGGTCGCGTTGATCCCGTCTTTGGCCTGGGTCGATATCCACTGTGAGTCGAAGTTCTGCTGGGAGAGATACCCGGTGAAGGCGGCCGCCACCGATACGACGAAGGAGATGACGCCCGTGGCCCAGGTCAGCCGGCGGTTACCGCGCCAGGCGGCCATGAAGAACTTGCCCCAGAGGTGGATCACCATGAAGAAGAAGAAGGCCTCCACGCTCCACAGATGCAGGGAGTTCATGAAGAGCCCGACGGAGGAGGTGTGCCACCAGCTCGGACCCATGATGGCGAGCACGCAGCCGGTGGCGATCACCCAGGCCAGGCTCACGACCGTCAGCACCCCGAACACGTAGACCCACGAGGCCATGTAGGCGGGCTGGCGATCCGGCAACAAACGGTCCGGAGGGAAGGCACTTGATGCGGCGTTCCGCACCCGCGCCGTCCACTGACGGGACTCGTCGCGGGAGGGGACTTGCGTATCCGTCGCAGTGTCGATGCTCACCGGTTCGGGTCCTTTCGCCTCGGGAACGGCAAGACGATCGCCAGGACGAATACGGCGACCATCAGCAGGATCACCACGAGGTTCGCGACCGAAATCTGAATGAAGCCCCAATGAACGTAATGACCGGGGCCGTTCAGGTTGATGAGTGCTGCGAGCAGCGCACCGAATGGCATGGGGTCACTGTGAGGCATCATGAGAGGCTCCATATAGGGACCTAGGTCCTATCCCGACCTACCAAGGTCCCGACTCCACCCTGGCCTGAGGTCCCTCCTCGTTGCGTCGGCGCGGGTTCCCTACAGATATCTTCAGGTCATCTCTGTCCAGACCGCGCGCGAAGCCGCCCGGTCCAGCGCGGACCGGGCGGCTTCGTTTGGGGAAAGCGAGGAAGGTTCAGACCAGGGCTGGCTCCCGAACTTCGGTCTTGGTGCTGAAAATCTGCTCGGTCTCGGGTGTCCGGCGGGCGTGGATGAACCCGAAGGCGACCAGGACTGCCATGAGCGCCGCGAGGACAAATGCGCAGATGGCACCGATGAGGGCGATTTCGGCGAGGACCGAGAAGCCGTAGGCCTCGAGCAGGAGGCCGCGCAGGGTGGTCCCCTGGAAAACGGTCTGGACCTTGGCCTCGGCTGCAGTGTATGCCGCTGAACCCTTGGGGAGATTCATAGCGGCTGTGCTCAGCTGAGCGTAGGTCTTGCCGCCACCAATCTCCTGGAGGTGCACGGCAATGAAGTCGTCGGCGTACACCTGCGCCTGGGCTCCGGTCGTCAGCTGCTGGCCTGCATACTGACTCACCGAGGGGATCATCGACGGAGTGATCTCGGACCCTGCCTTCGGATGTGTGAAAGCCGCCTTGGACGGGAACACGATCTGCTGCTCGGCCAGCTGGTTGTGCACGTTGTTGTTGGCGAAACTGTAACCGACCAAGAGCAGCGCCCCGGCAACGACCAGCACGACGACCATAAGCACGCCGCCTATGCTCACCAACATGTCAAAAACTCTGCGTCGCATCGAGGTGTCTCCTTTTTCATGACCCCTCCCTGCGAGGTGGCCTGCATCAATCATCAAATTCCCGGGCCATTTAGGGACCGACGCGAAGGTCCTCTTCGATAGGGGACAACGTCCCCAGTTAGTCGGGCTCCGGCTGGGAGGAAGGTCCCGCCGTGTCCATCAATGCCCTCTCGAGGACGTGTTCCGCGTCGCCTTCCGGATCGAGGCCAGCCAGGATCGCGGTGTACCACCCGGGGCTCTTGTATCAGTCCCAGACGATGACCTCGACGGTCGCTCCGATCAAGGATGCGTACCCGGCGGCCCACCGCAAGGCGCTGATCGAGGCGACAGAACCGTCGATGCCCGACCACGATCCTTTTACCTGTGCCTTCGGTGTCTGTGCTCGTCATGACCGTCCTTTCTCCGGGCCCGCCTGGGCAGGCCGCGATTAATTCGAAGGCTACGGATCCTCGGCCCAGATCGATAGGGACGATCGTCATGGCGCTTAGGGGGGACCAAGGTCCCTCAACGGCACCGCGCTGGCCCTAATGGGAAGAACGTCCCTATGTCCCCCACCCATTTCGAAGCGCACACTGGCCAGCATGAGCATGTACGTCGATATCCTCTCGAGTTCCCTCGACGATTGGGCGAGCGCTCTTGGGGGCTCCGACTTGATCGAGTACGCCGTCCTGTGTCGAGAAGAGCTGCATGTAGTGTCGCCCTCCGGAGCAGGCTCGGCCTATACCGCCCTCGCCGCCGAAATCGCCTACGACCGTGCCCTGATCGCGCTGTGCACCGAGCGCGGGATCGACGCGCATGCCACCAGCTTCACCTACCCGAGAGCCGAACGGCAGAGAATCGAGACGGTGCTTGCGCACGATGGGGTCGATCTTGACGCGCCACGTCAGAGCACTAGAACCAAAATGCCTCCCGAAGTGGACGCGGATGGTTCCGTCGACGTCCACGATCAGGCCAGCACCCTCGCTGAAAGCGAGCACGCGCCACCGCATGCTTCCAAGGACGCTCAAGGCAAGCCGGCGGCTGCCTTCGTTGAGGCGAGCGAGGCGTCGATGGCCGAGCCGCGGTGCCAATAGCGGTGGGTCGTGGCGGCGGCCTTCTTCACGTGGCCCTTCGCGAGACGCCAGTCAGGGCGCGTTGGACTCGGACCCCTCGGCCTTTCGCTTCGTCGCGTAGATAGCGGCCTCCGTGCGGCTGGACATCTTGAGTTTGCGCAGCAGCCCGGTAACGTAGTTCTTGACTGTGTGCTCGGCCAGGAACATGGATTCCGCGATCTGTTTGTTTGTCATTCCCTCGGAGATGTGTTCGAGGATGCGCCGCTCCTGGGGCGAGAGGGAATCCATGGGAGCATCCGTCGTCGGCGGGTTCGAGATCCTTTCGACCACACGCGCCACCGCTCTCGGGTCCATGAGCGACTCACCGCACGCGACCTTTTTGACGTCTTCAATGAGGTCTCGGGCCTTGATCTGCTTGAGGACGTACCCGGCGGCACCGGCCATCACGCTTGCGTAGAGGGCATCGTCGTCAGCGAAGCTTGTCAGCATCAGACAGGTGAGGTCGGGGTCGGCCGAACGCAGTTCGCGGCAGACCTCGATACCGGTGCCGTCCTCGAGCCGGACGTCCAGGATCGCAACGTCCGGATTTGCCAGCGGTATGCGCGTCAATGCCTCCGCGGCGGTCGTGGCCTCACCCACCACCTCGATGTCCGGATCGCTCTCAAGAAGGCTCCGGACGCCCTCACGCACGAGCTCGTGGTCGTCGAGGAGAAAGACGCGGATCCTCATCGGACCATTGTGCCAGCGCCACGCACCTCGACGGCGCCCCCTGATACGCGCCGAGAGCTGCTGCGATCCGTCGTTATGCTCGTGGCGTGCCGTACACCAGGGTGAACGATCCCGAGAAGCTTCAGCGACTGATGGCGGCGGTTCTTGTACTCACGAGTGACGTCCAGCTGCCCCAATTGCTCAGAACCTCGATCACCGAAGCCCGTTCGCTGGTCGACGCCCGCTATGGCGCTCTGGGCGTGCTCAACGAATCGCGCACCGGCCTCGAACAGTTCATGACCGTGGGGCTGGACGAGGAGGAGGAGCGCGCCATCGGCGCCCGTCCGACCGGTCGTGGCGTCCTCGGGCTTCTGATCACCGATCCCAAGCCGTTGCGCGTGGATCGGATCAGCCAGCACCCCGACAGTTACGGGGTTCCCCCGAACCATCCGCCGATGACCTCCTTTCTCGGTGTCCCGCTGAAGGTTCGAGACGAGGTCTTCGGCAACCTGTATCTCACCGACAAGATCGGTGCCGAACGATTTAGTGACGAGGACGAGGCGCTGGCAGAGGCGCTCGCCCTGGCAACTGGAGTTGCGATTCAGAACCATCGATTGTACGATCGGGTGCGGGCGCTCAGTGTCCTCGATGACCGGAACCGTATTGCTCGTGATCTGCACGACCGGGTGATCCAACGGATCTACGCGGTCGGCATGAGCCTTTCGGGCGCGGTGCGTCTCGACGACCTCCCGCGGGTACACGAACGCGTGGAGAGTGCGGTCGATGACCTCGACTCCACGATCACCGACATCAGGACCGCCATTTTCGAGCTGGGCGAAACGCCGCTGCCGGGCGGCCTGCGCTCTGCCTTGGTCCATTTGGCCGACGAGCTCACGCCGACTCTCGGGACCCGTCCCAAGATACGTTTCGCGGGTCCGGTGGACAACGTGGTTCCCCAGCACGTCGCCGACCACATCCTCGCCGTCGTCCGCGAGGCATTGACCAACGCGGCCAAGCACGCCCGGGCGTCTCGCTGCAGCGTCGAGCTCAGTGTCGGCGACGATGTCGTCCTCGTCGAAGTCATCGACAACGGCAGCGGCTTCGAGGTCGATCACGCGGGCGCCGCGGGCCATGGCCTGACGAATCTGCGCAACCGGGCGGAGAAGTTGAGCGGGAGCTTCGAGATCTCCTCCGTCGAGGGCGAAGGCACCCGGTTGAGCTGGTCCGTGCCCGTGTGACGCAGGCATCCTGAGGTGGTCATTCAGCGGAGACGACGGGGTGAACGATCACGCGTCCGGTGATCTGATTCGGGCTGATGGCGACCAGGGCGTGTCGGTGGCCGCCAGCCCAACTCTCGAGGTCCAGCGACGACAGCGCAAGGATCTCGTCGGGGTCATCAACCCGACGAGCGGACCCCGTCACCAGCACGCTCCAACCTTCGCTCATGACGTCGTCGGTCCTGTCGATCTCGAAGCTCACGGTGTGCTGGAACTCCAGAACGGCGGCCTTGGCGATATCAGTGCTGATCACGACGTTGCGGTTGCTGTACTCGTAATTCACGGGAAGAGCGACCGGCCCTCGATCGGTGCAGAAGACGATGCGGCCGACGCCGCCGGCACCCAGGTGCGCCTCACACTGCTCGGGCGTGAGCGGCTGGAGCTGTGGGTGAGGTCCCGCACGCCCACGTCCGGTTGACCACACGGCCCGTCCGCTCAGGGTCGCCGGCGTGGTCTCGAGAGCTTGGGCCAGGAGCAGGGTCGAACCCGCGCTCAGACGGGCGACCGCGTTGTCCTCGAAATAGCGCAGATAGCCAGGGTCGATGCCCGTCTTGCCCGCGAGTTCCTCGACGGTCAGACCGAGCTCCGCTCGCCGCCGGGCCACTCGCCGTCCCATGGCCCCCGCTTGCGCCGTGCTCTGGGTCTCCGTAGTCATGCTCCGATTCTGCGGCGCGACGAGACCGTGCGCGTAGGGACCAAGGTCCTAATCGGAGGGACTATGGTCCGGTCCTCCACGGGCGGCGCGCCCGGACGACGTGCGCTCAGAGCCGCCCACTCCCGCGTGCTTCCGAGCGGCCGCCGCGGCGCGGGAGACATCCTGCTTGATGCCCGTAGCCGCCTCTCGCTGCTGTGCCAGGGAGTGACGAAAGTCGTTGACCCGCTTCTCAAGACGTGTCTCGAGCTCGCCTGCAGACTCCAGCGAATTCGTCAGCGCGTCCCTGATCTCCATGTGGGCGAGATCAAGTTGGACCAGGAATTCGTCGACATGAGCCCGCCAGTGGTCCAGCATCGAGTTCAGGCGCGTCATCACATCGAGAGCGTCGGCCGGTCGGGTGCTCTGGTGGGTTCGGTCATGTGCAGGCATCTGCTTCACCTCTTCGGTGTACTCGGACTTCTCGAAGAATGGACTCCAATGGCGATCCCGCATAGGGGACCATCGTCACATTCGCGCTCTCCGCCGACCTATTGGTACCCGACGGGCTTTTGACCCCAGCCCCAAGGCCTGTAGACATCTCAGCCCAGCCAAATCCGGGACTGCCGTCCCTGGTGCTTGGGACCTTCTTCCCTACGCTGACGGGGTGGAATGCGAGGACGATGGGGGCGAGACCTGAGACCGAGCCTGAGGAGTGGAAGTGGAACCGATTGACCCACACGCAGAAGGCGTCGACGAACTTCGAATCGTCGTGGGCGTCGACGGCTCGGCGTGCGCCACCCGTGCCGTCGAGTTCGCAGTGAAGGAGGCGGCCCGGTGGGGCGCCCTGCTCCATGTGGTGAGTGCGTACCACGAGATGGGCGCCGCAGGGGGCCTCGTCGTACCGATGGGCCTCTTCCAGGAATCGGCCGAGGCCATCGTTTCCGACGCTCTCCGCCAAGCCGAAGAGCTCGAGCCCAGCGTCGTCGTCAAGGGCGAGGCCGTGCTCGATGCCCCGGGGCCAGCGCTCGCTCGACTGAGCAAGGGAGCCGCGGCGCTGGTGGTGGGCACCCGTGGTCACTGCAAGTTGACCGGCCTCCTCTTGGGCTCCGTGTCCGAGTATGTTCTGCATCACGCGACCTGCACCACGATGGTGGTGCGCTGACGCATGATGCGCTCGCACTGCGACACGAACTCTTCCCGCCTGCACCCTGGCCGGCTATTGCCACTGACCGCGGTTCGTGGCGCGGGCGACGATGGAAGCCTCAGTGCCGTTGACGATCTCTTGGCGACCTATGCCCGTCAGGAAGAGCAGCAAGCCGCCCACGCGCGGGCCGCCGTCCTGGCGCAGCATCACTTTGCCCATGCGGCAGGCTGCACGTTCGAACGGGTCGTGCGGCCTGCCTTCGGGGAAATCGCCGAGCGGCTCAACACCCACGGCGGCGGCGGCCTCATCGAGGAGCATCCCGCGGCAAGCCATCACGGCCAGAGGTTGACCTTGTGGATGTCACTCGAAGGACCTGTCGTCGTTCCCCCTCGGGTCGACCGGAACCCCTACATCCAGCTCGAAGTCGACGTGCCCTGGCGACGCGTGACGGTCTGGGAAGGCGACATGTGGCACAAGCTCGGCGCGAGCAGACGCACCGAACCCTTCACGCTGGAGCAACTCACAACCGAGAGCGTTAGGCAAAGATCGGTGAGTTTGCTCCGCCGAACCGTCAACCACGGAGAGCGGTCCGAAGGGGTAGCACAGTGACGCTCGACACACGAGGCTCGGCCGTGCTCGATGAAGACGCGTGCCGGCGACGTCTAACGCGTGCGGCGGCGGCGTCAGGGATCGGACGAGTCGCGATCAACGGGACTCGCTCGCCCCATGTCATCCCGGTGAACTTCACGGTGGTCGAGGGCGGGATCGTGATCCGGCTCGGGACGGGCTGGGCCGCCTTCCACCTCGATGGCGCGGCCGTGACCTTCGAGACCGACCAAGCTGCGCCGTCTCGGCGCGCCGGTTGGAGTGTCGTGGTCGAGGGTGTCGCCCGAGCGGTCCCTTATGAAGAGGTGGCCCGGCTCGGCGCCAACCTGCCGACCCCCATCGTGACCCTACCGGGCGTCCGCGTGTTCGAGATCATCCCGTTCAAGGTGACGGGTCGCGCAGTCGAACCCGACCTCCGGGGTGAGCAGAGAGAGCCGGGTGCCGAATCACCCGAGCAAACGGGCGAGCAACCGAGGAGCCTGCATCTCGGCCAGGACGGCGCCGAGGAGCTTGCCTCCGTCCTGCGCTCGGTGGTCGGTGATCTCAGCTCGGAGATTGCCGACACCGACAATGTCGCCTTCCGTAATGCACTTCTGGAGCGCCGCCGTCTGCTCGAGAATATCGCCGCGCAGTTGACGATCAGCGACGTTACCTGACAGTGAACGAGCCGCAGAGCTTTCAACGAAGGAGGTCTGGTCATGTTGGTGAGGGAGTGTCTTCGTAAGGCACCGGTGACGGTGCCACCGCAGTGCACGCTCCAAGAGGCGGCGGGCCTCATGGAAGAGCATGGGGTCGGAGCGGTTCTCGTGCTGGGCGGGGATGAGCTCGTCGGGATCGTGACCGACCGGGACCTCGCGTTGCGAGGAGCCGCCCGAGGGCTCGGACCGGACCAGCATGTCGAGGATGTCATGACGCAAACGCCGATCACCCTTCAGGGCTCCGACGACCTCCTCGATGCGTTCGGCGTCCTGCGTCAAGCCGGCGTGCGTCGGCTTCCCGTGCTCGAAGAGTCCGCCATAGCCGGGATCATCACCGTCGACGACCTGCTCGTGTGGCTGGTCGGCGAGCTGGCAGCCGTGGCCACGCCGGTCGCCGAGATCGTCCTCGGGGGTCCCCAATGACGCCCGGGCCCGCGCTGGTCGGAGGGCGATCGACGCGCCGACCTGGATATGAGGAAACTGGGGCTGTATTGGGAGCTCACGATCTCCGCTCCGTCGACGCCTACTGGCGGGCGGCCAACTACTGCTCGGTCGGCCAGATCTACCTCCTCGACAACCCGCTATTGCGAGAACCGCTGCGGGCCGAGCACACCAAGCCACGTTTGATGGGCCATTTCGGCACGACGCCGGGGCTCAACCTGATCTACGCCCACCTCAACCGTGTCATCGTGGCGCGAGACCTCGACATGATCTACGTCACCGGACCGGGGCACGGAGGACCTGGCATCGTCGCCAACACGTATCTCGAGGGGACTTACAGCGAGTTCTACCCCCACATCACGCAGGACGAGGATGGCCTCCGGCGGCTCTTCCGGCGGTTCTCCTTCCCGGGCGGGATCCCCAGCCACGTGTCCCCCGGCACCCCGGGGTCTATCCACGAGGGAGGAGAGCTGGGCTACTCGCTCGTGCACGCCTACGGCGCGGCCTTGGACAATCCGGAGCTCATCGTGGCCTGTGTCATCGGGGACGGGGAGGCCGAGACGGCGCCGCTGGCGGCATCCTGGCACTCCAACAAGTTCCTCGATCCGGTCGGGGACGGCGCGGTCCTCCCCATCCTCCATCTCAACGGGTACAAGATCGCCAACCCGACCGTACTGGCCCGGATAGGCGACGACGAGCTGCGGTGGCTGCTCGAGGGCTACGGCCATCGCCCGATCTTCGTCGCCGGTGATGACCCCTTCGACGTGCACGAGCAGCTGGCCGCGGCGCTCGATCGAGCCCTCGACGAGATCGCGGACATCCAGACAGCGGCCCGCAGCCGCTCCACGAGCGAACGTCCGGTGTGGCCCATGATCGTCTTGCGGACGCCGAAAGGCTGGACGGGGCCCAAATTCGTCGATGGCCTGCCGGTCGAGGGCACATTCCGTTCGCACCAGGTGCCCGTCGGCGACGTCCACACGAACCCCGAGCATCTGGCCATCCTCGAGGACTGGCTGCGCAGCTACCGGTCCGAGGAGCTCTTCGACGACGTCGGGTGCCTCCGACCCGAGCTGGCTGCACTCGCACCGTCGGGCACGCGCCGGATGGGCGCCAACCCCCACGCTAACGGCGGACTCTTGCTCAAGGATCTCGACGTGCCGGACTTCACTGACTATGCGGTGGCCGTGGACCGGCCGGGCACGGCCTGGGTGGAACCGACGAGGGTGCTCGGAGAACTGCTCCGCGACGTCATCAGGGCGAACCCCACCACGTTCCGCTTGGTGGGACCGGACGAAACCGTTTCGAACCGACTCGGCGCCGTGTTCGAGGCCACGGAGCGCGTCTGGGAGGCCGACGTGCACCCGACCGACGAGCACCTCGCTCCACAGGGTCGGGTCATGGAGGTCCTAAGTGAGCACCTCTGCGAGGGATGGTTGGAGGGCTACCTCCTCACCGGCCGCCACGGTCTCTTCAACTGCTACGAAGCGTTCGTCCCGATCGTCGACTCCATGCTCAACCAGCACGCCAAGTGGCTCAAGACCTGCCAGGGTATCCCTTGGCGCCGTCCGATCGCCTCGCTGAACTACCTCCTCACGAGCCACGTCTGGCGCCAGGACCACAACGGGTTCTCGCACCAGGACACCGGGTTCATCGACCATTTGGTCAACAAGAACTCGGATCGCGTGCGCATTTACCTCCCCCCCGACGCCAATACCCTGCTCTCGGTCGCCAACCACTGCTTTAGAAGCCGGGACTACGTCAATTTGATCGTGGTCGGCAAGCAGCCGGCCCTCACGTACCTGTCCATGGATGATGCGGTGGCGCACTGCACCAGAGGGCTCGGCATCTTCGAGTGGGCGAGCAACGACACCGACGTCCTGCCCGACGTGGTGCTGGCCTGCGCTGGGGACGTGCCGACGCTCGAGACGCTCGCCGCCGCCCAGCTGCTCCGACGGCACCTCCCATCCTTGCGGGTGCGGGTCGTCAACGTGGTCGACCTCTTGCGTCTCTGCGACCAGGGCGCGCACCCGCACGGCCTCTCCGACTGGGAGTTCGACGAGCTCTTCACGACGGACCGGCCGGTCATCTTCGCCTACCACGGCTATCCCTGGCTGATCCACCGCCTCACTTACCGCCGCACCAACCATGCCAACTTGCACGTGCGCGGTTACCGAGAGGAGGGAACCACCACGACTCCCTTCGACATGACGATGCTCAACGACCTCGACCGCTTTCACTTAGTCATGGACGTTATCGACCGCGTTCCCGGCCTCGGGGAGCGGGCGACGGGTCTGCGTCAGGAGATGCAAGACGCACGACTGCGAGCCCGCGCCTACACCCGTAAGCACGGGGAGGACCCACCTGAGATCACGGACTGGGTGTGGAGCGATGACGCCCCATGAACCTGCTGATCGTCAACGCGGGCTCCTCCAGCCTCAAGCTGTGTGTCCTCAACGCCGACGACAATCTGCTGCAAGATCAGAGCCTGCCGGCTGTCGGCGGAGCTTTCGATCCGATGGCGCTGCGGCGATTCGTCGCGGAGAGCTCCGACTCGATCGATGCGGTCGGTCACCGCATCGTGCACGGCGGGACACGCTTCGCCGGCCCAGCCCTGCTCGACCACTCAACCACGGAGATCCTTCGGGGACTCGTTCCACTTGCGCCCCTTCATCAGACCTCCTGCCTCCGGGCCGCGGAAATCGTGGGCGAAGTCTTGGGCGAGGTGCCGGCGGTGGGGTGCTTCGATACGGCCTTCCACGCCGGGCTCCCCGAGGCGGCCGCCACGTACGCTGTCCCTCTTGAATGGAGGGCCCGTTGGGGAGTGCGCCGCTTCGGCTTCCACGGCCTGAGCCACGGCTACGCGTGGCGGCGGACGATAGAGCTGATGGGTCACTCCGGCGCGGGGGTCCGCCTGGTCACCTGCCACCTGGGCGCGGGCGCCTCCCTGGCTGCCGTCGCCGAGGGCCGCTCGGTCGACACCACGATGGGCTTCACCCCACTGGAGGGGCTCGTCATGGCCACGCGGTCGGGCACGGTTGACCCCGGTCTGATCGTCTGGCTTGCCCAGGAGCAGGGAATCACCGTTGCCGAGATCTCCCATGCGCTCGAGCACGAATCTGGTGTCTATGCCCTGACGGGCACGTCGGACATGGCCGAGATCGAAGCGATGGTGGCCGAGGGTCACACCGCGGCCAGGCTCGCGCTCGACGTGTACGTGCACCGGCTCCGGGCGGGCATCGCGGCGATGGCGAGCGCCCTGGGCGGCCTCGACGCCGTGACCTTTACCGGAGGAGTCGGAGAGAACGCGGCCGACCTGCGGGCCGACACGCTGTCGAACATGGGCTTTCTTGGTCTCTCGCTCGACCACGAGGCGAATTGTTCGGCATCGCCGGACGCAGAGATTACAGGCGCACGTTCTCGCGTCAGGGTCTTCGTCGTCCGAGCAAGAGAGGATCTGCAGATTGCATCGGAAGTGCGCTCGCTCCTTCTGTGAGTCCCCGCCCCATTACCGCCATCGACACTCGCCATCAGGTGCTCGACTCGACGTCGCGCTACCTTGCGATCACGACCTTCAGCGCTCCCGTCTCCGACGCATGTCCGAAGGCCTCGTATGCCTCGAGCATCCGGCCCAGCTCGAAATGGTGGGTGACGAACTGGCCGCCGTCCAACTGCCCAGAGGCCAGGAGCCGGAGCAGAGTCGGCGTCGTCGAGGTGTCGACTAGTCCCGTGGTGACTGTGACGTCACGGATCCACAGGGATTCGAGATGCAGCGTCGCCGGCTTCCCGTGCACACCGATGTTGGCCACGTGGCCGCCCGGCCGGACAAGCTCGGTGCACAACTCGAAGCTCTCGGGCACGCCCACGGCCTCGATGGCCACGTCGGCGCCGAGGCCGTCCGTCAGGCCCCGCACGACCACCACGGCGTCGTCCGATCCGTTGTTGACGGTCACATCGGCTCCAAAACGCTTGGCCGCGTCCAGTCGGGCTTCGGCGAGGTCGATGGCCACGACGTGGGTCGGCGAGAAGAGGTGCGCGCCCATGACGGCGGCGAGCCCGATCGGTCCCGCGCCGACGACGGCCACGGTGTCGCCGGGCCGGACCCGACCGTTCAGCACCCCGACCTCGTAGGACGTCGGGAGGATGTCAGCCAGCATCAAGACGTCCTCGTCCGCCACCCCTGCGGGCACGAGGTAGGTCGACGTATCGGCGAAGGGCACCCGCACCAGCTCCGCCTGGGTCCCGTCGATGAGATGGCCGAGAATCCACCCGCCGCCGCCCACGCACTGGCCGTAGTGGCCCTCCCGGCAGAAGCGGCAAAAGCCGCAGGCTGAGATGCAGGAGACCAATACGCGCTGACCAACCTCCCGCGTCTTTACCCCAGGTCCTACTTCGACAACGGTGCCCACGGCTTCGTGCCCGAGGACTCGCCCCGGTGTAGTTTCGGGAACATCGCCATTCAAAATGTGGAGATCCGTACCGCAGATCGTCGTGGCATCGACTCGCACGATGACGTCGCCGTCGTGCTCGATCGTCGGGTCCGCTACCTCGCTCCAGCTCTTGCGGCCGGATCCCTCGTACACGAGCGCCTTCATCCTCAAACCTCCAGTGTCATCAACACGCTTGTGACCTCTATCGTGCGACGTCGAGTGGGGGCACAACTACGGACAAAGGTCCCTTCAATAGAGCGCTCGACTATTGGCGAGCCTTCGACCATCGCAGGGACTCAATATTCAGTACGGGAATGCCGTGTTCAGCGACCGTTGGGCTCGTGGACAGCGACCGGTCAGTCCTTCAAAGCGGCGACGAAAGCCCGTAGTTCATCGTCGGGACTGACGTGACTCCCGTACAAGGGCCCACAGGGCACTTTTGCCAATTCGAGTGAGAGCTCTACGGAGTCGTAGCAGCGGCCGTGGTCGCTGAACGCCTTGCCGAGGCCCACGAATTCGTTCATGCTCCCAAGAAGGCTTCGACTTTCAGTCTTCGCCAGCCGGCAGTCGGACATCTCGGGGATCTCTGAGTCGATAAATGATCGGTCGAGACCTAACGCCGCAAACACTGCTGATGCGTGACCGGGAAATCGATCGGTCACACTGGTGGCAGGGGCGAGTGGCACAACGATCGGCATCAGCGTCCGTTCGTTGACGAAAACCGCCGCCTGAGGTTTCCAGAACACTGCCGTCGCATACCAATTTCCCAAGGCAGTTGTGGGACATCCGGTGTCGCCCACCGGTCGCTTTACGCGCTCGAGAAACTTCTTCGTTCCATGAACGACGAACACGACTCTGAAGGTCTAGTTGGCGTGGCGGATCACGGCATGACCGTTACGCACGAGTTTGGCAATACTGCGATTCTCAGAGAGATTCTCACCAACACCTACCACGAGTTCTCCGCCTACAGCTACCGCAAGCTTCTCGAGTGTTTCGAGCGTTGGACGCGTCCCCCCTCCCTCCATCCGAGCGATCGCTGACTGCGTGGTACCCATTCGATGCGCCAGATCGGCCTGAGTCAGCCTTGCCTCTATGCGCAGTCGGTACACAAGAGCCCGAAATGCACTGATCCGTGCCTCATCTTCGTAAGTGGCACGACTTTCCTCACCAAGAGGCCGCTCGGCCTTGATATCGTCCCAACTCGTTCGCTTGGCCATAATTCCTATTCCTCGTCTGTCGTATGCGCCTCGGCGGCACACCGTTCCATCGCCTGCTTAGCTCGTTGAATCTCTTTGGGCTATTGCCGTTGGGCCTTCATGAACACAGTGAGGAGGATGAACCTCCGGCCTGATGCAATCCAATATGTGATCCGTGTCGGCCGGCCCGACAGATAGAACGGAAGTTCTCGAAGCTTGCCGTCCAGTTGTCGAGTGTGGGGTTCATCGAGTGTGGCACCGAACTCAGCGAGTCGGTCAATGTGGAATTGCCCGCAATCTGCGTCCTCGACGGGCAAACCCGAGAACCACTCACCAACTTCTGGTTCAAGTTAAACCTAACCATAACATAGCGTCTACGCTATGTTATCAGATCAGTGCCATGAGCCGAACTGGCGCGCGCAGACGAATTTGAGAACGTCGATGCGATGCGACAAGCGGACCGCTGCCAGCTCCCGCCGTGAGTTGAAAAACCGCTCCTGACCTGCTACGATGGAGCGGCAGACGGGATTCGAACCCGCGACCCTCACCTTGGCAAGGTGTTTGAGTTCGTCCACGGTGTGCGGACGAGTCCGCTGAGCTGGGCCCTCGTCTACGGATCGTCCTCTGAATCCGCTCGAATTCGACCCTGTTGTAGAGCGGTCTACTACGAGGCCGATTTTGGCAGCGTCATCTGCCGCTTGGTGCGCCCCCTTCCGGCAGCGAGGATTGAGATGGGCGACCCGTTGACACTGTGACGTTTGCGCATACGGGGGCAGGTGTGCGGCGGACAGTAAACTTCAGACTACGCGGCGACGGACGAGCCAGACGGTCACGCCGATGAGCACGACCGACAGCGCGAGAAGCCAGCCGCCTTCGATCCACTGGAACGCCCAGAACCGGCTCGCCGGCTGGTAGCTGGTCCAGAAAGTGAAGCCGTGCTGGGTCAGGCACTGCAGCGGATTCCCCGTCCCCGACCCTCCGCCTTTGCCCAGGCCGGCCTGAGCGGGGCAGTACTGCTGGTAGATGGGATACGTAGGTGGACCGGTGAAAACGACCCGGCCGCCCCTGCTTCCCCATTGGCTCACGATTCGCGCTGCACTCGGCACATTGAGGCCCTTGGTGACCAGCGGAGTCAGGTAGTGCATGCGTAGCCACCCCCCCGTAGTGAAGGCAAGTGCTCCGCACACGGCCAGAGTGGTCACGATTGCAGGGACGACCCGGCGAATGAGCACGCCGGCAAGAGCGCCGATGGCGAAAGCGGCAAGAGTCCATGCGGCGAGCGCAACGCCGCGCTGCTCGAACAATCCGGGATTGAGTGGATTGAACGTGGTGAGTGCCAAAGACTGATTGCCCGAGGCGAAATACGGCTGGTAGTACCACGAGGCCAGCAGGCTGAGGGCACAGCTGGTCACAGCCACAACGGCTCCGAGGCCCACCAACTTGGCGAGCGTCCAGCGCCACCGCCCGAAGCCCTGGGTCCAGGCGTAGCGGAAGGTGCCGGCTTCGAACTCGCGGGCCAGCACTGGCGCTCCGACGAACGCTCCGATCAGGGGCGGCACGACCAGGAAGAGAACGCCATTGGACAAAAAGTTGCCGACGCCATTGAAGTTGGCGACAGTGGCATTGCACGCTGCCGAGTTCGCCGGATGGCAGGCAATCGCAGCGGCGTAGGCGTGGTGTAACTGAAGCCCGACAATCAGCAAACAGAGAGCCGCTGCGCCGACGAACCCGAACACGCCGATCAGTGCTGTGCGGTGCTGCCGCCAAGTGACCCAGGCCATGCGTCGCCAGGGCAGCGGCCGCAGGTCCGCATTCTTCGTAACGAGCGTCGGTGCGGACATGGTGCTCAACGCAGTCATCTCGTCACCTCCGAGGGCTGGGCATCCGAATTGCGGACTGGGCCGGGCAGAGCGGCGGCGGTGCCGGGCTCTCGCAGATATGCCAGAGCGAGCTCTTCGAGGCCGACTGGATGCGCCTCCCAACCCGGTGGGACCGGGTCGTCCGCGGTGGACCGAACCAGCAGGTGAGCCTGGGCACCGCCGCCGCGGACATGCACAACCGGCCGTTCGTCGTATCGACTGGCTTCGGCGGCAGGGCCGGTTAGCACGCGATGGCTGGCGAGCAGATCGTCGACCTCGCCCGCCACCTGGATGCGGCCCAAGGACATCATGATCAGGTAATCGGCTACCCGCTCGAGCTCGGCAAGCACGTGCGAGGACAGGAGTACGGACACGCCGTCGTCGGCCGCCGCCGTCAGCACCGTGGCCATGAAATCGTGGCGGGCGATCGGGTCGAGCATTGCCACCGGCTCGTCGAGCACGAGGAGGCGTGGACGGCGGGCCAGTGCCAATGTCAGCGCGAGTTGAGCCTGCTGCCCTCCCGACAGCTTGCCCGCCTTGCGCTTCTGCGGGATGCCCAGCTCGGCCAAGCGGGCCTGAGCGTAGGCCTGGTCGAAATGCCGGTTGAGATTGCGGGTGAGATGCAGCATGTCGGCGGCCGAGAGGTTCTTGTACAGCGGCGTGTCCTGCGCGACGAAGCCGATGCCGTCGAGTGCTGGCAATGAGCCAGCGCGGTATCCGCCGAGAACAGTCAACTCACCGCTGGTCGGCGCTGCCAGCCCGACCGCGAGGTTCAGCAATGTCGACTTTCCGGCACCGTTCGGCCCGACCAGCGCGGCCACGTGCCCTTCGGGGATCGCGAGATTGCAGTCGTGGAGCGCTTTGGTCGCTCCATACGACTTGCCGAGGCTGTGAGTCTCGATGATATTCATGCCACACCCTCCGTTTCGCCGCCGGGCGCGCTCGGAGCGCGACCCGCGGCGACGCTCATAAAAATCCCGCAGCTCGCTTGCGACGAGTGCCGCAATGCCGCTCTCGTCGAGCCCGGCCGTGTCCGCCTTGGCCAGCCAGCCCCGCAGGGATCGCCGAAGCCCAGTCAGCTCGGGAAGCGCGACCTGGCTGAGGGTGGCCAAGATGAATGTGCCCTGGCCCGGACGCCCCACGATGAGTCCTTTGGTTTCCAATTCTCGATAGGCCTTGGACACCGTGTTCGGGTTGATGGCAAGCGAGGCGACGACATCCCTGACCTTGGGCAGCTGGTCACCCGGTTTGAGGTAGCCGAGCCGCAGCGCGTGCTCGACCTGATGAACGAGTTGGAGATAGGTCGGCACTCCTGAAGCGGGGTCGAGCCGGAACTCAATCGGTGAGATCTGAGCGCCGACCCGGTCGCTATCCGCTTGTCCTATTTCCATAGGACAACCCTATAGAGGTTGACCTCGCTATGTCAACGACTGGGGTGCCCGGGAGGAACGTCAAACAAGCTATTGACTCGATATATACACTCAGAGTATTCTCTCGGTATGAGTGTTCCCATGGCCCTGCTCGGCCTCCTCGATCGCGAACCGAGCCACGGCTACGACCTGAAGCGCGATTACGACACCTACTTCGGGCGTGGCCGGCCCCTTCCCTACGGCCAGGTGTACGCCACGCTCTCGCGCCTGGCGAGAGACGGGAGGGCGATCGTCGGCGACGCCGAGCCAGGAGCCGGTCCCGATCGCAAGCGGTACAACATCACCGAGACCGGTCGGAACGAAGTCGAGGCGTGGCTCTCCGAGCCCATCCCAGCCGAACCCCACCTGCAGACCGATCTCTTCGTGAAGGTCGCCTTGTCGCTAATGCTCGGTCGCCGGGCCGAGGAGTACCTGGACGCCCAGCGCGCTGAACACCTGCACCGGATGCGCGAGCTCACGGACCTCAAACAAAAAGGAACCCTGATCGATTCGCTCCTCGCCGATCACGGTCTATTCCACCTCGAGGCCGACCTCCGTTGGATCGACCTCACGACCGCTCGCCTCACCGCACTCTCCAAGGAGGTTGCCTCATGAAGACGACCAACGGTACTGCCCTCATCCCGCCTGGGGGCACCATCATCGAGGCACAGGACCTCGTGCTCTCCTTCGGCGAGACCCCGGCACTGCGCGACGCCAGTCTGTCCGTGCAGCGAGGCGAAATCGTGGCCGTCATGGGCCCGAGCGGATCGGGCAAGTCGACTCTGCTTCACTGTCTCGCCGGGATCCTGGTCCCAGCGTCGGGCCGAGTGATCTTCGACGCGCAGCGCATCGACGCGCTGCGCGAGGAGCAGCGAAGTCGACTCCGCCGAGACCGTTTCGGCTTCGTCTTCCAGTTCGGCCAGCTCGTCCCGGAGCTCACAGCCGAAGAGAACGTCGCCCTGCCACTCCTTCTGGGCGGGATGCGCCGCCATCAGGCCGTGGCCCGGGCGCGGAGCTGGTTCGCCCGGCTCGAGCTCGACGGGCTGGAAAGCAATCGCGCTGGCGAGATGTCTGGAGGCCAGGCCCAGCGGGTCGCCCTCGCCAGGGGCATGGTCGCGCGGCCCGACGTGCTGTTCGCAGACGAGCCAACCGGCTCACTCGACTCCCTGACCGGTGAGCTCGTCATGAACTTGATGACCAGCGTGGCCCGCGAGGAGGGGATCACGGTCGTCCTCGTCACCCACGAACCCCGCGTCGCCGCCTACGCGGACCGCGAGGTGATCGTGCGCGACGGCCGGGTCGCCAGCCCGGTGGCGGTCGGCGCATGATCCGCCTCGGCCTCAGGCTGACGTTGGGGAGTGGTCGTGAAGCCTTCCTGCGGGTCCTCGTCACCGCTGCTGCGGTCGCCCTGGGTGTCGGCTTGTTGCTGGCCGCCTTGGCTGGCATCAACGGTCTCCACGCCCAGAGCGATCGGGGTGCCTGGCTGAACTCGGCGGTGCAGCCGACACCGCCGGCCTCGGCCGCCAGCGGCCTGTGGTGGGAACCGAGCACCGACTCGTTCGGGGGTCAGCTCATCGACCAGATCGACGTCGCAGCGGCCGGGCCGGACGCGCCCATCCCTCCCGGAATGTCGCGTCTTCCTGGTCCGGGCCAATACTTCGCGTCGCCCGAAATGGTGAGCCTGCTTCGGTCCCAGCCCGCCGACGAGCTAAGTGATCGCTACCCCGGTCGGTTGGTGGGCACCATTGGCAGCGCTGGACTGCCGTCGCCGAACTCGTTGATCGTCGTCATCGGTCACCGCGTCGGCGAACTCTCAAAACAGCCGGCTGCGATCGAGATCGGGGCGGTCCACAGCAGCCTGGCGAATTGCTATGGCTGCCAGAGCGTGGTGGGGAGCGGCCCCGTTCTGGAATTCATCATGGTCGGTGGGGCCGTGGCGCTCGTACTTCCGATTCTGATCCTGATTGCAACGGCGAGCCGACTGTCGGCGGTCCGGCGCGAAGAGCGCTTCGCCTCCATGCGTCTTGTCGGCGCCACTCCTCGACAGATCTCGACGATTTCGGCCGTCGAAGCGGTCATCGCCGCCCTCGCCGGAGTCGCCCTCGGTTTCGGACTCTTCTTCGCTGTCCGACCACTGCTGTACCACGTGCCGATCACTGGGGCACCGTTGGCGCAGGGTGACCTCTCCCTGCACACCGTCGACGTCCTCATCGCGGTGGTTGGAGTCCCCATCGCCGCTGTCATCTCCGCACGTCTCGCGCTGCGCCGAGTACAGATTTCTCCGCTCGGAGTGACCCGGCGGGTCAGGAAGCGTCCACCGGGGATCGCCCGGATCGTTCCCTTGTTGGCAGGTATTGCCTTCCTCGCCTACTTCGACGCGGCCGGAAAGCCCGGCGCCATCGGGAGGCAACTCCTCGAGCTGCTCGTTGGATTCGTCCTGCTGATCGTGGGTCTTGTTCTGGCCGGGCCTTGGTTCACAACGGCTGGCTCCCGGATCATGGCCAAAAGAGCCAGTCGTCCAGCCACGCTCATCGCCGGTCGTCACCTCCTCGACAACCCCAAGGCTGCCTTCCGCTTTGTCAGCGGTCTCGTCATTGCCCTCTTCGTCGCCAGCGCGGCGATCGGTGCCCTCAGCTCGGTGACGCACGTCACCGGAGGGAGCAGCTCCAACGCCAGTCTGAGTACCCTGGCGGACCCCTTCTGCACCTTTACGACCAGCGACTGCACCAGCTCAGTGGTGGCTTCCGTCCCTCCCTCGGTCCTGAACGAGCTGCGGGCGACGCCGGGGGTGCAAGGGGTGGCGGTGGTCCACGAGGCTCTCAACCAGGCTCCCAACCAGACGCAAGAGGGGCGATCGTTCGGGGTCGTCGCGTGTGACGAACTCGCCGAGACTCCGGCCATCGGCCGCTGCACACCGAGGGCGACCGTGGCGTCCGTCGGATACTTCCTCTCGAAGGTCCTGGGGCACACCTCCAACGCGTCGACCACGACCTGGCCCTCATGGAACGTGTCGGCGGCGCAGCTCGCATCGATCCCCGTGAGCGCGGTCGTCGTCGCGACGAACGGGTCTTCGAGTGCGATCGAACGGGTGCGAACCGAGCTCGAGCGCGCATTCCCGCTCCAGGGCACACCGGTGACCGTGGAGGCACTCGGTCCCTCGACGGCGCGCCTGCTGACCATGATCCAGGCCTTGACCGACGTGATCATCGTGGCCAGCCTGATCATCGCTGCGTGCAGCCTGGCCGTGAACGTCGCGGCCGGTTTGACGGAGCGGAGGCGGCCATTCAGCCTGCTCAGACTTGCGGGGGCCCCGCGAAAACTCCTGCACCGAGTCGTGACGTTGGAAAGTGCGCTGCCCCTGGTCATCGTCGCTGCGGTGTCCATCGTCGTCGGACTGCTGGCGGCCGCCCTCTACCTGCACTCGCAAGTAGGGCTCGCCTTCAGCCTTCCGGGATTCTCCTACTGGATAACGGTGATCGGAGGGCTGGCCGCGTCGATGGCGATCATCGCCGCGACGTTCCCCATCCTCGATCGGATCACGGGGCCCGAGGTCGCCCGGAACGAATGATCAGTGTGGCCAAACCGAATAGTGCCGTTCGTCGGGCTCCACTGATCCTCCTCGCGGGACTCGCGGCACTCTGTGCGGGGGTATCGTTCGCCGGCTGTTCGTCCCCTGCGGACGAGGGAACTCTTGACGGCACACTCCAAGCTGTCGGTGGTTCGGTTGGGGCGGGGCCGCGACCGCTCAGCGGCTCCGTCACGTTCCATGGGTCGAACGGGAACATCGCCACCATCGAACTCTCCGCCAACGGCCGGTTCTCAGCGCACCTGCCCGTCGGGCGCTACACCGTCGAAGGACGGAGTCCCGAGTTCAAAGGGGGCGTTGGCGGGTGTCAGGCATCAGGTCCGGTGATCGTGACCAACGACGTCACGAGCGACGTCGAGATCGATTGCCAAGAAAGCTAGAGCCGTTCGTGCGGGCGAGCCGGGGACTGAGATAAGCCGGTGCTTTTCCCACCATCACTGATCGAGGAGTACTGCGACAGTCGTTGCGGCTTCGATTGCAGGAGGGTGTAGATGTGAGCCGGCGAGCGCCATGGTCTCGTATGATTGCTGATGGGTCGACCCGCACGGTGCGAGTACAGCGCGCGACGCTTGCCGAGACTGGATCGGTCCCTCAGTAGACCCTGAGCCCTAACGAGTTCGTCCGTCGTTGACCAATCGAACCCATGCATCCATCGCTGAGGCCTTGTCCCGTGATGGGCAAGTGATGGGCGGTGATGGGCAGAAAGGGTGAGCTGAATTCGGAGGCCGATCACATCGGCCCAGCTGGAGAGCCACTTGTTTCTCGAAAGCGGAAGACGAGATTCGAACCCGCGACCCTCACCTTGGCAAGGTGTTTGAGATCGTCCATGGTGTGCCGCCAAGTCCTCTGAGCTGGCCTCCCGTCTTCGGAATGTCCACCGAATCCGACTGAATTCAGCCCTGTTGTAGAGCGGTCTACTACGAGCTCGTGGCGATCATCCCGACAACGCCACAACTGCCAGAGGCAGAACAAGCACCGTGCCCGCCAAGAGACCAGACACCAACGCGGTTCCTTTGGAGTTTCGCGAACTCGAGAGCAACCGGCTGACCCTTCGGGGCACATCCGAACCGGCGGCCGAGAGCGCACATCGCGGGGCGCACCCAGACGCCGCCATGTCAACGAGGGCCCCGGCAAGTGTCAGCGGGTCATAGCGCCGAGCGGAATAGTCGTCAGCCGACATCTCGAGGAGCGTGGCGATCTCTCGGGGTGCCAGGCGAGCGTAGGGAATCCACCGAAACAGATTTTTCAGCCCGAGCATCGGGAGCATCACGAGCCCGTGACGCTCTTGCACATGGCCTCGTTCATGCGCAATGACCGCAGCTATTTCCCCCGGACCCAGCAGCCGCAGGGTCCCTTCGCTCAACACGATCCTCGGATGGAGGCCTGGCACGCAGTAGGCAACCGTCCGACTGTCCGAAATGAGGTCGGTCCCAGGGTAGGCAGCCGATTGATGTGCGACAAGGTCCAGAAGGCGGCGGTGCCGAGCCCTCGACCGGACCGTCCGGACCATCAGCGAGCCGAAGATGACGACGAGCACAATGCCGAGGTCGGCCGCGAGCGTCAGCGCGAGTGCGTCGTAGAGGCCCAGGCCCTGCAGAGGGTGGCCACTGAAGAGGCCGCCAACCAGCTCCCTGACGCCGCCGGCGAACCCGAGCCGATAGCGCGCTACGGCCACGGAGAGTCCGGCTCCGATGCCGGCGGCGATAGCGCCGAGTCCGATGGATTGCCAGCAGAGCACCGCTGCACGAGGGGCTTGCGACACCCATGCAGCGCGCGAGAGCCATTTCGAGAAGGGACCGAGGAGCGCCACGGAGAGAACGGCGAGGAGTCCCGCCGCAACGAAGAGGTTCACTTGCTCTTCTCCGTAGGGTTCCCTGGAGCTTCGTCCAGGGCTCGCCGGAGGATCTCCGCCTCGTCGGGCGACACCGACTCAGCAAAACGGACAAGCACGGCGCCCCTGTTGGTCGTCGCTTCACCGAGGGCATCGAGCATCAACTCGGCTCGGTAGGCCTCACGGGTGTCTGCCGCCGCGAAGCGATGGGTCCGGCCGTCTGTGCTGCGCTCGACCAGGTTTTTCCGGCGCAAGCGCTCGAGGATCGTCAGCACCGTGGTGTAGGCCCTGTCGGGCAGTTGATCCGCCACCTCTCGACCGGTGAGCGGTTGGGCCTCGGAATCCCACAGGACGTCCATCACGCGGCGTTCCAGCTCGCCCAGCCGCCTCATGGGCGTTCCTCCTGATCCGTTGCCGCTGCGGTATCCCTCATCACGCACCCCGTTCTACTACTACGCACCGTAGTTGTACTACTACGTTATGTAGTAGTACGTTCGCCCTCGTGATCGCAGTCCTCGACGACGAGTCCCTGCCGCCGCTCGCCGGCCACCAACTCTTTTCGACGCAGTTCGACTTCGTCCCGGTGGCGATGATCCTGGTGGCGTTGGTCCTCTACCTCTGGGCCGTCAAGCGCAACAACGCCCTGCACCCTCGCCACCCGTGGTCTGTTGGCAAAACGATCGCCTGGCTCGGTGCGCTGTGCACCACGGGCGTGGCGATCTTCAGCTTCGTCGGTGTCTACGACGGCGAACTCTTCTGGGACCACATGATTCAGCACCTCATCCTGATCATGGTTGCTGCTCCCCTCTTTGCCATCGCCTCCCCCCTGGACCTGGCCTGGCGCTCGACCTCGGGCACCGCACACATCGTCGTCACTGAGGCGCTGCGCTCTCGGGTCGCCAAGCTCTTCGGGCATCCCGTCACCGCCTTCGTGCTCTACGCCGTGATCATTCCGGTGAGCCATCTGACGAGCTGGTACAACCTCACGCTCGAACACGAGAACATCCACAATGCCGAGCACCTGGCGTTTCTCGTCGTGGGATACCTGTTCTGGCGCCAGATCTTCGGGAGCGATCCCAACGCCTATCGCCTCCACCCTGCCCTGCAGTTCTTCTACTTGTTCCTGGCCATCCCGATTGACACGTTCACGGGCCTGTCTCTGACCGGTGCCCACAGTGAGCTCTTCCCGGCGTACTTCGCCACGCATCGAACCTGGGGGCCTTCGTACGTCACCGACCTCCACGTGGGCGGCGACATCATGTGGGTCGTCGGCGACACCCTCATGCTGTGGCCGATGATCCCCGTCGCCTTGCGTTGGATGCACATGGACGAGCGCAGAGCAGTTCGAGTCGACCGACAGCTGGATGCAGAGCGGGAAGTCGAGTCGAGATCTGCAACTGCTTCGTCTGGGCCGTGATTCCTCGGTCGAGGCGGATTCGTCGGGGGCGACCTCTGGCAGGGGTACTGCTCGTGCTCTTCGTTCTCGGAACCCTGCTGGCCGCGTGTGGAAACTCGGGCGATCCGCCGGCTCCGTCGGCCTCCCAGGGCCTGGTGGTGAACCGCGCCATACCGAATATCCCGCTGATCTCGAGTTCCGGGACTCCGACCTCACTCGCTGCGTACCGCGGCAAGGACATCGTGATGGCCCCGTTTCTCTCCCTCTGCCAGGACGAATGCCCTCTCGTCACCGGTGCGTTCATCGCCCTGCAACGCGACGTCCGAATGGACGGTTTGGGAAGCAAGGTGGTGTTCATGGAGATCACGGTGGATCCCGGGCGCGACACCCCTGCTCGTCTGGCTGCGTACTCCAAGGAATTCGGTGCCGATTGGGTCCTGGCCACCGGTACCCCGGCCAACCTCAATGCATTGTGGAAGTTCCTCGGCGTCTCGGTGCAGATCGTCCCTGAGGAGCAGCCAGCCAAGATCGACTGGTACACCGGTACGCCGCTGACCTACGACGTCGACCACACCGATGGCTACTTCCTCATCGACTCCGCCGGCCACGAGCGCTTCAGCGACTCGAATCCACCCAATCTCAATGGACGCCTTGGTCAGAATCTGACGAATCTGCTCAACGCCGGCGGACTGCAGAACCTCGAGCGCCAAGCCAATCCCAATTGGTCACTCTCCGACGCACTGAGCTCCATCAGCTGGCTGGTGGGTCAGAACATCCCAGGCGGAGCGAACACGTAGTGGCCTCCGACCGTCTTCGCCGGACATTAGGGGCGTAGTGGCACCGTACCGCGTGGTGCGAGAAGACCGACCTGGATGGATCGATTGGGGGGACACGAAGCATGTTTGACGCCACCGAAGCTTCCGGCACGAGCCGATGTCGGGACTTCCGCCTCGTGCGGACACAGCGCGCCCTTCAAATCGTCTTGGGGCTGTTCTGGCTCCTCGACGCCGGCCTGCAGTTCCAGCCCTACATGTTCAGCAGCAACTTCACCACGACCTACCTGTTGAACAACGCCCACAATCAGCCCGACATCATCAGGTGGATCATCACCAATGTGGGCAACTTCGTCGGACCCCATGTCGCGGTCTGGAACACCTTCTTTGCGCTCATTCAGGTAGCCATCGGACTGGGGTTGTTGTTCCGCCGGACCGTGCGACCCGCCCTTGCCGTGTCGTTCTTCTGGGCTTTCGGCGTCTGGTTCTTCGGAGAAGGGCTTGGCCTGATCTTCACCGGCTCGGCCTCTGCCCTCACCGGCGCCCCGGGCTCGGTGTTCCTGTACGGACTGATCGGGCTCATGGCATGGCCGCGTTCTGCTCCCTCCGATGAGGGCCAGGAGACCGGACTGAGCTTCGGCGTCGCGTCTTCGGCCGCCGGACAGGGCATCGGTGGAGCGGTGACTCCATCGCTGGTGTGGTGCGGGTACTGGTCGCTGGCGGCGGTCCTGTTCCTCCTCCCCAACAACCGGACTCTGACGTCGGTGTCGAGTGCGATCACGGGCATGTCATCGGGGGAGCCGAGTGCCTACTCCCACTTTCTCAGCAGCTTCGGCAACCATTTCGGCAGCGGCGGCGTGTGGACCACCTGGCTCCTGGCCATCGGATCCCTCGTCATTGGGTTCGGGCCGCTGATGTTCCGCCGACCGACCCCGTTCCTGGCTGCCGGTGGATTGTTGGCGACCTTCTTCTGGGTGAGCGGCCAGGGTCTCGGCGGCATCTTTACGGGTTCGGGAACCGACCCCAATACCGGCCCGCTGATCGTGCTCCTGGCGCTGGCCATGGTGCCGGCCGTGCTGGCGGATGCAACGTCTTGGCTTTCGCCGTTCTCGACCGCGCTTTTTCGATATCCCGTGTTGGTGCTGGGGAGCCTGGTCGCCCTGCTGGCGGGGCTCTTCCTCAGCGCCGCCTACCCGGTGGCCGCCCAAGAGTCGACCAGCACGGCCATGTCCGGCATGACCGGGATGTCCGGGGCGAGCTCGGGTTCGGGGGGCGCGACTTCGACGACCGCCACCTGTACTCGAGGCAACAACGGGACGCCGAGGACCGGGCTGGACATTCAGGACACACCGAACATGGTGATGGCCGGGCCGGGCACCAACATGAACATGAACGGGGCCGACGCCAGCGCGGCGGCTGGACTGAACACCACCAAATCGAACTGGCACTACACCGGTCCGGCGTTGCCCGCTGCAGAGGCCCAGGACCTGTTGGCTCACGGCGCCAATGGGTCCGCCGACATCCACATGGCGTCCCAAGGCTGCGCACCGGAGCCGACGTTCTCCCAACAGATCAACGCCACCCAGTACGTCCAAGCCACCAGCGAGGCAGTGGCTCGCTACTCGTCACCAGCGGCGGCACAGGCTGCAGGGTACGAACCGGTCAGTCCGACGGACTACCCGGTCGTCTACTACGTGAACCCGACCATTGTGACGGCGAATCAAGCCGCTGGCCGCACCCTCGATCCCTCTGCCGTCGACGGGCTCGTCTACGCAATGACACCCTCAGGACAGCAAGTTCTTGCGGCTGCGATGTACTTGCTTCCCGACTCATTCATCAATAACCCGCCAATGCCCTACGGCTCGCTCGTCCAGTGGCACGAACGCACCGGGCTCTGTGTCCCCGAGACTGGATCGCCGGCAGTCCCTCTCTCGATCTCCGGGTTCGCACCGTGTACGGCGGGTTCAACCACTGGACCCACTCCGTATTTGACCATGGTGTGGCAGGTTCCTGTCGCCGGTGGACCACTTGCGATTCAACCGCCCGACATTCAGATGGTAGAAGCAGCGACGATGCGGACGAGCTCGTGAAAGTCGCGGTCCTTGCCACATCGCCCGAAGCCGCTGCGATTCCTGAATCGACTCTGAGGCCCGAGCTGCATTGACTCGTTGCCACAGAGTCTCCGCGGCTGACCGATCTCCGCCGGGCACGGCGTGGGCGTACACGTTGAGCGTGGTCGAGGGCCGTCGAGTCGGAAGTGACTAGCCCGGCAGATCGTCGCACCCTGACGAAGCGCTTGGTCACGAAGTTCGAAGACCATGTCCGAGTTCTTGTCGGAACTGAAGAAAAATCGGCTGTCAAGGAGCGCCACTGCTACGACGAAGCGCCGCCCGGGCGGCTCCTCGTCGGCTCAGAGGTCTAGCGACCTCCGCAGCAACAGCAAGGACTGCACCCGCAGGTACAACCGCAGTGCGGGCAAGCTCTCACGTTCCACCTCCTTTCAGTACATCTATTGCGCATGACCAGTCCGTCACATTGGCATCCATGCACTCAGCGTTACGCGATTTGAGCACGAGAAGTTGACCCCTAACCGCTTCAAGCTGATCCATTTCGGCCTGCACGTCCACGAGTCGCTGTTCCACCAGGACCTGGGTGTGACCGCAGGGGCACGTCCCTCGGTCCCGCACGTCCAAAACCTCTTTGATGTCGCCCAGGCGCAGACCCATCCGTTGGAGACCTTTGATGAAGCGGAGTCTGTCGGCTGACGCCTCGTTGTAAAGCCGGTAACCGGATTCACTGCGACCTACTGGTTCTAAGAGGCCCACGCGCTCGTAGTAGCGCAACGTGTCGCTCCGCAGCCCGAGGCTTCGGGCCAACTCCGAGATAGTTGTTGCCATGCCTCGCACCCTAAACCTTGGACTTAGCTCCAAGGTCAAGCCATTCGGGCGGCCAATGGCCTGACCCCGAGGTCACCAGTCAGTGATGGACGCCTGGAAAACTGAGAAGAATGGAGGGAATGGCCGATACGTCTCGCGACGCTCGGCTTCTGAGCCGGGGTCGCAGGCTGGAAGCCGCCACGCTCGGCTGGAACATCGTTGGAGTGGCCGTGCTGGCCTTCGCCGCCTTGCAAGCCCGGTCCGTCGCTCTTGCGGGCTTCGGCTTGGACAGCCTCATTGAGATCGGCGCTGTCCACCGTCGTCCTGTGGGAACTGGCAGACGTGAGCCAAGAGCGGCAGCACCGGGCGATGCGATTCATCGGTATCGCGTTCATCTGCCTGGCCGTCTATCTCGCGATCCAAAGCACCGTCGTTTTGGTCATCGGCTTCCGTCCGCACCACAGTCCGTTGGGCATCGTCTGGACCGGTGTTACTGCTGGCGTCATGTTCGGACTGGCGCTCGGCAAGGCCAGGACGGGGGAGGCATTGAACAATCCGGTGCTTCAAGCCGAGGGTCGGATCACGATGATCGACGGCATCCTGGCCACAGCGGTTCTGGTTGGCTTGCTACTCAATGCCCTCGCGGGCTGGTGGTGGGCTGATCCGTTAGCTGGCTATGTTCTCCTCTACTACGCCATGCGGGAGGCCCGCGAGTCTCTAAGCCACTGACGGCACCGCTTTGGGCTGTCCACTCGTGTTTATGTCCGTGGTGGGACGCTGCACAACCGTCCAATCTGAACAGCCCGCTCGCCCAAGAAGAATTCCGCTTTCTACGCTTAGGGGACTAGCGGATAGGCCGTGAGTCCGGGCTCCACCGGTTGCGCCAGTCGATGAGCTTGGCGGTGATGAGCAGGGCGACCACCAGGCAGAGCTGAGCATGGCGGTGTCGGGTTCGCCGATCGGTGTTGCGACGGAGCTGGCCGTAGTTGGAGAGCCATGAATTGGTCCCTTCGACCACCCAGCGCAGCCCGAGTCGCATCGGCTGCTTCACTTTGTCGGCGACGCCGGGCCTCGAGCGGAGCTGGATGTTGAGATCGCCGAGGCCGCGACCGGCCAGCTGGGCGCGGACTTTGGGGTAGTCGTAACCACGGTCGAGGTGCAGGGTCTCGATCTCTTCGAGCAGTCCCGCCTGAGCCAGGTCGTCGAGGGTGGGGTCGAGCATCTTGACGTCGTTGCGGTTGGCGCCGTCGAGGGCCCAGCCGATCGGGATGCCGTGCGCATCGGTGGCGATCGACCACTTCCAGCCGATTTTTGCCCGGTCCGTGGGGTTCTTGCCCGTGCCTTCGCCGCCACAGGGCGCCTTGTGCAAGGACCCGTCGAGTGCCACTTCGGAGAGATCGAGACCGATGATGCGGTCATAGGCGTGGACGGCGTGGCGGCGCAGGGCGTCGAACACGCCGGCGACGACCCACTCGTCACGGCGCGCTCGCAGCGTGGTATCGGATACCTGGTACTCGAGGATCGCCTCGACACTCACCCACGAACAGCCGGTGACCAGGCGGATGAGGATCCCCCAAAAGCACAACCGGTCCGAGACCCGCGGCCGGTGACAACCCAAGGGGTGGTTCTTCGGAGCCGGGGGGATCAGGGGCTCGATGACCGCCCAGATGGCATCTACCACTTCGGGCTCGAGTGCGCGCATTATGGGGGTGACCTCCACTTGGTCGTTGGTTGGGACGCACCCAGAATCAAATCTGGGCCATCACAACGACCGGTGGATGGTCACCTATCCGCGCGGCCCCTTAGCTTGCAATTAAACCCCCACCATCCGGTCAAGCGGCCTTCTTGACCACCGGATAGCGCGGTCGCGGCCCTCTCTGGGTGCCCTTGGGGCGTCCGGGACCCGGAGTGTCGGATTTCGGTGCACTGGCCGGAGTCCCAAGAGTTACACGAAGTCGACGAAACCCTCTGCGCACACGCGCTGGGGTCAGTTTTGCCGGCTCGCAGGGACGCTCCCACGGCAGCCGTACGTCGTCGACGAGTCCTTGTGCGATTCGCAACTGGGTGTAGGCAGCCACGATCAACCACGTCCAGCGGTCGGCCTGTTCGGGCATGCACAGCGAGGGCGCCGTCCAGCCCAAAGTGTTCTTGGCGAATCGGAAGGTGTGCTCGAGATCGAAACGGTGCAGATAGGACCGGAAGCACAGGTCGAGATCGGGCTCGCCCGGACCCGACCACCACAGCCACAACGTCTTCTTCACTCGTCCGTCGCGTTTGGGAAGGTGCTCGACGTCGACGCGGATCACGCTGCCGCGCACGATTGGTGGTGCGCCCTCGCTCTTGGCCCAACGCCCTCGACCAATGAGGCGAGGGTGGAGCCCGTGCCAGGCGCGCACGCGCACCTTGCCGTAGCGAGGGTCCTCGGTGCGGTACTCGGCGTCGGGTCGCCGGTGCGTCTTGTCCTCCGAGCACTTCATGCGGCGCCCGTGGCGGGGAGGCCGCCCACCGGTGCCCTTCGGCCGATTGGGCCGCGCCGCCGGATCGTCGTAGAAGACCCGGTCCTCTCGGATGCGCACCAGCACCTGGGCCTCGGTGTCGTCCAACCCATGGCTGAGGGCGATGGGGTCATAACCGGCGTCGAAGACGAAGAGGGGGACCGCTCGGTCCTCTCGGAGCAGTGCCACCAGGGCTTTGACCTGCGCGATCGTCGCCTCGGTGGCATCGGCTCCGGGCGCAATGCGCAGCGCGTCGAGCGGCGCGGTCCAACTGTTTGGCTCGAAGCTGAGCTGGGCGATCCACTGATAGCTCCAGCCCGCCACGATCGGCTGGCCGGCCGAGTGCTTCGACGCCGAGTAGTAGAAACCCCGCTCGGGGCTGCACTCGGCGTCGCAGCGCTCCCAGGTCGAGGCGTCGACGGCGAAGACGGCCGGCCACTCACGCGGGCGATGTGCCACGAGTGCGGCCCGCAGCGCCCCCTCGTCGATCTCACCCAAAGAGAGAGCCTTGTAGAGGCTGCCGTGGGAGCGCCGGAAGATCGGCTCCAAGCTGAGGGAGGGCACCGATCCCACGGCCCCCGAGGCGTCCAAGAGCGCGTCGGCGAGTTCGAAAAGGGCATCGGACCACTTGACGAAGGTGCCGTAGATCTGGCTTCGGACGGACTTGAGCTCGTGCACCTGCTCGGCGTGGGTTCGCTTCGTCATACCCGTTAGTATTGACTACTATCGGATCACCGGAGGTGGATGGCCCCCGTCGGCGAGAATGGAGCTCGATGCCTCGAGCGAAGAAGAAGACCCTGGACGATTACGAACGCCGCTACCACGATCTGCTCGAGGCGCTCGCCGACATCGGCTTCGTCCGCTCGGGGAGCGTGGCGCCGCGTTACAACTACTGCGGCAAGGCGAACTGCCGCTGCCACGGTGATCCGCCCGAGCCCCATGGCCCGTACTTGCAGTGGACCGCGAAGGTCGACGGCAAGACCGTGAACCGTCGACTCAGTCCAGAGGAGGCCGAGCTCTATCGCGAGTGGATCGCCAACGACAGGCGACTACGGGCGATGCTCGACGAGCTGCGTACGGTGGCCGCAGAGGCGACCGATCTCATCATCGAGGAGCGTCGCCGAGCTGAAGCGGAGGTTTAATTACAAGCTTAGGGGACTAGCGGATAGGCCGTGAGTCCGGGCTCCACCGGTTGCGCCAGTCGATGAGCTTGGCGGTGATGAGCAGGGCGACCACCAGGCAGAGCTGAGCATGGCGGTGTCGGGTTCGCCGATCGGTGTTGCGACGGAGCTGGCCGTAGTTGGAGAGCCATGAATTGGTCCCTTCGACCACCCAGCGCAGCCCGAGTCGCATCGGCTGCTTCACTTTGTCGGCGACGCCGGGCCTCGAGCGGAGCTGGATGTTGAGATCGCCGAGGCCGCGACCGGCCAGCTGGGCGCGGACTTTGGGGTAGTCGTAACCACGGTCGAGGTGCAGGGTCTCGATCTCTTCGAGCAGTCCCGCCTGAGCCAGGTCGTCGAGGGTGGGGTCGAGCATCTTGACGTCGTTGCGGTTGGCGCCGTCGAGGGCCCAGCCGATCGGGATGCCGTGCGCATCGGTGGCGATCGACCACTTCCAGCCGATTTTTGCCCGGTCCGTGGGGTTCTTGCCCGTGCCTTCGCCGCCACAGGGCGCCTTGTGCAAGGACCCGTCGAGTGCCACTTCGGAGAGATCGAGACCGATGATGCGGTCATAGGCGTGGACGGCGTGGCGGCGCAGGGCGTCGAACACGCCGGCGACGACCCACTCGTCACGGCGCGCTCGCAGCGTGGTATCGGATACCTGGTACTCGAGGATCGCCTCGACACTCACCCACGAACAGCCGGTGACCAGGCGGATGAGGATCCCCCAAAAGCACAACCGGTCCGAGACCCGCGGCCGGTGACAACCCAAGGGGTGGTTCTTCGGAGCCGGGGGGATCAGGGGCTCGATGACCGCCCAGATGGCATCTACCACTTCGGGCTCGAGTGCGCGCATTATGGGGGTGACCTCCACTTGGTCGTTGGTTGGGACGCACCCAGAATCAAATCTGGGCCATCACAACGACCGGTGGATGGTCACCTATCCGCGCGGCCCCTTAAGGCGAATCGCTTCCTTTCGAGGGGTCCAAAATGCTGGCCTCATCGACCCTTCGCCTCAGAGCTTCCGCGGCCAGCCGGTCGCCGCCGGGCACGGCGTGGGCGTACACATTGAGTGTGGTCGAGGCTCGGGCATGGCAGAGGCGTGCCGCCACGACCGGGATGGGGACTCCGGCGTCGAGCATCTGAGTGGCCATGAAGTGACGGAGATCGTGGAGTCGGAAGTGACTGAGTCCTGCCGCTCGGCGAACCCTGATGAACCGCTTGGTCACAAAGTTCGGCGACCATGGGCGGGAGCCGGCCTTGTCGGAAGTTGAGTCCGCCAGAGTGGTGTACGAGGGGTAGCCCGGCCTGAGGGTCCCCCAGACGCGACGACCACCGCATCAATCTTCAAG
The DNA here is from genome assembly GCA_963745665.1 of uncultured Acidimicrobiaceae bacterium. Lineage (GTDB taxonomy): Bacteria > Actinomycetota > Acidimicrobiia > Acidimicrobiales > RAAP-2 > Bog-473. Next base: position 1,314,112 of record CAVUYE010000002.1, on the reverse strand, counting down.
TTCCGTCGAAAGAACGCGAAGGAGAAGATGCGGTGGAAGTCACCAACACGATGGGCGCGGGCGAGCTCGTGCGCAAGTACCTGGAGAGTCCTGCGGGATCCGACCTGCTTGGAGAGATGGTGAAGATGGCAGCCGAGCTGCTCATGGACGCCGACGTCGACCTGCTCTGCGGGGCGGGCTACGGCGAGCGCACCGAGAGCAGGGTCAACAGCCGCAACGGGCACCGTTCGAGGCGCTGGGACACCAGAGCCGGGACGATCGACCTGGACATCCCGAAGTTGCGCAAGGGGAGCTACTTGCCGTCCCTGCTCGAGCCGCGTCGGCGGGCCGAGCAGGCCCTGGTCAGCGTGGTCTGCCAGGCCTACGTCGAGGGGGTGTCCACCAGGAGGGTCGACGACCTGGTGCGCGCCATGGGGATCGACGGGATGTCCAAGTCCCAGGTCTCAGAGCTGGCCAAGAACCTCGACGCCCGGGTGGCCGAGTTCAGGAACCGGCCCCTCGATGCCGGTCCCTACACCTACGTCTGGCTCGACGCCCTGTTCCACAAGGTGAGGGAGGGTGGCCGCGTCGTCAGCGTGGCGACCGTCATCGCCACCGGCGTCAACGCGGAGGGTCATCGCGAGATCCTCGGCGTCGACGTGTTCACCACCGAGGACGGGGCGGGGTGGACGGCGTTCTTCCGCGGCCTGGTGGCCCGAGGGCTCTCGGGCGTGGCCCTCGTCATCTCCGACTCGCACCAAGGCCTCAAGAACGCCATCGCGGCGGTGCTCCCCGGAGCCACCTGGCAGAGGTGTCGGACCCACGCCATGCGCAACTTGTTGACCCGGGTCCCCAAGGCGGCCCAGTCCATGGTGGGGACCCTGGTGCGCACGGTCTTCGCCCAGTCCGACGCCACCCAGGTCACCGCCCAGTTCGCCCGGGTCATCGACCAGCTCGAGGACCAGTTCCCCGCCGCCGCCGAGTTCCTCATCGACGCCCAGGCCGACCTGTTGGCCTTCGCCAGCTTCCCCGTCGAACACTGGCGCCAGATCTGGTCCAATAACAACCAGGAGCGTCTCAACAAGGAGCTGCGTCGGCGCACCGACGTGGTCGGCATCTTCCCCAACCGTCCCGCCCTCATCCGCCTCGCCGGCGCCGTGCTCGCCGAGCAACACGACGAGTGGGCCATCGCCCGTCGCTACATGAGCACCGAGTCCCTCGCCAAGGCCCGACTCCGCGTCCTCCCCGGCGAGCCGATCGACAAGGAGGTGAACGCAGAACTCGAAGCTGCCAGCTGATCAATCACGAGATTGGTGCGGTGGGGCGTCTTACACCACGTGCGTGGACTTGACCTTGTCGGAGCTGAATATGAAGCACTTATCGAGAGCCGCCACTCCCCCATCGTCTGACGACGCTCGGTGTTGGCTTCGCAGAAGCTCGAGGCTCGCGGTGTCAAGGGCTACCCGATAAGAACGACGAGTCTTGGTAGGCACGAGGAGCGGACCATCCGGACCCTCCACCAACGAGCGCTGAATACTGAGACTTCCACCAACGAGGTCCACGTCAATCCAGCGCAGGGCGAGGAGTTGTCCACGACGCGCTCCGGTCGTGGCGGCGAGGGTCAGATAGAGGTGGAGAGCCGGGTCGCGAGCGACGAACTCGAGGAGCTGTGCCACCTGTCCCGGGGTGGGTGGCCGCATCTCGGCCGGTTCATCTCTGGGCGGAGTTGCCTGGTCGGCGACGTTCTCGAAGACCCAGGACCAGCGCTGTGCCTGGGCCAGTGCGGCATGGAGCGCAGAGTGGATACGTCGTACCGTGCCAACCGCCAGAGGCTTTCCATCGATCCGACCTCCACAGCGCAGGTCTTCGTAGAACCCGTCGACGATGGCGGTTGTGAGGTCGCCCACCAACATGTCACCGAGACCGGGCTTGAGATGACGTTCAACGATCGATGTGAGATTGCGGATGGTGGTCGGCGACCACGTGACTCGACCGTGGGCGAACCACTGATCGAGGAGAGCAGCGACCGTCGTCTGCGCCCCGACCGCCGGAGCGATGTTGGCGTGTGCCGCCAACGCCTTGAGCTCTCGCAAGGCAGCTGACCTGTCGCCCCGAACGGTGCGCGTCAGCCAGCGACGCTTTCCCGAGCTTGGATCAGTCCCGCCGTAGACCCGCAACTCGAACGAGTCACTCCCCCGCTGACGAATTGAACCCTTGACCGCATCCATCGCTCAAGCCTTGTCCCGTGATGGGCAAGTGATGGGCAGTGATGGGCAGAAAGAGTGAACTGAAAAACCCAGGAGGCTTGCATTTGCCCAGCTAGAGGGCGCCTTCTCGAGAGCGGAAGACGGGATTCGAACCCGCGACCCTCACCTTGGCAAGGTGATGCGCTACCACTGCGCCACTTCCGCGTGGGCCACCACAGTACCGCGCCGTTCACCTCCCGAGCGGAGGGTTCATCGGGTCCAGCAGGCAGGAGGCCAGCTGGGGTGAGCCCCCCCTGCGCGGACGCCCGTTGATCAGCCCGCCCGAGCAAGCCGATCGAGTCCCGGTAGATTTCCGTCCATGCGCCAGGACGAGAACACCGCCATCCTGAGCCGCTCTTTCGGCGAGGTGGCCGAGGAGTACAACCGCCTCCGGTCAGCCCCTTCGACCGAGGCGCTCGACTGGCTCGTGCCCGACGCCACCCAGGACGTCCTCGAGATTGGTGCCGGCACCGGGCTCCTCACGCGGCTGCTGGCCGCGCGGGTCGGCCACGTCACGGCAGTGGAGCCCGACGAACGCATGCGCGCCGTCCTGGCTGCGGCTGACCCCACCGTCGAGGTGCTCGCCGGCCGGGCGGAGGAGATCCCCGCCGAGGCTTCGTCCGTAGACGTCGTCATCGCCCAGTCGGCCTGGCACTGGGTCGACGAGTCACGCGCCATCCCCGAGGTGGCGCGGGTGTTGCGCCCCTGCGGCCGGCTCTCGCTCGTGTGGACCGGACCGGACCGTTCCGTCGACTGGATGCGATCGCTGTGGGCCGGAGGCATCATCTTCAGCCCGGAGGAGAAGACCGACGAGGACAGTCGCCGCAAGCGCCGGCACCTCGTCAATGTCGAGGCCGGCGGGTCCGACCTCTTTCTCGCACCGGAGACGAAGCTGTTTCACTGGACCAGACCGATGTCCAAGGTCGATCTCGTGGCGCTGTCCGCGACCTACAGCGCAGTCATCACCATGGACGACGCCGCCCGTCGCGAGCACCTGCAGGCCATGACCGAATTCCTCGACGCCTACGAGCCTTTCGCCGGGCTCGACACCATCCATGTCCCGATGCGCTCGTACTGCTGGCGGGCGACCAAGGCCTGACCTGGGGGAGGCGTCGTCGGCCCGCTCTCTGTGAGGGAGTTGCGCCCCCCCCTGCACAGGACCGTCGCGCCGCCTGTGTGTCCGCTCTGAAGCTTCCTGTGAATCGTCATGCGTTCGTCGCGTGACTCCCGTGACCCGCCCACGTCGTTCTGCGGTTGCACTCAGATCCGCGGCGCACGGTGTGCGTTGCCGGCTCGAACGGGCCGGCGCTCACACACGAAAGGAAACGACAACCATGCAGATCCGCCTTCGCAACGTCCTTGCGGTCGGTGCGCTCACCTCCGGCCTCCTCACCGGCGGCGCGCTGGTCGCCAATGCTGCGACCACGTCCACCACCGCCGGTAACACGGGCTCCGGCTCGAGCTCCTCGACGAGCACACCCTCGTCGACCTCCAACAGCGGCAGCGCCGCCTCGGGCAACAGCGGAACCGGTTCGTCGAATTCGTCGACCGGCTCCGGCACGAGCTCTGGCTCGAGCTCCAACTCCGGGTCCGGTTCGACCAAGAACTGCCCGAACATGGGTAGCGGGACGAAGTCCGGCGCGGGAGCACCCCCGACCGGATCGGGCGCTCCCTCCGGCGCCGGCGCCCCGCCCGCAGGCTCGAGCAGCGGGTCGACGCCGGGCTCCTGACCCCCACTGCGCTCCCGACGTCACCACAGAGGAACGGGCGGTGTGGGCCGGAAACGCACTCGGTCCTCACCGCCCCCCTCTCGGCGGCCGGAACGGCCGCCGCCGCAGACTCCGTTAGGCCGTCGCCCCCCGGGCGTCGAGCGCGCGGGCCACCAGCTCGCCGAGCGCGTCGTCGATGTGCACCGCCACTACGTCGAGCTCCGGCAGCAGTCGGCGGCACGCCAGCAGGCCAAAGGACACCCGCCCGAGATACGAGAAGGCAGTCACGTTGAGGCCGATGCCTTCGGCCATGGGACCGACCGGGTAGGTGGCGGCGACACGGCTTCCGGCCAGGAAGAGAGGGACGTCGGGCACCCGGACGCTCGACACGGTGACGTTGAAGGGCGGCCGCATCTTGTCGAAGAGGCGGACGCCGGCCATGGCGCGGGCCACCCGAGAGGCCAGGGCTGGCACAGCGATCTGGGCCAGGTCGCCCACGAAGCGTCCCCCGTGCAGCTTCTCCTGCTGCTTGGCCACCCGGGTGGACTCGGAGATGGCGTCGAGCCGGGCCACAGGGTCGTCGACGTCGCTGGCCAGTGACACGAGCATGCCCGACAGCTGGTTCCCCAGCTCCTCCGTTTCCCCTTCTGCGCGCGACGAGACCGGCACCATCGCCACGAGCGACGCCTCTGCCTCTTCCCGGCGGTCGGCCAACAGGCGGCGCAGCCCCCCGGAGACGCAGGCGAGGATCACGTCGTTCACCGTGGCCTCGAACTCCCGGCTCACGAGCTTCACGTCCTCCAGCGGGACGGAGACGTGGGCGAAGCGCTTGCGGTTCGACACGGCGCCGTTGAACGACGTGCGCGGCGCGGCGAAGAAGCCCGGGGGCGCCTGCTCCCCGCGGCCCGCCAGCTCGCGATTGTGCATCCCGAGGTCGGCCACCGCCTCCACGCCGGCCTGCAACGCGCTGAGGGTCGATCCCGGCTGCCGAGCCAGTGACGAGGCGGCGTGACGCAGCATCTGCGTGTTGGAGGGCAGCGGTGCGGGGTTCCACTCCGGCGGCAACGCCTCGATGCGCGTCCGCGGCGTCAGGTCCAAGAACACAGCGAGCACCGACGCGCCGCTCACGCCGTCGAGGATGGCGTGATGCACCTTGGCCACCAGGGCGGTGCGCTCCCCCTCGAGCCCTTCGACCACGTGCATCTCCCACAGCGGTCGGTCCGGGTCGAGCTGGCGGCTCATGACCCCGGCCACGAAGGCATCGAGCTCGGACTTACCTCCGGGCGAGGGCAGGCTGGCCCGGCTCAGGTGGTCGTCGAGGTCGAAGTCCGGGTCGTCCACCCAGACCGGGTGATGCAACCCGAAGGGCACCCGGAGGGCCCGCTGTCGCAGCGGCGCGATCAGGTGCAGCCGTTGCTGAATGACCCGGCGGATCTGCGCGTAGCGGGTGGACGGCGAGAACAGCGAGCGCGTGCCCTCGGGCGGATCGAGCACCAGCACCACACCGATGTGCATCGGCGTCGTGGGCGTCTCCAGGGAGAGGAAGGCGGCATCCATGCCGACGAGTGATTGCATGAAGGCCCCCTTCTTAGCGTCTCCCCGCCCGCCCGTCATGTACCCGTGTGCCCGAAGCCGCCGCTCCCCCTTTGCGAGTCCTCCAGCCCACCCTCGCCCACCGTTTGGAAGTCCGCCTGCTCCACCCGTACCAGGACCAGCTGCGCCACGCGGTCACCCCGGCGCACCGTGTAGTCGTGCTCGGCGTCATGGTTCACCAGGATCACCTCGATCTCCCCCCGGTACCCCGAGTCGATCAAGCCGGGGGCGTTGAGACAGGTCAGGCCGTGGCGGGCGGCCAGCCCGCTCCGCGGCAGCACAAGGCCGGCGTACCCGGCCGGGATGGCGACGGCGATTCCCGTGGGGACCACGGCCCGGCCGCCCCGGCACCGTAGCGAGACGTCCGTGGTGGCGAGCAGGTCTGCGCCGGCATCGCCCTCCCGGGCGTAGCCGGGGCGTGGCAGCTCAGGATCGAGCTGCTGGAGGGGCACGGGGAGCATCGCCGGACATTACAAGGACCGCCACCAGCCTCCCTGCTGCACACCGGCCGGTAGCATGCCCGCGCATGCTGGCCTGGATCGATCTCGAGATGACGGGGCTCGAGCCGTCGCGCCACACCATCGTGGAGATCGCCTGCCTCATCACCGATGACGACCTCGGGCTCGTCGCAGAGGGGCCCGACCTGGTGGTGCACGCCTCGCCGGCGCAGCTGGTCGACATGGACGACTTCGTGCGCACCATGCACACACGTTCGGGCCTGCTGGCGGCGATGGAGGCTTCGACGCTTACCCTGGCCGACGCGGGGGCCCGGACCCTGGCCTTCCTCAAGTCGCACATCCCCGAGGCCCGGATCGTCCCCCTGGCCGGGAACTCCATCGGGACGGACCGCCGCTTCCTGGCCGACCAGCTGCCCGAGATCGAGAAGTTCCTCAATTACCGCTCCGTCGACGTGTCCACCATCAAGGAGCTCTGCCGGCGCTGGCTGCCCGAGGTCTACAAAGCGGCTCCCGAAAAAAAAGGGGGGCACCGGGCGCTGCAGGACATCCGGGAGTCCGTGGCGGAGCTGGCCTACTACCGGACGGCGATCTTCGACCGCGTCCCGGCCACCGAGAAGGAGAGTTTGTGAGCACCACCGGCAAGGACGCGCCGTCCATTTCCATCGCCGAGGCCAACGAGCAGCTGACCGCGCCCGACCAGCTCTTCGAGATGGAGGAACTGACCATCCGTGGCGTGCCCACGCGGACCTGGAAGCACGCGCCGCCCTCGCTGCGCGCCATCATGGACATGTCGCTCGGTCACGGCGACGCCGTCTTCCTCGTCTACGAGGACGAGCGGACGACCTTCGCCGAGCATTACCGCATCGCCTGCACGCTGGCGCACCGCCTGCGCGACACCTTCGGGATTCAGCAGGGCGATCGTGTCGCCATCATCATGCGCAACCTTCCGGAGTGGGTCATGGCGTTCTGGGGCGCCACCCTGGCCGGCGCCATCGTCGTCCCCCTCAACGCATGGTGGAGCGGCGAGGAGCTGCGCTACGGGCTCGAGGACTCGGGCTCCAAGGTGGCCTTCGTCGACACCGAGCGGGCCGAGCGGGTCCGCCCCTTCCTCGGAGGGCTGTCGGACCTCGGCGCGTTGATCGTGGCCGACGAGCACCGGACCGAGCCCAAGGCGCCCCCGGCCGTCTACGAGCCCCCGGGTGGCCGGGCGCCGGTGCCCGAATGGCCCTTCGCCCTCGCGCTCGGCCCCGTGGACGAGGCCGCCACGCCGCCCGACCTCACCATCGATCCCGAGGACGACGCCACCATCTTCTACACTTCGGGCACAACCGGCCGTCCCAAGGGTGCCGTCGGCACCCATCGCAACATGGGCACGAACCTGATGAGCCTCTTCTTCATCAACACCCGCGGCGCCACCCGGTTCGGCTCCCCGCTCGTGTCGACCGGTGAGAAGACGCAGGCGGCCTTCCTCCTCTCCGTGCCGCTCTTTCACGCCACCGGCTGCCACTCCGTCATGGTCTCCAACCTGGCCGCCGGAGGGAAGCTCGTGATGATGCACCACTTCGAGCCCGATCGGGCGCTCGAGCTCATCGAGCGGGAGAGGATCGGCACGTTCGGCGGGGTGCCGGCCATGGTCATGCAGGTGCTCGACTCGCCCAACTTCTCCAAGTACGACACCTCCTCCATCCGGGGTGTCTCCTACGGCGGTGCGCCGGCGCCACCCGACCTCGTGCGCCGCATCCGCGCCGCCTGGCCCATCGGGCAGCCCTCCAACGGCTACGGGCTGACGGAGACATCGTCGGTCACCTCCATGAACTCCGGGGGCGACTACGTGGCCAAGCCGGACAGCGTCGGCCCCCCCGTTCCGGTCTGCGACGTGGCGGTGGTGCCCGAGGACTTCTCCGGTGACGAGCCCGACCGCACCATCCCCCGCGGGCCCGACGTGCGGGGCGAGCTGTGGATCAAGGGGCCCAACGTGGTGCGCGGCTACTGGAACCGCCCCGAGGAAACGGCCAAGACGTTCACCCGGGGCTGGCTGCACACCGGCGACGTGGCGCAGCTCGACGAGGACAACTTCATCTACATCGTCGACCGGGCCAAGGACATGATCATCCGGGGCGGCGAGAACGTGTACTCCGTGCAGGTCGAGGCCGCCCTTTTCGAGCACCCAGCCGTGGCCGATTGCGCCGTGATCGGCGTGCCCCATCCCACCCTCGGCGAGGAGGTCGGGGCCGTCGTCGTCCTGCGCCCGGGAGCCAAGGTGACGGCGGACGAGCTCCGGCTCCACGTCAAGGCCCGCCTGGCCGGCTTCATGGTGCCGACCTACATCTGGTTCCGCTCCGAGCCCCTGCCGCGCAACCCACAGGGCAAGGTGCTCAAGCGGGAGCTGCGCGACGAGCTGGTGCCCCCCTCGGCCTGACCAACGGCATCACGCGGCGTCGGGCTGCCGGCCCGTGAGACCGAGGAGACGATGCAGCAGGGGCGCGTCGTCCGGAACGGGGACAGCAGCGGGGTAGACGCCGATGGTGCGCCACTCCTCGGCACGCGGGCTCACCTCGTCCCAGATGCCCTGCACCAGGTCTGCCGGGAGGTCCGGATCCACGCCGATCACGCAGGCGATGTCGTGGGTGCGCAACGCCCGGAACTGGTTGATCTGCCAGAAGTACTCGCGGACGGAGTAGTCGCCGAACGACAGGTGCGCCGTGGCGTCCAGATCCGTCACGGCCGCGGCCGCCGCGCAGGCCCGGTCCACGATGGCCGTGAAGCTCGCCCCCGGATCCTCCCCCAGCAGGTCCCCGTCGAATTTGTCCGAGCCCGCCTCGTCCATGGTCAACCCGGCCAGCATGTCGGGTACCCAGGCGTCGTCATAGGCGTGGTAGTTCACGAGCGTGCGGAGTGAGGGCGGCTCCGGCCGGGCGCGGGTCGTGAAGTTCGCCGGCAGGACTATCTCCCACTGCTCGGGCGCGATCCGGGCCACCAGGCGGGACAGCGCCCGATCGGCCATCTGGAAGACATCGGGTTCTGCCATCTCTGTCCGCTCCTTCCGCGACCGGGCAGGGGAAGCGCCGGCGCTCGGGTGGAGTCTTCCCGCCCGGTGTGACAGCCCACCGGGCCCGACCCGGCTTCCGGGACGGCGCAGAAGGCCTCGATGCTCGCACCGTCCGCGGCGCGGACCGTCTCGTCTCTGGTGGACACGCGCCCGGGGCGACGGTCGCCCGGACGCGCATGTGCCGGCCACGAGGGCCGGCACATGCCGCGGTTCACGCCCGGCGTCCCGGGCGAGCAGGTGTCCTCAGCGGTTGGGCTGGGGCGTCACCCGCAGGTAGGGCTTCAGGGCCTTCCAGCCCTTGGGGAAGCGGTCCTTGGCCTCGTCGTCGCTCACGGCCGGGACGATGATGACGTCCTCACCCTCTTTCCAGTTGACCGGTGTGGCCACCTTGTAGTCGGCCGTCAGCTGCAACGAGTCGAGCACGCGGAGGATCTCGTCCACGTTGCGGCCCGTCGAGGCGGGGTAGGTCAGCGTCAGCTTGACCTTCTTGTCGGGCCCGATGATGAACACCGAGCGCACCGTCAGCGTGTCATTCGCGTTGGGGTGGATCATGTCGTAGAGGTCCGCCACCTTGCGGTCCTCGTCGCCGATCAGCGGGAAGGAGAGGGCCGAGCCCTGCGTCTCCTCGATGTCGCCGGCCCAGCCTTTGTGGGACTCGACCGAGTCGACCGAGAGGCCGATCAGCTTGGCGTTGCGCTTGTCGAACTCGGGCTTGGCCTTGGAGAAGGCACCGAGCTCGGTCGTGCAGACGGGCGTGAAGTCCTTGGGGTGGGAGAAGAGGATCCCCCAGCTGTCGCCCAGCCAGTCGTGGAAGTTGATGGTGCCTTCGGTGGTGTCCGCCGTGAAGTCGGGAGCGGTGTCCCCGAGTCGAACTGCCATTGTGCTCCTCCTGAAATCGTGAAGGTCAGTTGATGCGGACAGTGACCTTACCGGCTGCTCCACCAATTGTCGACATGATTGGTCATATTTCCCCTCGCGAGGCTCCGAACCCCGAAAAGGCCCCTTCACCTGGGAACCAGCGCCAACCGGCGGTGCGGGCACCCCCCTGGGCCGTGCGAGAATGCCTGCGTGAGTCCCGAGCCCACGGCAGACGAGCCCTCGCCCGGGTCGTACCGGCCCTACCGGGCCGACGCGCTGATCGTCGAGCACGACGGCCCCGTGACCGTCGTCACGATCAACCGTCCCGAGCGCCGCAACGCCGTGGACAGCGTCTGCGCCGACCAGCTGCGGGAGGTCTTCGAGGCCTTCGACGGCGACGACGACCGCGCCGTGGCCGTGCTGACCGGGGCGGACGGGACGTTCTGCGCCGGAGCGGACCTCAAGGCCGTGGCCGAGGGTGACCGCCGGCCCATCCCCGACGACGGCCCGGGGCCGATGGGTCCCACCCGGCTCACGCTGGGCAAGCCCGTCATCGCCGCCGTCGAGGGCTACGCCGTGGCCGGCGGCATCGAGCTGGCGCTGTGGTGCGACCTGCGCATCGCCGCCGAGGACGCGATCTTCGGGGTGTTCTGCCGCCGCTTCGGGGTGCCGCTGTGCGATCTGGGCACCGTACGGCTCCCCCGGCTCATCGGGCACGGCCGGGCCATGGACCTCATCCTCACAGGGCGGGCCGTCCACGCCCACGAGGCGCTCGCCATGGGGCTGGCCACCCGTGTCGTCCCCCGGGGTGAGGCGCGCACCGCCGCCGTCGCGTTGGCGCACCAGCTGGCCGCGCTGCCCCAGACCTGCCTGCGCTCGGACCGCATGAGCGCGCTCGAGCAGTGGGGCCTGAGCGAGGAGGAGGCCGCCGTCGGGGAGGCCCGCCGGGGGCGCGCCGTCGTCAGCAGCGGGGAGACGCTCCAAGGGGCGCTGCGCTTTGCGGGAGGTGCCGGCCGTCGTGGCGCTGCGCTCGACTGACGACACCACCGGCGGGCAGGAGCCGCCGGTCCGGCCGACCGTGGTCGCCGCCTTCGACTTCGACGGCACACTGACCCACCGCGGCAGCGTGTTCCCGTTCCTCGTCAGCCTGCGCGGCGTCTGGCCCGTGCTGCGCGCCGTCCTGCGCCTCTCCCCCGCGCTCATCCGTGCCGCCATCACCGGCGGCACGGCCGCCGACGAGGTCAAGGAGAAGCTGTTCACGCGCCTGCTCGGCGGCCTGTCCGTGACCGAGGTCAACCGTCGCTCGGACGTCTTCGCCCACCGCCACCTGCAGCGGCATCTGCGCGCCGACACCCGCCGCCGGCTCGAGTGGCACCAACGCCAGGGGCACTACACGGTCATCGTGTCGGCGTCGCCCGAGTGCTATGTCAGCCCGGCGGGTGAGGAGCTGGGCGTCGACGGGGTCGTGGCCACGCGCCTGGCCGTCGGTGGGGGCGGGCTGCTCACCGGAGGCTACGAGGGGAAAAACTGCCGAGGAGCGGAGAAGTACGCCCGGCTGGTCGTCCACCTGCGCGCCCGCGGCCTGCTGTCGAGCAACGGTGGCGAGCAGCCGGTGTTGTGGGCCTACGGCAACAGCCGCGGTGATCTGCGCCTGCTCGGCGCGGCGGACCACGGCGTGGACGCCGGGCGACTGGGCCCTCTCGGGAGCCTGCGGCGGTTCCCGCGGCTTTCCGCGGTGACGGAAACGGCCGGGTGACCGGCTCAGCCCGGGGTGGCGGCGATGCCGACGGCATGGCCTGAGTAGCCGGGCACGGCGGTGGTGATGTCCCCGAAGTAGGGCGCGTCGCCGTAGGCGAAGGCCTGGCCGCTGGCGTTGACCGCGTCGAACCCGTGCCCGCTGAAGTCGGGGATGAGCCCGCTCATGGGGCTCTGCAGGGTCGCGAGCCCCGGCGAGGCGGCCGAGAGCGCGACCGGGGGGGCGTCGCCGAAGGCGTGCGGCGTGCCGTTGGCCTCGAGCATCCAGTAGCCGCCGCCGTCGGGCGTGGGCGCCACGCCCACAATGGCGGTCGGCGGCGGCGTGGAGCCGAGCGACCCATGGAACCCGGCGTCGCCGAAGGCGAAGAGCCCGCCGTCCGACGCGATCAGCCAGTAGCCGCCCCCGTCGTGAGTGGGCACCATGCCGATGACCGGCTCATTGAGGTGCAAGCTGCCCGTGCTGCCGTAGAACTGGGCGTCGCCGTAGGCGAAGATGCCGCCGTCCGAGGCCACCAGCCAGTAGCCGCCGCCGTCGGGGGTGACCGCCATGCCCACCATGGGCTTGTTCAAGCGGATGCTCCCCGTACTGCCGTGGAACGGCGCGTCACCGAAGCTGAACACGCCGCCGTCGCTCGCCACCTCCCAGTATCCCGCGGCGTCGTGCGTCGACGCGATGGCGACCACGGGCTGGTTGAGCCGCATGCTGCCCGTGCTCCCGTAGAACTGCCGCGTTGCCGAAGCTGAAGACCCCGCCGTCGGACGCGTTGATCCAGTAGCCGCCGACCCCGCCGCTCGAGCCGTCGACCGAGCTCGCACCGCCCGGCAGGCTGCCCAGCGTGGCGGGCCCGTAGTAGTGGCTCACGATCTGCTGGTACGTCCAGTTGCCGTCACCGTTGTCCGCGCCGATGGCGTAGCCGAGCGCGCCCCACTGTCCCATCCCGATGCCGTGACCCCAACCCTGCCCGGTGATGGACAGCTCTCCACCGCTCGTCGAGTTCACGGTGAAGAGATCCGAATTCAGGCCGAGGTCGACGTAGAACTCGGTCCCGGGGATGGTGATGGTCTGGGCGCTCCCCATGATCGTGATGGTGTCGACCCGGCCGTACGGGAAGTCATAGGGATGTCCCGGATCAGACGTCGAGGCCGGAAGGCCCTCGAAGGTGCCGATCTGCGGCCATGCGTTCTGCACGGCGGCATAGCTGACCGAGGTCGTCCAGTTGTGATTGGGGTTCAGGCAATCGGTGGACGTGACGCACACTGCGTCGCCGTCGTCGGGGACGGCGGTGAAGGGCGACTCCTGGTTGGCGCTCGAGGTGTACCCGCCCGTCGAGGCGGAGTACTCCGTCGTGGCGATCTGGCCGGACGGCATGATCATGACCTGGCCGGCGGTGTCGTTGGCGGCCGCGACGGTCGCCGGCGTCTCGTATTTCGTACCGCGATACGTCTGGCAGGTGAGGTCACACGTGTCGGCGTACCCGCCGTACCCGCCGAGGTTGGCCAGGACATAGGAGCGGACGGCCACGGCCTGGGCCTCGAGCTCCTGGAAGCCCCAGTCCATGCCCTGCGGTCCGGCGCCGCCCAGGCTGGCCCAGCTCGACGGCGACTCCCCGGGGACCGTGTCGGCCACGTACGGCTCGAGCGGCAGCGTGTTGACCGACCTGGCCTGACCGAGCGAGTTGTAGACCGCCGTCAACGTGCCGTGCACCGTCGGGCTCCCGCTGGCCACGCACAGGGTCAGCAAGCCCCCGATGGGCGACGCCGTGGGCTCTGTCTGGTTCGTCGCCACTGCAGCCCAGGGGCCGGCGCAGCCCGGGCCGGTGTCGACCTCCCACGTCGTGCCGGTCTGGTGGAAGCGGACGGCGAGAACGCCACCCGGCGGCGCCCCGGGCGCGCCGACCGCGCCGCCCGACGCCGCCACGATCACGTCGAGACCGTCGTTCTCCATCATGTCGATGCGCACCTCGGTGCTGTCACCCGGCAGGGCGTGCGCTTCCGACGCGTTGCTCTCGGCCGGCACGGAGGCCCGGTCCGGCGCGTTGAGGCCGGCCGCCGCGGCGGAGGCCAGGCCGAGCAGCGCGGTGAGCATGGCCAAGGCAACCGAGAGGAAGAGCACACCGAAGGCCGTGGCGCTGCGCCGACGCGGCGGACGGGGGCGCGCCACAAGGCTTCGGGCCAACACGATCACCCAAGGCTACCGGCGCGACCTGGGCACATTGGTGCATGGCAACGGCCAAGGAGGCGCGCGACGCGCCGGTACACTGCACGGCCGTGCGGGTCGACCAGGTCATTCCGTCCCTCGCCAGTCGGGACGCAATCGGGGTGCACACGCTGAACCTGCGGGACGGGTTGCGCGCCGCCGGTATCGATTCGGACATCTTCTACGGCAGCCACACGCAGGACGTGCAGGCCGAGGGCAAGCCGGTCATCGAGCTCGGCCGGGCCGGCCGTGACCGCTGGCTGCTGTATCAAGCGTCCATCGGGAGCCCCGTCTACGACATCCTGGCGGCGCGCCCCGAGCCCAAGTTGGTGAACTACCACAACATCACCCCGGCCGATCTGCTGCGCGACTGGGAGCCCGCCGTCGCCTACGAGGCCGCGCTCGGCCGCACGCAGCTGGCGCGCCTGGCGCCGCAGAGCCGCCTCGCCGTGGCCGACTCCGCCTTCAACGAGTCCGAGCTGCGCACGCTCGGGTACGAGGGGACTGCGGTCGTCCCGCTGCTGATCGACATGCAGTCCAAGAGCGACGAGCCCGACGGCGCGCTGGCGCAGTCACTGGCGCGCCGCAAGCGGCGCGAGGGCGGGGCGGACCTGCTCTATGTGGGCAAGATCTCGCCGCACAAGGCGCCGCACGATCTCGTCAAGATGCTCGACGTGCTGCGGCGCACCGACGACGCGGCCGCCCGCCTGCATCTCGTCGGGTCGCCACTCGGGGAGACCTACGAACCCGCGCTGCGCGCCTTCATAGAGGAACTGGGACTGGGCGACGTCGTCAGCCTTCCCGGCTCTGTCAGCGGCGCGGCGCTCGAGGCCTACTTCCGGGCGGCCGACGTCTTCGCGATGGCGTCGGACCACGAGGGCTTCTGCGTCCCCCTGGCCGAGGCCATGGGACACGGCGTGCCCATTGTCGCCTACGGCGTCACCGTGGTGCCCGAGACGGTCGGCGACGCCGGGCTCGTCCTGCCCGACAAGTCCGCCGTGCCGTTCGCCGCCGCCGTCGGGCGCGTGCTCGGCGATCCGGTGTTGCGGGAAGTCCTGGCCGCGGCCGGACGGGCGCGGGCGGCGCAGTTCGACCTGGCGGCGTCCACGCGCCGCTTCGTCACGCTGGTGCAACAGGCCGTCGGCGCCGGCTGAGCCTTCCGGCCGGTGGGCCAGGCCTGCGGCCGCTCAGGAACCCGGCCGCAGCGCCCCCAGCAGATCCGAGGCACGGTCGCCGGCCGAACCCAGGTTCAGGGAGGCGACCCGGCGTTCCGCCGCCGCGGCGAGGGTGGCCCGCAGCTCCGTGTCGTGCGCGGCGCGGACGAGGGCGTCCGCCAGCGTGTAGGGATCGCCCGCGTCGACCAGCACGCCGGCGTCACCGACCACCTCGGGGAGCGCGCCGGCGCGGTTGGCCACGACAGGTAGGCCCGCTGTCATGGCCTCGAGGACCGGCACGCCGAAGCCCTCGTGGCGCGACGGCACCACCAAGACGTCGGAGCCGGCCAACAGGGCAGCCAGCGCGTCGTCGCTGACGACGCCCGTGAAGGCGACCGCATGGTGCAGGCCCAGCTCGGCGACGTAGCGATGCAGCGCGGCGTTGTACGAAGGGACGACCGGCCGCCCCACCACCTGGAGCGTCGCCGCCGGGTCACCGTGCGCCCGGGCGACCAGGAGCGCCATGACCGCCAGCTCGATCGCCTTGTTCGGTGCCACGTGCCCGACGCTGACCCAGCGGGCGCCTGCACCTCGCGTCGGGGGCGGGACCGGTGACCGACCGCTGCCGGCCGGCATCATGGCGGCGGGAGGCACGACGGCGGTGCGGCGGAAGCCCGCGTCCCGCAGCTCCGCCTCGTTGAAGGAGGACACGGCCAGGCCGAGCGCGGCACGGGGAGCCAGCTCGCGCAGCTGGGTCTGGGCGAGGAGCTGATGACGCGCCATGCCGTTGTCCCAGGGCGCGTAGTACTCGGGCGGCGTCACGTTGTGGTAGTTCACGACGAGCGTCTCGGTGCGGGCACGCAGCCACGGTCCGATGGCCGAGGCGGTGGCGAATTGGTAGACCAGCACGTCCCCCGCCTGCGCCTCGGTGGCGTAGCGGGTGTACGGGCGGGTCTCGGACGCCGTCTCGGGGTCGTCCAGTTCCACGTAGATGTCCGACGCGATGCCGCGCGCCACCATCACGTCGCGGAGGCGCAGGGTGTGACGGCCGACCGCGTCGGTGCGGTGCAGCATCGGGACGAACTGGTGGATGCCGCTCACGACGGGGACGCGGTGGCGCGGGCCAGAGGGAGGAGGAGGTCGACGAACCGGTCGGCGGCAGAGTCGAGTTCGAGTGCAGCCAAGCGCCGTCGTCCGGCGGCGATCACCTCGCGGCGGCGCGGCGTGTCGTGCAGCAGCGCGGCGATGGCCGAGGCCAGCGCGTAGGGGTCCTTGTCGGAGACGAGCACCCCGGCGCCGCCGAGCACCTCGGGCACCGCCCCCCGGTCGAACGCCACCACCGGCACGCCCGCCGCCATGGCCTCGACGACGGGAACGCAGAAACCCTCGTGCTCGGACGTCACGACCAGCACGTCGGCGTGCGCGTACGCCGCCGCCACCGTGGCATCGCTCGCGTGGCCCCAGAATTGCACCGCGCCGGCCAACCCGAGCTCGGCGACGTAGCGGTACAGCGCGGCCACATAGGAACCTGTGGCCGGCTTGCCGACCAGCTGCAGCGTGGCCTCGGCATCGCCGTGGGCGCGGGCCACCGCGAGAGCTGCCACTGTGCTCTCGAGGCCCTTGTTGGGCGACACGCGGCCGACGGCCAGCCAGCGGGCGCCGGCGACCGGCGGGTTGGCCGGCGGCGGTGCGCCGGTGTCCGGAGCGGTCCCCGTCGCGTCGAGGGCGGCCGACGGCGAGATCACGGCCGTCCGTGCGAAACCCGCGGCGGCCAGGTGAGCCTCGTTGTAGGCGGAGTCGGCCACGGCAAGCGCGGTGCGCGGCGCGAGCAGGCGCACGTCGCCCTGGGCGCGCAGCTGTCCCAGGGCCAGGTGGTTGTCCCACGGCGCCATCAGCTCGGGTGGCGTGACGTTGTGGTAGTTCACGACCAAGGTCTCGGACCGGCCGGCCAACCAGGGCGCCATGGCCGAGGCGGTGGCCAACTGGTACACGACGACGTCGCCCGGCTGGGCCATGTCGGCGTAGGAGAGCACCGGCACCGTCTCGGCCGCCGTCTCCTCGTCCACGGTGTCGACGAAGATCTCGGATGAGATGCCGCTCCGCCGGGTGGCCTCGCGCAGCCGCAGGGTGTGGCGGCCCACGGCGTCGCCCCGGTGCAGCACGGGGACGAAGTGATGGATGCCGCTCACGCGGGGACGAGGGCCGACAGGGCGACCCGGCCGTCCGGCCCGGCCCGCTCGGGCAGCGGCGCTACCTCGACGAATCCCGCCCGCTGCAACAACAGCTCCCACGTGGCTTCGTGAAGTGGACGGCCGTCGACGAGGTCATCGGCGGGCGCCTCTCGCGCGTCGACGGACCCCACGGGCTCGGTGATGACGACGAGCGGCGCCCCGCGCGCCAGGACCCGCCGGCTCTGGGCCAGCAGCGGCAGGAGCGCGTGCAGGGGCAACCGGTCGACGACGCCACTCAACACCACGCCTCCCGTCGCGCCCTCGGCCCGCGAGCCCAGGTGCTCCGACGCCTCGGCGATGGTCACCGAGCAGCCGCCTTCGAGGGCCCGCAGCGCCAGCGCGCCCCGCGGTTCGACGCCGTGGGCCTCCGCGCCGCGGTCACCCAGTGCGCGCAGCAGATCACCCTCGCCACAGTCCGCATGGACGATCACACCACCCGGTGTGCGGGCCATCACATGGGCCGCCACCGGGCCGGCCAGCGCGCCGAGCTGCCGCGCCGGGACGAGCCAGGCCGCACCGTCCACCGGTCTGTCCTGCTCGGCGAGCCTCGCTTCGAGCGTCCCGACGCGCGCCGACAAGAAGCGGAAGGCCTCGACGACGTGTCCCATCGCCTCTTCGAGGTCCGTCTTGTCGCCGTCGGGCGGGCGTCCGGCGCGGGTCCTTCTCGGGCGCAGGCGGTCCAAGGGTCCCGTCCGCTGTTCCTCGCCGCGACCCTGCGCCAGCGCATCGGAGAGCGCGGACGCGCCCGGGTGGTACGGCCCGTAGCGATCACCCAGGTGCGTGAAGGCGGCCAGGAAGTTCCAGGCGTCGCTGCCCTGAGGCGACAATCGCGTGAAGGCCTGCTGCAGCGCGTCGGCCGCCCGGGCCCGGTCCTCCGGCGCCGGGTACCCGGCTTCGCCCAGATCACCCGGCTGGTCGGCAGCGCCCGTTGGAGGATGACCGGCGGACATGGCGCCCGATGCTACCGGCGATGCCCCTGCCCATCCGGTGCCTGCCCTTCGATCGCCGCGACGAACGAGTACGTTCGGACGATCCCGGAAAGAGAATCGAGCAAGGTGAAGCACGCGCGCTGGCTGGCTACCCGATGCACCGTCGCGGCCGTCGTGGTGACGGGAGCCTCCGTCGCCCTGGTCGGCGCGACCCCGTCGAGCGTGTCCGGCGATCCGGCGCAACTGCTCCTCGCCGAGACGTGGAATCCGGGCGCCGACCACCCTGGCGTCGTCCTCGACGACGCCCCCTGTGGCGTGGCGGAATCCTCACCGGTGGAGTTCAACGACGGCGGCGCGCCAGGCGTCGAGGTCGGTGACCGGCAAGGTGAGCTCTACGGGCTGAACCTCGTGACGGGCGACGCCCTGCCGGGATGGGGCGGCGGCTCGGGCATGACGATCGGTTCGGGACAAGGCTGCAATCTCAGCGACACCAGCGGAGGCGTGCCCGCCGAGGGCATCGACGGGGTCGAGGTCGCCGGGAGCCCGCCGGTTGACTCGACCGCCTCGGTCGGCAACGGCGACCTCTATTTCGGGGCCGGCAACGCGGCCTCCCCTGTCGACGGCGGCTACTACGCCTATTCGTCGAATGGGACAGAGGCCTGGAACCAGGTCGTCACCAATCCGGCCAGCGACGACGCGCCCGACGGCGGGGTCCAGGCGTCGCTCCCGCTCGCCAACGGGGGGACGATGGTCGAGGGCGGCTCGCTCGGCCAGACGACCTACGGGCTCAACAGCGTGAACGGCACCCCGACTGCCGGCTGGCCGCAGTTCTCCGCCGACAGCGTGTTCTCCACCGCCGCGGCGGGAGACTTCTACGGCACCGGCACCGACGACTTCGCCGTCGGCGGCGCGTCGTCGGCGGGGTTCGCGCTCGGGACCCACTATGCCAACGGCGGGCACGTCCGGATCTACAACGATCACGGCGGGCTGGTCTGCAGCGCCGACACCGACGAAGAAGTCGACTCGTCCCCCGCCGTCGGCTCCATACTGCCGGGCGGCGCGTACGGGATCGCCACCGGTACGGGCTCGTTCTACCCAGGCGCCGGCGACGAGAACACGGTCAAGGTCTACGACACCAAGTGCAACCAGGTCTGGAGCCGGACCCTCGACGGCTCGACGGGTGGAAGCCCCGCACTCGCCGACGTGCAGGGTAACGGCCAGCTCGCCGTGGTCGAGGGGACCGTCACGGGTCCCTCCTCGGGCACCGTGTGGGCGCTCAACGCCGCCACCGGTGCCCTCATCTGGAGCAGGACGCTGCCGGGGGCCGTCTTCGGCTCAGTCACCTCGGCCGACCTCACCGGCAGCGGGGCGCAGGACCTCATCGTGCCGACGAGCAACGGCTTCTACATCCTCGATGGCCCCACCGGTATTCCGATCGCCGACATCGACGACGGTTCGGGCAACGGCGGCGTCGCCGGCACGTACGGCTTCCAAAATGCCCCACTCGTCACGGCTGATCCCGACGGTTCCATCGGGATCACGGTGGCCGGCTACTTCGGCATCGGCGGCAGCGACGTGCAGGGCATCGTGCAGCACTTCGAGGTGGCCGGGTCCGCCTCGACCAATGCCGACGCCCCGGGCGGCTGGCCGCAGTTCCACCACGACCCGTCGCTGACCGGTTTCGTCGGAGGCGGCAACGCGCTGGGCACCTGCAACCGCCCGGCGGCGGCGCAGAGCGGGTACCTGACCGTGGCCTCCGACGGCGGGATCTTCGCCTTCGGGCAGGACTTCTGCGGCAGTACGGGGAGCACGCCGCTGAACAAACCCGTGGTCGGCATGGCGGCGCTGCCCGGACAGGGCGGCTACTGGCTGGTCGCGTCGGACGGCGGAATTTTCTCCTACGGCGAAGCCCAGTTCTACGGCTCCACCGGCTCCCTCTCGCTCAACGCGCCCGTTGTGGGCATGGCGGCCACCCCTGACGGCAGAGGTTACTGGTTGGTGGCGTCGGACGGCGGAATTTTCTCCTACGGCAACGCCCAATTCTACGGCTCCGCCGCGTCCGTGCCCGGGCAGGACATCGTCGGCATGGCGTCCACACCCGACGGCGACGGCTACTGGGAGGTGAGCACCACGGGCCGGGTGTTCTCCTTCGGGGACGCCACCCCGGCGGGCGACATCCCCTCCCTCGGCCTCCATCTCAACGGCTCCATCGTGGGCATCACGCCCGACCCGGTGACCGGTGGCTACTGGCTCGTCGGGTCGGACGGCGGCATCTTCGCCTTCGGGTCGCCGTTCTTCGGCTCCACCGGCGCCATCCACCTGAACCAGCCCGTGGTGGCCATGCAGTCCACCGGTGACGGGCAGGGCTACTGGTTCGTGGCTTCGGACGGCGGCATCTTCAGCTACGGCGACGCACCCTTCCGCGGCTCCATGGGCGGGCAGCACCTGAACGAGCCCATGGTCGGCCTGGACGGGTTCTAGACACCCCACGTCCGGCGCGCCGCACCACCGGGAGGGCCCCGATGCCTGGCCTAGAGTGACGCCCCATGTTCCGGCGACCTGACAGCGAGCGCGGCCCCTCCGCCCTGCCGGGCCCCGCTGCTCCTGCGGCACCTCCCCGCGGCCCTCTGCTCCCCTCCTACCCGCCGCACGGCTACCTGGGCCAGCTCGACCCGGCCTTTCAGGCGGCCCAGTCGAAGCGCCGCGAGGGCGCCGACCTCAGCGATTTCGTCTGGTACCACGCCTTCGAGCTGCCGGACGGCACCGTGCTCCCGGGAGTGTGGGACCTGCGGGGCCACGAGTCCGCCTATCTGGGCGGGGTGGACCTCGCCGGGAAGCGTGTGCTGGAGCTCGGGCCCGCCACCGGCTACCTCACCTTCTCCATGGAGCGCATGGGCGCCGAGGTGGTGGCCTTCGAGGCCGGGTTCGACGTGTCCATCGACACACTCCCCGTCAAGGGCGAGGACCAGTACCTCGAGCGGCTGCGCGTCATGCAGCAGACCATCGACCGCAACCACGACGCCTGGTGGCACCTGCACCGCACCTTGGGCTCTTCGGCCACGTTCGTCCAGGGGAACATCTACGACATGCCGGCCGATCTCGGGACCTTCGACGTCACCGTGGTCGGGGCCATCCTGCTGCACCTGCGCGAGCCCTGGGGCGCGCTCTCCCAGGCGGCCCAGCGGACGACGGAGACGATGGTCGTCACCGAACCGCTGCAGGACGACGTCGACCCGCCGGACAGCAACATCATGCGGTTCTCGCCCTCGGCCGAGCACCACCTCACCAACTGGTGGTCGATCTACCCCGGCGCCGTCGTGTCCATGCTGGCCCGGCTCGGCTTCGGGCAGACCGAGACCACCATGCACTCCCAGCGTCACCACCTCGCCCACGACATCGGGAGCGAGGCCATTGAGCAACGCATGTACACCGTCGTGGGTCGCCCCGTCTTCTGATCAGCGTCGGCGCGCGCGGCTCAGAACAAGCCGGGCGTGCCCCTCCCCCGCTCTACCACGGTGGCCAGGAACTCGTCATAGCGCTCGACCAGCACCGGCCAGCGAAAGTGGCGGTCGACGAAGAGGCGCCCGCGCCTCCCGAGCTCGTCGCGCAACGGGGCGTCGGACACCAGGCGTTCGAGCGTGGCTTCGAACTCGGGGTAGGAGCTGAACCACAACCCCCCGCCTGACCGCTCGCAATGCTCCCGGGTCGGCCCGCAGGAGCCGTTCACCAGGACGGGCAGCTGCTCGACCCAGGCCTCGATCACCACGAGCGAGAAGGATTCGAGTGCCGACGGCGAGACTGCCACGAGGGCGTCGCGCAAGATGTCCCACTTGTCGGGCTCGCTCACGGCACCGGTCACGACGATGTCCGGATGCGGCTGCAGCTCGTAGCTGACCGGCCCGACCAGCGCCAGGGCGAGTGGTCCGGGGTGTCGCTCCTTGTAGGTGGCGAAGTAGGAAGCGAGCATCTTGGAGCCCTTGTGCTCGTCCACCCGCCCCACGCTGACGACATAGGGGCGGTCGCCCAGGCCCAGCACCTCCCCGCCCGGCCGGCCGGCGGCCTCGGAGTCGCCCACACCGAGGCCGAGCACGATCTGGGGACGCTCCGCCACCTGGTACATCCGCTCGACGAGCGACCGCTCCGACTCCGTGTAGAAGCAGAAGGCGTCGGCGTCCCCGAAGGTGCCACGGAACACCGGCAGATAGAGGGCAGGCTCGTCGTGTGCCGCCGGATGGAACACGGCCGGCACCCGCACCTTGCCGATGGTGGCCACCGTCGGGTGGTAGAGGTACGGGGAGAAGACGACCACGTCGGCATCTGACGCGACGACGGCGTCCACCAGCTTTGGAGAGACGGGACCGTTGTAGTCGACCCACCGCTCCCCCTGCTCCCGGGTCGCCAGCCGGGGGGCGAGACGGACGGTGCCGTCGAGCCCGTAGAAGTCGGGCAGGCGGCCATGGGCCGACGGGTGCCGGTGGACGGTGACCCCGTTGATGTCGGTGCTCCCCGGGGGCAGGACGTCGTCCCACGTGATGGCGTCGAGCGCGCAGGTCGTGTGGACCTCGGCCTCCCAGTCCGTCAAGGCGCGCAGGTGCTCCGCCAGCTGGCGCACCGCCGTCTCGGCGCCCCCCATGATCTCCGGACCGTAGCGAGGGGTGACGAAGGCCACCTTCTTGCTCATGGTCGCCCGACCACGGTGGCGACGGCGTCGACGAGGTGGACGGCCACGTCCCCGGAGAGCTCGGCGGCGCGACGCCTCCCGGCGGCCGTCAACGTGGAGCGCAGGCGTCCGTCGCTGCGCACCCGGTGCACGGCCGCAGCAATGTAGGAGGGGTCGGCGGCGGCCAGCACCAGCGCGGCGTCGGCCACCGTGTCGGACACCGCGCCGGCGCCGCGCGCCACGACGGGCACCCCTGCGACCATCGCCTCCACCAGAGGAACCCCGAACCCTTCGTGGGCGGACAGCGAGAGATAGACGTCCGCGGCCGCGAAGTAGGCCGCCAGCGCGGCATCAGATACCTCTCCGGGCAGGCGCACGGCGGCGGACAGGCCGAGGTCCTGCACGAAGTCCTGCAGGGCCTTGCTGTACTCGAAGCTCGAGGTGCCACCCACCAGGTGCAGACGGGCCTCCCCGTCGTACAGCCGGCGGTAGGCCCACAGCGCCTTGACCAGCTCGTGCTGGGCCTTGGAGGGCACGATCCGTCCGACGAACAGGAGGTCGGCGCCGCCCCCCGCGCGCAGCCGGGCCAACTCTGCCGCCACCCTCGGGTCGGGCGACGCGGTGACGCGGCCATAGTCCGCCAGCGCGGGCACGACCGCGGTCCGCCGGCAACCGGCGCGGCGCAGCTCCTCCTCGCTGAACGGGCTCTTGGCCAGGCCGAGCAGCGCCCGGGGGGCGAGCAGTGCCAACTCGTCGGCGGCCGCCGCGGCCCGCTGCACGCTCTGGGGCTCCCAGCCCGCGAAGTACTCCGGCCCGGTGAAGTTGTGGAAGTCCAGAATCAGCGGGAGCTCGCGCTCGACCAGGTAGCCCGCCACCGGAGAGGAGGTCGTGAACTGGTAGATGGCCACGTCGCCCGCCGCGGCATGCTCGGGATACATCCAGTGCTTGAATGCCTCCGGCGCCAGGTCGTCGTGGATCGCCTCGGCGAAGATCTCCGAGCGCCAGCCCGCGGCGCGCAACGCGTCGCGCAGCTTCAGCGCATGTGTCCCGGTGGCGTCGTGCGGGTTGAGGGTGGCGATGAACTGGTGCACGGCCACCGGCCCCCCGGCGGCAGCGCTCACCGCTCCGCGGGTGCGTAGGGCGAGGTGAGGGCGGACCGGACCGCCGTGACGAGGAAGTCGGCCCCGCCGGGGGCGGACTGCGCCACGGCGTCGTACCCGCTCTTCTGAAGGAGGCTGCACCAGGCCTCGGGTCGCAGCGGCCGGCCGGCGGCCAGATCGGTCTCCGGCGGGGCGTCCGCCGCCTCCCAGGTCTGCCGCGTGACCGAGTGCACGACGAGTCTCCCTCCCGGGGCCAGGCGGGTACCGATGGAGGCCAGCAACTGGCTGCGCTCGGCCGCGGCCATCCCCTCGACCGTGCCGCTCAGCACGATGGCACCCAGGCCGGCCGCGGCCACGGCGCGCAGATGCTCCCCCACGGCTTCACCGCGCAGGTCGAGCGGACCGAGCTCCGCCTTCTCCACAATTCCGGCACGGGGGTCGACGCCGTAGGCGTCACCGCCCGCCGCCACCACGCGCCGCACGAACCAGCCGTCGCCGCACGCGGCGTGCAGCACGCGTCCGGGCGCCTTGGCCACCGCGGCGACGGCGGGCTCGACCCACCAGGCCGCGTCGTCCGCCAAGGCGGGGAACTCGACCACGCCGGCAGCGGGGACGCGCTGGCCCTCCACCTGGCGCTCCAGTTCCTGCAGGCGATCGTCCACGATGTGCAGGGCACGGCTGACGGCGGACGCCGATTGGCTCATCTGGTGGGTCAGCCACCCGACGTACCAGAGGAGCAGCGACCGCATGCCCTTCTTGACGGCGGCCCCCGCCGCCCGCTCGGACTCGACGGGCACCACGGGGTCGATGAACGTGGCGGCGTCGACCATGCGCAGCGCGTCGCCCAGATCGCCGCCGCGCCCGGCGACCGGCGAGTGGGCGAGGAAGAGCTCGTCGAGCTCGCGCTCGAGCCTGGGCGGCAGGTCACCCGAGGCCCGCCGCAGGCGGACCTCCTCGGCGATCTCGGCCATCACCTGGGTGATGTAGGCCTGGGGATCTGCCGGCAACGTCTCGTCGGTGTCAGGCATGGTGCGAGTCTGACGCCGTCCGGCTAGGCCAGCGCGGCAGAGGAATCGACGTCGCTCTCGCTCGAGATGAGCGCGGCGTGCGTGTTCATGCGCAGGATCCCGGTCATCTTGCCCGGATTCATCACCTCGAACGTCCCGGCTGTCTCCTGCCAGTCGTACAGGATGCCGCCCCGGCTCTGGATCCCGAGGGAGAACGTGAACGTGCCGTCGAGCATCGGCATCTGCACGATGCCGAAGTGCATCACGCTCACGCCGCGCGGGGCGTCGATCGGCGTGCCGATGATGGAGGTGTCGGTGCGCATGACCAGGTTGTTGTCAGGGTCATGGATCTCCAGCGAGAACACCACGTCCTCGGTCGCGTAGAGGGCCTCGAACTCGACGCGGATCGTGAGGTCGTCGCCCGTGCTCATGTACGGCACGCTGTTGTCTCCCGAGAAGACGCGGTGCACAGAGCGGAACCGGACGGGCCGTTCGTCGTCGGGCATGGCGTCCATGCCGGCGGTCGAGGGCGTGGCGGGCACGGCCGCCAGAGTGGGGTCGGCGATCCCCATGCCGGCTCCCTCCGCCATCAGGCCCTCACGGAAGATGCGGGTCGCCTCGCCCGGCTCGCCCTCGCCGACCATGTGGCCGTGGCTGAGCACCACGGCCCGGTCGCAGATGCTGCGCACGATGTCGGCGGAATGGGTGACCAGGAGGATGGTCCGGCCCTCCCGCTGGAACTCCTTGACCCGGCCGATGCACTTGCGCTGGAAACGCTCGTCCCCCACCGCCAGGACCTCGTCTATGACCAGCACGTCGGGGTCCATGTTCACCGCGACGGCGAAGCCCAGTCGGACGTACATGCCCGAGGAGTAGAACTTGACGGGGCCGTCGATGAACTCCTCGAGCTCGGAGAAGTCCACGATGGCGTCGAAGACCTTGTCCACGTCGCGCTTGGACATCCCCATCAGCGAGCCGTTCAGGTAGATGTTCTCCCGGCCGGTCAGGTCCTGCTGGAAGCCGGCCCCCAGCTCCAGCAGCCCGGCCAGCTTGCCCCGCACGGCCACCTCTCCCATGGTCGGCTGGAGCACGCCGCAGATGCATTTGAGCAGGGTCGACTTGCCCGAGCCGTTACGGCCCAGGATGCCCACGGTCTCGCCGTCCCTGACGGTGAGGGACACCTGGCTCAGCGCCCAGAAGTCCTCCGTCGACTTGCGCTTCCCACCGTGGATCAGGCGCTCCTTCACGGTCTTGTACTGGCCATGGGCCAGGCGGAAGCGCTTGGAGACGCCACGGACGTCGACGGCGAAGTCGCTCACGGCTCAGAGCTCCTCGGCGAAGTTGCCCTCGAGGCGGCCGAAGGTGGCGAGCGCGACGAGGAACAAGATGAGAGCCAGGGCGAGCACCCCCAGGTCGAGGCCGACGTACCACAGCATGCCCTTGGTCGGCAGCACGTGGAAGGTCGTCAGCTTGCCGGCGACGACGGCGTACGTCGTCGGGTGCGCGTAGATGCAACGCTGGAAGGACAGGATCAGCGGCACCATGGGGTTCAGGAAATAGACCCAGGTGAGCCCCTTCGGGCCCAACTTCTCGGCGATGTTCTGCTGGTAGGCGTAGACGATCGGGCAGGCCCAGAACCACGCGGTCAGGACGACCTCTATCAGGTGCTGGGTGTCGCGCAGGTACACGTTGATCGACGACAGCAGCACCGCCAGCGCTGAGGCGAGGATGATGCCGGTGACGAGGGCGAGCAGGAGCACGGGCAGGTAGGCCAGGTCGGGCGCTGTGCCCAGGACGACCATGAAGAGGATCATCACGATCGTCTGGAAGAAGAAGAAGACGCAGGCCGACCCGACCGCGGCGAGCGCCAGGATCTCGCGGGGAAGGAGACCTTCTTCACGATGCCTGCGTTGTTGACCACCACGCCCGTCCCGGTCAGGACGCCGAGGGAGAAGAGGTTCCAGAGGAGGAGCCCGGCGAACAGGAAGATCACGAAGTCCGGCATCTTGTTCCCGAGCACGATCTGGAACACGAAGAAGTAGATGGCCAGCGTCATGGCCGGTGCCGCCATCGACCACACCAGCCCGAGGACCGAGTTCTTGTACTTGACCTTGATCTCTGTCCGCACCAGGTAGATGAGGAGCTCGCGCGAGAGCCAGATCTCGCGCAGCCGCTTGCGCACGCTGATGGTGGGCGTGACAACCCGGGTCAGTGATCCGCGCCGGGCCGCGCTCCTGCTGACGCCGGCCGCCTCGGCCGCCTCGGGCGAGCCGTCCGCCACCCGTACCTCGGCGTCCCCTGCGAGTCTCCGGTCTGCGTCCGACGAGGAGGCCGGGACGTCGACAGCCACGTCTATTTGTTCCCCGCCGCCGCCGTGGCCGTCGACCGGTCGATGACCTTGTCGATGAAGCCGTACTCGCACGCCTCGTCCGCGGTGAACCAGCGGTCGCGGTCCGAGTCCGTCTCGATCCGCTCGAGGGGCTGCCCCGTGTGGAAGGCGATGCGCTCGGCCATCATCCGCTTCAGGTAGATGATCTGCTCGGCCTGGATGGCGATGTCGGCGGCCTGGCCCTGCATCGACCCGGACGGCTGGTGCATCAGGATCCGCGAGTGCGGCAGGGCGTAGCGCTTGCCCGGGGCGCCGGCGCACAGCAGGAACTGCCCCATGCTGGCCGCCAGCCCCACGCAGATGGTCGAGACGTCGGGCCGGACGTACTGCATGGTGTCGTAGATGGCCAGGCCGTCGGTGACGGAGCCGCCCGGCGAGTTGATGTAGAGGGAAATGTCCTTCTCGGGGTTCTCCGCTTCGAGGAGGACCAGCTGTGCGCAGACCAGGTTGGCCGTCACCTGGTCGATGGCGCTGCCGATGAAGACGATGCGCTCCTTGAGCAGTTGCTGGAAGACCCGCCCGGCGGAATCCAGATCGGCCCCGGCGGCCGTGATGCGAGGGGTTTCAGATGCGTTCACCATGGCCACGAGGCTAGTGGCCGGTGGGGGCACCTGTAGGCACACCGCCGTACACTCCCTGATCACCCGCAAGGCGGGGCCGCTGCGGGCGTGGCGGAACTGGCAGACGCGCCGGGTTTAGGTCCCGGTCCCCGAAAGGGGGTGGAGGTTCAAATCCTCTCGCCCGCACCCGAGTCCGGAGCATCACACCCGGTAGCTTCCTGCAGGTGCCCCATCTCGTCGCCGCCCCGGACAAATTCCGGGGCACGGCATCCGCGGGCGAGGTGGCGGCCGCCATGGCCGGCGCGGCCCGGGCGGCCGGCTGGACCGCCGACGAGGTGCCCATGTCCGACGGCGGCGAAGGCCTCCTCCTCGCCCTCGGTGGCACGCCGCAGACGGCCGTCGTGACCGGTCCGCTCGGCGCCCCCGTCGAAGCTGAGTGGCGCCTGCTGGGCCGGTCCGACCCGGTGGACCCGCCGACCGCCGTGATCGAGATGTCCCGCGCCGCCGGCCGGGCCCTGCTGCCCAAGCCGCGGGGCGACGACCCCGTGCGGGCGACCACCGCCGGTGTGGGCCAGCTGCTCCTGGCCGCCCGCGACGCGGGGCGCGCCGCATCGTGATCGGGTGCGGCGGCTCGTCGACGACCGATGGCGGGCTCGGTGCGTTCGAGGCGGCGGGCTCGCCGAGGGCGCTCGAAGGAGTAGAGCTGGTCGTCGCCTGCGACGTGACGACACGCTTCGGCGATGCCGCCACCGTGTTCGGCCCGCAGAAGGGCGCCACGCCGGCGCAGGTGGCGGCGCTCAGCCGGCGGCTGGTCGAGGTGGCCGCCCGCTACCGGCAGGAGACCGGCGTCGACGTCACCGGCGTCCCGGGCGGCGGCGCCGCGGGCGGGCTGGCGGGCGGGCTGGTCGCCCTGGGCGCCCGCATCGAGCCCGGCTTCGACTTCGTCGCGGGTCTGGTCGGCCTGGCCGGCCGGCTGGAGCTTGCGGACCTCGCGGTCACCGGTGAGGGCCACCTCGATCCTCCCTCGTTCCACGGCAAGGTGCCCGGCGGGGTGCTCGAGCTCGCGCGTGCCCGTGGCGCGCGCGGAAAGGCGCTGCCCGTCCTGTGCGTCGCCGGCGGGGCCGATGCGTCGGTCCTGGCCTCGCCGCCGTCGGGCCTGGACGTGGTCAGCCTGACGGCGCGCTTCGGGCGGGCCCGGGCCCGGGGTGACACGCTCCGGCTGATCGGCCTGGTCACCGCCGAGGCGCTGCCCCTGTTTTGCCCCTGAACGAACCCATCGGCCACACTGCTGGCGCGTCGCGGCGGCCATCGGCCCCGCCGCGGGCCGCACTCCCCTCCGGGACGGCCGGCTGGACGCGTTGACCGACACAGGGAGGCATCACCATGGGACTGCTCGACGGCAAGGTGGCGGTCGTCACCGGCGCGGGACGAGGCATCGGACGCGAAGAAGCACTGGTGCTCGCCGGTGAGGGCGCACGGGTCATCGTCAACGACGTCGGCGCGGGCCTGCACGGCGAGGCGTCGCAGGACGCGCACCCGGCCGAAGAGGTGGTGGCGCTGATACGGGAGCGGGGCGGCGAGGCTGCCGTCAACGGGGACGACATCAGTTCGTGGGCCGGCGGCAAGAACGTCGTGGACCAGGCGATCGACACCTTCGGCTCTCTCGACATCCTGGTCAACAACGCCGGGATTTTGCGCGACAAGATGTCCTTCAACATCGACGAGTCGGACTGGGACGACGTGATCAGAGTCCACCTGAAGGGACACTTCGCCCCCACCCATCACGCGGCGGTCTACTGGCGCAACCGGGCCAAGTCGGGTGAGGACGTCACCGGCCGCATCATCAACACCACCTCGGAGTCCGGCCTGTTCGGTAGTGCCGGACAGGCCAACTACGCCGCCGCCAAGGCCGGCATCGCCTCACTCACCTGGGTGGAGGCGCGCGAGCTCGGCCGCTACGGCGTCACGGCGAACGCCATTGCGCCGCGCGCCCGCACCCGGATGACCGAGACCATCTTCGGCGGCGACGGCATGGGTGCCGGTGAGGGCGCTTTCGACGCCTGGGACCCCGAGAACGTCGCGAACGTCGTGGCGTTCCTGGCCGCCCCGGCCTCGGCCGACATCACCGGGCAGATCCTCATCGTTTTCGGCGGCAACATCTACGCCATGAGCGCGTTCAAGGCGGTAGGCCAGGTCGAGCGTGACGCCGCGTGGTCGCCCGAGGAGCTGGTCGCCGCCAAGGGCGAGCTCTTCAAGGGCATCAGCTCGGGGGTGCCGGACTTCAGCTTCATTTAGAGGGCCGGGCCCGGCGGGCTGCGACTGCTACCTTGCGCAGCGATGCAGACGGCTCCCGCCCGGTCGTCGCTCCGCCCTCGTGAGTGACGCCGCGCCGGTGCTGACGCAGGAGCGGGGAGCGCCGGCGGACAACCGGCCGCGGCACGCCCGCGACGCCACGCCGCGCCCGTGGCTGGTGACAGTGGGCGTGGCCGTCGTCTATCTGGCCCTGTCGGTCCTGGCCAACCGGAACGCCTGGGCCCACGGCATCGCGCACACGATCCAGACGGCGGGGGGCAATGACGTCCCCGAGGAGATCTGGTTCCTGGCCCAGACGCCCTGGGTCCTGCTGCACGCCCACAACCCCTTCGTCAACAACTGGCTCAACGCGCCCAGCGGCATCGACCTGATGGACAACACGACGATGCCCCTGCTGGGCATCGTGGGCTTTCCAATCACGTTGCTCTTCGGCCCCATCGCGACGTTCAACGTCCTGCTCGACCTGTCGATCTTCGCCTCGGCCCTGAGCTTCTTCGTCATGGCCCGGCGCTTCGTCGCGCTGGTGGCCGGCGGCGTTCATCGGAGGGCTGGCCTACGGGTTCTCCCCCTTCACCGCGGCCACGGCCAACGGCCACCTCTTCCTGCTGTTCCAGGCCGTCCCACCGTTGGTGATCCTGTTCGTCGACCGCTTCTTCCGGTCGGAGGGGACCTCGGCCGTCTGGTCCGGCGTCGCCGTCGGACTCTGGTTCGTGGCCGAGTTCTACATCTCGACCGAGTCCTTCGCCTCGCTGGCCGTCATGACCGGCAGTCGCGGTGGTCCTGGGCCTCGGCCTGGTGCTGTGGAAGCACGTGGCACTCGACCTGCGGCGCGTCGTGACCTTCGCCGGGTGCGCGGTCGTCGTGGTCGCCCTCGGCATCGGCTACGGCGCGTGGCTCGCCGTCGCCGGGCCCCACCACATCAGCGGGCCGGCGCAACCGGCGACCGCCATTGCGGGCGTCACGGTCGATCCGCTGGGCTTCGTCGTGCCGACCCTGAATCAGCACTTCACGTTCGGTCACGCCGCGCTGGGTGACTCGCTCGTGGCCTCGCGCGATGCGAACTGGAACATCGTCTTCGACTCGCCGATAGAGAACGGCTCGTATATCGGTATCCCCCTTCTGCTCGCGCTGGTGGTCGCCGGCATCCTCTTGCGGCGCAAGCGCATCGCCCTCTTCTGCACGGCCATGGGTGTCATCGCCCTGATCATGTCCCTGGGGTCGCATCTGCACGTCGACGGGCATCGCACCGGCATCCCGTTGCCGTTCATCGTGATCGAACACCTCCCCCTGCTCAACAGCAGCGTGGCCTCACGCTGGATCACGTACTTCTGGCTGTTCGCGGCACTGCTGTTCGCACTGCTGCTCGATGCCGTCTACAAGGCGGTGGTGGCGGACGGCCGTCTGGGGCGGGCCGGCGGCGCCGTAGTGAGCGGTCTCCTGGCGGTGGTGGTGCTGCTGCCCCTCCTTCCCGCCTGGCCCTACGTGTCCGCGCCGGCGTCCGTCCCGGCGTGGTTCACGAGCGGGGCACGGTCCCTCCCGACCGGGTCGGTCGCCCTGATCTACCCGATCGCCAACTCCTCCGACGACTCCGGCCATGCTGTGGCAGGCGATGGCCCAGATGCAGTTCCGCCAGCCCGGGGGGTTCGCCGTGATTCCCGGCCCGAACGGCGCCAACACGTTCAACGGCGATCCTTCCCCGCTCGAAGGAGCCCTGGCCCAGTGCGAGGAGGGCACGACGGCGGCGTCGGACTTTCCGCCCGCCGACGTGCGGGCCCAGCTCCGCCAGTGGCAGACGCAGACCGTGGCCGTGGTCCCGACCGCGCCCGGTGCGGCCTGTGCCACGACGCTGCTCACCGGCGCCCTCGGCCCGCCCGCAGCACGTGGGGGGCGTGCTCGTGTGGCCGCACCTCGACGCCGATTCGTGATCGTCCCGGCCTGAACGCAGGGGCGTCGGCACAGCGACACACGACGCGCCGATGTGCGGCAACATGGCGGCATGGCACACGACCGCAAATTCCGCTTCGCCGCGCAACTGAGCAAGGCGCCGGACGGCACCGCCCGCTCCTGGGCCGAGCAGGCGCGCCAGGCCGAGGACCTGGGCTACAGCGCGCTGCTCATGCCCGACCACTTCGGCGATCAGCTCGCCCCCGTGCCCGCCCTGGCCGCCGTGGCCGCGGCCACCACCACGCTGCGCATGGGTTCGCTGGTCTTCGGCAACGACTACCGCCATCCCTTCGTGCTGGCCAAGGAAGCGGCCACGCTCGACGTGCTCAGCGACGGCCGCTTCGAAATGAGCCTCGGTGCCGGGTGGATGCGCACGGACTACGACGAGGCCGGGCTGGCCTACGACCACCCGGCGGTGCGGGTGGCCCGCTTCGAGGAGGCGGTGAAGGTGGTCCAGGGGCTCCTGCGCACCGACGGGCCGTTCAACTTCCACGGCGAGCACTACGAGGTGCTGGGCCACACGCTGACGCCCCGCCCGGTGCAGCAACCCGGGCCCCCGCTCATCATCGGCGGCGGCGGTAAGCGGGTCCTGTCCTTCGCCGCCCGCCACGCCGACATCGTCAGCATCAACGTCAACCTGCGCGAGGGCACCGGCGGCGCCGAGACGGCAGCGGACGCCACGCCCGAGCGGACCCGCACGAAGATCGGCTGGGTCAAGGAGGCGGCCGGCGACCGCTTCGCCGACCTCGAGCTCAACTCCCTGATCGGCTTCGTCATGGTGACCGACGACGCCGAGGCCCTGGCCGCGCCAGATGGGGCCGGCCTTCGGCATCGACGCGGCCGACGCGCTGCACGTGCCCCTGGCACTGATCGGCACGCTCGACGAAATGGCCGAGGAGCTCGAGTGGCGGCGGGCCGAGTACGGGATCTCCTACTGGTCGATCGAGTCGGACGCCTGGGAGACGCTGGCGCCCGTCGTGGCCAAGCTGGCCGGCACATGACGATCGCCACCGGCAGCCGGTGGGAGGCCACCGGCACGCACCGCACGCTCGTGCGGCGAGCGCGTCTTCACCATCGACGCGCCCGTCCATCGGCCCCGAACGCCACGAGCCGCTCCTGATCCTGCACGGCTTCCCGTCGTCGTCGTTCGACTACGCCGCCGTGCTCGACGGCCTGCGGGCCGGGCGGCGCGTCCTGCTCCTCGACATGCTCGGGCTACGGGCTGTCGGCCAAGCCCGACCGGGCCTATTCCATGGCGCTGCAGGCCGACGTCGCCGCCGCCTTCGTCGCCGCGCTCGGGATCGAGCGTCTGGCCCTGCTCACGCACGACATGGGCGACACGGTCGGCGGCGAGCTCCTGGCCCGGCGCGCCGAGGGGGCGTGGGCGGTCGAGGTGACGCGGCGCGTCGTCACCAACGGCAGCATCTACATCGACGCAGGCCCACCTGACCAACGGCCAGCAATTCCTGCTCGGCCTGCCCGACGAGCTGCTGCCGCCGGGCATCCCGATCGATGCCGCCTCCATCGCGCGGAGCCTGCGCGACACGTTCAGCCCGCTGACCCCGCCCGTCCCTGCCGGCTGGCCCGAGGACCCCGTGCCGGCGGTGGCGGCCCAGGTGGTCCACGACGACGGCCAGCTCCTGTTGCCCCGGCTGATCCGCTACATCGAGGAGCGGCGGGCCAACGAACGGCGCTTCACCGGCGCGATCGAGACGCGACCCCTCCCCGCTGCACGTCGTCTGGGGCCTGGACGACCCGATCGCCGTCCCCTCCATGGTGGACACGCTGCTGGCCGCCCGGCCGGACGCCACGGCGGTCCGGCTCGAGGGCGTGGGCCACTACCCCATGGTCGAGGCACCCCAGCGCTTCCTCGACGCGGTCGCTCCCCGGGCTGGTGCTGAGAGGCGACCCGCCGCGACTCGAACCGCTACGAGCTCCTCACCTGCGCCTGGTCGGGCCACGTCCTGGTCGGCCTCGACGCCGCCACCGTCACGCCCGACGACGCGCTGGTGGTGCGCCAGGACGGCGACGTGCGCTGGCACCGCTGCCTGCGCTGCGACGACTGGGTCCGGCGTGGCGGAGCCGGCGCATCCGGCCGCCCGCAGGTCGAGCGACGGGACGAGATCCACCTTCCGCTGCGCGGCGCCGGCGCTGCGGGACCGCTACGTCCTGCGCCTCATTGCCGCTCGACCGCGCCATTCACGTCATCGTGCTGACCGGGCTGGCCATCGCGCTGTTCACCTTCGCCGCGCACGACCAGGCCCTCCACCACGACTACCAGAACATCATGAACGACCTGGCCGGCGGGACGCCCGGCGCCTCCCAGGCCCGCGGCCTCCTCGGCTACTTCGGGCGGGCCTTCAAGTACTCGCCGACGCACCTGCGCATCCTCGGGGTCGTGCTGCTGGCCTTCGCCGCGCTGGAGGCGGCCGAGATGGTCGGGCTGTGGCTCAACAAGCGCTGGGCCGAGTACCTGACGTTCATCGCCACCACCGCGCTGGTGCCCTTCGAGGTCTACGAGCTCACGAACGGCGTCAGCGCGTTCAAGCTCATCGCCCTCATCATCAACCTGGCCGTCGTGATCTACCTGCTCCTGGCCAAGCGGCTCTTCGGTCTGCGGGGCGGCCACGCCGCCGAGCACGCCCGCCGCGAGGCGTCGAGCGGGTGGGCGGCCATTGAGCGGGCGACGGCCCGGGCTGCCGGCCTGACGATCAGGCCGGCGCCATCACCTTGAGGGTGCGCGCCTCGGTGGGCAGGCTGGCGTACAGGTCGGCCACCAGGTCGTCGCGCTGGGCCCGGCGCGCCGGGTCGTCCCACCGGTTCTCGAACTGGTACGGGTCGGCGTCCACGTCGTAGAGCTCCCCGGTGGCGATGGCCACGCCGCCCGGGCCGGTCGCCGACTGCTCGTACACGACCGGGCACGGCTGCAGGACGGCGTCACCCCAGACCTCCTCCAGCCCGTTGGGCTGCCCCGCCGTCGACGGCTCGTAGACGGTGCACAGCCACCCGTCGCGGTAGATGGTGCGCAGGTGCATGCCGTAGCCCGGGAACTGGCTGTCCCACTCGCACAGCGCCCGCTCGCGCCCGGTCTCGCCGTCGGCCTGCGGGAGGGCGCGGCCCTGCATCCACGGCGCGGGGTCGACGCCGGCGATGGCGCAGAACGTCGGCGCCAGGTCGACCTGGCCGACCGGATCGTGCACCACCGCCGGGACGACGCCGGCGGAAGGGGCCGGCCGCCACACGAAGGGCAGCCGCATCAGCGCGTCGGTGTGGTACGGGCCCTTGTAGAGGAGGCCGAAGTCGCCCTGCATCTCGCCGTGGTCGGTCGTGAAGATGACGTCGGTGTCGGCCAGCCAGCCCCGCTGCGCGATCGTCTGCAGCACGCGGCCGCAGGCCTCGTCGATCAGCTCGTTCATGACGTGCACCTTGGCGTTGATCTCGCGGATCTGGTCGTGCGTGAGGCGCGAGGGCACGAAGGCGGCCGGCCCGCCCTCCATGTTGGAGAACGTGCCGTCCCAGAAACCGAGCCAGTGCGCCGGCTTGCGCGCCAGGACGGCGCGGACGGCCTCGTCCGAGCCGGGGTGACCGGGCGGCAGGGCGAGGTCCTGCCACGGCACCCGGGGCAGCTCCGAGGCCGGCGGGTCCCACGGGTGGTGCGGGTCGGGGAACGACATCCAGCAGAACCACGGCTCGTCCGCGCCGAGCGAGGACAGCCAGTCGACGGTCAGGTCGGCCACCCAGTCGGTGTGGTACCACTCCCGCGGGATCGGGTTGTTCTTCGTCTCGGGCGCCGCCGTGTCGCCGCCCGGCTCCGCCTGCAGCAGTCCGGCGAAGCTGTGCAGGTGCTCGGGATGGTTCTGCTTTGAGCCAGCGCCCGTAGTGCGCGATCGGGTGGTCGCCCCACGCCGCGGCGTGCATGGCCTGCTGGGACCGCTCGAAGCCGCGCCAGGGCCCGGTGTCGCCCCGCGCCACCCGCGCGTTCTCCTCGAACTGGTTGGTCGGGTCGAAGCCGGGCTCGAAGTGGGCCTTGCCCAGCAGGGCGGTGCGGTAGCCGGCCGCGTCGTGCAGGTACTGCGCCACCGACGGCGCATCGACCGGGAGCGGGATGCCGTTGGCCACGACGCCGTGCGTCCGGACGTACTGGCCCGTCAGCATGGTCGAGCGCGCCGGCATGCACACCGTGTTCTGGTTGTAGGCCCGCCGGTAGTTGATCCCCTCGGCGGCCCAGCGGTCAACCACCGGCGTGCGGGCCACGGTGCCACCGTTGCAGCCGAGGCTGTCGTAGCGCTGCTGGTCGGTGGTGATGAAGAGGATGTTGCGGCGGCGGCGGTGCTGACTTCGGTCACTGCCGGCGCCTGTTGTCACGGCGTGAACGACGCGCCGGGCCTCACTGGGCCCGCAGCATGCGGTGCAGATCGAGCTCGAGCTCCTCCATCAACTCGGCCAGCAGGCGCAGACGCTCGGGGGCGCCGTCCGCCGCCAGCAGGCGCTGCGCGTCGTAGGCGTTGAGCGGCGCCGCCGCGCAGAGCTGCCAGGACGGCGACGGTCGGCGTCCCCGCCTCCGTCGAGGGCGAGGTCGGGCGCGAGCGGCGAGGGCCCCGCCCTGCTCGGCCAGCAGGGCCCGGGCCCGGCGGACCCGTTGCCCGGCGGCGCCCACCAGCGGACCGGCGTCCCCGGCGCCCGGCGCCGACGCGCTCGTGCACCAGGGCGACCGGATAGGGGTCGTCGGGCAGCCACTCCTCCACGGCGATCAGACGCCTCCCCCTCGATCTCTAGGACCCAGCGCCCGTCGGGCAGCTCGGCGGCCCGGGTGATGACGCCCCGGGTGCCGAGGCTGCTGCGCTCGTCGCCACCGCCGACCTCGGAGCCACGCTCGATGAGCACGATGCCGAAGCGGGCGTCGTCCGCCAGGCAGTCGCGCATGAGCTCCCGATAGCGCGGCTCGAAGACGTGCAACGGCATGGAGGCATGCGGGAACAGGACGGCCGAGAGGGGAAACATCGGCAGGCGCGTCCCGGGCATGCCCCACCATGGCACGGCCCGCCGCGTCGCCGCGGGGACCGTCCATGCCACGGCGGCCGCACCCGAGCCACGGCGCGAGAAGGACCGGCCCTGCGGCCGGTCCTCACTCGTTCTGATGCTTACTTGTAGTGCTTCGTTCTTTCTGTGTGCAGTCCGTGGCTCCTGCCTGCGGCGCAGTGGGTGCGGGGGCCGCCTTGTCGGCCGGCCGGCACACGCACCGGCGCGAACGCGGCCTCATTCATACGCCGGACTTCACGCCAAGCGGACTGCTCGGAGGCGCCACCGAAACCGACATCGGTGACGCAACCTCAACCCGGTGGATCGGCCTCCTCGGTCGAGCCTGTCGATTGCATCGGCAGCTCCTTTCCACTCGGGGCAACGGCGGGTGCTCCGTGTTGCCGCTCGCTTGCGATCAAGTATCCACCCGCCCCGCGGCCGTGTGAACCCCACGCGAACTGGGCATTCGCGAAGCCCCTGGTCGGGTGGCTCTCCGTCACGCGAACTTCACATCGGAGTGATCCGGTGACCTTCAGCGGCCCCAGAGGGGGCGCGACGCGGTCACCTACGCTCTGGCCATGGCACTGCCGACACCCAAGGAGAACACGACCGCGATCGTCACCGGCGCCTCGTCGGGCATCGGCGCGGAGATCGCACGGGAGCTGGCACGGCGCGGCCACGGCCTGACGCTGGTGGCCCGTCGCGAGGACCGGCTGAAGGCACTGGCCGACGAGTTGGCCCAGGCGCACTCGGTGCGCACCGAGGTCATCGTCGCCGACCTCACCGATGCCGACTCTCGTGGCGACCTCGCCGGCGCAGCTGGCGGCGCGTGGCCTGACGCCGGACATCCTCGTCAACAACGCCGGCTTCACGACGATGGGGCCCGTCCGCACGGCCGACCGCGCCGCCGAGCTCGCCCTGGTGCGCACGAACGTCGAAGCCGTGGTCGACCTCTGCGCGCTGTTCGTGCCCGGCATGGTCACCCGGCACCGGGGCGCGGTGCTCAACACCGCGTCGACCGCGGCCTTCCAACCGTTGCCCGGGCAGGCCGCCTACGGCGCGTCGAAGTCCTTCGTGCTCTCCTACGGCCGCGCGCTGCGCCGCCGAGCTGCGCGGCAGCGGGTGTCAGCGTCACGACGCTGTGCCCGGGCCCGGTCGAGACCGGCTTCGCCGAGACGGCCGGCATGACCGACGAGGAGGCGGCTGAGACCCTGCCCAAAATCATGTGGGTCCCGGCGGACGACGTCGCCCGCGCCGCGGTCGAAGGGCTGGCGGGCGGGCGTACCGTGGTGATCCCGGGGACCGCGAACCGCGTCGGAGCCGGGCTGGCCCACCTGGTGCCCAAGTCGATCCTGTTGCCCCTCATGGCCAAGCGTCACCCGGCCCTGCACGCCGACCAGCCGACCTGAACCGCACCGGCGGTTGGGTACGAGCAGCGAGCGCGTGGCCGCCGCCAACGTCAGCGACGCTGCCCGGCCACGCGCCTAGGGCGAGAACGCCCGGACCCGGCGGCCCTTGCGGGAACGCGTCGCCAGGCCGCGGACCGCCGCCGGGCCTCCGGTAACCTCGTCCGTGTCGCCGCCCCCGACAATGCGGGCGCGCAGAGACGGGGGCGCATGCCACAACTGGTCTCGGACCTGGACCTGCCCTACCTCGACACGGTCGGGTTGGAGCGTCGTGAGGCCATCGACGCCATTGCGGCCGCCCGCTGCGGTCCACTGGCTGGCCCGCTCCGAGCTCGGCTACTCGGTGACCCGGCTGCAGGACGTCACGGCCATCCTGCGCGATCAGCGTTTCCACTCGGCGCTGTCCATCATTGAGCAGGCACCCGAGCTACAGGACTCGGGCGCGCGGGACCGCCGCGGCGAATCGATCCTCACCATGGAGGGCCCCGGGCATGCCCGGCTGCGCCGGCTGGTGGCACCAGCCTTCACTCCGGCCTCTGCCAACCGCCTGCGCCCGACCATGCGGCGGGTGGTGGGCGAGCTCGTCGACCAGGTGGTGGCACAGGGCGAGTGCGAGCTGGTGGCCGACGTCTGCGAGCCCTATCCGATCCCGATCATCTGCGAGTTGCTCGGCGCCCCACCCGAGGACTGGAAGCTGTTCTCGGGTTGGGCCACCGACATCTTCCGCATCTTCAACAACAACCTGGCCGAGGACCTCCCGCTCATCGTGCGGGCGGGCGACGAGCTCACGGACTACGTCAGCGACATGATCACGGCACGCCGGGCCAGTCCCCGCGACGACCTGCTGAGCGACCTCATCGCCATCGAGGAGGAGGGTGACCGGCTCTCGACCGACGAAATGGCCATGCTGGCGCAGGCGGTGCTCATGGCGGGAACCGACACCACCCGCAACCAGCTCGCCTGCTCGGTGGCGCTCTTCACCGAACACCCTGACCAGTGGGCGCTGCTGGCGGAGCGACCCGACCTGGCCGGCCGGGCCGTCGAGGAGTCGATGCGCTACCTGGGCGCGGTGCGGGGTACGGCGCGGTTCGCCGCCGAGGACGTCGTCTACCGCGACGTGCTGTTCCCGCAGGGCACCCTGGTGGCCACCTCGCTGGCCGGGGCCAACCGCGACCCGGAGGCCTTCGACGATCCGGACGTCTTCGACATCACGCGAGAGCGGCGCACGGCACAGATGACCTTCGGGTCGGGCATCCATTTCTGCATGGGGGCCGCACTGGCCCGGGCCGAGTTGCAGGAGGCCCTGCCGCTGCTGGCCCGGCGGCTGCCCGGGCTGGTGCGCAACGGCGACGTCGAGTGGAAGCCGTCTTCGTTCGGCATCTGGGGCCCGGCGCGCCTGCCGCTGCGCTTCGAGCCCTCGTAGCCGCAGTCAGCCCCGCGCCCCTGAGCCCACCGGCACGGGCGTTTCGGGCGCGGGGGGCGGCACGGCCTGCCCACTTCGGCGGGGGCGGACCCGGGCCCCCCGCCGGGCCTCCTGGACCATGGCGCGCTGCCGGCGGCGGCGGGTCGTGGCCCCCGTACGCGCTCTCTTCCACCGACGAGGCCAGCCGGCTCCACGTCGACGCCCCGTTTCCCGATCCGCGCATCGAGTCGGACCGCATACTCCGCCAGAGTCTCGGCCGTCCGGCGCGGACAGCCCGCCCGGCGCCCGAGGTGTTCGGCTCGGCGTGCCACCTCCTCCGCCCACGTCGCCGGCCGGGACCGGCGCCAGCGGACCGCAAGGGCAACCAGGCCGGCCGCCGCCAGCACGACCGCCACAGGTGCGAGTGGGACGCGCCGCAGAGCCGAGCCCACGTCGTGCAGGGCCATCGAGCCCGGGCTCGGTGCGGTGAGCGGTACCACCGCCGTCGGGTCGAAGTTCTGCCAGCCGTAGCCGGGGAACCACACCTGCACCCAGGCGTGGGCGTCGCTGGCGTGCACCTGG
Organism: uncultured Acidimicrobiaceae bacterium; assembly: GCA_963745665.1. Taxonomy (GTDB): domain Bacteria; phylum Actinomycetota; class Acidimicrobiia; order Acidimicrobiales; family RAAP-2; genus Bog-473. The sequence continues at coordinate 1,273,572 of CAVUYE010000002.1, read as the reverse complement.
TACAGGTCGGTGATCGGGTCGTAGCCCCCCGGCACGTACCCCACGGCCTCGCGGGCGGGGATGCCGAGGGAGCGCAGCATCACCGCCAGCGAGGTGGAGATCTGCTCGCAGAAGCCGACACGGTTGCCGAAGAGAAACTCGTCGACGGTGTCGGCGCCAGGTGGGAGTGGCGGGATGTCCAGTGAGTAGTGCGTGTGTGCGCCGATCCAATCGATGAGCGACTGCACCTTGCCGTAGGTCGTGGTGTCGTGTGCCGTCACGGCGCGGGCCAGCGCGAGCACGCGCGGGTAGGCGTGCGGCAACTGCTCTTCCTGCCGCGCCACCTCGGGAGGGAGCGTGAAGGAATGGTCGTCCGCCCTGAGTTGCGCGGGGGTGGCGGTGCTCACCTGTGAATCGACCGTGTAGATCGACCCGGCGCCCAGGCCCAGGGGGGACACGATGGTGCCGTCGCTGGCCACGTAGACCTTGCCGGACGGGAACCAGAGCTCCCCGGCGCTCTCGGCGTGGAAGACGAGGTTGGCCGTGGGGCTGGCGACGTAGAACGTCTGCAGGTCGCTCTGCCCGAATGGCACGGCACCGAGCGAAATCGGGAGGATGAACGGCGAGGTCTCGCGCAAGGGGTGCCGCGGCTGGGGCTGTGATTCGGTCCAGCTCTGGCCCTGCCAGGTGTCGAAGGTCTCCCCCACCCAGTACGACGGGCGCTGCGCCCTGACCTGCATCACCAGTGTGTTGCCCAGGCTTCCCCGGAGCGCCGTGTTCAGGCTGCCGGCGAAGCCGAGATAGCCGCCGACGCGGATCCGGCTGGTGGGACTGCCGGGACGGGACAGTTGCGCCGCGACGCCGGAGTCGCCGGCCAGCGCCCCGGGCGTCGCCACCGAACCGCCGGCTCCGGCCCGCGCCATGAAGGAGACCCGGGACGAGACGACGGGTGCCGGCAGGACCAGGAAAACGGCGGCGGCAGCCGTGGATGCGGCCGCCAGCGCCAGGACCAGACCCGTCGTCGACAGCCGGCCCCCTCCACTGGCCGACGTCCACATTTCCGTCAGGCCCCACAGGCAGCAGGAGGCCCAGGCCACCACGTAGAGCCCGAAGCGGAGGTCAATGGCGAAGGCGCCGCCCACCGCCATCAGGCCCGCCGATGCCGCAAGGGTGAAGAGCAGGTCGCGCCGCGAGGGCACGTGGAAGGAGTGGACGACCAGCACGGCGACCAGGAGGAACGTCAACGGGTTCACAATGACGCGATGCCGCCCGCCGGTGAGCTGACCTCGTGGAAGAACCAGACGCACGCGGCGATGGCGCCCACTGCCACCATGACCTTCACCCACCCGGGGGGCCGGGCCCGCGTGGCATGCGAGAAGGCTGTGCCGACCGAGACGAGCAGCATGGCCACGACCGCGGTCGCCCAAGCGATCTCCTGCAGCGAGGCACAGGCGGCGATCGCCACCAGCACCGCACCCAGGCAAGCGATCCGCAGCCGGACCGAATCCTCGGGCACGCCCGGCTGGTTGGCCCGCGCGGACCGCCGCGACGAGGTTCACGGCCCGGCGACGGCGCGAGCGAGGCGACGACCGGCACTGCGCCGGTCGCGCACCGTCGCCCGGACCGGGCCCGAGGCCTCCGTCGTCACGAGCAGGACAGGAACACCCCCTTCGAGCAGGGCGACAACGGAAGCGAGGGCGTCTTCGGCCACGCGCTCGGCCGCGTCCGGGTCGCGGGGCAGTTCGACGATGATCGTCACCGGTTCTGCCGCCGGACGTTCCAGCTCCCGCACCATCAGCCGCCCGGCGTGGGCCGTCGAGCGCCAGTGGACGAGTCGCCGGCTGTCGCCCGGCGTGTAGGGGCGGGCGCCGCGGGGCAACCCTTCGTCGGTCCGCGGGCGGGCGAGCAGGTCACCGGTGCCTTCGTCCGGTCGCAGCTGAGAGGGCGGCGCCGCGGCCGCAGCGGGGCGACACATGGAGCGCCGACGGCAGGGGCAACCGGACCCGCCTGCTCCACCATTGGAGCGCAAACGGCGCAGCCGACGCAATATCGACCTCGACTGTGTCGTGCACGCCGCGGCGCACCGGCAGCACGGTCACGACCTCGTCGGCCGCGCCGTGCCTCCGGCGTGGCCCGACGAACACCTCGGGCCCCGGCGGCACGACGGGACGGACGCGCACGCGGCTGCTCGAATCGACGGACAGCAGGACCGGGAGGCCGGCGCTGCCGTCACCGGGCGCGCTGCGCACGCGCACCCGGGCCCGCGTGACGACCACGAAGGGACCCAGAATCCCGATGAGGAGGACGCCGAAGACGAGGTCGCCCATGACCTGCATCCACCCGGAGCCCGCGTTGTGGGCGACCAGCCACCACAGGCCGATGACGAACACACCCGCGACCATCGGCGCCCGGGGGCGGGCCGGCCGCGCCCAGCGGCTCACGGCCTGGGCGTGGGGGTCGCTTCGAGGAGGTCCGCCACGACCGCGGCCGACGCGGTCGGCGCCGCCGTCGGGGTCAAGGGTAAGGATACGGTGGGACAGACAGGCCGGTGCGACCGCCTTCACGTCGTTGGGCACCACGTAGGGCCGCGCGTCGAGCACCGCATGGGCCTGGGCGGCCCGGATGAGCCAGATGGCGGCGCGGGGACTGGCGCCGAGATGCACGCCGGGCGCCGTCCGGCTGGCCCGGCAGAGCTCCACCGCGTAAGCCGCCACCGCCTCGTGCACGGAGACGGCCTCCGTGGCGTCCTGGGCGCGCCGCCATTCCGCGGTCGTGCAGACCGGACGCAGTTCGGCCAGGGCGTAGGTGCCGCCGCCGTGGAGCGCCAGCCGCACCTCCTGGGCGGCGTCGGGGTAGCCGATCGACGTGGCCATGGCGAAGCGATCGAGCTGGCTCTCCACCAGTGGGAAGGTGCCGCGCTGCGACTGCGGGTTCTGCGTGGCGATCACCAGGTGCGGCTGGGGCAGCGGCCACGACTGGCCGTCGACGCTGACCTGGCGCTCCTCCATCGTCTCGAGGAGTGCCGACTGCGTGCGGGGCGGCGTGCGGTTCAGCTCGTCCACCAGCACCACGTGCGCGAAGACCGGGCCGGGCCGGAAATCCCAGCTCCCGGTGTCGGGCATGAACACCGAGACGCCCGTGATGTCGGACGGCAGCAGGTCGGGGTGGCCCTGCACCCGCGACAGCTCGGCACCGAGGGAAACGGCGAGGGCGCGGGCCAACACCGTCTTGCCCACGCCCGGCACGTCCTCAATCAGCAGATGGCCACCCGAGAGCGCCGCGACGACCGCGGCGACCAACGCTCCCTCGCTCCCGAGCACCACCTGCTCGAGGTTGTGCACCAGGGCCCGGCCGAGGGCGACGGCGTCGTCCAGATCGCGGACGCGCTCGTCGACGACGCTCACCGGGTCACCGCCGTGCCGTGGGCCATTGGTGCCAAGACTACGGGGGTGGCGGGTGCCGCCCGTACCCGGTCCCTCGGCCGCTCCGTCGCCTCGGGCAGATCCCAACCGTGGGTGAGGGCGTCAATTGTCACGCTGTTGTTACGGCAGGACGGCGGTCGCCTCACCCACGAGCTTGTCCTCGCCCTCGCCGTTGGACAGCGTCACCGCCATGTCCACCAGCTTCCTGCCGTCGTCCTCGCGCTTCGCTGTCACGACGACTTTGGAGGACAGCACCTCGTCCGGCCAGGTCTGGCGCGCGAAACGGACCTGGTAGCGCGTCACGTTGCCGACGCCGACGTAGTCCGTCAACGCGGTGCCCAACAGGCCCATGGAGAACATGCCGTGCCCGAACACGCTCGGCTGGCCGGCCTTCTGCGCCGCCACCTCGTCGTGGTGCATCGGGTTGAAGTCCCCCGACGCCCCGGCGTAGCGCACCAGATCCGTCCGGGTCAGCGTGTGCGTGATGACCGGCGCCTCGTCGCCCACCTGCACATCCTCGAAGGACAGTTTCCTCTCACCCATCGTCTCGATCTCCCGTCGATTGCCCGGGCCTAGGCCCGGTGGATCAGGTTGAAGCGTGCCGTGACGACCGGTTCGCCGGTCGACTCCTCGCGCCAGTTGGTCTCCGTGCAGATGAAGGTCATCGTCCGCTCCTTCGATTCCTTCTGGTACACGTCGGAGATGAAGCCCTCGCCGATGAGGACGTCGCCCACCTGAATGGGCCGGTGGTAGAGGAACTCCTGCTCGCCGTGGAGGATCAGGCCTCCCTTGGCCATCAGCGGCCCCATCGCTTTCATCATCGGACTGCCTGTCGGCGCGTCGGTCGGCTGGATCTCCGCGAACTTGCCGGAGAACTCCATGGCGAAGGGCCACGTCGGCGGCGCCGGGATGTTGCCGAAGCCGGCCTGCCTGGCCGCCTCGGGGTCGTGGTAGATCGGGCTGGTACTCAACAACGCGTCGGCGAAGTGCTGTACCGGTCCCCGTTCCACGACCACCTTGGACGAGCCGGTCGGCTCCCCGATGATGCTCTTGAGCACCTCTTCCTGTGATGCGGCACCGTCTGCCACCGTCTGCCTCCTGTCCGTCCGCCATCCATCCCCACCACGCCGCCCTGGCGGGCACCTGCCCGGGGCCGATGCAGCGCCAAAGGTAGCGGCGTCACCTCGGCGCCGCCCAATCCGCGCCGGCTCCGGGCCCCATGCGGTGCCCCCGCCCCGTGGGTCGGTACCATCGGCCGCCATGCCGGACTTCTTCGAGGTGGTGCACACCCAGCGGGCCGCTCGCACTTTCCTCCCCGATGACGTCGATGACGCCACCGTGGCGCGGATCCTCACCGCGGCGACCCACGCGCCGAGCGCGGAGAACAGCCAGCCCTTCGTGTTCGTCGTCGTGCGCGATGCCGCCGTGCGCGCCGCCATCGGCGCGCTGACGGAGCGTCTCTGGGAGGGCGGCGCCAAGGCGGTCGAGGAGCAGCGCCTCTCCCCTGCCTTCCTGGCGGACGTCCACCACGGTGCCACCGGTGGCGTCGCCGGCGCACCCGTGCTGGTGGTCGTGTGCGGCGACACCCGCCTGACCTACCCCAACGCCATGGACGCCTCCGTCTTCCCAGCGGTGCAGAACCTGCTGCTGGCCGCCCACGCGCTCGGCCTGGGATCGACGCTCACCACGTTGCCCGTCCTCGGGGGAGACGAGCTGTCCACGCACCTCGGCCTGCCGCCCGAGATCGTGCCAGTTGCCGTCGTCCCGCTCGGCTTCCTGCCCCGGCCGCTGGGCCCGCCGCGCCGGCAGCCGCTTCCGGAGAAGGCGCATCTCAATCGCTACGGCACACCCTTCCCTCCCCCCTGAGCTGTCCCGCTTCATCACCTGACACCCACGTCAGGTCCGAGGGTAGGGTGAGCCGGTGCAAGAGCATCACTACTACGTCGACATCGAAGCCAGCGGCGACGAGCTGTGGCAGCTGTTCTGGGCGCGCATCCCCCACACCGAGACCGGCGACGTGACGATCGACATCCTCTACCCCGGCGACGCCATCGGCGAGGGCCTGATCCGCCACTGCACCTTCCGCGTGCCCAAGTGGCTGCTGACCGGCGGCAAGGGACAGTCGTGGGAGTGGCTGACCGAGGTGAAGCCGAACGTCTCGTGGAAGTACAACGCCGTCGGGCGCCCGCTGCTCTCAGAGGCCGAGGGGCACACACGGCTGGAGGACATCGGCAACGGGACCACCCGCGTCCACTTCTCCGAGAGCTATCACGCCTTCAACCCGCTGTTGCGCGCGCTCTTCGAGAAGCGTGTGCACGCCTTCATCTCGAAGGACAACGACCGTCTGATCAAGGACTCGCTCACCATGGGTGTGGGCTACCTGCGCAAGGCCAAGGCCAAGGCGGCTGCCAAGGCGGCCGGCGCCGACGCGGCGACAGCGCCGGCGCCCGCCTCCTCCGACCCGGCGTGACGGTCGTCGACCTCTGGGTCAACGCGCTGAGCGGCAAGGCCGCCGCGGCCTTCATGGGCCAGGCCGGGAACGAGGGCATCCCCGACCTCCTCGGCGGCGACCTGTCGTCATCCTCCACGCTGCAGCACGTGCTCGTCGCCATGGACAAATCCGGTGTCGACATCGGCGTACTCGCCGCGGGCATCGCGTCCGAGGATACGGGCCCGCTGTTACAGGCGGTCGCCGCCCACCCCGACCGCCTACGGGTCGCGCTGACTGTCGACCGCGCGGAGCGGCCCGTGCAACAGGTCACGCGCCTGCGCGCGCTGGCCGAGCACCCAGCCGTCGTGCTGGTACGGGTCACCCCCCTCGTCGAGCAGTACCCGCTCAACGACAAGCTGTACTACCCCGTCTACGCCACCTGCGCCGAGCTCGGGCTGCCGGTGTCGATCAACGTCGGCATCCCCGGCCCGCGCGTGCGCTCGGCCTGCCAGCACCCCGAGCTGCTCGAGGACGTGCTCATCGACTTCAAGGGGCTCACGGTGATCGGCGCGCACATGGGTCACCCCTACGAAGGCCTGCTGATGCAGTACATGCTCAAATGGCCCGACCTCTACCTCTCCAACTCGGCCTACCTGGCCAAGTACATGGACCCGGCGCTGGTCAGCTTCATGGGCTCGAAGCGGGGCCTGGGTCGCGTCCTCTTCGCGTCGGACCATCCCTTCCTCCCGATGGAGCGGGCCGTGGCCGCCGCCCGGGATCTGCCACTCTCCGACGCGGCGGCCGAGGCGTATCTCGGCGGCACGGCGGTCCGCCTCTTACACCTCGGATAATTCGCCACTGGTCCGAACCGCCGCGGTCCGATCCACCGCGCGCGGCCGGGACGCCTCCCGGTACCGTGAGTCCAATGGATCTCGGTCGCGTGGGTGTGTGGTGGAGCGGCTCGTGGCGGGAGCCCGAGAAGCCGGCCACCGACGTCGCGGTCGAGCTCGAATCCCTCGGTTACGGGACCTTGTGGTCGTCGGGCCGCTTCGACTCCGGGCTGTCGCCCCACTTCGAGAAGCTGCTGGCCTCGACCGACCACGTGGTGGTGGCCAGCGGCATCGTCAGCATCTGGACGGGTGCGCCCGAGGACATCGGCCCGGCGGTGGCCGGGCTCGAGGATCGGTTCCCGGACCGATTCCTCCTCGGGCTCGGCGCCAGCCACGGGCCGATCGTGGCCGACTACACGCGGCCCTACTCCAAGATGGTGGCGTACCTCGACGCCCTCGACGCGCTCCCCACCGCGGTCCCGCCGGAGCGGCGCGTCCTGGCGGCCCTCGGGCCCCGCATGCTCGAGCTTGCCGCGGCGCGGTCCGCCGGTGCCCATCCGTATTTCGTCCCGGTCGGGCACACGGCGCGCGCCAGGGACATCCTCGGGCCCGGGCCTCTGCTGGCCCCCGAGGTCGCCGTCGTCCTCGAGACGGATCCGGCCCGGGCCAGGGAGCTGGCGCGGGGGTACGCCCGCACCTATCTCGGTCTGCCCAACTACACGCAGAACCTGCGCACCTTCGGCTTCGGCGACGAGGACATGGACGGTGGCGGGAGCGACCGACTGATCGACGCCGTGATCCCCTGGGGTGATGCCATGACGCTGGCGTCCGCCGTCGGCGCCCACCACGAGGCCGGGGCGGACCACGTCTGCGTGCAGATCGTGGCGGACGGCCCGGCCTTCCCGCTGGACGAGTACCGCCAGCTCGCCGCGGCGCTCTTCGCCCGCTGAGTCAGGCGTCCTCCCGCCGGCGGGCCAGTTCGGCCGCCAGGGCGCGAAGGCGCGGCCGCGATGCGACACGGCGTCCTTCTCCTCGGGCCGCATCTCGGCGAAGGTGCGCCCATCCCCGCCGTCGGGCACGAAGACGGGGTCGTAACCGAAGCCGTTCTTGCCGCGGCCGGCGGTAGCGATGGTCCCCGGGAGCACGCCCTCGGCCCACACCTCGGCCCCGTCCGGAAAGGCCACCAGCGCCACCGTCTTGAAACTGGCTCGCCGCGCCCCCCCGCGTCGGCGCAGGCGGCCAGCTCACGCAGCAGCTTGGCCACATTGTCCGCATAGGTGGCCTGCTCGCCGGCGTAGCGAGCGGAAAAGACCCCGGGGGCGCCGGCGAGGGCGTCCACCTCCAGGCCGGTGTCGTCGGCCACCGCCGCCGTTCCCGTCGCCGCCACCAGCGCGCGCGCCTTCAGGCGGGCATTGCCGACGAGCGAGTCGGCGTCCTCCACCACCTCGGGGACTGCGTCCGGCCGGGGCAGCAGCTCCACCGGCAAGGCGGCCGACAGCACGGCGACGATCTCCTTGACCTTGTCGGGGTTGGCCGATGCCAGCACGAGCCGCAGCGGCCCGGCCGCAACCGGCCCGCTCACCGCCGCGGTGGTGGTTCGGCCAGGACCGCCTCCTGCATGTCGATCAGCTCGCCGATGCCGCCCTCGGCCAGTCCGAGCAGCGTGTCCAGTTCGCCCCGGGTGAAGGCCATCCCCTCGGCGGTTCCCTGCACCTCCACGAAACGCCCTGCCCCGGTCATGACGACGTTCATGTCGACCTCGGCCCGGGAGTCCTCGGCGTAGGGCAGGTCGAGCATCGGCACGCCGTCGATGATGCCGACCGAGACGGCCGCCACCGAGTCGGTCAAAGGGTGCGTGCCGATCGTCCCGGCCTGCACCAGTCTCGTGCAGGCGTCGTGCAGCGCGACGTAGGCGCCGCAGATGGATGCGGTGCGGGTGCCCCCGTCGGCCTGCAGCGCGTCGCAGTCGACGGTGATCTGCACCTCGCCCAGCGTCACCAGATCGCACACGGCCCGCAACGAGCGGGCGATCAACCGCTGGATCTCCTGGGTCCGACCGGATTGCTTGCCCTTGGCCGCCTCCCGGGATGCCCGCTCGGGCGTCGAGCCCGGCAGCATGGAGTACTCGGCCGTGACCCAGCCGCTGGCCGGTGCCTCGCATCCACGGTGGCACTCTTTCCTCCACCGACGCGGTGCACAGCACCTTGGTCTGCCCGAACGTCACCAGTACCGAGCCCGGGGCCATCACCGTGTAGTCACGATCGAAGCGCACGGGCCGCAACTGGTCGACGGCGCGCCCGTCCTGTCGCGCCGTGCGGGTATCCCCGCTCACGTCTCGCTCTCCCACTGCACTCCTCCCGTTCGCACCATCGACACCGTAGGCCACCTCAGTTGCCGTGGGCGAAGGCCTCCGGATAGGAGTGGGGCGAGATCTCCAGCGCGACGTCGACGTCGCGGTACGTCTTGAACTCCACCACGTTCCCGCTGGGGTCGGCGACCTTCGCTTTGGTCTGCTCGGTCGGCGCACCCTCGTCGTCGGTCGAGACCGGCACCACCCAGTCGACCCCGAGCGAAGTCAGGCGCGAGATGGTGGCGTCGAAGTCGTCACGACCGAGCGTGACACCGAAGTGACGCGAGCCCCCAGTCGTGAGGACCGCCACCTCGTCCGGGCGGTCCTGCAGCGTGATCTGCATGCCGAAAAACCACACGTCGGCGAAGCCGGCGCGGGCACGAGCCGACTGGCATCCGAGCGTGTGCACGTAGAAGTCGCGCGCCTCGTCGATGTCACGGACCGGGATGGAGAGGTGGAGGATGGGCTGCACCACCCAATTCTACGACGGTGCCGTCACCGCGTCCCCGTCCCGACCAGGCCGCTTGCCGCCATGCCCCGCTCAGGCCCGGCCCGCCGCGAAGAGGACGCAACGGGACATGGTCAGCGGCTTGGTGCGCTGGCCCGGCGACGCGGCGAACGCGCGGCACGTCGACAAGGTGATGCCGGTGGTGGGCTGCGCCAACGGCCGCCCCGGTTGCAACGTCCACACCCAGGCCCGTTGCTCGTAGACGGGCAGCGTGCCCAGTGCGGCGGTGAGGAACCCGGACGTGTAGACGGGATCGCGGCTGGCCCCGGCGATGACCACCTGGTCCACCCGCCAGGCCCGCAGGGCGCTCCGCACCGCCGCCAGCTGGGCGGGTGTCCCCGACGGCAGGGCCGGACCGGCGATCGTCAGGTCGGTGAGGATGCGGCGGGCCGACCCCGGAGGGCCGGACCCGACCGGACCCCCGGTCGCATCGGGAGTCTTGAGGGCGGCGCCGGCCAGCCGGAAGCGCATGTCCTGCATGGCCTGCCACAGCATGGGCTGCGTCGAGCCCGAGACGGCGAAGGGAATCGTCAGCACCACGGTGCCGACCGCCGGCGACGCCGCGGCGCGGAGGTACGGCGGCGTGTGGACCCGCACCACCTGGAGCGGCACGTCGAAGGTCACGAAGACCGGCACCACGGCCGCGACCCCCACGGCGAGGGTGGCCGCACCCGTCAGGGCGGCGCGGTGCCTCGTCGTCCACGAGCTGCCGCGCCCGAGGGCGCCGTGGAGCGCGTCGAGGCCGACGGCGAGGAGGAAGGCCAGGAACAGGGTCAGCAACGGGACGAACTGATCCGGGAGGATCTCCTTTAGGACCGGCCACCCCGACAGGAGACGCCACGGCAGCCACGGGTGCCCGAGCCAGGCCGGCCCGCTGATCAGATAAGCCCCGAGCGCCAGCCAGAACGACACGGCCGCCAGGAGGAGCAGCAGCCAGGTCAGCGGGCGCCGGCGCCCGACGACGACCGAGCCCACGGCGGCCAGCGCCACACCCCAGCCCACGAAGTCAGGCGGCGGACCGCTGCGACCCAGGTAGCCGCCGAAGCGGATGAGGTTGTTGGCGCGTCCCCCGTACGCACCAGACACGAGCAAGCCCGAGAGCGGCACCCCGGAGATCGGCGCCAAGGCGAACAACATGCCGGACACCGCCTGGGGCCCGTTGATTCCGTACCAAGCGGGGTACGCCAGCACCACAACCGTCACGCCGGCGGCGAGGCCCAGCGCGGGCAGGGCATGCCCGGCCCGCGGGCGGAGCTGGCGCCAGCCGACCACCATGACCGCCACCAGCCCGACGGCGCCCAGGAGGAGACACATGACCAGGATCTCGGGCGAAATGAAGAATTGCACCACCAGGAGCGCGGCGAGCAGGAGGCCGTCGCGACGGACCGAATGCTCCTGCCGGATGACGATCTCGTGCAGCGTGGTGAAGAGGAACGGCGGGATCACCAGGACCGTGACCGACACGTGGCCGAAGGTGAGCGACGTGACGATGGCCGACGAGTAGCCGAACACCAGCGCCGCCGGGATGGCGCCCACCTTCCAGCTGATGAGCGGGCGGATGGCGGCGAAGCAGGCCCAGGCGCTCAGCGCCGGCGCCAGGGTCAGTGCGACGTTGGTGGCGCTAACGGGACCGAAGAGCCACGTGACGGGAGCCAGGACGACACCGACCAGCGGCCCCGAGGTGTTGGAGAGGAGGTTGGCCCCGTGGGGCACGTTGACCGCACCCGAGAAGAAGATGCTGTGCAGATGGGCGATGGCCCAGGCGGGCCAGGCCATGAACCAGACCTCCTGCGCCGGGTCGCCGCAGCCGCAGGTGAGCGCCGACGCCGGGTGACCGGACCAGACGTGCCACCAGAGGACGACGGCGGGCACCGTGAAGCAGGCGAGCGCCGCGGCGTGGAAGCCGACTGTGCGCAGAGCTCGCACGGCGCGGCCGGGGCCGTCCGGCGGGTCGGTCTGCTCCGAATCCGGCACGCCGGCGGGGTCTTCGGTGTCTCCTGAGATGGCGTCGTGCACCGGGTGCGTCGACATCTCCATCCCGCTCGTCACTGGCGGTGAGCGTACCGCCGCGCCCTTCGGGCCCCGGGGACGGGGGCGCCCGTTCCTATGATCGGCGGCGTGTCCGACAACCGCCGCTGCATCGTGGTCGGCGCGGGCCTGCTCGGTCTGTCCAGCGCGTGGGCGCTGGCCCGGCGGGGCTGGAGCGTGGTCGTCCTCGAAGCGGCGGGGTCACCCGGCCACGAGCGCGCCGGCTCGAAGGGGGACGCGCGCATCTTCCGTCTGGGTTATCCCGAACCGCGCTACGTCGAGATGGCCGTCCTCGCCCGCGCCCGCTGGCACGACCTCGAGGCGGCCACCGGTCAGAAGCTTCTCGAAATCACCGGCCAGGTGACCACGGGCGACGAGGCGACGGTCCAGGCCATCGCCGGGGCCCTGACGGCGGCGGGTGCGCCCGTCGAGCAGATTTCGGCCAGCGAAGCGGCGCGGCGCTTCCCCGCGATCTCCGTCAAGGGAACCGCACTGGTCGAGCCGGACTCGGGCGTGCTGGCGGCCGACACCTGCCTGCACGCGCTGCGCCAGGCGGGCGGCTTCGAGGTCCGTACCGGCAACGCCGTGACTTCGCTCCACCAGAGGCCGGCCTCCGTCGCCGTCGAGACCGCGGACGGCACCTCCCTCCGGGCGGACGTCGTGGTCGACTGCGCCGGCGCCGCCTCGCTCGGGCTCCTCGACGTCGCCACCCCGGCCGCGGCCGCGCCCTCGCTCCCCCAGGTGGCCTATTTCGCGCTGCGAAGGCGCGACGTCGTCCCACCGGTCTTGATCGAATGGGGCGACACCATGGTCTACGGGTTGCCCGTGCCGCCTGGCGGACCCCATGCGGGCAGCTACAAGGTGTCCCACCACACGCCGGGCTCCACGCTCGGTGCCTTCGATCCTTCCGACCCGGCTCCACTCGGGACCGACGACTCCGCTCTCCTGTCACTGCTGACCGACGCCGTGGCGCGCCTGTTGCCATCGCTCACTCCCGAGCCGGTGGCCACCGAGCGTTGCGTGTACGACAACTCCGCCGACACCGACTTCGTCCTCGACCGGGTGGGCCGGATCGTCGTGGGGTGTGGCACCAGCGGGCACACGTTCAAGTTCGGCCCGCTCCTCGGCGAAATGCTGGCGGACCTGGCCGAGGAACGACGCCCGGCGCTGGACCTGGGGCGCTTCAGCTTGCGGCGGTCCCCACCGCTCGGAGACGAGGCTGCACCCTCGTCCCGGTAGGTTGCACGGGTGCCCCGATATGTGGCCCTGCTTCGAAGCGTCAACGTCGCCGGCCACGGCCGCGTCGCCATGGACGAGCTGCGCGCCTCCTTCGACGCTCTGGGCTATACGGGTGTCACGACCTACATCCAGACAGGGAACGTCCTCTTCACGGCTGGGTCACGGAGCGAAGCCGGCATCGCAGCCGCCATCGAGCAGCGTTTGGCCGAGGATTTCGGAGACTCGCCGGCCGTGCTGGTGCGCAGCGTGGCCGACCTGCTACGAGTCGGCACCTCGAGCCCCTACACCAAGGCGGGTGCGGACCCGGCACGTCACCACGTGACGTTCCTGGCCACGTTGCCGCCCCAGGCCGCCCTCGACGCGCTCAGCCTCCCGTCGAGCGGCCGAGACGAGCTGGTCATCGACGGCGAGGAGATCTACGTCCACACCCCGGACGGCTACGCCAACACCAAGTACACCGGGACATTCCTGGAGCGGCGGCTCGGCGTGGTCAGCACGACGAGGAACTGGAACACGGTGACGAAGCTGTGTGAACTGGCCAAACGCTGAGTCCGACCTCACCCGACGACGCAGTCGGGAGGGCTATTCCCAGGTCGCCAATGGAGGAGGCGTGTCCGCCGGAGGCGCCTCGAAGGCTGCCAGTGGCTTGGGGAGCTCGGTCCGGGCGAACGAGCGCAACTCGGGAGGGTCATCTCTTCTGGGCTTGCGGGTGTGGACGCCCAGCTCCGGTTGGCCTTCCTTTTTGTGTCGATCTCTCAGGCTTTTGGTAGTACCCACTCCGATGACACCGACTCCAACCGCTGGCTCGCCCATTCCCCGATGTCGGCGGGACCGGGTTCACTCTTGAGCACGGAGGCGGTGACGTCCTTACGCACGAACACGACACCCGAATTGTGGACCGATTGACATTCCGGCAGCCCGTGGCAACCCCAGACGCGTGACGGGCACACCTCAGGGAGGTACCGTCCATGCGCCGGGGGTTGCGGGAAATTGGCGAAACGGGGTGGTGGCGGTGGTGGAAGGGTCGGACGTGCGCCGAGCGCAGAACGACAGAGCTCCGGGCTGGCACCCGGATCACATCAACCCGAACCTGCAGCGGTATTGGGACGGCTCGGAATGGACGGCCACCCGCCGCTGGGTGGCCGGTAAATGGAACGACGAGTCCACTCCTGCGGCCGATCCGTTGACGATGTCGCCCGGCGCCCACCTGCAAGCGCGGCCCGCCCCATTCGGGGCGGCAGGGACGGCAGCGAACGCGCGTCGCACAGCCACCGTGACGGCGGCCACGGGGGGGTTGATGCTCTCCAGCGTGTTACTGATCGTCGGCTCGTTCACCCCGTGGGCGACGCTGTCCGTTTTCAGTCTGAGCGTCTCGGTATCGGGCACGGACATCGCGATCTCACACCAGTTCCTGGTGAACGGCTGGTTCACCCTGACCGCCGGAGGCCTTCTCTTCATTCTGGCGTGCATGATCGTGAGCTCAGGTGACGCCTTGTTTCACTCGTTGGCCGTCCTGATCTCTCTGCTTGCCGCGGCGTTCGGCATCTACGCCCTGGTACGAATCCTGCAATCGATCTCGCGGGCACCGTTGAGCGGAGTCGCGGTCACTGCGATCAAACCCAACGCGAGCGTCGGTTGGGGGCTCATCGTGGTCCTCGTCGGAGCAGCCGGCGCCGTCCTCTGTGCAGTCGGCGGGACCCGCGAGTAGCAAGCGGGCGCGCAACCCGCCGCACCCGCTGCGCTAGAAGTAGATGATCTCCTTGGCCCGCTCGGTGACCTCGTCGAGATCGCCCGTCCAGGCCCCGGTGGAGAGGTACTTCCAGCCGCCGTCGGCGGAGACCACCACAATGGATGCCGCCTCGCCCTCGGGCAGTGACGCCGCGCACTTCACGGCGCCGGCCAACGCCGCCCCCGTCGAGATCCCGGCAAAGATCCCCACCTGGGTCAGGCGCCGCGTCCACTCGATGGACTCGCGAGGCCGCACCACCGTCTTACGGTCCAACAGCTCGGCGCCCCCCAGGTTCTCGAAGATAGGCGGGATGTACCCGTCATCGAGGTTGCGCAGTCCGTCGACCATCTCCCCCGCCGGGGGCTCGACGGCCCAGATCTGCACGGCATCACCCAGCTTCTCGCGCAGGAACCGCCCCACGCCGAGCAGGGTCCCCGACGTCCCCAGCCCCGCCACGAAATGCGTGATGCCGGGGCAGTCCCGCAGGATCTCCGGGCCCGTGCCCTCGTAGTGCGCCTTCGGGTTGGCCGGGTTGCCGTACTGGTAGAGGAAGACCCACTCGGGGTGCTCCTGGGCCAGGGCCCGGGCCATGCGCACCGCGCCGTTGGAGCCCTCGGTGCCCGGTGACTCGATGATCTCCGCCCCCCACAGCTCCAGGAGCTGGCGGCGCTCCACCGACACGTTGGTCGGCATGACCACCTTCAGGGTGTAGCCCTTGACCTTGCAGACCATGGCGAGGCCGATGCCGGTGTTGCCCGAGGTCGGTTCCATGAGGACCTGGTCCGGCTTACCAGGCACCAGCACGCCGGACCGCTCGGCGTCCTCGACCAGCGAGAGCGCCACCCGGTCCTTCACCGATCCCCCCGGGTTCTGCCCCTCCAGCTTCATGAAGATGCCCGCCGCAGGGTTCGGGCTGAGCGCGCTGATATCGATCAGTGGCGTGTTGCCGATGAGGTCGAGGACCGTTGGGTACAAGGTCATGCCGGCGAGCTCCGGATGGAGTCAGCCCCCGGCCACGGCCGGAAGGATCGACACCTCGGCGCCGTCCGGGACCGGCGTGTCCAGGCCCTGCAGGTACCGCACGTCATCGTCGTTGACGTAGATGTTCACGAACTTGTGCAGGGTGCCCTCGTTGGTGAGGACCTGGCCCGCCATGCCCGGGTACTCGGCGACGAGCTTGGAGAGAACCTCGCCGATGGTGGCTCCGTCCACGCTGACAGAGGAGGATCCCCCCGCCTGGTTGCGCAGGACGGTCGGTAGGCGGACTTCGACGGCCACAGGGCCTCCTCGCTCGGGTCGGACGACGTGCCCGGCCGCCTCACGGGCCGGCCGAGCCGATTGTTGACTGATTCGGTAACGATTCTACAAGGCGCCGGTCGACGCCCCCTACCCGGGACTATCCAGCCCGGGAATCTCGAGCCCGGGCACCTCGACGGGCTCCTCGGCGATGGAGCCGTCCCTGATCAGGTAACTCCGCACGACCGGCTCCGTGTCCCGGAGCGAGACGAGCACGTAGTGCCAGCCGGGATCGGTGGCCTGGGCCACGTCGGTCGGCGACGGATAGGCGTCCGTGTGGGTGTGGGAATGGAACACGCCCGTGATGTCGGCGCCCAGGTCCTGGGCCGCCCGGTCGACCCGGAGCATCTCCCTGGGGTCGATCTCATAGACCATGGCCGATGCTGCGGCATTGGGCGTGACGAAGAGGTGGGTCGCCTCGTCGCCGCCGTAGGACCCCACCAGGAGGCCGCACGCCTCGTCGGGCAGACCAGCCAGGCAGTGGGCGACCATCTCCATGTAGATGGCACGGGTCAGGCGGAGCACATCTGAACGGTACCCTCGTAGCCCTCATGGCCAGGGCCAAGAAGCAGATCGCCAAGCGGGCGGCCGCCCGCGAGGACCGCAGTGGCGACCGCACCGTCGCCACCAACCGGCGCGCCCGGCGCGAGTACGAATTCCTCGAGACCTTCGAGGCCGGCATCGTGCTGCAGGGCTCCGAGGTCAAGTCCCTCCGTGAGGGCAAGGCGCAGCTCAGCGAGGCCTACGCCCGGGTGGACGACGGCGAGCTCTGGCTCTTCCAGCTTCACATCCCGCCCTGGCAGTTCGCCACCGGCGTCGGCGCCCACGACCCCGACCGGAAGCGCAAGCTCCTGGTGCACCGGTCCCAGATCGACGAGCTGATGGGCAAGACCCAGCAGCAGTCCCTGACTCTCATTCCGGCCAGGCTCTACTTCCGGGATGGCAGGGCGAAGGTGGAGTTGGCCCTGGCCAAAGGGCGCCGCCTCTATGACAAGCGCAACGTGATCATGGCCAGGGACGCCGAGCGTGAGGTCGCCCGGGCGTCCAAGGAGAGGGGCCGCTGGAACGGGGAATAGCCCCAGGTCCGAAGCCGGCGTCCGCCAACGGGCCGCTGACCCCCTAGAATCGTTGACCTGATCACAGTGATCAGTGGAGTCCCAGACATGGGGGTGATTGGTTTCGACTTCGGTCGTCAAGGTAGGAGAAGCGAGCCGTGGTCTCCGGAACCACGTTAAAGAGCCGGAACCAAAAACAAACGCCGAGCCTCAGCTCGCGATCGCTGCTTAAGTAGCGACGTCCAGCCGGTCCCCGCCCTACGGATCGGATCTTGGGCGTCATTCAGTAGGGCTTACTCAGTGGCTCACACCAACTGATCACTGAGGAAACTTTCGTTGGTTACGGGGTGGCACTGCCTGCCGGCAGAAGTGTCACCCCCGACAACCTGATGCCGGCTGCGCTCGGAGAAGGCCTACTGCGGCTCCGGAGGACGGGGGTTCGAGCCCCCCCACCTCCAAGGGTGCTCACGTGAGATCGTGAAGGCCGTTGGAGGTGGACCATCACCCTCGTACCGTTCGATGATCTCGTGAGCCCAGGCGATGGCATCACTTACCCGGATACCTGACGGCTGAGGTCGAACCCAGAGTTCGAGATTTTCGGGTCGATTGTCGTCGCGGACACCATTGCGATGGTGCACCGTTTCGCCCTTGACCAGGTGCCTGCCAAGCAAGTCTTCTGCGACAAGGATGTGTTCGAACACATACCGATTCTTCCCGCCTCGGGGATGGCCGGGGACTCGAACGATCACGTACCCCTTCTTCTCTCGTGATCTGCCGCCCTTCCAATTACTGTTTGACTCCCACGACTCACTTCGGCATTCGCTGCATGTCGCCGACTTCAGCTGCTTGGGACGTCCACAGGCGCAGACATTTTTCGATCGACACGCGGGACAGTTCAGATGGCCGCTTGACGGCCGAAACACATGATCACACTGACGGCATCGACGGCACCGCACTCGAAAAAACTACCGACTGGTTGTGACAGATCGACGGCTTCCACTGGCAGTCCCGGCAGAGTCGAGAATCGGACGCCCTATTTCTTTATGTAGATGCCTGCCAAGTTGGTGTGACACTGGCCTATCGGGGCTTGTACCGTCCCTCCGATCACAGACTTGTTGTAACCGATGATCGCCGGTTGGAAGACGAGGGGAACTTCGGCGCCGATGGCCATCGCAAGTGCTCCGGCCTTTTGCATGAGTGGCGCCTGCTGTTGAGCGGTCACGTATTGGAGGGCCTCTTTGATGTACGGGGCGAGCAGCGGATTGGCCGTACCGAAGTGCTCGGTCACAAAGCCGATCGGCAGGAACTCGTTTTCGAAGTTGTTGGCGAGGTCCGGCCCGTTGGACAATTGTTCAGTGAGAATGGCATCCCCTTCGCCCTTAATGTAGACGTCGGTCAAGAGGTCAGATGGAACGACCGTTTGCAAGGTCATGTTGAACCCCGCTGCGCTCACCTCCTGTTGCAGGAGCTGAGCAGCTTGACCCAACCCTGGATCGCCGCTTGGCACGACAAGCGTGAAGGAAACCCCATGAGGGAACCCTGCAGCCTGGAGCATGGACTTGGCCTTCGCCGGCTGGTACGTATACCTGTTTCCTAGTGATTTGTCGTAGCCAGGAGACCACGAGGGGAACGGTTGGTAGGCGGGCTCTCCGAGGCCATCGTCGACCACCCGGTTGAGAGCATTGCGATCCACCGCGTATTCGAGCGCGGCACGCACCTTTGTGTTGTTGAACGGCGCCGCGTTCTGTCGCATCTGCAGGTCGATGTAGTCGTAGGACTTGCCCACGACCACCGCAAGATTGGGTGCCGCCTTGACCGCAGCGACTTCATCAGGCTCGAGCGTCGTCATGTCAAATGCACCCGTCTCGAGCCCCGTGACAAGCTGCGGACCCTCTGACGCTTGAACGAAATGGACGCCGCCGAGGAGATACTGGCCCTTGTTCCAGTATCTCCGGTTGGCGACGAGTTGGATTGAAGAGCCTTGCCTATAACTCTTCAAGATGAATGGTCCAGCTCCGACCGGCTTGGTTCCGTCCGAGCCGATGGTGCTCGGATCGTAGATGGTGCCGTCGGAGTGATACATCGCTTGGACGACGTCTCCGGGAATCGGATTGGAGAGGTTGAGCACCAGGGTGAGAGGATTCACCACATCGATCGTCGAGATGGCGGTCAATGTGGTGAGCAGCGGACTCTTCTGGCTGTACAGCAGGCTCGTCTTGATAGCGTTCGCGTCGACCGGGTCGCCGTTGGAGAACTCCACACCCGGTCGGATGTGAAGCGTCACCGTGTTCGATGTCGTCGACCAACTCTCGATGACGCCCGGAATAAACGCTTCGTTGGTAACGCCGAGACCTGATGCGTAGATGTTCGAGAGGATGGCGAACCCGCAGGGATTAAAGGACTGCTCGGGATTGAACGTGTTGTCGAACTCGTCGTTCAGATCTACTCCGTACGTGAGCACCCCTTCGGAATTGGCATCCTTCGAGAGGGCGGCACCGCTTGTGATCGGCTGCGGCACGGATGCTGCAGCCAGGATGGTAACTGCGATCGCCGCCGCAGCGAGAACACGGTGAGGCCGGCGTAGCTGGCGCCATCCTCGGTCCCGGCATCTGCGGCTCAGTTGCCTCCCATTCCCCATGGAGTTCAAACCTCGTTCCTTGGCCCACCCTGTTGGGCTCTCGCTCTCGCACCGCGGGCGCAGCGATACTAGGCGCAACCACGCGTTTCTCGGTGCTCTTCGGGCTCGAGTCTGCACCGACCCCACGTGACAAGACGAGGAGTCGTCTGCCTCGGCGCGAGTAGCCCAGATCCCGTCTCTGGGCGGTCCGGAGGGAACTCATTTGTCCCCGGGCACGCCGAAGGACTCTCGCGCCAGATCGTGAGGGTCGTTGGTGGTGTGCCGAGGCCGTGGCTTCCCTTCTCCACGTTCGTTGTGGGCGCCAGGCGCTTCGGGGCAGACTTGCGCTGTGCTCAGACGACGGTCGTCCGGATATTTCATGCTCCGCACGGGGAGGGTCCCATCGGCTTCCACGAACCTGGAAGCCGATGGCTACGCGGTGCTCAGGGGGGTGTTCAAACCTCCACAAGTGGAATTGCTCTGTGCCGACGTGAAGCGGGTCTATGCCGAATACCCGCCTGATGTCCGAGATCCCGACGACGACGTCGGGCAGATGGCTCCGTTCCGGTACGAGATGCTCAACCGCAGTGCTCTCGTTCAGCGTGCCATCGGTAATCCGCGCATCCTCAGGGCCGTCGAGCCTCTCCTCGGGGAGGATTGCCACGTCATCGCCAATACTGCGTGGTGGCAGCCTCCAGGGAGCAACGAGCACTTAGGTCGGTTCTGGCACATCGACGCCGGACCGCACATCCCCCGTGACGCCGACGTCGCGTGGGATCCGCGCATCCCCTACCCCATCTTCGTCATTGCTGCGCACATCTTCCTGCGGGACTGCCCCCTCGAGGCGGGGCCCACCGCCGTCATACCGGGAAGCCACACGTCGGGACGGCCGCCGCCACGGGCTCGGCTGGCCGACGCCGATCTGGAATGGGAGGGGCACGGTGCGGTGCCTCTCGTCGCCCAGGCAGGGGATGTCGCGCTCTTCTCCTCTGACACCTGGCACTCGCGGCTGCCGCCGGGACGGGACGACCCCGGACGTGTGTTCATCCAATGCCACTATGGACGCCGCGACATTGCCCAGCGCATTCGGCCGACCTCATCGGTGAACCATCTCAGTGAGGATGCGCTGGCCCGCGCCAAGACGCCACGGCAGCAAACGCTGGCGGGCCGGCACCAGCCCGGCTTCTACGACGGTTGAACAGACACAAAAGGAACGCCGCAGCGACATGCGGTCCATTGGCTATGGCCAATCGATCGCTCGGCTCTGAGGGCTCCGGGATGTCCGTTCGATCTCCCTTCGGCCTTCGCTTTACCTCCATGTTCCCTGCATTGATTTCCATGCTGCATCGCCCGTACAGAACCCGAGGTTGAGAGGGCTTCGCACTGTCGCCGTTGTGCGAGTGCAATGGGCATGTGGAAAGGTATCCCCGACAAAAGGGGGAAACCGTGGATGACGCGGAGGAACCGATCGCCGAGGCCGACCCGTCGAGAAAGGCTGAGGACCACGCTGAAGTCGATGATCGCCAGAAGAGCGTCGATGACGATTCGGTCCGGTTCTCTCTGGCCTGGTGGCTCAGTTTCGCCGTTCCGATCTCGATCGCCATGGTGGCGATCCTGGGCGCGGTCGTCGGGTATCGAGCCGAATCCCACGCCTCCTTGGCGAGCGGCTTGGACAACGATGCCCAGGTCGCCTCCACGTACAAGTCGGGTCACATGTACAACGCACTTTTGCTGGGCGAAGTGGCTGAATCGAATCACGATCTCTGGCAGGAGCTCGCCGGGGCGGATGGAAAAAGCGCAGGTCCACCGATGGTCGCAGCAGCGGAACCCGCTTGCGCCAACACATCTGCCAGCGCAACCTCCCTCCCCGCGGCGGAATTCTCGGTCAATTGTCAGCTCGCCCAGGTGTTCTCGGCGTTTGCCTACCCCGGATACTGGAAGAACGGGAATCCCACCGAGTTCGCCACGACCCGGTACGTGGCGGACTGGGCCGCGCTCAGCAACCTCGAACGCGACGTCGCCGTGTTCCAGCACGAGGCCTCGGCCAACACCGAGCGCAACCTTGAGTCGCGATTGCTCTCGCTGGGCCTGATTCTCGCCCTGGCCCTCGCGTTCTGCACACTGGCGCAAGCCACCCTCCACCACCGATGGTCGAAACGGACCACGCTGACGTCCCTGCTGCTGGCGATCCCCGGATGGATCCTGCTGATTGGATGCGGCGCCCTCTTGCTGGCGTGGGAGCTCTGACGTGGAGGTCGACGAGAACATCGTCACGAGCGAGGTCGACGAGGGGCGCGAAAAGGAACGGCTCTCCGTCGTGGCAACGTTCGGGATCCTCATCGCCACCATCGCGGCCACCATTGCCGGGTCGTTGGCCGCGCTGTCCAGTTTCCATGCGGACGACGCCGATACGCAACGGGTGGCCTGGGCGACCTACTCGAA
Source organism: uncultured Acidimicrobiaceae bacterium (assembly GCA_963745665.1). Lineage (GTDB taxonomy): Bacteria > Actinomycetota > Acidimicrobiia > Acidimicrobiales > RAAP-2 > Bog-473. Next base: position 1,251,646 of record CAVUYE010000002.1, on the reverse strand, counting down.
CGAACAGCTCCTCGGGTACAACCAGAGCGCCGGAACAGCGAACGCGAGCGAGATCGCCACGGTAGAAGACCTCTGGCGCGAGCAGCTCCTCCAGGATCTGGCTGGCAGCACGTCAGACCCGACACTGCGGGCTGCGCTGAACGTCGAGGCCACCTTGGCCGGGGGTGGCTCGTCCAATCCTCCGCATGCCAGCCGACCCACCTTCGCCAGTCCGAGCCCCGCTGCGTGGTGCCGAGGTCTCAACGACAATCAGCCTTACGACTGTGCTTACGAGGTGGCGAGCGCCTACACGGGGACCGAGTCGAGCGACGACAGTCAGGAACGCGCCTACATCGCCTGCGTGAGCATGCTGGCCATCGCGCTCTTCCTCTTCGCGCTGTCCAAGATGCTCAGCCAGCCCTCCATGGAAAGACTCTTCCTTGGCTTGGGTGCTCTCATCACAGTGGCCGCCATCGGATGGATGGCGGCCGTGAACTACGCCATTCCAGCCCCGGCACCGTCGGGCTCGGCGATTCGGACCTACGAAAGGGGATGGCTCAAGGAGGAGGCCGGAGGTCGGCCTGCCAAGGTCGATGCGCTCCTCGCCCGGGCGACCTCCGACGACCCCTCGTTGGCCGACGCCTGGCAGCAGCTTGGTGAGGAGGAGTTGTTGCACCCGGTGGACGGACCGGGTCACCAGTGCCAGAGCGCAGTCTCGGCGCTCACGAACGCCTGGCAGTTGCGAGGAGCCGCCGACGACCGTGACCGCCTGGCGATTGCCGAGGTGCTGTGCGGCGAACCCCGCCAGGCCATAGTCCTCCTCCGCCAACCGCCCCACGACCCCTTGGACGTGGAGGCCGGCCCGGCTTTGGCGCTGGCCCAGCTGGCGTCAGGGCGACTGCGGCCGGCACTAAAGACGCTCGACGCCGCGTTCAAGACTATGGAGCACCCGAGCATCGGCGCGGCCGGCCCTGTCATCCGGACGTATTGGTTCGATCAGCTCCTCCCAGACGTCGACGCGCTCGGCCTGGCCGGTGTCGACCCGCACCGCGTGAACGCGTTCATAGAGCGGATGGAGCACGACGAGACCGAGGCAACGCTTGCTGACTTTGACCTCACGGCGCCGCGTCCTGCTCCGCAGGCGTCGCTGACGATGGCCATCATTACGGCGGGGCTGGGGAGCGAGCACGGGATCGTCCCTGTGGCACTCGTCCTCCAATACTCCGCGCTACAAGACGGCGATGTGATCTCCGCCATCTGGCACCAGAGCAGCACGAGCACGGTCGAGAGCGACAAGTTCATCAACCCGGTAGATGTGCCGGGCACGAGCGTCGTCGTCGTCGGGAAGCCGGGAGGTCCGAAGGCCGGCACCGGCACGTTCGTTCTTCCGGCCTTGGACTTCGTGCTGCCAGTTTCGTACCAGATCGACCTGTCGCTCGACGCCGTCCCAGCTGGCCCCCTGATCCCGATCATGGAGCCCGGGTCGGCGAACAGATACAGCCCGCCGCCACCTGTCCCACTCAAGCCCGTCCCGATGGTGCCCCCGACGACGACCACAACAGAACCCGCCGCACCGACAACCACCACGACAACGAGCTGTTCGACCACCACTACCACCACGACGACGACCACCACGACGACACCCAATACGAATCAGCAAGGAGAGGCCTATTCCGGCAGCGCGGCACCCTGCGTCCCCTGAGGCACCAGCAACGAGCACGGCGTCTCACTCTCGCTCTGGCTGGGATCAAAAACCGGCGCTGACATGGGATTCTTGAGAACGGGTGGCGCAGGTCGATTCGGCCAACTCCCAGGGATCGCGCGACCTCGTAAGGGCGGTCGCAGGTGTCCCCGCACCGGAAAGAGTCGGTCGCATCTGCCGGCCAATGCCTCGTACCCTTAGGGCTTGATGACGTCCGCCCAGCCTTCGGAAGGCTCCCTTCAGCTACGGATCGAACTGCTCGACGTCGAGCCCACCGTGTGGCGCCGCATCGTCGTACCGGATGACTTCACCATGGCTGAACTAGCCGAAACCCTCCTGGCGGCCATGGGTTGGGGGAACTCACACCTGCACCTCTTCGAGGTAGGCGACGACATCTACGGCATGGCAGATGAGGACGCAGATGACGACGAGATCGACGAGGGCGAGGTCACTGTGTCCGAGGCGCTCGCGGAAGACGATCGGTTTTCCTTCGACTACGACTTCGGCGACGGCTGGCAACACGACGTCCTCGTCGAGGAGCGTCCGGCCTTCAGGACCGACTTCGCGCACTGCCTCGACGGGCAAAACGCCTGTCCCCCCGATGACGTCGGCGGGCCGCAAGGGTACGAGGATTTCCTCGAGGCCATCGCCGATCCCGCGCACGAAGAACACGATCGGTACCTCGAGTGGGTCGGGGGTTCCTTCGACCCCTCCCAGTTCAGCCTTCAAGACGTCAACTCCGAACTGCGCCGTCTGACCTAGATCGGCTCTCGCCGCGCTCTCTGAGGAACTGTGGGAGGAGCCCGGCGCTCCATCCGCGTGGGCGTGACATGCAACGGATACCGAACCGTCCCGGTGACGACAGACGCGTACCGGAAGTCTGTTGACGCTCTCCGTACCCATGCTCTAATGGATGGCGGTGAGCGAGGACCGCAACCTCTCGAGGCGTCAGATACTCCAAGGAGCGCTCGGAGTCGGGGCCGCAGCGGTCGGGGTCAGCGCGGCGACGGCTGAGGGCGCCGCGGCGATCACGAACGGCGGCGCGCCTCCCACTTCGCGTCTCCATCTGCCGCCCCGCTCCAAGTGGCGCCACCCGGGTTCACTACCTGATCCCAGCCTTCCCGCGGGCACCGACACCCTGCCGGAAATCGATCACATCGTGGTGGTCATGCAGGAGAACCACTCGTTCGACAACTACCTCGGGATGCTCGGCCGAGGCGATGGGTTCGCCCTCGACCGCCACGGGCTCCCGACCAACACCAATCCGGACCCGTCGGGCGGATACGTCCGCGCCTTCCACGAAACGACGACCAGCCAGGCCGGCCACGTGACGCAGAGCTGGGACGCCAGCCACCTGCAATACGCGCATGGCCGGAACGACGGGTTCATCGGGCCGGAGAGCAGCAGCGACTGGTCGATGGCGTACTACACGGGCGAGGAGATCCCCTTCTACTACTCGCTGGCCCGCACATTCCCCCTCTGCGACCGCTACTTCTGTTCGGTGCTGGCCCAGACGTACCCGAACCGACGCTTTCTCCTGGCCGGGACGGCCTTCGGGCTCATCGCCACCGTTGACTCGTCGATCACCGGGATCCCGCCCAACGGGACCATCTTCGACCGTCTCGACGCGCACGACATCAACTGGGCGAGCTACGCCACCAACGTATCCACCCTCTACGTGATCTCCGACGTGGTCAAGAAGAACCCGAGCCGGATCAAGACGATCGACCAGTTCCACGCTGACGCGCAGTCGGGCTCACTCCCGGCGGTCTCGTATGTCGATCCGAACATCCTCACCGCCACCGAGGAGAGCCCTCAGGACATATCGCTCGGCGAGTACTTCGTCTCGACGGTGGTCGGCTCGCTGCTGAACAGCCCCGCCTGGGACCGGACCTTGATGGTGTGGACCTACGACGAGCACGGGGGCTACTACGACCACGTTCCGCCGCCGCCCGCCATCCCTCCCGATGACATCCCGCCCGTCCTCAGCGAGACCAATCAACCCGGCGGGTACGACCGCTACGGCTTCCGTGTCCCCACCGTGGTCGTGTCGCCCTACAGCAAGCGGGACTTCGTATCCCATACCGTGTACGACCACACGTCGGTTCTGAAGACGATCGAGCGCAAGTGGAACCTTCCCGCCATGACCTACCGGGACGCCAACGCCAACGACCTGCTCGACTGCCTCGACCTCCGCGCCCGCGCCTTTCGAGATCCCCCCACTCTGGCCGCACCCGGGAACCCAACCGGCGTCTCCCAATTTCCGCCACCGCCCGCTGGAGAGCAGCCGCCCCTCTCGGCCTTCGTCAAGACGCCCGGCCCCACTGTCTGACCCGCTGCCCTCGTCCGACACCGTCGACGTGCCACGCGTCGGCACCGACATGGGACAATGCGCAGCATGCCGACGTTTCACCACGCCAACTTGGGCATCCCGCCGGATCTTGCCGAGGCCGAAGCCGACTTCCTGGTCGAAATTCTCGGCTATCGACGGCTGGAGCCACCGAAGGCCGCATCCGACTTCGGGGCCCGCTGGTTCGAGGCCGACGATGGGACGCAGGTGCATCTGAGCCTCGACCCGGGCCACACCCCGGCGGCCATGGCGCACACGGCCATCGACGTCAGCGGGGAGTCGGAGGCGATCCAGACACGGTTGTCCGCTGCGGGCATCCCGTTCAAGGCCGCCGAGTTCGACGGCAACCGGATCGTTCTGTGCAAGGACCCAGCCGGGAACCGCTGGGAGCTTCGGAGCTGAAAGCTTCGCAACCCGGGAAGGCGTGACGGCCGTCGGGCGACACCTGACCGCTCGCCCACGCTCAAGAGGCGGCGGGGCTCCCAGGAGTTGGGGTCAGCGCAGGTGCCGGAACGGTCATGGCGGGTGCCTCCGTGCCACCGTCGATTTCGAAGACCTTTCCGGTGACCCAGGACGAGGCGTCGGAGGCGAGATAGAGGACCGCGCACGCTATGTCCTCGGGCTCCCCGGGCCGACCCATCGGCGTGCCTTCGAGGAACTGCCGGCGCAAGGTGTCGTCGGTCAGCACGATGTCGAGCGAGCGTGTGGCGACGCCACCGACATCGATTGCGTTGACCCGTACCCGCGGCGCCAACTCGGGCGCGATGTTGCGCGTCATCCGATTGAGCGCCGCCTTGGCCGCCCCGTAGGCCACGAACATCGTCTGGGTCATGCTGGCCGAGCGTGACGAGATGTTGACCACGGCGCCGCTGCCCACCGTGTCGACCATCTGCCGCGCCGCCAACTTCGTCAGCGTGAGGGGCGCGATCACGTTGAAGGCAAAGGTGCGGGCCATGAACCCCTCGCTCGTCTCCATGGCCGCCCGGGGCATGGCGCCGCCGGCGTTGTTGATCAGGATGTCGAGCCGGCCGAACTCCTCAACGGCTCGTGCCACCAGCTGTTCGCAGGCGGTGGCGTCAGTGACGTCGGTCGGCACGACCAGGGCGCGGCGACCGAAGGACCGGATCCGCGCAGCCACGTCCTGGAGGTCGGACTCGGTGCGTGCCGCCACGACGACATCCGCTCCGGCTTCGGCGAAGCCGATGGCGATCCCCCGCCCGATCCCCAGCCCGGCACCCGTGACGATCGCCACCCTGCCGGCAACCGAGAAGCGGTCGAGGATCATGCCGGGGTGGAGGAAGGCGATGTCCGCCGGTCCCGATGCAGGCCCGGAGCGGCGCGGCCGGCCACCAAAGGCATCTCGAGGTAGGTGAGCAATCCGGGCTCGGCCCGGCAGACGTACGGGAGGGCGTTGACGCAGTGCATCGCCGTGGCGACCACGCCGGGATTGCGGACGAGACCCGCCGCGACCGTCTCGGGATGCAGCTTCTTGAACGTGGTGAGGCAGTTTGGATCGCCGGTGATCTCGACTTCGAAGCGCTCCCCCTCGTCGCCGAAGGTCCAGGCCGGGTCGAGGTGCTCCTCCCCCATCAGCCAGTTGACCGTGGCGGTCACTACCGGAGTCCCGTCGACGGTGGCCTCCCAGGTGAACCGCTGCGCGGCCACCGTCCCCGGCTGAATCGGGCCGATCGGCGAATCGATGGGCACGGTGGCTACCGCCATCTCGTGTGTGGTCTGCAGCTGCGGCTCGATGTCGAATCCCATTTCGTCGGCGACCATGAAGAGGGACTGACGGAAGCCGCCACCGAGCGCGTCGATCATGACGCTGGCCCGCGCCTCCTCGGGGGTCTTGCCGAAAAGCATCCAGTCGCGAACCACGTCGGGGGCGCCGTAGGTGCGGATGTCGGAGTACTCCTCCGCCCGCACGTGGGTGACCGAGCCCGACAGGGCCGAGATCATGAGCGGGAAGCGCTCGGTGATGCCGCCGGGATTGATGCCGGTGCCGTGGAGGGTGACGCCGGCCTTCTTGGCGATGGTGTCGAACTTCTGTCGGTCGTCGGGGGGCGGATAGAACCATCCGAGTGGCGACACCACGTTCTTGCCGGACTCCAGGATGGCGGCGACCACGCCGGGGTCGGCGAAGATCGGGCTGTAGAGCACGCAGTCGGCCTCGGTGGCCAGGAGCGCCTCGACGTCGGTCGTCGCGGTGACGCCGAGGTTTTCGCGACCGAGCAGCGCTCCGAGGTCCAGCCCCTCCTTCTCCGGGCTGTGGACCCAGGCTCCGGCCAGCTCCAGCTCGGGATGCGCCAGGACCCCTTCCATGGCGGCGCGGCCGACGCCGCCAGTGGCCCACTGGATCACGCGATAGCTCACGGGCGTCGTCCTTTGGTCGTCGGATCGGGCATTGGTGGGAATGATGCCACCTCGATCAGAGCTGCCGCAGAAGCTCGCCGCGGAGCACCTCGGCGGCGGAGTGCTCGACGTCGCGGGTCGCAGTGATCAGGACGATGCCGCCGTTCTGCGCTCGCAAGCGGAGGCGTGCCACCGCGTCATTGGCCGGAGGAAGATGGAGTTCCTCCCGGTAGCGCCGGGCGAACGCCTCGAACTTCGACGGCTCGTGCCCGTACCAGCGCCGAAGCTCCGTGCTGGGCGCAACGTCCTTGTCCCATTCGTCGAATGGGGCGTCGGCTTTGGCGATCCCTCTGGGCCACAGGCGATCGACCAGGATGCGGGGAGCTCCCCCACCCGGATCGTCGTCGTAGACACGCCGGAGCTCGACCCGTGCGTGTCCCTGACCGCTCACCCCAACGCGTCTCGGTAGGGCGCGAGGTCGATGCCCGGGTAGCGGGCGGCCACACCTTGGAGCGTGTCCTCGGACCAGTAGGGGTCGCCGGGGCGAGGGAAGCCGAAGAGGTCGCGCTCTCGGACATCGCATTGCGGGATGAAGCGGGCCCAGCGCTCGGGCGACTGCTTGGGCCAGGCCATCTTCCCGCCCCACGTCGTCCCCCGCATCTGGAAGTCGACCAGGATGGAGAAGCGCGCGCGGTCAGAACCGGTGATGTCCGATCCGCGATGCAAGATGTCGGTCCGGTAGACGAGAAGGGCCCCGGCCGGGCCCGTGCAGGCCACCTCGGCCTCGGCCAACGAGCCGGACGGCAGGTACAGGGGCGAGTAGGGCACGTCCTTGCCGTCCTCGTAGGGGACGATGCGGGTCGGCCCGTCCTCCTCCGTGACGTCGGACAGGTAGATGAAGGTCGTGAGCTGCTGGTAGCGGGGCTCGGGGCGCGGGACAACCAGGCTGTGGCTCCCATAATCCCGATGGAGCGGCTGGTCATAGTTAACGGCGCCGGCGTACTTGGCCCACAGCTCCACCTTGTACAGGTGGAGGTCGGTGGTCTGCAGGTAGCGCTCGGCGGCGTCCACCAGATCGGGGTGTACGGCGAGCCGGTTGAGATCCCACGAGCGATAGGGGAATTCCTCCACCCCGGCAAACTGGCTCGCCCCGTAGTGGGCATACGCATCGCGGTCGGCGAAATAGTCCCGCGGACGCGGGAAGTGGAGCCAGAGCGCCTCCCGGGCGGCGGCCAGCTCGTCGTCGCTCAGAAAACCTTCCATCAGCGCGTAGCCGCGCTCGCGCACCTCGGTAAGGGTGGCGTCAGAGACCCGCATCGGCAGCACCTTAGGCCAGCCGCCTCCGGGGGTCCTCCCTCCGCCGCGCCTACGCTCGCGGCATGCGCGCGGTGGTGTTCGACATGGTTGACCCCGAGTTCCCTGCTTCCCTGTCGGAGATACCCGAGCCCGGGCTCCCGGGCCCGTCCTGGGCGCGCGTCGCAGTCACGACTGGCGGGATCTGCGGCAGCGACCTCCACCTGTTCGCGCACAACACCGGGCCTTCGCCGACGTTGGTCACCATGGGGACGTTTCCCTTCGTCCTCGGTCACGAGACGGCAGGGCGCGTCGTCGAGGCGGGGCCGAACTGTTCGGTGGCCGTCGGAACGAGGGTCGTCATCGACCCGTGCATCCCCTGTCTGCCGCGCGGCATCGACCCGCCGTGCGCCAACTGTGCGCGCGGCTGGACGTCGTCGTGCCTCAACCTGGACAGCCGCATCATCAGCTCCGGGCGGTCCCTGGGCTACACCCACGACCTCGGAGGCGGGTGGGCGGACAGCGTGGTGGCGCACGATTCCATGCTCCACCCCATGCCGGACGCCATCGTGGACCGCGGGGCCAGCCTCTACGAGCCGGTGTCCATCGCCTGCCACGGCCTGCTGCGGGCCAGCCCGGTCGACGGCGAACCGGTCCTGATCGTGGGGGCCGGGATCATCGGGCTGGCGTCTCTCGCCGCGCTGCGTGGGCTCTTCCCGAACTGCCCGGTCACCGTCCTGGCGCGCCATCCGCACCAGGCCGACGCGGCGACGGCCTGTGGAGCGGACCATGTCGTGATCAGCGACCCTCGCAACGCGCACTGGGAAGAGCTGGCCGCGCTCGAGCGGCTCCCGCATCGTCGGCGCCAAGCGCCACCAGATGCTGATGGGGGGATTTCCCTACGTCGTCGAAGCCGTGGGGTCGCCCGGATCGGTCACCGAGGCACTGCGCGCCGTCGCCCACCGCGGCAGCGTCCTCCTTCTGGGCGCAGCGGGCATCAGCGAGGTGGACCTGACGCCGATCTGGTACAAGGAGGCGGCGCTCGTCGGCTCCATCGACCACACCGTCGACGCGCATTCGGCACCGGGCCTCGCCGGCGGGCCGGAGCGACATTCGGTGGACCGGGCGCTCGACGTACTGGCGGCTGGCCTGCTGCCGGACGCCGTGGTCGTGACCCACGAGTTCGGGCTGGAGGACTACCGGGAGGCCATCGGGGCGGCCATCGACCGCACGACGTCACACGCCATAAAGGTGGTCTTCCGGCCCTGAAGGCCTTCCCACGAATCCGTACTGCACCAGGGCGCGGACAAGGTACTGCTCGACTCCCTCGTGGCGCAGCAGTCAAACGGGTCTCTGATCGTCGGCCGAGGGCTGCCCGATGTCTGGCTCGACCGTGGTGTGCCGATCGCAGTGAACAATTTTCCAACAACAGCAGGCCATCGCGCCGGATGGGCATCTCCTCTTCCGGGCTCTCTCTGTCGCTCACATTGCATGGGACGGCACCTACGGGGCCCGTCCTCTTCGAGGTGCCGGTCTTCGTCGACAATGTGGCCACGACCTCCGTCGGAAGGATCATTCAGGCCACGGGCACCGTCACCGTGCCGCCTTCTGTTCGCCATGTCACGATCACGTTGCGCCGGGCCCCTGAACTGCCAGCCTGGCACAGCACTAGAACACTTCGGCCCTGGTACGTGAGGGCGCGGTCCGGCACCATGGGGACGTGACTGGACTTGACCGAAAATGGGTCTTTTGGCCCAGCAAGCCGTCCCGCGCCGGGGCGTTCCACTCGTGATGCGACCGATCAACAAATGGAGCGTCCCTGCACACGCCGGGACCATCGACAACGCGACCCTGTACCTCTGTCGCCAGGGACCCCGCTGGGTGATCGTGATCGAGTCGCCCCGCATCAGCAGTGCCGTCCCGTTCCACCACAACGGCCTCGACAGCCACGATGCCCGCTTCGAGCTCCTGACGCGTGTCCGCGAGGCCTGCCCGGACGCCGCCATCATGAGCACCGACGGCGCGCTGACGTCCGAGGACTACGAATGGCGGGTCGAGGTGCGCGGGATCGAGGCACGTCCCGGTGACCTCGGAGTCGGCCTGCACCGCGCGCTGTCGGCCGAGGCCATTGGCGCGGGCACCGCGCCGAGACAGACGATCGGCCGTCGTTGCCACTGGGGGCTGAGCTCGTCGGCCTCGGGCCGCCCGCGCACGTTCTGACCCTGCGGGGACACAACCGCTCCTCAGCTGACCCCGAGCGGCAGCGCGCCTTTCACGCTCGTGCGGTACATCTCGCGACGAACACCCGAGTAGTCGTTCAGGGCATTGTGCATGGTGCAGCGGTTGTCCCAGATGGCCAGCGTCCCCGCAGACCAGCGCAGCCGGCACGTGAAGTTCTCGTTGATGCTGTGCCGGTACAGGTGGGCCAACAGGGTCGCCGACTCCTCCTTCGTCCACCCCTCGAAGCGGGTCGTGTAGACCGGATTGACGTAGAGCGCGGGCTTGCCCGTCACCGGGTGGACCGTCACGGCAGGGTGGACGTGCTCGGCGTAGGCCTCCGTGGATGGGGCGATGGCCATTGAGGTGAGCTCCTTGACCTGGTCGAGCAGGCCGCCCGTGCCATAGGCCATGCCGGCCGAATGCACGGCCCGTAGCGTGTCCAACGTCGCCCTGAGCCCACGCGAGAGGGTCCCGTACGCCAGGTACTGGTTCGACCACACGGTGTCGCCGCCATACGCCGGCACGTCCCAGGCGTGCAGGAGGGTATAGGCCGGCGGCGCCGGGAGATAGCTCAAGTCGCTGTGCCAGGCGTTGGCGAAGTTGAGGGCGTCGTCGGCCTCCTTGATCACCCGGATCACGTAGGGCCGGTCCTCGAGGGGATCGACGAAGGGCGTGACGTCGCGGCCGCCCAACAGGTCGGTCACCCGCTCGAGATCGTCCAACCCGAGCGCCTGCCCGGGCAGGAAGACGACGAGGTGCTCGGCGAGAGCGCGGCGCAGGCCATCGAGCTCGGACCCTTCGGAGACCCGGGCCAGGTCGAGACCGATGACGGTGGCGCCCAACGCACCGGCCACGGGCGCCACGGTGACGGACGTGCGCCTCGTCGTCACCTCGATCGCATGCTCAGGCGAGTCCGAGCAGTCCGGCTCCGTTGCGCCAGAAGAAGCGCCGGGTCGACTCGTCGAAGCCGTCCAGGCTGTCGGCGTCGAAAATTGCAGCTTCCACGGGCCCCCCGATGGTGTCCATCGTCCACAAAGCGTAGACCCGGCTACGGACCCGAAACTCCGGGCCTGACCCCGCGTCGACACACCGCACCGCAGGAATTCCGCAGGCCGAAGCGGGTTTTCAGCGGTGGGCAGCCCACACAGACAACATTTATCCCGGTCATAACTTTCTCTGACCTGGCGTACAGGCATGACCTGTCAAATGGATGCCGTGGAGAGCCCGGGCCGCCCGGACTCAGACGGAGGCCGACATGACAGAGGACCAGAACGACGAGACGACACAGGGGCCCGTGACCGACCCGCTTCCGGAGACTCCTCCGACCACCGCCACCCCTGAGGTCACGAACCAGGCCGCCGTTCCCCTGCCGGCCGCATCGCCCCCGGTGCCGGAGCAACCCTTGCCGCTCCCCCAACAGCCCGACACCCCTCCGAGGGGCGTGGCCCAGGACGCGACTCCGGCTACCGCCTCGACCCCGCCCCAGGGCACCTACGCCATGGGTGCGCTGGCCGGCAATCCGATGCTGGGTGACCCGCCGACGGCGTCCTTCGGCGGCCCCCCGCCCACCGACCCGGGCGCCCCGATGTGGTCAACCCCCGCGGCCCCGGCTCCCGCGGCAGCGAGCACCAGTCACCGCGTCCGCAACGGCCTCCTCGCCGGAGCGGCCGCGCTAGCAGTCCTCGGCGCCGGCATCGGCATCGGTCACGCCACGACCACCGGTGGGAGTAGCACGCAGGCCTTCAGCCCGACATCGGGCAGCACGCGGCCTCCCCTCGAGTTCCGGAGGCTCACGTTCTTCCGGTGGCTCCGGTTCCTCGAACAGTCCCTTCGGCAACGGATCCCCCTTCGGGAACGGCGGGGGTATCGGGAGCGGGTCCTCCGGCAGCACAGGCAACACGGGCAGCGGCAGTTCGGGCTCGTCGAACTCCTCCGGCCCGAGTGACGCGAACGCCATCGCCTCGAAGATCGACCCCGGCCTCGTCGACATCAACACGACGCTCGGGTACCAGCAGGAGCAGGCCGCCGGCACGGGCATCGTGCTTTCCTCGAACGGCGTGATCCTGACGAACAACCACGTCATCGACGGGGCCACCAGCATCAGCGTCACCGACATCGGGAACAACAAGACGTACACCGCCAGCGTCGTCGGGTACGACCGGACCAAGGACATCGCGGTGCTCCAGCTCCACAACGCCTCCGGCCTGCAGACGGCGACGCTCGGCAACTCGTCGAACGCCTCGGTGGGAGAAGACATCGTCGGCGTCGGAAACGCCGGCGGCACGGGCGGGACGCCGAGCGCGGCGGGCGGGACCGTGACGGCGCTCAACCAGTCGATTACCGCCAGCGACGAGGGTGACGGCACCTCCGAGCAGCTCAGCGGCCTCATCGAGACCAACGCGGACATTCAGCCCGGAGACTCGGGCGGCGCGCTGGTCGACACCTCAGGCGAGGTGCTCGGGATCGACACGGCCGCCTCGGCCGGTTTCTCGTTCCAGTCCAACAACCAGTCGTCGGGGAATCAGGGCTACGCCATTCCGATCAACACCGCCCTTTCCCTGGCCCGGGCGATTGAGGCGGGCTCGAGCTCGTCCACCGTGCACATCGGTGAGACAGCATTCCTCGGCGTCGAGATCAACGCCAGCGACAGCAGTTCTGCCAACAGTGGCAACAGCGGCGGCGGCTTCGGTGGCTTCTTCGGAGGCAACTCCGGCAACACCGGATCGACTGTCGCCGGGGCGTCTGTGGCCAGCGTCGTCACCAACGGCCCGGCTCAGGAAGCCGGCCTCGCCGAGGGGGACGTGATCACATCACTCGGCGGTACGACGATCAGCACGGCCAATGCCCTCACCAGCGCCATCAGCGCCTACCACCCGGGCGACAAGGTCAGCATCGGATGGACTGACGGGTCCGGGCAGACCCACACCGCCACGGTGCAACTCTCGTCGGGGCCTCCGCAGTAGCGCCCACCACAAGATCCGCCTTGTTCGCGGAGGCTGCCCGCCGGTGTCCGGCGTCAGTGGCCTCCGCGACGGCTATCTGGACGCGAGGCGCACGAGCGTCACGATGACCGCCAGCACCGCGGCGCTCAGGATGCAGATCAATCCGGCCCCGATACTGATGCTCGATTGCGCAGACGTGTGGACGTTCGAGATCTTCTGCACGATGCGGAACATGTCGTAGATGGCGAACACCAGAGTGGCGCCGGCCACCAGGAAGGTGAGCACAGCCAGGTACCACTCGTCGTTGGTGAGCGCAAGCCCACCGAAGACCAGCAACACGATGCCCCCGACGAAGGTGACGTACCCGTTCACGCCGATCAACTGTGAGATGCCGGGGTCGATGCCGTTGAGGGAGGCGTGAAACGTCAGGCTGCCGACCGCACCGCTGACGCGTATCCAGGATCCGATCGAACCGAGCATGAGGGCGATCCCGCTGACCAGGAGGAGCAACACACCTATGTTCAGGGAGGTCGGACTGGACTCGGCGTGGGCATGGGCGAAGGCGTGGGTCGTCGCGGGCGGCGCATAGGGATTGGCCGACATCCGTCGCCCCGGTGCGGACGAGCGGTCCTCGACCCACCCGTTGACGGTCCAGTGGCGCCTGCCCGTCCAGGTCGTGCCGTCCCAGTAGGACTGGTCGTTCGGGCTCGTCCCGATGGGGTACCAGCCGGGATCCTTGGGGGCCGCGCCTCTTGGATGCCAGTCCGTGTCCGGAACCGTGCCCGATTGTGACGAGGTTGCAGCGTCTTCTTCGACCATCAGGCCACCTCTATAGGGTCGCGTGTGCCTCTGCGGCTTTCGACGGTAGCCTCCAAAGCGATGCAACCCGAGGATTCCCTCCACGAAGACCCCCTGACTGACGAAGAGCTGACGGCCCTCGCCCTGGGTGCGGAATCGTGCGCCCCGCTCGCCGACGACGCCGACGCCCCAGCTCTTCCGTGGGTCATTGGTGGCGGCGCCTTGCCGCTTTGGTACATGCCACCCGTGTCCCGCAGCGCAAAGCGGCGCTGGACGGCGCCGGTCGTGGTCGCCGTCATTGCGGCGTTCCTGCTCATTGACGCCATGGGCCTCTGCAACACGTACGGGCTGCTCAGCCTGTAGAGAGACGGTGAAGCCCTCCGGAGCGGCGGGTCGCTAGGGCTTGCCGGCGGCGACCCACGCCTTCACGCGCGCATCGCTGATCCGGCGTGCCGTTGGCATGTCGGCCCAGGCCCGGAACCGGGCCTTCTCGTCGTCGTGCAACTTGGAGTACATCGTCTCGACCGGGGCCGGCCGGGGAACGGATCCGCCGCGCACTCGCGCCTTGGCGATGAAGGGCTCGAGCGCAGCGCGCAACCGGGCGGCGTTGTCGGAACTTACGTCGATCTCAAAGGACCGACCTTCGAGGGCGAACGAGATCGTCTCGTCAGCATCTCCGCCGTCGATGTCGTCGGTCAGCTTCACAATGACGGTTTTGGCCATGGAGCCATGGTGGCAGAGCGCCGCAGGTCGGGCCAACAGGCGATGACCGGAGGTGCTTTGCCCGAAACGGACAATCTGCGCTCAGAGACGAATCGCCGTCGTAGGCTGGAGGGAGTCCCGACGCGCCGGGTTTGACCCCCTTCCCTCTCTGTCGAACCGAGGCGCGTCGGGGCCTCTCGAATCAGCCAGTGCCGCGAGAATGGCGGGCATGGCCCGCCGCCGGAACCGACGCAAGCCCACCTGGCGCGACCCCGAGGCGTCCCCGATCCCGAATTTGGGCGCCCACTGGCGGGCCGACGGGGCTGCGAAGACCTCCTATGCCTCGCAACGAGCCGCACTGGGAGCCGCCGACGAGCGCCGACGCGAGTCCGGAGCGGACCTCACCGTGTACCAGTGCGATTTCTGTCACGCCTGGCACATGGGGAACCGAGCGGGCCGCGGGGAATGAGTTCGCCACCGCCTGACGCTGTTTCGGTGCGACGGCCATCGCTAACAGCAGGGATCAACACAGTATTATTGCGTTGTTGGCCATCTGTACGCAATGGATGCTTCGTCGGCTCCACGGCGGTGATCGAAGCGAGAGGCCCCCGGCTGCCCTGGCACCTGACATTCCTTCTCAACGGGCGTAGCCGGGCTACGATTTCCTTTTCCTCCGGCGGAGGCGGTCCGCCGACGGGAGTGAAAGTTGGCGAGGCAGCACATGCAGGCGCAATGCGGTCGTCGGGCGCTTGACGCGGGCCCCGCTGGGGCACGCGCCCACAATCCCCCTTCGACCTGGACGGCTCGAGCACCTAAACCCCCAGGGGCAGCGTGCCGACTACCTATGACAGAGCACGAATGTCGAGTGGATGGGCCACTGACATGAACCGCCCTCAGGGCTTGGCGATGTACCGAGGGGCGGAAGCTCGGGACCGGCGCGAGCGCCCGCACGGGTGCCGCACTCACAGTCAGGAACCCCGTTGAAACTCGGACGCAAGGAAAAGGTCCACCACGCTGCAGGGAGCGCCAACGATCACAACGGATCGTCGGCCCCCATCGATGGCGAGGGTATGGCGGTCGGCGTGGCGGTCGACGAGCCCGAGAACCGTCCTGACGCACCGGTCCGCCGTGCCTCGGTCTCTGAACCCTTCGGTTCTCTCCTCGTGCGACGCGGGCTCGTCAGCGAGGACGATGTCGCCCAAGCCCTGATCGTCCAAAACGAGACGGGCAAGCGGATCGGCGAGACCCTCGTGGCCATGGGTGCCATGAACGACCGGGAACTGACGCTGTTCCTGGCGGACCTCCTCCACATGCAGGTCGTCGACCTGAGGCGCAACACCCCACAGCCTGACGTGCTCAGGCTCATTCCCGAAAACGTGGCACGAGAGCACCTGGCGATGCCGATCCAACTCGACGATGACGGCCTGCAGGTGGCGGTCGCCGACCAGCCGTCCGTCACGGTCCGCGCGCTCCTCACCCAGTCCACGGACCACCCGATCCGCTTCGTGCTGGCACCGGCGTCCGACATCCAGTGGGCGATCGACAGCAGCTACCGGGCCATCGGTGGCGTGGACCAGCTCGTCGAGGCCTTCAAGGCCGTCGAGGGCACGCGCAAGAAGGATGACTCGACCGAAGCCGAGGTCGTCGCCGACGACGCTCCCATCGTCCAGGTCGTCACGCGGATCTTGACGCAGGCCAAGCGGGACCGCGCCTCGGACGTCCACATCGAGCCGTCGCAGGACGTCGTCAGGGTGCGCTTCCGGATCGACGGCGCCCTGAAGGAAGTGCTCATGCTGCCGGAGGCCATGGGCGTCGGGCTTGTCAGTCGCATCAAGATCATGGCGGGAATGAACATCGTGGAGCGGCGCCGCCCCCAGGACGGCCAGCTCACCACCGTGATCGACGGCAAGGACACCGACGTCCGGGTCGCCACCGCCGCCACCATCTGGGGCGAGAAGTGCGTGATGCGAATCCTCGACAAGAACCGCTCCGTTCTGCGGCTCCACGACCTCGGGATGCCGACGGACACGCACGAGACCTACTCGCGCCTGGTCAAGGCTCCCTTCGGGATGGTCATCTGCGCAGGACCGACCGGTAGCGGAAAGACGACCACGCTCTACGCCACGCTGAGTCAGGTCGCTGACCCGACGAAAAACGTCATGACGATCGAGGACCCGGTCGAGTACGTCTTCCCGTCCATCAACCAGATTCAGACCAACGAGCAGGCCGGCCTGACGTTTGCCACGGGCCTCAAGTCGATTTTGCGGCAGGACCCAGACGTGATCCTCGTCGGCGAGATCCGAGATGTCGAGACGGCCCGTATCGCCGTCCAGTCCGCCCTGACGGGTCACTTAGTGCTCTCGTCGCTGCACGCCACGGACTCCGTCTCGGCCCTCCACCGCTTCCTCGACATGGGCATTGAGTCGTTCCTGATCGCGTCCTCGGTCCTCGCCATCGTGGGCCAGCGCCTGGTACGACGCATCTGCCCGTCGTGCAAGACCAGCTACACGCCAACCAGCGAAGAGTTGACCTTCTACGAGGAGAGCGGCGGTGCGCCGAAGACCGACTTCTACCACGGCACCGGTTGCAACTTCTGCGGCCAGACCGGCTACCAGGACCGGATCGGTGTCTACGAGCTCCTGCAGATGACCCCAGAGATCAAGCGACTCATCGTCGGATGGGCGACCCAGGACGAGTTGCGCCGCCTGGCTCAGAAACAGGGAATGCGCACACTCCGCGAAGAGGCCATCGGTCTCGTTGCCGAGGACACCACCACGATCGCCGAAGTGATCCGCAGCATCTACTCCCTTTAGGTCAGGAACGGACGAGCCATGGAAAAGTACCGCTACAGCGCAGTCGACGGCGCGGGACAGAAGGTCTCCGGCACGGAGGCCGCAGCCTCGCGGAGCGCTGCGCACCTCGCCCTGCTGGAGCGGGGCTACCAGACGATCGACGTCTCGGATAAAAAGACCATCCTGCAGTTCGAGGTCACGAAGAAGCTGGTCCCGCGCAAGGACGTCATGCACTTCTCGCGCCAGCTCAGCGTCTTCGTGCAGGCGGGCATCCCCATCATGGAAGCGCTCGAGGTGATCTCGACCGAGACGCCCGACAAGCTGCTGAAGAAAACCCTGCTTGACATGATCGACCGGATTCAGAGCGGCGATACCTTCGCCTCGGCTGCGGCCGCTCACCCGGAGGCCTTCCCGAATTACTACATCGGCATGCTCACCTCGGCCGAGCTGACAGGAAACCTGGACGTCGTCCTGGACCAGCTGGCGGACTACATCGATCGTGACATCGTGGCCCGGGGGAAGATAACTGGAGCGTTGATCTACCCCGCCGTCGTGGCGGTCATGGCGGTGGTGGTCGTGGTTGTCCTTGCGACCTTCGTCATGCCGAAGTTCGTGGTCTTCTTCAAATCGTTCAACGCCCAACTTCCGCTGCCGACACGCATGCTCCTCAGCGTTTCGAACTTCGTCAGCAATTGGTGGTTCGCCATCCTCGGTGTGATTGTCGCGGTATTTGTCGGCGTCATCGCGCTGCGCCGATCCCACGGTGGGAAGGCATGGCTCGACTCCGTTGTCCTCAAGCTCCCGATTCTGGGCGACCTCGTGAGGACCGCCATCATCGAGCGGGTGTGCCGGATCCTGTCATCCATGATCAAGGCGGGAGTCGCGCTGCCGGACGCCATGAAGGTGACCGCGGACTCCTCGAACAACGCGGTCTACCGCCAGGGGCTCAACACCGTCCGAGACGAAATGATGGAGGGTCGCGGACTGGCGGAGCCACTGGGCGAGACAGGTCTCTTCCCCGGCGCGGCGCGGCAGATGTTCCGCGTGGGAGAGGAAACAGGAACGCTCGACGCGGCAGCTCGCGACCGCGGCCAACTTCTACGACCGCGAGCTCGACGTGAAACTGAAGCGCTTCACCGGGCTCTTCGAGCCGGCGGTGATCATCTTCATGGGCGTGATCGTCGGCTTCGTCGCCGTCGCTCTGGTCTCTGCCATGTACGGCATTTACCACCAGGTCAAGGTCCAATAGATGCATTCACAATGCAGCAACAACCACCCCCGAATATCTTGATGGATGTAGCGAAATCAGTGCTCAACACACACAACATTGCAGGAAAAATCGCAACAAATAGCCTTAAGAACATAGCTTTCCTACCGATAAAAGTGGTACGTTTCAATCTCTCCTGATTGGCGATGGAGACACCCTGCAGCTGGATGGTTTCCGGTTGCCCAAACCGAAAGGCGGTATCACCGCACATGATTAGGCACATACGTGAAACAGTGGCGCGCCGTAGGGGCGTCGAGTTGGAGCCCGGCTTCACCCTTATCGAGCTCCTGATTGTAATTGTGGTCCTCGGCATCCTTGCCGCGACAGTCATCTTCGCCCTGACCGGCATCACCGGCCAGAGCGCGCAGGCTGCGTGCCAGTCGGACGCCAAGACCTACGAGATTGCCGTGGCTGCGTACGAGAACTCACCGCAGAACGCAACCAACGCGGTGCCGACCACGACGAGCCAGTTGCTCAACGGCGTCGGTACCAGTGGTGCATTCCTGCACCAGGCGGCCAACAACTCGGCCTACGTGGTTGCTCTGAACGGTGACAACGTCACGGGCACGGGAGCCTCGACTGGCGTCAACAACAACGGCGCTACCGGCACGAGCATCCCTGGGACCCCGGCCGCAGGCTCCGTGTGGGTCGGCCCTCCCGGCGGTGCTCTGACGTCGTACGACGCCGAGACCTCCACCACGGGGTGCAACGACTCCACGCTGTAGTCCAAAGCTGGCAGAAGTAACGAAGCTACAAAGCGAAGTTAGGTGAACCAAAGCGCCCGGCCCCCTGGGCCGGGCGCTTTGGACTTCACTGATCACACATCAAGAAGAGGGGGATCCAATGAAGAGCGAAGCCAACATCGAGACCATCTCACCATGGCTGCAAGTGCTCTGGGACCGCCAGGGCTCTGACCTGTTGCTGGCGACGGGCTCCGAGCCCAGGATACGGGTCGACGGCAAGCTGAGCGCCATCGAGAACACCCCTGTCCTGACCGGGGATCTCATCGATGAGATCGTGCAGGGCATGCTGTCGCCAGAGAACAAGCGGACGTTCGCAGAACAGCAGGACGTCGACTTCTCATTGAGCTGGCTCGACCGGGCCCGCCTTCGTGGCAGTGCGTACACGCAGAAGGGTGACACCGCCCTCGCGCTCCGCATGATCCCCTCCGACATCCCCACCTTCGAGGAGCTCGGCCTGCCTCCGGTCGCCGAGTGGTTGGCCCGTCAGCCCCGAGGCCTGGTGCTCCTGACCGGGCCGACTGGGTCCGGAAAGTCGACCACCCTGGCCTCCATCATCGCCCGCATCAACGAGACGCGGTCGGTGCACATTCTGACGATCGAGGACCCCATCGAATATGTCCACAAGCACGGTTTGTCCGCTGTGACGCAGAGAGAGGTCGGGACTGACAGTCCCTCCTTCGAGCGAGCGCTGCGTTCGGCCCTGCGTGAAGACCCCGACGTCCTGTTGGTGGGTGAGATGCGCGATCTCGAGTCCATTCAGCTCGCCCTGACGCTGGCCGAGACCGGTCACCTCGTCTTCTCGACCCTGCACACCAACGACGCCGCACAGGCGATCGACCGAATCATCGACGTCTTCCCCGCCTGGCGGCAGGACCAGATCCGGGTCCAGCTCGGGTCATCCCTGAGCGCGGTCATCGCACAGCGGTTGGTGCCGAGGGCCCATGGCGGCATGGTCGCCGCATTCGAGATTCTGATCGCCAATCACCCTGTGCGGAACATCATCCGAGAGGGCAAGACCCACCAGATTCCGAACCTCATCACGACGAATCAGGCGGAGGGCATGTGCTCGCTGGAGGCGAGCCTGGCTGAGCTGTGCTTGGCACAGGTCGTCGACTTCGAGGATGCGCTTTCCATCACCTCGCACCCCAAGGAGCTCACCCGCCTCATGGCGCAGCCAGGGCCCGCCTACGCGACTGCGTGACAGCGAGCACGGTTTCTCGACGGGGGCCTGACCTCCCGTACTCGGTCGTCGCAGGGGTGACCCCGTGCGGACCAGCGTGGCTGGTCGCGCCCGCGAAACTGCAGGGAACAGTCTTTGCGCCGGAGGCGCCCTTCCTCATCTCTCCATTCTCGGAGGTGGTCGATCAACGACCAACCTTCGCCACCATCGCGCTGAATGCCCCCGTGGGGTACCTCGACGACGCCGCCGCCGGTGGTCGAACGTGCGACCGTGAAGCGCGGGCCCTGCTCGGGGCGAAGCGGGGCTCTTCCATCCAGAGCGCCCCGGTGCGGTCCAGCACCAACGAGATCGAGTTCGTGGACGAGCATCTCGATGCGATCAGCATGACGCTCCTCCCCCGCTACCGGGAGGTCGCGGCCGACATGGCTCCGTTCCGGCAGCGGACCGTCTACGAGGTCCACTCCGACGTGTGCTTCTACGAGCTCAACGAAGGTCGGCCCATGCAGTGGTCCAAGCACTCGGAGGCCGGCCTCCAGGAACGGCGAGAGGTCTTGCGCGCCAAGTTCCCCGGCTCCGAGAGAATCCTTTCCTCTGAGGTGCCGGGAGCCTCGCTGTCCCACCTCATCGATGTCTCCGCCTTCGTGTGGACGGCGCGTCGGATCTTCGCCCGAGCCGCCATCCGCATCCCACGGGATCCCGAATGGGACGAGCAGGGACTGCGCATGGAGATCGTTCGCTAAAGACGCTCCCTGCGGCCACGTGACGGCTCAGTGCGGAGAGAAGGGTCGGAGCAGTCCGGAGCCGGCGAACACGGCGACCGCGCAGCCCACGGCCAGGAAGACGCCGTACGGGATCTGCTGTTGCCGGCTGATCCGCTTCGAGGCGATCAGGGCGATCCCGATGATTGCACCGATGAGGTTGCCGGCGAAGAAGCCGAGGAGCACGTAGCGCCACCCGAGCCAGCCCAGAGCCAAACCCAACACGGGGGCGAGCCGCACATCCCCGTAGCCCAGCATCCGTGGACTGGCGAGGTTCATGACGTAGAAGACGGCGAACCAGGCCGCCCCGGAGATGACGCCGATCAGCAGGTCGTGCCACTGACCGGTGATCCCGGCAGCCAGGACGAAGAGCGCACCCACAGCCACCGACAGGGGCCAGACAATCACCTTCGGCAAAAGGAGCGTCTCGACGTCGATGACGGAGAGGGCCAGCAGGCCGGCGAACAGGACGAGATAGGCCGGCAGCGCCCAGTCGTAACCGAAGCGCGCCGCCAAGCCCGCGAACAGGGCGGCACAGCCGAGCTCGACGAGGGGGTATCGAGGGGAGATCGGCTCGTGACAGGTCCGACACCGGCCCCGCAGCAGCAGCCACGAGACGACGGGAATGTTGTCGCGTTCGGCGAGCTGGGTCCCACAGGCCGGACACGCAGAGCGAGGCGAGACGATCGACTGGCCCTTCGGCACCCGGTAGATGACGACGTTCAGAAAAGAGCCGACCGCGAGCCCGAGGAGCGCACAGAGACCGATCAGCACGCCGAGCATTGCGCGCGTGCCTCCCAGCTCCCAGGTTCCCGCATCGCAATGACGCTAGCTTCGGCCATCGGTCTGATTGGGGATCGCACCGTGCACCGCAAAGACTTCGGCTGCCGGGTGCACACCACCGAACTCTGAGAGGATGAGGCACATGGGATCGGAGAGCGAGAGCGCGCCGAGCGAAGCCGTCAGGCCTTCCGAAGCTCACGCTCCGGAGCAAGACTCCGATGAGGCCGCTCCGCAGGGGTTCGACCGCTGGCGCAAGGAGTCCGCTCTCGGCAGCGTCGGCACCGGAATAGCCCGCGGTCTCCAGTCCGTCTTCGCTCCCCGGGCCGACGAGGTCGCAATCGTGGCCGCTGTGCCGGGCGAGCCCCCTGACGCTGATACCCGGGTCCGAGTGATCCTCGACCCGGACGATCCGACGAAGTCGATCGCTCTCGTGCCGGCGTCGCCCACCGACCCACCCTCTGCGTAGCCCGCCCGCCCGACCCGCAGCACGTCTGACCCTCGAGTCGAGGTCGAGGCCCGTCCCTGGCGAACGTTGACAGCCGGGGACCCTGGACGTACGATCCGAGGTATCGGACAGAGTGTCCGATTGTTCAGAGGAGCTGTCACGCCATGAGCACCCTCGCCGACGTCTCCCCAGTGGACCTCTCCGACTCACGGTCCTATGTGGCCGGAGTCCCCCATGCCTGGCTGGCGTATCTGCGCCGCCACGACCCCGTGCACTGGCAGGACGAGCCCGGCGGTCCTGGCTTCTGGGCGGTGACGAGATACGAGGACTGCGTCACCGTCAACCGGGACTACGAGCGCTTCAGCTCCGCCGCCCAGGGCACCATGCCCTTCGAACTCGGCGCCGACGAGGTCGCCCAGCAGAGCCTCATGATGCTCAACATGGACCCCCCCCTCCACACCCGCTACCGGCGCCTCGTCAACAAGGGCTTCACCCCCCGCATGGTGCGCGACCTCGAGGCGAGCATTCACCGCGCCACCGACTCCATCATCGACGACGTGATTGAGGCCGGCCGGGCCGACTTCGTCACCGACATCTCCGCCGAGCTCCCCCTGCAGGTCATCGCCGAGCTCCTCGGCGTGCCGCAGGAGGACCGCCACCGCATGTTCGAGTGGTCGAACCGCATGGTCGGCAACGAGGACCCCGAGTACCAGGACCAGCAGGAGCTGGCCCTGACCTCCGCCATGGAGCTCTACGCCTACGCCTCCGAGCTGTTCGCCAAGAAGCGCATCGACCCCCACGCCGACCTCATGAGCGCCCTCACCACCGTCGAGATCGACGGGGAGCGCCTGAGCGACATGGAGCTCGAGCTCTTCTTCCTGCTGCTCACCGTCGCCGGCAACGAAACCACCCGCAACCTCATGTCCGGCGCCATGCACGCTTTCTTCCAGTATCCCGACCAGTGGCAGCGTCTTCTGGCCGACCGCAGCCTGTTGCCCTCCGCCGTGGACGAGATGCTCCGTTTCGTCACCCCTGTCATGAACTTCCGCCGCACCGCCATGGTGGACACCGAGCTCAGCAGGACGAAGATCGCCGCCGGGGACAAGGTCGTCTTCTTCCACGCCTCGGCCAACCGGGACGAGGACGTCTTCACCGACCCCGGCACCTTCGACATCGGCCGCGATCCCAATCCGCACATCGCTTTCGGCGGCGGCGGGCCGCACTTCTGCCTCGGGACCAACCTGGCTCGCATGGAGATCCGGGTCATGTACGAGCACCTGCTCGACCGCCTGCCCGACATTCGCCAGGACGGCGAGGTGCAACGCCTACGGTCCCAATTCATCAATGGCGTCAAGCACATCCCCGTGGCGTTCACCCCGTCCTCCCGTGTCGGCGCCTGAGCCGGTCGGCCGGCTGAGGCGGAGGAGGTAGCCCGTGGCTCGGCGCGCCCCCGAGGCGTTGAAGGACGTCATCCGCGACTTCAGCCGCGATCAGCTGATCGACACGGCGCGCCGCCTCTTCGGCGAGCGCGGCACCACCGACGTGTCCATGGACGAGATCGCCGCCGAGGCCGGCGTCGCCCGCTCGACCGTCTACGTCTACTTCGCCAACCGGGACGATCTCCTGCGTGCGTGTGTGCAGTCCATGTACGACCAGCTTCAGGACACCATCGCGCTGGCGGCGGACGATGACGCTCCCCCGGTCGCGCGCCTGCGCCGGCTCATCCTCGGCGCCCTCGAGCGCGTCGACGAGAGCCCGGCGTTCTTCCGGCTGGCCATGGCCACCCAGTCGACGACGACCGCCGCTGGCTCGGAGGCCGTGGGCGGCGCGCTGATGATGATCGGGCTCGACATGATCCGCGTGCTCGAGGATCTCGTCGTCGCCGGCATCGCCTCCCGTGACTTCCGGGCCGATCTCGACCCGGCGCGGGCCGTGGTGCTCATGGGCCAGCAGATCTACGGCGCCCTGTCGGTGCGGGCCGGCGAGCCCGATCCGATTCCGGCGGCCGACGCCGCCGACGAGATGTGTTCCTTCGTGTGCCGGGGATTGGGGGCCTGACGTGCAGTTCGACCTGTGGTTGCCGACCGCCAGCCCGATGGCCACCGCACCGCTGCTCGACGCCGTGGCCGCGGGGGCCGAAGAGCGCGGTGTCGGAACCATCTGGGTGGGCGAGCACGTCGTGCTCTTCGATGCGTACGAGAGCCGGTACCCGTACGCCGACGACGGGCGGATGCCCGCTCCCTCCGGCAGCGGGTTGCTCGAGCCGATGGTCGCTCTGACCTACCTGGCGGCGCGCACATCGACGGTCCGGCTCGGAACGGCCATGCTGCTCCTTCCCCAGCGCAACCCCGTCTACACCGCCAAGGAGGTCAGCACGCTCGACTGGCTCTCGGACGGTCGGGTCGACCTCGGCATCGGCGTGGGCTGGCTGAAGGAGGAGTTCGACGTGCTCAACGTGCCCTGGGAGCAACGGGGCCGCCGGACCGACGAGTACCTCCAGGTGCTGCGCACGCTCTGGCTCGACGAGACGTCCTCTTTCCAGGGCGAGATCTACGACCTGCCCGCCTGCCAGATGTTCCCCAAGCCGCTGCAGCAGCCACCCCCGGTTCACATCGGCGGCGAGACGCCCGCCGCCCTGCGCCGGGTGGCCCGGCATGGTCAGGGCTGGCACACCTTCAACCGCTCGCCCGACGAATTGGCCGCCGGTCTGGCCGCGCTCGATCAGGAGCTCGACAAGGTCGGGCGCAACCGCGACGAGCTCCGCATCACGGTGTGCCCGTACTTCCAGCAGCTGACACCCGAATGGGTCGAGGGCTACGCCGAGGCCGGCGCCGACGCCGTGGCCGCCCTCTTCTTCGCCTTCACCCCCGACGACGTCGCCCGGGCCTTCGACGACCTCGAGGCCTGCCGGGAAGCCGCAGCCCGCGTCGGCGGCTGAGCCCGGGTCTCCTCGGCCCGGTACCGGCCAGGCGCGCCCATAGGCTCGGAGCGTGGCGACTGACCCGGCGGCGACTCCCCTCCCCGACACCGATCGCTCGCCCGACACCGCCTTCGGCGCGTTCAGCGACGCCGGCCCGTGGACCGTCGACCCCGAGCACATGGCCTGGCGCCGCGGGCTGGCCGGCGTGCGCGCCCGGCTTCTGGCTTCGCTCCCCCAGCTCACCCGGCGGCGCACGCTGCCCCCCGTGCGGCGCCTCGGGACGACGGTGCGCCACGTCGGCCCCGCGCTGGGGCTCTGGTACGTCAAGGAGCACCGGCGCGGGGGCAGCGAGTCCGTCGCCGGCATCTCGCGGCGGCTGCGCGTGGCGGCCGAGCGGCTCGGCCCGACCTACATCAAGCTCGGCCAGATCGTCGCCTCGGGCGACGGCGTCTTCCCGCCCGAGCTGGTGGCCGAGTTCAAGTGGTGCCGCGACCAGGTCACGCCCGAGCCCTGGCCCGTCGTCGAGCGCGTCCTGACCGAGGAGCTCGGCGCGCCGCTCTCGTCCGTCTTCTCCTCGGTCGAGCACACCCCCCTGGCCGCCGCCTCCATCGCCCAGGTGCACGCCGCCACCCTGCTCGACGGCACCTCCGTCGTGGTCAAGGTGCAGCGACCGTCGGTGTCGGAGCGCGTGCGCCAGGACCTGGCCGTCATGGCGTGGCTGGCGCCGCTGCTGGTGGGCCGCATCCCCGTCGCCGCGCTGGCCAACCCGCCGGCTCTGGTGGAGCTCTTCGCCGAGACCATCGTGGAGGAGCTCGACTTCCGGCTGGAGGCCGAGAACATGCTCGATGTCGCCTCCACCTTCGCCGCGCTCGACCAGCGCGACTTCGTGGTGCCGCGGCCCCACTCCACGCTGGTGACGCGCCGCATGCTCGTGATGGAACGTCTCGACGGCTTCCACTTCGGCGACGTCGAGGGCATGCAGGCGGCGGGCATCGACACCGAGGCCGTGGTCCGGGCCGGAATGATCGGCTTCCTGGAGGGGGCGCTCTTCTACGGCATCTTCCACGGGGACCTGCACGGAGGCAACCTCTTCGTGCTGCCGTCGGGGAAGACCGCGCTGCTCGACTTCGGCATCACCGGCCGCCTGAGCGAGGCCAAGCGCCTGGCCCTGCTGGCCCTGGTGGTCGGGGCCTCCAACGCCGACATCCCGGCCCAGGTGGCCGCCCTACGCGACCTGGGTGCCTTCCCCGGCGCGCTCGACGTGCAGCACGTGATCGACGTCCTGGGCCTGGACAGGCCCGCCATCGACCCGACGGCGCTCAGCGCGGACGAGCTGGTGGCCGAGATGCAGCATTCCATCAAGACACTGCTGGCCATCGGCGCGCGCCTGCCCAAGGAGCTCATGCTCTTCGTGAAGAACATGATGTTCCTCGACGGCGCCATCGCCACCCTCGCCCCGGACCTGGACCTGTTCGCCGAGATCGAGGGCATCGCGCTGCTCTTCGCCGCCAAGCACGGCGAGCGGATCGTGGCGCAGCTCGGCCTCGAGCAGGCCGAGCAGTGGGCCCCGGACATGACCGGGATCAAGGCGGGCTTCGGCCTCGATGCGTCGACCGAGGGCCTCACCCACCGCGAGATCCAGGCCCGGCGGGCCGAGGTCCGGCAGAAGTTCGACGGGCGCCCGCGCCCGGGCCGTAAGCGAAGCGCCCCGAAGTAGGAAGGAGGCGGCCCTAGCCGCTGGCGGCGCGCGCGGCCTGCTGACGCGCCAGGCCCACGAGCTGCGCGGTGGTCGTCGTGCGCGGCGGTCCGACGGCGTAGAGGAAGTAGCCGATCGTCCCTCTCGTGAAGATGATCCAGTAGCCCGTGGCGCGGCCGATCTGCTGCGGCGGGGTGGTGCGGTACCCCGTCGCCCCGGTGACGCCGGCGATGTGGAACGAGGTCGCACCGGCCTCCTTCGAGACGTACGCCTCGATGGTCGACGTGAAGACGGGCGCGTAGGCCGCGTCGGGCATCCGCACCCCCGACATGTAGATGAAGGCGAGACCGCGCGTGTACTGGTGGCTCCACGCCCTGATGAACCCGTTGAGCATTCCGTCGGCCACGTCGTCCGTCCACTGGGCGCTGGAGGAGTACTCCTCGAGCTGCGACTTCGGGATCGGCCCGTCGTACTCTCCTCCGGGCAGGAGCGAGAAGCCGGGCAGGCTCTTGGCCACGATCATCCGTGAAAGCCCCGAGGGGGCACTGGCGGCCGCGCCCGTGGCCAGCCCGACACCGCTGCCCACGACGACCGCCGCGACCCCGATGGTGATCCCGCGACGGATCCGAGGGACCGAGATCACGAGCGAAGCATAACGACGCACCCCCGCGCCATCGGGTCATTCAGCGGTCATCGACGTCGTCCGGCATGGACCGCTGTCTCGGTCCGGCGGCATGGGTCCGGCCCCCGGCCGGCCGCCATGAGATGCTGACGGGGTGAGCACCATCCGGGGGTTACGAAGCCAGGATTGGGACGACTGGAGCACCTTGTGGGCCGGCTATCTGGCCTTCTACCGGGCAGAGCTGGACGACCTCACCACCCAGAGCACCTTCGAGCGCCTCTGCGCCGGCGAGGAGGGCATGTTCGGTCTGCTCGCCCTCGACGACACCGGGAAGGGGATCGGGATGGCCAACTGCGTCCTCCATGCCTCGACCTGGTCCCGGCAGCCCAAGTGCTACCTGGAGGACCTCTTCGTCGACCCCGGCGCCCGGGGCCACGACGTCGGGCAAGCCCTGCTGCGGGCGGTCAAGGAGGCCGGCACCGAGCGAGGGGCGGGCACCGTCTACTGGCACACCCAGCAGTACAACGGCCGGGCCCGCTCCCTCTACGACCTGGTGGCCCGGCCCACCTCCTTCGTCGTCTACGAGATGTAGCAGGCAGGCGCCTGTCACAGCAGTTCCGTACGGTCTCGGGCATGGCCCCCGTCCCCCCCTTGGTCCCGGCCCCCTCGCGGACCGGCCGGTAGGGTTCGAGCCGATCCCCATGCCCCCTCGCCGTCGCAGCGCGACCTCCACCTGCCAATTTCGGTGTCGGACGCCGCGAGTCGCACGTGGCGGACGCCTTCTATGCCCGCTTCGAGGCGCCGGAGCTGAGCGGCGACGAGCACGTCACCGCGCACGAACCCGGCGTCTCGTGCCTGTGCGGCGACGCCCGCCGGATGGAGGCCGTGGCCGACGACTCGGTCGCCCTCGTCGTCACCTCGCCGCCCTACTTCGCCGGCAAGCAGTACGAGGAGGAGCTCGACCGCGAGGGCGTGCCCGGCTCCTACATCGAGTACCTGGCCCTGCTGCGCGAGGTGTTCGCCGAGTGCAAGCGGGTGCTCGAGCCGGGCGGGCGGATTGCGGTCAACGTGGCCAACCTCGGCCGCAAGCCCTACCGCAGCCTGGCCGCCGACGTCATGACCATCCTGCAGGACGACCTGCATCTCCTCCCCCGGGGGGAGATCGTGTGGCAGAAGGGTGAGGGGGCCAGCGGCTCCTGCGCCTGGGGCTCCTTCCGCTCGGCCGCCAACCCGGTTCTCCGCGACGTGACCGAGCGCGTCATCGTGGCCAGCAAGGGGCGCTTCGGGCGGGCGCGCAGCCCGAAGGAGCGCCGCCGCGACGGGCTGCCCCACGAGAGCAGCGTCGGCGCCGACGACTTCATGGCCTTGACGCTCGACGTGTGGGACATCCCCCCGGAGAGCGCAGTGCGCGTGCGGCACCCTGCGCCCTTCCCCGTCGAGCTGCCGCAGCGCCTCATGGAGCTCTACACGTATCGAGGCGATCTCGTGGTCGATCCGTTCGCCGGTTCCGGGTCCACCCTTGTGGCGGCGCTCCGCTGCGGGCGCGATGCGGTGGGCTACGACCTCGATCCCGCCTACGTCGAGCTGTCGCGCTCCCGCCTGGCCGACGAGCCTCCGCCTTCGGTTGATACCGGCGCGGCGAGCGACGGCGCGTCGGCCATCACGGTGGCGCGGGCCGCGCTCGAGGACGCCGGGTTCGCGGACGTGAGGCCCAATCGCCGGCTGCGCGGGCTGGGGCTGGCCGTCGACTTCACGGGTACCGACGGGCGCGGCCGGACGTGGTACTTCGACGTGGCCGGACCGAACTCCGCCTACCGGGGGGGCATGGCCCGCTCCGAGACGGTCTGGCGGGCGCTCGGGCGGGCCCACGTGCTGGCGTCCGGCGGGCATGCGCCCTTCGTCGTGCTCACCACCCAGCTGCCCCGGGCAGGCAGCGAGGCCGACCGTGCCCTGCGGGCGCCCGGTCCGGGCGGCATCTTCGACGCGGTGGACCTGTTGTCGGCCGAGGCGCGGGCGCGGCTGAAGGCCTACGCCGGGGGCCGCGGCAGCTCCCCCCGTGTCGGATTCTGGTCCGCTTCCGACGTGGCGCCGGGCGTCGTCTGACGTGGGCGCCGACTGACATGGGCACCGTCGTCGCCTGCGCCGTCGTGCGCGACGACCCGCCGCGTGTGTTCGTGGCCGAGAACCTCGACACCTTGAACTGGGTGCTGGCCAACCAGCTGGTGGCCAAGACGCCCGGTCGGGACCTCCCGCCCGGCGAGCGCGCCGCATTGCGCCAGGCCCTGCGTGAAGAACGGTGGGGCGACGCCGTGTTCGCCTTCATCGCCCGGACCGGGACGGCCGTCGACGTCTACGAGAGCACCGAGCTGCACGTTGCCGCGGAAGCGGCGGTCGGACCACTCGAGCTGCAGCTGACCCCCCTGTTCGCCGACTGAACGCCGGGTGCCGGGTGCCGGGTGCCGGGTGCCGGCTACCCGAACTGCGCCTCGTGTCCTTCGAACACGGCGTTCCGGCCGGGTCCCGAGTGGAAGGATGCGTGCATGCCGAGCGACCGGACCACGGTGACCGAGCTCGGTACGGGGCTGGGGATGCTGGGGCTGGCCGGTATCGACGAGGCCGTGCGGTCGCGCGCACCCGTGATGCACAGCCTGTCGCCCGAGATGTGGGAACACCTCGAACACCTCCGGGCCGGTGGCGCCTACGACACCGAGTTCCACGCCGCCTGGGCCAACGGGCAGGCCTTCCTGTCCGCCGGCGATGGGCTGCGGGGACGCCTGCCCCAGGTGGTCGAGTGGAAGGGAACGGGCCGCGCCCCGGGCGATGAGGTGGCCCCCATCGACCTCCGGGTCGATCATGTGTACCTGGTCAGCTGCAAGTACCTGTCCAAGATCCTCTTCAACGTCTCCCCGACCAGCGTCTTCGACACACTGCTCTTCGGTGGACCGAGCCGGGGAGCCCGAGCGGCGCGGGAGATCCTGCCCGGCGGGGGCGACTGGTACGCCGAGGTCGCGCCGGCCGAATACCAGGCGCTCTATGAGTCCGTCCGCGCGGCCGCTCACCACGCCGACGCGGCCAGCGCGCCGCCCTCGTCGATTGCCGCGACGCCATCGGAGCGGCGAGCTCGTCCGGTGGCAGCCGTGGCGCTCCCGGGGCTGGGCATGGCAGCCGATTCGGGGGTGCCCGCCACGGCTGCGTCTCGGAGCCGTGCGGCACCGCCCGCCGGAGACGATCTGCCCCCGCGCGCCGTCGACCTCACCGTGTCCGAACGCGACGCGCTTGGGCACTGGCTGCGCAGCGGCTGGCCGCCCGGTGCGAAGGATCTCTATACCGCGCTGTCAGGCGCGGTGGCGCGGGCGTCGGCGCGCCGCTGGGAGGCGGCGATGGACGAGCGCGGCGGCAACGGCGAGGCCATGCTCTGGCGCCTGCTCCGCATCGGGAGCGCCCCCTACTTCGTGCTCGGCTCCTCGGCCGATCGCTCGCTGCGGCTCCGTATCGCCACCTCGTGGGACTGGCGCCAGCGGTACCAGCTGATCGCCATTACGATGGAGGGTCAGGCGGGCGGCCAGCCCCGAGTGGGGTGGGAGGCCGTCGTGCGCGACCGGACGTCCCACGACCTGCACTCCGTGGCGGGCCACATCGAGGTGCGCTGGAGCCACGGCCGCTTCGGCGGGCCCCCGGAGGCCAAGGGGTACCTCGACACATCGCATCATCTGGTGCCGGGCTATTTCAGCCTCCGATGAGCGCCTTCGACCCTGCGGCCTTCACTCCGCCCCTCCGCGTCCCGCAGCTGGTCTCTCCACCGGTCCTGCTCCGTCCCTATGCACTGTCCGACCTGGACATGGTGCGTCAGGCGGCCGCCGATCCGCTCATCCCCTCCATCACGTCGGTGCCGCGGACGTACACCGAGGAGGCCGGCCGGGCCTTCATTGAGCGCCAGCAGGCGCGCGATGCAGAGGGCGACGGCTACTCCTTCGTCATCGCGCCGGAGGCCGACCCCACGACGGGCATCGGGTCGATCGGCCTGTGGCTGCAGGAGATCGACAGCGGGCGCGCCTCCATCGGCTATTGGCTCGTCGCTGGTGCACACGGCCAAGGCCTGGCCGCCGCCGCCTTGCGGGGCGTGGTCTCCTTCGCTTTCGGCACGCTGTCCATTCCACGCCTGCACCTCTTCGTCGAGCCCTGGAACATTGCGTCGGCCCGCACGGCCGAAGCGGCGGGCTTCGGCCGCGAGGCCATTCTGCGGGAATGGGAACGCATCGACGGCGCGCAACACGACGCCGATTGCTTCGCACTCCTGTACTCGGAGTGGGCATCTCGGACCTGACGGGGCGCTCGACGGCGCCCTCTGCGAGACTGCCCCGGTGTTCCGGCACGACAGCCTTGACGAGGAGATCACCGACGCGCATCGATCACCTGATGGCGGCCGTATTCCTCGCTGACGATGACGAGCGCATGGATGCCTTGACCCGGCGCGTGGCACCGGACCTGGCGTACGTGACCCCCGAGGCGGTCTTCGAGGGACCCGTGGGCCTGAGCGATGCCTTCGCCCGCTACCGCCAGGAGGGCTGGTGGCAGACCGGCTTGCGACGCACCAGCCCGGTCGACCTCCACCACGGCTATTTCCGCTTCTCCTGGGAGCGGGTCGAGCGCGGCGCCACCGTCATGGAGGGCTGGAGCTTCGGCAGTCTCGATGCGGCGGGATCCATCTGCCGCATCGTCACGTTCGAGGGATTGGTGCCCGGACAGCCCAACGGCCGATCATAAGGATCCGACAGATGGGGAGGCAACGCTGATGCTGGTGCTCGTCGAGGTCGACGACCGGGTAGCCACGGTCACCTTGAATCGTCCGGAGGCTCGCAACGCCATTTCGTCCGAGCTGCACTCACAGCTCGACGAGGCCGTGACGGACCTCGACGCCCGGGACGACGTCGGCTGCATCGTGCTGACCGGCGCCGATCCGGCCTTCTGTGCCGGCATGGATCTCAAGTCACTGGCCACCGAGTTGCGCGCGGTGCAGAAGGAGCGGCAACGAGGACCGGCGCAGCGCTCGGCGATGATGCCACCGCACGACACGCCGGTCATTGGCGCCATCAACGGGCCGACCGTGACCGGCGGTCTGGAGCTCGCTATGTGCTGTGACTTCCTCATCGCTTCGGAACGCGCCCGCTTTGCCGACACGCACGCCAGAGTCGGCGTCATGCCCGGAGGTGGGATGACGATCCGCCTCCCCCAGCTCGTCGGCCTCGACCGCGCTCGCCGCATGAGCCTGACGGGGGACTACATCGACGCGGCGACGGCGGTCGACTGGGGTCTGGTCGTCGAGGTCGTTCCACATGAGTCACTGCTGCCACGAGCCCGCGAGGTGGCCGCCACCATCGCCTCCATACCGTCGGAGTACCTGACGGAGCTCCGGCGGGGTTACGACAGGATCGGTGCGCTCAGCGGCCCCGAGGCGTTCAAGGCCGAGGCCCGATGGTCGCGCGATTGGATGGCCGAGCGCTTCGACCAGTCGCGCCTCACCACCGAGCGCGAGAAGATCGTCGCCCGGGGCCGCCAACAGTCCACGGGACTCGACGGCCCGTCGGCGTGAGGGTCTACGCGGGCATGGACCCGCGTCTCAGCCTGCCGGACGCCATCGCCCACGCGCAGCGGGTCGAGCGACTCGGCTACGACGGCCTGCACGTGGCCGAGACCGTGCACGATTCCATGGCGGTCGCGCTGCTGGTGGCCGAGCACACTGAGCGGATCACCGTCCGCACCAGTGTGACGCTCGCCTTCGCCCGCAGCCCGACCCTCCTCGCCTATGCGGCTTGGGACCTCGCCAAGCTCAGCGATGGGCGCTTCGAGCTCGGCCTCGGGACGCAGATCCGCCAGAACATCGAGGACCGGTATGCCGTCCCGTTCGGGGACGACCCCATTGCCCGGCTCGGCGACTACGTGGGCGCAGTGCGCGCCGCGTTCGTGTCCTTCGCCTCCGGCGCCCCGCCCGACTACCAGAGCCCGCACTACCGCGTGACCCGGATGCAGCCGTACTTCAACCCGGGACCGGACGCGACGACGCAGGCGCCACCGATCTACCTCGGCGGAGTGCAACGAAAGGCCTGCGCCCTCGCCGGCGCAGTCGCCGACGGCTTCGTCAGCCACCCGACCAACTCGAATCCGCGCTACCTGCGTGAAACCTGCCTGCCTGCCCTGGCCGACGGTGCACGTGCCGCCGGACGCGATCTGGCCGAATCCGGATTCGAGACCGTTATCGGGACGTCGGTCATCACCGGAGCGACGCTCGAGGCCGTCCTGATCGAACGGGAGCGCCAGCGCCGTCTGCTGGCCTTCCTCTACTCGACCCCGGCGTACACACCGACGCTCGAGCTCTACGGCTGGACCGAGGTCGGGCCGCGCCTCCGGGATCTCATCCGCCACGACCGCTGGGACGACCTGGCCGAGCGTCCTCTCCGACGACGTGCTCGACACCCTCGTCCCCTGCGGCACCTTCGACGAGCTGCCCGGTCTCCTGCGTGACCGCTTCCGCGGCCTGGGCCAGGGCATTGTCGTGTCGCCACCGCCCGATGCCGGGTGACGACGACGCCTTCCGCATCGGTCGTCGGCCGCGCTGCAGGCGGACTGAGCCCGCCCGGTCTCGAGCGCGGCATGGGGAAGATCAGTTCCTCGGCCGCCATGGCTTCGATTGCCTTCGTGCGCCCGCTGTCGGTCATGGGCGCGTAGCGTTCGGCCGAGGCCAACACCCGCGGCAGCAACGCAATGTCGCCCGGGGTACAGAAGGCGTGCACGCCGGGCGTCGACAGTGCGAAGTGGATGCCGCGATCGAGCTCGT
The DNA here is from genome assembly GCA_963745665.1 of uncultured Acidimicrobiaceae bacterium. Lineage (GTDB taxonomy): Bacteria > Actinomycetota > Acidimicrobiia > Acidimicrobiales > RAAP-2 > Bog-473. Next base: position 1,217,270 of record CAVUYE010000002.1, on the reverse strand, counting down.
CGTCGCTGGCCTGCGGCTCGTACCACGAGTCGGCCCAGCGGGCCGAGGTTCCGTCGCTGCCCGCGACCGCTTCACCCAAGGGGCGACGGTCGGCCCAGGGCCGTCGTGCCGCCGCCTTGATCACCATGACGCCCACGTCGCGCTCGGCGCAGACGGCCAGGAGCTCCTCCGCCGGTTCGCGGTACTCCGGGCGGGACCACAGAGCGGGATAGACCGGGAACATCACCGTGTCGAGGTCGAACCGGCGGAGCGCCTCGAGGTGGGCCACGCGGCACCTCCATGTCGTGTCCCGTGATCCCGGCGAACCGGGTGTGCCCGGCGTCGCGCAGGGCGAGGATGCGCTCGAGCGCCGGCGACCGGCGGTCGAGCTCGGCCAGTGACGTCACCGCATGGGCCTGGTAGAGGTCGAGGACGTCCGCGTGCAGCAGGCGACGGGTCGTGTCGAACTGATCGCTGACGCCATCGGGGTTGGCCCGGAGCGTCTTGCCCGCGACGAAGAGCTCCTCGCGGTGCGCGGCCAGGTGCGGACCCACCACGGACTCGGCCGCTCCGTACTGCGGCGCGATGTCGAGGTGGTTCACCCCGTGATCGAGGGCAAGCCGCAGCCACTCCCCCGCCTCCTCGACGCTGGCGGCCCAGCAGGCGGCGCCACCCAAGACGGCGACGCTGCTGTCGTGACCGGTGCGACCGAGGCGGCGGTGCTCCATCCGGGGGGCCGCTATTCCTTGAGTTGCAGGACGCTGAAGACGGCGCCCACGTCGTCGGCGAGCACGGCGAACCGCCCGGGTTCGATGTCGGTCGGCCCCATGAAAAGGCTGGCGCCGAGCTCCTGTGCCTTGGCCACCGTGGCGTCGGTGTCCGCCACCGCGAAGTACACGCCCCACGACGGTGGCATGTCCGCCGGCATGTCGGCGGACTTCTGCATCATGCCGCCGACCGACCTCCCGCCAGCTTCCATTCGGTGTAGGCCGGTGGGCCTCCCGGAGGACCCTGGTCCTCGGCACCCCAGCCGAACACCGCGCCGTAGAAGGCCTTCGACGCGTCGAGGTCCGTCGTGATCAGCTCGCTCCAGCAGTACGTGCCGGGTTCGTTGGCCACCTGGGCCCCGGTGTGCTGTCCGGGCTGCCAGAGTCCGATGACCGCACCGACGGGATCGGCGAAGACTGCCATCCGGCCGGCGTCCATGACGTCCATCGGGGGAACGAAGACCGTGCCACCATTGGCGGCGCCCTTGGCGACCGTGGCATCGGCACTGTCGACGTTGACGTAGGTCATCCAGACCGGCGGCATGTCGGGATTCATGTGCGGACCGAGACCGGCCACGGTCTTCCCGTCCAGGTCGCAGACCGAATAGCCGCCGGCCTCGGGCGGTCCCTCAGGGCAGTTCCAGCCGAAGAGCGCTCCGTAGAACTCCCTCGACTTGGCCAGGTCCGTGCTGCCCAGAGTCCACCCAGGACGGGACTCCGTCTTCGTAGCGCTCGAACTCCACAGTGCCTCCTCAGGTTTCTGCCGATCCCGACCGTTTCGACGGTACCCGATCGATGTCCCACTTGCACCGGCCGGGGATGAGAAGATCACTGAAATGTCACAGAGCCCGCCGGACGCATGAGTCACCAACCCGATCGGCAGCAGGGTGGAGCAACTGGCGCAATCGCTGGCGGAGCACATCGTGCCGCTGATCGTCGACGCCATCGACATCGACTCCATCCTGGACAAGGTCGACGTCGAGAAGATCATCGAACGGGTCGACGTCGAGAAGATCATCGATCGGGTGGACGTGCAGAAGATCATCGAGCGGGTCGACGTGCAGCAGATCATCGAGACGGGTCGACATCAATGCCATCGTCAACCAGATCGACATCGACGCCCTGGTCGAGCAGACCGAACTGGGTCGATCATCGCCCGGTCGACGACAGGAATCCTGACCGAGGTGCTCGATGTCGATCCGGTCCCAGGGCGTCGGATTGGACGACTTCATGCTGCGCTGGGGCAACCGTCTCATCGGGCGGCGCAAGAAGATCGCCGCCTGGCCCGCTCGGTCCGCCCCTGCTCGTGGGCCGACGCGGTCCTGACGTCATGACGACCATCCCCGTCCCCTCGGCCGCGCTGACCGTCGGGCGCCAGGGAAACTACGCCGGCGCGATCAGCCGATTGGCCGCGTTCGCCGCCGATGTCGGAGCGTCGTGGGGTCTCTACACGCTTGGGCGTGGCACTGCTCAACGCAGCGCTCAAACTGGTGACCGGACACTCGTTCACGTTGACCAACCACCAGCTGGCGGCCTTCATCGTGCTGACGATCTGGGAGTTCCTCTACTTCACGTATCAATGGGCGGTGAGTGGAAAGACGCTGGGCATGGCGATCCTGGGGCTGCAGGTGGTGACCGCGCAGGGCGCGCCGATCAGCGGACGCCAGGCCGTCTTCCGGACGGTGGGACTCGGGATCACCCTTGTTCCTCACGCTTGGCATCGGGTTCCTCGGCATCGTCTACCAGCGCGACCGGCGTGCCCTGAACGACTACATCGCCGGCACCGCCGTCGTGTACGACTGGGATGCCCGAGCGGCCCGCCTGCGCTGGATCGCCCGCAAGGAGGCACCACAGGCCAAGGCCCGGCCGTCCGGTCAGCACGTGGCCTAGCTCCTCATCGGCTCGGCCCACCACGGCCACTGGTCGTCGCAGCGGGAAATGGTGAGCGGGTTCTACGATGCCGCGCATGTCCTTCACCGAGATCACCCGGCCCCACCCCAACGTTGCCGTCGTCACGCTGAACCGGCCGGAGCGCATGAACGCCATGGCGTTCGATGTCATGATCCCGTTCCGGGACGCCCTGCGTGAGATCGGCCGTGACAACGGCGTTCGGGTTGTGGTCATCACGGGAGCGGGTCGCGGGTTCTGCTCGGGGGCGGACCACGAAAACCCCGGCACCATGCCCAACATGGACGGCTTGACCCTGCCGACCATCGCCTTGCGCTCCATGGAGCTGCTGGACGACGTGATCTCGACCATCCGCCGGCTGCACCAACCGGTCGTCGCCGCCGTCAACGGAGCCGCCATCGGCGGCGGGTTCTGTCTGGCGCTGGCTGCGGACATCCGGATCGCCTCGGAGGCGGCCTATTTCCGGGCGGCCGGCATCAACAACGGCCTCACGGCCGCCGAGCTCGGGCTGAGCTTCCTCCTCCCCCGGTCCATTGGGCACTCGAGGGCCGCCGAGATCATGCTCACCGGACGTGACGTGGACTCCGGCGAGGCTGACCGGATCGGGCTCGTGTCACGTGTCGTGCCGACGGATGCGCTGCTGCCCGCCTGCTTCGAACTGGCGGACCGGATCAACGGCTGGAGCCGGGCGGGCGTCGAGCTGACCAAGCGCCAACTGTGGAACAGTCTCGACGCCAGCAACCTGCAGTCCCACATGGACGCAGAGGGCACCTCCCAGCTCTTCGTCCGCATCACCACGCGTAACTTCGAGGAGTCCGTGGCGGCGCGCAAGGAGGGCCGGACGCCCGATTTCAAGGACTGAGTGCCCGGACAGTCAGGGCGAGTTGACGAGCGACGTGGCCGCCATCTCGAGATAGTCGCGGAGCTCGAGCGCATCGTCTGGGCCGATCCGAGAAGCCGACTCCAGTTCGAGCACCGCACCGAGCATGTGGCGCAGCCACGCATCGCGTTCCGCCGGGCCGATGACGAAGGGGGCGTGGCGCATGCGGAGGCGCGGGTGGCCGCGCTCCTCGCCGTAGGTCGTCGGGCCGCCCCAGTACTGCACCAGAAACAACGCGAGGTGGCGCGACGACTCGGCGAGATCATCAGGGTACAGCGGCCGCAACAACGGGTCGCCGGCCACCCCGAGATAGAAGCGGTCGACCAGGTCGACGAAGAACGGCTCACCACCGACCCGCTCGTAGAGTGTGTCCACGGGGTCGAGAGTAGAGGCTTTAGACTGCTCCCCGATTCGCGGCCGTAGTTCAATGGTAGAACCTCAGCCTTCCAAGCTGATGATGCCAGTTCGATCCTGGTCGGCCGCTCTCGGGCAATTCAGTGCTACTCGTCGTCTTCGGAGAGGGCTTCGGGATCATCGAGCAGAACTCCGGCCTCGGCGGCTTCCGTCTCGTCGAGCGGGACTTGGTCCTCCTCTTGCTCGTCGTCGAAGTCCGTCTCGTTGTCGAGTGGAGCGATCTCCGCGGCATCTTCCGGATCGAGTGGATCCGGTTCCTCGAAGACTGGGAGGTCGTCGCGTGGCGTCGCCATCATTTCTCCTCGTTCGTCTGTTTTGAGACCCCGTCATTCTGGCTGATGGACACGCACGGTTGGAGGCTCGGGTCTCCCGGGGAAGTGACGGCACAGTGCGTCGCACGGTGCTGGATCTCACGGAACACGTCAGATGAATCACTTCAGAACGGGCCCGACCAGCCGATAATTCCCTCGTGAGCGTCGGCTCGCTGGAATTGGACCGGGGCTCGCCCGGGAGAGAGGCCGCGCCACGCGAGGATCCGGACGCTCGGTCTCGTGCCCACGGCCGTCCTGGGTGCCGCCGGCTCCGCCCTACTGGCGCTGGCCAGCGATCTTCCCGCCTCACCGTATGGGCCTCACGCCGCCCATCTCTGGCCCTTCGCGGCCTCGGGCTCCGCTCCCCGCTGGGAGGGGCCGGCCCTCCCCGCGATGGACCGAGCCGGCCAACGACCGGAGTCGGCTCCGTGCCACCTGCTGGTCCTGGGTGCGGTGGTCATCGGCGTCGTGCTCCTGGTGTTGGCCTGGCTCAGTCTCTGGCGCACCGTGCGGGCCGATCCGAGCGCTGCAGTGCCGCACAGCATCTGGTGGGTGCATGGCCGCATGGGCCGCGCCCTTGTTGCTGGCCGCTCCCTTCGCCAGCCAGGACGTCTGGGTCTACGTGGCCCAGGGCAAGTTGGTGGCGTCGGGCTTCGGCGGCTTCGAGCCCCGTCGCGTCTCCTCGGTCACCACTCCATCTGGCTGTCGGCCGTCGATCCGAAGTACCTGACCGGCCCCTCCATCTACGGGCCGGGCGCGGTCGATCTTTCTGCGGCTGTCCGCAGCGGTTTCGGGTGGGCACCCGTGGATCGCCGTCGAAGGCGTGGCGCGTGGCCGTCGTGGCGAGCCTCGTCCTGTGCGCCTGGGGGGTCGCTCGTGCGGCCGCTGCCCGGGGCATCAACCCGGTCCGAAGCGGTCGTCGCCGGCGTGGCGAACCCGGCGGTGCTCATCGTCTTCGTCGCCGGCATCCACAACGACGCCGTCATGATCAGCCTCGTCGTGGCCGGCGTCGCCCTGGCGCTCACCAAGCGACCGTGGTGGGCGCTCTGCCTGGCCGCCCTGGCCCTCACGGTCAAGGCGCCTGCGGCCCTCGCCGTGCTGGCCATCGCCTGGTGGTGCTGGCAGGGCTCGTGGCGTCGTCGGGCCACGCCTTCTTCGTGGGTGCGCTGGCCCTGACCCTCGGTCGCGTTGGTCGTCGGCGGGCTCGCCGAGCGGCGGCGACGGCTTCAGCTGGTTGCGATCCGCCTCGGAGGCCACCGTCGCCAGCTCGTTCTCACTCTTGAACCTGGCCGGTTCCACGTCGTCGAGCCTCGCCAACACCGTCCAACTGGCGGGCATCGTCGTCGCCGTTGCCATCGTCCTGCTGCTGCCGCGACGGGCCAGCTGGGTCGGCGCCCTCGCGCTGGGCTTCGGCGTGATGGCCGTCTGTGCGACCAATCCCAACCCTGGTACGTGTTGTGGGCCCTCCCGCTGCTGGCCTGCACGGGCTGCGATCCGCGACTTCGTCGCGCCGGGATCTGCGTGCTGTGCGCCATGGTCACCTGGAGCGTGTTGCCCTTCGGCAATCTCGTCTGGTTCGCCGGCATCGCCGCGCTCGACGTGGATCCTGGCCCGCTGGGAACACCAGCGACAAGAGCTCGACGCGCCACACGGCGACACCCTCCGATCGCTGCCGTCATCAGCTCCTGATATCCCGCTGATCCCTTCCTCGGCCTCCCCCGGTGCCCGATGCCCGGATGCTCCCTATGATCGGTCGCCACTCGACATGGGGGGATCATGACGACCGAGACCGAGACTGGCATTCACCGAACTGCTCGACACCGTCGGCGCGACCCACGCGCGCATGGTGGAGCAGCTCGCCGACGACCCCGAGACGCTTCTGGAAGCGCACAAGTGGGTGCTGTCCATCCTGCAGGTGGCCGCCGAGGTGAACGTGTGGGCCGACAAGGCCCGGCCCCGCTTCGTCGAGATCGTGGGCCCGTACAAGAAGTGGGGCGGCGACAACGCCGACGCCTTCTACTGCTACGCGCCGATCGACCCCGCCCGCACCTATCGGGTCAGGCTCGATCCGGGCGACGCCGTCTACATGTCGCTGACCGTCTACGGCGGTCCCGGACGACGGGCGCTACTCCACCCGGATCGTCGGGTCCGCCAACAGCGAAGGCGTGGAGCGGGACGCCGACGGGGCCATCCACATCGTCATCTCCCCGACCGACCCCGCCGAGCCCGGCGTCCTCTGGATCCGCCTGGAGCCCGACGCCGTGGCCGCCATCACCCGCGACTACCTCGACGATCCCCGGCGGGGCCGGCGGGCCGCCTGGCACATCGAGGCGGACGATCCGCCCGAGACCTACCGTCAGGACGACGCCGACCTGGCCCGGCGCATCCGGGCCGCCACGACGTGGGTCCGCGAGCAGGCCAGCATCGTGCCCATCCCGCTCGGCACGCCCAACGCCATCGACCCGCCCTACCCGGTCCCGACCACCACCTTCGGGTGGGCGGCCGGCGACGCCGCCTACGCCATGGGTGCCTTCGAGCTGGCCGACGACGAGGCCCTGGTCATCCGCGGGCGATCGCCCGAGTGCGTCTTCTGGAACATGTGCCTGTGGAACCGCCTCCTCCACACCTACAACTACGACTACGAGCGGGTGACCATCAACGGCGCCGAGGTGCAGTACGAACCGACGGCTCGTGGATCATCGTCGTGTCCGCCCGGCGCCCGGCGCATCCCAACTGGGTCTCCACCGCCGGCCACCGGTCGGGCCGCATCTGGTTCCGCTGGTTCCTGCCCGACGGCGACACCCGAGCAGCCCCAGGTGGAGGTCCTGCCGGTGGACACCGTATGAGTGTGCGCCCGCCGCCGTCCGCATCGACGACCTGGCCGAGCCGCGCTACAGCGACGAGGTCCGGGCCATCCTCGACTTCATGGAGGAGGCGGGGTCGCAGCTGACCCTCGACCCGGCGGAGCTCATGGACAGCGGCGCGTGCGGAGACGGGCCTGGACGACTTCGGTGCCGACGGACTTCGTCGAGCGGCTCGACCTGCTGTGCCGCGCCATGCGCGAAGAGGGCGGCTTCAACGGCGCCGGCATCATGCAGCAGCACACGTTCATCCTCGGTTTGCTCAAGAACCGGCTGCTCATCGAGGACCTCCTCGCGACGACACCCCGAGATCCTCGACGAGCAGATCGTCGCACCGATCATCATCTGCGGGCTGCCCCGGACCGGCACCACCCACCTGCACAACCTGATGTCGGCCGACCCCGCGCTGCGCTCACTCCCCTACTGGGAGAGCCTGGAGCCGGTCCTGCCGCAGGCGCGAGCAGTCCCAGCGCCCGGCGCGCCCGACCCTCGCCTGGAGCGCACCGAGATGGCGCTCTCGCTTCCTCAACACCGCCCTGCCCGTACTTCAACCGGATGCACGAGATGACGGTCGAGCACACCCACGAGGAGATCCAGCTCCTGGCCATCGACTTCTCGACCATGCTCTTCGAGACGACGGCTCCCATGCCGACTGTGGCGCGACGCCTACCTGGCCCGCGACCAGCGCCCGAGCTACGCCTACCTCCGCAAGATCCTCCAGGTGCTGCAGTGGCTGCGGGGCGGCAGCCGCTGGGTCCTCAAGTCGCCCCAGCACCTGGAGCAGTTCCCCGCGCTGGTCGACACCTTCCCCGACGCCACCTTCGTGGTCACGCACCGCGACCCGGTGTCGGTCACCGCGTCCATGGTGACGATGATCGCCTACACGGCCCGGCTCACCCGCGACCGCGTCGACGTCGAGGGCATGGGCGCCTACTGGGCCGACCGTCTCGAGCGCATGCTGCGCCGCTGCGCCGACGAGCGCGATTCCATCCTGCCGGCAGACCAGACCGATCGACGTCCACTTCGACGAGTTCATGGCCGACGACCTCGCCATGGTGGGACGGGTCTACGAGCTGGCGGGCCAACCCCTCGACGCTCGCGCCAGGGCGTCCATGGCGGCCTTCATGGCGACGCACCCGCGGGGCAGTCGCACGGTGCCGTGGCCTACGACCTCGAGCGCAGTTCGGCCTGGACCCGGTCGAGCGGCGCAAGGCCCTGGCCTTCTACACCGAGCGCTTCGGAGTGACCTCCGAGTCGTAGGCCCCTCCCCCGCTGCCGGCGAGACGGATCAGCGGATGGCGGAACGGCGGATGTGGCCCCAGCGGCGCGCCACGTGCACGCACAGGTACACGAGCAGCACGAGTGCCGACGCCACGTGCCACCCGATGTCGCGGAACGGGATCCCGACGCTGCGCGGGTGGAGGATCACCTGGTTGCCCGAGAGCAGGTCGTAGGTCCCCGAGACGAGCACGTTGAGGGTCAACAGGGCCAGGACCATGTCCGACCATGCCAACCGCCCCCGGCGGCGGAACCACGTGCGGGCGCGTCCGAGGTTCCCGAGCAGCCGGGCGACGGTGTGGCGGCGCTGCACCACGTGCACGACGGCGAGGGCGACGAACGCCAACCCGACGACCAGGTGGGGCCACCCCTCCGTGATCAGCGTCACGGTGGCCAGCGAGGCGGCGAAGGTCGCCAGGAGGACCAAGGTGGACTGCGAACCGGGCTCTGCGACCGGCGGCCTCGGGCCACCGCAGCGCCCGGTGGCGCTAAAGGAGTCCCGCTCGTCACCGACCCCGCATCGCTGCGGACGGTCACGTCTCCTACTCCATCGGTCGGGTGCCGATGCCCGTCGGCTCTCGCCCGGCCAGCACCCAGCCGATGAGCGTGGCGACGACCGGCATGGCGATCAGGATGAGGAACAGGTTGTCCCACGGGACGTGGTTGATGATGTCCGACACGCCACCCTCGAGCGTGTTCGAGCGGAACCAGCCGAACAGCCCGACGTAGGCCGCCACCGTCCCGAGCAGCGCGCCCAGGAAGGCCAGGCCACCGGCGGTGACCGCCGTCAGGCTGCGCCGGGTGCGCGAGCTCGCACCGGCGGCCGTGAGCGTGCGCAGGTCGCTCGCCGTCTCGCTGCGGATCAGGCCGACGCTCATGGCGAGGACGCCGAGGGCGAGCGCGATGCCGAAGACGGTCGCCCAGTTCACGATCTCGGCCGACGTCGGCGCGTCGTTCTTCGACTCGATGCTCAGGTCTGCCGGACGGCCGCCAGCGAGTTGGCGCTCGTGAGCTGCGCCGAGGTGATCGGACTGTTGGCCAGGATCATCCAGCCCTCGAGGCTGTTCTGGCCCGCCAGGTGCAGCCGGCGCAGCGCGCTCTCGGTGATCACCGTGTTCGGGGCCGACGTGCCGATCGGGCAGCTGGCTCTCCTCCTGGACCACGGGGTGGGCCAGGCACTGGTTGGGCGTGCACTGGTTGTAGTTGCCGCCGGGCCGCCGAAGCCCTGGGGGCCGCCGCCCCCCTTTCCTCCGCCCCGCCGAAGGTCAGCTGCACGCCCGAGCCGGCAAGTCCGGGCCGCGAGCTGAGGATGTCGACGTTGGACGGGATGGACGACGGGTTGATGCCGTAGGCCCGCAGGAGGGCCGGCGTCGCCACGTAGATCGGCCCGTCCCACTGGCGGCCGGCCTCGCTCGGGTTCTGCAGGCCGACCGCCGGATTGTCGAGCTCGACGACGTGTGCGTGGCGCCGACCGCGGAGGCGATGGCGTGCACGGTGGCCACCTGAGACGAGACGCTCGGCGCCGGCCGCGCAGTTTGGCTTTGACCGCCCGGTCCGAAGAGTTGGGTGCCGGTAGGCGGCGGGCTGTACACGTTCATCGTGTTCGCCGCCATGTTCGGTCCGACGTAGTCGAAGACGTTGGAGTAGCGGGCGACGGCGACGGCGCAGATGATGACCGCGATCATGATGCCGAGGCTGATGGCCGAGAGGGCCGAGCCGGAGCGGGCCCGGTAGCGCGCCATGTCGCGCAACGGCAGGCGGATGGCGATGGGCGACCTCCCTCCGACCCGGGCCAGCAGGGCCAGGAAGAACGGCGAGACGAGGATGATCCCGACGATCAACGCGATGAACCCCGGGACCAGCCAGATGACGCCGCCCCCGTTCCCCGAGGCGCCCGAGAGGGAGAAAAAGACGAACCCGATGACCAGGGCGATCACGCCGGGCACCAGCGAGCGGTGGATCTGGCGTGGCGGCGCGGGACGCCCGGCCAGCGCGGCTGACGACCGGCACGCGGGTGATGGCCCGCGCCGGGTAGCTGGCGGCGAAGAAGGTCGCGACGACCGCGAGCACCATGGCCGGCACGATCACGTTCCAGGGCAGTGCGAACATGCCGATGACGTGGTGCGCGCTCTGCTCGTTGTGCGGTCGGTAGGCCAGCCAGAGCGACCAGACCGAGCGCGAAGCCCACGACGGCGCCCACGACGCCCACGATGACGCCGTTGACCTCCAGGACGAGCCGGACGTTGCGGTCGGTCGCGCCCATCGACTCGAGCATCCCGAGGGAACGCATGCGGCGCTGGGCCAGCACCGTGAAGCCGCCGATCGACACCAGGGCGATCAGGAGCATGCCGACCGTCGCCAAGGCCAGCACGATGGTTGACGGGTTGATGCCGTTGTTGTTCGCTCCGGGCGTGGTGACGTAGGAGGGCAGATTCCTGGCTTCCGACGGGGATGCGTCGAAGAGGACGCTGACCTGGGTCGGGTGCGTCACCTGCCCGGGCGGGACCAGCGCGAACTCGTCGAGCAGGCTCTGTGGGTTCTGCACAATGCCGACGACGGTCTTGCCGCCCTGCGGCCACGTGTCGCCCACGGCGAGGTTGAGCTCGGACGCCAGCCCGGGGGTGACGGCGATCTGATCGGCCCCCGTCGGGTAGCGCCCCGACAGCAGCTGCAGCATCGGCCCGCCATAGGGGCCGTGCGGGTCCTGGGACCGCAGCTGATACGTCTGGTCGGAGCCGGGAACGCTGAAGGTCTCGTTCTCGATGACCTGGACCCGGCCGTAGCGCTGCTCGAGCGTGGCGATCTGCGCCTGCACGTCCGAGAGGGTGACCGACGGTGCCTTGAGACGTGGGCGCGGACAGGTTGAAGGTCGCCAGGTCGTGCGCCGTGCCGAAGCCCGGCGTCGGCCGGCGGCGGCGTGTTGACCGCCACCGCGGCACCGACGACGACGGCCGCCACCGCCACGACGATGAGGAGCAGGATGAGCAGCTGCTGGCGCCACTCGCGCCGGAAGAGGCGCCAGGCCCAGCGGACCATGGCCCGGCGGGCCGCGATGCCGCCGGTGCTCGGTGCGGGGACCGATCCGGTGGCCGGCCGCTCAAGAACGCCGACGCTCATCGGTTCCGGACGTCGGCGAGGAACGTCTCGGGGCTCTCGACCGGCAGCGTCTGGTCGACGATACGGCCGTCGCGCAGGAAGATCACCCGGTCGGCCCACGAGGCGAGCTGCGCGTCGTGCGTCACCACCACGGCGGCCAGACCGCGGTGGCAGGCCGCCAGGATCAGCCGCATCACGCTCTCGGCGTTGGTCGAGTCGAGCGCGCCGGAGGGCTCGTCGGCCAGGAGGAGCTGACGTCCGCCGACCACGGCGCGGGCGATGGCGACCCGCTGGCGCTCACCTCCGGAGAGCTGGTCGGGGTAGTGCGACGCCCGGTCCGACAGGCCGAACTCCTCGAGCGACTCGAGGGCCACCGCCTGGGCCTTGCGGGCCGCCACGCCGTCCAGCTCGAGGGGCAGCGAGACGTTCTCCACCGCGCTGAGCCCGGCCAGCAGGTTGTAGTCCTGGAAGACGTACCCGATGGACTGGCGGCGCAGCTGCGCCTTGCCGTTGCGCGACAGCGAGGAGAGGGAACGGCCGCCGATGTAGACCTCACCGCTGGTGGGGTCCTCCAGGCTGCCGGCGATGGTCAGCAGCGTGCTCTTGCCCGAGCCGCTGGAGCCCATGACCGCCACGAGAGATCCGGCCTCGACGGAGAGGTCGACGCGCTGCAGGGCCTGGACCTCTGTTGGCCCCTCTCCGTAGACCTTGGAGATGTCGCGTAGTTCGAGGTAGCTCATTCGGGGGCTCCCACCCTGCGCCGGGCCTTGGGGAGGGGGAACGACGGCGAAGCCGGCGCAGCTTCGCCCGCCGCCGCTCTCTTCAGACGGCCGTCGGCCGTGTCCAACCACCGGATCAGCGAGTCGAGCCGGAACAGCTCGGCGTCGACCACCAGCGCGAAGTTGAGGTCGAGGCGCGATTCGTCCTCCTTGAGGCGCGTCCACTGCTGCATCAGCTCGACCAGATAGCGCCGGTGCACCTGCACCACCTCGTGCACGTCCACCCCCGGGAGCCCGAGCGCGACCAGCACCTTGATCACCAACTCGTCGCGGGGCGGCGACGAGAAATCCGGCGGGGTGCGCAACCACTGGGCTGAGCTCGTCGGCACCCTCCTGGGTGATGTGGAAGCCCTTCTGCGGTCCCTCTTCGGCCGACGTCGTCGGACTCGACGAGGCCGTCCCGCTCCAGCCGCTGCAGGGTCGTGTACACCTGCCCGACGTTGAGCGGCCAGACCTCACCGGTGCGGGACTCGAACTCCTGGCGCAGCTGCAGCCCGTACTTGGGTCCCTCGCTGAGGAGGGCCAGCAGGGCGTGGCGGACACTCATGATTGCCCTTTTCGAAGTAGCATACTGAGTATCCTACTCCAAGTGAGCCGTTCCGGCAAGGGGGCTGACCTCCCATCTTCATGTTGGGGCTGGCCACCGCGGGGCGCTGGTCTACGTGGCCGGCAGGGGCGAGCCGGTCTCGAGCAGCGTCTTCAGGCTGGCGATGACCGCCGGCCAGCCGCCGCGGACGCCCTCGAGCACGGCGCTCCCGGGCGCGAAGCCGTCGTGCACGACGGTCAGCTTCACCACGCCCTCCCCCGCCTCCTCGATGTCGAAGGCGACCTTCGAGCGGGGCTCGGCCCGCCACGCCGCAGCCGTGGCCTCGTCGAAGCCGTGGGCGACGGCCCACTCCGGGGTGAAGGTGTGCCAGGTGTAGGCGAGACGCGCGGAGGGATCGGACTCGAGGATCACCTGCTCGGGATCGCGACCACCAGCCCCGACCTGGTCGTAGGCCACGTCGTAGCCGGAGCCCTTCTGCCAGTCCGTGCGGTACGTGACCCCGCCCGAGGCGGGGTGCCGCCAGTAGCGCTCGGTGAAGGCCGGGTCGGTCAGTCCCTGCCAGACCCGTTCGGGCGTGGCTCGATGTAGGTCGTGTAGACGAAGGTGGTCTGGTCGCTCGTCTGGTTCATGGGGGTGGCCTCCAGTGCCGTCTTGAGATCGGCGAGGGCCTCGGCCCGCGACCGGTCGTAGTGGTGGATCCAGCGGTCGGCGATGTCGTTGATGGGAGCGGCGTTCAAGAAGTGCAGCTTCTCCCTCCCCCGGCGGGAGGTGGCCACGAGGCCGGCCTCCTCCAACACGTCGAGGTGCTTGGAGACCGACTGCCGGGTCATGCCCATGTCCGCGCAGAGCTCGCCGAGGGTGAGCCCGTTGCGCTCGTTGAGCCGGTCCAGGAGCCGGCGCCGGGCAGGGTCGCTCAGAGCCCGGAAGACCGCATCCATCTGCCTGCATCGCACCATCCGCTGGTGTCATTAGCAACCATTTGGCTGCATGACCCTACTTAAGCAGCCAGACGGTTGCATGTCAAGGCGGCCGATCGGCCGGAAGGGTGGCCTACCCGGAAGCCGGAGCCCAGGCGCGGACCCAGTCGATCTGGGTCGTGGCCGGCAACTCCGTCACGCTGGGCGTGAAGGCGTTGGTACCGACGCCGAGCGCCTGGGTCAGGGCGATGAAGAACGGTTGGTCGAACGGCTCGCTGCCCGTGCTGGGGGTGGTCGACGAGGCAGGGCGTGCCGTTGTAGAGCACGGTGATCGACGTCGGCGTCCAGTCGACGCCGTACGTGTTGAACGCGTCCTGGTTGATGAGGCAGTCGTACGACGTGGCGTTCGAGATCGGTCGAGGACTGCGAGTAGTGGATGTAGGGCACGTCGAGGCCCGGGAACTCGCTGTAGAACTCGGCGAAGTCGATCTCGCCCGAGTCGGGCCAGGCGCCGTAGGTCAACGTTCTGCGGGTAGAGCCACATCGTCTCCTGCAGGCCCTCGACCACGGACGGCGGCAGCTTGGCGCTGACCTCGAAGGCGCCGTAGGTCTGGTCGAAGAGGCCCTCCGTCGAGACCATGCCCGCCTCGTAGCTCGTCGTGAAGCTGTTGCTCCCGTCCGCGCACGTGAAGGGCGCCACCTGGCGCGCCGTCAGGTTCAGGTAGCCGCCCGAGACCGAGATCGTGTCGGGGTTGTCGACGTAGCAGGCCGTGGCGCCGTTGAGGTAGCCGCTGGCGGCGGTCTCCTGGGGCACCCAGTTCGTTCGTGTTCGAGCGAGGTGCCGTTGAACTCGTCGTCGAAGGTGCAGTTCCACGTTGCCCGGAAGGCCGAGCGGCGTGGTCCCCTGGCAGTCCGCATCGGCCTCCGACGTCGAGGTGGAGATGGAGGTCGATGCAGAGGTGGACGCCGGCTGGCGGCCGTAGAGCTTCTCGGGCGCGTGGGCGGCGGCCGGGGCTGATGGCGACGTCGGGTTGGAGGTCGACGTGGCGGTCGGGGTCGATGTGGAGGTGGACCCGGGCGGCAGGCGGCCGGAGACCGACGAGGACCCTGTCCACGTGGGCGGCATGGGCGTCGGTGCCGATGTCGATGCCGAGGAGGGCCCCGACTGGCCGCCGGAGATCATCTCGGGTGCCTGGGCCAGGCGCGACGCTCCGGCGAGCGTCCCGGTGTCGGGCGCTGCCACCATCAAGAGCGCGACCACCGCCGCCGCGGTCGCACCGAACATGCACGCGCGCGTCGAACGCTCCGACGCGCTCCCACCACCCTGCGCATTGCCTTTCCCCTCTATTCCGCATCCGCCATGCAGCCCTTGCGAGGAGGATTGTGCCCAAGTGGTTCGAGGAATTCGCACTACGCGATGACAATTGCCACAGCGGATGCACACCGCCACCGCGTTGCAACCGAACGTGGCGGCAACACGCCTGTTTCGGTGGGTCGCCGGGACTGCGAGCGGCGGCGGATGGGCGCCGGCATGTTGGGCCCGCGCTGGCATGTGCGCCGAGGTTTAGAGCGCGGCGAGCACTTCCTCGGCCGAGCTGACGTTGAGGCCGGGACCGGGCTCGACGGCGAGCCAGCTGACCACGCCGTCGTCGA
The DNA here is from genome assembly GCA_963745665.1 of uncultured Acidimicrobiaceae bacterium. GTDB lineage: Bacteria > Actinomycetota > Acidimicrobiia > Acidimicrobiales > RAAP-2 > Bog-473. The sequence continues at coordinate 1,201,880 of CAVUYE010000002.1, read as the reverse complement.
TGATGGCGGCGAAACGCTGGATGCGCGATCCGAGACCGAAGCCGCTGCCGTCCATGGTGAGACCCATGGCCCCGGCCAGCTCGCCGTTGCCGTCGGCCAGCATGACCACGGTGTCACCGACCTTCTGGTCCTGCGCCCCACGCGCCCATGACGAAGGGGTCGTTGACCGATACGCACACGACCTTGTCGGCACCCTTGGCGCTGAGCTCGTCGGCCCGCAGCACGTACCCGGGGAGGTGGTGGTCCGAACAGGTAGGGGTGAACGCACCCGGGACCCCGAAGAGGACGACCTTGCCCTTGCCCAGGACCTCGGTCGACGTGGTCGCCTCGGGTCCCTTGTCGCCGAATGTGAAGACCTTCACGTCGGGCACCCGGTCACCGATTGCGATCGTCATTGCTGCCTACCTTTCGTGATCATGCGCTGTGCCGGCCCAGGTTGCCATAGGTCCTCGGCGGCACCCCAATCGTCCGCCACCCTCAAACGGTCACGAAGTTGTAACGTGCGGCGCCAGAGCCATAAGCAATGGGATCGAGACCCTGGGGGGTTCGCGATGACGCAGTCATTTGATCGCCGGTCGTTCATGGCCGGCGGGCTCGCACTGGGCGCCGGGGCCGCCTTGGCTCGGCGCCCTGGGTGGCGAAGCCGGCGCGGCGCAGACCAACGGACCCGGGCGGAACGGGATCTCCACGAAAAGGCCGGTCACGGGAGGGTCGCTGACCTTCGGCATCGACACCGAGGAGAGCGGCTTCAATCCCGCGACGGCGCGTTGGGACGAGGGGGGCTTCCTCTACGGCCGCACCGTCTTCGACCCCCTGGCCATCGTGAACGCCGCCGGCGGCGTCGAGCCGTACCTGGCCGAGTCGATCACGTCGAACGAGGACTTCACCGCCTTCACCATCACGTTGCGCCCGAACATCGTGTTCCACGACGGCACGCCGCTCAACGCGGCCGCCCTGCATCAGAACATCGAGACCACGGCGAGCGGCGTGTTGACCGGGCCCGCCTTCGCCGATTTCAGCAGCGCGGACATCACCGGGCCGTTGGCGGTCACGATCAACTTGAAGTCGCCGTGGGCCCCCTTCCCCTACTACCTGGCCCAGGCGCAGACCGGCTACATCGCTGCGCCGTCGATGCTCAACGCCACCGACGGCGGCACGTCGAACCCGATCGGGACCGGTCCCTTCGTCTTCCAGGACTGGGTCCCCAACAGCCACATGACGGCCACCAGGAACCCGCACTACTGGCGCAAGGGGGGGTACCCCTACCTCAACTCCATCACGTACAAGCCGATCATCAACGACGCGCTCGCGCGCCGACGCGCTCGAGACCGGCGAGATCGACATCATGCACTCGAACTCCCCCAACAACCTCCTGCAGTTCCGGGGCAACGACAAGTACTCCTACTACGACAACAGCGGGCAGATCGTGGGACAGCCCACGGTGCAGTGCATCATGTTGAACACGTCCAAGGCTCCGTTCAACAACAAGACGCTGCGCCAGGCGATGGCCATGTGCGTCAACCAGGCCCAGTTCTCCAAGGTCATCGACAAGGGCATCGACGCGCCCATGAACGGCCTCTTCCTGCCGGGGAGCGAGTTCTACAGCACGACCGCCTACCCGAAGTACAACCCGACGCAAGCCGCCAAGCTGGTCAAGCAGGTGCAGCAACAGACGGGCAGCGCGCCCAGCTTCACACTCAATTCGACGAGCGACCCCGAGACCCTGGCGGCCGCCCAGTTCCTGCAGCAGGCCTGGCAGACGGCGGGCATGAAGGTGACGATCAACATCCTGGCCCAGGCGACGATCATCAACGACGCACTGGCCGGCACCTACGAGGCCACGTTGTGGCGCCAGTTCGGCGCCGTCGATCCCGACCTGAACTACGTGTGGTGGAGCACGACGACCGTCGGCCCTCCGCTGCCCTTGAACATGGCCCGCAACAACGACCCTCGCATTCAGGCCGCCCTCACCGCAGGGAGGGAGACGAACGACAAGGCGGACCGGATCAAGGCCTACCAGCAGATCAACGAGTACCTGGCCCAGGACATCCCCTACCTCTGGCTCGCCCGTGACACCTGGTGCCTCGCGGCCAACCCGAAAGTGCAGAACTTCGCCAACCCGACCACGCTCCAGGGTTCGAAGGCCATCGCCTACGACGAGGGCGTGCTGTGGCCGGCCCAGATCTGGATGATCGTAGTCAGCGCATCTCCACGTCGTCGAGGTACTCCTCACGCCAGTGGGTGAAGCGCTCTTCGGGCAGGCGCAGGCAATAGGTCGGCCGTAGGGCCTCGACGAAGCCCCGTTCGTGGCTGACCGCCACGATCGTGCCCGGCCACGCGCCGAGCATGGCGCCGACGGCGGCGATGGACGAGGGGTCGAGGTTGTTGGTGGGCTCGTCGAGCAGGAGGAGGTTCGCCTCGCCTGCCGACAGCATGGCCAGCCCGAGCTTGGCCCGCTCGCCTCCCGACAGGGTGCCCGGGCAACTGGTCGGCGGCCTTGGAGGGCAGCCCGAACGAGCCCAGCAGGGCGCGGCGGTCCCGCTCGGCCTTCAGCACGGCGTCGCTCACGTTGTCGAGCGCGCTGCGATCAGGGTCGATCTGCTCGTGCTCCTGGGCGAAATAGCCGAGCTCGACGTTCGCCCCGAGCTCGATCGCGCCGTTCGAGGGCTCCTGGGCGCCGGCCAGGCAGCGCAGGAGTGAGGACTTCCCAGCACCGTTGCGGCCGATGATCACGATGTGATCGCCCCGCCCGGCGTGGAAGGTCACCTCCGACAGCACCTCGTTGCTGCCGTAGCGGATGCCCAGCTTGGCCACCTCGAGCGGGACGCCACCGGAGCGGGGCGGCGTCGGGAGCGAGAACTTGCTCGCCCGGTCCCGCTTCTCGACCTGTGTCCGGCTGCCCTCCATGCGGTCGACCCGGCGGTCCAACTGCTTGGCCTTGCGGGCCCGCTTCTCCGTGCTCCCCCGCATGGAGTCGGCCAGCAGCGAGAGGCGCTTGATCTCACGCGCCTCGAGCTCGGAGGCACGCTCGCGTTGCGACTGGTCGGCCTCCTTGGCGGCCTCGAACTTGGAGTAGTTCCCCTTCCACTCGGTCATGTGCTGGTTCGCGATGTTGAGGACCTTGGTGATGGACTGGTCGAGCAACTTGAGGTCGTGGCTGACGACGAGGAGGGCACCGTTGAAGCGCGCCAGCTCATCGAGCAGCCAGCGCTTGGCGGAGCGGTCGAGGTGGTTCGTCGGCTCGTCGAGGATCATCAGCTCGGGCTCCTGGAAGAGCACGCGCATGAGGTCGACGCGACGGCGCTGGCCACCGGACAGCGCAGTCGATGTCCTCCAGGAGCAGCTCCTGGCGCAGGCCGAGGCCGTCGGCCAGACGGGCCATCACCGATTCGGCCTCGTAGCCGCCGTTGGACTGGAACTGCTCCTGCAGGTCCGTGAACAGCTCGATGTTCTCCTCGGTCGGATCGTCGGCCATGGCGTCGCGGGCGGTGCCCAACGCGTCGTCGAGGACGTCGAGGCCGCGGGCCGAGAGGATGTGGGAGAAGCCCGTCGGCTCGAGACCGAGGCCGCCCGGCACCGGCGCCTGCGGCAGGTACCCGAACGACCCGAGGAGGCGGACGTTGCCCCGGTGGCGCAGCTGCGGCGACGTCTCCCCCACCAGGACGGAGATGAAGGACGACTTCCCGGTCCCGTTGCGCCCCACCAGGCCCGACCTTCTCGCCCTGCGCCGACGACGAACGAGGCGTCCGACAGCAGGGTGCGGTCACCGATTTCGATGGTGAGGGCTGATCCGACGATCACACCTCATTGTACGGGCGAGAACACCAGGTCGATACACTCCGCCAATGCCTGCTCTCGACCGCAAATGGTGGACCCTGATCGCCGTCTGCACGGCGACCTTCATGCTCCTTCTCGACATCACGGTCGTGAACGTGGCGCTGCCCGACATCCAGCAGTCGCTGCACGCCAGCTTCTCGGACCTGCAGTGGGTCGTGGACGCCTATTCGCTGACGCTGGCCGCCTTCCTGCTCACCGCCGGGGTGGCCGGCGACATCTACGGGCGGCGCAAGATCTTCGCCGTCGGCTTGGTCGTCTTCTCGCTGGCCTCGCTGGTCTGCGGTCTGTCCACCACGCCCGCTCATGCTCAACCTGTCCCGGGCCGTCCAGGGCGTCGGCGGCGCCATCATGTTCGCCACCTCGCTGGCGCTGATCGCCGCCGCGTTCACCGGGCGCGACCGCGGGACCGCCTTCGGCATCTACGGCGCGGTGATCGGCGGCGCCGTCGCCATCGGGCCGCTCATCGGCGGCGCCATCACGAGCGGCATCGGCTGGCGCTGGATCTTCTTCGTGAACGTGCCGATCGGCGCCATCGCGGTGGTCATCACGTTCACCCAGATCGCCAAGTCCGAGGACCTGCGGGCGCGCCGGATCGACTGGGTGGGCTTCGTCACCTTCTCGGTGAGTCTCTTCCTGCTCGTCTTCGCGCTCGGTGCGGGGCAACGACTTCGGCTGGGGCAGCGCCACCACGATCGGTCTGCTGGCGGGCGCCGGCGTGCTGATGGTCGGCTTCTTCATCAACGAGCGCGTCGACGGCGGACCCGATGTTGGACCTCGGCCTGTTCAAGATCCCGGCCTTCGTGGGTCTCTCGACGGTGGCCTTCTGCCTGGCCGCGTCGATCTTCGCCATGTTCTTGTACCTGACCCTCTACATCCAGGACAACCTGGGCTACGGCCCGCTGGCCGCCGGCGTCCGCTTCCTGCCGATGACCCTGCTCATCTTCTTCACGTCCTTCTTCGCCGGACGCCTCACGGTGCGCGTGCAGTCGCGACTCCTGCTCGGCATCGGGATGCTCTTCGTCACCGGCGGGCTGCTCCTGATGGCGACCACCCACCCGGACTCGACCTGGACCGTGCTTCTGCCCGGCTTCCTCGTGGCCGGCTTCGGGGTCGGGATCGTCAACCCGGTGCTGGCCTCGGGCGCCGTCTCCGTCGTCCAGCCGCAGCGCAGCGGCATGGCGTCCGGGGCCAACAACACCTTCCGCCAGGTCGGCATCGCCACCGGCATCGCCGTGCTGGGCGCCGTCTTCCAGAGCCAGATCGTGGCGCACACCACGGCTGCGCTGACGAAGTCGCCCTTCGGCCCCGACGTCCTGCGCCGAGGCGGCGCGCAGCTCCAGGGAGCCATGTCGTCGGGCGAGGTACGCCAGGCGGCGGCTGCGATCCCGATCGCCGGCGGCCCGCAACGCGTTGCTGCAGGCGTACCACTCGGGCTTCTCCGCGACGTTGAACCACCTGATGATCATCGGCGCGGTGGTGGCCTTCGTCGGCGCCGTCTGCGGCTTCGCGCTGGTGCGCCAGCGCGACTTCGTGATCCCCACCGGGGCGCCGGGCGGGCCGCCGGCCCAGGGCGGCCAAGGCGAGAGCCAGCCGGGGCCGGCCGATGCGTCGGACGACGCCGTCCCCGCCGTCCATGCGTGAGCCGTTCACGCTCGAGGGGACGTTCGTCCGGCTGGAGCCGCTGAGCGAGGACCACATCCCCGCCCTGGTTCGAGGCGGCCGCGGCTCGATCGCAGCACCTACCAGTGGACCTACACGCCCGACGGCGTGGAGCAGATGACCGACTACGTGCGCGACGCGCTGGCCAAGGTGGCATCGGGCGCCCATGTGGCCTTCGCCACCGTCCGGCGGGGAGCCGGGCCGGACGGGTCCGACCTGGTCGTCGGCGCCGACGCGGTTCTGCGAAGTGGCGTACTGGCAGTGGCCGCCCGGTGCCAGCCACCAGCGACACGGCGTGCCCGACGTCGTCGACATCGGCTTCACCTGGCTGGCCGGACCGGCCCAGCGGACGCACGTCAACACCGAGGCCAAGTTGCTCATGATGACCCACGCCTTCGAGGTCTGGGAGTGTCCACCGGGTGGCGCTGCAGACCGACGTGCGCAACAAGCGATCGTGGGCCGCCATTGAGCGCATCGGAGGCCAGCTCGACGGCATCATGCGGGCGGACCGGCCCGGGTCCGACGACACGGTGCGCACCTCGGCCCGCTTCTCCATCGTGGCCGCGGAGTGGCCGGCCGTGAAGGAGCGCCTGACGGCGCGACTGCGCTGACGTCAAGAGCGGGTGGAGGTCAGCTCGTCCCGGTCGAAGTGGCGGGCCAGCTCGTTGGCGTAGTGGAGGCCGAGGGTCTCCCCGTGCTCGGCCAGCCAGGCCGACAGGGCCGTCGAGCCGGTGGCGGGACCGTCGGTGTCGGCCAGGCCGGCCGCCATGGCCCGGTACTCCTCGGTGGTGAGGAGCACGTCGTGCAGCGCGAGCCCGAGCGCCCGGGCCAGAAGGGGCATGGTGGCACCCGGCACGTGGATGAGGCGGGCCCGACTCCCGACCGCCTCCCGGATGGCGCCGACGAGCTCGTTGAAGGTCGGCCGCTCCGGGCCGACGGCGTCGGTGACGCTGTCGTGCGGTCTCGGCCGCCTTGGCCAGACAGAGGCGCGCCAGGTCGTCGACGTGGATGCCCCTGATCCGGTAGTCCCCGCGGCCGCCGATGGCAAAGACGGGCAGCCGGCGCAGGAGCCAGGCGATGTTGTTGAGCAGCACCCCGTCGCCGCCGAACAGGATGGCCGGGCGCACGACGGCGTAGGAGACATCGCACTCGGCCAGGGCGCGCTCCACCAGCGCCTTGCCCCGGAAGTAGGGGTACGGCGAGCTGAGGCTGGGGTGCGTGATGCTGACGTGCACGATCCGCCGGACGCCCGCCCGCTTGGCGGCGTGAAAGAGCGCCCGCGAGTTGGCCACCGCCCGCTCGTGGTCGACAGCTCCATGCGGGAAGCGCACCCAGTAGGTGTTGTAGAGCGTGGTGGCTCCGGATAGCGACGCCACCAGACCCAGCTGGTCGTCGAAGTCGAGCGGGTGGACGTCGATCGGCGGACCCGCGGGGGCGCGCTCGGGATGCCCGGTGAGGGTGCGCACCTGCCGGCCGTTCTGCTGCAACGCCCGGGCCAGCGACGGCGCCCGAGTAGCTGAAGGCGCCGGTGACCACGTCGAGGCCGGTGTCGGTCGAGCGGTCGTCGGACCCCAGTTGCTGATTGTGCGGCCCCGGTCATGGCTGTCTCGCCGCCGGCGGCGGGGTGAGGGCCTCGAGGAGCGCGGCCAGGTTCTTGGCGTGGGCGAAGAGCGCCAGCGCCCTGGAGCGGTCGCCGTCGAGGTGCGTCAGCATCTCGAGCCCGAGGTAGAGGGCCACGATGGCGTACGCCACGTCGCCTGGTGGCAGGACCGAGTCGAGCGGCGGGCCCGAGCGTCGTGGTCACCGCCTGCTCGGCGAAGGCGAACCAGGGTCCGAGGCGGGCGGACACCTCGGCGCCCGAGTCCCGGTGTCGAGGATGCCCCGGCGATCATCTCGACGAGGACGGCCACGTAGCCGGCGTCGAGATCCTCCCGGAAGATGGCCGTGGCCACGTCGACGAGCTCGCTCGGCGTCCGCACCGCGTCGACCGCCGCCCCGTACTGCGCCATGCGCCGGGCGCTGACCGAGTCGAGCGCGGCCAGCAGGAGATTCGCCACCGAACCGAAGTGGTAGAAGATCAGCCCCTGGTTCAGGCCGGCGCGTTCGGCGATCGCCCGGGCGCTCGACCCGGCGTAGCCCTCCGCCTTGAGCGTCTCGATCGCGGCATCGATCAGCTTCGCCCGGGTGCCGGACGACCGGGAGGAGTCCCTGTCCACCACGCTGCTCGACGTTCCGGACTTGGCCATCTGCGGGCCCCCTCTCATTTGAGTGGATGCTCAAAGCATACACACAAGACTTGGCGGGCGTCCACCCCCACTGGCGCGAGGACGGTCAGGAGGGCGCCTGGGCAGGGTGCGGTAGGCCCGGGGGCGGGGCTGGGCTCGGCCAGACGACGGCCCCGCCGTGGTGCGGTCCAGGCGTCGAGGGCGGTCTAGGCCCGGCTGAGTGAGGCCGAGATCTTGCGCAGGTGCAGCGCGTGGACGGCGGCCTCGGCCTCGTCCTTGGGCCGCACCGCCGCCACCGCCTTGCCCGTCCGGTGGATCCGCCAGGCCAGCTTGTCGGCCCGCTCGACCGTGTGGCCGAAGATCTCCACGAAGGCCTGGATCACCGTCTGAAAGGTCGTGACGTCGTCGTTCCAGACGATGACCGCCCAGAGATCCTCGTACTCGAAGAAGGCGTCGATGTCCTCGTCGGACACGACGGTCGTGCTCGGTTCGAGTGTCCGAGGCAATGGATCTCCGGGTGGCTTCGGGCGTGTGTGGCGGCCGGAAATTCGGCCCGTGGAAGTGTAGTCCCGGGGGTAGCGTGCGGACATGCGAGCCACCGTCCTCGAGGGACCGCGCGACGTCAGGGTCGAGAACGTCCCCGATCCGGTCCTGCCCGGGCCCGATGGCGTCATCGTCACCGTCGAGCGCACCGCCATCTGCGGTTCCGACCTGCACCTGTACCACGACGCGCCGACGGGCAGCGGCATCCGGCTCGGCCACGAGGCCATCGGCACGGTGGCCGAAGTCGGGCCCCACGTGCACAGCCTGCGCCCGGGCGACCGGGTGCTCGTCTCGGGCGTCATCGGGTGCGGCGTCTGCACGGCCTGTCTGCGCCGGCCAGCCCAACGTCTGCCTGGCCGACAAGGCGACCGCGTTCGGGACGGTGCCCGACCTCCCCGGCGGGCAGGCCGAGGCCATGGCGGTGCCGTTCGCCGACCTCTTCGCCCTCCCCATCCCCGAGGGCGTCGCCGACGAGGAAGCGGTCCTGCTCACCGACATCCTCCCCACGGGCTACCTCGGTGCGCTGCGAGCGGACATCCGGCCGGGCGCCACCGTGGTCGTCGTCGGGCTCGGGCCCGTCGGCATCATGGCGCTGCAGTGCGCGTCGCTCTTCGGGCCGGCGCGCATCCTGGCCATCGACATGGTGCCCGAACGGCTGGCCCGGGCCGAGCGCCTCGGGGCCGAGCCCATCGATGCCCGCGACGCGCCCGGGTCGCTGCAGGTGCTCGAAGCCACGGGCGGCCGCGGCGCCGAGAGCGTGATTGAGGCGGTCGGCGCCGATGCCACCGTCCTGGACGCGGTGTCCTGCGCCGCCACCGGCGGCACGGTCTCGGTGGTCGGCGTCAACCTCACCATGGACCTCCCCTTCCCGATGGGGATCGTCTTCCTGAAGAGCCTGACGCTGCGGGCCGTGTTCGCACCCATCCCGGGGACGTGGCGCTCCCTCGTCCCGCTGCTGCAATCAGGCCGGCTTGCCGGCCTCGGTGAGACGTTCACCCACCGGATGGACCTGAGCCAGGCCCCCGAGGCCTACGAGTTGTTCGACTCGCGGGCCGACGGCGTCTTGAAGGTCTTGTTGACCCCGAACCCCTGAGCCCCCTCCGGCTCGTCCGGTGTGCGGTTGAGCACGAGCGGGAACTTGGCCATGCCGAGCGAGGGACGAACGATGAACCAGGGCGCCGGTGGCGGCACGATGATCGCGGTCAACGCGTCGACGATCGGCTCGTAGTTGACCCGCCAGCCCTTGAAGTTCTGCCAGGCGTCGTCCGCCGTCCGCTCGGCCGGGAAGTTGACCGCCTCGAGCCGGCGGAACCCCTCGTCGAACTCCTCGCGCGACAGACGGACGGGCGCCGTAGGGAGCGGATCGTTGTCGTAGGGGATGCGGAGCGCCCGGGCCATGGAGCGGAGGCAGTTGATCCCCATGGAGAGGCAGAGTCGGGCCTGCCGTGGCGTCTGCGCGGGGCTCACCGCGTGATACAGCGCCGCCGAGTCCATCATGGCCACCAAGCCGATGAGCCAACTGCGGGTCGACACCGGCGAGCGGAACCAGATCAACCCTGGGTAGTTGGCGTGGCTCTCGGACACAGCGGCCGCCCAGCGCTCCCAGTCCGAGTAGAGCGGTGGGAGCTCGTCCATGGTGTCCAGCCAGTGGGAGCGGGCCAGGATCTCGGGGCCCCAGGCCGGATTCCCAGACCGCGCCTCAAGGAGCGTCACCTCCGTCTCACGGGTGGAGAACTGGTTGTAGAGCGTCGGCAGGTAGGCGATCTCGAGGGCGACGACCAGAAGGCCGATGCCTGCGGCGATGACCTCCACGACTCTCGGCCCGGCGTGGCCCGACGAGACGATGCCGAGCGTGAACACGGACGACCCTGCGATCCCGAGCGCCGTGGCGAAGTCGATTCCGGCGGCGTACCACTCGATGAGCGCGACGCCGAGGACGATGAAGCAGAGCCAGATCACGAAGAGGAAGACCATGGCGGCGGGCCCGACGAACGACAGCACCCGGTCCCGCGCCTCGTAGTCCGGGAGCTTCGGGGCGAGCCGCCGCGCCGAGCCGCCGAGCGCACGGGCCAGCATGCGCATGGCCGGCGAGGACGTCACCCGCGGCACGACCAGCGCGGTGAACACGCTCCAGGCGGTGCCGAGGACGATGGCGATGCCGGCGACCAGCGCGATCCAACGGGCGACCGACTCCACGGGCGTCATCCTGTCAGATGCCCGGGCGAGGTTCGGCCAGCGCGCCTTCAGTGCGCGGCGAGCCTCGCCGCGACCGGGCCGCTGCGCCACCAGCACGGCGGGCACCTCGACCGGGCGGGAACGCAGCAGCTCGCCCAAGCCCTTCGCCTGCGTGTCCAGGCGCAGGTTCGACGCCACACCCCAGCCGAGGAGGCCGTGGACGACGAAGTTCACCGCCCGCAGGTTGGGCAGCGGGTACCGGCTGACGGAGAAGGCCTCGACCTCGGGCAGCAACGCCTTGAACAGCGCGACGGAGAACTCGCGCTGGAGCCAGGCCGCCACAGCGTCGTCGTCGGCCCAGACGCCCACATTGGCGTCCCCGCCCTTGTCGCCCGAGCGGGCGCCGACGAGCACCCACAAGGGGACCACTACCGTCTCCACCGTGTTCCCGCCCCGTTGCTCCGGCGGCGTGGCGTCGACGACGGCCGGTGCCGGAGCGGCGACAGCAACGTCAGAGGCGGAGACCGGTGTCGGCCGCGACAGGCCGCCCGTCGCACTCGATACGCGGCGTGACCGCGGCCGGCGCTGACCGTCGTCGGCCAGTAGCGGGCCACGCCCTGCGCACCGGACGGCGCCGAGGTGAAGAACGTGCCGGGGTAGCTCGACAGGCTCGTCTCGACGACGGCGCCCGAGAAGGCCCGGCCGACCGCCTGCTCGTCGTCGCCGCGCACCGCCAGCCGCAGGTACGCCATGCCCGCGCCGGTCAGGTCGCCCGAGAGGTCTTCGGCGGTCTCGGCGAAGCCGGCGCGCCCGCCGGGGACGCCGGCCCACACCGCCTCGGCCGCGAAGCGCGCCTTCTCGGCCACCTGGGCCCCCGTCAGGGCCAGCGTCATGGCGTTGCGCCAGCCGGCATCGAGATTGGCCGTCACCTTCAGCGTGGCGGGAGGCGCCTCGCCCCGCACCGGTGCGATGCGCACCCGGTCGGACCCCTCCTGCGAGAGCTGAATCGCTGTCGAAGCGCGCCACGGCGTCGGGGCTGAGGTAGCGCGGGCCGCCGATCTCGTAGAGCAGTTGCGCCGTCACCGTCCCCACGGTGACCATGCCCCCGGTCCCGGGGTGCTTGGTGATCACCGACGAGCCGTCAGCGGACAGCTCCGCCAGCGGGAAGCCGATGTGCTCCCGGCCGGGTACCTCCTCGAAGAAGGCGTAGTTCCCGCCGCAGCACTGGGCCCCGCACTCAATCACGTGCCCCGCCACCACGGCGCCGGCGATGGCGTCGAGGTCGAGCGTCGGACCAGCCGAACGCGTGCAGCGCCGGCCCGACCACCAGCGCGGCGTCGGTCACCCGTCCGGTGACGACGACCTGCGCGCCGGCGGCCAGCGCGTCGGCGATCGGGCGCGCCCGCAGGTAGGCGTTCGCCGTCACGACGGAGGCGCCGGCCGGCAGCACCTCGCCGGTGTCGAGGTTGACGAACTTCTCCCCTTGCGCCTGCAGCGTCCCCAAGCGGGGCGTGATGTCGTCCCCCGAGACCGAGGCCACGTGCACGTCGAGCCCCTGCCGTCCGGGCCAGCTCCCCCACCGCCGCGGCCAGACGCCTCGGGCTGCAGCCCTCCGGCATTGGAGACCACGGTGATGCCCCGCTCGATACAGGTCGGGAGCACCTCCTCGAGCTCACGCAGGAACGTGCGGGCGTAGCCGCCACTGCGCTGCCGCGTCTTGTGGAGGATGTACATCGTCAGCTCGGCCAGCCAGTCGCCGGTCAGCACGTCGAGCGGCCCGCCGTCGACCATCTCGCGGGCGGCGCCGGTGCGGTCCCCGAAGAAGCCGCTGCAATTCCCGATCCGCAGCACATCGGGTGCGCTCATGCGGGCTCCACGGTGACGAGCAGATCGTGCACGTCGACCTGCTGGCCGGGCGCGCAGTGCACCTGGACCACCGTCGCCGCGCCGTTGGCCTCGCAAGGTGTGCTCCATCTTCATCGCCTCGAGCACTACCAGTCCGTCGCCCTCTGCCACCACATCACCCTCGGCGACGAGCACCTTGGTCACCGCGCCCGGCAACGGGGCGCGGCACTCCCCCGCCAGGCCACCGCGTTCGTCGGAGTCGTCCGCGGTACGCAGGGCGAAGCTCGATTGGCCCTCGGGCCCGTTCACGTCGGCCCGATGCGCCGACAGCCGCACCCGGTAGCGACGCCGGAGCCCGTCCGCCGCCAGGTCGACGACGTCGTCGTGGGCACGCGCCGTGCCGACGGCATGCCACTCACCGTCCACCTGCACGCGGACCGGCTCGCCGGGGACAGTGGCCCGCACCTGGAGCGTCCCCACGTCATCAGTGAGCTCATCGGCGTGCAGCGCGCTCCCGATGTTGCGCCAGCCGGCGGCCGGGAGCGGGACGAGGCTCCGCGCCGCCCGTTCGCTCGTCAGGCGGCAGGCGGCCGCCGCGGCGTGACGCCACCGCGTCTCGTCTGGCAGGACCGCGTCACGCAGATCGGGCCGATTGTCGAGATAGTGCACGTGCGCCTGCCCGTCCCGGAAGACGGTGTCATCGAGCACCGCCCCGAGCAGCTCCCGGTTGGTCTCGAGGCCGTCGAGCTCCAGCGCGCGCAGCGCCCGCGACAGCCGGGCCACGGCTTCGGCGCGGTCCGGGCCAAGAGCCATCAGCTTCGCCACCAAGGAGTCGTATGCGGTGCTGACCACGCTGCCCGACTCGACGCCGCGATCGGTCCGCAACCCCGGCCCCTCCGACCAGCGCACGTATGTCGTGGTCCCCGGCGTGGGCCGGTAGTCGTCGCGCGGCCGCTCGGCACAGAGGCGGACCTCCACGGCATGCCCCGTCGCGCCGACGTCGGACTGGGCCAGCGCAAGAGGCTGCCCCGCCGCCACCGCCAGCTGCAGGCCGACGAGGTCGAGCCCGGTGATCAGTTCGGTCACCCCGTGCTCCACCTGCAGGCGCGTGTTCATCTCGAGGAAGAAGAAGCCACTCGCATCGACCAGGTACTCGACGGTCCCCACCCCGATGTAGCCGACCGCCCGCGCCACGGCAACGGCGGCGTCCCACATCTGCCGCCGGGTCGCCGTCGGGCACCAGGACCGCCGGAGCCTCCTCCACCACCTTTTGGTGCCGCCGCTGCACCGAGCACTCCCGGTCGAGGAGGTGCAGGACGGTGCCATGGCTGTCCCCGACCACCTGCACCTCGACGTGACGGGGGGCCTCGAGATACCGCTCGAGGAAGACCTCGTCCGATCCGAAGGAAGCGGCGGCCTCGCGCTGGGCCGACGCCACGGCCTCGACCAATTCGTCGGGTGCGCCCACGAGACGCATGCCGCGGCCGCCACCGCCTGCGGACGCCTTGACGAGGAGCGGGTACCCGACCGCATCGGCGGCGGCCCGCAGACCCGCGTCATCGGCGTCCGCCGTCACGACGGCACTCGGCAAGACCGGCACACCGGCCGCCGCGACCAGCTCCTTGGCGCGCACCTTGTGCCCCATCACGCGCATGACCTCGGCCGGAGGCCCGACCCAGACGAGGTCCTGAGCCACACAGGCCTCGGCCAGCTCGGGGTTCTCCGACAGGAACCCGTAGCCGGGATGCAGCGCGTCCGCCCCGGCCAGTGCGGCCGCCTCCACGAGTGCCGCCGCGGAGAGATACGTCTCTGCCAGCGACGTGCCCGGAAGGTGCACCGCCGCATCGGCCTCCCCCACGTGCGGACTCCCCGCGTCGTCCGTGGCGTAGACGGCAATGGCCTCCATGCCGGCCACATGCGCGCCGCGGATGAGGCGGCGGGCGATCTCGCCCCGGTTGGCGACCAGAAGACGCCGGAGCATCAGTGCCGCACCACACCGAAGACCGCCGTCCCGCGCACGGCCGCCGAGTGGACCGCGGTCAGCGCGATGGCGAGCACAGTGCGCGTGTCACGGGGGTCGATGATGCCGTCGTCCCACAGCCGCCCCGTGGCGAACTCCGCCGTCGACTCCTCCTCGATCTGGTTCTCCGTCGCCTCGCGCAGCTCCTCGTCGGCGGCCTCGTCAAAGGAGCGACCCGCCGCCGCGGCCGCGTTGCGGCGCACGATGGAGAGCACGCCGGCCAGCTGCTTGGGCCCCATGACGGCGATGCGGTGATTGGGCCAGGTGAAGACGAAGCGCGGGTCATACGCACGGCCTGCCATGGCGTAGTTGCCCGCCCCGTAGCTGGCGCCCACCATGAGCGTGAGGTGGGGCACGCTCGAGTTCGACACGGCGTTGATCAGTTTGGCCCCGTCCTTGATGATGCCGCCCTGCTCGTAGCGCGTCCCGACCATGAAGCCCGTGATGTTCTGTACGAACAGGATCGGAGTGTCGCTGCGGTTGCAGAGCGCAATGAACTGCGCTCCCTTCTGCGCCTCGGGCGAGAACAGGATGCCGTTGTTGGCGATCACGCCGATCGGGTAGCCGCCGATCGACGCCCATCCGCACACCAGCTGGGCGCCGTACAGCGTCTTGAACTCCTCGAAGCGGGAGCCGTCCACTATCCGGGCGACGATCTCGCGCACGTCGAACGGCACACGCACGTCCACCGAGGCGATCCCGAGCAGCTCCTCGGCCCGGTAGAGCGGCTCGTCAGCCGGTTCGACGGGCCCGGGGCCGAGGCGGGTCCAGTGCAGGTGGGCGACGATGCCCCGCGCCATGCGGATCGCCTCGGGCTCGTCACGGGCCAGGTAGTCACAGAGGCCCGAGATCTCGGCGTGCATGCGCGCACCCCCCAGCTCCTCCTCATCGGCCTCCTCTCCGATGGCCATCTTGACGAGGGGCGGCCCGCCGAGGAAGACGCGGGCCCGGTCCTCGACCATGACGGTGTAATCGCTCATGCCGGGGAGGTAGGCCCCACCTGCGGTCGAGGAGCCGAACACGACGCAGACGGTGGGGATGCCCTGCGCCGACAGCTGGGTCAGCCGCCGGAACTGCTCACCGCCGGGCACGAAGACGTCGGCCTGGCGCGGCAGATCGGCTCCTCCGGACTCCACGAGGAGCAGGAGCGGGAGGCGGTTCTCCTCCGCCACGTCCATGGCACGGAGGAGCTTGCGGATAGTGGTCGGGCTCGTCGTCCCGCCGCGGACGGTGGGGTCGTTGGCGATGACGAGGCACTGGGTGTGCGCCACCTCGGCCAGCGCAACCACCACGCCGCCGCCGACCGGGTCGCCGGTCTGCAACCCGGCCAACGGGCAGAGCTCGAGCACCGGCGTGCCGGGATCGACGAGCGCCTCGAGGCGCTCGCGCACGAGCATCTTGCCGCGGGCCAGGTGTCGCTCCACGTACTGGGCACCGCCGCCGGCGAGGACGAGTTCCTGCTGGGCGCGTACCTCGTCGACGAGCACGCCCATGGCGGCGGCGTTGTCGCGGAACTCGTCACCCGTCACGGCCAGGCGCGACCGAAGGGGCGTGCTCATGTCGTCGTGTCCCAGGACGGACGGCGCTTCTGCAGGAATGCCTCCATGCCCTCGGCCGCCTCTGCTCCGGCGAACAATTCGGCCGAAGTGGCCGCGGCGGCGGTCAGGCCCTCGGTCCAACCCTGCGCCGGCAGCGTGCGCAGCAGTCTCTTGGTGGCGCGCAGCGCGCCGGGTGCCCCTTGGCGGAGCGCGGTGGTCCGCTCCGCGACCCACTCGTCGCGCGTAGCCTCGTCCGGCGTCACGGCCGTGAGGAGTCCGGCCGCCGCGGCCTCGGCCGCGCCGAAGCGTTCGCCCGTGAGCGTGGCGCGGGTGAGGAAGCGGCGGTCCATCACCCGCAACGCCGGCACCAGAATCATGGCCGGCGCCACCCCGACGCGGACCTCGGTGAAGGCGAACGTGGCCGCCTCGGCCGCCACGGCCATGTCGGCTGCGGTAATGAGCCCGAGGCCGCCAGCGCGGGCGTGGCCGTTGACGCAGACGATGACCGGCACCGCGCTCTCGACGATGGCGGTGAGGATGGCCGGCATGCGGCTGGGTGCTGCCGCGCCACGCTCGGAAAGGTCGGCACCGGAGCAAAACACCGTCCCGGTCCCTGTGAGGACGATCGCTCGCACGTCCGGGTCGGTCGTTGCGTCACGCAACGCCTGCTCCAACTGCGCCAACAGTTCGGCCGAGAGCGCGTTGCGATTGGCCGGAGAATCGAGCGTCAGGGTCCGGATGCCGTCGTCATGCTGCACGCCGACCAACACGTCCGTCACGGGTGCGCAGTGTAGGGGGGTACTCGCACGTCGGCGGAAAAGCGGAAAAAGCGCCGGTGGTATCGTGCGCCGGTGATCGAGAGCGACGAGCACCAGCTCTTCCGCAAGACGCTCCGTGACCTCTTCGAACGGGAGATCGAGCCCCACGTGGACGAGTGGGAAGCGGCTCGCACGTTCCCCGCCCACGAGCTCTTTCCCAAGCTGGCGGCCGTCGGCCTGCTCGGCCTCGAGTACGACGAGGCCTACGGCGGCATGGGGGCGGACCACACGTACACCCTCATCGCCGGCGAGGAGATGGGCCGGATCAGCTGCGGCGGCGTCCCCATGGCGATGGCGGTGCAGATGTCGATGGCGACGCCCGCGCTGGCCCGCTACGGCTCCGTCGAGCTGAAGCAGCGGTATCTCGCACCGGCGATTCGCGGCGAGGTCGTCACCGCCATTGCGGTGACAGAGCCCGACGCCGGCAGCGACGTGGCGGGGATCCGCACCCGCGCTGTGCGCGACGGGGACGAATGGGTGATCAACGGCGCCAAGCTCTTCATCACCAACGGCACGCAGGCCGATTGGCTGTGCCTCCTGGCCCGCACCTCCGACGATCCCGGATACCAGGGCATGTCGCTTATCGTCGTGCCGACAGACGTTCCAGGCGTCGCGGTGTCTCGCAAGCTGGAGAAACTGGGCATGTGGTCGAGCGACACCGCCGAGCTGTCGTTCACCGAGGTGCGCGTGCCGGTCGCCAACACCATCGGCGACATCGGGCGGGGCTTCCAACAGCAGATGGTGCAATTCCAGGCCGAGCGGCTCATGACCTTCTACAAGCAGGTGGGCTCCATCGCGCTCGCGCTGGAGCGAACGAAGGCCTACCTGCGCGAGCGCCGGGCCTTCGGCGCCCCACTGCTCGCCAACCAGCACCTGCAGTTCGTGCTGGCCGAGCTCTCGGCCCGCCACGATGTGCTCAAGCAGTACGCCCGCTCCACGGCCGACGCCGTCGTCCGGGGCGAGGACGCCACCCGGTTCGCCACCATCGGCAAACTTCTCGGCTCGCGCCTGCAGCGCGAGGTGGCCGATGTCGCCGTCCAGTTCCACGGCGGCATGGGCTACATGGATGAGAACTGGACCTCGCGCTACTTCCGCGACACGCGCCTCGACTCCATCGGCGCCGGTGCCGACGAGGTCATGCTGCGTATTCTGGCGCGCATGGACGGCTATACAGCCGACTGACCGCACTGAGTGCCTGGTGCGCCTCGCTGGCCACGACAGCAGGCCGCCGTGAGCTCACTTGGCGAGCGCCCCTGTCAGCTCCCCGATGAGGGCAGTGTCTCTGTCACCGACCATTGGATCGGATACGGGCGCGCCTGGCCGCCCGGGATCACCAAACCCTGCTCGTTCGCGCTTGAGGCGGTCAGCGTGCCGAGGCTGATGAACGCTGGCGTCGTGAAGCTCACCCCGGCGGTGGGATCCGTGACCGTGACGGTCCCGAAGCACGCCCCCAGGATGCACGCCTGGTTGTAGGTCACGGTGGCCGGCCTGTCGGAGCTGTCGAACACCGTGACCGTTCCGGTCACCGTCGTCGTCAGCGCGGTCTGGTTTATGGAGATGCCCCCGCCGATCACCGTCCCGGAGATGGTGTAGGGAGAGCTGCCTCCCACCGTCACCGACACCGTCTCGGACGGCTGCACCCCGAAGAAGTTCGTGCCGTCCAGATCCGACAGCGGTGGGCTGCTGGATGCGCTCAACGTGATGGTGAGGCAGGCCGGAGTGAGCCGCCCTCGGGCTGGCGTGTACACGGTCGGCGTGACCGTCTCCCAGGCCCCGAGACCGCCGTTGGCGGCCGGGTTGTACCAAGAGAGGCTGGTCGCCCCAGCGAGGGCGCAGTCCCGGATGGAGACCGTGGTGAACGTGTTGATCTGCGACAGTGAGACGTCGAATCCGTTGCCCGATCCCCGGAACGGGACGCCACTCGATGGTTCCGCGCCGTACTGGCCAACCGTGACGCCACCGGTACCCGTCGCCGTCACGGTGATCGACCCGGCGCTGCCCGTACTCGTCGCGGTGGCGGACCCGCCCGCGTTGGTGTTCGACCCGCTGGCACAGGCGCTCGGTGCGGGCAGGCCCGGTGCCGAAGCCCCCCCGCTGCCGCCACACGGTGGCGGGGCGGTCGACCCCGAGGCGATCGTCAGCTGGAGTGTCGCCGTGGCCGTGTCCGTCGGGGAGTTGGAGTCGCTCGCCTTGAAGGTCAGGCTCACCGGTCCGCCGGCGGCCGTCGGCGTGCCGTAGAGGGTCCCGGCCGAGCTCAATGTGAGGCCGGCCGGCAAGGTCCCCCCGGTCAGCTGCCAGGAGTACGGGGACAGTCCTCCCGTGGCGACGAGCGTGGTGGAGTAGTACTGGCCCTGGACGCCACCCGGCAGGTTTGCCGTGGTGACGCTCATTGGTGCGAGCGTCGGCGGGGTAGGCGCGCCGCCGAAAGGCCGGATGGTGTCGTCGGTGGCGTAACCCGAGAGGGGCGACAGCGTCGTTGAGATCTGCAGGTTCGAGGTGTTGATCTCGAACACGCCGTCGTTATTGATCAGGCTGTTGAAGCTGAGGTACAACGTCGCCCCGTTCGGGCTCACCGCGACGTCCTGGCCGCTGTCACTTCTGGGCAGCGTCAGGTTCGTCTCGGCGCCGCTCGAGAGGTTCACGCCCGTGACGAAGCCGTTGCCCGAGTTGACGCTGGTGACGTAGAGCTCGGTGCCGGCCGGGTTGACCGTCAAGTTGGTGGGTTCGGTGAATCCGGTGAAGGTGCGCGTGACCGTGTTGGTCGACGTGCTGATGACGCTCACGGTGTTGGAGCCGGCGGCCCCGCCGTGGAACCCGTTGCTGGCGTAGGCCGCCGACCCGTTCGGGTTGACGGCGATCCCCTCGGACCCGCTCAAGGGGATGTCCGCGACCGTCCGCGCTGTGGTCAGGTTCACCACCGCCACGGCGGTCTGGAGAGTCACGAACATCTCCGTGCCCGCCGGGTTGATGGCTATGGCCGTGAGAAGTGAGTCGACCGGCCCGGTCACGGCGATGGTGCCGGTGACCGTGTTGGTGGCGGTACTGATGACGGAGAGATCGTTGTTCGGGTAGCTCTCCGACCCGACGTAGACGTGCGTGCCGTCAGGTGAGGCCACGATGTCGCCGGCCCAGCCCGCGATCGAGATGGTGGTCAGGACGGCGCCGGTCGCCGTGTTGATGACGTGCACCGTGCTGGTCGACGTGCCCGGGTCGAGCATGTACGCCCGCGTCCCGTCGGGACTGATGGCCAGATAGTCCTGGCCGTTGCAGCCGCAGGAGTTGGACCCGTCGAAGAAGGAGTTGGCCACCGCTCCGGTCTGCGAGTTGAGGACCACGAATTCCTCCCCGAGGTCGATGTCCTCGAAGATCGGCGAGACCACTGTCAGGGTGTACGGGGCCGAAGTGCTGCCCACGTGGGTGCTGTCGCCCGAGTACACCGCCGTGATGGTGTGGCTGCCGATGGCATAGGTGGACGAGAACTGTGGCACCTGCAACTGGGCCACGTCGGCGAGGGACTGCTCGACCAACGGGGCCGTCCCGAGGACGGTGGACCCCTGCATGAAGGTCACCGTGCCGGTCGGGAAGGTGGACCCGCCCTGGACGGTCGCAACCAAGTTCGGCACCTGGCTGACGGTCGTCGTCACGCCAGGAGTGTTCTGAATCACGGTCGTGGTCCCGCTCTGGGCCCCGTTGACGACCTGCTGCAGGGTGGCCGTGGTGGTGGACCCGCTGAAGTTCGAGTTCCCTCCGTAGGTGGCGGTGATGGGATGCGTCGCGACGCTGAGCGAGCTGATCGTCAAAGAGGCTCCGATGGCCGGGCCGGGTGGAACGCTGGTCCCCACTGTGCCGGTGCCGATGGCCGTCCCGTTGTCGTAGAACGTCACGGTCCCCGTCGGGGTGCCACCCCCGGGCGCGTTGACTGTGATGGCGGCGGTGAAGGTGACCGATTGCCCGCTGACCGAGGGGTTCAGGTTGCTCGTCACCGTCGCCGTGGTGGTGGCGGCCTTGGCCACGCTAACGACAACACCGGCGGGCGGGGTGCTGCTGCCGGCGAACTCGGTGGTGCCGCCGTACGTCGCAGTCACCGTGTCCGATCCGGCCGACAGGGTGGTGAGGGTCAGTGTCGCCGTCGTCACTCCGGCGGTCGTCGACAGGGTCGAGCTCCCGATGGAACTGCCGTTGTTCAAGAAGGTGACCGATCCCGTCGGGATGTCCGATGCAGCGGTCACCGTCGCGGTGAAGGTCAGGGATTGGCCGTAGGTGATGCTGCCGGTGCTGGCCGAGATGCCGGTCGACGTGCTCACCTGGCTCACCGACTCGGAGTACGGCAGGTTGGCACTGCCCACATAATTCGTGTCGCCGGTGTAGGTGGCCACGATCGAATGGCCCGAGTTCGTCGCGTAGGTCTGCTGGCACAGCACGAACAGAGGCGCGCTGGCCGGCAGAGTCAGGTTCTGGCAACCCGAAATGGCGCCGCCACCGTCAGTGAAGCTGACCCTCCCGGTGGGCGTGCCGCCGCCCGGCCCGTTCACCGTCACGGTCGCCGTGTAGGTAATCGGCACCCCGACGTCGCCCGGATTGGCCGAGCTGGTGACCACGGTGGTGGTCCCCGCCTGGTTTACGACCTGGGGGAAGGACGCTGCGGTCGTGGCGCCGGTGAAGTTCCCGTCGCCGCTGTAGATCGCTGTGATCGGGTGCGAGCCCAGGGCGAGGCCAGAGGTGGTGAGCGTGGCAGCGCCGCCCGACACCGTCTCCGCCGGCCCGAGGGCCGTACCGTTGTCATAGAACTGGACGGTGCGCGTCGGTCCCGCACCCGCGGGCGGGGTGATGGTGGCGGTGAGTGTCACCGGCTGCCCCACGACCGACGGGGCGGCCGAGCTGGTGACGGTCACGCTGGAGGTCACCTGGCCGACCGTCACGGTGGCCGGGGTGGTCGAGCTGCTTCCGGTGAAGACCGAGTCACCGCCGTAGACGGCCTGCACCGAATACGAGCCGGCCGACAGGTACGGGAGGGCCAGTTGGGCTGTGGTCAGGCCGGCGGTCGTGGACACGGGCGCCGAACCGAGATTTGTGGCGGGGTCGGTGGCGTCGTTCTCGAACGTCACGGTGCCGGTCGGGTTGCTCGACGACCCCTCCTCGGGTGTGACCGTTGCCGTGAAGGTCACGGGCTGACCGTAGGTCGTGGAGCCGGTCGACACGGACACGCCGGTGGTCGAGGTCGCCTCGGCCAACGACTCGTCATAGATGCCGCTGACGCTCGACTGGTAGTTGCCGTCGCCGGTGTACGACGCCTGGATGGTGTGGCCGGCGTCGATCGTGTAGGTCTGTTGGCACTGCACCGACAGCGGGGCGGTGCCGGGCAGGGTCAGGTTCTGGCAGCCCGAAATGGGATTGCCACCGTCGGTGAAGCTCACGTGCCCTGTGGGCGTTCCTCCGCCCGGACCGTCCACCGTCACTGTGGCGGTGTAGGTGATGGGCTCGCCCAGCGGCCCGGGATTGGCCGAGCTGGTGACCGCGGTCGCGGTCATCGCCTGGTTCACCACCTGGGACAAGGTCCCCGACGTGGTGCTCCCCACGAAGTTCGTGTCACCGCTGTAGATGGCGGTTATCGGGTGCGTGCCGAGGACGAGGCTCGAGGTGGTCAGCGTGGCGACGCCGCCCGACACCGTCTCCGCCGGCCCGAGGGCCGTCCCATTGTCGTAGAACTGGACGGTTCCGGTCGGGCCGGAACCAGAGTCCGGGGTCACGGTGGCGGCCAGGGAGATCTGCTGTCCGACCACCGAGGGGTTGGCCGCGTTGGACACGACGAGGCTGGTGCCGGCCTGGGCGACGTTCACCGTCGCCGCGGTCGACGAGCTGCTGGTCACGTAAGTCGTGTCACCGCTATAGGTGGCCTGCACCGAGTGGCCTCCTGCCGGGAGGTTGGACAGGGTGAGTGAGGCCGTGGTCACGCCACCTGTCGTAGAGACAGGCGCCGAGCCGAGACCGGTCGACCCGTTGTCCGTGAAGCTCACGGTTCCGGTTGGGCTGACGCTGCCCCCCGGGCTGGGAGCGATGGTGGCGGTAAAGGTGACCGGGAGGCCGTACGTGGAGCTACCGGTCGAGTCGCCGATGGTTGTGGTCGTGCCGAGCTGTGCAACTTCTTCGGTGAGCGAGTCGGAGCTGGCCTTGTAGTTGATCGTTCCGGGTGCGTAGGTGGCCACGATGCTGTGGCTGACCACCGTCGAGTACGTCTGCTCGCACTGCACGGACAGCGGGGCCGTGCCGGGCAGGGTCAGGTTCTGGCAGCCCGAAATGGGATTGCCACCGTCGGTGAAGCTGACCGTCCCGGTGGGCGTGCCCGAGCCGGGCGCGTTCACCGTGACGGTGGCGGTGTACGTGACGGGCTCGCCCAGGGGCGCGGGTGCGGCCGACGGGGTGAGCAAGGTGGTGGTCGAAGCGGCCGTCACGTCGAGTGGGCTGCTGCCGCTGCCGCCGGTGAAGTCCGTGTCGCCGGCGTAGGTGGCGCTAATCGTGTGGTCGGCCACCGACTGGTAGGTGACGTCACAGCTGACCTGCGAAGGGCCGGTCGGACCCATGACCAGGTTCTGGCAGCCGGGAATCGGGGTGGCCCCGTCGGTCAGGGACACGTCGCCCGAGGGTGTACCGGCCCCTGGTACGGCCGCGGTCACGTCAACGGTGATGACGTCGGGCTGGCCTGGGACCAGGCTGGTGGGGTTCGGATTGACCGAAACGGTCGGCCCGTCCCGGTTGACCGTCTGGCTGTAGATCGCGGACGTGCTCGAGTTGAAGATGGCGTCTCCGCTGTAGACGGCCGTGACCGAGTCGCCGCCCACGCGCAGGGACGAAATCTCGATGGAGGCGGTGGTCGTGCCGCCGGACGTGCTGACGGACTGGGTGCCGATCGCGGTGGTGCCGTCGTAGAATGTGACCGAGCCCGTCGGAGTGCCGCTCGAGGTCGCGACGGTGGCCGTCAAGCTGACGGGTTGCCCGAACACTGCGGGGTTGGCGGTGCTGGTGACCGTCGTGGTCGTGGGGGTGGCCGGCGCTCCCCCGATCACCCCGGTCTCGTTGCTGTGGGTGTAGTCGGCCGTCGCGTTATGCAGGACGGTGGTGAAGGTCCCCGTGTTGGTTCCGACCATCACGAAGTACTCGGTGCCAGAGGTCGGCGTGTATCCGTTGTCGTCCACTGGGTCGAGCGTGCCGCCCAGGAGATCCGTCTTCCCGCTTATTTCCCCATAGTTCGAACTCGAGGTATTGGCCCCATCGATGCCGAACGCCACCGTGCCGGAGGAGGAGTTGGTGAGGACGCTGGAGCCGTCGAGGCTCATCGCGGCCCCGGGGGCGATGCCGAGAAAGCCGGAGTTGGTCAGAGCGGGACTGCTGCCGTTGCTCCCGACGGACAGGCTCCCCTCAATGGTCCAATTGCCGCCGTTCGTGTTGACGAATGCTCCCCCGGAAGACGTGCTGGCGTCCAGGGTGCCGTTGGCGCTGGTCGTGTCGAAGCCGCCGCTGTTGGTGAAGGTGCTCGTGCTGCTGATGTCGAGGGTCCCTCCGGCCAGTACCAGCGACCCGTTGTTGGTCACCGACGCCGCGGTCGAGATGCCGGAGTTGACGACGATCGTGTAGCCCCCCGGGATGTTCCCGGACAGAGCATCCGTCCCTGTTCGCGCCTGGATCACGTCCTCGGCGACGCCGGCGGGGCAGTCAGGCCCGGGGACCGGCGTCCCGATGAAGGTCAGTGGGCCGGAGTTCAGGCTGGGGGCTGTGCCACAGATGGTGCCCCCGGTCACGGTGAAGCCGCCGCTCGAGAGGCCGATGGAGTCCGCCGCCGGGTTGTTGTCGGTCAACACTCCGCCGTTGGTCAGGGAGCTACCGCCGTCGAAGCCCACCTGCGCCGCGCTCGACAGGGTCATCGTGCCGTCATTGGTAAGGGCCGGGGGGCTGCCGTTGCTGCCCAGCGTGAGCGAGCCCTCAACGGTGAACGTGCCGGTCGACGTCGTGGTGAACGCGCCCCCGGTGCTCGTGCTGGCATCGATGGTGCCGTTACTCGAGGCGACGTCGAAGGAGCCGCTGTTGGTGAAGGTCGTGCCACTGGCCACGGTCAGCGTCCCGCCCGCCAGCTGCACCGCGCCGTTGTTGGTCAACGAGGCCGCCGTCGAGATGGCGGAGTTGACGACGATCGTGTAGCCCGCCGGGATGGTCCCCGACACGGCGTCTGTCCCTGTGCGGGCCTGGATCTGGTCCTGCGTCCCCGAGGTGCAGTTCGGCCCCGCCACGAAGCCGCTGGCGAAGGTCAGTGGGCCGGAGTTCAGGCTGGGGGCTGTGCCACAGATGGTGCCCCCGGTCACGGTGAAGCCGCCGCTCGAGAGGCCGATGGAGTCCGCCGCCGGGTTGTTGTCGGTCAACACTCCGCCGTTGGTCAGGGAGCTACCGCCGTCGAAGCCCACCTGCGCCGCGCTCGACAGGGTCATCGTGCCGTCATTGGTGAGGGCCGGGGGGCTGCCGTTGCTGCCCAGCGTGAGCGAGCCCTCAACGGTGAACGTGCCGGTCGACGTCGTGGTGAACGCGCCCCCGGTGCTCGTGCTGGCATCGATGGTGCCGTTGCTGGCCGCGACGTCGAAGGAGCCGCTGTTGGTGAAGGTCGTGCCACTGGCCACGGTCAGCGTCCCGCCCGCCAGCTGCACCGCGCCGTTGTTGGTCAACGAGGCCGCCGTCGAGATGGCGGAGTTGACGACGATCGTGTAGCCCGCCGGGATGGTCCCCGACACGGCGTCTGTCCCTGTGCGGGCCTGGATCTGGTCCTGCGTCCCCGAGGTGCAGTTCGGCCCGGCCGTCGGGGTGCCCGAGAAGGTCAGTGGGCCGGAGTTCAGGCTGGGGGCCGTGCCACAGATGGTGCCCCCGGACACCGTGAAGCCGCCGCTCGAGAGGCCGATGGAGTCCGCCGTTGTGTTGTTGTCGGTCAACACTCCGCCGTTGGTCAGGGAGCTACCGCCGTCGAAGCCCACCTGCGCCGCGCTCGACAGGGTCATCGTGCCGTCATTGGTGAGGGCCGGGGGGCTGCCGTTGCTGCCCAGCGTGAGCGAGCCCTCAACGGTGAACGTGCCGGTCGACGTCGTGGTGAACGCGCCCCCGGTGCTCGTGCTGGCATCGATGGTGCCGTTGCTGGCCGCGACGTCGAAGGAGCCGCTGTTGGTGAAGGTCGTGCCACTGGCCACGGTCAGCGTCCCGCCCGCCAGCTGCACCGCGCCGTTGTTGGTCAACGAGGCCGCCGTCGAGATGGCGGAGTTGACGACGATCGTGTAGCCCGCCGGGATGGTCCCCGACACGGCGTCTGTCCCTGTGCGGGCCTGGATCTGGTCCTGCGTCCCCGAGGTGCAGTTCGGCCCGGCCGTCGGGGTGCCCGAGAAGGTCAGTGGGCCGGAGTTCAGGCTGGGGGCTGTGCCACAGATGGTGCCCCCGGACACCGTGAAACCGCCGCTCGAGAGGCCGATGGAGTCCGCCGTTGTGTTGTTGTCGGTCAACACTCCGCCGTTGGTCAGGGAGCTACCGCCGTCGAAGTTCAGCCCTCCGGCGGTCCCCAAGGTCAGAGAGCCGTTATTGGTCACCAAGGGGCTGCTCCCGTTGCTCCCCATCGTCATGGACCCGTCCTCGGTGACGCTGCCCGTGGACGAGATTGTCAGCCCGGTGCCATCGACGTTCATACTTGCGAACGAAGTGCCGGACACGCCGAGGTCAAGGGAGCCCTCGACGGTGGTGGGTCCGTTCACCGTCAGGTTGAGGCCGGTCGACCCCCCGCTCGTACCGATGGTGAGTGTGGCCCCTTGAGCGACGTCGAGTCCGGACAGACTGGGCGACGCGTTGGAGTCCACGACCGTGGCGTCGGCAGTGATGCACACATTTGTTGCCGTCGGCACGGCGGCCGGACTCCAGTTGGTGGCGGTGTTCCAGTCGGACGTCCCGGCGTCCCCGGTCCATGACGCCGAACAGGTCAGGGCCGATGCCGGCGGCGCCGTTGCCAGGGCGATGACTCCCACCGCGCCGAAGCCGGTGACTACCCCGGCAACGAGTGCGAGAGAGGCCATACCGGACGTAAAGCGACTGAACCGTCCCTTGTGCATTTTGTTCCCCTTGTGCCTTCGCCAAACGACTCATTGAGGAGCCAGGCAAGCGGCCTCTGCCGCCCGTCTCACCAAAGTCAAGCAAGCCGCCTCGGCCGCCGTCTATCGATTAATTGCGCAGTGACTCAAGAACTGTTTCGTCACCAAAGTCACATTTTTCGGCGGCAGAAAGCCGGTGACAAGGGTGCCAGCACACCCGATCTCCGACGGCCACCACGTGTGTTGACGCTCGGCTGCCGGCCGAGACGCTCGGCGATGTCAGGTGTGCCGGAAGACTGCCTGGCCCCCGCCGCTGGCGATCAGCCGCCTGTCCCGCGACCACACCCGGCCGGTCCACGAAAGCAGGCCGGCGTGAGCCACCGGCGAATGCGCATCGAGCAGTAGCCACTCCGATGCAGTGCCGGGGTACTGGAACGACGCGTAGAGATCGAGACTGGGCGCGATGAACGGCGGCTCCAGGTACATGTGCGGGCGCGAGCCCGCCGGCCAGCTCCCCACGTCGAGCACAATGAGCGAGCGGGCCGCGTCCACCCAGGGATCGTCGAAGGTCGCCGTGGGTCGCGGCCGCACCCAGGCGCGCCAGGTCGGAGGCTGCGGGCCGGGCGGAGGCCACTCTTCGGACCAGACAAGAGGCCGTTGGTCGAAGTTGTCCCAGAAGGCCATCGGCGGTCGAACGTCGTCAGGCCGCAGCTCGTCCCACGTGGGCAACCCCTCGGGATCGGGCACGTCGGGCGGATCGACGTCCTCGTGCTCGAGTCCCTCGACCTCGCCCAGCGACCAGACCATGGCGTCGAGCACCGGGCGTCCCTCCTGGCTGATGGCGACACGCTGGGCGAGCACGGTGCGTCCCGACCGCAGCGGGGTGACCACCACATCGACCGGTGCGAACGACGCAACCGAAAGGTAGTGACAGAAGAAGCTGGCCGGGCGGGCGAGGTGGCCCGCCGCGCCCGCGGCGCGGAGGGCGAGCGCGGCTACGTACCCCCCGCAAGGGCCCCAGATCTCCCAGTCAGCGTGCACCATGGCGGTGAAGCGGCCGTCCCCCGCAGGCTCGACCGCCGTCTGCCGTTCGATGTCACCCACGGCCCTCTTCCCAGTCCCCGCGCGTCAGCTCCATGACGACCACTTCGTTACCGCGCTGGCCCGGTGGTCGTACGCCAGGGCGAGAACCCAAGGTGCTCCATGACGCGACCCGACGCCACATTCTCCGGCTCGTAGATGCTGACGATGCGCTCGAGCCCGCCGATCGTGAAACCGAACTCGACCGCGGCCGCGCCGGCCTCGGTCGCCAGTCCGCGGCCGCGCCAGGGACCCGACAGGCGCCACCCCACCTCGACAGCCGGAAGGACCTCGGGCAGGAAGTGCGGCACGGCGAGGCCGGCCCAACCGATCATGGTCCCGCTGGCCCTGTCGATGACTGCCTCGAGCCCGAAGCCGTCGCTGTCGTAGCGTGCCCGCACCCGTTCGAGGAACCCGAACGTGTCCTCTTTCGACATCGCGGACCGGAGCGGGTACCACCAGAACGACTCCTCGGCATGAATGGCCGCGAGCTCGTCGAGGTCGCCCGACTGGAAGGGCCGCAGCACCAGCCGCGGTGTCGTCAGCGTCGGGATGCCCGGAGGTTGGGTCGCCATCGCTGATCAGCCGAGGGGAAGCCCCGGCGCATCGGCCAACGAAGCATCACGACCCGGCCGGGCCGTCGCCGCGTACAGCTGGTCCGGGCGGAACGATCGCACGG
This sequence comes from uncultured Acidimicrobiaceae bacterium, assembly GCA_963745665.1. Taxonomy (GTDB): domain Bacteria; phylum Actinomycetota; class Acidimicrobiia; order Acidimicrobiales; family RAAP-2; genus Bog-473. The sequence goes on along the minus strand of CAVUYE010000002.1, from coordinate 1,173,361 downwards.
CGCGGTCTCCGGCGCGGCCGCCGACGACCTCGACCCAGACCTCACCCGTCTCGCCGTTGGTCACGTGCGCCACGAACTCCCAGGAGGCTCCGCGCAGGCGGGTGCCGTCCACCTGCACGGGATCGCCGGGACGCAGCCCGGCCCAACGGGTGCTGCGGTGCAGGTCAGCCACTTCTGCGATGGAGGGTGCCGGTGCACATCCCTTCCTTTCTACCTTCTCGGGAGGATGTGCCCGCGCGTCGCTACCCCGTCGTATCCTCATGGCATGGCGCTCGACCTCCCACGCACGTTGAGCCCGTCGAAGGTCGCCGCCTTCACCAACTGCCCCCTGGCCTTCCGCTTCTCGCAGATCGAGCATCTGCCCGAGCCGCCCTCCCCCCACGCGGTGAAGGGCACGCTGGTCCATGCCGCGCTCGAGGGGCTCTTCTGGCGCCACTCCCCCGGAGCGCGGACGCCCGTCGCGGCGCAGGCCGAGCTCAGTCGCTGCTGGGAGGAGGTCCAACAAGACGCGGAGTACGTGGAGCTCGCGCTCGACCGTGACGATGCCGAGGGGTTCTTGGCCGACGCGCGCACGCTGGTCGACAACTACTTCCTGCTGGAGGACCCCAACGAGGCTCGGGCGGTCGGGGTCGAGCTGGGCGTCGAGACCGTGGTGGACGGCATGCGGCTGCGCGGCATCATCGACCGCCTCGACGTGACGGCCGACGGCAGCCTCATCGTCGTGGACTACAAGACGGGACGAGCCCCATCGGAACGCTTCGAGCGCGGCAGCATGAGCGGGGTCCAGACCTACGCACTGTTGTGTGAGAGCCTGCTCGGGCGCGCGCCGGCTGAAGTCCGGCTGCTCTACCTGCGCCAGCCCATCGCCATCTCGTCGGTGCCATCGGAACAGACCATTCGCGGCCAGCGCCGACGGGCCGTGGCCGTGTGGTCCGCCATCGAGCGAGCGTGCGACGCCGAGGACTTCCGGCCCCACGTCAGTCCCCTGTGCAACTACTGCCACTTCAAGACGTCCTGCCCCGCCTTCGCCGCGTGACGAGCCCGCAGTGACCAACATCGACGAGGCAGTCGACGCCGCCTTCGAACCGCTCCGCGGCCGCGCGGAGATCGACCGGGTGGCCACAGTCATCTCCAACCTGGCCGACTACGGGTTCGTCTGGGTGCTGCTCGCGGGCCTCAAGGCGCGACGGCGCGGCCCGGACCGTCGGCGCGCCATCGTGGGGCTGGCGACGGCAGGGTTCTCCTCGTTGCTGGTGAGCCGGGTGGTCAAGGCTGCGGTCGAGCGCCAACGGCCCGAGGACCATCTCGAGGCCAGCGTGCGCATCCCCACCACCAGCAGCTTCCCGAGCGGGCACACTTTGGCCGCTTTCTGTACTGCATTCGTGCTGGCGGACTCCGAAGCGGGGACCGCGGCCACCGTGGGGTTCGCCACCGCCGTCGCAGCCAGCAGGGTCCACCTGCGGGCTCACCACCCCACCGACGTCATCGGCGGCGCGGTGATCGGCTCGGTGCTGGGCCTGGGCCTGCGCCCCATCGTCGATGTCGTCACGCCCGGCAGCAGGGGACGGCGTGGCCGGCGGCGGCGCAGCGGTGGTCGGGGAATGAGGCGCGCCGAGGTCGTGTTGGAACAGTTATGAGTGCCTTCGCTGTGACCTGGGACTATCGCTGCCCATTTGCCCGTAACGCCCACGAGCACCTGGCCGTCGCGCTCGCCGACGGTGCCGACTGGGAGGTGGCGTTCCTGCCCTTCTCCCTGAGCCAGGCTCACGTGCCCGAAGGCGGGACGCCCGTCTGGGAGGACCCGGACAAGGCCGGGGATCTGTTGGCGCTCGCCGCCGGTGTGGTGGTGCGCGATCAGTATCCGGGCCGGTTCCTCGATGCGCACATCGCGTTGTTCTCCGCCCGGCACGACGAGGGACTCGACATCCGGGTGCCGGAAGTGGTGGCGAGCGTGCTCGAGCGCGTCGGCGTGCCCGGCGACAAGGTCCTGGCTGAAGTGGCATCGGGCGCGCCGGTGCAAGAGATCCGGCGGGCGCACGAACACGCCGTCGACGAGCTCGACGTGTTCGGCGTCCCGACCTTTATTGTGGACGACCGCGCCGTGTTCGTACGGCTGATGAGCCGTCCGGCGGGCGACGCCGCCCTGGCCCGGCGGACGACACAGGGCGTGCTCGACCTTTTCGACACCATGCCCGATCTCAACGAGTTCAAGTACACCAAGCTCGCGCTCTGACCAGACGAAGGGCGGGCGCGGCGCGGCGCCAGGCCCCGCCTCAGGACTGGGCGATCTCGCTGAGCAGCGCGAAGCCACGGGCGCGCTCTACCGCATCGCCCACGATGGCCGCCACGAAGTCCGTCGCACCGGCGTCAGCCAGCTTCGCAATGGAGGCCGCGACCGCCTCCTCGTCTCCTATGAACCCGATATCGGCCGCTGCGGCGGCGCCTTCCTTATCCAGCATCGCCTTGTAGGAGGGCAGGCTCGGGTAGATGAAGAAGGCCTCGTTGATGCGCGCCGCGGCGGCGTCGCGGTCGTTGGTCACGGCAATGGGCAGCGACACCACGACCCGAGGCGCCGGCCGCCCCGCCGCCTCGGCCGCCGCAATGATGGTGGGCGCTATGTGGCCGTCGACGGTGGCGGTGCCGGTCATCCAGGTGACGGTGCCGTCGGCGACCCGGCCGGCCAGCTTCAACATGGTGTCGCCCAGGGCGGCCACGAGAACGGGCGGGGCCTCGACGCCGGCGATGTCGAGCGGAGCAAAGGCATTGGTGGTCACACGCTCGCCCTCGCAGCGCACGGTCTCCCCCCGCAGCAGGGGCATCAGCGACGTCAGGTACTCCCGCATGTAGGCGGCCGGGCGCTCGAAGCTCATGCCCCACATGCCCTCCACCACGATCTGGTGCGACAGGCCGATGCCGAGGAGGAGGCGGTTGCCCGTCGCCATCTGCACAGTGAGGGCCTGCTGGGCCAGCATCATCGGGTGCCTCGGATACACCGGCACGACCCCGGTTCCCAGGCCGATGCCGGGCACCTGCGAGCCGGCCACGGCCAGGAGAGTCAGCGCATCGGGCCCGAAGATCTGCGAAGCGAACGCGTGGTCGAGACCGGCTTCGTGGTAGCGCTGCAGGAGCGAAACGGTCTCGCTGAGCGGCTTGTCCGTCTCAATCATGCTCCCGATTCGCAGCGGCTTGGCCATGTCCCAGGTGCTCCTCGCGTAGTCTGCCGGTTGTGTCCGCCCCACTGTCTAGGCGAATCCCCGGTCGGGGGCGAGCGAGCTGAGCATCCACCCGATCGGCTTCATCGGTGCCGGTCAGCTGGCTCGCATGGCCGGTGAGGCGGCGAGCGCGCTGGGCCTCTCCATGGCTGTCCTGGCTGCGCACCCAGACGACGCCGCCTGCGACGTGGCCGCCGAGGTGGTCGTCGGATCGCCGTTCGTGGCGGCCGATCTCCGGGCGCTTGCGGCCCGTTGCGACGTCCTGACCTTCGACCACGAGCAGGTCGACCTGAAGCTGGTGGCCGAGTTGGCGGCGCAGGGCGCCGTCATCCGGCCCGGCGCGCCCACGATCGAGCTCGCTGTCGACAAGGCCCACATGCGGCGCGTCCTCGACGAGGCGGGCGTGCCGGTCCCCGCCTACCTCGTTGTGGACGAGGGTCCCGGTGCCCTCGACGCGGTGGCGGCCTTTGCCACGACGCACGGCTGGCCCGTGATGCTCAAGGCGGCCCGAGGTGGCTACGACGGCAAGGGCGTGTGGCCCGTCGCCGACCGGGCGGAGGCGGCGGCGGTGTTGGCGGGAGTGGCCGGGCAGGTCGTAGTGGAGGAGCTGCTCCCACTCGACGCCGAGCTGGCCGTCATGGTCGCCCGCCGGCCATCCGGCGCGTCGGCGGCCTGGCCCGCGGTGGAGACCGCGCAGGTGGGTGGGGTCTGCCGGGAGGTGCTCGTGCCGGGACGGCTGCATCACGACGTGCTCGAGGCCGCCTCGGCCCTCGGCCAGAAGGTGGCCGAGATCGCCGGCGGCGTCGGCGTCATGGCCGTCGAGCTCTTCTGGTCGGGGGGCCAGCTGCTGGTCAACGAGGTGGCGACGCGTCCCCACAACTCGGGCCACTGGACGATGGAGGGTGCGGTCACGTCCCAGTTCGAGAACCACGTGCGGGCCGTGCTGGACCTGCCGCTCGGGTCCACCGCCCCACAGCATTCCCAGGTGGCAAGCGTCAACATCTTCGGCGGCGCGGACGGGACCGATCCCGCCGCGCTGCTCCCCCGCGGCCTGGCCGTGGAGGGCGCTCATGTCCACCTCTATGGCAAGCGCGCCCGGCCGGGACGCAAAATGGGGCACGTGACGGTCTGCGGTGACGACGCCGAGATGGTGCGGTCACGCGCCTGGTCGGCCGCCCTCGCCCTCGGCACTCCGGTGCCCGACGGCATCGACCTGCCGGCGGGGGTGCGCCGGTGAGCGGTCAGGCCGCAGCATCCCTGGTGGCCGTCGTGATGGGGAGCTCCTCCGACCTGCCCGTCATGCAAGGTGCGGTCGACGTGCTCGACGAATTCGACGTGGCCCACGAGGTGCGCGTCGTCTCCGCCCACCGCACCCCAGGCGACATGCTGGCCTTCGGGCAGGAGGCCGCCGGGCGCGGCCTCAAGGTCCTCATCGCGGGGGCCGGGGGCGCCGCCCACCTGCCCGGCATGTTGGCCTCGGTCACCACCCTCCCCGTGATCGGTGTCCCGGTGGCCCTGTCCCAGCTCGACGGCCTCGACAGCCTGCTCTCCATCGTGCAGATGCCCAAGGGTGTCCCGGTGGCGACCATGGCGGTCAACGGCGCCCGCAACGCCGGCCTGCTGGCGGTGCGCATCCTGGCCCAGTCCGATGCGGACCTGACGGCGAGGATGGAGACGTTCCAACAGGAGCTGGCGGCGGCTGCCCGCGTCCAGGACGCCGACGTCTCCAGAGGCGCCGCGGCGGAAGGTGCGAACAGAGATGGCTGAACCGAACCTGGCCCAGCGTCTCGGCTACGACGGCGAGGCCAAGCTGGTCATCGTCAATGCCGACGATCTCGGCTCGTGCCACTCGGCCAACGTCGGGGTCTACGAGTGCCTGGCCACGGGCACGGTCACGAGCGCCACGCTCATGGTGCCCTGCCCGTGGGCCCGCGAGGCGAGCAGCCGCTACCGGGGCGAGGACATTGGCGTGCACCTCACGGTCAACGCCGAGTACGAGCTCTACCGCTGGGGGCCGATCACCTATGCGCCGTCGCTGCTGGGCGGGGACGGTGGGTTCCCGCGCACCATTGAGGACGTCTGGGACCACGCCGATCTGGACGAGGTCCGCCGCGAGTGCCGGGCCCAGATGGAACGGGCCATTCTGTGGGGCTTCGACGTCAGCCACCTCGATGCGCACATGGGGACGCTGCAGCTGCGGCCCGAGTTCTTCGACGTCTATCTCGAGTTGGCGCTCGAGTTCGGACTGCCGCTGCGCATGGTGAGCGCCAACATGGAGCGCTACCTGGGTTTCCCGGCCCGTGCCGTCGCCGCCCAGGAGGGCGCCGTCTTCACCGACCACTTCCGCTTCGTTCCGGGCGTGGGCTCGCGCCAGATCTTCGAGCGGGACATCGCAACCCTGCGGCCCGGCGTGACGGAGCTGCACCTGCACCCGGCGGTCGACAGCGCCGAGCTGCGCTCACTCGCCACCGACGACTGGGAAGCCAGGGTCGACGACCACCACATCATCTGCCAGGAGGACTGGTTCCGCCGCTCGCTCGACGAGGCCGGCGCCATCCTCATCGGGTACCGGCCGTTCCGCGACCTGGCCCGGTCATGAGCGTGTCGACCAGCACCACGATCCGGGGCGTCTCGATCTTCTCGAGGCAGCGCAAGCGCAAGCGCGACGTATTCGACATCGCGCTGTCGCCCGAAGGGATCGCGATCCAACGACCGGGCCGCATGGACCAGCGCATGACGTGGGAGCGGATCACGCAGTGGGAGATAGAGGAGCAGCCGGGCTGCCTCGTGCTGACCCTGCGCGGCGGCGGCTCGGTGACGCCGCTGATGGTGAAGGGCTGGACCCTCGAGGACCTCGAGAGGGTGATGCGCGAGACGACCACGGGCGAACCGGAAGCGGTGACGTCGGCGCCGGTCGTGACCCCGCGGGCGGCCCGTCGGCGGCCCCGGCGCAGCGTCGGGAAGGTGCTCGTGACCGTCGTGCTGCTCGGCGTCGTGGCCACGGCGGTGGCGCTGGTGCTGTTGCAGAGCGCCGGCGTGATCAGCTGGGGGTTCCTCGGCCCGACCGCCTAACGCACGCCGGCGAAGAGGTCCTCTTCGGTCACGTCCGTCGGGCCCACCCGGCTCTGCGCCAGGCGGAACTCGTCGACGGGATGGATGTCGCGCATCACCTCGGGCGGCAGGCCGAACCAGAACTTCGAGGTGGGGTCGACCTGGGTGGCGTGGGCCTTCAGGGCCTCACCGCGCACGTAGGTGAAGCCAGTCACGTCGATGGTCGTGGTGAACGGCTCGGTCCGGGTCATGCGGGTCAGCCACTTGTCGTCGAAGGGCGACTCGAGGCCGAGCTCCACGAACTTCTCGTGGATCTGGCGGAAGCGCTCGCCCGACCACACCGAGTAGTAGAGCTTCGCCGGGGCGAATGGCGGCCCGGCGTCCGGGAAGCGGTCCGGGTCGCCGGCGGAGTCGAACGCCAGAACGGAGATCTCGTGGACCCGCAGATGGTCCGGATGCGGGTACTCGCTCTGATCGTCGGGGTAGGTGATCACGACCTGGGGCCGCTCCCGCCGGATCACGGCGACGAGCCGTTCCACCGCCTCGTCGAGCGGGGCCTGGGCGAAGGAGTCGGGACGGGCGTTGGCCTCCGAGTCGGGCATCCCCGAGTCCCGGTAGCCGAGCAGCACCGTCTCGTCGTAGCCGATGATGTCGGTGGAGGCCTTGAGTTCGGCCATCCGGACCCGGCCGATGTCGGCCCGCACCTCTGGCGTGTCCATGGCCGGATTGAGGATGTCGCCCTCCTCGCCCCCGGTGCAGCAGACGAGCACCGTGTGGACGCCATTCGCGTGGTAGCGGGCCACCGTTGGGGCCCCCTTGGAGGCCTCGTCGTCGGGGTGCGCGTGGACGCTGAGCAGGCACAGGCGATCGGGCACGGGGTGACCTTAGCGGCGTGCCTGGGCAGGGCCGCCCGGTGTCCCCCCTGCCCCGCTGGGCCTTATGCTCAGTACCCATGGCAGGCTTTTTCAGTCGGATCGCCGACATCTTCCGGTCCAAGGCCAACAAGGCTCTGGACAAGATGGAGGACCCGCGCGACACACTGGACCTCTCCTACGAGAAGCAGCTCGAGCAGCTGCAGAAGGTGCGCCGGGGCGTGGCGGACGTGGCGACGGCCCGGAAACGGATCGAGTTGCAGGCCCAGGGGTTGCAAAAGCAGGCCGACAAGTTGCAGGGCCAGGCCAAGGCCGCGCTAGCCCAGGGCAACGAGGACCTGGCCCGTGAGGCGCTGGCGCGCCGGGCCGCACTGGGCGAGCAGCTGACCGAGCTGAAGACCCAGCACGATCAGATCAGCGAGCAGGAGCAGAAGCTCGTGCAGACCTCCCAGGAGCTCCAGATCAGGGTGGAGCGCTTCCGCACCCAGAAGGAGACGATGAAGGCCTCCTACACGGCGGCCGAGGCGCAGACCAAGGTGGGCGAGGCGGTCTCGGGGATCTCGGACTCGACCCGGAGCGCCGGCGCCACCATGCAGCGGGCCCAGGACAAGATCGCCGGCATGCAGGCGCGGGCAGGGGCCATCGACGAGCTGTTGGCGTCGGGTGCTCTCGATGACCTGTCCCATCCGGTCGACGACATCCAGAAGGAGCTCGACAAGGTCTCGTCCACGTCGCAGGTGGACAACGAGCTGGCGGCGTTGAAGGCCGAGCTGGGGACGGGCGGTGGTGACGGCGCCGGCAGTGGTGCGGCTGCGCTGCCCTCGGCGGAGCAGACAAAGACGACAGCGACAACCGATTCAGAAAGTGGCAGTACCTGATGGCAATCTCACGCAACATTCCCGCCGACCGGGGCCTGACGTCCCGGATGTTCCTGACGGGCTTCCTGCTCGTCCTGCTCTACGGGCTCGTCGTCGGCATCCTGATCGCCATCGGCCTGTCCTTCGTCATCGTCCTGGTCATCGCCTTCGCCCTGATCTTCTGCCAGTACTGGTTCAGCGCCAAGATCGCTATGTATGCCATGCACGCCAAGGAGGTGACCCCCGAGCAGGCCCCCGAGCTGCACGGGGTGGTCGACCGCCTGTGCGCCCTGGCCGACATGCCCAAGCCCAAGGTGGGCATCGCGACGACCGACATCCCCAACGCCTTCGCCACGGGCCGCAGCCCCAAGTCGTCCGTCGTCTGCGTGACGTCGGGCCTGCTGCGCCGCCTCGACGAGCCCGAGGTGGAGGCCGTGCTTTCCCACGAGCTGTCCCACGTGGCCCACCGCGACGTCGCCGTCATGACGATCGCCAGCGGCCTCGGCATGATCGCCGGGCTGATGACCCGCGTGCTCTTCTACTCCGAGCTCTTCGGAGGCGGTCGTGGTGGCGGGAACAACAATCAGAACCAGGCCGGGATAGAGATGATCGTGCTTCTGGTGTCGGTGGTGGTGTATTTCATCAGCTTCCTGCTGACGATGGCCCTGTCCCGTTACCGCGAGCTGGCTGCGGACCGCTCGGGTGCGATTCTCATCGGCCGACCCTCGTTGCTGGCCTCGGCTCTCGTAAAGATCTCTGGGGACATGGGGCGCATCCCGACCAAGGACCTGCGCGCCGCCGAGCCCTTCAATGCCTTCTTCTTCACGCCGGCCGTGGCGAACGGCGGCACCCAGGGCGAGGGCGGGGGCTTCAGCTTCGGCAACCTGTTCCGCACGCACCCGACGCTCGAGAAGCGCCTGGCGCAGCTGGACTCGCTGGAGCGGCAGCTCGGCCAGGCCGGTCCGACGGCCTGAGCTATCAACGGTGGGTCTCTTCGACACCATCCTCGGCCGCTCCAAGCCGGTCCGGGCCAATCTCGACGCGCTCTTTGCCCTGCCGACGGCAGCGTTGACGCTGCAGAGCGCCGGCGGGCTGGTGAGCTCCGGCCACGCCGGGGTGTGCTGGAAGCCGCCGCCGGGCCAGGCCGCGGCCGACGCCCAGAAGGAGATCCCCGAGTTGGTGGACGGGGGCTTCCGGCAGACCGTGGACTCGTTCGACTACGGCTGGCTGCTGCTCGACGACCCTGACCTCGAGGAGCTGGTGACCAAGATCCACATGGCCAACTCCACGCTGCAGGACAACGGCTGGGGCCCCCAGCTGCTGTGCTCGGCCTTCGGCTTCGTCCCCGGTGCCGACGCTCCGAGCGACGCCAGGGCGTTCCGCATCGTGTACCTCTTCAAGCGCGGCACCTTCTACCCCTTCGCCCCCGTCGACGCGGGGAAGGAGCGCCGGGACACCGAGCTGGAGCTACGCGTGCGGACCATGGTGGGCGCCGACTTGCCGGTGGAGCCCGACCTGACCCGGTGGTTCCCCTTGTGGGACATGCCCGTGTCCTGACCGTTTTGTCACCTGGTGTTCGCGGACACGTCCCGACGGAACGCCGGGACGTGCAGACTGATGGATGCGGGACGACCAGGAGCGGAGGAGGTGCGCTGAAGTGGCAGAGACCCTTGACCGGATGATCGCGCTGGAGGGCGCTGTCAACTTCCGCGACCTTGGCGGCTACGCGGCAGCAGAGGGGATGCGGACCCGCTGGCGCACGCTGTTCCGGGCCGACGGCCTGGGCGAGCTGACCGAGGCCGACTTCGACGTCCTTCGCTCCCTCGGGATCCGCACCGTCATCGACCTGCGTTCGGGCGAGGAGCTCGACCGGGGCCGTTTCGACGTGCAGGCCCATCCGGTGACCTTCCACCACTTCCCGTTCATTGCGGAACTGCCGGACGCCGAGGAGTTCGACCGGCGCCCCGGGCTGCTCGGCACGCAGTACGAGGAGATCGTGGGCAAAGCGGGCGACCAGATCCTTTTGGCTTTGGAGGCGCTGGGCGCGCCGGACGCGCTCCCCGCCGTGTTCCACTGCACCGCCGGGAAGGACCGGACCGGCGTGCTATCCGCCATCGTGCTCTCACTCCTCGGCGTGGACGAGGCGACGGTGGTGGCGGACTACGCGTTGAGCGGTGAGGCCATGCTCCGGCTGCGGGCCAAGCTCGTCGTGAAGTACCCCGACAGCCGCGAGACGATCGAGAACATCGACGAGGTCTTCTCGGCCAACCCGGCCCAGATGGAGCAGCTCCTGGCGCACGTGCGAGAGCAATACGGATCCGTCAGTGCCTACGTGGAGGGCATCGGCGCGGACCTCGAGCTGGTCGAGAACCTACGGGCGACGCTGCTGGAACAGACGGCGTAGCTGACGTCAGTCGTCGTCGGACTCGGACCGGATGTCCGGGCGCAGGCGGTCGACCACACCAGCCAGCGCCAGGTCGAGCAGCGTGATGCCACCCGAGTCGTGCGTGGTGAGGACCAGGCGCACGGTGTTCCAACGGATGTCGATGTCGGGGTGGTGATTGGCCGCCTCGGCGGCGGCGCCGACCGCGTTCACGAAGGCGAGGGCGGCGGCGAAGTCGTGGAGCTTGACCGTCGTCACGAGCTCGTCGCCCTGACGGGTCCAGTGCAGCTGTTGCTCCTCGAGCTGGCCGTCGACTTCGGCGCGGGTGAGCACCGCCTCGCTCACGGGTGCGTCATCTCCTCGGGCCGCACCGCGGCGTCGAACTCCTCCCCTGTGAGCAGCTCCAGCTCCAGCGCGGCCTCCCGCAACGTCTTGCGCTCCTTGTGCGCCTTCTTGGCCACCTTCGCCGCATTGTCGTAGCCGATTATGGGATTCAGCGCCGTCACCAACATGAGCGAACTCCGGAGATGCTGGTCGATCTGTTCGTAGTCGGGCTGCAGCCCCTCCACGCAGAATTCGCGAAAGCCACGGCAGGCGTCCGTCATGAGGCCGACCGACTGCAACACGTTGTAGGCGATCACGGGTTTGCAGACGTTGAGCTCGAGATTGCCCCGGCTGCCGGCGGTCGCCACCGCCACGTCGTTGCCCAGCACCTGGATCCCCACCATGATCATGGCTTCGCTCTGGGTCGGGTTCACCTTGCCCGGCATGATGGACGAGCCCGGCTCGTTCTCCGGGAGAGCCAGCTCGCCCAGACCACTACGGGGGCCCGAACCGAGCCACCTGATGTCGTCGGCGATCTTCATCAACGACACCGCCAGCGTCCGCAAGGCACCGTGGGTGAAGACCAGCGCGTCGTGGGCGGCCAGCGCGGCGAATTTGTTGGGCGCGGTCACGAACGGCAGCCCGGTGACGTCTGCTATCTGGCGCGCCACCCGCTCGCCGAACTCGGGGTGCGTGTTCAACCCCGTGCCCACGGCCGTGCCGCCGGCCGCCAGCTCGTAGAGCCCAGGGAGCGTCTGCTCGATCCGCTCGATGTCCGCCGTGAGTTGCGCCACGTAGCCGGAGAATTCCTGCCCCAGGGTCAGCGGTACGGCGTCCATGAGGTGGGTACGCCCGATTTTGGTGATGTCCCGGAATTCAACCGACCGGACCTCCAACGCGTCGCGCAGCGCGGCCACCGAGCGGAGCAACCGAAAGACGATCTCCTCGGCCACCGCGATGTGCATGGCGGTGGGGAACGTGTCGTTCGACGACTGGGACATGTTGACGTCGTCGTTTGGATGGACGGGCTTCTTGGAGCCCATGACGCCGCCGCTCAGCTCGATCGCCCGGTTGGAGATGACCTCGTTGGCGTTCATGTTGGTCTGTGTGCCGCTGCCCGTCTGCCAGACGTGTAGCGGGAACTGGACGTCGAGGTCGCCCTTGGCCACCTCGCCCGCGGCCTGCTCGATCAGGCCGGCCCGGGTCTCGTCCAGCGCGCCCAGATCGCGATTGACCGCGGCCGACGCGCCCTTCAGGACGCCGAAGGCCCGGATGAGCGACTTGGGCATCGTCTCGATCCCGATGTCGAAATGATGCAGGGAGCGCTGGGTCTGGGCACCCCAGTAGCGGTCGGCGGGGACCTCGATCTCCCCCATGCTGTCGCTTTCGATACGGGTCTTCGTCACGGTCGCCAGCTTAGGACCGGCGCCGGAGGCCACCGGCTAGCGCGGTTCGCTGGCCTCCGGTCGCAGGTACCGTTCCGGTGCGGACGCACCGTCGAGCAGCCTGACGGCGGCCTCTCGCGTGGGCACGCCGAGCTTGCGCAGAATGGACGAGACGTGGCTGCGTACCGTGGTCGGCGAGACGAAGAGGCGCTCGGAGATGTCGGCGGTGCCGGCACCCTTGCGCATGAGCTCGAGCACGTCCCACTCGCGCCCGGTGAGCCGGGCCGCCTGGCCGTCGGCCACGGCGACCCTGCGGTGCTCGCGATCACGGAACTCGTCGACCAGCCGGGCCACGAGGGTCCCCGGCAGCGTGGCCTCCCCGGCCAGCACGCGCTGGAGCGCATCGCCGATGGTGGCCTCGTCCATCCCCTTGAGCAGATAGCCGGACGCGCCGGCGCGCAGGGCGTCGAAGAGGTCCTCGTCCTGGCGCGACACGGTGAGCATGACCACCGAGGTGTCGGGCAGGGCCCCGCTGATCTGGTTGGCGGCGGCGATGCCGTTGCCCGGCATGTTGATGTCGAGCAGGCAGACGTCGGGGCGTTCGCGCTTGGCTCCCTCGACGGCACCGGCGGCGTCGGCGGCCTCCACACAGACGTGGAAGTCACCGGTGCGCTCCAGCGCGTCGCGAACGAGGGCGCGGGTCCGGGCGTGGTCGTCGGCCAGCAGGACGGTGATGAGCGGGCTCATCGGAAGGCCACCGCGACGCGGGTGCCGTGGTCGGGCGAGGAGTCGACGCTCAACACTGCGCCCACCGAGGCGGCCCGCTCGTACATGCTCTGGAGCCCGAAGCCGCCGGCCGCGCCTTCCAGCGCCGGGTCGAACCCGCAGCCGTCGTCCTCGATCACCAGCCGGAGCTGTTCACCACGTTCGAGCCGGACCTGGACGTGCTCCGACGCTCCGTGGCACGCGGCATTGGTGATGGCCTCGCGAACGATGCGCAGCAGGTTCTCGGTGACCTCACCGGGCACCTCCACATCGCCGGCCAGCTGGAGGTCCCAGGCCACACCGAGGCGGGACCCAAGGTCCTCCACGGTCTGCGAGATGGCGGCGTCGAGGGACTGCGGCTGCGAGACCGACAGCACGGTGATGGCGCGCCGGGCCTCGTCCAGGGCGCGATCGGCAGCGCCGGCCAGTGCGCGGGCGTCGTGGGACGTGGTGGCGTCGGCCGCGGCACCACGCGTCTTGCTGGCGATGAACGCGAGCTCGTGGGCCAGGCCATCGTGCAGCTCGCGGGCGATCCGTCGCCGCTCCTCCACCGTGGCCTGTTGCTCCAGGGTGCGGTGGGCGGCCCAATTGGAGAGGGCCAGCTCTAGGAAGTGGCCCAGGGCGACGCACCGGTCGACGCACTCCTTCGGAATGGAGGCGCTTCCGGTAGCGATGGCAAGGACACCGTGCAGCTCGCCGTCGGGGCAGACCGGGACCCAGGCGCCGACCCTGATGCCCGAGACGTCGAACACGGCTCGGAGCGTCGGCCCCGCGTGGTCCTTGTCGAGGAGCGCGGTCACGGGCTGACGCGACGCCACGGCCTCGCGCAGACCGGGATGCTCTTCGACCGGCCAACTTCCCCTGACGTTCGCTCCCGCATCGTCGAACTGGGCATCGACGATCACCCTGCCGTCGTCTATCCGGAAGTACGCCGACCGGAGGATCTCCGATCCGGGGGGCGACGCGATGCCCATGGCGAGTTCGGCGCCGAGCGCCGTGATCTGTGGCGGCTCCGACAGCTGGACCAGCTGACGGGCGGCGGCGTTGAGCGCCTCCTCGTGCTGCAGCAGCCGTTCGGTGTGCGCCTTCGACTCGACGAGCCGACCCCGCAGGAGTTGGATGGCGATGGACAGCATGGCGCCGATGGCCGCGGACAGGATGAGGCGTCGGAGCAACGCCGTGATGTCGAGGGAGCTCGGCGAGGAGGCGATCGTCGTGGCCAGGATGGCCGCCACGAGAAAGAAGACGCAGACGACCGACTCCCAGCGCTTGCCATAGAGCGCCACGCCCACGACGGGCATGAACAGCAACACGCCGACCCCGGTGCCCAGGCCGCCCGTCGCCACCATGAGCAGCGCCACCGACGTCATGTAGAGCGCCGATCCCAAGACGAAGGTCCGCGGAGGCATGCCACGGCGGACCACGATGAGGACCAGCATGACCACCAGCAGCAGGGAGCTGATCAGGTAGGCCCCGCTATTCGTCGGTCCCGGTGGCCAGCCCACGCTGAGTTGACCTGCCACCGCCACCACGATGAACGGCAGGTAACTGGTGAAGCGGTCGCGTAGATCGGGAGGCGGCATCTCTCACGGTATCGGCGCAAATCCGCCCTGGGCTGAGGGCCTTTCGTCGTGAAAAACCCCCATGGGACCAGCGGCGCAACAGAACGCCGCCATGCCTGGGGACAACCCAGCCGCCGACGATTTCGGGCGCGTGTCCAAATCCCTCAACGTTCCTCAAGACGCCTCTGGGCACCTCCGAACTCCCATTGGATCACGAAGTACGGAACCGTCCCTTTGAGGCGGAGAGAGGACGGAGATCGTGGAGGGAATGACAGCCAAGACGGCCCGATGGTCGCGCCGCATGAAGGTCGTGTCCGCCGTGTGCGGCTGCCTCTTGGTGGCAGGCGGGGCGTACGCGGCGACCAACTGGGTCGTGGGCCTGAACGGCGGCTCGTCCGGTGAGGGCCAGTCCGCCACCATCTCCAACCTGAGCATCACCGCGGTGGCCTCTCCGGCCGCCGGCAACCTGCTGTTCCCGGGTGGCTCCGGCGACGTGGTCGTCACCATCGCCAACACCAACTCGTTCCCCGTGACCATCACGGCGGTGAACCTCCCGGCCAACACCGTCCAGGCCGGCGGCTTCACGTCCAACACGCTCCTCACGGCGCAGACCGGCTGCTCCACCTCGACGAGCGCCGTCACCTGGAACTTCGCAACGGGGACCAGCGGCACCTCCCACACACTGACGACACCGTTGACGGTGGGAGCGAGCGCAGCCGCCAACAACCCGCTGGTGGTGACTCTCACCAACGACGCGCTCATGGCGACGACCTCGCCGGCGGCGTGCGCCAACTCGTTCTTCTCGATGCCGTCCCTGACCGGCACCACGGCGACCGGTGGCGCCGCCACGTCGACCACGAGCCCGGCCACCGACGCCTGGACCAGCTAGTCCTCCTCGTTGCCCCGGAGAGTACAGAGCGACAACGACGGGGGGAGCCCACGCATGCGACGTGGCGCTCTTCTCGTCGTTGTCCCGCTCACCACCGTTCTGTGCCTGCTCGTCTCGTCCGGCACGGCCTGGGCCGCGACCAACTGGACCGTCCACGTCGCCACGGTGAACTCGGGAGAGGCACAAGCTGCCGCGTTGCCGACAACACCGACGGCGACATCGGCCTGCGCCAGCCCGGCCAGCAGCAAGATCGTCAAGGTGAGCTGGGCGGCGATCACGCATGCGACCACCTACGGCGTGTACCAGTCGAACACCTCGGCGACGGGGACCTACACGCTGCAGACCAGCGTGTCGACCACGTCGTGGACCAGCGCCGCGCTGGCCACTGGTAACTACTGGTACGAGGTGATCGCGAACACCGGATCCAATTGGGCCAGCGCAAAGTCGGCGGCGACGGTTGAGCGGAAGATCAGCAGTACGGCCTGCTCCTAACCGGGCCAGGTGCGCCACGTGCAGCTAGCCGGGCGGATGGTCGTCGGGGCAGGCGCCCGGAGGGTTGTTGAAGTTCGGATCAGTGGTCCACGCCCCCTGCGACCAGTCCCCCGTCGCCGGCACCAGCCGGAACACCGACGTCATGTCGGCCAGCAACGCCGCGGCGTAGCGGGCGCTGCCCTCGGGGCAGAGATGCACGTTGTCGAGTTTGCGCACGCGTATCCAGTCGCTGCCGGGTGCGTGGGGCTCGCCCTCCGGAGGAAGCCAGGCGGAGTACTTCCCGTCCAACATGATTGAGTCGGCCAACGGGAAGTACATGACCCGGCCGGGGAACTGCGCGGCCATCTTCTCGGCGATGTTGTTCCAGGCGACGACGCCGGCCCGGCGCTCCCTGTTGTAACTCGCCGTGTCGGCCGGGTTCGAGGCGGCGAGATCACCCGATTGCGGGAACTGGGTGAAGATGACACCCTCCACGCCGTCGCCGGGCGCCAGCATGGTGGCGACGGCCCGGCGCAGCAGGTCGGTGTACTGGACCGGCTGGTGCAGCGCATTAGGTGTCGTCGGCCCGTACTGGTCCCAGCTCCACGAGGCCACGATGAGCTGGGCCTGGGTCTGGCGGATCAGGCTGGGGATGGAGGTGGGCCAGCTCGTCGCCGTCGTGAGCCCGAAGCCGTCGATCGTACGCGTGGCGACCGTTGCCTCACCGGTGGCCTGCAGCGACGCGGTGATGCCGTACGAGGCGTCGTGCATCACTGAATCCCCGATGATCATCACCCGCAGCGGGTCCGTCGGCGACGGCGCCGGGTTTAGGTGGATCGGCTGCTGGCCCGCGTACCCGCCGGCTCCGGGCACCGATGCCACGGACCCCGACGACGGCAGACGCGTGGTGCCCACGACCTTGGCCGGATCGGCAACGGCAGGGATGGTCGCGACGACGATGATCACGGCCGTGATGACACCGGCGACGGGGCCGAGCCACAACCGGACGCTGCCCCGCAACTTGGCCAGCCGGATCGGCCGCTCGACCAGGTAGTAGCTCGCCGTCGACGCGAGCAGCGTGACCACAACGCGCAGGATGTCGAGGGGCCAGGTCGACAAGCCCGTCCGGGCGCCGTTGAGGTAGACGATCACCGGCCAGTGCCATAGGTAGATGCCGTAGGAGATGGTGCCGACGAAATGCAGCGGCTTCCAGGCCAGCCCCCGGGCGAACCGCCCGGGCTCGACCAGGCGCGCGTCCGCCACGACCAGCGCGGCGAGCGCGGCACATATTAGGAACCCGCCTTCGAACATGAAATTGGTGGGCAGGCCGCCGGGCGTGCCGGCGCGCACCCAGAACACGCCGAGGACCACGGCAGCCGCCGGGCCCACCCAGTGGAGGATCCGTCGTGCCCGCGCGTCCGGCTGGCGACGCGAGGCGGCCAAGAAGGCGATGGTGGCGCCCGCCATGAGATCGAACAGCCGGGTGTCCGTGCCGTAGTAGATGCGCGAGGGATCCACGCCGGGATGGAACAGCACGGCCATCAGCACGGAGGAGCCCACGCCGAGCGCGACGGTGACCGTCACGCCCGCCCGGCGCCACCCACGCCGCCCGTAGCGCAGGAGCACTAGCAGCAACAGGGGCCAGACGAGATAGAACTGCTCCTCGATCGCCAGCGACCACGTGTGCTGCAAGGGCGAAGGGGTCGAGAACTGCGCGAAGTACGACTGGTGCGCGTAAATAAGGTGCCAGTTGTTCACGTAGAGCAAGGAGGCGATGGCGTCGCCCCGCAGGCCCGAAAGGTCGATGAGGCCGTTGGCACCGGGGCCACCGAAGAGCGCGTTGCAGACGAGGTAGAGCGCGAGCGCGGCCACGACGAGGAAGAGCGCCGGCAGGAGGCGCTTGGCCCGGCGTCCCCAGAAAGCGGCCAGGTTGACCCGGCCCGTGCCGACCCACTCCTCCAGCAGGAGCGTGGTGATCAGGAATCCGGACAGGACGAAGAACAGGTCGACCCCGAGGTACCCACCCTTGGCCCACCCGAGCTGGAGGTGGTACGCCACCACGCCGATAACGGCGATGCCACGGAGACCGTTAAGGGCGGGCAGATGCCGCCCCGTGACGGCGGTCGTGGCCGAGGTCATGCCGGTCCGCTCGTGGACGAGCGTGGCGTCGGTCACACCCGCTCCAGCCGGCAGGCGCCGGGGACCCCGGGTCCGGGCCACACGAGCATGTCGGCCGTGGCGCGCACGGAGGCCGGCAGCACGTCGCCGGCGGTGCAATCGAAGGCGATGAGGGGGCTCCGCTCCCCCGCCGGCCGAGCGCGGTTGGCGGGCGCTCGCACCGGAAAGTACGGGCCGTCGCTGACGAGGTCCCCGGCCCGCCACAGCGCCCGGCAGAGGCTGACCGCCTCCGGCAGCGACTCCAGGAACGGGGGCGCGAAGCAGAGCACGCTCCTCCCGCCACAGACGAGGTCGAGGCTGGCCACGTCCCGGGCGAGCAGGGCGGGGTGGCGCCCGGCGGGGCCCAGGTGTGTCCGGACACCCAAGAGCAAGCCGGGGACCCAGGAACTCAGGCCCGCTGCCAGCACGATCGGGTCGCCCAGCTCGCCCTCGCTCAGGAACACGGCGGCTGCACCCTGCTGCAGGGCCCGGATCGCCTCAACCCGCAACCCGGCTGCGGCAGCGGCCTGCAGGAACCTTCCTTCCACGGCGAGGCAGGTTAGGGCGCCGGGGGCTTCCCATCGGAGTCGGGCGACGTTGACCATCACCGGGTCCTTCTCGGGGAGCCGGAGGAAGCACCAGGCCAGTCATCAGGCTCGTTCCCACCATCCGCCGGCATCACGGGCGAGACCGGCCTGTGCGAGGCGCTCCAGCGCCCCGCACAGCTCGGCCAGATGGAGCCCCGTTGCGCGGGCCAGCTCGTCCAAGGAGGCGGGGTCGGCGCTCAGGGCGTCGTACACCAGGCGGTCCTCGCCCGTTGGCGATGCAGGCGGTGTGGGGGGTGCCGTCGGTGCGGACCGCCGCCCCGCAGTCCCCGCCGGCACGACCACGGAGGCGCCAGCGAGGGCGAGAGCGACGAGGATGTCGCCGGTGGAGCACACGGGGAACGCTCCGTCAGCGAGAAGCGCGTTGGTGCCCTCGGATGTGGCACTGCGGATGGAACCGGGCACCGCCCCGACGGGGACCCCACGATCCATGGCCGCGTCGACAGTGTGCCGCGAGCCTCCTTGGTGGCGGCTCTCGACCACGACCACGACATCGCTCAGTGCGGCCAGGAGGCGGTTGCGCACAGGGAAGCGCCACTTCTCCGTCGCCACCCCGGCGGGGGACTCGGACACGATCACGCCCGACGTGGCGACCCTTTCCCACAGCCGCTCGTGCCGCCGCGGATAGGCGTGGTCGAGCCCTCCGGCGACGACGGCGACGGGCGGCGCGCCGGCTCCGCAGGCACCCTCGTGGGCCGCACCGTCGATACCGAGGGCCAGACCCGACACCACGCTGACGCCGGCGGCGGCGAGATCGGCGCCGAACTGCGCAGCGACGCCGATGCCGTAGCGGGTCGGCGCGCGGGTGCCCACCAGCGCCACGGTCGGGACGCCGGCCAGCGCAGACGGGTCCCCGAGACAGAACAGCACCGCAGGAGCCTGCGGGTCGCCAGCCAGGCGCCCCGGATACGACGGCTGGCCGGCCAGGACCACTGCGATCCCGAGCGCTTGATGCCGCCGCCAGACGCGCTCCACGTCGCGTACCGACGCTTCGGCTCCGGCGGTGGCCCGCTGCCAGGCGACCGAGGGCGGGTTCGCCGCCAGCAGTGTGCGCAAACGGGCGGGACCCATGGATGGCAGCGCCGCGAGGGCAACGGCGTACGCCTCTGACGGGAGGCCCGACGCGTCGGCGTTCATGCCACGACCACAGCCCGGCCGGCCCTCAGTGACAGCGCCTCGGAGACGTGGGCGAACGACACGACGTCACTCCCGGCGAGCGCGGCCACCGTGCGCGCGACACGCCCGACCTTGTGCAGCCCGCGGGCGCTGAGGCCGCCCGCGCGCAGTTTGGTCGCGAGGAGGGTGGCGGCGTCGGGGAGGAGCTCGGGCTCGTCCACCCGTGCGGCCATGACGGCGCGCGCCTGGGCCACGCGCCGGGTGACGACGACCGAAGACTCGCCCGGCACGCCGGAGAGGAGATCGTCGGGGTCCGGTCGGCTGAGCGGCACGACCAGGTCGAAGCGGTCCAGGAGCGGTGCCGAGATGCGTCGTCGGTACCTGGCGCGGGTCACGGCGCTGCAACTGCAGGCTCCCTCGTACACCCCCTCGCCGCAGGGACAGGGGTTCATGGCGGCGACGAGGAGGAATGCCGCAGGGAAGGTCACCGTCCCGCCGGCGCGGCTCACCCGGATGACCCCTTCCTCGAGCGGCTGGCGTAACGCCTCGAGTGCGGCCACCGGGAACTCGCCGAGCTCGTCGAGGAAGAGGATGCCGTTGGTGGCCAGGCTCACCTCGCCTGGGCGCAGGGACCAGCTGCCCCCGCCAACCAGGGAGACGATCGACGCCTGGTGGTGCGGGGCGCGGAACGGCGGTCGCTCGAGCAGCTCGCCTTCGGGCAGGGCGCAGCCGGCGGCCGAGTGGATCCTGGTCACCGTGAGTGCATCGGCGGGCGCCAAGGGCGGGAGCAGGCCGACCAGGCGCTCGGCCAGCATCGTCTTCCCCGATCCCGGCGGCCCGATCATCAGGAGGTGGTGGCCCCCGGCCGCCGCCACCTCGACGGCCCGGCGGCCCAGGGCCTGGCCCCGGACGTCGGAGAGGTCCGGTTGGGCCGGTGCGGTCCCGATGCTGGCGGGTGCTGGGACACCGGGCCAGTCCGCCTGCCCGCGCAGAATGGCCACCAGCTCATGCAGCGTGGCGGCGCCCCGTACGTCGGGCCCCAGGACCAGCGCAGCTTCCCGCACGTCACAGAGGGGGACGACCAGGCCTTGGGGGGCGGCACAATCGGCCAGGGCGATCATGCCCGGGACGTGGCGCAGCGAGCCGTTGAGCCCGAGTTCCCCGCAGAAGGAGAGCCCGTCGGTGCAAGTCGGGCTCAGCTCGCCGGCAGCGACGAGCAGTCCCACCGCGATGGGGAGGTCGAGACCGGCGCCACCTTTGCGGACACCGGAGGGTGCGAGATTCACGGTGAGACGTCGAAGGGGCCACGGCAGCCCGCTCGAGAGGATGGCGGCGCGCACCCTGTCGCGCGACTCGCGCACCGCGGCGTCCGGCAACCCGACGATGGTGAACCCGGGCAGGCCATTCGAGACGTGGACCTCCACGGAGACCGCACTCCCTACCGCCCCGGTCAGGGTCGCGGACGCGATGACGGCGTGATGCACGGGGATGAACGGTCGCCGACGTCGTTCACCGATGTGCACAGAGATAGGGGGACGGTAGGTTCGTGTGGTGAGCGAGGACGCCTGGGCTGGTTTGGTCGACAAGTTTGCCGACGGGGCCTACGCCTCGGTGAAGGGGATGGTGCGCACGTATGTGCTGCACCAGCACCTGCTGGAGCATCTCCCATCGCCTCCGGCGGCGGTGCTCGACGTCGGCGGGGGGGCGGGCCATCAATCGTTCCCCCTGGCGCACGCCGGCTACGAGGTCACGCTCCTCGACTCGTCACCGGCCATGCTGGACAAAGCGCGAGAAAGGCTCCGACAGCTGCCCCCCGAGGCACGGCAACGGGTGACGCTCGTGCAGGCCGACGGTGAGGACGCCGTCGGCGCGGTCGACGAGCGACGCTTCGCCGCGGTGCTGTGCCACGGGGTGCTCGGGTATCTCGAGCATCCTGAGCCGCTGGTCGCGCAACTGTGCCGGTGCGCCGCCGAGGGTGGCCTGGTCTCCATCATGACGGGGAATGCCGAGACGATGGCGGTGCGGCCGGCGCTGGAGCGGCGCTGGGACGACGCGCTCGCCGCCTTCGACGCCAGAACCGAGATCGGGGTGCTGGGCGTGCCCGGTCGGGCCGACACGGTGCAGGAGCTCAGCGAACTCCTGCAGGGCCAAGGCGTGGAACCGCTGCAGTGGTACGGCGTCTGGCTCTTCGTCGACTGGCTCGGGTTCAGCGGGGTCGAATTGGACCCCGGCGACACCGAGCAGGTGGAGGCCACGGCGGCGGTGGAGCTCGAGGCCAGCCGGCGGGACCCATACCGCCGACTCAGTCGGGTCTTTCATCTCGTGGGACGCAAAGGCTTCTCGACCTAGGGGGTTATGAGCTGACGTCGTCGGGAGCGGATCGCTCGTCCAGGCGCTTCTGCAGAAGGACCAGATCGAGCCACCGTCCGAACTTCGAACCGACCTGCGGCATCCGGGCGACCTCGACGAAGCCGAGGCGCTCGTGGAAGCGGATGGAGGCCTCGTTCTCCCCGGTGACGGCTCCTACCATGACGTGCTTGCCGAGCAGACTGGCGGAATCACACAGTGAGTGCATGAGAGTCCGTCCGACCCCGTTCCCCCAATTGTCCTCGCGGACATGGATCGTGTGTTCGACGGTGAACCGGTAGCCGGGCCACTTCGTGCTGTCTCGAAAGTCGCTGAAGCTGCACCAGCCGACCAGTTCGTCCGCAACAGTCGCGACCAGCACGGGGTTGCGCAGTGCGCGTTGGCGATTGAGCCAATCCGCCCGCTCGAGATCCGTGTGGGGCGTCTCGGTCCACTCGATGGTCGTGGTCGAGAGCAAGGCGTTCTGGAGGTCGACGACGGCCGGGATGTCGGCGTCGAGAGCCTCTCGGACGACGACCTCGACCATCGCGAAACTCTAAGTGCTCCCTGGTGGGGTGCCGACCGGACGAGGCCTCGTGGAAAGCCGCCGTGGCGGCGGCCTCAGCCCCTAGGCTCGGCCGGATGGGTCAGGGCGATGTGCCGACATCGAGAGGCGGGCCCTTCCGTCGGCGCAAGGAGAAGCGTCAGCTCGAGCATCTGGCGGCTGCGACCTCTCGCGACGGGACGCCGCGCACATCGGCGGCGCACGTCAAGCTCCTCGGCGATCCACCCGCGGTGGAGGAGCAGGACGTCGAGAGCCGGGAGCCGGACGAACCGTCCCCCTCCGCCCCGGATCCTCGTCCCGCCGGCTTTCACGTGCGGGCCGTGCCGATCGACCAGCCTTTCGGCGACTAATTGATCAGGTGGGGATGACCGCCGTCCGGGCGTAGACGAGCGTCGTCAGCCGGCCACTCGACCGGTCGAAGAGCTCCACCTGCACCGGTGCGTCCGGACCCTCTCCGAGCAGGGTGCACTCGGACTGGACGGGGCCCGCCCCGGTCTGGGCCAGGTAGCGCAAGTCCAGTTCGGTCACGACGGCCGGGAGGCCAAAGCGGGTGGAGACGAGCTCCTCGGCGGCCGCCTCCGCAAAGAGCGCCACCATGGCGCCCTGCAGCGTGCCGGCGGTATTGCGCACCGCCGGCGTCACGGGCATCTCGAGTGCCCCCCGCAGGGGGTCGAGTGCGACGATCCCGGCCGCGTCCCGGAGGGGGACCGACAGCGTGCGGGACCCGTCGAACATGGTCGAGAGATTCCCCGGTGATGCCTGCGGCTTCACGGGATCGGTTTCCCGGCGCTCCACCCGGACGAACCCGATGGCGCCGGTCGCCACGGGTGCCCCCTCGGCGGTCACGAGATCGACCACCGCGGTCGCCGATCGACGACCCCGGCGCAGAATCGTGCTCTCGGTGGAGAGAAAGGCCGGTGCGGGCAGCGGCCGCATCCGCACCGACATGTCCGAGGTCAATGTCCAGGCGTCGGGATCGACGTCGAGGACGACCCCGGCCACGACGTCGATCATGAAGGCGATCACGCTGGCCCGGAGCGCGCCGTGGCGCAGCACCTCCGGCCGGGGCTGCAGGGTCAGACGGAACTCTCCTTCGCTGACTTCCGCCACTACTCCCAGGCTGGCGGGGAGGGAGAGGCTGTCGTCGAGCAGGTCGGTCATCGGCGCTCGGGTCCAGACACGGCCCGGCACGCTACCGGCACGGTCCCCGCCACCACCAGTTGCGGTCAGGCCTCGGAACGGTGCGCAACCGCGCTGTCGGGCAATCGTGGCAAGGTGGCGTCGATGGACCCGATCGACGTCACCGACTTCGAGGCGCTCGTCTCCGCTGCACTCGAGGCGATCCCCGAGGAGCTGCGCGCCGAAATGGAGAACGTGGCCATCATCATCGACGACCAGAGCCCGCCCGGCCGCCTCTACGGGCTGTACGAGGGTGTCCCGCTGACCAAGCGCGGCACCTATGCCGGGGCCCGTCCGGATCAGATCACACTCTTCCTCGCCACCATCTGTCAGTCGGCAAGCACGCCCGAGGAGCTCGCTCACCGGGTCCGTGTCACGGTGCTACACGAGGTGGGCCACCACTTCGGCCTGGGCGAGGCACGCCTACGCGAGCTCGGCTGGGCCTGAGCGCCCCGAGCGGGAGCCGCCGGGTTCTCCTTAGCCCTGGGGCGGAGGCGGGAGGTCCTTGTTCGGCCGTGCCGGCGTGGCCACCGCAGCCGTGGAGCCGTTGGTCTTGGCGCCGTCGCTCAGGTTCTCGTTGCGCAACGTCGAGAGCAGCACCTCGGCTGCGCCCATCAGGCTCGTCGCCTCGTAGGGCACCACGATCTTGGCGTTCTCAGAGGACGCGATGTCCTGCAACGCCTTCAGCTGCAGCACGGCGAGCGTGTGCGGGTTGATGACGGCGGTGTCGATGGAGGTGAGGCGGGACGCCTCGCCCTGGCCGCGCAGCTCGAGCGCCTTCTTCTCTCCCTCGGCCTGCAGCTCCAGCACCTTCATCTGCGCCTCGGCGCGCAGGATGGCGGACTGCTTCGCCCCTTCCGCCTCGAGGACGGCGGCCTGCTTGCGCCCGCCGGCAGAGTTGACGGCGGCCTGTTGCTCACCCTCTGACTTCAAAATGGCGGCGCGCTTGTGCTGCTCGGCTTCCTTCTGCTCGGACATCGCCTGGACCACATTGAGCGGCGGGGTGATGTCGAGGATCTCAATGCGGTTCAGCCGCACCCCCCACTTGGCCGTGGCGTCGGCCATGTGGTCCTGCATGCGGCTGTTGATCGTCTCGCGCTCGGAGAGCGCCTGGTCGAGCGAGAGCTCCCCGAAGACCGCCCGCAGAGCCGTGCGCGAGAGCTGGTCGACGGCCAGCTGGTAGTCGTTGATCTCGAAGAGGGCGGACTTGACGTCGATCACCTGGCAGAAGATGGTCGCGCTGACCTGCAGGGACACGTTGTCCTTGGTGATCACTGCCTGCTGGTCTCCGGTCATGGGGAACTCGCGCACGTCGATCTTCTCCATCCGGTCCACGAAGGGAGCCAGGATGTGCATACCCGGCTGATCGACCGTCTTGAATTCACCCAGGCGCTTGACGACGCCCACGCTGCCCTGCTGGACGATCTTCACGAAACGGGACAGGAACAGGGTGACGACTCCGACCGCGGCCAGTGCCGCAACGACGACGATCCCCAACACTTCTCCGGCCGATGCGAACATGCGGCACCTCTCTTCTAGCTGTCGACGGCGTAGACGACGAGCAGCCCTCGCTCGACGTCGGCCACGACGACATCGGTCCCGATAGGGATACTGGCTTCGGGGTCGAGTGGGATTGCCAACCACTCCTCGCCTCTGGCCCGGATCCTTCCGGGGTGGTGTGCGCCCTCGATGGCCTTGACCACCAATGCGGTATCTCCGACCATACCTTGGACGCCATTCAGCACGAATGCAGTCTATTAGCGACCGATGTAGCGCGGCTCCCGCTTCTCCGCGAAGGCGGCCAGCGCCTCCTGGGTGTCCTGGGTCGAGAAGTTGAGGGCCTGGCACCGGGCCTCGTCCTCCACTGCCTGCTCCATGGAAGCCATGGACGAGGCGTGGAGCAGGGTCTTGGTCATCGACAGCGCCAGGGGCGGGCCCGCGGCGAGCGTGGTGGCCCAGTCGTCCACGAAAGCATCGAGCTCGTCGACCGGCAGCGCCCGGTTCACGAGCCCGATGGCCGCCGCCTCTTCGCCGCTCCACATGCCCCCGAAGAGCGCGATCTCCTTGGCGCGGGCCAACCCGACGAGGCGGGGCAGCAGCCAAGAGGCGCCGTTGTCGAGCGCCAGGCCCCGCTTGGCGAAGATCATGGAGAGCTTGGCGCGGTCGCTGCACACGATCAGGTCGCAGCCGAGCGCAAGCGAGAGCCCCGCGCCGACCGCGAAGCCGTCCACCTTGGCGATGGTCGGCTTCGAGATGTGGTGCAGAGCCAGCGCCACGTCCCCCAGTCGCCGCATGCGCGTCAGGCCCGATCGGCTGGGGTCGGTGGCCGGTCCGCTGGGATCCGCGAGGTCGGCGCCTGAGCAGAAGGCGCCTCCCGCGCCGGTCAGCACCATGGCCCTGTCCTCGGGGGTGTCCTCCACCTCCTCGAAGATGGCGCGCAGCTCGGTCAGCATCTTGCCGTTGGCGGCGTTCTTGCGCTCCGGACGGTTCATCGTGACGGTCACGACGCCGTCCGTGCGCTCGACGATCAGTGTCTCCATGAGCACGGACCCTAGGCCGCGCTCCCTCAGAACGCACCTTCGACGACCTCCAGCGACCCGTCCAGCACGCCGGCCACGTCGAAGCGGACCTCGTCCCACCGCCTTCCCTGATTCCGGAGGTACACGGCGGCGAGGCGGCGCAGCCGGCGCTGCTTGGCCAACGTGACGGCCTCCAGCGGGTGCCCGTGCGCGGACCCCGTCCGAGCCTTGACCTCGCAGACGACCAAGGTCGTGCCGCGGGCACACAGGAGGTCGATCTCACCTGCCCGGCAGCGCCAGTTCCGCTCGAGCACCGCGTAGCCGTTGGCCCGATAGTGCGCCGCGGCGAGCCTCTCGCCGAACCCTCCCAGCGCCACGTTGTTGTCCATCGACGAGGAACGGTCGCGCCGCTGTTGCCCTTGTCAGAGCTCCTGTTCGGGCAGCCGTTCGATGTTCACGTCACGGAAGGTGACGACGCGCACTTCCGGCACGAACCGCGCCGGGCGGTACATGTCCCAGACCCAGGCGTCGCGGATCTCGAGCTCGATACAGGCCGGCGTCGTGTCGGACCGCACGTTCAGCGAGACCTCGTTGGCCAGATAGAACCGGCGCTCGGTCTCGATCACGTAGGTGAAGACAGGGAGAACGGCCCGGTACTCCTGGACGAGCCCGAGCTCTATCTCGGATTCGTAGCGCTCGAGGTCTTCCTCGCTCACGCTGCGACCGCCCTACTCGTCTGCATCCTCCTCGACGGGCTCATCGACGACATCGTCCGCGTCCACCACATCGACGACCTCTTCGGCCACCGCCTTACCGCGGGGAATCCGCCGCTCTTTAATTTTGGCGGCCTTCCCGTGGCGGTCACGCAGGTAGTAGAGCTTGGCCCGCCGGACGTCACCCAGCGTCGTGACCTCGATCTTGGCGATCGTCGGCGAGTGCACCGGGAAGGTCCGCTCGACGCCGACGCCGAAGCTCACCTTGCGCACGGTGAAGGTCTCCTGCACGCCGCCGCCCTGGCGCCGCATGACCGCACCCTGGAACACCTGCACCCGCTCCCGGTTGCCCTCCACGACCCGGACGTGGACCTTGACGGTGTCGCCGGGGCGGAAATCGGGGATGTCGTCGCGCAGGCTGTCGCGATCGATCGTTTCGGTGGGGTGCATGAGAGGCGTCCTTCGGTCACTCCGGCTCAGTGCCGGACGGAACATCGTAGCCGTGCGCAGACAGCACCTGCACGTCGCTGGCACTGAGCGCCGAGTCCCTGACCAGGCGCGCCAGCAGATCCGGGCGGCGTGCGGCCGTCCGCAGCAGCGCCTGCGAGCGGCGCCAGGCGT
Source organism: uncultured Acidimicrobiaceae bacterium (assembly GCA_963745665.1). GTDB lineage: Bacteria > Actinomycetota > Acidimicrobiia > Acidimicrobiales > RAAP-2 > Bog-473. The sequence goes on along the minus strand of CAVUYE010000002.1, from coordinate 1,145,769 downwards.
CCACCGCGCCGTGGTCGCCCGATCGGAGCACCTCGGGCACCGGCCAGCCCCGGAACTCGGCCGGCCGGGTGTACTGGGGGTATTCGAGCAGCCCCTCGGCGAAGCTCTCGTCCCGGGCCGATTCCTCGTTCCCCAAGACGTCGGGCAGCAGACGGGCCACCGCCTCCACCACCACCAGTGCCGCCAGCTCCCCACCGGCCAGCACGAAGTCGCCCACGGACAGCTCGCCGTCCACCAGGTGGTCGGCCACCCGCTGGTCCACCCCCTCGTAGCGGCCGCACAAGAGGGAGAACCCGCCACCGTCACCGTCCGCCAGCTCCGTCGCCACGGCCTGGTCGAAGGGCCGACCGCCGGGCGCGAGGAGGTAGAGCGGCCGCGGCAGGTCCGGCACGGACTCCACGCTGCGGAAGACGGGGTCCGGGGCCAGGACCATGCCCGCTCCCCCGCCGAACGGGCTGTCGTCGACCGAGCGGTGCACGTCCAGCGCCCCGTCGCGCAGGTCGTGGACGCGCACGTCGAGCGCGCCGGCAGCGGCGGCACGGCCGAGAATGGACGCCCCGCAATAGCCGGACACCACGTCGGGAAACAGCGTGAAGACGTCGATTCTCATTGCAGGTCGAGCAGCCCGTCGGGGATGTCGACGTCGACTGTCCGCGCCGCCGCGTCGTGGGCGGTGACGAAGCGCACCGGGATCAACCCGCCGGACTCGAGCACCATGAGGTCACTGGCCGGGTTGGCCTCGACGGACGCCACGACGCCGAGCAGCGTGCCGGCCCCGTCCCGCACTACGGCCCCCACGAGCTCGTGCACCCACAGCACGTCCGCCAGGCCCGTGTCGTCCAAAGGCGGGGCCGAGAGCTCCACGCCACGCAGGCCGTCGGCCGCGCTGCGATCGAGCACGTCCTCGAACTGCACGATGTAGCGATCCGGGCCGAAGGGCTTGGACCACACGACCGTCAAAACACCACGAGCCGAAGTCAGCTCCGATCCCGGGTCGACACGTTGGGTCTGGTCGGTCCAGAGCTGGACGACGACCTCGCCGCGCAGACCATGGGCCTTGGTGACCCGGCCGACTTTGAGCAGATCAGTCGTCGACGATGTCCACGCTGGCCGAGATGCCGTCCTTGGCGCCCGCCACGTTGACCAGCGTCCGGATGGCCTGGGCCGTACGACCACGGCGCCCGATCACGCGGCCCATGTCGTCGGGGGCCACGTGCAGGTTGAGCCGCAGGCCACCCCGGCGGTCCTCGGCGTCGATGACCACCGAGTCCGGGTCGTTGGAAAGCGAGCGGGCCAGATAGGTCAGCACCGCCAGCGCCGTCCCCCCGTCCTGATCGCCGTCGCCATCGCCATCGCCGAGCTCGTTGCCCTCACCGACCTCGTCGTCGATGTCGATGTCGTCCCCGTCCTCGTCCTCGTAGCTGTCGGAGGCACCGGACTGGTTGATGTCGCCCGCTTCGTAGAGGTCGGTCACTTGGCCCTCGCGGCGGCGAACTCGTCCCAGGCCCCGGAGGTCTTGAGGATGCGTTCCACCCGCTCGGTCGGCTGGGCCCCGTCGACCAGCCACTTCACGGCCTTGGCGTTGTCGATGTTGATGACCGCTTCCGGTTCGGCCGTCGACGTGCCCCGGGGCGCGTAGGTCCCCACGATCTCGAGGAACCGGCCATCACGAGGTGACCGGCTGTCGGCGGCGACGACCCGGTAGGTCGGCTGCTTCTTCTTACCCATCCGCACGAGGCGGAGCTTCACTGCCACGGACTGCATCCTCCACTGATCTGGACGTCTTGGCCGTCCATTCTGGCAGATAGCGGACCTATCGGCCTTTCGGCGGCGTGACCCGGCCGCCCTTCTTCTTCTTCTTGGTGCCTTTGTTGCCGCTGACGACGGGCCGGGCGGGGGCCGGCGCGGGCAGGCCCGGGAAGCCCGAGGGCAGCTCACCGCCCTCCTCCATGAGCTGGGCCAGCATGTCGAAGTCGGCTCCGGGGGGCGCCGCGGGTAGGCCGGCGGCCCCCTGCTGGGCCAGCTTCCGGGCGGCGCGGCCGCTCATCCCGGCCATGTTCGGCATGCCGGGGAGGTTGGGCATGTTGCCCGAGGCCATCCCCTTCATCATCTTCTGCATCTCCTTGAACTGCTTGAGGAGCGAGTTCACGTCCTGGATGGATGTGCCCGAGCCCCGGGCGACCCGGCTCCGTCGCGACCCGTCCAGCACAGCGGTGTCGTTGCGCTCGGCGGGGGTCATGGAGCAGACGATCGCCTCCACCTTGGCCACCTCCCCGTCGTCGATCTGTCCGGCGGCCTGGCGCATCTCTTTGGACATGCCTGGCATCAGGCGCATGAGGCCGCCCAGCGAGCCCATCTTCTTGACCTGGCGCAGCTGGGACAGGAAGTCATCGAGCGTGAACTGGCCCTGCATGAGCCGGGCGGCGCTCTTGGTCACCTCGTCGGTGTCCATGGTGCGCTCGGCCTGCTCGATCAGGCTCAAGACGTCGCCCATCCCCAGAATCCGGTCGGCCATGCGGTCCGGGTGGAACAGATCGAAGTCGACCAGTCGCTCGCCCGTGCTGGCGAATGCGATGGGCTTGCCCACCACGCCCTTGACCGACAGCGCGGCGCCGCCCCGGGCGTCGCCGTCGAGTTTGGTCAGGATGACGCCGCTCAGCTCGAGCGTGTCGTGGAAGGCCTTGGCGGTAGCCACCGCATCCTGCCCGATCATGGCGTCGATCACCAGGAACGTGTAGTGCGGCTGGGTCACGTCCGAGATGTCCCGGATCTGCTCCATGAGCTCGGCATCGATGGTCAACCGTCCGGCCGTGTCGATGATGCAGATGTCGCGGCCGAGCCGCCGCGCCTCTTCCAACCCGGCCTTCGCGCAGCGGACGGGATCGGTTGGCTCCGAGAAGACGGTCACGCCGGCCTGCTGGCCGAGCACCCGCAGCTGCTCCACCGCGGCGGGACGTTGCAGGTCGGCCCCGACCAGCAACGGGTTGCGGCCCTGCTGCTTCCACCAGAGGGCGAGCTTGGCCGAGTTGGTGGTCTTGCCCGAGCCCTGCAGGCCGGCCATGAGCACGACCGTGGGCGGCCGCGACGCGTAGGTCAGGTGCAAGGTCTCCCCGCCGAGAACGGCGACGAGCTCCTCGTGGACAGCCCGGACGACCTGCTGGCCGGGCGTCAGGCTCTTGGAGAGCGCCTCGGTGCTGACCCGCAGCCGGATGCCGTCACAGAACCGGCGGGCCACGCCGAGCTCGACGTCGGCTTCGAGGAGGGCGGTCCGGATCTCCTTGATCGCCTCGTCGAGATCCTCGTCGCTGATGCGCCCCTTGCCCCGCAGGCGGGTGGAGATCCGCTCCAGGCGGTCGGAGAGGGCGTCGAACATGGTCACTCACGTTAGTGGCGCCGTGCGCCTGAACTGCTGCCGGCTCAGAACATGGCTCGCAGTCCGAAACCCGTACGCTCGCAGGAGTGGGCCCTCGTTCTCCCGACCTGCACTACGCCCCCTATGGGGACCTGGGCGACGCTCCCTCGGTTGTGGTTGACGGCGCGCCCGCCCCGGGCACCGTGCTGTGCCTGTCCCACTGGCCGGGCATCGACAGCCCGCCCGAGTTCGCCGCGGATCTGTCAGCCGGCATGGCCTTTCGATATCTGGATGCGTTCGATCGCCACGGGGAGGCACGCGTGGCCTCCAACAACCACTTCGACCAGGACGGCTTGGTCGGGATGTTCGCTCTCGTGTCGCCCGACGAGGCCCGGGCCCGGCGGGATCTGCTCCTCGAGGTGGCACGCGCCGGCGACTTCGCGGTGACGTCTTCACGCACGGCTGCCCGCATCTCCATGGTCGTATCCGCCTATGCCGACCCGCAGCGCAGCCCGCTCTCGGGTCTGCCCGCCGACAACGACGTGACGTCGACGCTCTACCGCGAACTGCTGGGCCGGCTGGGCGAGCTGTGCGACCGTCCCGAGAGTTCCCGCCATCTGTGGGCCGACGAGGACGCGATCCTGCGCGCGTCCGAAGCCGCCCTGGACTCGGGCACGGTGACGATCACCGAGGTGCCCGACATCGATCTGGCCATCGTGGACGTGGCCGCGCACGCGCCCAGCGGTGGCGGCCACCGCTTCGCCGGGCAATGGGTCTCCGGCGTGCATCCGATGGCTATCAACAACGCCACCGAACGCGGCGCCCTTCTGACGCGGCGCGGACAGGACTTCGAGCTCTGTTATCGCTACGAGAGCTGGGTGCAGTTCAGGAGCCGGCCCGTTCGGCCCCGCGTCGACCTCCCTCCGCTGGCCGATCGGCTGAACATGGAGGAAGCCGCGGCCGGCGGAGCCGCCCACTGGGTGGCCCAGTCGGTGTCGGCCCTGACCCCCTGCCTCTCCCCCGCCGGGCGCGTCGAGAGCACTCTGGCCCCTGCCACCGTCGTGGCAGCCGTCGAGGCCCATCTGCGGGCGGCACCCGCCGCGTGGGACCCCTATCGCATCACGCGCTGACGCCGCTTGCCGGGACCGGACGACCGCTGCCCCTGTGACGCCGTGGCCAACGGCTACCGTCTCGGCCCATGCCCGTTCCCCGTTCCTTCTCGCATCGCCGGGCCATCGCCGCCATCGCGCTGGCGGGCGCCGGTGCGCTCGGCCTCGCCGCCTGCAGCTCCTCGCCGACGAGTCCGTCGAGCGCGGCCAAAGTGTCCACGACCACCAGTGGCGGTGGCGGTGGCAACGCGTCCACGACGAGCGCTCCCGCCGCGAGCCCCCTGCACGCGACCGTCCCCATCCCGGCCGCCGACCTCTCACCTGTCGGCACCGCGGGGCAGGCGCCGACGGTCAAGGTCCCCACGAGCGCGCCTCCGACCAACCTCGAGAGTGCCGACCTCATCGTCGGCACCGGCAAGGAGGCGGCTGCGGGCGACCAGGTGACCGTGCAATACGTGCTTGCGACCTACTCGGCGGGGAAGGTCATCCAGTCGTCGTGGACCGGCCAGCCCTTCAGCTTCGTGCTCGGCGAGGGTCAGGTCATTCCCGGCTGGGACAAGGGTGTCGTCGGCATGCGCGTCGGGGGCCGCCGCGAGCTGATCATCCCGCCGAGCCTCGGCTACGGAGCCACACCTCCTCAGGGCGCGCAGGGCATCGCCGCCAACGACACCCTGGTGTTCATGATCGACCTCCTCAACGTCTCCTAGCGGGCGGCCGGTGGAGATCCACGCCCACATCGACGCACTGCGGGCCGAGGGAAGACGCATGGCGGCCGCCGCTGCCCTGGCCGACCCCGACGGCGGCGTGCCCACGTGCCCGGAGTGGACGGTGCGCGACCTGGTCCGCCACACGGGCGGCGTGCACCGTTGGGCGACCGGCTACGTCACAAGCGGCCGGACCGAACCCTCGGACGAGGACGTCGTTGGGTCCTGGCCGGCGGATCAGGACCTCGCCGCCTGGCTCGGACAGGGGTGCGCCGACCTCGTGGCCGCGCTGGTCGCCGCACCGGACGACCTACGGTGCTGGACCTTCCTCCCCGCGCCCTCGCCGCGCGCCATGTGGAGCCGCCGCCAGGCCCACGAGACCGCCATCCACCGCGTCGACACCGAGCTCGCCGTAGGCACAGAGGTGAGCAGGTTCGACCCACCGTTCGCTGCCGACGGGGTCGACGAGCTCCTGCAGCTGTTCGTCCCGCGACGCAGCATCGGGCTGCGGGCCGAATCCCCGACCACGTTGGCCGTGCGCTGCACTGACGTTGATGCGGCCTGGCTCCTCCACCTCGATGCCGATGGCGTGCGCACCTCCGCCTCGCATGCCGGCGGGGACGGCGGCGCGAAGTGCACCCTCAGCGGCACCGCAAACGATCTCTATCTGGCGCTGTGGAACCGCGTCGACGCCCAGAATCTGCTCATCGAGGGAGACCGCCAGGTACTCCAACAATTCTCCGAGGTGGTCCGAATCATCTGGGCCTGACTGCACGGTCGGCAGACCATTCTCCCTCCGATGCCCGCAAAATCTTCAGCCGTGGCGACGACATGGGCCCCCTCCGCACTGTCGAGCGCCGAACGCAGGACCCGACTCGACGAGCTCTTCCGCCAAAGGGCGGCCCTCGACGGCGAGATCGTCGTGCACTTGGGCGAGGTCGAGCAGTCCGAGTCCTATCGCGACGAGGGTGCCACTTCGACCGAGGCGTGGACGGCCGAGCGCTTCGGTGTCTCGACTGCCACCGCCCGGGCCTACACGAGAGTGGGTGCCAAGGCCCAGGCCATCCCCTATCTGATCAGGTCGCTCCGTGCCGGTGAGGTCTCCTTGGACAAGGTCCGCGCCGTTGCCGACGTGGCGACGCCTGAGACCGACCGGGAACTGTGCGACCAGGCCAAGGAGCATTCGGTGCGTGAGCTGGCCGACGTCGCCCGCACGATGGCCGAGCGGGCGTCGGCCCGGTCCAAGGAAGCATCACGTCCCGAGGTCGACCGGCGCTCGCTGCGCTTCAACGACGCCTTCCGCACCATGACGCTGCAGCTGCCGGCTCCCGAATACGCCGAGACCAAGGCTGTCTTGGAAGCCCGGGCCAAGAAGATCCCCTCCGATGCCGATGCCACGACCCCTTGGGACGAGCGGCTGGCTGAGGCCCACGGCGAGCTCATCTCGATCGCATCTCGGAGGGACCGCTCAGGCGCGCCCAGCGCGAACCTCGTGGTGCTCCACGTCGCTCTCGAGGCCCTGGTCGACGACGAGGCCGAGGCCACAGAGCTGGCCGGTGAGCTCGAGCACAACGGCCTGGTCGACGTGGCCACGGTTCACAAGATCGCATGTGAGGCGACTGTCGCCGTGGCGGTCGACGACGACGTCGGGCACACCATGTACGAGGGCCGGGCCCGGCGTTTCCCAAACGATGCCCAGCGAAGGGAAGTGATGCGGCGGGACCGACATTGCCGCTTCCCCGGTTGCCACAACGTGACCTTCGCCGATGTGCATCACGTCGTCCCTTGGAAACCGACCGGTCGCACCGACCTCGACAATCTGGCCCTGGTGTGCCGACACCACCACGGCGTGGTGCATCGCAAGGGCTGGTCCATGACCGGGAATGCCAATGAAGAGCTCACCATCGTCGGCCCAACGGGCCGGGTCATGGTGTCGCGCCCTTCCCCCCTGTGGACCCGGGTGACGGATGGGCGGACACGGACACCTCGCACTTCGGACGAGGGCGCCTGATCAACCGGTCGGGTCGATGTCCCCTCTTCGGCGACCAACGACCCAGTAGGCGATCGACCCCGTCGTGTTCAACGACGCCCAGAGACGCCACAGTCGTTTGGGTCCCCGAACCGCCGAGTCCGGCCGGCGCCGGAGGTCCCGCAAGGTGAATCGGGCGAGGATCATGTGAACAACGAGGACCACGAGCAATACCCGCTTCTGCTGCGTGTTCAGGTCGAAGGGCCCACGGCCTCCCCCGCCTGACGCCTCGGGCGTCACCGTCTCCGACTCTGATCGCACGTCCCGGGCGATGCCGTTGCTGGTCTCGTTGCCTTCGTCGGTCATGTCGTCTCCACCTTGCCGCCGGACTCAGTCGGATGCAAGGAGGGCGTCGACGAATGCCTCGGAATCGAAGTCGACCAGGTCGTCGGGGCCTTCACCCAGTCCCACCAACTTGACCGGAACGAAGAGCTCGCGCTCGACCCCAATAACGATGCCACCCTTGGCCGTGCCGTCGAGCTTCGTCAGCACGATCCCCGTGATGTCCACGGCGTCGGCGAACTGACGGGCCTGGACCAGTCCGTTCTGACCCGTGGTGGCGTCGAGGACAAGCAGTACTTCCGTCACGTTGCCCGGGTCGCGATCAGCAACGCGCCGGATCTTTTTCAGTTCCTCGACGAGGTTGACCTTTGTGTGGAGGCGTCCGGCAGTGTCGGCCAGGACGAGGTCGTGCTTTCTCGCCGCCGCCCGCTGTACCGCGTCGAACACGATCGCGCTCGGGTCCGAGCCCTCCGCGCCCCGGACGATCTCGGCGCCCGTCCGCTCTGCCCACATGGCGAGTTGGTCGGACGCGGCGGCCCGGAACGTGTCTCCCGCGGCAAGCAGCACCGAGTGGCCGGCTGCGGACTGGCGACGGGCCAGCTTGCCGATGGTCGTCGTCTTCCCCACGCCGTTGACGCCCACGAACAACCAGACGTCGGGTTGGCCTTCCCGGCCGTCAAAACGCAAGTCCCGTGATCCCACGGAGTCGAGCAAATGGCGGATGGATGCCCCCAGCGCCTCGAGCAGGTCGTCCCCGCCGCTGATCTCCTTCGTCTGCACCTTGGCTCGCAGCTCGTCGAGAAGGACAGCCGTCGTGCTGACACCCACGTCGGCCCGGATGAGCGCCTCCTCCAACGACTCCCAGGTGGCCTCGTCAATTCGGCCGGACCGCAGTGCGGCCACGGCTCCGCTGAACAGGCCGCGCACCCCACCCAGGCGGCTCCGATATGACGGCGGCGCACCGGGAGCTTCGGGCTCGGCTGCGGGCGGGACGGCCCCAGGCCCAGCCTCCGGCTCCACCACAGCGGTGTCGGTCCCACCAGCAGGTGCGTCTCGAGCCGGCGCCTGCGGAGGCGTTCGGGGCGGGGCGGGCGGTGCCGCCGTCGTGGTGCCGCTGGAACGACGACGGGACCGCGTGAGCGCGATCCCGCCCAGGGCGATGGCCAACACGGCCACCACCACGATGATGATGACGAGGGTGCCGATCACGTCAGTGGGTCCTCGACATCGACATCGACATCGACATCGACATCGACATCGGTCTCGGCCTCAGTCTCGGGCTGGTCGAACGCCGCCGCAGCCGCCCGTTGGGCCGCCGCCACCGCCGCAGCCTCTTCGGCGTAGGTCGCCTGGCCGTACTCCTCGCCGTCCACCGACACGTCATCGCGGGTCGACCGTCGCGTCCGTGCCACCGCGGTCACTCCGGCGATGACGCAGATGACCGCTACCAGGACGAAGACGTAGGCCAGTGTGCCGGTCACGCCGGCTCTTTCTCCTTCTCGACCCTCTGGCTGACCACCTGGGAGGAGCCCCCCGGCGCCATCGTCACGCCGTAGAGCGCGTCGCCCGTCTCCATGGTGCGCTTCTGGTGACTCACGACCAACAGCTGCGCCTCGTCGCGGAACTCGTGCACCAGGTCGAGGAAGCGGCTGAGGTTGACGTCGTCGAGCGCGGCCTCAACCTCGTCCAGCATGTAGAAGGGCGAGGGCCGGCTGCGGAAGACGGCGAAGAGGAAGGCCAGCGCCGCCATCGACCGCTCGCCACCCGACAACAGGGACACCCGGCGCACATTGCGGCCGGCCGGGCGCACCTCGATCTCGACGCCGGTGTTGAGCAGATCGTCTGGTTCCACCAGGATCAGACGCCCGGTCCCCCCCGGGAACAGCATGGCGATCAACGCCGAGAAGTGCTCGTTGACGTCGGCCGCCGCGGCGGCGAAGGACGTCATGATCTCGTGGTCCAGTGTGCGCACCACTTCGTGCAACTCACGCCGCGCCCCCCGGACGTCGTCCACCTGCGCTTCCAACTCCTTGTGGCGCTCCTCCAGGGTGGACAGCTCCTCCAAGGCCAACGGGTTCACCGGCCCCAGCGCCACCAGCTTGCGCTCGAGCTCTTCGGCGTGCTGCACCAGCGTCGTGCCCTCGGGCGCCTCGGGCTCGGGGAGCTCGCTCAGCTCTTCGGGCGTGGCGCCGAGGTCGCGCGCGATGTGCTCGTGCAGCGACTCCATGCGCAGGTCGACCTCGTTCGACTCGAGGTCGAGGGTCCGGGTGCGGGTGCGCACCGCCTCGAGCCGCTGCTCGGTGGTGTGGCGGTCCTGGCGCAGGCGCTCGAGCTTCTCGCCACCGGCCCGCACGGCATCGACCTGGTCCTGGTAGTCGTGGCGCAACGACTCGAAGACGCCGTCGAGCCGCTCGTGCTCGCGTTGGACAACGATCTCGAGGCGAGCCAGCGCGGCGCCCTCTGCCTCCAGGCGGCGCCGGCGCGAGGCCGCGGTGGCCCGCTCCTCGGCGTGGCCCTGCAGGCGCCGCTCCACCTCGGCCTGGCGCTCGGCCAGGACCCGCCGGCGTTCGACCACACCGGCCACCCGCACCTCGAGCTCCTGACGCCGGCCCCGCAGGGCGACCCGCCGCTCCTCGATCGCCTCCCACGCTTCGAGCGCATCCTGCAGCTCGGGCAACGACCCGGCCAGGTGGGCCTGCTCGGCCGTGACCTCGGCCAGGCGCTGGTGGGCTGCGGCCAGCGAGGCGCGGGCCTCGTCGAGCTCGCCTGCCACCCGGCGCTGCTCCTCGGCGGAGCGCTCACGGTCCGCCCGGCCCGTCTCCACGGCCGAGGCATGCCGGTCGTTGGCCCGCTCCGCCGTCGTGCGGGCGTCGCGGCAACGGCCGAGCACAATCCGGCTCTCGGCCAGGTGGGCCCGGGCCATCTCGGCCACGCCGGCCGCGTCCTCGGCCCGGCGTCGCGCCTCTTCGACCGAGGCGGCGGTGACCACGCTGGTGGTCGAGCGCACGCGCCACCCCGTGGCGGCGAAGCGGTCGCCCTCGGGCGTGACCACCACGAGGTCGTCGCGGGCCAGCGAGAGGTCGATGGCCTCCTCCCAGCCGTCGACCCGCACGGCGCGCCCGACCAGTGTGTCGAGCACCGACTCGGCTACAGGTCCCCCCCGGCGGGCCCGCACGTGGCGCCGGACCGGCTCGGCGCTGCTGCCCGCGGGGAGATCCGCAGCCGCGGCCCCGGCCGGAGACGCAGACGCCCGGGGCGTCAGGATGGCCCCGGTCACCCCGCCCTCGCGGAGCGTGGCCAGCGCGGTCTGTGCGGAACGACGGCCGTCGACCACGACGGCGGCGACGCCGGCGCCGACGGCAGCCTCGAAGGCGGCGTCCCAGCCCTCGTCGATCTCCACCAGGTCGACCAGGGACCCGACGACGCCGTCGACGTCGCGCAGCAGCTCACGGCCCCCGGCGCCCTGCAGGTCGGCGAGCGCGCGCTCCAATGCCTCGGCCCGGGCCGCCGTGCGATGGCGTGCCTCTTCGGCCTCGTCCGCCGCCACCTGCGCCGCCTCGGCCGCCGGCACCGACCGCTCGAGCTCGGCGCTGCGCACCGCCAACTCGGCCTCGAGGGCGGCGGTCGCCTGCTCGAGCTCGTCGGCCTGCGCAGCCAGAAGATCGGCGCGCACGGCGACACCGGACGACCGTTCTTCAAGGGAGCCGACCCGCAACCCGAGCGCGTCCATGTCCTCTTGCTCGCGTGCCGCGGCGCGGGCCACCGACTCGGTGCGGGCCCGCACCCGGGCGATTGCCTGGTTCGGCGCCGCCGCGTCGTCGCCCAGCACCGATGCCCAGCGCTCCCGCAAGGCGGCGGCCTCGTCGTCCAAAGCCGCCAGAGCGGCGTCGTGCTCGGCCCGTTCGGGCGCGCCGCCCGCCTCCTCCTCGGCCTCGGCCGTGACCAGCTCGCTGGCCAGGCGGGCCGCCTCGGCCTCCAAAGTCGAGACCACGTCAACGTCGGCGGCGGCGTCCAGCGCGGCCACCACACCCCGGCCCCGCTCGCGGAGCACACCAGTCAGGCCACGTGCCCGCTCCACCAGTCCCTGGACACGACCCAACGCGTTGGCCAGGTCCTCCTCACGGCGCGAAGACAGTTCGGCCGTCGTCGAGGTCGCCTCCGCGTCGAGCACGTCCAGCGCCTCGTGCAGCTCGCGCTGCTCGTCGCGGCAGATCCCGAGGTCCCGTGCCGCCGCTGCCCGCCGGGCGCTCAGGTCGGACTGCTCGGCGCCGGCCAAAAACCGCCGCACCGTCAGCAACTCCGTCGCCACGCTGTCGTGCGACCGGGCCGCCGCCGCCTGCCGCTCCAAGGGCCGGATCTGGCGCCGTACCTCACGCACCAGGTCGCCCAGGCGCTCCAAGTTCTCGGCCGTCCCCGCCAGGCGGCGTTCGGCCCGCTCCCGGCGACGCCGGTGCTTCAGCACGCCCGCCGCCTCCTCGATGATCGCCCGGCGGTCCTCGGGACGGGCGTTCAACACGGTGTCCAGCTGCCCCTGGCCGACGATCATGTGCTGCTGGCGGCCCACGCCCGAGTCGTTCAGAAGCTCCTGAATATCCAACAACCGGCACGGCGCCCCATTGATGGCGTACTCGCTGTCGCCCGAGCGGAACAGAGTTCGGGTGATGGTGACCTCGGACAGGTCGATGGACAGCTTGCCCGACGAATTGTCGATGGTGAGCGACACCTCGGCCCGGCCCAGCTGGGGCCGCGAGGACGTCCCGGCGAAGATGACGTCCTCCATCTTCGCCGAGCGCAGCGACCGGGGACCCTGGGCCCCCAATACCCAGGTGACCGCGTCGACCACGTTGGACTTGCCGCTCCCGTTGGGGCCGACCACCACCGTGATCCCGGGCTCGAACTCCAGCACCGTCGGGTCGGCGAAGGACTTGAAACCCTTCATGCTGAGCGACTTCAGGAACATCGGGGCGACCCTACCGGAGGCCTGCGGGGCGGGAGTGGCTCACACCTGGCAGTGGTCGCAGAAGAAGGTCGAGCGGCCGCCCGCCTTCACCCGCACGATGGTGTTGCGGCAGCGCCGGCACGGCTCGCCCTCGCGGTCGTAGACCTGGTGCGAGCCCTGGAAGTCGCCGAGCTCACCGAAGAGATCCCGGTACTGCTCGTCGGCCAGGGAGGAGCCCCGGTGCTTGATCGCATCGGCCAACGTCTCGACAATTGCCCGATACAAGCGCCGCACCTCGGTCGCCGTCAACGAGTCGGCCGCCCGGTCGTAGCGCAACCCCGCCTGGTAGAGCATCTCGTCGGAATACAGGTTCCCGATCCCGGCCGTAAAGCTCTGGTCCATGAGCAGCGCCTTGACCCCTCCGTGGTGCTGGTGCAGTAGGGCGCCGAAGCGGTCCCAGCTCATCAGGTCCTCGATCGGATCGAAGCCCAGATGGGCCAGCTCCGGAATGGCTTTCCGGATGGCGGTGCCGTCGCCGCCCGCCGTCCCCGAGACCGGGCTCAGCGGCGTTCCGTCGGCCTTCAGGGGCGGCGTGGACACGAACATCTCGCCGAAGGTGCGGGGGTCGACGTAGCGCAGCTCCCCGCCCTGGGTGAAGGTGATGACGACGTGGGTGTGCTTCGGCTTGGGGTCCTTGGCGGACTTGACCCGCAAGAGCTGCCCGCTCATCCCGAGATGCACCACCAGCGTGTCCCCGGTGTCCAGCGTCAGCAGCAGGTACTTCCCCAGCCGCCCGACCGACTTGATCGTGTGCCCCTCCAGCAACGCACGGAAGTGCTTCGCTGAGGCGTGGCGGCGCACGGAGCGGCCGTTGGACACGGCCACCGCCTTGATCTTGCGGCCCACCACCTCGCGGGACAGGTCTTGGCGTAGCGTTTCGACTTCGGGCAGTTCAGGCACTGGTAAGGCCTTCCCAGGCCGCTCGTGCGGCCTCCTGTTCGGCGTCCTTCTTGGAGCGTCCCCTCGCCGGCACCCCAGCGGGTCCCGCCCAAGAAGACTTCGGCCATGTAGACCCGGTCGTGGTCCGGCCCCGAGCCCACCACCACGTAACGGGGCGTCCCCTCCCCGTCACGCACGGCCTTCTCCTGCAAGCGGCTCTTGTGGTCGAAGTCGTCGGGCTCCTCGCCGGCGCGCTCTATGGCCTCGCCGAGCTCGCGCAGGACCAGCTCGCGTGCCCCCTCCCAGCCGGCGTCGAGGTAGACCGACCCGAGGATGGCTTCGAAAGCGTCGGCCAGGATGGAGGCTTTGGATCGGCCACCTGACCCTTCTTCCCCCCGGCCCAACAGGAGGACCTCACCGACCCCGAGCCGGGCGGCCACCTGCGCCAGGACGCGGGCGTTGACCACGGCGGAACGGACCTTGGCCAGCTTGCCCTCGGCGAATTCGGGGAAGCGCTCGAAGGTGTAGCCGGCCACGATAAGGCCCAGGACGGCGTCGCCCAGGAACTCGAGGCGCTCGTTGGAGGGCGCGCCCCCCTCCTGCTCGCCGCACCAGCTCCGGTGGGCGAGGGCGTGCTGAAGGAGGCTCAGGTCGGCGAAGGAGTGGCCAAGTCGCTCGGCCAGTTCGGCCGCCCCCTCAGCGCCGGCGTCAACCCCCCTCGAGCTTGGCGTAGACGTAGTCAACTGCGTCCCGGACCGTGCGCAGGTCCTCGAGGTCCTCGTCATTGATGCGGAATCCCACGGTTCGTTCCCCCAGCTCCTCTTCCAGGGCTTCGACCAGCTCAATCAGGGCCAGCGAGTCGGCGTCGAGGTCCTCCACGAAGGAAGCGCCCTCGGTGATCGACGACGGATCCGTCTCGAGGATGTCGGCCAGCTGGTCCCTGATCAGCTCGAAGACCCCGTTGCGGTCCAGAGGGCCCTGATTCGTGTGGGTTTCTGCTGGCACGGGGACAGTGTACGTCCCGCCGGGCCGTAACCGCCCGTTTAGGGGGTCTGAGCTGGTATTTTAGCCAGAATCGGCGGTTCGTATCGCCGCCGCCACGTGGTCGGCCAACCCCCTGGTCGCGCATTCGTGCGCCACCAGGACGGCGTTCATCATGGCGGTTGCATTGGAGGAGCCGTGGCTGATCACGCAGACCCCGTCGGTCCCCAGCAGCATGGCCCCGCCGGTGTTCTCGGGCTCGAATTCGGCGGCCACGGGCAGCAGGTGCGGGAGCAGCACCGCCGCCGCCTCGGTCGTGGCCTCGTCGGTCCCGAACACACCCAGCATGGTGTCGAAGAGGAAGCGCAACGAGCCCTCGAGGGCCTTGAGCGCCACGTTGCCGGTGAAGCCATCGGTCACGATGACGTCCGCCGGCGAGGGCAGGAGGTCGCGCCCCTCGAGATTCCCGATGAACTCGAAGCCACCGATCGCCTTGGCCAGCAGGCCATGCGTCTCCTTCACCAGGGGCGTGCCCTTCGTGGGCTCTTCTCCTATGGAGAGGAGCCCGACGGACGGCGCCTCGGTGCCGAAGCGGGCGGTCACGTAGGCGGCGCCCATCTGGGCGAACTGGACCAGCATGGCCGGGGTGCACTCGGCGTTGGCCCCGGCGTCGACCAGCACGGCGGGCGTCCTACCGAGACGCGGCAAGGGCGTGGCGATGCAGGGCCGCACCACGCCAGAGAGACGTCCCATGCGGAGCAGCGCCGAGGCCATGGTGGCCCCCGTGTTGCCGGCCGACACCATGGCGGCGGCCTTCCCGTCGCGCACGAGCTCCGCCGCCCGCACCAGAGAGGAGTCCTTCTTGCGGCGCACGCCGCCGGCCGGGTCCTCGTCCATGCCGATGACCTCGGTGCAGGGGAACAGCTCCAGGCCCTTGGTGTCCCCCACCAGCTCGGGGGGACCGACCAGCACGATGCCGATACCGTGACGCTCGGCGGCCCGGTGAGCGCCTTCGACTATTTCGCCCGGGGCCAGGTCGCCGCCCATGGCGTCCACCGCGACGGGGAGCGTGGCCAGTGTCTCGGGGCTGGGACGCTCGCCCCGGCGGCTCAAGTCAGTCGACCTCGACCGCTTGGCGTCCCTTGTACCAGCCGCAGCTGGGGCAGACCACGTGGGGGGTCTTGGAGGCCTGGCAGTGCGGGCACACGCTGCGGGGCGGCCGGCCCAGGCGCCACGCCCCGGCCTGGTGGCTGTGGCCTTTGGCCTTGGACTTCTTCTTCTTGGGGACGGCCATGACGCGACTCCAACGATCGATTCGGGCGCAGATGCGCTCTCGGACGGTGCCGGACCTGAAGGGTACGAGCTACCGGAGCACGTCGAGATTAGCCCACCTGGGGTCGCCGGGGGCAACGCAGCCGCAGTCGCCCTCGTTGCGGTTGGCCCCGCAATGGACGCACAGGCCGGCGCAGTCCTCCTGGCACAGCGGCGCCATGGGCAGCTCGAGCACCACGGCGTCCCGGGCCAGCGGGCCGAGGTCGATGGTCTGGTCGACGATCGGGTAGAGCTCTTCGTCTGAGGGCCCGGCCAGCGGCGGGTCGGCGAAACGCTCGTGCACGGGGATGCGCAGCTCCCCTGCCACCGGTTCGGCACAACGGCGGCAGATCCCCGACCACGGAGCCGTGACCGTCCCGGCGACGTCGATGCCGCCCTCGAAGGGCGTCAGGGCCACGTCGACCTCGATCTCGGCGCCGGCGGGCACCACGCTGCGCCCCGGGTCGATGCCGGCCTCGTCGATCGGCCCGGCCTGGGCCACCTCACCCCGGCGCACCTCGTGCACGGCCTGCCCGCGGGAACGGCGTAACCGCGCCACGTGCACCACGAAGGGGTCGGGGGCCATCAGGACTGGTCCTGATCGAAGAAGCCGTCCTCCTCCGTCCCCGCCGTATCCACGACCGGCGTCGTGTCGAGGGTCGGCGCGGCCAGTCTGGCCCGGCCGGCCTGCACCGTGCGTGTCAGCCGGTCCAGCACGATCTCCATGCCGGCCAGCTTGGTGTCCACGAAGTCCTCGGCCTGATGGCGCAGCGTCCGGGCCTCCTCGTTGGCGTCGTCGAGGATGCGCTGCGCCACCGCGTTGGCCTGCCGCACGATCTCGGTGCGCTGCACCATGTGCTCGGCCTGCGCCCGCACGTCGTCCATCAGGGCCTCCGCGTCGCGGTTGCGCTCCGCCATGAACTCCTCGCGCTCGCGCAGCAGCCAGCGCGCCTGACGGAGCTCGTCGGGGAGGCACTCGACGGCCGACTGGACCAGCGAGATCACCTCCTCGCGCGACACCATGACGGACGAGGACAGCGGCATCGACTTGGCGGCGGCCACCAGATCGAGCAGCTGGTTGAGGATGGCCTCGATCCCGACCTCCTCCACCGGCGGGTCGTCGTCCACGTCGAGGAACTGGTCGCTCACGCTTCCTCACCCCTCTGCGCGCGCTTCTCGTCGTACTTGGCCTGCAGCGCCGCCGCCACCGGCTTGGGCACGAAGGCGGAAACGTCCCCGCCGAAGCGCCAGACCTCGCGCACGAGCTTGGAGGCCACGAACGACCACTCCGGGCTGGTCGGGATGAAGATCGTCTCGACCCCCGACAGGTGCTTGTTCATCTGGGCCATCTGCATCTCGGCCTCGAAGTCCGAGACGGCGCGCAGTCCGCGGCACGATGGCCGAGGCGCCGACGTCGCGGGCCACGTTGACGAGGAGCGTCGACACCGACACGATGCGCACCGTCGGGAGGTGGGCCACCACCTCCTCGAGCATCTGCTGGCGCTCCTCGAGGTCGAAGAGCGCCGTCCCCTTCTGCGGGTTGCGCAGGGCGGCGACGACAACCTCGTCGAAGAGGTGGCAGGCCCGCTCCACGATCTCGAGGTGCCCGTTGTGGAAGGGGTCGAACGACCCCGGGAAAAGACCGACTTTCACGAGCCGTCACCGCTGCGATGAGCCACGGTGACGAGCGTACCGCCGTACCGGCGCTCTCTCGCGATCACCCACGGCCCCAGAAGGTCGATTGGCGCCGCCGATTCCATCACGACGGCGGCGGCCCGCAGCGCGCCGAGGAGCGCCGGCCAATCCTCGAAGTCGTAGGGCGGGTCGCACAGGGCGAGGTCGAACGGGCCGGCGGCCGCGGACTCCAGCCAGCCCGGCAGCGCGGCCCGCACCAGCGTCGCCGGCTCCGTGTCGAGCCCCACCGCCTTCAAATTCTGGCGGACGGCGACCAACGCGTCGGGATCCAGGTCGACGAAGGTGGACGACGCCGCCCCCCGGGAAAGAGCCTCGACCCCCAACGCACCACTGCCGCAGAAGAGATCGACCACGGCCAGGCCCTCGACGCCGCCCTGGGAGCCGAGGATGTCGAAGATGGCCTCGCGCACACGGTCGGAGGTGGGCCGGACCGATGACGGCAGCTTGGCCGGCAGCCGGCGGCCGCGGCTCCGGCCTCCGATGACCCGCATCGCCACGAGCCTACGGCGGCGATCAGCTCTTGAAGAGGTACTCCCCCTCATCCTCGCTCAACAGCAGCCTGACCTCGTCGGCCAGGTCGGGGTGCGCGCTCGAGTTGCGGGTCCCGGCCGACCATCTCTTCGGCCACCTGGCGCGCCTCGGCCAGCAGCGCCATGTCGCCGGCGTCGCTGAGGGAGGCCAGCCGCAGGTCGCTCTGCCCCTTCTGGCGGGCGCCGAGCAGGGTCCCCTCCCCCCGCACCCGCAGGTCCGCCTCGGCCAGCGCGAAGCCGTCGGTCGATCCGGCCACCGCGGTGAGGCGCTCGTTCCCCTCCTCGCCCCCGAGCAGATAGCACCAGCTGGGCGTGCCCCCCCGGCCGACCCGGCCGCGCAACTGGTGCAGCTGCGCGATCCCGAAGCGGTCGGCGCTTTCCACGACCATGACGGTGGCCTCGGGGACGTCGACGCCGACCTCGATGACCGTGGTGGCGACGAGGACACGGAGCTCGCCGGTGCGGAAGCGGTCCATCACCTCTTCGCGGGCGGCGGGCGCCATCTGGCCGTGCATGAGCCCGACGTCGAGCCCGGCCAGCTCGCCACCTGCCGCCGTGAGCCGCTCGAACTCCTCGCTGGCCGACTTGGCCTCGACCCGGAGCGAATCGCCGACCAGGGGGCACACGACGAAGGCACGGTGCCCTGCTGCGACCTCTTGGCGCACCCGCTCCCAGGCGGGCGCTTCACCAATGTCGGTGGGTAGCCATTCGGTGGTGACGGGCAGACGGCCGGGCGGGAGCTCATCGAGCGTCGTCAGGTCGAGGTCACCGAAGATCACCATGGCCGCCGTGCGCGGAATGGGGGTGGCGGTCATCACCAGCAGGTCCGGGTCGCCGTCGCTGCCCTTCGCCCGCAACGTGGCCCGCTGCTCCACGCCGAAGCGGTGCTGCTCGTCGATGACGACGGCGCCGAGCGACGCGAATGTGACCTCCTCGGTGAGGAGGGCGTGCGTGCCGACGACGATACCGACCTCGCCCGACGCCAGCCCGTCGAGCACCGCGGCGCGGGCCTTGCCCTTGACGCGGCTGGTCAGGAGCTCCACGCGCACCTCGCCACCTGCCATGCCGCCGGGCCCCTCCAGCGCGCCGAGGAGCGCACGCACGGCCGAGAAGTGCTGCTCGGCCAGCACCTCGGTCGGCACCATGAGGGCACCCTGATGGCCGCTCTGCGTGGCGGCGAGCAGCGCAGCGACCGCCACCACCGTCTTGCCCGAGCCGACGTCGCCCTGCAGCAGGCGGTGCATGGGGAAAGGCCCGGCCATGTCGGCCACGATCACGGCCAGGGCCCGGCGCTGCGCCTTGGTGAGCTCGTACGGCAACCCGGCCAGGAAGCGCGCCACGAGTGTGTCGTGCACGCCGCCCGTGACCTCCCTCGGTGAGACGGCGTGGTGCAGGGCGCGGGCGTTGACCTCGAAGGCCCGACGTCGTAGGACGAGGGCGAGCTGCAGACGGAAGAGCTCGTCGAAGACGAGGCGGCGATGGGCGGGCGGGACCACATTTAGCGACTCGGGGCCGTGAATGGCCCGGAAGGCCTCAGTGCGCTCCCACAGGCCGATGCGGGTCCGCCACTCCTCTGGGAGCGGGTCGGCGAACTCGCCGGCGCGCTCCAGCGCCTCGGCGACGAACTCCCCGATCTCCCACGAGGTCAGGCCCACTTTGGCGGAGGCCGGGTACACGGGCAGGATCCGCAACGTCTTGCGGCCCGGCGTCACGCCGGCCACCACGTCGACGACAGGGTTCGTCAGCTGGCGGGCGCCCCGGTACTCGGTCACCTTGCCGAAGAAGATGGCCTCGGTGCCGGCCTCGAGCTGCTTGGCCCGCCAGGGCTGATTGAAGAACACGACCTTCAGCCGGCCGGTGTCGTCGCGCACCACGACGTCCACGACGGCCCTTCCGGTGCGGGCGCGCCGGGAGTGGGCCGACTGCACCGTGGCCAGGACTGCCGCCTCCTCGCCCACCTGCAGGTCCGAGACGTCGGCCTGGCGCGTGCGGTCGATGTAGCGGCGGGGATAGGTGGTGATGAGGTCCAGGACCGTTTCGACGCCGAGCTCGGCTAGTCGCCCGGCCTTGCGCTCGGACACCGACGCGAGCACCGACACGGGCCGCTGGCTCAGGTCCCCGAGTGTGCGGCCGCTACTCAATCCCCAACAAGTACGGGTAGAGGGGTTGGCCGCCCACGTGCACCTCGACGGCGACGCCCGGATGTTCCTCGGAGAGCCACTCTTCTATTCGCCTCGTGTCGGCGACGCGGGCGCCCTCGCCCTCAATGAGGGTGACGAGCTCGTGCGTCGGGAGCAGCAGCCGGCTCAGAAGCAGCCGCGTGCACACGACGACGTTGTCGGAGACCGCCACGACGCCGTCACGCGAGATCCCGATGAAGTCGCCCTCGTGCACCTCGCCGGCGTCTGTCACGCTGTCGCGCACGGCCCGCGTGACCTCGGCCGGCACGACGCGGGCCGCTGACTCGGACATGGAGGCCAGGTTGGCGTCCGCCCCCGCCGCCGGGTCGTAGGCCAGCAGGGCGGCGAAGCCCTCGACGATGGAGCCGGTCGGGACCACCCGGACCGTCTTGGCGGCGAGCGCGTCGACCTGGTCGGCCACGGGGCGGATGTTCTTGTTGTTGGGAAGGATGACCACCTGGTCGGAGCCGACCGACTCGACCGCCTTTATGAGGTCCGCCGTCGCCGGGTTCATGGTCTGGCCGCCGACGACGAGGTGGTGGACGCCGAGGGAGCGGAAGATGCGCCCGATGCCGTCGCCCGAGACGACGGCGACGACGCTGGTCGTGGGCGGCGGCCCCGTGCCCTCGGTGCTCGGGCCGGCGCCCGGCGCGCCCACGCTCTCGCGCACCCAGCGCTCCTCCTCCACCTGCTCATCGAGGTCGGTCACCCTGATGCGGTGCGGGCGCCCGGCGTCCACGCCGGCCTCTATGGCCGCCCCTATGTCGTCGGTGTGGATGTGGCAGTTCCAGATGCCGTCACCCCCGACCACGACGATGGAGTCGCCGACGCCGGCCCAGACCTCCTTGAAGGCCTCAATGGAGTCGTCGGGCGCGCTCAGGAAGTACATGACCTCGTAGCGCAGATCCCCGACGGCGTGCTCCTCGCCGCCCTCGCCGGCATGGGCGTGCGCCGGCCCGCTGCCCGCCGTCCAGGTCCCGTTGAGCCTGCTCAGGTCCGGGGCGTCCACCCCCGACGGCTCGGGCAGCGGCCGCCCGTCGAGCACGAGCATGAAGGCATCGAGGAGGAGAAGGTAGCCACGGCCGCCGGCATCGACCACCCCCGCCTGGGCCAGCACAGGCAGCATTTCGGGCGTGCGGGCCAGGGCGTCGGCCGCCTGACCGCGGGCGCTCTCCACCACGCCTACGAGATCGGACCCGTTGGCCGCCGCCCCAGTTGCGGCGGCCGAGGCCACCGTGAGGATGGTTCCCTCCACGGGGCGCACCACGGCGCGTCGGGCCAGCTCGGAGGCGTGGCCAATGGCTTCGACCAGGACGGCGGGCCCCACGCCGGCCTCCCCCGCGGTGGCCATGCGCTCGCTCATTCCCCGCAGGAGCTGGGAGAGGATCACGCCCGAGTTCCCGCGGGCGCCCATGAGCGAGCCGTGGCCGATGGCCTTGCAGACCTCGGGCAGGCCGGCCCCGGATTCGACCCCCTGCAACTCGCTGACCACGGCTTCGAGGGTGAGGGCCATGTTGGTGCCCGTGTCACCGTCGGGCACCGGGTAGACGTTGAGGCGGTTGATGTCCGCCTCGTGCATGCGTAGGGCGTCCCGATAGCCCCCCATGACGGCGCGGAGATCGTCGGCGCCGAGCGTCGCCGGGGAGGTCATGGCAAGGGATGCTAACCTTTGAGCCGTTCGTGAAGGCCTGCGTGGTCAGTCGACCGCGGCCTCCCCCAGGAAGGTTCCCCAATGGCAGCAGTGTGCGATATCTGTGGCAAGAAGCCGTCGTTCGGCATGAACGTCAGCCACTCCCACCGTCGCACCAAGCGGCGTTGGAACCCCAACGTGCAGCGGGTCCGCGCCGTCGTGGACGGCGCACCGAAGCGGCTGCACGTCTGCACCTCGTGCATCCGGGCCGGCAAGATTACAAAGCCGCTGCGCCGGACGCACCAGGCCACGCCGACGAACTAGCGCCGCCCGGTAGCCACGACCTCACGTCACCTCGCCTCGGCCAAGCCCGGGCTCGGCCTACCCGAGCCGGTGCTGCCAACCCAGTCGCTCGAGCGCTCGCCCTTCGAGGGTCCGCCGGCCGGGATCGGCCGTGCAGGTGCCCAATCGGATCGGCTCCCGGAGGTCGCCGGCAGCGAACCGGTTACGAAGGGCCTCCACACCTGACTCACCGACCGCGATGACCAGCTCGTAGTCCTCGCCGCCCCCGAGCGCCTCGTCCAACGTCGCCCCCGAGGCGACCGGGACCCCTTCGAGCTCGAACCCGATCCCCGACGCGTCGGCCAGCCGGTGCAGGTCGAGCGCCAGCCCGTCGGACACGTCGATCATGGCGTGCACACCGCATCGACGGGCCGCCTCGCCCTCCCTGAGCCGCGCCACCGGCCGTCGATAGGACAGGTCAGCGTCCGGCGCCGGCGCCGGCGCCGACGCGCCGGTCGCAACCGATCCCCGGCCGGCGCGCAACTCCCGCAGGCCCGCCGCGGAGCCGCCACAGGGGCCCGTGAGGAGGAGGACATCCCCTGGTTGTGCCCCGGACCTCGATACGGGGGGAGGCCCGCCCGCCTCGACCGTCCCCAGCACCGTGACCGCCACGACGAGCTCGCTCCCACCCGACACGTCACCGCCGGCCACCGGGCACCCGGCCGCCGCCGACGCCTCGGCCACCCCGCCCATGACCTCGAGGGAGAGCTCCCCCTCACCGGAACCGCTGGGCACGCAGAGCGCCACCAACGCCGCCAGGGGCGTCGCGCCCATGGCGGCCAGGTCGCTCAGGGCGCCCATGAGCGCCTTCCAGCCCACGTCCTCCGGGCTGCACAGGGCCAAGTCGACGTGGACGCCCTCGACCACGCTGTCGACCGACGCCACCAGCGGTCCCCCGCCGGCTGGCCGCAGCACGGCGGCGTCGTCGCGCAGCCCGAAGGCCTCGATTCCGTTTCCGAGCATGCCTCGGATACGCTGTAAGACCTCGTCTTCCTCGACGGGACGTGTCATGTGCCGAGGTTTGGGGGATCCCACGTCACATGCCTAGCATTGGACCCCACCGAAACAGGCCGACGTAAGGAGTAGAGCCCCCCGACATGGCGCCAACAACGAACGCGAAACTCCTCGCCTGGGTCGAGGACGTCGCTGCCCTGACCACACCGGACCGAATCGAGTGGTGCGACGGTTCCGCCGACGAGTACGACCGGCTCTGCCAGGGTCTCGTCGACGCCGGCACGTTCACCCGACTGAGCGACGCCAAGCGGCCCAACAGCTACTGGGCCCACTCGGACCCCGGCGACGTGGCCCGGGTCGAGGACCGGACGTTCATCTGTTCGGAGATGGAGATCGACGCCGGGCCGACGAACAACTGGCGTGACCCCGGCGCCATGCGCACGCACCTCGAAGGACTCTTCAAGGGCGCCATGAAGGGCCGCACCATGTACGTCGTGCCCTTCTCCATGGGCCCGCTCGGTTCGGACATCGCGCACATCGGCGTGCAGCTCACCGACTCCGCGTATGTGGCGGTGTCCATGCGCATCATGACCCGCATGGGCACGGGCGCGCTGGAGGTGCTCGGCGACGACGGGGAGTTCGTCCCCTGCCTGCACTCGGTGGGCGCGCCGCTCGAGCCGGGCCAGCAGGACGTCGCGTGGCCGTGCAACGCCGAGAACAAGTACATCGTGCACTTCCCCGAGACGCGCGAGATCTCCTCGTTCGGCTCGGGGTACGGCGGCAACGCCCTCCTCGGCAAGAAGTGCTTCGCGCTGCGCATCGCGTCGGTCATGGCCCGCGATGCCGGCTGGATGGCCGAGCACATGCTCATTCTCAAGCTCACGTCTCCCGAAGGTGAGACCCGTTACGTCGCCGGTGCGTTCCCGTCCGCGTGCGGCAAGACCAACCTGGCCATGCTCATCCCGACCATCGAAGGCTGGAAAGTCGAGACGGTGGGCGACGACATCTGCTGGATGAAGTTCGGCGCCGACGGCCGCCTCTACGCCATCAACCCCGAGGCCGGGTTCTTCGGCGTGGCGCCGGGCACCAACACCCACACCAACCCCAACGCCATCCTGACCCTCGACGGCAACTGCATCTTCACCAACACGGCGTTGACCGACGACGGCGACATCTGGTGGGAGGGCATGACCGACACGCCGCCGGCGCACCTCACCGATTGGAAGGGCAACGACTGGACGCCCGAGTCCGGGACGCCGGCCGCCCACCCCAACGCCCGCTTCACCACGCCAGCCGCCCAGGACCCGGCCATCGCGCCGGAGTGGGAGGACCCCAACGGCGTGCCGATCAGCGCCATCCTCTTCGGCGGCCGCCGCGCCGGGGTCGTGCCGCTGGTGTTCCAATCGCACGACTGGGAGCACGGCGTCTTCCTGGGCTCCATCATGGCGTCGGAGACGACGGCCGCCCAGGCCGGTGCCGTGGGCAACCTGCGCCGCGACCCCTTCGCCATGTTGCCCTTCTGCGGCTACAACATGGCCGACTACTTCGCGCACTGGCTGCGCATCGGCGCGGAAGCAACCGACCGCGACGCCCTGCCGAAGATCTTCTATGTCAACTGGTTCCGCAAGGACGCCGAGGGCAAGTTCCTGTGGCCCGGCTACGGCGAGAACTCCCGCGTGCTCGAGTGGATCTTCAACCGCGTCACCGACAAGGCCGCGGCGGTCGAGACGCCCATCGGCTCGGTGCCGACGGCCGAGGCTATCGATACGACCGGGCTCGACGTGAGCCGCGAGAACATGGAAGAGCTGCTGCGGGTCGACACCGAGGGGTGGCGTGCGGAGGTGCCGCTCATTAAGGAGTACTACGCCCAGTTCGGCGACCGGCTCCCCCAGGCTCTGGCCGACCAGGCCGATACGCTCGCCACGCGCCTGGGCTGACCGTCGCTCAACTTCCGGCCTCGCCCACTTCCCCGAGGTTGCGATAGTCGCGCTGCACGAGTCGGGGCGCGTGCGCGGCGCGGCGTCCCGACACGTAGGTCAGCCCGCCCAGCGCGGCCAGGACGGCCATGGTGGCGTCCCCCTGGGGCAGCGTGAACACGATGATCAGCGGAATCAGCGATCCCACTACCCAGACCAGCTGCTGGCGCATGCCGAAGCGGGCGAAGGCCCGCCCCTGGGCTGACAGCGGAATGTAACGCTGGGTCATGGCGTCGAAGGATGGCTGCGCCACGGAACCGCAGAGGCCGACCATGAAGGCGAGGACCACCTGCGCCAACAGGGTGCCCCAGACGGCACACCCGGCGGCCGTTACCGCGATCAGCCACAGCGAGCACAGCAGCAGCTGTTGCTCGGTCATCCGCTTGCGCAGGCGACCCACCAACACCAGACCGATGATGGCTCCCGCACCGCTCCCCGCCAGGACCAGTCCGTACCAGTAGAGACCCACGCCGGGCATTCGCCGCAGACCGAAGGCGAGCATGAAGGTCATGAACCCGGTCAGGCCGCGCACGATGCACATGGCGCTCAGGCCGAGCATCACCTCCGGATTGGCGAACGGCTGCAGACGCAGCAGGTCCTGCTCGCGCGTCAGGGCCTCGCCCTCTTGCCCGTACTCACGCGCGGTGGTCGACCGGTCGGTCCACAGTTGGTCCGCCCGGCGGCTCGTCAGCACCGGCAGGCGGGCACCGGCCACGGCGGCGCCCACGAAGACGAGCGTGGCGAACACGAGGACGGCTGGGGAGCCGGCGACCTTGTAGAGGATCACGGCCGGTATGGATGCGACGAAGCCCGCCAGGGTGCCCAGGAGCGTCAACCGCGCGTTGAGCGTTGCGTAGCCGGCCTGTTCGCTCTCGGAGTCGGATCCGTCGAGTGCGGCCATTTCGGGCACCAGCGCGCCCTTGGTCACGAGGTAGAGCTTCTGGCACACGAGCACGAGGAAGGCGAGCGGGAACAGCAGCAGGCTGTGGAGATGGGTGGCCATGAGGGGGCATAGCACCACCTGCCCGACCGCGGCCGACACGACCATGAGGCGCCGCGCCCCGCGGCTGCGGTCGATCAGCGGTCCGAGGAGGGGCGACACGATGGCGAAGGGGGCCAGGGTGAAGAGCAGGTACAAGAGGATCTTGTGGTCCGCCGCGCTGGGCGAGATGGAGAAGAAGAGCGAGCCGGCCAACGAGATGGTGACAACGGTTCCGCCGCCGAGCATGGCGCACTGCAAGAGGGACAGGCGGCCGATGGGATGTGACTGGTCGAAGAGGTCCTGACCGGCCTGGCGCGCCATGTCCTTGAACTGCTCGATCTTCGGCGCCTTCGCCACCACGCCAATGTACGGTGTGACGTGACCGTCCACGCGTACGTGCTGGTTCAGACCGATGTGGGCAAGGCAGCCCAGGTCGCACAGCTGCTCAAGGGCATCGACGGCGTCATGGTGGCCGAAGGGGTCACAGGGCCCTATGACGTGATCGCACGGGCCGAGGCGTCGTCCATGGACGACCTCGGCCGCATGGTGGTGCGGGATATGCAGCAGATCGAAGGCATCACGCGCACCATCACCTGCCCCGTCGTCACCATCTGATCGCAACGCACGTTCGGGAAGAAGCGCCCCGTCGGCCGCAGGCGTCGCAATGACCGTCGCACGGCCGTTGCGACGCGTCGATCGTTCCCAGGTCGTCCGAAGGCGACAACGCAGGCTCCCTGAAGCCCCGGTTGGCCCGGTGTTCTGAAGGTTTCTGCGGGAGATTCCGGCGTCGACGTCGTTCAACGGGGGTGCGATGGGTAACTGCTCTGGGCAACCACCGTCGAGCTCTCCGTCGCAGAGCCTCCATCGAAGGGGCACCCGCCTTGTCCTCAGCTGTCCGCACGCGCCCGCTCGCCCTGGTGACGATCCCACTCTTCTTCGCAATTGTCATCGTGGCCGCACAACTGGTCACGTCCGGGCCCGGGATCTCGCAGCCGCCGCGGCACGCCCCTCCGACCGCCCGGCAGTCCGAGCGGGCCGCGCTGCGAGAAGCGGCGGCCGCCATGGCGGCCACCATCGTGAAGCCGATCACTCCCGCCCAGCCGCCACCGGCGCCTGCTGCGGCGACAACCAGGCCACCTGCGCCGCCTCCCGACGCAACACCGCCGCCGGATCCGGCCGCGGCGCCCGCACCGGCCACCGCCGCCACCGCCGCCGCCGCGCCGGCACCCGCACCCCCATCCCCACCCGCACCCGCACCCGCATCGACCGATCCGGGGCTGGTACCCCCGGTGGGCCAGGCCACGGCCTGGGGCTGCGCTGCCGCCGTGGCCTACCTGCAGGTCTACGCCGCCAAGGGCTTCACGCTCGAGTGCCCGGGCTACGCCGAGGGTCGGGAGGCCATGACCTGCACGAATCAGCCCGGCGTCTGCCCCGGTACGTCGGTGATCGCCATCGCGGACCCCTGCCCCCAGGCCTACATGAACGAGGCGTCCAACTCCCTGGTGCTCATGGGTCTCTCCGACGCGCCCATCGACCCGTTCGGGGCCTGCCCCTGATCACCCGGACCGCCCACGCGTCCGAGGTCAGCTGAGCGCGCCCGACTCGCGCAGCTTGGCCACCACGGCTTCGTCCACGCCCCACTCGACCAGCCCCGACACGGTGTCCGCCCCCGGCGGCGACGGCGGCTTCGACACGACCGAAGGCGTGCGGGAGAAGCGGGGCGCCGGACCCGGCTGCACGACGCCGTCCACCTCGACATAGGTGCTGCGGGCCACGTTGTGCGGGTGCTCGTGCGCCTCCCACGGGGACAGAACCGGCGCCACGCAGGCATCGGTGCCGTCGAAGACGGCGCACCACTCGTCACGCGTCTTCGTCTTGATGATGGCGGCGAAGCGCTCCTTCATCGCCGGCCAGTTCTCTCGCGACTGCTGCTCGGGCAGCGACTCGTCACCCGCCAGGCCGAGGCCCTCTAGCAGAGCGGCATAGAACTGCCGCTCGATTCCACCGACCGCCAGCCACCGCCCGTCCGCCGTCTCGTAGACCTCATAGAAGGGCGCACCGGTGTCGAGCGTGTTGGCTCCGCGCTGGTCGTTCCACAGGCCGCCGAGGTGAAAGGCGTGGATCATGGTCATGAGAGAGGCGGCGCCGTCCACCATGGCGGCGTCGATGACCTGACCCTCGCCGGAACGGGTCGCTTCGAGCAGGGCGGCGACCATGCCGAAGGCGAGCAGCATGCCGCCGCCGCCGAAGTCACCAACGAGGTTCAGGGGCGGCACGGGGGCCGAGTCAGCCCGGCCCAGTGACCACAATGCGCCCCCGATTGCGATGTAGTCGATGTCGTGGCCGGCCCTCGGCGCCAGCGGACCGTCCTGGCCCCACCCCGTCATGCGCCCGTAAACGAGCCGGCGGTTGCGCGCGAAGCAGGCGTCGGGACCCACGCCCAGCCGCTCGGCCACCCCGGGCCGGAACCCCTCGATCAACCCGTCCGCCTCGGCGACGAGCCCGAGCACCAGCTCGACCGCGTCGGGGTTCTTCAGGTCGACGCCCACCGAAGGCCGGGACCGGTTGAGCAGGTCCCAGTACTTCGCACCCTCCGACTGCATCTCCTCGCCCCGCTCGACCGCTCCCGGCGCCGCCCGCTCGAGCCGCAGCACCTGCGCGCCGGCGTCGGCCAGCATCATGCACGTGTAGGGCGCCGGACCGATGCCCGCCAACTCAATGATCTTGATCCCGCTGAGCGGTCCACTCCGGTCGGCCATCGCAGGATCGTGACCCGCGCGTCCTGCGAAGGTCAAGCCCACCCGTCCTGCGCCAAGCTGTGGGTGTGCCTGCCGCCCGCGCCCCTGGACGAGTGACCATCATCGGCGACCACACCGACTACAACGGCGGGCTCTCCCTGCCCATGGCCATCGAGCTGGCCACGGAGGTCACCTTCACGCCGAAGGCGGGCAGCTTCCTGTTCGGAATCGACTCGGACCAGTTTCCCGGGCAGCCCTTGGAGATCATGCTGGGCGACACCGCCCCGGTTCCCGCCGAGGCCGCCCTGGCGGCCGGACTCCTGCGGCTGCAACCTCCCCCGAGCGGCGGGGTCGCCCGCGTGCGGAGCACCCTCCCGGTCGGTGCAGGGCTCTCGTCGAGTGCCGCCTTCTCGGTGGCGCTGCTGCTCGCCCTCGGCCACGGCACCGACCCCTTCGCGCTGGCCCGCGACTGCCAGGAGGCCGAGCGCGGTGCGGGATCCCGCGTGGGGCTGCTCGATCCCCTGGCCATCGCCGGCGCGACCGCCGCGCACGCGCTCCTCATCGACTTCACCACGCTCGAGATGCGCCAGGTACCCGTGCCCGAGGAGGCCGCCTTCGTGATCGTGCACAGCGAGGCGCCGCGCCTGTTGACCGACACGCAGTACGCCACCCGGCGCGCCGAGTGCGAACGGGCGGCGCAGATCCTGGGCCGGCCCCTGGGCCTCTGCGACATTGGGGATCTCAGCGGTCTGAGCGATCCCGTCCTGCGCCGGCGGGCCCGCCACGTGATCACAGAGTGCGCCCGCGTCGGCGACGCCGAGCGCATGCTGGCCCGCGGCAACCTTGTCGAGCTGGGCGCCGTCATGACGGAGGGCCACCGCAGCCTGGCCGTCGACTACCGGGTCTCGGTGCCGGCCGTCGAGGAACTTGTCGACGATCTGCTGGGCCGGCCCGGCGTGCTGGGGGCCCGCATGACCGGCGGCGGGTTCGGGGGCTGCGTCATCGCGCTGTGCCGGCCGGACTCGCCCACGCTGGACCCCGAGGCCTTCGCCCCGCGCCGGAGTTGGCGGGTCAGCCCGGTTGCCGGCGCAGCTCTTCTTGCGAGGTCGTGATCAGCGCGTCCAGCACTCCCACGGCCCGGCCGTTGTCGATCGACTCGGTGGCAAGCGCCAGCCCGCCCTGCAGGTCGTGGACCCGTCCCGCCACCACGAGCGCGGCCGCCGCGTTGAGGATCCCGATATCACGCCGGGCTCCCTGCTCTCCCTCGAGCACGGAGCGGATCGCGCCGGCGTTGAAGGCGGCATTGCCGCCCCGGAGATCATCCAAGGTCGCCGGCGCCAGGCCCAGCGCCTGAGGGTCCACGCGCCACTCGGTCACCTCGAAGGCACCGGAGCCATCGCCGCGCACCTCGAGGACCTGCGCCGGGGAGGTTACGCTCAACTCGTCGAGCCCGTCGTCGGCGTGCACGATCAGCGCGTGCCGGCTTCCTGTCGCCCCGAACACGCCGGCCATGACCGGGCCCAGTGCCGGATCGCTGACGCCGACGAGCTGGCGCCTGGTCCGCGCCGGGTTGATCAGCGGCCCGAGGAAGTTGAAGACCGTCGGCACGCCCAGCTCTTTGCGGACCGGGCCGACGTAGCGCATGGCCGGGTGGAAGCGCTGGGCGAAGCAGAACCCCATGCCGGCGTCGCTGACGCAACGGGCCACGCCCTTGGGGCCGAGCTCGATGGCCACGCCGAGCGCCTCGAGCACGTCCGCCGTCCCGACCGACGAGGACGCGGCGCGGTTGCCGTGCTTGCACACCGGCACGCCGCAACCGGCCGTGATGAACGCCGCCAGCGTCGTCACGTTGATGCTCGACAGGCGGTCACCGCCCGTCCCGACGAGATCGACCGCCGCCTCGGCGTCCCGGTCCGCGAGTGGACATGGCACCGCGGCGTCGACCATGGCCCGGGCCAGGCCCGTGACCTCGTCGGCCGTCTCCCCCTTGGCGTGCAACAGGGCCAGGAAGGCGCCCACCTGGGCCGGCGTGGCCTCGCCCGCCGCGACGGTCTGCATGGTCTCCTCGGCCTCGGCCGCGCTGAGCGGCTCCCGCCTGCTCAGGCGGGTCAGGACCTCGGGCCAGGTCAGTCCCACCACAGGTCCCGGTCGAGCACACCGCGGGCGATGAGGCCGAGCTGCACCTGCGAGGTGCCCTCCACGATGGTCAGCTGCTTGGCGTCGCGGTACCACTGCTCGGTCGGATGGTCCTCCATGTACCCGGCGGCCCCGAGCAGTTGGACGGCCAGCGACGAGGCGCGCACCGCCAATTCGGTGGCGTGGTACTTGGCCATGGACAGGTAGGGCACGAACTCCTTGGTGAACTTGCCCTCGTCGGCGAGGACCGCGGCGCGGTAGGTCAGCAACCGGGCCGCCTCGATGTCGACGGCGCACTTGGCGATCTCCCACTGGATCCCCTGGAAGTCGGCGATGGTCTTGCCGAATGCGGCCCGCTGCTGCACGTACTCGGTGGCGTACATCAACGCGCCCTCGGCCAGCCCGATGCCGCGCGCCGCCACGATGGGGCGCATGGCATTCAGCCCCAACATGGCCAGGCGGAACCCGCCCACCTCACCGATGACGTTGTCGGCCGGGACGTACACGTCGGTGAGCAGGAGCTCGCCCGTGTCCACGCCCTTGACGCCCATCTTGTGGTCGATCCGGCCCACCTCGACCCCGTCCCACGCCCGCTCGACGATGAATGCCGTGACCGAGTCGTGGGCCCGGCTGGCGGGGTCGCTGGTCTTGGCGAAGACGGTGTACCAGTCCGCCTCCCGCACGCCCGACATCCAGCACTTGGTGCCGTTCAGCACCCAGCCGCCCTCTGCGCCCGGGTCGGGCACGCCCCGCGTCCGCATCCCCATGACGTCGCTGCCCGCCTGGGGCTCGGACAACCCGAAGGCCGCACGCAGCGTCCCGTCGCTGATACCGGGCAGGTAACGCGCCTTCTGCTCCTCGGTGCCGGCGATCATGACTGGCCCGGTCGGCAGCCGGGTCAGCAAGAGCATCAGCGCCGCCGTGTTGGAGTACTTGGCGACTTCCTCAATCGCCAAGGCCAGGCCGAGGATGCCCGCGCCGGACCCCCCGAACTCGACCGGGAGGCACAGCCCTAGGAGCCCGGCGTCGCGGAAGGCGTCGAAGATGTCGGTGGGGTAGGTCGACTCCTTGTCGATGGCCCGGGCCCGCGGCTTGACCTTGTCCTGACTGCGAGGCGGCGGACCGAGTCGCGGAGCGCAACGAGTTCGTCGGGGAGTTCAAAATGCACCGGTGCAGGGTATCGGACCTCCCGGCCAGGTACTTTCTGATCCTTGACCCCCGACGAACCGGCATCCCCCGGGCCGCCCGATGCCCCCGAGGACCACGCCAGGTCGCGGGCCGACCTGCAGGCCGAGCTGCGCTCCTCCCGCAAGAAGGAGCGCCAGCGCAAGCACCGCTGGCGCCGCCGCACGCTCTACGTGCTCTCCGTCATCGTCGTGCTGGCCGGCCTCGGCATCGGGGGCATCTACGTCTACGCCAACTACCGCTTCGATCAGATCAAGAAGGTCCACGCCAAGCACCTGGTGGCCGCGCCAACGGCGCCGGAAAAGCCCTTCAACATCCTGCTCGTCGGCTCTGACTCGCGCGCCTTCGTCAACGACAACAACCAGCAGCAGATCAACGCATTCGGCAACCCGGCCGTGCAAGGCGGTCAACGCAGCGACGTGACCATGGTGGCCCGGGTCGACCCGGCCACCAAGACGGTGACCGTCCTCTCCATCCCGCGCGACCTCTGGGTCGAACATCCCTGGGGACGTACAGCGGGATCTCGGGGATGAACCGGATCAACGCCGCCTACGACTCGGGCCCTGACCTCCTGATCCAGACGATCGAGCAGGACCTCGGCATCCCGATCAACCACTACATCGAAGTGGACTTCCCGGGCTTCTCCGGCATGGTCAACGCCCTCGGCGGCGTCACCATGGACTTCCCGACCGAAGTCAAGGACGCCGTACAGCGGCCTCGACGTCACCACCACTGGTTGCCAGGTGGTCAACGGGACCACGGCCTCGCAGCTCGTGCGCAGCCGGCACCTCTACTACAAGAACTCCGACGGCAACTGGGAGTACGACGGCCTATCGGACTTCAGCCGCATCCAGCGACAGGACGCCTTCTTCCGGGCCGTGCTGGCCAAGATAAACTCGTCGATCACCAACCCGCTCACCATCAACACCTTCATCGGCGCCGCAGTGGGCAACCTGACCATCGACGACACCCTGACCCGAGGGCGACCTCGCTGCACATCGCCGACGTCTTCAGGGGCCTGCACCTCGTCGCACCTGGTCACCGAGACACTGCCGACCGTCGGCTTCGTCACCGACGGCGGGGCCGACGTACTGAACGAGGCGCAGCCCTACGCCCAGAACGTGATCAACGCCTTCAACCAGATCGGGACGAGCGCGACGACGCACGACGACCACGCCGGCCAAGGGCGGCAAGTCGACCACGACGACGACCGTGCCGACCGAGGCCCACAGCCTGGTCGGCGTCGACGTGCTCAACGCGTCGACGGTCAGCGGTATCGCGCACGCCACCGCGGCCGCGCTCACGTCCCAGGGCTTCCAGGTGAACGAAATCGGCGACGCCTCACCCAGCTCGCCACGGATGGGTCCTCAGAGATCCTCTACGGTCCCTCGGGCACGGCGGCGGCCCACACGCTGGCGTCGGTGCTGAGCGGGCCCGTCACCCTGGTGCCCGACCCGGGTCTCAGCGGCTCGACGATCCAGCTCTTGATCGCCGGATCGCCATTGACCGTGACCGGGCTCGTCCACGTGCGACGACACCGACGACAGCGCCGGGGCCGACCACCACGACGACCACGACGATCCCCTCGGACGTCTACACCAACACGCAGCCGGAGCCGTGGAATCCCTCGCCCTGCACCCTCGGCCAGCCGACCCAGACGACGCCGATCCACGAAGGCCGTCAAGAAGAAGTAGCCCGGGTGTGCCGGGTCAGGCCGACTTGCGGCGCTGGCGCACGATGCGCCGGCGTTCCCGCTCGGTCGTGCCGCCCCAGATGCCCTCACGCTCGCGGTGGGCCAGGGCGTGCTCCAGGCACGCTTGGCGGACCGGGCAGACGGCGCACACAGCCTTGGCCTCGGCCGCGTCGGCCTCGTCCTCGGTGACGGGGTAGAACGCCTCGACGTCGAGACCCCGGCAGGCGGCTTGCTTGCGCCACGTGGTGGCGATCATGGGAAACACTTCCTCAATAACGGTTAAAAAGGCGGATACTTGATTCGCCCTGTTCGGAGGCCCTTTTGGTCCAACGACCCGTGGCGGCCTACCGAATTCGGCGAACGAAGAGTATGGCGCACGTCCTGCGCGCCTGTAAAGACTTGCGCACAGGAATTGTCCCTGGTCAGCCCATTGGAAGGGTCTTTGTTGTGCCGAGCAGGTCCCCGAGGAGCTCGCGGCGGACCCCCGGCTGGCAGCTCGGTCCTGGCCTCGTAGGCGGGATGGGTCGCCACCAGGGCCACCTCGCGGCGGCGCCGAAGGCCGCCACCTGGGCCTCGCGTGAACGCCGAAGCGCACGTAGTGGACCGCCGGCGTGACCGTCTCCCGGGTGAGGGCCGCCGCGTGCGCGGCCTCGGGGACGCTCGGTACCACGTCACCCGTCGATCGAGAGGCCGAGCCGGCGCTCGATCCCCACCAGGCGGGGCAGCCACTCCCGCAGCGCCTCCTCCGAGGTCAGCTCGATGAACACGGTGGCCGAGAGCTCCCCGGGCGCCGGGAGCAGCCGGTTGTAGATGTCGAGCTCGACCTGGATCGCCTCGTCGCTGATGATCCTCTCGGCCCGGGCCATCTCCTGGACCTGGAAGCGGACGGTGTCGACGCACTCGAAGACCAGGGTCATCACCGGGCCCAGCGCCACCCGCCGCTCGCGCTTCCGGGCGATGATCCGGGCCCGGTAGTCCTCGCGCACCCGCTCGTAGGCCCGCAGGTCGAGGACGTCGGCCAGGGTCAGCCCGGCCGCCGGCGGGCCGGCGCTGTCAATGCTCACCGTCGGCCTGTCGCCCAGGCCGTAGGCCCGGGCCATCAGCTGCATGGGGTGCACCGGCTGCGTCCCGGTCTCCTGCAGGATCGACCCGTTGGCCAGATGGCAGTCGCCGCACACCGTGTCGTTGCCGGCCGCCTCGATCTCGCGGCCCAGCGGCCGCGCCACCTTCCGGGCCAGCTCGTAGTTCTCGGCCCGGTAGCCCCAGGTCCCGTCGATGCCCGAGCAGCGCTGCACGATGGAGCACTGGACGCCGGCCGCCTTGAGGAGGTCCCGGCTGCGCAGCCCGGCGTTCTGCGCCTGCAGGTGGCAGGCCACGTGGTACGTCACCGTGTCGGGCACCGTGCCGTCCGCTCGACCGGGGAACTCGTCATGCAAGGTGAACGGGTCGCTCGGCGTCGCGCTGGCGGCGCATCAGGTACTCGGCCGGGTCGAAGGTGTGCGCGGCCACCAGGTCGGCGTCCGGGCCCTTGACGTAGATCGGGTAGTCCCGCTTCACCACGTAGGCGCAGGTCGGCTGCGCCACGATGACGTCGCGCCCGGCCCGCACCTCGGCGGCCAGCGCCGCCACGTTGCGCCGCGCCGCCTTGGTGAACTCGTCGACGTGACCCGAGTGCAGCCAGGGTGCGCCACAGCACTTCGTTCCCTCCGGCAGCGTGCAGGCCACGCCGTTGTGCTCGTAGACCTCCACGATGGCGCGGCCGATCGTCGGGCTCCATGTACTCCACGAAGCAGGTGGGGAACACCGAGACCGCTCCGCGCATCCTTCGGCGCGGCGGACGCGGCCCCGCCGCTTCTTGAACCACGTGGTGAAGCGCTGCTTGGCGTACGGCGGCAGGAGCCGCTGCGACGCCAGGCCCGCCGTCTTCTCCATGACCCGGCGCGGCCAACGAGCCCGGTGTGCCGGTCGCCCAGTTGACGAGCGGCGCGGCGGCCACCGAGACCCGGCCGAGCGCGTCGGTCCGGCCCAGGAACTGGTCGGTCAGGCGTTCCTTGAGCCGGCACCAACTGCTTCTGGCGCACCGCGTGCACCCGGCTCATCAGGCGCGGGAAGTCGAGCTCCCACTCGTGCGGCGGCACGTAGGGGCACTTCACGTAGCAGAGCTTGCACTGGTAGCACTCGTCGACGACCTGGCGGTGCTCGCCGTCGGTCAGGGCCGACACGTCCCCGTCCTTGGCGTCGATGAAGTCGAACAACGTCGGGAACGACGGGCACAGGTTGAAGCACAGCCGGCACCCGTGGCAGAGGTCGAAGACGCGGTCGAGCTCCTCCCGGAGCGCCGCCGGGTCGAAGTACTTGGGGTCTGTCGGGTCGTACGTGGCGGTCATGGAGCCGCCGCGTCCTAGGAGACCGACTCGAGCCCTTGCGTGAAGCGACCGGCGTGCGACTTCTCGGCCTTGGCCAGCGTCTCGAGCCACTCGGCGATCTCCTCGAAGCCCTCGTCACGCGCCGTCTTGGCGAACCCGGGGTACATCTCGGTGTACTCGTAGGTCTCGCCCTCAATCGCCGACTTGAGGTTGTCCTCGGTGGCGCCGACGGGCACGCCGGTCACCGGGTCGCCCACCTCCTTGAGGAAGTCGAAGTGCCCGAAGGCGTGGCCGGTCTCGCCCTCGGCGACCGAGCGGAACAGCGCCGCCACGTCGGGGTAGCCCTCGACGTCGGCCTTCTGGGCGAAGTAGAGGTAGCGGCGGTTGGCCTGGCTCTCGCCGGCGAACGCTTCCTTCAGGTTGGCCTCGGTCTTCGAGCCCTTCAGTGCTGGCATGGTGGATTCGTGCCCTTTCTTTCTTGTCGTGTTGTGGTGGCTACTGCTGGTCCTGCTGAGATCCTTTGCATTCGTCGCAGAGGCCGCGGAAGACGACCTCGGCGCTGTCCACCTCGAAGCCCTGGGTGGCCCGCCGGGACACCCGGAGCCCCGGGAAGTCCGCCGCCACGTCGCGCACCTTGCCGCAGGCGCGGCACACGAGGTGATGGTGCGTCGTCTCGACGTTGGGATCGAAGCGGGCCGAGCCCGTCCCGACGTCGAGCACGGCGATCGCCCCCAGATCGGCCAGGTCGTTGAGCGTCTGGTAGACGGTCTTGAGCGAGACGTTGGGCATCTCCCGGCGCACCTGCTCGTACACCCGCTCCGCCGAGGGATGGGTGACGTCACCTTCGAGGGCCTTGAAGATGCACTGGCGCTGCGCGGTGATCTTGCGCCCGTGGGCACGGAAGAGATCGGTCAACGCGTCGGGTGACTGCATGGCGCCGCCACCCTAGCGGGAGCACGGACCTTTTTGACAATCGTTGTTGAAACCAGCTCACCATCCGGGCGGGGAGACCCGGCGCCGCGCTTCAGCCTGCCGAATCCTCGAGGTCGCGCATGGTGAAGAGGGCGTGCAGGGTCATCCCCTCGGCGGCCACCACGTCGGAGCCGCCGCCTTCGCGGTCGATGACGCACACGGCGTGCTCCACCACCGCCCCCTCGGAACGGAGATCCTGGGCCGAGAGCACGATCTGCCCTCCGGTCGTCACGACGTCCTCGACGATCACGAGACGGCGGCCTGCCACCGCGCCCCCTTCGCAGATCTGCTCGGTGCCGTACTTCTTGGGCTGCTTGCGCACGAAGTACGCCGGCACTCCCGTCACGGAGGACAACATGGTCGCCAGGGGCACCCCGCCGAGCTCCAGACCGGCGAGACCCTCGGTTCCGGCGGGAACGAGCGGCACCAGCGCCTCGACGATGTCGCGCAAGAGCGCAGGATCGGACTCGAAGCGGTACTTGTCGAAGTAGTGGTCGGCCGTGCGCCCCGAGCGCAGCACGAACGTGCCGGTCAGGTGGGAGGCGGCGAAGACACGGGCGGCCAACGTCACGCCGCCATTCTGCCCCGCCCGCGGCGTCGCGGGCGGTTCTCGGCTAGCGGCCGGCGCCTCCGTCTATGCGGGCATGGCCCAAACGGAAACGGAGGTGCGCCCCGGCACAACGTCGTCGTGGCCAAGGCCCAGTTCGGGCTCACGTTGGGACGGCCCAGCATCTTGCAGTCGGCGCAGAGGGAACCCGGCAGGCCCTGCACCTGGGTGATGAGGGCGGAAAGCTCGAAGAACTCGTGCATGGCCAGGCAGCCGCTCTCGCAGACGTCCCAGAGCTCGACCAGGCGGAGCTCGTTGCAGAGCTCCCTTTCCGCGTCCCGGTCCAAGAACAGAAGTGCGCCCGCCTCGCAGGCGTCCTCGGCGTCGTTGGACCACACGCTCTCGGACCAGTACCGGGGATGCTCCTCGTCCGCGATGAGGCTGCGCCAGAGGTCCTCGGGGTCCGAACCGAGTTCCAGCTCGGCGTCGAGTGCGCCCTCATCCCCGCTTTCTTCGAAATGCTCCATGGTCTCCCCCCGCGGCGACGCAGGCACACCTCGTGCCGCCTTTTGCCTTTTCGTGCATCAAATCGGCACGTCAGGGGCTCGCCTGAAGCAAAATCCCGGTTGAACAGGCCTCGAGCGACCAACCCGAGGCCAGGCGACGCCCGCCCGGGCAGGCCACGACAGCCCACTCCTGCGGCGTCCAGGCGAACACGGCGTCCTGGCCGTAGCGGGCGCCCAGGGCCAAGATCTCGGATTCGGGGGCGCCACGCACGGCCACCCCCTCCTCGCGCCGTCCCGTTGCCGGATCGACCCCGGTCGCGGCGAAGAGCGGGAAGCCCAGGGCCAGCAGATCTGATTCGAGGGCGGCCTGACGAACGCGGTTGGCCACCGGGCCCGGCCGCTCGGGACCGGGATCCCAGGCGGTGAGCACGTGCACGGTCCGACCATCGGGCCAGGGCCAACCTGCTTCGTCCGCAACGGGGGCGACCCGGACGCGGAGTGTGACTCCCCGCGGAGACGAGATGTCCACCACCGTGCGCGCGTAGGAGTCCCAGGGATCGTCGGACGCGGGCGGCACGACGGGACCCTATGTCCGGCGAGTGCGAAGTGGGGGCCGGTGTTCGCAGCGGTCCCCCTGCACGCTCGCGCCACGTGCACCGACGACCCAGGTCTGGCGCCGTGGAGGATGTGGCAGGCTTGCTCGGTGCACCCCTTTCGCCGCGCCGACGCGTTGCGACGCCTCGCCGACGAGGAGTTCGACGTGCTGGTCGTGGGGGGTGGGATCACCGGCGTCGGGGTCGCGCTCGATGCCGCCAGCCGCGGCCTGCGAACGGCCCTGGTGGAGAAGGGCGACTTCGCGTCGGGGACCTCGTCCAAGTCGTCCAAGATGATCCACGGTGGCATCCGCTATTTGCAGCAACGCGAGTTCCGCCTCGTCTATGAGAACCTGACCGAACGACAGCGCCTGCTCAACAATGCGCCGCACCTGGTCAGCCCGCTCCCCTTCCTCATCCCGCTCTTCGGACGCGATGGCGTGGTCTCGAAGACCGTGGCGCGCTCGTACGCCACCGCCTTGTGGATGTACGACCTCACGGGCGGCTGGCGCATCGGGGAACGACACCGCGAGGTCACCAAGAAGGAGGCACTGGCGCACCTCCCCACGCTCAGTACCGACCACCTCGTCGCCGGGTTCCTCTACTTCGACGCCCGCGCCGACGACGCCCGTCTCACCCTCGCCGTGGCGCGCACGGCGGCATTCGAGTTCGGGGCGGTGGTGGCCAACTACACCCCGGTCGTCCGCCTCTCCACGGGCTCGGACGGGACCGTCGACGGCGCCGTCGTCCGCCCGGTGCCCGACGACGAGACCTCGGAGTTCCCTATCCGCGCCCGGATCGTGGTGAACGCCTCGGGCGTCTGGGCCGACGCCGTGCGTGCTCTCGACGAGGGACGGGATCCCCATGCCATCCGGCCGGCCAAGGGCGTCCATGTGACCGTGCCGGCGTCCCGGCTGCCCTGCGACATCGCGGCGGTCATCCCTGTCCCCAAGGACAAGCGTTCCATCTTCGTCGTGTCGTGGCCCGAGACCGATCTCGTCTATCTCGGCACCACCGACACCGACTACACGGGCCCGCTCGACGATCCCACGTGCACGCCCGACGACGTCGACTACCTCTTGGACGCCGCCAACGCCATCACGACCTCGCACCTCACCCGGGCCGACGTCACTGGCGTGTGGGCCGGACTGCGGCCGCTCCTCGCTCCTCCGGCCAAGGGCGGGCACGTGTCGGAGCGCACCGCCGACCTCTCGCGCCGTCATACGGTCGCCACGTCGAGTCACGGGGTGGTGACCGTGACGGGCGGCAAGCTCACGACCTACCGCAGGATGGCGCAGGACACGGTCGACGTGGTCGTCACCCGCCTCGGCGAGTCACCACGCCGGCGGCGCTGCATCACCAAGTCCCTGCCGCTCATGGACGCCACCACCAAGACCCGCGACCCCGTCACGCTGGCCCTGCCGCACGCGCGTCTCCTCGGGCGCTACGGCACAGCCTCGGGCGATGTCCTCGCACTGGCGGACGGGCGCCCCGAACTGCTCGAGCCCATGATCCCTGGGCTGCCGTACACCGGCGCCGAGGTGCTGTACGCGGCCCGGGAGGAGATGGCGGGCACCCTCGACGATGTGCTGTCGCGGCGCACGCGGGCCATGATCCAGCGGGCCCAGCCCACCATGGATGCGGCCCCCGCGGTGGCCACGCTCATCGCCCCGGACATGGGCTGGGACGAGGACGAGGCGCGCGAGCAGGTGGCCCGGTTCACCCAGGCGTGCCAGAAGGACCTGCTGACCGCCGGGCTCGACCTCCCATGACCGAGCCCACGCCGGTGACCCCGATCGACGCGGCTTCGGCCGAGGTGTCCGATCGACTCGGTGCGCGCGTCGTCGAGGTTCCCGAGGCACTGCTCGATCGCCTCGTCGCCAGTGGTGCCGAGGTCGTCCGCGACGACGGCGCCCGGGCCGAGGCCGGCCGCGACTGGTGGCCGCTCGCCATCGGCTGGGCGGCCGAGGGCGGCGTTCCCCAGCGCCCAGCGATAGTAGTCCGCCCCTCTTCGACCGCAGAGGTCTCCGCCGTGCTGGCGGCCTGTAACGAAGCCGGTGTGCCGGTGACGCCCGCCGCCGGCCGCAGCGGCGTCTCCGGGGGTTCGATTCCGGTGCACGGCGGCGTGGCCCTCGACCTCACCGCGCTCGACGGTGTGCGCGAGGTCGATGAGACCTCACTCACGGCGGACGTGCGCGCCGGCACGTTCGGGCCGGATCTTGAGGCCGCGCTGGGCGAGGTCGGAGAGGGCTACACCCTCGGGCACTGGCCGCAGTCCATGGACCTGTCGACCGTGGGCGGCTGGCTGGCCTGTCGCGGCGCCGGGCAGTACTCGACCCGCTACGGGAAGATCGAGGACATGGTGATCGGTCTCGAGGTGGTGCTGGCCGACGGTCGCATCGTGCACACCGAGGGCAAGGGCCCCCGGGCCGCCACCGGGCCCAACCTGACGCAGCTCTTCGTCGGCAGCGAGGGGACACTCGGCGTCATCACCGAGGCCCGACTCCGCATCCATCCGCTGCCACCGGCACAGGAGCGCCGCGCCTTCGGCTTCACGAGCTTCGCCGCCGGCCTCGACGCGTGCCGCAAGATGCTCCGGCGCGGCGCAACGCCGGCCGTCCTGCGCCTTTACGACGAGGCGGAATCGGACCGGAACTTCGAACACGGGGACACCAACGTCCTCATCGTGCTCGACGAGGCGGATCCCGACCTCCTCGCCGGCACGCTCCAGATCGTCGACGCGGAGTGCTCGAGCGAGGCAGGCGCGCACGCGCTCGACGTCGGCCTGGTCGAGCGTTGGTTGGGACACCGCAACGACGTCTCCGCGCTGGCGCCTCTGTGGCGGGCCGGCATCGTTGTCGACACGGCCGAGGTCGCTGGTCCGTGGTCGGCGCTGCCCGGCCTCTTCGACGACGTCATCGGCGCGCTCAAGGGGATCGACGGCACGCTGGCCGCGTCAGCTCACCAGTCCCACGCCTATCCGGACGGCGCGTGCCTCTACTTCACGTTCGGCGGGCGCGGGCCCGAAGGCGACGCCGAATGGCGGGAGCACTACTACCGGCAGGCCTGGGACATTGTCACCGACGCCACCCTGGCGCACGGGGCGGCCATCAGCCACCACCACGGCATCGGGCTCAACCGCTCCCGCTTCCTGCCCCGGGCCCTGGGCTCCGGGTTCGAAGTCCTGCGCGGGCTCAAGGCGACCTTCGATCCCAACGGCATCCTCAACCCGGGCAAGTTCGGACTCGAGTCGCCATTTGGACCGGCGCCCTGGGCATGAGCAAGGGCGGCGGGAGCATTCTGGTCGTCGACGTCGGTACCTCGGGCGTCCGCGCCGCCATCGTGCGACCGGACGCCACCGTCGAACACGAGCACCGCGTCGCCCTCTTGCCCGACTCGCCAGCCCCCGGCCTGGTGGAATTCGACGCGGCGCGCATGGCCGGCGCCGTCCTGCACGTCGCCCGGGCCGCACTCGAGGACGCCGGTTCGGTGGCAGCGGTGGGGATCGCCAACCAACGGGCGTCGACCATCGTTTGGGAGCGCGCCACCGGCACGCCACTTGCGCCCGGCATCGGTTGGCAGGATCTGCGGACGGTCGGGACCTGCCTGGTCCTGCAGTCCGAGGGGATACGGCTGGCGCCCAACGCGTCCGCCACCAAGGTGATGGCCATTCTCGACGAGGTCGATCCCGAGCGGGCCCGAGCCGAGCGCGGGGACCTCTGCTTCGGGACCGTCGACAGCTGGGTCGCCTGGATCCTCTCCGGAGGCGCGGGCGGCGGGGGCGACGCGCTGCACGTGACCGATGCCACCAACGCCGCCGTGACGGCACTGGTCAACTCAGCCCTTGACTGGGATGCGCCGCTCCTGCAGAGGCTGCGCATCCCCTTACCGATGATGCCGACGATCGTCGACTCGGCCGGCTCGCTGGGGACCGCGGCCGCCCTGCCGGGTGCGCCGCCCATCTGCGGGATGGCCGGGGACCAGCAAGCGTCCCTGGTCGGCCAGGGCTGCACGCTGCCCGGTCTGGCCAAGGCCACGTTCGGGACCGGCGGCATGCTCGACCAGTGTGTCGGCCCGGGGAGCGAGCCGGGGGCCATGACCCGGGGTGACGCCGGCACCTTCCCGATCGTCGCGTTCCGTGTCGAGGGCCAGCCAACGTGGGGCACCGAAGCGGTGATGCTGTCCGCCGGCACATCCATCGAATGGCTCCGCGACGACCTCGGCATCATCGCGACCTCGCAGGAGTCGGAGACGGTAGCGGCCCGGTGCACGACGACGGGCGACGTCTGGTTCGTCCCGGCCCTGCTCGGATTGGGGACACCAGTCTGGGACTTCGGCGCACGCGGCACCCTTGTCGGAATCACCCGCGGCTCGGGCCGCCCTGCGATCGTGCGGGCCGTACTCGAAGGCGTGGCGCACCGGGGAGCCGATCTGGTCGAGGCCAGCGAGCGCGACAGCGGGTTCCCCATCGGTGTACTCCGGATCGATGGCGGTATGACCGAGAACGACGTGTTCGTGCAAGCTCTGGCCGACGCCATCGGGCGCCCTGTCGAGATCTCCCCCGTCGTAGAGGCGACGACCCTGGGAGCGGGTCTCCTGGCCGGGTTGGCGATCGGCACCTATGCCAGCACCGCCGAGCTCGCTCAGACGTTCTCGCCCCGCAAGACGGTGGAACCGCAGGGCGGTGACGCGCAACGATTCGCGTCGCGCGAACGCTGGCTGGCGGCCAGGGGCAAGGCCGAGGGCACCATTCCGGAGCTCTCGGGCATCTCCTTCTGAGGGGGCTTTCGCCCTCCCCAGAAGGAGATCTCGCCACCCGAGCGACCCCCTTCCCTACGATCTACTCAACGGAAAAATACGCCGAGGTCGCGCCGTCCGTTAGGGCCGAGTGGCCCTATTTACCGCCTCTTTGGGTCTGGTTGTGCGAACCCTGCGCGAACTGCCGGCGCCGGCCGGGCTGGGGAGCGACCGTCAGGGCGCGTGAGCCAGCGCGTCGCTCCAACTGCTGCCCTGCTGCAGGAGCGGCCGGAATCCCATCAGTTGCCTGGGTTTGCCGATACCCATGACGGCGCGCAAGCGGTCGCCCCGGCCGAAGAGTGCGAGGAACTTCCCCTCCTCGGGCGATCCGTCGGCGATGTGGACTTCGTCGCTGCCGCGCGGGCTCCCCAGCACCTGCAGCCGGATGCCGTACTGATCCGACCAGAAATAGGGCACCGGCGTGAACGCCGGCGCGTCGGCCCGTCCGGCCAGCAGGCTGCGCGCCGCGGCCACACCGGCCTCTGCCGCGACCTGCCAATGTTCGATCCGGATCTGCTCCTCTCCGTCATTGCGTCGCCAGTGCCACCGCGCGATGTCCCCCGCAGCCACGATGCCGTCCGCCGCAAAGAGGCGGTCGTCACACACCACACCGTTGTCGATCGTCAGCCCTGAATCCGAGAGCCAGTCCGTCGTCGGGAGCACGCCGATGCCAACCACGACGACGTCTGCAGCAAACGTCTCACCGCCGTCGAGTTCGATCACGAGCCCGGACGAGGTGCCCGCCTCGCCCGTGCTGATGCCGGTGC
Source organism: uncultured Acidimicrobiaceae bacterium (assembly GCA_963745665.1). Lineage (GTDB taxonomy): Bacteria > Actinomycetota > Acidimicrobiia > Acidimicrobiales > RAAP-2 > Bog-473. Next base: position 1,101,534 of record CAVUYE010000002.1, on the reverse strand, counting down.
CGGTGCCGTTGCGGGTGCCCGTGCCGGCTCGGCGGACGCGCTGTACGCCGACTCCGGTGCGCAGATCGACGCCGTGCGATGTGTGCAACGAGGCAAAGTGCGAGCCGATGGTGGAACCGAGCACGTTGCGGAGCGGAACGTCCAGCGCCTCGAGGACGGTGACGCGGCACCCCAGATCGGCGCAGGTGGACGCGACCTCGGCCCCGATGAAGCCGGCACCGATGACCACGACCCTGGCCGCCTCCACCGCCGTGACAGCGGCGCGGAGAGCGAGGGAGTCATCGAGCGTGCGCAGGGTGAACAACCCGTCATGCTGCCCCAGCTCCCCTGTCTCCGGCAGGGTGCGGGGCCGTGCGCCGGTGGCGATGACGATGGCGTCGCCGTGGAGCACGGTGCCGTCCTGGAGCTCGAGCTTTCTGGTGCCCGAATCGAGGCGGACCGCGCGACAACCGAGGACCTCGTGCACACGGTGCTCGTCGGAACGTCGCTTGTCCGCCAACACCGCCTTTTCGGGAGGCCACGTCCCGGCCAACACCTGCTTCGAAAGGGGTGGCCGGTCGTAGGGCAGGTGCAGTTCCTCGCCGACCAGCGTGATGGAGCCATGGAAGCCCTCGGCGCGTAGGGTCTCGACCGCTCGCCAGCCGGCGAGCGACGCGCCCACGACCAGAACGGTGCTGTCCGCGGTCAAATCCTCGTTCGGGCTCATGAGCCGAACATCGCCATCCACTCCTGGGCGGAACGAGGCCGGAACACGTAATTCCAGCGCCGCGTCTCACCCATGCTCTGCGAGGGATCCTGCGAGTAGAGATGGCCGGGGAACAAGATCGCCTCGTCGGGGACGCGGGCCAGCCGGGTGTGGATGGACTCGTACATGGCCAATGGATCCGAGCCCGGGAAGTCCGTCCGGCCACAGCCCTCCAGGAAGAGTGTGTCGCCGGCCACGAGACGGCCGTCGACCAGGAAGCATTGGCTTCCCGGCGTGTGTCCCGGCGTATGGATCATCTCGACCAAGACCTGCCCCACCTGCAACGCGTCACCACTGTGGTGAGCCACCAGGTCCGTCCCGCCGACGCCGGTGGTGCGCTCGACCCAGGGCACCTCCTCGGCCTGGACGTGGATCGGCACCTGCACCTTCTCGAGCAGGGTGCTGATCCCCTCGAGTGACCACCCCCCCAATTCACCGCCGAGGTGGTCCGGGTGGAAGTGGGTCCCCAGCACCCCCGTCAGCTGCATGCCGTCGGCCGCCAGGATGTCGAGCAGGTCCTGCACCGCGTAGGCGGGGTCGACCGCCACCGCCTCCCCGGTCTCCCGGTCGCCGATGAGGTAGACGAAGTTGACCATCTGACGAGCCATCATGTCGCCGCGCGCGAAGTCACGACCGGAGAGCAACTGGCGGAAGTACAGACGGTCGTCCGTGCCGTTCCCGCTCGGGGCGTCGGTGCCATCACCCATGGTCGTTTCCTCCTGGCTCGTTGCCGCCGAGCGCGTCGAGCCGGGGCACCAGCTCCTCGACCTGGGCCTGGGTGCGGCGCAAGCGCTGGTCGAGCTCGTCGATCAGCGCTGTCGCCCGTTCCAGCCGGCCGACGAGCACGTCCACATCGACCTCGCGTTGTTCGAAGAAGTTCACGATTGAATCGAGCTCGCGGCTCGCCTCCGTGAAGCTGAGCTGCTCCACCGGGACCGGTTCGTCCGGGACGGTCATGCGGTTCCTCCTGTGTCATTCCCCGCGTCGTCGTGCGCGGTGTCCGGCGCGGCGTCGTTCGGGCTGTCGCCGTGCTCGACGGCCTGCACACGGCTGCGCACCGTGCCGTCGGCCAAGCGGGTCACGATCTCCTGCTGCTCGGCCAGATCGGCCGCGCTGCGCACCAGCCGGCCCTCCGTGGTGAGCGTGAGGCTGTACCCCCGCTCGAGCTGCCGGTCGACGTCATACGCGGCCAGCAGCCTGCGCCACGACTGCACCCGCTCGTTCTGACGCCCGAGATGGCCGAGGCTCAACGGCCCGAGTCGCGCCGCGTGGGCGCTGAGGCGCGCTGCACTCCCGGCCAGGCGGTCCGGTGCCGCACGCCCCAGAGACGACCCCTTCTGGGCCAGGCGCTCCCGGTGCACCCGGAGCTGTTGCCGTGCCGCCGCGGTCAGCCGACCACGCGCCTGGGCGTCACGGGACTGCGCTTCGGCGAGGTAGGTCGGGACGCGTCGGCCCAACCGCGTGGCCGGCTCTGCCACGTGCTCCGCCCACCAGAGGCGCGTGGCCTCCACGATCTGCTGCCCGCACTCGGTCGGCGTGATGCACACCCGCGCCGCCACGATGTCGGCCACCGTCTCGTCCCCGGTGTGCCCGATGCCCGTGAAGACGGGCTTGGCCGCGCCCGCGATCGCCCGGGCCACCACCTCGGACTCGAAAGCGGCGAGGTCCGCCCGCGCGCCCCCGCCGCGCACCACGGCGATGACGTCGCAGTCACTCCGGCTGAGCGCCGTGAGGGCGCGAGCGATGGAGGCCGGCGCACCTGGTCCCTGCACGCCGACCGGCACATGCGAGACCCGGAACCCGAACCCCGATCCGGTGAGCTGACCGAGGAAGTCCGAGCACCCCTCGGTACCGGGACTGGCCACGAGCCCGACATGCAGTGGGACCTCGGGCAGAGGCAGCGCGGCGTTGCGCCGGAGCAGGCCCTCGGACTCGAGGGTATGGAGCAGCTGTGCCCGCTGCGCGGCCAGGCGCCCGAGCAACGCGGTCACGTCGACGTCCGCCAGGATCAGGCTGACCTGTCCCTTCGCCCGGTAGAGCTCGAGCGCCCCACGCAGGACCACCACCATGCCCTCGGTCAGCTCGATGCCCTGCTTGGCCAGGCCGTGCCGGAGGGGCGCCCACGAACTGCGCCAACACGTGACGTTGAGGGTGGGCACGCCACCGCGGCCGCGGTCGCGCCGGGCGCCCTCGTCCTCGGGGTCGACCAGGCTCATGTAGAGGTGGCCCGAACGATGTTCCGACACGGATTGGATCTCGCCGCGGACCCAGAGGTGCCTTTTCCGGGGAAAAGCCTGGTTGAGCGCGCCTTCGATCTGCTCGTAGACGCCACCGATGGAGTGGACGCCCGGGCGCTCCTCCGGGTTGTCCGGCTGGTCCCCGCCGGACGCGGCCCGGAGATCCGAGGCGGTGGCCTCAGCCGGAGCCTCGGGATCGAACAGCTGACGGGGGCCGCCGGGCATCGAGGACACCCTACCGAGGCGCTGTCTGGTCACCCTCCCGGGCCAGGTGGTGGCACTATTGATGGTGACGGTGAGTCGGCCGGGTGGCCGCGGCGCGGGTCGCATTGCGGGACCGTGTCGAGGAAGGTCGGGACTCCACAGAGCAGGGTGCTGGCTAACGGCCAGTCGGGGCGACCCGCAGGACAGTGCCACAGAAAGGAAACCGCCGATGGCGGGCCTCCGGGCCCGCACAGGTAAGGGTGAAACGGTGCGGTAAGAGCGCACCAGGATCGAGGGTGACCTCGATCGCTCGGTAAACCCCACCCGGAGCAAGGCCAAGCGTGGGAAATGGGCTGCTCGCCCGCCTCCCGAGAGGGAGGGTTCCCCAGGTAGGCCGCTGAGATGGATGGCCACACAGGCTCCCTCGGGAGCTGGACAGAATCCCGCCTACAGGCCGGCTCACCGTCATTATCCCTGCTAAACTGCGAAATATGAGTCCCGCAGACAGGGGAGAATACTTACGCATTACTAACTGGCTCAGCCATCGCCGTGGCTAAGCGGGCTAACGGGGACGGGTCCATCACCTGGTTGAGCACCACGAAGGTGCTCCTCAGGATCACGGTGGAAGGCAGCCAGCGATCCAAGACCGTGATCGTCAAGCACCAGAAGCACGGCGGAAAGGGCGAGGCCGAAGCCGCGCTCGAAGCATTCAAGGTCGAAGTCAGGACACCCGCGCCGACAAAGTCCGAGTGGACGTTGCGCGCCTTGGTCGAGGACTACGCCACCAGCAGAGAGCGGATCGGGAAGGCCCGCTCCACTGTCGAGTCCTACCACTTCGTCGGCCGGCGGCTTACCGACGACTTCGGCTCCAAGACGTTGGACGAGATCACACCCGACGATGTCGATGCGTTCTACGGGAACCTAGCGGATCGGGACCTCAAGTCGGCCACCATCCGCCACACCCACGCAGTCCTGGTCGCCGCTATGAGCTTCGCTGTCGAGAAGAAGCGGGTGTCCGAGAACGTCATCCTCCGCGCCACGCCTCCCGACAAGGTGAAGTCACCCAAGCGGCGAATCGAGCCCGGCGAGGCCGACCTCATGATCCAGGTTGCGGCAACCCCGGTCGAGCGCACCTTCGAGCTGGATGGTGGACGCACGGTCCGCGGCGAGGGCGACGAGGCGTTGGCCATGGCTATCTTTTTGGCCACCTACTTCGGCGGCAGGCGCGGCGAGCTGTGCGGACTGCGGTGGGAGGACTTCGACCCACGGGCGGGCACGCTTCGTTTTGAGCGCCAATGGGTGCCGGGGACGGGTGGGCAGTACCTGGCCGACCTCAAGTCCGATACCGGCAGTATCGAAGGAGTTCGGACCGTTCACCTGGGGCTGCGCACGGTCGACGTCTTGGAGCGATGGCGTAATCGGCAGGCCGGCGCCGGCGATGGGTGGATCGTGTCGCACGACGGCGACACGCCGATGCGGGCCAAGGCACTGGGCGAGGCGATCAGCCGCCTCGGCAAGAAGCTGGGGATACAGGTGACCACGCACTCGTTCCGCCGAACCAGCTCGACGCAGATGGTGGCCGCGGGGATCGACGTGGACACAGCAGCCCGGAGGTCGGGGCACACGCGCGAGGTGATGTTGAGTCACTATGTCCAGGGCGCCGACGACAAGGCCGTCGAGGCCGCAGTGGCCCTCGAAGATCGGCTCGTCGGCCAAGGCATGGCGATTGAGGGATACCTGGCGGTGGCGCAGCAGTCCCCATAAAACCCACCGCCGATCTGGGCTACCCCATCGTCCGGTCCACAAACCGAGACGGCCCCCGAAAAAGAAGCCCGAGAAAGACGTAACCCCGGCGATGTGCTCTTGCGAGCAGGGATCGACCCGGGGTTTTCGAGTACAAAGCGTACCGGAGACGGGATCACTATGCCACCGGAAATCTACGAAATCTTGCGAGCACGGTTGACCCCCGCTCGGTTTGCTCCTTACGAGACCTCAGCAAAGGGCAATCCCGCCCTTACACTGGACCTTTACGAATGGAACATGGCAGTTGCAACGGCCTTTTTCCATGATCTCGGTGCGTTTGAGGTCCTCCTCCGCAATGCGATCGACAAGAGGCTACGGGCCCGCTTCCAGGCAGTTTCAACTGCCCAGCCGTGGTATCGCCATGTGGTCCTTTCGGATAAAGCCCTTGCCGCTCGGGACGAGGCGATCGAAAGGGCAACAAACAGGGGGCGCAACCCGGAGGTCCAGGACGTCGTAGTGGCCGAGCTGAGTTTTGGATTCTGGCGGTATCTCCTCAGCAGGCAATATCAGGCAAGCCTCTGGCCCACGATCCTGGGCGGCTTTCCAGGTAAGCCGTCAACGGTCAACCGACAAGGCGTGGAGGCGCGGGTGGACCAGCTCTATTACCTGAGGAACCGAGTCGCGCACCACGAGCCCATCTTCACGCGTGACCTAGCCCGGGATCACGCCTTTCTCCTAGAAGTCGCGGGATGGATTTGTCCTGACACCCGCGACTGGATTGCATCGAAAAGCGTCGTGTCAATGGTGCTTTCAGCGAAGCCCGGGCCGCTTTGATTCTCACCCCCGTGAGCCTGATGCACCCTCCCCCGGCGACCTCTGTCCCGACACCGTCCAGTCGGAAGACGGGCCCGCGGCACCAGCACAACACTGGAGTGGATTCCACCGTCACTCCATACAGAAAGGTTGGCGTAGCTCGCTTAACGACTCGAAGCTGGTCCCTCTGGCAAGCCAAGTGGGCGGCGTAGCTGGCCGACCCTTAGCCCCTACCGAAGCAGGCACTTCGGGGCTGCTACTCGGCGTTCGGCGTTGACCGGCCCAGATGGATGAGGTGGTGTTCGGCGCAGCGGGTGCAGCCAAACTCGAAGGACGGGGGAACGGACTTCCAGTGGTGTTTCGGATTTACGGTCGTCACTTCCACGTTGGCGACGGGACACATGAGGATGACTTCTGAGCGGCTACGAGTCTGGCACGAACACTGGCTCATCCATGTGACTCAGCTTTTGCTTTTCACGATCCCAAAAGACACGTCGCCCTGTCCCCGACCGCGGGAAGGGGAGCATCAGCAGAACAAGTTTGGGGATTCTCGCCAGTCAGTCAGTGGCCAGGAGTGACCACGTCAACCACTTCGGGGATCATCTTGCCGGTAATGCGGTCCCAGGAAATCTTGATGTTCGTGACATGACCCGCTTGGACCTGTACGGATGCTGATCGGACGGAACTCTTGAATACGACCTCCCCGTCTCGATCAATGTCGATGGCGAGGCGCTGACCCTTTTTGACTGATCCAACCAACGAACCGTTCCAGAAAACCTTGACCTTCGGGTTGACGACGAACTGCTGTGTGTAGCCGTACACGACGACCTTGGACTCTCGGAAGATCGGCACTCCGCATCTCGGACATGTAGGCGCCTGGTCGGATACCTGATTGCCGCATTCGGGACATGCGAAGAGCGCCACGATTCCAACCCCCTTGCGAGATTGCTGACTGCTTGCCCTCTAGGGCGATTGAATCTAGCTGTCAAATACCTGCGATGTGGTCAACCTTTTCCAGGTAGTAACTCAATCGCCGAGGCCTGGCGTTGTACCGATCCCCAGGACTCACGATGAGCGGCTTCGGTCCCATCCAGCTCCCGACCCTGACCTCGATTTGCATAGGTTCCGTGCAAGGAATGGTGAGCGTGTCGCCCATCTTGCCCTTCGCAATTAGCTTCCCGCGAGATGTGACCTCGCACCCGATCATCAACAGCTGTCCGGACCTCTTGAAATGAATGAGCACATCTTTTGGTCCAGACGCAATTGGCACGCCACATCTCGGGCACGTTGGCGCTTTGTCCGAGACTTCGGAACCACATTCGGGGCAAGAGATAAGCGCCATATATTCGATTATCTCACTGAAAACTCGGGCATCTCCAGTCCCGAGTCAGCGGTAACGCCGTAGGCCCGTCAACCCGTCCCGGTGGGCCTCGCAGCTCCAAACGCGCCACCACGTTTCGTCGTTCCCAGGACTGCGCCATCGGCCCGTCCATGTGGTCGCCTCGTGGCAGGTGCCCGCCTGGCCCTTGGCGTCGTGTACGACCCGCCAACACCGTTCCGGGTCCACGATGAACGCCGAGGCGTATGGCTCTCCCGGCTCGTGCAGCGGCATGACAGCGAACCTACCGCGGCGGTGGTCGTCGGGTCTGGTCTGCGGCGCTCGGCAACCAACAAGGAGCAGAGCGGGTGCATTTATGGCAGTGTTTCGCAGCCAGAACAGGCGCTGCATAGGAGCGCGGTGGCTGGAGAGGCAAAAGGTGGAATGCATGAAGATTCGCACACGGTTGGCGATATGTGCGGTGGTGCTCGTCGGGGTGGGGTTGTCGGCTATGCCGGCGGGCGCTGCGACTTCGACCCAGAACAAGTTCGTGAAGGCTGTCCGATTTCTGGACCCTGACGCGTCGGCTGTCTCTAACAAAACCATCATCAACTTGGGGAACGGCGTGTGCAAGGACCTGAAATCGGGCACGAGCGTCAAGTCGCTTGCGAAGATTCTCAAAGGGTCCGAGAAGGCAGTCCTCGTGGAATCCACGACCATCCTGTGCCCCAAGTACAAGGCGAAGGTGGCGAGCTACTACGCCACAGCCGCCCATACCCCCGCCTCCACCCATGCCGCGGCACCCGCCACCGCTCCCACCACCACGGTGCCCGGCCTGACGCAGCAGCAGAAAAGTGCAGTTGAGGCAGCGAAGCAATACCTGAGCACGGCACCGTTTTCGCAACAGGGTCTCATTGATCAACTGGATTCGTCGGCCGGCTCTGGGTATTCGGTCAACGATGCGACCGTCGCCGTTGATAGCCTCACCGTGAACTGGAATAACGAGGCGGTGCAAGCGGCCAAGGCTTATCTCAAGCTTCAGCCCTTCTCATGCACTGACCTGATACAGCAACTGGACTCGTCGGCGGGTGATCAGTACACAGTCGCTCAGGCCACTTATGGGGCAACGCAGGCAGGAGATTGCAGCGGCGGCGTCCCCCCCGCAGGCTCGACAGGCTCCACGGGATCGACGGGTTCAACGGGGAACACGCCTTAGTTCGCATCTGACGGGAACTGCAAGAATCTCCCGCCCAATCCCAATCCCGGAACCGCTCGGCCAGCCCACCCACTGCCCGGCGACCGCGGCGTGGCCGGTTCGTGACTCGTCCGGCGAGGTCCACCGGGTGTGGTCGTGCGACGGCGATGCGAACGATTAGAACGCGCTACGGCCCGCCTGACGACAGAGAATTACGACACGGCCGAATGCGAGTCCACATAGGCCGCCACGAACTCCGCCGGATCACATCGTCCCTTCCCGAAGTCGTCGTTTACCTTGCCGGGTTTCAAGTCTTTAAAATGTTGCGTGACCTCCGGGTCACGGTTGATCACCCACACTTCCGTGTCCGAAAGGGCCTCGGCCAACATGTTTCGCACCAGGAGGTCGCCGGGCGGTAGCGAATAGCCGAACACGAACACTCGTCGCGCCATCCCCAGTCCGGAAAAAGCCAAGTGCCATAGGTAGCGAATCACCGGGTTACCAAAGTATGTGCTTTTTACACTCACCGGCGGCACGATCATCGGAACCTTGCCCGATGCTCTGTGTTCTCGTTCCGCCTCTTCAAACAACGCCGCCGGGTTGTTCCACGCATGGCGCAAACCGATTTGAACGATCGAATCAGCGGCTTTGGTTACGTCGTCCCAATACCAGTGGGCCGAACCGTGCAACTTCAAATATCGGAACGATCTTCCCGCGGGATACCGAAGGCCGCCGAAAGTGCTTATGTCCCAACGGGGTACAACGGTCGGGCCGATGTTCCAGTGTCTAATCCTCTCGTTTGTATCCGGATCACGAATGTTCAAGAAATCGACCGTAGATTCGATAAGAGTGTCGTAGTTGAACGTGACGACATGCGTTCGATGGACATGCCAGTCCTCCACGAGTTGGACGAGCCAGTCATTTGGTTGGTTACCCGCAACGGTGCCCGTTTCGGCCCAGTCAAGGACGGTAGACACCGAATCGCTCAGTTCCGAGAACAGTGCTTGGCGGCGCGCATTTTCGGGCGGAAGCAGGAACGGTTGCGGCTCGGCCAACGACGACAACCATTCTTCAAAGTTTAAGGCACCAGACGCGAACGTCGGAAGTGGTGTCCATCCGTCGCATGACAAATCATCGCAGTTGGCAGAATGGTCATCTTGAAGCATCGGTGACCCATCGGCCTTACGCAGACGGGCGTGCACGTCCTTCAAACGCTGAATGCTTCGCAACCCGAGTTCTTGCGTAACCGGCATGACGTCAGAAATCGCCTTCGAGAACCCCGAACCAAGGATGAATGCGTCGGGAAAACCAATCATCTCTGTGGCCGTCATGGACGCACCATACCGGCAGGTAGCGACCGCGCCGAAGTACCCTCTTTCACCGTGCGGGACACCCGGTGGATCATTGCTCTAGGGGTGGCCATCGGCATCCTTGGCGCCATCCTGTTCGTCGTCAACGGCAACGATCACACCATTTGCGGGTCGGTTCTGACGGCCATTGATTCTGGTTGTAGTGCCGCGAATGACCGGTACAACGCTGGGATCGTGGCCATGTTCGCCGGGGGTTTGCTTTTTGCCGTAGGCATGCTCGCATACCGACCCGGGACCCCGGAAGAACGGAAGAATGCCGCCAGGTCATCCATACGGTGGAACCGTGTTGTCGTGGGAAGTGTGAGCGTGGTTGTGGTTCTCGTCGCGGTTGTGGTGGTCCTGTCGTTCGTGTGACCAAGTCCACGTTTCAGCTTCAACTTGATGTGAATCAGAAGGGAGTCCGGCACATTCTCGTATCATCAGACAGGCCATGGATGCGCGACTTCAACCCTTCTTCGCAGAGCCCCCGCAGGGCGAACTGGTAATCGGGTGCTACCTATGGCCAGGGAGGTTCCTCGTTCCAGAAGGCCCTTCCGACCCCATCGGTGCCGCCGCGGTGTTCCATTCCGTTCAAGTTGATAACTTCGAGGTCCTTCTCACGGGTGATGGCGGTCTGCTCGTTCGCCCACCAGCGGATCTTCCCCGCATTGCGGACGAGCACCTCAGGCTTTCCATCGCCGCGTTTTCCGACAAGGCCGAATACGAGCAGAAAGTGGCAGCGGCCTTCAACGTGATCATCTGTGAGCTTTGTCTCAACGGCTTCGTCTCCGAACCGGCAGCACCTGGGTTCATTGCGGCTGGTCGCTTGATCAATGGAATCGGGCTGATCAAGTCCAGCAAACAGGCGACGAATGGCGAGCGAAATATCGCTCGCGCAACGGCTCTGATCTCGGCTCCTCACCTGCTGGTCGGTTCGCTCCAGTACGACCCGATTGACACAACGGATTTCTCCGTTGACCGAGCGAGGATGCTTACAGCCATCTCTCCGACCCTTCCGGCCTTCGTGGCCGGCGCGTACTTCTTGTATTCCCGCGACCAATGGGCAGAGGCGATGGTCGACGGATGGGTCATCATCGAGCAGTACGTAGATAACCTGTGGTCCGAGTTCCTGGCAACGCTGGCATTGGACCGACGGAAGCGCCTTTCCGATCCACGCTCATATTCAACCGCAGCCAGATTGGAGCTTCTCCTCACGTCTGGAAGGGTGCCAGAGTCCCTTTATTCGTCGATGAGCGTTGCGCGGAAACATCGAAACGATCTCATGCATCGAGGACGAGTTAGTTACGAGGCGGCGACCGATTCGTCGCAGGCACTTCACTCGACGCTTTGTGCTATCTGCGGTCCCGACTTGTACGTTCCAAACGTCGGCCGGGGAATCAACTGGTAGCAGCCGATCTTGGCAGTGATCAGCTAGCCTGACTAAGTACCCATCCAGAGGAGTCGAGGGTCCTGGCCCATTGACGCTCCGCCAACCGACCTTCGGGCACGGTGGCAATGCCAGGTTCGATGAGGAGGTCACCGCAATGGAACCTGAACGGCGCACGCCTGCCACTCCATCCGAATCCCACGCGGATCGCGTCGTACTTCGCGTTGAGGCGGATTCAACAGACGAGGAACTCGAAGCGATGGCCGATGCCCTTGCCGCGTGGATCGAGGAGCGGGACCCAGACTTCTTCGCGCCGGAGGATGATTAGACCTGGGGAGGGCGCCGGGTGGGCTGGTCAAGAGGACTGCTGAAGCCGGCGCTCGAACTCATTCACCAGCTTCCTCAGAGTCGTCCCGCACGCCAGGCACACCTCTCGCAGCTCGACGAGGTCCAGCCGACGCTGTCCCGCCTCGTACTCGCTCACGAATGACTGTGGACGGTCAATCTGCCGTGCCACGTCAACCTGGCGATAGCCAGCGCGCTCACGGAACTCGCGAAGCAACTCCTTCAGCAGTTCGGTTTCGGGTAGATACGTGGTGCGGGCCACCCCAGTATCGAGCCGGATCTAACGGTATATCTGAAATCCCGATACTTTGATACTTGCCTGTTGAGCGATGGGCGATCTGTCGCTACAGTCCCATCTAGGCAGAGGGTGAACGGAGGACCGGAAGTGGGAAGGGTTCCTACGTGCTCGCGGGGCGAATCGCAGGTGTGGACTTTGTCAGTCGTCAGAATGAGCGGACCTGTGGCCGTACCGACAAATAGTCCGGCCGTGACCGATACTGCGACACTTATCAACAGCGCCATCGGCTCACATGGTTGAGCCGATGGACCCCGGACATGACAATCCGGCCGCGTCCGCTACGTCGGAAGAGTGCTTCTGTACGGGATGCGGGTCGAAACTTGATGGGAAGGATCTCTTCTGCTTCCAATGTGGTCGCCCAGTCCGCAGGGCGGACACCGGAATCTCCGCGATCGTCCCGGAGCCGAGCCAACCGAAGTATCCACTCAGTGAGAGTGGGACTCACCCGCACTCGCAATCCAGGCCGATTCGCCTCATCGTGGGGATATTGATAGTGATCGTCGCTGCTGGAATCGCTGGCGCCGTGATAGTGACTCGTCACTCGGGCGGTAACACTGCGAACGGATCTGCTGGAACTGCGAACCATACGATTGCTGGAACTGCGAATCACACGGTTGATGGAAGCTTTACCGTCTGGTTCCCCACCTTGTTTGATCAAACCTCAGAGGGACAACCCTGCTACGTACCTCCCGCGTATGGCAGCGAGGCCGGCGGTGATCAGGTCACCATCACCAATGGATCTGGGTCCACCTTGGCACTTGGGATATTAGGAGAAGGAATCGCAGTGGCGGGAAGCCAAGGTGGATGCAAGTTTGCTTTTTCTCTCAACGGAGTGCCCGACTCCGCGTTCTACGGCGTGAGCATCGACGGTCACGACGGGCCCCAGTACAGCCATGCAGAGATGGAGTCCAACGGTTGGTCGATAAATCTACATCTCAATGCTTGACGAATAAGTGACTTCAATCGACACAATGTATTGCGTCAACGGCCATCAGATGCCGATAGACGAGAACTTCTGCCGCCGGTGTGGCCAAGCGTGTCCGACAGACGTTTGTTCTAACGGCCACGGAATGTTGGCGGGAGATTCCTTTTGTCGGCGCTGTGGTGAACCTCAAGAGCACAAGGCGTTACATCTGCCATCACTTCAGGATGTTCACGACAAAGGCGTTGATCCTGAGACGGTTGGAATGGAGCAACCCACAGCGGTCCCGGCATATTCGGAGACTTCCGAGCGCCATTTCGGGTGGGCAAGCTCTCTGTTCAGACCGCGGGTGGCAGTTTTCGTTGGTGCCGTCATCGTTCTTCTCGGCGGTGTTGCGGTTGGAATCGCATACATGGGCCGGTCGGAGCCTTCCACTAAACCATCTGCACCGCCGCTGACAAGAACCGATGCTCTGGCCGATATCCCATCGTGTGGCGGGTGTCGGATCATCGACATGGTGAGCGGACTTTCGTCGCGCTCCGGTCCGGCTTCGCTCGTTGCCGTGCGGCTGCCCGATACCAGGTCCTATTCCGACAACTCTCAAGTGCGGTTCTATCTGATCGGCGACAGTCAGCAAGTGATCTGGAGAGCGCCATCAGGCGCCCCGATCTTGTCGCCAGCGCCTACTGACGGGCTCCATTTCACTGTCGACAAGTCCGGTAACGCCCTCATGCCAATCGTCGAGGGTGCCCATGGGGGTCAGATCCTCATTATTCGGGTCACGCCGGACGGGATCAACGACTTCGGGACTCTGACGAGTGGGGCGTTTGGGTCGAACTCCGATCCATATTTACAGTCGACGCCGAGCGGCTATGAGCAGATTGTGTTGCCGATCAACAACTATCAGCCGAACTACGCTCAGGGCACCACGACCGACAACATCTATTCCTGGTCAACAAGTACGGACGCTTACGTCCTGACAAGCTGTCAAGTACTCAACGGTCAGGGAGTCCCTGGGACCGGGTACTCGCCGACCGGAAGAAAGTGCTAGGCGAATCGCCGGGGTTGCCCGGACGTGTTGGGCCAGGTGTACGACCGCCAGCTTCCGGGCACTTCGACGGATTGAGGGGTATCCGCGAGACGCGCTGGCGGCGTTCTGACCCCCGCCTCCACCCGTACCGCGCGCCCCGGGCCGTGTCCCCCCGCCCATTCAGCTTATGGAAGACCCGCAAAAGCGAGAAACTGAACCCTGCACTCCCCGACTTTTGCGCCGCCCACATACGCCGACATATGCCAACCGTATGAGTCGCCGGGTTGAAGCTGCTTTGATGCCGAATACCGATGCCCCAACTCATTCCCTGAGGTATCAAAGAGAGTCAGGTCAGCGGACGCAGAAACGGACGCCCCATTGGAGATATTCGTGAGAGTGCCGTTGGCCGTAACTTGCGCGCCGTTCTGATTGCAGGACACACCCGATTGACTCAGGACGTCGTTCGAGGTGGGGGTCAGTGTGACGGGGATTCCGACTCCACTGGAGCACCCTCCGAGTGCGAATGAGGCGCACGCCGCCACTGCCACAACGCTCAAGAGGACCCGCCAATCTCTCGTCACCCCGCAAACATCTACTACACCACGCCGTACCCGCGGGAGAAGCAACCCGGTGCTGCCGGGCGGTGAGGGCCCAGCCGAGGTTGCACTCGGGTCCGAGATAGCCGCCGGAGGCGGCTGAGGTCGAGGACCGTTCGGCCGTAGGCCGACGTCCGAGTTGAAAGGCGCTGCCGAGGCCACGGACAGCCCTGCCACTTCTACTAGCGCGATGCGGGATGCTGGCGTCCGATTAGCCGCAGCTCGACAATCTTATTGACCATTGGAAACTCCGGGTTGACCGGCGCCCCACCTTTAGTCACTGCCGCGGCCATTGCGGTCTCCAACTCGACGCGGGTGTCTTCAGGCGTACCTGCCCAAACTGCTTGGACATGTGTGAAGTACTGCTCATAGCGCGGCCAACGGTTACCCGAGCCTTCGTTGTCGACCACGGGAAACACCTTGGGGAGGAGGAAGTGGCAGAACTTGGAGGTAAACACGGGCGACGGAACGGTCTTCATCGGTTTGATCTCGCCTACAAGCTCGACGAACGGAGCAATCTGCTCCCAACTAACTTCAGTGATGTCCAGAGGTCGGCATGGCACGCATGAGGTCGCCCACGCCTCGACCAATGCCTCTCGGCGGGCAACGAATCGTTCGGTAACGTCCGCGTAAGTGGCGGGTCGGATTGCGATCCAGTCATTGAGTCGACGCCGAAATGGAATCCACCAACTATCGGCGAAGTCACCCTCCACATTCTCCGTAGCCCAAACCCGATATTCGGCGTTGTGAAAATCGGCCGGCCAGAGTGGGCGGGTACGCCAAAACTCGATGCCGGCGCCGAGTTCGTCCATCGGCGTAGCGCGTGTTCGATGAGGGAATCCGCTCTCCATGGCTTACTTCTAGCCCGCCGAAACGTGAGGGGCCACCTGAGCGCAAGAACAAGGGTTAGAGCGAAACCAGGATCAGTGTTGGGAGCCCGACCGCGATCCCCAACTCGGCAAGTTCGGTCCGCTTGGCAAGGATGCCACCGTCCATCGTGGCGAACCAGTCGGCGCCGGACCAGTCGTGCGCGATCAGGTGATCCACATCCGAGATGAGCTGCGCCAGGGCGTCACGGTCGCCGACCCGCTCGTCGAGGTTCGCCTGACTCTGACGGTTGGGTTCCAGGAGTCCCCGAAGCAACTTGTCCAGCTCCGCCTGACGATCTCCACCGAGCACGGTCAGAGGATCGTCGAGGCGTGAGACGTCGAAGCGGAACACACCGGCTACTCGCGGGATGGGCGGGAGCGACTGCTCCCAGGCGACGCGGCCACGGCGGCGCTCATCGCTGGGGTCACGCTCTACGTCATCCTCGTATGCGGCCGCGAGCTGGAGCTGGACTGTGCCTTCCTCGAACTTCCGCACGAACGTCTGTAACGCCCACACCTCGTTCGGATCATCCGTGGGGCTGGGGTTCGCCAACGCGCTTACGCAGCAGGTATCGAGCGTGATCGTGGCGGTTCGAGCGGCAGTGGTCACCCTTGCAGGGTACGTCTCGGTAGTATCGGATTACTCCGGCTCGGAGCGCGAAGGCGCGGCGGGTGGCCCCAGTGAGGGTCTTCGGATGGCTGAGTGAGTCCCGGCTCGTGGACTCGTCGCCGGTCCCAGAGAGGACCTTGCGATGCGTTCCACGCACAACAGGTCGAAGTGTCCGTGCCGCGAGTGCCGCATCTACCGCCAGATGCTGGCGAAGAAACAGCCGAGCTACGGGTGCCGACGCACTCGGCGGCTCCGGGTATCGAGCCCGCGGCCCAATCGGCGCACCAGCCGGCGAGGCGGGCGCCGCTGAGAGGCCAGCGATGGCCTCCAGAACGCGAGCGTGTCCCTGCATCTGACCCCACGAACGCGGGAGTGAGGCCATCTGGAAAGCTGAGCGGGTGGCGAGGTTTGTCTACATCGACGAGACGGGCTCTGTAGGGGCCAGTCTGCGGAGGCAGCCTTCCTTGACGTTGGTTGCCGCCATCGTCGACGAAGATCAGGTGCAGCCTTTAGCGCGAAGCGTGCGCGATCTGGCTATGGCTCATCTTGGCTGGTGTCCGGCCGACTTCGAGTTCCACGGGCATGAGCTGTGGAATGGAACCGGGCCTTGGTCCGCGACGTCACATGCGGACCGACTGGCTGCCTACAAGGCGGTCATCGACCTCCTTGAGACTCACGACATTGACCTGGCCCACTCCACCATCAACCGAGAGCGCCTACACCAACGCTACAACGGAGCCTGGGACGCGAGTGCCTATCTCCTGGCATTGCAGTTCCTCTTAGCTTGTAATTAAACCTCCGCTTCAGCTCGGCGACGCTCCTCGATGATGAGATCGGTCGCCTCTGCGGCCACCGTACGCAGCTCGTCGAGCATCGCCCGTAGTCGCCTGTCGTTGGCGATCCACTCGCGATAGAGCTCGGCCTCCTCTGGACTGAGTCGACGGTTCACGGTCTTGCCGTCGACCTTCGCGGTCCACTGCAAGTACGGGCCATGGGGCTCGGGCGGATCACCGTGGCAGCGGCAGTTCGCCTTGCCGCAGTAGTTGTAACGCGGCGCCACGCTCCCCGAGCGGACGAAGCCGATGTCGGCGAGCGCCTCGAGCAGATCGTGGTAGCGGCGTTCGTAATCGTCCAGGGTCTTCTTCTTCGCTCGAGGCATCGAGCTCCATTCTCGCCGACGGGGGCCATCCACCTCCGGTGATCCGATAGTAGTCAATACTAACGGGTATGACGAAGCGAACCCACGCCGAGCAGGTGCACGAGCTCAAGTCCGTCCGAAGCCAGATCTACGGCACCTTCGTCAAGTGGTCCGATGCCCTTTTCGAACTCGCCGACGCGCTCTTGGACGCCTCGGGGGCCGTGGGATCGGTGCCCTCCCTCAGCTTGGAGCCGATCTTCCGGCGCTCCCACGGCAGCCTCTACAAGGCTCTCTCTTTGGGTGAGATCGACGAGGGGGCGCTGCGGGCCGCACTCGTGGCACATCGCCCGCGTGAGTGGCCGGCCGTCTTCGCCGTCGACGCCTCGACCTGGGAGCGCTGCGACGCCGAGTGCAGCCCCGAGCGGGGTTTCTACTACTCGGCGTCGAAGCACTCGGCCGGCCAGCCGATCGTGGCGGGCTGGAGCTATCAGTGGATCGCCCAGCTCAGCTTCGAGCCAAACAGTTGGACCGCGCCGCTCGACGCGCTGCGCATTGCGCCCGGAGCCGATGCCACCGAGGCGACGATCGCGCAGGTCAAAGCCCTGGTGGCACTGCTCCGAGAGGACCGAGCGGTCCCCCTCTTCGTCTTCGACGCCGGTTATGACCCCATCGCCCTCAGCCATGGGTTGGACGACACCGAGGCCCAGGTGCTGGTGCGCATCCGAGAGGACCGGGTCTTCTACGACGATCCGGCGGCGCGGCCCAATCGGCCGAAGGGCACCGGTGGGCGGCCTCCCCGCCACGGGCGCCGCATGAAGTGCTCGGAGGACAAGACGCACCGGCGACCCGACGCCGAGTACCGCACCGAGGACCCTCGCTACGGCAAGGTGCGCGTGCGCGCCTGGCACGGGCTCCACCCTCGCCTCATTGGTCGAGGGCGTTGGGCCAAGAGCGAGGGCGCACCACCAATCGTGCGCGGCAGCGTGATCCGCGTCGACGTCGAGCACCTTCCCAAACGCGACGGACGAGTGAAGAAGACGTTGTGGCTGTGGTGGTCGGGTCCGGGCGAGCCCGATCTCGACCTGTGCTTCCGGTCCTATCTGCACCGTTTCGATCTCGAGCACACCTTCCGATTCGCCAAGAACACTTTGGGCTGGACGGCGCCCTCGCTGTGCATGCCCGAACAGGCCGACCGCTGGACGTGGTTGATCGTGGCTGCCTACACCCAGTTGCGAATCGCACAAGGACTCGTCGACGACGTACGGCTGCCGTGGGAGCGTCCCTGCGAGCCGGCAAAACTGACCCCAGCGCGTGTGCGCAGAGGGTTTCGTCGACTTCGTGTAACTCTTGGGACTCCGGCCAGTGCACCGAAATCCGACACTCCGGGTCCCGGACGCCCCAAGGGCACCCAGAGAGGGCCGCGACCGCGCTATCCGGTGGTCAAGAAGGCCGCTTGACCGGATGGTGGGGGTTTAATTGCAAGCTTAGAGAAGGTCGACTTGCTTGGGGGCAAGAACAAAGTGCTGGTCGCCGACGAATCGAAAGAACAAGAGGTCCGGGCCATCAGGATGGTGGCGGATCTCCAGTCTTGGAGTACGGGCGAGGTTCCCGGTCGACGACTAACGACCATCATCGACTCTCTCCACTTTGTGAGCTCACGCGCTGAACGCCGGAGTTCAGATGGCCGACCTGGTCGCGTACATCATGGGTCGGCGTCGACGACGGGCGAGTGAGGGGCACCCGGACGCAGAAGCCGGGATGCAACACCTTGTGCGGTTGATCGGACTTCATACAAGGACCTACCGCCTCCCTTGGCCGTGATCCTCGCCCGCTTCGCAGGTGACAGACAACGGCCAGCTCGCTCGCATCCACTATCCGGCCGAATCGGATGGACCCGAAGGGTTCAGACGAAGGCGAAGCCTGGTCGGAGAGAGGGTGCGGGGCGGAGCGAAGCGTCCTGCCAGGTTGCATTCCCGAACCCCTTTCGGCCCTCCTGTAGTTACCAGGAGGGTCAGGCGAGGTGTGCTCAGGACTCGTTGCAAACGCCCAACAGTTCGATGATTGCGGCGAGCGCACGCTCGCCCGAATCCTGCTTATCCAGGCCCGCCACGTCGACGATCCTACGTGCCAGTGAGTACAACTGCTCTCGGGATGTGTACTCCGTAGACACGAACTCGGCCATATCCCTGCCACGAATCGGTTGTCGCAGGATGACTTCCTCTGGAGGTGCAGTGACCAAGACGACATCCACCCCGCGCTCAACGAATAAGGAGGCAAGTTCCGGCAAGGTCTGAGTCGCGGCGCCCACATCCACAACGACATGATCTTCGGGCCGCGTCTCAGCATGAATCCGTCGGAGGACTGGACCGACTACGCCCCACTCGAACTCGTGGCCGGCGCACTCTGCGTCCAGGCTGACCCGCCGAACCGATAGACGCGACGCCCCAATGGCCTTCATCGCATTGGACTTACCTGCTCCACTAGGTCCCACAAGGTAAAGAATCATTCAGGGAGTGCCCGACCTCAGTTGCCGGAATGCATCTGATCGTCTCAGATCGCCGCTCATGCGGCGGTCAGAAGGGTTGACGCGGTGATAGTTCCAGGCTTGCTCGCCGCAGAATGACCAGTCACCCGTATGGCCGTCACGCTGACGGCGTTGCCGGCCTGGTCATCTCCCCCAGTACCGCGCGCACTGTCGAGGCGTGCCACTTGGCTCCCCCGTGGCCCGTTGGCACCCCATCCTCGTTCAATCGGTCCGCGATGGCGCGTAGTGACTTGCCGGCCTTGCGATCACGTCGGATGCGCTTCACCACGTCGTCTCCCACCGACCGCGGCCGGCCCAGCTTGACCCCCTGGCTTATCTTGATCGCGAGCGCATCTTTGGTTCGCTGACCGATCATTCGCCGCTCGAACTGGGCGAAGGTAGCCATGACGTTGGCGATCATCTCCCCCGACGGCGTGGTTGTGTCCACCCCGAGGTCCAAGATCACGAGCGCCCAGCCCTCAGTGCGAGCGTTCTCCATGAGGGCGGCGAAGTCGAGTAGCGACCGAGAGAGCCGGTCGAGCTTGGCAACGACCAGCGCGCCCGCCCGGTGGCTCCTGACGGCGTCTAGGGAATCTTGCAGGGCCGGTCGACCGACCATGCTCTTGCCACTCGCGCCGGAGTCCTCGAAGACCTCGACCAGCCCCCAACCCCGCCGCTGGCACTCCTCGGTGATGGCGGCGCGCTGGGCGTCGAGACCGAGCCCTGAGGTCGCCTGCTCCTCGGTCGAGACCCGCACGTAGCCAACCACCTGACCCCCACGATGGCCTCCCGCGTCACGCTTGGCGGCGCCCGATCTGGAACGAAAGGGGGGAGAGGGCACGCCGCCAGTGTACAGTAAACGACCGTTTTCTGTACACCTCGCGTGGCTGTCCACAATCCACACTCACCGGGACGGACATGAGAACTAAGCCGAGGTCCCGCCTGTTGGGTCTTGGATCAGTCCCGCCTTTAGCCTCATGAATTCATCCCCTGACAAGACGCCGGAGTCTCGGAGCTGCGCCAACTTCGTCAGCTCATCTGCGATGAAACTCGGTGCTGTCGCATGCTCCCGCCGTTTTTCCGGTGCTGACCGCACCGGTTCTCCATGCTGCGCCTGCTCCCGTGGCGTCGACGTTTCCTTCAAGTGGGCATCCAGAAGGGGCAACAAAGCGCGTAGATACGACTCAGCCTCTTCATGGTTCGTTAGGGGAAGTGGCAGTTGGACACGGAACGCACTAAGGGAGCCCTTTATCTTCGGGTCCGGTGGCGTCACACATTGAAACGCAGGGAGGCGGTTGCTCTTCCACCCGAGTGCACTCACGGAGCCGTCTGGGGCCACCAACAACGCGGTCCCCTTACCATCGTCGCGACCCTGCAACACATGCAGTTCGAAGCCATCAACCTTTGCTCTCGGGTTAGCGGGATCGGCTGCACGCGCACGCGGGAGACCATTTATGTCCATGGATGCAGGTGACTTGTGGCCATCGACTTGAGACGAGCGAGCGTCGCGATCCCTCACGATCAGGCCGAAGACCAACACGCCCAAGATGAGGAACACCCACCAGGCAACGGCAAGAGTCCACTTATCCCCGTTCGGGATCGAAAGCAGAAATGGCCAACAGAGTGACGCGACGATGGCAACCAAGATGAAGAGGTTGCGTTTGTCTTCGTCACTCTGAAGCGGCCCGCTCATCAACGACCATCGGCTGCGGCTCTCCACCATGGTGCGGGTTACGCGCCGCTTGCCGTCCGGGCCATACGTGGTCGTTCTGTAGTGCCTGGTAGGCGACATACGATCGCGATTGTATAACCGCCGCCCGATCTGCTTACCGATGAATCATCCCGGAGCTATAAATCGGCCATCCCAAGAGTGCCTGATTCGGTATGGGGCATGCATCACACGGTCACCGTTCTTTTGGAGTCCGGCCCCCCTCACTCCCTCCCGATATCTCCTCCCATGCCCCCACCGCCCCCTCCAGTCGCCGCCTGAGTGCGCGCGCCCTTGGGTCGTCGGCATCTATCTCCCCGGCGTCAATCGCGGCCAGGAGGCGCCGAAGTGCCTCCGTAGCTTCCGCCACCGTCGAGCGAGTTGGAGGTCGAGCCACGGGTCCATTGTGGCGGGTACGGGTCTGCCTTACGCGGCACCTGCGCTTGTCAGCGGCACTGCAAGGGTTTCGACGATGGGGCGCAGTTTCGGGCGAGACAGTGTGGACGAACGGCAGCGACCTGCCCAGGCCCGTTACAAGGCGGTGAAGCTCGTCACTGACGACTGCACATTGGTCATCCCGGAACGCTCTGACCTACTTGTATTCGAGTAGCTCGCGAAGTTTCGTTGGGTCCTCGGTCCAGGCGGACGCAAAGTCGGCCACGCATGAGTCACCACCGAACTCCGCAGCGATATGGACCGGCTCGTAGCCCAGCTTGAAGAGATTCTCTTTGACCGCTTCGGGGTTGAGATCGACCACAATGAACTGCTGCCGACCTGCGCCGGTTACCTCGGCATGCACTTTCTCGCGCAGCATCGCCGTGAACACGAGGTCCGTGATGGGCATGGAGTAGCCGATCAAGATGATGACCTTTGTTGCGTCCAGTGCGGTCGCCGCCCGGTTCCACAGCTCTCTCGTAATAGGGTTCGTGTAGTAGGGCGACTTGATTGCCGTCGGCGGGATGATGAACGGCTCACGACCAGGAAGCCGTCGGGCAATCTCCTCGCGGTCGGGAAGACCCGGATGTTCCCATTCGCCAGTCAAATCGAGCCTGTTGAGAGTCGCACCCGACTCGTCCCCTGGACTCCACCGCCAGTCGAGTGAGCCGTGGAGTTTGAGAAGCTGAAATGTCTTCACCAGAGGTCCAGCGAGCCGGCCTGGCTGTGGAGGATAAGGCGGTAACTCGCCAAGAATGTCGATCTGGCGAACGCGTGTTAGTTCAGCTCCGTCCGATCCTTGAAGGTCTTCGGTCATCACGACGTACTCGATGAGATTGTCGTAGTTGAACGTGATGACCGTGCTCTGAAACAGATGGAACCAACTCACGAGAGCGGGCAACCATGTCGGACACTGCCCCAGAAGCACCCTTCGCTGGGCGCTGTCGAGTACTCGCGCTATCGACTCACTCGCACGAGCAAACAGTCCCCTGTTCTCAGCGTTGGTGGCCGCGGAATAGTCGGGCTGATCGGTAGCCAGCCGTGACATCCATTGCTCGAAGTAACCGTTGGTGAATCTGGGTGGCATCCGGTCTCCATATCCGGCTGCTTCGAGGTATGGGCGGCAGCCTTCTCCGAGTTGGTCAATGGTCGGCATCTCAAGAGAGATCGCCTTCGAGAATCCCGCCCCGAGTACACAGACCGGCGACAAACCGAACTGAGGCACTATCGTCCGATCACGCGGCATGCCCGGTGACCAAGCGACCCCACTTCGCGGGGCCGTAGCCGACTTCTCCCGCTGCCGTGGTGATCCGGGCCCACTGGACGTCGTGCGCACCGTCGAGAACGTCCAGCTCAAGAGGATACGTGGCATACGGATTATGCAGAACGGTCAGCTTGGCGACCCTGGCGTCGGGGATGTAGTCGCCGGTGGCGGTCATGTGCTTATAGACCTCTTCGGTCGCGCGGACGATGGCGGCTCCCTCGCGCACCACGGCTCCGTGCGGGATGCCGGAATGCCACTTCATTCCCTCGCCGAGGCGTGCCGTCACAGCCTCCTCGGCACGATGCCAGGTCGGATTGAAGCTCTCCAAGATTGCGACGGCACTCACGCCGCGGTTCCGCGCCGGCTGGACACGTCCCCCGGCCCTGAAGATCGTCTGAGGCTCAGCATCGGGATCATTGAGGCGCCACCGCACACCAATGTTGCCGAACATGGAGCCGGCCACCGTCTCGGGCCCGAACTGGATGTCAGCATTCGTGCGGGCCAGCACCAGGACGCAGGGCACGCCTGCCTCGCGCATCGCTTTTACCTGGTCGGCCTTCCGGCCCTGGAAGGCTCGCCGCAGCGCCGGGTAGGAGTCGAAAGACCCGCTACCTGGTGGAAGGTGCAGCTCGGGCTCGTAGACCTCGGCCGCGAAGTTCCCGTCGGGATGCTCGACCAGGAAGTCCGGTCGGCGCCCTCCCACCCAAGGCTCACGTTGAGACGCGAGCCGGCGCTGACGGAGGTAGGCGGCGAAGAGACGCTCGCCAGGGCTGTCTTCCACGTCGACATTTTCCCACGGCGTTCGGCGCCCTCGCGACACATTCAGCGGACCCTGCGCAACTTCCCCTGGGCGATGATGAGTTCCATCAGCGCCAGCGCCCGATCACGCGCCGGACAACGGCACAGATGACAACGAAGGTGATGGCGATCAGACCCCCCACGGCCACTTCCGCGTCCGCCAGATGAAAGGCGTGGGTGACGATCAGGTTCGCCCCCTGGGTTGGGCTGGTCGTGCTGGTAGTCGTGGGAATGACTGGGTTCATGGCCGAAGGGTACGAGTGGGGTGTATCAGGCCAGCCCTGGGCCGGCCGTCGCGGTACGCCAACCCCGGGAATGGCGCCTGTCGGCGAGTTCGACAGTGATGTTGCCCACTGACGTGCGCATCGCTCCGGCGCGATTATGGAGCGATGGCCATGCCCGCCCCCGGCGACCGCTACGCCCAGGCGTTCACCGGCGAGCCGGGACAGTGCTGGGCCGTGGTGTACGACCACAATCTCCAAGCCACCCACTGCGCCGAGCCGACCACGTACACGCGACGATGGAAATCACCCGAGGGAGAGCGATGGTGGAGGGTGTGGTCCTGTTGCGCTCACCTCGACGCGTTGACGGGTGTGCGCCAAGCAGGTTGGCGTCGGCCGACGCAGTGCGGTCCAGAACACCAGGTAGGGATGCCCCACTTCGCACAACGGGGATAGTCGTGCGAGCCCAACGTTGTGGATTGCCGGGGTATGTGGTCGGGGTAATGCGGCTCAACAGGTTACGTTTGGCACACACCAGTCCGGTCCTGCTCCTACGGGGTCGGGGTTGTTGACCGACCCGAACACGAGCCAGCCCACGAGGGCCAGCACCGGAAGATGACGAAGACCAGGACGTCAACAGGATGGCTTTGGGCCAGGACATGTCCTTCGGGGTGGGTTTGCCGGTGTCGGTGTCATCTACTGGTTGCCCCGCGCGCTGAAACCAGCCTGGCTTTGAGCGGCGATTCCGGGAACATTGGTCGTGCCCTGACCAGGCGAGCCAACGAGTCCTCAGAGAATCGCCCCGACTAGCGATACGACCATGATGATCAAGAACGGATTCCGCCAGTGTGGTGGGTCCCACTGATCCGGGTTCATTCCGGCCCAATCGGGTGCGGTCGGGGACCCTTTGGCCGATGCCCGGTCCAGCGAATAGATCATGCACCCTCTCGACAAGCACGGTACATTCTCGAGGCGGAGGGGTTTGACATGACCAAGCGACGGTCAGCTCTCGGTGTGCGGAGTTGGGGCGACACCGCGAAATTGTGCGTCCTGGTTGCTGCGATGCTGGGCACGCTAGGTTTGGGTCTCACCTTCGTCGGCGTTGCGCCGGCCACGGCGAACTCAACACCCACGGTCGCGTTCGTGTTTCCGAGCTCTGGCCCAAGTGCTGGTGGCACGACAGTGACGATCACCGGGACGGGCTTCAACGCATCGTGCATCGTTATGTTCGGAGACAGCCCTGCGACGGCCGTCGTACTCATTAGCCCCACAGAGATTGTCGCCACCGCTCCGGCGGGTCCTGCGGGAACGTTCGATGTGACAGTGAACTGCCCGCCCTTCGGGGCCTCACCGGTCTCGCCGGCCGATCAGTTCACGTACACCGGTCTTCCGTCGGTGACCTCGGTGAGTCCGAATCAGGGTCCTATCTCGGGTGGAACGCCAGTGACGATTACCGGCACGGGTTGGGGCGCCGCAGTCCTGTCGGTTCAATTCGGCAGTACCGCTGCATCGGGGTCATTCACCATCGACTCTCCGAGCAGCATTACCGTTATGGCACCTCCCCATACTGCGGGCACGGTCGATGTGACAGTGACGACCGCGAGCGGCACTTCGCCCACCGGCCCCAATGACGAGTACACCTACATCGCCCCACCGACCATTACCTCTCTTAGTCCGACCGATGGATCGGTTGCCTGCGGAACCCTGGTCACCATTACCGGTACCGGCTTCAACGGAGCGACTGCCGCGGACTTCGGGTCTACCAATCCGGCCACCTCATTCACCGTTGTGTCTTCCACCGAGATCACAGCCACTGCTCCTGTGGGTCTTCGCGGCACGGTCGATGTGACAGTGACGACTCCCGGTGGCACTTCGGCTCTCGCACCCTCGGACCAGTTCACATTCCTGTCCTCTGGGCCCATCGCCGTCACCCCGAACTCCGGTCCGATCACGGGAGGTACCTCAGTAGTCATCACCGGGTCGTGTCTGGCCGGGGCCACGGCGGTCGATTTCGGCACCACCGCCGCCACCAGTTTCACCGTCGACTCGGGCACCTCGATCTCCGCCACCTCGCCGGCCGGGTCCGGGACGGTCGAGGTGACCGTCAACACGCCCGCGGGCACCTCGGCCATCAGCGCGAGTGACCAGTTCACCTACAACCCGCCGCCTCCCGTCACCTCTTCAGGTACCGCTTCCAGTCACGGCTATTGGCTCATTGGCTCAGACGGCGGGATCTTCAGCTTCGGCTCGGCCCAGTTCTACGGCTCGACGGGGAGCCTCAAGCTCCAGCGCCCCGTCGTCGGCATTGTGCCGACCAAAGACGATGCCGGCTACTGGCTCGATGCCTCTGATGGTGGAGTTTTCAGCTTTGGCGACACGCAGTTCTACGGTTCTATTCCTGGACTGGGCCTGAACCCCGCCGGCTCGGGCCTGCCCAATAGTCTCAATGCCCCCATCGTCGGCATGGTGCCCTCGAACGACGACGGGGGGTACTTCATGGTGGCGCGTGATGGCGGGGTGTTCGCCTTCGGTGACGCCCGTTTCGCCGGTTCGTGCCCAGGCATTGGAGGCTGCTCGGGCGCAGCCGTCGCAGTGATGCCTGACGCCAGCGGCAACGGATACTGGCTCGTAACCCAGACTGGGACCGTCTACACGTTTGGCGACGCTTCCTATGACGGGGCACCGGGTAACACCGGCTCTCCGGTGACGTCGGCCGTGAGCACTCCAAACGGTGGCGGCTACTGGATCCTCACGGCAAACGGCACTGTGTACAACTACGGCAACGCCGCCAACTTGGGCGATGCAGCAGGCGCCTTTGGAGGCTTCGACCCAGCCACGGCCGTCTTCACCACGTCAGACGGCGGCGGCTACTGGATCGCCTCAGCGAACGGGACCGTGGACAACTACGGCGATGCACCCAACGACGGCGGCATGGCAGGAACGCCCCTGAACGGTTCGATCATTGCCGCCACGGGCTTCTAGGACGACGAGACGACGGCTGAGGCTATCCATTTCCCAGCGTTCTCTTGTCCAGCTACCGAGCGCCCACAAAGTGGGGACGATAACGACTAACTCATCCCGGCCTCGCAGACCGCCCACTCGGATCGCCCCTGTCCCCTCGCTGCCGGTTCGGGGACGGCCCATCGGCCCGCCCCAGCCGACGGATGTCCGCCCAGCCGCTGACATGGGGTAACAAGCCGCCTCCCGCGGGCCCTTGGGCCCGCTGCTTTGTCAGGCAGTGGACGGGCGCAGGGTCTTCCCCAGGCCCTCAGCATCGGGGGGTACACCGGCCGGGGCGACGAGCGAGAGCCAAGTTGCAACGCGCGACGCGTTAGGTCTCTCGCGCGACAACGCGGGGACAACGCGTGCATCCCCTTCCCAGCCCATCATTTCCGCTTCCGACCACTCTCTTCGCGACCGTTGACCGCACCTACGCGTCAAGGGATATTGCCTCGGGGGTCTGTATTGTGCAGGGACCTTGACGCCGTCAAGGTTGTGACCGGAAATGGATGAGTCAGGTGAGGTGCTTGCTGGTACTCATCATCCTGGTGGCGACCGGCAAGGAGCCATCGCGGCCACAGCAACGCAACCGCATATCCGAGCCTCTCAGGGGCCGCTCACGGTTGGTGAGGTGGGAGTGGACCGACCGCGGGATCGCGACGGCGTGGATGGCTTCTAGGGCGGTCTGGGGACGGGACACGCATCGTCGGCCAAACGCTCACCAACCCTCAACCTGTGGAGGTGCCATATCCAGTCGCTCCTTCAGGTGGTCGAGTTCTGGCCCATCCGCCGGCAACCGGACGTCGTACGCGCTGAGTACGGCCTCGGGTGTGGTTCCGCGGACCTCGGTTGGGTTCAAGCCTTCGTCCTCGTATACCGCCTTCCGATCCTCTTGGGCCATCCGGGTCCTGCCGACAAGCTTCCACCGCTTCGCTCGAAGCTCTTTCCAGTCCTGCGAGAACCGCCTCCGTCGACCATCGCACGGTTGCAGGTCGAGAACCGCGTCGATCACCTCTTCAATGTTCTCGACCTGCTCCCCAACATCGGCGGTGGTGAACACGACCGCCTTCCCCTCGGGTGCTGGGATTCGGTGGTAGCTCGCTCCGCCGCGCTCGATGTGGGTCTTGTGGAAGGCTTCCCACTCCTCTCCGCCATCGTCGAGAACGACAACATTCACTCGCCCCCGCCCGAAGTCCTTCAGCATCTTCTCCTTGCTACGGGTTCGGCCTCTCGGCCCACAGGAGGGGCACAGGCGACGCTTGCAGGGAAGCTGCATGTCCCGTCCGACCGTCGGGTGGGATCGGTCGGCCAGTAGCGCACCAACGCCGTTGTCGCATCGCTTGGAGCTGCCCCCAAGGGTCTCCTCGTCGCGTTTCAGCTCTGCCATGATTCGCCGCCAACGTTCAAGCTTTGTCCCAATAGCTCTATAGGGTTGATCCCTCTTTAGAGTTATTGGGACATCCTCTCCGAGGACGGCGTCGTGAGCCGAACCGTTCTTCACCGAGTTCGACAGATTCAACCCGATCCGCTTCAACTCCCTCTGGACTGAAGGCCATGGGTAGTCCAGGTCATACGCGACAGCCCAGAAGTCCGCGAGCGTCGACCGCTCCGGGTAGCGGAAGTCGAAGACCATCATCAAGACCTGGTCGGACTGAAGCTCCGGTAAATCATCGGGGCCAGGCGGCTCCGCTAACGGTGTATCCCACGTAACTGCGCTAGACTGCATGTGTCGTTACTCCTTCATGACTTCGCCGGGTTGTGTTTGGAATGCAATGCCGAGGACCGCCGTTCAGGGCGGTCCTCGTCGCGTTTAGGGGCTACGACGCGGCGCCACTCATCAGTCGTTCCACAAACCGCTCGGCGGCGTCGCGCGGAACG
Organism: uncultured Acidimicrobiaceae bacterium; assembly: GCA_963745665.1. Classification (GTDB taxonomy): domain Bacteria; phylum Actinomycetota; class Acidimicrobiia; order Acidimicrobiales; family RAAP-2; genus Bog-473. Next base: position 1,072,907 of record CAVUYE010000002.1, on the reverse strand, counting down.
CGCATCGTGCCGGCTACTTCCACGGCCGGGAGCTGTCCGTTCCGTACCAGCGAGTAAGCCGACGTCCGGCTGATGGCCAACAGCTCTGCCACCTCGCGGACTCTATAAAACCGCTGCTCCATGAAGCACCTCGATTCGTCGCCCATACTGAACATGTCGTCCAAGGGGCTCATAGCGTAAGCACGCTGTGGGTCGAGATATGTGGATTAGGTGGCTGCCTCAATGACCTAGCCAGTTCAATCCGACGCGGCCTGCTCGCAGACGGATTGGACCCAATACTTATTCGCGGTGCCGGCGATGGAACTGACGGACCAAGCCGCAAGTCGGAGCCATGAGACGATACTGAACCAACCACATCTCAGTTGCCTCGACGTAGTTCCGCCACCACACCGTGTCGGGCACCACGGAGACGAGGTTCTATGAGGTCCGCGACCGCTCGGCGACGAGCGCGCGTCCGGCCACGAAGTGTTTTTTGTCCGAGAACAAAACCCACAGCTCCTCTAGCCAATCCTCGGCCCGATCGAAATGCGCTCGCCCTATGACCCGAACGGCTTCTCCCAAGCCCAGGATACTGCAGTTGCCCATTTCAAGACCGTAGCCCTGGGCGCCGTGTAGGCGGACTATCACCGCGGCCCCGAATCCGTTCAGCAACCCGTCCAGGTCCTTGAACGCTTCCTGAACCGCGTCCCGGTACTCAGACTCAACCTCTGTGCGATCCCTATTGAACATGCGTCTGACTCCTTTGTCATTCCGATGTGAACTACGTGTGCACGCGATGAGGGCACGCGACGCGAGCTGACTGTGGCGGTAAGGAGTGACCTCTGTCAACGGGCGGCGCACATCTTTCATGTCGATCATCTTCGCGCTTGTTGGTGAGCAAAGTTGTCTTCTCGCTGCAAGTGATTGGATGAGCCAATCCATTCGGGAGGTCCAACTTGTTACCTGGTTAGTCGAAAGATGTCGCGACTTTCTGGGCCCGTCCTCTTGACATGAATCACTCGTCAACCGATACGTTGCTTGACGATGAGCGTGACGCGACTCCCTCGTTGGTTCACGGTTCCCGCCGCGGCCCAAAGGGTTGGCATCAGCGAGTGGTCCATCCGTAAGGAGATTGCCGAAGGGCGACTCCGCGCTCGACGCGTTGGGCGGTTGGTTCGCATCCTCGATGACGATCTGGCCGCGTGGATGCGGGGTCAGGATAAGGATGCGGTGGGGTAACACCCCGTTTTGACGTCCGGTGCGGCCTCAGGGCTCTGAGCGGGCCTGGATGACCGCCGCGGCGTCATCTTCCTGACGAGCCACCGGAGCACGGCTACAGCGTGCCGCCAGCCGGCGTCAAACAACCGCGTGCCATCAGCCGAACCCGTCGGTTTATGTCACCGACCACACGCCCGGACCATCCGGTCCTCCCACAGGCCCGGGATTGCGCCCTGTCGGCCAGTCGCATTACTAACGCATTACTAACGCGCGATCCCTCAGCGCAGGCACGTCAGATGGCTCAGTCATGAAACCGCAGGTCACAGGATGGGGCACTCCCCCACGCAATCAGCCTTCTCCATGTAGCAGAATCCCGCCTACAGGCCGGCTCACCGTCAACGCATGACTCGCCCGGCGCGCCCGGGTGCTAGCACGAGGTCCCGAAGGCGCGCTAGCAACCTTGGTGGCCTCCGCCTGCTGGGCGACACTGGAGCCGAACCGGCAGACGTTGCTGGTTGGCCGGTTCCGAGGACCGCGCCCGAGGAGCAGGAGGGTCACTGTGGTCCGAGCGGTGATGCGCGAGGCCTCCTACCGGTTCCGGGCCACCTTCCGCCGGCGCTGGGCCGGGTATCTCACGTTGGTCGTGCTCATCGGCCTCGTGGGGGGCGTCGCCCTCGCGGCGGTCGCCGGTGCCCGTCGCACCCAGTCCTCCTTCCCGATCTACCTGGCGAGCACCAACCCTTCCGACGTGCAGACGTTCATGGAGTTCGCCCCGATCACGGGGACGGGGTACTCGGCGAAGGTGACCGCGGCCGTGGCCCGAGTCCCCCACGTCGAGCGAGCGGTCACCGTCGTCGGCTTCGACGGGACCCTGCAGGTTCTGGGAAAGAGGCCCACGGGTGGCGTCCCGGGCGAGGCACCGCCCGCTCTCGAGGGCAGCACCGGCAGCGCCGCCGAGTACTACGCCACGGACAGGGTGAAGGTGCTCCAGGGCCGGATGGGCGATCCGGCCCGCCTGGACGAGATGGTCATGTCCGCGGGGGCCGCCGAGGAGTACGGGTTGCACCTCGGGTCGACCCTGCGCGTGGCCTTCTTCACCGACGCGCAGGCCAGCTCGCCGAATTTTGCCGGCTACCCGAAGGACAAGCCCCACCTCATCGTCCCCCTCAGACTCGTGGGGATCGTCGAGTGGGCTCCCCAGGTCGTCCAGGACGACGACGCCGCACTCGGCAACCAGATCGCCGTCGCCACCCCCGCGCTGACGGCGCGGCTCCAGACGTGTTGCGCCTACTACTCCTACGTCTCATTCCACCTCGACGGAGGACTTGCCCACCAAGCCGCCGTTGTCTCTGCCGTCAACAAGGTCATCCCTCAGCTGGGTCCGGTGGGTGGAGCGAGAACGAACGCTCCCTACGTCGCCAAAGCCGAGCGCGCCATCCGACCCGACGCCATCGCGCTCGGCGTCTTCGGGCTCATCGCGGCCCTCGCCGCGCTCGTGATCAGCGGACAGGTGATCAGTCGGCTAATCCGGCGCAACGCGCCCGAGGCCGCGATCGTGCGCGCCCTGGGAGCAGGGCCGGCCATGGTCGTGGCCGACGGGGTTCTCGGCGTCCTGGGCGCCATTGCGGCCGGGTCGGTCCTGGCCGTGGGGGTCGCCCTCGGACTGTCCCCCCTGGCCCCGATCGGTCCCGTGCGGCCCGTCTACCCCGACGTTGGCGTGTCCTTCGACTGGACCGTCCTCGGGTTTGGGTTCCTCTTGTTCGTCGTGGCGCTCACGGTGGCGGCGCTGGTCATCGCCTACCGGGTGGCGCCACACCGGTTGGCCGCGAGGGCGGTGCTCCCCGACCGGGATCCCGCCTGGCACCGCGCCGCACTCGCGGCCGGCCTGCCCCCGAGCGCAGCCTTGGGCATCCGCTCCGCGCTGGGCTCGCGCTCGGGGCGCGACGCGGCCCCGTTGCGCTCGGCCCTGCTCGGTGCCGTGGTCGCCGTCACGGTCATCGTGACCTCGCTCACGTTCGCGTCGAGCCTGAATGCCCTCGTCTCGCAACCACCTCTCTACGGCTGGAACTGGAACTTCGCCCTGTTGGCCGGCTTCTCCGCTGCCGAGAACCTGCCGGCGGCCGAGACGGCGGCGCTCCTCAACCACGATCCCGACGTGGCCCACTGGGCCGGGGCCTACTTCGAGTCGATCGACCTGGACGGGCAGTCCCCGCCCGCGCTGGCCATGCGCCCGGACGCCGCCGTGCGCCCCTCCATGCTCTCCGGACATGCGCCAGAGGACGCGTCTCAGATCGTGCTGGGGCCGGCAACACTGGCCTCGTTGCACAAACACCTCGGCGACACCGTCGTGGCGGACACCGACGGCCACACCAAGATCCACCTGCGCATCGTCGGGACAGCGACGCTGCCCACCATCGGCGGATCGGGTGATCCCTCGCTCCAAATGGGGACCGGCGCGGTCGTCGCCACCTCGCTCTTCTCGGCGACCGACCTCAACCAGCAGGGCGCAGCCGTCGCCGGCCCCATGGCGGTGTTCATCACCGTCCGTCCCGGTGTGACGCAGGCCGCCGCCCTGCGCTCTCTCGACCGCGTCACGACGGTGCTCAACCGGTCGTCGGATCCCGATGCACCGATCGGCGGGGTGGTCGACGCGCTGCGCCCGGCCGAGATCGCCGACACCCACAGCGTCAGCGCCACCCCCGCGCTCCTCGCCGCCGTCCTGGCCGCCGGGGCGATCGGCGCGCTCGGGCTCACGTTGGTCGCATCGGTCCGCCAGCGCCGGCGCCAGTTCGCCCTCCTGAAGGCGCTGGGATTCACCCAGGGACAGATCGCCGCCTCGGTGGCCTGGCAGTCGTCGGTGGCGGCGGTCATCGGGGTCGTTGTCGGCATCCCTATCGGCATCGCCCTGGGACGCTGGTTGTGGACGTTGTTCGCCGACGGCATCTCGGCCGTACCCCATCCGACCGTGCCCACCCTCTCGATTGTCGCGGTCGCCCTCGGGGCGGTGGTCTTCGCCAACCTGGTCGCTCTGCTCCCGGGCCGGGTCGCCGCCCGGACGCGCACCTCGATCCTCCTGCGGGCAGAGTGACCCCGAGCCGGCGGGCCGGTCAGGGACCCGCCGTGACGTCGATCGGCGCGGTGGCAATACCCGATTTGCTCCCGTCAAGCCGCTCACACAAGGCAGACTGCCTGAGGTGAATACGGGTACAGGGAGACAGTTCGACCTTCTGGTCGTCGGGTCCGGTCCGGCCGGCGAGAAGGCTGCCGTCCAAGCGGCATACTTTGGCAAGAGGGTCGCTGTGGTGGATCGTTCCCCGTGTCTGGGCGGAGCGATGGTTGCCAGCGCGATCGCGACAAAGGCGATCCGCGAGGCAGCTCTCTACCTGACGGGATTCACGCGCCACGAGGTTTACGGTGTCAGTCTCGACCTTGATCCGCGGGCCGTGATTCACCTGCTTCGGTCTCGAGCAGCCGATGTCGAGGCGAAAATGAGTGAGGCGGTTCGTGAGAATCTCCGTCGCCACGAGATCGAACTTGTGGCAGGTTCCGCCCGTCTTGGACCGGAACGTACTCTGATAGTCACTCCGCCTGATGGCGGGAACGCACGCATCCTCCGCGGTGATTCCATACTGCTCGCGCCCGGATCTCGTCCCTTTCGTCCCCCTGGTATTCCGTTCGAAGATCCCGACGTCCTCGACTCGGATACCGCCCGCGAGTTGGATCGCCCCCTCCGAAGCTTGGTTGTCGTGGGCGGCGGAGCGGTGGCGTGCGAGTACGCCTCGATCTTCTTGGCCTTGGGTGCCGAGGTCACCGTCATCGATCGGGGATCAAGGCTCCTTCCATTCCTCGATGCGGGTGCGTCTGCTCTCCTGCTGCGCTACTTCCGGACATACGGGATGCGAGTCCTCTCCGAGACGTCCGTGGACTCAGTGACACGCGATGCCGAGGGACTTTGCGTCAAGATCTCGGACGGCAAGACGATCCGACCCGAGAAGATCGTGTTCGCCGCAGGCCGGATCGGCAATACCGAGGCACTGGGTCTGGCGGAGGGTGGCGTGGAGGTCGATGACCGGGGGCGAATCATCGTCGACGACCGCTATCAGACGACCGCCCCGGGAATTATTGCCGCGGGCGACGTGATCGGACCACCAGCACTTGCATCGGTCGGCATGGAACAGGGAAGGGTGGCCGCCTGCTACGCGATGGACATTCCTTTCAAGCAGACTGTCGATCCGGTGACGCCCTTCGGGGTGTATTCAATTCCCGAGTGCGCCATGGTGGGCGAAACCGAAGAACAGGCCCGAGAGCGGGGCCTCGACTACGAAATCGGGATCGCTTGGTTCAAGGACAACAGCCGAGCTGCCATTGCCGGAGCCGTCGAGGGGATGGTCAAGCTTCTGGCTCGGCGCGACGACCGGCGTCTCTTGGGTGTCCACATCGTCGGCGAGGGTGCGACTGAGCTGATCCACCTGGGACAGGCTGTGCTGCACTTTGGCGGCACCATCGACCACTTCATCCATTCCACCTTCGACGTTCCGACGGTCAGCGACTCGTACAAGTACGCCGCGTATGACTTCCTGCAACGACTGGCCGCGCCGATCACAAGGGGGTGACCCCTTACATTCTTCATACCTCAGAGAGACGCTCGTGTCAGGCGGGAGAGCCCCAGAAGGGTGCGTCTCCGTATGCGAACACCCCGCCGTCTCCCGCCACCATCCAGTAACCGGCGCCGTTGGAGGTGGTGGCGATCCCCGTCACCGGTGAGACGAGAGAGATGCCCCCGAGCGAGCCATAGAACGTGGCATCGAACGAGAAGATGCCACCGTCGCTGGCGACGAGCCAGTACCCACCCAAGGTGTTCCCCACCATGCCGACGACCGGCTTGTTGAGGTGCATGCCACCCATTGAGCCCCAGAAGTGCGCGTCTCCAAAAGCGAAGATGCCGCCGTCGCTCGCCACCATCCAGTAGCCAAGGCCATCCTGTGATGAGGCGATGCCGACGACGGGCTGATTGAGCGACTGACCCGGCGCAAGGACGCCCGGGACCGAGCCGAAGAACTTGGCGTCACCGAAAGCGAAGACACCACCGTCCGACGCGACCAACCAGTAGCCGCCGCGGTCCGGAGTCGATGCAATGCCCACCACAGGAGCATTGAGGGGCGTGCTGCCCATGGACCCGAAGAACGGGGCGCCGAAGGCCCATACTCCCCCGTCGGAGGTCGCCACCCAATACCCCCCGGACGCCGCGGCGGCGACACCGACCGTCTCCGGAGGACTGTTGCCGAACGGCATGCCCTGATCGGTGGCGTTGCCTTGCACACCGATGCCACCACCAGCCTGGGCCAGCCAGTAGCCGAGGTTGCCGGGTGTGCCGGCGATGCCCACGTACGACGCAGCGTTGCCGGCGAACACCTCGGGCCCTTGGAGGGTCGAGGCGCTGACGTTCCCGAAGGAACTGCAGGGCGTTCCCTCCAGAGTCGAGCTGGACACGGTGCCCGTCGTTGCGCTCGAGGCCGAGAAGCGGTACGCGTTGCTCACGGGGTCGGCGCAATGCGGGGACCATTGCCACAGGACCGTTGGCGGCGGTTGGCCAGGGAGGAAGCTCACCGTGAGCGCGGAGGCCACGCCGTTTCCGTTCACGTTGCCCGGGCGGACCCCACTCGACGTGGCGATCGTCCCGACAACGGAGATCCTCGCGTTGCACACCTGCCCGACCACGGCAGGAATCGTCGGGACGACGAAGGTGAAGCTGCCAGCGGCGCCCTCTACCTGCGGCACCCCGAAGGACATGCCGCATCCGACGGAAGCACCGGCTGGTGCCGGCGTGACGACCACCGCAGCGGACAGGAAGGCAAGAGCCCCCGCCGCCAAGGCAACGGCGCCGGCGGCACGTCCAACGATGCGCCCCGGCTTCACGTGCGATCCGGACATGTCGTCCTCCCTCGCTCGGACCGGTTCTCGCCGGCTGGTCCAGTAGTACCACGAACCCTCCCAACGGACGCTCTGAGTCCCTCGCTGTTGCGCAATCGTTGTGCGACGGCGACGCCCTCCACCGTCGACCAGCGGACAGCGTTGGTCAATCACCCCCCACTTGCGGGTCCTCGTCCGACCGGGGCGCTTTCGCCTCGCCGATGTGCCGGGTAATGACGGCGCGGGCCGCCGACGAAGCGGAGGCGTAGCCGGTGACGGTCTCGACGAAGAGCTCCTTCTCGAGGCAATAGAGCAGCGCGTCGCTCACCGCAGTCACCGTCGCCTGCCGAGGAACGTCGCGGATCAGGGCGATCTCGCCGAAGCCGTCACCGTGTACGACCGTCCCTTGGTACTCCCCGCCCCGCGCAATGGTCAGTTCGCCATCCGCGACGGCGTAGTAGCGGTCACCGTGATCGCCTTCCTTAATCACGACGGTGCCTTTGGGCACCCCCATCGGGACGAGTTCCCGCGCCACGCCCTCGAGTGAAGGCGCGGGGAGGGCGGCAAAGATAGGAATGGAACGCAAGAGCTGAATCTCCACCTGAGGCACCGTCGCCGATTCGTCGATGCTCCGCAACCGCCGCCACAGGACAGCCATCAGCACGAATGCACAGACGGCCGGGGCCAGGAGCGCGGCGCGGATACCACCGATGGACAACGCCACCCGGACGACGATCGCACCCATTGCGAGACCGAAGTCCATGAGGGATTCGAGGATGGAGAACGTTCCCGCTATCGCGTCAGATGGCGCCGATCGCTGCAGCAAGGTGCGTCCGGTCGTGTCGAAGACGGCACCGGCGAGACCGACGGTGGCGATGAGGAGGAGGGCGGGTACCACCTTGGGGATCGCCGCGATGAGCGCCAGGGCGAGCACCGCGACCCCGAGGGCGATGGTCAACGTGTGGGCCAGGTGGCGCCGACCCACGAGGAACGCCGTCACAAAGGCTGCGATGAGCGCGCCGGCGCCGAGGGCCGCGTTGAGGAAGCCAGCCCCGCCCGGTCCCATGTGTAGGAAGTCCACGGCGAGCACCACGCACAGCAGGTCGAGCGCCCCGATGACGACGAAATAGAAGGTGTGCAGCGTGAGGAGCACACGGATCTGCGGGTTGCGCGCTGTCACCGCCAGGTTGCCACGAGCACCCGTCCAGATCGAATCCGGTCGCCTCAATTCACCGTCGGGCAGCTCGTCGGGGCTCTCGATCCTGCCGACTGCGGCCGCGGGCCCGGCCACGCTCGCAATCAGGATCATGGCGAGAAAGCTCATGACCGCGGTCGCCGCCACTGCCGCCGCAGTGCCGCTCACCGCCAGCAGGACGCCGACGAGCGCCGGACCGACGAGGCTGGCGGCGCCGTCGGTCCATCCGGTCATGACGTTGGCCGCCGTGAGTTCATCGGGCGTGCGGACGATGGCCGGCAGGAGGGCCGCCTGCGGCGATCGGGTCATGGTCAGGCTGAGTGCCGTGAGCGGTGCCAGCACGAACACCACGAACGTCGGGGCATCGAGGCCGATCGCAACCGCGACGGCGGCCATCGAGAGCGCCTGCGACCCGTACCCGACGCGTAGGACCCCGCTCGGCCGCCGGCGGTCGACGTAGGCCCCGATCAACGGGCCGAGGACGACGCAGGGGACGAGCTGTACCAGGACGATCGACGTGCTTGCGCTCGCGCCGCCGCGTCCATAGGCAAACACAAGGAGCGCGATCCAGATGCCGAACTCGGCGGAGACGAACAGTGCGTAGGCGAACCCAACCCGGCGCAGGACGGGGTTCCCGAATGCCGCTCGGAACACGGGGAGGACGGCAGCAAGACGGAGGAACATCGAGCGTCCCGCCTTAGCGACCGGCCGGAGGAAGGGTGAAAGCCTCGGTGGTCTGCTGAGTCTCCATGACTACATCCCCTGTTGCAAGTCCCCCGAGACTAGGCGCAATCAGGAACTCCGGCTTCGGGCCAGGGTGGGCGGCGGCGGCCGGGTTCCGCCCTCGGGATTTCTTGTGTCACGGGATCCCGCCGACAGGCGGGCCCACTGTCAGCGTCCGACCTTGTCCAGGTACGGCACCAGATGGCTGAAGAAAATGTTGTCCGGGTACGCGCCCGCCGGGTCGTTGTGGGCGTAGGTGGTGTGCTCGTCGACGAGGGTCAGATGGCTCATCGGGATCCCGGACTGCTGGGCCAGGGTCCGCGTGGCACCGAGCACTCCAGGTCCGCCCAGGCTGGTGTCAAATGCGTAGATCAGCAAGCCGTGGGGCAGGTCGTGGCCCATGGTGGCGTGGACATCGAGGACGCTCTGGGCCGGGTTGGCGTTGCCGTCCGCTACCGCGGCGCTGTCATCGGTCAGGCGCTGCGGGAAGTACCACTCGGTTCCGTCCACGTTGGTGACACCCTCGCCCGAGAACATGGTGGCAAACCGCGTGATCGGCGTGAGCGCCCCGGTGCCGTTCCACCCGTGGATCGGCCCCTCGGATGACAAACCCTCACCGAGGTGCGCCTGCGCCGCCGCGAGCGACGAAGGCGAGGTGGCGACGTTGAGCGCATAGCCGTACTGGCCGATGTTGGAGACGCGCACAGGCGGGACGATGTCGGCCGGCAGGAGCCCCGATGTCTGGCCCAGAGAGGGCGCGTTGGGATCGAGCAGTGCCGACGCAGAACCGGTGGCCTCGAACAGGCCGGCGAACGGCGCCACAATCCCGCCGAAGCTCAGCCACGGGGACACCGACGGCGCATCGAACGCCTGGAGCTCCTGCGTCGCCAGCGCAGCGGTCATGGCGGTCGGGGTGCCTCCGGAGCCGAGTGCCTCAGGCGTGGGACTGCTGGCACCGTCGATGTAGACGAGGCCCGCCAGTTGATCCGCCCCGGGCTTGCCGTTGAAGTCCCAGGTGGCATAGGCGGTGACGACCGAGCCGCCGAGCGAGTGCCCACCGAGAACGACCTTGCCTCCGAGCTTCCTGGCCGCCCCGATGACGGTGTGCAGGTCCTGGACGGCGACGTTCATCCCCCAGTCCTTGGCGAACTCGACGGTCTGATTCGGGACCGCCTCGAAGTGGTGCGTGATCGTCGGGTCCTTGATGTAGCCGAGGTAGTAGTCGAAGAGCTGGGTCGCCGTGGCTTTCCCCTCCTTGAAAAGGTTCAGCTCTGATTGATCCTCGAGCAGGTTCTCCCGCCGCTCGACCGACCAGACCTGCCAGCCCGGCGTCTTGGACACGATCCATTTCGCCAGGGGCACGAAGTACGCGCTGCCGGCCGAAGTCCCGGGCTCCAGCACGAGGACGTTCTTGGCAGAGCTCGGGCCGATCTTGATGACACCGACCTTGTTGTACTTTGCCGGCGTGCCCGGGGCGGCGTAACTCGGCATCCAGGTGACCGAGAGCGGCGGCGCAGCGGTCCCGGTGGGGCTGGCCGCCGCCTGCGACAGCGGACCCGCTGCCGCCACGAGAGCAGCCAGACAGACGATGGCCGTGGCTCCGAGCAGCATTCCCGACGATCCCCTGCGCAGTGACACGCCCACATCCTTTCGTGTGCCCACAGAGATCTGCGGAGCACACATGGAACCACGGCTTGCGTCGGCACGGGTGGCACAACGTGGATATGGGCCTGGCCGAGCCGACCAAGGCGGCCCGCCTCCCACCCGTTGGGCCTGGTCACCGCCTTGACCGCCTCGGAGTCCCTCCCGCAGGGCCGGAGCACAGTCAGTAGCGAGCTGGTGAGCCGCCGCCGGCAGGATGAGCCCCTCCGGTCCTGCCTAGAAGTCGATCTCCCCCAAGGGACGATCTGCTCTCACTCCTTCAACGGACATGGGAAGCCACGACTCGCTGTGGGCATCCCACCACCACCACGCTCGGCACGCGGTCGCACCGGATGCCCTGGACTCGCACCTCGCCTTGGTGTTGTGCACGCGCCCGCCGAGATCGAAGCGGAGCACGCCGCCGCAGTCCTGTGGGCACAGTGATTCGATCACCTGTCGAACGTACCTCCGAAGGGAGGGCGCGACCACCCGCACAATGAAGTTGTTGACCTCCGTTCGCGCTCTCGTCACCCAATGCGACCGGAGCACACGGTGACGTCCCCGGCGTGTGCCCGGCTGGCGTGCTGCAGTGTTCAGCCCACAGCCCCGCCGTGTGATGCCCCGAATCAGTTCCCCCGACGAAGCGGGGGAAGGCGCCGTTCGCAGTGGCTCTCCCACAGGCGTTCTGCCGCCCCGAGGGACTCGACGGGACTGTTGATGCCGTCGGGTGCCGCTGACTGACGGTCTCTCCTGCAGTCCTCGCAGACCACGATCCACCGGGTATCTGACCGCTGCACGATCTTGGGATGGTGCACCTTCCGCACTACCAACAACTCCTGCTCGCCAATCGTCCGCCGCGACCGACACTAACGAGAGGCCGCGATCGTCGCCAGAGGTCCAGACGCCGTCCGGACAAGTCCAGTTCACCCGCGAACACTGCGCGAACGAATGGTTCCCCACCCCACGTTGCAGGCACGCGCCTGCTGAGTTCGGGACGTCGCGTCTGGCGACACGACGTCGGGGAGTCGCCGCACCACACCGGTCCTTCCTCAGCCGGACGCGCCCAGCCTTCGGATGGTGGACCCGTCGACGAGCCAGGCATCCGGACTGGTCAGCTGCACCCAGAAGTCCGCGGCGCGCACGAGGCCAAGGTGCGCGACGAAGAGCGCCAGTGCGGTCCCGTGCGAGACCAGCCCGACGAAGCCCGTCTCGAGCGCATCCCGTGCCGCATCCTGCATCCTCGCGACAACGGTCTCCTGGGGTTCCCAGCCGGTGACAGCGTCGCCGGCGAGGTACGACTGCACCATCTCCATGAACGTACCGTCGTCACCCACCCAGGGGCGGTGTACCTCGTTCAGTCGAGGGTCCGACTCGGCCGGCAGCTCGAGCAGTTCGGCGAGCGCACATCCCGTCTGTACCGCCTTCGGCTCGGAACTGGACCGGATCCGCTGGAGTCCGAGACACTTCACGACGTCGACCAACTCGGCGATCGCCTCGGCGGCGGCGGGGTCGACGCTCCACGCCGCCGGGGGCAGCGACGGATCCCTCCGGGGCTTTGCGTGGCGCACCAGGACGAACCGGCCCATGAAGCCAGGGTATCGACGGGCCGGCGCCGAGATCAGATCCGGGCCACGTTCCGCCACGACTCGTGACTGACGTGAGCGGTTGTACGTGACCCGGCTTCCCCGAATGTACCGGCTCCTTCCGGCCCCCGGTACGCGGCACCCACGGCCGATATTGACCAGGCTTGGGACCGCCCTGCTGGCCAGGAATTCACTCGTCGGACACGTCGATGACACACGATTCGTGGCCGCCGGGCCAGGACGGCGAGCGAGGCCGTCCGCCGGCCCTTCTAGCGCTTGTCGAGCTTGCCGTTCGCCTTGAACCACTCGAGCGTCGTGGACAACCCCTGGTCCAGGCTGATGGGGCTGTAACCCAGCCGCTTGTACGTCTTCGAGTCCTCGAGCTTCCGTCGGTCGGGCCGCGCCTTGGCCGCCTTCTCGGCGATCGCCACCAGCGTCGGCCCGAACACCTTGGCCAACTCGGGGTCGTCCGACGGTTCGATGTCGACCACCTGGTGGTCGAGCTCTGCCAACTGGCCCATGCGGTTGCAGGCGTTGGCGATGCTGACGACGTCCTCGGGTCGACCGTCGAGCATGTAGCGCTCGCCGGAGACCCCCTTGTCCAGCGCCAGGATGCAGCCACGGGCGATGTCCTCGCCGTACACCCAACTCACCGGGAACTTCAGGTACCGCTCGATGCGCCCCCGGGCGGCGGAGAGCAGGACCCGGTTGAAGCTGGTCGTCCCGAGCGCATTGCTCACCACCGGCGACGGGCCGAAGATGGCACCGGGGTGCGTGCTGACGACGTCCCTGCCCTTCTCGGCCCGCGCCATCGCGTCGAGGAAGGCCGCCATCTTGGTGATGGTGTACGGATCCGAACTCGGCTCCTTGCTGACAGGCGCGTCCTCGCGGTCGAGCCCTCCGGCGGTGTCGAAGAAGGTGCCGGTGCTCACCGCCACCACCCGTCGCATGTCGACCGCCTCGGCGGCGTCGAGCACATTTTTCGTGCCGTTGATGTTCACGGCCTCGAAGTCAGCCAGGTTCTGGCTGGCCCCGCCCAGCAGGGCGGCGCAATGGATAGCGGAGTCCGCCCCCTGAGCCGCCTTCAGGACGTCGTCGTATCCCGTGACGTCACCCGTCACCACCTCGACGCCGAGCGCGGCCAGCGGCGCCGTGTCCGCCGTCTCCCGGGCCAGGGCCCGGACGTGGTCGCCACGCTCGGTCAACAACTTGCAGACGTTGGCGCCGGCCAGGCCGGTGGCGCCGGTCACCAGGACCGTCTGGCTCATGCCGATTCCTGCAGAAGCTGCTCGTCCGGCTTGGCCGCGTCGACCTGGTCGGGGCTGTAGGGGATGACCGGGTCGCCCGTCCCGTACAGGTCGAGAGTGTGCAGGAAGCGGTGCAGCCCCATGGCGTTGGCACAGGCAAAGCCCAGCTCGACGATCTGCGCCGACGTGAAGTGCTCGCCGAGCTTGCGATAGGTCTCGTCGTCGATGGCGTGGTGGTCGGCGGAGAGCAGGTCGAGGAAGTCGACCGCCAGCCGCTCCTGCTCCGTCAGATCGCCCCCGTGGCCGGGGGCGATGAGGCACGCGACGTCCTCGTCCGAGATGGAGTCGTGCTTCCTCGACTGGCTGCACGGCTGGCACTCACCCAGTTGCGCGCTACGGATGCGCAACAGCTCGGTGATGCGGCCGCCGAGCAACGTGTTCTTCCCGTAGCCCTGCCGCGCCATGTTGACCATCATGATCTGTGACGTCTTGTACGCGAAGATCTGCAGCGGTATAGGTGTGGCGTACGTGCCAGCGGCCACGCCTTCCTCAATGATGCTCCGCACCTCCGGGGTCATCTCCTCAAATGGAATCGGCTCAATTCTCGGCATGTGCAGAAAACCCCCATCCATCTCCGGAGCCATTCCCCGAAGACCTCGATCGTATGGTGACGTGCCTACTGTAACGTCGTCGCGTGCCACTTGACCCATCCGCAATTCTCTTGACAGACCGCGTCGCCGTCGTCACCGGCGGCGGCTCTGGTATCGGCCGCGGCATCGCCAACGGCTTTGCCGCCTTCGGAGCGAAGGTGGCGATCTGGGAAACGAATCCCGAAACGTGTGCCGCCGCCGCGGAGGAAATCGGCGGCCTTTCGGTGCCGACCGACGTCCGCGACTCGGCCGCGGTCGACCTCGCACTCGAACGCACCGTGGCCGAGCTCGGTCCGGTCAGTATCCTCGTCAACAACGCCGGCGGCGTCTTCTTGTCACCCCTGCTCGACACCACCGAGAACGGATGGGACGCCCTCTACCGCGCCAATCTCAAGCACGTCATCCTGTGCACGCAGCGCGTCGCCCGCGTCATGGTCGAGCACGGGATCGGCGGCAGCATCATGAGCGTGTCCTCTATCGAAGGCGTGCGCGCTGCTCCGGGCTACGCGGCGTACGCCGCGGCCAAGGCCGGCGTGCTCAACTACACCAAGACGGCGGCACTCGAGCTCGCCCACCTCGGCATCCGGGTCAACGCGTTGGCACCCGACATCACCATGACGGAAGGCATCGCCGCCATCGCGCCGGACACCGACGGGCGCTTCGGTCTCACCGTCCCCATGGGCAGGGCTGGACACGTCGACGAGATGGCTGGAGCTGCCATCTTCCTGGCCAGCGACATGTCGAGCTACATCACCGGCCAGACCATCCACGTCGACGGCGGAACGCAGGCCGCGAGCGGGTGGTACCACCACGCCACGAGCGGCGACTACGTCCTAGGCCCGTCAACGTAGCCACGTAGCAAGCCGTTCCCCGGCTCGGCTCAGCCGTCCCCGAGCCCGACGTGGGCGCCCATGCCGCCGTCCACGGCGATCATCTGCCCCGTGATGTAGCGGGACTCGTCGGAGGCCAAGAACACCACAACATCGGCGATGTCCTCGGGTTGGCCGACCGAGCGCGTCAAGACGGCCTTTCCCAGGTTGGCCACCATCTTCTCGTCCAGGTGCGCCCGCACGGCGTCGGTGATGATGAGGCCGGGGAGGATCGTGTTGACCCGGATGCCCTGCTTCCCGTGGCTCGTCGCCACGTACATCGACAACGCATTGACACCCGCCTTGGAGACCCCGTAGGCAGTCCTGGTCCGATCGCCCTTGAGCGAGGCACCGGACGACATGTTGATGATGGAGCCACCGCCGGCGCGCACCATCTCGGGTACCGCGTGCTTGCACATGAGCATCTGGCTCTGGAGATTCACTTCCAGCGCACGCTGCCAGACATCGAGGCTCAGCTCGGTCACCGCGGTGTCGCGGGTCAGAAAGTCCGAGTCCGTCAGCGCCGCGTTGTTGTGCAAGACGTGCAACCCGCCGAATTGTGACGTGGCGGCGGCGATCGTGGCCCGCACCTGCATCTCGTCGGACAGGTCAGCCTCGAAGGCAGCGGCGCGGCCACCGGACTCGACGATTCCCGCGGTCACGGCCTCGGCGGCCGACGGGTTGATGTCGACCACGAGGACCGAGGCGCCCTCCCGGGCCAGGGCGCGCGCCGTCGCGCCGCCGATGCCTCCACCGCCGCCGGTGACGATGGCGACCTTGTCGGTGAGACGTTCCATGCAGTTCATTCCTCCGTTGTGCTGTGGATGCGGGCGACCCTAAAGGAGTTCCAGGATCACCCCGTCGAAGGGCGCCAGATGGAGGTCACCGCCCACCACTTCGCCCTCGCGGGCGCGGTCGGAGCCGATCTGGATCATGCCCGCCAGGCCGGGGAGGACGAGCGCCTCGGCTGACATGTTGAGGGCGACCGCGTGGCGCTCGCCCCGCATAAAGGCCCAGGCGGCTTCCGGCGTCGCCAGTGTCGTCGTGGCTCCGGCGCTGAATGCCGGGTGGCGACGGCGGAAGGCGATGATGTCGTGGCAGAGCACGAGGACCGAGCGGGGATCCTCCCGCTGCGCCTCCACGTTGGCCAGAGCCAGGTCGCCCAGCGGCAGCCACGGTCGCGCGGCGTCGGTGAAGCCGCCGCCCGGGCGGTCGCTCCACTGCATGGGCGTGCGGCCGGCGTCGCGCCCGTCGTAGTAGGGAGTGAAGCGGACGCCGAGCGGGTCGCGCAGGTCCTCCCGGGACAGGGCCACGTTGGCCATGCCGATCTCGTCGCCCTGGTAGAGGACGGGGGTGCCGCGCAGGCTCAGCAGCATGAGGAGTCCCAGGCGGACCCGGGCCGGGTCGTCCTCGGCCCAGCGGGTGGGGAAGCGGAACATGTCGTGGTTGGAGCCGGTCCACGCCGGCCAGGCCCCCGGCGGCAGTGCCGCCTCGGTCTCCTCGACGATGGCCCGCATGTCGGGGGCCCGGAAGGGCGCGTTGATGAAATTGAAGTTGAAGGCCAGCCCCAGCTCGTCGGATCCGTTGCCGTAGAACTCCGCCAGCTTGTCGACGGGCACCGGCGTCTCGCCGATCAGAAGCCGGGGCTCGTCGTAGCCGTCCGCCACCCGTCGCCAGCGCCTGATCACCTCGTGCACCTCGGGCCGGTTGGCGTTGTACACGCTGCGCTGGCCGAACATCTGGGTCTCGAAGTCGTCGTCCTCGGTAGCGGGAGGGTTGTCGCGGAGCTCCGCGTCCTTAATGATCACGTTGCAGACGTCGATGCGGAAGCCCGCCACGCCCCGGTCGGACCAGAAGCGGAAGATGTCGTCGAATGCGGCCCGCACGTCCTCGTTCCACCAGTTGAGGTCGGGCTGCTCCTGCAGGTGGTTGTGGAAGTAGTACTGGCCCGTCGTGTCGTCGAGGGTCCAGCCCGGGCCGCCGAAGCTGCTGACCCAGTTGTTGGGCAGCTCCCCGTCCTCCTTGCCGTCGGCCCAGACGTACCAGTCCCGGTGGGCCGCGCCCGCGCGGAGCGGGCGTCCACGAACCAGGGGTGCTCCTCGCTGGTGTGATTGGGGACGATGTCCATGAGGACGCGGATGCCGCGCCGCCCGGCCTCGGCCACGAGCTGGTCGAAGTCGTCCAAGGTCCCGAACTCGGGCGCGACGGCGCAGAAGTCCGCGACGTCGTAGCCCCAGTCGGCGTTGGGTGAGACGGTCACCGGCGACAGCCAGATGCCGTCGACACCGAGCCAGGCCAGGTGGTCGAGGTGATCGATGATGCCGGGGATGTCACCGACACCGTCGGCGTTGCTGTCAGCGAACGAGCGCGGATAGATCTGGTACAGCACGCCGGCCTTCCACCACGGCTCGTCCGCCGTCACGACTCCCCGCCCGGGCCCACCCCGGCGGAGCGACGCCAAGGTGCGAGATCGAGCATCGGGTAGCGCGCCGCCACGCCCTGCAGCGTCTGTGCCGTCCAGTAGGGATGCCCCGGTGGGGGGAAGCCGAGGACGGTCAGTTGACGCACGCCGGCGCGCTCGACGAACCGGTACCACGACAGGTCCTCGCCGGCGTTCGGCAGGCCGTGCGAGCCGAGCCAGTCGGTCGCCGCCGGCTTGTAGGACACGTGCACCATGAACCGTGCCGTCCCGGGCACCGTCATCCGCACTCCACGATGGTAGACGTCGGGACGATAAGCCAGGATCGAGCCGGCAGGGCCCGACGCGGGGAGCTCGGACGCGTACAGCGCGGCGTAGTCCGTCGGGCTCAGGTAGGTCCGCTCAACCGGGATGGCGGGAGTCAGCCGACGCGAGACCACCCGGGTCGCCCCGTTCTCGGGCGTGACGTCACTCAGGTAGACGAATATCTCCAGCTGCTGGTAGCCCGGTTCGTGGCGCGGCACGACGAGGGTGTGGTTCCCGAAGTCGACGTGCAGAAGCTGCTCGTCGCTCATTGCGCCCTGCCCGTACTTGGCACTGAGCATGGCCTGGTAGAGCCGGATGTCGGTGAGGCCGAGCAGCTGCTCGGCCATGTCGATGATCCGGTCGTGCACGACGATGTCGTTGAGGGCGCCGTCCTCGAAGGGGAAACGGGGCATCACGCGGTGCGAGTCGATCCGGAAGGGCTCGTTGCGCGCTGGTTCCACATCATCGGCGAACTCCTCCGCCGTCGGGACCAGGCCGGGCAGGACCGCCCGCGCCGCGTCGATCACTTCGGCCGGTAGCAGGCCGGTGACCAGGCACCACCCGTCCTCTTCCCACTGCGCTCGATCGGCGTCGCTGAGTACTCCCATCAGGCAGCCACCGGTGGGCGCCGATCCGTCGTCCTCCGTGCGTCCATCACGGTGCGTGCAGCCCTTCGGTCCGTGGTCTCAACGGGTCGGAAGCTTGCCATAGGTCAGCCAGGCGCAAGAAGGCCGCCCCGGGGTGCTCGCACGAGCCACCAGCAGACGGGGTAGCCACCTTGGAGCCGATCGCCTGCCTGCTCCGCATCGCCGGCCCACACCGCCTTGGCCGGGACAAACATCCAGGCCAACGAGCCTCAAGCCATGGCCCGGTTCTTCCGATAATTCTCCGTGGACCTCCCGACGGTGAGCCTCTTGGGCGACGTTCGGAGCGCCCCGGCGCGGCCGAGACACCGGACCTCAACGCACCTGCGACGGGCCAAGCTCGTCGCGGCGGGCGCGTTGACCGTGCTGGTCGGCCTGGGGTCCTACGCCACGACCTACCGCACGCTGGTCCTCGTCTCGAGCCCGGCGCAGGAGAACGGGTCCGTCGTGCATGCACCGTCAGGGGGCGCCACGACCGCGACCGTCCCCGTCACGCCGACGCCGGCGCAACCGCAGCCCTGAGCGCCCCCGTGCGGTCAGACACCTGACGGCACGGGCGGGGCCGCCTGCCACTGGCGCAGGGTGACCACGAAGCGCGACCCTCCGTCGTCGCTGACCGGCGACTCGGCACGGACCGTGCCGCCCATGGCGGCGGCCAGCTCCGCCACGATCGCCAGGCCGAGGCCCGAACCCATCTGGCGGTTCGGCCCCCTGTCGGCGCGATAGAAGCGTTCGAACACCCGCTGCAGATCGCCGGGCACGATCCCCGGTCCGTCGTCTTCGACCGTGATGACGCAGAGCCCGCTGGCGTGGTCTTCGGCCAGCGCCACCGTGACGGTGGAGCGGGCAAACGTGATGGCGTTCTCCAACAGGTTGGCCAGCAGCTGCGCCAGCCGGTCGGGGTCGGCCACCACGGGGAGCGCCGGAACCGGCGCGGGCGCGCCGTCCTGGCCGGGCACCCGCAGCACCATGGCGAGCCCGTTCTTCGCCGCCGCCGGGCGGAACCCCTCCGCGGTCGTCGCCACGACTTCGGCGACATCGGTCGGCCGCAGCGCGATCGACATCTGCCGCGCCTCGAGCTTGGTCAGATCGAGCAGGTCCCCGACCAGGCGCTCCAGCCGCCGGGACTCGGCGATGATCACGTCGGCCGCCACGGCGCTGTCCTCGACCGCCCCGTCGTGGATGGCCTCGGCGAAGCCGCGGATGGAGGTCAGTGGGGTGCGCAGGTCGTGCGACACCGCCAGGAGGAGCTGGCGCTCGCGGGCCCGGCCGTCCTCGAGGCTCTGCGCCATGTCGTTGATAGAGCCGGCCAGGGAGGCGAACTCGGGGTAGTCGCCCCTGCGCACCGGGACACGGCTGGCCAACTCGCCGGACGCGATGCGGCCGGTGGCCTCCATGGCTTCGACCAGCGGCCGGGCCATGCGACGCGACATCTGCCAGGCCACCAGCGCGGCTACGAGGAGCGCTGCCCCGCCCGCGACGATGAAGTACCCCCAGCTCGGGCCGAGACCGCCGACGTCACGGGTCAACAGGACGGCGAACGTGCCCTCGAACGCGACGTGCCGGCGCTCCCGCAACCGCGTGAGCTCCTGCTCGGAGAGCATGACCGGTGCCACTGCGTAGACGGTGCTGCCCTTGCGGCCCGACGTCGTCTGCCCCGACTGCACCGCGGCGACGTCGATGTCCTCGGGGGTCAGGCCCTCGGGTAGTGGCTTCACCACGTTGCCGAAGCGGTTGATCTGAATCACGTCGGCGTCCTCGAGCTTGAGGGTCGTGCGCACGACTTCCAGGACCTTTAGCGACTCCGACCCGATCTTCGACGACGTGAGGGAGTTCACCTCCGAGACCAACTGCTGCTCCGCCTGGTTGCGCGCCGCGTTGCGCGTCAGGATCAGGCTGCCCGCCCCGGCGATGACCAGGACCACGGCGACCAGGCCGACCATCACCAACATGAGGCGGCGGCGCATCGGTCAGCCGAACCGGTAGCCGACGCCCCAGACGGTGGCCAGGGGCAGGTCGGTGCCGAGCTTCTTGCGCAGCTGCGCCACGTGGACGTCGACCGTCCGCTCGTCGCCGTACCAGTCGCTGCCCCACACGCCGTCGAGGAGCTGTTGGCGCGACAGGGCGAGGCCGACGTTGTTGGCCAGGAACGCGAGAAGGTCGAACTCGCGGGTGGTGAGGGCGACGACCTCGCCGGCACACCGCGCCTCGCGGCGGCGCAGGTCCACCTCGATATCCCCTAGGCCGATCACGTCCTGGGGCGCCGGGCCCTCCCTGGTTCGCCGCAGGATGGCCCGCACCCGCGCCACCAACTCCCGCGGCGAGAACGGCTTGACCAGATAGTCGTCGGCGCCCAGCTCGAGCCCGAGAATGCGGTCGACCTCGTCGTCACGCGCGGTGAGGAACAGGACCGGCACTTTGCCGCGGGCGCGGATGTCGCGGCAGACGTCGAAGCCGTCGCGGGCGCCGGGCAGGCCGACGTCGAGGATCACGATGCAGGGGTCCTCCTGTCCGAAGAGCGCCAGGCCCTTCTCGCCGTCACCGGCCAGGAGCACCCGGAACCCTTCCCGACGCAGATAGAGGTCCACCAGGTCGGCGATATGCGGATCGTCTTCGACGACGATCACCGTCCCGCTCCCCGTGCTCACGTTCCTAGCCTTCCATCTCCTGCACCCCGAATTGCCGGATTGCGGCATCCCCTCACAGAACCATGACGATTGGCGAACACCCGGTTCACCCGGGCAGCGCAGCATGGTGTCGACCGGGCTCACGCACGGGGCACGGACGAGAGGAGCACACATGTCGCACGAGCGCACCCACCTCATTCGACTGAACACCGTCCTCCTGGCCGCCGGAGCCATGCTCAGCGTCGTCGTCGCCGCCGCCGCCGGCGCCGCCGGCGCTTCATCGCCGGGATCGCCGGGATCGCCGGGCAACAGTGGCGCCGCCGCCGTCCCGACGACTCTGGCCGGGATCAAGGCTCAGGCGGCCACGGACATCACCGATCGGGTGAACGATCTCAATGCGGCGATCGCCAAGGTCAACGCCGCCACCGGGCTCGGCGCCAGCCAGGCGGTCCTGGCCTCCCATCTGGCCGCGGACATCTCGCCGCTGCAACAGCTCAACACCACCATTCAGGGCGACGCCACGGTGCAGCAAGCGGCCCACGACTTCGGGACGATCTTCAGCGGCTACCGCGTCTACGTGCTGGTGCTGCCCGCCTCCCGCATCGCCGCCGAGGCCGACCTCGCCACCACGACGGCCATCCCGAACCTCACGACGGATGCGTCCAAGGCGCAGGCGCGGGTGACACCGGCCAACCAGGCCACACTGCAGCCGCTCATCGACGACCTCAACAGTCAGATCAACACCGCCACGAACGCGACGAACGGACTGGCGTCCACGGTGCTCGCCTTCACGCCGGCACAGTGGAACGCCGACCACTCGCTGCTGTCCGCGTCCTGGTCCTCGAGCCAGGCTGCCGGCATCGCGCTCGAGAAGGGCCGCGGCGACGTCAAGCAGATCGCGCAGGACCTACGGGGCTCCCGCGCCGCTGCCACGACGACGACCGGTTGACCTCGCCGCGGGTCGCCGCTGGTCGCCGGCCGACCTGCCGCCCGACGCGCGACGCGCGACGCGCGACGCGCATTCAGGAAAGCAGCATGGCGGTGTTGGCGTTCAGGCCGTTGGCCGCCTTGGAGCGGTGCACGACCTGGAACTCGGAGAACTCTGCCAGTCCCCACGGCCCGTTCTCCACGCCGATGCCGCTCCACTTGAAGCCGCCGAAGGGCTGCTGCGGCGCCAGGGCGAGATGCGTGTTGACCCACGCCGTGCCGCACTCGAGCTGGGCCGCCACCGCGGCGGCGCGGTCAGCGTCGGCGCCCCACACCGAGCCCGAGAGCCCGAAGTGCGTGGCGTTGGCGCGGTCGATGGCATCGCCCAGGTCCCGGTAGGACACGACGGGCAGAGCCGGGCCGAACTGCTCCTCGTCCACAATCCGGGTCCCGTCCGACAGGCCCGTCAAGATGGTGGGTTCGAAGAAGTACCCGGCCCGGTCCATGGCGTGGCCCCCGGTCACGGCGGTGGCGCCGTGGGCCAGCGCATCGGCCACGAGCTCCTTGACCCGCTCGTACTGGGGCTCGTTGTTGATCGGCCCCAGCTTCACGCCCTCCTCGGTGCCCTCGCCGACCTTGATGGTGCGGGCGTGCGCCGCCAGGCCCTCGACCACGTCGTCGTAGAGCGCCTCGGGCACGTAGACGCGCTTGATCGCCGAGCACACCTGCCCGTTGTTGTTGAAGGCGCCGGCGAAGATCGCCGTGGCCACCTCCCCCGGGTCGGCGTCGTCGAGCACGATGGCCGGATCGTTGCCGCCCAGCTCGAGCGTCACGCGCTTGAGGTCCGGGGCCGCCGACAGGGCTACCTTCTTGCCGGTCTCGACCGAGCCGGTGAAGCTGATCTTGCGCGGCACGGGGTGCGTCGTCATCCATGCGCCGAGCTCGTCGCCGCCGCTGACGATGTTGACCACGCCCGGGGGAAAGACGTCGCGCAACAGCTCCCCCACCTTCAAGGTGCTCAACGGCGTGAAGGGTGAAGGCTTCAGTACCAGCGTGTTGCCGGCCAGCAGCGCCGGGGCGATCTTCCAGAAGGCCAGCGTCAGCGGGAAGTTCCATGGCGTAATGGCGGCCACGACGCCGAGCGGACGCCGCGCCAGCTCCACGTAGGCCGTCTCGTCGTCTTGAATGACCTGGGCCGGCATCTCGAGGTTGGCGAAGTACTGGCACCAGATGGCCGAGGCGAAGACCTCGATGCCGGCGTCGCTGAGCGGCTTGCCCTGCTCGGCCGTCAGCACGGGCGCGAGGTCGGCCGTCGAGGCCATCAGCGCGTCGGCAGCCTGCAGGAGGATGGCGCGCCGGGCCGCCTCGTCCGCCTTCCAGTCACGGGCCGCCTTGGCCGCGGCGTCGAAGGCGGCATCGAGCTGCTGGCGCGTGCACTCGGGCGCCTGGGCGAAGACCTCGCCCGTGGCGGGGTTGCGCACGCCGAACGTGCCCTCCGTCGGTGCGGCTTCCCCGGCAATGGTCATGACGAAATCGGACATGGCACTCCTCGACTACGCTCGCGTGGAGGGCGGCCCCCACCACGTACCGGACAATCCTCCCACCGGAACCGCCGGCACTCAACGCCGACGTCAGCCGAAGAGCCGCGTGATGAACTCGTCCACCGTGTCGCCGACCCTGCGGGCCAAGCCCAGGTCCTCCGGTGCGGCGGCGATGAGCCCGGCCGCCTCGTTGAGGAAGCCCAGGAGCAGCGCGGCGGCCACCTCCGGATCACCGGGCACCGCGACGTGCTCCTCCTCGGCCCGGGCGAAGACCTCGGCCAGCAGGGGAGCGCAGGCCACCGCATCGAGCGCGCGGCAGGCCTCCATCCCGAGCACGGCGGGGGCGTCGGCCAGGATCCGGGCCATGGTCGGGTCGGCGCAGGCGTCCATGTAGGCACGGCAACCGCGGTGCAGCTGGTCCCGCACGCCCGTGCCCTCGAGCGCGGCGGCGACCACCAGGTCCACCAGCTCGCCCTCGATCTGCTCGACCACGCCGGCGGCGACGTCGGTCTTGGAAGCGAAGTGGTGATAGAGCGCGCCCCGGGTCACGCCGGCCCGCTCGGCGATCTCGTCGCGACCGGTGGCGGCGAAACCCTTCTCGGCGAAGAGCTCCCGCGCCGCCTGCAGCAACGCCGCCCGGGTGCGAGCGGACCGGGCCGCCTGGGTCTGACGTGGCCGGCGCACCAGCGCCGATGACGCTGGCTCTGCTGCTGCTTCTGTGGTGCTCACCGCGTCGCCTCCTCCGGACATATACATGCGGGCCGCACGCATGTTACCCTTCGAGGGAGCGAGGAGGGGCCATGAGCGCGACCGCCGGGACCGGGACGAACGTACGAGAGGCCGACGTCTGCGTCGTCGGGGCGGGACTGGCGGGGCTCACGGCGGCGCGGCGCCTGAGCCAGGCCGGGCGCTCGGTGGTCGTGCTCGAGGCGCGCGACCGCGTCGGTGGGCGGGTGTGGACCCGGACGAGCCGGGACGGGGTTCCGGTCGACATGGGGGCCTGCTTCGTCGGCCCGCACCACGACCGCATGTTGGCGCTGACCAAGGAGATGGGCGTCGCCACGTTCAAGACGTTCGTCGACGGCGACAACGTGCTGGCCACCGGGGGCAAGGTGCGGCGCTACCGCGGCGACATCCCGCGCATCAGCCCGCTGGCGCTGCTCAGCGCGGGCCAGGCCGTGGCCCGTATGAACGCCATGGCCAAGAAGGTGCCCGTCGACGCGCCCTGGGACGCGCCGAAGGCGGCCGCGTGGGATGCGCAGTCGGTGCGGGCCTGGCTCAGCGCGGCGCACGTGCCGACCCGGCTCGCCCGCGACCTGGTGGAGGCGACGGTACGGGCGTGCTTCGCCGCCGACCTCTCCGAGGTCTCGCTCCTCAACTGGCTCTTCTTGGCCCACTCGGCCGGGGGGATCGAGTCGCTGATGAACATCGCGGGCGGCTATCAGGACGCGCAGTTCGAGGGCGGGGTCGGGCAAGTCCCCGACGCCATGGCGGCCGAGCTCGGCGAGGCCGTCGTCCTGGACACGCCGGTCGACCGCGTCGAGGCGCGCGGGGACCGTGCCGTGGTGCACGGCGCCGGGTGCACCGTCTCGGCCCGGCGCATCGTCCTGGCCCTGCCGCGCGCGCTGGCGGCCGGCATCCGTTTCGACCCCGTGTTGCCGGCCGACCATGCCTTGCTCATCCACCAGGTGCCGGCCGGCACCGAGCTCAAGATGGTCGCCCTCTACGACGAGCCCTTCTGGCGGACTGACGGGATCTCGGGCGCCACGGTGGCCACCGACGACGACATAGAGGTCACGCTCGACACCTGCCAGCCCAACCACGCCCAGGGCGTGGTGGCCGGGTACGCGGCCGGCCCGCGCGCCCGTGCCCTGGCCGGGCTCGGCGAGGGCGAGCGCCGCGAGGTGTTCGTGCGCATGCTGACGCGGCGCCTCGGGCCCGGTGCCACCGCCCCGGTCGAGGTCCTCGAGCAGAACTGGGCGGACGAGCAGTGGACCCGGGGCTGCTCCATGGGCCACTTCCCCACGGGTGTGCTCACCCAGTACGGGCGCCTGCTGCGACAGCCCGTCGGCCGGCTGCACTGGGCCGGCACCGAGACGGCATCGACGTCCTACGGCGCCATGGACGGTGCGGTGCGCTCCGGCGAGCGGGTGTGCGAGGAGATCCTGCGGGCGCCGGCCTGACGTGGCGGGACGACGTGGCCTCGGCCTCGGGCTAGGGGGCCATGCCGGCGGGCCGCGGCCCCGGGCCCGAGCCCACGCCGAGCTTCTCCCGGAAGAAGGCGAGCGTCTGGTCGAGTGCGGCGCGCGTCGGCGTGCCCTCCTCGTCGACCAGGTGCTCGGTCAACACGGAGTGCGACTGCTTCGGGTGGCCGTGGGGATTGCCAGGCGCCGAGTCGATCTCCACCGCGATGAAGGCGTCGCCGAGCTCGCGGCGCAGGGTCTCGAAGCGCGCTTCGAAGCAGAAGGGGTCGTTGCTGAAGCGCAGCCCGAGCAGGCAGGTGCCCGCCTGGGTGCGCTCCTTGACCCGGGCGAGGTCACCGTCGGAGATCCCGATGTCCGCCTTGAACTTCTTGGAGAGCGGGAAGGGTAACGACGGCTGGCTCAGGACCGGCGCCAACACGATGTCGTCGACCATCATGGCCAGCGCGAAGCCACCGGTGAAGCACATGCCGACCACCCCGACACCGGGGCCGCCACAGCGCTCGTGCTCGGCGGCGGCGAGCTTGCGCAGCCACACCGTGATCGGGCTCGTCTTCTTCAGAGCGAAGGCCGAGAATTCGCGCGAGACGCACGCCGGCCCGATGGACTGCAGCGTGTAGCCCACCGATGCCGGGCGTCCCGGGTCGCCGAACACGACGGGCAGGACGGCGGTGCACCCGGCCGCCGCCACGCGGCGGCCGAACTGCGCCACCTGCGGCGTGAGGCCGGGCATTTCGCTGATGACGATGACCGCAGGGCCGGTCCCGATACGGAAGACGTCGCGCCGCTTGCCGTCCGCCTCGAAGGATTCCTTGGTGAAATCCTTCAGTTCCGCCTCCCACCTGCCCGCTTCGCCGTTGGCCATGGCGGGACCGTAGCATCGGCCGACGTGGCCGGACCGATGCGTTCACTCGACCCGCGCCTGCCCGTTCTGGTCGGCCTCGGCGCCGCCGACGAGCCCGCACCGGTGGCCGACCTGATGACCGACGCGGTGGCAGCGGCGGCGGCCGACGCCGGCGCGCCCGGCCTCCTCGGCGCCATCGACTGCCTCGCCGTGCCCCAGGGCAGCTGGTCGCTCACGGACCCGGCGCGCACGGTGGCCCGGCGCGTCGGCTCACCCAACGCCCGCACCATCCTCTGCGAGATCGGCGTCTCTCAACAAGAGGTCATCAACCACGCACTGGCCATGGTGGCGGCCGGACGCGTCGACACGGTCGTCGTCGCCGGCGCCGAGGAGCGCGCCTGGGAGCGTGCTGGCGGTGCCGCGGGCGAGGACGAGCAATCGCGACCGCCCGACGAGGTGCTGACGCGGCCGCCGGACTTCGTGGCCCCGGTGGAGATCGCGGCCGGCACCGTCTGGCCCGTGGCGCAGCAGTACGCGCTCATCGAGAACGCGCTCGCCGCCGCCCTGCACCTCACCCCGGACCGCCAGCGCGACGAGATCGCCTCATTGTGGGCCCGCTTCAACACCGTGGCCGGGCACAACCCGGAGGCGGCCTTCCCGGCGCCACTCGACGCGGCGGCCATCGCCACGCCGGGGCCGCACAACCGGCCGCTCGCCTTTCCCTACAACCGGTGGCACGCCAGCCAGTGGAACGTCAACCAGTCGTCGGCGCTGCTGATCTGCTCGGCCGGGCGTGCCCGCGACGCCGGTGTGCCGCCAGACCGCTGGCTGTTCCCCCATGTGGCGCTGCACTCGTCGCAGGCGGTGTCGCTGACGGCCCGGCGCCACCTGCAGGCGTGGCCAGCCATGGGGGTGCTCGGCCGCGCTGCGGCGCGCCATCTCGGTCGCCCGCTGCATGAGCTCCCCCTGGCCGAGGTCTACTCCTGCTTCCCCGCCGCCGTGCGGGTGCAACAACGCGAGCTCGGACTCGACCCTGCCGGCACTCCGACTCTCAGCGGCGGGATGGCCTTCGCCGGCGGCCCGTTCAACCACTTCGTGCTGCAGTCCCTCCGCCTGCTGGGCCGGCGCCTGCGTGACGAGCCCGCAGCCCTGGGGCTCCTGACCACGGTGTCGGGCATGCTCTCCAAGCCCGGGCTCGCCGTCTGGTCGGCCGCGCCCGTGCCGGCGGGGGCTCGGCCGCTGCTGGCCGACCTGGCATCTGAGGCCATTGCGGCCACCGAGGTGGTGCCCGTCGTCGAGTCCCCGCCCGCTGCGGCCACCACCGCGACCGTGGCCTCCTTCACGGTGACCTACGGCGGCGACGAGGGCTTCGACCCCGTCCGCACGGCCATCGTCGCCGACCTCCCTGATGGGGTCCGCACGGCCGCCGCCTGCGAAGATGCAGAGACCGCCCGCCTCGCCGTCACCGAGAGTCTCATCGGGCGAGCGGTCTCGGTGAAGGACACGACATTCAGCCTGTGAGTGCACACCCCCCGCGGAGCCGGCCTCGCCTGGTCGACCCGGACCTGGCCGACCGGGTGCCCGGGCTCAGGCGGGTTGCCTTCACGGCGATGGCCCTCGCCGTCGTGAGCGCGGTGGCCGTGGTTGTGCAGGCCGTCGCCCTGGCCTCCGTCGTTGATCGCTCCCTGCTCCACCACGCGCCGCTGCGCGCCGTGACACCGGCCATCGTGGTGCTCGGCCTGGCCATCCTCGCCCGCGCCGCGCTGCACGGCGTCGGCGACCTCTCGAGTCTGCGCGCCGCCGACCGCGTCGTCGCCATGCTCCGGAGCGAGCTCTTGGTGCATGCCCTTGCGTTGGGGCCGGGCTGGCTCGGCGGGGAGCGCCCGGGCGAGCTCTCGCTCACCGCCACCCGGGGCCTGCGCTCGCTGCACACCTACTACGCGCGCTACGTCCCGCAGGCGGCCGCGGCGGGGCTGATCCCGGTCATCCTGCTGGTGTGGGTCGCCACCCAGGATTGGCTGGCCTTCGTGGTAGTCATCGCCATGGTGCTGGCCGTGCCGGTCACGATGATCGGCTTCGGGCGGGAAGCGACCAGGCGGTCGGAGCGCCAGTGGCGCCGGCTCAGCTCGCTCGCCGGGCGCGTCCTGCAGCTCATTGAGGGATTACCGACCTTGCGTGCCTTCGCCCGCGAGTCGCAGGGCCGTCGGGAGGTCGAGGCCGCGACCGAAGGCGTGCGGACCGCCACCATGCGCACGCTCCGCGTCGCGTTCTTGTCCGCGCTCTCTATGGACATGATCGCCGGGTTCGGAGTCGGGCTCGTCGCCATGGTGCTGGGGCTCCGCCTGCTGTGGGGAGAGCTCGACCTCCAGACCGCCATGGCGGTCCTCCTCGTGGCGCCCGAGATTTTCATTCCGCTGCGACGCGCCGGGGCCGAGTTCCACGCCAGCACCGAAGGCCAGGCCGCGGCGGCGCGCGTGGTCGAGGTGCTCGAGACACCCGCGCCGCCCTCGGCCGGCCCCGGAGCACCCACAGCGACGGACGGCACGGTGGCCGGCGGCGGCGGCGGTGGTGGCGGTGGCGGCCTGAAGATCGAGGGCTTGGACGTGCACTACGAGCACCGCCAGCGCGCCGCGCTCAGCCGCCTCTCCCTGCAGGCGCCGGCCGGGACGCGCCTCGCCCTGACCGGACCGTCGGGGTCGGGCAAGTCGACGGTGCTGGCCGCGCTGCTGCGCTTCGTCGTGCCGAGCGAGGGCACTCTGTCGTTCGACGGTCGCTCCAGCAACGCTGAGTCGGTGACCACCTGGCGGGGCCACTTCTCCTGGCTGCCCCAACGGCCTCACCTCTTCAACGCGACCCTGGCCGAGAACCTCCGGCTCGGGGCCTCCGACGCCTCCGACAACGACCTGGGCCGGGTGCTCGAGGCGGTGGGCCTGGGCGGCCTGCTGACCAACCTGCGCGGCGGGCTGCGGACGGCCGTCGGGCACGACGGCCTCACCCTCAGTGCCGGCGAGCGCCAGCGCGTGGCCCTGGCCCGGGCCCTCCTACGCCCGGCTCCCGTCCTCCTCCTCGACGAGCCCACCGCCGCCCTCGACCCGCCGACCGTGACCCTGCTGGCCCCGGCCATTGAACCCTGGCTCGCCGGACGCACCGTGGTGGTGGTGGCGCACGAGCCACTTCTCCTTCCCCACTTCGACACCGTGGTGACGTTGCCCCTGCCGACCGGCCTCCCGCTCGCGGTCATGCCGTGAGCCCGGCCCGCGGACCGCTGCGACGCGTCCTGGCCGAGCCGGGCACGCCCTACGGGCGGCTGGCGCTGGCCGGGCTGCTCGGCCTCGCCGCGGCCGCAGCGACCATCGGCCTGCTGGCCGGGTCGGGCTACGTGGTCGGGCGTGCCGCGCTGCGGCCTGGCCTGTCCGCCCTCGTCGGCATCCTGGCGGTGGTCGAGGTGCTGGCCTTCCTGCGCGGGCCGCTGCGCTACGCCGAGCGGCTGGTCGGCCACGACGCGGCCCTGCGGGCGTTGACGCGTTGGCGGTTGTGGCTCTACGACTGCCTGACACCGCGCGTGCCCGCCGCATTGGCCGGCTGGCGCAGCGGTGACCTGCTGGCGCGGGCCGTCGACGACGTCGACGCCCTGCAGGACCTCTACCTGCGCACGCTGCTCCCGGTGGCGATCGCCGCCGGAGCGGCCGTGATCGGCACCGTCACCGTCGGTCTCATCCTGCCGTGGGCGGCGCTGGCCCTCGGGCTCCCGCTCCTGGTCGCGCTCACGGTGCCCGCCCTCCTCACCTGGCGCCGCGGAGGGGACGAGGAGGTCGCGGCGCTGGCCGGCACCCTGTCCGCTCAGGTGGTCGACGCGCTGGCCGGGGCACCGGAGCTGCTGGCCTTCGGCGCCGACGCCCGCCTCGTGCGCGCCGTCGAAGAGCTCGGCGCACGTGCGGACGCGTTGGAGGGCCGGCATGCGCGCCTCGGCAGCGCCGTCACCCTGCTCATTCAGGTGTGCCTGGCCGCCGCCGTGACCGCCGTGCTGGCGACCGGCGTGGCCGCCGTCCACGCCCACCACATCGGCCAGGTCATGGTGGCGGTGCTCCCGCTTGCCGCGTTGGCCACCTTCGAGACCGTGCCGGGCGTTCCCTTGGCGGTGGCCCGCTCACTCGAGGTGCGGGCGGCCGCGGCGCGCCTCTTCGCACTCGAGGACGTGCCGGTGCCCGTGGACGACCCGGCCACCCCGTCTCGCCTGACAGTGGGCGTGCCCGAGGTCGTCTTCGCCGACGCCGCGCTGCGCTACGCCCCTGGGCTGCCCCGGGCCGTCGACGGGGTGAGTCTGCGGCTGCCGGCGGGCGGCCGCGTCGCGGTGACCGGGTCGAGTGGAGCGGGCAAGTCGAGCCTCGTGACCGCGCTGCTGCGCTACTGGCCGCTCGAGGACGGCATGCTGTCGCTCGCCGGCACCGACGTTCGGGACCTGCGCCAAGCCGACGCGCGGGCCACCTGTGCCCTGGCCGACCAGCGGGCGCAGCTCTTCGCCGGCACGGTGCGGTCCAACCTCCTGCTCGGCCGGCCCGAGGCCAGCGACGAGGAGGTCGCCACCGCGCTCCGCGCCGCCCGCCTCGATTCCTGGGTGGCGGCCCTCCCCCACGGGCTCGACACGCCGGTGGGCGAGGACGGCGTCGCCCTGTCCGGCGGCGAGCGCCGCCGCCTCGCGGTCGCCCGCGCCCTGCTGGCGACCGGGCCTGTCCTGGTGCTCGACGAGCCCACCAGCGGGCTCGACCCCACCCTGGCCGGCGAGCTCATCGAGGGGGTGCTCGTCGCCGCCGCTGGGCGGAGCGTGCTGGTCATCACCCATCGGGCCCAAGAGGCGGCTCGCTGCGACACCACGGTCTCGCTCGAGGCCGGGCGCGTCGTCCACAGCCCGTCCTGAACGGCTCCAGAGCGGCACGCCCTGTTGCGCGTCCGTTGTGACTGTCACGCACGAATTCCACGCCCGAACCGGGATGTTCGTCTTCAGACGCAGGGCCGGTGCGTACATCGACGCACCGGAGAGGCACCGGTGGTGGATCCGGTGCGTCTTGTCGGCGCCGCGCAAGTAGGCACCGCCCGTTGGCTTCTTCCCACTGACAGGAAGGGGGCCGGAGTGAGTGCAGGCGAAGGCGGTCGGGAACGGGCCGCGCCCGACCTGGCCGCGTTCGTGGCGCTCGAGGAGCCGGCCCGGGACGGGCGGGTGGCCCGGGGGCAGCGAACCCGTCGCAACGTCGCCGAGGCCCTCACGGAGCTGCTGCGCGCCGGCGATCCCGACCCGACGGCAAAGGCTGTGGCGCGCCGGGCCGGTGTGTCGTTGCGCCTCGTGTTCCACCACTTCGCCGACATGGACGACCTCTACACATTCGTGGCCGCCATGCTGGTGCGAAGCCAGTGGGCGGACATGCCGCAGCTGTCCCCCAGGCTCTCGCTCTCGACCCGCATCGAGCGAACGGTGGCGCACCGGGCCGCCCTCTTCGAGGACACCTCGGAGATCCGGCGCGCCCTGGTCCGGCGTGCCCCGACGTCGCCCTCCATCCGGCAGGCACTCGCCGCGGCCGACGACCTCTTCCTGCGGGATGTGCAGGCCACCTTCGCCACCGAACTGGCGGCCCTGCCGGCGAGCACGCGAGCGGAGTATCAGGGGGCCATCGACACCGGAACGTCATGGGAGGCCTGGGAACGCCTGCGCACCACGTCGGGCATCCCGGTGCGGGGGCGCGGCAAAGTGGTGTCCCTCATGCTCGAGAAGCTCTGCACCGGCATCGTCGACACCAGGCCGGGTACGCCGTAGTCAGTCGTCGTCCGCTTCCTCGGCCAGGCGCCGGCGCACGTCGGCGACGGCGGGCGCCGGATACCCGAGCAAGCCCGGCCGCCAGCCGAGCACGATCTTCTGCGCGCCCGGCCCGTCCTCGGTCCAGACGTGACAGGTGTTGGTCAGGAACGAGAAGCCACCCTCGCGCATGGGGTGCTCGCCGTCGCCCTTCTCCACTTGCCAGGCGGCCGCCGAGGTGACGCCCTGGATGACGACGGGGCCGACGGCCCGCGCCAGGAACTCGAGGTGGCTGCAGCCGCGCTGGCGGCCGAAGCGCTCCTGGACCGCACCGGAGTACCCCCGCGCCACTGACAGGCCAATCAGGTCGCGGAAGCTCGCCTCGATGTCCGTGCACTCGGCGTGGGGGAAAGTCTGCATGTCGGCGGCGGCGTCGACGATCGTCATGTCGGCGCGGCGGACCACGAGACCGAGGTCCATGAAGTGGAGGTGGCGCGGTGAGTAGTCGCCACCGGCCCAGGGGCGCTCGTCGTGCAGGGTTCCCACCACGACGAAGTAGTCGCCGCGCTGGTACACCTCCATCGTGATGGTGCGGCGGTGGACGGGCTCCTCCACTGAGCCCGCGGGCGGGCGCAGCGCGGCGAGCGTGGGTGGCGCGTCGTCGGGCATCGGCTGATTGTGGCGCTCAGCCGTGGCGGGTCGCCAACCCGACCTCATTGAAACTATGCAGGATGGGACCGTCGGGGTTCCACCCGATGCGGGTCACCGATGCCGTGCGCAGGTGCAGGCGCCAGTAGAGGTCGACCGTCCCGAGCGCCCAGGCCACCGCCGCCTTGATCGGGCTCACGTGGCTCACGACGACCACGTCGCCGTCGGGTCGCCGGGCCCCGGCGCCCTCGGTGGCGAAGAGCTCCTCGCAGGCCGCCGCGACGCGCCGGTCCACTTCGGCCAGGGTCTCGCCGCCCTCGGGGCGGAAGTCCCGGTCCCGCTGCCACCGCTGCCAGACCTCGGCGGGGATCCCGCCGAGGGGCTGGCACTCGAACTCGCCGTAGTCGACCTCGACCCATCGGTCGTCCACCACGACGGGCAGGCCCAGTCCCAGCAACTCGGCCGTGTCCAGCGCCCGGTGCAGCGGGCTCGAGCGCACCTCGGCCACCGGGCCGCGCAGCAGGGCGCGTGCGCCCTCCACCTGGGCGCGCCCGTCCTCGGTCAGCTCGACGTCGGTGCGGCCGAGCAGCAGGCCCTGCGCGTTGGCGACCGACTCACCGTGACGGACCAGGATCAGCACGGCCGTGCCCTCGAGCTCAGGTGGGGACGAGGAGGCGGCCGCACTGCTCGCAGGTGGCCACCTCACCGGGCGGCAGGGCGCGGATCTTCTCGACCTCGACCGAGGACAGCTCGAGATGGCACCCGTCGCAGTGACGGCCCACCAGGCGGGCCGCGCCCGTCCCCTTGAGGCGGGCCCGCAGAGTCTCGTAGCGGTCGGACAGCGCCGTCGGCAACAGGGCCGCCTCGGCCGCCCGGGACCTGATCGCCTCGGCCAGCGCCGCCTCGATCTCCACCTGACCCTCGGCCACCTGACGACCGAGATCGGCCGCTTGCGCCTCGAGCGGCGCGGCGCGCTCGCGCAACACGGCGAGCTCGGCGTCGATGGGATCCTGCTCGAGCATGGCCACCAGCTCGAGCTCCTCGAGCTCGGCTCGGCGTTGGGTCAGGTGCCGCACCTCTTCGTTCATCGCCTGCAGGTCGCGACCCGAGGAGCTGGTGGCGGCGTACATCCGCTTCTCGATGTGCTCGCGACGCTCGCTGATGGCGGCGATCTGCTCTTCGAGGTCCTTCTGGGTCGCGGTCAGGACCCCGCGCCGCGCCGTCGCATCGGCCCGTTCGGCCCCGAGTGACGCCACCTGCCGCTCCACACCGGCGAGGCCCGACGCCTCGACGAGGGCGTCGCGCCGGTGCTGGAGCTGCGTGATGGAGGTGTCGAAGTCCTGCACGGCGAGCAGATGGTCCAAGGGCCCGGTCACGCCAACGCCTCCGAGGCGGCCCGCGCCACTGGCAGCGCGTCGACGAGCGCGGCATCGGCCATCTGCCCGGCCTCCTCCCAACTGCACCAGCGGGCGTCGGGGCTCTCGCCGAGCGGCGGCATCGGGTCGGTGTCCGCGCCCAGCAGGAGATAGCGCAGGT
The DNA here is from genome assembly GCA_963745665.1 of uncultured Acidimicrobiaceae bacterium. GTDB lineage: Bacteria > Actinomycetota > Acidimicrobiia > Acidimicrobiales > RAAP-2 > Bog-473. The sequence continues at coordinate 1,038,414 of CAVUYE010000002.1, read as the reverse complement.
CGAGATGCGTGTGCCCGAGGGCCGCCTCGTGGACGTCGAGGTGGATCAGGAGCGGGCCATCTTCGGGATGCTCGACGGCGAGGCCGAGCTCCTCGGTCGCCTCGCGCAGGGCCGCCTCCCCGGGGCCCTCGCCGGCATCGATGTGGCCCCCGGGCTGCATCCAGATGCCGAGACGCTTGTGACGGTGCAGCACCGTGCCGCGTCGCCCGACGACGATGCCCGACGCGGTGACGTGGGTCGGGCCGGCGTGCTCGTCGCAGGGCGCACTGAGCCGGTCCAGCTCGAGCAGGAAGCGCTCCCGGGCGGCCGCCTCGCGGGTGAGGCCGGCTCGTGGGCCTCCACCAGGAGGCGCAGGTCCTCCGCGGTGGCGCCCATGGACGGACTCCCCATTGTCTGCATCCCTAGCACAGCTCACCGGTCAGCACGGTGGTGGCGTGCCCGCCGATGAAGACCCGCTCCCCGTCGGGACGCACGTACAGCGTGGCCCCGCGCCGGGACAGCTGGTGGGCGACCAGCTCGGCGCGGCCGAGCGCGGCGGCCCAATAGGGGCCGGCGGAGCATTGGGCCGACCCTGTCCCAGGGTCCTCGTCGATCCCCACATTGGGCCCGAAGACGCGCAGGACGTAGTCCGCACCCGAGTCCGGTCCGCCGGGGGCGGTCAGGAGCAACGCCCTGGCGCCGGTGGCCGCGATGGCGGCCAGGTCGGGCTCGTAGGCGCGGACCGCATCGGCCGAGGAGAGGGCCACGAAGGTGAAGAAGGCCGTGTGCCCGCTGGCCACGACGGCTCCCGGCCATTGCTCCTGCAGGGATGCGGGCACCGGGCCCGGGATCACCGGATCAACCGGGAAGTCGAGCTCGATGGTGTCGCCGGCGAAGGCGGCGCGCAGCGGGCCGCTGCGCGTGTGGAAGGTCAGGGCGGCGGTGCCGTCGACGACGCCCCACTCACGGAGCGCATGCGCCGAAGCCAACGTGGCGTGACCGCACAGGTCGATCTCAACAGCGGGCGAGAACCAGCGCAGGCCGAAACTGGTCGGGTCGTCCGTCGGCGTGAGGTACGCCGTCTCCGCGATGCCGAGCTCGAAGGCGATGGATTGCATGCGCCCGTCGTCGAGCGGGTTGCGCAGGAGGCAGACGGCCGCCGGGTTGCCCCCGAACATCACGTCGCTGAAGGCGTCCACCCAGGTGATCGGGATCGTCATGGTGCCCACGATGCTAAGCGGGCCAGCGCGTCCTCCAAGACGCCGGCGCGCTTGCAGAAGGCCCAGCGCACCAGGGTCCGGCCCGCATCGGGGTCGGCGGGGTCGTAGAAGACCGAGCTCGGAATGGCCACCACGCCGCAGCGCCCCGGCAGGGCGAGGCAGAACGCCCGGGCGCTCAGGCCTGGCGCCACCGGCGCGATGTCCGTCGTGGCGAAGTACGTGGCGGCGGGCCGGAAGACCTCGTACCCGAGCGCGTCCAGCCCGTCGCAGAGCTGGTCACGCCTGGCCCGGAGCTCCGTCGCGAGGCCTTCGATGACCTGCGGCGGGCTCGCCAGGCCGCGGGCAATGGCCAGCTGGAACGGGGCCGGGCTCGTGTAGGTCAAGAACTGCTTGGCGGCGCGCACGGCGGCGACCAGCGGCGCCGGTCCGCTGACCCATCCCACCTTCCACCCGGTGAAGGAGAACGTCTTGCCACCCGAGGAGATGGTCAGGGTGCGCCCGTCCATGCCGGGCAGGGTGGCCAGCGGGATGTGCGACCCGTCGAAGACGAGGTGCTCGTAGACCTCGTCGGTCACCGCCAGAATATCGTGGGCGGTGCACAGGGCGGCGACCTGCCCCAACTCCTCGGCCGAGAACACCTTGCCGGTCGGGTTGTGCGGCGAGTTCAGCAGGATCAGCTTGGTGCGCGGCCCCACGGCGGTGGCCAGCTCGTCGGGATCGAAGCGCCAGTCGGGCGGGTGGAGGCGCACCAGCCGCGGCACGGCGCCCGCCATGGCCGCGCCGGCGGCGTAGGAGTCGTAGGTCGGCTCGAACATGACGACCTCGTCGCCGGGCTCGCACAAGGCCAGGAAGGTGGCGGCGAGGGCCTCCGTGGCACCGACGGTCACGAGGACGTCGGTCTCCGGATCCCGCGCCAGGCCGTACCAATCCCGCTGATGTGCCGCCACGGCGTGGCGCAGCTCGGGGATGCCCTGGCTGGGCGGGTACTGGTTGTGGCCCTGGCGGATGGCGTCCACCGCCACCTCGCGCAGCTCCTCGGGCCCGTCGGTGTCGGGGAAGCCCTGCCCGAGGTTGACCGAGTCCGTGGCGAGGGCGAGCTCGGACATGGTGGCGAAGATCGTCGTGGTGAAGGGCTGCAGCCGCCGGGTCAGAAACGCATCCCCCGCTGCCACCGCGACGATCGTACCAACCGCGATGTGGCTCGCCTATCGTCTGGTCGGACCGTGCTCAGCATCGCCAACTACAACATGCACTGCGGGATGGACGGGTGGGGCCGGCCCTACGACTACGTCGCCGCCATCGCCGCGCTGGACGCGGACGTCATCGTGTTGGAGGAGGCCTGGACCACGGCGGGTGACGAGGGCGGTGGGCAGTCGGGGGAGGCCGCCCGGTCTCTCGACTACCAGATCGCGGCGCACGTGCTCGGCGCGGGCCGGCGCATCAGTCCGCAGCAGGAGGCACCCTCATCGTGGCGGGCCCGGCCGGTGTGGCGGGACCAGAACAAGCCCCTGTACATGGACGGCGTACGCCCGTTGCCGGCGCGCGTGCAGCGCGATGGCGCGCTGGCAGGACGCCGAGCCGGGCAGCTTGGGCATCGCGGTGCTGGTGCGGCCCGAGCTCCCGATTGAGGCGACGCGCCTGCTGCCCATGCGCACGCTGCGGACGGACCGCGTCACGCGCGCCGCCCTGGTGGTCGACCTCACGGTGGAGGGCCTGCCCGTTTCCGTGGCGGGCACCCACATGTCCCATCTCCACATGGGCTCGTACCGCAACTGGGCCGAGTTGCGGCGGCAGCTGCAGACAGAGGCCCGGCCCGACGCCGTGCTGGCCGGTGACATGAACAGCTGGGGACCGCTGGTGCAGCGGTTCATGCCCGGCTGGCGCCGGGCCGTGATCGGTCCCACCTGGCCGACCTGGCGTCCCCACAGCCAGATCGACCACATACTGGTCCGCGGCGCGTTGCGGCCGGTGGCCGGTGTCGTCTTCCCCCATTTGGGCTCGGATCATCGCCCCGTGCGAGCCGAACTCGTGGTGGGCGACCCGCCGTAAGGCCGGCGCGGGGCCGGGCCGCGGTGTCGCTCAGGCGGGCGGCTGGGGCTCGCCCACCAGCGCGGTCACGGCTTCGTTCACACTCGTGTAGAAGTTGCTCTCGCCGATGCGCTGCGCCAGGCCGCTGCGTCGCAGGATCTCGCGCACGTGGTCACCGGCCCGGGCCAGCCCGAAGGCGACGTGGCCGCGCTCGCAGGCGTCGAGCACGTGGCCCAATGCGCGCGCCCCGGTGAAATCCACGTCGGACATGCCGAGCGAGTCGAGCACAAGGACCCGGGTGCTCGGGGCGCGGCTCGAGAGCGCCGACCACCTCGTCGCGGAAGTGCACCGCGTTGGCGTACCAGAGCGGCGTGGCGAACAAGAGGACGAGGACGCCGGGCACCTCGGCCGCGGGAAACGACGACGACAGCGGGGCCCAGCTGGTGGTGCCGGGGATGCGCCCGAGCACGTGGAGCTGGGGGCGGTCGCTCAGCCGGACGCGGTCCAAGATGGCCAAACCGACCGCGACGACGATGCCCTGCTCCACCCCGACGAGAACCACCGCCAGCAGGGTCACCGTCGTCAGCGCGAACTCGAAGAGGTCATAGCGGGCGATGGCGCGCAGGTCCCTCGGCTTGAAGAGTCGGATGGCGACGTAGATGAGGACGGCGGCCAGCGTCGTGAGCGGGACATCCTCGAGGACGTTGGCCACGGGGATGAGCAGCAGGACGAACAACGCCGCCCCGAGGGCGCCGGCCTGCGTGCGGCCGCCTGCCGTGACGACGGCCCCGGTGCGGGGCGGGCTGGCGTCGACGGGGAACGAGCCCACGAGCCCGGCCACCACACTGCCCGCGCCGACGGCGAGGAAATCGCGCCCGGCGTCGGCGTCGTAGCCGCCCTTGTCGGCGAAGCCGCGGGTGGTGGCCGCCGTCTGGGTGACGACGACCAGCGCCACCACCGCGGCCAGCGGCGCCAGGTTCTGCAGGGTGGACCACGACAACCCGGTCAACCCGAGGTGCGGGGCCCCGCTGTGGATGGTGCCGATCACGGCGACACCGTGTGCCTGCAGACCGATCACGGCGACCAGCGCCGTCGAGCCGATGAGTCCGATCAGGCCGCCGGGGATCCGACGGTCGATGCGGGCGCTCACGAACAGCACGACCAGCACGCCGGCGCCGATGCCCAGCGTCCACCCATTCACCTCACCGAGGTGGCTGAAGACGGTGCCGACTCGGTGGGCGTTCGAACCCGTTGTCGAGGGGAGCCCCAAGAAGTCGGGCAGTTGATGGATGACGATGATCACGGCCACGCCGGACAGGAAGCCGGTCACGATGGGGGTCGACAGGAAGTCGGCGATCCACCCGAGCCGCAGGATGCTGACCAGCATCACCATCAGCCCGACCATCACGGCCAGGATCGCCACCAGCTCGACGAAGCGGGGCGAACCCGTCACGGCGAGAGCGGACACCCCGGTGGCGAACAGCGGCGCGATGGTCGAGTCGGCCCCGACCGACATCTGGGGGTTGGAACCCAGCAGCGCGAAGAGCAGCGTGCCCGCCACGAAGGCGTAGAAGCCGGTGATCGGCGGCATGCCGGCCAAGCGGGACGTGGCCAGCTGCTCGGGGACGGCGATGACCAGCAGCATGAGCCCCGCCACCAGGTCGGCACTCGCCCAGGCACGCTGATAGCCGTGGAGCGACGAGAAGACCCGGGGTCGCATGGCGCCATCATCGCCCACCGGCATGTTCGCCAGATTGACCCAATTGAATAGTCTCGGAGCGACGGCCGAAGATCCTCATCGTCGGCTGCGCACCCGCCGCCCCAAGGAGACCAGCACAGATGAGCGACTATCCCTACGCCGACCGCTTCGCCATCAACCGCGTGCTCCCGGAGAAGGGCATGAGCCGGGAGGAGGTGCTGGCCGAGCTCCGCACCATGGCGACGGAGGAGGACGCCTTCTGGGAGACCGGCAAATGCTCGGGCACCATGTACTGCGGCGACCACGACCACTACCACTTCATGAACGAGGCCTTCGGACTGTTCGCCCACGTGAACGTCCTGCAGAGGGACATGTGCCCCAGCGCCACGAAGTTCGAAGCGGAGATCATCGCCATGACGCTCGACCTGCACTCGGGGGACGTGGCGCGGACCGCCGGTGACGATCCGTGTGGGTTGGTCACCACGGGCGGGACGGGGAGCATCCTCCACGCGATCCTGGCCTACCGTGAGCACGCCGCGCAGACCCGCGGCGTGACGCGGCCCAACGTGATCAAGCCCGAGACGGCCCACCCAGCGTTCGACAAGGCCTGCCACCTCTTCGGCGTGGAGCTACGGCGGGCGCCCATCGACCCGGTGAGCACCCAGGTCGACGTGGACTGGGTGCGTGACCACGTGGACGACCAGACCGTTGCCCTCATCGGATCCGCCTGCAACTACGGCTACGGCACCGTCGATCCGATTGGCGACCTGTCCGACGTCGCCCTCGAGCGCGGCATCGGGCTCCATGTCGATTCCTGTCTCGGAGGGTTCATCCTGCCCTTCGGCCGCGAGCTCGGGTACGACATCCCCGCTTTCGACTACTCGGTGCCCGGCGTGACGTCCATGTCGGCGGACACCCACAAGTACGGGTACGCCTTCAAGGGCTCCTCGGTCCTCAGCTTCCGCTCCAAGGCCCTGCGCAACGCCCAGTACTTCTACCTCACGGATTGGAGCGGCGGGAAGTACACATCGCCGGGCATGGAGGGCTCCCGCTCGGGTGGTCTCATTGCGGCGACGTGGGCCGCCATGGTGCAGTACGGTCACGCCGGCTACCTCGGCTACGCGCGTGGAGATCTTCGAGACGTCCATGGCCATGCAGGAGGCGGTGCTGTCACACCCCGAGCTCCGCCTGGTGGGAAAGCCCACCTTCCTCTTCTCCTTCACCTCCGACGCTTTCGACATCTACCACGTGAACGACTTCATGCGTACGAAGGGATGGCGCTTCAACGGGCAGCAGTACCCGAACACGCTGCATATGGCGGTGACGAGACCGCAGACCCAGCCTCAAGTGGTGCCCGAGTTCGCGGCGGACCTGGCCGACGCCGTGGCCTACGCCAAGGAGCACGCGGAGGAGGCACCCCGCTCGGGCGCCATCTACGGCGGGGTGGCCGGCGGCATGACGGAGGAGGCGGACGAGTTCATCCGGGCCGTCATGGCGGACATGCTGGACGGGCAGTCCACCATCCCGCCCTCGTGAGCCCCGGGGAGGAGGGGACGCCCACGGTCTTGATCGACGGCGTTGCCACCGCCCAGGCCGCACTGCTGGCCGACATCGCCGATCTGAGTGACGACGTGGCGCGCCGGCCCAGCCTCCTGCCCGGATGGAGCATCGGCCACCTCCTGACCCACATCGCCCGCAACGCCGACAGCATGACGTGGCGGTTGGAGGGGGCGGCGTTGGGTGAGCTGCGGGACCAGTATCCCGGCGGTCTCGAGCAGCGCAGCAGCGACATCGAGCATGGCGCGGGACGACCGGCTGCTGCGCTCCTGGCCGACGTGCGCCAGAGCGCGGCCGTCGTGGAGCAGGTCATGGCCAACCTCCCTCCGGCCGCCTGGGACGCTCCGTCGCGGACGTCGAGAGGCGTGGTAGAGAGCTCGCGGGACGCGGTGCTGTCGCGCTGGCGCGAGGTGGTCGTGCACCACGGGGACATCGGACTGGGGCCGGTCCCGCTCCCGGCCGCACTGGTCGACGTCTGGCTGCCGCGGGAGCTCCCCCGTCTGGCGGAACGGAGTGACCCCGCCGCGCTCCTGGCGTGGGTCATCGGACGCGGCGAGCCGCCCGTCCTCGCGCCCTGGTAATCAGGTGGAGACGAACGCGTTGCCCGACCGGTCGACCGCCACGCAGTAGGAGACACTCGGGCACGAGACGCTCGTGAGTGCATGGCCGTTGTCGATCAGGGTGCCGGCGCTCCAGGTCGTGCCGTTCCAGCCGAAGACCCGCCCGAGGGAGTCGACGGCGCGGCAGAACGTCGTGGTGGGGCACGAGACCGAGGTCATGCCCGAGGCGTTGGTGCCGACCACGGGCGGCTCGGTGGCGATCGACATCGGGGCGGAGAAGCTCGTCCCGTTCCAGGTGAGGACGTCGCCGCTGCTGTCGACCATGACGCAGAAGGTGGTCGTGGCGCAGGACACCGAGTTGAGCTGGCCCTGGCTGTCGGTGTTGCCCGGCTGGGTCCAGGTCGAGCCGTCGAACACCGAGGGCCCGCCCTCGGCGGCGATGCAGAAGGACGGGGACACGCACGAGATCTGGTTGGCCGCCCCCCAGGCGCCCAGATTGCCGGACCAGCCGCTGCCGCCGTAGGCGAACGAGTTGCCCTCGCCGTCGATGGTGATGCAGAACATCGGCCCGGTGCAGTCGATCGCCGTGATGCCCTGCGCGGCCGAAATGGTGGCGGGGGCCTGCCACGCCGGCCCGCTGAGGAACGCGACCTGGTTCAGATTCGGCGCGGCGGCGCAGAACCCGGAGCTGGCGCACGACAGGAAGGCCACGCCTTGGGGCGAGGGGGACGGGACGGGGGCGCCGAGGGCGATGACCTTCTCCAGGTACAGCCGGTACGTCTGGCCTGTCGTCGAGCCCATGACGCACGAGAAGGGCGCCGCGCACGACACGACCGACAGGTTGGTGCCGGGCGCGACGCGGATGGCACTGGACCAGGTCCCGGCCGGGCCGGCCGTGGTCGTCGTGGTGGCGTGCGTGGTCGTCGTTGTGGGCGCGCTGGACGACCCCGTTGGCTTGCTGCTGCAGCCGGCCACCACGAACGACAGCGCGACGGCTGCGAGCGCCGCCTTGCTGAGTCCCGCCCGCCGAGGCACTAGGTGCGAGCCGGGAGGCCGTTCGCCTCGAGCGCGCGGTGGCGCGACCAGGTATCGAGCACGATCAGGGTCTTGGTGCCCGTGACGCGACCGCGGCGGCGCAGTTGCTCGATCACCTGTCCGAGACGCTCGACGTCAGGGACCTGGAGCCAGACGAGCGCGTCGGGGTCGCCGGCGGTGGTGAACACCGCCTGCACCTCGGAGAGCTGCATCGCCGTCTCCTTTATCTCCTGCAGGTCGGCGGTGCCGGCGAAACGCACCTCCGTGAAGGCCTGGATCGGGCGCCCGGCCTTGCGGTGGTCGACAACGACGGTGTACCCGGCGATGACCCCGGTGCGTTCCAGCCGCTCGATCCGCCTGGTCACCGCGGAGGCGGACAGCGAAACCTGCTCACCGATGTCGGCCATCGTCCGCCGGGCGTTGTGCGAGAGCAATTCGATGATGTGATGATCAATCGGATCGAGGTCCTCAGTTCCCATGGACAAAGCCTAACGAAACGGCGTTGTGTTGCACGTTCAGTGCACCAGAGGGCGGCGAAGTTGGTGCTCCGTTGCGTGGGGGACCATCTGGGGGCTCAGATTGCCCGCTGATGCACCGCCACGGCGTAGCGGTCCCCCGCCGAGAAGGGCCGGCGGTCCCAGGTGGACCAACGGTCCTGGAGCTCCAGGCCGACGCCGGCGGCCAGGGCGTCGTGCTCGCGGGGGCCGAAGCCGTCGGGCCGCAGGGAGTAGCCCGTCACGAGGAGCCCGGCCGGCGTCAGCCAGCGCGCCGCGTTGGCGATGACCCGGTCCTCGGTGCCGGCCGGGACGAAGATCAGCACGTTGCCGGCCATGACGACGACGTCGAAGGTCCGCCCAAGATCCAGCCCGGGGTCGGCCAGGTCGCCCTGCACCCAGGTCAGGTGCGGTGCCTTGGCCCGGGCTTCCTGGAGCATCGACTCGTCGAGATCGACCCCGACCACGGCGTGGCCGCGCCGGCTGAGCTCGATCGCCACCCGGCCCGTGCCGCAGCCCGCGTCGAGGACCGACCCGGGGTTGTACGACGCGACCAGTGCGGCCTCGCCGTGCATGTCCATACCGGTGGCCGCCAGGTCCTCGAAGCGGCGGTCATAGTCCGCCCCGCGCGGGACACTGCTCTCCCGCCACCGCTCACTCACGCGTGATCAGGGGGTGGAGCCGGCTCCGGGAAGCGTCTGCGTGGTCGCGCCCGCCGGCAGTGTGAACGTGTTCGATGGTGGCTTCGACGAGTACTTGGTCATCTCGAAGTAGCTGGTCTTCGAGGAGCCCGAGTACGCGAGCAGGCCCTGCTTGGTCACGCAGTACTTGCCCGTCTCGTTGTGGACGGTGACGCTGAGACAGGTCGAGGGTTGACCGGCGAAGGTGGCGGACGAGGTAGAGATGACCTTGACCCCGAGCGCCCGCCCGAGGACGCGGTTCTGGTCCTCGTTGAGGAGGCCGATCAGCACGGCGGGGCTGAAGAGATCCTCGATCCCCCCGAGCGCCGACGTGGACCCCTTCTCCGTCACACAGCTGACGGTGGCTTTGGCCGTGGTCGTCGTTGTACTCGTGCCGGAGTTCCCGCTGTTGCCCGAGTTGCCGCTGTTACCCGAGTTGCCGCTGTTGCCCGAAGTGCCGGAGTTGCCGCTGTTGCCCGAGTTGCCGGCGGCACCGCAGTAGTAGGTCGTCTTCCCGGTGTCGATCACCTCTCCGCTGTCTCCGGACGAGAAGAGCGTCTTCGGCGGCGCCTGCGCGACGGTGATGGTCTCCTTCTGACCGTTGTCGAGCGACGTGTACTGCGCGTAGTAGGTCAGGTGCTTCCCCTTGCTGAGGGTGGTCGTCAGCGCCTTGAGGTTGGACGACGAAATCGACTTGGCCGATGCCGGCGCGGCGGGCACCGCGGCGAGCACGCCGACGCCGAGCGCTGCCGTCAAGGTGAAGGAGGCCAGGCGTCTTCCCATGGGTGAACCGTAACCCTCGCAGGTCGCGGTGTCTACGGGGGATGCATCCCGGGACTCGCCGGGGGACGGCATCGACCGAGCGCTCGATAGGGTCGCTGCGTTATGTGCCTGCTGGTCGTCGCGTCTCGGATCGTCCCCGGCGAGCCCCTGATCGTCGCGGCAAACCGCGACGAGGTCCTGGAGCGGCCGTCGACGGCGGTGACGGTGCTCGACGAGGGGCCGCCGCGCGTCCTGGGCGGGCGGGACGAGCTCTCGGGTGGCACCTGGCTGGCCGTGAACGAGCACGGGGTGTGCGCCGGCCTCACCAACCAGCCGCTCGGTGACGCCAAGGACCCGTCGAAACGGTCGCGGGGCGAGCTTCCCCTCGCGCTCACCCGCCACGCCACGGCCCCCGACGCGGTCGACGCGCTCCTGTCGGGGCACCGACCGGCGGACTACAACGGATCGTGGCTCCTCGTCGGCGACCGCTCCTCGCTCTTCTTCGTCGACTTCACCGGCACGGGGGACGGCGCCGCGACGGCCCTTCCTCCGGGGATCCACGTGCTCGAGAACCGCGCCCTCGGCGAGCCCTCCCGCAAGGTCGAGCTCGTCCAAGAGGCCCTCGGCGCGCCGACCGACGGCGACGCGGTGGCGGACGCCTTCCGCAGCGTCCTGACCGACCACCGCAACCCCGAGGGCGACGAGCGACCCAACGCGGCGAATTGCGTGCACCTTGAGGGCTTCGGGACGCGCTCGTCGTGCATCGTGCGGGTTCCCTCCGGAGGCGGCGCCCCCCGGCTGTGGGTTGCCGACGGTCCCCCGTGCGCCACGCCCTACGCGGACGTCGGCGCGCTCTGGGCGCCCGCGACCGCCCCCCCGGCTCAGTCGCGGACGAGTGGCTTGTAGCGCAGGCGGTGCGGCTGGTCCGCGTCGACCCCGAGTCGCTGGTGTCGGTCCGCTTCGTAGTCGCTGAAGTTCCCCTCCCACCAGCGGGCCTCGGACTCGCCCTCGAAGGCCAGCACGTGGGTGGCGATGCGGTCGAGGAACCAGCGGTCGTGGCTGATGACCACGGCACAGCCGGGGAAGGCCAGCAGCGCGTCCTCGAGGGCCCGCAGGGTGTCGACGTCGAGATCGTTGGTGGGCTCGTCCAGCAGCAGCACGTTGCCGCCACTGCGCAACACCTTGGCGAGCAGCACGCGGTTGCGCTCGCCTCCGGAGAGCTGGCCCACCTTCTTCTGCTGGTCGCTCCCCTTGAAGCCGAACCCCGCCACGTAGGCGCGGCCGTGCAGCTCACGCCCGCCGACGACGATCCGGTCCACTCCACCCGTGATCTCCTCGTAGACCGTGGCGTCCGCGGCCAGCGACGCGCGCGACTGGTCCACGTAGGCCAGCTGGACGGAGGCGCCGGTCGTCACGCTGCCGGCATCGGGCTGCTCCTCGCCGACGATCATCCGGAACAACGTCGTCTTGCCTGCTCCGTTGGGACCGATGACGCCGACGATGCCGCCCGGAGGGAGGGTGAACGACAGGCCGTCCATCAGCAGGTGATCACCGAAGGCCTTCACGACACCGGCCGCTTCGACGACCTGGTCGCCCAGGCGCGGACCGGGCGGAATGGACAGCTCGACCTTCTCGGCGCGCCGCTCGCTGGACTCGGCCTCGGTCACCAACTCGTTGTAGGCGGTGATGCGCGCCTTTCCCTTGCTCTGCCGGGCGCGCGGCGACATCCGGATCCATTCGAGCTCGCGTTCGAGCGACGCCTGGCGGGAGCGGTCCGCCTTCTCCTCGGCGGCCAGGCGCGCCTGCTTCTGCTCGAGCCAGGAGGAGTAGTTGCCCTCCCAGGGAATGCCCGCGCCGCGATCGAGCTCGAGGATCCATCCGGCCACGTTGTCGAGGAAGTAGCGGTCGTGGGTCACGGCGACGACGGTGCCCGGATACACCTGCAGCGTGCGTTCGAGCCAGGCGACGGATTCGGCGTCGAGGTGGTTGGTCGGCTCGTCCAGGAGGAGCAGGTCGGGCTTGGACAGGAGCAGCCGGCACAGGGCCACCCTCCGTCGTTCGCCCCCGGACAGGGTGCGCACGTCGGCCTCACCCGGCGGGAGGCGCAGCGCATCCATGGCGATCTCGAACGTGCGCTCGAGCTCCCAGGCGCCCGCGGCGTCGATCTTGGCCTGCAGGTCCCCCTGCTCGGCGAGCAGCGCATCGATATCGGCGTCGGGATCAGCGAAGGCGGCGCACACCTCGTTGTAGCGGTCGACCAGCCGCTTAGCCTCGCCGACACCTTCAGCCACGTTCCCGGCGACATCCTTGGATTCGTCGAGCTGGGGCTCCTGGGCCAGGAACCCGACCGTGAACCCCGGGGTCAGCCGGGCCTCTCCCGAGAACCCGTCGTCCTCACCGGCCATGATCCGCAACAGCGATGACTTGCCTGAGCCGTTCGAGCCGATGACGCCGATCTTCGCCCCCGGGTAGAACGAGAGGTTGATGCCCTTGAGCACCTCACGATCGGGCGGGTAGAAGCGCGAGAGGCCGCGCATGGTGTAGATGAACTGGGGAGCCACGGCGAACAGTGTGCCCGATGCGGGGCGGGCCTCGGCGCGGCGGAGGCTTCAGCGGCCCGAAGCCCAACGAATCCGGCTCATCCTGCTCGCACGGACCATGCCGGTCTCGACGAACCAGCGGGCGGAAGCTTCGAGCGCTTCGACGGCGGGCCGGGGCGCATATCCCAGTTCCCGACGGGCCCTGCTGATGTCGAAGGACATCTTCGAGGTCGACATGCGCGCCGCCTCGAGCGGCACGGACGGGTGCCGGCGGAGGAGCCTCCCCTCCACCAGCTCGGACACCGCCGCAACGGCCAGGGCCAGGGAGTTCGGCACCTTGCCGTAGGGCGCGGGGAGGCCCGTGAGGAGGGCGAGCTGGGCCAGCAACTGCTCGAGGGTCAGGTTCTCCCCGCCCAGTATGTAGCTCCGCCCGGTCCGGCCCTTCTCGAGCACCAGCACCTGCCCCGCGGCGAGGTCGTCGACGTGGGTCACGTTCAACACGGTGTCAACGAAGGCCGGCATGCGGCCGTTCAAGAAGTCGAGGACGAGCTTGCCGGTCGGCGTCGGCGCGCCATCCCCGGGGCCGAGCGGGAAGGTCGGCAGGACCAGTGACGCCGGCAGACCCTCGGCGATGGCACGCAGCACCTCGTGCTCCGCCACGTACTTGGACCGCTTGTAGGAGCCGTAGAGGTGCCGGACGTCGGGGAAGGACCGCTCGTCGGCCGAGTGCGAGCCCGAGACGTGCTCGAGCCCGAGCGTGCCGACCGTGCTGGTGTACACGAGCCGTTCGACGCCCGCTTCCGCCGCGGCGCCGAGGACGTTCCTCGTACCCTCGACGTTGATGGTGTAGAAGGCATGGGGGTCGCGCGCCCAGAAGCGGTACAGCGCGGCGACGTGGAACACGGCCCGGCAGCCGTTGACGGCGTTCTGCACGCTGTCGCGGCTCCGAAGATCGCCGACCACCTGCTTCACGTCGAGCTCTTCGAGGTTCGTCGTGTCCGCGCCGGGTTCTACCAGCGCGACGACTTCCTGCTCGCGCGCCAGCAGCTGCCGTGTCACTGCCGATCCGATGAACCCACTCGCCCCCGTCACGAGGACGCGGTCCCCGGATGCGAGCTTCACAGGCGCGTCCGGTGCAGCGCACCCTTGGCCATCGTCTTGCCGAATTCGAAGATGAGGCTGGACCCGCGCTCCGCGCTCACCAGCACGTCCTCGAGCGCGTCCGCGAAGAGCTCGACCTCGTCCTCCCCCGCGATGAGGGGCGGCAGGAGCTTGATGACGTTCATGTTGTCGGCCGCCACCTGCGTGAGGATGTGATGGCGGTGGAAGAGCGGGGTCACCACCATTTGGGAGAACAGGGCGGGCCGGACCGCCTCGACCATCTTGAAGCGGCGGCGCAGACCCGGCGTCGACGGCTCGCCGAAGACCAGCCCGATCATCAGACCCTTCCCCCGCACCTCGTGGAGGAACTCGTACTCCTCGACGAGAGGTTCGAGGGCCTTCGTGAACGCCTTCCCGGTGCGCCGCACCCGGTCGAGGATGTCCTCATCGTCGAACACGGCCAGGGTGGCCAGTCCCGCCACCATTGCCAGCTGGTTCGTGCTGAAGGTGGAGGAGTGGACCACCGCCCTGTCCATTGTGCTGTAGACGGCGTCGCAGACCGGCGCCGAGCACAGCATGGCCCCGACGGGCACAAAGCCACCCGACAACGCCTTCGACACGGTGATGATGTCCGGCGTGATGCCGAACTGCTCGTGGCAGAAGAAGGTGCCCGACCGGCCGAGACCGGCCTGCACCTCGTCGAGGATCATGAGCGCCTTGTGGCGGCGGCAGAGCGACTGCGCCTCCTGCCAGAACTCGTCCGGCGCCAGATTGACCCCCTTGCCCTGGATCGGCTCGGCGATGAACGCCGCCACGTCGCCCCGCCGGAGCTCCCGGGCCAGTGCGGCCGCATCGCCGAATGGGATCATGTCGCAGCCCGGCAGCAGGGGCCCGAAACCCTGGCGGAATTCCTTCCCGCCGTTGAGGGCGAGCGCGCCGGTGGTCAGGCCGTGAAAGGCGTGGTCGCAATAGAGGATGCGGGTGCGCTTCGTCGCAGCCCGGGCGAACTTGATGGCGCTCTCCACCGCCTCCGCTCCGGAGTTCGTGAAGAAGACGCGTTCGATCCCCGGGTGTGACCGGGCCACCAACTGCTCGGCGAGGACACCGGAGAGCAGCGAGCAGTCCATCTGGACGAGGTTGGGCAGGTCGGCCTGGAGCGCGTCGTGCAACGCACGAACGATTGTTGGGTGGCTCCGCCCGAGCGCGAACACCCCGAAGCCGGACAGGAGGTCGAGATAGCGGTCCCCCTTGTCGTCGACGAGATAACAGCCCTCCCCCTTCTCGTAGAAGCGGTCGAACTCGATCTGGCCGAGTACCCGGGGGAGCTGGGGGTTGATGTACCTCGAGTGGAGAGTGAAGTTCTCACCCCGGCGCTCGTCCAACACCTTCTTCAGATCAAAGGGCATGCAGTCGCCTCAGGGTTTCGCTCGCCGGCCGGTGGCGACAGGTTAGTGGGACGTCGCCGGTCACGACTCCGGTTCGGGCCGAGCCGTTTCATGCGATGATCGTTTCCGTTCGACACCCACACCAACATTCGATCGGACGGAAAGGCGACACCATGGCCAGCGGCGCCCCCAACATCGTGCTCGTCATGTCGGATCAACACCGGGCCGACATGATGGGTTGCGCGGGAGACCTTAGTGTGCGCACGCCGTCACTCGACGCGCTCGCCGATGATGGCGTCCGCTTCTCACGGGTGTCGTGTCAAGGCCCGCTGTGCATGCCGGCCCGCGCCTCGTTCATGACGGAGCGCTACGTGCGCGACCACGGCGTCTACACGAACTCTGCCGAGATCCCGGCTGACAGCCCGACCTATGCCTGGGCCCTGCGGGAGGCCGGCTACCACACCGCGCTCCTGGGCAAGGCGCATCTGTATCTCGACGAAACACTGAGCGTGGCCCACATGGACGAAATGGCAGGCCGGCTGGAGGGGCTGGGATTCGCCGAGGTTTTCGAGACGGGAGACAAGTTCGTCGGCAAGATCCCGACCAAGTACACGGACTACCTCTCGGGTCGCGGCCTGCTCGATGCCTACAAGCAGCACATCGCCGACCGCAGCTACCAGGGTGAGAACGAGGACGGCCAGAACGCGACCAAGTGCGTGCCGATGTGGGACTCCACGCCGACACCGATCCCTTTGGAGTCGTATGTCGATGCCTGGCACGGCCAGCAGGCGGTGCGCTGGATCGAGGGCTACGACCGCCAAGAACCGTTCTTCCTCTTCGTGGGATTTCCCGGTCCGCATGACCCCTGGGACGCGCCGGCGGAGGCCGTGGAGCGGTACCGCGGCGTCGACATCACCATGCCCAGCTCGACCCGGCGCCCCGTCACGGAGGGCACGGGTCGCTACGGCGCACTCCTGAACGCGTTCCTCTGGCTCTCCGATTCGGAGTCCATGACCGAGGACGCCATCCGGGGGATGCGGACGTCGTACGTCGCCGACATCTCCATCATCGACCAGGCCGTCGGCGCCATGGTCGACGCACTGGAGCGCCGGGGGCTGCTGGACACCACGTGGATCATCTACACCAGCGACCACGGCGAGATGGGCGGCAATCACGGAATGATGTCCAAGTGCGTCCTGTACGAGCCGGCCGTGCGCGTGCCCCTGATCGTCCGTCCCGCCGGCGGCTGCCCTCCCCACGTGGTCGGCTCGCTCGTTGAGCACGTCGACGTTCCGGCCACGGTGCGCGCCATCGCCGGTGCGCCCGACGTGGCGGAGTCCGAAGGGCACTCGCTCCTCGACAGCGTGCGCGACCACGCCGCGCCGCCGTCCCGCTCCCTGGCCGTCAGCGAGAACTGGGGGTTCGCGGCCTTCGAGACGGAGCGCTACAAGCTCGTGGTGGACGAGGACGCCGTATCCCCGTGCCAGCTCTTCGACCTGACCGAGGATGCCGCAGAGGACTACAACCTGCTGGCCGACCCGACGTCCGGACCGGTTGTCGAGGAGATGATGGAGACCCACGTCCGCCCGTTCTTCCGGTCCCCGCCGGCACGCCCCATCCCGAGTTTCTTCACGGGCGGCTACGACGCGTAGACGGCCCGCGCACCGTGGTCACTGACCGTCCGAGCGCTGCGACACGCCACCCGTGCCGGCCGCGCCCGAGCCCTTGCCGAGCCAGCGGAGCCCGATGAGCGGATAGATCAGGACCGAGAGCATCCCCGCCGCCACCAGCGCGGCTGCGTTCTGCGGCTTCATCCGGTTCTCGCTCACGCCCAGTGTCGTGATGACCACGATGATCGGCAGGCCGGTGGCGGACAGGACGCCGAGGGCCCGGGCCTCCATCTTCGTCACCGCGCCCCGGAAGAAGATGAAGGTGGGCAGGCCACGGGTGAAGAGGAAGATGACGGTGAACATCGGCACCAGCAACAGCACCTTGGGCATGTGGACGAGCGCGTGGAGGTCGAACTTGATGCCGCTGTTGATGAAGAAGATGGGGATGAGGAAGCCGAACCCGATGGCCTCGAGCTTGCTGGTGATGGGCTCGCTGTCCTCGCCCGTGATGAACAGGCGCACGACGACGCCGGCCGCGAAGGCACCCAGCAGCACATCGAGGCTCAGCTCCTCGGCCAGATAGACGAGCAGGATGACCAGGAGCACCGAGATGCGCACCGGGAGCTGCGCCGTAGAGTGGAGATGCTTGCGCATCAGGGCGATGAAGCGTGGCGGATGCACCTCGGTGGCCAGGAGGGCGGCGGTCACGGCGACGGCGACGAAGAGGGCGAGCAGGAGGAAGGTGTACCGGGCATCGCGGTTGGTGAGCAGCACCGCCACAGCCACGATGGGGCCGAATTCACCGATGGCCCCCACCGACAGGATGGAGGGACCGACGGCCGTCCGCAGCACGCCGGCGTCGCGCAGGATGGGCAGGAGGGTGCCGAGTGCCGTCGTGGTCAGGCAGAGCGCGACGACCGTGTGGTCGAGCACGAGACCCGTGTCGTGGAGGACGACGCCGACACCGAGCGCGAGAACCAGGGACACCCCCCACGACCCGGCCGCCCGACCCAGGTGGCCCTGGCGCATGGTCGACAGGTCGAGCTCGGTTCCGGCGAGGAACATGAGATAGGTCAGCCCGAAATCGGCCAGTGCTGTGACGAGGCTGTTCGGGTGCGCGATGTTGAGCACGAAGGGGCCGAGCACAATGCCGAAGAGGATCTGGAGCACCACTTCTGGGATGGCGATGATCCGGCGCGACCATTCGGAGACGATCGGCGCGATGACCGCCGCCAGCCCGATGAGAACCAGCGTGGGGATGGCACCTTCGATCATGTGTCTCCGACTCGCCCTGTGACCGCCTGCTGTGGCACGCCGCGCCACCTCCCGCGCCCACGCTACGCGCCACCTCCTCGTCCCCGGGGTGATGTGGGAGGTTTGACGACCCTCGGGGCGTGCGGAAGCATGGCGCCACCAACTCGCACCGGGGGTCCACACATGGGAAGGTCGTCGCTGGTCCGGACGCGGGAGGACGCGTCGTGACATCCGCGTTCGTGAACCCGTCCTGGATGCCGCACTCGGTCGGCGAGGCGGCCCGCGCCGGTGACGCGACCGTAGACGACCTCCTGTCCGGACGGGCGTGGTCCCACATGCTCGACGGCCTGCGCCGGGCCTCGGCGACCGTCCTGGCCGACGACGTCCCCCGCAACGCGGCCGACATGGCGGCGGGCTTCCGGCACCTGCTCGTGCTCCTCGGCATCGGGCTCGACAACGCCCTCCGTGAAGGCTCCGGCTCGGTGCTCGCCGTGAAGCCGTCCGGGGTCGACGGGATCTACAAGTGGGGCATGGACTGCCCCGACTGCATCTACGCCGGCGCCCCGCTGCGCGGCGGCGAGACCTACCACCTCTGGGGAAACCGTGGCTCGGCCCGCTACGTGGGGCTCCAGTCGATGGCCGGCATGGCCTCTTCCGCCAACGTCCTCCTGGACGAGCTCGATCTGGGGCCGAACGGCGAGGTGGACCTCATCCTCTCGGCCGAGCCACAGGAGGGGAACTGGTTGGCCATCGCCGAGAACGCGACGACGCTGGTGGTCCGGCACTTCTTCTACGACTGGGACACCGAGGTGGCGTCATCGCTCTCCATTGAGCGGATCGGGGCAAAGAGCGAGAGGGCGGCGCGACCACCCGAAGACCCGCGGGCGGTGGTGGCGCGCCAGCTGATCGCCCTGGGCGACTTCGTCGTGGGCAACCTCGACTTCTTCCTGCAATTCTCCCGGCCGGAGACACCCAACACGTTCCTTCCCCCCCTCGACGGGACGGCCATGGGTGCCGCGGCGGAGAACCGCCCGGTGATCGGGTCCTGGCAGCTCTCACCCGGCGAGGCGCTGCTCGTCGAGGTCTCCCCTCCGCAGGGCCTCTACTGGAGCTACTCCCTCGGGAACCCCTGGTGGGAAACCATCGACTACGGCTCGCACCAGAGCAGCCTCAACGGGCACCAGGCGACGGTGGACGACGACGGCGTCCTGCGCGCCGTCATCGCCCACGAGGACCCGGGCGTGGCCAACTGGCTCGACACAGCCGGACACAGCACGGGGCCCGTCATTCTGCGCTGCGTCCGCACCGAGACGGCACCGGTGCCCACGACGCACGTGGTTCCGTTCTCCGACATCGACCGCGCGCTGCCTGCGACGACCCGCAAGGTGACGCCGGGCGAGCGACGGGC
Organism: uncultured Acidimicrobiaceae bacterium; assembly: GCA_963745665.1. Lineage (GTDB taxonomy): Bacteria > Actinomycetota > Acidimicrobiia > Acidimicrobiales > RAAP-2 > Bog-473. The sequence continues at coordinate 1,019,102 of CAVUYE010000002.1, read as the reverse complement.
CACACTGGCGGCCCGACGGCTCGCCGTGAGCAAGCGGTTCTGCCGATGAACGCAGCCACCGGACACGGCACGTCCGGGACGAAGGAGGTGGGCCGGCGTGGATCTCGGATTCGCTGACGCCACGGCCGTGATCACGGGCGGGACCAAGGGCATGGGACGGGCCGTGGCCGAGATCCTCGCCACCGACGGGGCCCGGGTCGCCGTCATGGCGCGCGGGCGCGAGGCCCTCGACGACACCGTGGAGACGCTGCGGTCCTTGGGCAGCCCGGACGCGGTCGGCATCAGCGTCGACATGACGGAACCTGCATCCATTGCGGCGGCCTTCGCAGAAGTGGCCGCTCGCTGGGGGTCGCTCAATGTCCTGGTCCACACCATCGGACCGGGCGCAGGGCGCTTCGAAGACCTGGACGACGCCGCATGGGATCAGGCGTTCAGCCTCGGCACCATGTCCGCCGTCCGCAGCGTGCGCGAGGCCGTGCCGCTGCTGCGCGCGGCCGAGTGGGCCCGCGTCGCCATCTTCTCGGCTCACTCCATTCAGCGCCAGAGCCCCATACTGGTGGCCTACACGGCGTCGAAGGCCGCCGTGACCAGCGTGGCCAAGAACCTCGCCAAGGCGCTCGCTCCCGACGGGATCCTCGTCAACGCGGTCTGTCCCGGCTCCATCGTGACGGCCAGCTTCACCGAGAACCTGCGAGACATCTTCGCCGCCGCGGGCCTCGACCCGTCCGATCCCTACGACGTGATGAAGTGGATCGATCAGACGTTCCACCAACCCGCCGACCTCGGGAGAGCGGGGCTACCCGACGAGGTTGCATCGCTGACCGCCTACCTCGTGTCCCGCCGCAACGGCTACGTGACGGGCGCCTGCGTCAACGTCGACGGAGGGTCCGACTTCGTCTGACAACCTCCGGGCGTGGACGGCTGCGACAGCCGGAGGTGACGCGGTTTCTCAGCTCGAGGCGACACCCGAGAGCGGCGCGACGAGCGGGACACCGCTGAGGGATCCGAGGAACACTGCGTCCCCGTAGCTGTAGACGGCGCCCCCGGAACCCACCAGCCAATACCCTGCCCCGCTCGGGGTCCGGCTGATCCCGACGATCGGCGGTTGGTCCACGATCCCCTGACCCGGCACCGAGCCCAGGAAGTCAGCGTCGCCGAAGGTGAAGATGCCACCATCGGAGCCCACCAGCCAGAACCCGGCGCCATCGGGCGATGCGGCGATACCACTCACCGGGGCGTTGAGGTGCTGACCGCCCATGGACCCGAGAAACGGGGCGTCGCCGAAGTTGAAAGCGCCACCGTCCGCGGCGACCAGCCAGTAGCCCCCGGCATCGTGAGCCGCCATGCCGACGACCGGTGCATTGAGGTGCCGGCCCCCCATGGAGCCTGCGAATTGGGCGTCCCCGAAGGGGAACACCCCGCCGTCACCCGCAACCAGCCAGTACCCCTGCCCGTCCGGGGTACTGGCGATGCCGACCACCGGCGCATTCAGGCGCTTTCCTCCCATCGATCCGTAGAACGCGGCGTTGCCGAAATTGAAGACACCACCATCGGACGCGACCAGCCAGTACCCGCCAACGTTCGGAGTCACGGCCATGCCGACAATGGGGGCGTTCAGGTGCACGCCCCCCATGGAGCCGAGGAAGGGCGCTGTTCCGTAGGTGAAGACACCACCGTCGCGCGCCGAGAGCAGCAATCCCTGATTCGACGCCGGAGGGAAGGCCATCTGTTCGACGAGCGTGCGCAGACCCGGGTCGCTCCCCTGCGGATGGGTTGCCGCGCTCCCGGCCGCGAGGCACGTCACCTCCCGTACGCAGGTGACGGTCTCCAGGAAACTGAGCGGGGTCACGTTCGGGCTTGGCTCAATGGACCACGAGGAGCCGTTCCAGCTCTCGATGAGCGCCTGCGGGTCGAAGCCAGCGCCGCCGCCCCCGCCGAACGTGCCCAGAGAGCCGACAGCCCAGCACTGCGCAGAGCTGCTGCAGGTGACGCTGCTGAGGATGCCGGCGGTGGACGCGTCCGGCACCGAGCTCGAGGTGTCGACCCAGTCCTCCCCGTTCCAGTGCTGCAGCAGCAGTCCCGCCGCCATGCCGCTCGTGTCCGTCGTCGCCCCCGAAGCCCAGCAGTTGGCTGCGTCGGTACACGTGATGCCGTAGAGGTAGCCGCCTTCGGGACTGGGTTCAGTGGCACTCGGCACCACCGACCAGGACGATCCGTCCCAGTGCTCAATCAGCCCTTGGTCGCCGACCGCACCGGGAAAGATCGGGAGGAAGTTGGGATTCTGCTGGACCGCACCGGCGTTGCCGACGGCCCAGCAGTCGCTGACGGAGACGCACGCGACACCCGACAACTGATCGAACTCCTGGCCCGTGTCCGCGCCGGGAACGAGACTCCAGGATGAACCGTTCCATTGCTCAATGACGCCATGAAGGTTGGCACCAGTGTCGTCGGTCGAAAAGCCCACGGCGACGCAACTGGACGCAGACACACAGGTCACGCCCTGAAGAATCGCACCGGCGACGCCAGGACCGCTCGGGGTCGGGCTCGGCACGATTGACCACGAAACCCCGTTCCAGTTCTCGATCAGCGTCGCCGACGCGTTCCCGTTGCCGGCGACACCGACAACCGCGCCGACCGCCCAGCAGTCGGACCCATTCGGGCACGAGACGTCGAAGAGCCCCCCACCGCCACCGGGAGGGACCAGCGGCTGCGGTCCGAGACTCCAGCTCGCGCCATTCCAGAATTCGGCGAGTGGGGAGAACGTGGCACTCGAGGCGATGTTGGCGATGGAGAGGCCGACGGCCATGCACTGTTGCGCATCGGGACAGCTCGATCCCAATGCGATCGCATCACCGTCGCCACCCGGCGTCGTCGCGACGTACCAGCCGGACGTGGCCGTTCCACCGGGGGCGACTCCCATCACAAGGCCAGCAACGATCACCACCATGGTGATGGCGCACGCGGCGGACAAGACGCGCCGCAATCCAACGTCGATGACGACGGGTCGTTCTTCCGCTCCGTGCAATCGCCAAGATTTGCACCTCACCATGCTCCCATCTTCCTGTCCGCCACTAATGGATGCTCCGTGGCCTCGTGCAATGGCCCGCTCCGCGGGATGGCATCTGCCAAGCTCTTGTGGGTGGCGACGACCGACGACGACAACGAGGACATCCCGGGCATCGACCGTCTGCTGGCGCTGACCGACGGCGTGGTCGCCATCGCACTGACGCTCCTGGTGCTGCAGCTGCAGGTGCCCGTCACCCACGCGCTCGAGAACAATCCGGAGTCAGCCAGCGTCCTGTGGAAAGCGCTCGATGTCGACGGAGCGGAGCTGACCAGCTATCTGGTTTCTTTCCTCGTCATCGCGCAGTTCTGGATGGTGCACCACCGCGTCCTCCGGGGCATGCGCGGGCACAGCGAGGGCCTGGCCTGGCGCAACTTCGGCTTCCTTCTCGCCCTCACCCTCATGCCCTTCACATCCGATCTGATCGGCCGGTACGGCAGCAACCCGGTGGCCATCACGCTGTTCGGGCTCAACCTCGTGGCCATCAGCCTCAGCACCCAGTGGATCTACCTGTATGCCGCGCACCACGACCTGGTCGTCGACGCCGCCAGATCGAAGGAGGACGAGAGGACGGCCCGGGTGCGCGTCGTGCTGGTGATCGCCATCGTCTCGCTGTCGATCGTGTTCGCCTGGACGATCCCCGCGTTGGCCAAGTTCACCTGGGCGCTGTTCCTCGTGGTCCCGCCGACTGCGGTCTGGCTGTCTCGTACGCTCGGAAGTTCACGGCGCAGCCCGGAGAGCGACAGCGGGATACCCAGCAGAGCCGGCAACCGCTGACGCGGCACTGGACCCGGCCGGTCAGTGGGTCCCGTGGTGGGCCGAGTACGCCGTCTCCTCGGCTGACACATCGTGGACCAGGTTGCCCAGCGCCAGGTTGACATCGTCGAGGTGCAGGCCCCACGTCGGACCGAGCGTCGGCGTGGCCACGGGACGGGCGTCCCCGCTGCGGGCATCGATCTGCAGCCAGGTGGCACCGCCCGCAGTGTCACACGCGCCGGTGTAGAGGCCCGGGTAGGTAACCCACGGCTCCCCCGTCGAGCCGGCAGAAGCCACGAAGTACGGGGTCAGGGGCGCGGCCGTGGTCTGGCCCAGCGCCGCGGGGTTGGTGCAGACGACCTGTTGGCCGCGACGAGTCTTCTGGTCCGACTGCAGGCTGACCCCATGCCCGGGTCGTCCGAACAACGAGTCGCCCGGCGGCGGAGACGAGAACGACGAGTAGGCGATGACACAGCCGGTCTCGCTCGCCTTGGTGCAGGCGGGAATGTGGGCGAAGGTGCCGCCCACTGTCTTCCCCACCGGGACCTGGACGTTGCCGCCGAGAATGATGGCCGAGACCATCCGGTCACGGAGCGCGGGATTGCCGTCGACCTGCGACCGCAACAGCCGGATCAGGTTGGCCGCTCCCTGCGAGTGTCCGATGAACACAACGGGCCGGCCGTCGTTGTCATGAGCCAGGTAGTCCTTCCAGCCGGCCAGCAGGCTTTGGTAGGAGATGTCGTCTGCGGCCGGATCGTTGCCCAGTCCGAGAGCCAATGAGGCGCTGGTCCGCTGGCGATAGGTGGGCGCCCAGACGTTGCACACCTGGGAGAACCGTGACGCCTGGGACGCTGCGGCCGCTTTGACAGCCGGGGTGACCGCGGCCGACGTGTTGGACGTGGCCGCGGATGCGGTCACGGTGGGATACACGTAGAAGCAGTCGAACGAGGAGGGCGTCGTGACGGGAGCGGGGATCACCGTCTTGGTTCCGTTGGCGGCCACCGAGGTCGCGCCCTCCGGGTACAGGCAGGGGTCATTGGCCAGCCCGGGCTGGCAGAGCCATATGACGCCGGCTGCGTCGGGCCCGGCCGGTGCCGCGGCGGCCGCTCCCCCGTTGGCGTCGATGACCCCGCCGGCGAGCAGCCCGCAGCAGGCGAAGACGAACGCGACAGTCCCGAATCCGCCGCCCATCCGACGTCCCACCCGCCGCAACCTGTCGTTCGCCATGGCAGCAGCGTGGCAGCGTTCTCTTAGAAAGTCAAGATACTTGACCGACCACAAACTTGACCTACTATGGAGAAGTGGTCCCTGCCGTCCGTCGCGCCCAGACCAATGCCGGCCTGCCTCCGGCGCACGACGCTCAGGCGCTGAGCTGGCTCCTCCGCCGAGCCGTGCGCCGGTATGCGACGCCCGTCGCCGACGCGCTCGAGACCGAGGGTTTCGGTGACCTGCCTCAGCGAGGGGTGTGGGCGCTCAGCGCGCTGGCCCGGGCGGAGCCGGGGCTCAGCGGCCGTGACCTCGTCACGCGCATGGGGATCTCGAAGCAGGCCGTCAGCCAGCTCGTCGAGACCCTCGTCACGATGGGGTACGTGGCGCGGCGCTCCGCCCCCGAAGACCGGCGCCGCACCCTCCTGCACCTCACGGCCCGGGGCCACAGCGCGGCCCGCATCATCGACGAGACGGTCGACGGATTGGAAGCGGGCATGGCCGCCACCATCGGCCGTGAACAGCTCCTCCTGCTGCACCAGGCACTGGTCGAGTTGGACGAGGCGGACCGGCCCGCATAGGGCCGGGGAGCACGGCACCGATTAGCGGAGCCTTCGGAGTTGGTATATCCATGGCGCGATGGCGAACCTCCCCAATGCCGAGAAGACCGAGCTGCACAACGAGGTCATCGAACGAGGCGAGCACCTGTTTGCGCAACTCGGCACGCGCGACGTGCCGTCGCCCGAGGGTCACCTGGTGATGGAGATGGACGTCCGCCCCGAGCTCTCGAACGTACGGGGGGCCTTGCAGGGCGGTTTGATTGCGGTACTGGTCGACGTGTGTGCGGGACGACTCACCTATCAGTCCTGTGATCACGAGAATGGGTACAGCACGGCGACATCGGACCTCACGATTCATTTCCTCTCCCCCGTGGTTGTCGGCCCGGCCCGCGCCGATGCCTGGATCGTGCGGCAGGGGCAGTCCAATTTTGTGCTGCAAGTCGAGGTGACCGACGTCGGTCGCGACGACAAATTGGCCGCCGTCTCGACGATCGCTTTCACGGTGCTGGCACCCCGCTCCTGAGCGCTCCGTCGCGCCGCTCGCTCTGCTCGGGCCCGAGGTGGCGTGGCACATTCACCGGTCTGCCGTTCCCGGAACGTGCACGGCTCGGTGGACGACGGCGACCACCCGAAGGGGCAGGCGTGCGTGCGATAGAACAAATGGCCGCACCGGCCCGCTGATCCATTCGACGAGAGAAGGCGATCCACCATGACGTTCGTCCCCTACGACCGACCCATACGAGCCGCCGTCGTCGGACTCGGTCGCGTCTTCGACCTGAACATCCGCGCCTACGTCGACAATCCGGACGTGGAGGTGGTTGCCCTCGTCGACCCCGATCCGCAGCGCCGGGCCGAGAGGCAGGCCGATTGGCCCGAGGCCCGCACGTTCGCCACGGCGGCCGATCTGGCCTCGAGTGACGTCGAGATCGATGCGGTCGAGGTCCTGCTGCCGATCCCGCTCCATACCGAGGGGGTGTGCGAGATGCTCGGTTACGGGTGGCACCTCAACCTGCAGAAGCCCATGTGCAGCGACCTCGACGAAGCCCAGCAGATGCTCGACGCCGCCCGGGCAAACGATCGCGTCCTCCGGGTCATGGAGAACTACATCTTCTACGAGCCGTTGCGGCGGCTGAAGGAGACAGTTGAGTCGGGCGAAATCGGGGCGGTGAGCGGCTACCACATGAAGATGGTGGGCAGCGGCAGCGGTGGCTGGGACGTGCCCATGTCGAGCTTCGAGTGGCAGTTCGCCCAGATGCGCCGCGGGCGGGGCATCCTGGTGTTCGACGACGGCTGGCACAAGCTGGCGACGGCGCTGTGGCTCTTCGGCCCGCTCAAGGAGGTGCGGGCCTGGGTGGGCTGCACCGAGGTCCTGCCGACCATAGAGATCGACGCGCCGACCACCATCACCTGGGAGCACCAGAACGGCATCCGGGGCGTTTGGGACATCACGTTGGCTCCCGAGATGTATCTCCGCTCCGACTACTACACCAACGACGAACGGTGGGAGGTCACGGGTCGCCGGGGTTACTCACGGGTGAACCGCTGTACTGGCCGGGGCATTCAGCAACCGAGCCTCGAGACCTACGTCGACGGGCAGATGCGCTCGTACCACGCGCTCGACGACGACTGGGCCGGCAGCTTCCGGGACTCGGGACGCCACTGGTTGCGCTGGCTCCGTACCGGCGAGGGCCCGCTGCTCTGGAGCGCCGAGGAGGCCGTCGACGTGCTGCGGTTCGCGCTGGCGGTCTACGCCAGCAGCGCGGCGGGCGGAACCGGCGTCGACCCAGCCTCGATCCGGGAGGCTTGACGCCGGCCTCGAGTTCTCACGGATCCGCACCGCAGGCCGTGCCCCACTCGCTATCGTGACAATCGTGAGCGGCCAGCGACTGCCCGACGGTGTGGTGCACAAGCTGCCAGGTGACCTGCGTCAGACCCTGATCGCCAACCCCATCGCCCTCGACGCCTGGAAGGACATCACGCCGCTCGCCCGCAACGAGTTCATCTGCTGGGTCGAGGATGCCAAGCAAGAGAAGACCCGGGAACGCCGCATCCGACGCACCAAGGAGGAGTTGGAGGAGGGCATGCGCCGGCCGTGCTGCTGGCCCGGGTGCGCCCACCGGGAGCGCACGGGTTCGGCCGGGTAGTCGTTCGATCCTGGTGGCTCGCCTACCTCCCGGCGGGGTCGCCGGCTGACGGGAGATGCCCCACATGCGGGCCAACTCACCGATGCTCATTCCACATCGGCAAAAACTTGGAGGAATATGAGTCCTTCTGGACGACCCGCTGGCGGTAGATCCGAGACACCGTCCTCTCAGGTGACAACAACCGTTGCGCAACACATGTTGTCAAATGACTTAAGTTCCGTTGGATTGACCCCGATGTCACCAGCAGATACCTGGAACCGAGAGGCGGTGCAACACGCATGTGCGGGTCAGAATCTCGAACCAAGGTGTCCAGCAGGGACCTGGAGGAGTCAGGGTTCACCCTCATCGAACTCCTCATCGTCATCGTTGTTCTCGGCATCCTTGCCGCAACGGTCATCTTCGCTCTCACCGGTGTCACCAGCCAAAGTGCAAAAGCCGGATGCCAGTCCGACGCCAAGACATACGAGGTCGCAGTTCAGGCCTACGAGGACGCGCGGGGCAATGCGAACTATGCCGCACCGACCAGCACCAATGAGCTGACCGGCACATCGGGGACAACGTACGGAGTGTTTCTCCACACCGGGGCCAACAACTCGCAGTACGTTGTTGCCCTCGCCGGCGATGGCGGTACGGTGAAGAACCTCGGAACCGGGATCGTCCCAGCCGTCAACGCGACGACCGAGAAGGCGGGGACAGTCAACGTGGGTCCAACCAACACGACCTTGGTGCCATACGACTCGGAGTCGAGCACAACCGGTTGCGGCGCAGTCCAGTAGACCTTTGAGGTGGCCTAACCAGCCGTCTGTCCGAGGGGTCCTGGCCTCGCGGGGTGGCCCACTCGTAAGTGCCGTACGGAGGCAGGGTGCCGGGGGTGCCGTTGTTTACTCCCGCCTTTGCCCGAACTCGCGCAGCCCCGCTAGCCCGTCGGTGTGACACGCCCATACCCGGAACCAGCGATCACCCTTCGGGTGAACCAGCGCCCGGTCCACGACGGCTGCTCCCGACAACGGTTGGCTCGGAGCTGCGAGCTGGAGATCATGCGCCAGCACTGCACCGGCTCGGCGATGAATCCCGGGCACGGATCGCCGGGCTCGGGCATACGGTCCATGGGCAGACGGTTGACTGCCGGTCCCGTCATCCTCTTCGCCCACGCCATTATGCCGATGTCCGTCCGCCCGCCGCCCGCCGTCCCGGGCCCGCCGCTGGTGCTCGCTCGTTCCTCGCTCCGCCCGGCTGGCTGGCGCGTGTCCCCGGCCCCGCCGGCCCCGTGCCTGGCCTTCTCGGTCTCCCTTCGGCGGCCCCCGGCTCGCCCCGCCCTTCTCCCTCGCTTCCAGCAAGTCATGGTGGGCGGTGACGTGGGCGTTGAGGGACTCGAACCCCCGACCTGCTGGTTGTAAGCCAGCTGCTCTAACCAACTGAGCTAAACGCCCGAGCGACCGCGCCATTCTGACCCGTCCGACGGGTGCGCTCCGCCACAGGAACACCGACGACGTCAGGGCAGCTGCTGGGCCAAGGTCGCGCTCCAGGGCCGCGCCAGGGCCCGCAACTCTGCGCAACGCTCCTCGCCCAATACCGCGTAGGGGGCGGCCGCCAGTGCGTCGGTCCCGTCTTCGAGCGCCCGGCGTTGCGCCTCCCCCAGCGCCGTGAAGCGGAGCTCCTCTCCCTGCTCGAGCCAGCCGCGTACCCGCAACGCGTCGACAGCGCCGTCCCAGGCGTCCTGCGGCCAACCCCGCGTCGAGCGCAGCAGGTGCTCGGGCACGTCGCCGGCCGCAGCGTGGGTCACCAGGGCCTCTAGGCCCGAGAGCCCGCGCACGACGAGCTGCGCGATGTGACCGTCACCGCGGTACTCACGCAGGATCGACTGCGCGTGCCAGAGCACCAGGTGCGGGGAGCCGGGCCAGGCCACGTCGGCATGGGCGGCGGCCAGCGGTCGTCCCTCCACCCGCCGGCCGGCTTCCTCGGCGGCCCGCCGCGCCAGCTCGGCGGCCCGTTGCATGTCGTCCGACGCCAGCACCTCGTCGCCCAGCAGACGCCGGAAAGCCGCGTCGACGGCGGTGAAGCGAGCCCGGACGAGCGCCACCGGCGTCGCCACCTCCCAGGCCCCGGGGATCGCCGCGTGTACCAGCTCGGGGTTGAAGTTGAAGAAGGTGGAGACGACCACGTCGGCCGTCACCGCGCCCATGGGCGCCGCCCGCGACGCGAAGTAGCCCGCCCGCCCCGTGATGCCCAGCCGGGCGTAGGCCTCGGCGGCCTCGGGCACGAAGTAGATCATGCCGTGCAGCGGTTCCAGGGTCCGCCAGGTCTTGCGCGCCAGCAACGCGGCGGCTGCCTCGTCTCCGTGTCCGTCGTTCGCAAGTCCGTCGTTCACAAGCCCTCCTCCCCGACCAGCCGTTCGGCCAGCTGTCGTGTCGCCGCCACGATGGGTCGCCGGCTCGAATCGTCGCGCACCACCAGTTCCCTCCCGCCGCGTTCGCCCTCGGCCACGCCGGCTTCGCGGCAGATCAGCAGCCCCGCCAGGTAGTCCCAGCCGTAGAGGGTGCTGGCCCCGACCACGAGGTAGGCGTCCAGCACGCCCTCGGCGACGGCACAGCACTCGAGGGAGGCCGCGCCCATGGCCCGGTACTGCGCCCAGCCCGGGTGCAGGCCGGGGAAGCCCGAGATCCCCACAATGGCGGATTCGAGGTCGCGGCAGGCGGACGGGGCGATGGCCCGCCCGTCCCTCTCCGCACCACCGCCGCGCACGGCGGCGTAGCGCTGCCCGGTGGCCTGGTTGGTCACGACTCCGAGGCGCGGGCCTTCGGCGTCGAGCACGCAGATGCTGGTGGAATAGAAGGGCACGCCGCGGTGGGCGTTGGTCGAGCCGTCGATCGGGTCGATCACGGCCAGGAGCCCGGAGGGACCGTCTCCGGTCACCCCCGACTCCTCGGAGAGGACGGCCAGTCCCGCGCCGTGGAGCACCGGCAGGGCCGCTGCGTCAGCGGCCAGGTCGAGCCGGTACTGCCCCGGCTTGCCGCCACTCGGGCCCCAGTCGTCGAGCACGTCCAGCGCGCCGCGTACCGCGTGGACCGCCTCATCGAGTACGTGCAGGAGCTGAACGTCGTCCACGGGTCACGAACCCTATCGGCCGACGCCTCCACCGCTCGCCTGGCTACCGTCCCACCCACGCCCATTAGGCTTTCCCCGCTGTGGCTGCCATTGACGTCGCCGGCTACGTCGCCGACCTGAAAGATCATTCCGTCGACCACGGATTCCACGTCCACGACGAACGGCATTTCGTCGAGACCTACTCGTTGCGGCAGGTCTGGGAAGTCGACCTGCACCCCGAGGAAGGGTGCGGCGGCCCGCTCGACCTGCACCTCGCCCTCGACGTCGACCCCCGCGTCCTCCTCTCCTTCGAGGACGCCGTCGTCCTCCTCTCCGAGGAAGAGGAGCCACCTGACGAGTTCCATTTCCCGCTGACCTTCACCTGGGCCCTCCCGCCCCTCCCGAGCGGGCCAGACCTGCTCCGCCTGGCCATCGACCTGGCCGGCGTCGGCGGCATTGAGCTCCCGCTCGAGGTCTCGGCCATCGACTCCTTCGCCAACGCCACGGACGGCTCGGAGCGCCGGCTCAGCATCGTCGCCCGCCATCCGGTGTCGCTGGCCCGGGTCCTCAGCGGCGAGGAGCTCTTGTGTGACGTCTTCGACCGGGCCCTCGCCGTCAGCCGTTTCCTGCTCGAGTCCGCCGAACGCTGGCTGGGCTGACGTGCGGCGCGTCGGGCGCCCCCATGCGGCACGGGCCGCGGCGGTCCTGGCGCTGGCGGCCGGAGCGGCGCTCGGGCTGAGCGCGTGCAGCACGCAGGACGGGCAGGATCTCGCCCGGCAGGCCTGTGTCCATGTGCACCGCTCCGTCGCCGACTACCAGCTCGCCGTTGACCCCGGGACCCCGGCGGGGGCGGCCGCCCAACTGCAACGGGAGGCCGACCAGGAGCTGCGGGCCGCCCTTCCGCTGGCCGCCGCGGCCAACTCCGACGACGGGTCGTGGAACGCACTGATGACGACGATTTCCGAGGGTGCCACCGTCGACGAGGGACACCTGGTCCCGTCGCTCATGGCCCAGTGCGTCGTCGCCAACACCAATGCCAATGTCAACCCGCAATCCCCGAGCGGTAACAGCACGCCCCAGAACGTGAACCCCGAACCGGCCTCACCCGCCGGCTGAGACCGGCGCTGTGCTCCCCGCCATCTGCGCCCGGCCGGCCGCCACAATGGCCGGCATGATCTTCGGCGCCAGGTACTGGCCCCCGGCCACGGTGAAGTGGACGCCGTCCGTGTACCGGATCGTCACCCCGTGGACGGCGGAAGCGAACTTCCCACCGGGGCAGGCCGCACCGAAGAGGTCGACTGCGTCGTCCGTGGTCGGGTGCTCGGCCGCCACCTCGCGCACGAGCTTGTTGTAGACGGCCAGACGCGCCGGGTTGTCCTCGGGCCACGGATCGCCGTCTGGTTGCTCCCCCTCGTCCGTGCACGGCGCGGTCAGGAACACCATGTGGGCCCCGGTGGCCGTGACCAATTGAGAGGCCTGTTCCAGCTGGCTCTTGACGTAGGCCGCGTAGGCCGGATGCAGAATGTTGGTCCACGTCCCCTGGTACTCGCGCTCCACCACCTCCCAGCGCCCGGCCAGGAGCACGACCACATTCGGTTTGACGGAATTGATGGAAGCCAGCCACTGGGTCGGCCAGGGCGCATTGGCTGCCGGCCCGCCGGCGGCGACCCCCGTTCCGCCGCACGCCATCGGCGTGTCGTAGAGCGTCCCCATGAGCTCGACCTGGGGGCCGTTGACGACGCCGCAGCCGAGGATCCCCTTGTCGGTGAGTTGGTACCCGTACTCGTCCTGGACGTTCTGCTCGCCCAGGCCCTCGCCCAGGGTCAGGGCCACCGAGTCGCCGAAGAGGAGCACCCGCACGGGCTGGGCCCCGACCACCGTCGACGGCGCCGTCGTGCTGGTCGCCGTCGACCCCGTCGTGCCGACGCCATCCGCAAGCGGGCCGGCGGCCAGGGCCGTGGTGCCCGTCGTGGCAGCGACCATCGCCACCACCACCGCGCCGACACCGGCGGGCACGATGAGCCACGCCCGCCACTGGCTGACGAAGGTGCCCATGCGGATCGGTCGCTCGACGAGGTGGAAGGACACTACTGAGACTGCGAAGGTGACGAGGACGCGCAACGCGAAGAGCTCGTTCCCGTAGAGACCCGTACGGGCGTGGTCGAGCCAAATGAAGATGGGCCAGTGCCAGATGTACAGCCCGTAGGAGATCCGGCCCACGTAGCGGATGGCGGACCGCGACAGCAGCCACGGGACGATACTGCGCGGCGCCGCCACGGCGGCCAGGATGACAGCGGCGACGGAGAGGCCGATGAGGAAGAACCCTCCCGAGTACGGGAACGTGGACGTCGACGTGGTGACCACCCACAGGGCGACGGCGCCGGCGGCCCCGATGACTCCCAGCACCCCGCAGAACCGCCGCCCGGCCGTGCTCTCCGGTCGCCACAGCTCGGCCTTGGCCAAGCGGCCTTCCTCGTGGCGGCTCTGCGTGAGAAGCACCAACCCCACCGCCAGCGCACAGCCGATGAAGAGGCACTGCGACCGCGTGTCGGTCCCGAGGTAAGCCCGGTTCGTGTTCACGCCGCCGTCGTAGACGTGGTACATCCACACGGCCGACCCGATGGCCGCGGCGCAGCACAAGGCGAACAGTGCCCGCAGGCTGCGGGTGAAGTGCAGCACGCCGAGCACGACCAGCGGCCAGACCACGTAGAACTGCTCCTCCACCGCCAGCGACCACGTGTGCAGCAGGGGTGACGAAGCCGCCGTCTCGTTGAAGTAGTTGGAGTTGACGAGAATGAAGTGCCAGTTGCTGACGTAGAGGAGCGTGGCCAACGCGTCGAGGCGCAGCGCCCCGTAGGTGCCCTTCGGCACGATCACAGACGCGAAGAAGGCCACGAAGAGCATCATCAGGAGCAACGCGGGGAGCAGGCGGCGGGCCCGGCGGACCCAGAAGGCGCCGAGCTTGACCGTCAGGGTCTGGCGCCATTCCCCGATGAGGAGCGAGGTGATGAGGAAGCCCGACAGGACGAAGAAGGTGTCGACCCCCATGAACCCCCCGTCCATATGGGGGATCCCGCCGTGGAACATCATGACGGCCACGACGGCGCAAGCCCGCACGCCGTCGAGCGCGGGGAGGTAGGCCAGACGAGTGTGCGAGACCGCGCTCTCGTCGTCCTGCATGGGCCCCATCCCTCCTCGGTCGCTCGGGCGGCACCGCACTCTGGGTGGCCGGGGACCCGCATTCTCGCAGAACCGGCCCGCGCCCTCGGGGCGGGCCGTGCTCGCTACCCTGTGCCCCCCCTGAGCCCAACCCGACCGCTGGCCCTGCCCCCTCCGCCCCGGCGTGCCCGGGGACGCCGCCGTGTCTTCACGTGCGTGCTGCTCCTCGTCGTGCTGGGCGCCGCCGTCCTCGTGGTGCGGCAGCTCCGCCGCGGGCCGGCCCTCAGCCCCCTGCGCGCCCGCATCGTTGCCATCGCTCAGGGCCAGGTGGGCTACCAGACCGACCCCTCGGACACGTACTGCAACAAATTCAGCACCTACTGGGAAGCCGGCATCGACGACTGCGGCAATGACAACCTCGACGAGGAATGGTGCGCCGACTTCGCCGCCTGGGTCTGGAAGCAGGCCGGTGCCGTGGTGAGCTATCAGCTGGCGCCGGGCTACCTCAACGGGAACTCTGCCAGCTTCTACGTCTGGGGCACCGACCACGACACCTGGCACCCCGTGGGGTCGGGCTACACACCCCAACCCGGCGACGTCGCCGTGTACGGGCTGGACACGTCCGCTGTCACCGCCGTCCACGTGGCGATCGTCGTGGCCTCCACCGGCAACGACGCCGCGCCCGACGTCGTCAACGGCGACGGTGACCGCACCGGCTACAGCGTGGTGGAGGTCGGCGACAACCAGGAGTTCGCCGACGTGAAGGGCAAGGGTGCGGCGCTGTCGGGCTACGTCTCTCCCTCGTCCCCCATCGCCGCCGCGCCGGCGTCGTGAGCCACCCCTGAGCCTGCACCGTTCCGCCACGCCGCCTCCTCGGCATTTTGGGCCGCCATGGCCACCACCACCGCCTCGAAGACCTTGGCCGCGTCCTGCTCAATGTGGGCGCGGGCCAGAAGCAGGCAACCGGCGCCCAGGAAGGCGATCGGCAGAATGATGAGGAAGGCCGTGCGGTAGTTGTCGCCGAACTGGGCGGCGATGGCCGAGGTGACCAGCGGGGCGGCGGCCGATCCGAAGACCACCGACGCCAGGTTGAAGGCGCCGAAGCCGGCGCCCCGGAGATGAGCCGGCGCCGCGTCCGACAACCCGGCTCGCAGCGCGGGGACACAGGCCGTGGCGGCCAGGAAGCCGAACAGCTGCACCACGAAGACGAGCGCGAAGGCCATCGGGATGAAGGACACCATGAACAGTGCCGCGCTGATGACGATGCACACGGCCGGGATCACGACCCGTGCCCCCAGGAAACGCGTGACCCACTTGTCGGCGATCCGCCCGCCGATGAGCGTGCCGGGGATGCCGCCGAGAATGGCCAGCGCGCCGAACGTCCCGTTGGACGCCTGCTGCGAGAGGTGCAGCTGATTCTGGTAGAAGTTCGGCATCCAGGTCGCCACGGCCGTGACCACGAAGCCCACGGTCGACACGCCCACCAGCGCGTAGCGCATCGTCGGGATGCGCAGAATGGTCCCGACGTCCTTGCGCAGGCCGTCGGCCATTTCGCCCAGGAAGTGCCGGAACCCCTGCGGGAAGAGGGGCGGGCCGTCGTCCTCGGCCAGTTCCATCTCCTCGGTCCCGAGCACATGGGCCCGGTCCGCTGACCCGCGCCGGGGCTCGGGCAGCCGCCAGCAGAGATAGGCGATGAGGAGGCCGGGGAAGAGCGAGACGAAGAAGGCGACCCGCCAGCCCTGGCCGTGGAAGAGCGGGCCGATGGCACCGCCGATGGCCAGCCCCATGCCCAGTCCGACGTAGCTCAGGCACTGCTGAATGGAGAAGGCCTTCCCGCGGCGCTCCGTGCCGTAGTAGTCGGCGATGACGCTGCTGCCCGAGGGATCGGTGATCGCCTGGCCGAAGCCGAGCGAGGCCCGGATCACCACCAGCAGGCCGAAGGCGGCCGTGGGCACCAGGCCCCCCAGGGCGCTGATGACCGACCACAGGACGATGGTGACCGCCATGGCGCGGGTCCGGTTCCAGCGGTCGGCCAGGTAGCCGGCCGGCATCGTGATGATGCCGTTGACCAGGATGAACGCGGAGAAGAGTAGTCCGATGGCGGTGTCGCCCACGCCGAAGGCCGACTTGATCTGGTCGCTGCTGCCCCGGACGATGTACTGGTCCATGCCGTCGATGAACAGGGTCAGCCCGACCACCCACATGGGCCAGTTGCCGATCACCATGCCCCGGGCAGTCCGGGCCGTCCGGGCCGTCCTACCCCCCGCCCGCGACGGGTCCCCGGGGGGTTCGGGCGCCCTCGGCGCCTGCGCTGTGCTCACGACCGGCCCGCCGCCCGTCGCTCGCTGGAGCCCGCCGCTCCTACCGAGTCCGAGTCCGGGTCCGGCCTACGTCCCCGGTGTGTACCCGGCCGGCAGGGCGATCGACTTCATCTCCAGGAAGCCCTCCAGCCCCTCGGGCCCGAATTCGCGCCCGACGCCGGACTCCTTGTAGCCGCCGAACGGCGTGGAGAAGTCGATGGGCACCGGCGCGTTCAGCATGTAGGTGCCGGTGCGCACCTGCCGCGCCACACCCAGTCCGCGGTCGTTGTCGCCCGTCCACACCGAGCCGCACAGCCCGTAGTTGGAGTCGTTGGCGATCTCCACCGCGTTGTCGTCACCGTCATAGGGGATGACGACGAGCACCGGCCCGAAGATCTCCTCCTGGGCGATCTTCATCTTGTTGTCGACGTCAGAGAACACCGTCGGCTCCACGTACCAGCCCTTGGCGAACGCAGGTCCGGAGGGCCGCCCGCCGCCCAGCGCGACCGTGGCGCCCTCTTCGCGCCCACTGTCGAGATACCCCTCGATCCGGTTCCGTTGCCGCTCCGCCACCACGGGGCCGACCTCGGTGGCCGGGTCCATGGGATCGCCCACCTTCATGGCGGCGACGCCGGAGACCACCGCGTCGACCACCTCGGCGTAGCGCGCACGCGGCGCCAGAATGCGGGTCTGCGCAATGCAGGCCTGCCCGTTGTTCATGATCGAGTTGGGCAGCAGGGTGGGGATCGTCGTCGCCAGGTCGGCGTCGTCGAGGATGATCGCCGCCGACTTCCCGCCCAGTTCGAGCGTGCAGCGCTTCAGCCGTTCGCCGCAGAGCCCGCCGATGCGCTTGCCGCCGACACCCGAGCCGGTGAACGAGATCTTGTCGACGCCGGGGTGCTTCACGAGGTGCTCGCTGACCTCGCGGCCGGCCGGCACGACCGAGAGGACGCCCTTGGGCAGTCCCGCCTCGGCGAAGATCTCGGCCAGGCGGAACGCGTCGAAGGGCGTCTCCGGCGCCGGCTTGTAGACGACCGTGCAGCCGGCGGCCAACGACGGCGCCAGCTTGGCGGCGGCGATGAAGAGGGGCACGTTCCACGGTGCGATCGCGCCAACGACGCCCACGGGCTCCTTGGTCACCAGCACCTGCGGGTTGAGCATGCCGGCGCGCACCTCGTCGAAGGCGAACGTGGTGGCCAGGTCGGCGTAGTAGCTGAAGATCATGGAGGGCGCCATGACCTGGCCCAGGCCCGAGAACGAGATCGGCGAGCCCATCTCCTGGGTGATGATCGCCGCCAGGTCGTCCATCTCGGCCATGATCTGCGCGGCCACCTTGGCCAGGACCTCGGCCCGCTCGGCCGGCGTCAGGCGCGGCCAGGGCCCGTGGTCGAAGGCGGTCCGTGCCGCAGCCACGGCCTTGTCGATGTCGGCCTCGGTGCCGTCGGGCACCCGGGCGATGACCTCCTCGGTCGACGGGGAGACGACTGAGATGGTGTCGGTCCCCTCCGGGGCCACCCAGTCGCCGCCGATGAACAAGCGGTCGTAGTCCCGAATCGCCATGCGTCCCTCCCAGTGGGATCTCGAGGGGTCCAGCCCCCACCGCCGGACCGGCCGGTCGGTTACCCAAGGGTAGCGGTGCCCTGCCGGGAGGGGACAGTCCCGCCCCGCCCACCGGCTCGCGCCGGCAGATGGCCTCAGTTCACCCCGTGGCCTGGCTCGATGTGGGCGAGGATGCCGCCGTCGGGCTCCACCCAACCCTTTCCGGCGGCGTACGCGGACATGCCGGCGAAGCCCTCGTCCCAGCGCTCGCCGGCCGCGGGCCCCGCCAGCGCCCGCAGGGCCACCGGGTCGACCACGACGTGCCCGCCGTCGGCGCCGGGGCGGCCCAGTCCGGACTGCTCCAGCACCCCGGCCAGGTCGCCCTGGCCCTCCAGCATCACGGAGAAGCGGGAGAACTCCTCGGGCTGGCGCAGCGACACCGTGGCCTCGGACAGGTCGATCACGATCAGCACGCCCGGCGACGCTACCCGCCCGCGGACTGCACTCTCTGCGAGAGGCGTCGGCCCTCCCACGGCCGGGCCGGGTGGTCGGTAGAGTGCCGCTCCGTGCCCGACATCAGCCAGCGTGACCCCGGCCAGGTGGCCTCCATCCTCTCGCGCTGGCTGGCGACGAAGTCGTCCGACGGGTCGGGGCCCGAGGTCTTCGACGTCCAGGCCCCCGGCTCCAACGGCTTCTCCAACGAGACCATCCTCTGTCGCACCCGCGCCGACGGCGGGGAGGAGAAGCGCCTCGTCGTCCGGGTCGCGCCGACCAAGCACCTTCTGTTCCTCGACGCCCAGTTCTCCACCCAGTACCGGGCCATGCGCGCCCTGGCCGACGGCGGCTCGGCCGTCCCCCTCCCCCGTCTCGGGTGGTACGAGGATGACCTCCAGTATTTCGGCGTGCCGTTCTTCTCCATGGACCACGTCGAGGGCCTCGTCCCCTCGGACAACATTCCCTACACCATGGAAGGCTGGGTCATCGAGGCCACGCCCGAGCAGCAGGAGCGGATGTGGTGGAGCGGCATCGACGCGCTGGCCGCGGTGCACCGCACCGACTGGCGCGCCGTCGGGCTCGACTGGCTGAGCACCCCCGCCCGCGGCAAGCCGGGGCTCGAACAGCAGCTGTCCTACTACCGCGACTTCCTCGACTGGGCCACCAAAGGCGAGCGGGTCCCGGTGATCGAATCGACCTGGCAATGGCTGGTGGAGCACAAGCCCGCCGAGGACGGCGACGTGGTGATCAGCTGGGGCGACAGCCGCATCGGGAACATCATCTGGGACGAGTTCCAGGCCGCCGCCGTCGTCGACTGGGAGATGGCCTCGCTGGCCCAGCCTGAGCTCGATCTCGGCTGGTGGCTCTACTTCGACCTGCAGTTCTCCGAGGGCCTCGGTGTCCCCCGCCCGGCCGGCTTCGGCTCGCATGAGGACACCATCGCGCGCTACTCGGAAATGATGGGCCGGCCGATGCGGGACATCTTCTACTACGAGATCTTCTCGGGCTTCCGCTTCGCCGTGGTCATGTACCGGCTCTCCGACCTCGTCTTCGACCGGGAGGACATGGAGGGTGACGCCGACATGGCCACCAACAACATCGCCACCCAGCTCCTGGCCAAGATGCTCGACCTGGAGCCGCCCACCTAACTGTCCGAAACGGGGTCGCCGGTCGGGCCGACGGCGACGCCGGCCGCCAGCAGGCGCTGGCCGAGCCAGTGCGTGCCCTGCTCGCCCTGCTCGCGCATGGCCTCGGGCCAGCCCTCGAGGATCTTGTGCAGCTCGTCGACCGAGGCGATCTTGGCGATGACGTGCACGGTGATCCTGTTCTCGTACCCCTCCGGATCCGAGACGTGGATCCCCCCGAACGGGTCCTCGCGCACATGGGGAGCCGGCTCCCGGAGCACATAGAGCTCGCCCGTGTCCTCCACGTAGTTCAACTCGTGCTGGACGCCGTCCTTCCCCAGCCACTCCGAGCCCAGCTCGAGCTCGGCCGAGGCCCGCCGGCGAGGGTCCGCTTCGTAGAACTCGTCGATGTCCATCGGCGGCACACTATCGCCGACCAGGACCATTGCGGCCGCCGATGGATTCCCCGTCGGTGGCCGTGGCAGTGGGAGGGATCGGGGGAGGTTGGGCGAACACGCTCACGCCATGTCCTCCACCACCTCCAAACAGCGTGTCGCGCTCATCGACCGGATGGCCGCCGAGTGGAAGTCCCTCGGCCGTTCGGGCCCGGGCGTCGGCGCCCTCGAGGCCGTCGCCCGCCGCGATCCCGGCCTGGCGCTCCTCGTCTTCGGATCGGGGATCGGCCCGCCCCCCTGCCCGACGCCGTGTGACCTCATCGACCACATGCGGCGCGCCTCGGGCCGGGTCCAGCGGGAGGAGGCGGCCCGCCTGGTCCGGGTCCTGCTCCGCGAGGCCGACGGCGACCCCTTTCTCAGCCGGATGCTGGTCCAAGCCCTCCTCCCGGGGCTGGTCAGCGTGGCGGGGAAGCTGCAATGGGGACGCGGCGGGGACTGGCAGGACAGGGAGGAGTTCTTCGGCGAGCTTCTCTCCACGACCTGGGTGGTGCTCCAGGAGTGGTCCGGGCAGGACCGCCCTTACGCCGTCCTCGATCTCCTCTCCGCTATCCGCTGCCGCCTGCGGCGCCAGCTCTTCCGGTCCAAGGACGAGGGCACCCGAACCATCCCCGTCGGGTCCGAACCGGGGGCGATCGGATGCCCTTTCGCCCGTCCCGAGACCGACCTCGAGGAGCTTGCCCGCGTCCTCATAGAGCTGGACGGGGAGGGCATGCGGCGGGACGAAGTCCAGGTGCTGTACGCCCACCACGTCCTGGGCTACTCCATGGCCGAGCTGGCCGCCATGATCGGGCGCGACCGCCGCGCGCTCTACGCCCGACGTGACCGCGGTCAGCGTCGCCTGTGTGCCTGAGCGCCATATGCGGGAGGCGTGACGCGTGCGTATCGTGGGCCGGTGTTTGGCGGTGGGCACGACGCCAATGAAGCAGTGCGCTCGTGGGTCGTGCGCGGCCGTCCCAACTGGTGGGTCATCCTGGCCGTCTCGCTCGGACTGATGGCGCTGCTCGTGGCGACGGCCGGCAACACCACGCCGCCGTCACACAGGGACGGCCACCCAGCCGAGACGGCGGCCCGGATCTCGGTGCCAGGAGGGCGCCGGCACGCGGCCGTATCGCCTCAGACCACGACGAGTACGACCACGACGACCACCACGCCGAGGGCGACCTCGACTCCGGCCAACGTCCCCGCGTCACTCCGCACGGCCGGGACGTCGGGCACCGTGAGCGCGCCGCAGGCCGCCGGGCCGAGCGTGACCACCACCACCGCGACGCCATCGACGACCAGCACCACGACGACCCTCCCGGGTGGGGCGCTGCCCGCCGACCGCACGCAGACGCAGGGCTACCTGAATCCCCCGCTCCAGACGTCGGGCAAATACGGCTTCACCGGGACGGGCGCCATGGAGGTCTCGGTGGTCTGGTCCGGGAGCACGTATCTCACGATGGAGGTCAGCTGCCCGAGCGGGTCGCAGAGCGTCGGCGGTACCGCTGCAATGGCGGCGTCCCTCCCTGACGCCAGCGGGAGTTGCCTGGCCACGGTGAGCGAGCCCTCGTCGGAAGCGACAGCGCTGACCTACACCATCTCCATCGGCCCCGCCAGTGGATAGCGCGCCGCGGAGCGGGCGGGCCAAGAGGTTCCTGGACGTCCTCGGTGCCGCGTGCGCTGCCCTTCTGGCGTGCACAGCCGTGCCGGCCGTGATGCTCGTGATCGTCGGCAATCCGCTGGCGGGCGGCCTCGGGCACGCGTGGCGACCGCTGCCCCGCGACGTCCTGTGCCTCCTCGTCCTGGCCGCCTGGGTGGCCTGGGCAGCCTGCTGCGCGCAGTTGCTCCGGGGGGTCGTGACATACGTCCGCAATGGTGAGGTCGGAATGCCCGGGGGATCGTCGGTCCTCGACCGTGTGGCCGCCCGCATCGCACTCGGCGTGCTCGCCCTCACCAGCTTCGGCGCCCCTCTCTCGCTGGCCGCCGGCGCCGGCGCGAGCAGCCCGATCAGCGGAGGGCTGGGCTCGTCGCTCACCGCCCCGCCCGCGGTCCACGCGGCGGCTTCCCCGGTGTCACGCTCGGTCCCGACCTACTCGGTGCGGTCGGGCGACACGCTCTGGCACATCGCGGACGATCTCATGGGTGATGGTGCGGATTGGACATCGCTCGCCCTGCTCAACCTCGGCCACGACATCGGCGGCGGGTCACGCTTCGTGGACCCGGACCAGCTCCGGGAGGGATTGCGCCTCCGTCTGCCGGCGGACGCACGCCACGCGGGCGACTCCAGACACGTGGGCGCGGGCCACGCACCGTCGCATCCCGAGCCACCGGGACATCTGCCCGAGCTGATTGCCCTCGGCCTCGGTTCCATCGCCTGTGCGGCGCTGGCCCGACGGGCCGGACGGCGGCGCAGACCGGGCGACCGATTCAGCGAAGATCCGATCGCGGCGCTGTCGGAAGGAGCCTTGGACGCAGCGACGCTGCTGCAGCGCTTCGCGGGGGCACCTGCGCTCCACTCGTTCGAAGCGGCCAACTGTCTCTTGGGCCTGGTTCTGGACGATCGAGACTCCCGTCCGCGGATTCGAGCGGTCTGCGTGTCGCCCTCCGGTGTCACGTTCCATTTTGCCGGAGCACCGGCGGACGATCCGCCCGAGGATTTCGACAGCGTGGACAATGGCACCGCCTGGCGCGTCCGCCATGACGCTCTCGAGGGGCATGACCCCTCCTCCCCGTATTTGCCCATCGTGTTCCCCGTTGGCGACGACGCCGAGGGAACCTGGCTCGTCCCGCTCGAGCCGGGGGACGTGCTGCCCGTGTTGGGGGAGTCGGCGCGGGCACTCTGGCGCGCCGCACGCACCGCAGCCGGATCGTGGGCCTGGTCGGAGACGGTCCTGATCACCGAGGATCCAGACCAGACCGAGCTCCGTGCCGAGACCGCGGTGGATCCCTCCATCGCCCGACGCGTGCTCTTCTGCGGTGACCCGGCCTCCCTTCCCCGGACGGTGAGAGACCGCTGTGCCGTGGTCACGATGCAAGCGGTCGCGGCCACCGACCTCACCGTGCTCGTCGATCAGCAGGCCGCCACGCTGCACCCGCTGGGCCGGGTCGTCCGACCACACCTGCAATCGGCGGCAACTGCCGCGCGCATTGCCGAGCTCGTCGGCCCGGCTCCCCCGGAGGAGCGCACACCGGACGTCTCCCTGCCGCCCACCAACCCAGGCTCAGCGACCACCGTCGTGGCCGCCTTGGCGCCCGGGGTCATCGACGTGCGCCTCCTCACCATGACGCCAAGGCTGGACGGGCTCCAAGACGACCTCCCTCCGAACCGGGCGCGGCGGGCGGTGGAGCTGGTGGCCTATCTGGCCCTGCACCAGCCGGACGTCATCACGAGCGATCGATTGCGCACGCGTGTGCTCGGGTCGTCCGACGCCGATGCGGCGGCAAAGACACTGTTCAACACGGCGCACGCGGCCCGACGCGCCATGGGTGTCGACGAGGACGGCGATCCCCTCTTTCCCGCCGGGACGCGCCACGGTCACTACCAGTTGTCGCCCCGCGTCACGGTCGACGTGCAGCGCGCCGTTGCGCTGGCGGCCGAGGCGAAGGCACAGGTGGACCCGTCTGCGGCCATGGCGTTCTTCGAGGCCGCGCTGGCTCTGGTCGAGAGTGAGCCCTTGGCAAACGCACTGTCGGGGTACGCCTGGTGGGAGGCGGAAGGTCACGGCGGGCGCGTGGCCACTGTGCTCGTCGATGCCGCCTGTGGCCTGGCCTCACTGGCCTCCGAGGCCGGGCTCTTCGATCTCGCCCGGTGGGGCCTCGAGCAAGCACGGATCGTCGAGCCCTACAGCGAGGCGCTTTCCCGCTCCGCCATGCAGGTGGCGGCGGCCGAAGGCGATGCCGATCGCCTACGCCTCGAGTGGCGCGAGTGCCGGCGCCGCATTGACGCGTTGGACCCGGGTGGGTCCCCCTCGGCGCGGACGGAATCGCTGTACGGCGAGCTGTCGCGTCGGGTGCTCGTCGGCGCAACGCTGCGGGAGGGAGCACCGGGCGCCAGGCCGGAGACGCATGTCTAGGACCCGGCAGCTTCTCCGTGCCGCTCGACGACCTCCTCCAAGCGCGCCACCCGGCTCCCCTTCACGAGGGCGGCGTCGCTCGGGCCCAGGGTGAGAAGCAGCGCGACGGCGTCGTCGGCGTTGCTCATCTCGGTGGGCCCGTAGAGCGAGGTCTGGTACCCGACCACTTCGATCCCGAGCTCTTCGGCCAGGCGGGCGGTCCGCTGGTGCTCGGCATCGGTCTCGGTCCCCAGCTCGGCCATCACCCCGAGCAGGGCCAGCTTCCGCCCGGCGGGCAGCGCAGCGAGCGATCGCAGCGCCGCCTCGGTCGAAGCCGGATTGGCGTTGTAGCAGTCGACCACCAGGACAGGGCCGCCTGGGATCCGTCGCACCTCCATGCGGAGTGGCGAACCCTTGGCAGTGGCCAGCGCCCCCACCACGGCATCCAACGGGGCGCCACACCACAATGCCGTGCCGGCCGCCGCCAGCGCGTTGGGGACCTGCTGCACCCCGTGCAGTGCGAGCCGAACGTCGCCGGCGCCCCACGGCGTCGCCAGGCGAAAGCGTGGTCGAAGATCTGGGTCGAGGACGATGTGCTCGGCGCGCACGTCGGCATCCCCTTCCACCCCGTAACTCAGAACCGGACATGGGCTGAGCGATGCCATGCGGACCACGAGCGGGTCGTCGAAATTCAAGACAGCCACCCCGGAGGGAGGAAGTGCGGTCACGAGTTCGCTCTTGGCCCGTGCGACACCGGCGAGGTCGCCGAAGTACTCGACATGCGCCATCGCCACGCTGGTGACGATGCCGACATCCGGCTGGCCGATCTCGGCCAATCGTGCGATGTGACCCGCGCCGCGTGCGCCCATCTCGAGGACGACCCACTCGACATCGTCCGGTGCGTTGAGCAGCGTCAGCGGGAGACCGAGCTCGTTGTTGAAAGACCGTTCGCTGGCTGACACCCCAAAGGACGGAGCGAGGCAGCCACGGAGCAGGTCCTTGGTCGTCGTCTTTCCCACCGATCCGGTGATGCCGACCACCCGCCCGCTCATCTGCTCACGGGAGAGCAGGCCGAGGCGAAGGAGCGACGCGGTCGTGTCCGCCACGACGATGGCCGTGGCGCCGGAGGGCTCGCGCTGGGTGAGGTAGGCGGGCACCCCACGATCGAGGGCCGCACCGATGAATTCGTGTCCGTCCCGGTCGGCGACGATCGGAACGTAGAGCTGCCCGGGCAGCACAGTCCTGGTGTCGATGCTCGCTCCCGTGACGGTGACGTCGGGTCCGACCTGCTCCCCACCGAGCCACGTCGCGAGTTCAGAAGTGGAGAATCGCACGCATCACGCTCGCAAGCGATTGTATAGCCTCGGTCGATGCCTGATCCCGGAGTGCTGGCGGTCGTCTATGGAGGCCCGTCCGCCGAGCACGAGGTGTCGTGCATCTCGGCGCGTCGCATCGTGGCCACCGCGCTCGAAGGCGGGTTCACGGTCAAGGTGATCGGCCTGACCCACGACAAGCAGTGGGTGGATGCCAGCGGAGTGCTGTCCGAGGTGGCCGGTGTGGATGCCCTGCCGTCTCCCGACGACCTGGTGCGCCAAGATCCGGCCCTGGGCTTCGTACACCTCGGCCAGGGCCTGTTGCCCGACACTGTGGTGTTCCCCGTCCTGCACGGGCCCTTCGGTGAGGATGGTGTCCTCCAGGGCCATCTCGAGACGATCGGTCTGCCGTACGTCGGAGCCGGCGTGCTCGCCTCCGCCGTCTGTATGGACAAGAGCATTGCCAAGTCGGTGCTGCGTGACCACGGCCTGCCCGTCGCGGAGTGGCGCCTCGTGGCGCGCTCTTCCTGGTCCGCCGACGTCATGGAGGAGGCGATCGGAGCGCTCGGACTGCCGATCTTCGTCAAGCCCGCCAACCTCGGTTCCTCCATCGGTGTGGACAAAGTGTCCGATGCGGCGGCCCTGGGGGACGCGGTCCTGTCCGCTTTCGAGTTCGACGACCGCGTCATCCTCGAGGAGTTCGTCGCAGGACGTGAGCTCGAGCTCGCCCTGTTGGGCAACGAAGACGTGCGGGTCACCCGTGCCGGCGAGATCATCGCCAGCCGGGAGTTCTATGACTACGACGACAAATACGTACTGGGGCTCGCAGAAACCGTTGCGCCGACCGATCTGAGCGACGTCCAGCTGGCCCAGGCGCAGCACCTTGTGCGGTCCGCCTACCGTGCGCTGCGCGTCGAGGGCCTGGCGCGCATCGACGTCTTCCTGCGCGAGGACGACGAGATCGTGATCAACGAGGTGAACACCATGCCGGGATTCACCCCGATCTCCATGTTCCCCATGCTCTGGGAGGCCGAAGGGGTCCCGTTCAAGGGGGTGGTCGAGGAGCTGGTCTTACTGAGCGCGGGCTCGCGACGTCCGCCGGCGTTCCCTGCGCACGCATCGGGTGCTCTGAGCGCCCCGATCGGCCCGCCGCCCTCCCGATGGGGCACCGACGACCCCGATCGGCCACGATAGGCGCAGGTCCGGCGGGTGCTGCGCGCACCCCTTCTGTACCGTGCGGAGTGTGGTCATGACGTTCGAGGGCTTGGAGACTGACACCTGGGATTCCCTCCCCGGGGCCAACCGCCTCACCGTGACCCAGCGTGAGGCCATCGAGTCGGACAAACCCCTGCTCTGCGTCGTGGCCGGCGCCGGCGCCGGCAAGACCAGGGTGCTCACGCTGCGGGTGGCCCGGCGGGTACGCGATGGGTCCATCGAGCCCGACCGCACGCTGGTCACCACCTTCAGTCGCAAGGCGGCAGACGAGCTGCGGACTCGTCTCTATTCGCTCGGGGTGTCCGGGGTGAAGGCCGGCACCTTCCACCGCACCGCGCTCGGCCTCTTGCGCGAGCACCGGGAGCTGAGGGGCCGGCCTCTCCCCCAGCTCCTCCCGGATCGGCGTCGCCTGCTGGCCGAGGTGACGACCGGCGACGCCCGCCGCACACGCGCCCTCGACGGTGAGATCGGCTGGGCCAAGGCTCGCCTGGTCTCACCCGAGCAGTACGAAGCCGAGGCCCGGCGGCACCGGCGCCGCAGCGGCATCAGCGCCGAACAGGTGGCAGAGGCGTTTTCCCGTTATGAGACCGAACGGGCTCGCCGGCGCCTCCTCGATTTCGACGACCTGATCGTGTCCTGCGCGGACGCGCTGGCGGGCGACAGCGAGTTCGCCGATTCCATCCGCTGGCGCACACGGCACCTCTTCGTGGACGAGATGCAGGACGTCAACCCGGCCCAGTTCCGCCTCCTCACGGCCATGCTGGCCGACGAGCCCGACCTCTTCGTGGTGGGTGACCCCAACCAGTCCGTCTACGGGTTCAACGGTGCCGACCCGACACTGCTCGATCGGTTGCCCGACATCTTGCGCGGGACGGCGGTCATCCGGCTGGACGAGAACCACCGCTGCACGCCTCAGGTGGTCGCCGTGGCCACCGCCGTCCTGCGGGAGGGCGGTGCGTTCGGAGCAGCAGACGAAGTGGTCCTGCCCCGCACGACGCGGGTGGACGGGCCGGTTCCCAAGGTCGTGTCGCACGCCACGAGCGAGGACGAGGCGGCCTGGGTGGCCGACCGGGTCAAGATGTCACGCGCGCCGGGACGGCAGTGGTCCAGCATCGCCGTGTTGACCCGGACCAATGCGCAACTGGCCGTGGTGCAGGCCGCCCTGGACGCGGCCCGGGTGCCGAACCTGATCGCCGGGTCGGACCTCGGCCCGGCATCGGACCTGCGCGGCGACCCCGGGCGACGCGGTGCCGAGGAGGACCACGACGAGTCGAGTCGCCCTGAGGCCCCGGGTGACCGGGACCGCGTGGTACTGACCACCTTCCACCGAGCCAAGGGCCTGCAGTGGCCCACGGTCATCGTCCTTGGCCTCGGCACCGGCCTCATGCCCATCGCATCTGCTCAGACCCCTGCCGCCATCGACGAGGAGCGGCGCCTCCTCTATGTGGCGCTGACCCGATCCGAGGAGGAGCTCTGGTGCAGCTGGTTCGAGCGATCGGGTGACGACGCCCGGTCGAGCACCCGCACCGGCCGCGGGCCCAGCCCGTGGTTGGCGGCGATCGAGCGAACGATCGTCGAACTCGAGAAAGAAGCAGCACCGACCGGGGCGGCGGAGGTCTCGCGGCGCGTTGCGGAGCTGCGGCGCCGGCTGGCCGAGGGTGTCGAGACCGGAGACGACGACGGCTGAGGCCCGGTAAGGTCAAGCCGCCCGATCGATCCGAGGTGGGGGTGGCACGTCGCATGTCGGAACTCCTGGAGCAGCTTCGCAAGGTCGTCGGAGAGAGCAACGTCTTCGTTGGCGAATCGGTCCACGACGACTACACGCATGACGAGGCGCTGACGACGGTGCCGGTCGCCCCAATGGCGGTCGTCATGCCGGCCTCAACCAACGAGGTCTCCGAGGTCCTGCAGCTGGCGAGCGACCATGGCATCCCGGTGGTCGCCCGAGGCAGCGGCACGGGGCTCTCCGGCGCCGCCGTGCCGGTGGCAGATGGCATCCTGCTCGCGTTCGACTACATGAAGCGGATTCTGGAGATCGACACCGAGAACCAGGTGGCCGTGGTCCAGCCGGGCGTCACGCTGGAGCAGCTCAACGGCGAGCTTGCTCCGTTGGGCCTGATCTACCCGGTGTCACCGGGCGAGCAGAGCGGCTCGCTCGGAGGGAACGTGGCGACCAATGCCGGTGGCATGCGCGCTGTCCGCTATGGGGTCACGCGCCACCACGTGCTCGGGCTCGAGGTGGTTCTGGCCGACGGGACCGTCGTGCGGACCGGTGGAAAATTCGTCAAGTGCTCGAGCGGCTACGACCTCACGCAACTCCTCATCGGCTCCGAGGGGACCCTGGCCATCACTACGGAGGTAACCGTCAAGCTCCAACCAAGGTTCACCGAGTCCTCCACGGTGTTGGCCCCGTTCGCCACCCTTTCGGAGGTGGCTCATGCGGTGCCGCACATCGTGCACAGCGGCATCAATCCTTCCATTCTCGAGTACATCGATGTGCTGGTGATGGGCGGCATCACCCGGGCCGCCGGACTCGACCTCGGCGTGCCCGAAGCAGTCCAAAACCGCACCCTCGCCTATCTCGTCGTGGTCCTCGAGGGCATGGACGCCGACCGGGTGGAAGAGGACGTCGAACGCCTCGCCACCTTGCTGCAGGGGTTGGGGGCACTCGACGTGTACGTGCTGCCCCCGACGTCGGGGGCACAGCTCATCGCCGCCCGAGAGCGTGCGTTCTTCGTGGGGAAAGCGGCCGGCTGCGACGACCTGATCGATGCGGTCATCCCGCGGGCAAGCATCCCCGACTACCTTGCCCAGGTAGCGGTTCTGGCACAGGAGCACGGCGCCTTCATCACGGGCTGCGGTCACATCGGCGATGGCAACGTGCACATTACGGTCTTCCAACCCGACGACGAGCGGCGACACGCCCTGATGCACGCGAGTTTCCAGCTCGCCCTGTCCGTCGGGGGCGCGATCTCGGGCGAGCACGGCATCGGCACGGCGAAGCTGCCCTACTTCTTGGAATTGGAGGATCCGGTGACTCTGGAACTGATGCGCTCGATCAAGCGAGCCTTCGACCCGCAGGGAATCCTCGGCCCGGACCGGCTCCTCGGGGTCACTCAGGCCGGAGCGCGCGCATGAACGGCGCCCGCGCGCTGCTCTCGACGCTGGTGGACGCCGGGGTCGACGTCTGCTTCGCCAACCCCGGCACTTCAGAGATGCACTTCGTAGCCGCACTCGACGACGTGCCGGACATGCGGGGCATCCTCTGCCTCTTCGAGGGCGTCGTGACCGGCGCAGCCGACGGGTACGGACGCGTCGCCGGGCGGCCTGCCGCGACGCTCCTGCACCTCGGACCGGGCCTCGGCAACGGGTTGGCCAACCTGCACAACGCCCGCCGGGCCCGGACACCGATCGTGAATATCGTCGGCGACCACGCGACGTACCACGCGCGCTACGACGCTCCCCTGCAGTCGGAGATCGCCTCCATTGCCGGCCCGGTCTCGGGGTGGTACCGCACCACGGTGCGCGCCGACGACGTGGCCGCCGACGCGGCGGATGCCGTCGCCGCCGCGCTCGGTCCCCCCGGCTGTGTGGCCACCTTGGTCCTGCCGGCGGACGCATCGTGGTCGGAGTCGGGCACCGGCCCCTGCCCGCCACGACCGCGGGGCCGGTCGAGCCTTGTGCCGGGTGACACGGTCGACGAAGTGGCCAAGGCGCTGCGTAGCGGTGAGAAGGCGGCGCTCCTGCTCGGTGGCAGCGCCCTACGGGCCGGCGGCCTGCAGGCAGCCAGCCGGGCGGCCACGACGTCTGTGGCGGCGCTCCTGGGCGAGACTTTTCCCGCCAACCTCGAGCGCGGGGCGGGCATCCCGCCAGTCGACCGCCTGGCTTACTTGGCAGAAATGGCCCAGACCCAGCTCGACGGGATCCGGCACCTCGTCCTGGTCGACGCCAAATCTCCGGTGTCCTTCTTCGCGTACCCCGGCAAGGCGAGCGACCTGGTCCCGCCCGGCTGCACCGTGCACACCCTGGCCCGGCCGGGCGAGGACGCAGCCGGTGCCCTCGAGGCGTTGGCCGACGCGCTGGGCGCACCGGGCGACGGCGGCATGCCGGCGCCTTTCAGCCGACCCGATCGGCCGACCGGTGCCGTGACGACCGAAACGCTCGCCGCTGCCGTAGGCGCCACGCTGCCCGAAGGAGCCATCGTCGTCGATGAGGGAAACACGTCAGGCCTCTTCGTTCCGGCCGCGACCGCTGGCGCGCCGCGGCACGACTGGCTCACGCTGACGGGCGGTGCCATCGGCATCGGTCTTCCAATCGCGACCGGCGCCGCCGTGGCGGCACCGGAGCGTCCCGTCCTCTGCCTGCAGGCGGACGGCAGCGCCATGTACACGCTCCAAGCCCTGTGGACTCAGGCCCGTGAACGGTTGAACGTGACGACCCTTCTCCTTTCCAACCGCAGTTACGCCATCTTGAACATGGAGCTGCACCGCGTGGGCGCCGACGCCGGTGGGCCACTCGCCCGCCGGTTGCTCGACCTCACCGACCCCGAGCTCGACTTCTGCGACCTCGCCCGCGGCATGGGGGTGCCGGCCCGCCGGGTCGAAAACGCCGAAGACCTGACGGCTGCGCTGACCGCCGGTTTCGACGAGGCGGGCCCGACCCTGATTGAGGTGTGGCTCTGAGGCCATTCGTGCCTGCGGCGAGCAACGACTGAACAACGGTTCAACGCGCCGACAACAAACGTGCCCGGCCCGCCGAATAGGTTCCAACGGCTCTATAGCGCCTGAAAACGGCCTGTCAGCATGGATTTTCGAAGAGGGCGTGCTCGCTGGAGCGCACCCGGGGACGGGCTTCACCGAGGAGGCGCAGATGCAGATGGAGATGGGCAGCCATCCTCCGTCGGATCCGCGTGCCGTTGACGACGCCGTCCTCGACCGGCTGCGACGGGACCTCCTGCACACACCGCCGGTCGCACCCGAGCAGTTCGAGGTGCCACCCAACGAGCCCGACGCAATCGACTACGCCTCGGTCGAATTCGAGGTGGAGCGGATGCGCCGCCGACTAGCCATCTGGGAGATCTTCATGGCCTACATGCGCGACGGCGCCACGAGCTGGTCGAAGCTGCACCAGGCGCTGACCTCTGAGGACTTCGACCGGATCATGGCCATCTGCGACGGCGTCCCGTTGCGCGACCTGCTGCTGGATCTCCGATAGGAAATCGTTCAAAGGGCGAGACTCCGAACCGATACCTGTTGAGGCTTGACCGAGCGGTGGCGGCCGCTCTTGGCGACGGTCAAGCGCTCTGCAGGACTCGGCGGGGCGAGGTACCCGGCTGAGCGGCTCCGGCCGCTCTTGGCGACGGCCAGGTGCCTGCGTCCCGCCACGGCCCTCGACTCGAGGCAACGGGCCTAAGTGGGCCACCACCTGACTCCTCAGGTCCTCAGGCAAGCGATGCGATGCCTCTGATGGCTCGCGAGAACCCTCAGGGTTTGGCGCCGTCGTCCGACGGGTGGAGGGACCTCCGGATAGGGTCCTGACCCGAGCGAACGTTCCCGAGCCCCGCGCGCTACTCCCGAGGAGCCTGCGCCAGCGGCGCGTGCACGCCGGTCAGCGCCCACTGGCACCGGCTCCGACGACGAATGTGGCGGTTAAGTCCAGGTGTACTGGGGGGCTCCGCTGCTCCCGCTAGAGCCGCTCGGCGTGGTGACCTCAACGTAGTACGCCCGGTTGTTGGTCCCACCTGTCGGCACTGTGCCGGTGAGCGTGGTCGAACCCGACACGCTCACCCCGGTTAGGGTGAGGGTTGCCCCGTTGCCAGTCGTCGGCACCAACTGCACCACAGTGTTGTTGGGTGCACTCACCGTGTTGGTTATGAAGCCGACACCAGTGACCGTCACTTGAGTGCCTGCCGGACCCTGAGTGGCAAACACGCTCGCAGCGAGTGGAAGGAGGGGCGAATAAGTGAACGAGAACGCGGTGCCGCTGGATCCGCCTGGAGCGGTCACGACTTGCACTGAATAGTTTAGATCCGTCGACGAGATGGCTGGAGTCGTCGCAGTCAACTGCGTTCCCGTTGAGTTCACCACGACGCTGCTGCTCGGCGCGGTGTACACATTGGTCCCAGGGCCCTGGTCGATGAACTGCACAGTCGTGGAATCACCGGCCGATTGGCTGAGGAACCCACTTCCCGTGACAATTATCGTCGAACCGCCTGCGGCTGACCCGGTGGCGCTCCCAGAAGATGTCGTGACCCCCGTTACAGTCGGGGCGTCAGGGTTGTAGGTGTAGACCGTCACACCCGCAATGGCTCCGCTGGTCCCGTTCGGTGTGGTAACCAGCACGTTATAGGCGCCCGTCGTGGTCGCCGGTGGGATTGAGACGGTCAAGGACGTCGGAGACGTCACGGTGACATTTGTGCCATTCAAGACGAGGTTCTGCGCCGCGGCAGAGCCGACGAAGTTCACCGACGTCGACCCCGCGACGAACCCGGTACCCGTGACTGTCAGCGTCCCACCACCAATGACGAACCCCGACCTGCTCGAGAGCAGCGTCACCGTGGGGCTGCCGACCGCGAGGAGAGAACTGCTAATCGTCATGCCGCTCCCACAGGTCCCCGTCGGAGGCGACGTGCAGGCTGCCTGGCTGATAAAAGGATTCAGCGCCGAGTAGTCATCGAAGGTCACCACGGTCTGGAGTCCGGGGCTCTGGGCACACGTGGCGGCATTTCCCAGATCAATGGTGCTGAGGCACGCCGAGATCGTGACCACTCGCGTGGCCGCCGACGTCGGAGTCCAGGTGGTAGAACACCACACGTCGACCGTGTAGCCCTGCGTCGTTACCTGCGAAGGGCTTGTCGAACCGAAGCAGTACGAAGGGGGGTTCGCGTTCAGCGTCTGCGGGTTCGAACCCGATCCAATAAGCGGCGTGTAGCGAATGTTTTGTGTGGCTGTATTCGTGGCCGCCGTCAGCGCCGTATGCACCTTGCTCGCGTTCTGGAACACGATCGTGTTGCTCAGGTCGTTCGACGTCCAGGTGGCAATGCCACCGACGACGGTTCCGATGACGACCAGGAAGAGAAGCGCCAGTATCAGGCTGGCACCCGTTTCGTTGCGGCGCGACTCAACTTGTGGTCCCGGCGTGGAATTCTGCGCCCTTCGTCGTGTCGCTGCTCTTGCAAGCTTGGCTGCGATCCGTTGCATCCCTGTCGGCACCTTCACGATGTTCACGAGGACACCGTCTCAGACATTCCCGAACCGCACGTCGAGGTCGCCGCGTTGTTGTTCGTGTCGCCGCTATAGGAGGCATACCACCAGTAGTCGCCCGCCGTCGACAACCTGATTCCAGCGGTCGGGTGGTAAGTGGTATTCCCGTTCACCGTCGTCGTTGTCCCCACGGTGGTTCCCCCAGAGGTGCAGGTGGTCGGGGCGGTGGTCGAAGGGCCGAAGACCTCGAAGGTGATCGTGCCGCTCACCGCGGGAGCGGTGGTGCCACCGCTGAGCACCGAGGAGATACTCGCGGTCGAGAGAGTAGAGAAGCGCGAGGCGGCCGCCGGCCCGGTTGCCGTCAGCGTCGGTGTGGCCTTGACCACGGTCTCGGACATCCCTGCGCCACAGGTCGAGGTGGCCGCGCCGTTGTTGGCGTCCCCGCCATAGGAGGCGTACCACCAGTAGTTGCCCACCGTTGTCGGCGTGAAACCGGCCGACGGGTTGTAGGTGTTGTTGCCGGCGACCGTGGCTGTCCCAACCGTGGTGCCGGCGGTGCAGGTGGTCGGGGCGGTGGCCAAGGGGCCGAAGACCTTGAAGGTGATCGTGCCGGTGGCGTTAGCGCCCGACGAGGCTCCGAGGGCCGAGGAGATGTTGGCGGTTGTGATGGCAGTGCCGGCATTGCCTGCTCCGGGCCCCGTCGCCGTCAGCGTCGGGGCGGCGACGGCGACAACGGTCTTCGACATCCCCGAGCCACAGGTCGAGGCCGCCGTGGCGTTGTTGGCGTCCCCGCCATAGGAGGCGTACCACCAGTAGTTGCCGACCGTTGTCGGCGTGAAGCTGGCCGACGGGTTGTAGGTGTTGTTGCCGCTGACCGTGGCTGTCCCCACCGTGGTGCCGGCGGTGCAGGTGGTCGGGGCGGTGGCCAAGGGGCCGAAGACCTTGAAGGTGATGGTGCCGGTGGCGTTGGCGCCCGACGAGGCTCCGAAGGCCGAGGAGATGTTGGTCGTCGTGATGGCGCTACCCGCGTTGCCTGTTCCGGGCCCCGTCGCCGTCAGCGTCGGTGTGGCCTGGGCGACCACTGTCTCGGACATGAGTGCGCCACAGGTCGAGGTCGCCGCGTTGTTGTTGGCGTCCCCGTTATAGGACGCGTACCACCAGTAGTGGCCTGCCGTTGTCGGCGTGAAGCTGGCCGACGGGTTGTAGGTGTTGTTCCCGTTCACGGTCGCCGTCCCCACCGTCGTGCCCCCGGTGCAGGTCGTCGGAGCGGTGGCCTGGGCGAAGACGGTGAAGGTGATCGTGCCGGTCACCGCCGGGAGGCCAGTGCCAGCCGCCAGCACCGAGTTGATGTTGCCCGCCGTGATAGCAGTGCCGGCCGTGCCGGCACCGGGCGCGCCCACTGTCAAGGTTGGGGACAGCTTGGCGACCACGGTCTCGGACATCCCCGAGCCACAGATCGAGGTCGTCGCGCCGTTGTTGGCGTCACCGCCATAGGAGGCGTACCACCAGTAGTTTCCTGCTCCTGGCGGCGTATAGCTGGCCGACGAGTTGTAGGTGTTGTTGCCGGCGACCGTGGCTGTCCCCACCGTGGTTCCCCCAGAGGTGCAGGTGGTCGGGGCGGTGGCCAAGGGGCCGAAGACCTTGAAGGTGATGGTGCCGGTGGCGTTGGCGCCCGAAGAGGCTCCGAAGGCCGAAGAGATGTTGGTCGCGGTGATGGCTGTGTCGGCGCTGCCGGTTCCGGGCCCGGTCGCCGTCAGCGTCGGGGCGGCGACGGCGACCACGGTCTTCGACATCCCCGAGCCACAGGTCGAGGTGGCCGCGCCGTTGTTGGCGTCCCCGCCATAGGAGGCGTACCACCAGTAGTTGCCCACCGTTGTCGGCGTGAAACCGGCCGACGGGTGGTAGGTGTTGTTGCCGGCGACCGTGGCTGTCCCAACCGTGGTGCCGGCGGTGCAGGTGGTCGGGGCGGTGGTCTGAGGCCCGAAGACGGTGAAGGTGATCGTGCCGGTGGCGTTAGCGCCCGACGAGGCTCCGAGGGCCGAGGAGATGTTGGCGGTTGTGATGGCAGTGCCGGCATTGCCTGCTCCGGGCCCCGTCGCCGTCAGCGTCGGGGCGGCGACGGCGACAACGGTCTCGGACATCCCCGAGCCACAGGTCGAGGCCGCCGTGGCGTTGTTGGCGTCCCCGCCATAGGAGGCGTACCACCAGTAGTTGCCGACCGTTGTCGGCGTGAAGCTGGCCGACGGGTTGTAGGTGTTGTTGCCGCTGACCGTGGCTGTCCCCACCGTGGTGCCGGCGGTGCAGGTGGTCGGGGCGGTGGCCAAGGGGCCGAAGACCTTGAAGGTGATGGTGCCGGTGGCGTTGGCGCCCGACGAGGCTCCGAAGGCCGAGGAGATGTTGGTCGTCGTGATGGCGCTACCCGCGTTGCCTGTTCCGGGCCCCGTCGCCGTCAGCGTCGGTGTGGCCTGGGCGACCACTGTCTCGGACATGAGTGCGCCACAGGTCGAGGTCGCCGCGTTGTTGTTGGCGTCCCCGTTATAGGACGCGTACCACCAGTAGTGGCCTGCCGTTGTCGGCGTGAAGCTGGCCGACGGGTTGTAGGTGTTGTTCCCGTTCACGGTCGCCGTCCCCACCGTCGTGCCCCCGGTGCAGGTCGTCGGAGCGGTGGCCTGGGCGAAGACGGTGAAGGTGATCGTGCCGGTCACCGCCGGGAGGCCAGTGCCAGCCGCCAGCACCGAGTTGATGTTGCCCGCCGTGATAGCAGTGCCGGCCGTGCCGGCACCGGGCGCGCCCACTGTCAAGGTTGGGGACAGCTTGGCGACCACGGTCTCGGACATCCCCGAGCCACAGATCGAGGTCGTCGCGCCGTTGTTGGCGTCACCGCCATAGGAGGCGTACCACCAGTAGTTTCCTGCTCCTGGCGGCGTATAGCTGGCCGACGAGTTGTAGGTGTTGTTGCCGGCGACCGTGGCTGTCCCCACCGTGGTTCCCCCAGAGGTGCAGGTGGTCGGGGCGGTGGCCAAGGGGCCGAAGACCTTGAAGGTGATGGTGCCGGTGGCGTTGGCGCCCGAAGAGGCTCCGAAGGCCGAAGAGATGTTGGTCGCGGTGATGGCTGTGTCGGCGCTGCCGGTTCCGGGCCCGGTCGCCGTCAGCGTCGGGGCGGCGACGGCGACCACGGTCTTCGACATCCCCGAGCCACAGGTCGAGGTGGCCGCGCCGTTGTTGGCGTCCCCGCCATAGGAGGCGTACCACCAGTAGTTGCCCACCGTTGTCGGCGTGAAACCGGCCGACGGGTGGTAGGTGTTGTTGCCGGCGACCGTGGCTGTCCCAACCGTGGTGCCGGCGGTGCAGGTGGTCGGGGCGGTGGTCTGAGGCCCGAAGACGGTGAAGGTGATCGTGCCGGTGGCGTTAGCGCCCGACGAGGCTCCGAGGGCCGAGGAGATGTTGGCGGTTGTGATGGCAGTGCCGGCATTGCCTGCTCCGGGCCCCGTCGCCGTCAGCGTCGGGGCGGCGACGGCGACAACGGTCTCGGACATCCCCGAGCCACAGGTCGAGGCCGCCGTGGCGTTGTTGGCGTCCCCGCCATAGGAGGCGTACCACCAGTAGTTGCCGACCGTTGTCGGCGTGAAGCTGGCCGACGGGTTGTAGGTGTTGTTGCCGCTGACCGTGGCTGTCCCCACCGTGGTGCCGGCGGTGCAGGTGGTCGGGGCGGTGGCCAAGGGGCCGAAGACCTTGAAGGTGATGGTGCCGGTGGCGTTGGCGCCCGACGAGGCTCCGAAGGCCGAGGAGATGTTGGTCGTCGTGATGGCGCTACCCGCGTTGCCTGTTCCGGGCCCCGTCGCCGTCAGCGTCGGTGTGGCCTGGGCGACCACTGTCTCGGACATCCCCGAGCCACAGGTCGAGGTCGCCGTGTTGTTGTTGGTGTCCCCGCCATAGCGACGCGTACCACCAGTAGTTGCCTGCACCTGTCGGCGTGAAGCTGGCCGACGGGTTATAGGTGCCGTTCCCGTTTACGGTTGCCGTCCCCACCGTCGTGCCGGCGGTGCAAGTGGTTGGGGCGGTGGCCGAGGGGCCGAAGACGGTGACAGTGATTGTGCCCGTCACCGCTGCATTGGTGGTGCCGCCCGAAAGAGCCGGGTTGATGTTGCTCGCGGCGATGGCGGTCCCGGCTTTGCCGGTTCCAGGTCCGGTCACCGTGACTGAGGGAGAGAACTTGGCAACCTGCGTCTCGGACATCGTCGCGCCGCAGGGCGAGGTCGCCGCACTGTTGTTGGCGTCACCACCGTAGGAGGCGTACCACCAGTAGTCGCCGGCGCCAGTCGGCGTGAAGGTGGCCGACGGGTGGTAGGTGGCATCGCCGTTCACTGCCGTTCCGGCCCCCACTGTTGTTCCCCCGGAGGTGCAGGTGGTCGGAGCGCTGGTCTGGGGGCCGAAGACGGTGAAGGTGATGATGCCGCCCGCCTCAGGAATGCTGGTGCCGCCCGAGAGGGCAGCGCTGACGTTCGCTGTGGAGATCGCTGTCCCGATCGTGCCTGTCCCTGGCCCCGTTGCCGTCAGGGTCGTGATCGCGGGGGCGACCACGGTCTTCGACATCCCCGAGCCACAGGTCGAGGTGGCCGCGCCGTTGTTGGCGTCCCCGCCATAGGAGGCGTACCACCAGTAGTTGCCCACCGTTGTCGGCGTGAAACCGGCCGACGGGTGGTAGGTGTTGTTGCCGGCGACCGTGGCTGTCCCAACCGTGGTGCCGGCGGTGCAGGTGGTCGGGGCGGTGGTCTGAGGCCCGAAGACGGTGAAGGTGATCGTGCCGGTGGCGTTAGCGCCCGACGAGGCTCCGAGGGCCGAGGAGATGTTGGCGGTTGTGATGGCAGTGCCGGCATTGCCTGCTCCGGGCCCCGTCGCCGTCAGCGTCGGGGCGGCGACGGCGACAACGGTCTCGGACATCCCCGAGCCACAGGTCGAGGCCGCCGTGGCGTTGTTGGCGTCCCCGCCATAGGAGGCGTACCACCAGTAGTTGCCGACCGTTGTCGGCGTGAAGCTGGCCGACGGGTTGTAGGTGTTGTTGCCGCTGACCGTGGCTGTCCCCACCGTGGTGCCGGCGGTGCAGGTGGTCGGGGCGGTGGCCAAGGGGCCGAAGACCTTGAAGGTGATGGTGCCGGTGGCGTTGGCGCCCGACGAGGCTCCGAAGGCCGAGGAGATGTTGGTCGTCGTGATGGCGCTACCCGCGTTGCCTGTTCCGGGCCCCGTCGCCGTCAGCGTCGGTGTGGCCTGGGCGACCACTGTCTCGGACATCCCCGAGCCACAGGTCGAGGTCGCCGTGTTGTTGTTGGTGTCCCCGCCATACGACGCGTACCACCAGTAGTTGCCTGCACCTGTCGGCGTGAAGCTGGCCGACGGGTTATAGGTGCCGTTCCCGTTTACGGTTGCCGTCCCCACCGTCGTGCCGGCGGTGCAAGTGGTTGGGGCGGTGGCCGAGGGGCCGAAGACCTTGAAGGTGATGGTGCCGGTTGCGTTCGTGCCCGACGACGAACCGAAGGCCGAGGAGATGCTGGTCGTCGTGATGGCGCTGCCGGCGCTGCCGGTTCCGGGTCCGGTCGCCGTCAGCGTCGGGGTGGCCTTGCCCACTACGGTCTCCGACATCCCGAAGAACCCACAGGTCGAGGTCGCCGGGTTGTTGTTGGCGTCACCGCCGTAGGAGGCGTACCACCAGTAGTTGCCCGCAGCGGTCGGCGTGAATCCTACGGTCGGGTTGTAGGTGCCGTTGCCGTTGACTGTCGCAGTCCCGACCAGGGTCCCCCCGGTCGTGCAGTTATTCGGGCCGAAGTTCGAGGGGCCGAAAACGGTGAAGGTGACGGTGCCGGTCACCGCCGGGGCCGTGGTGCCCGCCGAGAGCACCGAGCTGATGTTGGTGGTGGAGATGAGAGAGCCGGAGGTGCCGGTTCCAGGTCCAGCCACCGTGACTGCCGGAGAAGCCTTCGAGACCACCGTCTCGGACATGCCCGCGCCACAGGTCGAGGTCGCCGTGTTGTTGTTGGTGTCACCGCCGTAGGACGCGTACCACCAGTAGTCACCGGCCCCCGGCGGCGTGAAGGCGGCCGTCGGGTGATAGGTGGCGTTGCCGTTGACCGTCGTTCCCGCTCCCACCGTCGTTCCCCCCGAGGTGCAGGTGGTCGGGGCGTTGCTCTGGGGGCCGAAGACAGTAAAGGTGATGGT
Source organism: uncultured Acidimicrobiaceae bacterium (assembly GCA_963745665.1). Classification (GTDB taxonomy): domain Bacteria; phylum Actinomycetota; class Acidimicrobiia; order Acidimicrobiales; family RAAP-2; genus Bog-473. The sequence continues at coordinate 979,245 of CAVUYE010000002.1, read as the reverse complement.
GCCGGTCACCGCCGGGGCCGCGGTGCCACCTGTGAGCACCGAACTGATGTTGGTGGTGGAGATGGCGGTAGCGATCGTGCCCGTTCCAGGCCCTGTGGCCGTCACTGATGGGGAGGCCTTGGCGACCACCGTCTCAGACATCAGCGAACCACAGGTCGAGGTCGCTGCAAAGTTGTTGATGTCACCGTTGTAGGACGCGTACCACCAGTAGTTGCCCACGGTCGTCGGAGTGAAGCCGGCGGACGGGTTGTACGTGCCGTTGCCGTTGACCGTTACGCCGGTTCCAACTGTGGTGCCCCCGGTAGTGCAGGAAGTCGGGGCATTGGCGGAGGGACCAAAGACCTTGAAGGTGATGGTGCCGGTTGCGTTCGTGCCCGACGAGGCTCCGAAGGCCGAAGAGATGTTGGTCGCGGTGATGGCAGTGCCGATCGTGCCTGTTCCGGGTCCGGTCACCGTCAACGTCGGTGAGGCCTGGGCGACCACTGTCTTCGACATCCCCGAGCCACAAGTCGAGATCGCTGCATTGTTGTTAGTGTCACCGTTGTAGGACGCGTACCACCAGTAGTTGCCCACGGTCGTCGGCGTGAAGCCGGCGGACGGGTTGTAGGTGCCGTTGCCGTTGACCGTTACGCCGGTTCCAACTGTGGTGCCCCCGGTAGTGCAGGAAGTCGGGGCGTTGGCGGAGGGACCAAAGACCTTGAAGGTGATGGTGCCGGAAGCGTTCGAGCCCGACGACGCCGCAAACACCGAAGAGATGTTGGCCGCGGTGATGGCGATGCCGGCGCTGCCGGTTACGGGTCCGGTCGCCGTCAGCGTCGGCGAGGCCTTGGCAACCGTCAACTTCTCGTTGTTCGTCGCGGTGCAAGGGCTCGACACGCCGAAGTTGTTGGCGTCGCCGCTATAGACGGCTTGCCAGTAGTAGGTCCCGACCGCGTTGACGGTGGCTGCGCTCGAGTTCGGCACTAGACCGTTCGTCCCGACCGTCACCGAGTTCACGGTCACTTGGCCCGTCGTGCAAGTGCTGTTGGTGTAGTAGCTGTATGTGACCGTGGCTGTTCCCGTCGAGCTGGCGGCCCCAGTCAACGTCGCCGAGTCGTTGGTCGAGGCGCCGGCGGAAATGTTCGATGCTGCCAGGGTCGTGGCAATTGTCGGGCTGTACTTCACCGCGAGCTGTTCGTTGGCCCCCGCAGTGCACGGGCTCGACGCGCCGTTGTTGTTGGCGTCGCCGCTGTAGACCGCCTGCCAGTAGTACGTGCCGGGAGTGTTGAAGATCACGGTGTTCGAGTTCGGCACGGTACCACTTGTCGGGACGGTCACGGAGTTCACCACCACCTGGCCGGTCGTGCAGGTGTTGTTGGTGTAGTAGCTGTATGTGACCGTGGCTGTTCCCGTCGAGCTGGCGGCCCCAGTCAACGTCGCCGAGTCGTGAGCAGAGCCGCCCGGCGTGAGGGTTGAGACCGACAACGTGGTCGCGATGGTCGGAGTAGTCAACACCACATTGAAGGGGGTACTGGTGGCTGTGGAGGCAAAACCGCTGTCCGTCGCGACCAAGGTGTACCCGGTGCCCGTCTTGTTGATGACGCAGTTCGAGAACGTGACGGTCGAGCCCGTCGTGGCCTGCGTGCAGCCCGACAGCGTCGCGCCACTCGGACCGTTCCCGATGGCCAGGGACACGGTGCCCATGTTCGTCGTAGTCGGATTCCCACCGGCGTCCTCGACGATCACGACGGAGTTCGGGGCGAGAGCGGTTCCGACCACAGTCGTCCCGGGCGACGTCGTAAAGACCAGCTGCGCCGCCGGCCCAGGCGCGATGTTGAACGGGCCGCTCGGTGCCGACGCCGTCGTCAGGTTGTCCGCCGCGTCGGTTGCTGTCAGCGTGTAACCGGTCCCGACCTTGTCGATCTTGCAGCCGGTGTAGGAGACGACGCCTGCACCGTTCGACGACCCTGTGCATCCCGAGAGGGCTCCACCGCCAGGGTTCGCGCCGATCGCCAGAGTGGGGACGGTGTTGTCGGTGGACACTACGTTGCCCGAGTTGTCTTCGACCCAGACGACAATGGGGTGCGTCGTCGTCGCGAAGGGTGTGCCGCCTGTCCCGCTGACCGGCGAAGTCTCGAAGAAGAGCTTCACCGGAACACCCGCTCCGATGTTGAACGCAGCGCTCGCTGGCGAGGTGAGGCCGTCGGTAGCGTCGGTTGCCGTAAGGGTATAGCCGGTCCCAGGAGTGCCAATGGAGCAGTTCTGGAAGGTGGTCTGGCCCACTCCGCCGCGGCTGGTCACGCAATTGCTGAGGCTCGCTCCAGCGGTGCCTGTGCCGTGAGTAATTGCCAGCGTGACAGCGGATGCATCGTTCCTACAAGGGGTCCCCGACCCGTCCTCGATCACCAAGGTCGGACTGGGGAACAATGCTTGCCCTGCGAGGCCGTTGCCCGGCTGGGACTCCCACACCAAGAACTTCTGCCCTGTCTCATTGCAGTCCTGCCCGCTCACGGGCGCGGCGGTATTGCTCGTAACGGCCGTGGTAGTCGAGGTGTTTCCGTTGTGGGTGACCGAGACGGTGAGGAGCTGCAATCCGCTGACCCCGGCGGTGGCGGCCGTCCCAGTGGGGCACGACCCCCCGACAGGCTGCGGGGTGGACGGAGACCAGGTTGATCCGGTCCAATACTGCACTCCGGTGATGGTCGCGGTGTAGCCCGTTGGCAAATTCAGGGTCGGCGGGGTCTGCGTTACATGAAGCGCCGCCGAGCAACTAGCAAAGGCGGTGGTCGGCTGCTGTTGCACCGCGGCGGTGAGCTCTGCCGCGGCCGTCTGCATGGCACTGTTGAGTGTTACCGCGTTGCGGTGGACCCCTGAGCCAGTGATGGACGTCGCAAAGGCCAACATGATGGCCAGTGAGGCGACAGAGACGATCGACAGGGTCACCAGGATCTCAATGAGCGTGTCCCCCGCATCGGACCGGTCACCGCGACGGCGATGCCAGCGCTGAGCCGGCGTCGGGCTTTTTGGCAGCGGGAAGAGCCTGCGTCGTTTCACGGCAGGATGACCCCCAAGAATATCGCCTGGAGGCCCGACCCTTGCATCGTCACCGTGAGTGAGTTGGGAGTCGTGGCCTCGAGCATTGCAGTGCCCGTGTGATTCACACCGTTGGAGCCAACGGGGTTGGTGCATTCAACCTTCGTGGTCCCCACACCGGAGAGGCCACCCGAAGTGTTGTTGTAGCTCGGTGGCGCGTACTGCCCGGAACTCCCGCAGGCGTTGCCGATGGGTGAGTTGGCGCTATTGGGCAAAAGACTCAAGTTCTGATTGGACTGCCAGATGATGTACTCGGTACTTTGGTCGGTGGACTCAGCGTCTCCGGTTACGAGCTGCCAGCCCGTCGCCGCATCGCCATTGGCGCTGAACAGCCCGATGTTTGTAATGCTGACGACCGCCGTGGAGCCCTGGGTCACAGTATAAAGCGCAGGATCCCCCTGCACCCCGGTATAGAACCCGTTGTTTCCAAGGAAGGCCTCGCTGCCGGTGCCGTTCGCTCCGGGACATGTGTAGGTGGGGAGCGGTACCGCAGTGATGTCGTCGTAGCCGTTCCGTGCCGCAACGCCGCAGGCTGCTGGCGCAGAGGTGGGACCGGGTGGGATCGGTGAGCCGCCGACGGTGGCGGTCACGCTCATGCAAAGGTCAAGAGTGAAGGGTGTGCTCGACACATTGGCCGACATAGGCAGCGCGCCGGTCGGACACGTGATGCCGGCTGCTGGCGTCTGGTTGTTCCACGGGGTGAAGTCCACGAAGCAAAGCGTGGAGCCGTAGGTGCCTGAGGTCGCTACTGCGAACCCACAACCGGTAGAAGGGGTTGAGACCTGCGCCAGTTGAGACGAGTTCGCCGTCGCAACGGGGACGGCGGTGACTTGGTATTTGTAAGCAGACTCCGGCGCCTTTACCACGAACGTGACCCCTGAGATGCCGAGCGTCGAAACCCAGCCGTCTTGATAGGCAAATGTGCCTCCAGGACCAGCCGCACAGGCGACCCCTGACGAGCACGTGATCGTGACCGGCGACTTGGTGACGACCGACGAGGGCAGATCGTGGGCAATGACCGTCGAGCTCGAGGGTGTCGTGGATCCGGAGGAACAAACATTGCGCCAGAGCGCATAGCCCTTGTCAGTCGACGACTGGTTCGCCCCATAACTGATTTCGGTGCCATTCCCGAGCTGTAGCGCCATGAGCTGTACCTGTGTGGAACCAGTAGGCAGGCAAGGCGCCGGAATGGTGGGGGAGCTGTTCGTGGTGATCTGAATGGCGCTCTGCACGTCGTTCTGCACGTGGAGGGTGACCTGCTGCGCATCACCAGAGTCGGTGAGCCGATTCGAAACGCTGCTCTGCAACGAGAAGACGGAGAGGATGCCGACTGCGATGGCGCCCATCACCATGGGAAGGACTGCGCACACGATCACCAGCTCGATCAGCGTGAAGCCCTCGTCTGACTGTCGCCGAGCATGCTGGGCACGGGTGGACCGGTTCTGAAATTGAAGTCGTGGCGCGACGTACGTAGAGGAGTCGTGCTCCTTTACGTATCGTGCAGCTTCGCCAATGCGCCACTTCGCCAAATCTCACACTCCCGTGAGAAGAACCGCCTCCGCCGTGCTCTACCGGTTCGCAACCCCGGTGAAGCCCGGTTAATTTACTCCTAAAAGCCCAGGTGGGGAGGAGCATTACCCCTCTCCGGTTTACGGCGACAAGGCACTGGAGGATCATCTGCCCGCGAGCGCCTTGCACACCCTCATGAAGAAGTCCTGCTCAGTGCAGGTTTCTCGTCGCCTGCCGAATCAACCAATCTCGTATCTGTCGGCCGTTTCCGAGCGATGCTTGATTAACAATTTCCAGCCAATTCGGTGGCTGGCGCTGCCTCAGGACGCAAAGTCCACGACGACTGGCGCGTGGTCCGAGGGTTTCTGGCCCTTTCGTGCGTCGCGATCCCGGAAGGCGCCCGTCGCCCGCTGCACCAAGTCGTCGCTGACAAGGACGAGATCGATGCGCAGTCCCCGTCCCTGGTGGAAGTCTCCGGCGCGATAGTCCCACCACGTGAAGGTGCCGGGGTCGTTGAAGCGCCGGAACACATCGTCGAGGCCCCAAGCCTCAACCTTTTGCAAAGCCTTACGCTCAGGCACGCTCACGTGCGTGGCGCCGACGAAGGCAGCCGGGTCCCACACGTCCCCGTCGTCGGGTGCCACGTTGAAGTCACCGCACACGGCGACGGAGGAGCCCGGCGGGCAGGTCTGATCGAGCGTGGCGCGCAACCGGGCCAGCCAGGCCAACTTGACTTGGTAGAACTCGTTGTCGAGGGCACGCCCGTTGGGGACGTAGACCGAGAAGACCCGCGTCCCCGCGCATTCCGCCGACACGATCCGCCGGCCGGCCTCGTCGTCCAACGTGCCGAAGCCGCGGGTGACCTCGGCGAGGCCCACCCTGCTGATGATGGCCACGCCGTTCCAGCGCCCGTCGCCGTAGTGGGCGGACTCGTAGCCCAGCTCGGCGAACGCCTCCTCGGGGAACTTGTCGTCGGCCTGCTTGGTCTCCTGCATGCAGAGCACGTCGGGTTGCTGCTGCTCGAGCCATTCGACGACCCGTGGCAGGCGGGCTGTCAGCGAGTTCACGTTCCACGTCGCCAGGCGCATCAGTTCGCTCCCCCATCAACAATGACAAAGAGAAGATCAGCTTCGCAGGCGGTCTGCCCCTCGACCGCCGCCCGGCCGTGCCCCTTTCCCGCCCGGGCGGACAACCGGTCCATGGTCACCTGCAGCTCGAGGGTCTCACCTGGAAGGACCTGCCGGCGGAAGCGCGCCCGCTCGATCCCGCCGAAGAGGGGCAGCTTGCCGGCATAGCGAGGGTCGAGGAGCACGGCGATGCCCCCCAGTTGGGCCATCGACTCGAGCATCAGCACTCCGGGGAGGGTTGGCCGCCCGGGGAAGTGGCCACCGAAGAACGGCTCGTCACCGTTCAGCTCCCAGCGCCCCTCTGCGGAGACGCCGGGCTCGACCGCCGTCAACTCGCTGACGAACAGGAAGGGCGGGCGGTGCGGCAGGACGTCGGCGGGGCGCGGGAGTTCGGTCATGAACGCGGGCCGATCCTCACTCGGCTCGCGCCTTTCGGGCCTTCTTGGCCGGGGCCTTCTTGGCGGGCACCTTCTTGGCGGGCACCTTCTTGGCCTTCGCCACCTTCTTGGCCGCCTTCTTGGCCGCAGCCTTCTTCGGTGCCTTCTTGGCGGCCCTAGCCGCCTTCTTCGTTGCCTTCTTCGCCTGTGCGGCCGCTTTCTTCGCCGCGGCCTTCTTGGCCGGAGGCGCCGCCTTCACGGTGGGGGCCGGCTTCGCCGTCGGTGCCACCTTCCTGCCCGCCGTCGCCGTGGCCGTCGACGGGATCGCCAGCTCGGCCACCCGACGGGGCGGGTCCAGCCCGGCCAGCACGAAGGCGCGCACCTCGCCCTTCTTCAACACTTGGCGTGCCTTTGTCGGCGGCGGCGTGCCCATGGCGGTCAGCGGGATGTAACAGTGCAGCGCCCCGCCGGCGGGCAGCGGCACGTCCACCATCGCCCCGTGCGACGTGAACGACACCACCTCACCCTCGATCGTGCTCCCCACGGGGAAGGCGGCGACGAAGTTTATGAAGGTCAACGGCTCGTTGACGGCGGGTGGCGGTGTCGACCGCTGCCGCTGGTTCCGCCCACCGCCGCCCGACCGCGTCGAGTCGGTGCCTCGCGCTCGCTTGCCATCGCCACGCCTCTGGGAGTGGGCGTCCTTCTTGGCCTTGGCCCTCTTCTCGGGCGCTGCTTTCTTGGCCGCCGTCTGCTTCTTGGCCGCCCCCCGCGACTTCTCGGGCGTAGGAGGGTGGAGCGCCTCCTCGACCGCCTCGTCGATCGCACTCGAGAAGACAGGGTTCACGTTGGCCCGGCCGGGTGGTGGCGCAGCCGGCGTGATGGGCCACGAGGTGTCCACCGGTGGCGCCTGCTTGGGGGCACTCTTGCGGGCCTTGGATGCCTTCTTGGCCGCCTTCTTGGCCGCCTTGGCCAGCTCGGCGGCCTTGGCCGGCGCCGACTCGGGGTCCTTCTTCGCCCTGGCCTCGGCGGTGGCGGCCCGGCTCTTCGGGCCGCGGATGGGCAGCCGGGGCGTGAAGATCCACCCGACGCCGGGCACCGGCTTGCCGCCGATCAAACGCCCGTCGTCGAAGAGCCAGGGGTGCTCCCCGTGGAACTCCTGGAAGGAATCGTTGGACAGCACGGTGGCCCCGGTGCGCTCGGCGATGCGCAACACGAACGCATCGCCGCGCCCGATGGCGCCGGCCGGCGGCGAGATGATCTCGCCGTTGAGCATGGCCTGGCGCACCTCCTCGCGCTCGTCGTCCCCCACCCGGTGCTCGAAGGTGGCGTCGACCACCACGATGATGCTGGCGCCGGGGTCTTCGGAGGCGTACGCGCGCACCGCCTCGTCGAGTTGCTTGAGGCTGGGGAACGTTCGTCCTTCGGTGGCAAGGTTGGACCCGTCCACCACGACGTGGTGCGTATCAGCCAATGGCACGTCGCAACAGGTCGGCCTGCTCCAGCTGGTGCAGGGCGGCGCTCCCGATGGCCGGGCTGGCCGATTCGGGCCGGCTCACATGACGGAGCCGCAGGCGCTCGGGCAGGCAGGCGTGGAGGCGGGCATGCACGAAAGACCAGGCTCCCATGTTCTCGGGCTCCTCTTGCAACCACACGACTTCTGACGCCTCGCCGTAGCGATCGAAGATGCCGGTCAGCAGTGGCACTGGCCAGGGGTAGAGCTGCTCGACCCGGACCACCGCCACCGCGGCCGCCTCGGCGGGCTCGAGCTCGGACCGATGCTGCAGGGCTTCATGGGCGATCTTCCCGCTGCACAGCACGATGCGGCGGACCGTCGCCGGATCCTCTATCGACGAGTCGTCGATCACATGTTGGAAGGACCCCACCTCGAGCTCGGCGAAGCTCGAACGCGACGCTCGGGCCCGCAGCATCGACTTGGGGGTGACCACGACCAGCGGCCGCTTCGGGCTGGTCAACGCCTGGGATCGCAGCAGGTGGAAGTACTGGGCCGACGTCGTGGGGACGGTCACGCGCAGGTTGTCGCGCGCTGACAGCGACAGGAAGCGCTCGTAGCGCGCCGAGGAGTGCTCGGGGCCCTGTCCTTCGTAGCCGTGGGGCAGCAGCAGGACGAGACCGGAGAACTGGCCCCACTTGCTCTCGGCCGCCACCATGAAGTTGTCGATGATGATCTGGGCACCGTTGGCGAAGTCGCCGAACTGGGCCTCCCAGGCCACCAGCGCCTCGGGCGCCTCGACGGAGTAGCCGTACTCGAACCCTACGGCGGCATATTCGGAGAGCAGCGAGTCGCGCACCGTGAAGTTGCCCATCTGCCCCGCCGGCTCCAGCGCATCGGCGCCGATGCGGTGCAGGCCGTCACGGATGTGGGCGAGGGGGACGTACTCCTCGCCGTTCGAGTAGTCGACCAGGACGGCGTGGCGGTGGCTGAACGTGCCTCGGCGGGTGTCCTGGCCGGTCAGGCGCACGTTGATGCCCTCGTACATGAGCGAGCCGATGGCCAGCGCCTCGGCCAGGGCCCAGTCGACCTGCCCGCTGGCCACCAGCTCGTCACGCTGGACGAACTGGCGCTCGAGCTTGGGGTGGATGGTGAAGCCGTCGGGCACGGAGCGCACCACCGAGGACAGGGCGTGCAGCACGTCCGGCGCCACTCCCGTCTCGGGTGAGGGGGTGTCCGCCGGCAACGGTTCCGGCGGCGGCAGCTCGGTCGGCGCCAGCGAAGGCTCGTTCCGCACGTCGTCGAGGACGACCTGCAGGCTGGCGTTGAAGTCGTTCAGCGCGGACTCGGCCTCCTCGAGCGTGATGTCACCCCGGCGCACCAGGGCCTCGGTGTAGAGCTTGCGCACCGAGCGCTTGGCCTCGATCCGCTGGTACATGAGCGGTTGCGTGTAGCTCGGGTCGTCGCCCTCGTTGTGCCCGTGCTTGCGGTAGCAGACGAGGTCGATGACGACGTCCTTGTGGAACGTCTGGCGGAAGGTGAAGGCCAGCCGGGCCGCCCGCACGCACGCCTCGGGGTCGTCGCCGTTCACGTGGAAGATCGGGGCCTGGACCATTTTCGCCACGTCGGTCGGGTACACCGAGGTGCGCGCCGACGCCGGCGCGGTGGTGAAGCCGAGCTGGTTGTTGATGACGACGTGCACCGTGCCACCGGTGCGGTAGCCCGAGAGCCCGGAGAGGTTGAGGGTCTCGGCCACCACGCCCTGGCCGGCGAAGGCGGCGTCGCCGTGCACGAGGACCGACATGCACGGGAACCCGTCCAGGGCTTCGGCCGCCGCCGCCGGCGTGCCGTCGGTGGGCGGGGAGATCCTGTCCTGCTTGGCCCGCGTCATGCCCTCGACGACGGGGTCCACCGCCTCGAGGTGCGAGGGGTTGGAGGCGAGGGTGATCGGGAGCTCCTCGCCGGCGCTGCCATGGAAGACCCCGCGGGCTCCCTTGTGGTACTTGACATCGCCCGAGCCCTGCACGGACTCGGGATCGAGGTTGCCCTCGAACTCCTCGAAGATCTCCTTGTAGGACTTGCCGACGATGTTGGCCAGCACGTTGAGGCGGCCGCGGTGAGCCATGCCCATCACGACCTCGGCCACCCCCGAGCCCGCTGCGGTATCGAGCAGGGCGTCGAGCAGGACGATGGTCGACTCCGCGCCCTCCAGACCGAACCGCTTCTGCCCGACGTAGCGCGTGTGGAGGAAGCGCTCGAACACCTCTGCCGCGTTGAGGCGGCCGAGGATGTGCCGCTGCTCGTCCGGGCTGAGGGCGGTCGGCTGGCCTTCGACATGCTGCTGGATCCAGCGCTTCTGCTCGGGATCCTGAATGTGCATGTACTCGATGCCCAGCGTCCGGCAGTAGGCGTCGCGCAGCACGTGGAGGATGTCGTCGAGGGTGGCCACGTCGCGCCCGGCCAGGCCGTCGGCGACGAACTGGCGCGGCAGGTCCCAGATGGTGAGCCCGTAGGTCAGGGGGTCGAGCTCGGGGTGGATGTGCGGAGGCTCGGCGTCGAGCGGGTCGAGGTGGGCGATGAGGTGGCCGCGCACGCGGTACATGTTGATGAGGGTCTGGACGTGTACCTGCTTGACCAGGCGCTGGTGCTCTCCGTCCTCGCTCCCGGCGCCGGCGTTGTTGTCGACCTGCCAGCGGACGGGCTCATAGGGCACGCCCATCGACTCGAAGAGGTCGTCGTAGAACCCGTCGGCCCCCGTGATCAGGGCGGCCACCCGTCCGAGGAACAGGCCCGACTCGGCCCCCTGAATGATGCGATGGTCGTAGGTGGAGGTCAGTGTCACCACCTTGCCGAGCCCGAGCTGGGCGAGCACGCGGGGGTCGGCGGCCTCGAACCCCGCGGGATACCCGAGCGACCCGACGCCGATGATGGCGCCCTGCCCCGGCATGAGCCGCGGCACGGACTGGACGGTGCCGAGCGTCCCGGGGTTGGTCAGGGACACGGTCGTGCCGGCGAAGTCGTCGGGAGAGATCTTGTTGGTGTGGATCTTGCGGATGAGGTCCTCATAGGCCAGCACGAAGGAACGGAAGTCGAGCGTGTCGGCCTCCTTGATGCACGGCACGAGCAGCGTGCGGCTGCCGTCGCTCTTCTCCTGGTCGACGGCGAGGCCCAGTCCCACGTGCTTGTGGTGGATGACGCCAGGCTTTCCCGGCCCGCCCGTGTCGGCCACGAAGGCCGAGTTCATGGCGGGGACGTCGTGCAGGGCGCGGACGACCGCGTAGCCGATGATGTGCGTGAAGCTGACCTTGGCGCCGGTGGTCCGCGCCAGCTGGTTGTTCAGGATCAGGCGGTTGACCTCGAGGAGCCGGGCCGGCACCGTCCGGACGCTGGTGGCCGTGGGAACGGACAGGCTGGCTTCCATGTTGGCCACGATCCGGGAGGCCGCGCCGCGTAGCGGGGTGGCCTCCTCGTTCGCCGCCGGCACGACGGAGGCCGGAGCCGGGGCGGTGGCGGCCGGCAGGCCGGACCCCGATGGCGGCGCCTCGGTTGTCGTCGCCGCGGTGACCGTTGCGTGTGCGGTTGCGGCAGGTGCGGGAGCCGGGGGTTGGGGCGCCGGAACGGGAGCAGGCCGGTAGTCGGCGAAGAACTCCCGCCAGCTGTCGCTGACCGAGTCGGGATCGGCCAGAAAGCGGTCGTACATGTCGTCGACCAGCCAGGCATTGGGGCCGAACGAGCCCCCTGCGCCACCGATCTGGGTCATGGGCCAACCCTACCGGCGACGGTCGGGTCTCATGGGCAGGCCAGGTAGCGTCTGCCCTGCACATGAGCTATCCGGCCGCCCTCCATTTCACCGCGCGGCCGGCATCCACACCGGGTGCGGGGACGGTCGTGTTCGTGCACGGATCGCTCGACCGCGGCGACAGCTTCCGGCTGGCTATGCGCCGGCTCCCCGAGCTCTCCGGGCTGGCCTACGACCGCCGGGGCTACCAGGGCTCCCGGGACGGTGGGATCGTGCACCTGGGGGGCCACGTCGACGACCTGCTCTCCATTGCGGACACGGCGCGCGCCGGGGACGGCGGACCGGTGGTGGCCGTCGGGCACAGCCTCGGGGGCAACGTCGTGGTCGCCGCCGCCCTGGCCGACCCCCGGGCGTTCGCCTCCATCGGGGCCTTCGAGCCACCCATGCCGTGGCTGGGCTTCCGACGCCGGGCAGGGATGGCGTGGCCTCCGCTGTCCGACGATGCCGGGGAGGAGGCCGAGCGCTTCTTCAACCGGATGGTGGGCGAGGGCGCCTGGGACCGCCTCACCGAGGAGGGCCGGGCGCAGCGGCGAGCCGACGGTCCAGCGTTGGTGGCCGACCTGCGCAGTATGCGGACCGAGGGGCAACCGTTCGACGTCACCGCGCTCGACGTGCCCGCCGTGTTCGGCCGGGGCGGCCCGAAGTCGGCACCCCACCACCGCCGCACGGTCGAGTGGCTCGGGGCGAACGTGCCGGGCGCTGTCATCTACGAGATCCCCAACGCGCAGCACGGCGCCCACCTGTCGCACCCGGATCACTTCGCCACGATGACGCGGCTCGTGCTGGAGCGGGCCGGAGGACCTGTCTCCTGAGAGACCGCGCTCCCTGAGTGACGCTGCTCCCTGAGAGACCGCCGCTAGGTGATCAGGCGGACGAGAACGGCGGCAGGCCGCCGTCGCTCACAGGCTCCTGGGCGGCGTGGTGCGGGTGCTTGAGGCGCCGCGACAGCATCTCGTCGTATTCGACGCCCTGGCCCTCGCTCTTCATGCCCATGATCAACGGCGAGTTGGACAGGAACACCGCGCCCATGAACATGACGAGGAGCGAAAGGGCCTCGAGCGGCCCGTAGGGGCCCGAGGTGCGCAGGGAATCGCCGAAGAGGGCGATGCCCATGCAGATGCTGACGAGCGGGTCGACCAGCACCAGCGTCGACTGCGAGGCGGCCAGCGGCCCGGCGTGGAAAGCGTTCTGCGTCAGGAAGAGACCGAGGAGGCCGAAGGCGATGACCCCGTAGGTCTCCCAGTGCACGAACAGGGTCACCCAGTTGGTCGCCGCGTAGTCGCTCACCACTTTGATGAGCGCAGCCGTGAACGCGTACGAGATGGCGGCGGCGCTGCCGAACATGGCGGCCTTCCACCAGCGCGGGCCCCAGCGGGTGGCTACCACGGTGACGACGATGAGGGCGCTCGCACACCCACCGACCACGATCCAGCCGAGGTTGGTGGGAGTCTGCTCGCCTCCCCCCGGCGCGGCGAAGAACAGGAAGCCCGAGAGCCCGAACGCGATGGCGCCGGCGCCGACCCATTCGCGGATGGAGATGGAGAAGCGGAAGTACGTCCCGAGGATGAACACGAGGAACAGCAACTCCATGGTGAGGATCGGCTGCACGACGGAGAGCGTCCCGATGTGCAGGGCGAAGGCCTGCAACAGGAAGGCGCAGATCATGAATCCGAAACCCAGCAGCCAGACGCCGCGTCGGATGGCGTGCGCCATCAGGCTGAGGCGCATGGTCGACTCCTCGGGGGCGTCTTCAACGCCCATGCGCTGGAACACGCTGGTCAGCGCGTTCGAGAGTGCCGCTAGGACCGCAAGGACATAGACCATCGCCTCAAGCTGAATTTAGCGGTCTGTTGTCACGGACCACGCAGGAGGCTCCCAGCTGACACTCAGGTTCCGACTGCCGCGCTCCAAGGCCCGCGCGCGCAGGAATCGTGTGCCAACGGCGACTGAGCAGCGGATCGAGAACGCGCGCGGCACCTTTCCGCAGAAATCCTTGGGACGATGACCAAAAAAAATGTGGCAATTGCGTTACATTTACGACCATCTTCCGACATTTGTCAGTGAACGTTGCGGAAACTGGCAGTGCAGGAAGACGCGGTAATCGGTCGTCACCGGGGCGGCCGAGGAGCAAGGGGGCACAATGGGACTCAAGGGGTACGTGAAGCGGTCGGCGTTTGCCGCCATGGCGGCGGCGGCGCTGTCCGTGTCGATCATCGCCGTGTCGCCGTCCACGAGTGGTGCGGCAACCAAGGCGTCGTCGTCCTCGGGCGGGACGGCCACCATGGCGCTCGACGAGAACCTGGCCGGGTTCAACATCAACACCTCGGCCGCTTCGGAATTCGTCCTGCAGGAGATCCTGAACATGGTGTGGCCCCAGGTCTTCATCGTCAACAACAAGCTTCAGCCCGTCCTCAACAACCAGCTCCTCGAGAGCGCGTCGGTCACGAGCACCAGCCCTCAGACCGTCGTCTACAAGCTCAACCCCAAGGCCGTCTGGTCGGACGGCACGCCGATCACGGCGGACGACTTCATCTACAACTGGCAGGCCCAGAGCGGCAACCCGGCCTACACCGACGTCGGGGGCAAGCCCTACGACGACGCCTCGACCGCCGGCTACAACCAGATCCAATCCGTCGTCGGCTCCGACCCCTCCGGCGGCGCCGCCTGCGCCCCGGTGCAGCACGGCCGACCGCAACGTCGGCCTGTGCCCGAACGGACGCACCGTCACGGTGACCTTCAAGCCGTCCTTCGCCGACTGGCGCAGCCTCTTCAGCGCGCCGTCGTCCCGGCCCACATCGCCCGGACCGTCGGCTGGAACACCGGCTTCACCGGCCCGACGCAGACCATCTCGGGCAGCTGGTACACGATCACGAGCTACAACGCGAACCAGTCGCGTGGTCCTCACCCGGAACCCCTCCTACTGGGGCACGCCCGGGCAAGCTCGACAAGATCGTCTTCCAGTTCTTCTCCGACGACAGCCAGCTGGTGCCGGCCCTGCAGAACAAGGAGATCAACATCTTCAACCCGGCGACGGTGAGCCTCTCGATCGTGCAGACGGCCAACCAGGTGCCGAACACGACGAAGGTGACACTGCCGGGGCTCGAGTTCGAGCACTTCGACTTCAACCAGGCCGACCCGTACCTGGCCAAGCTCCAGGTGCGCGAGGCGATCGCCCACGGCGCGGACCGCCAGTCCATCATCACCCGGACCGTGGGTGAGATCGCCAAGGGCATCAAGCCCGCTGGGGAGCCGCATGCTCGTGTCGACCCAGAAGGGCTACAAGGGCACCAGCTACGCCTACAGCCCGTCGCAGTCGATCAACCTGATGAAGGAGGCCGGGCTTCAAGAAGGCCTCGGACGGCTACTTCCAGCCCGACTACGGCCCGCAGAAGGGCAAGGACCTGACGTTCACCATCCAGTCGACGTCGGGCAACGCCATCCGCGCCCAGACCGAGGAGCTGTTCCAGGCCCAGATGAAGGCGATCGGGATCAAGATCAACATCCAGAACTACGACGCCAACACCTTCTTCGGGACCAACCTCCCGGGCGGCACGTTCCAGATCGCCGAGTTCGCCTGGGTGACCACGCCGTTCGTCTCGGGGAACCAGCCCCTCTACTGCTCGTACACGAACACCACCAACTGCGCCGAGAACTGGAACCACTCGGCCAACGCGGACGTGGACAAGGACTGATGGCGTCCGGTTCGTCGGCTCCGAGCCAGTCCGAGGAGATCAGCGACTACAACAAGGCCGACGCCATCCTCTGGCAGAACATGGTGACGCTTCCGCTGTACCAGAAGCCCCAGTTCTGGGCCTGGTCCAACAGCCTGAAGGGCGTCCTGCCCAACACGTCCAGCGTCGGCGTCACCTGGAACGCCGAGGACTGGACGATCAGCTCCTAGCGAGCCAATGAACGCGAGGGAGGGGTCGGCCACAACCGGGTCGGCCCCTCCCTCGACGTTTCCGGCCCGACACCTAGACTTCGCTCATGTTCGCCTACATCGTGAGGCGCCTGCTGATCAGCATCGTCGTCCTGTTCTTCGCGACGATTTTCGTCTTCCTTCTCGTCGCCAGCTCGGGCAACCCCCTGGCGCTCCTCAACGCCAACCCCCACATCCCCCACTCCACCATCGTGGCCCGGGAGAACCTGCTTCACCTCAACGACCCGCTGTGGCAGCGCTACTGGATCTGGTTCACCGGCGCCATCCACGGCAACCTCGGCACGACCATCAACGGTCAGGACGTGGCGTCCCAGCTGACATCGCACCTCTTCGTCACCCTGCGCATGGTGGTCGTCGCGACGATCATCGCCATCTTCGTCGCCATCTTCATGGGCGTGATGGCGGCCGTGCGCCAGGGCAAGGTCACCGACCACGCCATCACCGTCACCAACTTCGTGCTGCTGGCGACGCCGATCTTCGTCCTGGGCCTCGCCCTCAAGGAGTTCGTCGCTATCCCGATCAACCAGCACCTCGGGACGACCATCTTCTACACCGACGGCGAGCAGAGCCCCACGCTGAGCGGTTCGTTCCTGAGCCGGCTCCCCGACTACGCCGAGCACACCGCGTTGCCGGTGATCACGCTCGTGCTCATCTCCTACGCCTCATGGGCGATCTACCAGCGCTCGTCCATGATCGAGACGCTCGACGCCGACCACGTCCGCCTGGCCCGGGCCAAGGGCCTCAGCCGGCGCCGCGTCCTCATCCGCCACGTCCTGCGCAACGCGCTCATCCCCGTCACCACCGTCGTCGCGCTGGACTTCGCCGCCGTCCTCGGCGGCGCCATCATCACCGAGATCGTCTTCGGGTGGCAGGGGCTCGGGCAGTGGTACCTCACCGGGGTGACCAACCTCGACGTCAACGTGATGCTGGCCTACCTCCTGATCACCGCCACCTTCGTCATCCTCTTCAACCTGCTGGCCGACATCCTCTACGGCGTGCTCGATCCGAGGATCCGCTATGGCTGATCCGACATCGAACGAGAACTTCGTGATCCAGACGCCCCAGCGGGTGGCGACGGTCGAGGCCGGTGCGCACACACTGGCCGGCGTCGGCGCCGGGGTGGAGCTGGGTCGGGGCCGATGCCTACGGGCTGTCGGGGGAGGCCAAGAGCCAGTGGCGGATCGTACTCGGGCGGTTCTTCCACCAGCGGATGGGCGTGATCGGGCTCTGCGTCTTCGCGCTCCTCGGTCATCGTCGTCCGTGCTCGTCGGCCACTTCTGGCAATTCAGCTACACCACGATCACCAACAACCTCAACGACCCGCCGTCGTGGACGAACCCCTTCGGCACCAACTCCATCGGGAACGACATGTTCGCCCAGGTCATGGCCGGGGTGGAGAAGGACATCGAGATCGCGCTGACGGTGGCGGCCATGGCCACCCTCATCGGCGTCACAGTGGGCGCCATCGCCGGCTTCTACCGCGGCTTCGTCGACTCGCTGCTGATGCGCTTCGTCGACCTGGTCCTGGTACTGCCCGTGCTGGCCGTCCTGATCGTGCTGGCCAACAAGCTCTCCAAGGAGTCCGACAACTGGCTCGGCCTGGCCATCATCATCGGCCTGCTCTCGTGGACCTACGTGGCCCGCCTCGTGCGGGCCGACTTCCTGTCGCTGCGCGAGCGCGACTTCGTGGAGGCCTCGCGGGCGCTCGGCGCCACCAACAAGCGCATCATCGTCAAGCACATGCTGCCCAATGCCGTCGGGCCCATCATCGTCAACGCCACGCTGACGGTCGCCTTGAGCATCATCTTCGAGTCCACCCTGTCGTTCCTCGGGCTCGGGGTGCAGCCGCCGAACGTGTCGCTGGGGCTGCTGGTGGATCAGGGCCAGGACTCCGCCACGACCGAGTGGTGGCTCTTCGTCTTCCCCGTGGCCTTCCTGATCATCCTCATCCTCTCGATCTTCCTCATCGGCGACGGCCTGCGCGAGGCGTTCGACCCCAAGAAGAGCCGGGTCAGGGCCTGAGTGGCTGAGCCGGCGCTGCAGATCGAGCATCTGGAGGTCGACTTCCCGACCAAGGACGGCGTCGTCCACGCCGTACGGGGCGTCGACCTGTCCCTGGCGCCCGGTGAGGTGCTGGGCATCGTCGGCGAATCGGGCTCGGGCAAGTCGGTGACGGCACTGGCCACGATGGGCCTGCTGCCCAAGGGCGCCGCCGTGCGGGGGTCCATCCGCTTCCAGGGACGCGAACTCCTCGGCCTGAAGGAGAAGCAGCTGACCGAGGTCCGGGGCACGGGGATCGCCATGATCTTCCAGGACCCGATGACGTCGCTGAACCCCGTCTACTCCATCGGATGGCAGATCTCCGAGGCGATCCTGGCCCACCAGGACATCTCCAAGGACGCTGCGCAGGCCCGCGCCATCGAGCTCCTCGCCAAGGTCGGCATCCCCAACCCGGCGGAGCGGATCGACAACTACCCGCACGAGTTCTCCGGCGGCATGCGCCAGCGCGCCGTCATCGCCATCGGCATGGCCAACGACCCCGAGGTGATCCTCGCCGACGAGCCCACCACGGCTCTCGACGTCACCGTGCAGGCCCAGGTGCTCGACTCGCTCAAGACGGCACTGGCCGAGACGGGAGCGGCGCTGCTGCTGATCACCCACGACCTCGGCGTGATCGCGGGCCTGGCCGACCGCGTCCTCGTGATGTACGCCGGGCGCCCGGTGGAGATCGGGACGGCCGAGGACGTCTTCTACCGGCCCTCCATGCCCTACACGCTCGGCCTGCTCGGCTCGCTGCCGCGCCTCGACGACGACGGCATGGCGAGGCTGCGACAGATCCCCGGAGCCCCGCCCTCCATGCTGGGTGATCGCACCGGCTGCCCGTTCGCGCCCCGCTGCCCCCTGGCCACCGAGCTCTGCCTCGAGACCGAGCCGGATCTGGTCGTGGTGGCGTCGGTCACCTCCGAAGTCGGCGACCACCGGGCCGCCTGCCACTACGCCGAAGCCGTGGGCCGGGGCGACCACGGTCGGGTGTTCTCCGACGGCGTCGTGGACAACGTGATCGCGTGACCATCTCCGAGCTCGGGACCGAAGGATCGTCAGCCGGGCGCCGCCCCGGCGCTCTTGGAGGTCACGGACCTGGTGAAGGAGTTCCCGCTGCGGGGCGGGTCCTTCGTGCGACACCGGGTCGGCGTCGTCCACGCCGTCTCCGGCGTCTCCTTCAGCATCGCCTCGGGCGAGACCCTGGGCCTCGTCGGCGAGTCGGGATGTGGGAAGTCGACCACCGGGCGATGCGATCCTCCAGCTGATCAAACCGACGTCGGGCTCGGTCAAGTTCGACGGGACCGAGCTGACCGGGCTGAGCACGTCGGAGATGCGGAAGGTGCGCCGGGACATCCAGGTGGTCTTCCAGGACCCGTTCGCCTCGCTCGACCCGCGGCTGGCCATCGGGGAGGCCATCGCCGAGCCGCTGCACATCCACGGGATCAGCGACCGGGGCGCCGTCAAGCACCGCGTGGCCGAGATGCTGCGGCTGGTGGGCCTCGAGCCCTACCACGCCAACCGCTACCCGAACGAGTTCTCCGGCGGTCAGCGCCAGCGGGTCGGCATCGCCCGGGCCCTGGTGCTGCAGCCCAAGCTGCTGGTCCTGGACGAACCGGTCTCGGCCCTCGACGTCTCCATCCAGGCGGGAGTGGTGAACCTGCTCGACGACCTCCAGCAGGAGCTTGGGGTCGCCTTCCTCTTCATTGCGCACGACCTGTCGGTGGTGCGACACATCTCCGACCGCGTGGCCGTCATGTACCTGGGCAAGATCGTCGAGATCGGTGACCGCCAGAACGTCTACGAGCGGCCGGCCCACCCCTACACGCAGGCGCTCCTCTCCGCCGTGCCCATCCCCGACCCGAGGGCCGAGCGCGCCCGCAAGCACATCGTGCTCGAGGGTGACGTGCCGAGCCCGCAGTCACCGCCCTCGGGCTGCCGCTTCCGCACCCGGTGCTGGAAGGCCCAGGAGATCTGCGCCATCGAAGAGCCCGCCCTGGTGGACCGGGGCCAGGGCCACCCGGTCGCCTGTCACTTCGCCGAGGTCACCGCAGTCGTCTGAGCGGCCCCGCCAGCCCTGCCCGCACCACGGGAGGTCGCGGAGGAAGGCCCAGCTGCGGCGGTGGATCGCCGTCGGGCCATACCCCCGGAGCGCCAGCTGGTGGACGGGGGAGGGATAGCCCTTGTTCCGCTCGAAGCAGTAGGCAGGAAAGTGGTCGGCCTCCTGGCGCATGAGCCGGTCGCGGACGACCTTGGCCAGGACCGAGGCGGCAGCCACGGACGCACACTTGGCGTCGCCGTCGACGATGGGCCGCACCGCGCCGGCGAAGGGATCGTCGGGGTGGCGCAACAGGTCGACCGGCCCGTCGACCAGAAGAGCGGCCGGGGGCTCGCCGAGCCCGGCCAGGGCGCGCCGGGCCGCGACCCGGAGGGCCTCGGTCATCCCCCACTCGTCGCACTCGGCCGGTGAGGCGTGCCCGACGGACCAGCCCTGGCACCACTTGGCGACGGCGTCGAAGATCTCCTCGCGACGGGCTTCGCTCAGCATCTTGGAGTCACGAAGCCAGGGCGGCATGGACCGGTGCTGCACGCGGGGACGCACGACGGCGACACCGACCGTGAGCGGGCCGGCCCAGGCGCCGCGGCCGACCTCGTCCAGACCGGCGACCGATTCGTAGCCCTGGGCGCGCAGGCGGCGCTCCTCTTTGAGGTCGGGCGCGCAGACGGTCATCTGCTCACCGGCGCGCCCGGCTCGTACGATGGGGGCGTGAGCACCGACGGGGGGGAGTCAGCCAATGCACAGGCGCGCACCCCGTTGGCGCCGGGGACGAAGGTGGACGTGCGCAACCGCTTCCAGGGCACGTGGGTCCGCGGGTTCGAGATCGCCGAAGTCACCGAGGAGGGGTACCGCCTCCGCCGCATGTCGGACGGGAGTGTCCTGGGCGAGCTCTTCTCACGGGACGACGTGCGCCGAGAGCGGTCCCGTCAGGGCTTCTGGTGGCACTGAGGCCTCAGCCCTGCTGCGCCTTGAGCACACTCTCGATGTAGTCGTCGATCGGGATCGCCGAGAGCGTGAGCGTCTTGAGGGTGCCCCGCGAGCCCAGGACCAGCGACACCCGCGCCATGGTGGTCTCGTCCGGTGCGTCGAGCACGGTACAGAAGTCGTACTGCCCGAGCAGCGCCCACTGTGCCACCACCCGCACGCCCATGGCCTCCACCTCGGCATTCACGGCCTTCAGCCGATCGGGGTTCTCGGTGAGCGTCGCCGCCCCGTCCGGCCCCACCGTGGAGAGCATGAGGAAGGTTGCCATGGGTGCACGCTACCGCAGCCGCCGGGTCGCTCCCCGGCCCGCCCGGGTCAGCGGAGCTCGCCCCTGAGCACCTTGCCCAGCGCGTTGCGCGGCAGCGCGTCGACCTGCCGCACCTCGCGTGGGCACTTGAACGGCGCCAGCTCCGCCGCCGCCAGCGCCCGGAGCGAGTCCAGGTCGGGATCCCCCACCACGTAGGCCACCACGGTCTCACCCCATTCGGCCGACGGCAGCCCCACCACGGCCACCTCGACCACGCCGGGGTGACGGGACAAGACCGCCTCGACCTCGGCCGGGTACACGTTGTGGCCGCCGGTGATGATCAGCTCGGTGCGGCGCCCGCGGACAGTGACGTAGCCGTCATCGGCGACCGACACCAGATCCCCCGTGGGGAACCAGCCGTCGGCGGCGAGGTCGTCCCGACCCCAGTAGCCCCGGCACAACGAAGGACCGCGCACGTGCAGCTCCCCGATCCCGTTGTCGTCGGTCCCGACGAGGGCGGCCTCCACCCCGGGGAGCGGTCGCCCGACCGAGCCGGGGCGACGCTCACCCACGAGCGGGTTGGACAGCGTCAGGAGGGTCTCGGTCATGCCGTAGCGCTCCAGCACGGCCACGCCCCGGCCGGCCAGCTGGTGCCACAGGTCGGGGGCCAAGGGCGCCGAGCCCGAGACGCAGAGGCGCAGCGCGCCCAGCGCGGACGCCTCCCCCGCCGCCGCCAGGCGGTGGTACATCGTCGGGACGCCGAAGAACATGGTGGCGGCGGGCGCCGCCCGCACGACCGCCGTCTCGTCGAAGCGGTCGAACACGACGGCGGACGCACCGGCGGTGAGGGTGCCGAAGAGCCCGGCGCACAGGCCGTGCACGTGGAAGAGGGGGAGGCTGAGCACGAGGCGGTCCTCCGCGGTCCACTCCCAGGCGGTCAGCAGCGCCGAGACGCCGGCCAGCAGGGAGCCGTGCGTGTGCACCGCCCCCTTCGGTCTGCCCGTGGTCCCCGAGGTGTAGACGATCAGCGCATCGTCGTCGCCGTGGCGGATGGACGTCACGACGGGCGTTGCGCCCACCGAGGCCGCGGTCAGCTCGTCGACGCGCAGCAACGGCGGGCCCGCCGTGAACGCGTCCGACCGCTCCCGGTCGCACAGGGCCAGGACCGGACGGGCGTCACCGACCACATGGTCGATCTCGGACGGGGTCGCCGACGGGCTGAGGGGCACCAGGACGGCGCCACGCCGCAGCACGGCCAGCAGGGCCGCAATGGAGGGAAGGGTGGCGCGGGCACACCACAGCACGCGGTCACCCGCCGTGACTCCCCGCTCGGCCAAGGCGCCGGCCAAGGAGGCCGTCCGGCCGTCGAGCGTTCCGGCGTCGAGCGCCGGCGCGCCGCCCCAGCCGTCGAGCAGGACCGGTGCGTCCGGTCTCGCCGCCCACTGCCGGGCCCAGACCTCCGGGAGTGTCCTGCCGGACACAGCCGGGCGGCCGTCCGGCCACTGTCCGGCGGGGACGAGCGCTCTCACCACCGGCGAGCGCAGGTCATAGTCTGACGGTCATGACCGCCCGCCGGATTGCCATCGTTCCGCACACGCACTGGGACCGCGAATGGTACAAGCCCTACCAGGACTTCCGCCTCGCCCTGGTGGACCTGATCGACACGCTGCTCCCGCTGCTCGAGCGCGATGCCAGCTATCCCTACTTCATGCTGGACGGGCAGATGGCCGTGGTGGACGACTACCTCGAGGTTCGTCCCGAAGCCGAGGGCCGGCTGCGGGCGCTGGCGGCGGCCGGCCGGATCAGCATGGGGCCCTGGTACATCCTGATGGACGAGTTCCTCGCCTCCGGTGAGACGATCATCCGCAACCTGCAGATGGGACTCGGTCGCGGCGCCGCGTTCGGGGGCGTCATGGAGCTGGGCTACCTGCCCGACATGTTCGGCCACATTGCACAGATGCCCCAGATCCTCCGGCTGGCCGGCTTCCACGACGCCGTGGTCTGGCGAGGCGTCCCCTCGCAGGTGACCAAGAACGCCTTCGTCTGGGAGGCCCCCGACGGCTCCTCGGTCCGGGCCGAGTACCTCCCGGTCGGCTACGGCAACGCCGCGGCGCTCCCCGATGACGCCAAGGCACTGATCCGCCGGACGGCCGACAACGTGGCCGAAGTGGCCGATTTCCTCATGGGTGACCTGCTGTGCATGAACGGGTCCGACCACCTCATGCCCCAACCCTGGCTGGGGCGGGTCGTCGCCGAGGCCAACGAATTGCAGGACGACTTCGACTTCGAGGTGACCTCGCTCCCCCGCTATCTGGCGAACGCTCCGACCGAAGGCCTGACGACGGTGGCCGGTGAGCTGCGCTCGGGGGCCCGGTCGAACATGCTCATGGGCGTCACCTCGAACCGTGTCGACGTAAAACGCCGCGGCGCGCTGGCCGAGCGGGAGCTCGAGCGCCGCGCCGAGCCGCTGGCGGCGTTGTTCCAGGACCCCGGGGACTACCCGGACCGCCTGCTGGACCTGGCCTGGCTCGAGATGGTGCGTAACTCCGCTCACGACTCCATCTGCGCCTGCTCCGTCGATGACGTCGTCGACGCCGTCCTGCACCGCTACGCCGAGGCGCGCGCGATCGCCGCCGGCCTGGCCGATCGTGCCGTGAAGTCCTTGGCGCGTTCGCTGTCCCACGTCGGCCCCACGGTGCTCAACCCGTCGCAACGGGCCCGGTCCGGTGTCGTCGAGCTGATCGTCCCCGCCGACGGCCCGGCCCCGGCCGACGTGCAGGTGGTTTCCGAGCGGTCCGGGCTCCCCGGATCGATGGTGCTCGACGCCGATACCGTCCGCACGGTGCTGGGGATGATGCAGGGACCGAGGATCGACGACGAGGCATGGATTCACGACGTGCTGATCGAAGACACCGAGGAGGGCTTCGACATCACCATCGCCGTCGGTACCCAGGAGAAGCCCGGTGTCCCCATCGCGGAGGCGAAACAGGACGTCTACACGAGGCTCGGGGCCAGGCCCGACGCCGTGGTCCGGGTGGGCATGGAGCAGCCGGCGACGCGGAAGATCCTGGCCCGCACCGGCGAGGTGCCAGGGTACGGCTGGAGCGTCTTCGAGGCAGTCCCACTGGCCCACCCCGTGGAGGTGAGCGAGACCGACGGTGCGATCGTGCTCACCAACGGGCTCGTGCGCATCGACGTCGACGCGACGACCGGCACCTTCGCGCTGAACGGCAGGGCGGGCTACGGCCGGTTGGTGGACGGCGGCGACCTTGGCGACTCGTACAACTACTCCCCGCCGCGGCAGGACTCCTTCGTGGACGCACCCCTGGCGGTGACCGTCCAGGTCGACGAGCGCGGGCCGGTCCGGGCGCGCCTGCGCATCACGGGCACCTACGACTGGCCCGATCACGTGGACGGCTCCTCCCAGACGCGCGTCGGCGGGCACCAGGTCGACGTGGACACCGATGTGGAGGTACGGGCGGACGACGCCACCGTGCGCGTGGTGACCTCGTTCGTCAACCCGAGCGGCGACCACCGCCTCCGGGCTCACCTGCCACTCCCGGAGCCCGCCCGGCACTCGCACGCCGAGAGCGCCTTCACCGTCGTGACGCGGGGGTTGACGGCCGAAGGCCGGCCCGACGAGTTCGGGCTGCCCACGGCGCCCGCCAACCGCTTCGTCAGCGCCGGGGGGCTGACGGTGGTCCACGAGGGCGTGTGCGAGTACGAGCTGATCGATATTGAGGGCGTCGCCGCACACACCATGGCGCTGACCGTCCTGCGCTCCACCGGCATGCTGTCCCGGCTCGGCATGGCCTACCGCCCCTTCCCCGCCGGTCCGATCACGCCAGTGGAGGGTCTGCAGATGCGCGGCAAGCGGGTGGAGCTGCGCTACGCGCTGGCGCTCGACTGCGACGACCCCTACCAGCTGGCTGACGACGTGCTGCTCCCATTAGAGCCCGTCCTCAGCCTGGGCGGTGGCCCGCGCCCGGCCGCGGGTAGTGAGCTGACCGTGCACGGGGCCGAGGTCAGCGCGCTCCACCGCGTCGCCGGTGTCCTGGAGGTCCGCGTCTTCAACCCGACCGCACGCCCGGCTGTGGTGTCGTTTCCCGGTCGCGCCGGGTGGCTCGTCAATCTGCGGGGCTACCCCGAGGAGCCGTTCGAGGGGTCGTTCGAGCTACGTCCCTTCGGCATCGCCACGGCCCGGCTGCGCCACGCCTGAGCCGGGCGCCCGGTTGGCGCTGAGCAGCCGCTCGCCCACGCCTCGCAGCTCCTCGAGGTCCCGCAGGACCTCCGAGATCCGCTCCCAGCGCAGGTTGCGGCGGCGGTCGGCGGCGGCGCTGGTGCCGTCGGCTTCCTGCCCGGCCCGCCCGCACCACCACAACTGCACGCGACCCAGATCCTTCAGCAGCCGGGGCCGGAGCGCGTGCGCGGTGAATTCGCCGGGAGCCTCCTGCAGCAGGGCGGCATGGAAATCGTCCGACATCAGGACGGTCCCGGGGTTGCCGATGTTCACGATGCGGTGGGCCAGGTTGACCGTCGGCCCGAAGTAATCGCCGTCGCGCAGCAGGACCGGACCACGGGCCAGGCCGACCCGCACGTCCGAGAGCAGGTCGTCGTCGGCGTAGGCCTCGGCGAGGCGGAGCCCGATCCGCGCCGCGTCGGCCACGCTGTCCACCACGAACATGACCTCGTCGCCGATCATCTTGACCACCCGACCCCGGGCGCTCGTCACGATGTCGTGGGAGATCTCTTCGAAGCGCCCCACCACGGCAGCAAGTTCCTCGTCGCTCAGGTGCTGGCTCAGGAGCGTGAAGCCGACCATGTCGGCGAAGCCGACCGCCATGGCCGGGCTCTGTCCCGGTGCCAGCCCGTGACTGCGCAACATCATGCTGCGTTGGATGCCCGCCGCCATCTGGCGCCGCCACACGAACTCCAGCAGCTTCGCCATGGCGGGGATCGTCACGTCGGCGACACCGGCGAAGGCTTCGGCGGAGAGAACCGGGTCGACCTCCGCGCTCTCCATGTCCCCCGGCACGAGCTCCGACTCGGCGATACGGGCCATGGACGAACCGATCACCCGGGCCCTCTGCACGGCCGTCTCGGCGTCGGCAGCCCCGAGCGCCTGCAGGCCCTGGAAGAGGCGGACCGCTTCGAGATCGAGGTCGGTGAAGGCCGGGTCATCGTCGTCGACACCGGGGAAGCCGAGGGCGCGCCAGAACCGCTCGAGCATGCCGATATCGACACCGGTCAGCTCGGCCACCTCGACCCTCGTATAGCGCCGACGCGACGGGACGAGCAGGCGATCGGCCGCGAAGAGGTCGATCACACCATCGGCCACGGCCCGGTCGATCTCCTCCGCGGTGGCGCCATGCATCAGGAGGGTCTCGGTGACGTGGTCCAGCGCGGCCTCCCGGCGCGCATCGCCGTCGGCCTCGGACTCCAGGTCGTCGCCGTGGAAGAGCCCGCTCATGTCGGGAGTCCCCGCAGGAGCGACTCGTCCCATTCGGGACGCGACGGTCGCTGCATCAGGTTCAGGAGTGCCTCCGCCGGGGAACAGCGCCCCTCCACGATCGCGTGAACCTGCTCCGCGATCGGCATCTCGACGCCGTGCGCCCGCGCCAGGCCGACCAAGGGCCCCGCGCTCTTGATGCCCTCGGCCACCATGTGCATGCCCCCCACGATGTCGTCGAGCGACCGTCCCTGCCCCAGGGCGAACCCGACCGTCCGGTTCCGGCTCTGCGGGCTGGCACAGGTCGCCACCAGGTCACCGACCCCGGCGAGGCCGCCGAAGGTGAGCACCTTCCCGCCCAGGACCACGCCGAGCCGTCCCAGTTCGGCGAGCCCGCGCGTGATGAGGACGGCCCGGGTGTTGTCCCCGAGGCCCAACCCGTCGCCGATGCCGGCGGCGATCGCCATCACGTTCTTCGTGGCACCGGCGATCTCGCATCCGACGACATCCGTCCCCATATAGGTGCGGAACGTGCGCGTGTGCACCAGTGCCTGCACGCGGCTCGCCAGAGCCTCGTCCGACAGAGCCACCACGCAGGCGGCCGGATGGCCCTGCGCGACCTCGCGCGCCAGGTTCGGCCCGGTGAGGACTCCCGCGGGCACCCCGGGCAACACCTCACCGGCCACCTGGGACATGCGCAGGTTGGTCCCCATCTCGATTCCCTTGGCCAGGCTGACGACGGCCTCGATCCCGCCCGCCAGCGGCTGCATCCGTGTGAGGACGTCACGGAATCCGTGCGACGGCACGGCCATGAACACGATGCTGGCACCGTCGAGCGCCTCGGCCAGCGACGACGTGACGGCCAAGCCGTCAGGGAGGTGGACGCCCGGCAGGTACGTCTCGTTCTGGCGCGTCCGGGTCATGGACGCCGCCAGCTCGGGTGCGCGCGCCCACAAAGAGGCCGGACGTGCGGCACCGACGATGCTCCCGACCGCGGTGCCCCAGGAGCCCGCACCGATCACCGCCACCCGGTCGTCCATGCCACCAGAGCCTACGGCGGCATCGCAGCGGCCTTCGCGTGGACCCGTACACTGTCCCGGTGTCGAAGGCCAACGTGCCGGCAACGCAGCACGACGGGTCTCAGGCCGACGTCGAGCTGGGGCACGAGGTCGTCCTGATCCCGGTCAAGGCCTTCGACCAGGCCAAGCGGAGACTGGGATCGACCCTGTCCGACGGCGATCGCATTGCGCTGGTCCGTGCCATGGCCGCGCTGGTGGTGGCGGCGTGCGACCCGTTGCCGGTCGCGGTGGTCTGCGACGACCCGGACGTGGCGCAATGGGCATCGGAGGTGGGCGCCACCGTGATGTGGGAGCCCGGCCAGGGTCTCAACGGTGCGGTGCGGGCCGGCGTCGACCGGCTGGCCCGGACCGGCACGAGCTGGGTCACCGTCGCCCACGGCGACCTTCCGCGGGCGCAGGGGCTCGGCGTGCTGGCACCGTTCGACGGAGTCACCCTCGCTCCCGACCGGCGTGATGACGGCACCAACGTGCTGCGACTCCCGGCCGGGTCCGACTTCTGCTTCGCCTACGGCCCGGGCTCCTTCCGCGCCCACCGGGCGGAGGCGACCCGCCTCGGCCTCCCGGTGCGCGTCCTGCGGCAGCCCGATCTGGCCTACGACGTCGACTGGCCCGCCGACGTGGTCGAGCTCAACCGGACCTCGTAATCGGGTCCGCACGCGGAGCCGGGGGCCCGAAGGCCCCCGGTCTCGCGTGTTCCCGAAGGAACGAAGCGCTTAGCGCCGCTTTGCCGCCTTGCGAGCTGGAGCCCGCCTCTTGGCAGCCTTGCGCACGGTGCGCTTGGCCGCCTTCTTCGCCGGAGCCCGCTTCTTGGCAGCCTTGCGCACGGTGCGCTTGGCCGCCTTCTTCGCCGGAGCCCGCTTCTTGGCAGCCTTGCGCGCCGGAGCCCGCTTCTTGGCAGCCTTGCGCACGGTGCGCTTGGCCGCCCTTTTCGCCGGAGCCCGCCTCTTGGCAGCCTTGCGCACGGTGCGCTTGGCCGCCTTCTTCGCAGGAGCCCGCTTCTTCGCAGCCTTCCGTGCCGGAGCCCGCTTCACGGACTTCCGTGCCGGAGCCCGCTTGACGGCCTTCTTCGCTGTCGTGCGCTTTGCTGCTTTCTTTGCGGGGGCCCGCTTTTTCGCGGCCTTCTTGGCCGGGGCCCTTCTTTTTGCGGCTACTGCCACAGGTGCACCTCCCTAGGAGCATGGTCACTGAATAGAGGTGAAGCCTGCGCCACATTGAGGTCGACTGCCCCTCGCCGTGCGCACTGCCGCACCGGTTTCATTTGCACTGCGCCGGCCGTCGTTTCTGCGCCAGCGTCATGAACGCAGGCACATATCACGCCAAACCGGCTTG
This sequence comes from uncultured Acidimicrobiaceae bacterium, assembly GCA_963745665.1. Taxonomy (GTDB): domain Bacteria; phylum Actinomycetota; class Acidimicrobiia; order Acidimicrobiales; family RAAP-2; genus Bog-473. The sequence continues at coordinate 950,784 of CAVUYE010000002.1, read as the reverse complement.
TTTCCCCGAGTTGCGAAGTCACGTTGACGTCGTGCCGCAACGGAACGAGCGCGCCAAAACGAAGCCGACAGATTCCGTTTTGCGCGCCACACTTCGTTGTGTCGCAGCACATGTCATACCCTCCCTCACACGTCGGGTACACCCATTCTTCTGTTGTCTGCATGCTCAGGTCAAGCATTCTTTTATTGCGGCGTCATTTTGCTCGCGTTGACGACCTTCGTTTCGCTCGCTTTTGCGCGCGCAATTGATCTACATCCTGCGTCTGCGCACGACGCTCACCGTGCTCTTGTCGCCGCATTGCGTCATATGTCCTATAGATTTTTCTGTTCCCCAGCGCAAACATCGCGTGTGTGGAACGCGGTGCTCATACACATGTCGACACCGACGATTCGTGCCTGATTTCGACGGCCGCGTTGCAGAAGGTCCACCGTTTGTCGGGCCGTGGCATCTATGTTGGGAATGGCACGCAGGGCTGGGTGTGGGCGGGCGCGCAATGCTCGACGCTCGTGCTCGGACCACCGCGGTCCGGGAAGACATCTTCCCTGGTCATACCCAATATTTTGCTGAGTGAGGGTCCGGTCGTCTCGACGTCGACCAAGCCCGATGTGATGCAGGCGACCGCGCCGGCGCGCGGCGACGAAGGATGGTCGTTTCTCTACGACCCGAGCGGCGAGGTGTCGTGCCCACCGGGTGTTGAACGCGTCGGTTGGTCGCCCCTCACGACAGCATCCGATTGGGACGCCGCGGTGGTCACAGCCGACGCCATGGTCGGCGCCAGCCGGTTGAGCGGACAACGCGGTGGTGAGCACCACTGGACCGAAAGGGCCGGCGCGCTCGCTCTCCACGCTCCTCCACGCGGCCGCCTGGGAGGAGCTCACGATGCGGGACGTCCTGAAATGGATCGATCGCCACAATGGAGCCCCCGCCCTCGAAATTCTCGCCTCGCACGCCGGAGGCGATGCTCCGCCCACCGATCTGCTCACGGGGATCGTCGCGACGGATTCCCGTGAGCAGTCAGGTATCTGGTCGACCGCGTCGGGTGTCCTGGCCGCGTATCGCACGGAGGGCGCACTGGCATCCACCCGTGCCGCCCCTCTGGACTTCGAGGCGTTCTGCGGCGGAGCCCACACGCTCTACATCTGCTCGGCCGGTAGGCGCCAGCGCCAGTTCGCTCCGCTCGTGGTGGCGATCCTCGGCGACGTGCGCGATGCTGCGTATGCCCGGTCCCGTGACGGGCAGGCCGGCCCACCCACGCTCCTCGCTCTCGACGAGGTGGCCAACATTGCGCCGGTCCCCGACCTCCCGGCCATGGTGAGCGAGGGCGCCGGGCAGGGGCTCCTGGTCCTGGCCTGCCTGCAGGATCTCTCCCAGGCCCGGGTGCGATGGGGCGCAGCGGCCGACGGGTTCCTCTCGCTCTTCGGCACCACCGTGGTCCTGCGCGGCATCGCCGACACCTCCACGCTCCGCGACATCAGTGCCCTGGCGGGCGACCGGGAGGTCGCCACGACGACGATCAGCCGATCGGTGGACCGCTGGGGTCGCATCCGTCCCTCGACCTCGGTGGGCAGCACGCGCCAGCACCGTCTTCCGGTGGATGCGATCGCGCACGGCGCGCCCGGCCGCGCCCTCGTCCTCGGGACGGACAAGGAGGTCCGGGAGGTCTCGCTCACCCCCGCCCACGCGTCGTCGCCCTGGCGCGAGCTCCTGCCGCCCGGTCGTCAGCTCGATGCGCCGGCGCTGGGCGACCGCCGCCGCTGATTCAGCGCCCGAGCCCGAGCTCCACCTTCACGGGCTCGCGCCATCCGAGCCGGGAACGGGCCGCCGCCACCACGTGCTCGGTCCGGACGTGATCGGCGAGGCGCTGCGCCGGGAGGGCGGCCAGGCCTTGCGAAGTGCTCGTGAGACCGAGTGGTTCCGGCGCCTGGGCGAGGCCCCAGCGGTCCCGGTACGCGTCCAGGGCACGGGCGGCGCCCAACCACACCGCGTGATCGTCGGGGTCGACCGGCCGGGGGCCCAGGGCGCGCAGGTGATGGTTGGCCGGCACGAACGCACGGCGTTGCGCAATCGGCTCCGCCACGCCGGGGGGTCCGGGTCGTACCCACTGGTCGACGAGGCGCTCGAGCGTCGAGGCAGTGGCGCCATCTGCGGCCGCGGTGGCGAAGGCCGCCACGACATCGCGGCGGCGGGCGCCGCCGTGCGCCGGGAGCGAGATGACCCCGGCGAAGCGGTGCTCGTCGAGCACGGCCGGGCTCCTCCGGGAACGGCCCCGCTCGGGCTGCGGGGGGCCGCCGACGGCACGAGCCCGTTGCTGCCAGTGCGCCGCCAGGTCGCCGAATTGCATGCCGGGCGCCTTGTCAGGACGAGTCGCCGCCCAGGCGACCCGGGCACCGCGGCCAGAACGCGCGCCGTGTTCGTACATGTGGCGGCGTATGTCCGCGCCGCGACTCGAGAATTCCGCCAGCAGCTCGGTCCCGACCCCGGCCACCTCGGCCGAACGCCCCGGGGCGCCGACGAAGCGCAGGCCCAGCGCGCTCGTCAGCCCGGCCCGGAGCTGCGCCTCGTAGACGGCGGCAGCGGCGCTGCGGTGCGCGGCGATCCCGCGCCGGTCGCACGCACCCCAGCGCCCGTCACTGCCGTGGACGAGGTTGGCCAGCACGACGTGGCTGTGGAGGTGCGGGTCGCCGTTCCGGCTCACCCCGTGCGTGAACACCGCCGCCAGTGCCCCGCTGGTCGGCAACACGACACGGTCAGGACCCGATCGCCGGATGGCGGTGATGCCGTGCTGCTCGAGGTAGGAGAGTGCACCGGCGACAGCCTCACCATGTGCGGCCACGACCGTGCGCGCCGTCTCGGCGCCGGCCAAGGCGAACAGCACACTGACCGACTTCGGAGGGCTGAACGTGAGGTCGAACGCCGCCACGGCGGCCCGCCCCGACCCGAGCACGGCGCCGGTGCGAGGCTGGCGGCCCTCCAGCATGTTCGTGAACTCCTCAGCCCGTACCGGGCCGTCCAGCCCGAGTCGACCGGCGGCGCCCCCCGCCCAGCGGCCCCCGCCGGCCACCGGCAACTCACGGGCGAGGTCGGACAGGTAGTAGTCGGCGCGGTCCCGCCCGATCCCGTGAATCCCGAGCATGGTGGCCTCCCGTCACGCCGGCTGGGATGAACGGTCGGCCTTAACTCACGCTCGACGGAGCTCCACCACCGGGATCACCCTGGTCGTCGCCTTCTCGTAGTCGGCGAAGCCGGGCTGCACCGCCACCTGGGCGGCGTAGAGGCGGTCCCGCTCGGGTCCCGAGACGATCGGCAGGGCGGTGGCCTCGAAGCGGTCGTCGCCGAACTCGACCTCCACCTCAGGATGCGCCAGCAGGTTGTGGTACCAGTCCGGGCTGGCGGGCGCCCCCGCCTTGGAGGCGATCACGTACATGCGGTCGCCGTCGACCAGCGCCACGAGCGGGTTCACGCGCTTCTGTCCCGACTTGGCACCGGTGGTCGTCAGCAGCACCACGGGGGCGCCGGCGAAGCCGCCCCCGACCTTGCCGTGGTTGGCCCTGAACTCCTCGATCACCGCACGGTTGAAATCGTTCATGTCGCTCATGGGCCGACGATATCCGTCTCGCCGGCGCCGTAGCGCGCCAGCACCCGGCGAGCGGCCGCGGCCGCCAGGCCGGTCAGCTCGGGCGGGCTCACGACCCGTACCGCGGGGCCGAGCTGCAGGAGCAGCCGTTCGAACCAGGCCATGCCGGAGACGTCGAGCACCACGTCGGTCACCCTGCCGTCGTCGTCGCGTCGGACGGCGCGCACCGGCACGGACTCGGGCACCCACTCCGCCCCCGGGCCGAGCTGCAGGTGGACCTCGACGGCGCCGGGTCCCGGCACGAACATCTCTTCCAGGGGCCGCAGCCGCGTCGCGGCCGGACCGGCGCTCTGCTCCAGCGGGCGCACGGTGCCGATGCGGTCGACCCGGAAGCGCCGCATGTCCCCGGCCCGATGGCAGTACGCGTCGAGGTACCAGTGCCCGTCGATGGTGGCAACCTGCACGGGTTCCACGGTGCGGGTGGTGAGCTCGTCGCGCGAGCCGGAGAGGTAGTCGATCTCGACCGCCCGATGGGCTTCGGCCGCGTCACGCACGGCGGCCAGGTGGGCCGGCGCGTCGACATCGAGCCCGACCGCCTCCCGCGACCCGAGCGCGGCATCGAGCTTGGCCAGGGCGCGGCGCAGTGCGTCATCCTCCGAGCCCGGCACCGAGAGCAGGAGCCGGGCCGACGCCGCCACGGCGAAACCTTCGGCCGGGGTGAGTCGGCGGGGCCGGGCGTACTCCGCCGGGAGGAAGGCCCGGACGGAGTGCTCGGACACCTCGATCTCCATCAGTGTGTCCGGCGTGTATGGGGGGATGCCGCAGCAGGCGGCCAGCTCCAACTCGGCCACCAGCTCCTTCTCGCTCATGCCGAACCGCTGCGCCGCGTCGGCGATGGGTGCCTCCCCGACCTGCGCGAGCCAGCCGACCAACGCCAACAGACGCCGCAGGCGCCGGCTCGTCTCACGCCCTGGCGCGCTGCGCGGGGTGGCGGGCTCCTCTTCGAGGGCGGCACTCCCGGCCTCCGGGTAGCGGGGTTCGGCCGGGAACGGCGACGCCGGTTCGACCACCGCGCCGAGCCACGCGAGCAGCTCGGCGCGGAAGGCCTCCGGCTCGGCGACGATGACGTGGTCGAGCAGTCCGAGCACCCAGGAGCGGATGGACGCGAAGGACGACACGCCGAGGACGAGGTCGACCGACCCGTCGCCGAGCCGGCGCACAACCTTGTCGGCGCCCACCTCCTCGGTGACCCGGCGCGCCTCGAGCGCGTCGACCCTGACCCGCATGTCGACCCGGTTCTCGTCGTCCACTTCCCACGGCTCTTCGGGCAGCGCCGCCTTCACGTCCACCGTCACGTCGTCCGGCACCAAGGCATCGCCCGCCTCACCGCGGCCGACGTCCCCTTCGATACGGTCCACCCGGAAGGTACGCACGGCCGTCCGCTCGAGGTCCCACGCCACGAGGTACCAGTGGCCGAAGCGGAACCACAAGCCCACGGGTGCGACGCGCCGCTCCTCGGCGCGGTAGGAGAAGGTGGCGGTGGCGTGCGTGCGCACGGCCTCGAAGAGCTCGATGAGCGCCGCGGGCGGCACCAGGGACGCCATGGGGCGCACGTCACCCAGCCCGGCCGCCCCCAGCTTCAGCAGCGCATCACGACCACTAGGATCGCCCAGGTGGACGCCGGCGACGGCGAGGTGGAGCGCGACCTGCTCGTCGGGTTCGAGGTCGAGGTCGGGCAGGTAGAACGACTCACGGTCGATCTGGTACCCGTATTGCTCGTGGCCCGGCAACCGTTGCGTGAGGACCGGAATGCCCTCGTCGCGCAACAGCCTCTTGTCCCGCTCGAAGGCCTGGCGCCGGGCGGAGTGCTCGGTGGGATACCCGGGGACCTGGTGCGCGATGGCATCGAGCGTCAGGGGCTGGCGCGTGTCGAGCAACACCAGCACGAGGTCGGTGACGCGCTCCAGCCGGTCGAGTTTCGCGGGGGCCTCCATCGCCCAGAGCCTACGGCGAGCGCCGGCCGGTGATCGCCGCCGGCCACCCCTTCGACTGGCATCTCCACCTTGTGTGGCTGCTGGCCCTGTTGGGACTCGTGGCCGGCTACCTGTGGGCGACCCGGCACGCGGGCTGCGCCGCCACGACCCGCCAGACACTCCTCTTTCTCTGTGGTGTCCTGCTCCTGGCCGGCGCCGTCACGTGGCCGCTGGGCGACCTGGCCAGCCACTGGCTGCTGTGTGCGCTGGTGCTCCAGCGGTTGTTGCTGACCCTGGCCGTGCCACCGCTGCTGGTGCTCGGGACGCCCCGTCCCGTCATCGCCCGCCTCACCCGTCCGGCCGCGGTCGATGCCGTCCTGCGGGTGGCAGTCCGGCCGCTGCCCGCCGTGGGCATCGTCACCGTGGTGGCCGTGGCGACGCTCACCGTCGGCGCGGTCAGCCTTGCCGCACAGTCGGTGGTCGCCTGCGCCGCCATCCAACTGCTGGTGCTCGCCTCGGGCTTCGTGCTGTGGGCGCCGGTCCTGACGGAGCTTCCGGGAACAGTGCGCCTCTCGGCACTGGGTCGCGGGGGCTATCTCATCGTGCAGTCGATCGTGCCGAGCTTCCTCTCGGTCGTCTGGATCTTCGCCCGGCATGCCCTCTACCCCACCTTCACCTACCAGGGGAAGATCCTGGGCATGACACCACTCCTCGACCAGGAGCTGGCGGGCTTCCTGGCCAAGTTGAGCACCATCGCCGTCCTCTGGACCGTGGCGTTCGTGATCATGACGCGGGCCCAGTCGGCCGAGACCGCCGGCCAGGACACCGATCCCCTGGTCTGGTCGGACGTCGAACGCGAGATCGAGCGCGCCGATCGCCGGGACAGGCGGCAGGGTTCGCCCGGGCCTCGGCCACCCGGGCCGTTCTGAGGATGGCGCGGGGGCGGGCATGAGGGCAGAATGTCTGGCCATGGGTGCAACGGGTCTCTTCCGTGTCCGCGAACAGGCGGACGCCCCGGGACGAGCGACGACGCCGTCTCGGGCAGAACTTCCTCCGGCCTGAACTCGCCGACACACTGGTCGCCGAGGCGGCCTTCGACGCCGGTGATCTCGTGGTCGAGATCGGCGCGGGACTCGGCGCCTGCACGTTCGCGCTCGCCCGGCGCGGCATGGAGGTCGTCGCGCTGGAACGCGATCCACACTGGGCGGAACAACTGCGCCGCGAGGTGCAACGACGAGGCACGGCGGGGGTGCGCGTGGTGTGCTGCGACGCGCTGCGCTTCCGAATGCCGCGCCGTCCCTACCGGGTCATGGGCTCGCTCCCCTTCGGTGCCACCACGGCGCTCCTGCGTCACCTGCTCGACGAGCCCAACAGTGGCCTGCGCCGTGCGGACCTGATCGTCCAATGGGAGGTGGCGCGCAAACGCGCCGCGACACCTCCCACCACCATGCTCTCGACGACCTGGGCTCCCTGGTGGTCCTTCGGCCTGGGGCGGCGCATCCCGGCCGACTCGTTCCGGCCGGTGCCCTCCGTCGACGCCGCCGTCCTCTCCGTGGCGCGCCGGGAGCCGCCGCTCCTGCCCGACCACATGGCCGCCGCCTATGCGACGTTCGTCCGACAGCAATGGAGCTAGCGTCTCGTGCTCGTATGGAAGAGGCATGGTCGGTGCCCGACGTCTACCTGCTGACGCAGGGGCGGGAGGGCGAGGTGGCCGTCCCCGATCTGACGCTGACCTTCTTCGACTCGGGCCTCGCGCTGAACAAGGCCGACGGCGAGGCCGTCTGGGACTGTGACTGGGCGGGGCTGTCGGAGCTCTCGGCGGTGGAGCGCTCCGTGCTGCCCGACGGCCGCGCCGGCGTGGTCATCGCCGTCGTGGAGCGGGACGGCCGCCAGCGTCACCGTTTCGTGCTGGCCACCGACGACGCCCTCGTCACCGAGGCCGCGTTGCGTGATCGTGCCGCCGCGCATGGGCTGCGCTCCAGATCGACGCGTCGTGCGGCGTCGCCCCTGTTGACCGTGACCATCGTGGTGGCCGTGCTGGCAACCCTGACGGTCCTGCTGCTGTCGGCCGCGCACGTCATCCACTTGTAGGCGCGGCGACGGGCCTTAGGCCAGGGATGCGCTCCTCAGCTCGTCGAGCGAGAGCTCGGCGGTCTGGTTCCCCCCGCACTGCGGGCAGTGCTCCACGTGGCGCCATGACCGGAGCAAGCGGGTGCCCTCCGGGTTCAACAGCACGACGAACGACTCGGAGATGGGATCGATCTCAAGCCCGTAGTAGGCCCGCCATGCCGTCGTGGCGGCGTGCGCGTCGAGCGCCAAGCCCTTCAGCACGCGCCGGAAGCGCATTCTGTCGGTGTCGAAGATCCACGTGCTGTGGCAGGACTCAAGGACGAACAACGCGTCGTCTGTGGGGGGGACCACATCGCTGATCATGCCCGATTCATTACCGGGTTCGGCGTCGAATGCAGCTCAGCCTTGTTACGAAATGGTGACAATCCGCATTTCCCCTGTTGAGCCCCTATTGAGGACCGGCATCGTGCTTCCGACCCATCAGCAGCTCCCGTTTCGTACAGAGCTGACGCAGCATGCTGCAGAGCACGATGCGGCTCTCCGCCGGGTCCACCACCTGGTCGACCAGCCCCCGCTCCGAGGCCGGCCAGGGATTGAGGTAGGCCCCCTCGTAGGCCAGCTCCCGGTCCGCCCGCTCCCCCAGCTCGAGGCCCCGGTGCAGAATCTGGACCGCGCCCGACGCCCCCATGACCGCCACCTCGGCCCCCGGCCAGGCCAGGCAGACGTCGTTGCCGATGCCTCGGGAGTCCATGACGATGTAGGCGCCGCCAAAGGCCTTGCGCAGGATGAGGCACAGCCGGGGCACGGTCGCCTCCGCATAGGCGAAGGCCAGCTCGGCGCCGTGCCGGATCATGCCGCGCCACTCGAGGTCCTTCCCGGGCAGGAACCCCGGCGTGTCGACCAGGCTGACGATGGGCAGGTTGAAGGCATCACAGAGCCGCACGAAGCGGGCCCCCTTCTGGGAGGCGGCGATGTCGAGGGTCCCGGCCAGAATGCGGGGCTGATTGGCGACGAATCCGACCGGCATCCCACCCAGACGGGCGAACACGGTGACCAGCTGGCCGGCCCAGCGCGGCCACAGCTCGCGGAACTCGCCGTCGTCGCACAGCGAGCGCAGCACGTCCCGGACGTCGTAGGTGGCGGCCTTGCGGTCGGGGATGACGGCGCGCAGCTCGGGCGTCGGGCGCAGTACCGAATCGCTGACGGCCGTCACCGGGGGGACCTCGTCGGTGTTGGAAGGCAGATACTCGAGGAGCTCGGCCACCGCTCCGTCCACGTCGTCGGATTGCACGGCGCACAGGCCACTGGCGGTGGCATGGACGGCGGCGCCGCCCAGCTGGCTGATCCCCACCTCTATACCGGTGAATTCCGCCACCATCTCGGGGCCCGAGACGAAGGCCACCGCCTCTGAGCTCATGACGACCAGGTCCGAAAGGCCGAGGAGCAACGCCGGCCCGGAGACCACCGGTCCCGTCGCCACGGCGATGACGGGCACCTGCCCGCTGCACCGAGCCATAGCAGCGGCGGCACGGCCCCACCCGTGCAGCGCGGCCACGCCGTCGAGCACGTCGGCTCCGCTGGAGGCCACGAAGAAGACGAAGGGGATGCCAAGGTCGCGGGCCTGGTCGGCCGCCTCGGCCAGCCGTACCCCGTCCGCGTAGGTGATGGCGCCGCGCCGCATGGTCCCGAGCGACCGCGCGATCACGGCGTTGCGCCCGCCGATCCGCCCGACCTCCGACGTGATGGCGCCGACGATTCCCTTGCCGACCGTGGGCGCCTCTTCGACTCGGGTCACCGGGACCGAATGTAGACCACTCGCCGGCGCCGGCCGTCCGGCGACGGGCGCCGCCGGTGCTGGCTCGCGGTGAGGCCGGCGACGGGAATTAGAGGTGATTGACCTCGGGCCGGCGCCAGGGCCCGGAGCGGCCCCCGGACTTCTCCCACAGCGCCAGGTGCTCCACGGTCATGGTGCGGTCGGCCGACTTGCACATGTCATAGACCGTGAGGGCGGCGACGGCACACGCGGTCATGGCCTCCATTTCGACCCCCGTGCGATCGACGGTCTCGACCTGGGCCTCGACCTCGACATAGTCGTCGCCGATGGAGAAATTGACCCCGATGGAGCCGACCAGGACCGGGTGGCACATGGGGATCAGCTCGGCCGTGCGCTTGGCTGCCTGAATACCGGCGATGCGCGCCGCCGCGAGCACGTCCCCCTTTGTGATGGCGTTGTTGGCCACCTTCGTCGTCGTCTCGGGCAACATCGAGACCCGGCAGCGGGCCAGGGCCCGGCGATGGGTGGGCTCCCGGGGCGTGACGTCGACCATGCGGGCGCCGCTCAGCGGGTCGAGGTTCGCCAGCATGCGGTCGGACACGAGGGTGGAGTCTACGACCTGCGCTGACCGCGGTCCGACGCTGCCGGCGCCCGGCGGCGGGTAAACTTGGCAGTCTCAGGCAGTGAGTGCCAGCGAGCGGCCCCGGAGGAGTCCATTGCCCACCTATGAATACGCGTGCACGGAGTGCGGGCACCGCCTCGAAGCGGTCCAGAGCTTCACGGACGATCCGTTGACCGAGTGCCCCGACTGCGGGGGGGCGCTGCGCAAGGTCTACGGGGCCGTGGGCATCGTGCTCAAGGGCAGCGGCTTCTACAAGACGGACTCGCGGGCAGCCGCAGGGGGCAACGGCTCCGCCAAGAAGAGTGCCGACAGCCCCAGCAGTGAGGCCTCCGGCAGCGATTCGTCGGGCAGCGATTCGTCCCCAAAGAAGGAGTCCGCCCCCGACAAGGGTGGCTCGGGGAACGGCAGCGCCGACAAGGGCAGCTCGAGCAAGGACACGACCCCCGCCTCGAGCACGGCGAGCTGAAGGCTCAATCGCCGCCCAGGGCCATGTCGGCGATGGCCAGCGTCTGACCCGCGGCCACCCCGGGCAGCCAACGCAGGTCGCCGCCGATCTCCACCACCGACTGCAGCATGCGCTGCAGGGTCGAGGCAACCGTCACCTCGCGCACCGGCTGGGCCAGCGCGCCTCCTTCAATCATGAGGCCCTCGGCCCCGACCGAGAAATCTCCGCTCACCGTGTTGACCCCGGAGTGGATGCCCGACACCGACTGCACGTACAGGCCGTCGCCGACGGCGGCCAGGATCTCGTCGTGGCTCTTCGTCCCCGGGGACAGGACCAGGGCGCGGCACCCCGCCCCCGGCGTCCCGGCGAAGCCGCCCCGCACTGCTGACCCGGTCGACACCGTCCCGGCCCGGCGCGCCGAGACCGTGTCGTAGACGAACATGCGCAGGACGCCTTCGGAGATCAGCACGTTGCGCCGGCTAGCCAACCCCTCGCCGTCGTGCGACGACGCGCCGTACGCCCTCGGATCGGTGGGGTCGTCCACGAGGGTGATGCCGCCGGTGGCGACGGTCTCGCCGATGCGTCCGGCGAAGAAGGAACGACCCTTGACGACCGCCTCCCCGGAGAGGGCCGAGGCGATCACGGCCAGCAAGGTGGACGCCACGCGCGGGTCGAACACGACGGTACAGTGCGCCGAAGGCACCTTCTGCGCGCCGAGCATCGCGCGTGGCCCTGAGCACCGCGTCATCCATCGCCTCGTCTGGCACCAGATCGGCCGGTCCGCGACCGACGCTGAAGCCGCCGCCCGTCTGCGTCTCGGCGCCCTCCCCGACGATGGCGTCGACGGACAACGACGCGCTCGTGCGCCGCCGCGACGAGGAGAGGCCGGTGGTGGAGGCCAGCGCCACCTCGACCCGGCTGTCCGAGTAGTTCGCTGACGAGACCTGCCGGACCCTGGGGTCGGCGGCGCGCGTCGCCCGCTCCAGCTCAATCGCCAGTGCCACCTTCTTCTCCATAGGGGTGGTCAAGACGCCGTCGTCCCACAGGTCGAGCTCCACGGCTCCGACACCGTCGGGGGTGGCGAGGACGACATCGGGGTCCGGGGTGGCGAAGCGCGCATTGTCGCGGGCGTCGGCCAGCGTGGCGGCGATGACGTCGGGCTCGAGTGAACCAGCCCAGGCGAAGCCGACCTGGCTGCCGGCGCCCTCGGCCTCCCCGACCACGACGCGGATGCCGACACCCGACGAATCGGCCGAGGTCAGGGACTCGACTTCACCCTCGTAGGACGCGACCTCGGTCTCGGTGCCCCGGGTCACGTAGACCTCGAGGCCCTCGCCGGGCACGGCCCGCCCGACGACCGACCGGGCGAGGTCCAGCAGCTCGTCGCTCATGCCGTCCCCCCGAGAGTGACGCCGGTGATGCGCAATGTCGCCTGGCCGCAGCTCACCGGCACGCTCTGCCCGGCCTTGCCGCAGGTTCCCGGCGTCATGTCGAAGTCGGTGGCCACCGCGTCGATGCGTCGCAGCACCTCGGGCCCGTTGCCGATGAGGTTGGCATCGCGCAGCGGCTCGGTGATGCGACCGCCCTCAATGAGGTAGGCCTCAGTGGTCCCGAACACGAAGTCGCCCGTGGCCGTATTGACCTGCCCCCCGCCCAGCTTCTTGACGTAGACGCCCGACGGCGTCTGGGCAACGATCTCCTCGGGGTCCTCGGTGCCCGCGAGAAGGTACGTGTTGGTCATACGCACCATCGGGAGATGCTGGTAGCTCTGGCGGCGACCGTTGCCCGAGGACACCCGGCCCTCCTTGCGTGCCCGCAGCCAGTCCCACATGTAGTCCGTGAGGATCCCGTTCTCGATGAGGACGTTGCGCGCCGGCAGGTACCCCTCGTCGTCGACCGCGAAGTTGCCCCACTCCCCCAGCACCGTGCCGTCGTCGACCAACGTCACGAGCGGGCTGGCCACCAATTGCCCGATCTGGCCGGTGTAGACCGACGAGTCCTTGACGATGTGGTCAGCCTCGAGCCCGTGGCCGCACGCCTCGTGAAAGAGGATGCCGCCGCTCCCGCCGGCCAGCACGATCGGCACCTCCCCCGACGGGGCAGGGCGGGCGGACAACTTGGCCAGCGCCCTCGCGGCCGCCACCGCGGCGATGTCCTCCACCCGGTGGCGTTCGAAGAGCTCGTACCCCTCGGTGCGGGCCAGCGACTCGAAGCCGGTCTGCATGCCGGTGTCGCCGTTGGCCACGCACGACACGTTGAAGCGCGTGCGGATCTGCTCGTCCTGGGCCAGCAATCCGTCGGAGTTGGCGACCAGGATGCGCCGCCGGCTGTCGCCGCAACCGACCTGGACCTGCGTGATGGCGTCGCCGGCGGCGCGGGCGGCCTCGTCGGCCCGGGTGAGCAACTCGAGCTTGCGCGCCTTTTCCACCGAGTCCGGCGGCGTGCGGTCTCCCCGTCCATGCGACGTCAGCGGGCCGAGGGCGACGGTACGCACCCCGTCCCCGCCCTGCCGGGCGACCGCCGCAGCCGCCCTGGCCGCGGCCAGCAGTCCTGACTCGCTCAGGTCGGCGGTGTGGGCGAAACCGGTCGTCTCGCCCTCGACGACCCGGATCCCGGCGCCGCGCGACCGGCCCGAGGAGAGCTCTTCGACGCGGCGGTCGTCGAGCAGGGCGCCCGTCGTGACAGCGTCCTCGGCGAAGACCTCCGCCATGTCGCCGCCGCCGACCAAGGCGGTGGACAGGACGCGTTCGAGCACGTCAGGGTCAAGGAGGGCGGTGTCGGTCACGGCGGTATCGTAATCGTCGTGCCTGCCGATCCATCCCAGCCGCCCACCGCAGCGGGTCACGGGCCACACGCCGGGCTGAGCGCCCAACTCGAGCTGACCGTCGCCGCCGGGGACACCGCCGAGCACTTTCGTTCCGGCGACGTCCCGGTGCTCGCGACCCCCCGCCTCATCGCCCTGTGCGAGGAGGCCACGTGCCGGGCCACCGACGGCCATCTCAACGAGCTGCAGTCGAGCGTGGCCACCCGGGTCAATTCGACCACCTGGCTCCCGTGGCCATGGGGGCCGTCGTCCTGGCCGAGGCCACGCTGGTCAAAGTCGAGGGCCGGCGGCTGGTCTTCACCGTGTCGGCCGCCCGGCTCGAAGGCGATGGGGGCGGCCTCGTCGGTGCGGGTCGCGTCACCCGGGTCGTCGTCGACCGGTCCACATTTCTCGCCAGGGCGGGCGCCGCAGGCCCGTCCTGAGCGCGACCCCGCTCGCCACCGACGGGCGCGCCCTGCTGGCGGGCGCCGGGCCCGTGGTGGCGTCGTTCTTCACTTTCGGCCTCTTCTGGGGCAGCTGGGCCGTGATGCTGTTCAACATCCAGCACACCTTCTCGCTCAACGACGCGCAGCTCGGCGTCCTCCTGGCGGTGGCCATCGCGGTGGCGGGGGCCTCCAGCGCGGTCATGGCGCACTTCTGCGACCGGGTCGGCGCGCGCCGGCTCCTGTGGATCGCGTTGATGGCCTGGTCCGTCCTCCTCTGCGTGCTGGCACTCACCCACGACAAGTGGTCGTTCGGCGTGGTGCTCGTCCTGACGGAAGTGGCGGGCGGCTCCATCGACACGGCCATGAACGCCGAGGCGTCCCACCGGCTGATGAGCAGTCCCAAGACGCTGGTGCGCCTGCACGCCCTGTTCAACACCGGCGCGCTGACCGGGGCCGCCATCGCCGCCCTGATCATCCACGCCGGCGTCTCCTGGCGCTGGGTCTGGCCGGGTATCGCTGTCGTGGCGTTGGGCGTGGGTGTCTGGGCCCTCGTCACCGATCCGGGCACGGCCCTGGTCCCGGCCGACCCCGCCGGGTCGCCGCGCTCCTCCCGGCACCCGCTGCGCCGGCTGCGACGCGACGGACTGCTCCTGCTCCTGGCCGTGTTCGCCCTGGCGGAAGTCACCGAAGGCGGCGTGGACACCTGGGGCGTGCTCTACCTGCGCAACCATCTCGCCACGGGCGTACTGCTCGGGGCCGGGGCCTACGTCGTGGGCCAGCTGGTGGCCGCGACCACCCGCGGCGCCGGCGGCCACCTCCTCGGGCGGCTCTCCACGCGCCGGGCCCTCATCACCGGCGGCTGTGTGGCGGGCGCCGGCATTCTGCTCGAATCGCTCACGTCCGTGTCGGGCGTCGCCGCGCTCGGCCTGGCTCTGGGTGCCGGTGGCGCCTCCCTGTTCTGGCCACTCGTCATGAGCACGGTCAGCCGGATGGCCACCCAGGTTGTGAGCGCGGTGGGCGCCTTCACCGCCGCCGGGTACGTCGGCTGGGTCGCCGGCGCCCCCATCGTCGGGTGGATCTCGCAGAACCTGGGGGCCGCCCGTGGACTCCAGGTGCTGGCCCTGGCCTCCTTCGGCGTCGCCGTGTGCAGCGCGCTCGGCCCCACGCGCAAGGAAGGCGCGCGAGCCAGCGGGTAGCCTGGCGGCCATCGCCATGATCCTGCCAAGCATCGAGACGCCGGCCGATCTGAAGGGCCTGAACCAAGAGCAGCTCGCACAGTTGTGCGAGGAGATCAGAACGTTCGTCGTCGACACGGTGACGACGACCGGGGGGCATCTCGGCTCCAACCTCGGCGCCGTCGAGCTGACGCTGGCCCTGCACCGGGTCTTCGACTCGCCCCGTGACGTCATCCTCTGGGACACCGGCCACCAGGCCTACGTGCACAAGCTGCTGACCGGCCGGCGCTACGGCTTCAAGACCCTGAAGCAGGCGGGCGGGATGTCGGGCTACCCCAACCGGGCCGAGTCCGAGCACGACTGGATAGAGAACAGCCACGCGTCCACCGCGCTCTCCTACGCCCACGGGATCGCCAGCGGATTCGAGCTACGGGGCATCGCCGGCGAGCGCAAGGTGGTGGCGGTCGTCGGTGACGGTGCCCTCACCGGGGGCATGGCCTACGAGGCCCTGAACAACCTGGGCCATTCGCGGCGACGTGTCGTCATCGTGCTCAACGACAACGGGCGGTCCTATGCGCCGACCGTGTCGCAGCTGTCCCAGAGCCTGACGGCCCTGCGACTCAATCCCACCTACACCGCGGCCCGGGAGCGCCTGCGCCTGCGTCTGCGCGAGTTGCCCGCACTGGGCGAGCTGGCCTACTCGGGCGTGCACTCGGTCACCAGCGCCCTGCGCGACATGGTGGCGCCACACACCTTCTTCGAAGCGCTGGGTGTGCGCTACGCCGGGCCGATCGACGGCCACGACATCGAGCACATGGAACAGGCCTTCGCCCATGCCGCCGACTGGGACGGGCCGATCGTGGTGCACGTGCTCACGCAGAAGGGTCGCGGCTACGCCCCCGCCGAAGAGGACGACATCCAGCGCCTGCACGACGTGAAGGCAACCAAGCCCGTCACGCTCGAGAACACCGTGGGCAACTCGGCGGGCCGGGCGGTCGGCGGCTACGCCAGTTCGGACGGCGGCGGCATCTCCTCGCCGGGCTCGACGTCCGAGAGCGCGAACGACGAGTCTCCCCGAGCGCGCCGGCACCTACACCGAGGCTTTCACCCGAGCGTTGCTGGGCCTGGCGGAGGAGGACCCGCGCGTCGTGGCTCTCACCGCGGCCATGCCGGGCCCGACAGGGCTCCTTCCCTTCCAGAGCCGCTTCCCCGACCGCTTCTTCGACGTCGGCATTGCCGAGCAGCATGGGGCCACGTCGGCCGCCGGCATGGCCATGGCTGGGCTGCGGCCCGTCGTGGCGGTGTACTCGACCTTCTGGTCACGGTCCTTCGACCAGGCCAACCTCGACGTGGGGCTCCACGGCTGCCCGGTGGTGTTCGTGCTCGACCGGGCCGGCATCACCGGGGACGACGGGCCGAGCCACCACGGCATTCTCGACCTGGCCCTGGCGCTCTCCATCCCCGGCATGACGGTCTTCGCGCCGTCCTCGGCCGAGGAGGTCGAGCCCATGTTGCGCACCGCACTCGAGTTGCCGGGACCCTCCACCATCCGCGTGCCCAAGACGGCGCCGCGGCATGTGGACCGCGACGACGTGGGGACCGGGCTCCAGGCGCGCCAGTTACGCGCCGGCGACGGGTCGGTGTGCCTGCTCGGGGTGGGCAAGACGGTGGGCGCGTGCCTGAGCGCCGCCGACGAGCTGGCGGAGGAGGGGATCGACGCCACCGTGTGGGACGCGCGTGTGATCTCGCCCCCCGACAGCGCCATGCTCGAGGACGCGGCGCGCCATCGCCTGGTGGTGACGGCCGAGGATGGCGTCCGCCACGGGGGAGCCGGGGCCTTCCTGCTCGACGCCATGGCGGCCCAGACGGAGCCGACGGGCCTGGCGGCGCCGGCGACCCGGGTCCTCGGCGTGCCGCGCCAGTTCCTCGCCCAGGGCAAGGCGGACGACATCCTCGCCGGCCTCGGTCTCGACGGCGCCGGCATCGCCGCGTGCGTCCGCCGGGTCAGCCTGGGCGTTCCCGCCGTGCCCCGTCCCGACTGAGCCGCGACCGTCAGCCGGCGTCAGTTCGCGTTGGCACCGTTCTGCCGCACGAAGTCGTTCACGGCGTAGTACGCCTCAATAGACTCCCCGGCGTCACCCCAGAAACCCTCCTGCACGTCGTGGGCCATCTGCCCCTGGCCGACGAAGTGGTTGTTGACATCGGTGATCTCGAGCTCGCCGCGACCGGAAGGAACAAGATCGCCGATGATGTCGAAGACGCCGGCTTCGTAGCAGTAGATCCCGGTCACGCAGTAGTCCGAGGCCGGATGCTCGGGCTTTTCGTCGATGTGCGTCACCCGGCCGTCCGCTCCGAAGACGGGCACGCCGAGGTGGCGCAGGTGCTCCGGCTCCTCCACCTTGGACAGCAGGATGCGCGCGCCGACCGGGTCGGCACAGAACGCGTCGACCATCGGCCGGATGGACCGCTCGACGATGTTGTCGGCCAGCATGACGAGCACCGGCCCGCCCTCGGCGAAATGAGCCGCCAGCCCCAACGCCTCGGCGATGCCGCCCGCCTTCTCCTGATAGGCGTAGGACAGCTGGTTGATGCCGTACTCGCGCCCATTGCCGAGCAGGCGGAGGAACTCGCCGGCGTGCGTCCCCCCGGTCACGAGCATGATCTCGTCAATGCCGCTCGACACCACCGCCTCGATCGACCACGCGATCATCGGGCGGTCGTAGATCGGGAGAAGATGCTTGTTGGTGATCCGGGTGAGGGGGTACAGGCGCGACCCCGTCCCCCCGGCGAGGATGACGCCCTTCACCATCGGACTCTTGTCGGCATGGCTCGTTTCTAGTCGAAGGTGAGCACGCCACGCGCCACGCGGCCGGCATGCATCTCGTCGACGACCTCGCTGAAGCGGTCGAGCGGGCGGGTCAGGGAGACGAGCTCGTCGAGCATGAGCAAACCCGACTTGTAGAAGTCGACCATGAGGGGGATGTCGTGGTGCGGCCGGGCCGAGCCGTAGCGGCACCCCAGCAACCCGCGGTCGACGTAGGCCAGCGCGTTGACGTCCACCGCCACTTCCGTGCCCCGGGGCGGGATGCCGATGGCGACCGCATTGCCGGCCCAGTCGAGACAGTCGAGGGCACTGCGGAGGACGGCCGGATGGCCGACGCAGTCGAAGGCCCACGTCACGCCGCCGAGCGGGAAGAGGGCGCCTGCGGCCGACTCCCGGTCGGCGGGCACCAGCTCGCGCACGGCCGCGGCCGCGTCGCCCCCGCCGGCGTCGACGAAGTGCGTGGCGCCGAATTGCCTCCCGAGCTTCTCCTTGCCGGCCACGGTGTCGACCGCCACGATCCTGGTCGCGCCTGCGATGCGCAGCCCTTGAATGACGTTGAGCCCCACGCCACCGACACCGAACACGGCGGCCGTGTCACCGGGCTTGACCTTGGCCCGGTTTAAGACGGCACCGACGCCCGTCAGCACGCCGCAGCCGATGAGGCAGGCCGACGACAGAGGGACGTCCTTGGGAATGCGCACGGCCTGGACCTCGCTGACGATCGTGACCTCCGAGAAGACAGACGCCGCCGCGAAGTTGGACGCCGGCTGACCCTTGAAGGTGAACGGCGTCGAGATATTCCCGAGCGAGCTCTTACACCAGGTCGGGTGGCCCGTCCCGCAGGCTCGGCAGGCGCCGCAGCTGGCCAGGGTGGCGATCACCACGTGATCGCCCGGCTTCACCGACCGCACCGCGTCACCGACGGCCTCCACGATGCCGGCGCCTTCGTGGCCGAGCACGGCCGGGGCCGGGAACGGGATGGTCCCGTCGATCACCGAGAGGTCGGAATGGCACACCCCCGCCGCCTGCATGCGCACCTGCACCTCGGTGGGCCCGGGACCGCGCACCTCGAGCTCGTCGGTGACCTCGACGCCCTCCCCGGTGTAGACGATGCCTCGCATTGTGTGCTCCTCTCGTTTCCTAGGACTCGTTGGTAATCAGGGTGTCCGCGCCCTCCGCGTGGCGCTGGCGCAGCTCTCTTTTGAGGACCTTCCCGCTGGCGTTCACCGGCAGCGCGTCGACCAGGACGATGCTGCGGGGGACTTTGTAGTTGGCCATGGCGTCGCGGGACCAGTCCAGGATGGAGCGTCCCAGCGTAACGGGGTCCCCGGCGGCAGCGTCCGCCGTCGGCACGATGTAGGCGCAGCCCACCTCACCCATGCGCTGGTCCGGCACGCCGACCACGGCCACCTGGCCCACCGCGTCGTGGCCGCGCAGAATGGCTTCGATCTCCGCCGGGTAGGCGTTGAAGCCCCCGACCACGAACATGTCCTTGACCCGGTCGGTGATGGTGACGTTGCCCGCGGCGTCGAGGACGCCGATGTCGCCGGTGTGCAGCCAGCCCCCTTCGTCGATCGCCTCGGCCGTGGCCGCCTCGTTGCCCCAGTAGCCGGGCATGACGGTGTAGCCCCGCACGACGATCTCGCCCGGCTCACCCGGCGCGACGTCGGCCCCATCGGCCACGGCCCTGACCTCGAGGCCGGGGATGGCCCGGCCCGACGTGCCGGCCACGATGTCGGGCGGATCACTGCGCCGGCACATGGTGACCGTCCCGCACGACTCGGTCAGGCCGTAGGCCGTCAGGACCGTGTCGAAGCGGAGCTCGTCGCGCATGGCCTGCACGAGCTCCACCGGTACGATGGCCGCACCGGTGACCCCGAGGCGGAGCGACGACAGGTCGTGCTCGGTGCGCCGCGGGTCCGACAGCAGTGTCTGGTAGAGCGTGGGCGGCCCCGGGAGCACGCTGATGCGCTCGCTCCCGATGCGCGCCATGACCGCGCCGGGGTCGAAGACCGGCTCGGGCACGACGGCGGCGCCGGCCATGAGACAGGCCAGGATTCCCGCCTTGTACCCGAAGGTGTGGAAGAAGGGGTTGACCACGAGGTAACGGTCGCCCGCGGCGAGGCCGACGATGGACGACCATGTCCCGAACGTGCGCAGCGACTGCGCGTGCGTCGCCGCCGCACCCTTGGGGTGACCCGTCGTGCCCGACGTGAAGATGAGATCCGACAGGTCGTCGGGCTGCACCGCGGCGGACCGTGCCGCCGACACGGCCGGGTCGACGCGCTCCCCGGCGCGAAGAAAGGCGTCCAGGCCGGTCAGCGGCACCGCGGCCACCGCTGCGGCATCGGCCGGGCCCTCGTCGCGCAGCAGGAGGATGCGGGCGAGATCGCCCAGGTCCTGACCGGCCAGCATGGCCGGGTAGTCGGCGCCCAGGAAGCCCCGCACCGTCACGAGCGTCGACGCACCGGCGTCCCGGATGATGTAGGCCCCCTCGCCGCCCTTGAACCGCGTGTTCAGCGGCACGAGCACCGCGCCGGCGCGCAGCAGCCCCAGCGCGGCGAGCATCCACTCGGCGCAGTTGGGCGCCCACAGGGCGACCCGCTCCCCGGCGCCCACGCCGGCGGCCACGAAGCCGCGGGCGTAGCGGTCGACCTCGGGGGCCAACTGCGCGTAGGTCAGGCGCAGCGGGCCGTCGACCAACGCTTCCGCGTCCCCGTGCCGCTGCGAAGCGTCCTCGACCAGGCCCGGCACCGTGCCCCAGATGAGGTCGGCCCGCGGGTCCTCCTGATCGGCCGGCGCGCCACCGATGCCGGCGCTCACGGGTGCTGGCTGCTCACGGAGATCACCTCGCCGGAGAGGTACGACGAGTAGTCGCTCGCCAGGAACACGATCACGTTGGCCACCTCCCACGTCTCGGCGCCGCGGCCGAAGAGCTCGCGGCGGCGCAGCACGGCGAGGTCCTCGTCGGGGATGGCCCGGTTCAAGAACGGGTGCTCGGCCAGGCTGGGCGACACGGCATTGACCCGGACACCGGCCGGGGCGGCTTCGGCGGCAGCGCAGCGGGTCAGGGCCATCACCCCGGCCTTGGCCGCGGCGTAGTGGGCTTGGCCCGGCTGGGCCCGCCAGCCGAGCACCGACGCGTTGTTGACGATGACCCCGGCCTTCTGCGGCAGCATCCGCGTCAGCGCGGCGCGGGTACAGCGGAAGGTGCCGGTGAGCGTGATGTCCAGCACGGTGGACCACTGCTCGTCGCTCATCTCCACCAGCGGCACCGTTCCCCCGAGCCCGGCGTTGTGCACCGCCACATCGATGCGGCCAAACCGCGCCAGCGCACCGTCGTAGAGCGCGCCCACCTGCGCCTCGTCGCGCACGTCGCAGGCCAGCGCGTGCACACGGGCCGGCCCGTCCGCCCCGAGCTCGCCCACCAGCTGCTCGGCGGTCTCGGCCAGGCGACGGGCGTGCGCGTCCGAGACCACCACCGACGCGCCCTCTTCCAGGCAGCGCCGGGCTGTGGCCGACCCGATGCCGGTCCCCGCCGCCGCCGTCACGATGACGACCTTGTCCCGGAGCAAACCGTGGCCGCCCGGCGGCGGGGGCGGGGGCGGCGGGTCGAAAGACGCATTGAGGTCGGTGCTCACGCCGCCCCTTTCGGTTCGGGCGGCAGGCCGAGCACCCGCTCGCCGATGATGTTGCGTTGAATCTCGTTGGACCCGCCGTAAATGGTCTCCGCCACGCGCAGAGAAAGGAGCGCTGGAGCTCGCCGAGCCCGTATCCCCGGTTCTCGGGTAGCGGCTCGCCGTCGAGGACGGTCGCCGCCGGTCCCATGACGGCCATGGCCAGCTCGCCGAGCCGGCGGTGCCAACTCCCCCAGTACAGCTTGGCGATCGAGGCCTCGGGCGGGGCGGTGGGACCGTCGATGCCGGCGAGGCTGCGCAGCGTGTTGTAGCGCATGATGGTCAGTTCTATGTGCGCCTGGGCCAGCTGCTGGCGCACCACCGGACGCCGCGCCGCGCCGTTCTCCCCGGCCAGCGCCACCAGCTGGTCGAGCTCACGCCGGAAGCCGAGTTGGAAGCCGAGCAGCGCCACGCCGCGCTCGAAGGCCAAGGTGGCCAGCGCGACGCGCCAGCCCTCACCGACCCCGCCCACCACGTTGTCGACACCGGTGCGAGCCCCGTCGAAGAACACCTCGTTGAACTCGCTGGTGCGCGTGAGCTGGGTGATGGGCCGCACCTCGACGCCCGGCTGGTCCATGGGCACCAGCAGATAAGAGAGCCCTTTGTGGCGCGCCGAGGCCGGGTCGGTCCGGCACACGACGAAGCACCAGTCCGCCTGGTGGGCGAGGGATGTCCAGACCTTCTGCCCCGTCACGACCCACTGGTCGCCGTCGCGGACGGCTCGCGTCTTGACGTTGGCCAGGTCGCTTCCCGCGTCGGGCTCGGAGTAGCCCTGGCACCACAGCTCGGCGCCCTCCCGAATGGGCGGCAGGAAGCGGGCCTGCTGCGCGGGCGTGCCGTAGTGGATCAGGGTCGGGCCGAGGAGCCCTTCACCCACGACGTTGACGCGGCCGGGCGCGGCGGCGCGGGCGTACTCCTCGTTGAAGATGACCTGCTCGGTCATGCTGGCCCCCCGGCCGCCGTGCTCGACCGGCCAGCCGAGGCAGGTCCAGCCGCCCCCCGCCAGCACCTTCTCCCAGCGCCGGCGCACCTCGAAGCCGAAGGTCTCGTCGCCCGAGCCGCCCCGGCCCCCCAGCTCGGCGAACTCCCCGACCAGATGCTCGGCCAGGAAGCCCCGGACCTCCTGGCGGAACGCCACGTCCTCGGGGCGGTCGCGCAGATCCATCGCCGGGGAGCGTAGCCAAGCCGGGCGGCCCGACCTGACGGGTCGTCAGATGCGGGCTGTGGCCTCCCGCCCGGTCGGCGCCTGGAATACTGGCCAGCGCTGCGCCGCATGACCAGGGCACGAGGGCGTGCCAGAGGGAGGGAGACATGCCCTACTCCCAGGGCCGCATCGTCCACGACGCTGACGCCCACATCATGGAGACGCCGACCTGGCTGCGGGACCACGCGGAGGCGGCCTACCGGGAACGGCTTCCCGTGCTGCGCTATCCCGGCGGGAACGAGCTGCGCCAGACCGGGGACCCGGCCGACCAGCAGCGCGACCTCGTCGCGGCCTTCGAGAAGTTGCGGGCCCGGCACGCCTCGCCCGAGTACCGGGCCGACGAGGAGGCCGAGATCATGGCGCGCAAGAACTTCGCCGCCACGGGCTCCTTCATCCCCGAGGATCGCTCGCGTGCCCTCGATCTTCTCGGGTTCTCGAGCCAGCTCGTCTTCAACACGTTCCACAACGGGCGCCTGCACGACATGGAGCACGCCGACGCCGACCTGGCCTACGCCGCCGCCCGCGCCCACAACCGGGGGATGCTCGAGTTCTGCGCGGGCGACCCGCGCCTGCTGCCCTCCCTGTACGTGCCGCTGGCCGACCCGGCCCGGGCCGTCGCCGCCACCGAGGACGCGCTGGCCCAGGGGGCGGCCGCGCTGCTCATCGCGTCGGGTTGTCCGCCGGGGCACTCCCCCAGCCACACCGACCTCTTCGGCGTCTGGGCCCGCGCCGAGGAGGCCGGCATCCCCGTGGTGTTCCACGTGGGCGGGACGGGGACGCTGATCGATCCCGGCTACTTCGCCAACGGCAAGCCCGTCCCGCCCGACTTCCACGGCGGCGAGGAGAACTTCCGCTCGGTCGACTACATGGGCATCCCGGTCCCACCGGCACAGACCCTGGCCACCCTGATCTTCGACGGTGTGCTCGAGGCGTTCCCGGACCTGCACATCGGGGTCATTGAGCAGGGCGCCATCTGGGTCCCCTCGTGGCTGCGCCAGATGGAGTCCGCCTTCGAGGCCTTCCACCGCCACGAGGAGCGCCTGCAGGAGCTGTCGCTCCGGCCGAGCGACTACGTGCACCGCCAGTGCCGCTTCACGCCCTACCCGACCGAGGACGTCGGCTGGATCGTGGAGCAGGCCGGCGCCGACCTCGTGCTGTTCTCCTCCGACTACCCCCACGTGGAGGGAGGGCGCAAGCCCCTCGAGCGCTTCGAGGCCTCGCTCGGCGACGCCGATGCCGAGGTGCGCCGTCAATTCTACTCCGACAACTTCCTCTTCCTCATGGGGACCGCGGGCGCCGCGCTGGCGGCCTGAAACGGGAGCGCCGAGGCTGCTCCGGTGTGCGTCGCCGTCGTCAACCGGGGCTGGGCGCCTGGGCGGGAGACGTCACGACCGCGCCGTGCGACGTGCAGTCGACCGCCGGGTAGTCGCACATCGTCCGGAGCAGCCACGGTTGCAGCTCGGCCGTCGGCTCCAGTCTGCTTGGTGAGGGCACCACGCCGACGCCGCCGACGAGGAACAAGCTCACGCCGATGAGCACTCCGACGAAGAACAGTTTGAGCCTCTTCCGGGCGCCCATCCAACACCTCCGCATTTGGCGGCTCCCGCCCGCCGAGCACGACTGGTCCTCCTAAATTGTCCAATAGTTGTCGGGCCGAAACGCAGGTCCGTTCACTCCGATCGCAGGGAGGGGAACACCATGTTCAGGCGCAGGCCACGCGACGATGAGACCGCCTTCGAGGTCAGCCGGACCGACGAGGAGTGGAAGGCCGGGCTCTCGGCCGAGCGCTACGCCGTCCTGCGCCGGGCCGGCACCGAGCCCCCCTGGTCGGGAGACCTCCTGCACGTCGACGGCGCGGGGGTGTTCCGCTGTGCCGGTTGCGGCGCCGAGCTCTTCGACACCGACGCCAAGTTCGAGTCCGGCACCGGCTGGCCGAGCTTCGACCGGGCCCGCGCCGCGGGAACGGTCCTCGAACGCAGGGAACGCACGTTCGGCCTCGCACGCACCGAGATCCTGTGCGCCCGGTGCGGCGGCCATCTGGGGCACGTGTTCCCCGACGGGCCGACCGACACCGGGCAGCGCTACTGCGTCAACTCGCTCTCGCTGACCTACGTGCCCGAGGAGGACGCACCCCCGGGAGCCTGAGGGTCAGCCGGACGAGGCCCGCCGGCTCAGCACAATCCGACTCCCGACCAGCGCGGCAGCCGCACAGGCAGCGCCCGCGGCACCCGTGATGGCGCCCGCGATGTCCGGGTCGACCACCAGGCGCGCCATGGCGGCGGCGACGGGTGCTGTCAACGCGGGCCATGCGGCCGTGGTGATGAGCCACGGCACCCCTCAGGCCTCGACGGCCAGCGCCTCGGCCCCGTCGGCGTCGGCCGGCTCGGGCGAGGCCGAGCCCCGCCGCTCCACCTTGTGGACGTCGACCGTGGCGAAGCGCAAGCTGGCGCCCACCTCGTCCGCCGTGATCTCCACCTTGGAACGGTGCTCTCCCTCCTCGGTTTCCCAGGTCCGGTGCTCCAGCCGGCCGGTGACGACGACCCGCATGCCCTTGGTCAAGCTCAGCGCCACGTTCTCTGCCAGGTCGCGCCAGCAGATGACGTCGAAGAAGGAGGTGGACTCCTGCCACTCCTGGGTCGTCCGGTCCTGCCACCGCCGGTTCACGGCGACGCCGAGCTGGGCCGTCGCCTGCCCCTCGCGCGTGTAGCGGATCTCCGGCTCTCGGGTCAGGTTCCCCGTGATCGTCGTGGTGTTGGCCATCTGCATCCTCGCTTTCGTGCACGCCCTCCGTCCGAGGGCGCGGCCCAGCGTGGTGGCCCCACCTTGGCGCGAACCTTGCCGCGAACCTTGCCGGACCGGAATTTCTCCGGAACCGGGCGCCGCCGCCTCAGGCCTTGGGCTTCATCCCCAGGGAGCGCAGCACGAAGGCGCCGAAGCGCCCGGGCTCCTTCTGCTGCGGGTGATGGTCGGCCGAGTGCCCGTAGCGCGACCCGAACACGGCATCGGAGCTCCCGGTCAGGCCCGGCGCGGGCAGAGTGTTGGGCTCCTCGTACTTGGGGACCTTGGCCAATCGCCGCCTTTGCTTCCTGGGCTTGTCGCCGGCACTCCCCATGCGCTCAGTCTGGCCGAGATGGCGGACCGGCGCGGCGCATGCGCCCGCCGATCACGTAGAGGGTCACCCCGATGACGAGCGCGCCGACGATGATCCAACGGACCACGGCGGTCTCGGCCGATGTCGGCGCGCCGTTCGAGCTGATCTCGGCGAAGCCCCCGCCGATCACCAGCGCGACGAACGCCAGGATGGCGCACACCAGGGAGCCCTTGCGGGCGTTGTTGCAGAGGAAGCGCGACCCCGAAAGGTCGGGTTTCGAGCCGTTGGCGGAAGCGCGCCGCGGCCGTTCGGTCACGGCGCGTCGAGCTCCTGCATAGCAGTGCAACGTACTGCACGTGAATTCACGGGATGCGCCGGGAGTGCAACCCGATGGCACCCCGATCAACCCTCTCGAGGGCTAGGTTGCCCCAGGTGGGGGACGTAGTGGGGGGCCTCGTGGTGGAAGCACCCGCGGCGGTGAGCGCCGCGCCACCGGCCACGACCCGGGCCGTGCGGTCCGGGCGCTGGCAATGCTGGCGCTCCCCACCCGATCAACCCCGCTGGGCCCGGCCGGCGCTCCTCCTGGTGGCCGCACTCGCCCTCTTCTCCTACAGCTGGGGGAGCAGCGACGCCCAACTCGAGACGTTCTACGGCGCCGCCGTCCGCAGCATGTCGCAGAGCTGGCACAACTTCTTCTTCGGCGCCTTCGACCACTGGGGCACGGTGTCGGTCGACAAGCTTCCCGGCGCCTTCTGGCTGCAGGCCCTGTCCGTCCGCCTCTTCGGCTTCCACATCTGGGCCATGGTGCTGCCGCAGGCCCTCGAGGGGACGCTCACCGTCCTCGTCCTCTACCGCGCCGTCCGGAGGGTGGGCGGCGCCGGCGCCGGCCTCGTCGCCGCCGTGGCGCTGGCCACGACGCCGGTCACCATCCTGCTGAACCGCGGCAACATCTCGGACTCACTCCTCATCCTTCTGCTGGTGTTGGCGGCGGACGCCACCACGTCCGCCTACCAGTCCGGCCGCCTGCAGCCCCTCGTGCTCGCCGGTGTCTGGGTCGGCCTCGCCTTCCAAGCCAAGATGCTGCAGGCCTGGATCGTCCTGCCTGCGCTGTATCTCGTCTACATCCTCGCCGCGCCCGTCGCCAGCCTGGAACGCCGCGTCGGCCAGGTCGCGCTGTCGGTCCTCGCCGTCGTCGTCGTGTCGCTCAGCTACATGTGCGTGGTCTCGCTCGTCCCCGCCCAGGACCGCCCGTACGTCGACGGCAGCTGCAACAACTCGGTCTTCAGCCAGGTGTTCCTCTACAACGGCGCCGACCGCCTCAGTGGCGACCTGCTCGCCCAACCGGGCTGCAGCCTCCCGCCGGCGGGCCGGACCACGTCCCCCAGCGGCGGCGCGCCCACGCACGCTCTCGCACGCGGGCCCGGTCGCTTCCTCGACGGCGGGCTGGGACGCGAGGCAGCGTGGCTCTTCGTCCCGTCAGTGGCCGCGCTGGTCGGCATCGTCGTGGCGCGCCGGCGCAAGCCGCGAACCGATCCCTGGCGCGCCGCAGCGCTCCTGTGGGGCATCTGGCTGATCCTCACCTGGAGCTTCATCTCCTCCTCGCACTTCCTCAACGGGTATTACCTGGCCGCGCTGGCGCCGGCGATGGCCGCCCTGTGCGGGCTGGGCTTCGCGCTGGCCTGGAAGCTCCGGGAGCGGTCCCGCCTCGTGCCCGTGCTGGCGATGGCCACCGTCGCCGTCGGGGTGGCCTACGCCACCTACCTGGTGCCCGATGCGGCCGGGGTCCGGCCCTGGGTCATCGCGACCAGTGCGCTCGCCACCGCCGGGGCGCTGGGCTGCCTCGCCCTCTCCCTGCGCCGGCACCGGCGCCCCTGGGAGCGGCGGGCCGGGCTCGGCCTCGCTCTGGCGGCGCTCCTCCTCGGTGGCGTCTGGGCCTCGGCCACCGCCGTGGGTGATCAGCTGGGTCCCTTCGACTCGCCCTACCAACCCGCCGCGGCCACCGTCGCCGCGCAGGCGAGCTGGCAGCGCACGATCGCGGGGTGGCCCGCCAGCGCGGCCAGGGCGGCACACTTCCCGTCGACGCAGAGCGTCGTGACCAACGAGACCTCCGCGCTGTCGAGTGGCGACGTCCTGGCCACCGGCCGCGAGTTTCTCCCGGTCGGCGGGTTCTCGGGTCAGGTGCCGGCGACGCCGCTGCGCGCCTTCATCGGCGACGTCCGCGCCCGGCGCGTGGGCTACGTGCTGGTGGAGGTGGCCCCGCTCACCCGCAATCCCGACATGCGGTGGGTGCTGGCACACTGCCGCGCCCTGTCGGGCCGCACCGCGACGGTGCGCTCCGACATCGGTGTGTCCCGCTTCTATCTCTGTGCGCCCGCCGACGCCGGCGGGTGACCACCGCCGCACCGGCGGGGTGGCGCCGGTGCTCAGACGTCGAGGAAGCGCCGGATCGCGATGGCAGACCCGATGGAGCCGATCGCCATGCCCACGATCACCACGACCACGTTCGTCAACAGGACCTCAGAGCTGGACATGTGCATGGCGGTGAAGATGTTGCTCGATGTCTTCCCGCCCCCCTCGTGGTTGATGAAGAGGTACACGAAATAGACGACGACGGCCGCCAGCAATGATCCGAACAGGCCCTGTAACAGCCCTTCGGACATGAACGGGATTCGGATGAACCAGTTCGTGGCGCCGACCAGCTTCATCACGGAGACCTCGCGTCTGCGGGCGAAGATGGCCATGCGGATGGTGTTCAGGATCAGCACGGCGGCAGAGATGATGAGGACAATGGCGATGGCCAAACACACCCATTTCGAGACGTTGATCACCGTTTCCTCGTTGTGGATCGTCTGCTGGGGCTCGGTCACCGAGAGGACCCCTGCGGTGCCACTGAAGGTGTGCACCACCTGGGCCGCGTCGCTCAGCGCAACCGGCTTGCACCAGTAGGAGGTGGGCATCTCCGCCTGGGTCGTCGCCTGGAAGACGTCCGAGGGAAGCAACCGGCGGGCCTCGGAGAAGTTGCGTGCCTTGTTCCAGAACATGCATGGCTGCACGACGTCGTTCAGCTGGGATAGTTGCGTCCCGACTGCGGCAATCTCCTGCGCGTTGGCGTCGGGTTGCATCCAGACCGTGACCTGGGTGCCCCGCTCGAGGGTCCCGCTGGCGTTGGCCGATCCCTGGCGGAGCAGCAGCGCTGCGCCCACGAGTGACAACGAGACAGCCACGGTGAGGACGGCGGCGATCGTCATGAGGCGGTTGCGCCACAGGTTCGACGCCGTCTCGCGGACGACATAGTCGACGGAAACAGGCATCAGGCTATGCCCCGGGTCACCACTTAGACCGCCTCCTGCCCCGAGCCGTCGAAGCCGTAGACGCCACGCGCCTGGTCGCGCACCATTCTGCCGTTGCTCAGCTCAATGACGCGCCGGCGCATCTTGTCCACCAGGACCTCGTCGTGGGTCGCCACCACGACCGTCGTGCCGGTCCGGTTGATGCGGTCGAGCAACTGCATGATGCCCTGGCTCGTCTGGGGATCGAGGTTCCCGGTGGGCTCGTCGGCCAGCAGGATGAGCGGCCGGTTGACGAAGGCACGGGCCACGGCCACCCGCTGCTGCTCGCCACCCGAGAGCTCGTTGGGCAGGTTGTCCCGCTTGTTGGCCAGGCCCACGAGGTCCAGCACCTGGGGCACCTGGTTGGCCACGACGTGGCGGGGCCGCCCGATCACCTCGAGGGCGAAGGCCACGTTCTCGAACACGGTCTTGTTCGGCAGGAGACGGAAGTCTTGGAAGACGCAGCCGATGTTGCGGCGCAGGTAAGGCACCCGCCACTTCGGCAGCTCCACGATGTTGCGGCCGGCTTCGAGGATCTGACCCCCGTCGGGCAATTCCTCACGCAGGAGGAGCCGGATGAAGGTGGTCTTCCCGGATCCGGACGCGCCGACGAGGAAGACGAACTCACCCTTTTCGATCTCAACGGTGATGTCGCGCAGGGCGACCGTCGATCCCTTATAGGTCTTGGTGACGTTTTCGAATCGGATCATCGGCAGGAGAAGTGTCGCCCCAGCCGGCGCAGGCAGGGCACCGCACAATCCTAACGACTCCGTGTTTCCGTTTCGGGTCAGCGACTCCGGCGCAGGTCACAGCGTTCTCGCCGTCCGGATCATGCAGCAACCCCACCGCGTCCGACACGTCCGCACCCGGCCAGGACGGCCGCTGTGCGCGGCGGCCGCCGGAAGGCGGCACGGCCCGTGCCCAACGGGCGACGCGCCACGATCGCCCGCGTGCGCGGCGCGCCGGCTCCGGCGCGGGCGCGGGCGCGGCGTCGCACCGGGTGGCGGGAGCACGAGGGGGGCGCCGGGAATCCGGGCGGCGCCGGCCCTCGATCGACGTCGCGGCAGGTCAGCGGTGTCCGGCGGTGACCGCCGGCCGCCGCGGCCGGGAGCGGGCGGGGCGCCACCGGAGGGGTGGGACCTGCGGGCGAGTCGGGGCCGAGACGGCGCACGTGCACCAGCGAACGCCGGTCGGGAGACGGATGCGACACTGGCTTCGGCCCGCCTGCGCGCTCGGGTCGGCGGCGACGCACGTGGTCCCCTTCCGCTTGACATGTTCGACGGCGAGCGCCGGTGGATGCGACGCCCGCCGCAGGCCGGCTCGCCGCCGCGAACCACGTGCGCTGCGACCCATCCGTTGTCCGCGCGCCATGCGTACGATCGCGCAACCGCGCGGCAACGTGCCCGTTGCGCGCGCTCGGAGGTTGCCTCTATGCGTTGCCCTCGCGCTGGCGACGCAACTCGGCTTCCATGAACGCGTCGAGGTCGCCGTCGAGCACCGCGTCGACGTTGCCCGTCTCGTAGCCCGTGCGGAGATCCTTGACGAGTTGGTACGGCGCCATCACGTACGAACGGATCTGGTTCCCCCACGCGTTGTCGACGCGGTCGCCGCTCAACGCGTCGAGCTCGGCGCGCCGCTCCATGCGGGCCCGGTCGGCCAGCTTGGCTCCGAGGATCTGCAGTGCCTTGGCCTTGTTCTGGTGCTGGCTGCGCTCGTTCTGGCACGAGACCACGAGGCCGGTCGGCAGGTGGGTCAGGCGCACCGCGGAGTCCGTCTTGTTGACGTGCTGGCCCCCGGCCCCCGAGGACCGGTATGTGTCGATACGCAGGTCTTTCTCGTCGATCTCCACCTCGGACGACACGTCTTCGAGGAAGGGCGTGACATCCATGGAGGCGAAGCTGGTCTGGCGGCGGTGCTGGGAGTCGAACGGTGACATCCTGACCAGCCGGTGCACTCCGCGCTCGGTCGCCAGCAGCCCGTAGGCGAACCGGCCGTGGACGATGAACGTGGCCGAGAGCAGGCCGGCCTCCTGTCCCTCGGTCGCCTCATCCACCTCGACCGTGAAGCCGCGCCGCTCGGCCCAGCGCTGGTACATGCGCAGGAGCACCTCGGTCCAGTCCTGGGCGTCGGTCCCGCCTGCACCGGCGTGCACTTCGCACACGGCGTCGAGTTCGTCGTACTCACCGGAGAACAGCGACTGCAGCTCGAGCGCGCCCAGCCGCGTGCCCAGCGCGTCGACCATCTCCACCAGCTCCGCGTCGAGCGCGGCGTCACTGCCCCCGGCGGCCGCCGATTCCTGCGTGAGCTCGCGCCATGCCTCCGCGTCCCCGAGCGCGCGACGCAGCGTGTCGAGCTGATCCAGATCGGCCGAGACGCGACCGAGCTCCTTGGTGACTGCGCGCGCGTTGTCGGCGTCGTCCCACAGATCGGAGCGGGCCACCTCTGCCTCGAGCTCGGCGCGGCGCACCTCGAGCTTCTCGCGTCCGAGATAGCGCTCGGCCTCGGCCAACCGCTCCCCCAGCGCTCCGAGCTCGGATGTGAAGTCGCGGGGGAGGTCGGCCGACGGCCCGTCAGGCGGCGCCATGGCACAACTTGAACTTCTTGCCGCTCCCGCACCAGCAGGGCTCGTTGCGGCCGATCTTCTCGTGTTGCTCCTTGACGATCGGCACCAGGGCGTCGGGGTCGGGCGCGTTGGGCTGCTTGATCTGCGTCTTGCCGCCGCCGGCCCGCCCGTTGCCGCCGGCCTCGGTGGGCCGAGGCAGGACGGCGGTCTGCGTGGGCACGTTGGTCCCCTGGTCGGCCAGCAGCGCCGAGGCCATCGCCCCCGTCTCGGCCACCGGGTCCTCGGCGGCGGCGTAGACCGCCCGGTCGAGGTCGGGCTCGCTCGCCGGCTGCTGGATCGCCTCAACGTGGAGGATGTAGCGGAGATAGTCGTTGTCGACCACTTCGAGGAGCTGGCCGAACATGGAGTAGCCCTCCTGCTGCCACGCGTTGAGCGGGTCGGCCTGCACCGTCCAGCGCAGGTGGATGCCGTCCTTCAGGTTGTCCATCTCGGCCAGGTGGTCGCGCCAGCGTGCGTCCATGATCTGCAGGTAGACATCGCGCTCGATCTGCCGCATGGTCTCGGAGCCACCCGGCATCGCCTCGCCGTGCTTCTCGTAGAAGTCGAGCCCCTCTTCGACGATGGACTCGACCAGGTCCTCGGTCGTCGCCGCTTGCTCGAGGTCCGTCACGGTGAACTTGGTCGTGTAGTACTGCCCCACCGAGTCGACCAGGCCCTTGAGGTCCCAGTCCTCCTCGAACTCGGTCGGGCAGTGCTCGGCCACGACCTTCTCCGCCGCGCCGGCCAGCAGGTCCTCGGTGTGCTCCTCGAGGTCGTCGCCGTCGATGATCTGCAGCCGGCGCTCGTAGATGACCTTGCGCTGCTGATCCATCACCTCGTCGTACTTGAGCGCGTCCTTGCGCATCTCGGCGTTGCGGGCCTCGACCGTGTTCTGCGCCCGCTCAATCGCCTTGGCCACCGTCTTGGACTCGATCGGCACGTCGTCGGGCAGGGTCCGCCCCATGACCCAGCTCATGGCCCCGGTGGCGAACAGGCGGAGCAGCTCGTCGTCGAGGCTCAGGTAGAAGCGGCTCTCCCCCGGGTCGCCCTGGCGGCCCGACCGACCGCGGAGCTGGTTGTCGATACGCCGGCTCTCGTGGCGCTCGCTCCCCAGCACGTACAGCCCGCCGAGCTTGCGCACCTCCTCGCCCTCGGCCCGGCACCGGGCCTCCACCGCCGCCTGCCGGCGCTCCAGCTCGGCCATTCCCTCGTCACTGGCGACGTCGATTCCCTCGGCCGCCAGCTCGTGCTGGGCCAGCAGTTCGGCGTTGCCGCCGAGGATGATGTCGACACCGCGGCCGGCCATGTTGGTGGCGACCGTGACCGCGCCCCGCCGACCGGCCTGGGCCACGATCTCAGCCTCGCGGAAGTGCTGCTTGGCGTTGAGGACGTTGTGGGCCACGCCCCGCTTCTCGAGCAGGCGGGACAGCAGCTCCGACTTGGCCACCGAGGCCGTGCCGATCAGCATGGGCTGGCCGAGCTCGTGGCGCTCGACGATGTCGTCGACCGCGGCGTTGAACTTGGCCTCCTCGGACTTGAACACCAGATCTGACTCGTCGAGACGACACATCTCCTTGTTCGTCGGGATCGGCACCACGGGCAGGCCGTACGTCGCCGCGAACTCGCCCGCCTCTGTCTCGGCTGTACCGGTCATGCCCGACAACTTGTCGTACAGGCGGAAGTAGTTCTGCAGCGTGACCGTCGCCCAGGTGTGGTTCTCCTCCTTGATGGCCACGCGCTCCTTGGCCTCGACGGCCTGGTGGAGACCGTCGGACCACCGGCGCCCTTCGAGCGTGCGCCCGGTGAATTCGTCGACGATCTTCACCTCCCCGCCCTGCACGAGGTAGTCCTTGTCCCGCTTGTAGAGGTCCTTGGCGGTGAGGGCCTTCGTCAGCTGATGGACGTAGTTGACCGACACGGCGTCGTAGATGTTCTCGACCCCGACCGCCTGCTCGACCTTCTCGATCCCCGCCTCGAGAGGGACGACCGTCTTCTTCTCCTCGTCGACCTCGTAGTCGACGTCCCGGGTCAAAGTGCGGGCAATGGAGGCGAACTGGTAGTAGAGCTGCGCCGCCTCGTCCGCCGGTCCCGAAATGATGAGGGGCGTGCGGGCCTCGTCGATGAGGATGGAGTCGACCTCGTCGACGATGGCGAACGCATGCTCGCGCTGTGCCATGAGATCCCGGCTACGCGTCATGTTGTCGCGCAGGTAGTCGAAGCCGAACTCGTTGTTCGTCCCATACGTGATGTCTGCGGCGTAGGCGGCCCGCTTGAGGATGGGGTCGTCGATGTCCGCACCGATCCGCCCGACCGTGAGGCCGAGCCAGCGGTGGACCCGCCCCATCCACTCGGCGTCGCGGGTGGCCAGGTAATCGTTCACCGTCACCATGTGCACGCCGCGGCCGTCGAGGGCGTTGAGATAGGCCGGGAGCGTGGAGACGAGCGTCTTGCCTTCGCCGGTCTTCATTTCTGCGATCCAGCCGAAGTGCAGGGCCATGCCCCCCATCAGCTGCACGTCGAAGTGACGCTGGCCCAACACCCGCCAGGCGGCCTCGCGGACGACCGCGTAGGACTCGACGAGGAGGTCGTCGAGGGTCTCGCCCTGGTCGAGGCGCTCCTTGAATTCCACCGTCTTGTGCGCCAGGGCCTCGTCGCTCAGGCCCTGCATCTCGGGCTCGAGGTCCCCAACCAGGGGGACGAGCTCGGCCAGCCTCCTGACCTTCTTGCCTTCGCCGGCGCGCAGGACCTTCGTGAACACACTCATGGGAGAACGATCCTACCGGCCGTAGCGGGACCGGAGCCGCCGCCGGGTCAGCACCTCAAAAGGGGGCTGCGTGCGGCTGACCTGGTCTTTGACCCCACACTCGCCTGCCGCGAGGGTGACGCGCCGGCCCCGGCGGTAAGGCGGCGAGCCGCCCTACCCAACGGCACCATGGTGGCGCGCATCGCCTCGTCTCCACCCGCCCCCGACAGCCGGGGGCGCAGCGGGCAGGACTTACCTCTAAGCCGCACCATGCTCAGCGACCACAAGTCGCCTTACGTGGGTCGTTTTGCCTGCGACTGGCCTCGACTTTCAACCACAGACCCGCACGCAGCCCGGAGCCATCCTACGCCCGACGGGCCCGCCTACTGCCCGGGGACGTTGGAGCCCGACGACCCCGAGGCGCTACCAGCGCTGGCGGGTGTGGCACCCTCCAGCACGGTCACGTCGGAGATCTTCCACACGCCGCCGACCCGCGTCAGGTCCGCGATCAGGCGGACGACGTCGGCCTGGGGCGAGCTGATCTTGTTGTTCACGTAGGTCTGGTCGACGACGGCGTAGACCGACGCGGTGCCCGCCGCCTGATTCTCGGACTGGACGGCCACGTAGCGGATCTGGCCTCGCGATTCGGCCAGGGCCTGCTCGAGCGCCTTGCGGATCGACGCGTTGAAGAACTGCTGCGCCTGGGTGGCGAACGCACCGGTCGCCATGTCGCTGACGGCGTTGAAGTCCGCATCGACCGTCTTGGCGTTGAAGTTGAAGAAGTCGGTCAGGAAGGCCCGGGACGCGCTCACGACGGCCGGGTCTTGCACCGGCCCGTTGCTGCTCTTGGTCGTGTAGAGAACGCCGAATACCAGTGTGCCGGCGACTCCGAGCGCGGCGATGAGGCTGACCAGGCGGAAGGCCCGCCTGCTCGGGACGGTGCGGTCGCCCGCACCGCGGCGCCGCGTCCTCTCCCGGCGCGACGACTCGGCTGTCGCTGGTCCTTCGTCGTCCGTTGCGGTGGCACCGACCACCTTCACTCCACTGTCAGTCTCTTCCGTCATGGTCATGTCTCTCCGTTCTCCCTCCGTGTCTCACTGCTTCCGGCGCACCAGGCGGCGTGCCGTGACATCTCTCAGGCCCGCCGGCGGCTGCGCCGGCGCGAGGGGCGGGCACCCCAGGCCAGGAACAGAGCCGGGACCACCAACCCGCCGAGCGCCAGCACCGGTGCCTGGCGGTTGGCCGGCTCGCGGTACGAAGCGCTGGTCACCGGCGCGGCCGGCGTTGCCGAGGCGACCTCGACGTCGGCCTCCTGGGCCGAGGGGGCCACGACGTAGCCTCCGGCGGCGGGCGTGAAGCCCGGCTGGGTCGCCGGGCCGACCCCGTTGCCGAACGCCGTCACGCACCCGGCACCGGGGAGCGTGTCGGGGATGCTGTTCGCCGTGCCGTAGGACTGTGCCTGTTGGTCGAGGACCGGGGGAATCAGCAGGCGGGTCCGCAGGAACGTCTGGTTGGTGTCCGACCCTCCCGTCGTGGTGGGCTTGGCCACACCCTGCACGGCGATGCGGTCGACGGCGCCGAAGAAGTATGTGTTGTACGCGAGCCCTTGCGACAGGTTGGTCAGGTTGGTGGGCTCGGCGACATTGGAGAGGATGTCGGCGCTGTCGTGCAGGAAACAGCCCAGGTTGGCCGACTGTGACGTCAGGAGCTTGTCGACGGCATTGAACGCGGACGAACCTGACGTGAGCAGGGTGTGGAGCCCGGTCTTCTGCTCGGCCAGCACCTGGACCAGGGCCGCGGTGTTGGCCAGGTCCTGCCGCAGCTCGGGCGCGACCGCGGTGATCGCATCGAGGGAGGGAGGTGCGTTGGCCAGGAGCTCGGTGAACTGCTGCTGATAGGCGACGAACTCCTTCGAGAAGGTCGTCCCCGCGCTAATGAGGGTGCGCAGGTTGCCGGCCTGTCCCGACAACGCCGTCGCCAGCTCCCCGATCAGCTTGTTGAGGTCGCCGCCCGGAATCGCCTGGAGCAGACGGGTGGCCGAGGCGACGACGGCGCCGACGTTGGCGGGTACCTGGTCTGGTGCAGCCGGCACCGTGGCGCCGCTGGCCAACGCGGGCGCCGCACCACCGTGGGACGGGACCAGATTGACGACCTGCTCGCCGAGGTCGTTGGCGATCTGGACCGAGGACTGGACGTCATCGGGCACGGTCGTCCCAGGGTTGATGCTCATGGTCACGCTGGTCGCGGTCTTGGTCAACGCCGTCGACGTCACTGTGCCGACGGGCACGCCGTTCAGCTCGACCTCGAAGCCCGGGTAGAGCCCGGACGCGTCGGCGAACCGGGTCGTGAGCATCGTTGGGCTCTGCAGCGGGTTGCCGAGGAGGTTCACGACGCCGTAGGCAACGAGCGCGAAGCTCACCACGAAGAACGCGACCAGGTTCACAATGAGGCGACGGTTGATCATGAGGAATTCGCCCCTGCCGAGCTCGGTGCGCAGGTGAAGGCGGGCGTGCTGTCCTCGCCCAGGCCCGGGATGCCGCAGACGATGATGTTCTCGTAGAGCTGGACATAGCCGCCTCGCACGGCTTGGGGTAGGGCGCTGTCGGCCGCCGGGATCTCGGACAGGAGCCCAGCCAGATCGGATTGATGCTGCGCCAACTGGCTGCTGACGGCCTGCAGCGTCTGCAGCTGGGTCACGATCTGGGGGTAGTAGTTCTCGAGAAGGCTGCGCCCTTGGGAGGACAGGTCGTCGAGGGACTGCAGCAGCGTTTCGAACTGCGACGAGTTCTGGGCCAAAATGGCAACCGTCTGTGACAGGTTGGAGAGCGCCGTGGCGGTGGCGCCGGTGGTGGGGGCCAGCGAGGCGCTCAGGCTGTTGAGGCCGTTGACCGCCTGGGTGATGTCGCTCGTGTGCTGCGCATACCCGTTGGCGACCGCGGTCAGATCGGTGAGGAAGGCCTTGAGGGAGGCTTCCTGCCCCGTAAAGCCCTCGCCACCCGCCTCAATGATCTGTTCGAGCTCCGTCGTGGAGATGGCCCCGAAGATCTGCGATCCGGCCGCAACGAACTGCTCCACGTCCGGAACGAGCGACGTGTGGGCGATGCGGGCTCCGTCGGCCAGCTGCGGGGCCGTGGCGGCCGCGGTTCCCGTCTCGTTCTTGGGGACACTGAGCTGCACGAACTGGTCACCGAGGATCGTCGTGCGATTGATGGCAGCGTTCACGTTGGCCGGGATGCGCACACCGCCGTCGAAGGCCAGCGTCACCTTCGCCTCGTTTCCGTCGAGCGCGATCGAGCGAACCGAGCCGACGGGCACGTCGGCCAACTGCACCTGGGCGCCGCTGGCGAGATCGCCGACGTCCGTGAAGACCGCCGTCGCCGTGCGTTGGCTGCCGCCGCCGGACACTGAACACCCGGCCAGCGCAACGACCAGCGCGGCCAGGAGCGGCAGCATCGCGAGACGTCGAATCGCCGACGACCGGGTGTGCGGGGCCTTCATCAGAACCACCCCGCCACGTCGTGCGCCCAACCCGCGAGAAGGCCCCGGTGCGCATGCGCGCGGTGGACAGCTCTCGGCCCCTGGGGCAGGGGGGGCAACAGGGAAGCCGCGGGGGCGGTGAGTGTCGGATCGGCGTTGGCCGAGGGCGTCGATGGTGCGGCCACGTCCAGCGTCGCGGCGGACTGGCTCGCCGCATGGGTGACTTGGTCGGACAACAGTCCCCCGAGCCCCGAGCTCGACGAGCTCGAGCCCGATCCGGAATCCGAGCTCCCGGGGCAACCGAGCACGACCCCGAGGAGTCCGCACGGGGCCGTGGTGGTGGTCGTCGAATTGGGCACGGTCGTGGTCGTCGTCGTGGTCGATGCCGGGCTCTTCTGGGCCGGCGTCGGCGCGGCCGGGGCCGACGGCGCCGCCGTGGACCCCTGCGCGGCGTTGGCGATCTGGGACACGCCCTGCTGGAGCAGCGACTGCGCGGTGCCGGCATCGCTCCCTCCGCTCAGCGTGTTCAGGATGGTCGGGATGTCGTTGAGCAGAGGATCGAAGAATCCCGACGAGGGGTTGCCACACTGATTCAAGGTTGCGAGCACCGCGGCGGACAGGCCGCTCGAGTGGTTGGCCACGATGCGACGGCAGATCCCGGCGAGCCGGTCTCGCAGGAGGCCAGCTATATAGGCACCGGTCACACCGGGCGCCGTGGCGAGGTTCAGGTTCAGCCAGTTGTAGTTCGGGTCGTAGGCGCGCTTGGCCCCTTGGAAGAGGTTGTTGCCGTTCTGCAGGATCTCGTCGACCGAGGACAGGTTGCGATCGAGGGTGCGGCCGACGGTCGTGACGGTGCCCACGTCCGCCTCCAGCGGCTGGAGGTTCGGCACCAGCAGGCTGACCAGGCCCGAACTCGCCCCCGCCAGCTGCGAAATGGCGTCGTTGAGCTGGCCCGAATGCTGGGCCACCGTTGTCGACACCGTGTCGTACTGCTCAACCAGTTGCTCTATCTGGTTCGTGTCGGTGTCGAGCGTCCCGGTGAGCTGGGCCAGCGTGCCGTTGAGCTGCCCGAGGTCGTTCCCTTTGTTCGCCAGAAGCTGCACCGTCCCGGCCGCCGATGCGATCAGCTTGTTGAGGCTCGCGCCCTGTCCGTCGAGGTCGGTCGCCAGATTGCTGACGAGGTTGCCCACGGCGTGGGGGTTGATGGCATTGAGCGTCCTCTGCAATTCCTTCAGCAGCTCGTCCGTCGACACGGGGACGGCGGTGTGATCCGGCGGGATGGTCGAGCCGGCCGCCAGGGTCGGACCTCCGGTGTAGCCGGGGTTGAGATCGACATCCGGTGAACCCAGCAACTGGGGCGCGACGAGTGAGGCAAAGGCCGACGAAGGGATCTTCGTCGCCTGGTCCACCGCCACGGCGACGTCGACCTTGTCACCGACGTTCTGCACGTCAGTGACGGTGCCGACCTTGACCCCGAGGACGTCGACGGCGGCCCCGGTGAAGAGTCCCGGCGCGCTCGGGTACACGACGTTGATCCGGTAGGTCGCCGGACCCTTCGTCACTTCGACCCCCACGATGACGGCGGCGACAATGACCACGCCGGCCAGGGCGAAGCGGACAGCCTTCGAGGTGAGCGCGGCGCGCAGCTGGCCCATCACCCGATCCCCTGCAGGAGCGGGCTGATCAGCTGGGACAGCCCACCCAGCCCCGAGTTCGGCCCGGTCAGTTCATTTCCCGCGGCGGGCGGGCTCGACGACGAGCCGGTCGACGACGGCGAGGACGTCGACGTCGTCGCGGACGAGCCCGACGAGGGAGACGCGGTGGTCCCCTGGCTGGCGTTCGATCCCTCGCCTGGCAACGGGCCCGTCTGGTCGTCACACGGCGCGGGGTCCGGTCCCAGCACCTGGTTCAGAACCTGGTCGAACGCCCCGCACGGTCCGATGACGCCGAAGGTGTTGGTCAGCGACGCCGGGTTGACGAAGATGTTGCCCCACGGCACGGGCGTCGACCCGCTGTAGGCGATGGACTGGAACCCCTTGAGCGCACTGCCCAGATAGCTCACGCCCTCGGCCAGGTCTTCCTGGTGCTGGCCCACGACGGTGAGATCGGAGTGCAGGCTCTTGAGCAACGAGTTGAGGGCGGGCGAATCCTGGCTCACCAGGCTGTTGGTCTGGCCGGCCATGGCGTCGACGTTCGTGATGAGGTTGGACAGGTTCTGGTTGTTGGCCGCCAGACCGGTGGACACCGTGTCGAGGTTGTTGATGATGGAGAGCAGTTGCTGGTCCCGGCCGGCCAGCGTCGACGAGAGCGTGTTCGCCGAGTCGATCAGCTGGGACACCTGACCGGAGCGCTGGTCGACGGTCGTCGTGAGCGCGCCGAGGCCGGAGATGATCTGGGCCACCTGCGTCTGCTTGTCCTTGCTGATGGTGGCCAGGGACGTCACGAGACTGTTCAGCGCGTTGGCGTTTGTCTTGGAGAGGAGCGAGTGGGCGGTGTTCTGGAGCTCGTAGAACTCGGTCGGCACTGACGTGTCCGTGATGAGTGCTTGCGGCCGCAGCGGATCGTCCCAGCCGCTGACCGGCTTCAAGGTCACGTCAACCACGCCCAGGAGCGTCTCGACCTCGATGGCCGCCGTCGTGGTGTGCGGCAGCACCACCGAGCGATTCACCGAGAGCTGGGCGTCGACGGCATTGCCGTGGACCTGGACCGAGCTGACCGTCCCGACGTTGACACCGGCCTCCATCACCTCGGTGCCCTTGGCGATGCCCGCGGCGTTGGCGAAGCGCGCCTCGATGGTGTAACCCGAACTGAAGAAGCTTCGATTGAGAAACAGGATCGCCAACACGCAGGCAGACATCACGATCACCGCGACAATGCCGACCACCTTGGGGTTGCGCTCGGTCACCGCCTTCACTGCGAGCCTCCCGTGGTGGCCCCACGCACCGCCTGCAGGTTCAGTCCGAGGCTCGATGCCGCCAGCGGGTCGCTGCCGGAGGTGGAACCGTTGGCGTTCGACGAGCTCGACGCGGATGAGCTGCTCGGCAGTCCCGGGGTGGTCACGCCCGAGAGCGGGGCCGGGAGCGGGGGGCTCCCGAAGGGCCCGGAACCCGCGGGCGGATTGCCGGGCTGGTAGTACGGACAGACCGACTGGCCGGCCAGGCAGGTGTAGATGGTCTCCACTGCGAACCACTGCCCCCACTGGGAGATCTGGATGTACGGCGCCAGACCGGCCCCGAGGCTCGAGAGGCTGTTCGCCAGGTTCTGCTGGTTGTTCTGGACGTCCGCGGCCACGGCCTGCAGGTTGTCGATCGTGTTCGAGATCGTGTCGTGGTTGTTCCCGATCAGACCGGCCAGGTCGGTCGCCACCAGCGACAGGTTGCCGACGACGCCGTCGAGCAACGAGTTCTTGGACGCCAGGGCGGATGAGACGGTCTGGAGGTTGGTCACCAGCGAATCGATGTCGCCGGTGCGCGAGGCCAGCGCCGTCAACACTTGGTTCAGGTTCCCGATGATCTGGCCGACCTGGGAGTCGAGCGCCTGGACTGTCGAGGACACGGTGGCTCCGCTGTTGATGAGCTGGCTGATCTCGGCGGTGTCACCCTCCAGCGCACCGGACACGTTCTCGACGAACGCGTTCGCTTCCTTGGCGTTGATGGAGGAGAGGACCGGGCCTAGTGAGTTCAAGAACGTGTCGATGCTGGCGTCGGTCACGTCGTGCGTGAGCGGGATGGTGGACCCGGGCGACAGGAGCGGACCGCCGCGGCCCGGGAAAAGCTCAATCTCCTTCTGCCCGATCACGTTGTGCCACCGCATTCCCACGTCCGTCGAGCGGCGGAGGGTCACCGTGTTGTTGATACTCAAAGCGATGAGTGCGTGCCCGTGCTGCACGCCGATGCTCGACACCTGGCCCACGGGGACGCCTGCGATGTTGACGTTGTCACCACTGGCCAGGCCGGTCACATCACTCAACTGCGCGTTGATCGTGTGACGGCTGGTGAACAACGAGACGTTCCCGATCTTGACCGCCAGCCCTGCCAGCAGGACGAGGCACACCAAGGCGAAGAGGGCGAACTTGAAGGCCGACTTGGGGAAGTGCCGCAACACCCTCATCACAGTCCCCCGAGAAGCTGGGTGATGATGCCGCCGAGGTTGGTGGGCGTGGACTGATCGGGTTGCCCGATCATGCCGTACGCCTGGGTGGCCGCGGCCGCGGCAGCGCTGTTGGCACCCGACGTCGTGGAAGCGGACGGTTGTGAGGCCGGCGCTGTCGCCGGCGCCGGCGCCGAGCTGCCCTGCAGCGCATTGAACGTCACGAATTCGGAGGAGCAATTGAACGCAGAGCCGGTCCCCGCCAGCGCCTGCTGAATCGGCTGCAGGAACGACATACCACCCGTCGGGGGCGCGATCAGATTGCAGACCAGGCTGTTCACGTCGCTGAAGAGGATGAACGTGTTGAAGTAGGCGTACGTGCTGCCGTCAGGCAAC
The DNA here is from genome assembly GCA_963745665.1 of uncultured Acidimicrobiaceae bacterium. Classification (GTDB taxonomy): domain Bacteria; phylum Actinomycetota; class Acidimicrobiia; order Acidimicrobiales; family RAAP-2; genus Bog-473. The sequence goes on along the minus strand of CAVUYE010000002.1, from coordinate 908,470 downwards.
TTGGTCAGTCCAGCCGCACCCTCTGCGATCTTCTGGAAGTAGTGGTAGGCGCCGTTGATCACCTGACCGATTGAGCCCTGCTGTGCCAGCAGCACCCGCGAGACGTTGTCGCCCGACTCCAGAATGGTCGCGATGTCGGGGTGGTACGTCGACAGCAGCGTGGCGAGTCGGTTGGAGAACGGGATCAGCGTGTTGAGGAGATTCTCGTAGTCCGCCTCTTCCGCATTGAACGAGGGCAGACCTGCGTTGATCTCCGCGTTGAGGTTGTTGAGGTCTCCGGCCGCCGGGGCGATCGCTTGCGTAAACCTGGCGAAGGACTGCAGTGCGAGAATCTGGCTGTTGAGGGTCCGATCGAGCAGCCCGGCCAACTGGGTCCCCGCGCTGATGGAGGCGGCGATCTTGGGTCCCTCGCCCTGCGAGGCCTGCGCCAGCTCTCCCAACACGGTGGACAGATTGGTGGTGTCGATGCTGTTCAGCAGGGGCGTGGCCGCCGCGAAGAGGTCTCCCAATTCGTCGCTGCTCTCGGCGTGGGCGAACGAGGCGCCCGGCGTGAGATAGGGCCCTTCATCGGTGTTGCGGTGAGGTGTGGACAGGGCAACCTGCTCGGCGCCGAACAGGTTCACCGGCTCCACCGTCGCCGTCGCGGTGCTCGGCACCTTGAAGGACGGCTCTATCAGGACGGTGATCCGGGCCAGGTTGTGGTCGAGCGAGATCGTTGAGACGCGACCTACCTGCACGCCGCGGAACACCACAGCCGAGCCGGGGTTGAGGCCCTCTCCGGCGCGGGGGAACGTGCCGCTGAGGGTGTAGTCGCCAGCGAAGTCTCCGTTGGCCAGACGCACGAGGGTGACGGTTCCGAACACCAGTCCGAACACCACGACCACGCTGACGACGATGCGCAGAAGCCTCTTCATCCGACCAACCTGGCCGTCGCATTGACGCCACCGAAGAGGATCAGTGACATGAAGAGATTCACGACCACGACGAGGATGATGGAGAGGCGGATGGCCCGCCCGGCAGCCACACCGACACCGGCCGGACCGCCGGTCGCGTTGTAGCCGTAGTAGCAGTGCACGAACGTCACAATCACGGCGAACACCATCGCCTTGAGGAAGGAGTAGAAGATGTCGAGCGGCGGCAGGTAGAGCCGGAAATAGTGCGTGTAGGTGCCGGTCGACAGCCCGAAGAACTTCGTCACTACCAGCTCGGAGGCGAGGTAACTGGCGAAGAGCGCCGCCAGGTAGAGCGGGATCATCGTGATCAGGGCCGCCCAGACACGGGTGCCCACCAGGTAGACGACGCTGTTGACGCCCATCACCTCGAGCGCGTCGATCTCGTCGCTGATGCGCATCGCCCCGAGCTGCGCCGTGAACCCCGCGCCCACCTGCGCGGCCAGAGCCACTCCGGCCACGAGCGGGGTGATCTCGCGGGTGTTGGCGAGTGCGGTGATGACGCCGGTGAAGGCCTCAGCCCCGATCTGCTGCAAGCCGTTGAAGCCCTCCAGGCCAACCTCGGTTCCGGTGAAGAATGAGATCGAGACCACTACGAAGAACATGCCGCCACCGACAACCAGCGCGCCCGAGCCCAGGGAGATGTCCGACATCAAGACGAGGATCTCCTTTGGGTACCGCATGGCGCGCGGCACGGCGCGGATGATCCGCACGTAGAACTTCATCTGCGCGTAGAGCACGTCGAACAGCCCGAGGACGGCATCGCCCGACTCAACCGCCTTGCTGCCGATCGCCTTGCCGGCAGAGACGATCTTGGCGGGCTCTTCCCGCGTGGGGGCATCGATCGCCATCAGAGGCCCTTCTGCGGAATGAAGTTGAAGTAGAAGACGGTCAGCAAGAAGTTGACGAAGAACGACAGAATGAACGTCACCACGACCGCCTGGTTGACCGCGTCGCCGACGCCCTTCGGACCACTTTTGCAATAGAGGCCCTTGTAACACGCGACCATCCCCGCTATGAAGCCGAAGATGCCGGCCTTGACCAGGGCGATGACGAGATCGGCCATCTGGCTGAGCTCGCCGAAGGTGGCGAAGAAACTGCTCGTCGTGATGTGGATGGCGTGCGTGCCGAACCAGAGGCCCCCTGCGATTCCGGCGACGCTGACGACCGCGTCCAGCAGCACGGCGACCACGGTGGCGGCGAGAAGCCGGGGCAGCACCAGGCGGTGCAGCGGGTTGACGCCCATGACCTCCATGGCGCTGATTTCGTCGCGGATGCGACGCGACCCGAGGTCGGCGCACATGGCCGACCCACCGGCGCCGGCGATGAGCAACGCTGTTGCCACGGGCGCCTGCTCGCGGACGACAGCCAAGACCATGGCCGCGCCGAGCTGCGACTGCGCTCCGATCTGCTGCAGGAGGGAGCCGACTTCCAGCGCGATCACCATGCCGAACGGGATGGAAAGCAAAATGAGGGGCAGCGTGGTGACGCGGGCCAGGAACCAGCACTGGTCGAAGAATTCAGAGATGGGCACGCCCTTCAGCGGCGCCTGCCGGAGGGCTTCGAAGGCCGTGGCAAACATGTTGCCGGTCTCCCGTACCGCTGTGGCGATCTTGCCGTCGTCGGTCACCGGGCGGCTGGGCCGGGGCAGTACCCCCGTTGCGCCCGGACGACCGCCCGGGGTGCCCAGCCGGCGCGCCATGTCGTCGCGACTGAGTGGCTGGGTGGTGCCGAGTGCCTGACCGACTACGGCGCCCGTCCTGTCACCCGTCTCATCCAACGCCGTCCCCCCTTCCGAGGCCTCCTCTGGCACGTGAACGGGTCAAGCGGCCCGCTCCCCCGTTCCTTCTGCACAGGGAAAAACGGAAGGTGGCGTCGAACCTTGCGGCTGGCGTGCCTACAGGCCTTCGCACCGGGCGGGTCATCCGCTTCGTGTCCGGCGGCTACCGCGAAGCGAGAGGGTGGTACACGCCAATTTCCGCTGACTTCGCAAACAGATTTCTCAACTTTGTTGTGCAGATGTTTGCGTTGGCCGTGCAATGTTTGCCCAACCCCCGTTCGGGGAAAACCAACACGACAGGTTTCGAAAAGCCGAAAAACACGGCAATAATGTTCGGTAGCTCCTAGTGGGAGGACGAACGGGGGGAGGGACGGGATCAGTTGGCGCTCCGCGAAGAAGAGCTGACAAGCCTCTCTGACGACGTTGACCTCGATCGTGATCGCGCGCTCGTCGAGCGGTGCCAGGCCGGTGATTCCGCGGCATTCGGAAATCTCTACGCGCGCTACTACGAGCGTCTCCTGCGCTTCTGCCTTCGACGGCTGAACGACCGCCACGAGGCCGAGGATGCAGCGCAAGAAGCATTCGCCCGCGCCTGGAAGGCCCTCCCCCGCTTTGCCGGCGAGCGGCGCTTCTACCCCTGGCTCACCGTGATCGCCGGGAACATCTGCACCGACATGCTGCGCCGTCGGTCCCGCAGCACGCCGACCGACGACATAGAGCTGACCGCACAACATCCCGTGGGTGTAGTCGGCGAGGACACCTCCGAGGAACTGGTCTTGGCTGCCGTCGACGGCGAGCTGGTGAACCGGGCGCTCGGCCGTCTGTCGACGCGCCACCGTCACGTGCTCGCCATGCGCGAGGGCTCTGGCTGGACCTATCAGCAGATCGCCGACCACGAGGGTGTGGAGATCGGGACCATCGAGACCCTCCTGTGGCGTGCCCGCCAAGCACTCAAGCGGGAATTTGCCGTGGTGTCCGAGTCGAAGGAAGCGCTGGCAGGCTTCCTCATCGCCACCGGCGCACTCATCCGCCGCACCATCTTCCGAGCTGCGCACCGCAGCGCGACCGTGCACCACAACAGCAGCAGCGGCGGCGCCTCGGGAGCGATGCGCAACGCCGTGGCAGGGGTGGCCGTGACGGGCGCAGCCGTCGCGGCCGCCTTCATCGCACCGCACGCGCTCTCGAGCGGGCCGAGTGGCGCCGCGTCGTCGCCCGGTTCAGCACTGGCCGCACCACCCCTCGTCCTGGGATCCCCCCATGGCAGCGGCGGAGCGGGCGGCGGCTCGTTCGTGGGCGAGGCGTTGGCACTCGGCGGGACGGCCGCAGCGTCCGGCGGCAGCTCAGGGAGCAACGGTTCCGGTGGGACGCCTGGGGGCAGCGGGTCACAGGCCGTCGGCAAAGGAGCTGGAACGGGATCAGGTGGAGGCACGTCAATTCTCGGCGGCGCCCTGGGTGGTGGGGCGACGGGCTCAGGCACGACGGGCCTCGCCGGCGGGCTCAACCAGGCCGCGGGAGGCCTGAACAACACGGTCAACGGCGCCACCGGCGGCATCAGTCAGGCCGTCAGCGCCGCCAGCGGCGCTCTCGGAGGGACCGTCAGCGGCGTGACAGGCGCCCTCGGACCGACCGTGAGTGGCGTCACCGGTGCTGTCGGAAAGACGGTCAGCGGAGTCACCGGGGGACTGGGGCCGACGGTCGGTGGCGTGGTCGGCAGCGTGACCAGCGGGGTGACAAGTGGCGTCTCGGGCGGGGGAACCACGGGCGGAGTCACCAGCGGGGTGAACGGCCTGACGCAGTCAATCGGGCTCGGCAGTGTGATCCCCACGTCAGGCTCCGGATCCGGTTCAAGTTCTTCGACGCCCTCGACCCCCACCACGACGACGACCACGACGAACCCTGTACAAGGAATCGTCGGAGGGGCAACCAAGACGGTGGGGGGCCTCCTGGGAGGCTGACCGGCGCTCCGTCCCCTCAGGCGGGGCGCAAGCCTGGCGCCGGGTGAGGGTTCTCCTCATATGACCGAGCGGCGCGAGGGCACGGAGCAGAGTTGGATCGCACCGGGAGAGCCGATCATCTCCATTCGTGGGGTCACCAAGTCGTTCGGCTCCCACACCGTGCTCGAGGACATCACCTTTGACGTGCCCAAGGGCAGGATCACGGCGATTCTCGGGCCATCCGGCACCGGCAAGTCCGTCCTCCTCAAGAACATCCTCGGGCTGCTCCGCCCCGAGCGCGGCGAGATCTGGGTCGACGGGGATCAGATCGTGGGCCTGCGCGAAAAACGGCTCTACGAGGTGCGAAAGAAGTTCGGCGTCCTATTCCAGGACGGCGCATTGTTCGGTTCGATGAACCTCTACGACAACATCGCCTTCCCTTTGCGCGAACATACGCGCAAGAGCGAGGCCGCCATCCGGGAGCTGGTTCACCGGAACGCGGAATTGGTCGGACTGATGGACCACTTGAAGAAACTCCCCGGGGAGGTCTCTGGCGGCATGAAGAAACGGGCCGGCCTGGCCCGGGCCATGGTGACCGAACCAGAGATCGTGCTTTTTGACGAACCGGACTCGGGCCTCGATCCGGTCCGCGTCGCCTACCTCGACGAGCTCGTCGTGACCGCCCAGAGGGAGACGGGTGCCACGTTCTTCATCATCACCCACAACATCCAGTCGGTCATGCGGACCGCGGACTACATGGGCATCCTGTTCCGTTCCAACCTGGTGAAGTTCGCCAGCAAGCCGGACATGGTCGCCACCGACAACCCGATCATCCAGCAGTTCCTGGCCGGCCGCCCCGAGGGTCCCATCGGCATGGACGAAATGGCCGATGCCGGAGGCGACGTCGGCCGCTACATCGAAGGCGACACGGAAGCGCTGGCCTACGGACCACTCGCCCGACCCGGTGAACCCGCCCTCGCGGCGCACGCGCCGAGCGACCAGCCGGCGCCACCGGGCTAGCGCCCTTACGAGAAACGCCGCCGGCCCCAGGTGGTGCGGTCCCGGTACCAGCGGCGTTCCCGATCACAGGCGGCTCAGTCGCCGGCGGCAGCCCCGCAGACCGTCTCGACCATGAGGCCGCTCACGACGTAGGGGTCCATGTTGGCGTTGGGGCGGCGGTCCTCGAGCCAGCCCTTCTTGTTCTTGGCCGTGGCCCACGGAATTCGGATGGAGGCGCCACGGTCAGAGGTGCCGTAGGTGAACGTCGTGAAGTGGGCCGTTTCGTGCGCGCCGGTGAGGCGGCTCTCGATGCCGATGCCGTAGTTGGACACGTGCTCTTCGACCCGCTTCCCGAGCGCCTCACAGCCGGCGATGATGGCATCCCAGCCACCGTCCTCCCGCATGGCCCTTGTCGAGAAGTTCGTATGCGCCCCGGCGCCGTTCCAGTCCCCCAGCACCGGCTTGGGCTCGAGCGTCGCGAACACGTCGAAGTCCTCGGCGATGCGGAAAAGCAGCCAACGGGCCACCCAGAGCTGGTCACCTATGGCCGGCGGCGGGAGCACCCCGATCTGGAACTCCCACTGGCCCATCATGACCTCGGCGTTGGTCCCTTCGATCCCCAGGCCGGCCTTCATACAGGCGGCAGTATGACGCTCGACGATCTCACGGCCCGGCATCTTGTCGCCGCCGACTCCGCAGTAATAGGGGCCCTGGGGGGCGGGGAACCCGGCTTCGGGCCAGCCCAAGGGACGTCCGTACTGGAAGAAGGTGTACTCCTGCTCGATCCCGAACCAGGGCTCCTGATCTGCGTACTTCTCGGCCAACTCGGCGCACTTCCGGCGCGTGTTCGTGCTGTGCGGCGTCATGTCGGGGTGCAGGACTTCGCACATCACGAGCTTGTCGCCCTCCGCCCGCAAGGGGTCAGTGCAGACGAACACCGGCTGGAGGACACAGTCCGAGTCGTTGCCCTCGGCCTGGTTGGTGCTCGAGCCGTCGAAGCCCCAGATTCCGGGCTCCTTGCCGCCCTCGACGATCCTGGTCTTGCTGCGCAGGAGCGGAGTGGGCTCCGTCCCGTCGATCCAGATGTACTCGGCCTGGTAGCTCATGAGTTCTCCTGTGTTCCCCTTCTTCTCCGTGGTCACGTCCCGGGCGGGACTCCCGGCACCTTCCGGACACGACACTCCACACCAGATGCGGTTGTCAGTCTCGCCGGACCCTATTTCACCGCCGTATCGGTTATGTGAACCGACGATGAAATCCTGCTGTGGGCGTCCGTATGCAGGCTGCATCGTACCGGGACTTCGGCTCGACGGCCTCGCCCGCTCCCGACCCTTACGGACGACCGATCCCCGGACGCGACGGAGGGCCGGATCCTTCGATCCGGCCCTCCGGGTCGCCTCTCGGCAACATGGCCACCTCAGGGGTGGTCCGTTCTCTGGCGGTCAGACCGCCCGCCGACTAACAGGTGCTGGCGTTACCGACACAGTTGTTGGCACTGTTGAACAGCCCCGTGATGCCCCCGCCGAGCGCGGCGATGGCAACGACCGCGACGACGGCGATCAGGCCGACGAGCAGTGCGTACTCCACCATGGAGGCGCCCCGCTCGGTGCGAGCCCGAGTCAACATCGCCCCGTGCGCAGTCCTGACTGTGACGAACGCATTCATGAAATATCCGATCATCAAACTTCTCCCCTCTTTGCCCCTCAAAGCCGGCTCTCCCCGGCTCCCGACTAAAGCATCGGTCACAGGAGCGACAGGGTAAATAGGACTTTCTGACCTATTACTTTGTGTCGCGCTCTCGCTCGACTCTCGCTTCGGGTCCCTGTTTTCTGCATGTTGCGTTTCGGAATACGACCCCCCAAAACCGACGGAGGGCCGGGTCCGCCGAAGCCGACCCAGCCCTACCGTCATCCCATGGGGAAGGGGGAATATTCCCTTAGGGAATTCATTGCCTTTGCGCTGAGGCCGCCGCCGGCGACTCAGCAGGTGGCGGAGTTGCCGACACAGTTGTTGGCCGTGTTGAACAAGCCCTTGATGCCTCCACCCAGTGCGGCAATGGCCACAACGGCCACGACGGCGATAAGGCCGACGAGCAGTGCGTACTCCACCATGGAGGCGCCCCGCTCAGTGCGTGCCCGCTCGAACATGCCGGCGTGGAAACCACGGACGGCCAAGAACGCATTGAGAAACAGTTCAGTCATTCGGTCATTCCCCTCTCCTCGCCCCAACCTCCCCGGACGATTGTCCGGATCGCATTGGGGCTCCCAGCACATTGTCGGCTCCATGCAGGCCCACATTCCATAGGCTTATCGGACCATTTGGGCTGGACTTTCCGCGTCGAAAGCGGTTGTTACTCGATGGTGACGAGCCCCATGACGACGGCGCGCACAAGCGCGTGCGTGCGATTCGTCACGTCGAGCTTCTGGAAGATCGCAGCCAGATGGTTCTTGGTTGTCTTCGGACTGATATAAAGCCGCTGCGAGATCTCACCGTTCGTGGCGCCCTCGGCGAGAAGCTGGAGCACCTCGAGCTCGCGCTGTGTCAGGGACCAGGGGCCCCACTGACGGTCTTCGCGCCGCTGGGCTGGAGCATCCCGAACACAAAACTCGTCGTCAGTCACCACCCGAAGATCGTCTCTGGTGAGCGTGGCTCTGGCGCCACGCAAGCTCTCGCCTCGGTGCACCGTGGTGCAGACCGACGGGCCCGAAACCGAGACCTGCGTGTAGAACGTCCATTCCGGCCCGCTCCCGACCTCGAGCGCCGGCGACGGCTGCGCGCTTGGCCACAGAATCGAGGCTGTGTTTGCCATTCTCCCCCTCATTTCCGCCCGGACTTTGCGGCCGGTGCGACTCCACCTCCACCGCGAAGCGGCGGAAACTCCCAGGTCATTGTATGCTTTTGCCCTCAAACGACAGTCGCAGCACTGTTGCGACCGGGGTGCGACCCGGGCAGAACGGACAATTCTCCGCGGGACTGACGGCGACCGCTCAGCCCGAGTGGAAGGCGTGCTTGATCGGCCCCACTATGGGCCCGAGCACGATGATCATGATCGCCGGCAGGAAGCAGAGGGCCAACGGGAAGAGGATCTTGACGGGCACCTTCGCCGCCTTCTCGCGGGCGCGCTGGCGGCGCTTATCCCGCATTTCGTCCGCCTGGGCCTGCAGCACACGGCCAATCGGCAGACCCAGCGCATCGGCCTGCGAGAGCACCACCGCGAAAGTCACCAGGTCATCGATGTCGGTGCGCAACTTCATGTTCTCGAGGGCATCGTGTCGCGAGAGCCCGAGTTCCATCTCGCGCAGTGTCAGGCGCAGTTCATGACACACGGGCGACTCGAACCGCGCACAGGAGACCTGCATGGCCTGCTCCAGGCCGAGGCCCGCAGCAACGGAGATGCACATGAGGTCGAGCAGGTCGGGCAGGTCGTTCTGGACCGTCAGGCGCCGCACCTTGATGCGGTGGCGTAACCAGTAGCTGGGGGCCAGGCCCCCGATCATGGGAAGGATGAACAGACACGCCAGACCAGTCTTCACGCTGACGGCGCCACTCACCAGCGCAACGAGACCCAGGCCGAAGCCGAGCATGGCAGACCCCACCTGCACGGCTACGAATTCCTCGGCACGCACCGTTCCCGTCAGACCAGCCTTGAGGAGATCGGCGTGGACGCGGTCGACTTCGCTGGACGGGTAGAGCCGGGAGAGGACGTTCTTGAAGCCCCGCGCTGCCGGGCCGAAGATGCGGGTGACCAAGGGAGCCTGCACCCGCTCGAGGACCGGAGCTGGTTCGGCGAAGAGCTCGGCATCGGTGCCCAACGAGTGGATGAACTTGAGCCGGGTGGAGATCTTGTGCGAGCGCCAGGCCGCAGCACCGACGCCACACAGGCCGATCGCCATCAGCGTGATGCCCACCAACGGAACGATGTAGCTCGCGTTCACGAATGCCCCCTTGGTTCAGATCTTGATGTTGACCATGCGGCGCACGATCCAAAAGCCCAGCGCCATCAGCCCTGCCGTCCCGATGAGAACGATGAGGCCAGCGCCGTGCAACATGGGCTGGAGGTAGCCAGGATCCTTCAGCTCGAGCGCGCACACCAGGAAGAGCGGGATGGCGAACAGGACGTATCCAGACATGCGCCCCTCGGCCGAGAGCGTTTGCACCTCGCGTCGCACTTCTTGACGGGTCCGCATGAAGTCGGCCAGCGTGTGGAGGATCGGGGCCAGGCGTCCACCAGTGGACTGCTGAATCCGAACCGCCTCCACCGCCCATGTGAGGTCCTCGACGCCGGATCGGTCGGCCATGTTCTCGAGTGCCACCACCAGGTCGGAGCCGACGGCCACCTCGGCCATCACCCGGTCGAGTTCCTGCGACAGAGGCGGCTTGGCATCCCGCCGGTACATGTCAATGGAGCGCTGGAAGGTCTGCCCACCCTCGACCGAGGCCGACATGAGGGCCAAGGCGTCGGGCAGCTGCTCCTGGATCTGCTTGATCCGCTTTGCCGCGCGACGCGACGGCAGGTACCAGGCGATACCGGTGACCAGCGCAATGGCGATGACAGAGCCGATCGGAGAAGCTGTCATGACGCCGATCACGACCGCCAGCGCAAAGGCGATGCCGGAACTGATCACGAGGTACTCCCCCGCCCGCAGCGGGATGGCGGCCCGCTCCAGTCGCTTCTCCAGGGCGCCGTGGGTGTCGACCCGTCCGAAGATCCCGGCGATGCGGACCGTGAGCGCCGAGAGCTCGCCGTGCTCGGGGGACTCGGAGATCACCTCGACGGGGATCTCCGCCGTCCCCATGGTGTCGTCGAGGATCTCGGCCAACGTGCGCTGCTTCGTGCGCACGCGCATGATCAAACCGACGACGGCCAGGGACAGCCCTCCGCCGACGAGGACCGCCGCCACCAACGCCGCACCCGTCGTGCCCATCGCGGTTGCCGGCACCATCGGGCTCACTTCCCTCCGTCACGCCGGCGCGCCAGCATTTCGTACAACTCTTCGGAAGGTGGCTCGACGGCTCGCCCCGGCCGAGCGGGGCGATGATGGCGACCCGAGGATCTGCCACCTGCGCCGGACGACCCATCTTCATTCCGGAAAAGGTGCGCGGGCACCTCGACCCCGTTGAGCGCCAGCTCGTCGAGGATCTTGGGCCGCAGCCCCGTCGGGACCAAGCGTCCCATTCCTTCCTGCATGTCGACCCGATGGAAGATGTCCTGCAGTAGGACCGTTTCACCTTCCATTCCCTGGATCTCCGTGATGGAGTGCACCACACGGGGCCCGGCCGGTGTCCGCTGGAGCTGGATGAGGCAGCCGATCGCCATCACGATCTGATCCCGGATGGCGCGTTGCGGCAACTCGACGCCTCCCATCATGACCATCGTCTCCAGGCGGCCCAGGAGCTCCCGCGGCGTGTTGGCGTGGACCGTCGTCATGGACCCGGCGTGGCCGGTGTTCATGGCCTGCAGCATGTCCAGCGTCTCGGCGCCGCGACATTCTCCGACGATGATCCGGTCGGGTCGCATACGAAGCGAGTTGCGGACAAGGTCGCGGATACGGACCTCTCCGCTCCCTTCAGCATTGGACGGGCGGGTCTCGAGCGTCACGACGTGCTGACCCTGGATCTGTAATTCGGCGGACTCCTCAATGGTGATCAAGCGCTCACCGTCCGGGATGAAATTGGAGAGCACATTCAGCATCGTGGTCTTCCCGGTGCCGGTCCCGCCCACCACGATCAGGCTGATCTTGCCCCGCACCAGGGCCTCCAGGAACACGGCGGCGTCCATGGAGAGCGTGCCGAGCTTGATGAGATCCTCCATGAGGAAGGCTCGCTCCGGGAATTTCCGGATGGTGAGAACCGGTCCATGCAGCGCGAGCGGCGGCACAATGGCGTTGATCCGGGAGCCGTCGGCGAGCCGGGCATCCACCATGGGCGAGGACTCGTCAACGCGGCGGCCGACTCCGTGCACCATCCGATCGATGATCCGACGGTACTGATGAGGCGAATTGAAGACGGTCTCGCTGCGCTCGAGCTTGCCTTTGCGCTCGATCCAGATCTCGTCGTACTTGTTGCACATGACTTCGGAGATGGTGCCGTCGGCCAGGAGCGCCTCGAGCGGCCCGTAGCCGAGGGAGTCCTCGAGCATCTCCTCCACGAAGCGCTGACGTTCGATGGGCGAGATCCCGATGTCCTCCTTCTCGAGGATCTCATTGACCGTGGAACGGACCTTGTCGCGCAACTCGTCGGGCGAAAGGTCGGCCGCCTTCGGGGCGATCTCGGCCAAGACCCTGGCTTGGACCTTCTGTTTGGACTGCTTCCATGCCGAGTCAAGAGCGGTGCGATCGGCCGCCCGCCGCATGGGGTGTCCCTTGGCGCCGGGAGCCACAGGGTTGCTCGTCACGCGCCGTTCCACGCCGCCAGGCGGCCCCGGGTCACGATTCCACGGCGAAAGACCCTCATCCTCGGGCGGTTGAGCCTGGGGTGGCGGCGAAGCGGTGCCGTCGGCTGCGGCGAGCTTTTCGGACAGGTTCATGCTGGTCAGGCCCTCTCGAGCTCAAGCACCTTGTCGGTGCGGCCCTTCTTCTTCCGCCGCCAGAAGCCACACGACTCCCCGATCTCGGCCGGGTCCGAGCCCGAGTCGAGCGTTGGTGTCATGTCGTCCGACAGGAACTGGTGCATCCCACCCGCCAGCTTCTTCCCTATGTCGGAGTTGGCTGCGGAGACCAGGGCAGGCTTGCCCTTGTTGATCGACCTCATCACTTCCCGTGAGTACGGGAGGATCGACACGATCTTGTTGTCCAAGACCTCCTGGACGTCGTTGATGTCGATGCCGACGTCATCCTCGACCTTGTTGAGCACGACCCCGATGGTCTGGCTGTTGATGCGCAGCTTCTCGAGCGTGCTGAGAAACACCCGCATGTTGCGGATGCTCGGCAAGTCGAGCGTGACCATGCACAGCACCCTCGTCGAGTGATCGAAAGCCGCCAGCACGATCTCGGACAGCTGGGCCGGGGTGTCGACCACGATGTAGTCGAAATGCCGGCGCAATGCGCCCATGACCTTGTAGACATCCTTCGGCGCGATCATGTCGGCGTCGGCCGGGCTGAACGGCGCCGCCAGTACCGAAAACCCGAGCTCGTGCTCTTCGAGGTACTCCTCCACGTGCTCGTCGAGATCGTCTTCGTCGACCGGTTCCCGGGACAGCAGGTCCGAGATGGTGAACCGGGGACGCAGATGCAGGGCAGTGGAAACCTCACCGAACTGCAGGTCGAGATCGACCAGGCACACACGCTGGCCCGTCTGCGCCGCCAGGTAGCACGCCAGATTGGTGGCGTAGAAGGTTTTCCCGCACCCGCCGCTGGACGATGCCACGGTGAAGACCTCGGCGAACTGGGGCCGATCGACCACGACGCCGTGCGCCACAACCGGGAGCGTTGGGCCGTCGTTGGACGCCGAGACATCTGCGATGTCGAAGGCGCGCTTGAGCGCGGTGGCGAGCTGCCGCTTGCTGGTCGGGTACTCGACGAGGTCGACGGCGCCCGTGCGCACGATGTCACCTAGGTTGGCCTTCGGCTTGGGCCCGAGCGCGAGAACAATGGCGGGAACGGCTCCGGCCGCTCGCAACGTCGCCAGGCGGGCCATGCCAGCATGGCTGTCGAAGACCGGACCGGCAACGAGCACGTCGAACGGGCCCTGTTCCTGCACCTCTTCCACCACGTCACTCACGTTGGCGCTGGTGGCGACTTCGTAGCCCGGCCCGAGCGACGCCTGAATGGCCCGGCTGAGTGCCGGCGACCGGCTGATGACGAGAATCCGTCGGCTGATCATGGCGCGGTCGAGGTCTGGTCGGTGCCGATGCACTGCTGCAGCGGTGGGGGATTCGCGTCCTGCTGGGTCTGCACCACAGACAGGGTCTCGTTCTGGGCCAGGAACTGCGCGTCTCGGGCCTGGCTCGGATTCATGGCGAGCAGCAGCGTCTCCGTGCTCGGGATGGTCCTGCCGGCAGCAGTCCTGTGCCCGGCAAAGGACGGGGCCGTGCTCTGGACGTCAAGCACCTGGATGTTCGCCATCGCCAGCTCTGTACACGGCAACGGGAGCGTCGAGGTCAAGCCGCTGTTGGTGGAGACCTTCGTGACGTTGGCATAGACGTCGACGCGGGCGCCAGGCTGCAGATACCCGGCTAGTGCGTTCGTCCCGGTCAGCGTCACCGTGACCGCATCCATGCCGCTCGGCACGGAAATGGCGGAGGCGCTGGCTGTGAGCTCGGCCGAGCTCAAGGCATGGCCCTTCGTGACCGCTTGGGTCAGGACCTCGCTCGACAACCCATCGAGCGAGCCCAAGTCCGCCGTCGTATAGGTCTTCGTCGGAACGGGCTCAATGGCGACGAGGCCGTTGGAGACCATGGACTGTCCCGTCGTCCCGGCCGGGATATTGGCCTTGGCCACGACGACCGACGTGGTTGCAGGCGCCACGTTCACGCCCGATCCCGCCTCCTTGCTCGCTCCCTTCACACTGGCAAAGGCGATCGCGCTTCCTGCAATGAACAGGATCACTCCGATCATGACCAGTATGAGCGTCTGCCGTTTCACAGAACCCTCCCCCTCTCAACCGGCGTACAACGTGTTGCAAGCCGTCACGCGCCGTGCAAGCCCGTTGGCTTCGTTGGAGGGTACGACGGGAAGGGGCAAACGTACATAGGTCCTTCTGACCATTCTCCGCTGCAGGAGCCCTGGTGAGACGGGCAAATGGTCCATATGTCCTATGTACCGCCGACACCTGGCAGCCCAGAATCAAGACGGACGTATCACCGCGACGTGCCGGCCGAATTGGTTCAGAAGTTGGTGCGGGTGCACGAGGTACAGAGGAGGGGGTTTCGCCATGGGGCCGCGCACGTGGAGGATGCCCAGGCAACGCAGTCGGCGACAGGACGAACGCGGCGCGGAAATGGTCGAGTTCGCCTTCGTCGTCGTGCTCCTCATCGCGCTGCTCTACGGCATCATCTCGTACGGTCTGATCCTGTCCGCGCAGTCCACGGTGACGCAGGCTGCCGCGGACGGAGCGCGGGCTGGCATCATCGCCTCGGCGACGGCGCAGGCCACCGCGGAGGCCCAGGCCGGCAACGACCTCGGCTGGATGGGCAAAGGGCAGTGCTGGGAACCGGACGAGACCCCACCGGTGGGGACCTCTGGGTCCACGCTGACCTGTGTCGCCCAGCCCCCGGCGCCCTGCCGCGTCCAACCACAGCAACGAATGTCTGACCGTGACCGTCACCTACAAGTACAGCCAGAGCCCGCTCTTCCCTGAGCTTCCAGGAATGGGCATCATTACGCCATCGACACTCTCCTCGACGGACGTCCTCCAGATGTCCACCCCGAGTTCATAGGCAATGGGTGCCGGAAAGCATCATCGATCCCGCTGGGCCCGCGGCCGTGACGAGCGGGGCGCCACCTTTGTCCTGACGGCCATCTGCATGGTCCTGCTCCTGTGGGGCGGCGCCATGGGTGTGGACATCGGATTCACCGTCGACAGCTCACGACAGGCTCAGGCCCTGGCCGATACGGTCGCGCTCGACCTGGCCCGGTACATCAATCTGGCCGACAGCTACTCCAAGAATGGCGGGGTCGGGGTTGACAGCTACAGCCAGTACCTCAGCGGCGAGCTGGCCAACGCCCAGTCGGACAACAATGCCGGGGCCGTCGCCATGACAGCAACGGGCATGTACTGGAGCACCACCGCACCGGTCGGGTGGACGATTCCCAACGCAGCCGCCGGCCAGGGGTGCTACCGACAACTTCCGGCTCACAATCCGCCCTGCACGGCGGTCATGGTCACGGCGAAACAGAACGTGCCGAGTATCTTCATGGGCGGCTCCGGTCCCGTGACCAGATCGAGCATCGCCGCCGTAACACCGGAGGACGGGTTCTCCATCGGCAGCTACCTGGCCTCCCTCAATCCGCAGCAGCAGCCGGGCGTCCTCAATGCGATTTTGAGCACGCTCGGTAGCAGCAGCGGACAACCCGGCGTCGTCCTGATGGCGGTGAGCTACGAAGGGATGGCCAACAGCTACGTGACGGTGCAACAGTTGATCACGGCGTCCGCTGGTGCCCTCACGCCCAGCACTATCCTGACCACGAGCCTCCCCGCGTCGAGTTGGCTTTCCTTCCTGACAACCGCCATCGGCACCCAGCAGTCGGCATTGAACTGCTCGTCGACACCGGTGCCTTCGGCGTGCACGGCGTACTCAGCGTTGGAGTCACTGAGTTTCGGCGGATCGTCAGCGACGCTCTGCCAGTTGGTCACGATCAACGGTCCGACCTGTGACGGCGGATTTCTGTCGCAACAAGGCCTGTCGGCGAGCCTCGACGTGCTGCAGACGCTGACCACCGAAGCCGAATTGGCCAACGGCACAAACGCCATCAACGTCCAATCCGCGCTCACTCTCCCCGGCGTAACCGGCGCCACGCTCAGCCTGCAGGTCGTCCAACCACCCCAGATTGCCTTTGGCCCGGCGGGAACAACGGCGACCACGGCCCAGGTGAACGCTGATCTGCAGCTGAACCTGGGGGTACTCGGGGGAGGCATCCTCGATATTCCGGTCACCGGTGCGCAGGGCACCGCGACCCTCTCATCAGTCACGTGCTCCGGATCGAACAATGGCTTCGTAACGGCGGCAATCAACGCCAGCAGTACGACGGCGACCGCCGCGGTGACGTTGGGCGGATCGTCGATTGGCAGCCTGACCATGAGTGGTGGGTCCAACCCGTTGATGCCGTTTCCTTCGGCTTACGTCCCTCCCACCGCGTCGAGCTACGCGGCCAACAAGAACCCCACCTCTTTTGGGACCACCTCGCCGAACCTGGGCTATAGCGGGACCGCGAGCGGCCTCGCGGACACCCTGCTGACGAGCACACTGACTTCGGTCCTCGGTCCCATTCTGAACGCGGCCGGAGTCTCGGTTGGCGGTGCCGTCGTGGCTGACCTCAACTACAACTGCGGCGCGGTATCGATCGTCCAGTGAGCTCCCCGATGTTGCTCCTGGCCGGCGCCGCGTTGGGCATGGCAGCCGGATTTCTCCTCGTCCCGGTGACCCGACGTGAGTTGGCGGCCGCCGTGAACCGGTCGGCACCGGCCACAGGGGACACTGCCATTGCGGTCGATGACGACATGCCACCGCGGGTCACACGCGGGCACTGGCTGGCTCTCGCCATCGTGTCAGGATTGCTCCCGGCCTACGTGTTGCATCAGGTCGGCTGGTCGCCCAATGCCGTGCCGCCCCTGCTGTTGCTCATCGGGCTCGTCCAGCTGGCCTATTGCGACCTGACCCGCCGCCTGCTGCCCAAGACCATGGTCTACGCGCTGAGCCGCGGCCGTCATCGCCAGCGGAGTGACGGTCGCCGTCTTCACGGGCGAGTGGCACCGGCTCCAGGGGGCGACGCTGGGAGGCCTGGTCGCCTTCGCTCTGTTCTTCCTCGTCAACCTGATGAATCCGCGCTGGATGGCATTCGGCGACGTGCGCCTCTCCCTTGTCTTCGGCTTCGGCCTGGCCTGGGTGAGCCCCATGGCCCTCTTCCAGGCCTTCCTCTACGCCAATCTCATGGCAATCGCCGTCGGCTTCACCCTCATTGCCATCCACCGGGCGGAACGCCGGTCGGCGCTGCCTTTCGGCCTCTTTATGGCACTCGGAGCGGGGCTGGCGCTACTCCTCTGGAGTTAGTCGGAACCGCCGCAAACCGAGGCGTTACAGGACCCTGACGTTTTGTGCCTCGTCGCCCTTGCGACCGGCACCAATAATGAACTCGACCGTAGATCCCGGGGCGATGCCGTTTCGGGCGTCTCCCTCGACCTGCGAGTGGTGCACGAAGAGGTCGTCGCCACCTTTGTACTCGACGAAGCCATAACCCCGGTCGCTATTGAAGAACTTCACCGTGCCCGTCAGCTTCCGAGACTTCTGGGCACCGCCGCTCCCGGCAGAGGGGGCCGGCATCGGCGCGGAGAAAGGCGCCAACAGACCGGGCTCGAGCCCCAGCGCGTGCTGCACGCCACGGACGTCCTTGTGCTGCTCCGGCGTCACCAGGGACACGACGGTCCCTGTGTGGCCGGCGCGTCCCGTGCGGCCCGAGCGGTGCACGTAGTCCACGGGGTCAGTGGGCGGGTCGAAATGCACCACGCACGGCAGGGCGTCGACATGGATGCCCCGGGCAACGACGTCCGTCGCCACCAGGGCGTCGGCCTTCCCCTTGGCGAACGAGTCCAGCGCTCGCTCCCGTTGCCCCTGGGTGCGGTCCCCGTGCATGGGAACGGCGCGCACGCCGTGGGCCTGGAGCTGCTTGACCACGCGATCGGCTCCTCGCTTGGTCCGACAGAAGACGAAGGCCTGACCATGGTGCGCGATCAGCTTGGCCGTGATGGCAACGCGCTCGGTCCGATCCACCTTCCAGAAGTGGTGGGCCACGTCGCCCTTCGCTTCCTCGGTGGCTTCGATGGCGACCCGCACGGGGTCACGTTGGTAGTTGCGCACGATCGACTCCACCTCGCGTCCGATGGTGGCCGAGAAGAGGAGGACCTGGCGCTTGGGCGCCGTCTGGTCGAGCAGGCGGCGGACCGCCGGCAGGAAGCCCATGTCGGCCATGCGGTCTGCCTCGTCGAGCACCACGGTCGAGACATCGTCGAGGCGGACGTCACCCCGTTCAATCAGATCTTCGAGCCGTCCCGGGCAGGCGACGACGATGTTTACGCCCTTGTGCAGGGCTCGCACCTGATCGCGGTAGCCGATGCCCCCGAAGATGGAGACGACCCGCTTGCTGTCGTGCCCGAGAAGGTTCCCGATGACCTCGTGGACCTGCGAAGCGAGTTCGCGTGTCGGCACGAGGACGAGCGCCTTGGGGCGGCGCGGGCGTGATTGGGTTGCGTTGACCACCAGGGGGAGGCCGAAGGCAAGTGTCTTGCCCGATCCGGTGGGCGCCTTGCCGCAGACGTCCTTCCCCGCGAGCGCGGGAGGAATTGTCTCTGACTGGATAGTGAGGGGTTCGGTGATCCCCTGGCGCAGAAGGCGTTCCGCGTACGGCGCGGGGACGCCAAGGTCTGAGAAGGAAGAGATGACAAGACTCCGATCGAGATAATTGTGGCCTACTCGATCCGCAATCTCGAACGGGCCCGCCGGGGCGAACACCCGAGGCACAACCACTCTAGCAGGCCCTGGGATTATCCTGCCGTCATGTCCGTGCTCACTCCCGAGCTGAAGGAACGCTGGCACGTCGACGGCTGGTGCGTTGTGCCCCGCGTGTTCTCTCCGGCCGAGCTCGAAGAGGCGCAGCAGGCCATGCACCACCACTTCCCCACCGCAGCCGAGATGACCGAACAGGGCGGTACCGAGGCCGGCGAGTGGCACACCTGGGACGCGCCGTGGCCCGAGTTCCCGTTTCACAGCTCGCGCCTCAACGCGCTCGTGCTGCACAAAAACGTGGTCGACCTCGCCGAAGGACTGCTCGGCACCTCGGATCTGGCGCTCTACATGGGCATCGTCACGGCCAAGTACGCAAACCAGGCCTCGGGCTACAACCAACTCCTGCATGCCGACTATCCCAACCACATGATGGTCGTGCCCCGACATGCACCCGGGTTCCAGCAGGTGGAATTCTTCGTCTACCTCACGGACGTCACCGCCGAGGACGGCGCCACGCGGTTCGTCTCCTGGCAGAAGACGAAGGACATTCCCGTCGAACGGCACACGCTGAACTACCTCGACTATGCCGAGCTCTATGCCGACCCTTCTGACGCGGCGGCACCGGCGGGATCGGTCGTTGCCTACCGTCCCGACGTGTACCACCGGTCGGCCGACTTCACTGACGCGAGCCGCTACCGCGTCATGCTCCATGTGGGGTTCCGTCACCGCGAGGCGCACTGGGGCGGCTACCAGGCGTGGCCGTTCCGCGGGTTCTCCCCCGAGCTGTCCAAGTACGTCCAGCAGGCGACGCCACGTCAGCTGGCCCTCATGGGCGTGCCCGAGCCCGGCCACCCGTACTGGAACGAGGCGACGCTGGCCGGGGTCCAGGCCCGCTACCCCGGCCTCGACATGAGCCCGTGGCGGGACGCCGCATCCTGACCGTCAGCCGGTGCGCAGGGGCGCGCCGGGTGCCACCAGTGGCCACGGCGTGGCGCGCTCGGCCACCAGCGCCAGGTCGAGCAGCAACTGCTCGCGGTGATGGCCGGCCAGCACCTGCAGTCCGACGGGCATCCCTTCGATTAGACCGGCCGGGATGCTCATCGCAGGACTGCCGTTGAGATTGGAAGGCGCCGTCAGCGCAGCCTGGTTCATGATGGCTCGCACGAAACCGATCTCGTGAATGAGGTCCCGTCCCGGAAGCGTCGCCGGGGGCGGACCTTCCGCCCCGAAGGCCACGTCGGGATGGGTCGAGCAGAACACGAAGTCGGCCTCGTCGAAGAGGTCGGCCATCGCTCCGTTGAGTTGCCGCCGGTACCGCTCAATGGATGCGGCCCGCTCCAGGCTATAGCGCTGGCGGGCGCTTTCGAGCCCCGCCGACATCTCGGGCGAGAGCTCCGCGATGCGATCGGGATAGTTCTCTCCCAGGTCGGCCACGAAGGGAGGCTGGTTGGCCATGGCCCACGCACCACGGAGTGGCGGCAATGTCGGTGACACCGCGACGAGTCGTAGCCCGGCCACCCGGGCCAGGTGCTCGGCGCTCGCCGCCACGAGCGCGGCAACCTCCTCGCGCACCTGTGCGATCCCGAGGTCGACGAGAATCACCGCCGTCATGCCGGAAAGGTCGTGCGTGCCGAGGTTTGTCTCCCAACCGTCCACCCGGGGCAGGCTCAGCGGGTCACGACGGTCGAATCCGTTGCAGACGTCGAAATAGCGGGCGGTGTCGCGCACCGACCGGGTGAGGCACCCCAGGACGGTGGTCATCGGCTCAATAGTCCCGTCCGGGCCCTTCGGGACTCGTCCGTAGGTCGCCTTCAGGCCGAACAGACCGCTGAACGCCGCCGGGCCCCGGATGGACCCGCCCCCATCGCTTCCCGTGGCGATCGGGAGGAGCCCGCCGGCCACCGCCGCCGCCGTCCCCCCGGATGAGCCGCCCGGCGTGCGCGCAAGATTCCAGGGGCTACGAGTCGTCCCGTGCAGCTCGGTCGAGGTGCAGTTGATGCCTCCGAATTCGGGGGCCGTCGTCTGGGCGGCGAGCACGGCCCCGCTGGTGCGGAGGCGGCTGAGGGAGGTGTCGTCGTGACCGGCAATCCGTTCGCGGAAGATCACCGATGCCTCCGTGTACGGCCAACCCTCCACCTTCTCGAGCTCCTTGATGCCGAAGGGCACTCCGCCGAAGGGCAACGTCACGTCGGCGCGGCGGGCGTACTCCCTGGCCCGATCGAAGTCGGTGAAGCTGAAGGCGTTGAGCGGAGACGCCTCCATGGCCGCAATAGAGGCGTCGAGGGCCTCGAGCGGCGACAGCTCGCCGGCCCGAAAGGCCTCGACGAGGCTGCAGGCGTCCCCCATCCACGGCGCGTCCACGCGCGGAGAGTACCCCGCGATCACTCGCCGATCATCGTCGTGCTCGGTAGCGTGCCGGTATGCGGACCTCGGAGCTCACAACGCCGGCGCTCCTCGTCGATATCCGCCGGCTGGACGGCAACATCCGCACCATGGCCGACGCCTTGCCGGGCCCTCGGTTGCGGCCTCACGTCAAGGCGCACAAGTGCACCGCCCTGGCCAGGCGCCAGGCCGCAGCGGGCCACTCCGGATTCACCTGTGCCACCGTGCGCGAGATGGAAGGGATGGTTCGAGCGGGCCTGAGCGAGGATCTCCTGCTCGCCAACGAAGTCGCCGACGCGACTCGGCTCGGTGCGCTCGCTCGCGCCGGTGCCCGCGTCACCCTGGCGGTCGACTCCGACGCCACGATTGCTGCGGCGGCGCGGGCCAGCGTGCCCGAGGTACTGATCGACGTCAACGTGGGCCTCCCCCGTTGCGGCTGCCCACCCGACGAGGCCGGCCGCCTGGCCGATCACGCCCGCGCCGCCGGCCTGCACGTGCGCGGCGTCATGGGCTACGAGGGCCACATCGTCGGGCTCGAGGAACGCGCGAAGCGCAGCGGCATGTTGGAGGATTCCATGGGCCAACTGCTGCTGGCCGCCGGCGCGGTGGGCGGCGACGTCATCTCGGCGGGAGGCACCGGCACCTACGACCTCAACACCTGGGCCACCGAGATTCAAGCCGGTTCCTACGCGCTCATGGACACGGCCTACGGCAAGCTCGAACTGCCGTTCACCCAGGCGCTGACGGTCCTGTCCACCGTGATCTCTGTCTCGGCAGGCTGGACGGTGGCCGACTGCGGGCTGAAGGCGCTCGGCATGGATCACGGTGATCCATCGGTCGAGGGAGCCAAGGTGTGGTTCTGCTCCGACGAGCATCTGACGTTCGCCCCGGCGTCCCCCCTGCGTGTGGGCGACCGTGTGCGGGTGCTGCCCGCACACGTCGACCCGACCGTCGCCTACCACGACTCCCTTTATGTCGTTGATGGCGACGAGGTCGTCGAGCGCTGGGATGTCGACTTGCGCGGCTGGTGACGAGCATGCGGTTCCTCACAGAGATCAGAGAGGCTCCGGCCCGCCGGTAGGGTTTGACCGAAAAAGGAGGACGGTATGGCAGACACCACGTTCACGATCGGGGCCGCCGCCATGTGCAGTGACGGGCCCTGCGGCGCGGTGACCCGGGTCGTCGTCGATCCGGTGGCGCGGGAGCTCACCCACCTCGTCATTGAGCCCGAGCACCGCAGCGGGCTGGGCCGTCTGGTCCCACTCGACATGGTCGAGGGGGGAACCGATGAGGTACGCCTGCGCTGCACCCTCTCCGAGTTCGACCAGCTTCCATCGGCCGAGGAGACGGACTTCCTGCCCGGCGGCAGCGGGTACGACGCCTATGCCGCACACGAGGCGTACTACTGGCCTTATTTCGGTTTGGAGGGTGGGGCCGATCCCAGGCTCGCACTGGCCAGTGCGGTCGAGACGCGCGACATCCTCCCAGCGGGAGAGATCGGTATACGGCGTGGCGGGCCGGTGCACGCCAGCGACGGTGAGATCGGCAAGGTAGAGGGGTTCGTGATCGACACCGCTCAGGGACACGTCACGCACGTGCTCCTCCAAGAGGGTCATCTCTGGGGCCATAAGCAGGTCGCCATCCCGATCAGCGCAGTCGAGACGATCGACAACGGCATCACCGTCAAGCTGACCAAGCACGAGATCGAGGCGTTGCCGCCGGTCGGCGTCACTGAGCACCACCAGTAGCAGGCGCGGGCGCCGATGCGTCACCCCACGCCCGTCCCTCGCTCTGGCGGTGACGCATCGGGGAAGTCCCTCAGGTGGCGCATCGGCGAAGCGATCAACCAAAGCACCGCCAGCGCTTGACCCACCGCGCCAATCCACAACGTGGTACGAAGTCCAAGGGTTGCGCCCAGAACACCTCCGATCAGGGCTCCAATGGGGAGTACGCCCCAGACAACGAAACGCATGGTGGCGTTCATGCGGCCCAGCAGCCGGTCCGGGCATAGGCGCTGACGGAAACTGACCTGGTTGACGTTGTAGACCGTCGCGGCGAAGGACACCAGGAACATACCGAAGCCGAAGTAGAGGAGCCCCACACCCGGCATGGTCAGGGGGATCAAAAGGACGCCGACGCTGGCGCCGATGCCGATGATGGTGGCCCGCGCCCCACCGAACTGGCGGGCGATCGGACCGGCTGCAAACGCGCCAACGACACCTCCGGTTCCCGCCAGGGCAAAGAGAAGACCGATGACTCCGGGTGAAGCGTGGACCTCTCGCACAAGGAAGACGATCTCGACCGCGGCCGCGATGCCGCTGAACAGGTTGGCAGTGGCCGTCGTGGCCGCGATGGCCCTCAGGAGCGCATGGCCGAATACAAACCGCAGGCCTTCGGCGATGCCTCGTGCGAGCTTGGGGTGCCCGCCTTCGGGGACTGCGGGCTTCGGTTCGGGCGCGCGGATGGCGCCGACGGCCACGGCAGAAACAAGGAAGCTGACCGAGTCCACGGCCACGGCAGCGGAGCTCCCGATCGCCTGGACGAGGCCGCCGGCGACGCTCGGACCGGCCACAGCGGCCACTTGCGCACTGCCGGTGAGCTTCGCGTTGCCCTCCACCAGGTGCTCCCGCCCCACCAAGGTCGGGAGAAAGGACTGGTAGGCGACGTCGAAAAAGACCGTCAGGATGCCACTGGCCAACGTCACGACGAAGAGCTGGACCAGTGTGAGGCCGCCGACGGCGTAGGCCAGCGGTATAGAGCCCAAGGCCAGCAACCGGCCCAGGTCGGCGATGATCATCACTCGCCGGCGGCGCAGCCGGTCCACCCAGACGCCGGCCGGGAGACCGACGATGAGGAAGGCCGCAGTCGACGCCGCGGTGAGCAAGCCCATTTCGAATGTCGTGGCATGCAGGGTGCCCACCGCCAGAAGCGGAATGGCAAGAAGGCTGACCTGCGAGCCCAACTCGCTGACGGTCTCGCCGCCCCAGAGCCGGCGGAAGTCGCGGTGGTGCAGGAGGACACCCTTGGCCATGGCGGACGATAACGCGAGGCAGGCATGCCACCGGGCATCGAGAAGGGATCGCGGCCGTCCCCCACCTCGTCTCGCCCGGCTGGGATAGACCGGCATTGTGCGTGACCGCGGTGTCCTCATAGGCAGTGCCCTTCTGACAGTGTGCGTCTGGTGCGGTTGGGTCAGCGGCTACCACCGGACGACGGTGGCGGCGGAGTTCACCTGGCTGGTGACCCTCGGGGCCGTTCTCCTCTTCGACCTCGCGCTCTGGCGGGGCAGGGCGACCGCACACTGGGGCGTGCACCTGCGGCCGGCAGACAACCCCTGGCCCCCGAAAGGATGCGGCGGCGGCGGACAAGCCTTCCGCGGTGTCGCGCCCTGGCTCGCGCTCGCTGATGGCCGCGCTGGCCTGGGACGTGCTGGGCATCGACACCGGGCCGCACCAGTACCACCTCACGATCAGCGCGCTGGCTCAGGCCTACCGTCCGCTGAATGCCGCCCTCCAACTGGTCTGGGTCCTCGTCGGGATCGGATACGAGACCGCCCGGGTCCGTGCACCGGCTGGTCGTATCGGGGCGGGTTCTGACGAAGGCGGCCCGCGAGGTCCGAACTCCGGGGGTGCGTTCGCCGTCGCTCTGGGATCACTCGGACCGCATCACGCCTCGCCCGCGCTGCTGCTGCCCCAGAGCCCGCCCGTCGGGGTTGCCTTCTGGGTGGCCGTGCCTGTCGTGGCGGTCATCATCGACGCAGCAGCTCGTCGCTCGCACGGCAGCACAGCGACGGCGGAGGAGTTCGTCCGTTTCATCTCGACCGCACGGCTCGCAAATCTCGCGCTCATCGCGGCGTGGGTCTTCGCCGGCTATCACCTCTTTGCCCGTTGACCTCCTGAGTCCAGAGGTCGTTCCCCCCGATTCCGGGCGCACCGACGGCAACCCAATCAGAGGCTGCCGGTCAAGGTGCAGTCACCAAGGCGTCGAGGCGGGCCAGCGTGAGCTCCATGTCTCGACGGGTCTTCTTCGAGTAGATGTCGCCCAGCCGCAGGAACACCCTTTGGTGATCGCTTGTAATGTCCCAACTTTCCCGGACCATGGTCCGATCACCCTGAGGTTCGAGCTCGTAGCGCCAGATCCTCCCAGCCACGTACGGCTCCATCCTGCCCTTCGGTCCCGTTTGCCAGGCAATGCGACGGTTCTCCTCGAACTCGACCACGGTGTTCACCGTCGAGTAGCGGACCCCTAGCTTCATGCCCATACCAAACGTGTCGCCGAGCGCAAGGCGAGCGGATGCCGCCTCGTTCGCTCCCTGCAGCATGCCCGAACCATCAATGAGGGCGTGCTTTGCCGGGTCGGCCAAGACATCGAAGATCGCCTCCGTCGCAGCGCCGATGAGTCGCTCGACCGTAAACACGTTGTCCTTCATTTCCCGCTCCCCTGCCCCATCGTCGGTCACCGGATGCATCAACCTCGATCCGTCCGGTGCTCGCATCATTCTCCTGCGGCGAGGCCGTCGCAAACCTGCCGACATTTCCCGCGCCACAGACGTCATCGGAGAACCGTGGCTGACTCCGTCCCCCGCCGCTGACGCGACGGAACCGGCGTCCACAGCAGTCGCCGCTGCTGCGGACACCCGTCCGGTTGTCGACCCAGATCAGCTCAACTCGGTTGGGGCACGATCCGGATGTAGGGCTTGGGTTCCTTCCATGTCCCGTAAATCTCCTTGGCCTCGTCGTTGGAGACCGCGCCGGTGATGACGACATCCTCGCCTTGCTTCCAGTTGACCGGCGTGGCCACCTTGTGGTTGGCCGTGAGCTGGAGCGAGTCGATGACCCTGAGCACCTCGTCGAAGTTGCGACCGGTCGTCATGGGGTACACCAGGATCAACTTGACCTTCTTGTCGGGTCCGATCACGAAGACGTTGCGGACGGTCTGGTTGTCGGCCGGCGTACGGTCCTTCGGGTCCCCGGAAGCGCTGGCGGGCAGCATTCCGTAGAGCTTGGACACATTGAAGTCCGTGTCGCCGATCATCGGATAGTTGGGACGGGTGCCCTGCGTCTCCTCGATGTCGTCGGCCCACTTCTCGTGGTTCTCAGTGCTGTCCACCGACAGCCCGATGATCTTGACCCCGCGCTTGTCGAACTCGGGCTTGAGCTTGGCCATGTAGCCGAGCTCGGTGGTGCAGATCGGCGTGAAGTCCTTGGGGTGTGAGAACAGGACCGCCCACGAGTCCCCGATCCAGTCATGAAACTCGATCTTGCCTTCCGTCGTATCGGCCGTGAAGTCCGGCGCCGTCTCGCCAATTGATAGGCCCATGCTTGTGCCCTCTCTCTTTCCGTCGTGCACCTGTCCGTCAGGCTTACCGGCCACCTTACAGATGGTGGTGGATTCAGTCAAGTGCTACTGGATCGAATCTATGAGAACTGCTATATTCGCGTCGTGGTCAAGAAGACACCCGACGAGACTGTGCCGCGTTACCACTCCCCTCTGCGGGCGAGGCAAGCTGCCGAGACACGCCAGAGCATCATTGGTGCCGCCACCAAGTTGTTCCGCGAGCGGGGTTGGACGGCGACGACTTTGCCCATGATCGCCAGCGAGGCGGGGGTTGCGGTTGACACCATCTACTCCACCTTCGGGACGAAGTCCGCCTTGATGATGGCGGTGGTCGACGTCGCCATCGTCGGAGATGACGAAGAGGCCGCGATGGTCGACCGCCCCGAATTCGCCCTCTTCGCCAAGGGGAGGAGGCTGGAGCGTCTCCGCACGGGAGTGCGATTCACGGTCGGGGTCTACCAGCGCTCGGTGCCGATCCTGAAGGCGCTCCAAGAGGCCGCGGCGAGCGACGAGGCGGCTCGGGCCCGACTGGCCCAGTACGACGAGGACCGTCGCAACGTGACCGCTGCCGGCCTCGCCCTGATCCTCGGCGGTGAGGCGCCCGATGATCTTGTTGATGCGGTCTGGGCCCTGGTCAGTCCCGAGGTGTACGTGTATCTGACCGAGGGGAGAGGCTGGTCGGAGGACAGAGTCGAGGCCTGGTTGGTTGCCATGTCGAGCGCCGCCATCGCCCACGCTTCGAGGTCAGGGCGGCATGCGGGTTGAGAGACGAGGGATCTCCAAACCTTGGGCATCGTGCCTTTATCTGTGCCGGATTGCCGTCCATGCTCGCCCGACGGTGTACGCGAATGCGCTGAGCGCGCCGACGAAGAAACCGATCGGGAGGTTTGTCTCGTAGGAGACGGCGATCGCCACCCACACCGTCACGAGCGCGAAGACGACGGACAGGCCGATCGCCACGAGGGGACGGTTGGTGAACGACCTCGCAGCAGCGGGTGGGCCGATCAGCAAGCTGAAGATCAGAAGAGACCCAACTACTGGGACAGCCATGGTCGTCACCAGCGCCACCACGATCAGAAAGGCCAGATCCATCATCCGAGGGTTGATACCGCGCGCCTCGGCGATGTCGGGGGTGACCGAAGAGAGCATCAGCGGCCGGTAGAGGGCAACGATTGCCACGATGCACACGGCGGCAATCACCGCAGTGGGAACGAGCTTGCTGGTGGAGACCCCGAGAACTTCACCGAAGAGCAGGGAGAAGATCTGGGGGGCATACTCGCTCGTGCGCGACAGGAACAGATCGCCGAGGGCCAACATCAGCACGATCGTGAGCGCGGTGGCGACGTCGCTTCGAGCGCGCCGGCCAAGCCCAGCGATCATCCCGGCCCCGGCCAGGGAGAACACGCCGAGCCCGACGATCGTGTTCGCGCCAATCAGGACGGCTCCGGCGGCGCCCGCGAAGGCCCCGTTCGGAAGGGAGTGCGCGGCAAAGGCCGCGCCGCGCAGGACCGTGAAGAAGCCGACCACACCCGCCACGATGGCCACGATGGTCGCCGCCTCCCAAGCGTTGATCATGAAGCTGGCGAACATCAGGCGACCTCCACTGCCTTGACAGCCGACCGCACATCGCCACCCCTAGCCCGTCGCCGATCCGGTCGGAGGCGAGAGACGATCCCGGCGGCGAAATAGAGGACGAAGATGACGGCCACGATGCAGAAGCTGACCGGCCAGCCGTTTCCCCCAGCCCAGACAGTGCTGTCGTAGGCAATCAACGTCCCGGCCCAACACGAAAGGACGCCGACCGCGGCGGCGACTGCTATGGCGATCCCGATGCGCGTGGCCAGCCGAAGGGCGATGGCGGCCGGTCCGATCAAGAGCGCCGTCGAGAGGATGGCCCCGATCGTGACCGACGACATCGACACCGCCAGGGCGAGAGCCAACAGATAGCCGGCACCGACGAGGCGGACGGGCACCCGACGCGCCGCAGCCAGCTCGTAACTCACCGAGCTGAGCAAGAGAGGCCGGTACAAGACGACGATCAGTGCCACAGAAGCGACGCCGAGGACGGCCATGACCGTCGTGATACCCGGAGGCAGGGTGAAGATAGAACCGAAGAGCACGTTCACTGTGGCCCCGGTGGTGCTCGTCGAGACGGTGTCCTCGTAGAGAAACAGGGCCGCCAACCCCAGCGAGGCGCCGAGCACGATGCCTGTGGCGAGATCCCGCCCCCGGGGCTTGCGGATGCCGATCAGCTCCATGACTCCGGCGGCAACCACGTTGAAGACGACGAAGCCGTACAGCGTGGACGCCCCGACCAAGACAGCGGCCGAACCGCCCGCAGTGCCGATGTCAGACAAGGCGTGCCCGGCGAACGATTGCCCCCGGATAACCGTGAACACTCCAACGATGCCCGACACCACCGCCGCGATCGCACCCACGACCAGAGCGACCTGTACCGGCTCCGACGAGAAGAATCCGGGTTCGATCAGAGTCGACCACGACACTCCGACGAGCATCACAGCCGACGGAAGAACGGGTAGGCGTCTCCGGCATGGTGGGCCTGATGTTCTGCGCCTGAGACCACCAACACCCGGCCATCGACGCGGATCACCTCGACGTGATGGCCGTAGAGCCGACTGAGGGTGTCGGTTCGGACCACCTCGTCGGTCGTCCCCGATACCGCACGGCCGTCAGCGAGGTAGACGACACGGTCCATGAAGGGCAGTAGCGGGTTCATGTCATGCGCGGAAAGCAGGATGGCGATGTGCTGTTCTGTGGCGATCCGGGCCAGGAGCTCGACGACCTCGGCGGCTGAGCGGATGTCCAGGTTCGCCAGCGGTTCGTCGAGCAACAACAGCTTGGGACGGCCGATGAGTGCCTGGGCGATCATTACGCGTTGCTGCTCCCCGCCCGACAGCTTCCCGATACGGGCCTCGGCGAACGGAGTGGCTCCGACCGCGTCGAGCATCTCGTCGACGGCGAGACGACGCTTCGCCGTCGGTCTGGAGATCCCGAAGCGGTGGCCGTCGAGACCGAGTCCGACCAGGTCCCGGGCGCGCAGCGGTACGTCCGGCTCGAGCACGATCTTTTGGGGGACGTAACCGATCTGAGGGTTCGATCGCGACTGGGTCCCGCCCGAGACGACGACCCGCCCCCCGCTAGGGGCGATCAGGCCGAGAATCACCCGCAACAGCGTGGTCTTGCCGGCTCCATTGGAGCCGATGAGACCACAGAACCCGCCCCTCTCGATGGAGAAGGACACTCGGTCGAGGATGAGTCGGCCGCCCAACGACGCGCTCACGTCCTCGACTGCCAGTACCTCTTCGACACCCTCTGACATGACGGCGTGATCTTTGCCCAAAAGCGACGCCGTCGCCCCTGCCGGGTCCGTCTCCACGATCACAGGTGCTGGGTGGAGGTACCGGTAGTGATGGCCTTTTCGATGGCGTCGAGCTCTGCCATCATCCACGACTGGTAGTCGTAGCCGGGAACTGGCATCGTCTCGTATACCCCGACGACCGGGACGCCAGCCGCCAGCGCGGTCTGGCGAATGGAGTCGGTGAGAGGATCGGTGACCTGCTGGTTGTAGCAGAACACCTTGACCCGGTGCTTGGTAAAGAAACCCTTCTCCAACGAGATGTCTTGGGGGGTGGGATCGGTGCCGTTCATGATGTCGGCTTGGAACTGCCACGGCGTCAGGTTGTTGATCCCCATTGCTTGGAGCATGTAGTCGGCGACCGGCTCGGTCGTCGCCGCCGTCGTCCCCGCGTACTTGGCCTTGAACGTTGCGATTGCCTTGAGCCAAGGCTGGAGCGAAGCCACAAACTTGGTCTCGTTCGCCTTGAAGGTCGAGGCGTGAGCTGGGTCGAACGCGGAGAGATCCGCCGCCAAGGCCTTCGCCACAGCCGGCATCGTCTTGGGTTTGTACCAGAGGTGCGGATTTGCCGTGCTGTCCGGCAGGCCGAGTAAATGCTGCACGTTGATGACCTTGCGCGCATTGTTCGGCGACGCGGACGCGAGCGTGCCCATGAATGTGTCGTAGCCGACCCCGTTCTCGATCAGCAGGTTCGCGCTGGCGATCTTCTGCCCCACGCTCGGGGTGGCCTCATAGGTGTGGGGATCGGTGTTCGGGTTGGAGTCCACCGAGTAGATGTCCACGTAGTTGCCGCCGATCTGCGATGCAACGTTCCCGTATTCGTTCTCCCCCGCCACGATTGCCACTTTGCTGTTCGTGGCAGCCGACGCGGGGGTCGACGACAAACCGCACCCCGCGGCAAGCAAGAGCGCCCCGAGCGCCACACCTCCGGTGGCCACCTTCGCGAATCTGGACATCGTCAGCTCGTCACTTTCCTTCGTTCTGGTCGGCGTGTCCGACTGGGCTCTGCCGACCCTCCGGGCCGGGCCGAATCCGGTTCTTGTCTGAATCCGTTCCAGATAACGTACTTAGTATCTAGAACGATTGCAAATACGGCTCGGCTTGTAACCCCATGGCTTGCTGCTTATATAAGGAATGACTAATGTGTTTCAGCGGTGGACACGAATGTGAAAGACCGGCTGGCAGGAGCGGTGGATCTGCTCAAAGCCCTCGCCTCTCCGATCCGCCTGGCTACCGTGGTCGAGCTTGGCGAGGGTCCTCGCTGCGTGCACGAGCTACAGACGTCGCTCGAAGCATCGGGACGGACCGTAAGCCAGCCACTCCTCTCGCAGCACCTCAAGGTGTTGCGCGACGCCGGCCTTGTCACGACGACCAGACGCGGTGCCGAAATCACGTACCAGCTTGCCGACGACCACGTCGGTCACATCGTCGACGACGCCATCCGACACTCCCAGGAGGAACACCCATGACCGCGACGACCCACACCGAGCACTCCGATCACCCACATGTTCACGGTGACGGTTGCAGGGACCTAGCAATTCCGCACGCCATCCATGTAGGCCGCTGGGACAACCGCTGAGACTCAGGACGCCGACGACATGCTGATCACCAAGGACGACGATCGTCGGTCCCCCCGGACGCCGCAAGAGCGCTCGACGCGGCAAAAGCGCGCGCTTGCAGCCGTCCTTGAAGCATCGGATGGGTTCCGCTCCGCTCAAGAACTTCATGCCGAGCTCCAGGCCCAAGGCGAGAACGTCGCCCTCACAACTGTCTACAACCAAGTACGGGCGCTCGTCGACGCCGGCGAGCTTGACGCCCTACGAAGCGATGATGGCGAAACTCGATACCGCCGCTGCGCCAGCGGCGAACACCACCACCACCTGATCTGCCGTCACTGCGGCGTCGCGATTGAAGTTGAAGGACCGGAGGTCGAACACTGGGCCACCAAGACGGGGAAGGACAATGGGTTTGTCGATGTAACCCATACCGTCGAAATTATTGGCACCTGTCCGAATTGCGCGTCAGCCCACTAATCCTCTCCCAGACGCGGAATCGAATGGACGATGCCAAGGCAGAATGCTGCGTCGCGCTCAACGCAGGCCCCGATATCCAATTTCAAGCCCGTTGACCTCGGCTTCCGGGTGGAGGTGATGGGATTTGAACCCACGGCCTCTACATTGCGAAAATATGGTTCTCAGCCTCTTGACCAGACCCTTTCCGAGGAGATTGATGATCGCGGCGCTTCGATGCCCTCAGGTTCCCTCACGATCCCTCCCCATCCCGCACGGTAAAGACACGTAAAGACACAGTCGGACACAGAGTTTGTGGGGCCTGTCCACGGATCGGTACTCACGTCCGATCGGGCCGACTGCCTGAACCCGCCAAGGCGACCTTACGGGAGCCTTCCGCACCGGGCTCCCTCCGCCACCACGAAGATCGGCATCACTCCGCGTTCAGGATCAGGTTGGTCGGAGTCTTGGCGGCCCGCCGACCCGGGATGGCGGCGACCAGGTTGGCTAGCACCAGCGCGCCCAGCGCGACGAGCCCAGTGGCCAGAAGCGGGACGGTGGGGTCGGGGATGGCGAAGAGCTCGTGGGCGAAGAGGACCCACATGGCGCGGCCGAACACGATGCCGAGCGGCACTCCGATGACGACCCCGATGGCCACGGACACCGTTGACTGCCACGACAGCACCGCCGAGAGTTGGCCGCGGGTGAAGCCGAGCGCTTTGAGCAGGGCCAGGTCTCGCCGCCGTCGCCGGACTGAGGTCAGGAGCGTCAAGGTGAGAGCCACTACAGCACCGGTGGACAGCCCGACGGCCAGGATCAGCGGGGCCGCCCCCATCGCCTGATAGTCGGTGATCTCGGCCGGGCGGATGTCGGTGAAGCTGATGATGCCGGCGGACCCCGCCTCGAGTCGGTTCAACGAATTCACCATGGAGGCGAGGGAGCGCTGTTCCGTCGCCGCACTCACCGACGGCGCCAAGCGCACGAGGATGGCGTTCGGGCCGGGGTCAGACAGGCCAAGCAGCGCCGGCACCGTCGGGGGGATCAGGCTCTGGTCGACGAAGGCGCCCGAGCCGATGGACAGGTGCAACCCGAACCCTATGCCGACGGTGGGCATGGTGGCCACGCCCACGATGTGCAGCTGGGCCGCCTTCGAGCCTCCGGACACGCGGACGGTGTCGCCTACCCGCTTGTGCAAGCTGGAGAGGGTCTCCGCCCCCAGGACGACCTGATTGGGGGCGTCGACTTCGTGGCCCGACAACAGCGCAGGGCCGACTTGGGCCCGGGTGGCGCCTGCGACGACCGGAACGGCCTGACCGTCAAAGAGGAGCGAGTCGAAGTAGATGCCGGACCAGCCTGTGACGGAGCGGTCGTGATCGAGGAGCTGGGCGGCCTGGGTCTGCGGGACGTTGCCGTATCCCGCGTCCGACTCGAGCATCGCGCTCCAGTTCCATCCGTAGAGGCGGGGGGTGCCGATGAGTGTGTTCAGGCTGTTGCCAAAGGTGAGAGTGCTTACCACCACGACGATGGCGAGGGTCGAGGCCAGGATGGATGAGCGCACCGGGACCGACGTGCGCCCGCGGCCTCCGTCGAGGGCGAACCGGAGCCCAAGCAACGCCGGGGCCGGCACGTCGACCCGGGAGGCGGCATGTGTGATCTGGGGCACCCGCCGGAGCCGGTTGGCCCGGCGGGCCGCCCGCAGGCCCGGGGTGCCCCGGTAATTCAGTGCGGCGCCGACCGCGCCCAAGACGACTACGAGGGTCAGGGCACCGAGCCCGAGCACGGTCCAGTCGACGGAGAACCCCGAGGCCGGGACGACCGATTGCAGCGGCCCAAAGACAAGCAGTGGCGAGAGTGCGACGGCGACGACGGCTGCCCCCGCGGCCCCGAAAAGCAGGGAGATGCCGATCCCCAACAGGGAGTCGGTGGCTGTGTTCCATGGCCGCGCCCCGACGAACCACATGACCTCGCGCTCCTCAGTGGTCAAGAGGATCAGGCGCGCCATGAGCTGAATAGCGATGAGGACTGTGGCCAGGCCGGCGATGAGGCCGAAGACGGCCAACGCGATCGATTCCGGCTTGACCGCCTGCTGTGCCTCGCTCTCGATGACCGACGTCACATGGAAGTAGTACGGGTACCCGGGAGGCAGCAGGTGGAGATAGCTCGACTCGACTTCCGGCACGTCGGCCGCGCCGTGACGCAGTGTGAGCCCGCTCCAGGCGTAGCTGATGCAGCAGGGCACCAGCGGGCGAGTCAAGGCGGGCGTGAGGATCATGCTGGGGATCGTGTCGATCTGGTCCTGCACGACTTCGGTGTTGGCGACCCCGATGCCGGTGATCCGCACATTGACGATGCGGGTGGCCTGAGCCGTCGGGAACCCGTTCTGCCCGAGCTGCGCGTTGGAGAAGAACCCGAAGCGGACGACCGAGCCGACGTGCCACCCGTACAACTTGGCGGCGAACTCGTTGGCCATAGCCTCGTCGGGCCGGCGCGGGTTGGGCCGGGTGCCCTGCAGGATGGTCATCCGATCCTGGTTGAAGTAGAGCCCGTTCAGGCTGGCAATGGGGTCGAAATTCGAAGTGAACAACGGACTGTGGGTGTCGACGAGTCCCGCTGCTGTCACCGGCACCGCGTTGGGCGAGACGTACGTCTCAATCGACTTCACCTGGGGCAGGCGGGCGATCTCCTTGAGGATCTTCGGGTTGTACAGCCCGACGTCAATGGCGAGGTCGGAGGGGTTCGTTCCCTTCAGGAAGGTCGGGAAGGCCGACTCGCTGCGCCGGGCGCCGGCGATGCTGCCCAGGGCAAGGCCACCGACCAGCGCGACCAGTAGCACCATGCCGGCGTAGCTGGTCCAGCGCCGCGGCAGGTCGAGTCGGAGGCGGTACCAGGCGACCCGCCCGATCTCCCGGATCACCGGGTCCCACCCATCCACCGTTTGCCGGGGTGCGGGGGCGCGCAGGCACAGTGAGGTGGCCGTATTTTCCTCCGTGTGTGGTGCGGCATGGTTCCTTTATCGCAC
This sequence comes from uncultured Acidimicrobiaceae bacterium, assembly GCA_963745665.1. Taxonomy (GTDB): domain Bacteria; phylum Actinomycetota; class Acidimicrobiia; order Acidimicrobiales; family RAAP-2; genus Bog-473. The sequence goes on along the minus strand of CAVUYE010000002.1, from coordinate 873,528 downwards.
ACACCCCGGTCCTCGGACCAGGATGACAGCCGTACCGGGATGGTGGTGCTACCCAGCCACCCGCCCCTTGGCACGAGCCCAGCGTAGAGCCGGTGGGGCCGATGGCTCCGACCTGTCGCCGATGTGTTGACACATCACAATTGGTTGGTGGAGTTGAAGGTCTGTGGTGAAGGTCTGAGGTGAAGATCTGAGGTGAAGGTGTGGAGGTGAAGGTGAAGGCTTGCTCGCCGCCCGAACCTTTGGACTGGCCGGCGTCTCGACGTCCATGTTGACAAGGGTCGAAGACGGCGTCCGGACCGCCTTGAGGATCCCTCAGGATTTCGCAGTGGCTGCCGGCATCGCGCTGGGCCTCCCGTGAAGCAGACGACGCGTCTACGACAAGCGGACGTGTCCGAATTCGCAACCTACGACTACCTCGATGGCGTTGCGGTGCCGACGCCGCACGAGAGACCGGTGCCCGGACCTACGCACAGATTGATCGCATCTCCGGCCGGCTTTTCATTAGTCATGAGACCGATAAGGGCACGTAGACGAAGCACGTGACCTTGGGGGGATCCCATTTCAGGCCTCTGAGCTGGGCCTTTTGGTGGTCTTGGGGTGTCATTATACGAACACCCCTCCGGCAATAAGAGACCAGGTAACGGCCATGATCGACGGCGGAACCATCGGTCTCACGGCGTCGAACACGGTCCTACGGAGCGAAGAGGGTGACCGGTAAGCACGATTGGTCCCGTCGCGACAACTGAAGGTCCGCCTGACCTGGATTCATGGACACCGCGGCACGATCTTCGCATCCGAGCCATCGGTTCGACGGAATCGATTTGAGCGCCGATCAGCCGCCGAATCCGCCTTGTCGTTAGATTCAATTCGCGCCGAGATGCTCGTAGCCAGGGCGGCCCAGGACCGTCTCTACGAGGTCGCAAGCACGCTCGGGGTTGAACGGTTCGTTCGACATGAGTCTGCTGTAGATGATCGGTCCCAATAGAGCCAAGGTGGCGAGTTCGGGGTCGAGATGGGCGGGGAAGTCCCCTGCGGCGACACCCTCGGCGACGAGATCAGTCAGGCTCTGCCGGCGCTCAGCCGAATACTGATGGTGAAACTTCCGTAACCGCGCGTCGCGCTCGGCACCTTCGATCAGAGCCGGAATACAGACGGAGAAGGTCGAGTCCAGGAAAACTTCGGCCACGTGGCGCACCAGGGACTCGATTCGTTCTCGAGGCGACCCTGTCTCGGTTCTCGGGACCATCTTCACGTGGAAGGTTTCGAACGCGTCGGCGATTAGCGCCAGTTTGTCCGTCCAATGTCGGTAGATCGTGGACTTACCCACTCCCGCCCGAGCGGCAACCGACTCGATCCTGAACGAGCCGTAGCCAACCTCGCCGAGCTCGTCGAGCGCCGCCTGGAGGATGACCTGGCGCGAACGCTCAACCCGTGGATCCACCGCTCCTCCCACTCGGAGTGTGACATTTTCAGCTGTCATGACCTACCAACCCTCCCAGACGAGCCGAGGCCAGGATATAGGTCCGAGACGTTGACGTATCGCTATGAAACGGTTACGTTCTACAGTTGACGAGATCGAGAAAGGAGACTGACCCAATGGCAACTGTGAGCGTCCGCTACATCGTGAATGACGTCGACGAGGCAATCTCGTTTTACTGCCAGCATCTCGGCTTCACAGAGGTGATGCACCCCGCGCCGACCTTCGCCATGCTCTCCCTGGGTGATCTACGTCTCGTGCTCAGTGCCGCGGGTGGCGGACCCGGAGGTGGTCAAGCGATGCCAGACGGCACGCTGCCACAGCCTGGCGGTTGGAATCGATTCACGATTGAGGTGTCGGACCTCTCGGCTACCTTTGGGGCACTGCGTGCGGTCGGCGCACGCTTCCGCAACGAGATCGTGGTTGGGGTGGGCGGAAAGCAGATCCTGCTAGAAGACCCCTCGGGCAACCCCATTGAACTGTTTGAGCCCAGCTTGCCAGAGGCGAAGCTCTCCCCCGAGAGATGACAGGTCGTTTCCACAGCCGAGGCCTACGAGTTGGCTTGACGCCAAGCAGAAATCCCGAGAGGGTCGTCGGTTCAAATCGCCGTCACCGCAACACAGCATCTGGAGACGTTTCCGCACGCACCGAGGCGCGTATACGAATGACGAGTTCAAGGAGTCAGGGGTAGACCGACTGCCTGGACATCAATCCGATGGCACCTGCCGAGCCGGCCTGTCACGAACATTCACAAATTGGTTTGTAGAAATTCGTGGTCTTGGGGTGGCATTATACGAACACCCCTTTATCGGATAGTTGGGCTCGTGCTGTTCACGCTCGCCTCGCTCGCCGGTGGACTGGCGCAGTCGGAGACATGGCTGATCGCGGCCCGTGCCGCGCAGGGCCTCGGAGCAGCGATTGTTTCGCCGGCCGCCCTGTCGATCATCACCACCACTTTCGCCGAGGGTGCTGAGCGCAACCGCGCGCTCGGCATCTGGGGCGCCGTGGCCGGCGCTGGGGGCGCGGCCGGGGTGTTGCTCGGCGGCATCCTCACCAGTGGACTGAACTGGCGATGGGTCTTCTTCGTCAACGTCCCGATCGGCCTCGCGGCGGCAGCGCTAGCGCCGCGGACGCTGGTCGAGAGCCGCGCCGACGATGGCACCCGCTCGTTCGACGTGCCGGGTGCGGTCACTGTCACCGCGGGCCTGTCGCTGCTCGTCTACGCGATCGTCAACACCGTTAACGTGGGTTGGAGATCGTCGGAGACGCTGCTGCTGATCGCCGCTGCGGTCGTCCTGCTGGTCGCCTTCCTGCTGATCGAGTCCCCCCAGCGCCAGCCGCTGATGCCGTTCTCGATCTTCCGCCTGCGGACGCTACGGGGCGCGGACATCGTCGGCCTGCTGCTCGGCATGTCGCTGTTCTCGATGTTCTTCTTCATCTCCCTGTATCTCCAGGAAGTCCTGCACTACTCGCCGATCAAGACGGGAATCGCGTACCTGCCGCTAGCGGTCGGAATCATCATCTCGGCCGGGCTCGCGTCTCAGGTCGTGACGCGGATCGGGTTCAGGCCGGCGTTGATCGCCGGGCTGCTGCTCGTCGCCGGCGGCCTGCTCTGGTTCTCGCGAGTCCCCGCACCGGGAGGCTCATTCGTGGCTGACGTCCTCGGCCCGTCGCTGCTAGCGGCCTCGGGGTTCGGATTCGCGTTCGTGTCCGTGACGATCGCCGCGGTCAAAGGGACCAGGCCGCATGAGGCGGGCCTGGCATCGGGTCTGATCAACACAGCGCAGCAAATCGGCGGCGCGCTCGGACTGGCGATCCTCGCGTCGATCGCCAACAGCCGCACCGAGAGTCTCTTCCACTCTGGAGTCCACAACGCCTCCGTTGCCCTGACCAAGGGGTTCGACCAGGCGTTCTTGGTGGGTGCCGGCTTCGCCGTCGCGGGTGCGATCCTGGCCTTCGTGCTGATCCCCTCACGGGACCACTCCGACTACTCCACCCGTTCCGAACCAGAAGACATCCTGGACGCCTTCGATGCAGCCGGGCTCTGACAGCTCACTTGAACCCAAGGAGACTAGATGTACAACGTTGCCCTGTTCCTGCACCTCTGGGATGTAATGCCCTGCCCTGAGAGGAACGTGGGCGCGCGGAACGAGGGGATTGGCGCCAGAGAAAGAAGTTGTCGGCGGGATTTGAGGGCTATGCCGCCCTTTGGGTGAGGTCGACGTCTGGGCTTGACCCGCTTTGACGGACAGATTGATTATGCCGCTTGAGTGTCGCCGTGGGCGGAGTGCTTCCTTCTCCTTTCTTCGTAGACGGCCGGAATGAGATCCCCAAGTGAGCTGTGCCGGCGTTGGCGGTTGTAGAACACTTCGATGAACTCGAAGATGGCTCGGCGGGCCATGATCCGTGTTGGCCATCCCTGGCGGTAGATCAGTTCCTCTTTCAAGGTGGCGAACCAGCTTTCGGCCACCGCGTTGTCCCAACATTGACGGGGTCGCGAGAGCGACTGGACAACATGGTGGTGGGCCAGGAGCTGGCGAAACTGCTCTGAGGTGTATTGCGATCCTCTGTCTGCGTGAAATATCAGCCCAGGTGCGGGCTGACGCTGCGCTATGGCCATCTCGAGGGCGTCACAGACCAGGTCGGCTCGCATGTGATCGGCCATGGCGAAGCCCACCACCTTGCGGCTGGCCAGGTCGATGACGGTCGCCAGGTAGAGCCAGCCCTCCCAGGTGCGGATGTAGGTGATGTCGCCGCACCACGCCGTGTCGAGCTCGTAGGCCTCGGGCGAGAAGACCCGCTTGATTAGGTCCGGAGCGAGCGAGGTGGCGTCGGGGTCAGGAGTGGTGGTCACCTTGAAGCGGCGCTTGCAGCGCCCGATCAGGCCACGGCGCACCATGAGGCGGGCCACGCGCTTTTGCCCGACGCAGATGCCCTCCTCGGCCAGCTCGGTGGTGATCCGAGGTGCCCCATAGGTGCCCCGGCTCTTGGTGTGGATGTCGACGATCTTGTCGCCGAGTTCGGCGTCGGAGACATCACGGGCCGAAGGGACGTGCTTGGACCACTCGTAGTAGGCGGAACGGGAGACCTCGAGCATGACGCACGCCATGGTGACGTTGCCGTCCTGCTCAGCCTTCTCCGCCTCGATGAACGGGTACACGTTCATCGGGTCTCCTTGGCGAAGAAAACTGTGGCTCTTTTCAAGATGTCACGCTCTTCGCGCAACACCCGGTTCTCTTTTCGTAGTTGGACCAGCTCAGCGTGCTCTTCGCTGGTCATTCCCGGCCGCCGACCGGCGTCGATATCGGCTTGGGCTACCCAGCGCCGCACCGCGCTGACCGTCAGGCCGAGGTCACCGGCCACCTCGGTGATCGTCTTGTCGCTGGTGCGACAGAGCTCGACCACCTCGGCCTTGTACTCATCGGAGAACGACCGCCGTGGCCGCTTCCGTTTCTGTTCCATGGTCTCCATTTTGGACATCCTTCCGGGGCTTTGCAGCCCGATCGTGGATGTCTGAGGTTGCCCAGAGATAGTGGACACGGTGATTAAGCAGCTTGTTGCTTGAGGCCCAACGATAACTCGTAGCGAATGGGACTGAGATTGGCAGCCTTGGCGCAACGACGTTGGTGATTGTAGAAGTTGATGTAGCGGGCGATCCCAGCTCGGAGCTCGTCGATGGTGGCGAAGGTGTGCCGGTAGAAGTATTCGTGCTTGAAGATCGACCAGAAGCTCTCGGCGCTCGCATGGTCATAACAGCTGCCCGTGGCGCCCATGGAGCGAACGAGGCCCACGCGCTCGCAGAGGTCCACGACCTTGCCGTCTGAAAATTGGCTGCCTCGGTCGGTGTGGAACACCGTTCCCTCGACGTGTCCGAACCTGGTGGTCACCGATTGCTCCAACGCGTCGAGAACGATCTCGGTGCGCATGTGCTCAGCCACGGAGAACCCGAGCACGCGAGACGATCCCTCGTCGCGAATGGCACACAGGTAGGCCTCGCCGTCGCCCACCTTCAGGTAGGTGATGTCAGACGTCCACAGCTCGTCGATGCCGTCTGGATGGAACTGCCGATTCACCAGGTCCGCCGGGTACGTGGCGGCTGGATCGGGGGTGGTGGTGACCTTGAACAAGCGCGGACTCACCCCCACGATCCCGAGGCTGGCCAAGCGCTCGGCCACGGTGTTGCGGCTCACCCGTTCGCCGGCCTCATGGAGGTCGAGCGTGATCCGGGGGGCGCCGTAGGTGCCTTGCGAGCTCTTGTGCAAGTCGATGATCTTGGCGTCGAGATCGGCCCGGCGGACCTCGCTCGGGAGCGCGGGACGGTCCTGGGCCCTCCGCCAGCGGTAGTAGCCCGCCGTGGACACCTCCAAGAGGCGGGCCATGCGGGTGATCTCGAAGTTCGCGCACTCGGCGGCCATCAACGCAAATCTCTCTGCTTTGGTGGATTCGAAGCGAAGTACGCGGCAGCTTTTCCCAAGAAGGCCAGGTCCTTGTCCTGTTCGGCCACCTGGCGACGCAGCGCCAACAGCTCGGTGCGCTCCGCCGCGCTCAACGGTTCATCAGATGAACCGGCCACCGCATCGAGCCGACGGCGCTCCTCGCGCACCCATCGGGCCAACACGCTGCCTGACACCGACAGCTCAGCGGCTACTTCGGCCACCGTCCTGCCCGTATCGATCACGCGATGAGCGGCCTCTGTCTTGAATTCCAGCGTGAACTTCCGCCTTGTCGCTCCCATATCGGACATCCTTCCAGCCGACCAAAAGATCGGCTTGTCGGGTGTCCACTAATTGTGGGGAACCTCAGTCCGTCAAAGCGGGGGAAGGCCAGTCGAACCCGAGGCCTCGATCCGGCGTGCGAGTCGCTTCGCCTCAACGGCTGGATCGTGATGGCGCACGAAGTAGTCCGGGCCGAGGTCTTCATAGAGGGCACCGTTGGTGAGCAGGTGCCAGATGGTGAAGAGCATGGCGTTGGCCACCGCCACGGTTGCCCTGTTGGGTCCGCGTCGCCTAGCAAGGCGCACGGACTGGGCGTTGTAGTAGGTGCCCTTGGTGCGCGCCGCGGCCTTTGCAGCCTCTATGAGCGCTCGGCGAAGCCACTGGGCGCCGTGGCGGGTACCCGCCGGCCGGCGTTTGCCAGCTGACTCGTGGCTGGCCGGCGCGACGCCGGCCCACGCGCTAAGCCGTTCGGGAGTCGGGAATCGGCTCATGTCGGCGCGGGTCTCGGCCACGATGGTCTCTGCGGTCGTCCTCGAGATGCCCGGCACTGAAGTCATGATGGCGACCGCCGCCTCAAAAGGGACGAGCCGTGTGGTGATCTCCTTGGTCACGGCCCCGATGGAGCGGTCCAAGAAGTCGACGTGATCGATGATCTGTCGGCACACGATGGCGTGGGTGGGCACCGAAGTGGACACTGAGCGCCTCTTGAAGCTGAGGGATCTTGGACCGCAGACGACTTTTCGCCATCTCGGCCAATGCCACCGGCTCACGCTGACCAGCGATGAAGAGGACCTTTGGTGAAGCCGACAACTCGCATCGCCGACCTCTACGACGGCTCACGTAGCGCTCAACGGTGGTGTCGCTTGCCAGCCTTAACCCGGGCCTTTCAGTAAACCGCGTGGTCGGTCCACTTGTCGTTCGACGAGCGGCGCGGTCGTCTGCAGGGTGATGTTTGACGTCGGCGCTGCCAGCGTGACGGCCGATGGAGGTGTCGAAGCGCGTTGGAGGTGGCCACGCCCGACCGATGGGCGTGTTCGATCAGAGCAGCGTTCCGCGAAGCGGGGAACCACCAGATGTGGTCAGGCGCTGGACCAGTTCGGCAATCGAGTGAAGGCCACCACGAGGTCGTCAGCCCAGGGCCAACCCTCCGCGATGCGCAAGGTGGTGCGTCGCGCTGAGCGCACCAGCACACCGGCGGTGTGTAAGAGCGTGTAGCGCAGCCGCTTGGGCTCGGCGCGGGCCAGATCGCCTTGGACGCAGAGCCCTTTCATCCAGACCAAGAGATCGCCGGCGACGAGAGTCAGGGCCAGCCAGGCCGCGTTGATGGCGAAGCTGGCCGAGGGCAGGTTGGTCAGTCCGGTGTCCTTGGCGTCGCAGATCCGACGCTCACAGCGTCCCCGGCCCCGATAGAGCGCGTCGAGGAAGCAGACATCTTCTTCAGGGTGGTCGGTGATGAACACCTGGTAGCGGTAGCCCTCGACATCGCTGAATCTCAGTTGGGCTCCGGGCTGGGGGCTGCTCACGCCGGGTGATCATCCGGGTGCCCTCCCCCCAGCGCGACAAATCCACCAGGTCGGTGATCTCGGCCACTTCCCCGGAGTCACGCTCTTGGGCCCCATCTGCCGATATGGCTGTTTTCCAGCGGGTTTTGGGCACATTGGTCACGACGGCTGCCAGGTCGGCACTGAGCTTGTGGCCGACGATGAAGCGCACGCCGCGCGCCGCGCAGGCCTCGGTGAATTTCGTGTGAGCAGCCCGCCGAATCGGTCCGGGCGATCACCTCGCAGCGCAACGGATCGATCGGCAGCTGGGCCAAGGCATCGTCGAGCACGATCACGTGGTCATCGGCATTCCCCGGTGCCGCGTTGCCCGGGCGCAAGAGCGCGGCGAGCGGTTCACCGGTGGCATCGAGGAAGGCCATGAGGGGGGAGAACCCGAAGCCGTGCTTGTAGTTCGGGGCTGCGCCCTCCTTCTCCGAATGGGCACCGACGAGCGTGGCGTCGAGGTCGATCACGTAGAAACCCGGGTCAAGACCCGCCGCCCAGGCCACAGCCCGCGCCTTTGCTCGCGCCGAAGCGATGCGTTCGAAGGCGGCGCCGTCCATGGCCTCGAGGGTGCGCCAGGTCGTGGGCACCGAAGCCACCTCGCCGAAGAGACCCGGCTGGTCGGCCAGCACCCGCAGATCACTGATGGTCGTCGCCCCGTCCGCGATGGCCACGGCCAGATCGACGAGCACCTGGCCCCGGTCGTGGCCTCGTCGGCGCTTCTTGGTCGGCGCCATCGCCTCTGAGAGTCCTTGGCGCAACCCAAGCTCGTCAGCCAGTTCGCACAACAGCCGAGCACCCGCGTGCGCGGCGACGCCCTTGCCGCCGGTGGTCACCACAACGTTGGGTCGGCCCGCGTTACGCTGCATCTCGGAAGTGCCCTCCTGGTTCGGTTCCTGTTGGCTTCGCAATCAACAGTTTCCCTTGCCACGAGGGCTTTTCCGCGTCAATCCGTCAAGAACGTAAGGCTTTTTACTGAAAGGTCCGGGTTAAGGGACCACCCCGTTGCCAGTGACATGGGACCACCTCGCTCCCACTTCGACCGGCCGGCGTGATGATCCCGGCAGCTGGCGGTGGTGTCAAGTCCTCCGGCGTCGGGACCTCGTCGGTGGCGGGTCCGTTGGCTCAGCGCCGAGGGCCGGCTTCTCGTTCTGCCGGTAGGACTCTCCCTCAATGATGAGCTCCCACGCCGCGCTCTTGAGGCGGTCGACGGCGGACTGGGCCAGCATCGGGTCGGCCATGACGGCCAGCCATTCGCTCGGGTCGCGATTCGACGTCAGCACCGTGGCCGCCGCGTGGTGTCGCTCGACGCAGAGCTCGTAGATGTCCGCCGTCTCGGTCGCGTCGAGGTTGGTCAGCGCGAAGTCGTCGATGATGAGCAGGTCCACTCCGATGAGCTTGCGCATCTCGGCGTCGTAGCTGGCGTCGAGGCGCGCCGCCTTGAGGCGCTTGTGCAGTTTCTCGGCCCGCTCGAAGTGCACGCCGATGCGCCGGCGACATGCGATGTGACCGAGGGCGGTGGCCAAGAACGTCTTGCCCACGCCGACAGGCCCCAAGATGAAGGCGTTGCGGGCCTGGTCGACGAAGCGCATGGAGATCAGCTCGGACCAGACCGCTCGGTCGTAGGTGATCTGGGCGCCCTCATCCCAGTGCTCGAGCACCATGTGCGCGTCGAGGTGCGCCGCGCGGGCCCGCCGCCCGGCCGAATGGGCGTCGCGTCGGGTGACCTCGTCGCTGAAGAGCTGCTCCAAGAAGTTGGCGTGGGTGAGGTCGTGGCTCTTGGCCAAGGCCAGGCGCTCGGGCAAGGTGTCGAGGAGCTGGCCGAGCTTGAGCTTGCGCATGAGAACCTTGAGCTCGGGCGAGACGCTCGGGGTCATCGTCATCGTCGGGCCTCCTTGGCGCTGGAGAACTCTGACGCTTCGCGCGCGAAGCGTCCCTGGATGACGACGGGGTCGGGTCGAGCCTCGGGCGCGATCGATTCGAGGGCGCGCTCGATCATCCGGGCCACGAGGTTCACGTCGATGGCTTCGGCGTCGAGGGCGCGCCGGCACGCCTCTTCGACCCGGGCGTCCCCCCACTTCTTGACCAGGCCGAGGAGCCGATAGACCTGGCGCATCTTGGTCCACGGCAGCGGCGTGTCGAGCAGAGCGGCGGCGTAGCGCCCGATGGCCTCGCCGTGATCCGCCGCCATGGCGCCGAGGCGCTCGATGTCGCGCGTCGCGTAGATCTCGGTGCCGCTCGGCATGTCGGCGCGGTCGGTGCTCCTCTCACCTGGTGGTTTGCGGGCGTGGAGCTTGACCAGCTCGCCCCTTAGGTAGAACTTCACGCTGGTCGAATCGAGCCTGGCTCTGAGTGTGCGGCCGACGAAGTGGTGGTGCACCGAGTACAGCGCCTTGGCCACCTCACACACCACTTGGGCGTGTCGAATGGCGCGCCCGGGAGGGGCAGGAGCAGCGCCAGCTCCTCGAGCCGGAAGGCTTCGATGGGTCGCCACTGCGTGGTGCCGTGGATGCGCATGCCGGCCGTCTCGCGGCACCAGGTCTCGGCGCGCACCCGGACGTCGGCCAGGTCGACGAACTCCTCTCCCGCGAAGAAGTTGTGCTGCACGTAGTGGACGACGCGTTCGACCCTCGGCTTGTCGGTCGGGGTCCGGACCCGGGCGGCGTCGATGACGAAGCCTCTGGACTGCGCGTACTCGATGAAGGTGTCGTTGAAGCGCGGTGCGGTGTGCTCGGCCAGGGTAACGATCGACTTCATGTTGCCGGGGATGACGACGGGGAACACTCCTCCGAAGTAGCCCCAGGCCGCCTCGAAGCCTCGAATGACTTCTTCGGTGGTTTGTGAGAACGTCGGCCAGACGAACTGATGACGGCTGAAGCACGCCGTGAAGATCAGCCCTTGGCACACCCGTCGCTTGTCGCCGTCGGCGACAAGTCCGAGCCGGCCGAAGTCGACCTGGAGCTCGATCCCCGGCGGTGGGTCGTCCACACGGACCGTGACCGTGCGTCGTCCGGCGCCGCAACGCTCGACGGCGAAGCGCGCCAGGGTGCGGGGCGGGACCACGACGCCCTTGCGCTTGAGGAGGATCCCGATCTTGGTGACCGTGAGGCCCTCCTTCACCCACCCCGTGATCTGCTTCTCCTCGCCCAACAGTGCACGCCATGCTTCGCCGTGACCGTCGATACGGTGCGGGCGCACCCGCTCGAGCACCTGGCCGATCAGCTCATCGGTGAGCTGTTCATCGCCACCGGAGCGCTCGACCCCGAGCTCGATGGCGGCGGCGATGTAGCGCCTCGCTGTCTTGCGGTCGATGCCGACGCCATGGGCGATGGGGCGTTCCCCCTCGCCTTTCAACCAGCGCCGGAGTGCCTCTTTGACCTGGACCACGGATACCTCCCGAAATGCCATGGGGCCTCCTCGCCGTTGGCGTGAAAGGCCCAGCCGAATGTCTCTTCGGCCGGCATCGGTGGATCCTCAGGGTGGTCCCATAACTGGCAAGCAGGGTGGTCCCATGTGGCTGGCAAAACCAGCGGCTAACTGGTCCCATGTGGCTGGCAAACGACAGGTGGTTCGTGGCCTAACGGGGGAATCCACTTCGGCCCTCTGATCTGGGCCTTTGGTGGAGGTGAAGGGACTCGAACCCTCGGCCTCTACATTGCGAATGTACGGGTCCCGGCCTTTTGACCAGGCCCTTTTCTATCGCTTTCCTGGTCGGGGCCATTTGATCCCCTCAATCTCCATCACGATCCCTACCCTTTCCTCTCGATAAAGACACATAAAGACACGATTTCAGGCCGTCTCCGTGCGATTCCGACACCGGTTGATGGCGATGTAGCGGTCGAGATCCTCAACGTCGTATCGGGTGGACCCAGCGACCTTGACTATCGGCAGCTCGCCACGGGAGGCAAGACGCTCAATCGTCGCCCGCGACACACTCAGATAGTCCGCAGCGGCGTCGATCGGCAATAGACGTCGAGGGCGCCTCTTAGTCACGAGGAATTCGTGTCGAGCCAGGTTCGACGGCTGGTCAAGCCCCCGCCGTATCGGACGCGATCTAGGCCTGTCAGCCCCGGCCATTAGCGGTAGGCCCGATTTTCGGCCAACGAGCCACCCGTACTTTCGACCCAGATGCCGTTGCTCAGCCACATCGTCTTGATCACCATCGTTCGACCTCACGACATCGTTGTCCACCTAGCAGGCGGACTTGTAGCCACTATCCACCCCCACTCACCGCTCGAATCTCTCTTCGGCGGCTTCTGATTGAATTTGGATTTGTGACAATGAGGCCGCCGCGGATACGTGAGGTCCGAGGCCGGTTGACCAGAGCTCCCGTCATGGTTAGGGCGGGGCCATGGTGGCGTGCATCTTGACGAATTGCATCACGGGGGCGGTCTCGATATGGGTGAGGCCGTTAAGGGCGGTCATGTCATCGCTGAGGTACTCATACAGCGAGCGGTCGTCTGGGCACACCAGTGCCGCGACCAGGTTGGTGGATCCGCTGGTGGCGGCGACAAAGGGGAAATCGGGGCGGCTGGCCAAAGTCTCTCCGATGTCTCTCAGGTTTCGGGGGGCCACAGACATCCACAACAGCGCCTGAGAGCGGTTTCCGAAGTCGTCGCTGGCGAAGTCCAAGTCGAAGAAGAGGACGCCTGAGGAAATGAGTTCCTCGACTCGCCGTCGGACGGTCGACTCGTGCCAGTGCGTGCGCGCTGCCAACTGCCGATAGGAAGCGCGGCCGTCGTCGGCAAGGGCACGAACGAGCGGCCAGTCGGACTCCTGCACCTTGGCTTTCGGGCCATTGATCGAAGGGCTGTCTCGTGCCGGAGAGAGGAGTTGGTCAATCTCCCCACTGCTGAGGTCGCTCGGGCCAGGCGGAGCCGACAATCCAGTGGCGAAAAGGTGGAGGAGACAGTAGGCCTCGTAGTCGACGACCTGTCGACCGACCGAGAGCTGGCTGAGCAGCAGTGGAGTTCCCTGTTCGCCGTTGCGCGTGTAAATCATGCTGAAGATCTCGGTTCCCCCCGAGGTCAGCTGCACCCAGGAAGTGTCGGGATGCTGCGCCAGTTTCGCGGCGACGGTGGGTGCGGACCCCGGAGCGCAACGGATGCGGACGGCCCAGTCGGACTGGTCGATCCGCTGGGAGTCGAGCTGGCCCACCACGCGAAGAATGCGAGCGTCGAATAGACGGCGGTAGCGACGGGCGACGGTCTGCTCGGAAGATCCGAGGACCTCAGCCAAGCGGCTGAACGGCGCTCGAGGATCGACGTAAAGCGCCTGGATAATTCTTCGGTCCAAGACATCAAGGCTGATGGATCCCACATAAATCACCATAGCGGGTGGCGTAATCAGGCAGAGTCACGGGATGTAGTGGCGGATGCTCAATCGGAGGGTCAGCCTGGTTGTCATGGAAAAGAAGTGGTGGACCCTGATGGTGGTGTGCGCAGCCACCTTCATGTTGCTCTTGGACATCACCATCGTGATCGTCGCCTTGCCGACCATCCAGTCGGACCTGCACGCCAGCTTCAGTGACATGCAGTGGGTCGTCGACGCCTACGCCCTGACGCTGGCGTCGGTGCTGCTCACCGCCGGTTCGTTGGCCGACCGTTACGGGCACCGATTGCTGTTCACCATCGGTCTCATCGTCTTCACTCTCGGCTCGCTGCTCTGCGGGATAGCGCAGTCGCCGATCATGTTGATCCTGTCCCGCAGCGCCCAAGGCATCGGCGGGGCGATCCTGTTCGCCACGTCGCTGGCTCTTCTGGCCCAGAGCTTCCACGGCAAGGAAAGGGGGATGGCATTCGGAATCTGGGGTGCGGTCACTGGGGTGTCCGCCGGTCTCGGACCAGTACTGGGTGGGGTCATCACCACCGGCATCAGCTGGCGCGGCATCTTCTTGGTCAACCTGCCGGTCGGTGTGGCCTCGCTGGTCGTCGCTCGGTGGCAGATGGATGAGTTCAAGACGCCACATGCAGCCCGGTCCGACTGGGCCGGGTTCGCCACCCTCACCGTCGGATTGGTCAGCCTGGTCTACGGATTGATCCGCGCTGGCGAGTTGGCTTGGAGCGATACCGGTGTCGCTCTCTGCCTCGCTCTCGCCGCCGTCTTCTTCGTTGCGTTCGTGGCAGTGGAACGCCGAGCCGACCACCCGCTGTTCGACCTGTCGCTCTTCCGTATCCCCACCTTCAGCGGTGGATTGGCTGCGGCCTTCGCCTTGAACGGTTCGCTCTACGCAATGTTCTTATATCTCGTCCTCTACCTACAAGACGACCTCGGCTACTCCGCTGTTGCGACCGGCAGTGCGCTGCTGCTCATAAGTGGGACGGCTATTTTCTCGTCGATCTTCGCCGGGGTGTTCAGCGATCGCATACCCGTCCGCTGGCTTATCGGGCCGGGTCTGCTACTGACCGGGGTGGGTTTGCTACTCATGACCGGGCTGGATGGCACCAGCTCGTGGACCCACTTGATCCCTGGCTTCATCGTGGCTGGCGTCGGCAGCGGGATCGTGAACCCGCCACTCGCTTCCACAGCCGTCGGGGTCGTCGCCCCCCAGCAATCCGGCATGGCCTCAGGCGTCAACACCACCTTCCGCGAAATCGGCATCGCCACCGGCATCGCGGTCTACGGGTCGGTCTTCGCGTCCACTCTCCGCCAGAACTTGGGTCGGGCCGTCGCCGGCATCCCATCGCTGGAGCGGCACCTGCCCGGAGTCGTCACCGCCATTCAACAGGGCAATGCCGCTCAGGCCATCAACGCCGTGCCTCCCGCGTCGCGAGCACCGCTTGTCGCTGCCATTCACGCCAGCTTCGCCAGTGCGCTGGATGTTCTGCTCGTCGTCAGCGCTGTCTTAGCGCTTGTCGGAGCGGTCTGTTCCAGTGTCCTTATCCGACGTCGGGACTTCGTGGTCTCACACCACCAACCGACACCAACGCCGACACAGCCACTGGGCTCGCCTGTGTGATGAGAGCAACCTCGATAACGCAAATCATCCATCCATGCGCGCCCCCAGAGTACGCAAATGGGAAATGGCTCACTGTTCAGTGCCAACCACCCTTTGACTCTGAACACCGACACCACCAGTTCGAGCGAGGAGAGTGAAGATGGACGCAGTCATCACGACGGATGATCTTCGCAAGAGCTTCCGCGGCAGGAAAGCAACCGTCGAAGCGGTCAAAGGCGTCAGCTTTGAGGTCGGTCGGGGCGAGATCTTCGGCTTCCTCGGTCCGAACGGAGCCGGAAAGACGACAACGCTCCGGATGCTGACGACGCTGTTGCCGATCGACTCGGGCACGGCGAGCGTTGCCGGCTCGGACGTCGCGACGGAGCCGGAGCAAGTGCGTCAACGGATCGGCTACGTCAGCCAGGCGGGTGGAGCCGACGACCCGTCGACGGGCTGGGAGAACCTCATTCTCCAGGGTCGCCTCTACGGAGGCGACCTCGACACCGTGCGCCAGCGGGCGAAAGAGCTCGCCGCCGTACTCGATCTCATCGATTTCGCCGATCGGAAGGTCGCGACCTATTCGGGAGGCCAGCGCCGGCGCCTCGACGTCGCCCTCGGGCTCATTCACCAACCCGAGGTCTTGTTCCTCGACGAGCCCACGACCGGGCTCGATCCGCAGAACCGGGCGAACCTGTGGGACCACATCCGGGCCATCCGAGAGCGCGGATCGACGGTCTTTTTGACCACGCACTATCTCGAAGAAGCGGATGCCCTCTGTGACCGGCTGACGATCATGGACCACGGGTCGATCGTCGCCGAGGGTACCCCTCGCGAGCTCAAGCGCGAGGTCGTCGGCGATTCGGTGATGCTCCGCCTTGTCGACGACGGGCTGGTCGAACGAGCACGCGCGCTCTTGCGAACCGAGCCCTTCATCCGGGAGATCGGCGTCGAGGACGGCGGGCTGCGTCTCTACGTGGAGGACGGCAGCGCCGCCTTGCCCGAGCTTCTCCGACTGCTCGATCGGGCGCAGATCGCGCTGAAGTCGATCAGCCTCTCGGAGCCCACGTTGGACGACGTGTTCTTGCGCTATACGGGGCGGTCGTTGCGAGACACCGGCATTTCCTCGGAAGTGGCGGCATGAGAATCCTCAAAGACACCGGCCTGCTGTACCAACGGCATTTCACCCAGCAGCTGCGCAATCCGGTGTGGCTCTTCGTCGGGCTCTCGTCGCCCGTGCTCTATCTCGTGCTGTTCACGCCGCTGCTCAAGCACTTCACGCGAACGGGGTCGACCGGAGCGGTGCTCGACGTCTTTTTTCCCGGCATCCTCGCGCTCCTCGCCTTCGCGAGTGGCAGTGCCCAGGGGTTCGGCACGATCTTTGAGCTTCGATCTGGCGTCATCGAACGCCTCCGAGTGACCCCGGCGAGCCGCCTCGCGATTCTCACCGGGCCGCTGGTCTCCGCGATGACCTTTATGTACTTCTTCGACGCAATCGCTGTGGCGGTCGCTTGGTCATTTGGCTTCCAGATCCACTGGGGCGGACTGCTGGTGCTCGCCGTGCTCATCGGAATCTTCATGGTGATGATCTCGGCCTGGTCGGTCGCGTTGGCACTCACGACCAAGGAGATCGACGCCTTTGCCTCCGTCATGAACGGCCTGAACCTTCCCGCTCTGCTGCTTGCCGGCGTGCTCCTGCCTATCGCGCTCGGTCCAACGTGGCTGCGGGTGCTCGCCCACTTTGATCCGCTGTACTACGTGGTCGTAGGTGCACGGGCGCTCGCGGCCGGCTCTTTCTCGAGCGATCACGTCTGGCAGGCGTTCGCGGTCATCGTCCCCTTGTGCGCATTGGTTCTCGGCTGGGCGACCAGCGTCTTTAGGAAGGCGGTCGCGTGATTTTCCGACGATCGACCGGTCCCCCCCCAAAGCGCGGCAACGCCGCCACATGAAGGAGTGCTCGATGGCTGAACGGCCTCCCGTCAGTACGCGTCGCCCTGTTCCCGACGACATGTTCGGCGGGCGCTTGAAAGGGTCGTTCCTGCTCGACCTCGAAGTGGTCGGCGTAGATGAGGTCGCGCCGCACGTGCGACTCATCTCCATGGCCTCGTCCGATCTCGTGGGATTCGAGTACACGCCAGGGCAGGATCTCTTGTTTGAGTTCCCCGATGGCGACCGGGCCCTCCGCCGTCGCTACACCATCCGGCGGGCAGATCCAGCGAAAGGCATCGCCGACTTCGAGATCGAGATCCACGATGGCCGCGGCCCCGCCTCCCGCTGGGCGGCCAAGGCAGAGCTGGGCCAGCACCTCGAGGCCATCGGGCCTCGAGGTGCGGTCAGCCTGCGACCAACGGCGACGTCTCATCTCTTCGTCGTCGATGACTCCGCGATGCCAGCCGCCTTCGTCCTGCTCGAAGCGCTCCCCGCGGACACGCCCGCCACGGTCCTCCTCAGGACGAGTCATGGCACGAACTCGCGCCCGGCGCCGACTGCCGGGCCGGCGACGTCCCTCGTGTGGCTGGATCGAACAGAGATGCTCGAGAGGCTGAGCGACCTGCACCCCGCAGCCGGAGCCGCCGCGTACCTCTTCGGTGAACGCCATCTCGTCCGCACAGCAGAGGAACTCCTCGTCGCGGGCGGTCTCGATCGCGACGCCGTGACGTCCAAGGCCTACTGGCGACGGGACCAGCCCAACGCCAGCCACGGCGAGCCGTCGTTCAACTGACCTTGGGCCCAGGTTGCACCCGAGGTTGATTCACGCCACTCCCATCCTTCTTCGGGTTCGGTCTTGAAGGTCGCGGACTTATGAGTAGTGCAACTGCATAGGGGGCTGCCCAGACTTCGCTTGACTCGTCTATGCGATGGGTGCCTCTATGGCCAAGGGAATCCCATATGTCTCACACGCCTGGGCCAAGGGCGGCGACGCGGTGGCCAGCCGAATGCCGCCACCGCACAAGAGCGCTACGGCAACGGCCTCGGCCGTAAGAAGGTTTGGGCGCGGGTCAAGACGTAGCGCGCCCATAACTGGAACGACTAACCGCGGACCTGGGATTGTGATCTGGGCAGGCGGATCGTTCAGCGCATGCATGAGTTCCGACCGCCTCTCCGAGGAGAGTTCGGCGGCCATTCGGGAAAATATGCCCGTCGACTTCGGATCATTGATCGCCCTGTGAAGCCGGTAGTACCAGGTTCCCGTGGTCCACACGTCTCCGGACTCGACGGCCGAGAGCAAGGGTGGGCCAGCGTTGTTACTCAATATGGCGAGAAATGTCAGGTCGTCCACAACTTGGGGCATGTTGAAATGGCCGAAGCTCGCGACCTACATCGAAGCCAAGTCGGGATCTTCCTTGCCGATTCGAATGATCTCTTGCTCGTAAGTGCCGTCGGTGAGAATCTGGCGGATGAACTTCGAGACCGTCGCCGACATCGGCGTTGTTGCGGCACCCTCCGGAGATGACAGCAGCTCGCCAGTCGCTGCAGCACGCTGCCGCGCCTGCTTCACGGCGTCCTGCAATTCGGTTGGAAGGGTCACATGCAACGTCACGACACAAGGTTACCAACTCAGGTTTTGGCCCCCGGGCATCGGGAATCGCGCCTGCTTTCGCGCTGGCATTTCGTGTAAGCGCCAGATCCATGCGAACGAAATCAAGATCGTAAAGACACGTAAAGACACGCGCTGCCCGATTGCACCTCCCACCGCGACGGAGATCCGGCTGCCGGCTTGTGACCTGGGCCTTTGGTGAATGCGGCCATTTCGCATCTTCGAGCTCTACGGCCGATCATGTAGCGCTCAACAGTGTCCTGGGGCTCCCACTTTGGGCCTCTGACCTGGGCCTTTGGTGGAGGTGAAGGGACTCGAACCCTCGGCCTCTACATTGCGAACGTAGCGCTCTGCCAGCTGAGCTACACCCCCGGCGGGCCCAAGAATAGTCGGACCCGGGGCTCCCTCTCGAAGGGCCTCGTCGTCTCACTCCGTCGGGGTTGGTGCAATCAGCGGGCGGCGACCCGGGGCTCTTCGAGGTACTCATCGTCGTCCCAGGCTCCGGGGTGGCCCGCCGTCGCCGGGTCCTCGCCGGGCGGTGCGGCGGCCAGAGCTTCACGTCGAGAACGACGACGGTCCTGCTCGGCCTCGATCTCCCTGGCGTACGCGATCAGTCCGGCCAACCCCAGCGCGGCAAGCCCGGCGATCCCCGTGAACACCCAGGCCAGATGCATGCCTGGGAAGAGCCCGATCAGCCCGGTCGAGAGGGCCACGCCACCAAGACAGCGCAACAATACGGTGCAGCGTCGCCGGGCCTGCTCGCGGCGGAACGACGGTGGCGTCGCGCTCACTTCGGGCAACCAGACAGGATCAGGCGGCTCGAGCACCCCGACGCGCTCGTAGTGCGAACCGTCGCTGCCGTCGACATCAGCCGACGCCGCGTCCTCCGTGGGACGGAGGAGAACCAGCTTCGGACGAGACGAGTCGACCGCGAAGTCCGCGGCAACCTCCGTTGAGGTGCCCCTCGGCGTAGCGGTATGCAGCCGGTACGCCGGAGCCACGGTCTTAGGCCCGGCATGCTCCAAGAGCTGCAATTGATGATGGAAGTGGTCGATGGACCCAACCCCTTGGCGTTCGCCAAATCGCCGCCAAGCGCTCGGAGCCAGCACCGCCACCCAGAGAAGCACTACGAGGACCAGCAGGATCACAACCGTCACTCCCCGACGACCTACCTTCGCTCTGGGCAAAAACCCTAGTGAATGAGCTTTTACAAATGGTGGATGGTGGGGAAATGCCACAGCGCCGACCTCGTCGGCACTTCTCCTGTCCCTTCGGTTGTACCCTCACCCGCGGGTTGAATCAAGGCCCTCTTCGGACACCCTGTCACCGAACCGCGACTCCTTCATACAGCGCGACTCCACCATCGGCCGTCGGTACATCCCACGGTGACCGGCACCTCGAAGCAGGTTGAGACGCGCGCCGAGGTCACGACGTCCGACAGCCGGCCCGCCGCGACGAGTTCGCCGTCGGAGATCAGCCCACCGTGGGTGAACCCCGGAGGGATCTCCTCGCAGTGATGGGTAACAAGGACGATTGGCGGGCTGCCCGAATCGGCCGCCAGAGCGGTAAGCCGGACCAACAACCGCTCCCGAGCCCCCAGGTCGAGCCCGGCGAACGGTTCGTCAAGCAGGAGCAGCTCCGGATCGCTCACGAGTGCTCGAGCGAGAAGCACCTGTTGGCGCTCGCCTTCGGAAATCACCCCGAACGGGCGCTCGCGCACGTCACCCACGCCGCCGAGCTCCAAGAGGGTGTCCGCCTTGTCCCGATCTTCCTGCGTGTAGCGGTTCCACCAGGTCTCGAGCGCTCCGTGTCGGCCACTCATCACCACATCTCGCGCCGGCAAGTCGGCCCGGAGCTGTCGGGTGACTGCGCCGCTCACGAGCGCAACACGCGGGCGCAAGGTCCGGACGTCGACTGCTCCGAGACGGGCTCCGAGGACTTCCACCGTTCCCGCCGTCGGCCACAACCGTGCTCCGGCGACCTGCAGCAACGTGGTCTTGCCGGAACCGTTCGGACCGAGGATGACCCAGCGGTCCGCTGTCGCGACGCGCCAGTTCACGTCCCGCAACACGGGCACCCCTTCGCGTCGCACCGTGACGCCACGCAGTTCGACGGCAG
Organism: uncultured Acidimicrobiaceae bacterium; assembly: GCA_963745665.1. Classification (GTDB taxonomy): domain Bacteria; phylum Actinomycetota; class Acidimicrobiia; order Acidimicrobiales; family RAAP-2; genus Bog-473. The sequence continues at coordinate 853,202 of CAVUYE010000002.1, read as the reverse complement.
TAGTTGGCTCGGGCGCGGTCACCCCTGAGGGTCGGTGCCACCACCCGCGAGATGCCGGTTGATGCGTCCGATCAGTCCGGAACAGCACTGCGCCCACGTCCGTTCGCCGGCCAGCCACAGCCAGAGCTCACGCCGGTAGCCGAGCACGATCTGGCCGAGTTGCTCCTCGTTCAGGCCGACTGACGCGAGCGTGCGCCAGCGGCTCCAGAACCAGGCGGCGATCCCGTCCTCGCCATCACCGATGACGTCATTGAGCTCTTGCCCGTCGAGGATTGCGGCCAACCAACGCTCGGCTTGGGCGGTGGGTTCGTCGGGCACATGAAGAACCGGTACCACGGAGATGGTCAATGTCGGATGTAGACGGGCTGTCGGTCTGTGCCGTCATAGGCCCGCACGTGCTCCTCGAAGTCGATGAAGAGCGGTGCGTCCGGGTCGAGCTTGCGCTGCAGGGTCCGCCCGGCGATCTTCTTGTCCAACGCATCTAGCCGCAGGAGCGCAGCGGGGTCGTCCAGTCCCCGCACGTCCAGCTTGGCCCGGGCGGCCTGGAAGGCCAGCCGGCCGCGTTCGGTCCGGATGATCACGCTCGTCCAGCCGTTCATTGAGCCGACGCTGCCCACCGAGATGTCGGCCGAGCGGCCGAGGAAGTCGGCACACTCGTCACAGCCTTTCAACGCGGCACCATGGAAATCTTTGACCGGCTCGTCGACCGCCAGCTCCCCGTCGCGGTATTCGACGATCATGCGGCCGCGGATGACATCCATCTTCGATACCCGATCGAGGTCGACGCCGCGCTTGTCCCGGAGCTCCCGCAACGTGAGCGCCTCGTAATCGAAGTTCTTCGTGCACATCAGCGCGATCGTCAGCACAACGGCATCGACGCGATGCGCGCCCGTGGGCCACCGCCTGGCCTGCATCGCCCGCAACCCCTGGATCTCGCAGGGGGTTCCCACGACGGCGATCCGCGGCTTGGGCGGCAGCGGGTAGCGGCCCAAGTCGAGCTCGGCCAAAGCCATCGTCTGGTTGTAGAAGCTACCGGAGGCGGCCTTGATCTCGGCGGCCGTGGTCGCGATCGTCGCGACACCTTTCCATTGCTCGTCGGGATCGGCACTCGGCTTGGAGACGAGCGCGCCGTCGATCTCGCCTGCGGCCAAGAGCCCGATCAGAAGAGCGCTGACGGCACCCCCGTCCTGGGCATCGTCGATCTCCGCACCGGCTCTCACCGCATAGGAATCCACGACTGCGCCGAGGCCTTCTGCCGGCGGGCCGCCGCTGATCTTCCAGTACGTGTCCGACGAGTCGGAGCGGATTTGGGCCGGCTGTACCTCGGCGTCCTCTCCGGAGACCGCTGTCGACGGCGGCCACAGTGCCTCGTAGCGAAGACCACCACGCGGACAGAAGTCCCAGCACAGGGAACACCCGGTGCACATCTTGACCAGCTCAGGCAGGTCGGTGTCCTCGTTCACGCCGATGGAGTTCGAAGGGCAGACGGCGACGCAGGTCCCGCACTGGATGCAGCGGTCGGCATGGATCACGCCGGCCTCGAGCTCCCAGAACCAGACCTTGCCGGGAGGCTCGGTGATCCCGTTCATCTGCTCGCGAATGCGGTACCGCTTCACGACGTCACCGCCTGAACCGCGCCCACCAGCGTGGATCGGAGTTCGTCCGCGTCTGTCCGGCGCGACCAGAGGTAGAAGGGCTCGCCTGGGCGACGCTCCTCACGGTACCGGTGCACTACGCGCAAGAGTGCGTCCGGCACTCGATCGACCGGCATGGCACCCTCCACCCAGTCGATGAACGCCGCATCGGGCCCGAGCGAACCGCCCAATCCGATGTCGACGGCCTCCTCGATGTGCTCGTCGACGTGCGCGATGTCACCTCGAAAACCGATGTCTGCGATCTGTGGTTGGGCGCAGGATGCTGAACAACCCGAAAAGTGCATCCGGATGACCCCAGCGTCATCCCGGGTCTTCCCCTCCTCGTCGCCCGACGACAGTTGGGCGTCCAGCTTCCGCGCCCACTTGACGGCCCGCTCCTTGGTCTCCACCACGGCAAAGCGGCAGAACTCGGATCCGGTGCAGGCGACCACGCCGCGCTCGAAGGGACCGGGAAAGGGCGAATAGGTCTGCATGAGCGGTTCGGCCAGCAGATCGTCGAGTCGCTCTTCGGGGACCCCCGACACAATGAAGTTCTGGTCGATGCCGATGCGGACGCCGCCGTCTCCGTAGGTCTCGGCCAGGCGTGCCAACTCGACCAGGTCGATGCCGTGCATCCGACCCACCGGCACCGAGCAACCCACGTAGACGAGGCCGGGCTGCTTTTGCGGATGGACACCGACATGGTCACCCCGGAACGCCGTGGTCAACTCACGTCCGGCTTGCTGCAACGCGAAATTGGTGCGCGCATCGAGAGCGCTCCTGAATCCTTCGGGACCCAACTCCTCGGCCAGGTAGCGCATCCGGGCCAAGCCACGGTTCTCGCGATTGCCCAGTTCCCCGAAGACCTGTGCGACACCGCGGCAAAGCTCGACGGCCTGGTCGGGCTGAATGAACACATCGATGTCGGAGGCCATCCGCTCGCCGTCGGACAGACCGCCGCCGATGAGCACGTTGAATCCAACCGAACCGTCTGCACCCTCCGCCGGCCACAGGCCGATGTCGTTGATCTCGACGCGGGCGCAGTCCTCCGTGCAGCCGGTGACGGCGATCTTGAACTTTCTCGGCAGGTTGGCGTACTCGCGGTTGCCGGTGAAGAAGGCCGAAACGGCCTGGGCCACGGGCAGTGCTGCGACGACCTCCTTCTCGTCGATGCCGGAGACCGGGCACGAGCACACGTTCCGCGCCGAGTCACCACAGGCTTGGACCGTGGTCAGGCCGACATCCCAGAAGCGCTGCCAGATGCGCGGCACGTCGGCAATGCGAATCCAGTGGAGCTGAATGTCCTGCCTGGTTGTCAGGTCGGCATAGCGGTTCCCGAAGACGGGGCTGTCGTCGGGACCCTCGGCGAACGCGTCCGCCGCCACTCCGATCTCACGCACCTGGGCCGCGGTCATCACTCCGCCCGGGATCTTGATCCGCATCATGAAGGCATCACCACCCTGGCGCTGGGGGTACATGCCGACCCACTTGAGTCGCTCCAGCTCTCCCGGGACCTTGTTGATGGAACCGGGGCCCTCCTTGGAGTAGGTGTCGATGACGGCCTGGGCCACCTCGAAGGGGTGCCGGGACAGCTTCAGCTGCTCCACGGGGTTGAGCTCGCCGATATTGCGATAAGGCCTGATGAACTTCAGCCCGCGGTCGCGCCGGCCGCGGAACTCCATCCCATACGGATTGTCCAGGTCACGCGGCACTAGACGTGCAGACCGCACTCGGACTTGTCGGCGCCCGCCCAGCGACCGGCCCGCACGTCCTCGCCCTCCGCCACGGGACGCGTCGTCGGTGCACAACCGATGGAGCGGTATCCGCGCGAGATCAGCGGGTGCACCGGGAGATCGTGGTCGGCGAGGTAGGACGAGATGTCGCCTTCGGTCCACGTGGCCAGCGGATTGACCTTGACGAGCCCGAACGCGGCGTCCCAGCTCACGATCGGCGCCTCGGCGCGGGTGGGTCCGTCCGATCGTTTAAGCGAAGTCAGCCACGCTCGCTTCCCTGCGAGGGCACCGCGGAGCGGCTCGACCTTGCGGAACTGGCAGCAGCGGTCCGAGCCGCACGGGTACGCGGCTGCCTCGGGCCCTGGCTTCGTCACCGTGAGATTGAGCCCGAAACGCTCCCGCATATCCTCGACGAAGGCCAACGTCTCGGGAAAGTGTGCCTCCGTGTCCAGAAAGACGACCTCGACAGCCGGTGCGACCTTGGTGACCAGGTCGATCAACACGATGTCCTCGAACGATGCCGCCAGTACCAACGATTCGCCAAAGGAGTCGATCGCCCACCTGATCACGGCGCTGGCGGGCGCGGACTCGAAACCGTCACTGACCGCGGCAAGGTCCGCGGCAGTCATCTGCAGGTCGCTCACGTTGGTCTCGGCCACAGATCCTTCACTTTCTCCAAGGGGCACCGGGCCGTTTTCGGGGGCCCGCCGCCGGCGCTTGACGCCCGTCCGAATGCAGGCTTTAGTATACATGACCAAAATGGTCATGATTTGAGAGGCTCCATGGACACCGCCGCCGCATTCCGCTCCCCCGAGGATCCCGCCGAGGCGGAGCCCGTCGCGGTCCGGCCCGTAGGGTCGGTAACTGCCCTGGTCAGGCCCGTCGAACACCCGCTCGGGCACCTCGACCTCCTCGAGTCGCTGGCGATCTTCATCATCCGCGAGGTCGTAGCCGAATCGGAGCGCCCGGTCCTTCTCTTCAGCGGCGGCAAGGATTCGGCCGTCCTGCTGCACCTGGCCGCAAAGGCGTTCAAGCCAGGGAAGATCCCCTTCCCTGTGCTCCACGTGGACACGGGGCACAACTTCTCCGAGGTGCTCGAGTACCGCGACGCACAAGTCGACGCCGAGGGCGCACGCCTGCTGGTGGCGAGCGTGCAGGACTCCATCGACCAGGGCCGCGTGCCCGACCCTGGACCGGTCGCCTCGCGCAATCGACTGCAGACGACGACCCTGCTCGATGCCATCAATGCCCACGGGTTCGACGCCGCCTTCGGAGGCGCCCGTCGCGATGAGGACAAGGCCAGAGCAAAAGAGCGGGTCCTCTCATTCCGCGACTCGTTCGGTCAATGGGACCCCAAAGCCCAGCGTCCCGAGCTGTGGCAGCTGTACCAGGGCAGCGTGCGCCCCGGGGAGCATCTGCGCGCCTTTCCGCTCTCCGACTGGACCGAGCTCGACATCTGGCAGTACATCTGGCGCGAGCGCATCGAGCTGCCGTCCATCTACTATTCGCACGAGCGCGAGGTCGTCGAGCGCGACGGCATGCTCCTGGCCATCAGCGAGTGGGTGGGACCGGAGCCGGGCGAGGAGGTCCGCAAGGAGACCGTGCGCTTCCGCACCGTGGGTGACGCCACCTGCACGGGTGCCGTGCGTTCCTCTGCCGGCACGGTGGAGGAGATCATCCGCGAGGTGTCCGCGTCGAGGATCTCCGAGCGTGGCGCGACCAGGGCTGACGACCGCTTCTCCGAGACGGCCATGGAGGACCGCAAGCGTGAGGGGTACTTCTAGACCCATGACCACGTTGCCCGGTTCGCCGCCGGCCGGCGGTCCCGAGCTTGGCGTCGACACCATGGATCTGCTCCGCTTCGCCACGATCGGATCGGTGGACGACGGGAAGAGCACCCTTATCGGCCGGCTCCTCTTCGACACCCGTCAGCTGTTCGACGACCAGCTCACGGCCATTGAGAACGCCTCGGAGCGGCGTGGACTGGGCGAAGTCGACCTGTCCTTTGTGACCGATGGCCTCCGTGCCGAGCGCGAGCAAGGCATCACGATCGACGTGGCCTACCGCTACGCCGCCACACCGCACCGGAAATTTGTCATCGCCGACTGCCCCGGGCACATCCAGTACACCCGGAATATGGCAACTGGCGCGTCAACGGCCGACCTCGCATTGGTCCTCGTCGACGCAACGTCCGGGCTGCGCGAGCAGTCGCGACGTCACATCTGCATTGCCGCGCTGCTCGGCGTGGACCAGCTCGTCGTGTGTGCCAACAAGATGGACCTCGTCAACTGGGACCGCTCGGCCTATCAGCGCATCGCCGATGAAATGGAGGCGCTGGCCCACCGGCTTGGCATCTCTGCGTGCACCGTGATCCCCATCGCAGCCCTCCACGGCGACAACGTGGTCACCCGCTCGGACGCCGCGCCCTGGTACGACGGTCCCACCGTCCTCGACGCTTTGGAGTCGGCCCGCGCCGGCGGGTGGGCGGCTCAGCACGGAGTGAGTAGGGGCAGCGGAGCCCGGCTGCCCGTCCAGTGGGTGCTCCGCCAGCCGGGAGGCGGGCGCAACTACGCCGGCATGGTCAACGGGGGAGCCTTCCGGGTCGGTGACCCCGTCGTGGTGCTGCCACAAGGCGCCCCCACCACGATCCGCTCCATCGAAACGGCCGACGGGCCGCTCCAACGGGCCGAGGTGGGGCTCTCGGTCTCGGTGCGACTCGCCGACCACCTCGACGTGTCGCGGGGCGACCTCATCGCCGCGGCCGAGGACCCGCCAGACGTCACGGACACGTTCGAGGCGACCGTGTGCTGGTTCGGGGACCGTCCGCTCGCCGTGGGAGATCGTCTCCGGGTCAAGCACACGACTCGGGTCACCCCCGTAGTGGTGGAGAGGGTGAACGGGATCTTCGATATCAACGAGTTGCGGGTGGTGGACGCGACCGAGCTTCGAGAGAACGACATCGGCGTCGTGACGTTGCGCACCGCCACACCCCTGGCCGTGGACCCCTACGTGGCCGATCGCATCACCGGCAGCTTCGTGTTGATCGACGACCTCACGTTCGCCACCATCGCAGCGGGCATGGTCGGGCCGCCGCGGCTCCATGACTGAGTCGCCGACTCCTCCCCTCTTCTACCCCGTCTCGCTCGACGTCTCCGGCCGTTCCTGCCTGGTCGTGGGCGGCGGCAAGGTGGCCGCCCGGAAGGCACGCGCCCTGCTCGAGTGCGGTGCCGCCGTGACGGTCATCGCACCCTCGCTGTGCGACAACATGGAGGATCTGACCCCTTCGCTGCACGAGCTGGAGCGGCGCACCTACGCCGAGGGCGACGCGTCGGTCTTTCGCCTCGTCGTCACGGCGACCGGGATACCGGAGGTCGACGCGGCAGTCTACGCGGACGCGGAGGCCGCAGGCGTCTGGGCCAACAGCGCCGACGACCTGGCTCACTCCTCCTTCATCCTCCCCGCGGTGCATCGGGACGGGGCGGTCACGGTGTCAGTATCGACGGGCGGGCTCAGTCCCGCCCTGGCGTCATGGCTGCGGACGCGACTGGTGGGCGACTACGGGAGCCAGCTCGGAATCCTGGCGCTTCTGCTGGGTGAGGCTCGGACGCGCCTCAAGCTGGCGGGTCGGCCCAGCGACTCGGTGGACTGGGCGCGCCTCCTCGACGGCCCTCTGCCGGAGCTGGTCCGCTCAGGCCAGATCGACGATGCCAGGGCGGCGGTGTCGGCCGCGGCCGGGGTGTTAACACCTCGACCGAGCTGTTAACACCTCTGAGTCTCCGCTGCAGTGTTCGGTGAGCGACAGTGGGCAAATGACGGAAACCCCCACCCGGCCGCCGACAACGACCAGTCAATTGTCCCGCGAGGACCCGCCAACTAGTCCTTTTGTCCCTTTCGCCGCGCCGAGCCACAACGCATATTTCATGCAAGCACTACGCACGCCGTGACGATGCAGCAGGACGGTCGGGTCCGCACACGCCCGCAAGGAGCCAGCGGTATCGGAGCAGCGGGCGTCTACGTGATTGATCGCTGCATCGGACAACGGTGCACCTATGAGGGGGCGTAGATGAGACTGTCGATTGCTCGAGCGTCAGCGGGTGACCACACCCCGGGCGACACGGTGGACCGGGACGATGTCGGGTCCGATGTGCGGAGCGCCGCGTGGCGGCGCATGGCCCTCGCGCTTTCCGCCGTCCTGATGCTCGGCGGCATCGGCGTCGTCCTCGGCTCGGCCAAGCCGGCCGGCGCGGCCACCGTATTCGCTCCCGGCCAGGTCTTCGCGTCCGTGGGCAATTCGCAGGTGAACGTCTACGACCCCACGTCGGGAGACCTGCTCAACACGCTGAACGACGGCACCAACGAGCTCTACACGGCCGGTAGCGCCTTCGACTCGAGTGGCAACTTCTACGTCACCGACGACATCAACGGCACGATCAGCAAGTACGCCCCGAACGGCACCTTCGACGGGACATTCGCCTCTGGGCTGACCAATCCCCTCTCCCTCGTCTTCGACAACCAAGGAAACCTCTACGTCGGCCAGCAAGGGACGCCCTACATCGCCGAGTTCAACTCCAGCGGGCAGAGCGTTGCGACCTTCGGACCTCTGACCACCGGCGAGACGGGTGACGACTGGATCGCCTTGTCCAGTGACGAGTGCACCTTCTATTACACGACCGAGACCGATGTGATCTATCGGTACAACAAGTGCACCAACACCCAACTGACGCCGTTCAACGTGGCACCCTTCACGGGAGACAGCGCGTTCGAACTGCAGATCCTGCCGAACGGGGACGTGCTCGTCGCCGACTCGGAGTCGGACATCATGCTCGACCCCAACGGCAACGAGATCGGCAGCTACTCGTGCTCGGATCTTCCCGGCTGTTCCGGAGAGCTCTTTGCGATCGCCCTCGACCCGGACGGACTGTCGTTCTGGACCGGCGATGCCGCGTCGGGTGAGATCTACCGGATCGACATCGCCAGCGGTGACGTGCTGCAGACCATCGACACCCAGTCCGCGGCCCTCTTCGGTCTGTCGGTGGACAACGAGATCGAGGTGGCCGCACCTCCACCCGTCACGACCACCGTGCCGTCGACGCTGTCCGTCCAGCCTGTGACCGGAAACTTCTCGACGCCGACGCCGGTCTCGGCCGTGCTGACGAATCCGAGCGGCGCCGCGATCGCCAACGAGCCGGTCACCTTCACATTGAACGGCTCCGAGACGTGCACCGCCGACACCGACTCGACCGGCACCGCCACCTGCGACCTCACGGCCTCGGAGCCCTCAAACTCGTACACATTGACGGCCTCGTTTCCGGGCGACACCACGACGTCGACTCCGATCGGGTCGAACAGCGCGTCGAGCACCTTCACGGTCACCCAAGACACGAGCGCGCTGACCTACACCGGTGACACCACGGCGGTCAACGGCCAACCGACCACCTTGTCGGGGACGCTGACGACGGCCACCCCGACGCCGGACACGCCGCTGCCCACCAAGGTGGTGACCTTCACCCTCGGGACGGGGACCACGGCGCAGTCGTGCAGCGGGACCACCGACGTGAACGGCAACGTCAGCTGCACCGTACAGACGGTGGACCAGCCGCAGACTACGGAAACCGTCACGTCGAGCTTCACGGGTGACGCGTACGACACCATGGTCTCGACCACGACTCCGGTGACCGTGACCGAGCCGACGACGCTGACCATCAACCCGGGGTCCAGCCCGTACTCGAACAGCACGACGGTGTCGGGGGTGCTCACGGACACCGTGACCAACGCGCCGATCTCGGGGGAGCCGGTCACCTTCGTGCTGAACGGCTCTGAGACCTGCACGGCGGATACCGACGCCACCGGCACCGCCTCGTGCTCCATCACGCCCGGCGAGCCGGCCGTCACCACGCCAGGAGGGACATCGACGACCTACACCTTGACCGGAACGTTCCCCGGCGACAAGACCCTGCCCCTGCAGCTGACGCCGCAGACGGGCTCGGCCAACTTCACCGTGACGCTGAACCAGACCACCCTCACCTACACCGGTGGCACCGTGGCCCAGAACGGGCAGCCACTGACCGTCTCGGGGGTCCTGACGAACGACACGAATGGCCCGGTGGGCGGCCAGCCGGTCACCTTCACCCTGGGCAGCGGGACGACGGCGCAGACCTGTTCGGCCGTCTCGACCTCGACGGGCGCGGTGTCGTGCACCATCGCCGTGACGGGCCAGCCGCAGGGCCCCATTCCGGTGACGGACACCTACGCCGGCACAACGGACTATGGCAACTCGAGCGCGGCCTCGACGGTCAACCTGCCGGAGGGGACCACGTTGACGGTGACGCCGGGCAGCGGGATCTATAACGGGTCGACCACCATCTCCGGCACCCTCGTCAACAGCTACACCAACGCCCCGGTGCCGAACGAGCCGGTGACGCTGGTGGTGAACGGCACCCAGAAGTGCACGGCGACCACGAACGCCAGCGGCGTGGCGACCTGCAGCGTGACGCCGAATGAGCCTGCCGGCACCTACACGCTGACCGGATCGTTCAACGGTGACACGACCACGACCCCGGTCCTGCTGCCCAGCTCCGGCCAGAGCACCTTCGTGGAGAACAAGGCGACCACCGCCGTGACGTACACGGGGAGCACCACCATCACGAGTGGGAACTCCCCCGTCCTGTCGGCCACGCTGACCAGCAACGGGGCGCCGCTAGCCGGCCAGACGGTGACCTTCACCGTCGGCACGGGCAACTCCGCGCAGCACTGCAGCGGCACGACCAACTCGGCCGGGAATGTCAGCTGCAGCATCTGCTCCTTCAACCAGAGCGCCAGCCCGCTCCCCGTCACGGTGACGTACAACGGCAACACCTACTACGCCGGCACGAGCTCGTCGAAGTCGATCACCGTGACCACGCCGACATCGCTGTCGGTGAGCGCGGTGACCGGTGCTACGGGCTCGCCCACGACCGTCACCGGCACCCTGACCAACGAGGTCACGGGGCAAGGCATCAGCGGGCAGACCGTGACCCTGACGCTGAACGGGACCCAGTCCTGCACGGCCACCACCGGTTCGTACGGGAAGGCCTCGTGCTCCATCACACCCAACGAGTCCTCCGGGACCTACCAGGTGACCGGTTCGTTTGCCGGTAACACGTCCACGTCGCCCCAGCTGCTCTCGAGTGGCGGGCATAACAACTTCGTGGTGACCCCGGCGAACACGATCGTGACCTACACCGGCGCCACCACCGCCACCAACGGGTCGTCTGTGACGCTGTCGTCCACCTTGACGAGCAACGGCACGCCGCTCAGCGGCCAGCCGGTGACCCTGACGCTCGGCACCGGGAAGTCGGCGCAGAGCTGCACCGCCACGACGACCTCGTCCGGCGTGGCCTCGTGCTCCATCGGCTCGGTGAACCAGGTTGCGGGTTCGGTGACCGTGACCGTGAGCTACCCCGGCAACGGGTACTACCAGTCGGCCAGCACGTCGAGCACCGTCAAGATCGCCGGCTGCGGCGGCAGCGGCGGCGGTGGCTCCGGCGGCGGCGGCAGCAGCGGCGGCGGCGGCTGCGGCGGCGGCTACTGCGAGCCTCCTCCGGTCGGCGGCGGCCGGGGCTGCGGCTGAGCGAGCCGGGCCCCTGCGGGTGGGCCGGCACCAACCACTGACAGAACGGGACTCCCACGGGGGTCCCGTTCTGTCGTCAGCGTCAGGGTTGCGCCACCATGAGGACTGTCCCGGCCACCAGCAGCACCAGGGCCACGGACGCCGCGCGCGCCATCGCCGTGGCGTCGTGGGCCAGCGCACCCAGGGACCCGGGGGATGCGCCGTCGGCCGCCGAGAGGGTGACCTGCAGTCGCTGCTCAGCCGGCCACAGCACGCCCTCCCCCAGGAGGGCGACCGCTGCGAAGATGGCCAGACCACCCAACACCCACCCCTGCCTGAGCGCATAGGCGCCCTGGCTCAGGGCGAGGAGGGCGAACCCGAACACAGGGATGCCGTAGACGGTGCGTCCGGCCCAGTTGACCCCGGGCCGGAAGTAGCGCCGCAGCGCCTCGGGCAAGGGCAGCGGTGACCCGAGCAGGCGTCGCAGCCGGCCGGCCGTGGCGGCAGCGGTCACCGTCGTGACGAGCCCCACTACGACACAGCCGACATGGAGGAGCAGGACGATGTCGAACACTGCGCCGTCCGGTTGGTGGTGCATGGCCGACATGTTCTCCTCTGACGGTGGGACCTGGGTGAACGTTCCGCGACGGTGGCGTTTCAGGAGGTACCGGAACCTGTACCGTAGAGGTGGAGGGATGAGGATGAGGTTCTTTTCGATGACGACAGGCCGGGGTGCGCCCGAGAGCGTGAACCGATGAACCAGCTACGCCTCGATCCGTTGTCCGGCCGTTGGGTTGTGGTGAGCCCGGGCCGCTCGGAGAGGCCCTACTCGTTCGTGACCCGGACCCCCTACGACCCCGAGTCGCTCGACCGCCCCTGCCCGTTCTGCCCGGGCAACGAGGAGGATACGCCGCCGGCCCTCGAGACTTACGGCCCCACCGGACGCTGGCTGGTCCGGGTCGTGCCGAACCTCTACCCGGCCTTCGAGGGTGACGAGCCGTTCGTCGTCGCCAACCGGGGCCCGGTCTTCACGCAGGCCTCCGCCGGGGGCATCCACGAGATCCTCATCTTCTCCCCCGAGCACGACGCCACCCTCGGGCAACTGAGCCAGGAGCAGGTGGAGCTGGTCATGGCGGCCTTGCGCGACCGCCTGGAGGAGCACGCCTCACAGCCCAACCTCCGCTACACCCAGGCGATCGTCAACTCCGGCCGCGAGGCGGGAGCCTCCCTCGAGCACCCGCACGGCCAGTTGCTCGGCATGTCGTTCATCCCCAGAGAGCTGGCCGAGGAGCAGGCGCGCTTCGCGCGCTTCGTCGGCTCGTGCCTCTTGTGCACCACCATCGAGGCGGAGGAGGACTCGGGCGAGCGGCTGATCTACGCCAACGACCGGGTGGTGGTGGTCTGCCCCTTCTGGAGTGCCGTCCCCTACGAGATGCTGGTCATGCCCCGGGAGCACAACCCTCATCTCCACCGGAGCCCGACCGAGGACCTGGTGGCCGTCGGCGAGGCCATCCGTCGATCACTGCAGCAACTGGCCGAATCGGTGGGGGACGTGGCGTACAACATCGTCTTCCACTCGGCCCCCTACCGGGTCGGTGAGCCCTATCACTGGCACGCGCACATCTGGCCCAAGGCCACGACGACCGCCGGCTTCGAGTTGGGCACCGGCGTGGCCATCAACGTGATCTCCCCGGAGGAGGCGGCCGGGACGCTCAGGGTCTCGGCTCTCGCCGTTTAGGTCGCGTCCCGCACCGAGCGGGCCAGCTCCAGGAACGACACGAGTCGCCGCACCAGGTCTCGATCGGGCCCGACCAGGCCGCCGATGCCCGCCGTGCCCAGGTAGCCCGTCACGAAGGCACGACGGTTGCGCATCTCCCAGGCGTGACCGAGCGCGGCGAGCCCGAGCCGACCGGTGGGGTCGCGCTCCGCCGCCGCCACCATGCTGGCGCGATGCATCGACCACAGCAGATCGGCCACATCACCGAGGGGGGTGCGCAGGCCGACGGTGGACGCCGGGGCCACCACGCCCCCCGGGGAGCAGTCACTCACCACCCAGCCCTGGTCCGTCCGGGCGGTGGAGCCCAGCTGGAAGTCGCCGTGCGTGCGGATGACCGGGAGCCGTGCCTCCGACTCACGGAGCCACTTCACCAGGTCGGTCACGCCCGGTGCCCGCAGCAGGGAGGCATCGGACGCGGCGATCGTCGCCTCGGCCTCGTCGACCCACTCCGCGACTGGCTCGTGCCCGCGCTGAAAGGCGCTGTCGAGGGCCAGGTGCATGCGGGCGGTCATGGTGCCGAGCGCCCTGGCGTCCGCTCCGAAGTCGGCACCCGCCGCTTCGGGCGGACCGCCCGATGCGTAGAAGTCACGCAGGGAGGTCAGCGCGAGCGCCCAGCCGGCGGAGCGATCCGCCAGCGGCTCTTGCACCACGCCGAGATCGTGCCCCTCCCAGACCCAGCGCGCCAGCGGGGCCGCCACATGGTTGAAGCCGGACTCGTCGAGCGCCACCATCAGGTCGACGTCGGGCCGCGGGGCCGGGCGCAGCCACGGGAACACCAGGAGGTCGCCCCGGTCGCCGCAATCGAGCACGGTCGCGTCGTCGTCGTCCCGCAGAACCGCCACCGGCCCTGGACGGGCCTCCACCCCGCGCACGGTGGCCAGGAGCAGTCCGGCGAGCTGCGCATCACGCAGTGCGTCGGTGCAGACGGCCAGCCCCTCGTCGTCGTCGAGCAGGCCGAGTGCGGCCTCGTCGCCGGTCCGCAGGAAATGCGGCTCGTCGGACACACCGCGCAGTCCCACGACGACATGGGCGTGACGGTCCCCGACGCGGGCCACGATGTCGATCAGCCCCGGCCGGCCGGCCCGGAGCACCTCGTGGCGCTCAATGACGATGTCGCCCTCCGGCGCGACCCGGCGCAGTCCGAGCCATGCCTCGGTCAGCGTGCGCAGGGCCTGGTCGCGCTCGGGTTTCATTCCGGCGGCCGCTCCTCGAGAGCCAGGTCGAACCAGAGGAACCCGTACGGCGGCAACGTGACGGCGTACGGCTCCTCGGTGATGACCGGAAACGGCACCCGTCCCAGCACTTCGTAGGGGGTCGCACCGGCCCACTTGGCCAGCGCCAGTTCGGCCGGTTGGGCGAACCGGCTCAGGTTATGCACGCAGAGCACGGCCTGGTGTCGGTACACCACCTCGTCGTCCGCGCTCTCGTTCCCGGCCGGCACGGTACGGGCCAGCACGGTGGAGTGGCCCCAGTCGAGGGCGCCGTCGACCGCCGGGCTCACCGAGGGGCCGGTGGAGGTGGTGCCGGTGAGGATGTCGGCCACCTCGCCCGACCGCATGTAGGCCAGGATGGAGGGGTTGGCGCACGGCAGCACCTCCATGGCGCCCACGCCCATGACCGGAAGGGCCCGGCGTTCCGTCAGCATGCGGCGCAGCCAGTGCAGGAACGATCCCTGGTTGCGCAACTGGGCCTCGACGTTGAGCGCGCTGAACCCGTACACGGGGTCCATGAGCGGTGGGAGGTAGAGCTGGGCGAAATCCGCCTGCGAGAAGCCGCCATTGCGGTCGGGCGACCACTGCATGGGCGTGCGGACGGAGTCACGGTCACCGAGGTAGATGTTGTCACCCATCAGCAGCTCGTCGCCGTAGTAGATGACCGGGCTGCCAGGCAGCGACAGGATCAGGGCGTACAGCAGCTCCGCGGTGCGCCGGTCGTTGTCGAGCAACGGGGCCAGACGGCGCCCGATGCCCATGTGGCGCTTCATCCTCGGGTCCTTCGCGTACTCCGCAATGAGGTAGTCACGCTCCTCGTCGCTCACCTGCTCGAGCGTCAGCTCGTCGTGGTTGCGCAGGAAGATGGCCCACTGGCAGGCGTCGTCGATCACCGGTGTCTGCGCCAGGATCTCGGTGATCGGGTAGCGCTGCTCTCTGCGAACGGCCATGAAGAGGCGCGGCATCAGCGGGAAGTGGAAGCACAGATGGCACTCGTCCCCGTCACCGAAATAGTCGGCGACGTCGCTCGGCCAACCGTTGGCCTCGGCCAGGAGGATGCGGCCGGGGTAGTCGGCGTCGATCTGCTTGCGGATCCGCCTGATAAACGAGTGCGTTTCGGGCAGGTGCTCGCCCGAGGTGCCGTCGCGCTGGTACAGGTATGGGACGGCGTCGAGCCGGAACCCGTCGAAGCCGAGGTCGAGCCAGAAACGCACCAGGTCGATCATGGTGTCGGCCACTTCGGGGTTGTCGTAGTTGAGATCGGGCTGGTGGTGGAAGAAGCGGTGCCAGTAGTACTGCTGGCGCGTGTCGTCCCACGTCCAGTTCGATCGCTCCACGTCGGTGAACACGACGCGGGCGTCCGGCCATTTCTGGTCGTCGTCGTTCCAGACGTACCAATCGGCCTTGGCGTTGTCTCGCGACGACCGCGACTCTATGAACCAGGGGTGCTCGTCGCTGGTGTGGTTCATGACGAGGTCCGCGATGACCCGGATGCCGCGCCGGTGCGCATCCTCAAGGAAGGCCACCAGGTCGCTGATGCTCCCGTAATCGGGGTGGACGTTGAAGAAGTCGCTGATGTCGTAGCCGCCGTCGCGGAAGGGCGAAGGATAGAACGGCAGCATCCAGATGCAGTCGACACCGAGCCATTCCATGTAGTCGAGCTTCTCCCGCAGACCGCGCAGATCACCCGTGCCGTCGTTGTTGGCGTCGTGGTAGCCCCGGATGAGCACCTCGTAGAAGACGGCGTGCTGGAACCAGCGGACCGAGGGGTCGAAGGCGGCCTCGCTGGTGCTCACGGGAATGGGGGGGGAGCTCAATGCATCACCGTCCGACGAAGGTCGCTTTGCCGGCGCCGTTCTCGCGGAACGACGCGATGCCACGTGCCGCATCCTCCGTACGGACCACGGCCAGGAACGCCTCGTGCTCGAGGCCCAGCCCTGCGGCCAGCGTCGTTTCGAGACCCGCGTCGATGGCGACCTTGGCCAGCCCGTGCGCCACCACGGGGCCGGCGGCCAGCTCTGCCGCCCAGGTCAACGCCTCGTTGAGGACGTCGTCGGCCGCCACGGCCCGGTTGACGAGCCCGACCGAGAGCGCCTCTTCGGCCCGCACCTGGCGGCCGGTGAAGATGAGCTCCTTGGCCCGGGACGGCCCGATCAGGCGCGGCAGGCGCTGCGTCCCGCCGCCCCCGGGGATCACGCCGAGCAGGACCTCGGGCAGCCCGAAGCGGGAATCCGCCGCGCAGACGCGGAAGTCACAGGCCAAAGCCAGCTCGAGCCCTCCGCCGAGGGCGTAACCGTTGATAGCGGCGACGGTGACCCGGGGCAGCGACGCCAGCGCGCCCAACGCGTCGGCGAAGCTCGCGCCCACGGCACCCGCACCGCCGTCACCGAGCTCGACGATGTCGGCCCCGGCCGCAAAGATCCGCCGCCCGCCCCATAGCACGACGGCGCCAGGCGGGTCGTCCCGCAGTGTGACGGCGGCGGCGTGCAGCTGCGCCAGCACGGCGTTGGAGAGCGCGTTCGCCTTGGGCCGGTCCAGCCGGATGAGCGCGACGTTGTCCGGCCGCCGTTCGATCGTGACGAAAGTCTCAGCCATTGGTAGTCAGGGGCGCAGTGTCCGGCTTGCGGATCTGTTTCCCCATCCCCCTTTCGATCTGTACGTGCGGTTTTCCCGCATACAGCTCACCGACGGTCTTGTTGA
Source organism: uncultured Acidimicrobiaceae bacterium (assembly GCA_963745665.1). GTDB lineage: Bacteria > Actinomycetota > Acidimicrobiia > Acidimicrobiales > RAAP-2 > Bog-473. Next base: position 836,559 of record CAVUYE010000002.1, on the reverse strand, counting down.
CATGGTTACGCTGCCTTCGGGTAGCGGATAGTGCCCATGAGCTTGTGCAGGCCCTGGTCGTGGAACCAGGTGCGGGTCCACTTGTCCACCTGGCCCGCCCGCAGGTTGCGACCGCGCTGCTTGACCAGCAAGCCGCGCAGCCGCCATGCCACGTAACGATCCATCTCGATGAACTTATAGGCCGCATTCCCGTTGCGGAAGTAGTTGCCCCATCCCCGAAGGAACGAGTTGAGCCGTGCGATGACGGTCTCCAACTGCTGTCCGACCTGGCTTCGAGCGGTGAGAGCCTTGACCCTCTGACGGGCTCGCTTCATGGACCGCACCGACGGCCAGCGGTGGAGGTAGTAGCGGACGACCCGCCGTTGCTCCCAGAGCTTGCCGGACATGCGGGCACGGAGGTGGCACCCGAGGAAGTCAAAGCCTTCTTTCCCCTCCCGGAGGTCGACCACTCGGGTCTTGTCCGGGTGAAGGCGAAGACCGAGGTCGCCCAAGATGGCAGTGGCCTGCCTTTGGGCCTCCTCGGCTTTGCTCTGATTTGACCGTCGGGATGCCCAGTGGCCGCTTCGAGCCGTCGGGCTTTGGAATCTCCACCCGACGCACGGGCGCCGGGTGGTATTTGCCTGCACGGAGGTCGCCTTGGAGTTCACCGAGCAGACGCTCGACCCCATAGTCGTCCTCCACCGCAGCGATGGTCTGATGATCGACCCCCGCTGCGCCACGATTGGCTCGGACCCGCTCCCACGCCTCCCACAAGACGTCACTCCTGTAGATGCGGTCATACAGGGCGTGGAAACGCCGACCCTCAGACTGCTTGGCCGCAGCCCATAGCCGGTTCTGGAGGCGTCGAACTTTGTCCAGGGACGGTGGTCCCAGGGGGGAGATGGGCTGGGTGGTCCCAGTCATGCCCTCACTCGTTCCTCTTTTCCCGGCGTGACCGAAGTCGGGGCCCTTCCCTCCTGCTGGGTTTCTCCCAGCGATCGGCAGTACTACGGCCCCGTCGGACTCCCGCTTGCCTCCGTCGAGTTTCACCACTGGCTTATCCCGACGGTCTTTGCTGACAAGGCTGGCAAGACGGGTCTCTCCTGTCCCGAACCAAACCGTGCGTACGTGCCGCTCCCCGTACCCCGAGAGGACCCGATCATGGGCATGTCCGGAACGCCAGTCGATCGGATGCTGCCTTCGCCGTGAAATGAGCGGCTCGGCTCCTCCGTTGTAGGTGTGACGAGGCTGCAGGACTCGTGCCTGGTGGCACTACGGCCCGCACGCTTGCTCCCTCCAAAGAGGCTTTTGACACCCCGCTCAGCCCGCCACCTCTCGATGACGAACCGGGGCCTGCTACTGGGCTCTCCGGCGATTACCCAGACGGGACTTGCACCCGCAGGTCTGGTCCAGTTTTCAGGACGCAACATCGCCGCACCGTACCGGAACCCACTTGCCGTGGCTCATCCGGCCAGCAGGCCTTCGGCCGCCTCGTAGGGATCGAGCTCCCCGGCCGCCAGCGCTTTCACGGCCGTGGCGAACTCCTCGCCCGCCACCAGGTCGTCCACCGTGACCTCGGTGCGGGCTACCAGTACCCGCCGCAACTCCTGGGCCACCCGGTCGGCGCGGCGGACCGCCAGCTGGCCCGAGCCCATGAGGTGGTCGCGGTGGCGGGCCACGGCCTGCCAGAGCTCGGCCACGCCCTCGGCCGCCGTCGCCGTCGTCTCGACGATCTCGGGCCGCCAGCCCCCGGGTCGCGCCAGGTCGAGCATCTGCTCGAGGTCGCGGCGGGCCTCGCGCACCCCCGGCCGGTCCGCCTTGTTGATCACGAAGACGTCGGCTACCTCGAGGAGGCCGGCCTTGCTCGCCTGCATGGAGTCGCCCCACCCGGGCGTCACCACGACCACGGTGGTGTCGGCGGCGGACGCGATCTCGACCTCCATCTGCCCCACGCCGACCGTCTCGACGATCACCACGCCCAGCCCCGCGGCGCCGAGCAGGCGTATGGCGTCGGGAACGGCCAGGGACAGCCCGCCGAGGTGGCCCCGCGTCGCCATGGATCGGATGAACACCGTCGGGTCGAGCGCGTGCTGGCCCATGCGCACCCGGTCACCGAGGATGGCGCCCCCGCTGAACGGCGACGTCGGGTCGACCGCCAGCACGGCGACCTGGGCGATGGCCGCTCCCTCCGGCCAGCCGCCGCGGACTGCGGTGATGAGGCCGTCGGTCAGCGTGGACTTCCCGGAGCCCGGTGCACCGGTGAGCCCGACGGAGAATGGGGCCTCGGAGCGGTAGGCGAGACGCGCCACGGCCATGGCCGACTCGCCGCCCCGCTCGACGGAGGAGAGCAGGCGGGCCAGCGCGACGCGGTCGCCCTCCCGGGCACGGTCGAGCAGTGCGGCCGGATCGCTCGGCAGCGCGCTCACCGGTGCGTCACGTTCGCGCCCAGGGAACACAGCGCGCCGGCCAGGTCCTCGTAGCCGCGCCCGATGTGGTGAGCGCCGCTCACGACCGTCTCGCCTTCGGCCACCAACCCGGCCAGCACGAGCGCCACGCCGGCCCGGATGTCCGGCGCGCGGACGGGGGCGCCCGAGAGGCGAGAGACGCCGCGCACGACGGCGTGGTGACCCTCGGTCCGGATGTCCGCGCCCATCCGGCGCAGCTCCTCCACGTAGCGGAAGCGCCCGGAGAACAGGTTCTCGGTGAGGATGCCGACACCGTCGGACACCGTGAGCATGGCCACGAGCAACGGGCTGTAGTCGGTCGCCACACCGGGGTACGGGAGCGTCGCCACGTCGGCCGCCACCAGCCGCCCGGCCGCGCTGGCCCGTAGGCCCGACGGTCCCATCTCCGTGACGAGGCCCATCTGGTGGACCTTGCGAAGGAGCATCTCCATGTGCTCGGGCCGGGCGTCGGCGACGGTCACCTCGCCGCCCGTCATGCCGGCTGCGGCCAGGTAGGTGGCGGCCACGACCCGGTCGGGGACCACCGCGTGGCGCGTGGGCCGCAGCGACTCCACCCCTTCGATCTCGAGGCGCGACGTGCCGGCGCCGCGCACGACCGCACCCATGTCGCACAACATGGCGGCCAGGTCGGCGACCTCGGGCTCCTTGGCCGCGTTCTCTATCACCGTGGTGCCCTTCGCCAGGACCGCGGCCATCAGCAGGTTGTCCGTCGCCGTGTGGCTCGGGTACTCGAGCACGACCCGGGTGCCGACCAGCCGTCCCCCGGGCACCGTGCCGCGCACCTCGCCGTGGGAGGACTCGAAGCGGGCGCCCATGGCACCGAGCCCCGTGAGGTGGAAATCGATGGGCCGATCCCCGAAATCGTCCCCGCCGGGCAGGGGCACCCGGACCGAGCCGCAGCGGGCGAGGAGGAGACCGAGGACGACGACCGAGGCCCGCATCTTCTCGAAGAGCTCGTAGGGGCCGGAGGGCATCAGCTCCCCCGCGGGCGGGGTCGTGACGCTGACATCCCCGTTGTCGAGGCGATCCACCAGCGCCCCCATGGCGCGCAGGACCTCGGCCATGGTGTCGACATCGGAGATGCGAGGCACGTTGGAGAGCACCGTGCACCCCTCGGCGAGCAGGCAGGCCGCCATCAGCTTGAGCGCCGAAATTCTTCGCACCGCCTGCGGTGACGGTGCCCCGCAGCGGGCCGCTGGGCTCGACCACGATCTGATCCACGACCCCAAGTATCGCCGCTGGAGGGTGCCCCGAGCGGCAGGCGACGATCCGGCACCAACTATGGTCAAGGCCCGTGGTGACGTCGCCCCAAGCCCCCGACCGGAACCTCGCCATGGACCTCGTGCGGGTCACCGAGGCCGCGGCGATGGCCGCCAGCCGGTGGATGGGCCGGGGAGACAAGCTCGGTGCCGACGGTGCCGCCGTGGCGGCGATGCGGACCGTCCTCTCCAGCGTGCCGATGGACGGGATCGTGGTCATCGGCGAGGGCGAGAAGGACAACGCGCCGATGCTCTTCAACGGGGAGAGGATCGGCGACGGCACTCCCCCGCTGACCGACATCGCCGTGGACCCCATTGACGGCACCACGCTGACAGCCCAGGGGCGCGGCGGCGCGCTGGCCGTCATCGCCGTCGCCGAGCGCGGTGCCATGTTCGACCCCGGGCCCTGCGTGTACATGGAGAAGCTCGCCGTCGGGCCGCGGGCCAAGGGTGCCTGCGACATCCGCCGGACGCCCACGGAGAACCTGCACGCCCTGTCGGAGGCCCTGGGGCGCCCCATCCGCGATCTGACCGCCGTCATTCTGGACCGGCCCCGCCACGACGCCCTGGTGGCCGAGGTCCGTTCCACCGGCGCGCGCATCCGCCTCATCTCCGACGGCGACGTGGCCGGCGCGATCGCCACCGGGTGGCCCGGCGCGGGCACCGACATCCTCTTCGGCATCGGCGGCACGCCCGAGGGCGTCCTGGCCGCCGCCGCCCTCAAGTGCATGGGGGCCGAAATTCAGGGCCGGCTCTGGCCGCGCGACGAGCAGGAGCGCGCCGCCGCGGCCGAGGCCGGCTATGCGCTCGACGCCGTGCTGACGACCGACGACCTGGTGCAGGGCAACAACTGCTTCTTCGCCGCCACCGGCATCACCGACGGCGAACTGCTGCAGGGTGTGCAGTACCACGAGTTCGGGGCCACCACGCAGTCGCTCGTCATGCGCTCCAAGTCGGGCACGCTGCGCAAGATCGACGCCAGCCACGCATTGGCCAAGCTGGCGGAGTTCAGCTCCATCTCGTTCGGCTGATTTCCGGGTCGGGGGCCACCGGGCCCGGCCGCCGCGCCAGGTGCTAGGCGGCCGATTCGGTGGCCACGGCCAGCCGCAGTTCGGCCCGGGCCAGGGCGCCCTCCGCGTCGGCCAACTCCACGTCCTCTGCGACGTCCTCGGAGACGGGGCCACGGCCGGCACTCAGCTCGCCGACCCGCTGGGCGGCCCGCTCGCGGGCCTGCTCGGCCCGGGGCACGTCGATCTCCGACGCCAGCTCAGCGACCCCGGCCAGCACGGTCACGCGGGTCGACAACCCGGGCAACGGGCCGTCGCCCTCGGCCAGGCCCGCGGCCGCGCCCGGGCTGGTGTCGACCTGCAGGAACCCGCCGTGCACCGCCAGCCGCAACAATGTCCCCTCGGCCTGCTCGACCTTCACCTCGCAGTGCACCACGTCGCCCACCAGTGGCGTGTGGCCGTCAAGGACCGTGAGGGCCCCCTCGGAGGTGGCCAGCACGACCGAGGTCGCGCCGCCGGCGTAGAGGGACTGTTCGGGCGTGACGATCTCCACGCCGAAGACGCCGTCCGCCACTAGCCGGCCTCGGCCTCGAGCGTCCGTGCCTTCTCGAGCACGGACTCCACGCCACCGACGTTGAGGAAGGCCTGCTCGGGGACGTTGTCCAGGTCACCGTTGGCCAGCGCCTCGAACGACTCGACCGTCTCGTCGATCGGCACGAAGATGCCCGGCACCCCGGTGAAGACCTCGGCCACGAAGAAAGGCTGGGACAGGTAGCGCTGGACCTTGCGGGCTCGGCTGACCGTGACCCGGTCCTCCTCGGACAGCTCGTCCATGCCGAGGATGGCGATGATGTCCTGCAGCTCCTTGTAACGCTGCAGGATCTCCTGGGTCCGGCGGGCGACGGCGTAGTGGCGGTCCCCGACGATCTCGGGCGCCAGGATGTTCGACGTCGACGCCAGCGGGTCGACCGCCGGATAGATGCCGAGCGCCGCGATCTGCCGCGACAGCTCCGTCGTGGCATCGAGGTGGGTGAAGGTCGTGAACGGTGCCGGGTCCGTGTAGTCGTCCGCTGGGACGTACACGGCCTGCAGCGAGGTGATCGACTTGCCCTTGGTCGAGGTGATCCGCTCCTGCAGCTCGCCCATCTCGTCGGCCAGCGTGGGCTGGTACCCCACGGCCGAGGGCATGCGGCCGAGCAGCGTGGAGACCTCGGAGCCGGCCTGGACGAAGCGGAAGATGTTGTCGACGAACAACAACACGTCCTGGTGCTGCACGTCCCGGAAGTACTCGGCCATGGTGAGCGCGGCCAGGGCGACGCGCAGGCGCACACCCGGAGGCTCGTCCATCTGGCCGTACACCAGCGCCGCCTTGTCGATGACCCCCGACTCCTGCATCTCGAGCCACATGTCGGTGCCCTCACGCGTGCGCTCGCCCACGCCGGCGAAGACCGAGACCCCGCTGTATTGCTGGGCCACGCGGTGGATCATCTCCTGAATGATGACGGTCTTGCCCACGCCGGCTCCCCCGAAGAGGCCGATCTTGCCGCCTTGCACGTAGGGCTCCAGCAGGTCGATGACCTTGATGCCGGTCTCGAACATCTGGGCCCTCGGCTCCAGCTGGTCGAACGCCGGGGCGGGGCGGTGGATCTCCCAGCGCTCCTCGATCCCGTCGATGTGGTCGGTGTCGAGCGGCTGGCCCAGCACGTTGAAGACATGGCCGAGCACCGCGTTGCCCACCGGGACCGAGATGCCGCGACCCAGGTTGCGCACTGCCGCACCGCGCACGAGTCCGTCGGTCTGCTGCATGCAGATGCAACGGACGCGCCCGTCACCGATCTGCTGGGCCACCTCGGCCGCCACGGTGTGCGTGCTGCCGTCGAGGTCGATGTCGAACTCCACCTCGAAGTTGATCTCGGGCAGGGCGTGCGGCGGGAATTCGACGTCGATCACCGGCCCGGCGATGGCGACGACGCGCCCCTCCTCGAGCGCGTTCCCCGTGGTGCCGTCCCTCTGTGCGGTGGTGGTCATGCGGTCAAGCTCCCTTCGATTGGCGGAGCGCCTCGGCCCCGCCGACGATCTCCATGATCTCGGTGGTGATGGCGTCCTGACGGGCGCGGTTCATGACGCGGGTCAGGGTGCGGACGAGCTCGTCCGCGTTCTCGGTGGCGGCCGCCATGGCACGCTGCTGGGCGGTGAAGAACGATGCCGTGCCCTCGAGCAGGGCGGCGAAGATCTCCGCCTCGAGCGCGCGTGGGGCCAGCTCGGCCAGGAGCTTGGACGGCTCCGGCTCGAACTCGGTGTAGCCCTCGAGCGTCCCGTCCTCCTCGTAGACCACACCCGCCTCCTCGGGCAGGGGGAGCGGCAGCATCTGCATCCGCTCGACGCGCTGGGTGCCGGCGGAGATGAAACGGGTGGACACCATCTGCACCAGATCGATCTCACCGGCGACGAACGGCGCCGCCACGATCGCCGCAATGTGCCGGGCGTCGCCGAACTCGGGGCGGTCGGCCACGCCGACGAACGACTGCGCCACGTCGATGCCGCGGTAGCGGAGGTAGGACGGGGCCTTCTTGCCCACGGACCATACGGTGACCTCGGTGCCGGCGGCCCGGTACTCGGCCACGGTGCGCTCGGTCGTGCGCAGGACCCCCGAGTTGTACGACCCGGCCAGGCCGCGGTCACCGGCGATGACCAGGATCCCGACGTGCTGGGGCGACTCGGGCGTCCCGAGCAGCTTCTTCGCCGCCATCGGGTCGGCCGCCGCCGTCAGCCGCAGCACTCGCTCCATGCCCTCGCGGAAGGGGCGGTTGGCGGCGATCCGGTTCTGGGCGCGCACGATCCGCGACGCGGCGATGAGCTCCATCGCCTTGGTGATCTTCCTCGTGGACTGCACGCTGCGGATCCGGCGCCGCAGGATGCGCTCTTGGCCTCCGGCCATGCGTCAGTCGACCTTCCCCGTGTCGAACCCCTGCAGGAAGGTGGTCATCCCCGCGTCGATCACGTCGCCCTCGGGCATGGCACCGGTGGTCCGGATCGTCTCGAGGACCGCGGGGTGATTGGCCCGGAAGTACTCGATGAGCTCGGTGGCGAACCGCTGGACCTCGCTCACGGGGACCGTGTCCGTCCAGCCCTTGGTCCCGGCGTAAATGACGAGGACCTGCTCCGCCACTGGCACTGGCGCGTTCTGGGGCTGCTTGAGCAGCTCCGTCAGGCGGTAGCCGCGGTCGAGCTGGGCCTGGGACACGCGGTCGAGCTCCGAGCCGAACGTGGCGAAGGACTCGAGCTCGCGGAACTGCGCCAGGTCGAGCTTGAGCGTTCCGGAGACGGACTTCATCGCCTTCACCTGGGCGGCGCTGCCGACGCGGCTCACCGAGTTGCCGACGTTGATGGCCGGACGGATGCCCGAGTTGAAGAGGTCGGTCTCCAAGAAGACCTGGCCGTCGGTGATGGAGATGACGTTGGTCGGGATGTAGGCCGAGATGTCGCCGGCCTTGGTCTCGATGACGGGCAGCGCGGTCAGCGACCCGCCACCCAGCGCGTCGGAGAGCTTGGCGGCGCGCTCCAGCAGGCGGGAGTGCAGGTAGAAGACGTCGCCCGGGTAGGCCTCGCGGCCCGGTGGGCGCCGGAGCAGGAGCGAGACGGACCGGTAGGCCTCCGCCTGCTTGGAGAGGTCGTCGTAGACGATGAGCGCGTGCTCGCCGTTCTCCATCCAGTGCTGGCCCATGGCGCAGCCGGCGTAGGGCGCCAGGTACTTGTAGGGAGCGGGGTCCCCGGCGGAGGCGACCACCACGACGGTGTAGTCGAGCGCCTGGTGATCCTCCAGTGTGGCCACGGTCTGCGCCACCGAGGAGTTCTTCTGGCCGATGGCGACGTAGATGCACTTCACGCCCTGGCCGGCCTGGTTGATGATGGTGTCGACGGCGACCGTCGTCTTCCCTGTTTTGCGGTCGCCGATGATCAGCTCACGCTGCCCGCGGCCGATCGGTGTCATGGCGTCGATGGCCTTGATCCCGGTCTGCAGCGGCTCGCTCACCGGCTGGCGGCCCACGATCCCCGGGGCCTGCACCTCCATGCGACGCGTCTCGGTGGTGTTGACGGGCCCCTTGCCGTCGATCGGCTCGCCCAGGGCGTTGACCACGCGGCCGAGCAGGGCGTCGCCGACCGGGACGGTCTGGATGCGCCCGGTGGCCTTGACCGTCTGCTCCTCCTCGAGGCTGTCGACCTCGCCCAGGACGACGGCACCGATGGTGTCCTCGTCGAGGTTCAGCGCCAGGCCCAGGGTCCCGTCCTCGAACTCGAGCAGCTCGTTCACCGCCGCACCGGGCAGACCCGAGACCCGCGCAATGCCGTCACCGACCTCGACGATGCGCCCGATCTGCTCGGTGCCCACCGCCGGGGTGTAGTCCTCGACGTTGCGCTCCAGCGCCTTGGTGATCTCATCGGCGTCAATCGTGAGCTCTGCCATCACTCTGCTCCCTCTGTCTGATCGTGCGAACTTTGGCCCCGGCCGAACCCGGCCGGGGCCCAGCCGGCCGGCGCGAAGTGCTCCCGGAGCGCATCGATGCGGCCCCGCGCGGTGGCATCCACCTGCAGGTCGCCGATGCGGATCAACGCGCCGCTCAACAACGACTCGTCCAGCTCCACCTGCAGCTCCACGGGTGAACCGGCCAGGGCGCCGAGCGATTGGCTCAGCTCGTTGCGCTGCACGTCGTCGATCGGCGCCGCCGCACGGACCCGGGCGATGCGCCAGCCCCTGGCCTGCGCGGTCAATTCCACCAGGTAGTCCAGGGTCCCGACGATGTCCCGAGCCCGGCCCCCGGTCACGGCGTAGCGGGCGAGCGACAGGCTGGCGGGCGGGATCTTGCCCTCGAGCAGCTGCGTGACCAGCCCCTGGCGTGCCGTCACGGCGACGTCGCGGTCGGAGAGTGCGGCGCGCAGGGACGGTGTGGCAGCGACGATGCGGGCGAACCGGAAGAGATCGTCCTCCAGCGACTCCAACTCGGCGGTTGACATGTCCTCGTGCACCGCCGTGGCGAAGCCCCCGACCCGCTGGCGCGACTGCAGCAGGCTCAAGCCGGGCTCCTCGTCCTGCCCCTCGGCCAGGTGACGCACCCGGGTGCTGACCCAGCTCAGGGCCGGGGCGACCTCGGGCGCGGTGACCGCCATGCAGGCGAAGGCGGACAGCCGGCGCGCCGGGGCCGAGACCTTCCCGTCCAGCAGCTCGAGCACGACGGCCCGGCGGGCGGGACCGGGCACGGCGGTGTCGGACAGCGCCGCCCGGAGCTGGCCGTTGGCCAGGACGAGCTGCTCAAACGCTTCAAGGTCAGCGGCGAGGCTACCGAGCGCGGCCGGACCGGCCTTCTCGGCGACCGCGGCGGTGTAGCCCTGAAGCGTGGGGTTCACTGCCGGGCCCCGGTCCCGGCGGCGGCGGCACCGCCGGCCGTATCCGCCCGCAGCGCGGCGACGGCCTCGTCAATGAGGTCCCGGTGGGCCTCGGCGTCCACCTCACGCCCGATGACGCGCTCCACGACTTCCATCACGATCTCCCCCATGCGGGCGGCCGCCTCCTCGACGGCACGCTGCCGGGCCAGGGCGATCTCGACGTCGGCGTTGCCGACGATGCGCTCGTACTCGCTCTGCCCCCGGGCCTGCGCGTCAGTGCGCACCTGCTCGGCCGTGCGATTGGCCGTGGCGACGATCTCGCGCGCCTGGTGGCGCGCCTCTTCGAGCACGTTGCGGCGCTCGTCGTCGGCCGCCTCGGCGTCGGCGCGCGCCTTGTCGGCGGCCTCCAGGGAATCTCTGATCTTCTCCTGCCGCTCCTCCATCGCCTTGTTGATGGGAGGAAGCACCCATTTGTAGATGGCCAGGATCAGAACGATGGAGACAGCCAGCTCAATGAAGAAGGTCCCATTGGGCAAGAGGAAAATGCCTGCGGTGGTCATGGTGCTCTCGGTTTCCGGAGGGTCTCCGCGAAGGAGAAGGTCGGTTGGGTCGCGCTAGCCGGCGATGCTCTTGGCGGCGAAGACGTAGACGAACACCACCATGAAGAGGAGGTTGATGAAGTACATGGCCTCCACCAGACCTACCGTCAGGAAGAAGTACTGACGGGCCTTGGCCTCAATCTCGGGCTGCCGTGCGATGGCGGCGATCGTCTGCGAACCGGCCAGGCCGTCACCGACCGCGGCCCCGATGGCGCCTCCACCCAGTGCGAGTCCACCACCGATGAGGGCGCCGGCGACACGCACCGCACCTTCAATGTCGTTTGTTGCCATGTTTCCTCTCCTTTGTCGAGATCGTGTTGGGTTCGAACAGTCCGCTGGTCGCCGGGATCCTCAGTTCTGATCCCTGCTCATGCCCATACCGAGGTACATGATGGTCAGCAAGGCGAAGATGAAAGCCTGGATGGCGCCGATGAAGAGCTCGTCGAACGGCTTCCACACCAGCAGGCCGATCCAGGACAGGTAGGGCGGAATGAGGGCGACGATCACCGCCACCATGAGCACCCCGGAGAAGATGTTGCCGAAGAGCCGGAACGTCAGCGTGATCGGCTTGGTGATCTCCTCAATGATGTTGATCGGAGTGAGCGCGGCGTAGGGCTGGGCATAGTGCTTGAAGTACCCCTTCCAGCCACGCGCCTTGACCGAGTTGTAGTGCACCAGGAAGAACACCGTCAGGGCCAGGGCCAGCGGCAGGTTCACGTCGCCCGTGGGCGGGGCCAGGAACCCGGGGTCGCCACTCGGCACGAAGGCCAGCCAGTTGCAGATCAGGACGAAGAAGAAGACGGTCACGCCGAGGCCGACGAAGGGCCGGCCCTCGGGCCCGATGGCCGAGTCGGCCAGGTCGGTGACCTGCTCGACCAGCGTCTCCCAGAAGAGCTGCAGCTTGCCGGGCACCCCGGAGGTCACCTTGGCCCGCATGCGGAACCCGAAGGCCAGCACGATGGCGGCCGCCAGCAGCGTGGTCCACACGACGTCGCCGTAGATGGTGAGCCCGGCCACGTGCCAGACACTGTGGTGATCGCCGATCGTGATGTTGCCGCTGGCGAGGACGAAGTGGTCCCTCATTGGATCCCCTGCGAGATGATGACGCGACCCACGTTGACGACGAACAGCAGTTGGAAGATGACGAGGCCGGCCACCGCACCGATGCCGAGCGCACCGTTCAGCAGGAGCAGGCCCACGCAGATCACGGTGATGACGCCCAGGCGCGTCACGCTCTTGGTCCCGATGGCCCGACGCAGCACCTTGTTGCTGGTCTCTCCCGACGTGTTGAGCTTGGCCACCCCGGCATCGAGGAAGCGGAGGTTGAGCACCGCCATGGTGAGCCCGATGGCGAGCCCCAGTGCGGCCCACGGCGCCGAGAGCAGCAGCGCGATCAGGATGGCCGCGGCGCCGACGACGATGGCCGAGACGATGGTGCGACGGAGCACCCTGGCCAATGCGTTGCCCCCGAGGCCCGAGAGCCCGTCGAGCATGTTCATGGCCGTGCCCCTACAGGTACGTGCGGATCTGCTTGATCACGCTCAGCGCCGCCACCGCCAGTCCCAGCGCCAGGCCCACCAGCAAGAAGGCCGGGGCCGTGTGCAGGGCGCTGTCCACCCAGATGCCGAGCCCGAGCCCGATACCCACGCAGACGGCGGCCGCCAGCCCCATGCTGAGGAAGGCCATCGCACCCGGGAGCGGCTTGGGCTCCTGGGGCTGGGAGGATTCGTCCGGCGCACTCACCCGGACGGGCGCGCACGTCGACGCTCACTAGACCACGCATCCGACTGCTGACCCCTTATGCGGTGCGTGGCGCGCCGGAGTCCGTCGTCCGTGGGACTGCCGGGGCGGCAGCGTCGGACGAGGCGAGGTGGACGGGGTACACAGGCATCATCATCGCATCCCGGCCCAGATGGCGTCCAAACGGTCAGGAGGGGAATTGGACCACCTCACTGACCCGCTCCGTCTGGTCGGGAGGGGCCGGAATTCCCAGGTTGCGCTCATCTTCCTCGTCTTCCCCGTTCCCCCGCCGCAGCCCCGGGTGGAAGAAGGTGTACAGGCCCACCCCGAGGGCGGCTGCCCCGATCGGAATGAAGGCGTTGACCTGATGCACGAAGAGGGGGAAGAGGAGGAAACTGGACAGGACCGCGGTCCACGCCCAGAGGATGATGACGCTGCGCCGGGGCCCGTGGCCCAGGCGCAGCAGGCGGTGGTGGATGTGCTCCTTGTCCGGGGTGTGGAAGCCGGTCCCCCGCGCCGTGCGCCGCACGAAGGCGAACGCCATGTCGACCAGGGGGACGCCGAGGATGAGGAGGGGGATGAACAGAGGGGCGAAGAAGAAGTAGGTGACGCCGCTGATGGGGACGGCCGTCGGGACACGGCCGCCGATGACCATCGTCGACGCCGCCATGAGCAGACCGAGGAAGTGCGCGCCGGCGTCGCCCATGAAGAGGCGCGCCGGGTTGAAGTTGAACGGCAAGAAGCCCAGACAGATGCCGCAGGCGGCGACGGCGACCAACGGACCGATGTTGTCGCTCGGCAACAGGCCGAGTCCCATGAGCCGGATGCCGTAGAGCGCGAGCGCGCCCCCGCCAATCGCCACCACGCCGGCGGCCAGGCCGTCGAGGCCGTCGATCAGGTTCACGGCGTTGGTCAGGGCAATCACCCAGATCGCTGTGATGAGCGGGACGATGCCCGGCGTAAGGACGAAGAACCCGGCCAGCGGGATCTTCAACTCGTACATCGTCACGCCGCTGAAGTAAAGGATGCTGGCGGCCAGGACCTGCCCGGCCATCTTGGCGGGGGCCGACATGTCGCGGACGTCGTCAATCAGGCCGACGGCGAACATCGCGCCCGCCGCCAGCACCACGCCCGTCATTTCGGGTGAGTCCTGGAAGATCGGCCGCAGCTGCGGCACCGCCGCCGCGCCCAGCACGGCGACCATGAACCCCATGAACATGGCGGGGCCGCCGCCGTACGGGATCGGCTTCGTGTGCACCGTGCGCTCGCCGGGCTGGGCGACGTAGCCCACCCGCAGCGCGATGCGCTTGGCCGGGACCGTCAGGGCGGCCGTGGCACCCGCCGCAATCACCAGGACCAGGCCGTACCAGCCGATGTCGGGCACGCGTTACACCAGCAGATCGGGATACGGCGGGAAGGCGGCGCACAACGTGGCGACCTCCATGCGCACCGCGTCGATCTCCCCCTCGTCGGTCCGGGACTTGAGCGTGCGCACGATGAGGTCGGCCACCATGCGCATCTCGTCGGTCCCCATGCCCGCCGTCGACTCGGCCGCCGTCCCCAGGCGCAGACCGGAGGTGAGGAACGGGGAGCGCGGGTCGTCGGGGATGGTGTTGCGGTTGCAGGTGATGCCGGCCCGGTCGAGGACCTCCTGGGCTTCCTTCCCGGTCAGCTCCGCGTCGAAGGGTCGCAGGTCGACCAGCAGCATGTGGTTGTCGGTGCCGCCCGAGACCAGCCGGAACCCGTGCCCGGCCAGGGCGGTGGCCAGCGCGGCCGCGTTGGCCACCACCTGCTCGGCGTAGGCACGGAACTCCGGCTGCGCCGCCTCGGCGAACGCGACGGCCTTGGCGGCGATCACGTGCTCGAGCGGCCCGCCCTGGAGCCCCGGGAACACCGCGCTGTCGATCTTCTTCGCCAGCTCCTCCCCGCACAGGATGGCGCCGCCGCGCGGCCCCCGCAGCGTCTTGTGCGTCGTCAACGTGACGACGTCGGCCACCCCCACCGGACTCGGGTGGACGCCGCCGGCGATGAGGCCGGCGGGGTGGGCGGCGTCGAACAGGAAGCGCGCGCCCACCGAGTCGGCGATCTCGCGGAAGGGCAGGGGGTCGATGATGCGTGTGTAGGCCGTCGAGCCCGCCACGATCAGCGCCGGCTTCTCGGTCTTGGCCAGGTGGGCCACCTGGTCGAAGTCGATGACCTCTCCCGGGTTCGACTCGTCGGCCGACTGCGGCGTGACGCCGTAGGACACGAAGCGCCAGAACTTGGAGACGATGGAGGCGGGCGACCCGTGCGTCAGGTGCCCGCCGTGGTCGAGCCGCATGGCCAGCACGGTCGCGCCCGGTTCCAGCAGGGCCTGGTAGGCCGCCAGGTTGGCGTTGGCGCCTGCGTGCGGCTGCACGTTGGCGTGGTCCGCCCCGAACAGCGCTGTGGCGCGGTGGCGCGCCAGCTCCTCCACCTCGTCGATGACCTGATTGCCCCCGTAGTAGCGCCGGCCGGGGTAGCCCTCGGCATACTTGTTCGTCAGCACCGAGCCCGTCGCCGCCAGCACGGCCAACGACGTGAAGTTCTCGGACGCGATCAGCTGCAGTGTCGTCTGCTGGCGGTTGAGCTCCTGCCCGACGAGGCGCGCCACCTCGGGATCGGCCGCCAGGGCGGTCTCGTCGCTGCTCATGACATCCCTTCGATTGCGCTGAGTGGGGAGGCTCCGTCCCTCGGGATCCCCGCGAGGGCGGACCGGGCGTGATCCAAGCCGACGGCACGCATGAGCACCGAGTGTACCGGCGGGCCGGGGAGGCCCCGGGGCGTCAACCGGTACGCTCCTGCCTCCATGGCGCTCGACCCGCGAACGCCGGTGGTGGTGGGCGTGGGGCAGGTGGCCACGCCGCCCGACGCCGGGCTCGACCCTGCGGCGAGGCCGGAGCCGCTGGAGCTCATGACGGCAGCGCTCCTCGCCGCCGCGGAGGATTGTGACGGGGCCCCGGCCGGCGGGGCGGCCCCGGCCGGGCGCTCCCTGGTCCGGGGCGCCGACAGCATCCGGGTCGTGGCCTCGCTGGGGTGGTCGGTCCCCGACCCGGCCCGCCTGGTCGCGGCGCGTCTGGGCTTCGCCGAGGGGGAGGAGCCGGCCCAGCTCATGGTCTCGTCCATCGGGGGCAACAACCCGCAGGCCCTGATGCACGACGCCTGCCTGGCCATCAGCCGGGGCGAGCGCGAGGTAGTCCTGGTCACCGGGGCCGAGGCGATGTACGCCCGGGCGCTGGCGCGCCGGGACCCGGCCCGCCCCTGGCTGGAGTGGGCGGGCCAGCCCGCGGGCACGCCGCCGTCCCAGCGCTTCGGCGTCGAAAGGCCCGGTGCCACCGAGCTCGAGCTGCAGCGGGGCGTCGCCCTCCCGGTGCACGCGTACCCCCTGTTCGAGAACGCGCTGCGGGCGGCCAACGGGTGGACGCTGCCCGAGCATGCCGCCCGCATCGGCGCCCTCTGGTCGCGCTGCAGCGAGGTGGCGGCCGGCAACCCCCACGCGTGGATCCGCCGCGCCCGCACGCCCGACGAGATCGTCACCCCCGGGCCGGCCAACCGGATGGTGTCGTTCCCCTATCCGAAGCTCTGCACCGCCAACATGCAGGTCGACCAGGGCGCGGCCTTCATCGTGTGCTCGGTCGCGGCCGCACGCGCCGCCGGTGTGCCGGAGGAGCGCTGGGTCTTCCCCCTCGCCGGAGCGGACGGCAACGACCACTGGTTCATCTCCGAGCGCCCCGAGCTGCACCGCTCCCCCGCCATCCGGTTCGCCGGGGCGGCGGCGCTGGCGCAGGCCGGCCTGGGCATCGACGACATCGCCTTCGTCGACCTCTACTCGTGTTTCCCCGTCGTGGTCCAGATGGCGGCCGCTGAGCTCGGGCTCGCCCTCGACGACCCCGCCCGTCCCCTGACTCTGACCGGCGGGCTCACCTTCGGCGGAGGACCGGGCAACAACTACACGTCGCACGGCATTGCGCAGGCCGTCGGCGCCCTCCGGGGCGCGCCCGGCCGCGCCGCGCTCGTCAGCGGCCTGGGCTGGTACGCCACCAAGCACTCCCTTGGTGTGTACGCGTCGCGCCCGCCGGCCCACGGCGGCGCGCAGCCGTTCGCCTGGCAGAACGTGCAGGCTGCCGTCGATGCGCTGCCGCGCTGCAAGGTCGACGCGGACGCCGCCGGCGCCGTCCGCGTCGAGACCTACACGGTGACCTTCGACCGCGAGGGCGCGCCCGAACGGGGCATCGTGGCCTGTCGGACCGACGAGGGCGCCCGGGCCTGGGGCAACGTGTCCGACCGCGATGCGCTCGCCCTCCTCTGCGCCGAGGAGGGCATCGGCCGCAGCGGGGACCTGGCCCCCGACGGCACCCTGACCCTCACCGGGTAGGCAGGCGCCCCGGAGCCCGCTTGCGGCCCGTTCGGGCGTATCGTCGGTGGGACGAACGAGCTCACCCGGTTCGCCGGGGAGGGTGAGGGGCAGGGCATGGCAGCGACAGCACACGACCTGGTGGTCCGCGGCGGCACGGTGGCGGACGGGCGCGGCGGCGAGCCCCACCCCGCCGACGTCGCGGTGGACGGCGGGAGGATCACCACCGTCGGCTCCGTCAACGGGCGCGGCGCCGAGGAGATCGACGCCGAGGGATTGCTCATCACCCCTGGCTTCGTCGACATCCACACGCACTACGACGGCCAGGCGACGTGGGACGAGCGGATGACGCCGTCGAGCTGGCACGGCGTGACGACCGCGGTGATGGGCAATTGCGGCGTCGGCTTCGCCCCCGTCCGGTCCGACGCGCACCCGCGCCTCATTTCGCTCATGGAGGGCGTCGAGGACATTCCAGGGGCGGTGCTCGACGAGGGGATCGACTGGACCTGGGAGAGCTTCGGCGAGTACCTCGACGCGGTCGAGCAACGCCCGCACGACATCGACCTGTGCGCGCAGCTGCCTCACGGCGCGCTGCGCCTCTACGTCATGGGCGAGCGGGCCGCCCGGCTCGAGGAGGCGACCCCCGAGGACACCGCGGCCATGCGGGCGCTGGCAACCGAGGCCCTACGCGCCGGGGCCATCGGGTTCTCGACCTCGCGCACGCTGAACCACCGCACGGCCAGCGGCGACCCGACGCCTTCGCTGCGCGCCGGGACGGACGAGCTCGAGGCCATCACCCTGGGCGTGGCCGACGCCGGGCATGGCGTCGTGGAACTGATCTCCGACTTCTGGCCCGACGCCGACGGCGAGTTCGAGTTGGTGCGCACCATGGTGGCGCGCACGGGCGTGCCGCTCTCGCTCTCGCTGGCCCAGAGTCATCGTCACCCCGACGCCTGGCGCGACCTGTTGCGACGCATTGAGGCGGCGGTGGCCGACGGGCTGCCAATACGGGCCCAGGTGGCGCCGCGTCCGGTCGGGCTCCTGGTGGGCCTGCAGTCCTCGTACCACCCCCTCCTCCCCCTCCCCTCCTATCGGGACCTCGCGGCGCGGCCCGTGGCGGAGCAGGCCCGCGCCCTGCACGACCCGGCCCGGCGCGCTCGGCTGCTGGCCGACCTGGCGCAAGACGATGCGGCCGGCGGGGAGGGACGGTCCCGCCGCCGGCCGATCGACTTCGGCCACCTCTATCCGCTGGGCGACGTGCCTGACTACGAGCCCGCCCCGGAGACGAGCGTGCTGCGGCTCGCCGCGGCGCAGGGCATGGAACCTGGCGAGCTGCTGCTCGACCTGCTGGCCGAGAACGACGGTCGCGCCTTCCTCTACACCCCGTTCTCCAACTACGCCGACGGGAACCTCGACGCCTGCGGCGAGATGCTCGCGCATCCCCTCACCCTGCTCGGGCTCGGCGACGGCGGGGCTCATGTCGGACTGATCTCGGATGCCAGCTTCCCGACCTATGCGCTCTCGCACTGGGCCCGTGACCGCGCCCACGGCCGCCTGCAGGTGGGCCAGGTCGTCGCGCAGCTGACCAGTGCGAACGCCGCCGCCGTCGGTCTCCACGACCGTGGTGTCCTCGCCGCGGGCAAGCGGGCGGACCTCAACGTCATCGACTTCGAGCACCTGACCTGCGCGGCGCCGGAGATGGCCTACGACCTGCCCGCCGGCGGCAAGCGGCTCCTGCAGGGCGCCCGTGGCTACCGCGCCACCGTTGTGGCGGGGGAGATCACGTACCGGGACGGGGAACCCACCGGCGCGCTGCCCGGGCGCCTCGTGCGCGGCGGCCGTGACACCGGCCCTGTGCCGGTCGCCTCGTGAGGCGCGGTCGACCGGGCACCCGCACGGCGAGAGGAGCCGACATGACCTGTCGCGTGCACGAACTGGAGCCCGCGGCCGAGTGGCGGGCCGGCGACATCGCCGATCCGGCAGCCTGGACGCTGCGGCTGAGCGCCGCCGACCACGCCGAGCTCGACGCCGCCCTGGCGGTGGCCAAGCAGAAGAGTGCGGACCCGCTCGACCTCGGGCGCGACGACTTCCCGCTCCCCGAGCTGGCGGGCAAGCTCGACGGCGTCGTGCAGACGCTCCTGCACGGGCGCGGCTTCGCGCGCATCGCCGCGTTGAATTCCACCCGCTACGGGGACGACGACCTCACGCTCCTCTACTGGGGCATCGGACTGCATCTCGGCGAGCCCTGGGCCCAGAACAAGCACGGCCACGTGCTGGGCGACGTCACCGATCAGGGTAAGACGATTGACGATCCGACCGTACGCGGCAACGAGCTGGGCGGCATTGCGCTCGACTATCACACGGACGGGTCCGACCTGGTGGGCCTGCTGTGCCTGCGCACCGCGCGCCGCGGCGGCCTCTCCTGCGTGGCCAATGCGGTGGCGATCCACAACGAGCTGGTGCGTACACGGCCGGACCTGGCGGCGGCCCTGTACGAGCCGCTCCCCTACGACGCGCGCGGCGAGCAGGCCGACGGGGCGGCGGCCTTCTACTCGGTGCCGGCCTTCACCGAGCACGCCGGGCGCCTCTTCGTGCGGTTCATCCCCCAGTACATCCTGGCGTCCCAGCGCCACCCTGATGCGCCCCGGCTCAGCGCGACGGCTCGGGAAGCCATTGCCGCCGCGTCGGCGCTGGCCAACGATCCGGACTTCAACGTGTACATGGACCTGCAACCGGGCGAGATGCAGTTCATCAACAACTACCACGTGCTGCACGGCCGCACCGCCTACGAGGACGACGTCGCGCACGGCTACAAGCGGCACCTCAAGCGTCTCTGGCTGGCCACCTATGCCCTGACCGACCGGCCCGAGTACTTCGCCGCGCTCGGACGCCGCAGCCACTGGGAGGCGCGGCGCTCGGTGAGCACCCTGCCGCCGGTCGAGCGGATCGACGCCGGCGCCTGAGCGCCTGAGCTCGCCCCGCTTCAGCCGGCGGCCGGCTTCTTCGTGCGCGAGAACAGCTTGCGCCGCGTGCTCATCAACATCGTCCCCTCAATGAAGGACGCCGGCAGCGCGCCTTCGCGCAGGACGCGGATGGGCGTCACCGTGGCGTCGACCACCGTGGGCGAAGGCCCTCGCGCCGGCCACCGTCGACCACCAGCGCCACGTCGTCGGCCCGGAAGGCGTGGGCCACCTCCTCGGCCTCGGTGAAGCGGAGCGGCACGGTCCGCCAGGGGCCTTGCTCGCGGCACAGGCGCCGCAGCGCCCGCCCGTCGGGCATGCCGACGACGAGCGCCCAGGCGCCGTACTCGGGCGCGCCGTCGTCCGCGGCATGGAGCCTGGCAGAGGCGGTCGACCCGCCGTCGTCTTCCGCGGCAGCGTGCTCACCCGCTCCCTCACCGTTGGACTCGGCGGCGGACCCGGCCGAAGGGAGGAACACCTCGACCGGCCCGGGCCAGCAGCGTTCGAGCAACGTCGCCAGCTCGTCGGTCCACCCCGACGTCAAGGCGCGGACGTCCTCGATCTGTCCGACGGCGTAGTGGGGCCCGTCCGGGTCGGCCGCCAGTTCGACCAGCCGCGCCTCGTCCTCGAGGGAGCCTGCCCGCACGACCAGGCTGTAGCCGCCCACGTTGGGTACGGCGACGATCGACCCGGCCCCGAGCGCCTCGGCCACCGACGCCGCGCCGACCCCGACCAGTGGCGGCCGGGGTTCGTCCGGCATGGCGGCGAGTTCCATCTCTCTATTGTGAGCCGCTGCGCCGCGCCACGAGCGCGCGCGGCCGCCCGGCCAGGTCCGGCTCCACCCGCACCTCGTCGTACCCCAGCTGTCGGGCCCATTCCTGCGCCGGGCCTCCCTGGGCCGGCGCCAGCTCGACGACCACGGCGCCGGGCCGGCCGAGCCACAGGCGGGCCTCGTCGAGCACGGTCTCCACGTCGGCCAGCCCGGCGGCGCCCTCCCGCCCGAACCCCGCGACCAGGGCCTGCCGGGGCTCGCACCGGACCTCGGGGTCCAGCCCGGCCCACTCCTCCTCCGACACGTAGGGCGGGTTCGACACCACCAGATCGACCCGGCCCCGCACCTCTCCGGGCAGCGGGTCGAGCCAGCTCCCCCGCGCCAGCGTCACGGCGGGCAGGCGCGCGCCCGACAGAGCGGCGGCGCGGCATGCCGACAGGTTGGCCGCCGCCACCTCCAGCGCATCCGCGCTGACGTCGGTGGCCCAGACCTGTTGCACCACTCCCGCACCGAGCTCGGCGGCCAGAGCCAGGGCGATGGCACCGCTGCCCGTCCCGGCATCGACGATCACCAGACCCGCGCGGCGACGAAGTTCCGACAGACGCCTCGCCTCGCCCAGGGCCACCTCCACGACCTGTTCGGTCTCGGGGCGCGGAATCAGGACCCGAGGGTCGACGCGCAGCTCGAGCCCGCGGAAGGGCCAATGACCGAAGAGGTACTGCAGCGGCTCCCCCGCCGCCCGGCGGGCCGCCATCGCCCGTGCCGCCGTCACGGCTCCCGTCGGCACGACCGAGACCCGGGACCCACCCCGATCGGCACCGAGCACCTCGTCGACGATGAAGCGCGCCTCATGGCGGGCGCCGCCCAGCACCTTCGCCAGCTCCTCCACGAGCGCCGCTGTGTCGACGGCGCCGGGCTCAGCCGCCGCCGGGGGCGTCACCGGCTGTCGTCTTCCTCGCCCTCGAGCTGGCGCGCCCGCTTGTCCGCCATGAGCGCGTCGGTCAGCTCCGTGAGATCGCCCGCCAGCACCTGGTCGAGCTTGAAGAGGTTCAGGTTGATGCGGTGGTCGGTGACTCGATTCTCCTTGAAGTTGTACGTGCGGATCTTGTCGGTGCGGTTCCCCGCCCCCACCTGGCCGCGTCGCTGGGCCGAGATCTCCGCCGCCTGGCGCTCCTGCTCCGCCTTCAACAACCTGGCCCGCAGCACGACCATGGCCTTGGCCCGGTTCTGAATCTGGCTCTTCTCGTCCTGCATGGCGACCACGGTCCCGGTAGGAAGGTGCGTGATGCGCACGGCGGAGTCCGTTGTGTTGACCGACTGCCCGCCGGGGCCGGTGGAGCGGTACACGTCGATCTTGAGGTCGTTGGGATCGATGTCGATCTCGACGTCCTTGGCCTCCGGGAGCACCGTCACCGTGGCGGTCGACGTGTGGATCCGCCCCTTGGCCTCGGTCACCGGCACCCGCTGCACGCGATGGGTGCCGGCCTCGTGCTCCAGATGGATGTAGGCGTCGGGGCCCTTCACGAGGAAGACGGCCTCGTTGATGCCGTCCTTGTCCGACGCGTCCTCCGAGAGGATCTCCACCTTCCACTTCTTGGCGGCGGCGTAGCGCAGGTACATGTCGTAGAGCACGCGGGCGAACAGGTTCGCCTCGTCGCCGCCCACCGCGCCGCGGATCTCCATGATCACGTTGCGGCCCTCGTTGGGATCCTTCGGCAGCAGCAGCGTCTGCATGCGCTGCTCGAGGGACGACACGGATGCCTCCGCCTCGTCGACCTCCTGGCGCACCAGCTCGCGCTCGTCGCCCGAGGTGTCGGTCAGCATCTCGCGGGCGGCGCTCACGTCCTCGCGGGCGGCGCGCAGCTCGTGCCAGGTCCGGACGATCTCACCGAGCTCCTTGTGGCGCCGCGACAGGTCGCGCAGGCGGTCTTGGTTCGAGAGCGTGGCCGGATCGGCCAGCTCCTTCTCCACGGCTTGGTACTCGGCTTCGAGCGCGGCCATCCGGTCGTCGAACATGCGGTTCTGGGACTCTTCGTGAGGGCGGGACGCGGCTGAGGCCGGTCCCAACCTGATCAGTCCTGCTCGGCCGGAGCGGGCTTGGCCTTGGCCTTACCCTTGCGCTCGCCGTAGCGGCGCTGGAAGCGCTCGACCCGGCCACCGGAGTCCACCAGCTTCTGCTTGCCGGTGAAGAAGGGGTGGCACTCGTTGCACAGCTCGACGTGGAGATCCGCCTTGGTGGAGTGGGTCACGAACGTGTTCCCGCACGAGCACTTGACCGTTGCGTCGACGTAATCAGGGTGGATGTCGGTCTTCATGGTGTCTCCAGTGTGGGGTGTGAGTCGGTCCAGTGTAGGGGTCGGGGGGACACCTGCGGTCAGGTGCCGGGGCCCTTGGCGATCTCCGCCAGGAACTCGTCGTTGCTCGCCGTCGAGCGGATCTTGTCCATGAGCAGTTCCAGTCCGGCGGCGTCCTTGCCGTCGTTGGCCAGGGCGTTGAGCACCCGGCGCAGCTTCCAGACCTGCTGCAGCTGGCCCCGCTCGAAGAGGAGCTCCTCGTGGCGGGTGGAGCTGGCGTTGACATCGATGGCCGGGTACAGCCGGCGCTCCGAGAGCCGCCGGTCGAGCCGCAGCTCCATGTTGCCGGTGCCCTTGAACTCCTCGAAGATGACCTCGTCCATCTTCGAGCCGGTCTCGACGAGCGCCGAGGCCAAAATGGTCAGCGAGCCACCCTCTTCCACGTTGCGCGCCGCACCGAAGAACTTCTTGGGCGGGTAGAGCGCACCGGAGTCGACACCACCCGACATGATACGGCCGGTAGCGGGAGCCGCGAGGTTGTAGGCCCGGGCCAGCCGCGTGATGCCGTCGAGGATGATGACGACGTCCATGCCAATTTCGACGAGCCGCTTGGCCCGCTCGATCGCCAGCTCGGCGACCTGCGTGTGCTCTTCGGAGGGACGGTCGAAGGTCGAGGCGATTACCTCGCCCTTGACCGAGCGGCGCATGTCGGTGACCTCTTCGGGCCGCTCGTCGACGAGCAGGACCATGAGGTGGACGTCGGGATTGTTGGCCTCAATGGAGTGGGCGATCTGCTTCATCACCGTCGTCTTGCCGGCCTTGGGCGGCGACACGATCATGCCGCGCTGCCCCTTGCCGATCGGCGAGATCAGGTCCACGATCCGCGCCGTCAGGTTGTCCTTGTCGCCCGCGTCGGACATCTCGAGATTCAGCCGCGAGTCCGGGAAGAGCGGGGTCAGGTCCTCGAAGCGGGGCCGGTTGCGCGCCTCGTCGGGGTCCATCATGGAGACCTTGTCGATGCGCAGCAGCGCCGGGTACTTCTCGTTGTTCGAGGCCGGCCGGCAGGCGCCCTCGATGTAGTCACCGCGCCGCAACGCGAACTTCCGGGCCTGGCTGATGGAGACGTACACGTCCTTGGACGACGGGAGGTAGCCGTCGCAGCGCAGGAAGCCGTAGCCCTCGTCGCGCAGGTCGAGCATGCCGCTGACCTCGACCAGCTCGCCCGAGTACGGCTGCTCCTGGCCACCGCCCTGCAGCTCGCCGCCCTGACCGGGACGTTCACGACCGCGGCGGCGCCGGCTGCGGCGGTTCCCGACGTCGCCGTCGTTCTGGTTGTTCTGGTTGTTCTGGTTGTTCTGGTTGTTCCGGTTCTGGTTGCCCTGGTTCCGGTTCTGGTTCCGGTTGCCTGGCTGGTTGTTCTGGCCGCTGTGACTCTGCTGCCCGTTCTGCCGGGGGGCCGGGTCCCCAGCGTCGGCCAGCTCGGGCGGCTCGACGAACACGGCCGGTCCGGAATCGCCGTGGGTCGCCACCTCCGTCGTGGTGGACGTGGCCGGGTCCGCGTGGGAAACCGGGCCGTCGGCTGCTCCCGCGCTGGCGCCGTCGGCCTCACCGTCACCCGCCACGAAGGACGCCGTCTCGGTGGCTCCTCTGGCGGCCGCCGAGGCCCGCGAGCGCCGCGCCGGCTTCACGCCGTTGGTCTCTGCCGCCCCGCCATCGCCGTTGCCGGCTGAGGACGCCGGACCAGATGTCACGCCGGTGGCGTCGAGAATCTGGTCGATGATGTCGGCCTTTTTCGTCCGGGTCGTCGTCTTGAGCGACATGGCCTGGGCGATGGCACTGAGCTCGTCGCGCTCCTTGCCTTCGAGAACTGATCGTTCGAGCTGCTGTTCCGCAGTCATCGGCTCCTCTTCCAAGAGGGTTATCGCCGGCCCGGGTTCGTCCGCGCGTGGCGAGGGAAATTTCAGGGAGGAGAAGGGATTCGCGTGTGAATGCCTTCCCCCGGATCACCTCTGCGTGATGCTCTCCCAGGACCGCTTGTACCCGCGGAGAGCGCTACGAAGCGCAGTGGGGATGTCTTTACTTTAGCGGGGAGCGGGGGGTCATGCCAACACACCCCCCTTTCCCGCAGGTCAGTGGTCCGGGCACCGCCCGGCGGCCTTCCCTACAAGGAGATCTCGGCCAGGACCGATTCGAGCTTGAGGTCGATCACCGAGGGGACCGAGATCGCCTTGATGGCCAGGTCCGGGTCCTTGAGCCCGTGCCCGGTCAACACACACACCACGGTGGAGCCCTCGGGCACGCCATTCTTGAGCAACCCGGCCACCGAGGCCGACGAGGCCGCCTCGCAGAAGACGGACTCCTGCCGGGCGAGAAAGGTGTACGCGTCCATGATCTCGTCGTCGGTGACGGCCGTGATCGACCCGCCGGACTCGGTGGCGGCGGCCGTGGCCGAGTACCAACTGGCCGGGTTCCCGATGCGGATCGCGGTGGCGATCGTCTCGGGGTTCTCGACCGGGTGACCGAGCACGATGGGCGCCGCGCCGGCAGCCTGGAACCCCATCATGCGAGGCAGCCTGGTCGCTCGACCGGCTTCCTTGTACTTGAGGTAACCCCGCCAATAGGCCGAGATATTCCCGGCGTTGCCCACGGGGATGCAGTGCACGTCAGGTGCGTCGCCCAGGACGTCGACGATCTCGAAGGCGCCCGTCATCTGCCCCTCGATCCGGTGCGGGTTCACAGAGTTCACGACGGTGATCGGCGCGTGGTTGGGCAGATCGCGCACAATGGTGAGGAGCTGGTCGAAGTTCCCGCGCACCTGCAGCACCTTGGCCCCGTGCATGAGCGCCTGCGCCAGCTTGCCCAGGGCGATGTGCCCGTCGGGGATCAGCACCACGCAGGCCAGGCCGGCCCGCGAGGCATAGGCCGCGGCCGAGGCTGACGTGTTGCCCGTCGATGCGCACACGACCGCCTTGGCTCCCTCGTCCACCGCCATGGATATCGCCATCGTCATGCCCCGGTCCTTGAAGCTGCCGGTCGGGTTGGCCCCTTCGACCTTGAGCCACACGTGCGCGCCGACACGTTCGGACAGACGGGGGGCCGGCACCAGCGGCGTGCCGCCCTCCAGCAAGGTGACCACCGGGGTCTTCTCGGTGATGGGGAGGTAGGCCCGGTACTCCTCCATGACGCCGCGCCAGCCGGCGCTCACGACGGGCTGCCGCCCTCGTCGTCGGCGGACTCCCCGATGACCCGGAGGACCCCGCTCACCCGGTCCACCGCCTGGTGCCGGCGCAGCTCGTCGATGGTGGCCAGCAGGTCACCCTCGCGGGCAACGTGTGTGAGGAAGATCAGCCGCGCCTCCGCGGCCAAGCCGACCTGCTCCATGGCCCGGATCGACACGCCGTGATCTCCGAAGATCCTGGCCACAGCCGCCAGCACGCCGGGACGATCGGCCACATCGAGGCTGAGATAGAAGGCCGAGTGCATGTCGTTCTGCGGGAACACGGTCGTGCTCGTGCGCTTGGGCGCCGGCGCAGGCGCGCCGGCAAGAAGGTTGCGCGAGGCGTCGACGAGGTCCCCGAGCATTGCGCTCGCCGTCGGCCCTCCCCCGGCGCCGCGCCCGTAGAGCATGAGCTCGCCGCTCACCGCTCCCTCCATGAAGACCGCGTTGAACGCACCGCGCACCGCGGCCAGCGGATGCGTCTTGGGCACCATGGCCGGGTGCACCCGCACCGACAGCTGAGGACCCCCGTCGATCAGCTCGGCGATGGCCAGGAGCTTGACGGAGTACCCGAGGCGGCTGGCGTAGGCGACGTCGGCCGCGCTGATCCCGCTGATGCCCTCGCGGTGCACGTCGGCGTCGACCAGGTCGCTGCCGAACGCGAGTGCGGCCAGGATCGCCACCTTTGCCGCGGCGTCATGACCTTCGACGTCGGCCGTCGGGTCGCGCTCGGCCATGCCGAGCTCCTGGGCCTCGCGGAGCACATCGTCGTAGCTGGCACCCTCTTCCTCCATGCGGGTGAGGATGTAGTTCGTCGTGCCGTTGACGATGCCCATGACGCGGACGATCTGCTCCCCGGCGAGTGATTCACGCAACGGGCGGATGACGGGAATGGCGCCCGCCACGGCCGCTTCGTACAACAGGTCGACACCGGCCGAGGCGGCAACTTCGGCCAGTTCGGCTCCGGCCACGGCCAGGAGGGCCTTGTTGGCCGTGACCACCGGCTTGCCGTTGCGCAGGGCCGCTTCGACCAGTTCGTGGGCGGGGTGCAGCCCCCCGATGACCTCCACGACGACATCGACGTCGGGACGCGCCACTAGTGCGGCGGCGTCCGTCCCGATGAGATCGTCGGGGATGGGCGCCGGTCGGGGTCGGTCCCGGTTTGCGACGGCGATGGCGACGAGCTCCAGGCGGATGCCGGTGCGAGCAGCCACGTCCTCGGACCGGGTCAGCAGGATCTCGGCCAGCGCACCCCCGACGTTGCCGCAGCCGAGCAGACCCACGCGGACAGTCGGCGCCGCATGCGCGTGGGGGTGGGCGCGGCCGCTCGATGCAGCCTTGGCCTCGTCGGCGGTCACCTCCAAACGGTACAGGCTGCCCACGGGGCGACCTGCCCTTTCGGCCCGTTCGGCGGGTCATGTCGTACCGCCGTGTCCGCATGCTGGTGTCGGCGCGTCGGGTGGTGCTACCACGATGCCGGGCTGCAGGCTGGCTTCCTTGAGCATGCGCCCGCACACAGGTCACACTGGGCTCCGGGAGGTGCCGTGTCGTTTCTCCGACTGATGCTCCGGGCCGGCGCACGGCATCGCTGGCGCTCCTGGCTGGCGCTCACGGTGCTCACTGCCCTGGTGGTTGGCCTCGTGCTGGCGGGGGCGTCGACCGCCCGCCGGACCGCGACTGCGTTCCCCCGCTTTGAGGCGGCGCACGGCTACGACGCCTTCTTCTACAGCATTAACCCGGTCCCGCAGGCCGCCGCGCTGCCGGAGGTCGCGTCGGTTACCCATGTCCTCACGCCGCTCAGCGGTCCCCCGTCGTGCTCCTGCCGTGCGATCAACGACAACAACTTCTCCCTCCTCGCGGTCCCACCGGACAAGCTGACCCAGGTGGTCAAGCTGGTGAGCGGGCGACTACCGGACCAGTCCGATCCGGACGAGGTCCTGGCCTCGTACACCCTGGAGCCGCTCGGGGTGCGCGTCGGGAGCGTGCTGCGCGTCCCACTGGTGGCGTTGTCCCAGCGGGCGGCGATCCTGAGCAACGCCAACATGACTCCCATGGGGGCGGCCGTCACGCTGCACGTCGTCGGCATCTCGGTCGCCGAGATCGAACTCCCCTCGACGTCAGACCTCTACTCGTACGACGTCTACGTCACGGGTGCGTTTGCCCGTAAGTACGACCCACGGACCGTCGTCCTCAGCGAGTACTACTTCCGGCTGCGTCACGGCACCGCCAGTCTGCCCGCCTTCGAGTCGCAGGCCCGTTCCCACGGAGGTCTCTCCCCCACCGACCTCGACGCGGTGGGGAACTCCATCGCCACCGCGATCGAACCCCAGGCGGCCGGCTGGTGGATCCTCACCGGCCTCGCCGCGCTGGTCGGGGTCATCGTCTTGGCACAGGCGCTGGCCCGTCAGGCCGCCATGGAGGCAGAGGACTACCCCGCCCTGGGGGCGCTCGGCGCCACACGACGCCAGCTGTTCACGCTGACCATGGCCCGCACGCTCCTCGTCGCCCTCGCCGGTGCCGCGGGGGGCGTGCTCCTGGCGGCGTTGCTGTCGCTGTTCGTCCCCGTGGGCGAGGCGAGGCTCGCCGACCCTGCTCCGGGGCTCGACTTCGACGCGTTGCTGTTCGTGGGTGGCGCGGCGGTCGCCGTCGCCGCGGTGCTCGCGCTGGGTCTCTGGCCCGCGGTCCGGACGTCGCGATTCGCCTCGCGGCGCGACCACGAACCGGTCGTGCGGTCGTCACGGGTTGTTGCGTTCATGGCCGCGTCGGGCGCACCACCGAGCGCCGTCATCGGTATCCGCAACGCAATCGAACGAGGACGCGGCCGCACCGCAGTGCCGGTGAGCTCGGCCCTCGTCGGCGCGATTCTGGCGGTGACGGTACTCTGTGCCACCGCGGTGTTCGGGGCGAGCCTGACCCACCTCATCGACACCCCCTCGCAATACGGCCAGGCGTTCGATGCCTGGTTCACGGTCAACGGCACGGGGTCGGTCGCGCAGGACGACAAGTTGGTCGACGACCTGGAACGACCCGGCATCGACGCGATCCTGGCCGGCCTCGGTGGCGACGTGAGCGTTAACGGCCACGTGGTCGACGCCGTCGGGGGGCAGAGCCTACGAGGCCCGCTCCTCCTCACGACCGTCAGCGGCCGGCCGCCGGCGGCGGCCGACGAGGTCATGCTGGGCACCAAGACCTTGCGCCAGGTGGGCGCCCACGTGGGATCGACGGTACGGGTGGCCGAGACCGGGACGTCCGCCGCCGGGACGTCGAAGGCTCGCAATTTTCGGGTGGTGGGGACGACCGTTCTCCCGCCAGACTTCAACAACCTGGGACTCGGGACGGGCGCCGTCTTCACTCTCGACGGCCTGGCCGGGCCGGCGGCGTGCCCGAGCGGTGCGGAAACTCGCGCCTGCTTCTCGGCGTTGATGGTGCAGAGGGGCGGCGTCTACCTCGTCCGCACCACTCCGGGGCCGCAGGGGACGGCCGCACTGGCCGCCCTCGGCAGGGATTACCCGAGCCAGGTGAACTTCCCCCGGCCGCCCATCAACCTCGTCAATTTCGGGGAGGCGGTCAACTTCCCACTCATCTTCGGGCTGATCGTCGTCCTGTTCGGGGTGGCGACCCTGCTCCACATGCTGCTCTCGAGCCTGCAGTTGCGGCGGAGGGAGATGGGACTGTTGAAGTCGCTGGGCTTCGTGCGCCGTCAGGTCGCGCTCTCGGTCTCCTGGCAGACCACGACTGTCGCTCTCATCGGGATCGTGCTGGGCGTCCCTCTGGGCATCGCCGGCGGCCGGCTGGTGTGGACCGCGTTCGCCTCGAACCTCGGGGTCGCCTCCATCCCCGTCGTCTCGGTATGGGTCATCGCCGCGGTCGTCGTGGGCACGCTGGTGGTCGCCAACCTCCTGGCGGTCGGGCCGGCGGTCGTCGCATCCCGGTCCAAGGCCGCCACGCTGCTCAAAGCGGACTGACCGTCAGGTGTCGAGCCTCGTGAGGTCGTCGAAGCTCTCGCGGCGCACGACCACCCGGGCGTCGCCGTCGGAGACGAAGAGGACTGCGGGGCGGGGCACCTTGTTGTAGTTGGAGGCCATGGCATACCCGTATGCACCGGTTACCGGGGTGGCGAGGATGTCGCCCACCCCGAGGTCGTCAGGCACGAAGGCCTCGGGCACGACCAGGTCACCGCTCTCGCAGTGCTTGCCCACAATCCGCGCGGGCCGTGGCCGTGGCGCAGACACGGCACGTGGCAGGAAGGCCTCGTATCCGCTCCCGTACAGAACCGGGCGCGGGTTGTCGCTCATCCCTCCGTCCACACTGACGTAGGTCCGGATGCCCGGCAGGTGCTTGACGGTCCCGACGGTGTAGAGCGTGATGCCGGCCGCGGCCACGATGGACCGCCCCGGCTCCGCCGAGACTCTCGTCTTTGGGCTGACGCCCGCACTCTCGCAGGCGCGCAGCGTTGCCTCAGCCCATTCCGCCTGTGTCGGCGCCGTCTCACCGTTGACGTAGGGGACGCCGAGCCCTCCCCCCACGATCAGCTCCGGCAGTCCCAACGGGGCGAAGAACGAACCGAGCACCGTGGCCGCCTGCTCGAAGGAGGACGCGTCGAACACCTGGCTCCCGATATGGGCATGGATGCCGACCAACTCCACGCCAGCCATGAGCTCGAGCGCGGCCACAGCCTCGGCCGCGGCCCCCGATGAGACGGAGAAGCCGAACTTCGAATCCTCCTGCCCGGTGCGGACGAACTCGTGCGTGTGCGCCTCTACGCCCGGCGTCACCCGCACCAGGACCTTAGGTCGGTTACCTCCCGGCGGGACGGACTCCAACAGGCCGCCCAGGCGCGCCATCTCGTCGAACGAGTCGATGACGATGCGGCCGACGCCCTGCTCCAACGCAGTCCCCAACTCTTCGGCCGACTTGTTGTTGCCGTGGAGGATCAGCCGCTCCGGCGGGACCCCGGCCGAGAGGACGACATGGAGCTCGCCACCGGAGGCCACATCGAGGTGCATCCCTTCCTCGTTCGCCAGCTTGGCCATGGCCCGGCACAAAAAGGCCTTCGTGGCGTAGGCGACGCCGTCACCCCAGGCGGCGACCGCCTCGCGGCACGCCCGGCGCAGATGGTCCTCGTCGTACACGAAGAGGGGGGTGCCGAATTCGTCGACCAGCTCGAGAAGATCGATGCCACCGACGTGGAGGTGGCCCTTCTCGTCGACCGAGGCCGAACGCGGGAGGAGATGCCGCTCCAGCGGTGCGGTCGCGACATCGTGGTCGGTCGGCATGGAGATGCAGGATACGGCAGCGTTCATCGGCCCCGTGAGAGCCGGGAGGACGACGGCCGCTCGCCGAGTACGATCGTCCCCTGCTCTTGCACGTCCCGCCCCCGTAGCTCAGCGGATAGAGCACCGGCCTCCGGAGCCGGTGGCGCAGGTTCGAGTCCTGCCGGGGGCGCTTTTCATTTTTTTTTACCTGATCAGAAGGCCCTTTGAGAGGCCTTCTCGTCGTGTGCTGCGGAAGTGGCAATCCGTGTTGGCAATCCACACCGCTGCGTCGATATTCTCGGCTGCAAGGGAGCGGCCATGCCGGGACACATACAGCAGCGAGGACCACGACCTGGAAAAGACAGCAACGGACGAAAGCGGTATACGTCCAAGACATTCCATGGGACGAAGAAGGAGGCGGGGATCGCTCTAGCGGCACACCAACCGGACCAATCAACTCCTGAGCAGCCGCGTCTCCGGACCATTCGCTTTGACCCAAGGATTCCATCGGGCCCTTCTGGCCAGCAGCCTCTTCCTGCTCGGTGCGGCCGTGATCGGACTCCGGGCGACCAATACACGGGGTGAGCCGATACAGCTCGATGTACCGGAGGAACCTGGCCACGAGGGGAACCGGCCCTTGAGGCTGAGGGAGCCTGACACCTAGGTGTTCTACCCATAGACCTTGTTGACGAGGAAAATCCCTTGATGAAGTGAACCTCCAAGGCATTGTGCTGCTGTTGACACAACCACATCGCCAAGAGGGCTCAGATGCACCGTAACGCTCCGTTGACCCCTGTGGGTCGATCGGCCCCCAACAGCGCCTACATCGATCGGCTGAAGCCTTATCGGTGATCCCAACTGTTGCAGCCTTCGCCGACGCCCTCATCGCTCGAACGGACCACAATTGGTTTATTCGGTCACTCCGTTGCCGAACTTTGACGACCCTCGCACTCACTGAACCCGACTCGGGAGGTCATCGACCCGCCTGAGCCGTCGTGAAGAAGGGACACAGACGTGGGTTCGCCCATCGGGTCTCGAAAAGGAATGTCTCAACTCAGACGTGAAAACGCCGTCAATTGAGAATGGGCGCATCACATGTTGCACCCGAGACGGATCCCGCCGGGAGCGAACTCCTCACCACAGCTATTCCCGCCGAAGTTGGCTCCACGCCCGACAGATCTGTCCACCGCGTCCCCACTCGGGTGAAGGTGACGTTGGGGATCGCCGGAGCGCTGGTGCTCGCTTTCTTCGTTTCGCTGATCGTGAGGAGCACGGGCTCCTATTACATGCCCGTCGACGGGTGGGCGGTTGCGGCGTTCGAGATCACGATAGGTATCCTCTGCCTGGCTCGCTACTTCGAGGGCACGTGGCGTACAAGCAGGCCCGAGGCCCGGCTGTTCCCGCTCGTCATGGGCGCTGCCTGCATCGCATGGGGTCTGGGCGACGTGGTGCTCACCGTTGAGCAGATCGGGGGCGGCACCGCGTCGGTGCCGTCGTTCGCGGACGGGTTCTACATTCTTTTCTTCCCCCTGTGCTTCTTGGCCTTCGCGCTCTTGATCCGCCGGGGCAACCGCGCGTCAATGCTGGCGACCTCGCTGGACGGATTGATCGCCGGCCTCGGCGCGGCGGCGCTCTCGGCCGCCTTCGTGGTGGCGGCCGTGATCAGCGTCACCCACGGCGGCGCGCTCGAGACCGCGACGAGCCTCATCTACCCCCTAGGCGACGTGTTGTTGTTCATGCTTGGAATCGGCGCGATCTTTGTACTTCCGCGCGGGTTCCGGCCGTTCTTCGCCATCGCTTGCGTTGCTCTCGTCGCCAACGCCATCGGAGACGGCTTCAATTTGCTCCAGCCCGACAGCCACATAGGGTATGTCTCCAACGGGGTCGCCTGGCCCGTCTCCCTGACTCTCTTCGCCGTCGCGGTGTGGGTGTTGCCTCCCAGCGTCGATAAGCCCTTGGCCGACCGGGTGCCCGGGTACGCGCTGCCGGCGTTTGGGGCTGTCATAAGCATCATCTTGCTGCTCTTCGCCAGCTTCGGGTACGTCGGGAGATCCGCCGTCGCGCTGGCGACCATCACCCTCCTCGTCGCAGGCGTCCGATTGGGTCTCAACGTCCGGGAAGCGCACACGCTCAAGACGGCCCGATTCAGGTCGCTCATTGACAAGACCTGGGACCTCATCACCGTGCTCGAGTCCGATCTGCGGATCGCGTATATCAGCCCTTCCGCACGACGCGTGCTCGGGTACGCCGCGTCCGATCTGGAAGGCACGTCTTTTGCTGAACTCGTCCGTCCCGAAGACCTCGACACCCTGACACGACACCTCGCCGGGCTCGGTTCCACCACCTCGGACGCCTCTGTCGAGGTCCAGATGCGCCATTCCGACGGGCACTGGCGCATGGTGGAGTGGAACGCCGCCAACCTGCTCGACGACCCCACGGTGAATGGCTACGTGCTCAACGGCGGTGACGTGACCGAGGCGCGACAGGCCGCCGAGGACCTCGTGGCTGCCCGCGACGCCGCGCTGGTGGCATCGCGGACCAAGTCTGAGTTCGTATCGACTATGAGCCACGAGATCCGCACACCGATGAACGGCGTCATCGGGCTCACCGAGCTGTTGCTCAAGACCGACCTCAGCGACGAGCAACTCGAGCTGGCCTCGGGCGTCAAGGTCTCCGCCGAAAGCCTGCTGACCATCATCAACGACATCTTGGACTTCTCGAAGATCGAGGCGGGCAAGCTCGAGATCGAGGAGTCGACGATCGACGTACCAGGCGTGGTCGACGACGTTGGGCGAATCTTGGCGGGCGCGGCTCACCAGAAGGACGTCGAACTGCTGGTCGACGTGCACCCAGACGTGCCCTCGACGCTGCTGGGCGACCAGACCCGGATCCGGCAGATCCTTTTGAACTTCGGGTCCAACGCAGTGAAGTTCACTTCCGAGGGTGAGGTCGTCGTTCGCGTGCAGGTGCTGCACGAGAACTCCGAACGCATCGCGCTGCGCTTCGAAGTCGCCGACACCGGCATTGGTATCGCGCCCGAGGACCAGGAGCGACTGTTCAGCGCCTTCGCCCAGGCGGACTCCTCGACGACCCGGCGCTTCGGCGGCACCGGTCTTGGGCTCACCATCAGCCGCCAACTGGTGCAGTTGATGGGTGGCCGCCTCGGCCTCGAGAGCGCCCGGGGGCAGGGCTCGACCTTCTGGTTCGAGCTGTCGCTTCGCCGCGCCGAGGACACGCAGGCTCCCGGGCGCGGCGGCGACACGCGCACGCTCTCAGGACAACGGGCGCTCGTGGTCGACGACAACGCCACCAACCGGCGCATCCTGCGCCAACAGCTTCTCTCGTGGGGCGTCGAGGCGGTCGAGGCGGCTGACGGGTTCCAGGGGCTTGAGCTGGCACTGGCGGCCGCTCATGAAGGCCGCGCCTTCGACCTCGGCGTGATCGACCTGAACATGCCCGGGATGGACGGAATCGAGCTCGCCCGGACCCTCAAGGGCGACGTAACCACGGCGCCCACCACGCTCTTCTTGCTCAGCTCTTCGGGACAGCGGATGGACCCGTCAGAATCCCACCTCACCGGCTTCGCCGCCAGCCTGACCAAGCCGGTCCGCTCGTCAGAGCTCTTCGACTGCCTGATCACCAGCCTTCACCAAGTGTCTGGTGTGGAGAAGCTCGAACAGGCCGCCCTTGGACAAAGCGAGGTCCGCGAGCGTCTAGGTACGATTCTGCTCGTCGAGGACAACAAGGTGAACCAGCTCGTCGGCACGAAGGTCCTCGAGAGCCTCGGCTATGCCTCCGCCATTGCCAGCAACGGCCTCGAGGGGGTGCGCGCCTTCGAGGAAGGCGTCTACGACGCCGTCCTCATGGACTGCCAAATGCCCGAGATGGACGGCTACGAGGCGACGGCGGAGATCCGGCGCCTCGAGGCCGGCATCAGCCATATCCCGATCATCGCCATGACGGCCGGGGCCATGGAGGGCGACCGGGAGAAGTGCATCGCTGCCGGCATGGACGACTTCCTCACCAAACCGGTTCGGCTCGACGCCGTGTCCACGGCGCTGGAGCGCTGGGTGGCGCGGCCGGGCCGCGTGACCCCTCGAGGAGAATCGATGGTGACGTCATGAACGAGATCACGAGTGAGCTGGCGAGCGATGTGCTCGACGTCCGACAGATCGACCTCCTCGTCAGTTTGGACGACGGGGATGGGGCAGTGTTGGCAGAGGTCGTCGGCGAGTTTTTCGTGACGAGCGACGAGGTGCGGGCCCAGCTTCTCCGGGCTCTCGGCGAGGGCGACCTGGAGGCCGCCCAACGGGCCGCGCACACCCTCAAGGGCGCGAGTGCGAACGTGGGCGCCGCCGCGTTGACCGAGGTGTGCGCGCAGGTCGAGGCGCTGGTGAGCGCAGGGAAGCAGGACGAGGCCATGCGACTGATCGTGCAATTCGAGGCCGAGATCGCCCGCGCGCTCGACGCCCTGCGGGGCTTGATCAAAGGAAGCTGAGGTGCGCATCCTGGTCGCGGACGACGACGGCACCAGCCGAGTCCTGCTCAAGACCATGGTGAGCAAGCTGGGTCACGAGTGCCTCGTCGCCCAGGACGGGTCCAGTGCCTGGGAGCTGCTCTCGTCACGACCGATCGACGTCCTCCTGACCGACTGGATGATGCCGGGAATGGACGGGCCTGAACTGTGTCGCCGAGTTCGCGACGAGCCCGGTGAGCACTACGTCTACATCGTCCTGACGACGGGCCTCCACCACCACGACCACGTCCTCGAAGGTATGAGCGCGGGGGCCGACGACTACCTCATCAAGCCTGTCGACTCCTTCGCCGTGCAGACCCGACTGGTGGCGGCCGAACGGGTCACCGAACTGCACGGCAAGCTGGCGCGCAAGGATGCCGAGTTGCAGAGGCTCAACGCCGAGCTTCTCGAGCGTTCGCTGACCGATCAGTTGACCGGTATCGGCAACCGCCGGCGCATGGAGCAGGAGATCACCCACACGCACGCCCGCGCCGTGCGGACGGGCCGCACTTACGGAGTGGCCCTCTTCGATGTCGACCACTTCAAGCTCTACAACGACTACTACGGTCACATCGCCGGTGACGAAGCCCTGCGACGGGTCGCCGACACGATCAACACCGTGTCACGCATAGGCGAGTGCGCCTTCCGATATGGCGGCGAGGAGTTCCTCCTTCTCGTGCCCGACTGCCAACCCGCGGAGGCAATCCTGATCACAGCTGACCGGATCCGAGAGGCGGTGGTCGCTCTCGGACTCCCCCACGACGCCCGGCCATCGGAACCGCCCTTCGTGACCCTGAGCGGCGGCGTGTCGTGTTGGACCCCCGGATCCCCCCTCAGTGCTGAGGAGGTCGTCGAGCAGGCCGATGCCGCGCTGTTCGAGGCCAAGTCCGCTGGGCGCAACCGCATTCACGCTGGGGACTCGCTTGTGGGCAAGGTCGAAGTGGCCCAGATTGGCCCTTGACGGGTCCTCCACAGAAGCCTGCGTGCGATTACAGCGTGGCATCTGAATCCCAACTCTCCACCCGTCATCGTGGGTGACGGGACCTTCGGCAGTGCTTCCTCCTGGCGTTTCCTGGTCCCTAGCAAGGTGACTCGAGGCATCCCACTGCCGGCGAAGTGGGGCAGGCTGATTCGGGTGCACATCGCACGACGGTCGCATCTGAACCACAGCTTCCTCGCGATGACAACAGCTCTCGCTCACCCAGATGTCGGTAGCTTCGATTACCTCGATCTGCGGCGTTGGCTAGGAGCGATACTCGGGGTTGGGGAAGTCGAACCGGGCACCGGCGTCCCATTGTTGGCGTTGATTGCCGTGGCTGGGAAACCCGCCCGCAACCTTGAGAAGCCGGGCGAGGTGGAGCATGTTCCAGGTCAAGAAAGTGATGTTGCGTTGGGTGAACTCGTTCTCGAGCCCGATGCGAGTGCCGTCGGGCAGGAGGTCGCCGTAACTAGGGCCGGGTCCCGCTTCACCGATCCACCCAGCATCGGCCTGCGGGGGAATGGCATAACCGATGTGTTGCAAGCTGTAGAGGATGTTGGAAGCGCAGTGTTTGATGCCATCCTCGTTGCCGGTGATCAAACAGCCTCCGACCTTGCCGTAGTACAGCCACTGGCCTCGGTCGTTCAGCTCACCAGAGTGGGCGTACAGCCTCTCGATGATCTTCTTTGTTTCGCTGCTGTTGTCGCCGAGCCAAATTGGGCCAGCAATGACCAGAATGTCGGTACTCAGCACTCGCTCGAACAACTGAGGCCACGCGTCAGTCGCCCAGCCGTGTTCACGCATGTCCGGATATATCCCCGTCGCGATCTGATGGTCGACCGCTCGGAACTGGTCGACCCGGACACCGTGTTTGGCCATGATTGTTGCGCTGGCATCTATCAGTAGCTGGGTATGGCTCAGCCAAGGCGACCGCGTCAAGGTCGTATTGATAAATAGGGCGGACAAATCAGAAAAATCCAGTTCACTGTCGGACATTCGTTTCAAAGTAACCCATAAGTTCCGAAATGCCCCACCATCCCGGCGTATTGGGACAGTAGGGTCAGGAACCCGTGAGGCGGTTGCTGCTCATTGCTTGTTCAGGTCTGGTGCTGGCAGCTTGCGGTTCCTCCGGTTCACCGTACGGATCAGCTTCGACGACATCTACTGATGCAGCGGGATTTGCCGCTCCTTACCCAAGTGTCCGGTACCCGCTGTCCGACCCCACCCTCCCATCGGTTTGCAAAGAGATTCCGGACCAGCACTGGTCGTCCGAGGTTGGAACGTCTCACCTCCAGCGAGTGAATGGTGGCGTTATTGAATTCAAGGCCCTAGCGGTTGCGAAAGCGGACGCGGCGTTTGTCGATGGGGAGATTGGCTATCTGGATGCCTTTGCCGGAAACTGCTTTTACTCTTCCAACGTGGTGCAGCAGGGCACGCGATTCGAAATGGTTTTTGGCTTCAAGCGCGGGGCTGGACCGATGGACCCTTCGGCCGTTGCTCACTATCTGAGACTTCAGCGGTTTGCGTTCTCGTCTGTTACTGGGCCTAGCGGCAAGCGGGATTAGCGTCCGTGACCCGGACGATCTCGATCACCGGTACGGGTATCCGCGAAGTGCCACACCTTCCCGGCGTACGGAACTCACCCGACAGCGTCAGGGGCTGTCTTGTGGGTGGGCTGCAAAAAGTGGACTATGGCGTCGCACGATGCATCGGGGCCAGCGTTTGGCGCTTCCCATCGGTCGAGAAGAACGTATGGATTAATTCGGCCACGAATGCTGGTTGTTCAAGGACCACCAAATGCGAGGTCCCGGGCAGGATCGCCAGTTGAGCGTTCGGCAGTGCGTCGAACATTGAAACGGTGTGTGCCACTGGGAACATGTCGTCATCCCCTGCTAACACCAACGTCGGAGTCGAGATGGGAGCAAGGTCTCCCGCCGAAAACGTGGGTTCATCGTGGAAACCCATCGTGATGCCCTTGGCGGAAACGATTGGCCAGTGTCCCGCTCCGTCGGGTGAAACCTCTGCGTAGAGAGCAGCGGACACTTCGTCGAAGGAATCCAACAGCTTCTCACCTTCAGGGTACAGCGCATCGTGATGGAAGTTGCCCGAGATCAGCACCATGGCTCGAAGCAGCTCGGGCCGCTGGAGCGCTAGGTGCAAGAGCAAGTTGGCGCCATCGCTGTAGCCCACTGCGTTTACCGGTCCGAGATCGAGTGCTTCGATAACTGCGGCTGTTTCTTGCGCCATGGAGCGATAGTGAAACGGTTCGGGTGTGTCTGCTGTGTGCCCGTGTCCACGACGGTCGAACATGACCATCCGGTATTGCCCACGCAACCGGTCAGGTACGTCGGACCAGGAGCTCGCGCTCGAGAGCAATCCGCCGTGGAGCAGCAATATCGGCGACAGATCTGACCGATCGTCGGATACCCAAGTCGGATGACCATGAATGTCGATGTATGTCTCCACGGCGTCCCCCTATCCAACGGTGGCAAATAGTTGACGTGCCTGGAAAAGACTTCGTAGCGGACGAAGCCTAGCGAGACCTCCCTAACGCGGTCCGGGAGTACCACAAACTGCCCACCGTCCCGGCGAT
Organism: uncultured Acidimicrobiaceae bacterium; assembly: GCA_963745665.1. Taxonomy (GTDB): domain Bacteria; phylum Actinomycetota; class Acidimicrobiia; order Acidimicrobiales; family RAAP-2; genus Bog-473. The sequence goes on along the minus strand of CAVUYE010000002.1, from coordinate 797,170 downwards.
GTGGGGCATCTACCAACGTGTCCCGAGAGGTCACGCAGCCAACGGTGGCGAGGTCCAAGTGAAGGTTTTGGTCCCGTCGGCAATGAACGCATAGACCGTGGCTAGGTCGTCAGGAGTCCACAGAACCCCGAGCCAACCAGGCCCCGAGCTCACATCGGCTGTTCTAATCCCGTGACTCCGCTGAACGCGAACGGTGGAAACTTCTGGGCCACAGAGGAAGATCATGTAGGAGTATTGGGGTCTCTTCTCCAACAGGAAGCTCCCGGAGCTACCACCCAAGCGGGGCAGCAGCTCCTGCGTTCCGTCTTGAAGCTGTTGACGCTGTTCTAGCGGAGTGCGGGAAGCCGCTCCGCCCAGATGGCTCCACTGACCATTCTCCAATTCGTGGAACTCATCGACCCCGAGTGCCAGGTCGTCTTTTGAACGAGGCGGGCCGTACCCGACAACGATTGCAAGGTCTTGATGCTTGTCAACGTCTAACGGCGTAAACGTGCCATTGGATTGTGGCGACGCCGCAGGCCAGACCTCCTGGCCCTCGATCACCGCACCTGCCGATTCAACAGTGGGCCACCATTCCCTGGGTATCGGCTCCAAGTCTGCCATCTGGTGCCTCACCTACCCGGCATGATTCGATATGGGGCAGGTGGGGAGTGGACCTCGAAGCGTCCGGGGAGGTGCACGAAGCCTCCGAGCGACCGTGCTTTAGAGCTCCGATCGGAATGGCACTCTGAGCCACCCCCTCTTGAGTGTGGGAAGTGATCCTAGGATGCGCCCAAATGGGCGGCCGAGGAAGACGCCGGACGAAACTCCTGATTATGCCGGCTCTGGCCGTCGTTCTGATCGGGCTGGTTGGCAGTCCCACAAGTGCCAGCAACTCTCCGACGCGTCTTTCCTACTCGGTCCGGGATCTTCCCGAGAATCAAAACCAGGACTTTCTCAACGCCGTGTCTTGTGCTCCAAGCGGATTGTGTGTCGCAATCACATATGGGGGCGACGTGTTCGAGCTGAGCGGCAGCCGCTACGTTCCGGTCACCGCAACCGGTTACTCGGTGACAGCTGTGTCCTGTCCAACCAGTTCCTTCTGCGCTGCCGTGGGTGCCAGTAGCGACGCCATGATCCTTCGCTCTCGTGAAATCACGGCCTATCCGTTGAACCTCGGATATCCCACCAGCGCCACGAACTGGGTATCTGTGTCGTGTCCATCTCCGAGGTTCTGCATGGCGGGGGGCGGAATCATCCAGGGTCCGCACTCGGGCGCTGGGGTGGTCGCGACGTGGGACGGCCACCGCTGGTCCGACGCCAAGGTCGTGGATCCATATCTCGCCACAGACACCCATACCTTTATCAACTCGATGTCGTGCACCAGCCCAACGTTCTGCGTAGCCGCTGATGGAAACAACCGAACTCTGCAATGGAACGGCGCCAAGTGGACCTTTCCACATCTGCTCAACGAGGCGGCAACGAACGACTCGTTTGAAATATCATGTACATCCTCCACCTTCTGTTTGGCGCTCGGACAACTATCCAATGACGACTTTTCGTGGAACGGACACGCTTGGAGGCGTCGATCGCCGGTACCTTTCAAAAACAGTTACAACCTCAATTTCCTCCAGGTCAGCTGTATCACGACAATCTTTTGTGTCGCCGTCGAAAATGATGGCGTTGCCTCGTTCTGGAACGGGAGGCGATGGAGCCCCGTCCAGACGGTCGATCCCAACGACTCCTTCAACGCGCTCTCATGTTCTTCGGCTTGGGTCTGTGAGGCAGTGGGAGGCAACAACGACTTCATCTACCTCCATAACCCGCGCAAGACTCCCCAGTTGCCGCCGTTGTGCACGACTTTCAGATGTAAGACCACAACGGTCTGAATTCGTTCCATGTGAACCGACCGTGGCCGGTTTCTTTGGAGCGCGACCCAGGTCCGGCGTTGATGTGGAACGGCCTGTCAACCTCCCCGCGAAGGTCCTTATCACTGCCTTTTGGACGCGACGCACCAGAGGTGCGGCGCCTTATCGTTCTTGAGCAGTCGGTGGGGCCCCGGTGTCAACACGGAGCGCCCGGAGCCCGAAGGGTGAGGACGAACGGTGTTGACACCGGGGTGGAGGCTGCTACTCGTCCCCGTGCGACAGCGGTGGTGGTCGAGCGAGCCATCGACGACGCGCCGGAGCGCAGTGGATCGGAGAACCGCCACGATGATGTGCGCGAGTCGGAATCGCAGAAAAGCCATTCGCAGTTAGTTGCCTCGGAATAGGGGCGCCCATGACATCCTCACGAGGAGCGATGGTGGGCTGAACGCCGGCGAGGATCGGATCTGCTGCGGCGGTGCTCCGGCGCGTCGTGGAGGGCTCGCTCGGACGCGGCGCCGATCGCGCGCTGAGCGACTGGAAGATCACGGGGTCAGGCCTCAGCCACCATCTCGGCCCAGAGGAACCCGGCGAGCTCGCGGGCGATGGCGGCGGCCACGACCGAGCGCACGTTCTTGTGGGCGGCGAGCTGGCGGAACCGCCGCGACAGGCGGACCTGCGCGGCCCATGAACGGGCCACGGTCTCGGGCGCCACACCCGCTTGGCGCTCTCTGATACCCACGCCGACATTCGGGCTGTGCTGGTAGGCCCAGGCCGCTTCAGTGAGCTGGCCCCGCAGGTGGGCATTGCCGGCTCGGGTGATCGAGCCCCGACGCTGCGTGAGACCCGTCGAGTTCTCCCCGGGAACGAGGCCGGTGAAGCTCATGAAGCCTCTTGCCTTCGGGAAACGACGCCAGTCGAACACCTCGGCGGCCAGAGTCAGTGCACCGACTCTGGTCACGCCGCGGTAGGCGGCCAAGCGCGGGACTTGGTCACCGAAGGGACCCGTTGTGCACCACGGCACCAGATCGGCCTCGACCGCCTCGAGCGCGGTATCCCGCAGCTTCACGGTGGCCAGGTAGTGCGAGTAGGTCGTTGCGATGGCCGGGTCATCGAAGGACAGCGTGGCCAGCCAGCGTCGATGGCGTTCGGTCCACGGCGATCCTCCCCGCCACACGACACTGTGGCGAAGCAGGAACCCGCTCAGGCGGTTGCGGGCCCGGGTGAGGTCTTGGACCATGTCACCGCGCGTGCGGCACAGGTCGCGCACTCCCTCTTGGGCGGGCGTCGGGACGGCGATCGGGGTGAGCTCACCGGCCCGGTGCAACCCCGCCAGTCGTCTGGCGTCGCGGCGATCGGTCTTCACCCGGTCGCCCGAGCCCTTCGGGATCAAGGAGGGGGCCACCACGTCACAACGCACCCCCATCGAAGTGAGCAGGCGTTGGAGGTCATAACCGGTCGGGCCCGCTTCGTAGCAGGCCCAGATCTCCTTGGGCTTCCCGAGCCGTTTGACGAGGCGTCGGACCGAGTCCGTGTCGTGGAAGATCTTGTCGATCTCGGCGGTGTCGCGATCGGGCGACAGCACCGCCACCGCGATCGAGTCCTTCGCGACGTCCATCCCCAGGTGGACGAATCCTCGGTGGGCAATACTGGACATGGCTCGGCTCCTTCCATCCGTATGTCGGCTCCGTTCACCGACAGGTGAATGATCCACGTAAATGCGGATGCCGGAGGAGCCGGCCGTTCCATACTGATTAGGGTGCAGTCGGTGGTTCGGACCCGACTGCCGGTCCTCGGATAGGCCAGGTTCCTGCCTGCACACTGGCGTCGCGTGACCACGGGGCAGATTCTCACGACGTCGGCGCCACAATCAAAGCATCGCATTCAGTGTTTGGTGGACAGCGGGCGTTGGGATAACTCCGCCAATACCCATGCGGACCGAGACCACTGAGTATCGACCTGGAAGCTGGCCGTTTGCAGAAAACGGTCAGCGCGTTATCGCGCAAACGTCATTGGGAGATAAAACGGTGGATGGCCTCGTTGGCGTGGTCCTGAAACGACGGGTTGGCCAGGTCCGGGAGGAAGTCTGCTTGGTTGACCATGGGACCTATGAGCGTGTTGGCCGCGCTGGCGTAGAACACGCCGCTCGACAGGGTCGGGTCGGTGACGCCGTCGACCAGTCGCTTCGCGCCCACGTCAAGTTTGTGGGAGAGACCCAGGGTGGGCAGGATGTATTTGGCCCCGATACGCATCGGCAATGGGAGGTCACTGGCTGCTTGGGTGCCGGTGGTGTTGCCGGGGCTCACGGTGATGAAGCGGCGGTCGGGGTGTTGGCGGTCCATGTAGGCCATCCACAGGGCGCCAATGTACTTGGCCTGCCCGAAAGCCATGTTGAAGTCCGCTTTTTTGCCGGCGAAATAGCTGCCGTCGATGACAGTGGCGAACTCGTCGGCGGAGTGTGAGACGAACTTTGGCCCCTTCATCCGCAACTTCGGGACCCCCCTGACTGCTTCACTTCCGACGAAGACCGCCACCTCGCCAAGTCGATCTTCTTTCAGGAGCCCTTCGAGGAGGACGACGTGGCCAAGGACGTTCGTCGCGAATACGGTGGTGACCCCGTCAGCGGTCAATTCAAACGTCTGCGGGCCAATGACACCAGCGTTCATGACCAGCGCGTCGACGGATCCGTCGATGGCGTCAAGGCCGGCGCGGACCGAACCCAGATCGGCGACGTCCATGAGAACGATGTCGAAGATGTGCCGACCGGTCACGGCTTCGAGATCGGCCTTTGCCGCTATCGCCCGATCTCTGTTTCGGCACGCCAGGTAGATCCGCTCCGTCTCGGGACGTAGTGCCAGTTGCCGGGCCACCTCCTTGCCGAGTCCAACGTTGGCGCCCGTGATGAGTGCTGTCTTCTCTGGGAGTGTGCTCATTGGGAGTCCCTCTCACCTTCTGTGGGCGTAGGGAGGCCGTCGAGCAAGCTGAAACGGCATCCATCGCGACACTTCGGACATCAATCAGCTGCTGATACTCAGGCGAGTTGTACCACTTGAGAACCGTCTCACGGTCGGAAAACCGCATGAGTGCTCCTGAAGTGAACGAGCCATCGCCGTGCAGGACTTCCCAGTTGCTGTTGGCGAGAGGCTCGCCTCCGTGCTCTTTGGCCGTCTGCCCAGCAAGGGCGGCGTATTTCTCACGGTACATTTCCGGGTCCTTGACCGTGAATTCGACAATTACGTATGCGTTCATGTTGATAGTCCTCATAGTTAGTTGTTGTTGTGATCTGTGTGTTCTAGGACTTCACTCGTACACGTCGACGCCGACAGGCGCTACGTTGCTGATCGGCCTCCGTCGACCGCAAGAGTGACGCCGTGGACGAAACTGGCATCATCACTTGCGAGGAAGACGATCGCCGCAGCAAGTTCCTCGGGCTGAGCGACGCGACCTGCTGGTGCAAGTGCTGCGTGCGCATTCACTATCTCGGCGGGGGCTGCTTCCATCATGCGGGTGCGCGTCGGGCCGGGGGCAACGGCGTTGACCCGAACACCACTCGGGCCGTATTCGGCGGCCCAGGTCTTCGTCAACAGTTCGAGAGCGGCTCGGCTGGCGCCGTACAGAGCCATGCCGGCCTGTCCAAAGCTCGCGACCATCGTGGAGATGTTGACGATTGAACCCCATCCGCGTTCGGCCATGGCAGGCGCCAGAGCCGCGACCAGGAAGAACGGCACCTTGACGTTCAGGGCAAAGGTTTCGTCGAACTCTGCTTCGGTGGCTGCGTTGCTTGGTCCGAGCAACGCCACGCCAGCGTTGTTGATGAGGATGTCGACGTGACCGTCGCCTGCCTCAGTGGCCCACTCGACCAGCTCCTGGGCTGATTGCAAGTCGCTCAGCGTCGTGAGCTTGAACGATGCGCTACTGCCGCTGCCTTCGATCTCGGCGACCACGTCCTTGGCTCGTTGTTCGTTGCGTCCCACGACCAGTACGTGAGCGCCACGGGCGGCCAAGGCAATGGCGGTCGCCTCGCCGATACCGCTCGTCGAGCCCGTAACCAGAGCTGTCTTGCCTTTTAAGTCAGTCATGCGTGTGTCTACTTCCTCTCGGTCTCAAATGGGTTGTGTGACTCATTATGGGGCGGGCAGACTGGGTTGTCAAACTCAAAATCCTTGCTAACATCGGTACATGGTCAACGAAACGAGTGACCGGCCGAGGCTCACCTCCAAGGGAGCACGCACCCGGGCACGAATAGTGGAGGAGGCCGCCGCCCTGATGCATGAGCGCGGGGTGGCGGGCACCACTTTGAAGGACGTCGAGGTGGCGGCGGAAGTCAGCGGCTCGCAGATGTACCACTACTTCCCCGATAAGGACGAACTCGTGCAGGCGGTCATCGACTACCAGGCCGAGACCATCGTCAATCGCCAGCGGCAGGCGCTCAGCGGCGCCAACGGAGTTGAAGCCTGGCGGAAAATGGTCATCACCGCAGCGAAGCGCACCAAAGCAAAGGGTGGCTGCCAACTTGGCTCGCTCGTTGGTCAACTCGCCGAGAGTGACCCCGAGGCCCGAGCGCTCATGGCGGCAGGGTTCGATCAGTGGGCAGCCGCCATCGGGGATGGGCTGAGATCCCTTCATGCCGACGGGAAATTCCCGTCCGGCATCGACCCGGACGACCTCGCCGTTACTCTGCTCGCCACCCTCCAAGGAGGGCTTCTACTCGGTCAGGTACTTCGGAGCTCCCGCCCGATCGAAACTGCGGTCGATACCCTCCTCGCCCTTGCCATCGGCAGATGAGCCCAAGCCGGGGCCTCGTCAAGATGAACGGGATTTCGTGACAGACCCTCGCGTGGGAGAGGTGTTCCACCTCGATCTCGACGGGACGGCGTTTGCCGGCCGATACCTCGAAGTAGATCCCCCGCACCGCATGCTGCTGAGATGGGACCGTCAGGGAACCGACACAGCGACGCCGGCACCTACATTGATTGAGATCACGTTCACCCCGACGGGTGACGGCACAAATGTGAAGGTCCAGTTCTCCGGCCTAAGTGCGGAGGATGCCGCCTTCTATCCGCAACTCTGGGCGCGTCACCTTGACCGGATCGCAGCTGCCTTGGTTAGCGCCGAGCCCGAGCACGGCAACTTTCGTCGTCCCTGCGACGCTTCCAGAGAGGCTCCCCAGCGGTAGCGTCACCCTGCCTTTGAACCGCTCCGGCCACCTAGCCCATATGTGCCTGATTCGAACGGTGGCAGGCAACAATCGCGAGCATCGAGGCGAGACAGCCGTCCGACGAAGGGTTCTTGGCAATCCAAATTGGCAATCAAATCGGGCTTACGGAAGAGACGCTTGTGAACCCCTGGACGAGAGGGCCTGCTCAGGACGCCTTCAACGGAATGCAAAGACGGACTGGACAACTCAGACCGGCCTCCGGAGGCAGAGTGCAGATCTTCGTCTTGAGTGACCACACTGGCGAGATCCTCTCAGGAAGAACGCCGTCAGGGATACTCCGCTCACAATCCAATCCGTCAAACCTCGATCCCTTGTGCCCGCGTCACGAAGGCAATGGCTGCCTCGAGTAGCTCTTGTCCAGCCACCTCGGGATTGGCGGTGCGCATCATGTTGATGCCGCGGAAGAGGGCCACGATAATGCGGGCAGTCCGTTCAGCCGGCTCTTCGACTTCGATGCCACGCTGCTCGCGTTCGACCTCGAGGATCTCGGCGATGGCGCGGATGTCCTCTTGTTCGAGTTCGTTCATCCGCGCCCGAGCGGCCGGGTTCCGCAACGCATAGAGGTGGAATTCGAGGTACAAGGCGCCCATGTTGGGGACGCGGTCCAACTCACCACCGATGAGAGACACAAAATCCCCGATACGTGCCTCTGGCGGGATGTCGGAACTTTCGATGGTGGCCCTAAGCGCGGTCATCTCCCTGGCGTAGGCATCTTCGAGGAGGGCCAAGAAGAGGTCCTCCTTGTTCTTGAAGTTCGAATACACCGCCCCCTTCGTGAATCCGGCGGCGGCCGCCACCTCGTCGAGGGTCGCTGCGTAGAAGCCGCGCTCGGCGAAGACCTGGGCAGCAGCCTGGAGCAGGTACTCGCGCGTTTGTTGCCGCCGGCGTTCTGCGGTGAGCGGTTCGAGTGGCATAGGGCTTGTGCTACTTGACAGTATAGTACATACTAGTGAGTATGAACGATCCCATCTGGTATCTCGATGACTTGAGCGGATCGGTGGTACATGAATCGGAGGTCGCCACGTCCGCAGTCTTGACCCGAGGTCTGGTGCGGCGCTTTGGCTCGGTGAACGCGGTCGACGGCATTGACCTCTCGGTGCGACGCGGTGAGATCTATGGCTTCTTAGGGCCAAACGGAGCGGGGAAGTCGACCGCTGTTCGGGTGCTCTGCACGCTCCTGCGGCCCCACGAAGGGGTTGCCTTCGTGGCTGGACGCGACGTTGCTCGTCATCCCCAGGCCGTTCGGCTGCGCATCGGCGTTGCGTTGCAGGAGACAGCCCTCGATAATCGTCAAACTTGGCGCGAGCTTCTGCACCTCCAGGGTCGTCTCTACGGCATGACGGCGACCCAGGTCCGGGACCGGATGACCGCAGTGCTGGAGTTGGTCGACATCGGTGAAGCCATCGATCGTCGGATCGGCACCTATTCGGGCGGAATGAAGCGCCGACTCGACCTGGCAGCCGCCCTGATCCATCGACCTGAAGTGCTCTTTCTCGACGAGCCGACCACCGGGCTCGACCCACTGAGTCGGGCCAGCGTCTGGGCGGAGATCCGCCGGCTCAACGCCGAGCTGGGAATGACCATCTTCCTCACGACGCAATATCTCGACGAGGCCGATGCGCTCGCGGATCGGGTCGGGATCATCGACCAGGGTCGCGTGGTGGCGGAGGGTACGCCCGAAGAGCTGAAGCGTTCTATCGGTCAAGACCTCATCGTGGCCGAGGTAGACGGCGATGATCCCGCCGTCTTGTCCAGATTGCGGCTGCTCAACGGAATCGACGCAGTGTCCTATGAGGCGGGAAGGATCGTCGTAAGCACAAAGGACGGTCCCGCCGAACTGAGCCCAGTGGCAATCGCGTTGAACACCACGGCGCTTCGCGTCCGCACTCTCACCTTGCGCACACCCACCCTGGATGATGTCTTCATGGAGCTGACCGGCTCGCACATTCAAGAGGCAGCGCCGGCGTGACGGTGGCGCACGCTGGCCCGGTCCTGGGTCGTCAGGCGGGATTTCGCCGTGACATCACCTCGGTGGCCGGTCGTGCACTTCGACAGATGCGGCGTGAACCGACCTCGGTGATTCCGGCCGTCTTCGTCCCCGCCTTCTTCTACGTCGTCAATCTGGGTGCCCTGGAGAACGTGGCCAGCCACATGAGCGGCCTGAACTACAAGGCCTTCCTCATCCCAATGGCCATCGCCTTCGCCGTCACCGGCATGACCCGAGCTCCGGCTCTGGTCACTGATATCCAGGACGGCTATTTCGACCGTCTCTGCCTGACCCCGATTCGGCGCTCTGCGCTTCTGCTCGGACTGATGGTGGCCGATGTCGCAGTATTGGTGCTCTTGTGCATTCCCGTCCTGGTCATGGGCTTCGTCGTTGGAGTGCGATTTGAGACTGGGCTGCCTGGTCTGGTGCTCTTCATGGTGATCTGCGGCCTGTGGGGCCTTGTCTTCACGGGCTTTCCCTATGCCGTGGCCTTGAAGACAGGCAATCCAGCGGCCGTCAACGCCTGCTTCGTCATCTTCTTCCCTCTGTTCTTTCTCACTGACGCCGTCATCCCCAAGGGGGCGTTGACGGGTTGGTTCTCGACAATCGCGACGTACAACCCCGTGACCTATCTGCTCGGGGCATTGCGGTCGCTGATCACGACAGGCTGGGACGCCACAGCGCTCCTCGAAGGAGTCGCTGCCATGGCCGGCATTGGCTGTCTCAGTATGTCCCTGGCATTTCTGGCACTGCGGGGGCGGGTCCGCCGTGGGGATTGACTCGGCGGGTGGCAATTCGGGCCGTCGTGCAGAGCGCGTGTGCAACTGCCTGCGAATGGCTTGGCAATCCAAATTAGCAATCCAATGGGTGTCACCGGAGAGTTCCAGATAAACGCCCTGGACAAGACGCCAGTTAGAACAACCCAAATCAAATGGGAAAGACGGGCCGGACAATCCAGACCGGCCTCCGGAGCCGGTGGCGCAGGTTCGAGTCCTGCCGGGGGCGCCGATTATGGCCGCGATCGCATCCCCTCAGAGACGCTCTGAGTAGGCAACGGGGTGGTTTCCGCCGAGTTCAACGAAGCGCTCATTGATCGCGTGCGCGATGAGGTCATGGTCGTGGGCGCTCGGCAGGAGCACCCCGTAGAGGAAGGCCTCCAGTTCAAGCCCGGTGCTCATGCCGCCCAATTCGAAGTATCGCAACCAAAGCTCTCCGTGTGAGAGCCCGGCTTCTTGTCTGAAGGTATCCAGCTCGTCGACCGCTCGTTCTGTCATTTCGCCGCCACTCAGAACCCGGGCTCTGTAGGCGCGGTCGAGTGCACGATCCCCTCGGCCCCGCTGCGTAGGAGTAATTCGTCTTCGAGCGAATGGCGTAGAAGGTGGGAGAAGGCGTCTCCCTCGCTCACCTTCTTGCGCTCCATGATGATTCCCTTGGCAATCGCTATGATCTCTCGACTGCGCAAGGCTTCTTGGAATCGCTCGGCCAGCTGTGCGTCGGTCACCCCGGCACGGGCATCACTCAGAATGACTGACGCCTTACGCGCGAAGAATGCGGCCGCCTCTTGAGCCTTGACATCAAATGTCGACGCTGTCCGCGAGTAGATGTTGAGCGCTCCGACCGGTTGCTCGAATGCTTTGAGGGGCGACGACAAGATGGCCCTGATCCCAAGAGCGCGGGCCCGGGGTGTAAAGGACGGCCATCTGGTCTCGGTGTCCAAAGATTCGGCGTGAAACCAACGTCCCTGCATCGAAGCGTCAACGCAGGGCCCCTCGGCTGTGGCGTACTGGTCTGAATCCATTTCCGTGATGGTCCGATCACTGGCGGCCACGGTCGAGAGAACTCCGTGCCGGAACAACGAGACGCTGACACCATCGGCACCGCGCACCGAGGTCCGTGCCAACTCGACGACAAGACCCAGTGCTCCATCGACCACATCGGGATCGGCCGGAATGGCGGTGACCCTCCTGAGATCCTCGGTTGAGATTTGAGAGACGAATCGATCAGAAGCGATGGGTGACCCACCGACCTGCTCACTGCCGAGATGACCATGCCCGGAGACGTCCGTATCGAGGCGGGTTGCCTCGGACAATTTCATGAGGCCGATAAGGCGCTGTATGAGTCTCGAGGGTGTTTGGACGGTCAAGACGACCCCGGCCTCGGCAAGCCTTTTCTCCGCGTTTGCCACAGCCAGTAGCCCAGCTGCCCCAATGAATTCGAGCTCGGAGAGGTCCAGCACTACCGACGGGCGATGAAGATCGATGGCGGCGTCCAAAGCTTCGCCGAGGTCGAAGGCGGCAAGGTCTTCGACCCTCCCACGGAGGGCAAGCACGGCATGCCGTCCCTCGAACGAGGTCGTGACCTCGAAGCTGGAAGGATCGTTGATCGCGGACATGGTGAAGCCCTACTCGGACACTTCGTGATGAAAGGCCGGCCTGCGCCGTCTGCCACATCCGCCTGATCCTCGATGACGGGTCCGGTTCCGTCCCTAGGGGATGGGGGTAGAGACGGCGTACCTTCAAGGGAAATCGTGGAGGCGGTCTGCACCTCTCGGATGTGGCCGACGGCGAAGGCCGTCCTCGATGGATCCCTCGATGTTGAAGGTAAGCCTTAAGAATCTACAACCCCTCGGCGCCTTTGCGAAATGGCTTGGCCGGATTCCGCGGCGACCTTTTGGCCTTGAGCCCGCCGCCAGCCCCTGTCAGGGCGCTCACGAACCCTCGGGCAGACCGGTATCGGGGCTCTCGCCGGTATCCACCAAGTTCTGGGCTACGTCTCGAAGTTTGATGTTGAGGTGCTGGGATGCCCGACGCAAGATGTCGAAGGCTTGATCCGCCGTGATGCGCTCTAGCTCCATGAGAATCCCAAGAGCCTCACCAATGGTCTCGCGGGTGCCCAAGGCGGCGTTGAGGTTCTCGGATCGGCGCTCTTCGTCTTCATGGGAGTGCGTAACTGATAAAGCCAGGCTGGCCAGCGACGCCAGGATTGTTGCTTTCGCACGATCTACCACACCAAAGGCGGCGGGGAACCGGGCGTAGAGGCTCAACGCGCCCGCTTGTGAGTCGGGCGCCAAAGGAAGGGAGAGCACGCTGCGGATACCTCCGCCCACCGCCTGTGGTGAGAAATTTGGCCAGCGAACCTCCGTACGCAGATCGTCCGCATAGATCATCTGCCGATGGACGATGGCATCGAGACAGGGTCCTTCACCGGTTCGGTGCTGTGCGGCGTCGACCTCGAGCACTGCCGGATCCGTGAACACCGGAGTCGTGACCACGTCGCGATCCAGCATGAAAAGGCTGGCGAAGTCACAACCCTCGACAGTCGTCAAGGCCAATTCCACCACGATGGCCAACGTGTCGATGACGCTGCCAGCCGAGAACATGGCACTGGCGGCCTGAGAGACACTCCGGGAGAGTTCGGACAGGGAATCCTGGTCGAGAGCCGAAGGCCCTTCAAATGAGTCCGCGGTCGTGCTCCTCCCTCGACTCAAGTATCGCATCCGGGGGCGCTCTTTTCTGCAGAGTGCGCTTCCGACGTCGGGGCTTTCGTCGCCAAGGAGGGCCTCGAAACCCAGACGTCACACGTCCGCCGGAGCCCCTGGATCGCCGCTCCTGGAGCCCGGACGCGGGAATGAAGTGTGGGTGACTGCGGTACACTGAGGGTCTCGTCCCCTTGGGAGAGTCGCTTCGCTTGGGCAGGACGGCCGTGCCGGCCGACGTCGCCCCGTGCAGGTTCGACGCCTCGACCGAGCCTCCTTGAGGAGCACATTTGTCTGCCGCGAACCTGCCTTCCGAAGGCGCCTGTCTTAATGCGCGCACCTTCGGAATTCTCAGCTCCTATCCACCAACAGCATGCGGGCTCGCGACGTTCACCGCCGCACTGGCGTCCGGAATTGCCGCACGGGGCGCTCAGGTCGGCGTCGTACGCGTCATCGACACGCCTGGAATGACCCCACAAGACGATCGTGTTGTCGGCGAGCTGGTGAACGGGTCCCCACGCTCCGTTGCCGCTACTTCGGAATTGTTGAACCAGTTCGATGTCGCATTGATCCAGCACGAGTACGGGCTCTACGGGGGCAAGGATGGAGACGAGGTGATCGAGATCCTGGGCGGGCTCGACGTCCCATCCATCGTGATCGCTCACACGATCCTGGCTAATCCGACGCCACACCAGCGTTCGGTTCTGAACGAGGTTGCCGCCTTGGCGGACCACGTCGTGGTCATGACCGAGGCTGCCCGGAAACGCCTCTGCGACGGCTTCGACGTGGATCCCGCCAAGTTGGCCACCATCGCCCATGGAGCAGCCATCCCTGCACGTCGAGTCGTGCCCGAGCACGTGGGCCGACCCGTCCTGTTGACGTGGGGCCTCATCGGACCAGGCAAGGGAATCGAACGAGCCATTGATGCGATGCGGACGCTGCACGATCTCCCGATGCGGCCCCGCTATCTGGTGGCGGGCCAGACCCACCCCAAAGTCCTCGCCGCGCACGGAGAGTCGTACCGACGAGACCGGATGGAGCAGGCCGGGCGTCATGGAATCTCCTCATCCGTCACGTTCGACGCCGACTATCGGGACGTGCAATCTTTGACCGCTTTGATCCAGTCGAGCAAGGTGGTCGTTCTCCCCTATGACTCAAAGGACCAGGTGACCTCGGGGGTTCTCGTCGACGCGATCGCGGCCGGCCGACCGGTGGTGGCGACTGCTTTCCCGCACGCAGTCGAACTGCTCTCGAGCGGAGCCGGCATCGTGGTCGACCACGATGACCCAGACGCCATGGCCCTCGCCCTCCGGAGGATCCTCACGAGGCCGGAGCTGGCAGCCAACATGGCTGCAGAAGCTTCCCGGTTGGCACCCAGCCTCGGGTGGCCAGTGATCGCGGGCGAGTACCTCGAACTGACCGATCACCATTTCGCAGAGCGACTCGCATTGGTATGAGTTCGTCACCCGAGATTCCCGAGCCGGACTTTGGTCACCTGATGACCATGACCGACAAGCGCGGCACTTTCGAGCATGCACTCTTTGCGCAGCCCAGACGCGAACATGGCTATTGCACTGATGACATGGCCCGTGTCCTCGTCGTCGCGGCTCGACAACCCGACCACGCCCCGGAGATGCGCATCCTCGCCATGCTCAGCTTGCGGTTCCTTCAGGACGCGTTGGACTCGCAGGGCAGATGCAGAAATCGGATGAACAGACTTGGTGTGTGGGAGGACTCGCCGGCCGTCGACGACTGCTGGGGAAGGACGATCTGGGGTCTCGGTACGGCGATCTCACAGAGCGGCGACCACCTGATCCGAAATTTGGCCAGTCGCGGAGTCGAGCGAGCGATGACACAGCGTTCCCCGTGGCCCAGGGCCATGGCGTTCGCGGCGCTCGGAGCAGCCGAACTACTGCAAGCCGATCCTGGCAACTCGAGCGCCCGCGCTCTCCTGTCCGACGCCGCGGACACGATGACCGGGCTCCGTCGCTATGGCCTGTGGCCGTGGCCAGAGGAGCGCCTGACCTATGCGAACGCGACGCTCCCCGAGGCAATGATCGCGGCCGGCTCCGCGCTTGGGCTTCCTCTCCTTACCGCGCGCGGATTGGAACTCTTGGAGTGGCTGCTCGCCCGGGAGACTCGTGAGGGCCACCTGTCGGTGACCCCAGCCGGGGGCAGTGGTCCCGATGACGAGGGACCTGCATTCGACCAACAGCCGATTGAGGTGGCCGCTCTGGCCGATGCCTGTGCCCGCGCCGAAACAGTGGACGGCGACCGGCAGTGGGTGGACGGGATCACAGCGGCCGCCCATTGGTTTCTCGGTGACAATGACAACGGAGTGGTCATGTGGGACCCAGGAACTGGTGGCGCCTTTGATGGCCTCGAAGAGACCGGTGCCAACCTCAATCAGGGTACGGAATCGACACTCGCCCTCATTTCGACATTGCAGCACGCACGGTCTCAGTTGAGCGTCTTGCGGTGATCGGGCAAGGACCGCGCCTAGTCGACCGCAGGTCGGCCCATATTGCCGCCGACAGGTCGCGGGTTATCACCCGACTTTTCGTACCGGGACACGAGGGGTTTGACCAACAAGAGTCGCGCTCTGCCGCAGTCCTGCGCCGACTCCTCGCCCTCTCGGACGAAGAAGTTCAGAACAGTTACGACGACGTGCACGCGCGCTTCGATGGTCGGCACCACGGTTTGACCGAGACGTTCCTGCGGCATGCCGATGAGCTCTCCGATCGTCTGGATCCGCAGCTGCAGCTGTCTCGAACGCGCCGGCTCCTGCTCGGCGCGACCTTCACCAGTGAATTCGCCATTGAGGGCGCCGCTCTCTGCAATCCGAGCATGGTGCCTCATCCGGATCAGACGGGAACGGACCCCGGCACCGTGCGCTTCGTCATGAGCGTCCGTGCGATCGGCGAGGGCCACTGCTCTTCGATCGGGTTCCGGACGGGGACATTGACCGCTTCGGGCGACGTCACTTTTGATCCTCCCCCGGCGTTCGCCTCCACCGGACTCCGAAAGAACACGCTCTTGGATGCCGAGGCGTTCAAGGGGGAGCTCCGCCGAGTCCATGGTGGCGGCGATGACGCCGACTACGTGCTCGGCTCTCTCGGGCCGCGATTCACCGACGCGGAGATGGAGAGTCGGCTCCGACTCCTCGAAGACCATGCCGCCACTCGCAAACAGACAAAGAGGACCGTCAGCCTCATGCGAAGGATCGCCGAAAGGAGCTACCACGTTCAATTCGAAGAGGATGCACAGTTGAGCGAACAGGTTCTCTTTCCCGCCATGAGCGCTGAGTCCAAGGGCATGGAAGACGCCCGCTTCGTGCGTTTCGTCCGCGACGATGGCAGTACGACCTATTTCGCCTCCTATACGGCGTACAACGGAACCGACATAGGCCAGCAACTACTCGAGACCGAGGATTTCCTGAGCTTCACCTCCTCGCCATTAGTGGGAGCGGCAGCCGCCAATAAGGGACTCTCCCTATTCCCGCGCCAGATTGGTGGGCGGTTTGCCGCCCTCTCTCGAAGTGATCGAGAGTCCAACACCATTTCGTACACCTCGAATCAGTATCGCTGGGAAGAACAGCTCGCATGCCAGACGCCGACGCGATCCTGGGAGGTCATTCAACTCGGTAACTGCGGCTCGCCGATTGAGACCGAATCAGGCTGGTTGGTACTCACGCACGGTGTCGGGCCCATGCGCACCTACAGCATCGGTGCAATTCTGCTCGACCTCGAGGATCCGACCCGGATCATCGGCCGGCTCTGTACACCACTCCTCAGCCCGGCTTCCGACGAGCAGGACGGGTACGTGCCAAATGTCGTCTACTCCTGCGGCGCCCTCCTCCATGCGGGCACCCTGGCCGTGCCGTACGGAATCGGCGACTCTGCGATCGGCGTGGCAACGGTCGCGCTCGACGAACTTCTCGCCGCCCTCGTATCCGCCTCCGATTGACCCAATGGCAACTACATATGAATGGAGAACATCGTGCCTGACCGATCGCCGCAGAAGCCCTCAGGAAAGAAGCCCGGCAAGTCGCTGAAGGAGAAGAGAGAGGTCAAGAAGGAGAAGCGCGAGGATCGAAAGAGCAAGGCCCAGCACCTAGGTCTGGGGCGCTGATCGCAGGGTGCGCATCGCCGTCCTGGCGCCGATCTCATGGCGAGTTCCTCCCCGCCACTATGGCCCGTGGGAGCTCTTTTCCTCACTCCTGACCGAGGGGCTGGTCGCCCGGGGGCATGACGTGACGCTGTTCGCCGCTGGTGATTCGGAGACGTCCGCTGTCTTGAGCAGTGTGGCACCGAGAGGTTGGTCCGAAGATCCCAGCCTCGATCCAAAGGTCGCCGAATGTCTCCACATTTCGGCGGTCTTCGAGCGAGCAGCCGACTTCGACATCATTCACAACAGCTTCGACTTTCTGCCCCTCACCTATTCAGGGTTGACCTCGACGCCCGTGATCACCACTATCCATGGCTTCTCCTCACCACAGATTGTTCCTGTCTACGAAAAGTACGACCAGAGAACGTTCTATGTCGCCATCAGTGACGCCGACAGGCATCCGTCGCTCGAGTACCTGGCCACGATCCACCACGGCATACAGACCGCTCGCTTCACCTTCAACCCAGCAGCCGGCTCCTATCTCGCGTTCTTCGGACGCATTCACCGGGACAAGGGCCTCGTCGCCGCAATCGACACTGCCAACGAGACGGGAATGCCCCTGCGGATCGCCGGCATCATTCAGGATGATCTGTACTTCAAGCGGGAGATCGCGCCGCGCCTTGACGGCGACCGCGTGCAATTCATCGGATCCATCCCCGCCGAGGATCGCTCATCCTTCCTCGGCGGGGCAATAGCGCTGCTCCATTTGATTGACTTTGACGAACCATTCGGGTTCTCTGTAGTTGAATCGATGGCCTGCGGCACCCCGGTGATCGCCTTCGACCGAGGCTCCATGTCAGAGATCATCCGTGAAGGGTCCACCGGTTTCGTCGTGACTGATGTGAAGGCAGCCTCTGAAGCAGTACGGCGAGTTGGTGAGCTCGACCGCGAGGCAGTCAGGGCGGACGCTGTTCGGCGATTCGACAGCAACCGCATGGTGGACGAATACGTCGTCGCGTATAGGCGCGTCTTGGCGGAGTCCGATACGCGCGGATGACGTGGCCGATCGGTTGATTCCGAAGCCCTTGGGCTGGCTGACCACCCGGACAGGCTGGGGGAATTTGGCGGATGATTCCTACAGCCTGAACACCCTCGGTTGGGTCCGATCCATGGTGTCCGTCACTCGTACGAGCTTTGCCACGGCCTGCTGGCCGCATTCTCGGCATCGCCGAGTTCCCGCCGGGGCTTCGGCTCCGCAGCTCGGGCAGGCACAGCACGTGGATGTCGCCGTTGGCATGGGCTCATCTCCTTGACCCGATGGCGCTCTATGGCCGGGACCCAGCCATCATCCCGCCCTCCGGGTGCTCAGTCGCGGATGCCCCGGGTGACCGCCACCGCGGCGTGAAACGCCGGGCTGGCGCTGCGGATCTTGAACGCCGGCAGGCGTCGCATAGTCGGCGTACCGTGAGGACGCCGGGTTGCCTCCATTGAGTCGCGGTGGTCCTGACTGTCGAGCGGGACCTGCGTCACCTGACGACTCGGGGTCACTCCAGCTGGATCGGCGCTGCTCCAGGGTTAAGAATCCGCGAATGGGTTCGGCCGTGCGGCTCGATCGGAACTCGTGACGTGATCGTCACGGTCACCTTCGCCTTAGCTGCCGCATTGGCAAACGCGGTGCACCTCTTGACCCAGCACGCGGCCAGCATCGATGTGCCCAACAAGCACCGTGGCTGGAGAACCGTGGCCTTCCTGATCCGCCATCCACTCTGGCTTCTCGGCTTGTTGGCGGCGGCTGGGGGGTTCGTCTTCCAGGCCATCGCACTCCACAGCGGACAACTCTCGATCGTCCAGACCCTCTTGGTCGTCGAATTGGTCTTCGGCCTCGTTTTACGCCGGTTCTGGGTCCACCAGCACATCGCCAGAACGGCTTGGACTGGAGCTCTGATCACCTGTGCTGCGCTGGCGGTATTCCTGTCCGCGGCCGAGCCTCATGGCGGCCGCCTACGGCCGGACGCGACCGATTGGGCTTTCGCGTTGGCCGTGTTCGGCGGAGCGGTGGCCGTACTTGCGGTGATGGCCCGGTGGGGGACTCCCGTGCGACGGGCCGCGCTCTATGCCGCCGCCGCCTCTATCATATGGGCCTTGATGGCCGCTTTCATCAAGGCATCGACCAACGTCCTTGCAGCCTCGGGCCTTTTGCACACGCTGACGTACTGGCCTGTCTACGCGTTGGTCGCCTCTGGGATCCTCGGATCGGTACTCCAACAGGCCGCGTTGCAGTCGGGTCCGTTGAGTGTGTCCCAACCCCTGATCGTCGTGGTTGACCCGGCCGTCGCATTCGTGCTGAGCATCTGGATCTTCGACGAGCGTTTCACCGTGGGCCTTGTCCAGAAGACCGTGGCCGGTGTGGCCTTCTGCGTCATGGCCATTGGGGTCACCATGTTGTCGCGGACGGCGCCGACCGATCTCGACCGCTCGATAACGACCGGCGTTGAGTGAATTTATGGCTGCTGGCCGCCCCGTCGGGCGATGGGATCGCTTGACCCACATCCATCCCGTACTTGCTCGGTCTGCCCCCCGGCGCGCCAGGCACCGAGCAGCGGTCCCGCGCTGACGGCGGCGCGCGCTAAATCTCGAAGTTCTCCCCCGGCCGGCGATGAATCGTGAGCGCCGCCACCACGGCGCCGGCCAGGATCAGTGCGCCGGACAGGGCAAGTGCTTCGTGCAAGCCCGCTCCGAAGGCGTTATACGCCGCGTTGACCACCCTGGTGGCAATTTTTGCGACGGCCTCGTTCTTGGAGTGCTCGGCCGTGCTCGCCGCTCCCCCACTCGAGGCGCCCCCGGTCTGAATCGCGTGCTCCACCAGGCTCTGAAAGCTCGGTGGGATGCCGATGGCCTTCAGCCTGGCGGCGAGGTCGCCGGTCAGCTTGGCGTTGACGATGGCGCCGAGGATCGCCACGCCGAACACCGCCCCCATCTCCCGGCTCGTGTTGGTGGCCGAGGCCGCCATCCCGGACCGCTCCGGCGGCACCACGGTGAGTGGGACGGACGTCACGGGCACTAGCAACATGCCGATGCCGATGCCGGCCAGGGGCAAGACCCACCCGAGGGTGCCGAAGTCGACCGTGGGGGAAAGCACGGTGTTGGCGATGAGGATGCCGCCGCCCGCCAGAAGACATCCGATCGTCATTGGCCAGCGCGGACCGATGCGCGCCACCAAGGGGCCGGTGAGCGCCGACGCAAGGATCAGCCCGACCGCCATCGGGAGAAAGTCGACGGCTGTCTGATACGCCGAGGCGTTGGCGACGACCTGCAGGTACAAGGCAGTAAAGAAGAAGATGGAGAAAGTGCCGAAGTATGCGACGAAGGCAACGAAGTTCGATCCCGAAAAGGGGGGCAACCGGAACATCGAGAGCTCGAGCATCGGGCTCTCGACCCTCTTCTCGGTGATGACGAAGGCGATGCCCGAGACGCCACACAGGACGAACAGCGTCACGATCCATGGCGCGGTGTAGCCGGACTCCTCCCCCTGAATCACGGCGAACGACACGCAGGCGAGGAACCCAGCCCCGAACACGAACCCCAATACATCAATACGGCGTCCCTGGCGGTCGGACGTCTCGGGGACGGCGACGGCAGCCAAGACGAACGCGACCACGCCGAACCCCAGATTGAACCAGAAGATGGCACGCCAACTCGAGAAGCCAACGAGGAATCCGCCGATGACTGGACCCAAGGCCAAGGCGAGCCCCGACACTGCGGCCCACACGCCGAGCGCGTCGGCCCGTGTCTTTCGGTCCGGGTACACGTGCCGGATGATCGACAAGGTGCCCGGCTCGCTGGCGGCGGCACCGATCCCCATGATCACGCGCCCTGCGATCAACCAATCGACGTTCCCGGCAAGCGCGGCGACGACAGAACCGCCGCAGAAGATGGCGACCCCAACGAGCATGACGCGCTTCCGGCCGAAGATGTCACCGAGCATCCCGGCGACCAGCATGAAGCTGGCGAATGTCAGCGCGTAGCCGTTGACCACCCACTGCAGCGAGGTGACGCCGGCGTGCAGATCACTCTGGACGTTCGCCAGGCCGACGCTGACGACGGTGTTGTCCAGGAAGGTGAGAAAGAGGACCCCGCACAACGTGGCGAGCGCAATGGCCTGAGCGGCAGAACCGAGCCCACCCTGCTTGATGTCGAACCCGACCGGCGCACCCTCAATGCCGATGGTCCCGGGGCCTCCTGTCGTCACGGGCGCGGGACTCCCCTGGGCAGTCCGGGGCCGGACGGGCGGCTCTGGAGGTTCATGTGCACGAGTTTTGCCTACCCAGCGTGCGGGTAGTGGAACCACCAACGGGGTGCCGACGGGGCCTCGGCGGCGTTTGCCGGGGTCCCCGCGGTGCACCCCTCGGACGTGTTGGTCGATTCGGTGTGCTCGGCTCAGGGCTTGGAGGACCGGCGGGTGGTTTTCTGTACGGCAGATCAAGCACACCGCCCGTGACCGACGCCAGCGAGGACCTGGCTGCTTTTTTCGACGCGATCGACTACCCGTACTTCGTGGTTACCGTCAGGTCACCTGAGGCGGAGATGAGTGGCTGCCTCGCCGGGTTCGTCACGCAATGCAGCATTGACCCGCCCAACTTCCTCGTGTGCATCTCGAAGGTGAACCACACCTTGCGCGTCGCGGAGTGCTCACCGGGAATGGGCCTCCATCTCCTCGGCCAGCATCAGGTCGACCTGGCCCGTCTCTTCGGCGAGGTGACGGGAGACCTCGTCGACAAGTTCGCCCTGGTCGACTGGCGTCTCGGCTCAACCGGGGCGCCCTTGCTGGTGGATGCCGCGGTGAGTCTGGAGGGCCAGATCCTCGGCCATTTCTCCGTGGGTGAT
Organism: uncultured Acidimicrobiaceae bacterium; assembly: GCA_963745665.1. Taxonomy (GTDB): domain Bacteria; phylum Actinomycetota; class Acidimicrobiia; order Acidimicrobiales; family RAAP-2; genus Bog-473. The sequence goes on along the minus strand of CAVUYE010000002.1, from coordinate 775,655 downwards.
CACGAGACCTTCCTCATGCGCGGGGTGCGGGCCGTCGCTGGTGGACCTGAGGGGCTGCTGACATTCAGGAGTGCCCCGCCGCTTCAACCCGGACACCCGGTCTGAATCCCGAGTCGACATCCGAACTCGTCACCCCGGTCAACCGCCGAACGCCGCAGGCTGGACCAGGCTCATCATGTTGCCCGAATCGTCGCGCAGGGTCGCCTCAATCCCGTAGGGGCGTGCTGCCGGCTCGGCCAGGAAGGTAACGCCCTTGGCCGAGAGCTCCTCGTAGGTCCGCTGACAGTCATCGGTCGCCATCACCCCGACGCCCATGGAGCCTCCGGCCACGAGATCGCGTAGCTGCGCAGCGGCCTCTGGCGCCCGACCCATGTCACACGAGGACAGAATGATCTGCAGGTCGGGCTGGTCCTTCGGACCCACGGTCAACCAGCGGAACCCAGCGCCTGCCCCCTCGAATTCCTCACCCATGGTGATGTCGAAGCGCACCTCGAAACCGAGCTTCTCGGTGTAGAATTCCTTGGCAGAGTCTTGGTTCAGGACGAAGATGCTTGTGTGCGACATGCCAGTGATCATGTCGCCACGGTAGGGCCTCAGACCGGGTTCACGCTTCTCCCAGATTGCGCTTTTCGACTCTCTTCGATCCGGCCTACTTCGAAGGGGCCGCCGATTCTGCACGGCGTGGGCGTCCCCAGTCCATCAGGAAGTAACCCGGAATCGGCGGCGGCCCGCCTCGCTCTGCCGAAGCGCGCTGGAAGGCGCTGGGCGACATGCCGACCATCTCGGAGAATCGCGAGCTGAACGACCCCAAGCTGGAGAACCCAACGAGCATGCAGACCTCGGTGACGGTCAGGTTGGCCGAACGCAGCAGATCCTTGGCGCGCTCCACCCGGCGACGACTGAGGTAGTTCGCCGGCGTCTCGCCGTATGCCTCCTTGAAGGCACGGGCGAAGTGGAACTTGGAGAAGCCCGCTTGCGCCGCCATCTGGTCCAGGTCCAGCGGGTCGGCGAAACACAGGTCCATCAGGTCCCGCGCGCGGCGGACATGCGTCATCCGCTCGTGGCCGCTCACCGCGTTGCACGGTACCGCCCCGGTGCGTCGGGGGACAACGCACCGGGGCGGTACCGGAGGACGCCGGCGGACTCTGGCGGATCAGCCGCGCGCCTGCCAGAACTCGCGCAGAAGAGGGACGAGCTCTGCCGCCCGCTCATCGGGCCAGAACAACATGGCGTCCGGAATGAGGACGACGCGCTGGACGCCTGGGATCATGCTCGCCAGGCGCTCGGCCCACTCCGGCCCGAAGAACGCGTCGCCGGTCCCCCATGCCACCTGGGTCGGGGCCTGCAGCTCGGCCAGCAACGGTTCCACGGCCATCAGCTCGGCGGCTGACGACGCCGTGAGCAAGCGCTCGAGTGCCTTGCCCTGATCGGGGACGAATGGAGCGAGATAGCTCACCAGGACCTCGTCGGAGAGCTGATCGGGGTGCGCGTAGCCCATGCCGAATCCGACCTCCGAGCGGGCCAGCGCCAGGTCACCTGCCATGGCAGCCACCATCGGCCCGAACTCGCCCGATTCGGCGAGGGCGACAAAGGGCTTGAACGCGTCGGGCGGGAAGTTGTCGTGCACGTCGCAGTTGGTCAGCGTGAGGGTGCGGATGCGCTCCGGGTAGCGGGCCGCGAAGACCTGCGCCACCGCGCCACCGGTGTCATTGGCCACGAGGTCGACCTGGGCGAGTCCGAGTTGCTTGCAGAACTCATCGAGCATCGCGGCGAGGCCGTTCAGGGACAGGTCGGCCGCGCTGTCGACCGGTAGGGGCGTCGCGCCATGGGCGGGCAGGTCGGGAGCAATGCAGCGGCGCATGTCCGCCACCGGCCAGATCACGTTGCGCCAGATGTCCGCGTTGACCAGGACGCCGTGCAGGAAGAGCGCCGTGGGCGCGCCCGCCTCCTCGTCGCCTTGGTCGACGTACGCCACGTCGCCCCGGGTCAGGCTGATGTTCCGGCGCGGGAGCAACGTCGGAGCCGTGTGGATGGGTCGTGGACTGCCGGTTTTCGTTGTGGGGGTCATACCGTCATTTTACATACCAACTGTCTGTTTGTATAGACCCGATTAGGATTTCACCGTGCCGACGCAGGCGGAACGCACCGAAGCCACCCGGGGCCGACTCATCAGCACGGCCCGGCGCCTGTTCGCGGAGAAGGGCTTTGCCGCCACCTCGACCGAGGAGATCCTCAGCGAGGCCGCAGTCAGCCGGGGTGCGCTCTACCACCACTTCCCGAGCAAGACCGACCTGTTCCAGGCGGCCTTCGAACAGGTGGAGGACGAGCTCACCGCGCAGGTGCTGCAGGCCGCAACCGAGGATGGCGAGACGGACCCGATGCGAATCCTCCAGTTCGGATTCGACGCGTTCCTGGACCAGTGCCTGAACCCGGAGGTGCAGCGCATCGTGATGCTCGACGGTCCGACGGTCCTGGGTTGGGACCTCTGGCACGAGCTCGACGAGCGCTACGCCTTCGGCACCATCAAGACCGTGTTGACCGTGGCGGCCGACATCGGCCGGATTCAGGAGTCGGCGATCGACCCCCTGTCGCACCTGCTTCTCGGCGCCATCATGCAGGCCGGCATGGTCGTGGCGCGGTCCGACGACCCGCTCACGGCGAAGAGGGCCATGACGGACACGTTCGCCGAGATCGTCTCGGCTCTCTGAACGGTCTAAACGGTCGCCACGGTCGCCACGGTCGCCACGGTCGCCACGGCCGACCCACCCGTCGCGGTTGCGTCAACCTCCGTGGCCGGCGACAGACTCCGCCACCCAGGCCGGCAAACGGGCCGGTCGCCCGCTTCCGTCGACGCATCCGTGCACCGTCACCGCCGTCGCCCGCGCCTCGGCGCCTACCGACAACAGATAGGCGATCTGAAACGAGGCGCCGCGGACGGCCCCGATGCGCAACGACACGTCCACCTCGTCATCGAAGTGCAGGGGCTGGCGGTACCGGATCGAGACCTCGAGCACGGGGAACTCCCGAGCATCGCCGGCGTCCCCCGAACGCACCGAGTCATAGGGATGCCCGATGGACCGGAGGTACTCGACTCGGGCCTCTTCGAGGTACGGCAGGTACGCCGCGTGGTGAATGATGCCCATCGCATCGGTCTCGGCGAAGCGGGTGCGCAACCGGTGAGTGAAGGCATAGTCCGCCGTGTCGCGTGTCGGCTCCAGAGACTGGCGGACCACCATCCGGCGCCTACTTCCCCGTCGTTCCGCCACTGGGCGGCGAACCGGCACCTCCGTCGAGAGGATCGCGCCGGCTGGACGCCAGCTGGTTGACGCGGTCCTGATTGAAGATGGCGAACTCGCCGTCGGCCTCGACCGTTACCACCCCTCCCTGCACGATGCGACCCTTGCTGAAGATACGGCGATCGGTGACCTCGGTCACCCAGCCCTCGAACACGGCTTCCTCGTTGGTGAGGGTCGGTCGCACGTAGCGCAGGGCCAAGGACACAGTCGGCCCGACCGACCCGACGATCGCGTTGGCGGCAGTGAGGATGATGTCGAAAGTGGCCGCCAGCACGGCACCGTGCACGCATCCGGGCGCTCCCTCGTAGGTGACGTCGAAGACCCCGCGGCCGAGAGCCTTCGGGGGATCGAAGTCGAGGACCACCGGCAACGCCACCGGATTGAAAGGCCCGACGACGACGTCATAGGGCATGGCCCCGCCGAGCGGCACATCCTTGGGGGACCCGTCTTCGGTGGGCGGGATGAAACGCGGCAACGGGTCCGCGGGTAGATGGGTCTCGAGCTCGTCGGCTAGCGCGACCAGGCGGGCGGTCAGATCGGCCGTCTCTCGCGCCGGCGGCGACGCACTGACCGACAAGCGGATGAGCCGGCGCAGGACGTCAGCGAGCTCGAGCGCTTCGGGTTCGCGGTCCCGCAGCCCGGGATGGTTCTGGAATGACGTCGGCCTGGGATCGGGCGTCAACACGGCGCGAAGAGTACTGCCGGCCCTCATGCGGACGACATTCCGACGCCGCAACTCCACCCGGGCGATCGTCCTGCGGTCGGACGTCGATCAGCGCTCATAACATGGCCGGATGACCTCCGAGCATGCAATCCAGTTCACCTCCGGGAGTCCCGAGACCGTCCTCGACCCGCTCGACCCCGAGCTTGCGGCCGCGCTGGACGCGGCCCGTGCCCTCCCGGGGGACGGTCGCCGCGCCGCGGTGTCGGCCGTGGCCGCCCGGGACCCGCATTGCCTGCAGGCCTGGGCCGACCTGGCGGAGCTCGCCGACGACCCCATCGAGCGTTACGCCTTCGCCCGCGTGGGCTACCACCGCGGGCTCGACGCCCTGCGAGCCGCCGGCTGGCGCGGCTCAGGCTACGTGCGCTGGCGGGACGAGCCCAACCGCGGCTTCCTTCGCTCGTTGCACATGCTCCAGATGGCGGCGGGTGCCATCGGCGAGACCGACGAGGAAGTGCGGTGCGACCTCTTCCTGCGGCAACTCGACCCCGAATGGGGGACGCGGGAGCTCTAGGCAACCCTGGCAGCCCCCGGGTGGGGCCCGCTGCACGTAGTTAGAGCATCTAACTGTATGATGGTCGAAGTGTCTGTGACCTCCCCCCTCTCTACCGACGCGGCATCGGGCGGCACAAGCGGCGCCCGCTCCGGCGCCAAAACGAACGCAACGCCCCCAGTGCTGGGGACGTACGGCCGCGTGGCGGCCTGGCTCTCAAAGCGGGTGGAGGTGGCCTTGGCCCAGGTGGAGCTGACCCTCCCCCAGTACCGGGTGCTCGGGATCCTGGCCGAGGGGTCCGCCGCCGCCTCGGGCCTGGCCGATCGCCTGGCCGTGCGGCGGCCTTCCATTACGGCGCTCATCGACGGACTGGAGGCCCGCGGCCTGGTCGTCCGCCGCCAGGAGGACACCGACCGCCGCCGGGTGGAACTGCGCCTGACACCGGAGGGGTCCAGCACGCTTGCCCGCGCCGACGTCGCCGTGGACGACTATCTGGTCACCCTTGCCGGACATCTGCCCGACAAGGAGGAGGCCATGGCCCTGCGCTCGCTCGAGCTGTGGGCCCGGGCGATGGTCGAGTCCCGCCAGGGCTCGCGGCAAGGTGCCGACGACGCAACCGCCGCTGCGCCGGCGCGGCGAAAGACACCACGATGAGCACGACCGAAAACAAGCTTGACAGGACGCCCACCGGCATCTCCTCGAACGGAGCCGCGAGCGGGGCGGCGGACACCCAGGAGGCGGAAACCAACGACGACGTACGGCTGCCGCTGGCGGCCTACGTCCCCATGGGGGCCACGAGCCGCTACACCGCGCCCAAGGCCACCATCGACCCGGACCGCTCCAAGTCGTGGATCAAGCGGGCGACGCCCATCGTCATGGCGCACAAGCTGCAGTGGTTCAGCGCGCTCATCTTCTCGTTCCTCGGCCTGATCATCCAGGTATGGATCCCCAAGATCCTCCAGAACGGCATTACCAACTCACTGATCAACAAGACGCAGCCGCTGCACAACTACGTCGAGTTGATCGCCGTGCTGGCGTTGTTCACGGGGCTCTTCGGCTACATCTCGCGCACCAACCTCTTCAAGGTCGCGTACGCCATCGAATTCGACCTGCGCAACATCCTCTACGAGCATTTCACGAGGATGTCCTTCCCCTTCTACGACCGGGTCCAGTCCGGGCAGCTGATCTCGCGGGCCAACTCGGACATCCGCTCGGTGCAGATGTATCTGACGTTCGCGCCGATGATCCTGGTGCAGTGCTCCATCGCGTTGGTCGCCTTCGCCTTCATGCTCTCCATCAGCGTGCCGTTGGCCTTCGTCGCCATGGCATCCATGCCGTTCATTTACATCGTCGGCATGAAGATGCGGAAGTCGCTCTTCCCGGTGTCCTGGCTCATCCAGTCCCGGCTGGCCGAGGTGGCGACCGTCGTGGACGAGAACGTCAACGGCGTGCGCGTCGTCCGCAGTTTCGCCGCCGAGCAGCAGCAGCTGGGCCAGCTGGCCAAGGCGGCCGACCGGGTCCAGTGGGGCTACATCAAGGACGCCGACCTCCGCGCCCGCTTCGCTCCGCTGGTGCAGAACCTCTCCCAGGTCGGTCTCGTCCTCGTGCTGCTGGTCGGCGGGTGGCTGGTCATCCACGAGCAGCTGCCCGTCGCGTCCATCGTCTCGTTCAACCTCTACCTGGTGATGATGCAGGCCCCCTTCATGATGCTCGGGATGCTGATCATGATGGGCCAGCGCGCCTCCGCCTCGGCCGACCGGATCTACGAGATCATCGACGAGAAGCCCACGATCGTCGACCGGCCCGGTGCCATCGACCTCGTCAACTGCCAGGGTGACGTCGAGTTCGACGACGTCAGCTTCGCCTACGCCGACGACAGCCTCCTCACGAAGCCGGGTGGGGACGACGGCCCGCGCGCGATCCTGCAACACCTGAACCTGCACCTGCACCCGGGCGAGACCATCGCGCTGGTCGGGCGCACCGGCAGCGGCAAGTCCACCGTGGCCCGCGTGCTGGCCCGCTTCTACGACGCCACCGGCGGCACCGTGCGGGTCGACGGGCACGACGTGCGCGACCTCACCCTCACCAGCCTGCGGGCCAACATCGGTGTCGTCCTCGACGAGCCCTTCCTCTTCTCCGTGTCGATCCGGGACAACATCGCCTACGGGCGTCCGGATGCCTCACTGGAGGAGGTCGTGGCCGCGGCCGAGGCGGCCGGCGCCACCGGCTTCATCAACCGGCTGGCCGACGGCTACGACACCGTGGTGGGCGAGCGGGGCTACACGCTCTCGGGCGGGCAGCGCCAGCGCATCGCCATTGCCCGCGCCCTGCTGGTCAACCCGCCCATCCTGATCCTCGACGACGCCACCAGCGCCATCGACGTCAAGGTCGAGCAGCGCATTCACTCCTCGCTGCGCGTCCTGATGGAGGGGCGCACCACGCTGATCATCGCCCACCGGCTCTCCACCATCAGCCTGGCCGACCGCGTGGTGCTGCTCGACGGCGGGCGCATCGTGGCCGACGGGACCCACGCCGAGCTACTGGCCTCGACCCCGCTCTACTCCGAGGTGCTCGCGCAGGCCACCAGCGAGGAGCAGGCGGCCGCCGCGGCGGCCGCGAGTGCCGAGGACCTCGGGCTGGACGACGACGTGCTCGAGCCGGAGGGGGTGGCCCGCGCTCCCGAGGACGGGCTCCTCCAGACTGACGACGAGGTCCTCGAGCCCGAGAAGGGTGCGATCTGATGTTCGGTGGAGGAGGAGTCGGGCCGCCGATGGGCGGCGGCGGGGCCCCGGGCTCGGCCCAGGCGGGACTGCCCTTCGGCGGGATCCCGCACGAGCTGCAGGACGGTGTCGACCTGCTCCTGACGGAGGAGCCCGAGCGCGGCGAGCCCGACGTCGTCTTCACCCAGCTGCCGACGCAGCACGAGTCGAAGAAGCTGACACTCACCTCGCTCCTCATGGAGTACCCGGGCATGTGCGCGCTGGCCGTGTTCCTCGTGGGGATGATCGCCCTGTTTACCCAGCTCGGCCCGAGCCTCGTCTCCTACGCCATCAACCACGGCCTGACACCGCCCCACTACGACTACGGCGTCGTGGTGGTCATGGCGGTGCTGTACCTGGTGTCGATCGTCGTTTCGGGCGGCGCGCAGTACGGGCAGGCACGGGTCACGGGCCGTCTGGCCTCGTGGGTCATGAACGACCTGCGCATCAAGGTGTTCCGCCACCTGCAGCGGCTCTCGCTCGACTTCTTCACCGAGGAGAAGGCGGGCGTCGTCATGAGCCGCATGACGAGCGACATCGAGAACCTGCAGCAGCTGCTGCAGGACGGGCTGGCCCAGTTCGCCATTCAGGGCCTGACCATGGTGGTGATCACCATCTTCCTCTTCGCCACGAACGCGAAGCTGGCCGCCATCACCGTCTTCGCCGTGCTGCCTCCCCTCGTCATCATGTCGATCTGGTTCAAGCGGGCCTCCGAGCGTGGGTACGACAAGGTGCGCGACGGCATCGCGCTCGTGTTGGCCGACCTCTCCGAGAGCCTGCAGGGCGTGCGCATCGTGACGGCGCACAACCGGCAGCGCTACAACGTCGAGACCCACCGCGACATCGTCGGCTCCTACCGGGACGCCAACAACTACACGGGCCGCATTAACGGCGTCTACGGGCCCGGCTCACAGGTCATCAGCGTCTTGGGCCAGCTGCTCATCCTGGGGATCGGCGGCACCATGTACCTGCACCACCCCCAGGAGATCAACCTGGGCCAGCTGACCGCCTTCTTCCTCTACGTGAACCGCTTCTTCTCGCCCATCCAGCTGCTGGTGCAGCAGTACAACACCTTCCAGCAGGGCCGGGCGTCCGTGTTCAAGCTGCGCGGCCTGCTTGAGACCGAGCCGTCGGTGCTGGAGGCGCCCGACGCGGTCGTGCTGCCCAAAATCAAGGGCCAGATCCACTTCGACCACGTCTCCTTCGGCTATGACCCCGCGGTGCCGGTGCTGCACGACGTCGACCTGACCATTGAGCCCGGCGAGACGGTGGCCTTCGTCGGCGCCACCGGGGCGGGCAAGTCGACCATGGCCAAGCTGGTCACGCGTTTCTACGACCCCACGGCGGGCCGGGTGCTCATCGACGGCTTCGATCTGAAGCACGTGACCCTCGCCTCTTTGCGGAGCCAGCTCGGTGTCGTGCCGCAGGAGCCCTTCCTCTTCGCCGGGACGATCCGGGACAACATCTCCTTCGCCCGGCCCGGCGCGCCTGACGACGAGGTCTGGAACGCGGTGCACCAGGTCGGCCTGGGCGAGCTCGTCCACCGCTTGCCGTACGGGTTGGACACGCCGGTGCACGAGCGGGGCCAGTCGCTGTCCTCGGGCGAGCGCCAGCTCATCGCCTTGGGGCGGGCCTTCATGGCCGAGCCGCGGGTTCTCGTGCTCGACGAGGCGACGTCGAACCTCGACCTCAAGTCCGAGACCATGGTGGAGGCGGCGCTGGACGTGCTGCTCGAGGGTCGCACCGCGGTCCTGATCGCCCACCGGCTGTCGACGGCCATGCGGGCCGACCGGATCGTGGTCGTCGGTGACGGCCGCCTGCTCGAGGTGGGATCGCACGCCGAGCTGGTGGCGCTGGGCGGGCACTACGCCGAGATGTACCAGACCTGGATCAGCCAGTCGCACGCGGCATAGGACGGGCGCTGGGCGGTCGACCCGCCGCGGAGTCATGGCCGAGGAGGTGCAGTTTCTCGCAGTGTCGACCTTGGTAGTGACGCGGATCGGTTGCCATGCACCATGCAGGCACGCTGCTTCAGTTGCATTCGATGCACCGTAGAATTGGTTCGTGAGTGGTCAGGGTGTGACGGACATGCTCAACGGGCTCTCCGGATCCGAGCACGAGGACATCGTTGTCGTGCGACGGAGGAGGAGCGGACTGCGCGCCATCATCGCCATCCACTCCACACTGCTCGGTCCCTCTCTCGGCGGTGTGCGGATCTACCCGTATGGGGACGACGCGCTCGCGCTCCATGATGTCCTGCGGCTCTCGAGAGCCATGACCGAGAAGGCGGCGCTGGCCGGACTGGCGCAAGGGGGTGGCAAGGCGGTCATCATCGGAGACCCGGGCGTTGTGAAGACGCCCTCCCTGCTTCGCGACTTTGCCGCCATGGTCAACAGCCTGCAGGGGCGGTACATCACCGCCGAGGACGTCGGGACGACGCAGGACGACATGGATCTGATTCAGGAGACGACACCATTCGTGGGGGGCACGTCGACGTCCCGCGGCGGATCCGGCGATCCCAGTCCTGCAACCGCTCGCGGCGTGGTGGCTGCGATGGAGGCGGCGGCCGTTCGCCGCTGGGGAACCGGTCTCGAGGGCCAGACGGTGCTCGTGCTCGGAGCGGGAAAAGTCGGCTCGGAGGTCATTCGGCTTCTCGTCCAACGGCACGCTGCTGTCATTGCCTCGGATATCAGCCGCCACAAGGCGGAGGATGCAGCGCGCGCTGGTGCGCGGCGCATCGTCGATCCCTCCGATGCGCCCAGGACGCCGGCGGACATCTTCTGCCCGTGTGCACTGGGCGGGGTCCTCACGCAGGACCTCGTGCCCGATCTCCGCTTTGAGATCATTGTGGGTGGAGCGAACAACCAGCTCGCCACGCCCGGCGTGGCCGAGACGCTGGCGGCGGCGGGCATTCTCTATGTCCCCGACTTCCTGGCCAACGCCGGTGGCATCATCAACATCGCGGAGGAAGCAGGGGGCTACGACCGGGCGCGCGCCATGCGGGCAGTCGACCGCATCGGCCAGACGACGACCACGGTGCTCGCCCGCGCCGAAGAACGCCACATCACGCCCGTGGCCGCGGCCGAGCAGCTGGTCGCCGAGCGACTCGAGGGAACGGGCAAAGGGTCCGGTCACCCCATGACACCGACACTGGGCGCAACACACTTGGAATCGATTGGCACGCAAGCGGCGATCGCGGAGAGTTGAGAGCAGCCGCTCTGCCTAACCCAGCACTTCAATGATCGCCACCAAGTTCCCGTCAGGGTCGTGCAGCGTGGCCTTGTGCGCGCCCTCGCCGACCGCCTCCACTCGGTCCGGACTGACGCCCCGGCCGTTGAGCTCGGCCACGGTGGCCTGGAGGTCGGCGACGGAGAGAGCGACCAGCCCGTTGCCGGCGCGGGCCGGGTCGACGACGACGTAGAGCCAAGCCGTTTCGGCCATCCGCCACATCACCTCGTCCGCGGCGACCTCCACATCCGCGGCTCGTCCGAAGATGCGTTCGAAGAAGTCCCGGCCGACGGACAGATCGGTGACTGGCACGCCGGTGAAGGCGATCTCCACGTCCATGACCAGGACGTTACCGAACGCCAATCCACAGGCCCCTCTCAGTCGTAGGTCAGGTGAGGGGGCGGTTCGTCGTAGTGCTGCGGCGCCGCGAGACAAAGGAGGCAACACGTCATGCTCGAATTGCGCAGTGGCGCCCACTCGGCTCCCGTAGCTGCAAGGTGGCGGGAGCGACCCAGGGTCAGGGGCCTCGGAATGCTCGCGACGGCCCTGGCTGTAGCCGTTGCACCCGTTGCGGTCGCCATCGCGGACTCGGCTCCGGCCGGTGCCGCGCCAGCCCCGTTCCTCTCCCACTTCACCACCGTCACTGACCTCGCGTCGACCGTACCCAACAACGGCGACGTCAACCCCTACGGCGTCGCCAACGTCCCGTTCAGTACCGGATCTCTCGTCGGCGGCGACACGCTGGTGAGCAACTTCAACGCCAGCAACAACACCAACAACACTCAGGGAACCGGCACGACCATCGTGGAGGTTGCCCCGACCGGACACGTGAAGCTGTTCGCCCAGATCAACCCCGCGCTGCCCGGCTGCCCTGGGGGCGTGGGCCTCACGACCGCACTGAGCGTGCTCAACGACGGGTACGTCGTCGTCGGCAGCCTGCCGGTCACGGACCAGGGAACGGGCACCCCCGAAGCCGGATGCCTCATCGTGCTCAACAGTGCGGGCATCCCGGTTGAAACGTGGGCCGGCCACGGCATCAACGGACCCTGGGACATGACCTCGGTGCAGCTGTTCGGACCATTCGCCCAACTGTTCGTGACCAACGTGCTCAACGGGACGGTGGCGGCTGCCGGAAACGAGGTGGACCAGGGCACGGTGCTTCGCCTGAGCGTCTTCGAGCCGGCCGGACGGCCGCCGGTCCTGCTCGGCACGACGACGGTGGCCACCGGTTTCCCCGAAGAGCTCAACTCCAGCGCCCTCGTCCTCGGCCCTACCGGGGTGGCGGTCGGTCCGAGTGGCACTCTGTACGTCGCCGACACCGTCCGCAGCCGCATTGCGGCGGTCCCCTTCGCAACGAGCCGCTTCTTCCCCGTGTCGAGCGGAGGCTTCACCCTCAGCCGGGGCGGAGGGCTCAATGCGCCCCTCGGTCTGGCCCTGGCCCCCGACGATGACCTCATCGCCGTCAACGGGAACGACGGGAACGCCGTCGAGGTCACACCCTTCGGCGCGCAGGTCGACACACGCACTATCGATCCCTTCGACATGGGGGGAGATCTCTTCGGGTTGGCGATCGCCCCTGGCGGCCGCGGCATCCTCTTCGTGGACGACAACGCGGAGGCCAACACTCTCGACCTGCTGCACTGAGGGCACCCCGGGGGTGTAACCGTTCGAGCAGGCCTCTCAGCCGGCGTGGCTCCACTGGCGCAGCGTCGCCCGGTAGCGGCCGTCCCACTGGTCGTAGGTGGCGCGCAGCGGTGCACCGGGCCAGTCGGACGGCAGAAGCTCGGGAGGCAACAACGGATCGGCCTGCAGGTGCCGCAGCACAGCGGCCGACAACTCGAAGCCCGGGGCCAGGTCCTCAGGCCCGTCAGGGTCCTGTGCGTCGAGCCGGCCCAACAGGTCGTTGGCACGGGTCGACCAGGCCGGCAGGTCCCAGAGCCTCCCCGCCAGCACGGCGGGGTTGCCCGGCCGCGCCGTCATGAGCTCGATGGCACCGTCCAGGGAGTCCGGGAATGGCACCTCAAGGTTGGCCGGACGCATCCACACTCCCTCGCGCAGCTCGGCCAACCGCCCGTACGCCAGACCCCGGCGGCGGGCGCTCCTGACCCCGGCCGAGCTCCCCGTCGTGGTCACCACGGCCAGCCACCACTCCCCGTCGTAGGAGGTGGTCGCGCCGGCGCGGCTGGCTGACTGGCGTTCCTGGCGCGACGCCAGGTGGCCGGCCAGCCGGTAGCGCCCCGACCCGTCCGAGCCGGCCTCACCGCTGGCCACCATGCGGCTCAGCGCCACCCGGGCCCGGTTCTCGCTGATCCCGAAGAGGCCGCTCAGGCGCACGAGTTGGGCCACTGGCAGCTCGGGCGGATCCATGCCGAGCAAGGCGCTGGCCAGGACCGACCTCGCCGTGAGCGGGGGTCCGAGGTCTGCACCCGGCAGCCCGGGCGTGGCGATATTACGTGATTGTGTCATCTGATCGATTCCAGTAATATAGAGGTCATGGCCAACGCCATGGTGCCCGAAGCCGCCGAGCGGCCCGATGTCCTCCCCAGCGACAGGTTGCTGGCGAACGGCATGGCCATCCCGGCGCTGCGGGCCGACCTGCGCCGGATCGACAACGTGCGCAACGCCATCTCCGTGGCCACTGTCTGGTTCTGGGTGGCCCTGATCATCGGTGGTTCCGTGTGGCTCGGACAGTGGTGGGGCTACCTCATCGCCTTCGTCCTGATGGGTCCCATCTACGCCCGCTTCGCCATCTTGATGCACGAGGCGGCGCACAAGCTCCTCTTCACGAACAAACGATGGAACGACTGGATCGGCAAATGGCTGATCGCCTACCCGGTCTTCACCCCGGTGCAGCTCTACCGCCGGGTGCACTTCGCCCATCACAAGGACGAGTTCGGTCCGGACGAGCCCGACATGGCGTTCTACTCGCCCTACCCGTGCACGCGCCGGGCCCTGCGCCGACGCTTGTTCCGTGACGCCGTCGGGATCAGCGGGTGGAAGAACTTCGTGCCCTTGGTCAAGAACACGCGCACGAAGCCGTTCCGCCCGATCGGGCTGTCCATCTTCGGCGTGCAGGCGTTGCTGTGGGGGGCCATGTGGGCCGCCACCGGGCGCTGGTGGATCTACCCGCTGCTGTGGTTCCTGCCTTGGATGACCGAGTGGCGCGTCATCAACCGCTTGCGTTCCATCGCCGAGCACGGGGGCATGGAACGCAACCCGGACCGGCGCGCCACGACGCACAACGTGCGCCAGTCCTGGCTGGCGCGCTTCTGGATCGTCCCCTACAACACGGGCTGGCACCTGGCGCACCACGTGGACATGGGCGTGCCGTGGCGCAACCTGCCCGCCTTTCACGCCGAGTTGGAGCGGGCCGGCTACATCACCGACGCCATCACCTACCCGAGCTATTGGGCTCTGTGGAAGGCGCTCTCGAGCGCCGACGAGACCACCGAGGTCGAGGCCGCCGCCGCCTGAACCTCAAAGCGGGCTGCCTCAACCCTGCATGACGATGTGGTCGGTGCGCACGATGATGCGGATGCGCACGGAGCCCTCCTGGCGATTCGGGAACGTGTCCACGCCCATGTACTTTTTGGCCAGCGCGTCGATGTGCGCCTCGGCGCCCTCCGTCGTGATGTCGGTGACAGTGCCGCGGAACACGACCACGTTGTACGGATCGTCGGGGTCGATCACCGTGACGGCAGCCCGGCCATCCCGCTCCAGGTTGCGCGCCTTCTGCCGGCTCTGAGTCGTATTGAAGACGACAGCATCGCCGTCGAGGTCGACCCACAGCGGCGTGATCTGGGGCGACCCGTCGGGGTTCAGGGTGGCCAGCGACGCCAGCACGGGCCGGGCGATGAGCGCACGGGCCTTCGGGGACAGGACGTCGGCCATGGCGGGTGGTCCCTTCTCGTTCCTCTGCCCGCGCCGGTCGCGGACGAGGCTGACGCCAGCGTAAAGGCGGTGCGTTGTAGCGGGTCCGGCCCGCCCGCCTCAGTCCCCCTCGACGCCGAGCGCCTGGCGCAACACCAAGGCCAACTCGCGCTGGGTGCGCTTCGACACGGCGGCCGACGTCACGAGCGCCGAGCCGTGGAAGGTGCCGGGGAACTGGTGCAGCTCCACCGAGACGCCCGCCTGCAGCAGGCGCAGGGCGTACGTGATCCCCTCGTCGCGCAGCGGGTCGTTCTCGGCCGTCGAGATGTACGCCGGCGGCAGGCCGGAGAGATCGGCCGCACGGGCCGGGGCCGCATAGTCCGGCACGTCGGCGGCGCCGTAGAGCCGACCGAGATACGCCTGCCAGCTCTGCACCGCCAGCGGCCGGTTCCACAGGGGCGAGTCCACAAACGTCCGCATGGAACCGGTCTCCAACCGGTCGTCGAGCTCGGGGATCTGCAGCAGCTGGAAGCACACCGCCGGCCCGCCGCGGTCACGGGCCAGCAGGGCGGTGGCTGCCGCCAGCCCACCCCCGGCGCTGGCCCCGGCCAGTGCCACCCGCGCCGGGTCGACACCCAGCGCGTCGGCCTCGGCGTGCAGGTACGACAGGGCGGCGTAGCAGTCGTGCACCCCGGCCGGATACGGGTGCTCGGGCGCCAGACGGTAGTCGACCGACACCACGACGGCACCGCTGTCGATGGCCATCGCGGCCGCGCCGCCGTGCTCGGTCTCGACGCTGCCGATGACGAAGCCACCACCGTGGATCATCACGATGCCCGGCGCCGGCGGCGGTGTGGCCCCCGCCTGCCCGGCCCGCTTGGGCCGGTAGACCCGCACCGACACGTCAGGGTCGCCCTCGAAGCCCGGCACCATCCGGTTCTCGATATCGAGGGTCTCGATGCCGGGGATGTCAATCTTGATGGCGGCGATGATGTCCTCGAAGGCCTGGCGGGCCGCCACCGGGTCCAGCAGGTCCATCTTCGGCAGCAGGTCGATCATGGCCGCCAGCTCCGGGTCGATCATCAGCGTGCCTCCACCGTCTTCGGCAATCGGTTGTACGGCGTCAGAATGAGCAGCCGCGGGAACTGGAAACTACTTGGGCTGCATCCGGATGCCGGCGTCGATGCGGATCGACTCGGCGTTGATGTACGAGTTGGAGAGCAGCTCCAGCGCCAACGTGGCGAACTCCGTCGCGTAGCCGAGGCGGTGGGGGAAGAGCACGTCCTGGCTCAGCTTGCCCTTGAACGTCTCCGCACCCTCGCCCTCCCCGTAGATCGGGGTGTCGATCAGCCCGGGCAGGATGGTGTTGACCCGGATGCCGACCACGGACAGGTCGCGCGCCACCGGGAGCGTCATGCCGACGACGCCGCCCTTCGACGACGAGTAGGCCGCCTGGCCGATCTGCCCGTCTTCGGCCGCGACCGACGACGTGTTCACGATGGCGCCGCGGGCCCCGTCGACGTCGGGCTCGTTGAGGCTCATTTTGGTGGCCGCCAGGCGGATGCAGTTGAACGTCCCGATGAGGTTGATCTCGATCACCCGCCGGTACGAGTTGAGGTCGTGCGCCGACGCGTACTCGCCGTCCCGGCCGATGGTGCGCGTGGCCCAGCCGATGCCGGCGCAGTTCACCAGCGACTTGAACGGCGCCATCTCGACGGCCGCGTCCACCGCGGTGATCACCTGCTCGGGGTTGGTGACATCGGTCTGCACGAACAGGCCGCCGATCTCCTTGGCCAGGGGCACGCCCTTGTCCTCCTGGAGGTCCGCCACCACGACGCGCACGCCCCGCTCCGCCAGCAAGCGCGAGGTGGCCAGCCCGAGCCCGGACGCCCCTCCGGTGACGATCGCCGACGTGCCGTTCAGATCCATTGCTACCGCTCCTCGTGGGTTTCCATGCCCGCCATGCGGGCCCGCACCTGACGTGCCGGGCAGAGGATAGGGGCCGGTCCGGCCCCGGTCACATTTGCTCGGGTGCCTCGATGCCCAGCAGGGACAGCCCGAGCTCCAACACCCGTGCCGTGAGGTCGCACAGCCCGAGCCGCGAGTCGCGCACCGCCTCGTCGTCGACCAGCACCCGGCACGCCTCGTAGAACGAGGTGAACGAGGTGGCCAGTTCGAAGAGGTACGTGCACAGCTTGGAGGGACTCCACGTCTGCGCCGTCGCCTCCACCGCCGCGGCAAACCCGAGCAGGTGCAACGCCAGGGCGCGCTCCTGGGGCTCACCGAGCAGCGGCACCGCACCCCGTGCCGGCGGGGCCACACCGGCGCGCCGGAAGATGGACCGGACGCGTGCGTGCGCGTACTGCAGGTAGGGCCCGGTGTCGCCCTCGAAGGCCAGCATGCGGTCCCAGTCGAAGACGTAGTCCCGCATGCGTTCGGTGGACAGGTCGGCATACTTGACCGCCCCGATCCCGAGCGCACGAGCCAGGGCGGCCTGGCGCTCGGGCGGGAGGTCACTCGAGCGCTCCTTCAGCGCGGTCTCGGCGCGCTCGATGCCCTCCGTCAAGAGATCGATGAGGCGCTCGGACTCACCGGCGCGGCTCGCCATCTTCTTGCCGTCGGTGCCGAGGACGAAGCCGAACGACACGTGGACGGCCTCGACGCCCGGCCGCAGGTAGCCGGCCAACTCCGCTGCCGCGAACACGAGACGAAAGTGCAACGTCTGTTCGGCCGCCACCACGTAGAGCAGGCGCGTGGCGCCGATGCGGCCGGTGCGGTCGCGCACCGCCGCCAGGTCGGTGGCGGGGTAGCCGTACCCCCCGTCGGACTTGCGCACGATGAGCGGGAGTGGCTCCCCGTTGCGGTTCTCGAAGCCCTCCGGGAAGACGCAGAGCGCACCGTCGTTCTGCACCAGCAGGCCCTTCTCGTCGAGCTCGGAGACCACCACCGGCAGGAGAGGGTTGTAGAAGCTCTCCCCCAACACGTCGTCGGGGGTCAGGAGGACACCAAGGAGCTCGTAGACCTCGCCGGCGTGGCGCATGGACTCGGTCACGAAGATGCGCCACAGGTGCAGCGTCTCGTCGTCCCCGCTCTGCAGCAGCACGACCCGGTTCCGACAGCGATCGGCGAAGGCGGGGTCGCTGTCGAACTGCCGGCGGGCCGTGGCGTAGAACTCGTTGAGATCGCGCACGCTGAAGGACTCGGCGTTGGCCGCGCCGTCCACCTCGAGCAGGTGCTCAATGAGCATGCCGAAGGGCGTCCCCCAGTCACCGATGTGGTTCTCGCGCCGCACGTCGTGGCCGAGGAACCCGAGCACGCGGGCGAGCGCATCGCCGATGAGCGTGGTGCGCAGGTGGCCGACGTGCATCTCCTTGGCGACATTGGGCGCCGAGTAGTCGATGACGATGGTCTCGGAGTGCGTCACCTGCTCCACGCCGAGCCGGTCGTCGGCGGACAGCCGCGCCACCAGATCGGCCACGAACCCGTCCGACAGCGTGAGGTTGATGAAGCCCGGACCGCTGATCTCCACCTCGGAGCAGATGTCGTCGAGGCTGGCAGCCGCCACGACCTGCTCGGCCACCTCGCGGGGGGGCCGGCCCAGCGCTTTCCCGAGGGGCAGGGCGCCATTCGCCTGGAAGTCGGCCCGGTCGGAGGCCCGCAACACCGGGTCGGCGCCCGCCTCAACTGCGTCGAAGGCGGCTTGCAGCCGTTGGAGGAGGACGCTGGCGGCGTCGGGCATCCCTCATTCTCGCATGCGCGGACCGGAGCGGAACCCGGGTCGAGGCGTCAGTCCGCCGGTGCCCCCATGCCTCCATCGAGCAGGCCATAGCGGCGGTAGGGGCCGAAGAAGCCGTGCTCGAGCAGCCCGTAGCCGACGTGGCCGTCGTAGGAGAACTCCGCCACGTGGTCGACGATGCCGTACTGGGCCAGACCCTGCACCTCGTCGACGGCCAGGACGAGGCCCTGCGTCACCGGCTCGGGCCCGTGGTACATGCCGTGGCGCCAGTCCGCGTCGATGCCGTAACCGGTGCCGATGGAGACGAAGTTGGCCAGGAGCGGGGTGCAGGTGATTTCGAGGCCGGCCTCGGGGAAGCGCACCACTGAACGGTCGATGACACGCGTGCCCGGAATGAGGTGGTGCTCGTGCTCGGAGCGGCCCAGGTCCTCAATGGGGCGGTCGGGGTCGACCCAGACCCGCTCGCTCTGGACCAGCGGCCGCTCGCCATCGTCGCGCTCGTGGCAGATGTACATGATGGCGTGGTCTTCGAACTGCATCGGGAAGTAGTTCCACATGCCGCCCAGCACCAGCTCGCCCTGGCGGATGCCGTCGCTCTCGGGCTCACCGACGGGTCGCACGCCCCACGAGCGGTCACGGGTCCCCCAGCAGTGGTCCGGCGCGACCGGGAGATCGACCCCGCCCACCGAGAGCGTCCCCGACCAGCGCCCGGTCTGGGCCAGGCGCTGGGTGTCGAAGACGACCTTGCCCTTGCTGCGCATGTACTGGCGCGGCTCCGCCATGGCGGGAATGTGTCCGTCCCACGTCACGTCCATGGCGACGCTGTGCTCGGTGGGCTCGACGATCACGCGCAGGCGGCGCAGGGGCTCGAGCACCTCCACGCAGAAGGGCCCGACGGAGAGGTCGCCCCGGTCGAGAAGCGGCGCCGAGGCGCGCACCACGTGTTGGGAGCCGCCATGGCGGACGTCGATGAAGGCGTCCACCACGCCGAGGTTGGGGTACTGGCCGTAGCCGAAGATGGCGAACCAGTCACCCGAGCTCGGGTGCATGTTGAAGTAGTAGCGGTCGTAGAAGTTGCGGTCGCTCGTGGCGGGATGGGCGATGAACTCGGCCGCTTGGTGGACGGGGTAATCGTCCCAGGAGGAGAGGGTCATGTCGGCGCGCTCAGCAACAGGCGCAGCCGCTGCCGCAGCCGCCCGGAACCGGCGCCCCGCACACGCCTCCGTCGGGCTCGGCCGCCAGACCGGTGGTGGCGAAGACCGGGAAGAGCCGCCGGGCCCCGACGTGACCGTCGGGGCAGGTGACGGGCGCGTCCGCATCGGCCATGGGCCGCCGCTCGTCGAAGACGGCGTGACAGGTCGAACAGCGGAACTCGTAGACGGGCACGGTGGTGGACCTCCGGTGCGGCAGCCTACGCGAAGTCCTCCGGCACGGTTGGTGGCGGAGCGGCGAGGTGAGCCCTACGGCTGGGCGAAGCCGTAGATGGGCACGCCGTTGTACGAGGCGGAGTCCGCCGGCAGGAACGGCCCGTCCAGCGAGGTCGAGAGATAGCCGCTCCGGCCCGGGCCCGAGTCTCCGCCCACCGTCATGATGGCGTCGTCGGGCCAGACCTGCGTGACGATCCCCACGTGCACGGATGTCGACGTGCTCTGCGGCCCCGACCCGTAGAGGACGGCATCGCCCACCGCCGGCATCGCCGTGGGCGGCAGCGCGGCGCCGTAGGTGGCGGCCCAGCCCCAGATGTCGCCCGTGAAGGCGTAGCGCGGAATGGGGATGCCCGCCTGCTCCCAGGCCCAGGTGGCGAAGAGCGCGCACCATTCCTCACAGGGCCCGTACGGGTTGCAGTAGAGGCCCTGCGTATCGGGGTCGGGGAAGATCTGCGAGGCCGCCGCATCGGCGATGGTGCTCGAGCCGGGGAACATCGGTTCGGGCGTGGCGGTGGAGAAGCTGTACTGCCAGGCCTGCGGATCGAGCAGCCAGTACCCGGTCCCCTGGTTGTTCCCGATGATGGCCGAAATCTGAGTCGCCGTCGGAGTGAGGGAGAGACCGCCGTAGGCCCGGGCGTCGCCGAAGGGCAGGACGACCCCGTTCTGGGTCGCGATGAGGTAGCCCCCGCCGTCGGGTGAGGCCACCATGCCGACCGCCGCGTCCGGCAGGTTCTCGGCACCGGCCGAGCCGTAGAAACCGGCGTCGCCGTAGGCGAAGATGCCGCCGTCGGCGGCGACGAGCCAGTACCCCTTCCCGTCGTGTGTCGTCGCCATGCCGACAATGGGCTCGTTGAGCGCCATGGCACCGGTGCTCCCATAGAAGCCGGCGTCGCCGTAGGCGAAGATGCCGCCGTCGGCGGCGACGAGCCAGTACCCCTTGCCGTCGGGCGTGGTCGCCATGCCGACGATCGGCTGGTTCAGGTGTGTGCTGCCCATGGACCCGTAGAAGGGAGCATCCCCGTAGGCGAACACGCCGCCATCGAGCGCGCCCAGCCAGTAGCCCTTGGCGTCTGGCGTGAGCGCCATGGCCACGATGGGCCCCTGCAGCGGCAAGCTGCCGGCAGAGCCCTCGAAGGTGGCATCGCCGAAGGCGAACACGCCACCGTCCGCGCTGGCCAGGACGTACCCGCCACCGTCGTCGGTGGCGGCTCCGGAGAAGACGGGTGAGTTCAAGGGTTGGGGCAGGACGGGTTCGGTCAGGCTCACGCTGCCGAAGCCGATCATCCCTGCGTCGTTGTAGCCGTGCGCCGTCTCGGTCGCTCCCGCGGGCGTGGCGCCGGCGGGAGCGACGGCCAGTCCGGCGACGAGCGCGCCGGGGACGAGGACCGTCGCCACCGCCATGGTCACGAGCGAGGGGACGAGGGAGGCCAGCCGGAGGTGCTTCGGGCGCGGCCGGCTGACACCCGCGGTGTCTCCGCCCTTGCGCACGACGTCGATTCTGCACGCTGCATTCCGCACCGGTGCGCCGGAGCGGTTACGAAGTCGTTACGAAGTCACCGCTCAACGCCGGTGTCGGCCTGAGCGCGCTCCCGGGTAGCCGCGGGGACGCCCGGGCGACCCCTGTGGGCGGTCCGGACTGCGTCACGGCAGAATGGGGCCATGACCACGGACGCCACCCACGCAGAGCACCCCGACACCTTCGACGCCAGGGCAGACCTGACGGTCGGCGACCGCACCTACCAGATCTTCAACATCACGGCGCCGGCGCTCAGCGAACGGTACGACATCGCACGGCTGCCCTACTCCATAAAGGTCCTCCTCGAGAACCTCCTGCGGCACGAGGACGGGCCGCACGTCTCGGCCGACGACATCGTCGCCGTGGCGGACTGGGGGGCCAACCCCGAGGGCCACGGCCAGGGCGCCGGCGACAGCGCCCACGAGATCGCCTTCACGCCCGAGCGCGTGCTCATGCAGGACTTCACCGGCGTGCCGGCCGTGGTGGACCTCGCCGCCATGCGCGACGCGCTGGCCCGTCTCGGCGGCAACGCCTCGCAGGTCAACCCGTTGGTCCCCGTCGAGCTGGTCATCGACCACTCCGTCATCATCGAGGAGTCGGGGGACGCGTCGGCGTACGACACCAACGTGTCCATTGAGTACGGCCGCAACATGGAGCGCTACCAGCTCCTGCGCTGGGCCCAGGGCGCCTTCCGGGACTTCCGCGCCGTGCCGCCCGGCATGGGGATCTGCCACCAGGTCAACCTCGAGTACCTGTCGCGGCTGGTCTTCGCCACCGAGGACGGACGGGCCTTCTGCGACACGCTGGTGGGCACGGACTCGCACACGGTGATGGTCAACGGCCTCGGTGTGCTCGGTTGGGGCGTCGGCGGCATTGAGGCCGAGGCGGCCATGCTCGGCCAGCCGCTCTCCATGCTGCTGCCGCCGGTGGTGGGGCTGCGCATTTCGGGGGAGCCCAAGCCCGGGATCACCGCCACGGACGTGGTGCTGACCGTCACCGAGCTGCTGCGCGACCACGGCGTCGTCGGTGCGTTCGTCGAGTGCTACGGGCCCGGCGTGGCCGCCTTGCCGCTCGAGACGCGGGCGACCATCGGGAACATGAGCCCCGAGTACGGCGCCACCTGCACCATGTTTCCCATCGACCGGGTCACCATCGACTACCTGCGCTTCACCGGGCGCGACGACGAGCACCTGGCGCTGGTGGAGGCGTACGCCAAGGCGCAGGGCCTCTGGCACGATCCGGACGCGCCCGAGCCCGTCTACTCCGAGCACGTCAGCCTCGACCTGGGCGACGTGGAGGTCTCGCTCGCCGGCCCGGCCCGGCCCCAGGACCGGGTCTCGCTGTCGGCCGTGCGCGACGCCTACCGCGTGGCGCTGGACCGCGCCCCGCGCACAGCCCCCACCGAACCCGCGGCGGCGCCCCACCACCAGGTGGCAGACGGCGACGTCGTCATCGCCGCCATCACGAGTTGCACCAACACGTCCAACCCACAGGTGATGGTGGCGGCGGGGCTGGTGGCCAAGAAGGCGATAGAGCGGGGCCTGCGCTCGAAGCCCTGGGTCAAGACGTCGCTGGCGCCGGGCTCGCGCGTCGTGACCGACTATCTCGACAGGGCCGGCCTGACGGAGCCGCTGCAGCAGCTCGGCTTCTTCCTGGTCGGCTACGGCTGCACGACCTGCATCGGCAACTCCGGCCCCCTGCTCGACGGCGTGACCGATGCTGTCAAGGACGGCGACCTGTCGGTCGCGTCGGTGCTCTCGGGCAACCGGAACTTCGAGGGACGCATCCATCCCGACGTCCGGTTGAACTATCTGGCGTCGCCGCCGCTGGTGGTGGCCTACGCGCTGGCGGGGACGATCGATATCGACCTCACCACCACACCGATCGGCAACGACGCCGACGGCAACCCGGTGCTGCTGAGCGACCTGTGGCCCTCCATGGACGAGGTGAGCGACACCATTCGTTCGTCGTTGACGTCGGACATGTTCCGCACCCGCTACAGCGCCGTCTTCGACGGCGACGAGTACTGGCAGCAGGTCTCCACGGCGGACGGCGAGACGTACGCCTGGCAGAAGGACTCCACCTACGTGCAGAACCCGCCGTTCTTCGAGGGGATGACGATGACCCCGGCGCCGGTGACCGACCTCGTCGACGCCCGGGTACTGGCCATGGTGGGTGACAGCGTCACCACCGACCACATCTCCCCCGCCGGCTCCATCGGCCCGGCCACGCCGGCCGGGCGCTATCTCACCGAGCACGGCGTGGCGCGCCAGGACTTCAACTCCTACGGCGCGCGCCGGGGCAACCACGAGGTGATGATGCGGGGGACCTTCGCCAACGTGCGCCTGCGCAACCTGCTGGCGCCCGGCACAGAGGGCGGCGTGACCTTGCACCTACCCGACGGCGCCGAGACGTCCATTTTCGACGCGGCCATGCAGTACGCCGACGAAGGCGTCCCCCTCGTCGTGCTGGCCGGCCGCGAATACGGCACGGGGAGCAGCCGCGACTGGGCGGCCAAGGGCACGGCTCTGCTCGGCGTGCGCGCCGTCATCGCCCAGAGCTTCGAGCGCATCCACCGTTCAAACCTCATCGGCATGGGTGTCGTCCCGCTGCAGTTCTACAAGGGCGACTCCGCGCAGGACCTGGGCCTGACGGGCCACGAGCGCTTCGCCATCAGCGGACTCGACGTCGTGAACGCCGGCGAGCTGCCCAAGGAGCTCACGGTGACCGCGACGGCCGACGACGATTCGGTCACCGAGTTCCGGGTGATCGTGCGCATCGACACGCCGATGGAGGCCGAGTACTACCGCCACGGCGGCATTTTGCAGTACGTGCTGCGCCAGATGGCGCGCTAGGGCTTGCGCCGGCGTCAACCGGCCGGTCCGGGGCCGGCCAGACCGACGAAACGGCGCAGGATGCCGTCGCCGGCTCGAGCAACGCGCGCCACGTCGGAAGCGCGCAGGAAGACGCCGGGCGGGAGGTGCGGCCCCCAGTGGGCCGCGAGGCTGGCCGTCATCTCCACGTGGAACTGCAGCCCATAGGCGCAGTCGCCCACCCGGAAGGCCTGGTTCTCATAGACGGCGTTGCCGGCCAGGCGCACCGCGCCCTCGGGCAGGCCGAAGGTCTCCCCGTGCCAATGCACACACGGCAAGGGGGTGGGGGCCGGACCGAATACGGGATCGCTGATGGCCTCCGTCGTGAGATGGACCTCGCCGACGCCACACTCGGGCGCCGGTCCCCGGGTCACCGTCGCACCCAACGTGGCGGCGAGCTGCTGGGCCCCGAGGCACACCCCGAGGACAGGGCGTCCGGCTTCGACCGCGGCGCGCAGCAGGGCGCGCTCGGCGGCCAGCCAGACCAGGTCGTCGTGCACGCTCATCGGTCCGCCCATCACCACGAGCCCCGCCACGTCCCTCAGCGCGTCAGGAGACGGGAGGGTATCGCCACGGTCCATGCGCAGGATCGTCAGCTCGGCGCCTGCGTCCCTGACAGCAGTGGCGATGGCGCCGGGACCCTCGAAGGCCACGTGCTGCACCAGCAGCCAGGGATCGCCGGCGCCCATATCGCGTCAGGGAATGCGGATGACCCGGAAGAGCTCGGCGCTGCGGTCCGCTCCCAGCCCGGCCAGCTCCGCGTTGCCACGCGCCCAGTCGCGGACGCGCTGCGCCACGCCGTCGGGGTCGGGCATCTGGCTCTTGTGGCATAAGAGCGCGGCCACCTTGCGCTCGACCGTCGCTGTCGTGTCGACCGCCACCCCGGCCTGCTGGCCGCCGGGGCCCATGAGCCACAACTCCGGGACGGTCCAGGGCTCGAGGCGCTCGACGTCGAGCAGCTCGGGGTGGGCGAAGGGGTTGCGCGCGTCGGGGTACACGGCATCCACCGCGGCCTCGCCGGTGGCCAGGTGGTCGGGATGGCTGGCGTAAATGAACTCGAGGTTCCGCTCGGGCGACTGGGTCACCACCCGCTCGGGCCTGACCTCACGGATGACGCGGCTGATGTCACGACGCAGCTCGCGCGTCGTCTCGACCATGCCGTCGGGGTAGCCGAGGAACCGCACATCGCTCACGCCGACGACCGCGGCGGCGGCGCGCTGCTCGTCCTGGCGCAGCGCCGCCATGTCGACCCGTGACATGGCGCGGTCCGAGCCCCCGGATTCGCCGGAGGTGGCGATGCAGTAGGTGACCTCGACGCCGGCAGCGGTGAAGGCCGCCACCGCGCCCGCAGCACCGAAGTCGACGTCGTCAGGGTGGGCGGTCACGACGAGCACGCGACGGACTCCGTCGTCGGGTGACCAGACCGGGATCGGCCCGTCGTCGCTCAGAGGACGCTCTCCTCGGGGAGGGGGGTCCACGCACCCAGGTCGGCCAGGCGCGGGTCGTTGGAGAACATCTCGACGATGGGGATGCGCAGGCCCAGCCGGCGCTGGATCACCTCCATCTCGACCAGCTGGTTCCACAGGGACAGGCTGACCACCACGCCGGCCTTGCCGGCCCGAGCCGTACGGCCCGACCGGTGCAGGTAGGCCTTGTGGTCCTCGGGCGGGTCGTAGTGGATGACGCCGTCGACCGCTTCGATGTGCAGGCCCCGGGCTGCCACGTCGGTCGCGACGAGGACCGCGAGCTTGCCGTTCGAGAAGTCGGCCAGCGCCCGCTCGCGGTTGGCCTGGCGCAGGTCGCCGTGGATCGCCTGGGCATTGACGCCCTCCTTGACGAGATTCTCCACGAGGCGGTCCGCCCCCCGCTTTGTGCGCACGAAGAGCAGCGACTTCTCCTGGCTCCGGCAGATGGCCGCCGCCACCTTGACCTTGTCCATCTGGTGCACCTGCAGGAAGCGGTGCTCCATGAGGGTCACGGTCTGGGTGGAGGAGGCCACCTCGTGGAAGACCGGGTCCGTCAGGTACCGCGTGACCAGCCGGTCGACGGCGCCGTCGAGCGTGGCGGAGAACAGCAGCGTCTGGTGGGGCTGATCAAGGCGACGAAGGACCCACTCGACCTGGGGCATGAACCCCATGTCGGCCATGCGGTCGGCCTCGTCGAGCACGAGTGTCTCGAGCTCGTCCACGGCGACTTCGCCGCGATCGCCGAGGTCGATCAGGCGGCCCGGCGTGGCGATCACCACGTCCACTCCCTTGCGGAGCTTGGCCACCTGGCGGTCGATGTCGGCACCGCCGTAGACGGCGACGGACTGCAGGCCCAGCTTCTTCGCCAGCGGGGCCAGGACGTCGTAGACCTGCACGGCCAGCTCACGCGTCGGCAGCAGGACGAGCGCCAGCGGCTTGGCCGGCCGTGAGGCGGGGCGAGGACCCTGGCCCTCCCGGGTCGCCTTGGCCCGCTGCAACAGCGGCACACCGAAGGCGAGCGTCTTGCCGGAGCCGGTCTTGGCCTTACCGCACACGTCACGGCCCGCCAGGGCGTCGGCGACGGTCAGGGCCTGAATTGGAAAAGCGCTGACGATGCCTTCATCGGCCAGCGCTTTGTTCAGTTCGGGTGAGACGCCGAGGGACTCGAAGGTCCGGGCGGTCTCGTAGGTATCGTCGCCGAGGGCATCGCTGTCCTCCGGGGCGGTGCCGGCGTGCGCGCCGGCGAGGGCATCAACAGTCATGGACCCGCTCTCTCTGTTGTACGGCGGGGCTGTGCGCCTTCCAGAGAAGTGGGAATCAGCCCCGACTCACCGGCCCCCGCCGATGGTCGCACAGCCATTGTACCAGGCCAGGATGGGTCAACGGCGCGGCCCTGTGCCAAAGTGAGGCGTTCAGCACCGCGACAGAAGGAGCGCCGACCATGGCCAAACTCGAGGCGGGAGCAACGGCCCCCGCGTTCACCCTGCCTGACCAGGATGGCAAACCGGTCAAGCTCTCGGACTTCAAGGGGCAGCGGGTGATCGTGTACTTCTATCCCGCCGACGACACGCCTGGGTGCACCAAGGAGGCGTGTCAGTTCAACGACAACCTCAAGACCTTCGAGAAGGCCGGGGTGGCGGTGCTCGGGATCTCGCCCGACAAGGCGGAGAAGCACGTGAAGTTCCGCACCAAGTACAAGCTGAAGTTCCCTCTTCTCACCGACGCCGAGAAGAAGGTCATGGAGAAGTACGGGGCCTGGGGCGAGAAGACGATGTACGGCAAGAAGACCGTCGGTACCATCCGTTCGACGTTCCTGGTGGGCCCGAACGGCAAGATCCAACGGGCGTGGTACCACGTGCGGGCGGACGGGCACGCGGCCAAGGTGCTGGAGGAGATCGCCGAGGACTGACGCACGCCACGGCGCCTCCGCGTGTGGTCTCCGCGGCGCGTCCACAGCGCGTCCGCACCGCGTCCGCACCGTGACGAACCGCGGTTGGCGCCACTGCACGTGACAGGCTTCCTTGCGACGACGAGGAGGCCAGATGGGGCAGGGCATCAGCGCAATCCTGACGTTCGCCATCGGGGTGGCCATCAGCCCGGTGCCGATCATCGCCGTGATCCTGATGCTGTTCTCGGCGCGGGCCCGCGTCAACGGGCCGGCCTTCCTCGTGGGATGGGTGCTCTCACTCGCGGTCGTGAGCACGGTCATTTACCTCGTGTCGCACGACGGCAACGTGGCGACCAGCAGCACGGCGGCGGACTCGGTGTCGTGGGGCAAGATCGTCCTCGGCGTCGCGTTGCTCGCGTTGGCGCGGCGCAACTGGCGCAAGCGCCCGGCGGCGGGCGAGGAGCCGGAGATGCCCAAGTGGCTCTCCACCGTTGAGTCGCTTTCTCCGGTGAAAGCGTTCGGGCTGGCGGTGGTGCTGGCCGCAGTCAACCCGAAGAACCTCATCCTCACGGCCGGTGCCGCTGCCGGTCTGGCCCAGGTCTCCGGGTTGTCGACCACCGACGCGGTGGTATCGATCGCAGTGTTCGTCGTCATCGCGAGCCTGACCATCGCCGGACCGGTCCTGTACTCACTCTTCGGTGGCGAGCGGGCGCGCACGACGCTCGACTCCGCCAAGACGTGGCTCACCACGCACAACGCGGCGGTGATGGCCGTGCTCTTCCTCGTCTTCGGTGTGGACCTCATCGCCAAGGGGTTGCCACCGCTCACCAGCTGAGACCGAACGGGTTGGCCGGCCGCGACTTGACACTGGACCTCGTCAGGTACATATTTATCTAGTTATCTAGATAAAGTAAGTGAGGTCAGGTGATCGAGTTCCACCTGGACAGCCGTTCCGGCGTCTCCCCCTATCTCCAGATCGTGCAGCAGGTCAGGCAGGCGCTGCGCGTGGGGATGTTGCGGGAGGGCGACCAGCTCCCCACGGTCAAGGAGGTCGTGGCGCAGCTGGCCATCAACCCCAACACGGTGCTCAAGGCCTACCGGGAGCTCGAGCACGAGGGCCTGGCCGGCGCCCGCCCCGGCGTCGGGACCTTCGTGACCGGGAGCCTCGGGGCCGAGTCCATCGCCGCCCAGGGCCCGCTGCGCCAGGCCCTGCAGCGCTGGATCTCCAAGGCACGGCGCGCCGGCCTCGACGACGAGAGCATCGAGGCGCTGTTCCGCGACTCCTTTCGTTCAGCTGCCGAGGAGGACATAGCGTGAGCTGGGTCCTCGACGCCCAGGGACTGGGCAAGCGGTACGGCAGGCGCTGGGCGCTCAAGGAATGCGACCTGCAGATCCCTTCCGGCCGCGTGGTTGGGCTCGTTGGCCCCAACGGGGCGGGCAAGACCACGCTGCTGCACCTGGCCGTCGGCCTCCTCACACCGACCGCCGGCAGCGTGACCGTGCTCGGTCGCCCACCGGCCGCCGACCCCGCCCAACTGGCGCGTGTGGGCTTCGTGGCGCAGGACACCCCGACTTACGCTCGCCTCAGCATCGAGGACCACCTCCGCTTCGGGAGGCAGATGAATCCTGGATGGGATGACGCATTGGCGCGGCAGCGGATCGCCGACCTCGACCTCGATCTCGGCCAGACGGCCGGCTCGCTCTCAGGCGGCCAGCGGGCGCAACTCGCCCTCACCCTGGCGGTGGCCAAGCGCCCCGAGCTGCTCATCCTCGACGAGCCGGTGGCCAGCCTCGACCCGCTGGCCCGTAGGGAGTTCCTGCAGAGGCTGATGGAGTTCGTGGCCGACGGGGACGTGAGCGTCGTGCTGTCCTCGCATCTCGTGGCCGACCTGGAGCGGGTGTGCGACTACCTGATCGTGCTCGTGGATTCGCGGCTCCAAGTCGCCGGCGAGGTCGCCGACCTGTTGGCTGCACACCACCGGCTGGTCGGACCGCGCCGCGACCCGGCATCGCTCCCGTCCGGGCAGGAGGTCATTGAGGAGAGCCATACCGATCGCCAGAGCACTCTCATCGTGCGATGCGACGGACCGGTGCTCGATCCCGCCTGGACGGTCGAGGACCTCAACCTCGAGGACCTGGTGCTGGCCTACATGGGCAACGCCAGCACCGCGCGTCGGGCGCGCCAGAGGCTCGAGGTGCTCTCGTGATCGCTTTCTCGTGGCGCCAGTTCCGCACGCAGGCGGTCATCGGCGGAGTCGGGCTGGTCGTTCTCGGCGTCATCCTGCTCGTCACCGGTCCCCATCTGGTGTCGATCTACGACTCCGCGGTGGCACAGTGCCGGGCCAGCGGTGGCGCCAGCAGCGACTGCAACAACCCCGTCGTCAGCACTTACTCGAAGCTGCAGGTCTTGGCCACTGCTCTGGTGCTCATCGTGCCGGTCCTCATCGGGATGTTCTGGGGGGCACCGCTCATCGCCCGCGAGCTCGAGACAGGGACCTTCCGCCTGGCCTGGACGCAGAGCGTGAGCCGGATGCGCTGGTTGCTGGTCAAGCTCGGGCTCGTCGGACTGGCCAGCGCGGCGGTCGGCGGACTCTTGAGCCTGATGGTGACGTGGTGGTACAGCCCCATCGACAAAGTGAACCAGAGCCGTTTCGGAGCCGCCGCCTTCGGTCTGCATGGATTCGTACCGGCGGGATACGCGTTGTTCGCCTTCGCACTGGGTGCCACCACCGGGCTGCTCTTCCGCCGCACGCTCCCCGCCATGGCGGTCACGCTGGTCGGCTTCATCGTGGCGCGGTTCGCTGTCAGCTACTGGGTCAGGCCGCACTTCATGACGCCGGTCACGAAATCGCTCGCCATCGACCCGAATGGGGCGCTCGGTTTCAGCGCGAGTCCTGGCGGCAGCCTGCAGTTCATGGCCGGTCCACCGGACATCCCCAACGTGCTCGTCGTTTCGGACAGCGTCGTCAACGACGCCGGGCAGTCACCGTCGGTGGCATTTCTGCAGAAGGCGTGCCCGAACATGCCGGGCCTCAACGGACCGCCCCCCGGTGTCCGAGGTGTCCAGGCGAAGGCCGCCGTGTCTTCGAACGGGCAGCAGGCGTTCCAGCAGTGCGTCACCACCATTTCGACCAAGTTCCACCAGGTGGTCACCTACCAGCCGGCCAGCCGGTTCTGGGCCTTCCAGACCTACGAGACGCTGCTGTTCGTTGCCGTCTCCGCCGCGCTGGCCGGCCTTTGCGTGTGGTGGGTGCGCAGGCGACTCAGTTGAACCGGATGGGCTGATCAGTGCTGGTGCTCCGGGCACCAGTAGGTCGTCCGCCCGCCCACCGTCTCCCGGCGCAGCTCCGTCCCGTCGAGCGGGCACCGTGCCCCAACGTTGCGGCCCTCCATCAGGTCGCCCATGTGCGAGCCACCACGCCGGCCCAGCTGGCGCAGTGTCGAGCGCAGCTGTTTGTGCAGCTGGCGCAGCTCCGCGTCAGTGAGTGGCGTTCGTCGACCCGGGGCCAGGCCGGCGCGCCAGAGGATCTCGTCGGCCAGCAGGTTGCCCACGCCGGCCAACCGTTCCTGGTCCATGAAGCGCGCCTTGAGCGGCGCCGCCACCCCGGACCGCCCGGGCGCGATGGCCAGCGCAGTCCCGAGCTCGCCCAACGACACGGTGAGCGCGTCCGGACCGAGCCGGCTCTCGTCGGGCGACAGCTCGAGGGACCCGAAGCGGCGCGGGTCGTGCACCACCAGCTCCCCTCCGTCGTCGAAAGTGAAGCGGGCCCGCACCCACCTCTCGTTGAAGACGCCTGGGCCGTAGCGCAGCCGATCGAGCGCCTCGTTGCCGTCGACCACCAGGCCACCTGTCATGCCGAAGCGCAGGCCCAGGGTCGGGCCCCCGTCGGTGTCGAGCAGGAGCAGCTTGCCCATGCGCCGGGCCCCGCTGAAGGAGCGGCCGACGAGCGCCGACCGGAGCCGCGCCGGCGTCGTCCCGCCTCGGCCGTAACGCGAGTCGATCATCCACGCCCGGGTGATCGGCCGGTGCAGGGCCGCCTCGGCGCTGACCCGGTAGAGCTCGACTTCGAGGATCTCGGGCATCAGCGCAAGGTATCCGACCGGTGCCGCCAGCCCGAATATGGTGGACCAATGCCTCCCGAGAAGCCGCAATGGGCCGAGCTGTTCACCGAGGTCGTGACGTCCGGACTGTGCACGGGGTGCTCCGCCTGTGTGATCGTCTGCCCGTACGACGTTCTCGGCTACAACGACCAGGACGGGGTCTACCGGCCCTTCCATGTGGACGCCGACGGCGGGCCCGACAACTGCACCCACGGTCTCAAGGGCTGCACGCTGTGCACCAGGGCCTGCCCGCGCTTTCGCACCTGGGAGCCTGAAATCGAGACCCACCTGTTCGGGCGGCCCCGTACCGACGACGAGGTGGCCGGCATCTCGCGCCGCACCGTGCTGGCCCGGGCCACCGATCCGACGGTGCAGGGCACGGGGCAGGACGGGGGGCTGGTCTCCGCGCTCCTCATCTGGGCGTTCGAGCACGACGTCATCGACGCCGCTCTGGTCTCGGGCCTCGAAGGCGACGGCTCGACCTGGAAGGCGATACCCCAGGTGGCCCGCTCCAAGGATGACGTGCTGGCCACGGCCGGTTCGCGCTACACCTATTCCGCCAACCCCCTGGCCTACGCCGAGGCGATCGAGGGCGGGGCCGAGCGCATCGCGCTGGTGGGCATGGGGTGCCAGGCCTCCGCCCCGCCTGTCATGCAGGCCCGCAAGGCCGGGAAGGTGGCCCGTCGCTTCGTGCTCTCCATCGGGCTGCTCTGCTCCAAGACGTTCGACGACGCCATCTTCGGCGAGCTCTTCGAGGCGAAGTACGGGCTGGCCCGGGCCGACATCCTCAAGATGAACATCAAGGGTGTGTTCCAGGTCTGGATGAGAGATGGCAGCTACCACGAAGTTCCGCTCAAGGAGGCGCACGCCTGGACGAGGGAGGGCTGCAAGAGCTGTCCTGACTTCGCGGCCGAGCACGCCGACATCTCCACGGGGGGTATCGGGGCCTTCGGTGACTGGACCCTCACCCTGCTGCGGACCGAGAAGGGCGAGGAGCTCTTCAACGACATGGAGGCGGCCGGCGTGATCGAGACCCGGCCCATTGAGGACGACCCCGGTGCGGTGACCCTCCTCAACAGGTTGAGCCGGGTCAGCCGGAAGCGCTGGCCGGGCACGGCCGTGCCCATGCCGGGACGGCTCCCCGCGCCCGCCTCCAGCGCGTGAGGTGAGCCGGTGAGCGGGCCTCGGGCCGACGCGTTCGCCGCCCTCCTCGGCATCGAAGTGGAGCGCCGGGGTGCGGGCCACACGGTGGCCGTCCTCGCCACGGACGAGCGTCACGCCAATCCCCACGGCACCGTGCACGGCGCCGTCTTCTACGCGGTGGCCGGCGCCGCCGTGGCCGCGGCGGCCAACGACGCCGAGAGCTCCGGGATCATCTCCTCGGTCCTGGTCGAGTACCTCCAGCCCGCCGCGCTGGGCGACGAGCTCTACGCCGAGGTCACGCGCACGGTGTCGACCGGGCGGGAGGACATCTTCACCGGGTCGGTGCGCCGGGGCGCCGAAGGCGATCTGCTGGCCTGGGTACGGGCCCGCGGCACGCACCGAACCCGCACCGCCTGATCCTTCACCCACCATGGCGGCCGGTTCGGCCCCATTCCGATGGCCGAATCTGTGGGAATCATGTCCTTGACGCCATGGCGCACCGGCCGCAGAGTGGGTCCGTGCAGCAGCGCCACATCGTGATCGTCGCCTTCGATGGCCTGCAGCCGATCGATGCCGTGGGCCCGCACGAGGTCTTCGCCGGCGCGACCCGGGCTGCTGCCGCTCTCGGGCGGGCGGCCTCCTACCGCGTCACCCTCGCCTCCCGGGGCGGCGGCACCGTCCGGGCCGAGAGCGGGCTCGCGCTGGGCACCGCACCGCTCCCCGCCGCCTCCGAGCGCATCGACACCCTGGTGCTCTCGGGCGGGCCGGGCGCCGAGGAGGCCGCAGGCGACGAGGACATGGTCGAGTTCATCCGCCGCACGGCGCCGCGTTGCCGGCGCGTGGCCACGGTGTGCTCGGGCGCGTTCCTCGGCGCCGCCGCCGGACTGTTCGAGGGCTGCCGGGTCACCACGCACTGGTCCCGCGCCCGCCAGCTGGCCGAGGAGTACCCCGGCCTCACCGTCGACGCCGATCCGATCTACATCCGCGACGGCAAGTACTGGTCGAGTGCGGGGGTCACCGCCGGCATCGACCTCTCCCTGGCACTGGTGCAGGAGGACCTCGGCGTCGACGTGGCCCAGATGGTCGCCCGCTGGCTGGTCATGTTCCTGCACCGGCCGGGCGGCCAGACCCAGTTTGCGTCGCCTGTGTGGGTGCCACGCGCCGAGCGCTCGACCATCCGGGCCGTGCAGACCCTCGTGGAGGCCGCGCCCGGTGGCGACCACCGGTTGCCCGCGCTCGCCGCGGCCGCCGCCATGAGCGTGCGGCACTTCACCCGGGTGTTCACCGCCGAGGTCGGCGAGACGCCCAGCCGCTTCGTCGAGCGCACCCGCCTTGAGGCCGCCCGGCGCGAGCTCGAGGAGAGCACCGACACCCTCGACGTGGTGGCGGCCCACTGCGGGCTGGGCAGCGCCGAGAGCCTGCGCCGCGTCTTCCGACGCCACCTCGGCGTGGCACCCGACGCCTACCGCCGGCGCTTCCGCGCCAGCCCGGACGAAAGGACATCCGCGTGACGGACCGACTGCAGATCGCCATCCCGCTCTTCCCGAAGTTCACCGCGCTCGACGCCGTCGGCCCCTACGAGGTCCTGCATCGCATTCCGACCTTCGACATCGTCTTCGTCGGCCACCGCCGCGGCGAGGTGCGCAGCGAGAACGGCATGATCGGGCTGACTGCGGACGCCACCTTCGATGAGGTGCCGTCGCCCGACGTGATCGTCTTCCCCGGCGGCATCGGGACGCGCCCGCTCGAACACGACGAGCAGGTGCTCGGCTGGGTGAATCGGGCCCACGGCGGCACCCGGTTCACCACGTCGGTCTGTACTGGTTCCGTGGTGCTGGGCGCGGCGGGGTTGCTGCGCGGCCTGACCGCCACTACGCACTGGTCCTGCTACCGGGAGCTCGCCGCCCACGGGGCGGAGCCCACGCCCACACGCGTCGTTGAGCACCTCGACCAGCGCATCATCACGTCGGCCGGGGTGTCGAGCGGCATCGACATGGCGCTGCGGCTGGTCGAGCTGCTCGTCGACCGCACGGCGGCCCAGGCGGCCCAGCTGATGATCGAGTACGACCCACAACCACCCTTCGACTGCGGGTCCGTCGCCAAGGCGGACGACGCCGTCATGACCCGTGTCGTGGAGTACGCCGCGCTGCGCCAGTGAGGCCGCCGCCACGCCGCCCATAATGGGTGCGACCGGAGGGGGAGCGTGTGGCGATACGGGCGGTGATGTTCGACTTCGGCGGTGTCATCTCGACGAGCCCGTTCGAGGCGTTCGCCCACCTTGAGGTCGAGCGCGGCCTGCCGTCCGGATTCATCCGCACTGTCAATGCCACCAACCCCGACGACAACGCCTGGGCGCGTCTGGAACGGAGCGAGATCGGCCTCGACGCCTTCGCCGTAGCGTGGACCGCCGAGGCCCGTGCGCTCGGCCACGAGCTCGATGGTCGCCTCGTGCTCGAGCGGCTCGCGGGCGAGATCCGCCCCCGCATGGTCGCCGCCATCGACGCCTGCCGACGGCGCTACAAGACGGCGTGCCTCACCAACAACTTCTCCTCACCCGAGCGGGTCGTCTCCGAAGCGGTGGCCGAGGTGTACGCGCTCTTCGATGCCGTCCTCGAATCGCGCGTGCTCGGCGTCCGGAAGCCCGATCCCCGCTTCTACGAGCTGGCCTGTGCCACCCTCGGGGTACGACCCGAGGAGTCGGTGTTCCTCGACGACCTCGGGGTCAACCTCAAGCCGGCGCGAGCGCTCGGCATACACACCATCAAGGTGACCGATCCCGAGGAGGCGCTGGCGGAGCTGGCGGGCGTCCTCGGCCATCCCGTCGTCGGGGACTGAGCCAGCGGCCCTTGCCGCTCAGGCCGACGCCGCCGCGGCCGCCGCACTCTCCCCCGCGAAGCGGCCGAAGAGGGTGCTGTCCCCGATGGAGAGGCCGCTGGCGTAGCCGAACGAGCAGACCCCCGCCGTCGTGCGCCCCGCGCCGAAGAGGCCCCCGATCGGCGACCCCGTCAGGTCGCACACCTCGCCGGCGACCGTCGTCTCGAGGCCGCCCAGGGTGAACGGCGCGTAGGGCGCCGGCCCGATGCGGAGGTCGACCGCGCCGATCGGCGGCACCAAGGGTCGCACCCAGGACGGGTCCTTGTGGAAGAGCGGGTCCTCCCCCGTGGCCGCGTGCCGGTTGTAGAGGTCGACGGTGCCCTGGAGCGACCCGGCCGGGAGGCCGATTTCGGACTCGAGCTGCGCCGCCGTCTCGCAGACCCAGGTGGCGGCCAGGCCCATCCAGTTCACCTCGTACGAAGCCTCGTCGACGATCAGGTAGACCTCGCCGTCTTGCTGATAGAGCGCGGACTGGCCGACGCGGCCCATGTAGGTGTCTTCGTTGATGAAGCGCTGCCCCCGGCCGTTCACGAGGATGCCGTGGATCAACGTACGGGGCGGCGTGATCGGCAGCGAGACCTCGCCCGCGTACATGTTGCGCACCGACGCCCCGATGGCCTGCGCCATTCGGATGCCCCGCCCGTCGTCGCCCTCGGTCCCGACCTTGAACGTCCCCCGGGCCAGCGGCGGGCAGTGCTGGCGCAGCATGTCGTCGTTGAAGATGAATCCGCCGGCCGTGAGCACCACCCCGCGCCGGGCCCGCAGCGTGACGGTCTCGCCGAACCGTTGGGCCTGCACGCCGACGACCCGGCCGTCGTCACACACCAGGCGGTCGACCCTGGTGTCGGTCGAGACGGCGGCGCCGGCACCGGCGGCCGCGGCCGCGAGGTGCTGCATGAGGAGCCAGCCCGTCGAGCGCCGGGTCTTCGCCAGGTGCCCGCGGGGCGCCGGGCGGGCGATGGCGTTGAACGGGTAGGCGTCCTCGCCACCCGAGTAGACGAGGCCCTCGGTGCCGTCCGGCGCCATGGAGGTGTCGGCGCAGAACGTCGGGTCGAAAGGGACGCCGCGGGCCACCAGCCAGTCGAAGTGGCCCAGGCTCTCCTCGCAGTACCGGGCGATCTTCGTCTCGTTGGGATCCGGGCCGCAGGCCGCCATCATGTAGCGGTACATGTCGTCGAGGGAGTCCTCGAACCCGCACGCCGCCTGAATCGGCGTCCCCCCGCCGAGGTACACGATCCCCTCGGCCAGCGCGGCGGCGCCGCCAGGGCCGCCCGTCCGCTCGGTCACCAGTACCTGGGCGCCTGCCGTCGCCGCGCTGAACGCCGCGGCCGACCCCGCCGCGCCGAAGCCGACCACGATCACGTCGGCCGTGTCGTCCCAGCGGGTGATCTCACCGGCGTCGCACGGTGTCACGTCGTTGGCCTCGCGCACTCCATCCTCCCCGCGGTGTCGCCGAGACGGTAGCCGTTCGCTCTGCGACCCCCTACCCTGCCTTGGCGTGCCATCCCCCGACCCCCCGGCCCCACCACCCGAGCTCGAGCAGATCGCGCCGGGGTGGACGGCGACCCTGGCCTACCGCCTCGTCCCGGACCTGACCACCTGGCGCCTCACCGGCCCCGCCGGCGCGGTCCGGTTCGCCAAGGTCGCCGGCGCCGGCTGTGGCGCCCGCTACCCCACCCTGCGCGGCGAGGCGGAACGCATGATCTGGGCCGCTCCGTACATTCCCGTACCGGTGGTCATCGCGCTGGAGGAGGTCGGCGACACCACGATCCTGCTGACCGAGGCGTTGCCCGGGAGGGACGCCACCGGCCAACGGTGGCGCGGCGATCTCCCCGCCCTGGTCCAGGCCCTCGGCCGGGGTCTGCGGCGGTTCCACGAGGCCGTCGGCGAGGAGTGGTGCCCCTTCCGCTTCGACCTGGCGCGCGCCCTGGCCCACGTGGAGGACAGGGTCCGCACCGAGGACGTCGAAGGCAACGGCTTCCACCGCGAGCACGCCCACCTGACACCCGAGGCGGCCCTGGCCGAGTTGGAGTCACTCGCACCCGCCGACGAGGAGCTGGTCGTCTGCCACGGCGACTTCTGCCCGCCCAACATGCTGCTCGAGGACTGGCGTGTGACCGGCTTCGTCGACCTCGGCGAGCTGGGCGCCGCCGATCGCTGGTGGGACATCGCTGTGGGGGCCTGGAGCGTCGGCTGGAATTTCGGGGAGGAGTTCGAACCGCTCTTCTACGAGAGCTACGGCATCGCCCCGGACCCGGGGCGCATCCGGTTCTTCCGCCTCCTCTACGACCTCGTCTCCTGACGGGCGGCGGCGATCAGCGCGCCGGCGCGGGCGAAGACGGCGTCGAACATCGGCACCGTGAGCTTCCCGGTGAAGGTGTTCTGCTGGCTCGGGTGATAAGAGCCCAGCAGCACCCGCCCGTCCGGGAGCGGGCACTCGGCCAAGTGGCCGAAGACCGGGCGGGGCCGGAGCCCGTAGTGGGCGGCGATCGCCTGCCAGGCGACCTGCCCCAGGGCCACGACGACGACGGCACCGTGGAGGAGCGACAGCTCACGGGCGAGATACGGTCCGCACGCCTCGCGCTCGGTCGGGGTGGGCTTGTTGGCCGGCGGCGCGCAGTGGACCGTCGCGGTGATGTAGGCATCGCTGAGCGCGAGGCCGTCGTCGCGCGCCGTGCTGGTTGGCTGCGAGGCGTACCCGGCCCGGTACAACGCGGCGAAGAGCCAGTCACCCGAGCGATCCCCGGTGAACATCCGGCCGGTGCGGTTGGCGCCGTGCGCGGCCGGCGCCAGGCCGACCAGCACCAGTGCTGCGTCCGGGTCGCCGAAGCCCGGGACGCCACGGCCCCAGTACACCTGGCCGGCGTAAGAAGCCCGGCCGGTGCGGGCCACCTCTTCACGCCAGCTCACCAACCTGGGGCAGCGCCGACATTCCGCCACGTCCCGTTGCACCGCAGCCAGTGCATCCCGCCGGCCCCGGATGGACGCCACGGCACAGAGCCTACGATGGTCGATCGTGTCCCCGACCGCCCGATCTGCCTCCGCACGCACGCAGTCGCGGCGGAGCCGCAAGGCTCCTCCGGCGACCGTCGTCCTCCTCGTGCGCCACGGCGTCACGCCCACCACGGGCAAGATGCTCCCGGGTCAGGCCGCCGGATTGCACCTCGCCGACCAGGGGGTCGTGCAGGCGGTCGCGGCGGCCGATCGCATCGCGGCGCTGGCCAAGGCCCCGACCGCGGTGTACGCATCGCCCCTCGAGCGCACCCGCGAGACGGCCGCTCCCATCGCCCGGGCCCTCGGCCTGCGGGTGCGGACCGCCCCCGGCCTCGTCGAGGTGGACGTGGGCGACTGGACCGAGAAGCCCCTGTCCCGGCTCTACCGGACCCCGCAGTGGCCCACCGTGCACCGCTGGCCCAGCGGGTTCCGGTTCCCGGGCGGCGAGTCCTTCGCCGAGATGTCCGTGCGCTCCATGGACACGGTCCTCGGCCTGGTGGCCGAGCACCCCGGCGAGACGATCGTCGCGGTGTCCCATGCGGACCCGATCAAGGCGATCGTGGCCGCCGCGGCCGGCATGCCGCTGGACCTGCTGCAACGGCTGGTCATCTCGCCCTGCTCCATCTCCGCCCTCCTGTTCACGGCCGGCGGCCCGGTGGTGTTGTGCATGAACTCGACCGGCACGCTGAACGAGCTGGCGCTGTCGTGACGGGGCGCCTCCGGTGAGCGACGAGTACGACTTCGACGCGCCCGATCACTGCACGGTCGGTGTCATCGGCGAGGTGGGCCAGCGGCTGTTCCTGTTCTACTGCCGCCAGGGGCTGTCGGAGATGACGGTCAAGGTGGAGAAGCAGCAGGTGGCCGTGCTCGCCGGGTACCTGGGACGGATCGTCAAGGAGCTGGGCCGGCCGGGCCACCTCCCCGACGATCTCGCGTTCTACGGCACCGAGGAGTTCGAGTGGGTCGTGGGGACGATCGGCGTCTCCTACGACGAAGAGCTCGACCGCATCATCGTGGTGCTCGAAGAGGTGGGCGTCGAGGACGAAGACGAGGACGAGGAGGACGAGGACATGGAGAGCGGGCACGTACTCCGGGTCGCCCTCAGCCGAGAGCAGGCCGCCGCCTTCGCCATCCACGCCACACGGATGGTGGAGGCGGGCCGCCCGCCTTGCCCGCTGTGCTCGCTCCCGTTGGACCCGGCCGGACACGACTGCCCGCGCACCAACGGGCACCGGCCCCCGGTGTCCTAGCTGCAGTGTCCGACCCCGAGGTCGAGCGCGTCCTCCTCGAGGGTGAGATGGAGGTCCACGGGCGCATCGCCGGGAGCTCGAACGCGACGCTGCTCGTCACCTGCCGGCTGCACGGAGAGGAATTGCTGGCCGTCTACAAGCCCGCGCAGGGGGAGCGGCCGCTGTGGGACTTCCCCGGCGGGCTCTTCCGGCGCGAGGTGGCCGCCTACGTGCTCTCCGAGGCACTGGGCTGGGGGTTGGTCCCCGAGACGGTCGAACGACGCGAGGGCCCGTTCGGTCTCGGCTCCGTGCAGCGCTTCGTCCACGAGGACGGCACGTCGCACTATTTCACTCTGCGTGACGAACCCAAGTGGCACCCGTTGCTCATGCGCGTTGGCGCTTTCGACGTCGTGGCCAACAACGCCGACCGCAAGAGCGGCCACGTGCTACAGGCCGAGGACCGGCTGTGGGCCATCGACAACGGCCTCTGCTTCAACGTCCAGGACAAGCTGCGCACGGTCATTTGGGACTTCGGCGGTGAGCCGCTCGAGGCGGACGCGGAGGAGGACCTGGCCCGGTTAGCCCGCGACGGGCCGCCGGACGCGCTCTGCGAGCTGCTCGAGCCGGCAGAGCTGGCCGCCACCATGGACCGGGTGGCCTGGCTGCGCGGCCTGCGCGCCCTGCCCGAGCTGGTCGACGACGGGGACTGGCCGCCCTACCCCTGGCCGCTGGTCTGAGCCCGGGGCGGTGGCCAGGTCCAGTCGCCCAACCCGAGGTCACGGCCTCGACGGGATAGTTGACCTGTTCCATAGGTATCATTAATTCGCTTTGATCCATGGCTGCGGAGCATTTCCGGGGCCACCTCGCCCACCGCACTGGAACCGCCATGTCGATCGATCCCTACATCGTCCTCGGGAGCGCCGTGGTGGGCTTCCTCGTCGGCATGACCGGTGCCGGTGGCGGCGCGCTGATGACGCCGATGCTGATCCTGCTCTTCGGCGTCAAGCCGTCGACCGCTATTTCGAGCGACCTGGTGGCGGCCGTGTTGATGCGCCCCGTGGGCGCCATCGTGCACATGACCAAGAAGACGGTCAACTACGCGCTGGTCGGATGGATGGTCCTCGGCTCCGTCCCCGCCGCGTTCCTCGGCGCCTACCTCCTCCACCTCCTGGGCAACTCCACCGGCGCCGAGAACAACGTGCAGACCCTGCTCGGTGCCGCACTCCTCCTCGGCGCCTTCGCCATGGTGCTGCGCTACGGGCTGGACCGCCGTGCCGGCCACAGCCGTCAGGGACTGATCGGCCACGTGGTGGTGCGGCCGCTCCCAACCGTCGCCATCGGGCTCCTCGGTGGTCTCGTCGTCGGGATGACCTCGGTCGGCTCGGGATCGTTGATGATCGTGCTCCTGCTGTTCCTCTATCCGGTCCTGGGCGCCAACCAGCTCGTCGGCACGGATCTCACCCAGGCCGTGCCGCTGACCCTGGCGGCCGCGCTCGGCGCGCTGGCCTTCGGCCACGTCGAGTTCTCGGTCACCACCTCCATCGTGCTGGGCAGCGTGCCCGCCGTGTTCGTGGGCTCGCTCATCTCCTCACGGGCGCCCGACCGCTACATCCGCCCGGTGATCACCTTCGTGATCTTCGCCTCGGGGCTCAAGTACGTGGGCCTCAGCACCACTGCGCTGGGCTGGACGCTCGGCGCCGTCATCGTGGCGGCCGCCGCCGTCTGGCTCGCCTACGTGCGGCCACGCCGGGCTGGTCTGGCGTCGGTACCGTCGGTACCCGGGCTGCCCGATCCGCCATCCTCAGATGTTGCCCTCGAGGGGTCGCCTCCCCCGCACTGCCGGCCGGCCTGACCCGCCGCATCCGGAGATCCGGGTCAGATGTGGTAGCCGAGCGCCTGCAGCTCGGCGATCACCTGCTGCGACAGCACCTGGCCGCCACCCGGCGTCAGGTGGATGCCGTCGGGCGTGCGCACGTTGACGACCTGTCCGGCACCGTTGGTGATGAAGGCCGTGTAGCCCCCCTGCGGCGTGGCCAGCGTGTGGTCCGTGCTGAGGTACGTCACGGGTGGACGTGCCTTCACCGCCTGCTGTTGGACCACGGCGTTGACGTCGGACATCTGCGCGTTCAGGCCCGGGTTCTGCATCGGCGGCATGCCGACCCAGAGGACGGTGGCCCCGCCGCTCCCGGCGATCTGCATGAACTGCGCCACCCGCTGGGCGTAGAGCGTGTTCCACTGGGGCGACGTATAGGGCACGTCGGGCGGCCCGAGGAAGTCCTGGGCGTCGTTGGCGCCGATCATGATGACCACCACCTGGGGATCCTGCGCCTTCAGGTCGGCGCTGAGCTCCGCCGGCCAGTTGAAGTAGTCCGGCCTCGTCAACCCGGTGCTCACCTGGCCGTCGAGCGCGGCGCTGACCAGGCCCGTATTGGCCAGATTGGGCTGGAGCGCGTCACCCAGGTCGATGCCGATGGAGTCGCCGACGATCAGGACGCGTAGCGGGTTCGCCGCGGTGGGATCCTTCGGGTTGGGCGGCACCGTCGTCGTCGTCGGCGCAGTGCCAACCTTCTTGGCTCGCTTCGGCGGCGGCGGGCTCGGGCGGGGTCCCGATACCGAGAGACCGGCCGCCCCGCCCGTCAAGCCGCTGCCCCGGCCCGTGATGGAGACGAAGTGCGAGAGCTGCAGGGCGCGGCTGAGGGCGGCGACGGGGCCGGTCACGTCGAGGCTCACCGTGCGCCGTGTCCCGACCGGGGACACCTGGGCGTTGTGCTGCAGGGTGGGTGCGTAGAGCAGGAACCAGAGTGCGAAGGCAGCGACGCCGAGGGCCAGGACGCGTCGCCACGGCGCCCGCTCCCGGCCGTCGGGTGCTGCGGACAACTCGGCATGCGCGTGCGACTGGAACTCCGAGGGGGACTCCCAGTCCACGTGGTGCGGCGGTGTGCGGGCGTCGGACATCAGAACCGGTAGTAGATAAAGGGCGCGACGCCGACGGGCCCGAAGGTGGTGATGCCGAGCAGGGCGAAGCCGAGCAGGCCGACCTGCACGACGGCCTTCTGACGGGAGAACGTCGCCTGCAGCCTGTCCACGCTCAGGGT
The DNA here is from genome assembly GCA_963745665.1 of uncultured Acidimicrobiaceae bacterium. Taxonomy (GTDB): domain Bacteria; phylum Actinomycetota; class Acidimicrobiia; order Acidimicrobiales; family RAAP-2; genus Bog-473. The sequence goes on along the minus strand of CAVUYE010000002.1, from coordinate 732,946 downwards.
GGGCACGAATTGCGACGCAATGGTGGCGAACACGGTCACGACGAGCAGAGGGGTGATCAACGGCGAGGCCTCACCCCAGCCGCTGAAGAGACGGCCGATGACGGCGAAGGCCTGCGAGGTCCCACTGGCATTGAAGAAGATCCAACCCAGGCAGACGTACTGGAAGGTCAGGAAGCGCTGGACCCACACCCGCACGGGCCCGTCGGCCACGCCCGGGAGCCCGCGCCGCTCCCGGCTGGTCCGGCGCAGGTGCCCGAACGACTGGCCGATCCCCTGCATGGCCCCCCAGATGACGAAGGTCCACGCCGCCCCGTGCCACAAGCCGCCCAGCACCATGGTGATCATGATGTTGCGCACGGTCTGCGCCTGGCCGTTGGCACTTCCGCCCAGCGGGATGTAGAGGTAGTCCCGCAGCCAGCGGGACAACGTCATGTGCCAACGCCGCCAGAAATCCTGCAGGTTGCGCGCGGTGTAGGGCGCGTCGAAGTTCTGCGGGAACCGGAACCCGAGCAGCATGGCGAGGCCGATGGCGATGTCGGTGTAGCCGCTGAAGTCGCAGTAGATCTGCACCGCGTAGCCCCAGGCGGCGAAGATCGCCTCGGGCGCCGAGTGCTGGGTGGGCGAGGTGAAGACCGGCGTGACGATCGCGCTCGACACGTAGGAGGAGATAACCACCTTCTTGAACAAGCCGGCAAGGATGAGCCAGAAGGCGCGCGAATAGTCCACCGAGTTCGGGTCGCGACGCCGGCGGATCTGGGGCAACAGTTCGGTGCCGCGGACGATCGGGCCCGCCAGGAGATGCGGGAAGAACGAGATGTACACCGCGAAGTCCAGCGGCTTGGCCGGCTCCAGCTCGCGCCGGTAGATGTCGATCACGTAGCTGATGGCCATGAAGGTGAAGAACGAAATGGCGATGGGCAACCCGACCTGCAGGAGGGGGACGGCCCGGCCCAACCCCACCGCGTGGGTGAGGTTGTCGGCATTCACCGAGACGAAGCCGTAGTACTTGAACCAACCGAGGAAGGCGAGCAGCGCACCCACCGAGACACCCATGGCGATGCGCCTGGCGCGCTCGTCGCGCATGGCGTTGACCCACGCCCCACCGGTGAAGGCAACCGCCGTCGTCGCCAGCAGGAGCAGGCAGTAGCTCCAGCCCACCCAGCCGTAGAACACGTAGCTCAGGGCGATCATGGACAGCTTCCACCAACCCGAGTACGGGTTGAGCAGCCAATTCACCGTGAAGGCGATGGCAAAGAAGATTGCGAAGTCGATGGTGGGAAAGAGCATGGGGAGCGATCAGCGCGTTGCGCCGAATGTACTGCTGGTCACCCGCACGCCACGGGCACGCTGCGGGCGCGACGGCCCCCGAATCGACCTCGCGGGGCCGGTCTCTTTCGCTCTCGACCCCGCCTGGACCCCCGGTCGGGGCCGTCCCCGGTGGCACACCTCGGGGTCCGGGACCCCGGGCGCCGCAGGATCAGCCCTTGGCCTTCAGGGCATCGATCAGCGCGGGCAGCACCTTGTGCACGTCGCCCACAATGCCGAGATCGGCCACCGAGAAGATCGGCGCCTCCCGGTCCTTGTTGACGGCGATGATGTTCTTGGAGCCCTTCATCCCGACCAGATGCTGGGTGGCCCCCGAGATCCCGCACGCGATGTAGACGGTCGGCTTCACGGTCTTCCCGGTCTGGCCAACCTGGTGCGAATAGGGCACCCAGCCGGCGTCGACGATGGCCCGGCTGGCCCCGGCGGCGCCATGGAGCAGCTTGGCCAGCTCCTCAATCAGCGGGTAGTTCGCCGCATCGCCGAGCCCGCGTCCGCCGGAGACGACGACGGCCGCCTCGTCGAGCTTGGGACCGCTGCGCTCCTCGACGTGGCGCTCCACGATCTTCGCCGTGTTGGTGGCGGCGACGTCGGGCACGGGGGCCGCCACGACCGCCGCGGCAGCGCCACCCGAGGGCTCGGCCGCGAACGACTTGGCCCGGATCACGAAGATGGCCGGACCCGCGCCGGTGAAGTGCGCCGTGACGGTGTGGGACCCACCGAAGACGGGATGCTGGCTCGAGAGCCCGCCGTCGCTCTCGACCAGGCCGGTCACGTTGGTCAGGACGGGCCGGCCGAGCTTGGCCGACAGGCGGCCCGCCACGTCACGTCCGTCGTAGGTGGCGGCGATCAGGATGGCATCGGGGGCGTTGCCGCCCTCTATCAGCGCGGCCAGCGCGGCGGCCACCGGCACGCCGGGCAGCGTGCCGCCCAGGTCGCCCACGTCGTAGAGCGTCGTGGCGCCGAACTCACCCAGCGCACCGGCCAGCGATGCCGCGTCGGCACCCCAGGCGACGGCCTCGACGGTCGAGGCGACCGCTCGGGCCTCGGTCAGCAGCTCGAGCGTGACAGGCGTCGGCCCGCCGTCGCCCATCTCTGCGAGCACCCATATCTTGCCGATCGGCATCTCAGACCACCTTCAACTGCTCGAGGAAGGCCACGATGCGCTGCGCGCCGTCGCCCTCGTCCACCACGATCTCTCCCGCCCCACGCGATTCGGCCTCGGACACGTCGGTGATCTCCTGCCCGGCTCCGGCCGCGCCGACCAGCGAGGGGTCGATCCCGAGGTCGGCCACTGTCAGGTTGTCCACCGGCTTCGACTTGGCCGCCATGATCCCCTTGAAGGACGGATAGCGGGGCTCGACCACACCGGCCGTCACCGTGACGACGGCCGGCATGGGGCACAGCACCTCGTCGTAGCCGGCCTCCGTCTGGCGCTCGACCTTGACCGAGTTGCCGTCGACGGCGATGGCCTTGGCGAACGTGACCGAGGGCAGGCCCATGAGCTCGGCCACCTGGACGGGCAGCGTGCCCGTGTAGCCGTCGGTCGACTCGGTCGCCATCACGACCAGGTCGGGGTTGGCCCGCGCGATGGCGGCCGCCAGGACCCGGGCCGTGCCCAACGCGTCGCTGCCGGCCAGCGCATCGTCACTGATGAGGATGGCCCGGGCCGCACCCATGGCCAGGCCGGTGCGCAGCCCCGAGGTCTCCCCGCCGGGCGCCATGGAGACGAGGATGACCTCGTCGCCGTCGCCCGAGGCCAGCTGGAGGGCCATCTCGACCCCGTAGTTGTCCGAGTCGTCCATGATGAGCTTGCCCGACCGGTCGAGGGTGTTGGTGCCCGGATTCAGCGCGGAGGGGGCGGCCGGATCGGGGATCTGTTTGACGCAGACGACGACGTTCATGGCGGTCCATCTTTGTGGACCAGGGCCGTTCCCCGCCATTCGACCCGGTGACGAGCCCGATTCGGCCCTCCACCGTGGCGGGACCGCCGCCGGGGTCCGTCAGCCGGCGCCCCCTGCTGCCGCCGCCAAGCGGCCCCGAGCCGGTCCGTGATCACGTTGTCCACCCCGAAGGCGACCATGGCCCGCAGGTCTTCGGGCGCGTTGACGGTCCAGACGTTGACCGCAAGTCCCATTGCGTGGGCCCGTTCGACCAGCCCGGGGTCCACGGACACCACGAACGGGTGGACGGCGCCGAACCCGGCGTCCGCCGCCGCCGCCAGGGCCGGCTCGGCCTCGGTGCCGAAGCCCCAGAGCGCACCGAGCGGCAGGCGTCCGTCCGCCACCTGCACGGCGCGCAATGTGGCCGTCTGGAAGGACGAGACGATCACCCGCGTCGTCCAGCCGGCCTCCTCAATAGCCGCAGCCGTCAGCGCTGCCACCGCCTCGGACGGGTCCCATCCCGGGTCCTGGGGCGCGTTCTTGATCTCGACGTTGACCACCATGCCCTCGCAGACCGCCAACACGTCGGCCAGCAGGGGAACGTGGGCCGGCAGGTCCGCCACCCCCAACTCCGCCAGCACGCCCACACCCGGGATCTCGGCATCGTGGTGGACGGCCAGCGCCCCGTCAGCCGTGAGGCGCACGTCGAGCTCGACGCCGTCGGCCCCCAGGCGCCGGGCCTCGGCGAAGGCCTCGATGGTGTTCTCGGTGAAGCCTTCCGTGCAACCCCTATGTGCAAAGACCGCGGTCACCGGGCTCCCGTCATGTCCCGGTCACGATTCCACCACGACGGGGGCCGAAACTTTCACCAAAAACTCCTTGCCTGGTCACCGGCAGGCCATTACCCTCTTGGCCGTTAACCCGCTTTTCACGGACGGGCACCATCTGGGCCCGATCATGTGAAAAGGATCACAATGCAGGTGGAGGCACATTCCGATGGCTCTCATGTGGAACCGGACCGTCGACTGGGACGCGGACGACTGGCGGCGCTCCGCCGCCTGCCGCAACACCGAACCGGACCTCTTCTTCCCCGTTGGCACGACCGGCCCCGCCGTCGACCAGATCGACGCGGCCAAGCGGGTCTGCCACGCCTGCGACGCGCTCGAGCCCTGCCTCGACTTCGCGCTGGCCACCAACCAGGAGTCCGGCGTCTGGGGCGGCACCTCCGAGGAGGAGCGCCGCAAGCTGCGCAAGGCCTGGCTGGCCGCCCGCCGCTCGCAACGCGTCGCCATCTGAGCGGCACCCGTCGACAGCGCGGCTCACCGGGCGCGCGCACCGGCACCGAGATGGCGACGCGGGTCCCGCCCCCGTCGGCCGCCGGCACCGACTCCATGGAGATCGTCCCCTCCAGCTGACTGACGACGAGGTCGCGCACAATCGACAGCCCGAGGCTCGACGTCCGCTCGATGTCGAACCCTTCGGGCAATCCGAGCCCGTCGTCTCGCACCTCGACGTGCAGCGCACGTCTCCTCGTTGGACAGCGTGAGGTCGACGTGGCCCACCGGCGCGTAGCCCGCCCCTCCCCCGGCACCCTCCAACCCGACCGCCCCGTCGTGGCCGCCGGCGTTCTCGGGATCGAAGGCGTGCTCGACCGCGTTCTGCAACAGCTCGGCCACCGTCACGGCGAGCGGCGTGGCGACGTCGGCGGCCACCTCGCCGAGGTCCCCGTGCACCGAGATCACGATCGGCTGGGACGAGACCACCGAGTCCTCGGCCATCTGCACCAGTGAGCTGACGATCTCGGCGAAGGGCACCTGGTCGCTCGGGTCCCGCGACAGGATCTCGTGCACCAGCGCGATGGAGCGCACCCGGCGCTCGGCCTCGTGCAGCGCCACCCGGGCCGCCCGGTCACCGACCCGGCGCGCCTGCAGGCTCAGCAGCGACGAAATCGTCTGCAGGTTGTTCTTGACCCGGTGGTGCACCTCGCGGATGGCGGCGTCCTTGGACAGCAGCAAGCGGTCGAGGCGGCGGACGTCGGTGACGTCGCGCAGCAGGATCATCGCCCCGGTCACCACCCCGTGGGAGAGCAGCGGGATGCAGTGGACGAGCACGATGACGTCGGGGCGGCGCTCGACCTCCTCGACGACCGGCCGGCCGGTGGCCAGCGCCCACTCGACGGCGGACTCCTCGACGTCGAGGTCCCCGAAGCGGCGCCCCTCGGGCTGGGTGTAGATGCCCATGCGGTGGAAGGCGTTCATGGCGTTGGGCGACGCGAACTCCACCCGTCCGTCGGCGTCCACCACGACGACGCCGTCGCCCACCCGGGGCGACTCCTCCGTGCCGACGTCCTCGTCGGGGAAGGGGAAGGCCGACTGCGCCACCATGTCGGCCAGGCGCTCGAACACGTCGAGGTACGTCCGCTCGTACATGCTGGTCGGCCCCTTGAGCGGCGCCAGCGAGACGCGGAGCAGCGCCCCGATGATGCGACCGTCGAAGCGCACCGGGATGTTCTCCACCGGCACCTGCTCGCCGAGGATCGGGGTGGTGGATGCTGCCCCGCACGATCTCGCCCGAATGGAGGCACTGGGCCACCAGCGTCCATTGCGACTCGTTCACGGTCTGGCCCACCAGGTCCTGGTCGACCAGGGTGGGCCGGTTGTTCGGTCGCATCTGGCCGAGCACCACCAGCTCGGGATCCTCGTCGCGTCGGGTACGCGCCATCGGCGCCGCCGACAGCGGCGGTGGCGATCGGCGTGGCGTGCACCGGCACCAGCAGGAGAAGGTCGGAGAAGGAGAGGTCGGCCAGGACGCTCCAGCTCCCGAGCAACCGCTGCAGGTGCTCGAGCTCCTCGGGCTTGAGGTCCGTGTGGCTGAGGGCCAGTTCGGCCGGTGTCGGCATCAGCTGACTTCCCCGGCGCGCGCGACGACGGGGACGGCGTAGGCCTGCCGGCCCCGGTATCCCTGCAACCCGCCGGCTCCCACGGCGCCCAGCAACGCGCGCAGGTCGTCGGCCCGGTCGGCCACGTGCTCGAGCCGGTGGGCGTCCGAGGCCGTGGTCAGCGGCACGCCGCCGTGCCACGAAGCGCTCGAGCAGGCCCAGGGCCGGGTACTGCTCGTCCACCGGCTTGCGCCAGCCGGCCGAGCTGACCTCCGCCGCCATGCCCGAGGCGACAGCGGCCTCGGCGATGCGGTCCCACCACTCGGACGGCGCGTCGGGCACATGGCCCGCCACCTTGATCAGGTCCGGATGGGCCAGCACGTCGCAGGCGCCGGACGCGGCCAGCTCCTCCAGCGCCTCGGTGTAGGCCTCCCAGCAGGCGTCGACCTGCCGCACCGACCACTCGGCCATGGAGACGGGATCGTCGAGGTCGTCGAAGCGCCAGCCGCCCACCCAGTGCACCGAGCCGAGCAGCACGTCGAAGGGGTAACCGGCCAGGAGGTCGGCGACGTCGTCCATACGGCCCTCGTAGTAGTCGACCTCCAGCCCGATGACGACCGGGAGCCCCGCCTCCTTGGCCGCCAGGGCGCATTCGACGTAGGCGTCGAGGTCCGCCGTAGCGTGGAACTTCCAGTACTCGGCCATGGACTCGGCCAGCACGGGCGGCACCCGCTTCGTCGTCCCAGAAGCCCCCGAGCAGCGCCTCGGCCTGGCGGAAGCGGAAGAGGTGCTCGGTCACGGCCAGCTCGGTCACCCCGCCGCCTGGGCCCGGGCGCAGTACTCGGCCAGCTGTTCGAGCCGGAGCGGCGTCTCGTGCTCCGAGTGGGGCCAGAGGTGGAGGTGGTAGTCGAGCACGGTGTCCGCGATTCTCCGGCGGCCGGTCAGCCGGCCCGGCGGATCAGCGTGACGCCGTCCCTGATCGTCGTCAGCACGCAGACGACTCGGGGGTCGTTGACCACCTTGTCGTTGAAGGCGCGCAGTGCCCGCGCGCCTTCGTGGGGATCCTTCTCCGAGGCCAGGACCCCGCCGCTCTGCAGGGTGTTGTCGACGACGATCAGGCCGTGGCGCGCCAGCTTGGGCAGCACCGCTTCGTAGTAGGCGTCGTAGGTGACCTTGTCGGCGTCGATGAAGACCAGGTCGAAGGGACCCTGCAGCTCTTCGAGGGAGCGCAACGCCGGCCCCTCGATCACGCTGATGTGGCTCTCGAGCCCGGCGGCCGCGATGTTGCCCCGGGCCACCTGGGCGTGGTGCGGGTCGACCTCGAGCGAAATGATGGACCCGTCCCGACCGAGCCCCGCCGCCATGGCGATGGCCGAGTAGCCGGTGAAGGTGCCGATCTCGAGCACGCTGGTGGCCTGGGTGGCGAAGACGAGCAGCTCCAGGAAGCGGCCCTCCTGGCGTCCCACCATCATCCCCCAGGCGGCAAAGTCCTCCTTGGTCGAGGCGTCCACCGACTCGAGGTGCCCCGGTGGCGCCGTCGTGTGCGCATCGGCGTACGCCAGGACCTCTGGATTGATGAGTTGGGCCATGGCACCGATGGTAGGCGCCCCCCGGGCCCTACTCCCAGACCAGCGCGCCCAGCCGCAGGAGCCCCGCCATGTCGTAGATGTCGGCGTCGAAGAAGGGGATGGTGACCAGCACGTCGGGCGCCCCCCTGAGCTCCGCCTGCTGCTCCGCCTCGCGCCGCGCCACCACGGCGAAGTTGAGGAAGCTCTCGGCCACCTCGCCGAGCACGCGGCCCGCCACCACGGGGTCGTCGGTGAGCCCGTCGCCCAGCTCGGCGGCGTGGGAGGCGATCGACTGGGCCAGCTTGTCGGTCCTGGCGTCGCGCAGGTACTCGGGCAGCACCTTGTTCAGCACCACGGCGCCGAGGTGCAGCTGGCGCGCCGTCAGCTCGGCCGAGAAGAACTCCGCCTCGCGTACCGGCGTCGCCTCGAGCGTCGACACCACCATGAACGTCGTGCGCCGGTCAGAAAGGAGCCGCGTCACGGCCTCGGCCCGCTCGACGAAACCGGCGTACATGGAATGGAACAGAATGAAGAACTCGGAGATGTCGGCCAGGAACTGCGTGCCGAGGATGCGATCGGCCACTTGGTAGAAGGGCCGAGACGCCAGGTTCACCAGGCGCGACCGGTAGGGCACGATGAGCCACCGAAGCAGACGCGACGAGAAGAAGTCGGCCATGCGTTGCGGCGCATCGAGGAAGTCGAGGGCGTTGCGCGTGGGCGGTGTGTCCACCACGATGAGGTCGTACTTCCCCTCGCCGTGGATCTCGTAGAGCCGCTCCATGGCGATGTAGTCGTGCGACTGCACGAAGCGGCCCGAGATGTTCTGGTACAGCGGGTTGGCCAGGATCTGCTGGCGGGTCGCCGCGTCGGGTGCGTGGCGGCGGATGAGATCGTCCCAGCTCTGCTTGGTGTCGAGCATCGCCGCCCACAGCTCGCCCCTGGGGTGGGCCACCGCCCCGGTGAACACCTCGTCGGGAATGCGGACCTCGTCGTTCCCGATCCCTTTCAACCCCAGCGCGTCGGCCAGCCGGCGCGCCGGGTCGACGGTGAGCACCAGCACGCGCCCGCCCTGTTCCACCACCGCCGTGGCCGCCAGCGCGGCCGCCGTCGTGGTCTTGCCCACGCCGCCGGGCCCGCAGGCGATGACGATGTCCTTGGCGGCCAGCAGTTGGCCCACGGTCTTGGCCGCCGGGGTCGGCGCCGCGGTCACAGGCCCAGCTCCTCACCCAGCGCATGGGCCACCTGGCGCGTGGTCCGGGCCCCGAAGCTGCGGACGAAGAGGTAGGGCAGCAGCAGCACCGGCATGCCCTCGGGCAGCCCCGCCCGCAGGCGCTGCAGGTGGGCCGACCGGGTACGGCGCATGGTCACGGCGAGGCGGGCCGCTTCGAGCACCGGGGCCACCATCCCGCCCGCCCGCTCCGACAGCACCGCCTCGGTCTCCGGCGCGCGGAGCTGCTCGAAGATCTCCTCCTCGCGCTGGCCGAACAGCTCGGGCAACACGCGATTGACGACCACGGCCGACATCCGCACCGTCGTCTCGTCGCGTATGCGCTGCGCCAGCTCGAGCGTTTCGCTCACCGGCATCTCCTCCGGCGTGGAGACCGCAACCAGGCCGGTCTGGCGGGGATCCGAGAGGATCTCGAGCATCCAGTCCGTCTGGCTCCGGATGAGGCCGACCTTGACGAGGTCGTTGATGGCCTGCGGTGCCGCCAGCTGCCCGACGATGTGTCCGCTGGCGGGGGCGTCGACGACCACCAGGTCGTAGTGCCGCTCCTTGACCTCCCAGCAGAACTTCCCGACGGTCAGGATCTCCCGCACGCCGGGTGCCGCAGTGGCGACGAAGTCGAAGGCCTTGGCCAACGGCCCGATCCGGCCCACCACAGGGATGCGGAGGTGCAGCTTGAGGTATTCGCGGAGCGACGCCTCGGTGTCCATCGACATGGACCACACACCGGGGGCGATCTCACGGGGCGTGAAGTCCGTCGGGGGCGCTTCGAAGAGTGACGTCACGTCGCCCTTGGCGTCGACCTCGCACACCAGCACGCGCTTCCCGTGCTCGGCGGCGAGCTGGGCCAGGCCGGCCGCGACCGTCGTCTTGCCCACCCCGCCCTTTCCGGTCACGAAGACCAGGCGCAGGTCCAACAGATCGGGCGCCGCGCTCACCGCCTGCGCGCCTGTCCCGCCGTCACTCCCGTCCTCAGGGGGCGCCGAACCCGACGCGGCGATCGCTCGCCGGCGCGCCCACCTCGACGTAGGCGACCTTGACGACGGGGACACCGACCCGCCGACCCTTGCGGTCGGTCAGCCAGAGAACCCCGTCACCCGTCTTGAGCAGCTTCTCGATGTCGGCGACCACATCGTCGCGGTCGGCATCGTCGGGCATCTCCACCTCGAGTTCCTTGGCGGTGTGGGTGATGCCGATGCGCACGTCCACCTGGTCTCACGCTCCTCTCGACCTGTCGGACGGTTCCGAGGCCGCCTCGACGTTACTGCGAGCGGGCAGACTGCAAGACATGGACGGCCCGCCCATGGCTGGGAGAACGGAGCGCGGTGCCCGCTGGGCAGCGACGATGGCGGGCTACGCCGGTCCCGTGCGCCTGGCCCACTCCGACTCGCACGCTCGGATCGGACCGGCTCCCGAGGCGGACCGGACGGCGGCCCAACCCGAGATGCCGCGGGGACGATCGGAGCGCCGTGCGCTCGAGGACTCGCTGCTCGCACCCGGGGCGACCCGATCCTCCGATGCCGGCGACCGGGCCGAGCCCGAGCAACCCGATGCCTGGCGCACCTGCTTCGAACGAGATCGCGACCGCATCCTGCATGCCACCTCGTTCCGCCGGCTGGCCGGCAAGACGCAGGTCTTCGTCTTCCCCCAGGATCACCAGCGCACCCGGCTGACCCACGCACTCGAGGTGGCACAGGTCGCCACCGCCATCGCGCGGGCCTGTCGCCTGAACGTGGCCCTGACCGAGGCCATCGCCCTCGGGCACGACTGTGGCCACGGGCCGGGCGGGCACGCCAGCGAGGACGCGCTCGACCCCTACCTGCCCGGCGGGTTCGACCACGCGCCCTGGGGCGCCCTGGTCTCGCTCGCCCCCCTCAACCTGTGCGCCGAAACGGTCGACGGGATCGCCAATCACAGCTGGTCGCGCCCGGCTCCGTCCACGCCCGAGGGCGAGGTGGTGAGCTGGGCCGACCGGATCGCCTACGTCTGTCACGACTGGGAGGATGCCGTCCTGTCGGGCATCGTCGCCCCGCATCAGCTGCCGCTTTCGGTCCGCGCCCTGTGCGGCGAGCGCCGTAGCGCCCAGCTGGGTGCCTTCATCAACGGCGTGGTCTCTGCGTCACTGCGCACCGGCCAGGTCGGCATGGAAGAGGAAGAGGCCGAGGCGCTGGCGGCCTTCCGGACCTGCAACTACGAGCGCATCTACCTGCGCGATGCCTCACTGCGCCAGGGCGACGCCGTGATCAGCGTGCTGCGGGCCCTGGTCGAGCACTTCTCGGACCGGCCGCACCTCGTGACCGACCACGGCCCGGCGTCCTTGGAGGCCGTCGACGTCGTCGCCGGGAGTGCCGGTGCGGTGCGCGCCGCCGTCACCTACGTGGCCGGCATGACCGATCGGTTCGCCTTCCGCCAGGCGGTGGCCCTGCTCGGCTGGGACCCGGCCAAGCTTCCGGCCGGCGTCGACGCCTGATTCCCCGCCCGTCGCTCAGACCGGCGGGTCCGGGAAGGCTGGCGTGCGCTTCTCCGTCAGCGCGGCCACGCCCTCGGCGAAGTCGGCGCGCCCCATCATTTCGGCCATGCGGGAGCCGGCGTCGCGCACCGACGAGGCGACATCCCCGTGCAGGTCGCGGTAGAGCTGCAGCTTGGTCGCGGCCAACGACGAAGGCGCGATCTCCGTGGCGAGCCGCCCGGCGTACGCGTAGGTGAAAGGCAGGAGCTCCTCGGGCGGCAGCACCCGGTTGACCAACCCGAGCCGCTCGGCCTCGTCGGCCAGAACGACGCGGCTGGACAGGAGAAGGTCGGCGGCCCGGGTGACGCCGACCAGGCGGGGCAACAGCCACGACAGGCCGTACTCGGCCGGCAGCCCCAGGCGGCCGTGCGACGTGGTCAGCTTGGCCCCTTCGGCCGCGAAGCGCAGGTCGCAGTAGCACGCCAGCACCAGGCCGACCCCGGCGGCCGGCCCGTTGACCGCGGCGATGATGGGCTTGGGGATGCCGAACTGGGAGGCGAAGTCGGCGTCGAACTCGGGCCGGACGCCGTAGCCGGGCATGGCCACGTCGTCGCCCAACCCGGCGTCGTACCCGCCGCGTTCGACATGACCCTCCAGCGCCCGCGCGTCCGCACCGGCGCAGAAGCCGCGACCCGAACCGGTGACCACGATGACCCGGACACCCGGGTCGGTGGCGGCGTGCTGCAACAGCCAGCGGTACTCGGTGTGCATGCGGCCGGTCCAGGCGTTGAGCCGCTCCGGCCGGTGCAGGGTGATGGTGGCGACACGGTCGTGCACCGCGTAGCGGGTCACCTTGAGCTCGGTGAGCTCCACGTCAGTCCAGAGTGCTGTAGCGGGCCAGGTGGAAGGTGCCGGCCTCGAGCGCCTGCTCGAACGCGGCCTGCACCGGGTGACCGTCGACGGCGCGCTGGAAGGCCGCGGCGGCATCGTCGGTGAACCACAGGGTCACCACCAGCCAATCGTCACCGTGCCGCGCCGTGGTGCGCCGCATGAAGCCGGGCTGGTTGGGCACCAGCTCGGTCTGGACGCGCCGGTCCAGCATGAGGAACGACTCTTCCGTCACGCCCTCGGCCAACCTGAACGTGGTGAGCTCGACGATCGACACGGTCAGGCCTGCACCAGCATCACTGGATTGCCCTCGGGGTCGGTGATGCCGGCCAGCGTGGGACCGCCCGGGACGTCGAAGGGCTCGGCGACGATGGTGGCACCGAGCGCCACCGAGCGCTCGAGGGAGGCGCGCAGGTCGGCCACCTGCACGTAGAGGGTCACGCCGCAACGCTCGCCGGCCCGGATGTGCCCGCCGGGACCGGGCTCGGGGCCACCGATGCCGGCCGGGATCTCCATAATGGAGCCCTCGCCGATCTGCCAGTTGAAGAGGCCCGCGTAGAACGCGCGCTGCCGCTCGGGGTCCTTGGCCTCAATCTCCCAATGCACCACCGGCCGTGCCCAATCCTGCGCCATGCCACCTCCCCTCGTCGCGGCCCACAGTATCCAGCCTCAGGGGACCGCCACCGGGAGGCGGGTCCGCCCGGGCCAAGGGTGCCGACGTTTCCCACGGAGGACGGCGAGGGGTACCATCACGGCGCAGTTTCGGGTCTGGCCGGCCCGGCGGGTATCCGCTGCAGTTTGGCGATATGGGCGAAGCAGCGGAGGAAGGACACACAGGGTGACTCACTGGACGCACGTTCTGTCCAACGTCTCGCTGGTGGAATTCGTCCTCCTGGCCGCGCTGACGATGCTGCAGTGGGTTCGCCACCGCATCCGCGGCGCCGGTTGGGTCGCTCTGTCGTTTGCCATTCTCGGCGGCCTGTCGCTGGCCCTCAAGATCGACCCCGGGCTCGTCACCAACCAGAACGTGGCCAAGGCGCTCATCGCCCTGCTCCTGGTGATGCCCTACTGCCTGTTCCGCTTTGCGGCGACGTTCCGCACGCCCAGCCGCCCCGTCCGCTCGTTGGCCGTGCTCCTCACCGTCGGCATCGTGCTCTTCACGTTCACCCTGAAGTACCTGCCGGCACCGGGCTTTGCGGCGCCGCCGCACTTCCTGGCCTATCGGATCTCGTTCCTGGTGGCCTTCGGGTTCCTCTGCGGCTACGTGGTCGTGTCCTTGTTCCTGGCCGGCCGCGGCGAACCAACGATCGCGGCTTCGCGCATGCACCTCCTGGCGATCGCCGTGGTGGGGCTCGAGATCCAAGTGGTCGTGGCCGCCCTCGGACTGCAAGGCCCCACCGTCGAACTCGTCACGCAGGCGCTGACCGTGGTGATGGGCGTCCTGTTCCTGGTGGCCCTCGTGCTCCCCTCCTTCCTCCGCGTCTTCCTGAGCCGCGACGAGGATGTCGCCTTCCGGCTGGCCGTCGCTGAGCTGGTGTCCGCCGGCGACTCCCGTGACGTCGCCGAGCACCTGTTGCCCCACGTGTGCGCGCTGGTCGGCGCGTCCTGGGCGGCCCTCCTCGCCGGCGACGGCACGGTCGTGGCTCGCTTTCCCTCGTGGAGCGACGACGACGGGCCCGACGCCTGGCAGGCGGACAACCCCCGGACCGGCCAGCGACGGATCGGCGTGCAGACCCGGAGCGGCGCCACCCACACCCTGGCCGTCAAGATCAGTCCCTCCATGCCGTACTTCGGCAGCGAGGAGCTCCGCCAGCTCGACCAACTGGCCGGCATGGTCGGGCTGGCCATCGAGCGCTGTGAGATGGCCGAGCAGATCGCCTTCCAGGCTTCGCACGACGGGCTGACCGGCCTGGCCAACCGCACCTTGTTCATGGAACGCCTGGAGGAGGCAATGCACCATGTCGGCCGCCGCCGGGCCGCCTTGGCCGTGCTCTTCGTCGACCTCGACCGCTTCAAGCTGGTGAACGACCGGGCGGACCACTCGGCCGGCGACCGCGTCCTGTGCGAGATGGCCAACCGGCTCACGTCCATGACGCGTGGCGTCGACCTGGTGGCGCGCTTCGGCGGCGACGAGTTCGTGGCTTTCGCAGAGGTCGACCATGAACACGATGCGCTCGACATGGCCGAGCGCATCCGCACGGGACTGAGCGCACCGGTGGCCATCGGTGGCGGGCAGCTCGTGGTGACCGCAAGCGTCGGCGTCGTCATGACCGCCGACGGGTCGACCTCGCCGGCCGCGCTGCTGCGCGACGCCGACAACGCCATGTACGAGGCGAAACGGTCGGGGCGCGATCAGGTCGTGCTCTTCCACGGCAACGCCCGCGACATGGCCAACCGCACGTGGGGTCTGACCCCCGCCCGGGCCCTCAGACTCAACGCAGGGTGAGCTCCCGCCGGTAGACCCGGGCCGGGCCGAGGGCGGCCAGCTTCTCCGCAATGGCCCGGAACGCCTGCGCCGTCTCGCTGTCCGGATCGACCGCGGTGACCGGACGACCCTCGTCGCCGCCCTGGCGCACCGCGTTGACGAGCGGGATCCTGCCGAGCAGAGGGATCCCGAGATCAGCGGCGAGCGTCGCACCCCCGCCGCTGCCGAAGAGCTCGTAGCGCTTTCCGTCGTCACCCGTGAACCAGCTCATGTTCTCGATGACGCCGCGCACCGACAGCTTGAGGCGCCGAGCGGCGAAGGCCGAGCGCTGGGCCACCCGCTGGGCCGCCGCCTGAGGGGTGGTCACGACGATGATTTCCGCCCGCGGCATCACCTCGGCGAGGGTGAGCGCGACGTCGCCCGTGCCCGGCGGCATGTCGATGAGCACGAAGTCGGGCTCTCCCCAGTACGCATCGGTCAGGAACTGCTGAATCGCCTTGTGCAACATCGGACCGCGCCAGATCACCGGCTGGTCGTCTGGGACGAAGTACCCCATGGAGAGACACTTGACGCCGTGGGCCGAGGTCGGGATCACCATGTCGCCGATGATGATCGGGTCGTGGTCGGTCCCGAGCATCTTGGGAACCGAGAAGCCGTACACGTCCGCGTCGAGCAACCCCACCCGGCGGCCCGCCTGAGCGAGTGCGATGGCCAGATTCACGGTCACCGTGGACTTGCCGACGCCACCCTTGCCCGACGACACACCGATCACGCGCGTGGTGGACTCCGGTCCGAGGAAGGCCGGCATGGGTGCGGCGGGCGCGTGGCCATGCCCGGCGTGGTCGTCTCCGTGGCCGTCTTGACCGCCCTGGTCGACGTTGCCGACCATGCCGGCGCGCAACCGGTGCCGCAGCTCGGCTCGTTCCTCGTCGTTCATCACCACGAAGTCGAGCTCGATCTCCTCCACGCCCGCCACGGAACCGGCAGCCCGGTGGATGTCCTCGGCGAGCTCCTCGGTGCCGGGCCAGGCGGCAACCGGCAGCGCCACCTCAATCTGCACCCGGCGGCGGCGAGGCCGGACCGATCGCACCAGGCCGAGGTCACCGAGCGTCAGACCGATCTCGGGATCGCGCACCGCGCCCACTGCGGCCTCCAGCTGTGATTGGTCTGCTGCCATGCACTCCCTCGTCTCGGGTGGGATCGGGTTACCCACACCGCGGGGACGCTGTCGGCGTCGCCCCTGCTGGAGGGACTGATCCCTCGGTAGACTACCCAGCGTGAGCACCGCTCCGATCACCGCGGAGACCGAACGACCAGCTGGTGCCGACGACGGCCGGTTCAGCGCCGCCGTCGCAGCGGTCGCGGCGGCTTTCGGAGATCCGACCCGCCGTGACATCTTCCTGCACGTGCGCGCCGTGCCCGGCGCCACCGCGAGTGAGGTTGCCCGCGCCTTCTCGTTGCACCCCAACGTGGCCCGCCACCACCTGCAGCGGCTGGTCGACGGGGGCTACGTCAGGGTCGAGACGGGGCGCCATGCCGCCGGTGCCGGTCGCCCCTCCAAGCGCTACTTCTGCGTGGAGGAGGAGCTCCAGCTCGGCCTCATGCAACGGCGCGACGACCTCCTCATGCGCCTCCTCGGTGAGGCGATGCGGCGGCTCGGACCGGAGGAGGCCGAAGAGATGGCGGCGCACGTCGGCGAGGAGTACGGACGCTCCCTGGCCTCGCGCATGACGCCGAACGAGGGTCAGCGGACGGTGCGTGCCGCCATGCACGTGGTGGCCGAGACGCTGACGGCCCACGGCTTCGCGGCGCACGCCGAGGACCGCGGCGAGACCACCGCGGTCGTCGCCGAGCAGTGCCCGTTCGGCGACGCCAGCAGCACCAACCCCGTTCTGTGCGCGGTGGACCGCGGCATGGTCAAGGGGCTGTTGTCGGGGCTCTGCGGCACGGCATCGCGGCAGGCCTTGCCGGTGATCCTCTCCTCGCGGGCGCGGGGCGACGACGCCTGCACCGCCTCTGCCTGAGCCACCGGTGGCGCGCGCCTATCTCGACCACGCCAGCACCACTCCGCCGCGGCCCGGGGCGGTCGCCGCGTTGACACAGTGGGTCACCCTCCCGGCCGGGGACCCGGGCCGGCTGCACGAAGAGGGTCGCATTGTCCGCGACGCCCTCGAGGTTGCCCGCCGCCAGGTCGCCGAGCTGGTCGGGGTGGCAGGGCGCCAGGTGGTCTTCACTTCGGGGGCAACCGAGTCCATCAATGCCGCTGTCTGGGGCGCCACCAGGGCAGCAGCCGGCCAGCCCGTGCTCTGTGCCGCCGTGGAGCACTCGGCCGTCCGGGACGCCTCGGCGCGCCAGGCCCCGACCGAGGACATCGCGGTGGACGGTACGGGCCGGCTGCAGCTCGACGCACTGCAGCAGCGCCTGCGCTCGCGCACCCTTTTGCCCCCCGCACTCGTGCACTGCCAATGGGGCAACCACGAAGTCGGCACGCTCCAGCCCGTGCAGCAGGTCGTGGCGCTGTGCCGGGAGGCCGGTGTCACCGTGCACGTGGACGCGGCCGCGGCCTGCGGGCACGTGCCCATGGACCTGGGTGCGCTCGATGCCGACCTCGTGAGCATCAGCGCGCACAAGCTGGGGGGGGTGCCCGGTGCCGGTGCGCTGATCGTGCGACGCGGCAGCCGATTCGAGCCGCTTCTCGTCGGCGGGGAGCAGGAGCGCGGCCGACGCGCCGGGCTCGAGGCGTTGCCGGCCCTGCTCGCCTTCGGTGCCGCCGCGGCGGCGTTGTCCACGGAGGAGCACACCTCCGTGGACACCGAATCAGCCAACGCCCGGCGGCAGATCGCCTCCCTCGTGGAGGCTGCGCTGGCCGTCGATGGGGTGACTGTGGTGGGACCCGCGCCACCGGCACGGCTGCCTCATCTGGTCTGCCTCGGCGTGCAGGGGGTCGAGGCCGAGCCGGTGTTGATCGGGTTGGACCGGGCGGGTGTGGCGGTCCACTCCGGCTCCGCCTGCTCGTCAGAGAGCATCGAGCCCTCCCCGGTGCTCGAGGCCATGGGCGTCGACCCCAGCCACTCGCTGCGGCTCAGCGTCGGCTGGACGACCACCGACGAGGACTGCGGCGCGTTCGCCCGGGAGTTCCCGCGTGTTGTCGCCGACCTGCGCTCGCTACGGAGCTGAGGTCGTCGTTGAGGTTGAGCTCGCGCCCGTGCTGAACTGGGCGGGAAGCGGCACGCCGGCCGCCTTGTAGGCGCCGCTGACCAGCGGTGCGGCCTGGGGCAGCTCGGCGGCCGGGGGGGCATCGTCGAGGAAGTCGTTGAACTGCGCCACGGCGCCGGCGGCGTTGTGGTCCTGGTTCTCGAGGACCAGGCCGTAGAAGAGGTGGGCCTGGCCGTAGGTCGGATTCTCTTTGATGGCCGTTTCGATCTCGGATCGCCCGATCCTGGTGAGCGACGCCACGCTGGCGGTGCTCCCGACGTTCCATTGCAGGAAGCCGGCGTAGGCCAGGGCATGCGGGTTGGACGGGTCCTCGGAGAGCACCTTGTCGTAGAGCACGAGCGCCGCCTTGGTGCTGCCTTGCTGGTTCAGCGCGTCGGCTTGCGCCAACTGCTGCTCGATGAGCTGGGCCTGTGACACGGTCACACTGCCCGACGAGGCCTGGCCGGGCTGGCGCGCCTGCACGAAGTGCGTGACCAAAATGACACAGCCGGCGACGATGAGCAGGCACGCCGCCACGATCCCCAGCCGGCGCCACCAGGGCATCGGCGGGCGTTCGGGCTGAGCCGGTTCGGGCCGCGCCGGCGACGCCGGCGACACCGGCGACGCCGCGGCGTCGAGGGCCGCCAGCTCCCCCTCCACCTCGGCCAAACGGGCGCGGTCGCGGCCGACCAGGACCGCGTGATCCTCGACGGACAGGTCCCCCGCCTCGCGCTCACGGTCGGCATCGGCCAGGGACCGCTGCAGGAACTCGCGCTCGTCCGTCAGGTACCAGCGCTCGTCGCGGGACTCGCGTTCCGACCGATCGGTCGTCGGCGATCCGTCGACCGTCATACCTCGACCTCTTCCGCCTTCAGCGCACCGAAGGCGCGGCTGCGGCGCCAGAACAGGACGCCCACGCCCGCCAGCGCGCCGGCGCCGAGGACGATGGGAATGATCCAGATGAGGGGGACGCCACCGGCGTCCGGGGGAACCAGCAAGATCGTCTGGCCGTACTCGGACACGAGGGTCTGGTCGATGTCGGCGTTGGACTGCCCCGCCGCCACCATGCTCTCGATCTGATGGCGAACCGCGATGGCCGTCGTGGCGTTCGACTCCGCCACCGACACGTCCGTGCAGGACGGGCAGCGCACGTCCGCCTCGAGCGCAGCCGCCCGCTGCCCCGCCGTCGGCGGCGCCGAATCCAGCGCGCCGCTGCCGATCACCAGCGCAACGATGAGGACTGCCACGGGCAGGGCCACCCGGAACCAGAGCGGCAGGCGCTTCAAGCGGTCAGCCACCGGATGCGCCGGCCTGTTCCGTCCGCGCCGCCTTCAGGAAGGAGTCGAGATTGGCCTGCGTGGCCGGGCCCACGAGCACGGCGGTGACCTTGCCGGCGGGATTGATGAAGAACGTGGTGGGCGGGCCGGTGACCCCGTAGCGCTCGGCGATGGCGCCGCCGGGGTCGCTGACGGCGGGCCACAGATCGCCGTTCTTCTCGAGGAAGGCGCGTGCCGTGGACGTCGTGTCGTGGAACACGACGCTGACCATGTCGGCTCCATCGGTCGCGTGCGTCTGTTCGAAGTGGAAGCGCGAGAGGTCGGGCGCCTCTTCCTGGCAGGGGATGCACCAGCTGGCGAAGAAGTTGACCACGACGTAGTGGCCCCGCAGCGAGGACAGCGAGACCGGAGCCCCCGTCGTGAGGTCGGTGCCGGTGAAGCCCGGCGCCTGCCGGCCGAGCAGCGCGGCTTTGGACGGCGGTGGCCTCCTGGGGGGTGCGGGTGGCCAGGACGATGCCGACGACGACCAGGACGAGGAGGACGGCGCCCGCCACCCACCGGGTGGCGTGGCGACGGCGCCTGCTCACGCCGGGCCCGCGGCGCCCCGCGCCACGAGTGCGCCCACCGGCTCGGGCGCGGCGTCCCGCTCGCGTGGCGGCGCCGGGGTCGCGCCCGTGACCAGATCCGGCGACGCCGAAGCCGGGTCGGTGGGGCGCCGCCGCGACCCGGGGATCAGCGCCAGCAGGCCACCCACGCCGATGAGCAGGCCGCCGGCCCACAGCCAGACCACCAACGGCTCGATGACCACGCCGATGCCGACCGAGCCTTGCGGCAGATTGTTGATGGCCTGGTTCCCCGAAGAAGCCCCGAGCCCTCCGACGACATCGAACGTGAGATAGACGTCGCCGAAGAGACCCGAATCGATCGCCGGCGTCCCCACTTCCGACAGCGCGCTGCCGAAGCTGGTCGTGGCGGGTGCGAACACTGCCCCATCCACCTTCACGAGCGCCTCCTGCGAAGTGCGGGACGGCGAGCTCACGGTGCGCAGTCCCTCGAACTCGAAGCGGTGACCGTCGTAGGTGACCACCTCTCCCTTGTGGAGAGCCAGCTCGGCCTGATGCCGGTAGGAGGTGGCCGCAATGATGCCGACCGCGAGCAGGACGACGCCCAGGTGCACGATCATGCCGCCGTTGGCTCGGCCCACGAGGCCGCGCCACAGGCCGACGTGCCGCGGCGTGGGCGGCCCGCACGGACAGGACGAGGGCGCGTGCCGCGGTGGCCGCCGCCATGGCGCCCAGTCCGAAGCCGACCAGCGTGCCCACGCCGCGCAGGCCGAAGGCGACGCAGAGCACGACGGTGCCCACACCGATCCACACCGGAATCGCCAGGCGCTGCCACAGCACGGAGCCGTTGATCTTGCGCCAGCTGAGCACCGGTGCCACGGCCATGAGGAACAGCAGCGTCAGGCCGACCGGAATGGCCACGGTGTTGAAGAACGGCGCGCCCACATTGACCTGCTGCTGAGTCGCCGCCTGGTAGAGGAGCGGGTACAAGGTCCCGAGCAGCACGACGAAGGCGAAGCCGACGAAGAGCACGTTGTTGAGCAGGAACGCACCCTCCCGTCCGAGCGGGGCGTCGATGCCACCCGGAGAGCGCAAGCGGTCGCCGCGCCAGGCGATGAGCCCGAAGCCCAGGATGACCACGGCGAAGAAGAACCCGATGAGCAACGGCCCGAGGTCCGACTCGGAGAAGGCGTGGACCGAGTTGATCACCCCGGACCGGGTCAGGAAGGTGCCGAGGATGGTCAGCGCGAAGGTCGCGATCGACAGGGAGAGGTTCCAGACCCGCATGAGGCCGCGCCGCTCCTGGACGAGCGTCGAGTGGAGGTAGGCCGTCCCGCAGAGCCACGGCAGCAACGCGGCGTTCTCCACCGGGTCCCACCCCCAGAATCCGCCCCAACCGAGCACCTGGTACGACCACCATGCACCGAGCACGATGCCGACGGAGAGGAAGGTGAAGGCCACCAACGTCCAGCGCCGGCACTCGATCTGCCAGCGATCGCCCACCCGGCCCGTCGCCAGCATGCCGATGGCAAAGGCGAACGGCACGGTGAAGAGGACGAATCCGATATAGAGGAGTGGCGGGTGGATCGCCACGAGCGGGTTGTCCTGGAGGAGCGAGTTGGGCCCGAGCCCCTGCGTCACTCCCGGGGCGGTCACGAAGGGGTTGGCGGGCCCGGCCATCAGGCCGAAGAAGAAGGCCGACACCACGTAGAGGACGAGGGTGGCGTAGCGGATCACCGCATCGTCCGCCTGGGTCCGGTAACGCCACACGAAGATGCCCGACACGGCCGCGAGCACGAGGCCCCACAGAAGGATCGACCCAGCGAGCGCGGACCACATCCCGGTGATGGAGTACAGCAGCGGCGTCACGGTGCTGTTGTTCTGGGCTACGAACACCAGCGAGAAGTCGTGCGTGACAAGGGCATGCTCCATGGCGCCGGTGGCGAGGAGCGCGCCGACAATGAGGACCGGTGCCAGCAGCCTGGCGTCGGTTGCCGTCCGATCCACCGGCGCGTGCAAGCCGGACTCGCGCGCCCGCGGCGAGCCTGTAGTGAGTGACGAGCCCGACAATGCTGACGACGATGCCGGCGATGCAGGCCAAGAAGGCGAGCCAGACGCCGATCGTCCCCAGGTTGGCGTCCAGCATCAGCAGACCGGGCCGGTCGCCGTCTTCTTCACCCGGTTCGGGTAGTCGGCTGTGTACGTCGGCGAGTGCTTGATGAGGATGGAGTTCGAGACGAACTTTGGGGAAGTGTCCGATGCGAAGTGGCCCACCACGACCACGGGAACCCGCGCCGCGAAGAGCTGGGGCGGGCTGCCCGTGTTGGCGACGTGAATCACGTGGGCGCCTTGGCAGATGCTGAAGTTCGATCCCGCTGTAGTGGGATGGATGGTGCCCGGGACGACGGTGCCCTCCAGGCGGAACGTCTGGGTACCGAGCGAGTGTTTGTTGGCCAGAGCCTGATTCACGGTGTCGAAGTAGTTCAGGGAGCTCCCCAGTCCTTCGACGAGCAGGAAGACGAGCGCAACCGCCAAGAGGACGAAGACGGCGAAGACCCGCCGACTCATCTTGCGCCGCGGGCGCAAAGGGGGCATGGCCGGGCCTTGATGGACCTCGGACTTGGGCGGGTTGGGCTGCTGGCTCGGCTCGGTGGTCGTATCAGTCACGACTGCTCGCCGCGGACCGGCGCGCCGAGTTGCTCGACAGCGGGCTCCGACATCTTCAGTGCCCGTTCCCAGCGCCGACGACGCAGCACCAGGCTGACGGCGTAGACCAACATGGTGCCGAGCGCGGCGGCATAACCGGCATCGACGTAACTCACGGAGCGCCACCACCCCCGTCCGCCGCCGGCCCGCCGGCGACACCCACGAGCTCTGCGTCTTCACTCCAGCGTTCGGACAGCGAGACCTCGAGCTCCTGGTCACCCACTGCGTCTTGGAGCACCTCGATCTGGTACCGCACGCCCAGCAGCCATACGAAGACCAAGGTGAAGGCCACGAAGGAGAGGCCCATGGTCCACAGCATGATGCCGTGCACGTGCAAGGCGAACCCCGGATCGAGGATCGTCCCGCCCTGGTGCAGCGTGTTCCACCAGTCGACCGAGAAGTGGACGATCGGCACGTCGACGGCGACGAGCAGTGCGGCGACGGCGCAGCGTTTGGCCCGGACATCCAGATCGGCGGGAACGCGCCGCAGGGCCAGGTAACCGATCTCGAGCAACAAGAGCAGGGCGGTCGACGTCAGGCGGGCGTCCCACGTCCACCAGACCCCCCACACTGGCCGACCCCACAGCGACCCCGTCACCAGGGTGAGCGCCGAGAACACCGCCCCGACCTCGACGGCGGACGCGGCGAGGCGGTCCCAGAAGAACGAGCGCGTCCGTGGCCACAGGTAGAGCAGGCTGCCGCCGGCGGCGACGCCGCCCGCCCAGTACAGCGCGACCGTGGCGACCGCCGGGTGAACGTAAAGAAGACGGGCGAGGTTCCCCTGCACGACGTCGGGCGGCGTGACCCACAGGCCGAGCCACACCGTGAAGCCCAAGGCAACGACGCCGAGGACGCCGACGACGTCGAGCCAGCGCCGCCGGCGGGGCACGATTGCCTGTGCGGTCATGCCGCCTCCTGAAGTGGGCCGTAGACGACGACACCGACGACGAGGTAGATCACCGCGAAGGGCACGAGGATCTTGAGCCATTGCGTCCCCGACGCGGCGTTGCCGCTGAGCGCGGCCTCCCAGGCTTTGGAACCCGCCAGCAGAATCGGGGCGAGCACCGGCAGCACGAGCAGGGGGAGCAGCGTGTCGCGCACGCGCAGGCCGGCCGACAGCGCGCCGTAGAGAACGCCGGCACAGGCCAGACCGACGGTGGCCAGCAAGCTGGCCACTACCGCCAGCCAGACCACGTGGACCTGCACGTCGAAGAGGAAGGTCACGCCTGCCCACAAAATGACCTGGAGCGCCAGGAGCTGGAGCCCGACCGCGGCCGCCTTGCCCAGGAAGATGCCCGCCGGGTCGATGCCCGAGAGCCGCAGCCCGTCGCGCGTGCCCTCCCCCGACTCGACGGCCACGCTGCGTTGGATGGCCAGCACCGTCGAGAAGAGCAGGGCGACCCAGAAGATCCCCGGGGCGGCATGGCGCAGCGACGCCTGGTCCGGGCCGATGGCGAAGGCCAGCAGGACGAGGACGAGGACGGCGAAGGGCACGACCTGCCACAGCGCGACACGGGCGCGCGCCTCAATGCGCAGATCCTTGCCGGCCACCAGCACCGCGTCATGCCACATGGGTGGCCCCTGTGGCGCGTGCCGACCGGGCTAAGGCGGTGGGCACCGCCGTCAGGGTGACCCGTCGCCCTCCGGGCTGCTCCCCCGTCACACGCCCGCCGCCCATGGACACGACCCGGTCGGCCAGCGGAACGGAGAGCTCGGGCTCGTGCGACGACAGCAACACGGTCGCCCCGTCGACGACGGCGTCGCCGATCAGCTGCCCGAGCAGGACGCGCGAGGTGGCATCGAGCCCGGCGTGGGGCTCGTCCAACAGCCAGAGCGCGGGACGTCGGGCTAGGAGCGCGGCCAACGCAACGCGACGACGCTGGCCGGCCGACAGCCGACCGGCCGGTGTCGTACGCAGGCGACCGGTCAGGCCCAGGCGTTCGAGCGCCGTATCGGCCTGCGCCGTGGGCAGGCCGAGCGCGCGCACGGCGAACTGGACGTTCTCCGCCGCGCTGAGGTCGTCGTAGAGCGGGGCGGCATGCCCCAGAAGGCCGACGTAACGGCGCACCGACGTGTGGTCCGTGGTCAGGTCGACGCCGAGGACGGTGGCCTCACCCGAGGTCACCGGCAGCAATCCGGCACAGGCCCGCAGCAGGCTGGTCTTGCCGGCACCGTTGGCGCCCACGACGACGACCACCTCGCCCTGGTCGAGAGACAGATCGACCCCGGCGAGGGCAGGGAAGCGGCCGGCGAGTGCGACCGCGGCACGAAAGTGGACGACAGGGGCCATGGCGTGCCTCACCATGGTAGGGGGGGTGGGTACCAGGGTTCCAAGCGGGGGTCCGGGAAGCCGGGCCGCCTGGCCCGGGCGGCGGGGCCCGGGTGGTGCGTCAGCGCATATGCGCCAGGGCGGTGATCCTCTCGAGCGAACCCGCCTGATCACCGGCGATTTCGGCACGGGCGAACTCGCGGAGTGCCTCCTCGTGGGCCACCAGCAGGTCGGCCGTCTCCCGCTCCGCCGGGCTCAATTCGCCGATGCGCTGGTAGAGGGGGATGTACTGCAGGCGTGATGGGGCCGATGGTGCCCATCAGGTCGCTCCAGCTCATGGCCAGCGCCCCCGGGAGAAGGGCCGTCGCCAGGACCTCCATCTCGGGATCGGGGTCGGTGGGGATGCCGGCCCGCTCGAGCGCCGGGGCGGTTGCCTCCTTGGTGCGCCGCTCCAGGGTGGCGAGCACCCGCATCTTGGCGGCCTGGTCGGGGTCCCCGATCTGCTCGGCGATACCTCCGAACAGCAGCTCGCCCAGGACCTCGCCCTGGTACGCCCGCACCCACAGCTCGTCCAGCCCGTCGTCGGGCGTGAAGATCGGATCCGGGGCGGTGTCGGTCTCGGACATGCGCCACAACGCTAACCCCGGTGCCCCGGCGGTGCTCGTGGTCCACGCGGTGCTCGTCGGTAGTGTCTTTGCCGCCGATGGTGACCGTCCTCATGCCGTTGCCCGCCATCGACTTCGACCCGACCGAGGTGGCGGTCAGCTGGCAGGTGCTGTCGGCGGCGGGCCACGACGTCGTCTTCGCCACACCGTCGGGCCGGCCCGGGCGGGCCGACGACCTCATGGTGACCGGCCAGGGCCTCGACCCGTGGGGCGCCATCCCCGGGGTACGACGCCTCACCGTGGTCGGGCGCGTCCTGCGGGCCAACGCCGACGCCCGGCGCGCCTACGCCGCGTTGGCCGGCGACGCCGCGTTCGGGTCGCCGCTGCACTGGGGCGCGGCCCGGCGCAGCGACTACGACGCGCTGGTGCTGCCCGGTGGGCACCGGGCGCGCGGAATGCGGCCCTACCTGGAGAGCCCCGAGGTGCAGCAGATGGCCGTCGACGCGTTCCGCGCCGACAAACCCGTCGGCGCCATCTGCCACGGCGTCCTGGTGGCGGCGCGGGCCGTGGATCCCCTCACCGGACGCTCCGTGCTGTACGGCCGGCGCACCACGGCGCTCACGTGGGAGCTGGAGCGGCGGGCCTGGGGGATCGCCCGCTACACGCGATTCTGGGACTCCTCCTACTACCGGACCTACATCGAGGAGCCGGGGCAGCGCTGGGGCTTCCTGTCGGTACAACAAGAGGTGACGCGGGCCCTGGCCGACCCCGCCGACTTCGCCGACGTGGAGAAGGGCTCTCCGAACTGGCGACGTAAGAAGAGCGGGCGCGCCCGCGACACCGTGGACGATCAGACGCCGGCCTGGGTCGTGCGCGACGGCAGCTACGTCTCGGCACGCTGGCCCGGCGACGCCCACACCTTCGCACGCACCTTCGCCGATGTGCTGACCGAGCGCGCATGAATGGTCAACTGGCGTCGAGGACGAGGACGGCGACCTGCGCACCCACGCGTTGCGCCAGAGTGGATTTGCCCGTTCCCGAGCGCCCGTCGACCGCGACCAGGACGGGGGCCTGGGCTCCCGCCTGAAACGCCGCGATCCGCCGGCGCAGCACCGTCGCGGCGCCGGCCACGGGCTAACTCTTCGACAGGCGGCTGAGGCCGAGGTTGTTGAGGAGATTCGACAGCTGCGACGACACCCAGCTGATGTTGTCCGTCAGCAGCAGAACGCCGAAGGCGATCAGCACCGCGCCCGCCACGAGCTCAACGGCCCAGAGCCAGTGGCGGGCCCGGGTCAAGGCGGCGGTGAGCCGCCCGAAGGCCAGGCCCACGAGCACGAAGGGCACCGCCAGTCCCAGCGAGTATGCGAAAAGCAGCAGCACACCGCCGGGCAGTGTGCCGTTGTGCGCGGCGAGACCGAGCACGACCCCGAGAATGGGCCCGATGCACGGCGTCCAGGCGAAGGCGAAGGCCATGCCCATGAGCGGCGCCGCCCAGACCCCGAGCCGCGACGGGCGCACGTCGAATCGCCGCTCACCGGTAACCCGCGACACGACGCCCAGGGTCCCGACGCCGGCGTGGGCCCACACCCGCGCCGGCAGGGCGGCCAGGAGCATCACGCCGCCGAGCAGAATGATGACGACCCCGCTCAGGTGGGCCAGCATGACCTCGTGGGCACTGAGGAGCCGGCCGATGCTGGAGGCCGTCGCTCCCAGCGCGACGAAGACGACCGTGAAGCCGGCCACGAAGAGGCCGATCCCCCGCAGGACCGGTGCCAGGGCGGCGGACGGCGTGATGCCGTCGCCGCCGGCCTCGAGCTCGGCCGCCGAGAGACCCGAGACCATGGACACGTAACCCGGCACCAGGGGCAGCACACACGGGGAGACGAAGGAGAGGATCCCGGCCCCGAAGGCGACCAGGACGCCGGCCGGATCGGCCGAGATCGCGGCGGGGATGGGCATGGCGACGAGCGCGGCGGCCCCGGTTACCGCAGGCTCTTGCGGACCAGGTCCATGTCGGCCTCGACCATCATTGCGACCAGGGCGGGGAATGTCGACCTCGGGCCGCCACCCGAGCTCCGCGTGCGCCTTGCCGGGATCCCCGACCAGCAGGTCGACCTCAGCCGGACGCAGGAAGCGCTCGTCGATCACGACGTGCTGCTCCCAGTCCAACCCGGCGGCGTCGAAGGCCAGCCGGCACAACTCGCGCACGGGGTGCGTCTCACCGGTCGACACCACGTAATCGTCGGGCCCGTCCTGCTGCAGCATCAACCACATGGCGCGCACGTAATCGGCGGCATAGCCCCAGTCCCGCTGGGCGTCGAGGTTGCCGAGCGCGAGCTTGTCGTCGAGCTTGTGGGCGATCCGCGCCACCCCGTGGGTGACCTTGCGCGTGACGAACTCGAGGCCGCGACGCGGCGACTCGTGGTTGAACAAGATGCCCGACGAGGCGTGCAGCCCGTAGCTCTCGCGGTAGTTGACGGTGATCCAGTGGCCGTAGACCTTCGCCACGCCGTAGGGGCTGCGCGGGTGCAGCGGCGTCGACTCGCGCTGGGGCACCTCCTGCACCTTGCCGAACATCTCCGACGAACTGGCCTGGTAGAAGCGGATCTCGGGGTCGACCAGGCGGATGGCGTCGAGCATCCGCGTCACTCCCAGCGCGGTGGTCTCCCCCGTCAGGACCGGCTGGGTGAAGCTGGTCTGCACGAAGGACTGGGCCGCCAGGTTGTAGACCTCGGTCGGACGATGATCACGCAAGATGTTGATCAGCGAGACCTCGTCGAGCAGGTCCCCGGCAACGAGCTCGATCTGGTCCTGGATGTGCGCGATGCGCTCGAAGTTCAGCGTGCTGGAGCGCCGCACCATGCCGATCACCGTGTAGCCCTGCTCCAGCAGGAACTCAGCCAGGTACGAGCCGTCCTGTCCGGTCACGCCCGTAATCAGTGCCCGTTTTGCCATCGGGGCAACGCTAGTCGACCTGCCAGCGGCTCTCCCTGCACGCCTACAGTTCGGTCGTGGCGACGGCGTGCATGGTCTCGTTCCGGCTCGGTGGCGACGGACGGGGTCGCCGATCGAGGCGGCGAAATGGGCCGGTGCGCTGGGTCTCCTCGGCTGGACCGTGCGCACGGTCGCGGGCGCGGGGCCGGTGCCGATGCCGTCCTACCCGGGTTGGCCATGCACGCGCCGGAGCCCCCGACACGCGCCGAGGTGGACGCGCGCGCTGGGCGACGCCGATCTGGTCATCGTCGAGAACCTCTGCTCGCTCCCGTTGAACCCGGGGGCGCAGGCCGTCGTGGCGACGGCCTGCGCCGGACGCCCGACCGTGCTGCACCATCACGACCTGCCCTGGCAGCGTCCCCAGCTGGCGCACGCCGCGCCACCTCCGGACGACGCCGCGTGGGCGCACGTGACCATCAACGAGCTGAGCCGCGCCGAGCTGGCGACCCGGGGCATCAGGGCCACCACGATCTACAACGCCTTCGACCCGGATCCGGCGCACGGCGGGCGCGCCGGCACGCGCCGCGCGCTCGGCGTTCCCGATGGGACCCCGCTGCTGCTGCAGCCCACGCGCGCCCTGGAGCGCAAGAACGTCGCGGGCGCCATCGCCCTCGCCGAAGCGCTCGACGCCACCTACTGGCTCCTCGGACCCGCCGAAGACGGATACGGCCCCGAGCTCGACCGCCTGGTCGCCCGCGCCCGCTGCCGCGTCGTGCTCGGCCCGCCCAGCGGCGACTGTTCCATCGCCGACGCCTATGCGGCCTGCGACGCCGTGCTGCTCCCGTCCTTCTGGGAGGGCTTCGGCAACCCCTCGGTGGAGTCGGCCACGTACCGGCGACCACTGGCCATCGGCCCGTACCCGGTGGCGACCGAGCTGGCTGCCTTCGGCTTCCAGTGGTTCGACGCGGCCGACCCGGCTCCGCTGGCGCGCTGGCTGGGCCGACCGGACGGGCATCTCCTGGCGCACAACCATCAGGTGGCGGCGGAACACTTCAACCTGGCCGACCTCCCGGCGCACCTGTCGGCGCTGCTGGAGCGAGTGCCTGGTCTCTGACCGTTCGGTAACCTGGAGCGATGTCGGCTGCGCTCCAGGCGTCCTCAAGACGGCTCACGGCGGAACAGCGACGCCAGCAGCTCGTCGCGGTCGCGCTCGAGCTCTTCGCGCAACGGGGCTACCGCGCCACGACGATGGACGACATCGCCGAAGCCGCCGGCGTGACCAAGCCGCTGCTGTACCAGCACTTCTCCTCCAAGCGGGCCCTGTACCTGGAGCTGGTCGACTCCATCGCCCAGGACCTCCTGACCGCCATCGGACGGGCCGTCATGCGGGCCGAAGGCCCGCGCCAGCAGGTCGAGCTGGGCTTTGCCGCCTACTTCCGCCTGGTGGTCAGCCACGAAGCGGAGTTCCGCCTGCTCTACGGCCGCGACCACGCCGACGACCTCGAGCTGGGCCGCGCCCTGCGCGCCGTCGAGGACGCCATCGCCGAGGCGATCGACCCGCTCATCGACGCCGGCCTCGACGACGACCATCGCCGCCTGCTCGCCTACGGCATCGTGGGCATGGCGGAGGGTGTCAGCCGTCGCTTCATGGCGCAGCGCCCCGACTCCGAGGCCGAGGTCGACGAGGAGGCGCAGAAGCTGGCGCGCCGCATGGCGGACCTCGCCTGGGCCGGACTGCGCTCCGTCCACGCCGACTGATCATCCGACCGGCGGCCGTCACACCACCGTGACGAGCGTCCGGCACAACCCCCACAGCTCGTCGACGCACGCGGCGTAGACGTCCGCCTCGTGCCCGGCCGGGTCGAGGACGTCCTCGCCGTCGTCGAGCTCGACCTCCCCGAGGCCGAGCGCCGCCACGCGTTCGCCCAGGGCGGCGGGGCCGGTGACGCAAGTGCTCGCACAGATAGCGGATGGTGGCCGTCTTGGCGGCGGCGTCCGGGAACTGGCGCCGTACGAAGCGCACATGGTCGGCTTCCATCACGACCACGAGCTCGGCGTGCACGAGATCGACGCCGTGCACCTGGCGGCTGCGGTGCCGCCGGAAGTCGACCCCGGCGAGCTCGGGGAGACGCGTCAGCGCGGTGCGGGTCCGCATCCCCATCGGCTGGCCGTCGATGGTGTGGGTCCCCGCCGTCACCACGTGGAGCGGCCCGCTCCCGCCGGGACGCTCGTCGCCCAAGGCGTCGAACATGAACCCGGCCATGACCGACCGCGCCGCGTTGCCGGTGCAGAGCACCAGGAGCTCGGTCACGCGGCGCCGAGCAGCAGGGCGGGCGCGTCGACGTCGAGCGCGTGCTGGGCGTGGCGGGTCGAGCTGGTGAGGAACATGAGGTCGCCCCGCTCCGTCCGCTGGACGATCATGGACGCCACGATGGCCATCAGCAGCCCGGCGAACGTGTCGCGCCGGGCGTCGGCGCGCAGCTGCTCCAGCGAATAGTCGCGCACGCCGCGCCGGCAGAGCGCGTCGTGGTAGTGCGCCAGGAGCTCGGGCTCGTGGGCGCGCCGATCCTCTGCGCTGAGGCAGCCGCCGATGAAGTAGGCCACGTCGATGGAGGCCCCGGCCCACGCCACCGTCTGCCAGTCGACCACCACCGGTCGGGGCGTGCCGGGCTGGAACAGCAGGTTGTCGAGGCGAAAGTCGCCGTGGCTGGCCGTGCGCGGCCCGCCCCGCAGCCGCAGGTAGGCGGGCAGGTGCTCGACGAAGAGTGCGGCAGACGGCCTGGTGCTCGGGGGCGAGCGTGTCGGCGTAGCGCTCCAGGAAGCCGGGGAGCAGCGAGGACACCAGGGCGACCAGGAAGCCGTCGGACTCGGGGGTCTGGCGGTTGCAGCCACTCGAGCTGCTCCAGCTCGGGCGCCTCCCAGCACGGCGCGTGCAGTCCGGCCATCTCCTCGAGGACGGCCGCCGCCACATCGGGACCGCAGGCGGCGATCTGGTCACCCTGGGTCGGCACCGGCGATGTCCTCCATGAGGAGCGTGAACCACCCCGTCTCGGGCTCCACCTCGGCCAGGTAGACCGCGGGCACCCGGGCGCCGACCCGGGAGGCCACCTCGCGGTAGAAGCGGACCTCTATTTCGTAGGCGCGCAGGGCGAGCCCGGTGCCGCGGCTCTGGTCGTCCGCCGAGGCGAACTTGCCGACCACGCTCGTGGGGCCGGCTCCGGGTTGGTCGAGCGTCAGGGTGAACCGCGTCGTGTCGGCCATCTGCCCGGTCCCGATGGGCGCCGTCTCGAAGGAGCGCACCGAGGCACCTTCCGCCAACACGCCGGCCTGCCGGAGCGCGTCGGTCAGCCACTCCGGGGTGACGTCGGAGGCATGGCGGAGGAGCGGGGGCAGGGGCCATGGCAGCCCGACACTATGGCCCGGCCTGTGCCGGTGACGCCGGAGCCGGTCCCGGTGGGCGGACGCCTTCACGCCGCCGCGGGGCGCGGCACGGGCGGTGGCGGGCTCGCGGAGCGCGGCGGCTCGCCGTGGCCCAGAGGGCCAGGCCCAACGCCCACGCGGTGAAGAAGGCCACCGTCCACCGTGGCGTCGAGTGCTGCAGGAGGAAGCCCGGCCACAAGGGGCGCGAGCGACGCGGCCGACAGGGCGATCGCGCTGCGCACGGACTCGGACCGCCCGAGCAGCCGGTCCGGCGTGACGGCGATCCGGTAGCCGTTCACGACCGAGTCCGTCGAGGGCACGGCGAGGCCGACCGGGCACGAGCCCGACGGCCAGCACGACGGCATGGGGCCAGACCAGGAAGACGGCACAGCCCAACCAGGCCCACACCTCGAGAACGAGGACGGCGTGGACGGAGAGGGCGCGCCGGATGGCCGCGCGACAGGAACGAGCCCACGACGACGCTGGCGGCGAACACGCCGGTCAGCAGACCGATGACGCCACCCGAGAGACCCTCGCTCTGCCCGATGACCACGATGCAGAACAGCAGGCCCGAGGGCGGTGAAGTTCAACAGGCCGTACAAGAACGCCGTCGTGCGCAGGAACGGCTGTCGCCAGGTGAACGCCAGAGCCCTTCGGCGGCGCGCCGGCGGGCGGAGCCCGGCTCGCGCTGCCGCTCCTCCTGGAACGGCGCACGCATGAGCAGGAGCGAGACCGTCGAACAGGCATAGGAGCAGGCGTCGACCAGGAAGGGAAGCGCGCGGCCGGCTTCGAACGAGGACCCCGCCCAGCGGCGGGCCGACGATGCGCACGGCCGCCGTGCGGCCGCTCTGCGCGCCCGCCGCCTCCGGCAACTGCTCGGTCGGGCACGACGGCACGCAGGGCGCCCGGCTGCGCCGCGTTGAAGACGGTGGCTGCCGATGCCCTCGACGAACGCCACGCACGGGATGACCCAGAAGGGGACGCCCCCGACCACGAGGCTGACCGCAAGGCCCGCCATGGCGGCGGCCCGCAGCACGTCGGCCCCGATCATCAGCGCCCGCCGATTCCAGCGGTCCGCCGCCAAACCGGCCGGAATGGCGAGCACGGCGATGGGGGCGGTGCGGGCAAAGGAGACGAACACCCGCCTTGACCGCGGAGTGGGTCAGCGCAAGGGCCAGGAGCGGATAGGCGATGGCCGTCGCCTGCGTGCCCGCATTCGACAGGAACTGACCCGTCTGGAGGAGGACGAAGTCGCGGTTGCGCCGGAGTGGCACGGCCGACATCCGGGCGACGCTATCCGGCGCGGTGCCGCCGGCCACGGAAGACCAGGTGCCGTTGCCGGTCGGCGACTCAGAGGCGTTCGGCGCGGGCCAACTCCTCGGCCGTCGTGCCGGCGGATGCCCGTTGCTCCGGGCGCGTTCGACGCCGTCCCGGGATCGTGCAGGACGATCTGATTGCGTCCCGAGCGCTTGGCCACCAGGAGCGCGTCGTCGGCCCGGCGCAGCGCGGCGGCCAGCTCCTCGCCCGGCTCGATCTCGGTGATGCCGAAGCTGGAGGTGAACTTGGGCAGCCCACCGACCGTGATGGCGGCGTCGAGCTGGGTCTGCACGGTATTGAGGGCGCGGGTGGCGTCGACCGCCGAGCAGTCGGGGAAGGCGATGGCGAACTCCTCGCCCCCGTAGCGGGAGATCAGGTCGTGCGCCCGCAGCGAGTCGCGCAGGACGCGGGCGAACAGGCGCAGCGCCCGGTCGCCGGTCTCGTGCCCGTAGGTGTCGTTCAGGTTCTTGAAGTGGTCGAGATCGGCCATCGCCACCGCGACGGGGTGGAGGTCGTGCGGCACTGCGGCCACCTTCTCGGAGAAGGACCGCCGGTTGAGCAGCCCGGTGAGCGTGTCGGTCGAGGCCTGCAACTGCGTCTCCGCCATGACCCGCAGCAATCCGATGCGGGCCCCGGCCAGCTTGGCCAGGGTGGTCAGGTCCTGAACCTGGGACGTCCTCGACCACCGCCTCGGGCTTGTTCGTGGCGTGGATGACGCCCACCGTCCGACCCATGATGGAGACCGGGACGCACAGCGCGGACACGCGCCCCTGCGGCCGGTTGCGGAGCTTGGGACAGGCATCGAGATGATCGCTGTCGCCGAAGACCTGCACCTGGGCCCGCCGGGCGGCGGGGCAGCGGTCCGGGGAGTCGACGCTGCAGCGACGGGCGGCTCGCCGTCGGGCCCGACGCCGGCCATGCGCAGCAGATGGGCGTGGCTGTTGTCGGCCAACAGGAGCTCGACCGGCGCGTCCGGGCACGACGGCCGCAAACGACCGCTCAATCACGTCGATGACCTCGGGCTCGCCTTCGGCCATGTCGAGCGCGTTGGCCAGGCGGCTCTCGAAGCGCTGGCGCTGCCCCTGCAGCTCCCGGGTGATCCCCTCGCGGTCGGCGACCTCGATCGCCTGGCTCAGCTCGTGGGTGAGCGTACGGACCTTGTCGTCGGTCTTCTGTCTGCTGGCGATCGCTGATGACGACCAACAGGTACACCAGGGGAATCAAGAGGCCTACGAGGACGCCCGCCGTCACCGCGTAGGTCGTCGCGCCCGACCCGACGGACCGGCCGACGGCCACGCGCCGGCACGGTGAGCACTCCGAGAACGATCAGCCCAGCCATCGGGCTGATGAAGCGCAGGCGTTTGGCCTTCGCCAACTCGCTATGCCACTCCTCTTCGGTGACCATCACCCACGATCCCTTCATTCGGCGTCTGCCCCGCCAAAGGCCAAACGGACGACGCACATACGCCCGGCCACATCCGCCGTTGACATTGTCGGCAGCAACCCGGGGTTTCTTTAGGGGATCGGGAGGGCATCACGGCCCGGCGGAGTTGCGCTCACGCTTCGCGAAGGCCCTGGTGGGGTGGTCGAGAGACGAGCCGGCGACCGACCCGCCACTCCCCGGGCACGGGCCCTCGGGCACCCCCGGGAAGAATTGTGCAGACCCGGGCCTCCAACGGGCGGGCGTCCCCGTGCGAGGGGGCGTCCCCCCAACGGGTCGGCACGTTCCGCCAAGATGAGCGGCATGGCCCGGGCTGCCCGCCTCGTGGAACACGGTCAACCTCTGCGCGTCGAGGACGTGGACGTGCCCGCGCCCGGCCCGGGGGAAGTGCGGGTCCGGCTGGCATTTGCGGGCGTCAATCCGATCGATCGTTACAACGCGGAGGGTCTGGTCGCCAAAGATGGCCCGCTTCCCCGCACCTTGGGAGGAGAGGCCAGCGGGCTCCTCGACGGCCACCCGGTTGTCGTCGTCGGAGCCGGCCTCGGGACAACCCGCGACGGAGTGTTCGCCACGGAGGCGGTGGTGCCGGAAGAGGCGGTGCTGCCCGCACCGACGGCGGTCGGGCTCGAGGAGGCGGCCGCCATGGGCGTGGCCGGGCTCACCGCTTGGAACGTGGTCAACCTGGCTGGCATCGGCGCTGAGGATCGCGTGCTCGTGCTGGGAGCCTCGGGTGGCGTTGGGAGCACCATCGTCTCGCTCGCGCACTCGCTCGGAGCAACGGTCTGGGGGCAGACTCGTTCCACCGAGCACTCAGCCGCAGTGACGGAGCAGGGAGCCGACGAAGTCGTGGTGTCCGACGCCGCAGGCCCGGCCGAGGCCATGGGGGATCTGTCACCCACGGTCGTCACCGACCCGCTCGGCGGACCGTTCACGGGCGCCGCACTTTCGGTTCTGTCCCCCGAAGGTCGGCTCGTTCTGTTCGGTACCAGTGCCGGCAGCGAGGCCACCCTGCAGTTGCAGCCGGTCTACAGGAACGGCCAGCGCCTCATTGGCTACGCCGGTGGACGGCTCTCCACCCAAGAACGGAGAAAGGACATGTCCCAGGCTCTTTCGGCACTGGCCGATGGTCGCCTCCGGATTCGGCTCGACCGCACCCTTCCCCTCGAGCGGGTCAACGACGCCTTCACGGCCCTCGGCGATCGGTTGGTCACCGGAAGGATCCTCCTGGAGCTCGATCCCCCGAACTGCAGTGGCGACACACAGTGTGAGGCCGGACGATCCGTCAACTCACCGGTGGCGGCACACCCTGCGCACTGTCGGCCAAGGCGGGATCCCACTC
This sequence comes from uncultured Acidimicrobiaceae bacterium, assembly GCA_963745665.1. Taxonomy (GTDB): domain Bacteria; phylum Actinomycetota; class Acidimicrobiia; order Acidimicrobiales; family RAAP-2; genus Bog-473. Next base: position 697,241 of record CAVUYE010000002.1, on the reverse strand, counting down.
ACAGATCAGGCAGGCGTGGGCCACGACCGCCCGGGCGAATTCCAATGCCATTGCGTGCGGATCGGCAGCGGCGATCACGTCGTCCCAGTCCAAGATGAACTCCCCGAGGCTGTCGTTCCATCCGCCCGCCGCCGGCGCCAGATTGCCGTTGGCAAAGCCGTCGGGCGCCGGCGCTGCAAAGCCGAAGAAGGCCGGCTTGGGGTAGCGGGCATCGCCTGGCCACCAGCCAATCTCGATCTGCTGTGCGGTGCCGGCGTTGCGCATGATGAAGTCGTTCGACGGTGGATCGACCTGCCGGCCCGAGTACAGGCTCACGGCGAGGTCGAACGTCCCCCACCATGCGTTCACCGGGGAGCTCCGCCCACGGTAGGGCGCGCGGAGGTCGGCGAGAATCAACGCCGCCTGGGTGGCTGCCGCGAAGTACGTCGCCACCTGGCTGGGCTCGTAGGTCGTGTGCTCGTCATCCTCGTCGAGTGGCGCGCTCCACGACACCTCCTGCGGGTTCGGATTGATGTGCACGGGACCCACAAGACGACGGAGTCCGGCCAGGACCTCCCGGGTGACCTCCCCCACGGACCGGTTCGGCGTCAGGGACACCCGCTCGGTCCGGCCGTCGCTGTGTTCGACCACGGTCTCGTGATGTTGGAGGTCCAACGCCACCACCAGCGCGCCGGAACCGTCCGGTGCCGGCAGAGGCAGGGTCTCCCAGCCGCGGGCGGTCACATGCAACGCGGCGTGCTGCAACTGCGGCTCCGGCGGAGCGAGCGCGACGGTCAGCTTGCCCAGGAGCTGGGAGTGGGCGTGCAACGTGTCGCAGGTGGGATGCCACCCGTCGAATGGGAGCGCCTCCCAACCGGTCGACGTCATGTCGTTGAACCTACCGCAGGATGCGGACGGCCCCAAGGCCCCAATACCGTGCTCCTGAACTCTTATTCCTTGAAGAAGGCGAGGAGGTCGGGGTTGATGGTCGCCGCTTCCGTCGTCGGCATGCCGTGCGGGAATCCCTTGTACGTGATGAGCCTCCCGTTCTTGAGAAGCTTTGCCGACAGAGGTCCGGAGTCGGCGTAGGGAACGATCTGGTCGTCATCACCGTGCATCACGAGGGCCGGCACCGTGACCTCCTTGAGGTCATCGGTGAAATCGGTCTGCGAAAAGGCGACGATGCCGTCATAGTGCGCTTTTGCCCCGCCCATCATGCCCTGACGCCACCAGTTTTGAATGATTCCTTCTGATGGCTTTGCGCCCGGACGGTTGAACCCGTAGAAGGGCCCCTCGGGGAGATCACGATAGAACTGGGCTCGATTCGTCGCGACCTGTACCTGGAACCCGTCGAACACCGCTTTCGGCAGGCCGCCGGGGTTGGCATCGGTCTGCAGCATCAGCGGCGGCACAGAGCTGATCAGGACGGCCTTGGCCGCTCGGGTCTCACCGTGTCGCGCCAGGTAGTGCACCACCTCCCCTCCGCCGGTCGAGTGACCGACGTGAATCACTTCATGGAGGTCGAGATGCTCGATCACGGCCGCCATGTCGTCGGCGTAGTGGTCCATGTCGTGGCCGCCGCTGGTCTGGGTGGAACGCCCATGGCCCCGCCGGTCATGCGCGACGACGCGATAGCCGTGGAGCAGGAAGAAGAGCATCTGCGTGTCCCAGTCGTCAGCCGACAACGGCCAACCATGACTGAAGACGATGGGTTGTCCGCTCCCCCAGTCCTTGTAGAAGATCTCTGTGCCGTCGTCGGTCGTGATCAGACCCATTTGGAATCCTCCTTCTCGGGAGCGAGTGGCGTGCGCCGCCCTCACGGTCGAGGAGGCACCCCTGGCCCATCGGACAAATTGCCAGCACAGAGTTTTCTGTGCGTGCACATTTTTGGACTCGCCGTGCACTGCGGAGCTTCGGCCGGGGAGCGAGCCCCTGGGGCCTGGGCGCCCGTCCCCCTTGACAGGGTCAGCGGGGCGGTGGAGCCTTTCTCGAGCCCTTCCGTGGGCGGTCTGCCGAGACCCACGGGCCAGGGTCCCCGACCGGTGGGCCGGAGGAAAGGGCCGGCAGAGGAGGGACTTGGAACCATGGCCCTGCTTTTGGACACCCGTGATGTCGCTCCTGAAGCAAAAGCTGTGGACGCCACCTCACGCGATGGACAATCCGCACGATGCTCCTTGGCCGATGCACTCGTTCCCAGGATTCTTGCGTATGTCCGCCAGCACCTGACCGAAGGGGATCTGACGCCCGTCTCGATTGCGCGAGCACACAACATCTCGGTCCGGTATCTCTACCGGTTATGTGATGCCACCGGCATCAAGCTCGTCGAGTGGATCATTGCGGAACGCCTCGAGGGTGCTCGGAAGGAACTCGCCGCGTCGAGCGGGGGCCACACCACGATTGCCCAGATCAGCCGCAGATGGGGATTCAAGGACCCGAGCCATTTCAGCACTCGGTTTCGGCATGCGTTCGGGATCTCGCCCAGGGACCTCCAACGACAGTCGCGAAACCACAGCCCCGTTCAGCAGTGAGAGACACAGAGCCGACCGCGAGCACCCCGAATGACCCATGGTTGCCCTCGCCCGACGAGCCGCTCTTCATTCTGGCCATGGACCATCGGACATCCTTCGCCAACCTGTTCGGCGTGACCGGGTCGCCCTCTGAGTCGGACCTGGCGAGGATGCGCCAGGCGAAAGGTCTCATTTACGAAGGATTGCGTCACTTCGCCGGGACCGTGCGCTTCGGCAGGGAAGGCGTCCTCGTCGACGAGGACCTCGGCGCAGAGGTCGTCCCAGCAGCCAAATCAGACGGCGTCGTCGTCCTGATGCCGATCGAGAAGAGCGGGCAAGAGGTGTTCGAGCTGGAGTTCGGTGATCGCTTCGCCGACCACATTGAGGCCTTCGACCCCGACTTCTTCAAAGCGCTCGTCCGCTACAACCCTCTCGACGATGCGTCCACGCGCCTGACCCAGGTGACACGCCTGTCCGCCGTGTCCGATTGGGCAGAGCGCACGAAGCGGCGCTGGCTCATCGAACTTCTCGTGCCTCCGACTCCCGAGCAGTTGGCCAGCTGCGGCGGTCAGGACGGATTCGATCGCGGTGCGCGGCCAGAATTGACGGCGGAAGCACTCGCGGAGCTCCAAGGAGGTGGGGTGCACCCGACCATCTGGAAGTTGGAGGGCTACGAGACGGCCGCCGCGGCAGACCTCGTGTTGCGCGCCGTGGCGAGCGACGCGGTCCATCCGGCGCACTGCATCGTGCTCGGGCGTGACGCACCACTTGATCGAGTGGAACATTGGCTCACGGTGGCCGCCGGCCAACAGTACGTGGGATTCGCCGTCGGTCGCACGATCTGGGAGGAGCCGCTCAGAGAGTTCCTCCGCGGCGCCCTCTCCGACGACCAGGTGGTCGACGCCGTCGCCGCAACCTACGCGGCGTTGGTCGACACCTACACGCGCGCCTCTCAGGACAGCTTCAGTTGATGTGGATCCCCGAGATCGCCCGGCTGATCACGAGGCGCTGGATCTCCGACGTCCCCTCGAAGATGGTGTAGATCTTCGAGTCGCGGTGCCACTGCTCGACCGGGTTCTCCCGGACATAGCCGTAGCCGCCGAGGATCTGGATCGCCTGGTCGGTCACCCAGACGGCGTTCTCGCCGGCGTAGAGCTTGGACATCGAGCCCTCGCCGTTCTCGAACTTCTTGCCCGTGCTGGCCATGTTGGCGGCGCGGTGCACGAGCAGTCGGGCGGCGTCGGTGTGCATCTTCATGTCGGCGAGCTTGAAGGCGATGGCCTGATTCTCGATGATGGCCCGGCCGAACTGCTGGCGCTCCTTGGCGTAGGCCAGCGCGTATTCGTAGGCGGCCCGGGCGATGCCGACCGCCTGCGCCCCCACAATGGGACGCGACGCCTCGAAGGTGGCCATGGCGGCCTGGGTGGACGTCTTCTTCCCCTCCTTGGCGCGGGCCAGGCGGTCGTCGAGCTTCTCCTTGCCACCGAGGAGGCACCGCCCCGGCACCCGGCAGTCATCGAGGATGACCTCGGCCGTATGCGAGGCCCGGATACCCATCTTCTTGAACTTCTGGCCCTGGGAGATGCCGGGCGTTCCCTCCGGCACCACGAAGCTCGCCTGGCCTCGGCTCCCCAGTGACGGGTCGACCGAAAGGACCAGCACGTGGGTATTGGCGATCCCGCCGTTGGTGATCCACGTCTTGGTGCCGTTGAGCACCCACTCGTCCTTGGCCTCGTCGTACACCGCACGCGACTTCAGGGAGGACACATCCGACCCGGCATCGGGCTCCGAGACCCCGAAGGCCGCCAGCTTCACGTCGTCCGCCGTGCCGAAGCACTGAGGGATCCACTCCCCGATCTGGTCGGGCGTGCCGTTGGCGAATATCCCGGCCACGGCCAGGGTGGAGCCGAAGATGGCCAACGCGATGCCGGCGTCACCCCAGCTCATCTCCTCGTTGACCAGGCACATCAGCAGGCCGGTCGGGTCCGAGAAGCACTGGGCGATGAAATCGAAGGAGTAGAGCCCGTTCTTCGCCGCTTCCTCAATGATGGGCCAGGGCGTCTCCTCACGCTCGTCCCATTCCGGGCCGGCCGGGCGCACGACGTTCTCGGCGAACTCGTGCACCCACTTGACGATCTGGAGCTGGTCCTCGTTGAGCTCGAGGGAGTAGTCGGACATGGTTCGCCCTCCTTGTGCAACCCCGGCCGCGGCCGAAGGCACTGCGTTCGATGGAACCGCGCCAGTGCGTCCGCCACACCCGGTGCGGCAGACGATGCGATTTCCTTGGTTACCACACAGTAACCTGCGTCCCGATACTCGTCCAGCCACTGCGTCGGAAATGGCCGTTCAGCTGGGGTGTCCGGCCAAATCAGCGTCGGACAGCGGTGCCGTCAGGGGTGTCCTCGACGGTCCAGCCCCGGGCAACCAGCTCGTCCCGTAACGCGTCGGCCCGGGCGAAGTCCCTGGCCCGACGAGCGTCATCGCGCTCGGCGACGAGCCGCGCCGACCGCTCGTCGACCTCAGTGTCCGAGGCCCGAAGCGACAGCCCGAGAGCGGCAGCGAGCACTGCCGCGGAGCGTGCCAGGCGCGCTCCCTCCTCCTGGTCGCCGGTGTCCGCTGCGGAGTGCGCCGCCGTCACGAGCTCGAAGATGCCCGCCAGCGCACCGGCCGTGTCGAGGTCGTCGTCCATGTGTGACCGGAACGTCGCCAGCGCGTCGGGGTCGACGCCCACTGCGGGCGGCGTGCCCTCGACGACGTAGCCCTCGGGCGTCCGCGCCAGTATGTCGGCGACGTCGAAGCGACGGGCCAGCCCGTCCAGCCGGCTCAATGCCTTCTCGGCATCAGCCAGCGTCTCGGGTGTCACCTCTATCGGTGAGCGGTAGTGGGCGCGCAACACCAGGACGCGGTAGGCGCGGGCGTCGCTGCGGGACAGCAGATCGGGCAGCGTGGAGAAGTTCCCGAGCGACTTGGACATCTTCGTGCCCTCGACCTCGACCCAGCCGTGGTGCATCCAGTGCTGGGCGAAGACCTTGCCGTCCGCAACCGCCTGCGCCCGCTCGTTCTCGTGATGGGGGAACATGAGATCCTGCCCGCCACCGTGCAGGTCGAACCCCTCGCCGAGCAGGTCGAGCGACATGACGACGCACTCGGTGTGCCACCCCGGCCGACCCGGCCCCCACGGCGACTCCCAGCTCGGCTCGCCCTCCTTCGCCCTCTTCCACAACGCGAAGTCCAGGGGAGACCGCTTGTCCTCGCTCGCCTCAATCCGCGCCCCCGCCTGTAACGAATCGAGCGGCTGCTGTGCCAGGAGCCCGTACCCGTCCACCTTGGAGACCTCCAGGTAGACCCCGTCGGGTGTGTCGTAGGCGATCCCCCTGTCGATCAGCTCCTCGACCAGCGCCACCATGTCCTCGATGTACTGCGTGGCGTGCGGGGTCTCCTGGGGTCGCAGATCCCCCAGCGCGTCCATCGACTCCCACCAACGGCCCTCGAATTCGGCCGCCACGTCGGCCTCGGTCCTGCCCAGCTCGGCCGCCCGCCTGATGATGTTGTCGTCCACGTCGGTGACATTGGCCACGTGGTGGACCCGCAGCCCCGTGAAGCTCAGGTAACGGCGGAGAATGTCGAAGGTCAGATTGGCCCGGCCGTGGCCGATGTGGGGCAGGTCGTAGACCGTGGGACCGCAGACATACATCGACACCTCGCCCTCGGTGCGATGCTCCAGGGGGCGGACCGTGCCTGTCGCGGTGTCGTGAAGGCGGAGCACCCGGGTACGGTAACCCGATCATGTCGACCACCACGACCGGCGCGCCCCGCGTCCCCGACAAGCCGACGCTCGACGATCTCGAGGCGCGCTGGGCTGCCGTCTGGGAGGAGGCGGGGACCTACCGGTTCGACGACAGCGCCACCCGGGCCGAGGTCTTCTCTATCGACACGCCTCCCCCGACCGTGTCGGGCTCCCTCCACATGGGCTCCGTCTTCGGCTATGTCCAGACCGACGCCATCGCCCGCTACCGGCGCATGCGCGGATGGAAGCTCTTCTACCCGATGGGGTGGGACGACAACGGGCTGCCGACCGAGCGGCGGGTGCAGACCTACTTCGGCGTCACCTGCGACCCCTCGCTCCCCTACGACCCCGACTTCGTCCCACCCGACGAGCCCGGCAAGGAAGACATCCCGGTCAGCCGGCCCAACTTCATCGCGCTCTGCCACCAGCTCACCGACGAGGACGAGCGGGTCTTCGAGGACCTGTGGCGACGTGTCGGCCTCTCTGTCGACTGGGGCCGCACCTACGCCACCATCGACGATCGGAGCCGGCGCACCAGCCAGCGCATGTTCCTGCGCAACCTCGCCCGTGGCGAGGCCTACACGTCCGAAGCCCCGACGCTGTGGGACGTCGATTTCCAGACGGCGGTCGCCCAGGCCGAGATGGAAGACAAGGAGCTCGACGGGGCCTACTACCGCCTGCGCTTCGACGACATTGAGATCGAGACGACGCGACCGGAACTGGTGGCGGCCTGCGTGGCGCTGGTGGCCCACCCCGACGACGAGCGCTACGCGGCCCGATTCGGCACGACGGTGCACTCGCCGCTCTTCGGCGTCGAGGTGCCCGTCCTGGCCCACCATCTTGCCGAGCCGGACAAGGGATCGGGCATCGCCATGATCTGCACCTTCGGCGACGTGACCGACGTCGTATGGTGGCGCGAGCTGCACCTGCCGACTCGCAGCATCGTCACGCGGTCGGGCCGCATCACCGAGACACCGCCACCCGGCGTACCCGACAACGAAGCCTGGCGTGCCATCGCCGGCCGGAGCATCAAGCAGGCGCAGCGGGCCGTGGTCGAACTGTTGGCCGCGTCGGGAGACCTGGCCGGCGACCCTCGGCCGATCAAACACCCTGTGAAGTTCTACGAGCGGGGAAGTCGCCCGCTCGAGATCGTCACGAGCCGGCAGTGGTTCATCCGCAACGGCGGACGGGACGACACGTTGCGGCGCGCCCTTCTCGAACGGGGCTCGCAACTGGACTGGCACCCGCCCTACATGCAGGTCCGCTTCGACGACTGGGTCAGCGGGCTCAACGGCGACTGGCTGGTCAGCCGGCAGCGCTTCTTCGGGGTGCCGGTCCCCGTGTGGTACCCCGTCGGGCCGGACGGTGAGGCCGACCACGCGTCGCCCATCGTCCCCGACGAGGGCTCGTTGCCGGTCGATCCGACCACAGACGTGCCCGCGGGGTACACCGCGGCGCAACGCGGCGTCCCCGGTGGGTTCACGGGTGATCCCGATGTCATGGACACCTGGGCCACCTCCTCGGTGACGCCCCAGATCGCCTGCGGGTGGGAGGACGACGCCGAGCTGTTCGCGGCCACGTTCCCCATGGATCTGCGGCCGCAGGGGCCCGAGATCATCCGCACCTGGCTCTTCTCGACGCTGCTGCGCTCACACCTCGAACATGGCGTCCTGCCCTGGCGGCACGCCACCATCAACGGCTGGATCCTCGACAAGGACCGCAAGAAGATGTCCAAGTCGAAGGGCAACGTGATCACGCCCATGGCGACGCTCGAGGAGTTCGGCTCCGACGCCGTGCGGTACTGGGCCTGCAACGGCCGGCCGGGCACGGACACCGCCCTCGACATGGGCGTCATGAAGATCGGCCGCCGCCTGGCGATCAAGATCCTCAACGCCTCGAAGTTCGCGCTGGGCCGGCTGGGCGAGGGACCGATCCCCGGCGTCGACGCGGTGCACGTCCCCCTGGACGCCGCACTGCTGGCGCAGCTGGCCGCGCTGGTCGACGCGGCCACGGCGGCGCACGACGCCTTCGACTACGCGCGGGCGCTCGAGCTCACCGAGACGTTCTTCTGGTCGTTCTGCGACGACTACGTCGAGCTGGTGAAGACCCGCGCCTACGGCGAGGGCGCTTCGGCGGGCACCGACTCGGCCCGTGCGACGCTGGCCCTCACCCTTTCGGCGCTGCACCGGCTGTTCGCCCCGTTCCTCCCCTTCGTGACGGAGGAGGTGTGGAGCTGGTGGCAGGAGGGCTCTGTGCACCTGGCCGCCTGGCCCGAGGCGGCCGACGCCGGGCCCCACGCGGGCGCCGACATGTCGGTGCTCACGGTGGCGTCCGAGGTCCTCGGCGCGGTCCGGCGGGAGAAGACGGCCCACAAGCGGTCCATGCGCGCCCGGGTCACCCTGCTCACGGTGAGCGGGCCGCCCGAGACGCTCGCCGCGGTGGAAGCAGCCCGCGCTGACATCGTCGACGCCGGCGGTGTCGACGAGATGGTCGTCTCCGCCGGCGACGCGCTGGCGGTGCACGTGGTGCTGGCCGCCGAGGGCTGAACCTCGACGCCGGCGCTCGTCAGAGAGAGGCGGACTGGGCGGCCTCGGCCATTTCCGCCGGGGTGCCCTCGTGCGCGACGACGCCCGCCCGGGCCAGGGCTTCAGGATTCATGATCTTCAGCAGTGGGAGCTGACCCTACGTCAGAGACAATCCGCGACGACGCCAGGCCCGGGCCTTGTGCCGGTCCGGCAGCCGCCCGGGCCGCCTGCAGGAAGTCCCCGACGGCCGAGGTGGTCGCCTGGCAGCGGAGCGAGGCCAGCACGTCAAAGGCATGCTGGGCCAGGGGAAGTTCCACATAGGCCACCGGCGAGCGGGAGACGGCGCGCAGGCGCTCCACGAAGACCCGCGCCGACTCGACCGGCACCAGGGTGTCGTTGACCCCCTGCAGCACGAAGAACGGTGGCGCCTCGGCCCGGACCCGGTACGTCGGCGAAGCATCCCGGAACAGCGCGGGGTGCTCCGACTCCTTCACTTTCATCACCTTCTTCTCCAGCATCTCGCGCAGGCCGGGCCCGAAGATGGCCGCGCCGTCGGGCGAGCTGGTCAGGTCCAAGACGCCGTAGAAGGGGACGGCGGCCTGCACAGAGGTGTCGGCGTTCTCGAAACCCGGCTGGAAGGCGGGGTCACCGGCACTGAGGGCGAGCAACGCGCACAGGTGCCCGCCGGCCGACCCTCCGCTGACGGCCACGAAGGCGGGGTCGCCCCCGTACCGGTCGATATGCTCCTTGACCCAGGCCACCGCCCGCTTGGCGTCGACGATGTGATCCGGCCAGGTGGCCTTCGGGCTGAGCCGGTAGTTGATGGCGACGCAGACCCAGCCCCGGGCGACCAGCTCGTACATCATCGGCTTGCCTTGCTCGCGCTTCTCGCCGATCATCCAGGCGCCGCCGTGGATGTACACCATGACGGGCGCCGGCCCGGGAGGGGCCAATCGGGACTGGTAGACGTCCAGGCGGTGACGCCGGGCGCCGTCGCCCCAGTAGTCGATGTCGCGGTGCACGCGCACCGCCCGTGATCGCAACGGGATGGCACGGCTCACCCGCCACCAGCGGCCCCAGGTGGGCGGCGTGGGCTCGACGGGCACGGGGAACGCGCCGGACCGCACCTCCGCCAACGCGGCCGCGGTGACGCCGGCGGCCCGGCGCCCGGCGATGCCGAGGCCGATCAGCCCCGCCCAATCCACGACCGCCACGGCCAAACCCAGCCAACCGGCCCAGTTCGAGAGCGCCCCGAACCACACGAAGAGGGCGGTGGCCACCAATTGCCAGACGATGTTCTGAAAGGCCAGCTCGCCGGCGGTCCAGCCGCAGGTGAAGCTGAGCACGGTGAAGGGCTCGCGGCGGATGGGGCGGTAGGCGACCGCCACTGCGACGGCACCAACCAGGGTCACGGCCAAAAACGCGTAGGGCACACCACCATCTTCGCCCCAACGGGGCGTTCTCCGCAGGTCCACCCTGGTCGGAGGCGCTCCACACGTTTGCCCTGGCCTGACGAAGGCGCGAGGTTATGCACGCCACCACGATGACCAAGGAGAGTCGATGACCCCCGAACGGCTGAGCGGGCTCGATGCGAGTTTCCTCTACATGGAGACCCCGACCCTCCACATGCACGTGGCCATGGCCGCCGTCTTCGACCCCTCGACCGTGCCGGGCGGCTACTCGTTCCGCCGCATCCGCCAGCTCATCGACGACCGCATCCCCCTGGTGCCCGTCTTCCAGCGGCGCCTGGTGGAGGTGCCGCTGCGGCTCGGCTTCCCCGTCTGGGTCGACGACCCCGAGTTCGACATCGACAACCACCTCCGCCGCGCCGCGCTGCCTTCGCCCGGCGGCATGCGGGAGCTGGCCGACTTCGCCGCCGACGTCATCAGCCGCCAGCTGCACCGCGACCGGCCGCTCTGGGAGATGTGGATCGTGGAAGGGCTCGAAGACGGGAAGATCGCGCTGGTGGTCAAGATGCACCACAGCACGATCGACGGCGTCTCCGGCGCCGAGTTGCTCGGGGTCCTCTTCGACCTGGAGCCCAACCCCCCCGAGACGCACCCCCAGACGGCCCGCCCGCTCGACTCCCGCATCCCCTCCGGCCTGGAACTGGTCTCGCAGGCGATGATGGCGGGGCTGGTGGCGCCCTTCGACCTCGGTCGCATCGTCCTGCGCACCGCCCGGAGCATCTTCGACGTCCGCCGGATCCGCCAGGGCCTCACAGCCAAGGCCGCCCTCCCGCTGACCGCGCCGCGTACCTCCATCAACGTCGCGGTGCACGCCCGCCGCCGGGTTGCGTTCGCCGCCGCCAGCCTGGCCGACGCCAAGGCGCTGAAGAACGCCATGGGGACCACGGTCAACGACGTGATCCTCGCCATGTGCGCCGGTGCGCTGCGCACGTACCTGCTGGCGGGCGACGAGCTGCCCGATATCCCCCTCGTCTCGGTGGTGCCCGTCTCGGTGACGCCCGACGTGGCCGAACTCAAGGGCTCCAACAAGGTGTCGGCCATGTTCGTGCAGCTGCCCTGCCACATCGAGGACCCGCTGGAACGGCTGCGGTTCATCCACGAGGGGACCAAGGGAGCCAAGGAGGAACACCAGGCGCTCGGCGCGACCACGCTGCAGAACTGGGCCGAGCACGCCACGCCCAACGTGTTCGCCGCGGCGGCACGGCTCTACACGGGCATGAAGTTGGCGGACCGGCATCGGCCCGTGGCCAATCTGGTGATCTCGAACGTGCCCGGTCCGGATTTCCCGCTGTATCTCGGCGGGAGCCAGATGCTCGGGATGTTCCCCCTCGGCCCCGTCATGGACGGGATGGGCCTGAACATCACGATCATGAGCAACATGGGCGTCCTGTACTGGGGCCTGGCCTCCGACGCCCGCGCCGTTCCCCGCCTGTGGGACGTGGCGGCGGCGATCCCGCACGCCCTCACCGAGTTGATGGAGGCGGCCGGCCTCGAGTCGCAGCCCTTCGACGTCCCCATCCACCTCGGGCCGGGGATGCCCCCGACAGCCCACTGGATCCGCACCGCGGCTCCGGTCGAGTCCTCGGCGCCGGTCGAGTCCGAAGCGACCGGTAGCGTGAGTGCATGACCGTTCGGGAGCTGGGCCACCTGGTGCTGTACGTACGCGACCTGGGACGCTCCGTGGACTTCTACCGCGACGTGTTGGGCTGGCGCCAGGTCCTGCCCGGGCCCGGCGAGGCCCCCGTCGGTGCCGCTGGATTCTCGTCGGGTCGCACCCATCACGAGTTGCTCCTCATCGAAGTCGGGCCGGATGCCACGCCGATCCCGCCGGGACGACGCGTCGGGATGTACCACTTCGGCCTCAATGTCGGCGAGACCGATGACGACCTGCGCGCCGCGCTGGCCGCCGTGCAGGCCGCCTGCGCCACCGTGGTCGGCTCGGCCGATCACACGGTGACCCACAGCGTCTACATCCTCGACCCCGACGGCAACGAGATCGAGCTCTACGTCGACGTACCCGGTGTGGACTGGCACTCGGATCCGACGCTCGTCGGTGCCGCCGTGCGACCCCTCCGGCTCTGACCGGGCCACCGAACCGCGTCCGCGCCAGCACGACGAGCGGGACGATGCCGACATTGCGCGCCGACAGTGAGGGCGAACGTGCGGCCGCGGCGCTGTTGTCGAGTGGCGGCGTCGCCGTGCTGCCGACCGACACCGTCTACGGGCTGGCGGCGCGGCCGGACGAGGCCGACGCGGTGCGCCGCATCTGTCGCCTGAAGCGCCGGCCCGAAGGGATGCACTTTCCCGTGCTGGCCGCATCGGTGGCGCAGGTGCGCGCGCTGGGCGTGGCCTTCCCCCCTGCGGCCGAGGTGTTGGCCCGGCGCTGGTGGCCCGGTCCGCTGACCCTGGCCTTCGGGTTCGACCCGGGCCTCGAGCGACCCTCGTGGCTGGTCGGGCGGACCGAGGTCGCGGTGCGCATTCCCGACCACGATTTCCTGCGCTCCCTGCTGCAGCAGACCGGCGTCCTGGTCGTCACCAGCGCCAACCTCCACGGCGCGGCCACGCCGCGGACGGCCGGGGAAGTGGCGGTCGGTCTCGGCTCCCCGATCGACCTGGTCGTCGACGGTGGGACACTGCGGGACGTCCCCTCCACACTGGTGAACGTCAACGGGCCCGAACCGTCCGTGGAGCGCGAAGGCTCCATTTCGCAACAGGCCATCGAGGACGTGCTGCGCCGGGAGGCCCCGTGAGCCGGATGCTCCTGGCCATCGAGACGTCGTGCGACGAGACCGCGGCGGCGGTCGTGGACGAGGCGTTCTCTGTGCGCTCCTCGGTCGTGGCCAGCCAGATCGACCTGCATGCCGCCTTCGGTGGTGTCGTGCCGGAGCTGGCCAGCCGCGCCCATCTCGAGACGGTGACGCCGATGATAGAGGGGGCCCTGCGCGAAGCCGGCGTCACCGGGGAGGACCTGTCGGCCGTCGCCGTCACGGCCGGTCCCGGCCTGGTCGGTGCGCTGCTGGTCGGCATCGCCACAGCCAAGGCGCTGGCCCTCGGTTGGGGCGTCCCCGTGGTCGGCGTCAACCACCTGGAGGGTCACCTCGCCAGCGTGTACCTGGCCGATCCCGAGGTGCCCTTCCCCCAGCTCGCCCTCCTGGTCTCGGGAGGCCACTGCATGCTGACCCGTTGCACGGAGCCCGGGCGCTACGAGCTCCTCGGCGAGACCGTCGACGACTCCATCGGCGAGGCCTACGACAAGGTTGCCCGCTACATCGGACTGGGGTACCCGGGCGGGCCGGTGCTGGACCGGCTGGCCGCCAACGGCGAGGACGTGCTCGCCTTCCCCCGGCCCATGCTGGCCGAGGGCTACACCTTCTCCTTCTCGGGGCTCAAGACGGCGGTGGTCAACCACGTGCGCGCCGACCCGGGCTTCTCGGAGACCGACGTGGCGGCCTCCTTCGTGGCCGCCTGCATGGACGTGCTCATCGCCAAGCTCCGCCGCGCGCTCGAAGAGTTCGGTGACCCTGCGCTGGCCATCGTCGGCGGCGTGGCGGCCAGCCCCATTCTGCGGGCCCGGGCCCAGGTCCTCGCCGACGAGTTCGGCACCAGGCTGCTCATCCCCCCTCAGGCGATGGCCACCGACAACGCGGCCATGATCGCCGTGGCGGGCTGGCACAAGTTCCTGGCCCACGGCGCCAGCGCGTCCTCCTTCGGGCCCGAGCCGGACCTGCGTCTCCGCTTCGTCTAGGTCTTCGGCGACGCGGCGCGCCCGGCGACGGCGTGCCCGCGAGCTGAACAGGTGGGACGACAGGTCGAGCAGGACGCCGAGCGCCACGATGAGCCAGCCGAAGGAGTCCACGCCCTTCCCCGGCGCGTAGACCAGCGCGTAGAAGAGGGTGGTGTAAGGCAACAGGAGGAAGCCGATGATCCCCTCCCAGCCGGAACGGAAGGCGATGGTCAGGCGGTCCGAGAAGATCCACAGCAGGAAGATGACGAAGCGGGGCGAAATCGCCGCCAGGAGTGCGAGGAGGCAGCCCACGGCTCAGTAGAGGCCGACCACGTTGCCGTTCTCGTCGATGTCGATGCGCTCGGCGGCCGGGCTGCTCGAGAGCCCCGGCATCGTGCGCATGTCGCCGCTGATCAGATAGACGAAGCCGGCGCCCACGTTGGCCCTCGCCTCGCGCACGGGCAGTCGCCACCCCCGGGGGGCGCCCCGGAGGGTGGGGTCCGACGAGATGGAGAGGTGCGTCTTGGCGATGCACACCGGGAAGCGAGCCGAAACCGGCCCGCTCGTACTTGTCGAGCTGTGCCGCCGCCGCCGGCAGATAGTCGACGCCATCGGCGCCGTAGATCTCGGTCGCCACTGTCTCGATCTTCTGGCGCAGCGTCGCCTCGTCGTCGTAGAGCATGTGGAACTCGCCGGGCTCGGCCGTGGCCTCGACCACGGCCTCGGCCAACTCGACCGCTCCCTTGCCGCCGTCCTCGAAGTGCGTGCACACCGCGGCGCGCACACCGACCGACGCCGCGATCTCCCGGATGGCGGCGTGCTCCGAGGGGAAGTCGCCCTCCATGGCGTTGATGGCGACGACGGGGGTGACGCCGTGCCGGCGAACGATGGCGAGGTGAGCCAGGAGGTTGTCCGCGCCGAGCTGGACCTCCTCGGGGTTCTCCTCCAGCATGGCCGGCGGCAGCGGGCGTCCGGCCACGACCCGGTGCCGGCCCGAGTGCAGCTTCATGGCCCTGACCGTCGTCACGACCACCGCGGCGTCCGGTACCAGGCCCGACATGCGGCACTTGATGTTGAAGAAGCGCTCCGCCCCCATGTCGGCCCCGAAGCCGGCCTCGGTGACGAGGAACTCCCCTGCGTGAATGCCGATCAGGTCCGCCACCACGGACGAGTTGCCGTGGGCGATGTTGCCGAAGGGTCCGGCGTGGACGAGCACCGGCGTGTTCTCGAGCGTCTGCAGCAGGTTGGGCTTGATGGCGTCGCGCATGATCACGGTCATCGCACCGGCGGCCTGGAGCTCCTCCGCGGTGACCGGCTCGCCCGCCGAGGTGTAGCCGACCACGATGCGCCCCATGCGTCGCCGCATGTCACGGAGCGACGTCGACAGGGCGAGCACGGCCATCACCTCGGACGCCGCCGTGATGTCGAACCCGGTCTGGCGCGGCGTGCCGTCCTGCTTCGTCCCGAGCCCGCTCACGATGTGCCGGAGTGAGCGGTCGTTGACGTCGAGCACGCGCTTCCAGGTGACGTCGTGTGGATCGAGCCCGTACGTGTTCCCGCTGGTAGATGTGGTTGTCCACCATGGCCGCCAGGAGGTTGTTGGCGGCCGTCACCGCGTGCAGGTCCCCCGTCAGGTGCAGGTTCAGGCTCTCGAAGGGGACCACCTGGCTGTAGCCGCCACCGGCTGCGCCGCCCTTGATCCCGAAGGTCGGGCCCATGGAGGGCTGCCGGATGGCGATGGTCGCCTGCCGGCCGATGCAGGCCAGGGCCTGGCCGAGCCCGACCGTCGTGGTGGTCTTGCCCTCCCCGAGCGGGGTCGGGGTCACCGCCGTCACGACGACGTAGCGGGCCCGTGGCCGATCGGCCAGGGCCTCCACGGCATCGAGGCTGACCTTGGCGACGTCGGTGCCGTACGGCTCGAGGAGTCCCGGGTCGATACCCATCTGTGCGGCGATGTCGCTCATCGGCCGCAACGTGGCCCGCCGCGCGATCTCGATGGCCGGAGGAAGAGGCACCGGCAGCGATCATGCCAGACCGGCCGAGTGGACCGCCGCCCCGAGGTTCTCGCAGGCGACGCCCCTTCGGCCTACCCTCGGGGGAAGCGCTCCGGGGGATCCCGGTGCGTGGGGCCCCGCCGGTGGCCTCGGAAAGGAGCATTGCCATGTCGAAGTCCGATGGTGTCTTCATCTACATCGGGACCTACGCCAGCGAGGTCGACGCCCGCGCCGACTACGACGTCGTCAAGGACCTCCACGCCGCCGGTGCGGTGGGCACCTACGACGCCGCCGTCATCACCAAGGACGACAAGGGCAAGATCCACGTCAACAAGGACGAGACGACGACGCGGCACGGCGCCTGGGGCGGCGCCGCCGCCGGCGCCCTGATCGGGATCCTGTTCCCGCCGTCCATCATCGGCTCGGCCATTGTGGGCGCCGCCATCGGCGGCGTCAGCGGGCACCTGTGGAAGGGGATGTCCCGCACCGACGTGAAGGAGTTCGGCGAAGCGATCGACTCCGGAGAGGCCGCCCTGGTGATCGTCGGCGAGACGACGATTGAGGACGCCATCGAGAAGGCGGCACTCAAGGCCCAGAAGAAGGTGGCCAAGGAGCTCCAGGTCGACAAGAAGGACGTCGACAAGGCGGTGCAGGAGGCCGCGCAGTCGATCTCCTGATCCCTCGCCCGCCTGACTCGACCTGCCCACCATGATCGTCGTCCACGTCGCTGGCCTCGTCGTCGGCGCGGTGGTGGCGTTCGCCGTCCTGGGCTCTGCGCTCAAGACCGTCGTCCTCCCCCAGCAGGGCTTCCCGCGGCTGTCGCAGTTCGTCTTCGCGCTGGTCTACCGGATCCTCGTGCACCGGCGCGAGGACGACCCCCGTGGCCAGATCGCTGCGCCGGCTGTACGCACCGGTCGCCCTGGTCAGCCTGCCCTTGGCCTGGATGATCCTCACGATGCTGGCCTTCACCGGCATCTACTGGGGCACGCGCGACCTCAGCTGGTCGCGGGCCTTCGAGATCAGCGTGTCCTCCCTCACCACCATGGGATTCGCCGAGCCCAACGGGACGGGCCGGATCTGGATCGCCTTCGTGGAGGCGACGATCGGACTGGGTCTCGTGGCCCTGCTCATCAGCTACCTGCCCACCATCTACTCCGGCCTACAACGGCCGCGAGAAGGGCACCAACCGCCTGCGCCCGATCGCCGGCTCGCCCCCCAGCGCCACGGACTTCCTCCAGAGCCTGCAACGCCTGGGCAGCCTGGAGAGCCCCGACATGTGGCGGAGCGCGGCCGACTGGATGCTCGACCTCGAGCAGACGCACACCGCGTTCCCGATCCTCACCTACTTCCCCGAGTCCGACCCCGAGCAGTCGTGGGTCGCCACCGTGGGGTCGGTGCTCGACGCGTCCGCCCTGGTCTTCGCCGTCTCCGACGTCGGCGCCGGCGACGTCTTCGCCGACGCGCAGAAGGGACCGCTGACCGTGCTCGTCTACGGGCTCCCGCTGATCGTGCGCATCGCCCGGGCCGTCAACATCCCGCTGCCCCCGCCGACCAGGCTCCCGGACCTCATGGCCCAGGTCGGCGAGCCCGCGCCGGCGATCAGCGTCAGCCGGGACGACTACGACGCCGCCATGGCGGCCCTGTCGGGCATCCTCGTCGTCGAGCCGGGCCGGGAGGAGGAGGCGTGGCGCCGGTTCGCCTGGATCCGCTCCGCCTACGATCCCGCGCTGCGCGCCCTGGCCGGGCGTCACCCTGGCCGCGCCCGCGCCCTGGACGACCGACCGCCCGGCGCGCGGTGGGCAAGCCTCGCTTCCTCCGCCGCCGGCCGCTGCATGTCGACTGGTCGCTACGGCCGCCGCTCGCGGTCGCCGAGGCCGCTCCTACAGGTGGCTGAAGCCGCCTGACTCCTCTTTGGTCATCGGCACCGTCACCGGGTGGCGATCGAAGTGGGCGATCGACTGCTCCAGGTCCTCGAGCAACAGGCCGGCCAGGTCGCGGCTGACGCCCTGGCGCACCAGGATCCGCTGGACCGAGATGTCCGAGACGGAACCGGTCAGCGGGTAGGCCGGTACCTGCCAGCCGCGCGCCCGCAGCCGGTCGGCGACGTCGTAGAGCGTGTAGCCCGGGTCCTCGCCTTCCTTGATGCGCCAGGCCACCGACGGGATCCCCTTCTGGGGATCCGAGTCGCAGAGCAACTCGAACGGCCCCAGCTTGACCACCTCTTCGGCCAGGAACTTGCCGGTGTTGTAACAGGCGTCGTGCACGTTGCGGTAGCCGCCGCGACCGAGCCGCACGAAGTTGTAGTACTGCGCCACGATCTGGCCGGCGGGCCGCGAGAAGTTGATCTGGAACACCGGCATGTCGCCCCCGAGGTAGGTGACATGGAAGATCAGGTCGTCCGGCAGGTCCGCCTTGTCCCGCCACAGCACCCAGCCCACGCCGAGCGGAGCCAGGCCGAACTTGTGTCCCGACGTGCTGATCGACTTCACGCGGGGGACGCGGAAGTCCCACGAGGATGTCCGGCGCGCAGAAGGGGGCGAGGAACGCCCCGCTGGCGCCGTCCACGTGGATGTCGATGTCGAGGCCGGTCTCCTCCTGCAGCTTGTCGAGCGCCTGGGAGAGCTCGAGCACCGGTTCGTACGTCCCGGTATAGGTGACGCCGAAGGTGGGCACCACCATGATGGTGTTCTCGTCCACCTGCTCGAGCATCTGCTCGACGTCCATCTGGTAGCGCCCGGGCGCCATGGGGATCTCCCGCATCTCAATGTCCCAGTAGCGGGCGAACTTGTGCCAGACCACCTGCACGGGCCCGCACACCATGTTGGGCTTGTCGGTCGGCTTGCCCGCCGCCTCGCGCTTGGCCCTCCAGCGCCACTTGGCTGCCATGCCGCCGAGCATGCAGCCCTCGGACGACCCGATGGCCGAGCAGCCGACGGGCTCCCCGTCGTCGGGCGCGTTCCACAGGCCCGCCAGCATGCGCACGCAGCGCCGTTCCAGCTCGGCCGTCTGGGGATACTCGTCCTTGTCGATGAGGTTCTTGTCGATGCAGAGGTCCATCAACTGATGGACCTCCGGCTCCTCCCAGGTCTGGCAGAACGTGGCCAGGTTCTGGCGCGCGTTGCCGTCGAGCAGGAGCTCGTCGGAGATCGCCCGCATGACGTCTTCGGGCCGCATCTCGTCGTCCGGGACAGTGCGTCGCCGGCAGCGCCGCCTTCAGGCCCTGGATCGGCGTAGACCGAATCGATCAATTGATCCCGGAGGGTCTCCCGCTTGTGCAAAGGCATGACGCGCCCCCTGGGCTCGTCGCTGGTCGGACACCGGTACCGTATCGGTCCTCCGGTACGGCGGCGACCGGCCACCTCCGCCGCTGCCACGCGCATCCGTCCGCCGGCCTCGGCCGCCGGACGGATGCGGACGCGGACGACTAACTGGCGAGCAGTTGCAGGCGAGCTCGACCCGGGCGCTCGCGGTGCCGGTGCGCCGGCTCTGGTGCCGCGGCTGGGCCGGGTTCAGGCGCACGGTCTCGGGGCGGTCCGCCAGCTTCGAACGGAGCTGGCGGAGCGCCTTGGTGTGGATCTGGCACACCCTGCTCTCGGTCACGCCGAGCACCTGGCCGATCTCCGTCAGCGTCAGGCCGTCGTAGTAATACATCATCAAGACGGTCCGCTCCCGCTCGGGCATCCCGTCCACGGCCAGGATCAGCGCCTCTTTCGACTCCTTGGCCTCGAAGGTGTCGACCGGCCCCCACGATCCGTCGGGCAGGGTCTCGCCGAGCGTCGAGCGCTCGGAGCGGTCGCCGCCGCGCAGCACCTCGTCGAGCGCCATCATGCCGACCGTCGAGATCTTGCGCAGCGCCTTGTGGAAGTCGCCGACGGACATCTCCAGTTCAGCGGCCACCTCGGCCTCGTTGGGCGTCCGTCGCAGCGTGCCCTCCAAGTGCGTGAACGCCTGTTCGACCGCCCGGGCCTTGGTGCGCACCGACCGGGGCACCCAGTCGATCGACCGCAATTCGTCGATGATCGCCCCCTTGATCCGCGGAATGGCGTACGTCTCGAAGCGCAGATTGCGGTCGAGTTCGAACCGCTCGATCGCGTCGATCAGCCCGATGATGCCGTAGCTGACGAGATCCTCCTCGTCGAAGTGCCGAGGCAACCCGGCCAAGACACGACCGGCGATGTACTTGACGAACGGCGAGTAGTAGATGATCAGCTGGTTACGAAGTGACTGCTCCCCGGTCCGCTTGAACTCAGACCAGAGATTCTCGATACCCGCCTCTGCCGACTCCTGCGCCGTGGAAAATGGACTTGCTGTCGATCCCACGTTTGTTTCCCCCTCTTTCATTTGCACCATCCGACCGGTGCGACTTCTCTCCTGGATCCATCATTTGACCATGGCCATTTCGCGTATTCAGGAGTAGCGACCACTCTAATAGATCACCCTACTTGCAGGTCGGTTGCGTGAACGTTGTCGAACGGTTGCAAAGCCCACGCAACCTTTGCGCAACTCTTCCGAGGGGCCATATTCGTGCCGCCAGAACGGTGAGAGAGCTCGCTGGTTTTCGCATTGTCGACGCGGACGCTTTTCGATCTGGAGACGGTGCTCGACTTCGTCAAAGAGGACACCGAGACTGGAGGAAGTTCTGGTGCGCGCGCCCCTGGCGGGCGACGCCGGACCCCGCGGATACCAAGGTCCGACGTGCGATCCGGCGGCCGAGCGATTCCTCAAGGTTGGCAAAGGCGCGTCCGACAATCCCAACATGGGTCACACACCCCTGCTGCAGTCGAGGGCTCCGGACGGTCGTACGGGGAGGGTCGAGGCATGAACCCGCCCGTCGGTGTGGCGACACGCGTCCCAGCGCATCACCGCGGCCTCAGGTCGGTCAACCCGGCCGACACGAACCCTCTGGCTACGCCGGGAGGGGCCGAGCAGTGCGAACTGACCATTCTGGTGGCCGAGGACGATCACAGCTGTCGCAGCGCGCTGCTGCAGTACTTCGAACGGAGTGGCTACCGGGTCACCGAGGCCACGGACGGGCCCTCCACGCTGCGGGCCGTCTTCCAGCACTCGGCCAGCCTTGTCCTGCTTGACCTGGGACTTCCCGGCTTCGACGGCACCGACGTGCTGGCCAAGATCCGCCGGCACAGCGCCGTGCCGGTCATCGTGTGCTCTGGGCGGGACTCGGAGGACGACAGAATCCGGACGCTCAACCTGGGCGCCGACGACTTCGTCGTGAAGCCGTTCTCCTTCGCCGAGCTCGAGGCCAGGGTCCGAGCCGTCCTCCGCCGCGGGAACGATGAGCCGGCGGCCACATGCCTCCACCTCGGAGAGCTCGTCGTCGATCGCGACACCCGCACCGTGACCGTGCGCGACAAGGCGGTCCCGATGACTCGCAAGGAATTCGACCTGCTCGCATTCCTGGCGGCGTCGCCCGGGCAGGTCTTCTCCCGCGAGGACCTGCTCGAGCGCGTCTGGGGCTCGACCGAGGAGTGGCAGGGGCGTTCCACGGTGACGGAGCACGTCCGCCGGGTCCGTCTCAAGATCGAGCCCGATCCGGATTCGCCCCGCTGGATCACCACCGTTCGAGGTGTCGGCTACCGGTTCACGTTGCCCGACGGCGCCTGAGGAGGCGCACGCTTCAGGGAGGTGTGGCGACCGCAAGACACAAACGGCGCGTTTGCACTACAGACGCCCAATTTTCTGGTCCAAAAGTCCTATGGAGCCGGCAGCGGCATCTGCCGACACTGAGGACACAGCTCGACACCAGGTCATCGTGAAGCGAGATCCGGGTTGGTTCGGGCGCACGAGGAACCGTCCGGCACAAGTGCCGGACGGACGAGAGGGGCAATGGACATGGTCGGCTCGCCACAAGCGCTCGCTCGACGTCAAGGCACCGGCCTGGCCGCCGCAGACGGCGCGCCGGGTGGAGTCGCCGCGACCTGTGGTGGTGGTGCGTGACCTCTCCGATAGACGTCTCGCAACATGGAGTGCCGTACGGGGAGGGCTTCCGTTCAGCGGACACCAACCCCACTGCGGTCTTCACTCCCGTGGGCGGTGTGGTGCCGGAGAAGACCATCCTCGTGGCCGAAGACGACACCAACACCCGTCGCGCGCTCCAGCACTACTTGAAGCGCTCCGGCTACGACGTCACAGAAGCGGCCAGCGTGGACGAGTCGCTGGAGACCATCTTCGCGCACCCGGCTGATCTTGTCATCCTGGACTTCGACATCGGTGGCGGCACAGCCGACGTCCTGACCAGCATCCGGCGCCGCAGTGCAGTTCCGGTCATTGTGTGCTCAGGCCGCTCTTCGGAGCGCGACCGGGTCGCCTTGCTCAATCTCGGCGCCGACGACGTGCTGGCCAAGCCGTACTCCTTCGCCGAGCTCGAGGCCCGGATGCGGGCGGTCCTGCGACGAGGCTCGGCGACACCCACGACGACGCTCGACCACGGCGACCTCGTCATCGATCAAGGAACCCGCAAGGTCACGGTCGGCGGCGTGGAGGTGGTCATGACCCGCAAGGAGTTCGACCTCCTCGCCTTCCTCGCCTCTGCCCCGGGACGGGTGTTCTCGCGTGAGGACCTGCTCGAGCGAGTGTGGGGATCCAACGGCCGGTGGCAAGGTCGGTCCACGGTCACCGAGCACATCCGCCGTGTCCGCCTGAAGATCGAGAGCGACCCGGAGAGCCCTCGCTGGATCACGACCATCCGGGGCATCGGCTACCGATTCACCACGCCGGCCGACTGATCGCCGCGGTCAGGGCGCCGCGGTCCAACAGGCCGACTACAGGGCCTGATCGAGGAGAGACTGCCCGGTCATGGTGAAGAGGGTCTCGTCGTCGCACTGGCGCCACAGATCCAGCAGCTCCAACGAAACCGGATCGCAGCCGTAGCGCATAGGTCCCGCAGAGTCGACGATCGCATCGACGATGGCCGATGCGGCGTCCGCCGGGTCGACCACCCGCGGGTCGGCATGTTCGCTCCGCAGTGACGCCGCGACGCCGGCAAGGGACTTGTAGTGGTCGAAACGCGTCGCCGCCAGCTCGCCCGTACTCAGGCGGAACATGTCGGTGTCGATGGGGCCGGGGAGGATCTCGACCACCCGGATGCCAAACGGCGCCACTTCGACCCGCAGGCTGTCGCCGAACGCCGACACCGCTGCCTTGGAGGCCCGATACGCGGAGTAGAAGGGGACGGCGGCGATGATCGACGACGACGTGATCGTGCACACCACGGACGGCTGGTTCGCTCGCAGCGTCGGAATGGCGGCTGAGGTCAGCGCGACCACCCCGAAGACATTTGTTTCGAACATCCTCCGCCAGTCCTCCACGTTGGCGTGTTCCACCGGCAGGTACTCGGTATCGATGCCGGCGTTGTTGACGAGCACACGCAGATCGGACGGCAGCTCGAAGGTGGAGGGGTCGGTGACGTCGAGCCGGCGGACCTCGAGCCGCCCACCGGACGCAGCAGCCATGCCGGCCCCGGCATCGGTGTCCCGCATGGTGGCAACGGTGTCGAACCCGCGGCGAGCCAGCTCAATGGCGACAGCCCGCCCGATCCCGCGGCTCGCCCCCGTGACCAATGCGCTACCGTGAATGTCCATGCGGTGATTCTTCTCACCGGGACAGGCAACCGGCAACCCGGCCAGGTGCGGCCCCTCCCGCGAGCAGGTTCTGTCGGCCCGGCGGCCCGGCCTCAGAGATCGAACGCGGTCGGGTGCCGCGGTTGGTACAGGAGCATGTCGCCGCCGCCTGGGACGCGCAGCGCAATGGTGCGACCGAAGCCACGGTTCTCGATGGCCCCGGCGAACTCCGCACCCCTGGCCGTAAGCTCCTCGACCGTCTGCTCGATGTCGTCGCAGACGAGCGAGATCTCATGGTGCTCGTCTCCGCCGTCGGTGGGGTGGACGCCGAGCTCTGACGGCCCGGCGCCGAAGATCAGCCAACCGTCGTGCGCGTCGACATGGGGCCAACCCAGGACGTCACGAAAAAAGGCCCGTGCCGCCTCGGCGTCGTGAGTGTGGACGAGCGCGTGCACACCGGTGATCATCCCAATGACACTAGGGAGAATCCCCCTGGTTCGCACGGAGCGCAGACCTGCCGCCGGAAGGGTGACGGGCCTCACTACGTTGGGGCGCCTGATGCGGCTCCCCCGACCCCCGACCCGGCAGCCGAGCCGGCTGCAGCGGCGGTGGTGCGTGGTGGGCGTCCTCCTCGCCCTTCTCCTCGGTGGCTGCTCGACCGCGGCGCACACCGGAGGGGACCTCGCTGAGCCGACGCAGTCGGTGTCTCCGGTTCCGGACTATCCCAACACGTGCGCCCCCGTCGGGGTCGACACGACGAGCACGTGCCTGCGCCTCACCCTCGCGGCGATCGACACGGCAAGAGCCCAGGAGGGGATCGGCCCCATGGTGCTCCCCGCCGACTTCGCGCACCTGAGCGTCCCCGAACAGCTCTTCATCGCCATCGACCGCGAGCGGGTGGACCGAGGCCTGGCCCCGTTCGCCGGCCTGACGGCCACCCTCGACGTCGAATCACAAAAGGGGGCCGACGCGGCGCGCCTCCCGACTCGGCCGGGTCCGGGCTATCGCTCGGTGACGACCGAGTGGATCGGCGATGTCGACAACGGTCTCGATGCTGACTTCGAGTGGCTCTACGACGACGGTCCCGACAGCGGCGTCCCCGGATGTGTAGGGAGCACGACATCAGGCTGCTGGGCCGACCGGCAGATCGTCCTCGCCCGGTTCAGGTCAAAGCAGCTCGTGATGGGAGCCGCCTACGACCCCGCGGGGGACACGTCGGGCGGTGACCGCGGCGGATCCTCGCTGGCCGCAACGTTGGCTTCCGCGACCCACGCCGGGCACTACGCCTACACCTGGAAGCAGGCCATGAGGGCCATGTCGTCCGGTCGGTTCCGACCGCTGTCGGCGATCCCCCCCTCGGAGTCCGACACAGGGATAAGCGACCCCCCGCACAACGTGGCCCCAGTGCCCGACTACACCAAGGACTGCGTCGCCGGCGGCATCGACGATTCCCCGGCTTGCCTGGACGCGGTACTCGATGCCATCAACCATGCGCACGCCCTCGAAGGGATTCCCCCCATGGTCCTGCCAACAGGGTTCGCACGCATGAGCATTCCCGAGCAGCTCTTCGTGGCCGTCAACCTCGAGAGGGCGGACCGTGGGTTGCCTGTCTTTGCCGGCCTGACGACTGCGCTCAACCGAAACGCGCAGCGGGGCGCTGACAATGCCAACGACCCGCCCGACCCCGGTCAGGCCTACGACCTCGACGACGCGGAATGGGCAGGAGGATCCTCGAACGGGCTCGACGCGGTCTACGGGTGGATGTACGACGACGGGTTCGACAGCGGGAACCTCGACTGCCTCCACCGGGGGGCCGCCGGTTGCTGGGGGCATCGCAAGGGCATCCTCGACGATTTCGGCTCCGGTCCCAACCTGGTGATGGGCGCCGCCATCGCCATGACGGGCGACACCCACGACGGCGACAAGGGGGGCACATCCATGGCCGTGACGCTGGCCGTCGCCGACGCGCCGGTGCTGGCATTCACGTTTACCTGGACGCAGGTGTCTGTGCTGCTGCCGTCTGGAGCGACCTGAGGACCGACACCTAGGGTTGACCCGGTGCCACCCCAGCTCTACTTCAATCCGTCGTGCTCGAAGTGCCGAACCGCGCAGTCGCTCCTCGACGAGCATCACATCCGGGCGGAAACGATTCGCTATCTCGACCTGCCGCCGACCGTGGAGGACCTCAAAGGGCTTATGCAGCTGCTCGGCATTGACGACCCCCGGGCCATGATGCGCACCGGTGAGGCGGTCTATGCCGAGTTGGCGCTGGCCAATTCGGACGGCGACGCCCTCCTGCATGCGATCACCCGGCACCCGATCCTGTTGGAACGGCCCATCTTCGTAGTCGGGGACCGGGCTCTCATCGCCCGCCCGCCTGAGAGGATTCTCGAACTCCTCTGACGGTCCACGCCGCTGTCATGGCAGTCCTCGTAGGGTGTGTGCGCGCACCCCGGGCATACGAAACGAGGACGACTGTGACGACTTCTCTGGTGTTCTATGGGATTCTCGGCTTGGCGAGCACGGTCGCCGCGTTCGCGGTCAACCGCCGCCTCTTCTCCGGCGGTCAAGCCGGTCCGGTCTCACTTCTCGAAGGGACCTATTACGCCGTTGGCGTGTGTTCCCTGCTCCTCGGGTGGTACTTCAACGTGCGCTATGTGCATCTCTACGGCCACCGCGCCAGCTACATCGACTACACCAAGATGCTCTTCTCGAACTGGGCTGCGGACTCCGCCGCCCAGGATTACACGATCGTCAACCTGGTGCTGCTGCCGCTCTGGACCATCACCGAAGGCCGGCGGCGCGGGCTGCAGTGGGCTTGGATCTTCTTCGTGATGAGCCTGTTCACCAGCCTGGCCTTCTCCGTGGCGTTCTTTCTCGCCTTCATGGAGCGCCAGCTGCGCTACAACCGGTCGCTCGCTCCGTCGAGCACGGCATAGCCGCAGTTGTAACCAGGGATGAAGGTGACACCGGGACCCCCGTGGCACCCGGCCCCGCAGAGATACAACCCCTCGACGGGCACCGGCGCGTCCGGCCATCCCGTCGGTCCGGGCCGGAACGGTCCCATGAACTCGGGCTGGAGCAGCCCGTGGCAGAAGTCACCACCCGTGCAGCCGAACATCAGCTCGTAGGTATAGGCGGGGTAGTTGAGCTGACGCTCGATGAGGTCGGGGAAGTTCGGGGCGGCCCGGGCGATCTTGGCCACCATGCGGTCGGCCATCTCGTCGCGCAGTCGCCCCTGCGTCTCGCGGTCGGCGATCGGCAGGTAGAAGGCGAAGCTGCTGGCCGCATGCATGCCCTCGGGGGCCAGGGTCGGGTCGTCGAGTGAGGGTATCTGCAGGTTGAAGCTCGGGGACGAGGGGACCTGGCCGCGCACACACCCCTCGAAGTCCTGCTGCATCTGCTCCGCCGTGCCGAAGAACGTCACGTTGCGCCCCAACGTGGTGTCGTTCAGCGCCTCGTAGGGTGCGCGGTACTCCGGCAGCCCGCGCAGCGCGAAGTGAGCCTGGAAATAGGCGGCACGGTGGTCGATGGCGCCGACCCGGCTGGTGAAGCTCTCCGGCAGGCTGTCGGCGTCGAGCAATTGGGTGAACGTCGTGGTCGGATCGAGGTTGGACACGACGACGGGAGCGGTCGCCACCTCGCCCTCGCCTAGCTCGACACCGATGACCGCGCCGCCCTCGACGACGATGCGGGACACCTTGGCGTGGCGGCGCAACTCACCACCGTGCTGCTCGAACAATCGGGCCAGGTGATCAGCGATGGTGCCCAGGCCACCCCGCACCTTCGACATGGTCGCCGTCCCGGGCGATGCCAGCGCGAAGGCGAGACACATGGCGCTCCCAGGAGAGAAGGGGCCCCGGAAGGTTGAGTTGACCGCGAGGAAGGCCAGCATGCTGCGAACGGGCGCGTGCTTCGACCGGTCGGGAAGATAGCGGTCGACGACATCCATCACGCTGCCGAACATGGCGGTGCGGATCGCCTCGCGCTCGGTTTCGTTGGCGGCGCAGTCCCACATTTCGTCTAGCGACTTCGGAGGGGTGCGCACGTCGAAGCGGCCGATGGCGCGGGCCGGGGCGTCGGCCCACGCCGCCACCTCGGCCATGCCCAGTACCGCCTCGATCCCGATCGTCTCGCCGAGATGCTCCAGCAGACGTTCCGGGTCCGAGTACAGGAGGATCGGCGGCTGGCCGTCCTCGCTGATGCTGGCGGACTGGACCTCCGGCTCGTAAATGGGACAGGCGCCGAGGTCGAGGTCCTCGAAGATCTGGTTCGGTACCGGGAACTGGATGGAACCGGCCAGTTCGAAGCGGTAGCCACGGATCAGCTCCGTCGTCGAAGCCATGCCGCCGATGAAGTGGTTTTTCTCCAGACACAGGACCCGCAGGCCCCCACGGGCCATGACGGTCGCCGCGGTCAGGCCGTTGTGACCCGCCCCGATCACAATGGCGTCGTAGTCGGTCATAGAGATGGGACTGTAGCGACATCCCGTGCAGCCGGCTGGCTCCGCCCATGATTAGAGATGTCGCCGTTTGGCAATGCTCCATCTTGAAACCGAAGGAGGGACCATGAGCGAAGAATCCAGCAACGGGTCGGACCGCCCGGACGCGGAGGTGAAAGGGGCGACCGAGGTCGAGGAGATGCTGGAGTCGGCGGCCGCCCACACGGCCGATCGGCCGCCGACGCCCGAGGAGGAAGCGGCCGCCGACGGGAACACCCTCGACCCTCAGGTCTCAGAGCACGAGCGAGAGATGGGAAAGATCGGCGCCGAGCTCAAAGGAGAGGGCGAGATCGACTGACCCTCGTCCTCCCTGTCCCGAGGGTGATCCGGCCGGCCGTCACCCCTCCTGTCCAGCCCTCAATGATGCGCTTTCGTTGCGTCATCGTGTCCGCCCCCCGGGGCGGGGCCCTCGGAATCGGCGTCGAAGCGGGCCGCGCAGCGATCTGAACAGAAGAAGTGCTCCTGATCCCCGCGTCGGCGCGAGGCGGGCGCCTGCGCCTTCTCCACCTGCATGCCGCACACCGGGTCTCGGGCGTACCCCGCTCCTCCACCGAGCCGTACGCGGTTGCGGTAGATCCAGTAGAGAAGGCCGAAGAGCACCAGGAAGACGAAATTCAGATAGGTCGTGTAGTTCCAGGAGAAGTGCGCGGGGGCGATCGTGGTCGGCCGCACGGTCGGCACGAGGCCGGCCGCACGGAAGAGCAACTCGGTGAGCAGTCCCGCGGTGGACATCAGAGCCCAGAACACCGCGAGCATGCGGAGCATCAGGCGCGTCCCGTAGTACCGGCGGTAGATGAGGAGGAGCGGGAACGCGATCAGGTCCGCGAAAATGAAGGCGATCACGCCGCCGAAGGAGATGCCCCCGCTCCACAACGCCGCGGCCAGGGGCACGTTGCCGATGGAGCACACGAAGCTGATGATGGCGATGAACGGCCCGACGATGGCGTTCTCGACGCTCGTCCAGAAGCCGTGACCTGTGATGAAGACCGCCTGCCAGACCGATGTCGGCACCAGCACCGCCAGGAAACCGGCGACGGTGTACCCGACGAGGAGTTCCCGCCGCACCATGGTGAGGTCGGACATCGTGTACGTGGCGCTGTCCGCCCACCCGGCCATCGACCGCAGCCGGACCTTGAGCGACAGCCCGGCGCCCTCCTCGGTCGCCGCGGGGCCGTGGTGGTGTTCGGGCCCGTCCTCCGCCCTCTGAAGCCGCTCTCGGGCTTGCACCACGAGGCGCCCCCGCAACCACAACGCCCCCACCGTGGCGAGGAGGGCGATCATGATGATGCCCCCCACGAATTCGCTGACCGCGAACTGCCAGCCCATCAGCACGACGAGCACGACGCCCAGCTCAATCACCAGGTTGGTCGAGGCGAACATGAACACCATGGCGGCGATGTAGTCCGCGCCCTTCACGAAGAGCGACTTGGCCATGGCCGACGCCGCGTAGGAGCACGAGGAGGAGACCATCCCGTACCCCGACGCCCGCAACACGGACGGGACCCGATGGTCGCCCAGCCTCTCCCGCATGGCATCGCGGCTCACGAAGGCCTGCACCCCGCCGGCCAAGCCGAACCCCAGCACCAGCGGCCACAGCGTCACCCAGAACATGAAGAAGGCCTCTCGCAGCGACCGCCCGATGTCCACCACGACGGCGGCAGTTCCGAACACGGGGGTCAGGAGCGGACGAGCCGGCCGATCGCCGCGGAGGCCTCGTTGAGCTTCTCGGTTGCTTCATCACCCCCGTGGCGCACGGCGTCCGAGACGCAGTGCGCCAGATGGTCGTCGAGCAGCTCCAAGGCGACGGCCTGGAGAGCCTTGGTGGTGGCGGACACCTGCTGCAGGATGTCGATGCAGTACCGGTCCTCGTCGACCATGCGCTGCAGGCCCCTGACCTGGCCCTCCACCTTGCGTAGACGCTTCTGCAGCGCCTCCTTGCTGTCGATGTACCCGGGCCGCATGGTCCTCCGATCGTTGTACTCTATACCCCCATAGAGTATCAGTCAGGAGCGGACGCGCCTGCGGGGCGGGCCGGGCCCGGATCGGCCCGGATCAGCCCATGGCGTCGACGACCCGGCGCATCCCCTCGCGCCACGGCACGTCGGTGCGCCCGAGGACCTCGTGCATCCAGGTCACGTCGGGCCAGATCGGCCAGGGGGCGCCGGGGTCGTAGCGGATCAACGCGGGCTGCCCCACCAGTTCACCCAGGAAAGTGCAGTACTCCTCTGCCGTGACCGTTTCGCTGCCTGCGAAGTTGACGACCACGGGGTCCGGCGAAGCCACCTCGAGCGCGCGGATGGCGAGACGGACGTAGTCGTCCTCGTAGATCGGGTTGTAATGGTTGGGCGCGTCGGGATACAAGACGATCTCCTCGCCGCGGAGGATCCGCCGCAACCGGTTGACGGGCGTGCCGCCTTCCGGTCCGTACGTCGAGAAGATGCGGATGATGGTGAGCGGACTCCCCGCCTCCCCCGCGGCGTAACGCACCACGGCCTCCCCGGCGATCTTCGACAGGCTGTAGGCCCCGAGGTGGGCCCCCGGCGGGTCGGCCTCGCGCAACGGGTGCTGGCCCTGATACGCGTAGGCCGAGCCGGTCGAGCAGTACACGAAGGCGGCGCCCGCGCAGGCGGCCACGAGCCGGCCTGATGCCTGGGCGTTCGTCGCGAAGACCTGTTGCCAGTCCTCGTCCTGCGCTTCGCGGCCCAGCCGTGCCGCGGCGTGGAACACGTGCGTGATCCCCTCGGGGAGCTGGCGCAGGTCCATCTCACCCACGTCGCCCACGATCGGCTTCACCCCGGCCGCCTGCAGGCGCACCCGATCGCCCTCGCCGCGACAGCGCGCCAACCCGAAGACCTCGTGCCGGGCTGCCAAGCGCGCGCGCCAGCGGGAACCCGACGCGCCCGGTCGCTCCGGTCACGAGCACCCGCCAGTGCGGCGAACCGGAGGGCGGCTTGGCGGACATGCCACACCGTAGGGCACGCCGTCGCCGGGCCGGGCTGGTAGACGGGCGCAGGGCGGTGGCCTCAGTTGCCCAGAATCCCCAGGCCTTCTTCCCTGATCCCCTTGGCACGGGCGTCGGCGAAGTGCTCCAACCATTCGCGGATCTCCTCGCTCCCCGTCTCGTCAGCCCAGCGCCGGGGCATGGCCGGGAACGAGTAATCGGGAGGAAGCGCGGGCGGCTGCGGCTCACGCGACCGCCGCTCGAGCGCAGCTTCAACTGCCGGTGCCAGACGCGCCGCCTTCGCCCGGACCTGGGCCTCGTCACGCTCCTTGAAGGCGGGAAGCACCTCGCGGCCGAACAACTCGAGCGATTCGCAGATGTGCTCGTGGCGGTTCTTGCCGGCTTGCAACACGAAAATCACCTGGCCGACGCCCGCCTGCTCGAACCGCTGCAGGTAGTCACGCACCTGTTGGGGCGTTCCCGTGGCGCCGCGCAGCCCGGTGCGCTCCCCCTCCGCGAGCTTGGCGCCGAGCCGCTCCTGGCGCAGCGCTGTCTCGATCTCGGGCGAGTAGCCCACATCGCCACGCCGCTCGAGATACTCGGTCCAGACATCAGTCGACCCCGGCCGATGCTCGCCGAAGACGTAGTAGTGCCCGAGTGAGTAGCCGAAGAAGTTCCCACCCTCGAGCCCGCGGTCGAGCGCCACCTTCTCGTCGGGATGGCACATCATTTGGGTGACGCAGGCGATGTTCGGGTTCACGGCCAGGCCCACAGGCACGCAGCGTTCCGCCAGGGTGTGCTCGTAGTCCGCCACCCATTTCTCCGCTTCCTCCGGGTCGATGAACGCAAAAGTCAGGGCACCGATGCCCTTCTCGGCCGCCAAAAGGATGGTGTCCCGCCGGGAGCACGCCACCCAAAGGGGAGGATGGGGCCGCTGCATCGGCTTGGGCACGACGTTGCGCGGTGGCATCTGTACGAATCGCCCGTCGACACCGGTGAACGGCGTCTCGGTCATGCAGCGCAGCGTGACCTGCAGGCCCTCGAGCCAGGCCTCGCGCTTGGTCGCCGGGTCAACCTGAAAACCACCCAGCTCGGCCTCCGACCCCGACTCCCCCGATCCGAACTCCACCCGTCCGCCCGAAAGCAGGTCGAGCGTGGCCACCCGTTCGGCCGTGCGGGCGGGGTGGTTGTAGCCGGGCGCGGTCTGAATGATGCCGTGGCCCAGCCGGATGTCCTTCGTCCGTTGGCTGCACGCGCCGAGGAACACCTCGGGCGCCGAAGAATGGCTGTACTCCTCCAGGAAGTGGTGCTCGACTTCCCACACCACGTCGAACCCGAGACGGTCGGCCAGTTCGACCTGTTCCAGCGCGTCCTGCAGGAGGCGGTATTCGGAGTCCGCCTCCCACGGGCGGGGCAGCTGGTGCTCGTAGAAGACGCCGAACTTCACGGCGCGCCGAGCGAGGTGAACTCAACCAAGATGTCGGCCCCGTTCGTCCGCTGTGCGCACCAGAACTCCACCTCGGCCAAGGCGGCGCGACGGCCTTCCGTGCGCACGGGGCCGAGGCTGTGGGCGAGCATCGGGTCCCAGATCCGCCCGATCATCTCCGTGCCGGCGTACGTGGCTCCCCCCTCCCCTCGCCAGGTGCGATCGCGCATCTCCGTGAGCGCGGTGCGCAGGTAGCCGACGTGCGGGGTTTCGTCGGCCCTGATGAACCCCACCAGCCGGGCCGCTTCACCGTCGCCGGCCACCAACTCGCCGTCGGACATCCACTCCTCCGCCCAGGCGAACGTGTGGAACGCGGAGATCTCAATGAATAGGACACGGATCATCAGCGAGACCATCACCTCGAACTCGTGGCTGATGTCGTCGGGCAGCAGACGTGCGGCCTCGGCCCCTGGTCGGCCGGGGCCGAATCCCATCCGGGCCAGCATCGCGTCGATGTCGAGCTCCTCGCACGACCGGTCGAAGGCGATGTCACGGGCCGCGAACCACATGTCCTTGTGGCCCGCCTCCTCGTCCCAGCCCGCCTCGTCGCGACCGTGCGCCTCGAAGAGCCCCCGCCCGACGTGGTCGATCGCGGTCCCGCCGATGTCCTCGACGAAATGCCGCTGCAGATCCTTCGGCTGCAGCAGGCGGATGTTGGCGCCGAATCCCTCGACGGTCCCTATACGGGTCAACGTCGCCATCAAGGGTTCGGGGACGCCGGCCCCGATGAGGAACCGGGCCTGCTCGACGTTGGGGAACGAGCGCTCCCACCACTCGAGCGGGACATCGATGAGCTCGGTGGAGAACTGTGCGCAGTTCTGCTCGCCCCACGCGGCGATGGCCGGCAACCGGAACTTCGTCCGGGGCGAGACGTACCGGCCCTCGTCGTCGAATCCGCCATGACAGCGGACGCCGCCGGCGATGAGCGGCTCGGCGACCGTCAGGTCCGCCAGGAGCTCCTTCTCGGTGAACTCGACCTGTGCCGTGCCCATGGCTCATCCCTCCCGGGTCGTCCTCGGTGTAACCCGCTGGTATATACTGCCCCGTATACAGACCGAGAGCAAGCTGCTGCCGCGGGCCGAACGACGCGCCGCCGTCCTGCACGGCGCCGCCCTAGCCTTCGCGTCGGCCGGTTTCGCCGACACCTCCATGGACGACGTCGGCGCCGCCTGCGGGGTCACCAAGCTGATCGTCTACCGCCACTTCGATTCGAAGGAGGAGCTCTACCGCGAAATCCTCCAGCAGGTCTTCGACGACCTCGGCGTGGAGCTCCGCGCCGAGTTGGCCCGGCCCAGCCATGCCGGCCTCGGACCGCGAACGCTCCTGACCGTGGCCAGAAAGGACCCTGCAGCCTTCACGCTGCTGTGGCGCCATGCGGCACATGAGCCACAGTTCGCCGCCTACGCCGCCGAGCTGCGCTCGGTGGCCGTCTCGGTCGTCCGCCAGCTCAGCGGCCTCGACACCGGCGACGAGGTCCTCGACGCCTGGCACTCCGAGGCTCTCTTCGGTTGGCTCGTCGAGACGACACTCACCTGGCTCGAACGCGGTGACGCCGACCGCGACGACGCGTTCGTGGATCAGACGTCGGCGGGCTACCGGGCGCTGCGCACCGCGCTCACCGGGCCCGCCTCCCTCGTCTGACGCGCCTCCGCCCGCGCCAACGCGCGCTAGCGACCGCTGGCGAGACCCGCCAGCCAGGCGGCCACGATGTCGGCGACCTCAGCCTCGCTCCTGCGCAACGAGTGATCCCCGTCGACCATGTGACGGGTGACCGGTCCGGGGATCGCCGCCTCGCGCTCGAGCTCCTCGGGAGTGGCGAAGGCGTCGCGGCGGCCCGACACGAACAGACAGGGCAGGCGCAGTTCGGGGAAGTGCTCGGTGCGGAGGCGGTCGGGACGGCCCGGCGGGTGGAGCGGGTAGCTGACCAGCACGAGGGCGGCCACCGGCAGACCCTCGGCGGCGGCCAGGGAGCACATGCGACCGCCGAACGAACGACCGCCGATGGCGATGCGGCCGGTCGGGACGCCGAGCCGCTCCGCCAGTGCCGTCGTGGCGACGCGCACCGTCTCGATGCACACCGCCGGCGGATCGGTCCGGCGCTTGCCGGCCGCCTGTCCGGGGAACTCGACGCGTTCGACGGCGACGCCGGTGCGCGTGACCGCCTCGTCGATCGCCACGAGCCCTGACTGCGTCCGGCGGGCCTTCGCCCCCGGCGTGAGCACGAGCCCGGCAATGCCCGCGGTGGCCATCGCGCCATCATGGCGGGCGCGGGAGACCGGCGCGGCCGCTTCAGCCGGAGCGGTCGACCTCGGCGAGGTACTGCTCCTTGACCCCTTCGGCCAGGAAAGCGGCCTGGAACGAATGCCGGGCCAGCTGGGCGAGGTCGGCCCGACCGAGATCGAACGCCTCGGCCACTGCGCTGAGGTTGTCGCCGACGTACCCACCGAAATAGGCCGGGTCGTCCGAGTTGACCGTCACCACGAGACCGCGCTGGAGCAGGGCCGGAAGGTCGTGCTGGGCCAGGGAGGGGAAGACGCGGAGCTTGACGTTGGACAACGGGCACACCGTGAGCGGGATCCGCTCCGCAACCAGCCGCGCCACAAGCCGCTCGTCCTCGAGGCAGCGCACGCCGTGATCGATCCGCCGCGCCTCCAACAGGTCGAGCGCCTGCCAGATGTAGTCCGGGGGCCCCTCCTCGCCGGCGTGCGCCACGCCGGGCAGGCCCATCTCCTTGGCCTGGAGAAACGCCCGAGCGAACTTGGAGGGTGGATTGCCGAGCTCGGCCGAGTCGAGGCCGACCGCGGTCAGGTGGTGGACGAAGGGCCGGGCCTCCTCGAGTGTCCGCAGCGCCGCCTCCTCGCTGAGGTCGCGCAGGAAGCACAGGATGAGGCCGGACGAGATGCCGAAACGGGCCACGCCGTCGTCGAGGGCGCGGCGGATGCCGGCGCAGCACGTCTCGAAGGGGACACCGCGCCGGGTGTGCGTCTGCGGGTCGAAGAAGATCTCGGCGTGGCGCACGCCCTGGCCCGCCGCCTTGGACAGATACGCGAGTGTGAGGTCGTAGAAGTCCAGCTCCGTCCGCAGCACGGTGCAGTTGGCGTAGTACACGTCGAGGAACGACTGCAGGTCCTCGAAGACGTAGGCGCGCCGCAGCGCCGCCACGTCGGGGTAGGGCAGCCGGATGTCGTTGCGTGCCGCCAGCTCGAAGACCAGCTCGGGCTCGAGCGTGCCCTCGATGTGCACGTGCAACTCGGCCTTGGGCAGGCGCCGTATGAACGCGTCCCTGTCTGCGTCCGTCATGCCCCGCTGTCCGTCATGCGCCGCTGTCCGTCATGCCCCGCCCCTCGGTCATGCACCCCATGGTGGCTCAGGTGCCGCAAAGGCGACGAGGACTGGGCGCGCCGAGTGCGGGGTAGGGTAAGCGGAGTGAAATCTCCGGATACGAGTCCGGCGGAAGCGCGGAGCGGCCCCCCCACCACAACCCTGAGCCGGCCGATGCGCAGCGACGCCCTGAAGAACCGGGAGCGACTGCTGGTGGCCGCCGGTCAGGTCTTCGAAGAGAAGGGTCTCGAGGCCAGCGTGGCCGACGTGGCCCGGGCAGCCGGTGTCGGCATGGGCACGCTCTACCGCCGCTTCCCCTCGAAGGAGGCGCTCATCGAGGCGCTGGTGTCGGAGGTACTCGAGGCCACGATCGTCATGGCCGAGCAGGCGGCGGCGCGTCCCGACGGCACGGGACTCGAGCATTTCCTGCAGGCCTCGAGCGCGTATCAAGCGGCGCACCTCGGCTGCCTGCCCAAGTTGTGGTGCTCCGAGCACCCTCTCGTGCGCCGGGCTCGGGACCTGATCGCCGACCTGCTGGCCGACGCACAGGCGCACGGCCGAATACGTCCGGACCTGACGAGCACCGACATCTCGCTCGCACTGTGGTCGATCCGGGGCGTGCTCGAGACCACCGGGGGGAACGCACGGGAGGCGTGGGCGCGGCATCTCGATCTTCTGGTGGCCGGCATGCGCCCGAGCGACGACCCGCTGGCGCACCGTCCGCTCAGCCAGAACCAGGTCGACCGCTTCCTCTCCAAGCACGACGCCGTCGTGAGCGGTCCGGTGACGACGCTGCAGGAGTCGGCCTCGAGCCGGCCGGCGGAGGGGACCACGCGAGCCCACTGGTGGATCCTCGTCATCATCGCCGGGGCGCAACTCATGGTGGTGCTCGACACCACGATCATGATCATCGCCCTGCCCTCGGCCCAGCACTCCCTCAGGTTCTCCAACACCGACCGGCAGTGGGTGGTGACCGCCTACACCTTGGCCTTCGGCGGCTTCCTCCTCCTCGGCGGGCGCCTGGGCGACATGTTCGGCCCCCGGCGCACGCTGATGGCGGGCGTCACGGGTTTCGCCCTGGCGTCCGCGCTCGGCGGGGCGTCCCAGACCACGCTCATGCTGATCGGGGCCCGTGGGCTGCAGGGCCTCTTCGGCGCGCTGCTGGCACCCTCGGTGCTGTCGCTGTTGACGTCGACCTTCACCGAGCCGCGTGAGCGCGGGCGGGCCTTCGGGATCTACGCCACCATCGCCATCGCCGGGTCCGCCTTCGGGCTCATCCTCGGCGGCTTCCTGACCCAGTACGTCGACTGGCGCTGGTGCCTGTACGTGAACCTGCCGATCGCCGGGCTCGTCCTCTTCGGTGCCTCGACCATGATCCCCAAGCGCGAGGGGTTGCGTGGGATCCGGTTGGACGTGCTGGGGGTTGTCCTCGGCTGCGGCGGTCTGGTGGCCCTCGTCTACGGGCTCGGTGAGGCCGGGACGAGCGGGTGGGGCGGCACCGACGTCATCGTGGCCCTCATCGTGGCCGCAGTGTTGCTCGGCGCGTTCATCGTGTGGCAGAGCAAGGGCCCCAATCCCCTCCTCCCGCTGCGCGTGCTGCGCAACCGGAACCGCGCCGGCTCGTTCATCACGATCCTCCTGGCCGTCACGGGGATGTTCGGAACGTTCCTGTTCCTTACCTACCTGCTGCAGACCGTCGACCACTTCTCCCCCCTCAAGACCGGGGTCGCCTTCCTCCCCCTCATGGCGATGAACGCGCTGGCGGCCACACAGGTGGCCAGCCGCCTGATGCCCCACGTCCGGACCCGGTTGCTCGTCGTCCCCGGCCTCCTGCTGGCGGCTCTCGGCGTCGCCCTCTTCACCCAGCTGACGCCCGACGCCTCCTACGTGACGAGCGTGCTGCCGAGTGAGCTCCTCCTCGGCTTCGGGCTGGGGTTGGCCATCGTGCCGTGCATCAGCACGGCCACGCAGAACGCGGAGCCGCAGGACGTCGGTGTGACGGCGGCCACCACGAACACGTCCCAGCAGATCGGGGCCTCCATCGGCACCGCACTGCTGAACTCGCTCGCCGCGGCGGCCACGGTGACCTACCTGGCGACCCACCACGCGCAGACCAAGAACATCGTGGCCCAGGCGACGGTGCACGGCTACGCCGTGGCCAGCGCCTGGGCGGCCGGGATCCTCGTGCTGGCCGCGGTGCTGGCAGGCATCCTCATCGACGTGCACCCGGGCCGCGCCCAGGCTGCAGCGACGGAGGCGACGCGGTCTTCGGGGTCGACTCTGCCAGCGTGATCACCTCGACCCGGCGCGGGAGGATCCTCTCGAGCAACTCACGTTTGCCGTCGGGCTCGGTGGGATCCCACACCTAGGCCACCAGTTCGGGGCCCGACCACTCGAAGCCCTCGCCGTCGACGAGCTCGAACTCCCTGCTCGCGGCCTCGCGGGCCAGCTCCTCCTCGACGTCGCTCGACTCGGCCGGCGCGGTGCCGGGCAGGTGCACCAGGAGGGCCACCATGACCAGCGCGGCGACGCCGAAGAGGGCGGCGACGCCGAAGGTGATGTCGAGGCCGTGCACCAGGTGGGTCGGGACACCAGCACCGGCCTTCAGTTGCGCGTGGCCCGCGGCCGCGCTCAGCACGGTGACGAGCACCGCCAGTCCCAGGGCCGCCCCCACCTGCTGCGTGACGTTGACCAGGCCCGACGCCGCCCCCGCGTCGGCGGGCTCGACGCCGGCGAGCCCCGCCTGCGTCAGGGGCACCAGCGCGGTCCCCGAGCCCGCGCCCAGCAGGACGAGGCTGACGAAGATCTGCAGGTACGACGCGCCGGCATGCAACTGGGTCGACATGAGCAGGGCGACCACGGTGAGGCTGATGCCGCTCATGATCAACACCTTCGGGTGGATCCGACGGATGAGGACCTTGCTCACCAGCTGTGACGACAGAAAGACCGACGCCGGCACGGGAAGGAAGCACAGGCCCGTCCGCAGCGGCGAGTAGCCCGCCACGTCCTGGAGGAACTGACCGACGAAGAAGAACATGCCGTACATGCCGGCGTACATCAGGCCCCGGGAGACGTTGGCCGTCGTGCGCGTCCCGCTGGCGAAGAGCCGCAGCGGCACGATCGGCTCCTCGGCCCTGGTCTCTATGCGGACGAAGACGCCGAGCAGGAAGGCCCCGACGGCGAGCGAGCCGACGGTGATGAGGCTGGACCAGCCGCGGGTGCCGGCCTCGACGAGCCCGAACACAATGCCCACCATGCCGAGGGTCGACGTGACGGCCCCGGCGATGTCGAAGTGCCCGGTGCGGCGCGGCGTCTCCTGCAGGGCGACGCGTCCCACCAACAGCACGGCGATCCCGATCGGCACGTTCACGAACATCACCCAGCGCCACGAGGCCAGCTGGGT
Source organism: uncultured Acidimicrobiaceae bacterium (assembly GCA_963745665.1). Taxonomy (GTDB): domain Bacteria; phylum Actinomycetota; class Acidimicrobiia; order Acidimicrobiales; family RAAP-2; genus Bog-473. The sequence continues at coordinate 658,027 of CAVUYE010000002.1, read as the reverse complement.
CAGCGCGCCGCCGGCGACGAGGCCGATCGCTCCCCCGGCGGCCGACACGGTCGTGAAGAGGCCGATGGCCCGGACCCGCTGGGGCCCGTCCGAGAAGATGGTGGTCAACAGCGCCAGCGAGGAGGGTGCGGCCAGCGCGGCGCCGACGCCCTGGAGGGCACGGGCGGACAGGAGCATCCAACCCGAGACCGCCAACCCGCCGAAAAGCGAGCTCACGGTGAAGATGGCGATGCCGGCCAGGAAGGTGCGGCGCCGTCCGAGCAGGTCGCCCGAGCGGGCCCCCAGGAGAAGCAGGCCGCCGAAGGTGAGCAGGTAGCCGTTGATGACCCAGGAGACCTCGCCCCCGGAGAGGCCGAGGCCCTCTTGAATGTGGGGCAGGGCCACGTTCACGATGGTGGTGTCGAGCACCACCATGAGCTGGGCCGCCAGTATGACGAACAGGAACACTGAAGGGGTCCTGAGCAGGGCCTTCAGACGTCCTGGTGGGCCCGAGGCAGGACCGCCGGCGAGCGCGATTCGAGGAGCAGCAATTTGTGAAGAAGGCATTTGATTCCGATCTCTCCGCTGGTAATCTGATTAAGCGGAAGCTTCCTCCGGTTAGTATACGGAGGGTACCTCCGCTTTGCAAGCGAGTTTTCGATATTGCCTTCGGGCCGGGAGGGAATGCAGGAGAATGACGGCGCAACCGAAGTCGACGGGGACGACCACGGTCGATCGCGTGGACGAGGAGCCCGACGAGCTCGAGGCGACCCGCCCCATGCGGGCCGACGCCCGGCGCAACTACGAGCTCCTGGTCACCGCAGCCCGCAAGGTCTTCGACCAGGAGGGCGGCGGCGCCTCCATGGAGGCCATCGCCAAGGAGGCGGGCGTCGGAATCGGCACGCTGTACCGGCACTTCCCCAAGCGGATCGACGTGGTCGAGGCCGTCTACCGCGAGGACGTCGACGAGCTGGACACCGTGGCGCACTCGGTGAGCGCCGAGCTCGAGCCGTGGCCTGCGTTCGTGGCCTGGCTCGAGGCCTTCGTTCGCTACGCGATGGGCAAGAAGCGCTTCCTGAACGAGCTGCACGAGGCGTTCGAGAAGGACCCGGGGCTGCGGGTGGCGTCGCGTGAGCGAATCGTCAGACGCGTTGAGCATCGTGCTCACGAGGGCCCAGGAGGCCGGGCGTGGTGCGCTCCGACATCGACGCGCCCGACCTGATGCAACTGCTCGGGTCCATGTGCATGAGCGCAACGCTCACCTCGGATCAGAGCGCGCGGCTGCTCGTCATGATCGAAGACGGACTGCGCCCGCCGGCGTAGGGGTCAGGCCGAAGTCAGATGCCGGAGTGCTCGGCGCGCACCGGGTCCGGGTCGGGCACGTGGGGCATGAGGGCGTTCGGCGGGACGGTCCCGAGCCGGCCCGCCTCGAAGTCCTCGAGGGCCTGGCCGATTTCCGCCTTGGTGTTCATGACGAAGGGGCCGTAGTGCTCCACCGGCTCCCCGATCGGCTGGCCCCCGAGGATCAGGGCCTCGAGGTGGCTCGTCCCGGAGTCCTGCACGTCGTCGGCCCGCAGCGACGATGAAGTCTCCCGGCCCGAACGTGACGAGTTGCCCGCTGGTGACCGGTCGGCCGTCGCCGCCGACCCGGCCGGAGCCGGCCAGGAGGTAGACGCAGCGCGTTGAAGCCAGGGTCCCACGGGACCTCGAGCAGCGCCCCGGGGGCGACCGACGCGTGCATGAACGCCATCGGGCGTGTGGGTCGATCCCGGGCCGCGGTGGCCGGCGACGTCGCCGGCGATGATCCGCACCAGGGCGCCGCCGTCACCGGACGACAGCAGGGTGACGTCACCGGCTTCGAGTCCCTGGTAGGCCGGTTCGATCATCTTGTCCCGGGCGGGCAGGTTCACCCACAGCTGAATCCCGTGGAAGAGACCTCCGGCCACGACGAGCTCCTCGGGCGGCGTCTCGATGTGGAGGATGCCCTTCCCGGCCGTCATCCACTGCGTGGCGCCGTCCGTGATGACGCCGCCGCCGCCGTGCGAGTCCTGGTGCTGGAACGTGCCGTCGATCATGTAGGTGACCGTCTCGAACCCGCGGTGGGGATGCCACGGCGTGCCCTTCGGCTCCCCCGGGGCGTAGTCGACCTCACCCATCTGGTCCATGTGCACGAACGGATCGAGATCCTGCAGGTGCACGCCGGCGAAGGCCCGGCGGACGGGGAAGCCCTCCCCCTCGAGCCCCCGTGGGGCCGTGGTGACGGACTGCACCGGGCGCTCGGCCTCCTGCGCCCGGTCGAGCGCCGGAACGGCGGCAAGCGTGCTCAGATCACTGACGGTGACAGCGGGCACGGAATACCTCCCGATCGTTGTCGGCCACTGGCGCGGGCACGGAACCTTGTTGCAGGCTACCGGTGCGCCTCGGCGGGCGGTCCGGGCCCCTGGGCTTCAGTGACGTCAGTGGAGGTGCCGCTGCCAGTCCGCCGGCACCCGGCCGGCCGGGCCCGGGGTGGGCTGACTGAGCGGGTGGTGCTCCGGCGGCGCCAGCTCGGGCCCGTCGTAGTACTGCTGGGTCTCGTAGTCCCAGAACCAGTCTTCACCCGGCTCGAAGCTCCGGACGATGGAGTGGCCCGGCCTGCCGGGCGTGCTTGCTGGCGTGCTGGCTCGGCGAGCTGTCGCAACAGCCGACGTGCCCGCAGCCGGCGCAGCGGCGGAGGTGGAACCACCACCCGTCGGCGGCGAGGCACTCGACGCACCCGTCACCGCTGGGCTCCGACCGCCGGGTTGATCGGTTCGTCGGCCATGGCTGCCGGCCTACCCGGCGAGGGCGTCGCTGCGCCGGGGCAGGACCCACCCCGGCCGAGGGAAGTGGCACGTGTACCCGTTGGGGTAGTGCTCCAGGTAGTCCTGGTGCTCGGGCTCGGCCTCCCAGAACGGTCCCGCCGGGCGCGACCTCGGTCACGACCTTGCCGGGCCACAGGCCCGAGGCCTCGACGTCGGCGATGGTGTCCTCGGCCACCCGCGTCTGCTCGTCGTCGACGTAGAAGATCGCCGACCGGTAGCTCAGCCCCGACGTCGTTGCCCTGACGGTTCTTGGTCGTCGGGTCGTGGATCTGGAAGAAGAACTCGAGGATGCTCCCGGTACGAGGTCACCGTCGGGATCGAAGGTGATCTCGATCGCCTCGGCATGGGTCCCGTGGTTGCGGTAGGTGGCGTTGGCCACGTCCCCGCCGGTGTACCCGACCCGGGTCGTGATCACGCCGGGGCGCTTGCGGATGAGGTCCTGCATCCCCCAGAAGCACCCGCCGGCCAGAATCGCCTTCTCTGTCGTGGCACTCACGAGGCCACCTCCTCCTTGGTCGCTCCTCCATCGAAGAGCTTCGTGTACTCACCGTATCCCTCGGCCTCGAGATCCTCGTAGGGGACGAAGCGCAGCGCGGCCGAGTTGATGCAATAGCGCAGGCCGCCCTCCTCGGGGGGCCCGTCGTTGAAGACGTGGCCGAGATGGCTGTCGCCGTGGGCCGAGCGGACCTCGGTCCTGATCATGCCGTGGGTCATGTCCTGGCTGCTCGACCACGTTGGCCGGGTCCAGCGGGATGGTGAAGCTCGGCCACCCGCATCCACTGTCGAACTTCTTCAGGGAGGCGAACAGCGGCTCCCCCGACACGATGTCGACGTAGATGCCGGCCTCCTTCTTGTCCCAGAACTCGTTGTCGAAGGCCGGCTCGGTGGCGGCCTCCTGGGTGACGGCGTACTCCCTCGGGCCCAGCTTGGCGATGGCGTCGGGGTCCTTGCGGTAACGGTCGGTCATCTCAACTCCTTTGCCACCCACTGGTGGCTCTCTGTTATCCAACTACTTCAACGCCCGCCTGTCACCCTTTGTTTCCGACCATCGGGGCGCCGGGCGCCTTCCCGGGCGAGGGCCTGGCTGTCGGAAGGCTCTGACCTCGGCTTCCGGCAGCATGGCTGGCGACCCGGGCCGCCGAGCCCGCCGACCGATCCGGCTCCCGAACGGCTCAGGTACCCTTCTCAGCGGGGCGGGGCACCGGCGGGGTGGCCCAGCCGCAGCGCAGATCAGGACAGACGACACGACCTGAAGGGGAGCCATGTCGGAGACCGAGCGAGATCGATCTCGTCACAGCAGAGGTCATCAGATCGGCCATGGAGACGGTCTGCTTCGAGATGGCGACCTACGTGTCCCGCACGGCGACGACGCCGATCCTGAACCAGTCCAACGAGCGCAACGCCACGATCCTCGACGGCCGAGGGCCGCCTGGCGGCGCTCTCGGTCGGCATCCCCCAGTTCATGCTGTCGAGCACCCTCCCGGTCCGCTTCGCCATCGACTTCTTCGGCGACGAGCTGAAGCCCGGCGACGTGATCGTCGCCAACGACCCGTACCACGGCGGCGGCCATCTCCCGGACTTCAACGTCTTCGCCCCGGTGTTCGACGACGAGGGCGAGCTGCTCCTCGTCGCCTCCATTCAGTGCCACCACGGCGACACCGGCGGTGCCGTCCCGGGCGGCTACAACACCATGGCCAAGGACGTGTACAGCGAGGGCACGCGCTACCCGCTGCTCAAGATCATCGACGGCGGGCACGAGCGCCGGGACGTCATCCTGACCATGCGGGCCAACAACCGGCTGGCCGGCTTCATCGGTGACCTCCGCTCCCAGGTCGGAGCGGCCCAGCTGGGCGCGGCCCGCCTGCAGGAGCTGGCCACCCACTGGGGCGCCGACACCGTCCGCGCCGCCGTCACGCACACCATCGACGACGCCCGGAGCCGGTTCTCCGAGGAGATCCGCGGCTGGCCGGACGGGACCTACGAGGCCGACATCTACGTCGACAGCGACCCGCAGGGCAACGAGGACCTCCACGTCCACGTCGCCGTGACCGTCGACGGCGACCGGCTCATCCTCGACTTCGAGGGGTCCGACACCCGCCCGCACATCTCGGGCTGGTCCACCTTCGGCAACACCCGCGGCAACGCCATCGCCCAGCTGGCGAGCCTGGTGGACCCGTCCATCCCGAAGAACGAGGGCTTCTTCGACTGCGTCGAGCTCCGCGTCCCGCTCGGGCTGCTGCCTCAACCCGGTGGAGCCGAAGCCGGTCAGCTCGGGCACGCACCACCCGGGCGTCGAGGTCGGCGACGCCATCGCGGTCGCCATGGCCCAGATCATCCCGGAGCGCTGCGCGCCCCAGACCTACAAGTTCGGCAGCCCGCGGCAGATGTGGGGGGACGTCGACCCCCGCACGGGCCTGTCGTTCTTCGACCACGGCGGCGAGGTCAGCGCCGGGTGGGTGAACGGCGTGGACGGCGTCGACGGCTGGGGTGCCCTCGCGCCCGCCATGGGCAACCTGATCAAGGCGTCGGCCGAGCTCAACGAGCGGCTCTTCCCGCACATTCTGCGGGGCCGCAACTACCTCACCGACTCGGGTGGGCCCGGCAAGTTCCGGGGCGGCTGCGGCAGCCACTTCGTCAAGGAGGCGCGCACGCCGACCTCCGTCAGCCAGTACTGCGTGAACCAGCGCCACCTCCACCCGGGCATCGCCGGCGGGCTGCCGGGGAGCCCCGACATCTGCTTCGTCAGCAAGGGGACCGAGCGCGAGGTCAGGGTCTCCCCGGTCGTCACCGCGCATCTGCTCGAGACCGGCGACCAGCTGGTCTACGACTTCGGCGGGGGCGGCGGCTGGGGCGACCCGCTCGAGCGGGACGTCGAAGCCGTGCTCGACGACGTCTGGGACGAGTACGTCTCGGTCGAGGGCGCGCGACCGCGACTACGGCGTCGTCATCACCGGCACGCTCGAGGCCATGGACCTCGCCATCGACTACGAGGCCACGAAGCGGCTCCGGGCGGACCGGTCCGACGTGGAGGCGGGGGCATGAGCGCGGCGCGACCGCTACCGCATCGGCGTCGACGTCGGCGGCACCTTCACCGACTGCGTGCTGCTCCGCCCGGACGGCTCCATCGTCCTGGAGAAGACCCCGACGACCCCCGAGGACCAGTCCGACGGCGTGCTGGCCGGCATCGCCCGCCTGGCCGAGGCCGAGAACCTGGCCGACGTCGCGCGCACTGCTGGGCCGGTGCGCGTCCGATCGTGCACGGCACCACGGCGGCGGACAACACCATGATTCAGATGACGGGAGCCCCGACCGGCCTGCTGGTCACCGAGGGCTTCCGCGACGAGATAGAGATGCGGCGCTGCTACAAGGAGGACATCTGGGACCCCAGCTACCCGGCCCCGGAGCCGATCGCCCGCCGGCGGGTGCGGCTCGAGATCGCCGAGCGCGTCACGAGCGAGGGCACGGTCGACCGCGAGCTCGACGAGGAGGGCGTGCGCAAGGCGACGGCGCGGCTGCGGGCCTTCGGCGTCACCTCGATCGCCGTGTGCTTCCTGCACAGCTACCTCAACCCGAGCCACGAGCTGCGGGCCCGCGAGATCATCCTGGACGAGTACCCCGACGTCGAGCTCGTCTCGCTGTCCCACGAGGTGTGGCCGAAGCCGCCCGAGTTCGAGCGGACGTCGACCACGCTCGTCAACGCGTTCGTGGGGCCGCCGATCGTCCGCTACCTCGATCGCCTGGAGTCACGCCTGCAGCGACGCCGGGTTCGACGAGGAGCTGCTCCTCGCCACCAGCTCCGGCGGGGTGGCCACCCCGCGGGCGACCAGGACGCGGCCGCTCGCCACCATCAGCTCGGGGCCGACCGGCGGCGTCGGTGGCGGCGGCCGCGGCGCGGCCGCAGCGCGGGCTCGGCGACGTCGTCAGCGTCGACATGGGCGGCACCAGCTACGACGTCTGCCTGATCCGCGACGGCCGGCCGGAGGTGAAGACGGACTGGAACTGGCGGCACCGCTACTGCATCGCCCTCCCGATGGTCGACGTGCACTCCATCGGCGCGGGCGGCGGGTCGCTCAGCCGCAACCGCGCCGGCACGCTCACCGTCGGGCCCGAATCGGCCGGCAGCATCCCGGGCCCGGTCTGCTACCGGCGGGGCGGCACCGAGCCCACGGTCACCGACGCCGACCTGGTCCTGGGCCGGCTCGACCCCGCCGCGTTCTGGAGCGGACGCCTCGACCTCGACCTCGACGGGGCGCGCCAGGCCCTGGCCACCGTCGGCGAGCCGCTCGGGCTCGACGCGGAGGAGGCCGCGGTGGCCACCGTGGCGATCATCGACGCGCACATGTGCGACGCCGTCCGCCGCATCCTCTCCCTGGCCGGCGCCGACCCGCGCGAGCTCGACCTGGTCGCCTTCGGCGGCATGGGCGCCGTCCACGCCGCCCGCCAGGCCGCGCTGCTCGGCATGCGCCGCGTCCTCATCCCCCGGGCCGCGCCGGCCTTCTCCGCCCTCGGCCTGCTCACCGCCAACCACGTCATCGACGAGGCCCGCACGCTGCAGGGCGACTGGCGGGCAGATCGACCTCGGGACGGCTCAGCGAGCTGGCGGAGGAGCTCATGACCTCCGCCGAGGATGCGCTCGCAGGTGGCGGGCATCCCCGCCGAGCGCCGGGTCTTCGAATGGCGGATCAACCTGGTGTACCCGGGACAGACCTTCGACGTCGCCATCCCCATCGACAAGGCCGTCGGGCAGCCCCATCAGCCAGGAGTGCGCTCGAGGCCGCGGTGAGCGAGTTCCATCGCCGCAACGAGGAGGCCCGCCTGATTGAGGCCCGCTCGCAGGAGCCGGTCGTCCGCGGCGTCAGGTTGCTGGCCACCGGCCTGGTCGATCAACCCGCGGAGCTGGTCCTCGACGAGGCCGCCGGTCGCTGGAGCCGATCGGCCACCGCCGCGTCTTCGCCGGTGACGCCTGGCACGACGACGTCCCGGTCTACGACGGTGACGCGCTCCGACCCGGTGCCCCCGTGGTCGGTCCCGCCCTCGTGCAGAGCCGGTTCACGACCATTGTGCTCGCCCCCGAGCGACGAGGCCCGCATGCTGCCCAACGGTGACGTGCTCGTCGAGGTCGCCCCGGCCTGATCGCCCGGCGCCGGCCGGCGCTGCTAGCCCAAGCGGGTCAGCACGTTGCGGGTGATCTGCTCGATCTGGGGTCCCGTCCCGCCAGCCCGTGGGCCCAGTCGGTCGATCCCGAGGTGAGCACGGTGGCGCCCGCCTCGTTGGTGTAGGCGCCCAACACGGCGTGGCCGTGCCGGATGCGCTCCATCGCCTCGGGCTCCGCGTGCCGAAGAGCCGCGACGCGATGTACTCCAACTCGCTCGGCTCTCCCGGCCTGGGCGGGCGGGGCGCCGTCTCCCGGGTGAAGTGCTGGGTCGGGCAGGTGCCGAGGATCTCGAAGGTCGACGGGCGTGCCGTCCTCGCCGGTCGGGTACGGCAACCCGTCACGGTAGGTGAACACGCAGCCGTCGCACTCGTAGCCCACGACCGTCGCCGCGGCGCCGAGCACGTCGCCGTAGCCCGAGACCGGTGCCGTCGAAGATCCAGTGGCCGGCGCGGTGCACGGTGTAGCCGCCCGAGCCCCGCGGTGACGTTGCGCCCGATGCGGTGGTAGCCGCCGCGGGTGAACGAGACGCCGGTCATGGCGTTCTCGGGACGGGCGACGACGACATCGGACCAGAACGTCGTCACCTCCGCCTCACGCGCCGTGCCCAGCAGCGGGTCGTCCTTGAAGAAGGCCTTGTACCCGACCATCACGTCGTGCTCGTCCCCCTCCATGCGGACCTGCCACAGGACGTGTTCCCCGAGAAGAAGGCCGCATTGCCGCCGGCGGCGATGAACGCCTCGACCGTGTCCCGCATGCCCTTGGACCAGTACTCGTCGTGACCGACCGAGAGATACAGGCTGGCGCCGTCCAAGCACCTCGGGGTGTTCCTGCGAGGTCGGCGTTGGTGCAGACGCCGATCTCGAATCCCTCGCGCTCGGCCCATTCGATGAACGGCAGCTCCCAGTCGGGCCACCCCGCCGACCCCGCGTAGCCCGACAGATGGTTGATCTGGATGTACCCGACGTGCGCCGCGTTCTGCGGATCGGGCGCACCGGTGCCGGTCACGCGCCGGCCCTTGCCGGGCGGCTTGTACAGGTAGCCCGCCGCCATCGGACGCTGCATGGCGACGTGGGTGCCGCCCGTGTACAGGTTCGGTCCGCCGAAGTCGTTGTAGGCGTGCCACGTGTTGGTGGCCAACGCCAGGACGATGCGCGCCCCGGGGGACGGACGGACGACGAAGAACGCGAAGTCCCGACGGACCTTCTCGTCCACCTGAATCTCCATGACGACCTCGTAGTAGCCCGACCGCCACGCCGGATCGACTCGCAGCGACAACGCCTCCGGCCAATCACACCCCCGGGAGGCGGCGTCCTGCGGTGTGTCGTGTTCGCCGGTGGCCACCGCGTCAGCGCGGAAGACAACTTCGCGCCGGTCTCCCGACCCGAGCCACCTCGACCCGCACCGGCCGGCCCGCCGACGAGGACATGTGCAGCCCGACCCGGCCGCCTACCGGGACGGACTGCGGCCAGCAGTACCCGGTCACCACCTCGCGTGCCATGTCCCCGACCCTAACGACGCCGCACCGCACCTGCATGCCGCCACACATCAGGTCACTCCCTGGAGCACACGGACGATCGGCGTTACGGTCGCACCCATGCCCGACGATCACGATCTGAGACTCCTGATGGACCGGCGGGAGATCGACGACCTTCTCGTTCGGTACGCGACCGTCATCGATACCCGCCGCTGGGACGAACTCGGCAGCGTCTTCGTCCCCGATGCCATCCTCGACTACCGCTCCGCCGGCGGTATCCGGGGATCGTTGGCGGAGGTCGGCGACTGGCTGGCCTCCGTCCTCCCCTTCTTCACCTGAACGCAGCACCTCGTCCTGAACCGGGCGGTCAACCTCACGGCGGGAGCGGACGACGCGCCACCTCACGCGCCGCCTTCCACAACCCCAACGGAGCGGTGGTGGACGGCGAGCCGTGGCTCTTCGTCGTCGGGGGCGCCTACCACGATCGGCTGCGGCGGACCCCGGACGGCTGGCGGATCTCCCACCGGGTCGAGGAGACACTGTGGTGGGACAACCCGATGCCGGGGCTCCCCCCATCGCCCTATCCGGTCCCGGACGACGCCTTTCTTTGACTCGCCGGCACCATCCACCGGTCGCGGGCGACCCGGGTCGCCGGGCGGCACGGGCTCACGGCGCCCGCACGACGGTGCGACCCGTGGTCTCCCGGCGCTCGAGCGCCTCGAGTGCGGTGGGGACCTCTGCGAAGTCGATCTGCCGGCCGATCACCGGACGGATCGTTCCGGCCCGCGTGAGGTGCAGGATGCGATCCCAGATGTCGATGCCCTGCCCGGTGGAGAGGAAGTTCATGCCGAAGGGGCGGGTCGTGCGGGGCGAGTCGACGAAGGCGAAGCAGACCCCGACGACGTCGAAGTTCCCGTAGATGCTCGGCTGGATCGGGAGCGGTCGCTCCTCCTCCTCGATCCCCGAGGCGAACCCGATGATGAGGTGGCGGCCGTTGAAGGCCATCACCCGGAACGTCTCGGTGGTCACCGCGCCGCCGACGGTGTCGAAGGCCACGTCGACTCCCCGCCCGTTCGTGACGTCGTCCACGAAGGCGACGAAGTCCCCGCTGCGGTAGTTCACGGCGTAGTCGGCGCCCAGCGATCGGCAGAAGGCAACCTTGTCGTCGGTGCCCGCCGTGGCGATGACCGTCGCACCGTACGCCTTGGCCAGCTGCACGGCGGCCGAGCCGGCACCTCCGGCCCCGGCGTGGACGAGCACGACGTCCCCGGGGGACACCCGCCCCCGCACGCGCAGCGCGAGGTGGCTCAGGAGGTAGGGAAAGTACATGGCGATCGCTTCGGCTGCGCTGAGCCACCGGGGGACCTGCTGCAGGCCCGCGGCATCGAGCAGCGCCACCGACGAGTAGGCACCCTGCGCCCCCGCCGCGACGCCCACGACTCGCCGGCCGAGGAGGGCCTCGCACCCGGGACCGGCCGCCTCGACCGTCCCCGCCGCAGCCATCCCGACCACGAAGGGCGGCTCGAACTTCAGCAGGCCGTACCGGCCGCGGATGGTGTCGATGTCGTTGAAGTCGAGGCAGAACGCCTCCACGTCGACCCGCACCTGGTTGGCACCCGGTTCGCCGACGTCGACCTGCTGCACGTGCAGGGCCTCGGTCGGTGCCGCCAGCCTGCGGACAACCCAGGCGGTCGCCGTCGTCACCGGGAGCCTCCATACTCGACCGGCAGGTGCTTGATGCCGTTGAGCCAAGACGAACGCAGGCGGCGCGGCGGGCCGAGCAACCGGGCATCGGCCAGCTCGTCGGCCAGCACGTCGAACATCACCTTCAGCTCGAGGCGGGAGAGATTGGCCCCGATGCAATAGAGCGATCCACCGGCGCCGAAGGTCACGTGGGGATTCGGCGTGCGGCCGATGTCGAACCGTTCGGGGTCGTCGAAGACCTCCTCGTCAAAGTTGGCGGAGGCGAAGTACAGGCCGACCCGCTCTCCCTCGCGCACCACCCGGCCCGCCACCTCGACGTCCTCGGTGGCCGTGCGCTGCAGCACCACCGCGGGCGACGCCCAACGGAGGATCTCGTCGACCGTCGTGGCGGGCCGCTCGAGCCGCCATCGTTCCCACTGGTCGGGGTGTCGCAGAAATGCGTCCATGCCGTGGGTGATGGCCTGTCGCGTGGTCTCGTTGCCGGCGACGGCCAGGATCATGAAGAAGTAGGCGAACTCCTCGCTGTTCAGCCTCTGGCCGTTGGCGTCGGGTCGCACGAGCCGGCTGGTGACGTCCCCGACGTCGTCCTGCAGCCGCGCCTCGGCTGCGGCATGGGCGTACGCGAACATCTCCACGACGCCCGAGAGGTCGGAGCTGGCGTACTCCGGATCCTCGCTGCCCGCCATCTGGTCACTCCAGTGGAACAGCCGCGCCCGATCGTCGTCCGGGATGCCCATCAGGCCCGCGATGGCCTGCAGGGGCAGATGACGCGCCACGTCGATCACGAAGTCGCCCGTGCCCTCTCGCTTGGCCGCCCACACGATCTGCTCTGCCCGCGCGCGCAGGTCGTCCTCGAGCCCGGCCAGCGCGCGGGGGTGAAGCAGCGGTTCCCCACCCGGCGCACCCGCGTGTGCCGCGGTGGGTCCATGCACAGGAGGAGGTCCTTGGTGGACTCACCCGTGGGATCGGACTCGTCCAGCCGGCGCACGAAGGCGGAGTGGGCCTCCGCCGACCATCCGGCGGCTCTCGTCACCGCCGTGACGTCGGCATGGCGGGTCAAGGCCCAGAAACCGCCGTCGCCGTAGGCGGCCACGGCCGGCTGCGGATTCCATCGGATGGGCTGGTGCCGGCGGAGCCAGGCGAATTCGCCCAAGGGCAGATCGACCGGCGAGCAGGTCGGGATCGCTCAGATCGAGGCGGGCATCAACGGGCGTCGAGCGCACGACGGCGATCCTCCTTGCGTGACACAACGGCTCCTGGCCCCTGACCGTAGACTTTGATACTGAGCGGTGTCAACTAGGATGTCCTGCCATGGAGTACCAGGTGACGATGCCGTTCAAGGGGATCAGCGCCGACGACCGGCGCGTCGACCGGCGGAACCGCCTGGTGGTGGCCGCGTTCGAGATCGCCGGGACGGTGGGCGCCGGCGCACTGGGAGTCGGCCGCGTCTGCCTGGCCGCCGGCCTGACCAAGCGGTATTTCTACGAGAGCTTCGCCACGCTCGGCGAGTTGCAGAGCGCCGTCGTCGACCACGCCATCGCGGTGATGACAGAGCGTGTCGATCCGTTCCGACCCGCCGGTCCCGGCGAACCACCCCACGCCTGGCTCCAGGCGTTCGTCGGGGCACTGGTGGACGACGAACGTCTCGCCCGGGTCCTGCTGGCCGAGACGCACGGCGGCGCGCTCAGCCCGTTTCGGCACCAGATCATTGCGGTCGCAATCGCTGGGATGGCACCGCCGGGCTCGGACCCGCAGGCGGACCTGCGTGCTCGCCTGGCCGCCTACGCCCAGATCGGCACGTTGAGCGAGCTGTGCCTGGCCTGGCACCGGGGGGACCTGGCCATGGAGCGGACGACGCTCGTCGATGCCCTGACCGACCTGTTCGTCCGCATCGACGGCGTTCGTTCGGGCGCCGTCTGACGCAGCTGCGCTTCTGACCGCTTCGTCGCAGCGCACCACGGGTTCCTCCTGCCTGTGCAACCAGATGGCAACCAACTGCGAGACTGCAGTTGTCCGACAATAGAGATGTGGCTTGGCGAGAGAACGGGCGACGGCGCGGGCGTGTAAAGGGCAGTGACGGCGTCGACGGACCGGCGCCCGAATCCGTTCGCAACGAACCTGGCGACGCCTCGCCTTCGATGGAGGACGTGGCGTCACTTGCCGGCGCCATGTTGAAGCTGCCCGACAGCGTCGTGATCATCGACGAGGACGGCAACGTCGCCTGGGGCAATTCGTCGGCGCAGCGCCTTTTCGGGCGGTCACTGAGCGACTCAATCGGGATCTCGGGCCTGGACCTCGTGCACCCGGACGACCAGGAGCTGGTACTCCGCTCGCTCACCACCATTCAGGACAAGGAGGTGGGCGATCCCATTGAGATCCGCGTCGAGTCCGTCACGGGCTGGCGCCTGGTCGAGATCGTGGGCACCCCGCTGCACCTCTCCGGGAAACGACTGGTGCTCCTCTGCCTGCGCGACCTGACCAAGCGCCGGCGCTTCGAGCTGGCCAGCGGCCGCGAGCCGCGTTTCCGGTCCCTGGTGCACAACGTCGGCTCCATTATCATGCTCGTGTCCGCCACCGGGCTCCTCGAATCCGCGTCGGGCGCGATCACCCGGGTGCTCGGCCACGATCCCGAGCTCATTGAGATGCGTCCCTTCACCGACATCGTGTCCGAGCCCGACCGCCGGCAGGTCGTGACCGCCCTGACCCAGGCGGCGCGCGGTGCGACGGCAGCCCACCCGGTGACGATCAGAGTGGAGCTCCTCCGCCACGACGGGAAGTCGACCGTGCCGTTCGAGTTGAGCATCGTCGACCTCATTGAGGACCCCACCGTGGAGGGCTTCGTGATCTCCGCGCACGACGCGACGGCACAGGTCGCCGCCGAGCAGCAGCTGAGCACCACCCTTTCGCTCCTCACCGCCACTCTCGACTCGACGGCAGACGGGATCCTCGTCCTTGACAACGACGGTACCATCAGCGGGTTCAACCGGCGCTTCTCGGAGATATGGCGCATCGGCACCAACTTCTTGGCGGTCGGTGATGACTCCTCCAAGCTCTCGTTCGTCCTCGACCAGCTGCTCAACCCTCGCTCCTTCCTGGCCCGCCGCAGGGAGCTCACTCTGAAGCCGGAGAACGAGAGCTTCGACACCCTCGAGTTCAAGGACGGGCGGGCGCTCGAACTGACCTCGAGACCTCAGACGGTGGACGGCACGATCGTCGGACGGGTCTGGAGCTTCCGCGACGTCACCGATCGCATCCGCCTGGAGGACGAGCTCGAGTACCGGGCCTTCCACGACTCCCTCACCGGGCTGGCCAACAAGGCATTGTTCCAGGACCGGCTCGAGCACGCCCTCGCTCGCATCGACCAGACCGGCTCGCATCTCGCCGTGTTGTTCATCGACCTCGACGACTTCAAGACGGTCAACGACAGCCTGGGCCACGGGGAGGGCGATCAACTGCTCAAGCGGGTGGCGACGGACCTCGCCGACTGCCTCCGGCCTCTCGATACCGCGGCGCGTCTCGGTGGGGACGAGTTCGCCATCCTGATAGAGGACGTGGGGTCCCGGGAGGACATCACGCACTTGGCCCGCCGGATCCTCGAATCGCTCCGCTTGGCGGACCCGCACGGGACCCGTTCACCCGCCGCGGCGGGCAGCATCGGTATCGCGTTCGGCGAGCCGGGCATCACCAGCGAACAGCTGCTGCGCAACGCCGACATCGCGATGTACCAGGCGAAGGAGAGCGGGAAGGACCGCTTCGAGGTCTACCGGGAGGAAATGCACGTCGCCGTCCTGGCGCGCATTCAGCAGGAGCGGGAACTGCGCGGTGCGGTCCACGACTGCGACCTCCTGACGCACTATCAGCCGATCTACGACCTGGCCACGCGGCGGATCATCGGCTTCGAGGCACTGGTGCGCTGGGCCCATCCGGTCGGCGGGCTGGTCGACCCGCGGCTGTTCGTACCGCTGGCGGAGGAGCTCGGACTCATCGGCGAGATCGACTCGTTCGTCCTCCGTTCGGCGTGCATGCAGGCACGAGAGTGGCAGGAGCAGGATCTGTGGCATCCGGAGCTGGTGATGAGCGTCAACTTGTCTCCGGGTCAACTCATCGATCCGGACCTGGCCCAGCGGATCACCGCGCAGGTCGAGGCGTGCCGGTTCGACCCGGGATCACTGATCCTCGAGATCACCGAGAGCGCCATGCTGTCGGACAACGAGACCACCGTCCGGAACCTGGCCCAACTGCGATCCATCGGCGTGCGCATCGCGCTCGACGACTTCGGGACGGGCTACTCCTCGCTGTCCCACCTCGACCGACTGCAGGTCGACATCGTCAAGATCGACAAGGCGTTCGTGCAGACGCTGGGGTCCGGCGACGACTCGCACAGCCTGGCCGCCGCCATGGTGCAGCTGGCCCACACGCTCGGCTACGTGACAATCGGCGAAGGCGTGGAGAACCCGGTCCAAGAGGACGGGCTGCGTGCTGTGGGCTGCCGGTTCGCCCAGGGCTACTACCTCGGTCGACCGTTGAACATGGAGTGCACCGATCTCCTCCTCCGGTCCGAGGGCACGGTCGACCCTGTCGCCGGGACCGTCGTCGTGGACTGAACGAGTCAGGCCGGGCCGGTCGGGGACGGCGCGGGGGGACCGATCGCTTCGCCGGCCAAGGCCGCCAGCTCAACGAGGGCAGCGACCACCTCGGCGACCTTCTCGTCTTCCTGCGGGACGAGGCGCTCACCGAAGTCGCCGATCCCACGGAGGCCCGGTGGCAATTCGATCTGGACACCGCGTGCCGAGGGCAGATTCACCGGGTTGTCCGGATGGAATCCGAGGCGCACCCGCTCGTCGGCCAGGTGGTACCCGGCAATGCGGTCGCGGAACACCCGGCGGGCGGCGTCCAACAGGTCCGCGTTGCGCCCGCCCACGATGATCCCTCTGAGCGGTCCCGCCTGCGCCCCGCGGAGCGCAGGTCCGTAGAGGTCGATCATCGGGCCTCGGCCGGGATCGATCCACAACGAGAACCCGTCGCGGCCGAACCCGTGTACGGAGAGCGCGATTTCGACATGCCCAAGGAACGCCCGCAGCGGCGCCGAGTCACCGGGGTCGTGCAACCGGGAAGTGAGATGGACCCGCAAGCCCTCCGGCTGGACGATGGCGTAGTAGGACGATCCGGACAACTCCGCCGCCCGGCGGACGAGCTGGTCCGTCCCCCGGTCCTGGGATCCGCCGTGCAGCGCCATGAACCCGACGGCGGAACGCAAGACGCACTCCTCGGTGACGCCGGGCAGGCTCAAGAGCTCAGCGAGATCGATCTCGTGAGTCTGCCACCCGACGGAACCCTTGCCACGCGCCGTCGATCCGATACCGCACCGGGCAGCGCGATTCGGGGTGACCGATCAGCGCTCGATCATGCGCATCTGCTGCTCGCCGTGATGAGCCCCGGCCGCCGGGGTCAGTGCGTCGAGTCGGGTGAGCTGCGCGGCAGTCAGCTCCAGCGCATCGGCGCCGACGTTCTCCTCCAGCCGGGAGATGCGCTTCGTGCCGGGAATCGGAGCGATGTCGTCGCCCTGGGCCAGGACCCAGGCCAGCGCCACCTGGGCGGGAGTGGCGCCGGCATCCCGCGCCACGGCCTCGACCTCTTGCAGGCTGGCGAGGTTCGCGTCGAAGTTCTCACCGCTGAACCTTGGGTTCGACCTCCGGAAGTCGGCGGCATCGAGCTGGTCAACGGACCTGATGGTACCGGTCAGCATCCCCCGGCCGAGGGGCGAGTAGGCCACGAACCCGATCCCGAGCTCACGCAGTGTCGGCAACACTGCGGCCTCCGGGTCGCGCGTCCACAGCGAGTATTCCGACTGCAATGCGGTGACGGGGTGGACCTTGTGGGCGCGGCGGATCGTGTCCGGGGCGGCCTCGGACAAGCCGATGTGACGGACCTTGCCCTCGGCAACCAGCTCGGCCAGGGCACCTGCGGTCTCTTCGATCGGCGTGTCGGGGTCGACGCGGTGCTGGTAGTAGAGGTCGATGGAGTCGGTGTCGAGCCGGCGCAGCGATCCTTCGACGGCAAGGCGGATATTGGCCGGGGAGCTGTCGAGCTTTCCCGGAGCACGACCGGTGTGGGAGATCATGCCGAATTTGGTGGCGAGGACGACCTGGTCGCGCCGGCCCCGCAGGGCGCGCCCGACCAGTTCTTCGTTCACGTAGGGGCCGTAGACCTCCGCGGTGTCGATGAGCGTGACACCCAGTTCCAAGGCCCGGTGGATCGTCGCAATGCACTGGGCCTCGTCGATGCTGGCGTCGATGTAGGCCGTGGACATGCCCATCGTCCCCAGTCCGATCTGGGAAACACCGACGTTTCCGAGCTTGACTTGTCTCATCTCATCCTCCGTTTCGGACGCCTTCTGGTTGCTTCATAGGCCCTGCCGCCCTCCGCACCCCATCAGACACCCGACAGCGGGCTTGCCGCGTGCCGGATCCCGGCCCGGGCGCGCGCCATGAATGGGCGCGGGAGAAGCGTGGCCTTGTGTTCACTGAACGATCCACTCGTCCAGCACACACTGTGCTCAGCGTGCAACTCGGTGCCGAGCGCGGCACGGCCCAGCCCCTGGTAGTAGCAATCCTGCGCCAGCCAAGCGGCGAACTCACCGTGCCGGTCGAATCCATGCCCCGGGACCACGTGCCCAACCAGATCATGCACGGCCCGAAACCTGTCATAGGGCCCTCCGGATTCGGTGTCGAGGAGCGGATGCGGCCGGCTGCGGTCCACGGCGGCGGTCGTCACCTCGAGCATTGCCGTCGTTCGCACGGCGGCGATCATCTCCTGATCGTGCGCGTAGGGGGCTCGACAGTGGGTGAACGCAACCCGGACGTGACCCGCCGAACCATTCTGCGTGAGCAGTCGGAACAGACGGTCCGACTGGTCTTCGAGGGCCTGGTAGGCCGCGGTCACGAGCGGGTCCCTCGGTTCGCTGCGAGCCGCCGTGAACCACCCGGCGACCTCCCAGGACCAGCCCTCGTCGAGCACGGCGCCGGCCGGCGCCGCAACTTCGGTCAACGGCATCACATCGCCTCCTTGTCGCAGTGCCCGCCTCGGTCCACGCCGGCGTCATCCCCAGCACCCGAGCCGTCCACGCCCAGCGTCCGTGGTCAGGTCGGAAGTTCGTGCCCGGCCTGCTCCGCCACCATGTATGCGGCGTACCAGTCGGGCCAGTTCGGGTCGGCCTGGCCAATCCGTTTCTCGTGCTCGCCATGCGCCTTCGAGGCACGCGTCATGGCGTCGGCCAGGTCGCGAACCGACGCAAACGAGGTGGTCGCGGAATCGATCCGACCGGGCAGCCGGGTCGTCACCTCCTGCAACAACCACGAATTCCCATCCGGATCGCTGAACGTGGCGAACGAGCCGTAGCTGCTCGATTCGGGTGAAGGCCCCTCGACGCGGGCCTTCGAGCCTGGCTCCTGGAACCGGCCGCCGAGTACCGCTTCATGGAACGGACCGCTCACCGCGGCGCCGCCAGCGGTCAGGTCGGCGCGTGCCGCCTGGAGGTCGTCCACCACCAGGTACACGCCCCGAGCCGAGCCGGGAGCGGCTGGCGTCAGGTCGCTGCCGAACTGGATCGAACACCCCGAACCAGGGGGGGTGAATTGGAACAACCGCGCCCCGTCGACGTCGACGTCGGCGTCGACGCGCCATCCGAGTCCTCGGTAGAAGGCTGCAGCCCGGTCCACATCCGACACGGGAAGGACCAGCACCTCGAGCTTGAGGTCGGCAGGACCAGCCCCGTCGCTCCCGCCCCCGCCTTCGCCCTGCGGCTTCGTCGTGCTCATCGGGCCTCCCTCGTCTCCCCGCGGTCGACGGTGCCAAGCGTTTCGCCCGACATCGAGGAGCTTGCTGGTCGATCATCAACGGCGGTCCCTGGCACGCCATGCGGTGCGCGACGGCCCGTCGGCCCCGCATTGGGACGATACCAAAGGCGAAACGAACCTCGTTCAGGTGCCGGCGGAGGGCGCCTGTGCCGGCGCCTCAGAGCTGCACTCGGTGCGCGGCAGCATGCTCGAAGAGGACCGCGGTGGGTCACCCCGCTTTGGACCAGAATGCCGGCATGGATACCATCCCTGCGCTCGAAGTCGGCGACGTTGTTTTCGACGAGACCGTCGACGTCGTCGTGGTTGGTCTCGGCGTGGCGGGAGCGTCAGCGGTCGTGTCGGCACGGCAGGCGGGCGGAGACGTGCTCGCCGTCGAGCGCGCCGTCGCACCAGGCGGGACCTCCGCGAGCTCCGGGGGTCTCATCTACCTGGGCGGCGGAACGGCCCTGCAGCGCGCCTGTGGCTTCGACGACTCCACCGAGAACATGGCGGCATTCCTGACGGCCGCCTTAGGCCCGGGCAGCGACGACGAGCGGCTGCGCGCCTACTGCGAGGGCTCCCCGGAGCATTTCGACTGGCTGGTCGCCATCGGCGTGCCGTTCCGCGCTGCCTTCTGCGACGAGCCGAACCGTGAGTCAGCCGATGACGCGGGACTGCTCTTCAGCGGCGGCGAGGACACGTATCCGTTCGACGAAATCGCTCTTCCGGTACCACGAGGGCACAAACCCCAGTACATCGATTCCGCCGGCGGCTTTCTCATGGAACGCCTGGGCGCCGCGGTGTCGGCCAGTGGCGCTCGGGTGTCGGTGGACTCCCGTGCGGAGGCACTGGTTGCCGATGGGGGTCAGGTCGTCGGGGTGCGCGTGCGGACCGAGGAAGGCGTGCGCACCATCCGGGCGCGGGGCGGGGTCGTTCTGGCCAGCGGCGGATTCATCCACAACGATGCGATGGTCGCGGAGGAGTGCCCGTCGGCCCACGTGCCCGATCCGGCGTGGCGCATCGGCACCCCCAATGACGATGGTCGTGGGATCCGCATGGGAGTCGGCGCCGGTGCGGCGGCCACACGGCTCGAGGCCTTCGAGTGCGCACTCCCCCTCGGTCCCCCGCATCGCCTGGCCCGGGGCATCCTCGTCAATCGCCTCGGCGAGCGATTCATCAACGAGGATGCCTACACCGGCCGCATCGGGCTGCATGCCCTCCGCGACCAGGACGGATACGTCTACATGATCACCGATGACGCGATCCACGAGCCCAACATCCTGGGGCTGCGCATCGCGTTCGCCGCAGCGACCCCCGAGGAGCTGGCAGAGGACCTCGGCGTGCCAGCCGAGGCCCTGGCTCGTACCGTGCGCGACTACAACGAGGGCGCTCTCCGCGGCGAGGACCCGGAGTTCCATAAGCGCGCGCCGTTCCTGCAGCCGATCGGCGTGCCACCCGCAAGCGGCATCGGTGCCATCGACCTGCGCGTCGACCAAGGCGCGATTTACGCCACCTTCACACTCGGCGGTCTTGCCACCGACGCCCACGGCGGCGCGCTCGACAGTTCAGGGCAACGCGTCCCGGGTCTGTACGCGGCCGGTCGCACGGCCGCCAGCCTGGCAGCCAGCCACTACGCCAGCGGCATCAGCCTCGGAGACGGCTCGTTCTTCGGCCGGCAGGCCGGACGAAACGCCGTCACGCGAGCCCACGCCGAGGGCAGCGCGCCCCTGTAGGCGCATCGGGCCGCAGGCTCGAACGAGGCTCCTGACCCGGCGCGCTCAGCTGCAACGTCTCACGTCGCGTCCTGCTGATCATCTTCGGGTCCCTGCCAGGAGCTGGGAGCGTCGCTGGCAGGAAAGGACTCCTCCTCCGACTCCTCGACGGGATCGTCGGGAGTACTCTCATCTTCCGGACCAGTCATGTCGTCGACTCCTTGCGATCAGGCATCGTCTGAGACGCTCTCGTGACGCCAGCTCCCGCCGAACTCGGCGTCGTGGAGGTGCCGCAATTGGTGGGCGTGGTGATCCAGCCGATCCGCGGCCCGCTGCATCTCATGGAAGTCGTGCCCATGATCGCGGGCGGCGGTCTTCTCCTGCGCTCGTTTGCGCACGATGTGTAGCTCTTCGCGAGCCAGTTCGGCTACCTGATTGAGTGTCTCCTCGAGTGTCATGACCACGCTCCTGCCGTCGGATTCGGTCGACCCAGGCTATCGAGAAGCGCTGCACGCGAGGCCGGTCCTATTGGTGCGGGCTTCCTCGCGCTGCACCAGTGACGCATCTTTGGGTCCACGTTCACCGCGTCCGGACGACCTTGTGGACGTTACCCTGAAACAGAAGACCGAGAGTGAGCCGGAGAGGACTCCGAGCGGGAATCTTGTCTCAACGGAACCCTCTGAGAGGCTGGTGAGAAGGAGAAAGGTGTCATGACGGACGAAACCGCTGAAGTACCGGTGCTGTTCTGTTTTGACGGGTCTGCTGGTTCACGAGCCGCCCTGAAGTCGGCGGTAGATCTCGTCGAACGGCCGGTAGAGGCAGTCGTGCTCACGGTGTGGGAGACGATCGCAACCCGCCTCGCCCTGTCCGGGGCGTTTGCAGCCGGGAACACGACCGGAGGCGCCGATCTGGATGCGGAAGAGGAGAGGTTTGCAAGGTCCGTGGCAGAAGAGGGTGCGCTCAAGGCGAATGAGCACGGGTACAGCGCCACACCGATGACCCGGGAGTCATTCGAAGGGATCCCTCACGCAATCCTGGATATCGCGGAGGAGCTGTCGGCACGGTTGATCGACTGTGGCCAGCGGGGTCGGGGCGTTCTCCGGTCCGCACTGCTCGGCAGTGTCTCTCATGCCTTGGCCTCCCACAGCGGCCGTCCGATCCTCATCGCCCCGGAGCACCCGCGCTCCCAGGATGCCTAGCTGAAAGATCTGGAGCTCTCCATGGCCAAAGCAGTCAGTTTCGATCACTACGGCGACCGCGACGTTCTGAAGGTCGTCGACGTCGAGATCCAGGAGGCCGCCGCCGGCGAGGTCCTCGTCGAGGTACGAGCCGCGGGGATCAACCCAGGCGAGATTGCCATTCGTACCGGTGCTCTCGAAGAGAGATTTCCGGCCACGTTTCCCTCCGGGGAGGGCAGCGATCTGGCCGGGGTCGTCCGCGCTGTGGGCCACGGTGTCAGTGAGTTCGCAGACGGCGACGAGGTTCTCGGCTGGTCATGGAATCGTTCCAGTCATGCCGAGTACGTGACGGTCCCGGTCACGCAGCTGATCCGCAAGCCGACCCAGCTCAGTTGGGAAGTCGCAGGTTCGCTCTACGTCGTGGGCTGCACGGCGTTTGCCGCGGTGCGAGCAGTCGGCATCAGCCCCGGCGACACGGTGGCCGTCTCGGCAGCAGCCGGCGGGGTCGGCACCGTCGTCGTCCAGTTGCTGCGGATGGATGGCGCGGCCGTGCTCGGCATCGCCTCCCCGAGCAATCACGACTGGCTGACAGCCCATGGGGCGGTCCCGGTCCCGTACGGCGAGGGACTGGTCGACCGTCTCAGAGCGGCCGCGCCGGATGGAATCGACGCATTCATCGACCTCTTCGGGCCCGACTACGTCCAGCTGGCCGTCGACCTCGGCATCGCACCTGACCACATCGAGACCATCGTCTCGCGAGACCAGGCCTTGGAAGTGGGAGCCAAAGTCGAGGGCAGCGGCGATGCTTCCACGACCGAAGTGCTGTCCCATATGGCGGAACTCGTGGCGTCTGGGCAGATCGAGATCCCGATCGCCGCCACGTACCCACTCGACCAGGTGCGTGAGGCATTCGCCCAACTGGAGGAGCGGCACACCCGCGGCAAGATCGTCCTGA
The DNA here is from genome assembly GCA_963745665.1 of uncultured Acidimicrobiaceae bacterium. Taxonomy (GTDB): domain Bacteria; phylum Actinomycetota; class Acidimicrobiia; order Acidimicrobiales; family RAAP-2; genus Bog-473. Next base: position 635,192 of record CAVUYE010000002.1, on the reverse strand, counting down.
TTCCCTGAGGCGTACGACCATCCGCCCCGACTGCTGAGTGGCAATCGGGACTGAGGGATCCGGCACGGGCGGATCGCGCCAAAGGGCGGTCCTCAACCCAAGACGGCGAAGGTTTGATTGAACCGCTCGACGAGAGAAGCGAGGGTGGCGATATCCCGCTCGTCCCATCCGACCAGTCGCTCGCTGAGGCGGCGGCGAGCTTGGTCAGCTGCCGCATCGAGCTGGCGACGGCCAGCCGACGTGACGGCCAGGGTCTGCCCTCGACGACCGGGGCGCTCGCCCTCGCGCTGGATGAGTCCGCTCACTTCGAGCTGATCGATCTGCCGGGAGAGTGTGGATTTATCGAGGCCGAACCGCACGGCGAGATCTGTGGCGCGGATGTCCGGAGTCGAATCGATGGTGGTGAGGAGGGTATAAGCCACCAACGACAGTGCTGGATGCGTCTGCGCAGCAATCTCGCTCCGCAGTCGCAGGAAGGTAGTCAAAGCCTGATAGAGCTCCTCGACAGTGGATTCCCTCATTGCGTCCCGTTTCTAGGGTTGTATTACCCAACTCTGGCCTGTACAGTTGTATTTGCCAACTCTACGTTGCGGGCTGGCCTTCTGGAAGGAGGAGGTCATGGACACCTACACAAGGGATCGCCTCGGACAGACCGCCTATGAGCTCCGGGGTCGAGCGGTCATGCCGCTCATCCTGGTGGTGGGTTACGACGGTTCGGAGACAGCGAAACATGCGCTCCATCGGGCGGCGGAGCTCCTGCGACACAGAGCAGGAGAGTTGGAAGTCGTCTACGTCGCCCACACTCCGGCGGCCGCCGGGATGTCGGCCGACGCCCTGGCTCAACTCAGGCAGGACTTTGACGAGCAGGCGAAGGCGCTGGTTGCTGAGGTGCGCAGCCAGCTGGAGGACCTGAAGGTGCGCTGGCACTTCCAACGACGAGACGGTGCGGTCGCCACACAGCTCCTCACCGTTGCCTTCGAGATCGACCATCGCGACGGTGGCACCGTCGATGTCGTCATCGTCACCGGCGGCTCCACACACTGGTTCCACCATGTCGCCGGCTCAGTCGGAGCGACGCTGGCCCGCCGCGATCATTTCCCTGTAGTCGTCGTCCCCTGAAGGGCGAAATCTGCCCGGTCACGCGGGATGCCGTACGCCGGGGGTCGTCGAATCCGTTGCTTCGAAAAGTGCGGGCACGTATAGTCCCGTCGGCGCGGGTGCAACCGCGGTGACAGTGGGAGGGCAGCATGGCGAGCGGGCTTCGGGCGGCGGTATCGAAATGGTCAGGCACCGGATCGGCAAGAGTGCGCCCCCACCGATTGGGCTTGGCCCTCTTCTCGGCAGCCAGTATCACCGGCTCCATCCTTCTCTGTGCCGCCGCCGCTGGACCGGCCGGTGCGGCGAGTTCGAGCGCGCCGTCAATTACGAACTTTCCCCGGCAGGCGCTGTCCCCATTCTTCGGTATCCGCGAAACGTGGGCCGCGTCGAATTGGTCCGGTTACGCCGAGACCGGCGCATACACAGGGGTGAGCGCAACGTGGACCGTGCCCACCGTCGCTTCGTCTACATCAGCGACCTACTCCTCGGCGTGGATCGGCGTCGATGGCTTCAACAACAGCAACCTCATCCAGACCGGCACCGAGGAGGACTACTACAGCGGTGCGGCCCACTACAACGCGTGGTGGGAGATCCTCCCTGCATCGGAGACCGCACTGCCCGCATCGTACGCGGTGACCGGTGGCGACCGGATGAAGGCATCGATCTACGAGACGTCCAGCACAGTCAGTACGGGATTCTTCTTCCGGCGCTCGACCGAACACGTGTGGGACATTACGATTTCCGACACCACGCGGGGATGGAGCTTTACGACCAAACAGGGTTACAACGGTGCCGGTACCTCCGCGGAGTGGGTGGTCGAGGCACCCGAGGTGGGCGGCAAGATCGCCACGCTGGCGCACTACACAGTCACCCCGCCTTCGGGCGTTGGTGACTTCGACAATGCCGGTGTTCTCTCGACTGTCGTTGCCTCGGGAACGCCGACCTTTAATGCCGCTGGACTGAACTACAAGAATGATTCCGGGGTCATGATCCAGAACGGCACCCAGGTCTCGACGCCGGGGAACCCGGACGTCCCGCTGACGGCGTTCAACGCCGCCTACGGGTCGGTGGTGCCGGCAACGCCCGCCGGCTGAGGTTGTTGAGCTCCCAGTTCGTCGTCACTCTTCGCGAGTCCTAGGCGCCAGTCCGTAGGGATCGGCCGCATTCAAACACGACACCCTGAAAGTTCTTCTCGTCGTCCGAGTGTCTACTAGGGCGGGACCAGGCAACGTGCCATCAGAGTCGACCGGCGGAGAGGCGATCAGGCTCCACCCACGAGCGACCGCGCCTCTGTGAGGCCGACCACGAGATCATGAAGGTCGCCACCCACCTCGAGCCGATCCGATTGCTCGCTTCCGCCGACCTTCATCGGATCGAATCCTGCCGCCAAGATCAACCGCTCGATTTCCTCGCCCGCATGGTCGTCGTCGGATGCATAGAAGAGGACCGCCGGCTCCGGTGACCGATTGCTCGACGACTCGAGGAGGTTGGCTGACAAGGTTCCGAAGGCCATGGACAAGCGCGCCCCGGCAGACAACCATCCGGCAACAACCTTGCCAGAGGATTGCCCTTTTGGTAAGACACGCGACACGTTGCCCTGTGCGTCCGTCTGGAGCGGGTTGCTCGGAACGACGACGAGCTTGTCGGTAAGCGAGTCGGCGATCTCGTCTATGACGCCTTTCAACACGGTAAACCGCAGGGCGAGGACCACGGCGCCGACACCCTGCAACGCGTCGTGGTTGTCGACGGCGACAACCGCCGTCGGACCGATCTCTCCAGCCAGGATTCGTGCTGACTCAGTGTCGTCACTCGAAAGCCGCACGGTCTCGCCACCCGAGGCGAGCTGGCGGGCAATCACGGATCCCAGCCCCCCAGTGCCGATGATCGCGGTGGTCATGATCAACACTCCTCGGCGTCACAGTACTCACGGCGGCGGTCCTAGGCATCGCCGGCTCGTTGACGGCTGGCTACGCTGACGATCCCAGCTGACACTCCGACCTCTGACCGCAAGACCCGGGCCGATGGCAGGGCTGCACTTGTGGATCCCTTGGTCTACGGCCGAAGGAGCTCAACGATGAGCACGATCCCAATAGCTGACTATGCGGTCTTATCGGACCGGCACAGCGCAGCGCTGGCAAGTCGGGACGGATCGATCGACTGGTTGTCCTTCCCGCGCTTCGACAGCTCATCGGTCTTCGGTCGCCTCCTCGGTGAGGAAGCTGGCCATTGGTCGATCCGGGTCACGGGCGCCACACAGGTGACGCGCCGCTACCTGGACCGCACCATGGTGTTGGAGACCACCTTTCGCACTCCGACGGGTACGGTCACAATCACCGACGCGCTGGCCATGGGTGACCGCAACCGTGGGCACCAGCTCGGCAAGGATGCGCCGCACGCTCTGCTGCGGCGAGTGACGTGCGTCGAAGGAGAGGCCGAGTTGTCCTTGGAGTACGTCCCGCGGCCCAATTACGGGCTGGTCCATCCCGTGCTCGAAGCCGTCGACGGTGGAGTGGTCGCGTCGGTGGAATCGGACGTGCTGGTCCTCTCTGCTCATGTGGCTCTGACGGTCGACCAGTCGATGGTTTCAGGCCACCTCCAGCTCCGCCGCGGCGAGAGCTCGGGATTCGCCCTGCATCTTCAGGAGCAGACTGAACCAGGCTCACACAAGATTTGGGGCCAGTCCGAGATAGAAGCACGGCTTGACGACACGGTGAAGGCGTGGGAGTCGTGGTCGGAGCTCCACCAGGCCTACAAAGGTCCGTGGCACGACCTGGTGCACCACAGCGGACGGGTACTCCAGTCGCTCTCCTTCGCACCCACCGGCGCGATCTGCGCGGCGGCGACCACGTCGCTGCCGGAGGTGGTGGGCGGCGCGGCGAAACTGGGACTACCGGTACGCCTGGGTGCGCGACGCATCCCTCACGATCCAGGCCCTTTGGGTGGCGGCCTGCCCCGACGAAGCCAATGAGTTCTTCAACTACGTCTCCTCCTGCGCGGCCGGCTCGCTCGACCGGGGCGGCGATCTCCAGATCATGTTTGGAGTCGGCGGTGAACGGGACCTGACCGAGCGCGAGCTACCGCATCTGGAGGGCTGGCGACACTCTGCCCCCGTTCGGGTCGGCAACGGCGCCTGGAACCAGCGCCAGCTTGACGTCTACGGCGAATTGCTCGGCGCCGTCTACCGTCTCTCCGACCACGTGTTTGACAAAGACTCCCGACAGGTGGGGCCAATGGCCGATCCTGGCAAGTGGGGTGCGCCCCCCAAACTGACGGACGCCAGCCGGCGCTTCTTCGTCGAACTGGCCGACACCGCCGCCCGGCGTTGGCAGGAAAAGGATCAGGGGATTTGGGAGATTCGGGGCGAGCCCCGGGAATTCTTGTACTCCAAGCTGATGTGTTGGGTGGCCCTCGACCGGGCCGTGGCCTTGGCCGACCCCCTCAACGCCTCCGACAAGGTCGAAGGATGGACGCAGACCCAGGCCAAGATCCGTGAGGCGATCCTGACCAAAGGTTGGAGCGACCGGGCCGGGGCGTTCACCCAGTCCTTCGGCTCGGACGAGCTCGACGCGTCCAATCTGATGTTGCCACTGGTCGGATTCCTCCCAGCCGATGAGCCCAGAGTGCTGTCCACCATCGACGCGACCGAGAAACGTCTTACCGATCGGCGGGGACTCGTGTACCGCTACCGCTCGAAGACGGCCTGGGGGGCGAGGAGGGAACCTTCCTTCTGTGCACCTTCTGGCTGGCCCAAGCCCTGGCCGGGGCGGGACAGGTGGCGCGGGCCCGCACCGTCTTCGAACGGGCCGCGGCCTTCGTCAACGACGTCGGGCTGTTGTCCGAGGAAGTCGATCCCGACCACGGAGAGCTCTTGGGCAATTTTCCCCAGGCCCTCAGTCACATCGGACTTGTCAATGCGGCGTGGGCCATTTCTGAAGCCGAACGCATTCAGGCGTCACCTGCTGAGAAGGCTGCTGGGCCGTCGCGTCTCTCGGGCTGAACTCCGACTTGGTGGGAGCCGGGCCCGAGGTTCGAACCAGTCGCCCGGCGACCGGCTTTCGTGACGATCCTGTGAAGTGAGATGGACCGGGCCGGGGACCAGAGTTAAACGGTGGAGACTTCACTTGGCAAGGTGTCGATGACCTACAGCCGAATCCGGTGGGATACAAAATCTGCCAGAGGCCTTCCATTCGTCCGCTGCAAGCGATTTACTGAGTGAAGGACCGTTGAGATCAAGCCTGGTCACCTGGAGTCCTGCCGTGGCACTGAGCGAGTCCCGATCATCGCAACATCGACTCTGATTCACCGCAGGCGGGTATGAGTCCCCAAAGAATGGAGGTGCGACGTGGCCGAACTTCCGCAGCCCGACGAGGCAATGGTGCTGGCCCACTTCATCGTGTCTGACGACGTCGAACGCTCTCGGCGCTTCTACACGGAAGTTCTCGGTGGGAGGACCGTTTTCTCCGGAGGGGTGACGTATGTTGCAATCGCCAACAGCTTCATCATCATCAATGTCGGCGGAGGCCCGACCGACGACAAGCCGACGGTCACCTTGGAGACCCCACGCGACAACGACCGGGTCAGCAGCTTCCTCAATATCCGGGTGAAGGACATCCAGGCCAAGTATGAGGAGTGGAGTGCCCGGGGAGCTGATTTCCTGACGCCGCCGAAGCAGCACCAGTACGAGATTCGCTGCTATATCCGCGATCCCGACGGCTATCTGATCGAAGTGGGACAGACCACTGACCCGGAGGGCGACTGGTCGTTTTGGTTGCCGTCCCCATCGGAGTCATGAATACGGCGATGACTGATGCCCCGTTGCTGACGGGCTCAGACCCACTGCCGACCCTCGGAGGGATGGGCGCCATCGCCGACCGACTCCCCTCCCATGAACGGGCGGGCTTCGTCGCCGGCGATATTCGGCACACCGACCTCGACCAGTCGGACGGTCTGAGGTCCCCTCCATCCATCGTCCTCAAGGCTCGTTGAAAGGCGGTCATCCAATGCGTTCCGATATCAAACCAGGAGGTGTGTTCCCCGACTACTCCCTTCCGGACCATACCGATACGGTGCGGACGCTAAGTGAGCTCCAGGGCGACGATCCACTGGTCCTCACGCTGGCGCGGGGCAACTACTGCCCGAAGGAGCACCAGCAGCATCTCGAGCTCGCGGCGAACTATCCGAAGTTCGCCGTCGCCTACACGCAGATAGTGACCATCGCCACCGACGACCACCACACTCTGCAGGAGTTCCGAGCTTCAGTCGGCGCCCAATGGACTTTTCTTTCCGATCCCGCTCGGACAGTTCAGAAGGATCTCGACATCCAGGAATACACAGATCCCGAGCACGACCCCATGATCCCCCACACGCTGGTACTCAAGCCGGGACTGGTTGTGCACAGTGTCTACAACGGGTACTGGTTCTGGGGACGTCCATCGTTCTACGACTTGTGGTCCGACTTGTGCACTGCGACGAGTGAGACCCGCCCCGACTGGGACCTGAGCAAGCCAGGACTGCGCGAGGCCTGGGAGGCGGGCGACTACTCGAACTTTCACGGCTGGAACAAGCAAGCTCAAGCAATGCCGAATTCGTACGACTCCTAGCTGAATTCGAATCAGGCTTGGTCGGCCAGACGGGCAAATGTCGAGGCTGGTCTCAGGCGCCGCGAGTTGGACCGAAAGGATGAGTGGGATTTGTGCGAACGCCGGTCTGCGAACTGCTCGGGATTGAACAACCGATCGTACTGGCGGCGATGGTGGCCGTGCCCGAACTCGCCGCCGCGGTCTCGAACGCCGGCGGGCTCGGCATGGTGACGCTGACATGGTCGGATCCCGTCGGAGACGTGATTCGCGAGACGGCAGCACTCACCGATCGTCCTTTTTGCGGCAATCTCGTTCTCACCTCTGATCAACACCGTCGGCTCGCTGATGCTCTTGACGCCGGACTACGAATCGTGTCGCTGTTTTTGGGGGATCCTGCCCAATACGTGAGGCAGGTGCACGATGCAGGCGGAATCGTTTTACACACAGTCGGCAGCGCAGAGGAAGCGCGGCGGGCAGTCGCGAGCGGAGTTGACATTGTCGTTGCCCAGGGTTGGGAGGCTGGAGGACACGTGGGGGGTCAGATCGCGACACTTCCCTTGGTGCCCGCCGTCGTGGACGCGGTGGCACCGGTTCCCGTCATCGCCGCCGGCGGGATCGGAGACGCTCGTGGGGTTGCCGCGGTCCTCGCGTTGGGCGCTCAAGCGGCGTGGCTGGGCACTCGGTTCCTCCTTGCCGAGGAGATGCCCATCCACGAGCATTATCGCCACCGCCTGATGCACGCTGCAGAGACCGACGCAGAGTGGTACGCCAATCTGTACGAAGTCGGGTGGCCCGATGCACCCCACCGCGCCCTGCACAACTCGACGGCCGAGGCATGGGAGGCCGCAGGTCGGCCCGCGCCCGGGAGCCGACCGGGAGAGGGAGACGTCGTCGCGCACTTCGCCTCTGGCGAGGGAATCGTCCGGTACGAGCCGGCACCGCCGATGGTGGGTACGACCGGCGATATCGAGGCGCTCTCTATGTGGGCCGGACAGAGTATTGCGCTCGCCGTGCACACCCAACCAGCGGCAGACATCGTGGCCGAGCTCGTCTCCGGGCTGTAGTCGAGACCTGCCGTGGGGTGGAGGTTGTTGTGTCGTCGGTGTCGTCCCTACATGCCGACTTACGACAGCGTTTCGTCCAGTGCCCCGAGGGAGCGAATCAGCTCACTATTGGCGCCGTAGTCGACCGGACAGACGATCACCGAGACGGTGTCCTCTACGAGAGCTGCTTGCAAAGTCGGGAGAAGCTGCTCGGGAGAGGTGATCTCGTAGCCGGATGCCCCGAAGCTTTGGGCATAGGCGACGAAATCAGGATTCCCGAACGTCGTGTCCATGTCGTGACCTATCTCGAGGTCCATCTTCCAACTGATGAGCCCATAGGCATTGTCGACCCAGATCACGATGACCATCGGGATCCGCTCGCGGAGTGCAGTCTCGATCTCCTGGGAGTTCATCAGGAAGCCGCCGTCGCCGGTGGCGACAAGGACTTTGGCGTCCGGCCGGGCGATCTTGGCGCCGATGGCTCCGGGGAGGCTCCACGCCATGGTCGACAGTCCGTTTGAGATCAGACATGTGTTCGGTGCGTACGTGGGGTAGAGCCGTGCCATCCACATCTTGAGGGCGCCGGTGTCGACCAGGACGATGTCATCCCGGCCCATGGCAGCGCGAATGTCTGCGACGATGCGTGCGGGGGCCATGGGGAATCGCGCGTCCCTGGCCCCTTGTGCCAACTCCCGCTCCAAGAGTCCCCTGATCTCCAATTTCGCCGTTCGGTTTTCGAAATGGCAGTCGAGAGCGGCGGCGAGGGCATCGAGACTCCGACTGATGTCGGCCTGCAGTCCGACCGACACGTTGTAGTGGACATCGACTTCGGCGGGGAATCGGTGGATGTGGATGATCTGTTTGTCACTCCGGGGATTGATGCGGACCGGATCGAACTCTTGGAGTTCGTACCCGACTGTGACAATGACGTCCGCCTGGTCAAACCCGAAGTTCACGTAGTCGTGCCGCATGAACCCGATCGCGCCCAGAGCCTGTGGATGATCGTCAGGGAAGACCCCCTTGCCATGGAAGGTCGTGGCGACGGAGACGCCCAACCGCTCGGCGAATCGGATCAGTGCGGGGCCAGCATCCGCCCGCGCCGCCCCGTGACCGGCCAGGACGATCGGGTTGGCTGCCTCCTTGAGGATCGCCGCAGCCCGGGCCACCTGGCTTGCGGACGGCTCGTCCGGACGAGGAATGTTGACCGGGAGGGGCCGGGCCCCCGAGGGTGCCGCCGCACTCTCGACGTCCTCGGGCACAGCAAGGTAGACGGCACCGGGTCGCTCGGTCTGTGCGAGTTTGAAGGCCTTTCTGATCATCTCTGGCGCCGCCTCTCGTGTGGCGACGAGAGCTGACCATTTTGTGACCGGCGCGAACATGGCGACCAGATCGACTCCTTGGTGTGACTCCTTGTAGCTCCGGTTCATGCCGACCTGAGCCGACAGGGCGACGACCGGTGTCGAGTTGGTCGTCGCGTCCGCCACACCGGTCAACAGATTGATCGCACCGGGACCAAGGGTGGCGGAGCACACGCCGGCCCGGCCGCTGAGCCGGCCATACGTCTCCGCCATGAACGACGCTCCTTGCTCGTGACGGACCAGGACGAAGTGGATGGACGATCGGGAGAGTGCGTCCACAAGGTGGATGTTTTCCTCTCCGGGGATCCCAAAAACATGGGTCACACCTTCGTGTTCGAGACACTCGACGATGAGATCCGCCACAAGGGCCGTTGAGTCAGGCATTCGTCACCAGCTCCTCAAAGACGTCGGGCCGAAGGCACCCAAGGTATCGATCAGTTCAATGGCGCGCTTGGCCATCATCATCCGTGGGGCTTGGTCAGCCCCGAACAGTATTCGGGATCTTGGAGTGAGATCTCGCCTTGGGTGTTGCATGGGCGACCAGCTGGAGGAGGCCGTCCCGGCGGCACCAAGATCTCTGTCGAACGAGTAAGGAGTCACGAGCAAAACACCATGGTCGTCACCGGAACTGCCATCGACATGGGGCGGGCCACCGGGAAACTCCGCGAAGCAACGGAGTTTCGCGGAAGGGTCAGAGCTTCTCGTTGGGCTTCTCGGCACTTGCAGGCTTGCTCGCACCGGCCGTCCGCGGCCGAAGAGGTGCGATCGTCTCGATCTCGTTCCGCCGCGGGCCCGACCACAATGCTGGCGGAGCGTCGGTCGCCAAGGCCAACGCGTATGCAGCAGCCTCGTAGTTGACCCGCCAACCCAAAAAGTCCGCCCAGGCATCCTTCAGCGGGCGCTCGACCGGAAAGTCGACTTGGCGCAGACGCTCGATAGCTTCAAGGAAGTCCTCATAGGAGAGCGAGATCCCGTCGCTTGGGTCGGCGTCCTCCGGGATGGGCATCCGCAGAGCTCGGGCGATGTTGCCAAGGCAACTGAAGCCCCCGCGCAGACAGAGGCGCGCTTGGATGAGGCCTCTCGCGTTCGGAAGGAGCGCCAAGTAGAGCGCGGCTGCGTCGAGTACGGCAAGCTGCGCCGTCACCCACGACGACAGCGGACGTGGCGAGCGGAACCAAATCAGCGGAACATAAGTGGTGTGGCTCTCGGATACGTCTGCCGACCACTGCTCCCACGCCTCGAACAGCTCCGGAAGTTCGCCAACGGCAGAAACGCCGCTGCCAAGGCCATAGTGCGTCCGGGCCAGTAGCTCTGGGCCCCATGACGGCACGCCGGCTCTCGAGTCGAGCATGGTGATCAGCGCCTCACGACGGTTGAATGCTGCGTACAGAGTCGGGAGGTAGCCGATCTGCAGCGCGACCGTCCCGAGCCCAGCGAGTGCAGCAAGCGGGTCAAGTGCTGCGAGTCCCTTCGTATTCGGAGTTAGATAGCCCAAGGTGCACAGCGCCGAGCCGGCTTGCTCCATGGCGCTACCCAGAGCGCCGCCACGGACAAAGGGCCACATGAGAAGTGCAAACCCCAGCTGCAAGAGGGCCAACCAGGCCACGATCTGCGCAATGAGTTGTACGGGCGCCTGAACAGCCAGAATCCGATCGCGGCGCTCGTAGGAGTTGGTGTTGTCGGCAAGGAACTGGAACACGCTCCGGTTGACAATGAAGACCACCCGGGGAATGCGGCTTCGGATGCGCCGCGGTACGACCAAGGTGGCAATGATGCTCCATCCTGTGGCCAACACGATGAAAGTCCCGATCACCGCTGCCACGATTCGGATGTCCATGCCTTAGCTTGGCATGGCTCGCGACCCCGACGCTTGGCCGTCGGAAGGATAAGAACTCACGATCCGACCTCGATCTTCGTCCTCACCTTCTGTGGGACGGCCGCCTTGACCCGAATGATGAGCACGCACCGTCACCGAGGTCGATTAGATCATGGACCACCGATCACAGCGTTAGCGCTGAGGTGCATAGCTCCCACCCTGCCCGTGACAATGCAGATCCTCCCGGCGAGTCGTTCCGAGATGTCACTGCACCTCGTGCGCTGCAGCCGCCTTCTTCTCTGCGTCCGCCACGCCTACCGCATCCGTGTGACTCGGAACTTCACCGAAATACCAATAGATGACGTCGAGCGCCGGTGCGGCGAGGGGACCCGCCCAATCGCGAAATGTCTCGGTGACGACGGCGAGTGCCGTGGTCGGCACCGCGCCCGCGTGCGCCAGCCGTTCGATTGCTGTGCGGTGTGCCACCTGCGAGCGCCCGCCGACGGCGTCCGCGACGTACAACACCTCGTATCCGTCCTTGAGTGCCTGCACGGTCGCGAACGTGAGGCAGATCTCGGTGTGGAGTGCGCCGATGATCAGGCGCTTCCGTCCGGTTGCCTCCACGGCCTTACGAAACGCCTCGTCCTCGAAGGCATTCATCGACGACCGGTCGATCGGCTCGATGCCGTCGAGCTCGGACAGGATGGACGGGAGTGTGGGCCCGTTGAAGCCGAAGCCCACACCCACGGTCGACAGCACGATGGGCATGTCAAACGCTTTGGCCGTCTTGGCCAAGAGCCGGGCATGCAATTCGACCATGTCGGCCTTCGTCTCTGACCGAATCACCTCGAACATCTCGTTCTGGTAGTCGACCAGCAGCAGGGCGCAATCCTCTGCCTTCCACACTCCCAGGTCCTTTGTCATCGTTCATTCTCCTTTGTCTCTGCCCCGGCACGGTGAGGCAACAACCCGAATTCAGCGTAAGGTATTTAACTTGCGTTTGCAAGCAACTATCTTGGTAAACTACTTCGGGCAGTGAAGCCACAACGACGCACCCTCGCGCCGGACGGCAAACTGACTTGTCGAAAGGGGCACTGGTGCGGGTTGGGACAGCTACCCTCCTGGAGTGGTTATGGCGGAACAGCTGAGTACGACGGAGGAGGCCTTCTGGCGAGCGCTCATGCGCATCGTCCTTTCGTTGCCGCATCGCCTCGACCTCGATCTCGTTCGCACGGTGGGGATCACGGCCAACGAGTACACGACCTTGATGTGTCTTTCGGAAGCCCCGAACCGTGAGCTACGCATGGCCGATCTCGCCAACGCGGCGGCTTTGTCGGCGAGTCGCATGACCCGACTGGTCGACGACCTACAGGAACGAGGGTTGGTGGCCAAACGCGCGAGCTCGGAAGATGGACGAGGGAACGTCGCGAAGGTAACCCGGGCGGGCATGGCCAAGCTCAAGGTTGCCTGGCCAGCTCATCTGGCCAGTGTGAGGGAGCGGGTGTTCGATCACGTGGATCCCTCCATGGTCGCAAAGGCCGCGCAGGCACTCTCCGATATCGCTGCCACTTTGGAGGAGAAGCCGCTCAAGTCATCGCCCAAACGCTGAGGTGAGCGACTCGGCCGGATCTCGCATCACACTCTGGGGAATGGCCGGCGCAGATTTCAGGTGCACGTTTCACGAGGAAGTGAACAGAGATGACGACAGCTAAAGTCCCGCGATCGAAGACCGACGGCCAGCGGGCGCAGCTTCATCGCGGCCAGGAACAGCTCCGAAAAGCGGATCCCGTGATCGGGCGCTTGATAGAACGGCGGCCTGACTTCGATCCCTATGCATGGCTCAATGAGCTTCCACCAATGGACCTGTTCGGGTCGTTGCTGTTTCAGATCGCCGGCCAGCAGCTCTCAGTGGCCGCGACAAGGCGGACGATGGAGCGTGTGAGGTCGCTGTTCGGAGGACACCTACCCTCGCCGAAGGACGTGTTGGCGGTGGAAGGGAGCGATCTGCGGGATGCAGGGTTCTCATGGCGCAAGGTCGCCACAATCCGTGATCTCGCCGAGCGGTTCTCCGACGGCCGACTGGACATGGACGGACTCAGCAGGCTCGCAGACGACGATTTCATCGCGGAACTGACGGCCGTACCGGGCATTGGACCCTGGACTGCGCAAGGCGCTCTGTTGGTTGCCCTACGCCGCGAAGATGTGGTTCTTCCCGGCGATCTCGCTCTTCGCAAAGCAATTCGTAGCGCGTATGAGCTCGATCACCTGCCCAGTCAGGAAGAGGTTCTCGAGATTGCGGAGAAGTGGCGGCCGTTCCGCAGCCTCGCCACCTCCTATCTCTTCGCGGCCGAGTACGAGCCGAACGACTCGGGAACATCCTGATCAGCTGACCCGCGCCGCTGAGAACCGCCGCAGCCGAGCGTCGCTGGTTCGGAGGTCAGCCCTTCTGGTCTCTGCACCGGTGGTCAGATATTCTCGTCAACTTGGGCCAGCTCGACGCCCGCCTGGCTGGTTAGATTGCGGGATGTTGGGTGAACCCAGCTGACACGGGAGGTGTTTATGCGCATCTCCCGTTGGGTACGCACAAAGTTGTTGGAACAGGCTGCAGCGGTGTTGCAGTGATCGGGGGAATTCCATGACAGAGGGTCACCGCCACAGCCAGTCGCATCGAACACCTGACCCATCGGGCCGCAAAGGCCTTTCGCGGCGCCAGTTCCTTGCCGCCTCCGCAGGTGTCGCCGCCCTCGGTGCGGTCGAGTGGACGCCCATATTTCAAGTTCCCGCAGCGAGTGCGCAGAGCACACTTCCCACTCCACCGGATTTTCCGTCGACAATCTCGCTTTACCAGCAAGCCTTCCAGAACTGGTCAGGGGAAATCGCTCTTGAGAATGCCTGGACCTGTGCTCCCAGATCGGAGTCCGACATCGTTACGCTGGCCAACTGGGCGTATCCAGCCGGCTACAACATCAGGGCTCGGGGCAAGATGCACAACTGGTCGCCGCTCGTCATTCCCGTCGATTCTACTGGTGCCAACCTCGTTCTTGCCGACACGACACAGCACCTCACCTCAGTGGCCATTGATGCGTCGGGCTCGCCTTCGACAGTCACCGCTCAGACAGGGGTGACGATGGATGTTCTCCTTCAAGACCTCGAAGATGCCGGACTGGGTCTCACCGCCCACCCAGCCCCCGGGGACATCACGATCGGGGGTGTACTCGCCATCGACGGCCACGGCACCGCCATTCCCGCTCAAGGCGAGACGATCATCCCGGGCCACACCTACGGCTCGGTGAGCAACCTGATCTTGTCTCTCACCGCTGTGGTCTGGAGCTCGACGCAAGGTCAGTATGTACTGCAACAATTCCAACGCTCTGATCCGGCAATTCAACCTCTTCTGGCTCACCTCGGCAGGTCGTTCATCACTGAAGTAACCCTTCAAGTGGGTGTCAATACTCGTCTGCGCTGCCAGAGCTTTACCAACGTTCCGGCGAGTGCCCTCTTCGCGGCGCCGGGTTCGAGTTCGCAGACCTTCGCCAGCTATGTAGAGCAATCGGGTCGGGTCGAGACCATCTGGTTCCCGTTCACGAATGAACCCTGGCTGAAGGTGTGGACCGTTTCCCCGGACCGACCGCTCTTTTCCCGGGAGGTGAACGCTCCATATAACTACGTCTTCTCGGATGTGATCCCGGAGACGCTCTCCGGGATCATCAAAGAGATCCTCGACGGCGACGTCGCCATCACGCCCACATTCGGTCAGGCCGAACTCGAGATTGTCACCGCGGGGCTCCTCGCCACACTGACCGCCGACATCTGGGGCTGGGCAAAAGACCTGCTGCTCTACGTCAAGCCCAGTACGCTCCGAGTGACGGCCAACGGCTACGCGGTCTTGACCAATCAGTCAAGCATCCAGCAAGTCATCTACGACTTCGTTACCTATTATGAGAGCCAGGTGGCTGCCTATCAGGCCGAGGGTAACTACCCGATGAATGGTCCCGTTGAGATCCGTGTGACCGGCTTGGACGATACGGCTGACGTCGAAATCGCTTCTGCCACGTCGCCACAACTGTCGGCGCTGCGACCCCGACCGGACGAACCCGGTTGGGACGTGGCCGTCTGGTTCGACATTCTCACCATGCCGGGCACCCCGCTCTCAGATGAGTTCTACCGGGGTATCGAGCAATGGATGTTCTCTCACTACACCGGCTCTTATGCCGCTGTCCGTCCCGAATGGTCGAAAGGATGGGCATACACCCAAAGCGCTGCATGGTCCGATCCCACCATGCTCGCCAGCACCATTCCCAATGCGATCAGCGCTGGGCAGGAGCCTGGAGATAGCTGGAACGCAGCTTTGGCCACCCTCGATTCGTACGATCCCTACAAGGTGTTCAGCAATGCGTTCCTCAGCGCCTTTATGTCCTAAGAACGCAAACGGTCGCGGAAGGGTCCGCTCGAGACGCGAACACAAGGCAAGCTCGCGCGACAGACCATCCGGCCCTCAGCGGGCGAGGATCGTGGCGGCGGCGGTGCCGGGAGCCCCGTAGACCTGGGCATAGCCGACGCGCGGATCACCCTGGACTTGGCGGTCGCCAGCCGTGCCGCGGAGCTGGAGCACGAGTTCGTGGACCTGGCGGAGGCCGGAGGCTCCGATCGGCTCACCGTTGGCGATGAGGCCGCCGTCGGTGTTGATCGGCATTGGGCCCGTGATCTCGGTAGCACCGTCGGCGAGAAGCTTCTCCTGGTCTCCGTCGGCACAGAAACCGTTCTCAGCCATGTGAATGACCTCGGCGCCAGCATCGGTGTCCTGGACCTGTATGACATCAACGTCCTCGGGTCCGATCCCGGCCTCTTCGTAAGCGGCGCGGGACGCGTAGACAGTGGGGGCAACGTCTTCTTCAACAGGGGACCACGCTGTGTTGACCTCGTAAGAGCCGTAGTTGCGTGTGCGAATTGCGGTCGCCTTCACGTAGACCGGCGTATCAGTGTAGCGGTGGGCTATGTCGGCCCGGCAAAGAACCACCGCTGCAGCGCCCTCGTCGGGAGCGCAGAACATGTACGAAGTAAGCGGATAGTTGAGCATCTGCGAGCTGAGAATCTCCTCCTCAGTGATCGGCTTGCGACGAAAGGCCTTCGGGTTGAGAGCGCCGTTGCGGTAGTTCTTCGCCGCCACCTTGGCCAATGTCGCCTCGGATACGCCGTAGTCGTGCATGTACTTGTTGATCTTCATGCCGAAGAATTTGGTGGTGACGTACTGCCCGTTCTCGCCATACCAAGGAGGCACGTTGGTGGTCGTCGGATCTCCTTTGAATGAGCCCCGAGCGTGCTTGTCCGTGCCAACGGCAACGACGATGTCACCATTGCCGGCGCGAATGGCGTTTGCGGCCTGCTGGATGGTGGCAGCGCCGGTTGCACACGCGCTGAACACGTTGATAAACGGAATGCCCGTGAGGCCGACCAGACCGGTGAGAGGGTCGGTCCAGACTCCCCAGCTCCCGCCGAAGGCGCACTGGACGTCGTTCCACGTCACGCCGGCGTCAGTCAACGCGAGCTCTACGGCGTCCGCGGCCATCTCGTACGCGGACTTGTCGCCGTGCCGGCCGAAAGGGTGGAGGCCGACACCAATAATCGCGACATCGTCCATTCAGTGCTCCTTACTGTTCTGCGCACCGACGGGCGCGAAGGCGAAGGTCATGATCTCGTTGCCATCGTTGTCGAGGTAGAAGGGGAGGATGCGAAGCTCGACCTCCATGCCGAAGTCGAGTTTCTGAGGATCGCACTCAGTGAGCCGCGATTCGACCCGCACCACATTGTCAAGTTGCACCAGCCCCATCCCGTAAGGCTCGAAGGATTCGCCGGTGGGATCACCCCTGTAGTCGACGCTCGGCGGGAATTCCTGGGTCGTCCAGGACACGAGGGTGCCGCGGCGGGGTAGGGGAAGCTCGGCCATGCTCTCGGTGCCGCAGCGCGGGCACCGCGACTGCACCGGGAAAGTGACCGCCCCGCAGACCTCGCACTGGCCACCGAGCAGTTGCGGATCATCGGCCGGCCAAGTGAACACGTTCGCGATCGGTCTCTGCATCAGTGTCCCTCCACCGTTGGACTCACTGGATCAGGCTAGCGAACGCTGGCACAAACACGCTGAGATTTCCCAACGCGTATTCGTCGTCATATCTAGCCGGAGACATGGCAAACTCCCGGCGCTCAGCCCATGGGGCACAGCAGTCCAGGACTTCTGTGGGCACGTGCACCGACCTGCTGCGCACGGCCAATTGGTGGCGGGGGGTCCGTTTGGTTCGCCGACCGCCCGGACCTACGTCATTGCGAAAGTGCTGGTCGTAAGGCTGTGCATACGCAGCCGCCTGGGCCCTGCACTACTCAGAATCGTGGGTTCCACGCTGAAGTCCCGGGACCCGCAAGCTGCGACCGGTCCTGGTACGACCTCCACGGCGGCGCGTGTCATCGTCGGCCCCCCTTTGGGCGCCCCCACGGCACCGCGGCCAACGCTACGACCGGGGTGCCACGGGCTCCCGACGGAGCCCACCGCCTTGCTCGAGGATTCGCCGCGGGTGCTGCCCGTCGACGTAGCCAATGAACGGCGGCATGATGCTGTAACCGAGCAGCTCCTGCACCCGCTCGGGCAACGTGGCGACGACGTCGGGTGGGACGGCGAGCGCCATGTTCTCGATCTGCCGGATCCATGGCTGGCAGTACTGCGGCGTGAGTCCGAGCCGGACGCCATCGCTGCGGTTCGCTCCACCGCGATGCAGCGTCGTGCCAAGGAAGACTACCACCGACCCCGGCGACATCTCGACCTTGCAGATCCGTGGGTCGGTTGCCGCGATCGGTTCATTACCGAAGAGGTGGCTGCCGGGGACCACCTCCGTTGCGCCGTTCTCTGCGGTGAACTCGTCGATTGCCCAGACCGCCGACACGCCGAACGGGTCGCGGGGGCGGGGCACGCCGCAATAGCCGTCGTCGGGATGAAGCGACTGCGCCGTCTCTCCCGGATGGACATTGATCGCGATGTTGGCCGACAGGAGGCACGGTGCGTCGAGGACCGCGTCGACGAGCCCGAGCACCGCAGGATGAGCCACCAGCTCGGCCGTCGCCCGGGACTTGGTGAGTAGCGCGTACAACCGTTGGCTGCGGAAACCCTCGAAGTCGTTGCGGCCGAACGGCGCTGTGGCGAGGTACGGCGCGAGCTCCTCCCGAAACTGCCGCAGGAGATCCATCCCGGCCACGTCGCGCAGCACGACGAAGCCCTCCGCCTTTAGTTGCTCCAATGGCGAAGTCACACTAGAATATTCTTCTATAACGTCTCGTTCGTCAAGGCCATCGATTGAGGAGCCTGAGCGCTGATGTCGGTTGTCGTCACCGAATCCCGTCCCCGCCGCCAGGCAATTCTCGACGCCGCCTTGGAATGCTTCCTCGCCAACACTGTCTCGGGCACCAAGATCGACGCGATCCGCGATCGGTCCGGGGCGAGCGTCGGCAGCATCTACCACTTCTTCGGCAGCAAGGACGGGCTTGCTGCCCAGCTGTACATCGAGGTGCTCGCCGACCACCACGCCAACTACCTCGACGCCTTGCGCACCAGCCGCTCCGCCAAGGCCGGGGTGACGGGAGCGGTGAACGCCCACCTCAGGTGGGTTGCCGCCAACCGCGACCGAGCTCGTTACGTCTTCAATTGGCGTGAGCTGGAGGTGATCGACCGGGGCGAACCGGCGGTGGCGGCGCTGAACGAGGAGCTGTACCGCGTCGCGTCGGAATGGCTCGCCGGGCACGTGCGTGCGGGCCGGATCAGGTCGCTGTCACCGCGGATGTTCCAGGCGCTCTGGATGGGCGCGACGCTCGAGTACGCCCGGCTGTGGATGGCCCACCCGACGAGCACCGATGAACTCGTCGACGTCGGCGACACCCTCGCCGGTGCCGCCTGGCAAGCGGTGCGGGGTCGCCGCGCGTGAACGCCCTGTCCGACCCACGAGCGGTTTCTGCGCCGCGGCTGCTGCTATCGGAAGGGGAACTTCTATCCTGCCGAGGTCTTCAGTTGGAGCACGTATCCAATCGACGAACTTCCCTCGAACAGACCCCCGACCCGAGACTTCCACGCCGAACGGCCAAGAAGGGGCTCGCGGGCGGAGCGTTCGAGGATCAGGCAGCGTGTGTCCCGTGGACGAGTTCGTGCATGTTGTCGTAGAAGAACCTCGAACGATCTTCTTCGCTGGAACCCGCAAGCGCATCGTCGAACTTCTGCAACGGATCCCTCCCACCTTCGGGATGCGGAAAGTCGGTCGAGAACATGAAGAGCTCGGCACCGGATTGCTCGATCATCCAATCCACTGGCTCTCCGGGGTAGGGCGTGAACTTGAGATGCCGGCGCACGTAGTCCGAGGGCGCCATCTCGAGTCGCCGAAGCGGCTCTTCCGTCCGGCGGAAGGCCCGGATCCCGTAGTCGAGGTGGCGCATCCAAGACACGACCCAACTCGCACCCTGCTCGATGCAACCACCACGCAGCTTCGGGAAGCGGTCGAAGAGACCGTCATAGATCAGCGTCCCGAGGAACACCTCTGGAGAGTGAGGGATGGCGAGAAAGTCCTTCGACCGGACATTCTCGCCACCTCCCAGGTGGTCGGGAACTGGCATCGCGTTGTTGTGAAAGACGGGATCGAGGAGCCTCCCACCTCCTCCGACATGCAGCACGAACGGCACGTTGGCTTCGCTGAGCACATCCCAGAAGCCATCGAGGTCTGGATGAGTTGGACTACGGCTGCCAGCTGCCGTCGAGGGCACCATCACCGCCGCGCAGCCCGAATCGATCGCTTCAACCGCCAGCGCGGTGGCGCGACCTGGGTCGACCAGCGGGACGAACGCGACGGGCAGCAACCGCTCGTCCTGCGAGCAGAAATTTGCCATCGCCTTGTTCTGAGCCGAACTGCCGGCGTAGAGGCGGTCCTCGTCCCTGCCAGCGAACCTAGCTGTTGCGAACGTGGCGAAGACGAGCTGACCTTCGACTCCGAGGAGGTCCAGGACCCGGCTCCGCTCCGCCGGATCGAAGGCGCCCATCGCGTGCCATCCCTTGTCCCGCAAGAGACGCTCCTCGGCGAGTTTGGCCACCTCGGTGTCCGAATGCCGCGCCTCGGACTTGGCAATGGCGTCGGTGAGCACGGCGGCGAGGCCATCGCTCGTCACCTCGCGCAGCCGGTCCTTGAACTCCGGATCGACGAACTCGTCGAGGAAGTCAGCGAGCTCCATCACGTGGCTGTCGGCGTCAAGGACGCTTCGGTCTCCCACATAGGTCGTCTCCACCGCGCACCAATCCTTCCCATCCGGTGACAAAGTGTCACGAACTGTTGTGACATAATGTCACCATGAGCCCCACCAGCGCAAGGGCTCGCTCATCGCCCAACCGAACAGCAGTCGGGGCGGGACGCCTCCAGAGTTCCGCACGCCGGGATGCCCTGCTCGACGCCGCCGTGGCGTTGGTCAGGACCAAGGGTGTGCAGGAGGTCTCGATGGAGGCGGTGGCCGAGCATGCCGAGGTCAGTCGACCACTCGTCTACAAGCACTTTGCCAACCGCGACGAGCTCTTGGCAGCCGCGTACCGGCGGGAAGCGTCGAAATTGCACAGAGAGCTCGCATCGGAAGTGGCTACGGCAGGCACTGTCGAGGAGATGTACCAAGCGCTCCTCCGCGGTTCGATTCGGGCCACGGTGGAGCGAGGGGAGATCTTCAGCGCTCTTCGTGCCGCCGGCGGGTGGAACCGAGGCATCCGCCGAGAACAACGATCGAGAGACCGCGATACGGTTCACGCCTTCTCCACCGTGGCGGTTCGGCAGTACGGGCTTGAGCGAAGTCGCTCTACCTCTGTCACCGCTGTGCTGTTAGGTGCGCTCGATGCCGTCCTGGCGCAGTGGCGTCGCGATCCGAGCGAGTGGAGTGCAAAGACCCTCGAGGCGACGTACCTGGCGATGGTCGTCGGCGCCTATTCAGTGGCGGCCGTGGACCCTGGGTCCGATGGGGACGTACTACCGGTCTTCGCTGAGGAACCTAAGCAGGACTGAGTTGACCTCATCGGGAAATGTCCACGCAATGTTGTGGGGGCCTCCCTCAAGGGGGACAAGGGTGCAGTCAGTGATAAGTGCCGGAAGCCATGCGGCGATCGATTCGAAAGGGAGGATGCGATCCTCTGTGGCGTGGATGCACTGCACTGCTCAATATCGTCGCCGCCCGGATCAAGTCCCGAGAAACGTTCCTTGGCGATGTCCCGTCGCCTTGGCCAGGTCGCAGCCGTGGGTGGTGCGTACGCTGCCTCCCCGGCTCGGCTGTGAAACGCCGACGGCGCCACAGAGTGATTGATGGCGCTTATCTGAATCTTGCGTGCCCAAAGGCGGCACTGAGACCTTCCATTTGGACAGCGCTGGGATGTCTGGGTCCGTAAGTTGAATCTTGCGTAAGAACTCACTAACGTAACTGCGGTGGAGACCCTTCTCAAGACGCTCGGCGAGCCCAAGCGCTGCGAGATCGTCCGGCTCATTTGGTCCGAGGAGCTGGCAGCAGCAGAGATCGCCAAGCACTTTCCCGACGTGACGCGCTCAGCGATCTCCCAACATCTGGGCGTGTTGCGCAACGCCGGATTGGTCGTCGAACGTCGCGACGGCGTTCGACGGCTGTACACCGTGAACCAGGCTGAGATGGGGCGAGTCCGCGAGTTCCTCGACTCGTTCTGGACAGACAGCCTCGACAGATTGCGCGAGCTAGCCGAATCATCCGAGCAGGCCAAGGAGAACGAATGACAGCCGAAGCCGTCCGAGAAATCACTATCGCAGCCTCGCCAGCAACCGTTTTCGCGTACCTCGTCGACCCCGAACGAATGGTCCAGTGGATGGGGACCGAAGCCACTCTCCAGCCAGTACCAGGGGGCGAGTACCGAGTGCTCTGCGGAGGTGTGAATCCGAGCGCAGGACGGTTCGTCGAAGTCGTGCCCAACGAACGCGTCGTGTTCACGTTTGGCTGGGACGTCCCCGGGCATCCGATCCCCGCCGGCTCGACCAAGGTTGAGATCACCCTCAAGCCCGTCGGAGACTCGACGGTGCTCCGACTCGTGCACCGCGGACTTCCCGATGACGCCGTCGCGGATCATCTGAAGGGTTGGGACTACTACCTCGGCCGGCTGGTGCAGGTGGGCAACGGTGGAGACCCGGGCCCTGACAACCCGCACCTGGGCAACGAGCAGGTGGAATCGGAGGTAACCGCATGAAGTCACAGGAGATCTGGACCTACATCCACAGCGAGCGCCGAGACCTAGCCGACACGCTCGATGGTCTGACCCCTGAGCAGTGGGATGCTCATTCATGGTGTGAAGGCTGGACCATCCAAGAAACGACCGGTCACATCGTCGCCGCGGCCGAACAGACGTTTCCGAACTTCTACAAGGAGCTCGTCCAGGCCGGCTTCCGCTTCAATACCTTCACGGCTCGCGGTGCCACCCGCGTGGCCGGTGCGGGGCCAGATGCGCTGGTCCGCCGTCTCCGCGCCCGTACGACGACGACCAACCATCCTCCGGCGCCGGTCTTGGCCATGCTCGGCGAGATCGTGGTGCACGCAGAGGACATCCGCCGGCCGCTGGGGTTCAGCCATCGCTCACCCGAACCTGCGCTCATCGCCGTGGCTGACGGCTGGAAGAATTCCAATTTGCTCATCGGAGCCAAGCGGCGGATCAGCGGAGTGCGACTTCGAGCGACCGATGCCGTATGGTCGCACGGCGAGGGACCTGAGGTCGCCGGGCCCCTCCTGTCACTGATCTTGGCCATGACCGGCCGTAAAGCGGCGCATGTGGACCTGAGCGGTGACGGGGTCGCAACTCTCGCTGACCGGACCTGAACTCGCTCCGAGGGCGCCCCCCGAAATTCGCACGGTTGCCTGGCAGGTGAGCCGAATCGCCACGAGAGGGGTCGACCGCCAGCGGTACACCGCTACAGCTGCCTCGGATGAGGGGATCTCGATGCCCCGATGATGAACCGTGAAGAGCGGCTCAGCTCATGCCTGGTATCACGGGCGGCGCGCCGCCCGGCGTCAACACCTCGATCCCCGAATTCGTTGCGTCAGCGGTGGTCCCCAGCCCGAACACCAGCGCGTCGCCCACGGTCGCGGTGCCGGACCAATTGAACTGGGGTAGTGGAACCTGCTCGAGCAGGCTCCCGGTGGCGGCGTCACGCACGTCGAGGACTTGGGACAGCGCGGGGCCGTTGAAGGTCATCCCTCCCGCCACCGTGGTCGCCGAGAACGAGGCGACACCGTTCACCTGCCACACCACCGAACCGTTCAAGGCGTCGAACGCGTGGTCGGTCGGGTTCTGTGACGCCGTGTCGCGTGGGTCGGAGGGGTCGCACACGGGCCGGATGCCGTGCTTGGTAGGGAAGAAGTCGCCGATCGCCGTGGCGCCGTAGACGCGGCGGCCGTCGTAGGCGGTCGTGCCGATGAAACCGCCCGAGGAGCCCCCGAAGACGACGTTGGTGGACCAGCGCAGCCGTCCCGTGCGCGGGTCGAGTGAGTAGTACGTACCGTTCTTGTTCCCCTCACCCAGGAAGGTGGTCACCCCGGACGGGGACACCCCGGCGTTGGCGGTGGCCCCGAAGTCGTCGTCGCAGGCGGGCGCGTTCTTCAACGGATGGAACTTCCAGGCCAGCGTGCCGTTGCGGATGCGCAGCGCCAGCACCGAGTCGGCGTATGGCGCCGTGCCCGAGAGCTTGCAGTCGGCCGTCCCGAACACCACCAGCCCCAGATCGGGCAGCACGGTGCCCGAGGACCACACGCTGCCGCAGCTGTCGTGGAGCACCACCTTGCGACCGGTGGCCGCTACGTCGGTCTGGTACTCCCACACCGGGTCGCCGGTCTGCAGGTTGGCCGCGACGATGGAGCCGGCCGACGCCGGCTGCCCGTCCTCGTCGACACCGAAGAGGACCCGCCCGTCGGCAACGACCGGGGAGGAGAAGATGCGTGTGCTGTCGGCGTCGGGGTCGGGGCGCCCGGGGAGGCCCGGATAGTCGTGCTCCCAGAAGACGGCGCCGGTGGCAGCCGCCAAGGCGTAGAGCGTGTAGCCACCGGAGACGATCACAAGAGCCGGGCGATCGCGCCCTGCCGGCTGGAACCAGGCCGACGAGGTGACGAGACCCCCGTCGGAGGCCGCGTCGCGTGGGTTCTGGCCCGGGTAGGGGGTGATGTCGTTCTGGGACTTGAGCCTGACCTTCCAGCGCAGCGCGCCGGTCGTCAGGTTCAAGGCGTAGAAGTAGTCGTCCCACGACCCGGCATAGACGGTGTCGCCGACGACTGTGGGAGTGGCGGTGACCGCGTCGGCGGTGGGGAAGAACCAGGCTCGGCGCAGGGTCCGCACGGACGTCTTGGTGAGTGTGGTGCGGCCGTGGAACGTGTGCTGGGCGTCGTGGCCGTAAGTCGGCCAGTCCCAGGGGCCGGGCGCAGCCGGCACGGCGGTGGGGGTGCCCGCCGAGACGCTCGCGCCGGACGGTGCGATTGCGCCGCAGCCGGCCAGCGCCGCCACCACGGTCGCCGCGAACGCGATCGTAGCGACCGATGCCGCGCCTCTAGGCCCACTCCGGGCGCGCCGCGGCGTCAGCCTCATCGGCCGCATCGACCTCAGCCGAAGCCAGCAGTGGCCGGCTTGTCCGAAGACGGCCCGCGGGCCGGCGCCGGGTTCTCGGCGGGGCCCGACAACGGGGCGACGATCTTCCCCGACGGGTAGGGACATCGCATGTGCGCCGGTACGCACACCGTCACGCTGGTCGGGAAGTCGAAACCGCCCGCCACAGTGACCGGCGCCGACGGTTGGCCACCATTGAAGGTGACGCGCATGACGCGGCCACCGTAGGAGGCAGGACCGCAGCCGGTCAGGGGACCGGTGCATGCGATGTGGATGTCGACGAAGTACAGGGTCCCGTCTGGGGCGAAGGCCATGCCGAACGGGTTGTACTGGTCGGGGCTCTTCCCGAGATCCGCCACCGTCGTGCCGGGCACGGAGCCACGCCCGGGCTCGGGCTGCCCGCTCGCGCTGACCCAGACGATGGAGGGGTCACCGATGTAACTGCTGACGGCGTAGCAGCCGCAGGTCGGGTCCTCGGCGATGCCGGCGGCGAAGGAGGTCTTGATGAACGTCGAGACCTGGACACGGTTGCGCGGGTACGCCCCGCCCGGGCACTGCGCGGCGCTGGTCGGGAGCGAAGCGTGGGCGAAGCGCAGGACGCTCGAGGTTCCGACGTTGGGGACCAACAGGTCATCGTTGGAGGCCACGGCCATCATGCCCGGCTGGGCGAGGCCGCCCGTGCCGTCCGTGTGGTGCGGCCCGGAACCCCCGGAGGTGGGGCCGTAGACGATGCACGACGTCGTGTAGCTGGGCGCGAACCACTCGACCAGTCGCCCGCTGCTCGGCGGCGGGAACGAGCCCTGGGCCGTCGCGATGTCGTTCGCAAAGACGTTGTGATGGCTGTCCACCGCGCATCCGGTGTAGGTCTGGTTGTTGTTGAAGACTCCGTTGGCGCTCGGCGGCGAGTCGGAGCCGATCGACTGGCCGCGCAACTTGTAGGGGCCGGGCACGTAGAGCGTCTGGCCACTAAACGAGCCGTTGGGCTCGTCGAGCTCCTCGCCATCCGGCGGCTGCTTGTAGGGCTTCAGCCCCCCCAGGTTGTGCTGGCTGGGCAGGGTGGGGTCATAGCCGCCCACGAAGCGGCCACCAGGGAGCACGCAGACCTGCCCATTGAGGTCCCAGGCCGGCAAGAGCTGGCCCTGGACGCCCGAGGGCATGGACAAGAAGTCAACTTCCTCGTTCTGGTCCCAGTAGACCAGGTACCCCGGGCCGCCCTTCACGCCACCGGCGACAGTCGGCACGCTGCTCCCCGTACGAGTCGACCCGCTCGACGCACCGGATGGAGACGCTCCGAGTGTCCCGCTCGCCACGAGCATCGCGGCAAAGAGCGCGACGACGAATCCGGCACTGCACCTCTTGACATGCCCCATCGAAACCCCCGTGTCGCCCAAGACGCAGTCATAGTAGGCGGGGGGCTGGCCTTGCGCCGCTAGTGCCGCACGGGCCGGCGCCTCAGCGGGAACTGCGGAGCCGGCACACCTCTCCGCGCTGCCACCGACCGGCCCACGACGTCTCGGCGATGGGGACGGTGGCGTCGCACCCGGTGGGGCCGGAGTTCGACCAGATCGAGGATCTCGAAGCCGTTCCACGGCACTGAGCGCAGACCCACCTGCGTCAGGGTGCAGCCGCCGACTCCAAGACCGCGAATGGCAGATGACGATCGGAGCTTTCGCTGTCAGATCGGAGCTTTCGCCGATGGCGAGACGCATCGGGGCACGTTTCCCGGGCAGCAGAAGGGCCGACCCTCTCGGATCGGCCCGAACCTGCGACTGCTGAGTGGCGGGGGGAGGATTTGAACCTCCGACCTTCGGGTTATGAGCCCTACTCGTTCTGTCCAACTGGAGTGAATGGACTGACCGAGTTTGACCGATTTAGCCATCTACCTGGACAATGCGACACCACCCATCCTGAGCTGGGAACCGACGACTGACAACAAATTCTGAATCCGTGGGATTTCGTGGGATCCCACGGACCTTCGGGCAATGTTCGGGTCAATCCTCCAAGGGCTCGATGGAGGCTCGGAGCGCCCGGAACAGTTTCTCGTATGGCAGGCCGGCCAGGAATCCGTCGATCGTCCGCTCGAAGTTGGAAATCCCTCCCTCTAGACGGTCGGACAGCCGCATGTACTCGAACCGATTAGGCCGCGCTGACCCTTTGACTCTCGATGGATATTAGTGTCATAGTACTGACACTAATATTTCCGGGGGAACGTCGTGACCACGACCAGCAGCAGCGACGTCTATTACGACACCTACGACGTGGCCATCAACGCCGATCCGTACCCCGTCTACCGGCGGCTCCGGGAAGAGGCACCCGTCTATTACAACGACACGCACGACTTCTTCGCGGTGAGCCACTTCGCCGACGTGGAGAAGGGCCTCCTCGACGCCCAGACCTACATCTCGGGCAAGGGCGGGATCATCGAGCTGATCAAAGCGGACATCGAGATGCCGCCCGGCGTCATCATCTTCGAGGATCCACCGACCCACACCATCCACCGGCGGCTGCTCTCGCGCGCGTTCACACCGCGGCGGGTCGCCGAGCTGGAACCGAAGATCCGCGAGTTCTGCGCCACCAGCCTCGACCCGCTCAGGGGAACTGACCACTTCGACTTCATCGCCGACCTGGGCGCCCGGATGCCGATGCAGGTGATCAGCATGCTCCTCGGCATTCCGGAGAGCGACCAGGAAGCGGTGCGCGACCACGTCGACGCCAGCCTCCGCACCGAGGCCGGAGAGCCGATGCAGGTCAAGGAGAACTTCGTGACCGGTGCCATGTTCGCCGACTACGTCGACTGGCGGGCCGAGCATCCCTCGGACGACATTATGACCGAGCTGTTGCACGTCGAGTTCACCGACGAGACGGATACCGTGCGCAAGCTGACGCGCAACGAGTTGCTGACGTACCTCGAGGTGCTCGCCGGCGCCGGGAACGAGACCACGACCCGCTTGATCGGCTGGACGGCCAAGGTCCTGGCCGATCATCCCGACCAGCGGGCCGAGCTCGTCGCCGATCCCTCGCTGATCCCGAATGCCATCGAAGAGATCCTGCGCTACGAATCGCCCGCCCCCCACGTGGGACGGTGCGTCGCCACGCAGGACCTCGTCGTCCACGGCACCGAAGTCCCCGCCGGCAGCGTGATGTTGTTCCTCTTGGGGTCGGCCAATCGGGACGATCGGCGCTTCCCCAACGGAGACAGCTTCGATATCCACCGGAACAACGGCCGGCATCTCACCTTCGGCAACGGCATCCACTTGTGCATGGGCGCCGCACTCGCCCGGATGGAAGGGGTTATCGCGCTCGAGGAGGTCCTGGCCCGTTTCCCCTCGTGGGACGTCGACATGGAGAAGGCCGCGCTCTCCCTCACTTCGACCGTGCGGGGCTGGGAAACGCTCCCGGTGTTCACGAAGTAGCCCAGGCGACGAATCCATGACGGCCGTGGCGACGACAGAGCGCGTGCAACCCACCACGCCGGCGGCGGCCCGCCGTTCGTATGACAGTACCTTGCGGCGCCAGCGGGCCGCCGAGACCCGGGCCCGCATCATCGCCGCCGCCTCCGAGCTCCTCCACGGCTCGTCGGTGCGGGACTGGCGCGGGCTGACGATCCGGGCTGTGGCCGAAAGGGCCGGCGTTAACGAACGCACCGTCTACCGTCACTTCACCAACGAGCAGGGACTGCACGACGCGGTGATGCACCAGTTCGAGAATGAAGCCGGGATCGACCTGCGCGGCATGCAGCTCGAGGACGTGGCCGGCGTGACCGCTCGCATTTTCTCCCACGTCTCCTCGTACCCGCCGGACGCCCGGCAACCCCTCGGTCCGACCTTGCTCGATGCCAAGCAGCGCCAGCACGAGGCCCTGCTCGCCGCCGTTGCCGCACGGGCCGGGACATGGTACGCCGGGGACCGTACGGTCGCCGCTGCTGTCCTCGACGTGTTATGGAGTGTGGCGAGCTACGAGCGCATGGTCGTGGACTGGCAGATTGAACCCACCGAGGTCACGCGCGGGATCAGCTGGGTGATCGGGCTGGTCCGCCAGGCCATCGTCGCGCAGCCGGGCGGGATTCCCTAGGCGCATGCCTCCCCCGGCTCGGAGCAGGTCGGCCTCCATCTGGTAGAAGCCCGAATCGAAGTATCGCTCTTTGGGAACCCGGTCTGAGACCTACATCGCATAGGGCACCGGGAGTACCGACCACTTCCGATCCACGATCGCCATCCGGACCTTCCGTTCTGCTCTAGGCCACTTCGAAGTTGCTCCTGCGTCCGTTGCCCTCACTCTTGCGTGCCTGACGGGAGCCGACTTCCTCAATGACCTCACTCGAACGATCGACGTCGAACTCGTTCCCGCTCGCTCGCAGGACGGCGAGAAGGTCAAGGAGTCGGCTCCGCTGCGGCTCGGAGAGACCGATCTGTTCGTACACAATTGCGTTCAGATCTCGCGTGGCGTCGGTGGCGACCCGCTTGCCTCGGGGTGTGATCACGGCGAGGGTGGTCCGAGCATCCGAGGGGTGCGGAACGCGCTTCACGAGCTTCTCGTCCTCCAACCGGTCGATGATGTTCGTCACCGTGGCTGGGGGGATACGCAGCGTCTTGCTGATCCAGCTGAGGGTGAGGGACGATTCCGGATCCGTCGCAAGCCAGGTGAGCACCTCGTAACGGGCGAACGTCAGGTCGTGGCTCTTCATCACGTTGGTTACCTGGTCGTTCAGCAATTGGTAGGACCGAAGGATGGCGGTGAACACCGCCATGCCTGAAGCGGCCTCGGGGTCCCAGCGTTCGAGCCACACCCGACGCGAGGCCTCGACAACGTCAAACGGAGCTGCCTCGAATCCCATCTGGGAAGGATACGGCCTTCCCGCCCGGCCGCTAGATGGCTTGGAGGAGCGAGCCACCGATGATCCCATCTGCTTCGAGCGCGTCGATCTCGGCCCGGGTCAGTCCGAGCCCACTGAAGACCTCTTCGTTGTGTTCACCGAGGAGCGGCGCATGGCGTTCGTGGACCGGCCCCACAGCCGCGGAGAGCTTCATCGGAAGAGTGCTGTAGCGAGAGCGCCCGATCACCGGATGGTCCACCTCCTCGAAGAACTCGCGGAACGCCAGCTGTGCGAGCTCCGGCTGGCGGTGGGGCTGCACGACCTTCCCGACGGGCACGCCGGCGTCCCACAGCCTTACGACGATCTCCTCGGCGGGCCGGCCCCGACACCATTCCTGCAGGTGCCCATCGATCCGGTCGTGAGCACGCATCCGACCTGCCGCCGTCACCAGGGCGGGGTCAGCCGCCCATTCCGGGTGACCCAGTGCACCCCGCAGTGATGCCCACTGCTCGTCGGTGGCGACCGCGATGGCAATCCACGAGTCGTCACGGCCGTCGTCGTCGGGTCCTGCGGCCAGGTAGAGGTTCTGCGGTGCCGCGGTGGGACCGCGGTTGCCGTCACGGGCCAGCAGAGCGCCGTAGGCGGATGCTTCGATCACCTGTTCCGCCGCGACGTTCAGCCCGGCATCGACCATCGCCGCCTCGACGACACCTCCCTCGCCCGTCTTTGCGCGGTGTTCCAGCGCGACCATCAGGGCGAACATCGCATGGAGTCCGGCGTTGGGGTCACCGATGGTGTAGGGCTCGAAGGGGAGTAGGTCGGGGTGTCCAGTCAGCCAGGTGAGCCCCGAGGCGTCCTCGATCACGAAGGCGAAGGCCGACAGATCGCGCCACGGCCCGTCCAGCCCGAACCCCGGCATCCTGCAGCATGACCAGATCGGGCCGATCGGCTTTCAGAGTGTCGTAATCGAGCCCGAGCTGGTCGAGCACTCGGGGCGTGTAGTTCTCGACAACCACATCGCACGTCGCGATCAGCCGCCGGACGAGATCGATACCACGAGGATCGCGGAAGTCGATCGTGACGCTCTTCTTGTTGGTGTTGAGCGCGGCGAAGATAGGCCCACGCTCCCAGAAGCGATCCTCCGTCTGGGGCACGCCGCCGACCAGCCGAGCCCCGTCGGGTCGGGAGGTTGATTCGATGTGGATGACCTCCGCCCCGAGGAGGGCCAGGAGATGGCCGGTGAGCGGACCCGCCCAGAAGGCCGTCATGTCCAGGACCCGGAGTCCGGCGAAGGGCGGCGCCGGCGTTCCCGTGGCCGTACGAATGGGGGCCGGCCTCGCCCGTTTGTCGAGTGTGTCGATGGAATGCTCCCCGAGACGAGGGGCGGGTTCGGGAGGTCGAAGGTTGCCGGCGCCGAGCCGGAACGGTGGACGTGGGTTCAAAGCGCCATCGCTCGGGTTCCCGACGAAGGTCTGCCGCTGTCGCGGAAATGCTCGAACGTGGGAGCATTGGAGCCGTTGGCGATCGGCGCGTTCGGGATTCGGAAGGCCGACGCCAGTTCGGTGACTTCTTGCACCGTGTGGTCTGCGATCCATCCATCGATCGCTGGCGCCAGCGCCGTGCGATCGAGAAAGAGCTTCGGGTCCTCCATCCACTCCGGATGCCCGACCATGGCGCAGAAGTCAAGCCACTGCTGCCCAGTGCCGACTCCGAGACCGACGAGTCCGTCACTGGCCGCCGCCGACCCCTGGCGTCGGCACGAATCGCTTACGACGCATCGGCCGGCCGAGCTGGTCGTGAAAAGTCACCGGATAGTACGTCAGGGTCATCGCCAGCGCCTCGAGCATCGACACGTCGATCAATTCGCCGCCCGCGTCGGTGCGTCGAGCTGCGGCCAGGGTACCGATCGCCGCAAAGACGCCGGAGACCCACTCGCCGATCTGCCCGCCCACGAACACAGGCGCTCGGTCGGGCTTGCCGCGGGCCAAGCCGACGATCCCTCCTGACCACGCTTGGAGCGTGAACTCCGTGGCCGGCTTGTCGCTCCACGGGCCAAGGAGCCCGAACGGGGTGATTGACGTGACGAACAAGTGCGGGTGCCGGTCGAGAATCTCACCCGGGGACAGCGTTGGGTGTTCGGCCACCGAGGAACCGCGCGACCATACGACGGCGTCGGCCGAGGCGAGCAGTGCTTCCAACGAGGTGAGGCTCTGCGCATTCTCGTCTTCGACCACGACGCTCTGCTTCGATGCATGGAGAAAATTGAAGAGGGCGCCGTCGTCACCCGGTGCGATCGCGGCGCCGGAAGCGGACCAGTGGCGGAGCGGATCGCCGCCGGACGCCTCGACCTTGATGACTTCTGCCCCTCCGTCGGCCAGCAGCTTCGTGCAATAGGCGCCCGCGATCCAAGTCGAGAGATCCACCACGCGCAGCGCGTTCAGCGGCGCGGCCGCGGAGGCGCCGTTCGCCGCGCCCCGCTGCGAGGCCGTCACCGTCAACTGGATTCGGGACGCCGACGACCGGAGCGGCTCAGGCGCCATTCGGGCGGGAATGCGTCGTCGTTGTCCTTGACTGCGAGATTGAGCCCGGCGTCCATGGTCTCTTTGCTCAGGGTCGCCCGACCCCCGTCGTCATCCGCTCGGAGCTGGCCGCCCATGGATTCGAGCCAGGCACTCAGCAGACTGCCCATGTATTCGCCCTGGTGCTGCTTCATCACTTCGAAGAACACCTTCTGCATGAACACGGTGTCGGTCGGTCTCGTGCGGGCGCAGGCCAGCGCGTACTTGGCGACCTCCCCTTCGAGGTTCTCACGCGGCACCACGCTGTTGACGAAGTTGCATTCGTACATCTGCTCCGCAGTAAAAGGGCGACCAGTGAAGACCATCTCTTGGAACTTGCGCATTCCCATCATCATCGCCCACTGCCACATGCGGGGCGCATAGCCGACATAACGGAACGCCGGATGCCCGAAGAGAGCATCGTCGGAGGAGATCACGAGGTCGGCGTCGGCCGCTTGATAGAAATGCCAGCCATAGCAATACCCCTTGACCTCGAGAATGCTGATCTTCTTGAAATCCTGCAGAGTCCTGCAGCCGGACCTCGTGTTGCCGTACCAATGGAGGAGCGACGCCCCAGCACGATACGAACGCGCACTCGGCATGGTGACGTCGTCGTCCTCGTCGATCCCGAATTCCTCGTTGAGTGCCACGCCAGCGGAACGCTTGGCCATGAGCTCGTCGAGGTCCGCCCCGGTCCCCAGGTGATCGCCGACGCCGCGCACAACCAGAACCTTCACGTCGTCGTCGATGCTCGCCTTGAACAACAGATCCGCATAGCGACGTCTGGCTGCGATCGTCGGGATGTTGAGCTGATCGGGGCGATTCAAGGTGATCGTCGCGATCCGCGTTTCCCGATCTTTCTGGTAGAGGATGATCTCCTCTGCTGGTGGCACATCGACGTCGGTCACGAGCGGGAGCTCCTTAGGTCGCGAAATGGGATGCTCGAGAGTGGCTCCGGCCCTGTCGTCGTCGCCACGACCGGCTCTTGGGCGTAGACGGCGCCGATGCCTTCCTGCCAGACGAAGGCGCTCAGCGCCAGCACCATGCCTGCCTCGATGACCTGCTCGGCGGCGGTCCGCGGCAGTGCGGCCGTCACCAGGGGGAGGTCGTATCCGAGGCCAAGCCCGCGCGCCACCGGCATGGGCGGCAAGGGGACTTCAGCTTCTTCGTAAGCGGCCAGGAGATCGCTCACCGGCGCGCCGACCTGGCAGGCGGCGAGCAAGCGGTCAACCAAATCGTCGCAACGCCCGACGAGTGCCTTATTGATGGAGGCGTCGCTGTCGACCGAGTGCGTGCGACCGAGCTCGCCGACATACCCACCGAGCATCACTCCAGCCTCGAAGACCACGAGATCGCACGGCCCGGCCGGTGCATCCCGGCTCGCACGCCGCCATGGGTCTTGACGCGACGTGATCCACGCGACGTCCTGGTTCGCCGGTGTGGTGACGCCCGACGAAGCCATCGCCTCCATGAACACACCGGTGAGCTCCCGTTCTGTGACCCCGGATGCCAGCGCCCCGGCAGCCTCGGCCAGCGCACCCTCTGCGATGCGGACCGAAGCCCGAATGGCGTCGATCTCTTCGGACGTCTTGACCCGGCGGGCCCGGCGCAGCATCGGCTCACCATCGATCAGGTCGGCCGACGGGAAGGCTTTGGGGAGGATCCGCGCCGCTGAGGGTGTCATGGAATCTGTGGCCACTATCCGCACTGTGGCGGCGCCCTCGATCCCCTGCAGGACCTTGAGGAAGTTCCCGGCATTGAACGAGATCCCGTACAGGTTCTCGTGGGGAATGTCGTCCGGAATCCCTTCGTCCCACGTGCTCAACAGATGGACCGACCTCGTGGAGCGCACAAGGACGCATCCGGGACCGAACGCCCGCGAGCCGGCGGTCCAAAGCCGCGGTGCGCCCGACACGTAGCGGGCGTTGCCTTCCCGGCCGACCACGAGCAGATCGATGTCGGCATCTTCCATCTCAGCGAGCACGCGTGATCGGCGGGCCAGTCGCAATGCCGCATCGTCGGGCAGAACCTCGGTAACCGTCATGGGCCTAGAAGGGGTCGTAGGGGTAGTCGGTCATGGCCTCCCAGCCGTCCTCCGTGATGTGGAGGACCTCCTCGGAGCGATAGCCGGCCGCTCCGTCCTCCCACACGATCGGTTCGATCACCAGGACCATCCCGGCCGCAAGGATGAGGGACGCGTCGAATGCCTCCCCGATGTCACTGCCGACGTAGGGCGACTCGGCGCTGTCGATGCCCAGGCCATGACCCAAGTAGAAGTGCGGCATCCAGGGCTTGATCCCGCCTGCGGCGTCGATGGCCGCTGCTGTGAGATCCGCGGCCGTCGCTCCCGCACGGGTGACGTCGAGGACGGCGTTTCGAATCGCGACCCACCGCTCGAACTGGGCACGCTGGCGGGCATCTGGATCGCGTCCGATGATCCAGGTCCGGCCGAAGTCGGAGTGGAACCCGGCGTGGCTGATCCCGAGGTCAACCCAGAGAACATCGCCTTCAAGGAGCTCACGTTCTGTCGAGAGCAGTGGGCAAGCGAGGTCGCCGGTCGTCGTCCAGGGTCCGTCCGCCAAGCGGGAGGGCATCACCTGCCAGATCGGATCGAGGATGTTGGCATCCGCGCCCTCTTCGAAGATCGTACGGAGGAACGTCGCAGTCAGATCGGTCTGACGGACCCCAGGGGCAAGCCGTGCTTGGACCGCGGCAATGCCTCGCTCGGTGATGCGCAACCCCTCACGCATGAGGGACAGCTCGTCCGGAGTCTTGATCGCCTTGGCTCCGCTGATGATCCGCCCACCGTCGACCGGAGCGTCGGGTGCGAACAGGATCGACCGCTCACGGCGCAAGGCATTGGTCCACTCGTCGACGGCGATGACCGCCTTGTCGGGCACGAGGCCAGCGAGCTCCCCCGCGAAGAGTTCCACGCCCTCGTCGAAGTCCAGGTAGACCGGACCATGCAGGTGATCGGACGGTAGCTCGACATGAGGCCGATCCGCCCCTCGCATCGGAGAGAAGAGGTGCGGCCACTCGTCATCGGCGGTCACGACCGCTACCGGTTGCTCGAAATTCGCTCGGCCCGAGTCGGCCAACGGCCAAATGGCACCAGTGGCGTAGACGACATTCGTGTTCCCGAGCAGGATGAGTGCATCGAGCCCCTGCTGGCGCATCAGTCCGCGAATCCGTTCGACCCGCTCCCGCTGCATGCGCGGGATGTCAGCTTGCTCGGGGATCTGCATCGGCGGTGCCGATGCCATCAGACCCGCCGGCATCAGCCTTCCAACCCGAGATAGCGCTTGATGTTGCCGCCGACTACGGCAGTCGCCGCCTCCGGCCCCACTGCATCCACGACAGCGGCCAGCGACTTGTTGCTGTATCCGTAGGTGCTCTCATTATGGGGAAAGTCCGTAGACCACATCGCCCGATCGACCCCAATATGCGACAGGAGCGCAAGCCCGAGAGGGTCGACCATAAACGAGGCGCACATGTGGTGGTCCCAGTAGTACGTCGGCTCGTGCTGCACCTTCAGATTGTCGAGATGCTGGAACGATGCCGCAATGTGCTGAGCGTCCTGGAGGGCAGACGGCACCCAGTTGATCCCACCCTCGAAGAAGCCGATCTGCAGTCCGGGATGGCGATCAAGGATGCCGCCGAAGATGTACTTGCCAAAGGTGTCCCGGAACGGGGCCACCGATTGGAGCATGCCTATGCTGACGGCATTGAATTCGTTCGGCGTCGACGGAGGGTTCTCCCCAATGTGGTGCGAGACCGGGATCTGCGCCTCCTCGATGGCGTCCCAGACGCCGTCCATAGCGGTGCTCGCGTAGTCGATCGGGCGCTTCTCCACGTCCTTGCCGGGGGTCAGCGGCATGAGGAACGTTTTCAGTCCCAGCGCCTTCAGCTCGTTGATCGTCCGGCGAGCTCCCTCCGCGTCCCACCAGTTGATGAGACCGACGCCGTAAATGCGGTGGTTCGACTTCTCCTGGATCTCGGCGATGTGCTCGTTGTAGATCCGGAAGCAGAGCTCACGCACCTCCCGGTCCGGCCACCCGAACAGAGCGAGAACTGAGTTCGGGAACGCCAGCTCCCGGGAGACGCCCTCCGAGTCCAGCGCCGCGAGTCGAGCATTAACGTCTCCGGTGTGGGATCCGGGAACGGGGTCGTACTGCGTCAGCACCTCGATGAACTCCCGCACGAGGATCGACTTCCCGTCCATTCCGATGACCCACCCCCCGTCGACGTTCATGACCCGAGGGGCGCGGTCCTTCATGCTGTCGGGAAAGCGGTCGTAGAAGATGTCCACTGCCAGCGAGATGTGATCGTCCGCCGAGAACACCTCGGTTCCCACCGGGAGCCCGACATCGACAAAGGCATTCGGGTGCCGATCCTTTGGCGCACCCACGCCCCTGGGCGGATACAGCAGCGTCCTGGAATTGGTCATCTCCCCCGCTTCCCTCATGGACGGATGGTGGCAGATTACTTCGGCGTCGTAGCAATCGTCAACGGATCCTGCTAACTTCCTCCACGCCAGAAGGACCTCGGGAGGTCGGAGAACGTGACATGACGACGTGGGACACCACCGTCGACCTCGTGATCATCGGATCCGGTGGCGGCGGCATGGTCGCCGCGTTGACGGCGGCCGATGCCGAAGCGAGCGCGCTCGTGCTCGAGAAGCAGGAACTGGTTGGCGGTTCGACCTGCATGTCCGGCGGGATTCTCTGGGTACCGAACAACCCGGTTATGCAGGCCGACGGCGTCAAGGACTCCTACGAGGACGCCATGGCGCACTTCGAGGCCGTCGTCGGCGACGTCGGACCGGCATCCTCGACCGATCGGCGCCACGCGTTCTTGACGGCGGGACCGGAGATGGTGTCGTTTCTCCAAGCATCCGGCGTGCGTTTCGCCTTCTGCCCCGGCTACAGCGACTACTACTCGAACGCCAAGGGTGGCCTCGACATCGGACGTGGGATCGAACCGGTGCCGTTCGACGGCCACGTGCTCGGCGAGTGGCTCAAGAAAATCCAACCCGGTCTTGCCCAGAGCCTTGGTCTGGCGGTGATGACGAACGAGGCACGTTCTCTCTCGCACTACAACCGCAGCATCCGAGCATTCGGGGTCTCGGCCAGAGTCGTGCTCAGGACCTATGCCGCCCGGCTTCGCCGCCAGGCGTTGCTGACGAATGGCGCATCCCTCATCGGACAGATGCTGCACAATGCGATCGATCGTGGAATCCCGATCTGGACCGAGACGCCACTCGATGACCTGATCATCGAGGATGAGCGTGTGGTCGGCGTGCGTGCCTTGCGAGGCGGAGTGCCCGTCTTCGTGCGCGCCCGCAAGGGGGTGGTGCTGGCCTCAGGTGGCTTCGCACACAACCCAGAGATGCGCGAGGAGTTCGGGGGCGACCAACCGAACCGCGGCCGGTGGTCGATCTCGAACCCCGGCGACACCGGTGAGGTGATCCAGACGGCGATGCGCTATGGCGCAAAGACCGACTTCATGGACGAGGCCTGGTGGCTCCCATCGCCCCGTACCGGGCGGTTCGGGCAATCGACTCTCGACCAGGCCCGCCAGCGCCCGCGCACCATGTATGTCGATGCCGCGGGACAGCGGTTCGTCAACGAATCCAATTCGTACATGGAAGTGGGCAAGGCGATGTATGCCCGCGACAAGACAAGCAAGGCGGTCCCGTGCTGGCTGATCTTCGACGATCGCTACCGCAAGCGCTATGCCCACCAGCGGTCCAGCCCAGGCCGTTTCCCCCGCAAGCTACTCAAAAGCGGCATGTTGAAGCAGGCCTGGACGCTCAAGGATCTGGCCAACATGTGCGGGATCGATGCCTCCGGGTTGGCCGAGACCGTCGAGCGGTTCAACGAGCACGCAGCTCTCGGCGTCGATCCTGATTACGGAAGAGGCGAATCCGCCTACAACCGGGCCCTGGGCGATCCCAATCACAAGGTGCACCCCTGCCTCGGCCCTATCGACGAGGCTCCGTACTACGCGGTCCAGGTCGTACCCGGTGACATCGGCACCTGCGGCGGCCTGCTCACCAATGCCGACGCACAGGTGATCGGCCGAAACGATCGCCCGATTCAGGGCCTCTACGCCACCGGCAATGGCACCGCCACCGTCATGGGGCGCCACTATCTCGGACCCGGCGCGAGCATCGCCAACACCATGGTCTTCGGCTACGTGGCGGCACGCCACGCTACAGGCGAGACCGCCGCTCCCGCATGATGCTGCTCAGATCAGCGACACCCCATCACGGCGGACGGTGATCGCATGCGTCGGACAGTTGCGCGCCGCGACCAAGATCTGGTCCTCGGACGAGCCGGCGGGATCAACAATGAGGGCCACGGAGTCCTCGTCGAGACCGAAAACGCCAGAGGCGGCGTAGACGCAGTTCCCAGAACCCATGCACGCGTCGGGGTCGATGTCGACTTCGAGGCCCATGGGGCAATCGTAGGCTCCTATTTCGGATTGAGGTACCCATGAGTGAGTTCGAGAAGGTCAACTTCTTCAGCGACCAAGCCGTACAGGACGACCCCTACCCCTACTTCGACTGGGTGCGGAACCAAAGCCCGGTCTGGCAGGAGCCGCGCTACGGGATGTACATGATCACGGGTCACCAGGAGGCCATGGCGGTCTACGGCAACCCGGCGACGTTCCCCGAGAACCACGCCCCGTCGGGAACGTTCTCCTCCTGCAACGTCGTGTGTGGCTCCTTCGTCAAGCTGTCCATGCCGTTCGAGGGAGACGACGTCAGCGACATCATTGAGAATTGCCGGAGCGAATTGCCCTTCAGCGATCAGCTCCCATCGTTCGATCCGCCGAACCACACGGCACACCGCCACTTGTTGATGCGGCTCATCACGCCGAAGCGCCTCAAGGAGAACGAGGACTTCATGTGGGAGTTCGCCGACCACCTCCTCGACGGGTTCGTAGAGACGGGATCGTGCGAGATGGTGAGCTCCTACGCAGAGCCATTCACCCTCACCGTCATCGCGGACCTCGAAGGCGTGCCAGAGTCCGACCACTCGCTCTTCCGGGAACGACTGTCGACGGTCCACCATGGGGAGGTCACCCACAAGCCTCTCGAGTTCCTCTACGACCGCTTCGCGGAGTACATCGAAGACCGCCGCCAAGACCCGCGGAACGATGTGCTGAGCGGATTGGCGACGGCGACCTTCCCGGATGGCTCGACGCCAGACGTCAAGGACGCTGCGCTGATTGCCGCCAACCTCTTCGCCGGGGGTCAGGAGACAACGGTGCGACTCCTGTCCTTCGCGCTCCGCATGCTCGGTGAACGGCCTGACCTACAGAAACTCGTCCGGGACGACCGGGACCGCATCCCGAACTTCATTGAGGAAATGCTCCGGCTCGAGAGCCCGCTACGCACCCAGTTCCGGATGACGCGGGTGCCCACCACTCTTGGTGGCGTCGACATCCCGGCGGGTGCATCACTCATGCTCATACCGGGAGCCTGCAATCGGGACCCCCGGATGTTCGAGCGCCCCTACGAGTTCGAGATCGACCGCGGAAACGCTCGACAGCACATCGCCTTCGGCTTCGGCATCCACACTTGCGCGGGGGCCCCACTCGCGCGCGCCGAGGGCCGGGTGACGCTGAACCGTTTCCTCGATCGTACGAGCGACATCGCCATCTCCGAGGAACACCATGGTCCAGCGGGAGCAAGGCGCTATGAGTACCTCCCGACCTTCTTCCTGCGGGGACTCGAGCAGCTCCACCTGAGCTTGGTCCCGGTCAGCTAGCCCAACCGAGCAGGTCCGATCCTCAGGAGGCGGAGGTCGGGCTCTCCCCTGCCGGCTTCAAGGTCGACATGATCAGCTTCGTCTGGGCGTAGGGCGGCCCGGCCGTCGTACCTCCGTCGATCGGGAGGACGACTCCGGTGATCTGCGCCGCACGGTCGCTGGAGAGGAACACGACGGCGTTCGCCACGTCTGCGGGCTGGGCCTCACGCTCGAGGGGTTGCATGTATCGGAGTACGGGGCCCATCTCATAGGTCGTGATTCCCGTGCGAATGTGGGCAGGTGTGAGGCAGTTAACCCGGATGCCGTACGGAGCCAGGTCGATGGCCATGCATTTTGAGGCGTGGGCGATCGCTGCCTTCGATGCACGGTACGAGATCATCCCAGTGCCGGCGTTAATGGCGGCGATGGACGCGTTGTTGATGATGGAGCCGCCGCCATGGTCCTTCATGTAACGACCGGCTCGCTGGGACCCGGCAATGACTCCGAAGAGGTTCACGTTCATGATGCGGGAAAAGTCCTCGAGGTCGTCGGGCAGGAACCGCTTGAGCGCGCTGCCAATACCGGCATTGTTGAACATGATATCCAGACCACCAAACCGCTGTACGGCGAAGTCCACCAGCGCTTGGACCTGATCCGCATCACTCACGTCGGTCTGCTTGAAAGCGGCAGCGTCACCGATCCGCTCAGCGACCGCCTGACCGGCGTCCGCGTCGATGTCCGCAACGACGACACTCGCCCCCTCGGCGACAAGCAGCTCCACGCTCGCTTGACCGATGCCTCCGGCGCCGCCCGTCACGATCGCGACCTTTCCTGCAAGCAACTGTGATTCCATGGGACCGATACTACGGTCTCGAAGCAACTGATGCTGGTGGCGGGAGGAGGATATGAAGCTTCGACCTTCGGGTTATTTCCCCGGACTCCCTGACCCCGGAGCTGCGGCTAGACCCTGGTTCCTCCGGTCTGTTCCACCGCCAAACAATGGCCGGAGGGAGGGAGGAGGCAAGCCGTGCGTGGCTACGTTGCACAACGCCGCAACCGCTTCTACGCGGTGATCTACGAGGGGATCGATCCGATCACCGGACGCGAGCGACGACGATGGCATCCGGCCGGCACTGACCGAGAGCAGGCGAAGGAGTTGGCGACCGCGCTCGCTAGCGCCCAAAGTCAACGCATCGACGGCAGGCGAGTGGGCCCGACCCTCGGCGTGTACCTCACGATGAAGTGGTTGCCGGCCAAGCAGCTGACACTCCGGCCGAGCACCTGGGACGGCTATCGGCGCCTGATCGAGCTCCATGTACTCCCCCATCTTGGCCGTGTGCCACTTCGGCACCTACGAGCCGAACACCTCGATCGCCTCTACGCCACATTGCTTGAGCGGGGCAGATGCGATGGCCCAGGCGGCCTAGATATCAAGACCGTTCACGAGATCCACATTGTGATCCGACGGGCACTACGCGATGCCGAGAAGCGAGGATCCATCGTTCGCAATCCGGCGGAGATCGCTCATGCACCAAAGCGTCGGCCCCTTACCTCCAGCGAGTTTCGAGCCTGGAATGCAGTTCAACTGGGCGACTTCCTTGATTTGGCCCACAGCAGCACCCACTTCGCTGCCTTGTGGCTGGCCGCAAACACAGGAATGCGCCGAGGCGATGTCCTCGGGCTGCGCTGGGGCGACGTGGATCTCGATGCGGCCAGGGTGTCGGTGAACCGGTCGCTTGTCTCGGTCGCCTACGAGCTGCACGAATCACGAGGCAAGACGAGAACCGCGAGACGAACGATCGACCTCGACGAGCGGACCATGGATGTGCTGAGGACGATTCGTAGTCCAGACTCCGAGGCGGAGAACTACGTCTTTTGCCATGAGGACGGCACGCCGATCCATCCGCAGGTCCTCTCTGATGCCTTCAAGCGGCTCGTGGGCCAATCGGGACTGCTACGCATCAGGCTCCATGACCTTCGTCACACTCACGCTACGTTGCTTCTCAAGGCCGGAGTCCCCATCAAGGTGGTCAGCGAGCGATTGGGACATTCCACGCCTGGGTTCACCATGGCGACGAACACGTCCTACCCGGAATGCAGGCCGAGGCTGCGAGGACCTTTGCCGCCCTGCTCGAACGTCCTGCAAGAACGGTGCAGTGAGCGAGTCCGGACGTTCCCACGGTTCTCCCCGGTGGAACATCCGGTAGAACGCGCCAACGGCTACCAACGCCGTGACCGATTCGAGCCCGTGACCAGGCTCTCTGAGTGGCGGGGGGAGGATTTGAACCTCCGACCTTCGGGTTATGAGCCCGACGAGCTACCAGACTGCTCCACCCCGCGGCGAAGAGGTCATCCTACATGGACCACAGGGCACTGGGCACCCAGCGCCGAGCCGAGCGCCGGCCCGCCCGCTACAGCGTCTGCGCCGTCGGCGGAGGCGGCGGTGGGGAGGTCGGGTCGGCCGCCTTCGGTGGCGGGGGTGGAGCAGGGGCCGCCGACCCGTCACCGGCGGGGGTCGCCGTCGGAGCGCCCGCGGGGGACTCGGGCGCCAACGTGATCTGGCCGTGCTCGGACTCATGCGCCTGCAGCGACGTGACCAGCTGCTCCATCTCGGCGTCGGTGCTCGGGGTCGATCGTCCCGTTTTGGTCGCATAGAAGGCGGCGCCCAGGTCCCGCAGCATGCCGTCGGCCGTCTTCTTGGCCTGGGCGTCGTTCATCTTGGCCTGGCCCTTGGCCGCGGCGTCCTTCGCCATTTCCGTCGCCGCCGTCGCCTGTGCCTTCACCTTGTCGAGCAGTCCCATCGGGAGCCTTCCTTTCCTCGGGCCTCGTACGGCCCATCATGCGACGCGCCCGCCCTCTCCGCAACCGGAATCGCATCGCGGACGGCACGCCGCCGGCCCGACCCGCCCGTCGGACCCCTCAGGTACGGGGAGCCGCCGAGACCAGCGTCGTCGAGGTCGTGGTCGTCGCGTTCTTGGGCTCGGTGCTCGTGGGCACCGAGGTGGTCGTCGACGAGGAGGTGATCGACGCGTGCGACGACGTCGTCGTGGTCGTGGCGGCCTTCTTGGAGGTCTTCGCCCCCTTGACCGGCGGCGTGGTCGTGGTGGTGGTCGACGTCGCCCCCGGCGTCGTCACGCCGATCACCTGCTGCGCTTGGCTGATCGCCTGCTGCATCTCGTTGATTTCAGTCTGGAACCCGGACAGGTCGTCGGCTTTGAGCGCCGCCAGCGCGCTGGCGTAGTCGGCCTGGGCCTGCTGCAGGATCCCCGCCACCGCCGCCGGGACCGTGCCGGTCGAGGATCCGCTCTGACCGGGCGGCAACACCGTCGTCTGCAGCAGGTCCGAAAGGACGGCCGTGAGCGACGTGTCGATCTGGACGTTCTTGCCCAGGACGGCTACCACGTATTCCAGCTGCGGCTGAGGGTTCGTCGTCGGCGACACGTACAGCGGGCGCAGGTACACCATCGAGTCCGCGATGGGGACCATCAGCGTCTCACCCAGGAGGACCTCAGAGCCCTTCGTGTCCAGCAGCGAGATGTCCTTCGACACCGTCGAGTCGGCCGAGATCTCGGCGTCCGCGTTGGCCGGGCCGGTCGACCCCTGCGGCGTCTCGTACAGATCGAGCTGGCCGACGGTTCGAGGGGTCCGACAGCCCGACCATCCAGGCCGTCAGGTTGAAGTTCTGGCCCGAGCCCGTGAGGGACGACTGCGACGCCGGGACGAACCCGTCGGACACGTTGAAGAGCTGTTTGCTCGGGTCCGTGCCCGGCAACGAGTACACCTGGAACTGGGGCGACATGCGTGCCGGCGTGGTCGAGACCAGCTGTCCCTGGTTGTTGTACGTGTTCTGGGCCAACAGCGCTTGCGACTGCGGGCCGGCCCCGGCCGTGGGCGACAGCTGCCAGGCGCTGCTGGCGGAGTAGAAGGCCTGCGGGTTGGTCAGGTGGTACCGGCCGTAAATGGCGGACTGAATGGAGAAGATGTCCTCGGGGTAACGCAGGTGCGCCTGGAGCGCGGCCGGCATCTTCGACAGCGGGACGAACATGTTCGGGAAGGCGGCGGAGTACGCCTGCAGAATCGGG
Organism: uncultured Acidimicrobiaceae bacterium; assembly: GCA_963745665.1. GTDB lineage: Bacteria > Actinomycetota > Acidimicrobiia > Acidimicrobiales > RAAP-2 > Bog-473. The sequence goes on along the minus strand of CAVUYE010000002.1, from coordinate 591,437 downwards.
TCCTGGGGATCGGCGTCGTAGAAGGTCATCTTCCCCGAGTAGGCGTCGATGACGACCTTGACCGAATTGCGCACGTAGTTGTAGCTCCCCGGCAGGTTGCTGCCGATGGCGACCTGCTGGGTATTGGCGTTCTGGGAGTACGGGTAGTTGGCCGTCGTCGTGTACCCGTCGACGATCCAGTCGACGTGCCCGTGGTCCGGGCCCGGCCCGCTGTTGATCACGGCGTAGGGATCCTGGTCGAACGTGAGGAAGGGCGCCGCCTTCTCCGCCATGGACACCGGGTCGCGGACGAACATGATGCGTGACTTGTCCGTGATCTGGCTCGAAATCAGGAGGTTGAAGTCACCGAGCCGCAGCGCGAAGGCGGCCCGGGTGAAGATCGACGAAAGCTGCACTCCTCCCGTGCCCTTGTAGTGGCTCTCGATGCTCGTGCCGTTCTCCTGGTAGTCGACCTCCAGCTGCTTGGTGTTGGCCACGACGTAACCCGTCTCACCGATACCGAAGTAGACGTTGGGTTGGGTGATGGCCGGCAACCCCTTCGATGACGTCGGTGGCACATCCTGCACCGCGTAAACGGGGTTGCTGGCGTTGCTCTGGTTGGCCAGAGCCACGGCGGCCCCGTTGCCGTGGGTGTACTGCAGGTGGGTGTTGACCCAGGACGGGGAGGCCAAGTTGGCCGACGCGATGTCACGCACGCCGATGAGGACCGGCGTCACGCTGCCCGCTCACGGTGTAGCGGTCGACGCCGAGCGACGGGAAGACGTAGTAGCCCTTGATCGCCTGCTCGCCGCTGGAACGTCTGCAGCGAGATCGTCGGGTCGGGGTCCCACTGGCGGATGTTGTCGATGGTGGGCGCCGCCACGACCGTCTGGCTGGCCGTGATGCTCGTCGTCGCCGGGAACTGGTGGACGTGCACGTTGTTCAGGCCGTAGGCGTCGCGGGTCGCCGTGATGTTGCGTTGGATGTACGGCGCCTCGAGCGAGCTCTGCGCCGGCGTCACCTTGAGCGCCTGCAGCAGCGCCGGGTAGATGATGCCGACGACGAGCGCCACGAAGGCCCAGATCCCGATGGCGAGGACCGGCAGCGTCCAGCCCTGGCGCCGGATGTTGAAGAGCAGGATCACGGCGGCGAAGACCGACACGTAAACGAGGAGCGTCTCCGCCGGCAGCCGGGCGTGCACATCCGTGTACCCGGCGCCGTTGACGTAGCCGTCCTGGGAGTTCACCAGCGACCAGCGCTGCAGGACGTAGCCCACCGCCTTGTCCAAGGCGATGAGGGCCAGCAGCACCGAGATGTGCGCCTTCACGGGCGGTCGCACCCGGGGCAGGCCACGCTGCGGCTGGATCCCGCCGTTAAAGTAGTGGAACACCAACGAAACGGCCAGCGTCACGATCAGGATGGCCAGCGTCCAGTCCACGATGAAGATCAGGAACGGAAGCTTGAAGACGTAGAAGCCGACGTCCTTGTGGAACTGCGGGTCGCTCAGATGGAACGAACCACCGTGACGGAAGAGGATCCAGTTGTTCCACTGCCCGACCGTCCCCGACGCTCCGATCAGCGCCAGCACGAAGGCAAGGGCGACGTAAATGCGACCGGCGTAGGGCCGGACGAACTGCTGGTAACGGCGCACCAACTCGTCCTCCTGCGCCAGCACGACGTCGTGCCCCGCGATGCGATCGCAGACCACCAGGTTCACCCACAGGACGGCGAAGAAGATCGCCCCGAAGGCACCGAAGAGGCCGAGCTTGATCGCCAGCAGCGTCGAGAAGACGTTGTGCAGGTCCACCGACGAGAACCAGAGGCTGTCGGTGTAGAGGCCGGCCAGCGAGCGCAGCGACACCAGCAGGATCACGATGACGACGACGAAGCCGATCACCCACCATCGGGCCCGATGGCGGCGGCGCGGCGCGGCGTCGGCGTTCAGATCGCTGGGGATGCGCACGAGGGGAGCCTAACGTCCACTTCACCTCCCCCAATGGCCAGGCGGGGAGCGAGGGGCGGCAGCCAGAAGTCCTGGTCAGTCGGTCGCCGGGGTGATCAGGCAGCGGCACCCCGAGTGGGCCGGCGGGTGGGCGTGCCCGGTGGGGAACGTCTCGCCGCCGCTCACGGTGCCCGCCAGCGCGTTGTCCTCGCAGTCCGAACAGCCAGTCGCGGTGGTCACCACCCAGCGCACCTTGCCGTCCGCGCTGGCCGCGGCCACGCCCGGCCGAGAACGCCTGGGTGGCCTGGTCGCCGACCAGCCGCTCGACGCGTTCGCCCCTCCATTCCCGGAACGCGGCACCGATGCGGTCGGCCGGATCGCCGGCTCCTTCGGCGACCTGCCGGCGCAACGTGGTCACGACGGCACGGCGCCAATCCCGTCGACGCCTGCTCCACGGCGGCGCCGCGGGGAATGGTCGCCGCGCCGGCTCCGACGAAAATCGTGCCGGCGGCGAACGCCTCGTCCAGATGGCTGCGCGCCGCCGCCGCGAAGACGGCCGATGTGCTCGTCCTCCGAGCCCATGAGATCCTCAAGCTCCAATGTGGGCGCGTTGCGCATCCGGTCGAGCAACCGGTTCTGGTCGTCGCCCAAGGTGCGCTTGATCGTCCGGCCGAGCCGCGAGGAGATCGGCGTCACCAACTCGTCGCGTCGGGCAATGACGGCAGCGTCCGGCCCCGGCGCCACGTCGACGTGCTCGTCCGCCGGCACCTCTGCCGCATCCTCGACTGCGGCGTCGGCCACTGCGGCACCGACACCGGTCGCGGCCTTGGCCGGGTCGGCCACGTCCGCCCCGTCCGCCGCGGCTCCTGCTCGGCGGCACGAGGCGGTGGCTCCGCCTCGGCTGCGGGCTCGGGCACCTTGGTCGTGCCGGCACGGATGCGGGCGAAGAGCTCGTCGACCGAGGGTGCGGTCCCCTCGTTCCCCGCCTCACCACCCGACGTTGGGCCCACGGCGGGCGTCGCCCCCGTCGGCGGCACCACCCCGCTCATCTCGTCGGCCACGTCCTGATCGTGCGGCACTTCGGCCGTGCCGAGGCGGAACTGGTCGGCCACCCCTTGCGCGGCCGCCGCGCGCCTCCTCGTCGGTGTGGTCCAGATGGGCGAGAATCCCGTCCACCCGGTCACGCACCCCGTGCACAGAGGCTGCCATCTCGTCGCGGGCGGCCCGCAGCTGCTCGATCTGAATCCCGAGACTGCGCCGCCGTCGCCGCCAGGTCGGCCAGCACCCGGCGACGGGCCTCCTGGACCTGGTCGAGGAGAGCCCGGCCCTCGTCCTTGGCGCGGGTGATGACCGCCTCACCGGCGGCGATCGCTTCGGCCATGATCCGCTCACTCTCCACCCGAGCCTCCTGTTCGGCGTTGGCCACCAGCAGCTCCACCTCGACGACCCGCTCGGCCGCCGCCGTCTCCGTGCGTTCCTGCAGCTCGTCGACCTGGCTCTGCGTCTCGCGCAGCAGCAGGGCCGCCCCCTCCTGGGCCTGCGACGACGATCCGGGCCGCCTCCTCGTGGGCGTGGCGCAGGATCTGTGCGCTGTGCTGACCGAGCGAGGCGGTCAGCGTCGCCTCGTCCACGACGGGGTGGGCGGCGCGCTCCTCCGCCTCGGCCAGGGCCGCCCGCAGCTCTTCCTCGCGCGCCTCGAGTGCTTCGAGGCTGCGGGAGACCGACTGCAGGTAGGAGCGCACCTCATCGCTGTCGAAGCCCCGGCGGACCACGGCGAAGGTGTGCTGGGCGATGTCGCCGGTTGCGATCCGGGACGATGAGATGGGGGGGCGTCCTTCTGCCATGGGCAGAGCCTACGGCGCCGCCTGGACCGGCACCGGCTTGATTGGCACGGGTGTGACCGGCACCGAGCCGCCGAGTCGCTTGAGCACCCGCAGCACCTGGTTCAGGTTGTTGACGGCGTACACGTGGAGCTGCGGCGTGGCCTTGGACTCCGCCGCCGCCAGCTCGACGGAGGGGACGAAGAAGACGGTGGCCCCCGCTCGTTCCACGGCGATCGTCTTCTCGGCCACGCCGCCGACGTCGCCCACATCGCCGTTCTGGTCGATGGTCCCCGTGGCCGCAACGATCCGGTTGCCCGTGAGCCGCCCGCTGCTCAGCTTGTCCATGATGCCGAGGGTCATGGCCAGCCCGGCGGACGGGACCGCCGATGTCCTGCGTGTGCACCGTCACCTTCAGGGGGAACTGCCAGTCCTGCTGCGTCACCGGTTCGACGCCGAGGTACGCCGTCGGCTTGGTCGCCGCGCCACAGCCGGTGTCGACCAGGCCCTTGGGCGGCGTGCCCAGGGTGATCGACTTCGTCACGACGGGGCCGCGCAAGACGTCGCCGACGCTGTTGATGGACGACTGCTCCACCTCGAACGGCACGCTCTGGCCGGGCATCAAACCGTGGAGGGCGTGAATGAGGGAGCAGTCCGTCGTGACGGGTGTGCCGTTCACCCCCGTGATGACCTGCGCCACGTGCAACGTCGACGACGCCGGCGAGTGCGCTGCGACCCCGTACACGAGCGCGCCGGCGTTGGTCGAGGTGACCCTGTAGCCGAGGTGGGTCAGCGCCGCCGCCGTGGCGAACGACTGGGCCTGGGCCATCTGGAGGTACCCCTGGGCAAGATACTGATTCTCGTCGGTGGTGGGACCGAGGAGATCGGGCCCGGAGATCACCTCGCTGTCGGAGTCGAAGAACCGGTACTGCAGGTAGTTGAGCGCGTTGAGCTGGGTGACGAAGACGTCGGTCAGCAGGATCTTGCCCGTCAGTGGATGGTCGTTCGCCGCCGGCACCTCGATGTACTGCGCCACTGGCGTGGCGTCCCCCGGCGTGATCACGAAGTAGTTGACCGACGTGCGGGCGGCGATCAGCGCCGTGACCAAGAGGATGATCACCACGACGGTGAGCACCGTGGGCCACAGCCGGCGCCGGCGGGCCGGGACGGGCGGTGGCGCGCCGGCCTCGCCGGCTTCGTCGGGGCCGGCGTCGCTCAAGGTGGGGTTCGCCGCGGCTCCCCCGTCGGCGGTCGCGTCAGGTTCGGACATACTCGGAAGGTGAGCGACGATGTTGCCACGGATCAGGGCCGGGACGGCCGCGCCGAAATCCGGCGCCGGCGCGTCGCCCTGGCCGGGCACGGCGGGGACACCGCCCTGGCCAGGCGTGGACTCGCCGACCCCGACCCGGGAGTCCGGGCGGCGGCGCTCGGCGCGTTGGCCCGGCTGGGCACGCTGACGGCGGCCGACGTGGAGGGCGCGCTGGCCGACGGCCGGCCCGTGGTGCGACGGCGTGCCGTCGAGGTGGCGCTGGCCGCCCGTGGCCGTGGCGCACGCTCGTCGCTGCCGCGTGCCGTGGCCGACGCGCTCGGCGATCCGGACCCGCTCGTCGTCGTCAACGCGGCGTGGTTCCTGGCCGAACGGCGGGCGCGGGCCGCCGTGCCACTGCTGGTCGCCACCGCGACCGGGCACGACGACGCTCGCTGCCGCGAGGCCGCGGTGGCCGCGCTGGGAGCCCTCGGAGAACCCGGCGGCCTGCCGGCGGTGCTCGGCGCGTTGGAGGACACCCCGAGCGTGCGCCGGCGCGCCACGGTGGCGCTGGCCGGCTTCGACGACCCGCGGGTGACGCCGGCGCTGCGCGCCGCGGCCCAGGATCGCGACTGGCAGGTGCGCCAGGCCGCCGACGAGTTGCTGGGCGAGCCCGCGGGCGCCGATGCGGGGCGTCCCCGTGAGTCAGGTCACAGCTAGTCCTCGTCGGTGAAGAGGCGCTTCAACTTGTCGAAGGACTCGAGGCAGACGCCGGCCCCCTGGACCACGCACTCGAGGGGCGTGTCGACGAGGTGCACCTGGACTGCGGTGGCGTCGGCCAGGCGCTGCGTCATGCCGCGCAGCAACGCGCCGCCGCCGGTGAGATGGATGCCCTGGAAAATGATGTCCTGCGCCAGCTCGGGCGGGGCCTCGCCGAGGCACTCGGCGGCGGCGGCCACGATGGAGGCCACATTGTCCTCGAGGGCGCCGCGCACCTCGAGCGGCGAGAGCACGACCGTCTTGGGCATGCCGGTCGCCACCTCCCGCCCGCGGATCTCGGCCTGTTGCTCGCCCTCGTGGGGGGCGGCCGAGCCGATGGCAAGCTTCACCGCCTCCGCCGTGCGCTCACCGACGGCCACGCCGTAGCGATGGCGCACGTAGTTCTGAATGGACGCGTCGAAGTCGAAGCCGCCGCAGCGCAGCGCCTGCACGGCGACGACGCCGCCGAGCGAGATCACGGCCATCTCGGCCGTGCCACCACCGACGTCGACGACCATGTTGCCGACCGGCTCGTGGATGGGCAGGCCCGCCCCGATGGCGGCGGCCATCGGCTGCTCGATGAGGAAGCTGGCCGACGCGCCGGCCCGCCGCGCCGCCTCCTTCACCGCCCGGCGCTCCACCGCGGTGATGGCCGAGGGGACGCAGATCAGGACCTTGGGCCGGTTGAGACGGCCGACGCCGACCCGCCGCAGCAGCACGCTCAACATGCGCTCAGTCACCTCGAAGTCGGTGATGGCGCCGCCGCGCAGCGGCCGCTCGGCCACGATGTACCCCGGGGTCCGGCCGATCATCTGCCAGGCGTCGGTGCCGATGGCGAGCACCTCGCGGCTGCGTGAATCGAGCGCGACCACGGTCGGTTCGTTCAGCACCAGGCCCTTCCCCTTGGCGTAGACGAGCGTGTTGGCCGTCCCGAGATCGATGGCCAGGTCGCGCGACATGCGGCCACATGGTACGGCCGGGCGGTCGGCCGACGGCACTTTCGTGGTCTTTCTCGGTATCGTCGCCCAGGTGAGTGACACGCCCGAAGAGCCGGAGGACGGCACGCCGGGCCCAGGTGAGGCCGGGGGAAGCAGCGCGCGACGGGCCCGATTCGCCCCAGCGCGGCTGGATCGACCCAGACGACCGGCTCTGGCGCCACCCCAGCGAGCTCGCCGTCCCGGGTCCCGCACCGGACCCGCCGGTCCTGCTGAACCCCCCGCCGCACCACAACTACCGGAGCGCCGCCATGGTCCTGGTGGGCGTGGGTGCCGTCATGGCGGTGGCCGCCTGGGTGATCGTGCTGCTCTCCCCGGCATCGGATCACCCGCTCGAGCCGGCCACCCAGGACACCGCGGCGAGCGGGCCGCTCACCACGTTGGCCGGGGCGCAGAACGCGCTGCCGGCGGTGGCCGACGCCGCCGGGCACTCCATGGTCGAGCTGCAGGCGACGACCAGCCACGGCATCGTGGTGCTGGTGGGCGTCGCCGTCGCCGAGGGTGGCCTCGTCGCCACGACCGCCGATCTCCTCGGCGGCCTCCGCCACATCGACATGGTCGGCCCCGGGGGCACGCTGCAGGCGGCCTCGTTGGTGGCCGCCGACAAGGCGTCCGACGTGGCGCTGGTCGACGTGCCCCAGGACCTGCCCGTCGCGCCTTTCGCCGACGACACGAGCCTGCAGACCGGGGCCCCCGACCTCGCCCTGACCTTCGTGCCCGCCGGCGGCGACGCCCTCGCGCTGCACAGCACGCCGGGAGCGGTGGCCGGCGTCGGTGGGGCCATCGCCAGCGGGCCGGCCTCGACCATGCCGTCGATCACCTCGTCCCCCGTCGCGCCGCTCGCTCATCGCCGGCGAGCCGCTGCTGGCCGCGGACGGGTCCGTACTCGGCATCCTCTACGACGCGGACCCGGGCACATCCGCCGCCACCTTCCTCCCGAGCGGCCTCGTCCTGGGCGTGGCCGACGACCTGCGCTCCCAGAACCGGGTGGTCCACGGTTGGCTGGGGGTGCAGGGCACCGACGCGCCCGGTGGCGCCGGCGCCACGGTGGCCGCGGTGCAGTCCGGTGGACCGGCCTCGGGCCGCCTGCAGGTGGGCCAGCTCATCGTGGCCGTGAACTCCACGCCCGTGCACTCCATGGCCGAGCTGCGGGCCCTGCTCTACGTGTTGCCGCCGGGGGCCGCCGTCACCCTCTCGGTGCAGCAGCCGGCTGGTACCAAAGTCGTGGACGTCACCCTCGGCACCTCCTCATAGGCTGCCAGGGTGAGCATGTTCGGTTCAGGCGACCCCGACAATCCGATGGGGGGCCTCCTCGGCGACCTGATGAAGGTCATCGGCTCGGGGTCGGGGTCGGCCGACAGCTGGTTCGAGGCCGCCCGCGCCCTGGCCTTCGGCGTGGCCACCGACGGTGGTGAGGACGAGAACCCCGACCCGCTGGTGCGTATCGCCTTCGAGGACCTGGCCCGTGTGGCCGAGATGCACGTGGTCGAGGCCACCGGGATCGGCCCCGCATCGGCGGCCGGCGGCGTCTCCTTCGAGACCGTCGGGCCGGGACAGTGGAGCTTCCGCGTCCTTGAGGCCTACCGGCCCGTCCTCAAGGCCATGGTCGAGGCACAGCAACAGGGCGCGGCCGCCGTGCCGACGTCGATGGACCTGAGCGAGCTCGACCCGGACTCGGCGGGCGGCCTCAGCGGGATGCTCGGTCAGTTCGCCCTGACGCTGGGCCCCGTCTTCCTGGGCATGCAGTTCGGTTCCGCGGCGGGCCACCTGGCTCGCCGGGCCTTCGGCCAGTACGCCCTGCCGCTGCCCTGGCCCACCTCGTCGACCCTCTTGCTGGTGCCCGGCAACGTGAGCCGGTTCGCCGACGACTGGAGCCTCCCGCTGCAGGAGGTCCAGCTCTGGGTCTGCCTGCGCGAGCTCACCATGCACGCCGTGCTGACCCGGCCCGGCGTGCGCTCCTCTCTCACGACACTGCTCGGCGACGCGTCGGCGCACGCCGCGGCGGCGCAGCGCTCCATCGTGGAGCGACTCGGTGAAGGGCTGGGCGACCAGGCCTCCCTGGAGGAGGCGCTGGGCGATCCCGAAGCCCTGCTGTCGGAACTCATCAGCCCCGAGCAGCGCAACATCTCGGCGGCGCTCACGGCGCAGACCACCGCCATCGGCGCCTACGTGGACCACATCACCGCCGGCATCGCCGAGACCCTCACGTCGTCGCCCTCGGCCTTGCGCGAGGCCTGGTATCGCTACCGAATTGAGGAAGGCAAGGGCGAGCAGGCTTTCGCAGGCCTGTTCGGCCTCAACGTCGGCCAGGAAGAAGTCGACCGTGGGCGCGCCTTCGTGGCCGGCGTCCTGGAACGGGCCGACGAGCGCGCGCTCACCCGCCTCTGGTCCGACGAGCTCGACCTGCCCACCCCCGCCGAGGTGGACGCGCCCGGGTTGTGGCTCGCCCGTATCGGACTGCTGGACTGAACGCGTCCCGGCGCCTCCGCGGCGACATCGCCCGCGGACCCGCCGTTCGCCAAGTGACGCGTCAGCCCACCGACCGTTTCAGCTGACTGGTTCCGCCGACTCAGCCGACGAGTGCGAGCGCGCGGTGCAACCGGCTCCGCGGGGCCGGGGCGCAACGCACCGGGGCCGCCACCCCGGCGCCGCAGCTCTGGAGCTCGAAGCGGGTGAACGCCGTGGTGACGCGCCCTCCGAGCAGCAGTGCCTCGATCGTGCTGTCCCACTCCGGCGCGATGGCGTAGACGAACTCCGCCATGGCCTCGTCGTAGCGGATCGTCGTCAGCAGGTCGACGAGGTCGAACAGGTGCTCGACCTCGGCCGCCTCGGGCTGGCCCGCCGGCGTCAGCGTGCGCACCAGCGCCGCCTCGTCCTCGCTCAGCTCGCCGACCAATTCCCCCACGTTCCGCACCATTGCCATCTGGTCCCTGGTGTCCGTGTCTCCCACTTGTCTCCCCCTCCGGGCGGACTCTTCGTCCGCAACGTTTCAACAACAACGGCGCAATGGTTTCACTCCGAAGGTGTCGCCCGGTGGCCCGTGGGGGGCAACTTGGGTGCAGGGAATTCCGGGGCCGGAGGGGGCGGGCCGGACGACCCGCCGCAGGCCCCGTCGCCGGCTCAGGCCTCGGCTTCCTCGCCCCAGTCGAGCACCCACTCGAGCGCCAGTTGCTCGCGCTCGGCGTCGCGCACGACGCGCTCGCTGTTGCGCCGGAACTGGGGGTCGTGCGGGGGGAGGAGCACCAGGCGGGCCAGGACCCGGTCCCTGAACTGGTCGATCACCTCGGGCGGGCCGTAGTCCGACTGGACCTCCCAATGGGGGGCCACGGGGCCGAGATAGACGACGCGCACGTGCCCGATCGGCTCGACCGGCTCACCTTCTTCTACGGCTTCTTCCACGGTGTCCGGGGACATGGCACCTCCTGGCATGGGCGATCCGGGCCAGCGTAGCCCGGGTGGCGGAGCGACATTCTCCCTGGTAGAGCGCGAATCTGCCCCGGGATTCTTAGGAACTTCCTATGCCAATAACCTGGCTCTGAACTGGGTGCTCCCGTAAAATGATGCGTGACGAGGGAGCCGATCAATGAATACCGACTGGATGGCCGGGGGGAAGTGCAAAGAAGTTGCACCCGATGTCTTTTTCCCCAATGACGGCATGGGCGTGCTCGTGGCACAGCGGATCTGTGCCGAGTGCCCTGTCTCCGAGGCCTGCCTCGAGTACGCGCTCGAGCACCACATCGACCACGGGGTCTGGGGTGGTGCCTCCGAGCGTGAGCGCCGTCGCATTCTGCGCCGCCGCCGCCTCTCACACGCGGTCGTCGCCAAGTAGCCCCTGACTCCCGACAGGCACCGGTCGGCGGGCGTCGCCGGCGTGCCGGCGTGCCACGCTGACCCTGCATGATGTCCGTGAGGCCCGAGCTCCTCGAGAGCGTGGTCAATGTCAGCGAGGGACGCGACGGGGCGGTGCTCGACCACCTGGCCGCCGCCGCCGGGGTCGCGCTGCTCGACCAGCACCGCGACACTGACCACAACCGGACGGTCTTCACCCTGGCCGGGCCCGCCGACCTGGTGGCCGAGGCCTCCCGTGCCCTGGCTGTCGCCACCCTGAGCGCCCTCGACCTGCGGCACCACACGGGAGCGCACCCCCGGCTCGGCGTGCTCGACGTGGTGCCCTTCGTCCCGTTCCAACTCGGCGGCCCGGCGCCCGAGGACCTCACCGCGGCGGTCGCCCAGCGCGACCGCTTCGCCCGGTGGCTGGGCGAGGAGATGGGGGTGCCGAGCTTCCTCTACGGGCCGCTGCCCGGCGGCCGGACCCGGGTCCTCCCCGACATCCGGCGCCTGGCCTTCGGGCCCCCGCCCGACGGGCTGACCCCCGACCACGGCCCGGCCGGGGCCGATCCCCGGAACGGCGCCACCGCGGTTGGGGCCCGCCGGGTGCTGGTGGCCTACAACGTCTGGGTCTCCCCGGTCGAGGTGGCCCGCCGCGTGGCTCCCCTGGTGCGGAGCCCCGAGGTCCGGGCGTTGGGCCTGGCCGTCGGGGCACGGGCCCAGGTCTCGTGCAACCTGGTCGACCCGGACCGGTTCGGTCCCGCCCTGCTCTACGACGCGGTGGCCGCCCTGGTGGCCCGGCACGGAGGCCAGGTCGAAGGGGGCGAGCTGGTGGGGCTCATCCCCGAGGCCGTCCTCACCGTCGTGCCCCGGGAGCGCTGGGCCGAGCTCGGTCTCTCGCCGGATGCGACGGTCGAGTCCCGGCTGTCAAGCGGAGAGCGCAAGGGCTAGCGCCGGCGCGCCGGCGGCCTGCCACCCCGCTTGTCGTGCCGCCACCCGGCTCGCATCATGGCCTCAATGCGTCGCCGATGTTCAGGAGGCGCTGGCCACGTCCCGGCGGGCCAGGGCGCGGGCCCGGCGCAGGCGGCGGCGCTCCCGCTCGCTCATGCCGCCCCAGATGCCGAACTTCTCGCCGTTGGCCAAGGCGTACTCGAGGCAGTCTTCGCGCACGACGCACCCACGGCAGACCTCTTTGGCTTCCCGGGTGGACGCCCCCCGCTCCGGGAAGAACAGATCGGGATCGACCCCCATGCAGTTGGCTTGCAACTGCCAGCTTCGTTCTTGGCGACCGTAGAGCGTCGTGACTATGTCAACTGGCACTGGGTTCGCCCCCCTTCTCGCCTCAGGTGGCATTGGTGTAGTTACAGCGATGTAGTAAGTCATCTTCCACCACGCACCCCCCAGGCGCAAGGGGAAATTGGCCAGCCCAGGCACGAAACGTGCGCGGGGCACCCCTTAGCCGGGCGTCCATCGTGTGTGAAAACCCAGTTGAGAGCCTGTTTCAGGCCACTCTTTGCCGGAACCCCGATTTTTCGGACGATTTCTCCCGCCGGGCCCGAAAGTGGCCGAATTGGCCCCGGAACTGCCCCGATGGAGGGTCGCCGGCCGCCTATCCGGCGGGGCGCAGAACCCGGCGGTGCTGCAGGAAGTCCACCAGCACGTAGCCGCCCAACGCGTCGGGCGTCGTGTAGAAGGTGCGGCCGCCGTTGACCCGGGCGATCTGCTCGACGAAGGGGTAGTGGGTGCGCTGGAGGTCGAGGGCGAACGTGTTGATGACGATGCCGGCCCGGGTGCAGCGGATGACCTCGGCCATCGTCCGTCGCAGCGTCTCGGGGATCGGCGGGTAGTTGAACCACACCTCGCCGGCATCGTCGATGTGCGCCGTCGGCTCGCCGTCGGTCACCACGATGATCTGCTTGGTCCCGTGCTCGTGCGCCAGCATGCGGCGGGACAGGGCGAGCGCGTGCTGCAGGTTGGTGCCGTAGACGTAGTCCCACATGGCCGTGGGCACCTCGTCGGGGCGTATCTCGCGGGCGATCTCCGAGAAGCCCACGATCCCGAGATAGTCGCGGGGGAACTTCGACGAGATGAGCGTCTGCAATGCCATGGCCATGCGCTTGGCCGGCACGAAGTTGTCGCGCATGGGCATCGACATGGAGAGGTCGACGGCCAGCACGGTGGCCGAGCGGCTCAGCGCCTCGACCTCGACCACCTCGAAGTCCTCGGGCTTGAGGCGCACGGGAACCCCCGACCCGCCCCGGCGCACGGCGTTGTGCACGGTGGTCGAGAGGTGCAGGTTGAGCGGGTCGCCGTACTCGTAGGCCTTGGTCGTCTCCTCACGGTCGTGCCCGGTCCCGGTGCGCAGCGCCGAGTGGTCGCCGATGCGGTCCTTGTTGATCTGGCCGAAGAGGTCGGCCAGCGCCTTCTGGCCGAGGCGCCGCACGCCCTGGGGCGTCAGCTCGATGCGCCCGCCGTGCTGCTCGATGAGCCCGGCGTCGGCCAGCGACTTGGTGAGGTTGGCCAGGCGGTCGAGCGCGCGCGCCGCGTCCTCGCCCATGTGGTTCTTGACCTGATCGAGGTCGATCTCCCCCAGGGCCGCCGGGTTCGACGCCGACTGCAGCATCTCCTCTATGGAGTCGAGCTGGGACAGCTGGGAGGCCAGGTCGGTGGCCTGGTCGAAGCCCATCGGGCCTTCGCCGTTGAAGTTGTGGGACTGCTGCCAGCCGGCGTCGGGGAAGGCGCGCTGGAGGTTCTCCGCCATGCGCTCGACCTGCCAGCGCAGGTCCATGTCCTCGAGCAGCGTCTCCATGAGCTGGCTGAGCTGGGCCTGCTGCTCGGGGCTCATGGAATTCCACATCGCCTGGGCGGCGGCCATGCGCTGCGCCAGCTGCTCCAGCAGCTCGTCGAGGGTCTGCGGGTCGCCGGGGAACATGTCGCCGAACTGCGCCATGAACTCCTCGAAGCTCGGGTCGATCTCCTCGCCGTGCTCGCGCTGCTCGAGCATCCGGTTGAGGGCGTCGTAGGCATCGCGCATGCGCTGCATCTGCTCATCGCTCATGTTCGACATGGCTTCGGAGGCGCCCTCGAAGAACGTGTCGGCGATCTCGCGGCGGAGCTCTTCGACCAGCTCCTCGAAGCGCTCCCGGGCCTCGGAGGAGACGAACTCGTAATGCTGCAGGCTGCTGATGCGGCCCGCCGGGTTGTCGGGCTGGAGGTCGAGGGCCATGCGGCGCTCGGTGGCCACGTCGTCGGTCACCTCGGCGCGGCGATCGTCGCCCGAGGCGTGGGCCTCCTCGACCAGCTCGTCGATGGCGGCCCGCTCGTCCTCCTCTATCTCGTCGAGCTGCCGGCTGATCTCGGCCATCCGACCGTCGGGATCGCCGGCGTTCTGGAGCTCGGCCCGGCGGCGGCGCAACTGGTCGAGCAGGTCGCGCAGACCCGGCACCTGCTCGCCGTCGGCGTTGCGGAAGCCGCTGCGCAACATCTGGCGCAGCGCGTCGTCGAGGTCACCCCCGGCCAGGAGGTCGTCGGTGAGGCCGGCCAGCAGGTCGTCGGGGTCGAGGTCGGCGAACTCCTGGGTGCCGTCCCATTCCGAGTAGTCGTAGCGGGCGCTCATGGCCGTGTCCTCCCCGCCCGCTTACTTGCGCCCGCGGTAGAGAGCACGCGCCCCGGACGAGTCCTTGTTCAGCCGCTTGGTCAGGTGCAGCCCCTCGAGGAGGAACTCCAGGGCGCTGGCCATCAGCGCGGGGGACTCGGAGTCGGCGGCCTCGGGCCCGGCCAGCTTGCGGGTCGGCGGCTCCAGCTCGGGCACGTCGGCCAGGACGGCCAGGTAGGCCGACGACGGGAGGTCGTCACCTACGTGCACCACGACCTGCTCGTGGAAGGCGGCCACAATCGCCTGCGGGTCGTCGAGGGTGACCCGGCGGCGGAACACGGCCAGCGTGGCGGCGGCGACCAGCTGCGCCACCACCTCGTCCTCGTGCCCCTCCTCCATGGCCTCGACCTCGATCTTTCCCTGGGTCGAGGGGACCAGCGCGGCGAGGTCGCTGATGCGCGGCACCGCCACCGGCTCGCCGGTGCGCAGGGCCCGCCGGACGGAGGAAGCGACGAGTGTCTCGTAGTTGGCGATGGAGAGACGGACCGAGACGCCGCTGCGCTGGTTGAGGTGCGTGCTGCGCCGGGCCAGCTGGCTGATTTCGGCCACGACCTCCTTCATGAAGCGCGGCACCGTCACCGGCACGCCCGCCGTCGGCAGGTCGGCCTCGGCCTCCATGATCTTGACTTCCGTCATGGTCTCGTACGGGTAGTGCGTGCGGATCTGCGCGCCGAAGCGGTCCTTGAGCGGCGTGATGATGCGGCCGCGGTTGGTGTAGTCCTCCGGGTTGGCCGTGGCGACGAGCGTGATGTCGAGCGGCAGCCGGATGCGGTGACCGCGGATCTGCACGTCGCGCTCTTCGAGGACGTTGAGCAGCCCGACCTGAATGCGCTCGGAGAGGTCCGGGAGCTCGTTGATGGCGAAGATGCCGCGGTTCACGCGCGGGATGAGGCCGTAGTGCAGCGCCAGCTCGTCGCTCAGGTAGCGGCCCTCGGCGATCTTGATGGGGTCCACCTCGCCGATGAGGTCGGCGATGGAGGTGTCGGGGGTGGCCAGCTTCTCCCCGTAGCGCTGCGAACGGTGGACCCAGGCGACCGGCGCCGCTTCGCCGAGCTCCTCGACCAGGTCGAGCGCGAAGCGCGAGACGGGGTTATAGGGGTCGTCGTTGATCTCGGAGCCGGCGATGATCGGCGTCCATTCGTCCAGCAGGCCGACCATGGAGCGGATCACCCGCGTCTTCGCCTGGCCCCGCTCGCCCAGGAGGATGATGTCGTGGCCGGCCAGGATGGCGTTCTCCAGCTGGGGCACCACGGTGTCCTCGAAGCCGAGCACGCCGGGCACGAGCGGGGTGCCCGCGGCAATGGCCTTGGCCGTGTTGCGCCGCATCTCCTCGGCCACCGGGACCGACTCCCAGCCCGATGAGCGCAGGTCTGCGATCGATCCGGGCAGGTCAGCGGGGGGCGTGAGGGTTCCGGGACGCGGCGTCGCGGAGGGGTCGAGAGGGGAGGAGCCGTCCATGGTCGAAGCCTAAACCCCGGACCTGGGAGCCGGATCAGCGGCCGCCGGTGACCGGAGACCCAGCAGCTGGTCGGCCAGGGCCCGGGCCGGGCGGGCCAGGGCGCGGTCGCCGCGCTGCGCCAGTGCGACCGTGCGGTGCAGCGACGGCGCGGCGAAGGGGATGCCGACCAGCGATCCGTCTGCCGGCAACGCGATGGCCGGCACCACCGCGGCGCCCAGCCCGGCCGCCACGAAGGAGAGGACGCCGGCCATCTCCGCGCCCTCGCTGACGAGATGCGGCTCGACCCCCGCCTCCCGGCAGGCGGACAGCGTCACCGCGCGCAGGTCGTAGCCCTCCCGGAACATCACCAGGTCCAACCCATGGAGGTCGCGCACCCGGACCTGGCGCCGGCGGGCGAACGGGTGGTCGGGCGCGGTGGCCAGCACCAGCGGGTCGTCGAAGAGCGGCGTGGTCACCACCAGCGGGTCGGTCACCGGTAACACCACCAGCGCCAGGTCGACCTCGCCCGCCGCCACCTGGGGCACCAGCTGGTGCGAGCCGGCCTCCACGATGGAGAGGTCGATGCCCGGGTGACTGGCGTGAAAGGCCACCAGGGCGGGGGCCAGCGCGCTGGTGATGAGGCTGGGGGTGGCCCCGACGGCCAGGCGCCCGCGGGCCATGCCCGACAGCGCCCGCGCCTCGGCCCCGGTGGCCTCCACGTCGGCCAGCACGCGCTGCATGAAGGGCACGAGCGCGGCGCCGTCGGGCGTCAGCGTCACGGGGCCCTGGCCGGGGCCCCGGTTGAAGAGCAGCACCCCGAGCTCGTGCTCGAGCAGGCGGACCTGGCGCGACAGCGAGGGCTGGGCCAGGTGCAGCTGGGCCGCGGCCTGGGTGAAGCTCTTCTCCTCGGCGACGGCCAGGGCGTAGGCCAGCTGGTGCAGCTGCACGGTCTCGGAGTGTATCGATTTCAGAGCCAATAGCTCTGATCTTCATGTCATTTATGTCTTTGACCTGTCACCAGGGCGGACCGTAGGGTGACCGCTAAGCCCGGACCTGGGGCTTGCTGAGCTGGGCCCGGAGGAGGAACGAGTGACGACCACAGTCGAGAGTGCGACCACGACGCCGGTGGTGATCGGGGCCCCCCGGGGCGGGCCCGACGTGCCGACCCTGCGCAAAGACGGCTGGTGGGTCGAGCCGGCCATCACCGCCGGCATCCTGCTGGCCTTCGTGATCTACTCCACCTGGGCGGCCTTCGTCGGGAAGGACTACTACGCCGGCGCCGACCTGCACCGCGACCTGATCTCGCCCTTCTACTCCCCCTGCATCGCCAACAGCTGTGTGCCGGGGAGCCACACCTTCGGGACGCTGCCCTTCTGGAACTACTCGCCGGCCCTGCTGATCCTCATCTTCCCGCTCGGCTTCCGCCTCACCTGCTACTACTACCGCAAGGCGTACTACCGGTCGTTCTGGCTGTCGCCGCCGGCCTGCGGCGTGGCCGACGCCCACGGCAACTACAGCGGCGAGACGCGCTTCCCGCTGATCCTGCAGAACATCCACCGCTACTTCTTCTGGATCCTCCTCCTCTTCAACTGCGTCCTCACCTACGACGCGATTCTCGCCTTCCGCCAGCCCGGGCTCGGCATCGGGATCAGCGTCGGCACGGTGGTCCTGTGCGCCAACGCCGCCTTCCTGTGGCTGTACTCGTTGTCGTGCCACGCCTGCCGTCACTTCTGCGGCGGGTCGGTGAAGTCCTTCGCCAAGCACCCGACACGCCACAAGCTCTGGAAGTTCGTGACCCCACTCAACGCGCGCCACATGCGCTTCGCCTGGATCAGCCTGTTCGGCGTGGCCCTGTGCGACCTCTACGTGCGCCTGGTGGCGAGCGGGACCATCCACGACCCCGGCTTCCACTTCTAA
Organism: uncultured Acidimicrobiaceae bacterium; assembly: GCA_963745665.1. GTDB lineage: Bacteria > Actinomycetota > Acidimicrobiia > Acidimicrobiales > RAAP-2 > Bog-473. Next base: position 573,858 of record CAVUYE010000002.1, on the reverse strand, counting down.
CCCGATGTCGATGCCGACGCCCACACCAACGCCCGACTTCGGAACATACGACTACGACGTCGTCATCATCGGCGCCGGCGGCTCCGGACTGCGCGCTGCCATCGAGGCCAAGGAGCGCGGCCTGCGCGTGGCCATCGTCTGCAAGTCCTTGCTCGGCAAGGCGCACACGGTGATGGCCGAGGGCGGGATGGCCGCCGCCATGGGCCACGTGTGGCCCGAGGACAACTGGCAGGTGCACTTCCGCGACACCATGCGCGGCGGCAAGATGCTGAACAACTGGCGCATGGCGCAGATCCACGCCATGGAGGCCCCCGACCGCGTCTTCGAGCTCGAACGTTGGGGTGCGCTGTTCGACCGCACCGAGGACGGCCGCATCACCCAGCGTGACTTCGGCGGCCACCGCTACGCCCGCCTGGCCCACGTGGGCGACCGCACCGGGCTGGAGCTGATCCGCACACTGCAGCAGAAGGTCGTCTCCATGGGGACCGACGTGTTCATGGAGTGCAAGATCCTGCGCCTCCTCCCCGACGCGGAGGGGCGCATCTCGGGCGCGGTGGGCTACATGCGGCCGACCGGCGAGATGGTGCTCTTCACCGCCAAGGCCTTCGTGCTCGCCACCGGGTCGATCGGCAAGGCGTGGAAGTACACCTCCAACTCGTGGGAGTCCGTCGGAGACGGGCACGCCATGGCCATCTGGGCCGGGGCCGACGTGATCGACATGGAGTGCGTGCAGTTCCACCCCACCGGCATGGTGTGGCCGCTCTCTGTGCGCGGCATCCTCGTCACCGAGGGCGTGCGCGGCGACGGTGGCGTGCTGCGCAACTCCGAGGGCACGCGCTTCATGTTCGACTACGTGGCGCCCATGTTCCGCGCCGAGACGGCGGAGACCGAAGAGGAAGCTGACGCCTGGTACGACGACCACATCAACTACCGGCGCACGCCCGACCTCCTGCCGCGCGACGAGGTGGCCCGGGCCATCAACTCCGAGGTGAAGGCGGGACGGGGCACACCGCACGGCGGCGTCTACCTCGACATCGCGTCACGCCGCACACCCGAGTACATCCGGCGCCGTCTGCCGTCGATGTACCACCAGTTCATGGAGCTGGCCGGCGTCGACATCACCGCCGGGCCCATGGAGGTCGGGCCCACCTGCCACTACATGATGGGCGGCGTGCGCGTCGACGCCGAGACGCAGGCGGCCACCGTGCCCGGCCTCTTCGCCATCGGCGAGGTGTCGGGGGGCATGCACGGGGCCAACCGGCTGGGCGGCAACTCGCTCTCGGACCTCATCGTCTTCGGCCGCCGGGCGGGAATCGGCGCGGCCGACTTCGCGGAGGGCCGCACCGGCACGCCGAGCGTCGACCCGGCGGAGGTCGCCTCGGTGATCGACGATGCCTTCGCCCCCTTCGGGCGTGAGGACGGGTACAACCCCTACGACGTCCACGAGGAGCTGCAGGAGACGATGCAGACGCTGGTCGGCATCATCCGCACCGGTCCCGAGCTCGAGGAGGCCCTCGTCAAGCTCGGGGAGCTCAAGGAGCACACGGCCAAGGTGCAGGTGAAGGGCGGCCGGGCCTACAACCCGGGATGGAACCTGGCCACCGACCTGCCCTCCATGATCACCACGTCCATCGCGGTGGCGCAGGGGGCGCTGCAACGCAGGGAATCGCGGGGCGGGCACACGCGGGAGGACTATCCCGGGCCGGACCCCGCAATGGGCAAGGTCAACTTCGTGCAGCGCCAGACCGCTGAGCACGGCTACCTGGCGCCGATCGCCATCGCACCCGAGCCGCTGCCGGTCATGCCACCGGAGCTGGCCGCACTGTTCGAGGAGGCCAAGCAGCCATGACCGATACCCAGACCGGCGCCGAGACGCCCGCCGATGCCGCCGCTGCCGCCGCCATCACCATGCGGGTGTGGCGGGGGGACGACAACGGCGGCGAGTTCACCGACTACGTGATGCCCGCCGTCGAGGGCGAGGTGGTCCTCGATGTCATCCACCGCATTCAGGCCTCCGACGCGCCGGACCTGGCCTGCCGCTGGAACTGCAAGGCCGGCAAGTGCGGGTCGTGCTCGGCCGAGATCAACGGCCTCCCCCGGCTCATGTGCATGACGCGCATGGACACCCTGCCCGAGGGCGAGGCGGTGACGGTGGCGCCGATGAAGACCTTCCCGATCATCCGTGACCTCGTCACCGACGTCTCGTTCAACTACGAGGTGGCCAAGTCGGTGCCGGCCTTCAAGCCCGGTCCCGAGCCCGAGGGTGGCTACCGCATGCTGCAGATGGACGTCGAGCGCGGCCAGGAGTTCCGCAAGTGCATCGAATGCTTCATGTGCCAGGACGTCTGCCACGTCATCCGTGACCACGAGGACAACAAGCCCAAGTACGCCGGGCCGCGTTTCTTCATCCGCTTCGCCGAGCTCGAGATGCACCCGCTCGACGTCAACGACCGCCGCGAGCTGGCGCACGACCGCGGCCTGGGTATGTGCAACATCACCAAATGCTGCACCGAGGTGTGCCCCGAGCACATCAAGATCACCGACAACGGCATCATCCCGATGAAGGAGCGCGTGGTCGACGCCCGCTACGACCCGGTGGCCTGGCTCGGGCGCAAGATCACGGGACGCTCCAAGAAGACGGCCGAAGAGGCCTCCGCCGGCTGACCCGGAGCGCAGGGCCGACGGCCCCTTGCCGGGGCCTTCCCCGACCGTGCCCGCACACCCCCTCCGACAGGAGCAGACTCTCGCCATGCCCCGCTACCTCTCGCCCGAATGGGTGGAGTCCTTCGACGCCGCGCTGAGCGCGCTCGACCTGTCCGACGCGGTCGCTGCGGCGGGCGCGGCCTCGCTGGCCGCCGCCGACGGCACCTTCAGCGTGGTGCAGGTGGTCACCGGCGTGCCCGGCGATGTGCAAGCCGGCGGGGACGTGCATCTCGTCCTCACCGTGTCCGGCGGCCGGGCCCGCCTGGGGCTCGACCCCTCGGGGGTGGTGAGCGGCACGGCGACCATCGTGCTCGGCTACGCCGAGGCGCTGGCGATGGCGCGCGGTGAGCTCGATCCCGCGGACGCGCTGGCGGCGGGACGCGTCCGGGTGCGGGGCGACCTGGCGGCGCTGGTCGCCGGCCAGGAAGTGCTGGCCGAGGCGGCGGCCCGGCTCGGGACCGACCTCGACGACCTCACGGACCCGCCGGCGACATCGCAATGACGCCCGTCCCGTGACCTTCTCCCGCTCGACCCGCCCACCCGAATTCGGCGGGCGCTACCGCGGCCAGGTGGCGGTCGTCACCGGCGCCTCTTCGGGCCTGGGGGCCCAGCTCTGCATCGACCTGACCCGCGCCGGTGCCACCGTCGTCGGCCTGGCCCGCTCCACCGAGCGGCTCGAGAAGCTGGCGACCGACCTGCGCACCTTCTCGCCGGAGTCCGAGACCGTCACCTGTGACGTGGCGGACACCGCGGCCCTGCGGCGGGTGCTCGAGCACGTGGCGGCGGCCCACGGCCCCGTGGGTCTGCTGGTCAACAATGCAGCCCAGGACCCCGGCGTCCGCCTGGTCGACATCACGGAGGGCGACTTCCGGCACACCTTCGACGTCAATTTCTTCGCGCCGGTGGCCGCCACCCTGGCCGTCCTGCCGGCCATGCTCGACCGCGGCAGGGGCACCGTGGTCAACGTCTCCTCGGACGGTGGCCGCCTGCCCGCACCCGGCCCGGGTGCCTACCCCGCCTCCAAGGCCGCCCTGTCGGCCTTCACCGAGTCCACCTCGTTCCGCCTCGGCCCCAAGGGGGTCCACCTGCACGTGGTCTACCCCGCCTTCATGGCCACCGAGCTGGGCCTGGGGGCGCTGGAGCGGGGGCTGCGCCGGCCGCCCCGCCTGATGATCCGCAGCGTCGAGACGGTGTCGCACCGGATCCTGGCCCAGGCGGGCGGGCCGTCGCTCGAAATCAGCGTCTCCGGGCTGATCGATGCCGCCATGGTCTTCCGCCTCCTGATGCCCCGGACCTACCACCGCCTGCGCCGGTACTGGTAGGACGGAGGACGCCCACCCCTGGTCGATGCGCCGGGAGCCGGAGGGCTCCGGACCGCTTGCGCGAACGACGCGTGACGGAAGTATCGTTTCCCCACCGGCTCCGCAAAGGTCGGGCCGGCGGTAGGAGGGACGACGTGCATCAGCCGATCGACGACCACTTCCTTTCGAAGTACCGGGCCCTGCTAGATGCAGAAGACCTGGCATTCGACGAGCTCGAGCACGCGTGCGAGGACGGTGACCGCATGCAATTCGACAAGGACATGGTCGATTGGCAGAACGCCCTCGAGCACAAGCTCGTCTTCCTTGCGAACGCGGGGATCGAGGTCAGGCTGCCCGTCCTGGGCTAACTGCCGGTCGCACCATCACCCGCACATCGTCGTGACGAGACCAGGATGGTGGCGTGCCAAAGTCATCTGAGAAGAACGCTTCTTCTGCGCTGAACGGGGCGGAGACGAAGCCCGGGGACGCGCCCAGGGTGGTCGCGCCCTCCAGCCGGGTCAACGTCGCGTTCCCGTTCTCGCAGATCAAGCTGGAGGAGCCCAGCAAGGAGATGGCGGAGCTGGCCGCACTCGTCTTCGATCTGGTGGAGGCGATGGCCGAATGGGTCCCCGAGGACAGGCTCGAGGACTTGCGGGCGCGTGCACAGGTGCTGCGCGAAGCCCTGCGCTGAGGGGTTCTCCAGTTCACCCGGTCACTGCAGGCCGATCGCTTCCGCTGCCTGGCCCACGGCGGCCTCGAACAGGAGCCCGGGTTCGAGGACCGTGTTGCGCCAGTGGCCGAACACTTCGAGGCTGATGGTGCCGACGATCGTCGTCCAGGCTTCGAGTGCCCGCACCACCTTCCCGACCGGCAGGCCGGGGAAGAGCCCCTCCCTGACCGGTGCCACCGCCGCCGCCAGCGCGTCCGAGACCGGTCGGGCGTGGTCGTCCGTGCGCAGGCGGCCCGCCTCGTGGGCGGCCAGCAGCGGGCGGACGAGAGCCACGGCAATCCGGGCGTAGGGCTCGACCGTGTCGTCGGGTGCCTGGTACCCCGGGACGGGCGTGCCGAAGATCAGTCCCCACTGATGGGGGTGGGCGAGCGCCCACTGACGGAGGGCCCGTGGCACCGCCGACCAACGCGCCGCCTCGCCGCCCGGCCCGGCTCCACTTTCGCTCTCGGCGCGATCCGCCGCCTCCTCGGCCTCGGCCGCCAACGCCTCGTAGGCGGCCAGGATGAGCGCGCTGAGCAACGCGTCACGTCCGTCGAAATACCGGTACAGCGCCGAGGGGGCCATCCCCAGGTCGCGGGCGATGGAGCGCAGGGAGAGGGCGGCGGCACCCTCGCGGGCCACGTGAGCCGCCGCCACCGCCATGATCTCCGCCGTCATCTCCTCCCGGACCCGCTCCCGGGCGCGGCGGGGTGCGGATGCGGCGGGCGCGTCGGTGGGCACGGACATGGGGCCAGTCTGCCCGTTCTCGGATGAGAACACAAGTACTTGACAAGAACACTGTTCACAATTAACATCGATGTTCATGGCCACCCCGAACAGTGAGGAGATCCCGATGACCACCGCCAGCATCACCCCGCCGGCCCACTACCTGGAGCCCGACTGGTTCACCCGCAACGTCTTCAATCGTGTGGTCAAGGGCCTGACCCGCCTCGGCGTGAGCGTCTGGGGCTCCCGGGTCCTCGAGCACCGGGGCCGGGACTCCGGCAAACTGCACCACGTTCCGGTGAACCTCCTGACCATCGAAGGGACGCGCTATCTCGTCTCCCCCCGCGGCGAGACCCAGTGGGTGCGCAACGTGCGCCACGCCGGAGGGCACCTGGTCCTGATCCTGGGACGCCGGCGCGAGCTCTGCACGGCCAGGGAGGTCCCGGTGGCCGACAGCGTGCCGGTCCTGCGTGCCTACCTGCGGCGCTGGAGGTTCGAGACCGGCATGTTCTTCGACGGCGTGACGCGGGACTCCAGCGATGCCGAATGGGCAGCCGTGGCCGGGGACCACCCCGTCTTCGAACTCGACTGAGGTCGCCACATTCGCGTCCTATCCGATTACTCGGCAGCCGTGTGGGGCATCATGACCTTATGACCAGTCTTCACGGAGGGCTGCTGGGGGGAACCGACAGCTCTGGGGCCGCTCCGACAGTGACTGACGCGCACCTCGGCCATCGCACCCTGATCGCCTTCAACCGCGCGCTCACCCACTGGGGCAGCCGCGGCGCGCTGTTGGAGGGTAGCGGCGTCGTGCTGTGCGCCAGCGGAACCTGGATACCCGTTGTGGCCAACGGCGCCTTTCGCTCCGACGACTCACTGAGCGGTTCCGCCCTCGTCGAGGCAGCCGACGCGTTCTTCGCGGGCCTGCAGCGCGGCTTCACCGTCAAGGTGCGCGACAGCGGCGAGGACGAGGACCTCCGTCTCGCCTGCGAGGAGGCCGGTCTCGAGTCCTTCGGCGACCCGGTGCCCGAGATGATCTGCCGCACCCCGCTCCCCGAGGCCTCGCCGATCGACGGCGTCACGATGCGGGTCATCGACGACGAAGCAGGGGTGCGAGAATTCGTCAGTGTGAACGCGGAGGCGTACGCGACGTACGGCATGCCGCCCGGGGTGCTTTTCGACGTGTTCGACGAGTTGGCCGCCGTGGTAGCCGACCCTGCCGCGTCCATTGTGGTCGCCCGACGCGACGGTCAACCCGTTGCGACCGCCATGGTCTACGAGAGTGACGGGGTGGCCAGCCTGCAGTGGGTCGGCACGGTTCCTGCGGCGCGCGGCGTGGGCCTCGGTGCGCTCGTCACCGTGGCCGTGACCAACCTGGCGTTCGCGCACGGCGCGACGTCCTGCTCGTTGCAGGCGTCTCCAATGGGTGCATCCGTCTACCACAGGCTCGGTTACGAGATCGTGTTCCACTACGAGGAATACGTGCGCTGGCCCAAACCGCCGCACGCCACGGCTTCGTAGGGCCCGGTACTCAGTACCCCAGAAGACCCCGCACATAAGCCGCCTGGCCGGCGTGCTGCAGGCAGTCGTCGGCGATGCTGACGAGCCGCACGCCCAGGGTCACGGGAGGATCCCAGCGCCGGTCGACCACGCGGTCGAGGTCGGCGGGCGTCGATCCCTCGAGCATCGCTGCGGTGCGGTCACTCACCTCGCGCAGGTAGCCGAGCAGCACGTCGGCGCTCTCCGGGCGGACCGTGCCGACCTCCTCTGCGCTGTGGCCGTACCCCGTATTGGAAGGGTCGGGCTCGAGCCCGCAACGCCGGGCCCAGTCGCCGCTGACCCAGATCTGCTCGGTGCCCAACAGCTCGGCCACGTGATGGTCCTGCACCCGGGCCAGATGCCAGACCAGCCATCCGATCGTGTTCGTCCCCGGGCCAGGGGCACGGCAGAGCTCCTCCTGGTCGAGGTTCTCCACCGCGGCGGCGGCCAGCGGCGGGACGCGACCGTAGAACTCGAGCAACAGCGACGCGGTATCCATGCCCCGCACCTTATGGAGCGGTTGGACGCCGAGCGACGGGCCGCAACCGGGACGGCCCCGGATTCATCCTCCGGCTGACGACACGCCGATCGGTGCTCCGCTGTCGGCGGCGGAGCGATAAGCGGCGTCGACCAGGCGGTGGGCCTCGAGGGCTACGTCGAGCCCGGGCTCGGGGGGCCGGCCGGTCGTGACCGCGTCGAGGAAGGCGCGATCGGCCTCGACGTAGGCGCGCACGGCGAGGCCGACATCGTCGTCGGCCAGCGGGAGCGCATCCACCCACGGTGCCGACGGGCAGGCCCGGACATCGGTCCCCGCGCTGGTCTGCACGTGCAGCGGCCCGCGGAATTCGTTGTCCAGCCACACCATGCCCTCGCGGCAGAAGACCTCGAGCCGGCGGGTCGAGCCGCGGCTCAGGATGTCGTGCCAGATGCTGGTGAGCTGCGCCTCGAAGCCCGACGCGAAGGAGAGCGTGACGGCGGCCAGGTCTTCGATGCCCGGGTGCCCGGCGTGGTTGGCCGTCCGGGCCACGACCGAGTCGACAGCACCGAAGCAGAACCGCAGGATGTCGAGGTCGTGGATCGAGTGCTCTATCAGGCAGCCACCCCCGGCCTGTGACGCGTCGGCTCGCCACTGCGAGGCGTACGTCCCCTGAATGGGGAAGTACTGGTCGTCGCGGAACACGGCCGCCATGGGCGCACCCAGCGTCCCGCCCTGCACGAGGTCGCGCAGCCCCCTGAAGACCGGCGCGCTGCGCAGCACGAGGCCGCTCTGCGCGGCGACGCCCGCCGCGCTGACCGCCTCGACCATTTGCGTGGCGCGCGCCAGGTCCACGTCGAGCGGCTTCTCGCAGAAGACGGCCCGGCCGGCGCCGAGGGCCTCGTCCACCGCACCACGGTGCGCCGCGGTCGGCGTGCACACCCACATGACGTCGCTGCGCCGGGCCACCTCCGCCGCGTCGTCCACGACGTCACCGCCGAGGGCGTCGGCAAAGCCGCGGGCACGCCGTTCGCGTTGGTCGTGCACCGCCACGATGGCGGCATCGACGACACCGCCGTCGATCATCGCCTTGATGCTCAGGCCGTGGGCCCAGGCGATGAGGCCGGTCCCGACGAAGCCGATGCCCACCATTCCCGGGACATTAGGGCTTGGCGACGGCCGCCTCCCAGCACTCACGTCATGATCCGCCCCGCCAGCGCATCCATGAAGCGTGACGTCACCATGACGAGGAGCGCGATCTCGTGCCGCTCCCGGCGCCTGATCGGCAGGGAGCGCCCGCCACAGACGGTCAAATCGGTCCGGGGGACGGTCTCGACGAAGACGCCCGATCCGGTGGTGTCGTGGGCCGGGTCGGCACCGCTGCGCGCACCCTCCGCAAAGGCGGCGACCCACCGCACGGAAGGGGAATCGCCGTGGACCTCGACGAAAGTGCGCAGACCGTCGTCCGACAACGCGAGCCAGGTCAGATCGAACAGCATCATCAGGTGACCGGTCAAGGCGTGCAGGGCGGCAGACGGCGTCGTGGCGTGCAGGACGCTGGCGGCGGCGGCAAGGACCGTGTCCTCCCGGTCCTTTGCTTCCGTCACCAGCTCGGTGACCTCCTCCACACCCGCTCCGGCGACGTTGCGCACTCCCCGGCAGGCGGCGTCGACCACCCCCGGCTCGTCGGGCAGCTCGACGACGAGCTCGTCGATCGCGACGCCCGCTTCGCGCTCGAGCACCTCAAGACCCACGACGTTGCCACCCACGGCACCGATCTCCGCGGCCACGGCGCCCAGGGCGCCCGGCTCGTCGGTGAGCCAGATCCGCATTCTGGTCAGCACGTGGACGCCTCGCCCCCTCGGCAGCCCTCCGGATTCGCCATGGTTCAGTGCACCCTCGCCATGCGCACCGCCACCCGCATGGTGTTCTCGGCGTTGCCGGCGTAGATGCCTTTGACCGGCGGCACGTCGCCGTAGTCACGCCCCCGCCCGACCGCGACATGGCGCTCCCCCACCTGGCAATCGTTGGTCGGGTCATAGGCCCACCAACGGCCCATCCACACCTCCACCCAGGCGTGGCTCTCCCCGGTGATCTCCTCGCCGATGCTGGCCTCCGCATCCGGGTGGAAGTAGCCCGACACGTAGCGAGAGGGCAGTCCGACGGACTTGGTCAGCGCCAACGCCAGGTGGGCGAAATCCTGACAGACTCCCGCCCCGTCCTCGTAGGCCTCATCGGCCGACGTGTGCACGGAGGTGACACCCCGCGCGTAGCGCAACGCATCGTGCGACGTGGCCATGATGCGTCGCGCCGTCTCGAGCGGGCGATCAGACCGCAAGCCAAGGGCGATCTGGGAGAGTGCCGGCCCCGAGGCGGTGTAGAGGTGGTGCGACAGATGGTCAGCCATGACCGTCGACGCGTCGGCGACGTCGTCCCACGTGCAGTCGTCCGGCTCGGTGGAGGGCTGCGTGTCGACCAGCGAGGTCCCCGTGATCGTCAGCACCTCGTGGCTCCGATCGACGTTGAACGCCACCACGTGGGTACCCCAGTAATCGAGGTACGAATACTGGGGAGCCGGCGGCGATGTCACCACCCTCGTCTCGAGGGTCGTCTGTCGCAATTCAGTGCGGGGCGTGAGGCGGAGCTCGTTGTACGAGGAGCGCGCCGGCGCGTCGTAGTCGAAGCGCGTCTCGTGGGCGACCCGCAGCCGCCAGCCGTCCGTAGGGCTCATCCGCCGCCGCCGCCTTGCCGCCACTGGAGGGGGAGGTCCTGGGCGAAGTAGCGCCGCGTCACGGCGTCACTCACCAAGGAGATGGAGGCCTGCAGCCGCTCCAGCCGGGTCTCGAGTCCCCGGGACAAGCTCGCGGGAGACGAGTACTCCAGCTCGGCTCGGGCGAGGCCGACCAACCCGCGGGCATCGTCCCAGGCGCCTTCGCGCCCGGCGTCGATCTGGTCGAGGCACTCCTCGGCCAACGTCAGTGAGGCGAAGGCAGAGCGTGGGAAGAGCCTGTCGCGCAGGAGGAAATCGAGCACGCGGCCCGGTTCCACGACGCCCTGGGAGAGGCGCAGGTAGGGCTCGTACCCGCCGCAAGAGCGCAGCAGCGTGACGAGGCCGCTGTCGAACACCTCTTCGAACGCCACCGTGGCCAGCTGGCGGGCCACCACGTCCGTCCGCTCCAGGCATCGCCCCAGGGTGAAGAAGAGCCAGGTCTGGTCGCGGCTCATCATGGTGTCGGCCAGGCCCATCATGCCGGCGCACTGGGTCTTGACGAAGGACAGGTAGAAGGCTGGCCCAGCCCGTCGCCCCGTCTCCCAGCGCAACGGCAGCTCGGCCCAGGTGGCGTTGATGTGCTCCCAGAACTCCACCGGGACGACATGGCGCACAGCACGGGTGTTCTCCCGGGCGGCCGCCAGGGCGCCGGCGATGGAGGACCGGCTGTCGGGGTCGGTGGCCAGCCGCTCGGTCGCCAGCCACAACGTCTCGGTCCCTGAGTCGGGGAGGCCCATGACCGCCAGGAGGCGTCGCGCCGCGAGCGAACCTTCGACATCGCTCTGCTCGAGCGCCTGGTACACCGAGACATCGAGGATGCGTGCCGTGCCCTCGGCCCGCTCCACGTATCGACCCACCCAGAAGATGGACTCGGCAACCCGGCTCAACAGCGCACGCGTCATGGGCGCGTCCTCGCCTGCTGCTGCTGCTGTTGCTGCACGCCGAGCTCGCCGTCGGACGCCGGCCCGACATCCATGGGCGGTCCGGCCTGGAACGACGCGACCTGACGCGGAGGGAGTACCGGCATGGAAAGACCACCGCCCACCACCCACGTGTCCTTGGAGCCTCCACCCTGACTGGAGTTCACCACCAAGCCGCCCTCGCCGAGGGCCACCCGGGTGAGACCGCCCGGCAGGACCCAGATGTCGTCACCGTCGTTGACCGCGAAGGGCCGCAGGTCCACGTGGCGGCGCACCATGGCGTTGTCCACCCAGGTGGGCGAGGTCGAGAGGGCGACGACGCGCTGGGCGATCCAGTGTCGGGGGTCGGCCTCGACTTCGATGGCCAGCTCGTCGAGCTCGGCTCCCGACGCTGCGGGTCCGATCACCAATCCCTTGCCGCCTGAGCCGTCGACCCGCTTGAACACCAGGTCGCCACGCCGCGCCAGCGCGTCCTTGCGCACCGCGTGGTCCACCAGGTGCATCGTCTCCACGTTGTGCAGGATGGGGTCCTCGCCGAGGTAGTACCGGATCATGGACGGCACGTAGGTGTAGACGAGCTTGTCGTCAGCCACTCCGTTCCCCACGCCGTTGGCGATCGTGACCCGGCCGTCCCGCGCCGCATTGACGATACCCGGGCATCCCACCAAGGATTCGGGACGGAACTGCAGCGGGTCGAGATAGTCGTCGTCGATGCGCCGGTAGATCACGTGCACCGGGAGCTCGCCCTCGGTGGTGCGGAGAAAGACCTCGGTGCCGTGACATACGAGGTCCCGGCCCTCCACGAGGTGCACGCCCATGAGACGCGCCAGCAGCGCGTGCTCGTAGAAGGCCGAGTTGTGCACGCCCGGCGTGAGCACGACCACCGTGGGATCCTGCACCGACGCCGGCGCCGCGCGCCGGAGCGCGTTGATCAGCCGCGCCGGGTAGTCGGCGACCATCTGTATAGGTTGACCCCAGAACAGCTCCGGTAGGACGCGCGCCATGGCGGCCCGGTTGGCCAGCACGTAGCTGACGCCCGACGGGCTTCGCAGGTTGTCCTCCAGCACCCTGAACTCACCGTCTTCGTCACGGATCACGTCGATACCCGCCACGTGGATGCGCACCCCGTTGGGTGGCGAGTAGCCGTGTGCCGCTCGCACGAAGCCGGGCGAGCTCGTGATCACCTCATGCGGGATGAGTCCGTCGCTGACAATGCGTGCCGCGCCGTAGACGTCGGCCAGGAACAGCTCGAGGGCCCGGACGCGTTGGGCCACGCCGGCGGCCACTTTGGACCACTCGGTACCGGTGAAGATGCGGGGCGCCACGTCGAGAGGGAACGGTCGCTCCTCGCCGTCGAGGTCGAAGGTGACGCCCTGATCCATGAAGGCCCGGGCCAGCCGGGAGGCACGGGCCGAGACGTCGTCGGGCCCCATCTGGGCCAGCGAGGACGCCACCGCGGCATAGGGCGCACGGGCCGCTCCGTCGTGACCGACCATCTCGTCGAAGGCGGCCTCGGTGTGCCCACGTGCGGACGCGCCATAGCCGTCGAAGAGGTCTCCCACCCTCCCCAGGGTGCCAGGCATGTGTTTCGCCGCGGTTTCATGGCCGCGAACAACCGGTGACGCCCGCCGCCGGGCGTGCTACCCGATGAGACCCAACTCCTTGACGTCGTTGCGCTCGCCCAGCAGCTCATCGGTGGTCAACGCAATGCGATCGGTGGCGAACTCGTCGCGGGCGAAGCCCTCGACGACGGACCATCCACCCTTGCCGTCGGCCTGCACCGGGAACCCGAACTGCAGGCCCTCGGGCGCCCCGTACTGACCCTCGCTGGCCACGGCGACCGAGAAGCAGTCCCCCTTGGGCGTCGCCTTCCGCAGGCTCACGACCGTGTCGATCGCCGCCGCCGCCGCCGAGGCGGCCGAGGACGAGCCGCGGGCGTCGATGATGGCGGCGCCCCGCTTCTGCACCGTCGTGATGAAGTCGCCGCGCAGCCAGTCGCCGTCGGTGATCACCTCGGCCGTCGGCTTGCCGCCGATGCGCGCGTTGGCGAAGTCCGGAAATTGCGTCGCCGAGTGGTTGCCCCAGATGGCCATGTTCGTGACGTCGGCCACGGGGGCGCCCGCCTTGGCGGCGAGCTGTGCCTTGGCCCGGTTCTCGTCCAGGCGCGTCATGGCGAACCAGCGATCCGCCGGCACCTCGGGGGCGTTGGCGCGCGCAATCAGGCAGTTGGTGTTGCAGGGGTTGCCCACGACCAGGACGCGCACGTCGGCGCCGGCGTTCTCCGCGATGGCCCGGCCCTGCGGCTTGAAGATCCCGCCGTTCACGCTCAGGAGGTCACCGCGCTCCATGCCGGCCTTGCGCGGGATGGAACCGACCAGGAGCGCCCACGACGTGCCGTCGAAGGCCGTCCGCAGGTCAGACGTGGCGACGATGTCGTGCACCAGCGGGAAGGCGCCGTCGTCCAGCTCCATCACGACGCCCTCGAGCACGCGCATGGCGGGCTCGATTTCGAGCAGGCGCAGCACGATCGGCTGGTCCTCGCCGAGCAGCTGTCCGGACGCGATCCGGAACAGGATGGAGTAGCCGATCTGGCCACCGGCGCCGGTGACGGTGACGTGGACTGGGGGCTTGGCCATGGAGGGACGGTCCTTTCCGACGATCTGTGCGGGTCCGACGTTGTTTCTGGTGTTCCTGGCGCTGGGCGCGGGCGCGTTTCCTACAGCCGGTCGACGATGGCCGAGGCGAACTCGGAGCACTTCACCTCGGTGGCGCCCTCCATCAGGCGGGCGAAGTCGTAGGTCACGACCTTGTCGGCGATGGTGGCCTCGAGCGCGTGCACGATGTCCGACGCCGCGTTGTTCCAGCCGAGGTGCTCGTACATGAGCACGCCCGAGAGCAGCAACGAGCCGGGGTTGACCTTGTCCTGCCCGGCGTATTTGGGCGCCGTGCCGTGGGTGGCTTCGAAGATGCCATGGCCGCTCACGTAGTTGATGTTGGCCCCGGGGGCGATGCCGATGCCACCGACCTGGGCGGCCAGGGCGTCGGAGAGGTAGTCACCGTTGAGGTTCGTCGTGGCGATCACGTCGAAGTCCGACGGACGGGTCAGCACCTGCTGCAACGTGATGTCGGCGATGGTGTCCTTGACGAGCAGCTTGTCCCCCGGCTTCCCGTCGCAGTCGTCCCAGCCGACGGCCACGTCGGAGAACTCCTCGCGCACGAGGTCGTAGCCCCACTCGCGGAAGGCACCCTCGGTGAACTTCTGGATGTTGCCCTTGTGCACCATCGTGACGGACTCGCGCTTGTGGTCGAGCGCGTACTGAATGGCGGCGCGGATGAGACGCTTCGACCCCATGGGCGAGATCGGCTTGATGCCGATGCCCGAGAGCTCCCTGATGGGCCAGCCCATCTCGTCACGCAGGTACGTGGCGAGCTTCTCGGCCTCAGGGGTGCCCGACTGCACCTCGTAGCCGGCGTAGACGTCCTCGGTGTTCTCACGGAAGATGACCATGTCGACCAGCTCGGGGTGGACCACGGGCGACGGCACCCCGGTGAACCAGCGCACCGGCCGCAGGCAGACGTAGAGGTCGAGGATCTGGCGCAGCGCCACGTTGAGCGAGCGGATGCCGCCGCCGACCGGCGTGGTGAGCGGGCCCTTGATCCCGATGAGGTGCGAGCGGAAGGTGTCGACGGTCTCGTCGGGCAGCCAGCTCCCCGCCTCGTCGAACGCCTTCTGGCCGGCCAGCACTTCCTTCCACGCGACCTTGTGGCCGTGCTTGGCGGCGGCGGCATCGAGGACCAGCTTGGCGGCGGGCCAGATGTCGATCCCCGTGCCGTCGCCCTCGATGAAGGGAATGATGGGCTCGTCGGGGACCTGGAGTGTGCCGTCGTCGCCCATGCGTATGAGATCTGCCATGGACCGGATGCTATGGGCCGCCGCGGCGACGTCCTAATTGACGTGGTCAGGGCTCTGTGAGGCTGGCCGCCGCCCCTTCCCCCAAGAGGCCGGCGAGGCGGGCGTACGCCTCCGCCTCCAAACCGAGGATGTCACCGACCCAGAAGAGCGTCCCGACGGCGTCGACCTCGGTGCCCCACCGGAGCATCTCAGCGATGTCGAGCCAGTCCTTGGGGCGGCCGAAGATGGCCTTGCAGACGATCAGGTGCTCGGGGGCGAGGATCGAGATGTCGACCGGGCCGAAGCGGACCAGGCGGGCGAACTCGGCCATCTCGAGGTGGAGGTCGATGGTGGCGAAGAACACGTCGAGGTAGGAGCCGTCCCAGTCGAGCCTCGCCTGCCCGTCGCGGGCGATGGCGGACCGATCTTCGGGAGTCACATTGACGCCGAGCCCGTCGAGCAACCCGAGGATGGGCTCGGCGGCCGCGGGGGGCAACGTCAGGTTGACGTCGATGTCGGTGGTCGCCCGTGGGTTGCGGTACCAGGCGAGGGCGATGGCCCCCCCGAACTGGTGCGGCACGCCGGCGGAATCGAGCATCTCGTGCAGTGCGACGATCTTGGGGGCCAGGTCATTGAGCTCCCCGGTGCTGCTCACTGATGACCCGTCCTCGCCGATCCGTTCCGCCCGGAGACGGGCGAGCGGCGGAAAACCGCAGCGGCTCCGGGGCACGGGCCGGTCCGAATGGCTTTACCCTGGCCACGAAACCGAGAAGGTCGATGAGAACATCGCCGGGATCCCGGCGGGAGGTGAACGGGGGGACACGTTCGAGTGATCGGGCCATCCGGCGGGAGGCCTCGACGAACTGCCGCGTCTCGGGGCGTTGGTGGCGGGGCGTCTGTTTCAGGGCAACTCCCGCGGCCGATCCCGCCTCGCGGGCCGGTCGGCGGCCGACCGGGCGGCCCGGGCGGCGGCCGCACCGCACTCGGCGTCGAAGGGACGGGAGGCTCGTCTGGCCGGCCGGGCCAGCACCTCGTCGGTCAGCTGCGTGAAATTGGCCAGGGAGCGGGCCCGCGGGCCCTTGGGGGTGTGGACCGACTCCCGGATCTCGAAACGGCCCTTGGGACGGGCGACCACGTACGTCATACCCACTACTTTACCCACTACTACCCACTATCGACACGCCCTGATTTGGGTTGGCGGGTTGCGGGTTGCCGGGTGGTGCCATCACGAAGGCCTCGCAGGGCCACCACGAGATGGCTCCGCGGGGTGGCCACCTTGGTCACCCCGGTTGGGCGGGTCAAGCTGAGGGTGAGGGAAGGAGCGTGCTGTGGGAGCAGTCAGGCTGGTGTTCCAAGCCGGGTTACGCCGCCACTGGCGGTCGTGGCTGGCCATCGCCCTCTTGATCAGCATCGTCGCCGGCATCGTGCTGGCCGCCGCGGCCGCGGGCCGGCGGACGGAGAACGCGTTCCCGAGCTTCGTGGCGGCCCACGGGTTCGACAACATCGTCTACGCCACCAACCCGGTGCCGGCGGTCGCCCATCTGCACGGGGTCGCTTCGGTCACGGAACTCGATCCTCCCCGACGCGGGGAATCCGACCTGTGACTGCGCACAGCAGATCAACGGCAACGACTTCGGCGTGGCAGTCGTATCGGGCCGGGGGACGGCGCCCTTCAATCTCGTCTCCGGACAGTTGCCCGACCCGTCGAAGCCCGACCAGGTGCTCGCATCGTCCACGTTGCAACAGGATGGGGTGCACGTGGGAACCGTGATCCACGTCCCCTTCGAAGCACCATCGCAGGCCGCCGATTACAACAACCCCAATACGGGGTACGTTCCCCCGCACGGTCCGCGCCTCGCGCTGCAGGTTGTCGGGATCGAAGCCACCGAGGTCGAGTTCCCGTCCGGGGGCACCCCCGTCTACCTGCTGTACGCCGGTCCGGGGTTTGCGCGTTCGGTCCTCCGGCACACGGCGGTGGACTACGAGTACTTCGTCCGCCTGCGCCACGGTGCGGCCGGTATTGCCCCGTTCGACCAACACGTCGACGAACTGAACCTGGGGGTGGGCAATGTCGGCGCCTCGAGCGAGGATGGAATCGCCGCCACGATCCAGGGGTCGATCCACCCACAGGCCGTCGGGTGGTGGGTCTTGGCCGCGCTCGCGGCGCTCGTCGGGCTGGCGGTGGTGGGCCAGGCGCTGGCCCGCCAGAGCGATGTCGAGAGCGAGGACCATCCGACCCTGATCGCCGTCGGCATGTCTGGCCGGGAGCTCTTCGCTCTCGACATGGCACGGAACCTGGTGGTGGGCCTGGCCGGTGCCGTGGGCGCGGTGGTGATCGCCACGTTGTTGTCCCCCATCGCGCCCCTCGGCGAGGCCCGGTTGGCCGAGGACTCCACCGGAATGGCATTCGACTCGTTCGTGCTTCTGCTCGGAGCGCTGGCCACCGTGGTGGTCGTGCTGGCGCTCGGCATCTGGCCGGCGTTGCGGGCTGCGCGCACGCGGCGGATGGACGAGCGGGCCCCGTCCCGCCCGTCGACGGTGGTGAGGAACCTGGTCACCCTGGGCGCGCCAACCACCGCGGTGATCGGCATCCGCAATGCCCTGGAGCGCCGCTCCGGCGGGTCTTCCGTTCCCCTGGGCTCGGCGCTGCTGGGCATGGTGCTCGCGGTCATCGCGTTGTGCGCGACGGGGGTCTTCGGCGCCAGCCTGACTCACTTGACGGCGACGCCCCGGCTGTATGGAGACCCGGAGCAGCTCAGCTTCAACCCGGCGAACACCGCCCTGCTCAGCAGCCTGGAGCACAACCCCGCCGTCACCGCCGTCACCGAGGGAGTCGGCGCGGGGGACTACACGATCAACGGGAAGATCGTCGGTGGCATTGCCGGGACGTCCGTCAAAGGGCCCCTCCTCTTCTCGACGGTGGCCGGGACGCTTCCGGTCGGCGACGACCAGATCGGGCTCGGCGTCTCGACCATGCACCAGGTCGGAGCGCACATCGGGTCGGTCGTGGACATCACGTTCACCACGCATTCGGGTGCGCTCCGCACCGAGCCGTACCGGGTCGTCTCCCAGATCTCGTTTCCGCAGTTCGGGGGGTTCGTGAGCCTCGGCAGCGGGGCCTTGACGACGACGGCCGGCCTCGTCCACGTCGCCTGCCCTCCGGGTCCCCAGCTCGCCCTCTGCACGCAGAAGGTGTCCAACATCGGTGGCGGTGGGGTCAGGGCGAGCTTCGTGCCGGGCCCGCGTGGGAGGGCGGCGCTGGACCGCTACCTGGCGGCGTACCCTTCGATCGTTTCGTTTCCCCTCGCTCCGTCTTCCCTGGTCAACTTCGGCGAGGCGGTCGACTTCCCGCTCATCTTCGGGGCCATGCTGGCCGTGTTCGGCGCGGCCACGCTGGCGCACCTGCTGGTGGTGAGCGTCTCTCGGCGCCGGCGAGAGGTCGGGCTGTTGAAGGTCCTGGGCTTCGTCAATCAGCCAGGTGGTGTCGTCTGTGGCCTGGCAGGCCACGACGTTGGCTCTCGTCGGCGTCGTCATCGGCGTCCCGCTGGGACTGGTCGTCGGCCGGGCGGTGTGGAACACCTTCGCCAACAACCTGGGCGTGGTCCCCATCGCCGTCGTGCCGTTGCTGCTGACCGCCGCGATCACGGTAGGAGTCCTCGTGGGCGCCAACGTCATCGCGATCGCGCCGGCCTTGGTAGCGACGCGATCGAAGCCGGCTGATCTCCTCCGACCGCTCGACTGAACGCCGTGTGGTCTTCGGCGTGAGGCTATGCGGTGGCGCTCGGCCCCAGTCCCAGTGCGGCGTAGATCTCCCGCGTCGCGCTCGAGGTGTTGAACGTGTAGAAGTGCAGCCCCGGCACGCCGGAATCGAGGAGGTGGGAACAGAGCTCGGTGGCCAGTTCCACACCCTCCTTGCGGACCGCATCGGCGCCGCCGCGTTGGTCGGCGGCGCGCAGGCGGTCCTCCATCCAGTCGGGCGCGGCCGCACCCATGGCTCCCAACCGCCCCATGGTGGAGAGCGAGGTCACGGGCAGGATGCCGGGCAGCACCGGCGTCTCGACGCCCCGCTCGCGCAGGTCGGCCATCAGGCCCTCGTACTCGGCCGCCTCGAAGAAGAACTGGGTGACCCCGAAGTCGGCCAGCGCGAGCTTGGCCGCCAGGAAGTCCCGGTCGCTCGGCAGGTCGGGCGAGCGGGGGTGCCCGGCCGGGTGGGCCGCCACGCCGATGGAGAACCCGCCGATGGCCCGGGCCAGATCGACCAGCGCGGCCGCGTAGGCCAGCTCGCCGGGACCGGCGGCCGGGTCCTCGGGCGGGTCGCCGCCGAGGGCCATGAGGTTCTCGACCCCGGCCTTGCGCAGCGACACGAGGATGTCGGCCAGCTCCAGGCGGGTGTGGGCCACGCAGATGATGTGGGCCATGGGGTTGAGGTTCGTCGTGTGCAGCATGCCCGACACGAGGTCGACGGTGCGCTGGCGTGACTCGGCGCCGCCGCGGTAGGTCACCGACACGAACGACGGCGCGAGCGGCTGCAGCTCGCTGATCGCGCGCGCGAGGGTGGCCAGCTCCTTCTCGTTCTTGGGCGGGAAGAATTCGAAGGAGTAGGTTGGACCAGCCGCCAGCAGGTCCGCAATGCGTGTCATGACGACGCGACCTTCCCGCCGCCTCCCGTCCCCTTCGTTGCGTCGACACGCCCGAAGTCGTCCTCGAGCCGCACGATGTCGTCCTCGCCGAAGTACGTCCCTCGTTGCACCTCAATGAGCACGACGTCGCTGGTTCCCTCGTTCGCGACGCGGTGCGCGGTCTCGAGTGGGATGTCGACGGCCTCGCCGGCGTGTACCTGCATCACGGCGCCGTCGAGCGTTACGGTCGCCGTGCCGGACACGATGAACCAGTGCTCGGCCCGCTTGGCATGGCGCTGGTAGCTGAGGCGCTTGCCGGGATGCACGACGAGGCGCTTAACCTTGTGATCGGGTGCGTCGTCATCGAGCACCGTGTAATTGCCCCATGGGCGCTCCGAGTACTCCCGCTCGCTCATCTGGTTGCTCCCTCGGTACGTGACTGGTCCACGATAGGGGAACGTGGCCCGGGTATCGATCTCACTCCGCCGACATCTCCGCAGCTCGCAGCGCGTTGCGGTACAGCATGGCGCGGGTCATGGGACCGACCCCGCCGAGGCGGGGTGTGATCCATCCCGCCACCTCGGCCACATCGGGGTGGGCGTCGGGAATGAGCTTCTTTCCCTCGAAGGTCGTGCCGGCCGACACCACGGCGGCCCCGGGCTTGACCATGTCGGGGGTGAGGAGGTGCGGCCGGCCCGCCGCCGCCACCACGATGTCCCCCGTGCGCACGATCGCCGCCATTTCGCCCGCGGGTACGCCGGTGTGCACCATGCTCACCGCGGCATTGAGGCCGGGGCGCTTCAGCGACAGGAGCATGCCGAGCGGCCGGCCGATCGTCACGCCGCGCCCGATGATCACGGCGTGGCGGCCCTCGACCGGGACGTCGTACGCGTGGAGGAGCTCCACGATGCCCGCCGGCGTGCAGGGCAGCTGGCCCGGCGTGCCGATCACGAGGCGCCCGAGGTTCACCGGGTGCAGCCCGTCGACGTCCTTGGCGGGGTCGACGGCGAGCAGCGCCTGCGTCTCGTCGAGCCCGTCCGGCAGCGGGAGCTGGACGAGGAAGGCGCTGATCTTCGGGTCGCCGTTGAAGCGGGCGATGACATCGAGCACCTCGGCCTGGGTGGCCGTGGCCGGCAGGTGCTCGCCGACCGAGTACATGCCGAGTGTGGTGCAGTCCTCGTGCTTCATGGCGACGTAGCGCTCGCTGGGCACGTCGTCTCCCACCAGTATGGTGCCGAGACCCACGTGGATACCTTGGGTGGCCAGTCGAGCCACGCCCGCGGCCACCTCGGCGTTGAGTCGGTCGGCGACGGCCTGGCCGTCGAGCAGGATGGCGCTCATCAGTGCCGGAAGTGCCGTTCGCCGGTCATGACCATCGCCAGCCCTGCCTGGTCGGCGGCGGCAATGACGTCGGGGTCCTTCACCGACCCGCCTGGTTGGACCACGGCCGTGACGCCGGCGTCGGCCAGCACGAGCAGCCCGTCCGGGAACGGGAAGAAGGCGTCGCTGGCCCCTGCTCCGCCCTTGGCCCGCTCGCCCGCCTTCTGCACGGCGATCTCGGCGGCGACGACCCGGGATTGCTGGCCCGCACCGACGCCCACCGCCTGGCCGGCGGTGACGACGGCGATGGCGTTGGAGGTGGTGCGACCGCAGACGCGCCAGGCCAGGACGAGGTCGCGGCATTCGTCCTCGGACGGTGCGCGCGCGGTGACAACCCGCCACTCCGAGCGGGGCGTCAGGAACGCGTCGGCGTCCTGCACCAGCACACTCGATCCGAGGCTGCGCAGCTGGCGCACCGCCTGCTCCGGAGCCGGGCCCGACAACAGCCGGGTCGCCTTGCGGCGGCCGGTGAGCTTCTCGAGTGCCTCCGGCGTGTACGAGGCGGCGATAATCACGTCGGCCTGCGGCCCGGCGGCAACGGCGTCGGCAACCTCTGCGGTGACGTCGCCGCCGATGGCCACCACGCCCCCGAAGGCGCTCTGCACGTCGCACTCGAGTGCCCGCTCGTACGCGGTGACGAGGTTGTGGGCGACGGCGGCGCCACACGGGTTGGCGTGCTTGATGATGGCGACGGCGGCCTGCCCGGCTCCGGCGTCCGCCGCCAGCTCGTGCACCAGGCGCCAGGCGGCATCGCCGTCGAAGAGGTTGAGGTAGGACAGCGGGTTCCCGCCGTGCTGCACCATGGCGTCCCACCAACTCGCGGTGCCCGCGATGCGGTAGCGCGAGCCGCGCTGGTGCGGGTTCTCCCCGTAGCGCAGCACCTCGGTGCGCTCGAGTGTGAGATGCAGCGTCGGTGGGAGCACGGCGGACAGCGCGGACTCTTCCGTGTCGGCGGCGGTGGCGCCGTCGAGGTCGGCGACAGGGGTGGGCCCGCCCGCGTCGAGCCAGGCGACGATGGCCGCGTCGTAGGCGGCGGTGTGCGCGAAGGCGGCGCGGGCGAGGCGCCGGCGCGTGGCCGCCGACAGCGAGCCGGCGGCGCGCAGCTCCTCGAGCACGACGGGGTAATCGGCCGGCGAGGTGACGATCCCGACGTGCTCGTGGTTCTTGGCCGCGGCGCGCACCATCGCCGGACCGCCGATATCGATCAGCTCAACGGAGGGGTCCGAAGAGAACGGGTACAGGTTCGAGACCACGAGATCGATGGCCTCGATTCCGTTGGTTGCCAGGTCGTCGCGGTGCTCGGGCTTGGAGCGATCGGCGAGGATGCCACCATGGATTTTGGGGTGCAGCGTCTTCACCCGTCCGCCGAGCATCTCGGGCGAGCCGGTCACGTCCGCCACCTCGAGGTGCGCGATGCCGGCCTCACGCAACCTGGCCGACGTGTTCCCGCTGGCGACCAGTTCCCACCCGAGGTCCGAGAGACCTTGGGCCAGCTCGACCAGACCCTCCTTGTCGTACACGGACAGTAGGGCTCTCACGACGTCATCTCCGAGTCTGCTCCTTGTCTTCTCTCTCTTCCTGCAGATGATGTACCGGCGGCGGACCGCACCGCCTGCCGGGCCGGTCCGACGACGGGGCGACCGGCCTCGAGCTCCCCGAGCGCCCACGCCACAGTGGCGGGATAGAGGGTGCGCTCGACCACCTTGATCCGCTCGTGGAGGGACGCCTCGGTGTCGCCCGGCAGCACCGGCACCACCTCCTGCGCCAGGATCGGCCCGGCATCCAACTCCACCGTGGCGACGTGCACCGTGCAGCCGGTCTCGGACACGCCCGCCGCCAGGGCGTCGCGCACCCCGTGCCACCCCGGGAAGGCCGGGAGCAGGCTCGGGTGCGTGTTCAGGATCCGGTTGGGGAAGGCACGGTGCACGGCCTCGGTCATGACGGTCCCGAAGCCGGCCATGGCCACGAGGTCGACCTGGTGGGCCACCAGCGTGGCCGCCACGGTGGCGGTGAGCCCGGCCCGGTCGAACTCGGGACCGAAGCCGCCGTAGAGCGTGCGGTCGATCAGCTCGGCCGCCGCCCCATGCTCCTCGGCCAGATCGAGCCCGGCGCAGGGCCGGTCCGAGAGGACGGTGGTGACGGGGAGCCCCGCCTCGAACATCGCTCGCAGGATCGTCCCGGAACCCGAGACAAGAACAGCGAGGCGCACCACGTCAATGTAGCGGGAACGACTGCCGTTCCCGGATGCTCGAGAGCGGACGGTGCGTGTTCGCAGGCATCCGCTCGGCGTCAGCCGTTACCACCTGGTCAGGCAACTGCTCACACCCCGGGCCGGGAGGACCTCCGGGCGGCACGGTCCAGGGCGGCCGCCGGCACGGCGCCGGGCTCGCACCCACCTCGGGCCGTCATCGCCCACACCGCTTCCGGAAGGGCGCTACGACTGCTCGGCCGCCACCGGTGGGGCCGGAGTGATGCGGCTGCGCGCCGCATTGAAGATGAGGCGAACGGCGGCGCCAATGATGGCGAGGTCGAGCAGCATCTGCGCCGAGACGACGAGCCGCGCCGGGTCGGTCCTCGGCGTGATGTCGCCGAAGCCGACCGTCGAGAAGACGGAGACCGTGAAGTACAGGGCCCGCGTGTGGTCGAGGCGTTGCGTGAAGGTCGCCGCCTCCTCGTGTGACATGGCCAGGTAGATGCCCGAGAACAGGACGAGGAACAGCGCGATCACAATGCCCAGGGCCTCGATGGCGCGCAGCTCAGGGAGCTCGGCCAGCGAGATCCGTCTGATCTGCCAGGCGAACACGGCGGTGATGAGCGCAACGTCGACACCCAGGCGTACACCGGCGCGCAATCCGGACTCGTGGCCGATCGGCACCACGTAGAACGCCCCGATGAGGAAGACCCAGCACAGGACGACGGTCGCGCCACAACGGAAGATGGCGCGCCGGCGGACCGCCGGTGGGAGGTCAGCCAGACGAAGCGGTTCGGAGGCGACGCGATCCTTGCGGGTCAGCCACGTGCGGGGACCCGAGTCAGTCGGGGGATCTCCTGGCTCCATCGCACCACGACGCTAACGAGGCAGGGGGCCGAAGTGGGGTATCCGCTGAGGGTGAGGGGGGTGCTAACCCCCCTGGACCGATGTCGTGCGAACCCCCTTTGCCTGCGGGAGGAGCCGGCACACACTGGGACAAGGAGCGTGCGTGCGAGCGTCTCCAGGGGCGCACGCTGGGTCACGATCCCAAAGGTCCGTCATCGGACAAAAGGGAGGGACGACACATGAAAGATTCAGGCATCAATCGCTGGATGTGGCTGATCGGCGTGCTCATCGTCGCGTTGCTCTTCGTCTCGTTCGGGCCGTTCTCGGGTGGCCAGCCCAACGAGAACGCGTCGGGAGTTTCCGTGGCCCACTGGTACAACACCCACGTGAACCAGCAGTGGGCAACATTCTGGCTGGTCGGTCTGGCCCTCTTCCTGCTCTTGGTCTTCGTGACCCAGCTCCGCAGCGTGCTCGTGCAAGTCGGTGGACAGCGTCTCTGGCCCAACATCGCTTTCGCCTCGGGCATCCTGCTGGTCGGCTCGACCATCGTCTCGGGCAGCTTCACGATGACGGTCATTTTGGCCTCGCATAACCACGATTACGCCGTGGCCCACTTCATCAACTTTTACGAGCAGAACAATGAGCTGCTTCTCCTCGCCGGCATGATCTTCCTGACCCTGTCGACCGGCTTGGGCATCCTGCTCAACCGGGGACCGGACCCGTTGCCCAAGTCGCTCGGGTGGTACTCCGTCGTGGTAGCGGTCATCGGCATGGCCGGCCCGCTGAGCCTCTTCGGGTTCCTCTTCGGGTTCCCGGTGTGGCTCATCGCCACCGGCATCGTGATCGCCGTCAAGCAGAGGCGGGGCACCCTCGGTGGGAGCCCGGAGGGCGCGGCATCAATGAGCGCTGCGCCGTCCCAACCCGTCCCGGCCTGAACCCCGCGCGCCATCGTGCGGGTGGTTCAGCCGAGCCCCCGCACGATGGCCACCATCTTCTCGCCGCACTCGGTCGGGTTCTCGGCCACCTGCACACCGGCGGCGGCCAGCGCCTCCATCTTGGCCTGCGCCGTCCCGGAGGAGCCGGAGATGATGGCGCCGGCGTGGCCCATCTTGCGACCCGGGGGGGCGGTGACACCCGCGATGTAGGCCGCCACCGGCTTCGTCATGTTCGAGGCGATGAACTCGGCGGCGCGCTCCTCCTCTGAGCCGCCGATCTCGCCGATCATCATGACGGCCTTGGTCTCGGGGTCCGCCTCGAAGGCGGCCAGGCAGTCGATGAAGTTCGTCCCCGGCACGGGATCGCCGCCGATGCCCACACAGGTGGTCTGGCCGATGCCCTGCTGGGAGAGCTCGTGTAGGGCCTGGTAGGTCAGGGTGCCCGACCGTGAGACGATGCCGACGGGTCCTCCCGCGAGCGCGATATCGCCCGAGGTGATGCCGATGTTGCACTTCCCGGGGCTGATGATGCCGGGGCAGTTCGGCCCCAGGAGTCGTGTCCCCGGGAATTCCTCGACCAGGCGGTTGTAGACCACCGCCTCGTCCTGGGCCGGGATGCCCTCGGTGATGCACACGATGAAGGCGATGCCGGCCTCGGCCGCCTCGATGATGGCGTCGGCCGCGCCACGCGGCGGCACAGAAATGAACGACGCCGTCGCCCCGGTCTCCTTGACCGCTTCGGCGGCGGAGGCGTAGACGGCGATCCCTTCGATCTCCTCACCGCCCCGCTTGGGATTGGTGCCACCGACGACCTTGGTGCCGTAGGCCTTGTTTCGTAGGCCGTGATAGAGCCCTTGGCTCGTCGGGCTGATGCCTTGAATCACGACCTTGGTCGTCTCGTCGACGAAGATGCTCACGTTGGTTCCTGTTCTCTCTCGGGTGCGAGGGCTACGCCGTGGCCAGGCTGACAGCCCGGCGGGCGGCTTCGAGCATGGTGGGCTCGGCGATGAGCGTGTCCGACAGGTGGTCGGCCAGCAGCGCACGGCCCTCGACTGCGTTGGTGCCGTCGAGCCGCATGACGACGGGCGAACTGAGCTTGACCCGGCCCATGGCCTCGATGATGCCCTTGGCCACCTCGTCGACGCGGGTGATGCCGCCGAAAATGTTGACGAAGATCGACTTCACCGCCGGGTCGGCGTTGATGACCTCGAGCGCGGCCGCCATGACGTCGGCGTTCGCACCGCCGCCGATGTCGAGGAAGTTGGCCGCTTCGCCTCCCACCTGGGTCACTACGTCGAGGGTGCTCATGGCGAGGCCGGCACCGTTGGCAATGATGCCCACGGTGCCCGACAAGCCGATGTAATTGAGGCCCCTCTCCTTGGCCATCTTCTCGCGGGGGTCGATGTCTGAGTCGTCCTCGTACTCCTCCCACTCGGGGTGGCGGAACGTGGCGTTCTCGTCGAGCGTCACCTTGGCGTCGAGCGCGTGCACCTTGCCTTCGGGGGTGAGGATCAACGGGTTGATCTCGGCGAGATCGCAGTCGCCCTCGACGTAGCAGTGGTAGAGACGGACCAGCAGAGTGGCCGCTTGCTCCCGCGCCTCGGGGTCGAGCTCTGCCCGGTCAACCCACTCGCGGGCCGTCTCTTCCGTGAGGCCGCTCACCGGGTCGATGTGGATCTTGGCGATGGCGTCGGGGTTGGTCTCCGCCACTTCCTCGATCTCGACACCACCCTCGGCCGACAGCATGCCGAGATGCAGCTTCTGCGGGCGGTCCAGCGTGAAGCTGGCGTAGTACTCCTTGGCGATGTCCGAGGCGTGTTCCACCCAAAGGCGCTTCACCACGTGGCCCTTGATGTCGAGCCCCAGGATGTTGCCGGCGTGCAGGCGCACCTCGTCGGCGTCGGCCGCCAGCTTGACGCCGCCCGCCTTGCCGCGACCACCGACCTTCACCTGGGCCTTGACCACGACGGGGTAGCCCGCTGACTCGGCCTGCTCGACGGCCTCGTCCACCGTGTCGGCCACCCCTCCGGGGGAGGTGGGGATGCCGAAGCGGGCGAAGTACTGCTTGCCCTGGTACTCGTACAGATCCACTTTGGGTGCTGTCTCCTTGTCTCGCGCGTCGGCGCGTGGGTGGGGGTGGAAAAGAAGCGGTGCAGCGGTGCAGCGGTCAGGCCCCGAGCGCCTCCTCGCGCTGGTCGAGGGCCTCGGAAAGCCACGAGCCGATGGAGTCGAGCGGTGCGCCGGGCGTGAAGACGTGGGCCACGCCCTGCTCCTGGAGGACCGGGATGTCACTTTCGGGAATAATCCCGCCCACGATGACGAGGACGTCGCCGCGCCCGACGTCGGCCAGCAGCTTGACGACCTTGGGCACGAGGGTGAGGTGGGCACCGGAGAGGAGCGACAGCCCGACGGCGTCGGCGTCCTCCTGTACCACGGCCTGCACCACCTGCTCGGGCGTCTGGTGCAACCCGGTGTAGACCACCTCGAACCCGGCGTCGCGCAGCGCCCGGGCGATCACCTTGGCCCCGCGGTCGTGGCCGTCGAGGCCCGGCTTGGCCACGACCACCCTGTAGGGACGTTTCATGCTCGTCCCAGGATACGGACGCCCTGGTGTGGACGCCAGACCGGGAACTCTCAGGCCCGCCTGAGCGGCGTGGCCGTCAAGAGCAGGTTCTTCTTCCCCACCGAGTCGAAGTGGACGGTGGCCTGGGCGCGGGATCCCTCGCCCTTGGCGCTGATGACGACGCCGCGGCCCCAGTGGTCGTGCACCACCTCGTCCCCGGCGACCAGGCCGAGGTCCTCGGCGCCGGTGCTGCCCCGCGGGGCGGCCCCGCCACCCGGACCGGACCGGGCGGCTCGTGAGACAGCGGCCAGGGGGACGGCCGGGGCGAAGGTCGCACCCGGCAGGTGCTCCTCGCCCGAGAGCGAGTCGTAGCCCGAGCCATGCCGGGGCGACCCGAGCCCGACGTCCTCGACCAGGTGCGCGGGCACCTCGGTGACGAAGCGGCTCGGCATGGCCGGCTGGGTCTTGCCCCAGGCTGTCCGCGACCAGGCGTGCGAAATGGCCAGGTGCTGGCGGGCCCGGGTGATCCCGACATAGAAGAGACGGCGCTCCTCCTCGAGCTCGCTCGGCTCGGCCAGGGAGCGGAAGTGCGGGAAGATCCCCTCTTCGAGCCCGACCACGAAGACGGCCGGGTACTCCAGTCCCTTGGCGGTGTGCAGCGTCATCAACGAGACGCGGGTCCCGTCGCTGTCGATCTCGTCGGAGTCGGCCACCAGCGCCACCGTCTCGAGGAATCCGACGACGTCGTCGAAGTCGGCGGCCTGGCTGGCCAGCTCGGCCAGGTTCTCGATCCGCCCGTCGGCCTCGTGCGTGTGCTCCGCCACCAGCTCGGCCAGGTAGCCCGTGCGCTCCGCCACCAGCTGCACAAAGTCGGCCGGGTTCACCGTCTGGACCAGCGGGCGCAGCTCGGCCAGCGTCTTGGCGAGTTGCTCGGCGCCCTTGAGGGCCTTGCCGGTGAGGCCGGCGCCCTCGGCGCGGTCGATGGCCGCGCTGAACGGGACGTGCTCCACCTGGGCCCAGGCCGCCAGGCGGGCCACCGAGGTGTCGCCGATGCCGCGCTTGGGGACGTTGACGATGCGCCGCGCCGACACCTCGTCGTCCGGATTGGCCAGGACGCGCACGAAGGCCAGGATGTCCTTGATCTCCTTGCGGTCGTAGAACTTGGCGCCGCCCACCACCTTGTAGGGGATGCCGCTGAATTGCATGGACAGCTCGAGCGGTCGGCTCTGCGCGTTGGTGCGGTAGAAGACGGCGAAGTCGCCCCAGGTGAGCCCGCCCGACGCGTGCTGCCGCAGGATCTCGCTGGCCACCCAGTTCGCCTCGTCGCGCTCGTCCTCGGCCCGGTACCGCACGACCGGGCCCCCCGTGTCGCCGACGGTGAAGAGCTCCTTCGGTTGCCGGCCGACGTTGTTGGCGATGACGGCGTTCGCCGCATCGAGGATGGTCTGGGTCGAGCGGAAGTTCTGCTCCAGCATGATGGTGGTCACGTTGGGGAAGGCACGCTCGAACTCCAAGATGTTGCGGATGTCGGCACCGCGCCAGCGGTACACGGACTGGTCGGAGTCGCCGACCACGCACACATTGCCGTGCGCCTCGCCGAGCAACTTGACGATCTCGTTCTGCGCGTGGTTCGTGTCCTGGAACTCGTCGACGAGGATGTGCCGGAAGCGCTCCTGGTATTTGGCGCGCACGTCGTCGTAGGCCTGCAGCAGGTTGGCCGTCACCATCAGCAGGTCGTCGAAGTCGAGCGCGTTCGCCCCGAGCAGCCGGCCCTGGTACTGGGCGTAGACGTCGGCGATGCGCTTGCGGAACGGGTCCGGCCCGTTGCGGGCGTCCTCGCGGAACGTCTCGTAGTCCACCAGCTCGGACTTGGCCTGGCTGATGACCCCCTGCACCGCCCGCGAGGGGAGGCGCTTCTGGTCGAAGCCGAGCTCGGCCGTGATCATCTCGATCAGGCGGCGCGAGTCGGTGTCGTCGTACACCGTGAAAGCGGAGCGGTAACCCAGACGGTCGGCGTTGGCGCGCAGGATGCGCAGGCAGGCCGAGTGGAAGGTGGAGACCCACATCCGCTCGGCGGGCGGACCGACCAGGTCGGCTACCCGCGTGCGCATCTCCCCTGCCGCCTTGTTGGTGAAGGTGATGGCGAGGATCCCCCAGGGTGGCGCGTCACCGGTGGCGAGCAGGTGCGCGATGCGGCGGGTGAGCACCCGTGTCTTGCCCGAGCCGGCCCCGGCAATGATCAGGAGAGGGCCGCCGCGATGCTCCACGGCGGCCCGCTGCGGCAGGGTGAGGTCGTCGACCAGCGCCGCGGGCCGGCCGGAGAATGCGCCGGTCGAGGTGGCGCTGCGCCGGCGCCGGCGCCGGCCGTCGTCGGCCCCCTCCGCCGTCGTGATGGCGAGGTCGTCCTCGGCGTCGGTGACCGCCGCGGCCTCGGCGCCCACCTCCTCGTCAGTCACGTCGAACAGGCGCGCGTGCTCGCCGCTCCCCGGCGTCACGGTCACTCCCACTCAATGGTCCCGGGCGGCTTCGACGTCACGTCGAGTGCCACCCGGTTGACGCCCTCCACCTCGTTGATGATGCGGGAGGCGATCCGCTCGACCAGGTCGTACGGAAGCCGGGCCCAGTCCGCCGTCATGGCGTCGTCACTCGTGACCGCCCGGATGACGACGGGGTAGGCGTAGGTACGGCCGTCGCCCATCACGCCGACGGTGCGGACGGCCGGCAGGACGGCGAAGCTCTGCCACAGCTCGCGGTAGAGACCGGCCCGGCGGATCTCCTCGACGACCACCGCGTCGGCGTTGCGCAGGATCTCGGCGCGCTCGCGTGTGACCTCTCCGATGATGCGCACGCCCAGCCCCGGCCCCGGGAAGGGCTGGCGCCACACGATCTCGTGCGGCAGGCCGAGCTCCTCGCCGACGGCGCGCACCTCGTCCTTGAACAACAGGCGCAGGGGCTCGACCAGATCGAAGGCCAGGTCCTCGGGCAGGCCGCCCACGTTGTGATGCGACTTGATGTTGGCCGCGGTGTCGCTCCCCGACTCGATCACGTCGGGGTAGAGCGTGCCCTGCACCAAGAAGCGCGGTCCCTCGCCGGTACCGGTCGTCCCGGCCTCGCTCGGCGAGCCCTCCGCTTCGGCCGTCCCGGCACCGAGGTCACGCGCCACCTCCTCGAAGATCCGGATGAAGAGCTCGCCGATGATCTTGCGCTTGCGCTCCGGGTCGGTCACGCCCGCCAGCGCGGCGAAGTAGCGGTCGGCCGCCTTCACGTGGACGAGGTCCATCTTGAACTGACGGCGGAAGGTGTCCTCGACCTGATCGGCCTCGCCCGAGCGCATGAGGCCGGTGTCGACGAAGACACAGGTGAGCTGGTCACCCACCGCCTTGTGCACGAGCGCCGCCGCCACCGCCGAGTCCACGCCGCCGCTCAGCGCGCACAGGACGCGGTCGGTTCCGACCTGGGCCCGCACCGCCGCCACCTGCTGCTCGATGATAGAAACGTGCGTCCAGCCCGGCAGGCAACCGCACACGTCGATGAGGAAGTGGTCGAAGACCTCGCTGCCCCGGTCGGTGTGCACGACCTCGGGGTGGAACTGCAGCCCGAAGAGCCGGCGCTCGGCGTCGTGCATGGCCGCCACCGGCGCACCGGCACTGGTGGCCGTCGCCGTGAACCCTTCCGGCACGGCGGTGATGGCGTCGCCGTGGCTCATCCAGACGCTCGACGTCGCCGGCCAGTCCGGACTGAGCGGCGAGGCGCCGCGCTGGGTCAGCTCCGTGCGCCCGTACTCGCCCTGGCCGGTGCGCGACACGGTGCCCCCGAGCTGCAGCGCCATGAGCTGCGCGCCGTAGCAGAGCCCGAGGATCGGGATGCCGAGCTCGTACACGCCGGCGTCGATAGTGGGGGCCGGTGTTTCGTACACCGACTTGGGGCCGCCGCTGAAGATGATGCCCTTGGGGGCGCGGGCCTTGATCTCGTCGAGCGAGATGGCCGGCGACACGATCTCCGAGTAGACGTGCGCCTCACGGACCCGGCGGGCGATCAGGCGGGCGTACTGGGCGCCGAAGTCGACGACGAGGATGGTGTCGGTGTCGGTCGTCACCGACTCGTGCTCATCGGACCCGGCCCCGGCCTCAGCCTCAGTGTCCCATCCCCACGCCCTGGGACCGCTGGAAGTACTTCCCCTCGGTCTGCAGTGACGGGGCGACCATGACCTCGGCCTTCTGGAACTCCTTGACCGTCTCGTACCCGCAGGTCGCCATGGCGGTCCTGAGCGCGCCGAACAGGTTCATGCGGCCGTCATTCTCGTGGGCGGGGCCGAGCAGGATCTCGCGCAGGCTGCCGCGCACCGAGGTGCGGACCCGGGCGCCGCGGGGCAGCGTCGGATGGAAGGTGGCCATGCCCCAGTGGAAGCCGCGGGCCGGTGCCTCCACGGCGGAGGAGAAGGGCGAGCCGAGCATGACGGCGTCGGCCCCGCAGGCGATGGCCTTGGCGATGTCGCCCCCCTTGGACATCCCGCCGTCGGCGATGACGTGCACGTACACCCCGGTCTCGTCGAGGTGGCGCATGCGGGCGCCCGCCACATCCGCGATGGCGGTGGCCTGGGGCACGCCCAGCCCGAGCACGCCGCGGGTGGTGCAGGCGTTGCCGGGCCCGACGCCGACGAGCACGCCCACGGCACCGGTGCGCATGAGGTGCAGGCCGGCCTGATATGAGGCGCACCCGCCGACGATGACGGGGATGTCGAACTCACGGATGAAGCGCTTGAGGTTGAGCGGCTCCGACGTCTTCGACACGTGCTCGGCCGAGACCACCGTCCCCTGGATCACCAGGATGTCGAGCTCGGCGGCCAGGCAGGCCTGGGCCAGCGACTCGGTGCGCTGGGGGGTCACCGAGGCAGCCGTCGTGATGCCGGCCTCCTTCATCTGCCTGATGCGGGCCGTGACCAGCTCGGGGATGATCGGTTCCTGGTACATCTGCTGCATGCGCGAGGTCGCCTTGTCGTCATCGAG
Organism: uncultured Acidimicrobiaceae bacterium; assembly: GCA_963745665.1. Classification (GTDB taxonomy): domain Bacteria; phylum Actinomycetota; class Acidimicrobiia; order Acidimicrobiales; family RAAP-2; genus Bog-473. The sequence goes on along the minus strand of CAVUYE010000002.1, from coordinate 541,283 downwards.
CTCGCGGATCTCGTCGAAGAGCGCGGTGGGGTCCTCGTAGCGGGTCCACAGGCCTTCGAGGTTCAGGACGCCCAGGCCGCCGAGCTGGCCGAGCTCGATGGCGGTCGCCGGGCTCATCACCCCGTCCATGGCCGCGCCGAGCACCGGAAGGTCGAAGCGGTACGCGTCGATCTCCCAGGAGATGTCGACGTCCTCGGGGTCGCGGGTCCGCCTGCTCGGGACGATGGCGATGTCGTCGAACCCGTAGGCCTGCCGCCCCGACTTGAAGATGCCGATCTCGATCTCTGCCAATGTGCTCGCCCTCCGGCATTCGTGGGGCCGGTACGGCTCACGAACCACACCGGCATGTCTTCTCGACATCAATTGCGAACGCCGGGCCGACACGCCGACGATCCTCCACCCTACTCTCCCGCGTCCGCTCTTCCGGCCGTCCCCGGGCACGAATTGTGCGTCGGACGCGCCCAAAACAGGGGCCGACCCGGACTCTTCCGTCCGCTGCCCTACGGTGGCCACCGTGGCCATCCCTCAGCTCCTGGCGGCGCACTCCAGCGCGTCGCCCTGGGTCTCCGCCGTCTTCATCCTCTTGGCCGTCGGCGTGATGGCGCTCCGCTACAGAGCCCGCGGGCGGGGCCGCGGTGGCGGGCGCGGCCCCTTCGGCGGCGGGCGCGGGCCTTTCGGCGGCGGCGGCACCTTCGGCGGGGGCGGCGGCCAGAGCGGGAGCACCGGGGGTGGCGGGAGCACCGGGGAGACCAACTCCCCCAGCGATCTCTAGTCCGTCACCCGGCGACCGGCGCGAGACTCATCCCATGCCCGACCGGGACAGCGCCGCCTCCGTGTCCCGCGGCATGCGCGCCCAGCTGGCACGGCGCGACGCCGAGCTCGCCGCCGGTGCGACACCGGTCGGCTGGAAGATCGGCTTCAACACGCCCGCCATTCAGGAGCACTTCGGGCTGACCGAGGCGGTGGTCGGCTACATGGTCGACACCGGGGTGTCGCCCGACGGGGCGACGGTGTCCGTGGCGGGGTGGGTCGCCCCCGCGCTCGAAGTCGAGGTGGCCGTCCGAGTTGGGCCCGACGGCGGGGTCGCCGGGCTGGCGCCGGCCCTCGAACTGGTCGACCTCTCCATCTCCTTCGACGACATCGAGCCGGTCCTGGCCGGCAACATCTGCCACCGGGGCGTGCTCTTCGGCGCCGAGGTCCCCGGTGTCGACCCCTGGGCCATGGTGGCGGCCGTGACCAAGGCCGGCGCGGTGGTGGCCGAAGGACGGATAGTGGAGGACCCGGCGACCACGGTGTCGTTCGTGCGGTCGTATCTCGCCGCCCACGGCGCCGCGCTCGAAGCGGGTGACCGGATCATCGCCGGGTCGGTGGTGGCGCCGATCGCCGTGGCCCCGGGCGACGAACTCAGCGTCTCGTTCGGCGCGCTCGGCCATTTGTCGGTCGGCTTCACGGACTGACCCGCGCCGGCCGGACGGTCAGAGGCCGGTCTCCCCCGTCACGACGATGGTGATGAGCTCGGAGATCATGCGGGCGGTGGCGCCCCAGATCATTTCGCCGGAGACCTCGAAGAACCGCACCGCGAACGAGTTGTCAGGACTCCCCGGGATGATGCGCCCGGGGACCTTCCAGCGCTCCTCGTGGAAGATGGCCGGGTCGGCCAGTTCCGCCAGCGTCACGTCGAAGACCCGCTCCACCTCGCCCGGGCTGGCCACCAGACGCGGCCGTCCGGGCAGGGTGGCGACCACCGGGACGATGAGCGCAGGCGAGGCCAGCGTGGTGACCGGGTGCAGCCAACCCACCATCGTCACCAGGGCGGGGTCGAGGTCGACCTCCTCGTGGGCCTCGCGCCGCGCCGCCGCTGCCGTGTCCTCCCCCTTGTTGACCCGCCCGCCCGGGAAGCTGACCTCTCCCTTGTGCGTGCGCAGGCCCGAGGAACGCCGGGTCAGGATCACCCGGGCCTCGCCCTCCTCCTCGAAGAGCGCGGCGAGGACGCCGGCGTTGACGTAACTCACTGTCGGCAGTTCGGACTCGTTGACGATGGTGGCCCCGGCGAACATGGCGTCCCCTCCGACGTCGTCGGGCACGGGGCCACGCTGGCCCACGGCGTCGAGCGCGTGGAGCACACGGTCGATGTCGATCCCCGTGCGACGCGCCGTGGGGGCGCCGGCCCACGCCGCCGGTACGCCGGGCCGCCAGGAGACGGGGCGCGGGATCACCTGGGGTGGCACCGAACGGGGCATCCCCGGCACGCTACCGGCGACCTGGTCGCCCTCGGCTCGACCGCCTGTCGCCCGACGGGTCACGGGCGCCTCGCTACGCTCTCGCAGCGATGGCGTCCCCGGAAGAGTTGCAGGCCCAAGCAGACGAGTTGCACTGGTATCACACCATCGACCTGGGCCATGGCGTCGTCACGAAGGGCGACAGCGCCCAGGAGGTCGTGCCGGGCATCCTCCCCGACGTGACGGGGCGCAGCGTGCTCGACATCGGGGCCTGGGACGGCAAGTACTCGTTCTTGGCCGAGCAGTCCGGGGCCTCCAGAGTCGTGGCACTCGACCACTACGCCTGGGGCGTCGACTGGGAGGCCCGAGGCCACTACTGGGCCGAGTGCATCCAGAACGGCACCCTGCCCGACCAGTCGCGGGACGAGACCGACTTCTGGCGGCCCGAGCTACCGGGACGGCGCGGTTTCGAACTGGCCGCGGCTGCGCTGGGGTCGCAGGTCGAGCCGATCGTGGCCGACTTCCAGACGATCGACCTCGCCCAGGTGGGTCAGTTCGACGTCGTCCTCTACCTCGGAGTGCTGTACCACATGAAAGAACCCTTGATCTGTCTGGAGCGGCTGCGCCGCGTGACCAAGGAGGTGGCCGTCATTGAGACGGAGGCCGTGCACCTCGAAGGGCTGGACCACGAAGCGCTGCTGCGTTTCCACGCCGGCAGCTCGCTGCGGATCGACTTCGGCAACTGGTACGTGCCCACCATCGAGGCGCTGCACAACCTGTGCCGGGCGGCCGGCTTCTCGGAGGTGCGCACCGTCGTCGGTCCGCCGTCGGCACCGCCGGAGCCCGCGGCATCGCTGCCGGTCAGGATCGGGCGGCGACTTGCCGGCTATGTCCCACCCGCTCCCTCGGCGCCGACCGCCAACTACCGCGCCGTCGTCCACGCCATCGCCTGACCGGGACCGGCGGGGAGCGACCGGTTGCGGGGAACGGTTCAGTCGTTCTCCACCGTGTAGTCAAAGTAGCCGATCACGTGCTCGTGGTCGGGCGCGCAGTTGAAAGGTCAGCATCTGGCCGGGGTGCAGGACGGATGGTGGGGCGTGCTCGCGGGCACCAACGCCGTGACGCGCCGCAGCCGGGCCCGGAGGCCCGGCCGCGAAGCCCGACACGCTGTGCAGCGTACCGCCGCCTCCCCCGTGTGTCTGCGCGCCACATCGTCGGACGCGCCGGTGGCCGGGCCCGAAGCCCGGCCACCGCACACACAACAAACGTTGGTGCGGGAACTACATCATCCCGCCCATGCCACCCATACCGCCCATGCCGCCGCCCGCCATGGCGGCCGCCGCCGCAGCGGCGTCCACCTTCTCGGGCTTGTCGGCCACGAGGGCCTCGGTGGTGAGCAGCAGGCCGGCGATGGAGGCCGCGTTCTGCAGGGCCGAACGGGTGACCTTGGCCGGGTCGATGATGCCGGCCTTGACCAGGTCCTCCATTTCGCCCGTGGCGGCGTTGAGGCCGTGGTTGCCCTTGGCGGACTCCACGGTGTTCACCAGGACTGCGCCCTCGAGGCCGGCGTTGAAGGCGATCCACTTGAGCGGAGCCTCGAGCGCCTGCGCCACGATGCGGGCCCCGGTGGCCTCGTCGCCCTCGAGCGTGTCGGCCAGGTCCAGCACCGACTTGCGGGCCCGGATGAGTGCGGTGCCACCGCCGGCCACGATGCCCTCCTCCACCGCAGCGCGGGTGGCGGACAGCGCGTCCTCAATGCGGTGCTTCTTCTCCTTGAGCTCCACCTCGGTGGCGGCACCGACCTTGACGACGGCCACGCCGCCGGCCAGCTTGGCCAGGCGCTCTTGGAGCTTCTCGCGGTCCCAGTCCGAGTCGGTGTCGTCAATGGCACGCTTGATCTGGGCGACGCGGCCCTTCACGTCCTCGGACGAGCCGGCACCCTCCACGATGGTGGTGTCGTCCTTCGTGACGATGACGCGCCGGGCGCTGCCCAGCAGGTCGATGGTGGCGTTCTCCAGCTTGAGGCCGATCTCCTCGCTAATGACCTGGGCGCCGGTGAGGACGGCCATGTCCTGGAGCATCTCCTTGCGGCGCTCGCCGAAGCCCGGGGCCTTGACGGCCACCGAGGTGAAGGTGCCACGGATCTTGTTCACGACCAGGGTCGCCAGGGCCTCGCCCTCGACGTCCTCCGCAATGATCAGCAGCGGCTTGCCGGTCTGCATGACCTTCTCGAGCACCGGGACGAGATCGTGCACGGCGCTGACCTTGGAGTTGTAGAACAGGATGACCGGCTCGTCGAGCACGGCCTCCTGGCGCTCGGGGTCGGTCACGAAGTACGGCGACAGGAAGCCCTTGTCGAACTGCATGCCCTCGGTGAGCTCGAGCTCGATGCCGAAGGTGTTGGACTCCTCGACGGTCACGGTGCCGTCCTTGCCGACCTTGTCGATGGCGTCGGCCAGGACGTCACCGATGGCGGTGTCCGCCGCCGAGATAGAGGCGACCTGGGCGATCTCGGTCTTGCCCCCGACGTCCTTGGCCTGCTTGGCGATGTTGTCCACCGCAGCCTTGACGCCCTTCTCCATGCCGCGCTTGAGGCCGGTCGGGCTGGCGCCGGCGGCGACGTTGCGCAGCCCCTCGGCGATCAGTGACTGGGCCAGCACGGTGGCCGTCGTGGTGCCGTCACCGGCCACGTCGTTGGTCTTGGTGGCGACCTCCTTGACCAGCTGGGCACCCATGTTCTCGAACGGGTCGTCCAGCTCCACCTCGCGGGCGATGGACACGCCGTCGTTGGTGATAGTCGGCGCGCCGAACTTCTTCTCGATGACCACGTTGCGGCCTTTGGGCCCCAGCGTGACCTTCACGGTGTCGGCCAGCTTGTTGACGCCGGCCTCGAGCCCGCGCCGGGCGGCCTCGTCAAACTTCAGGATCTTGGGCATGACTGTGTCGAACTCCTCTCGAGTCCTCGAATCTCAGGTTGAACAGAAGGGGGGCCGCCGCGCCGGCCCGGATTGCACCGGGGCGGCGGACTGCCAAAAGATCAGGCGATCTTGGCCAGGATGTCGCGGGCGGACAGGATGAGGACGTCCTCGCCATCGAGGATGTACTCGGTGCCTCCGTACTTGGAGTAGACGACGGTGTCGCCGACCTTGACGTCGAGCGGGATCAGCTCGCCGGTGTCCTCGGAGCGGCGTCCCGGGCCTACGGCCAGGACCTCGCCCTGCTGGGGCTTCTCCTTGGCGGTGTCGGGAATGACCAGGCCAGAGGCGGTGGTCTCCTCGGACTCGCCGGGGCGGACGACAATCCGGTCATCGAGGGGTTGCAGACTCATTTTGGAACGGGCCTCCTTGGCACTTCGTTAGCACTCTCGGGTTGCGAGTGCCAACGATAGCGGGCCGGGCCGGGACTTGGCAAGGGGGAGACCCGGGCCTGCCCGAAAATTCCGGCCGGAACGGGGCTGCACCAGCCGTGTGGTTCCGGCCCGGGGCCTGTTCTCCTCGGTGGGAGAGCGCAGCGCGCCACCGCCCCGCCCGGGCACCGGCGCCAGCCGCTCATGGAGCAGGAGGGGGCGAACATGGCCCAGGCAGGGATGGAGCACTGGCGGCGGGCCGTCAGGTGGACGTTCGGAGGGATCTTCGTCGCAGCCCTGGCCGGGGGCCTGATCGGTCAGGCGACCGGGGGTGACGCGCTGGCCGACGCCGGTACAGCGCCGGCCACGGCCGGCCACTCCATGCCGTCGACGTCCACGCCCCACGCCGCTGCGGTGGCGTCGAAGACGGTGGCACGGGGCACGGCGGCGCTGCTGCGCCTGTCGGACCTGCCGTCGGGATGGACCGCCGGTGGCACTCCGGCTGCACCGACCCGGGTGACACCCTGGTCGTCCAAGCTGGCCCGCTGCGTCGGGGTGCCCGCACGCGTCGTCGCCGTGGCCCCGACCAAGGTGAACAGCGCCGACTTCACCAGCACCGGACAGGTCGACGCCGTCGAGGACAGCGTCTCGGTCTACACCTCGGCGGCCCAGGCCCGGGCCGAGTACGCCGCCCTGGCCAGCTCCAAGACCACCGGGTGCATGAATCGAGTGGCCAGCCTGGCGCTGCAGCGGAACATGCAGCAGGAGGCGGGGAGCACCACCACCGTTGGGGTCGTCAGCTTCGCCGACCTGCCCGCCGCCGCGGCCGCCCTGCACCTGACCGGCTTCACCGTGACCATCCCGATCGCCCGTGGTGGACGGGTGCTGACCGTCACGAGCACGCAGGTCGACTTCGTCTCCGGTGCGCTGCTGCACCAGATGACGTTCAACGGCAACGGCTCGGCCTTCCCGGCCCCGTTGGAAGAGCAGGTGCTCTCGACGGTGCAGGCCCGGCACTGACGACGGCCGGCGCCGTCGGCGTGGCCCCGGCGCGTGTCGGTACGCTCCCGGGCGACCGCCACGAGCCGGAGGACGCCCCATGGCCGCAGCCAACCCCAAGAGTGACCCCGACCGCTGGTGGCACGGGGGCGTCTTCTACCAGATCTACCCCCGCTCCTACGCCGACAGCGACGGGGACGGCGTGGGCGACCTGCCGGGCATCGTGTCGAAGCTCGACCACCTGGCGCGCCTCGGCATCACCGGCGTGTGGTTGTCCCCGGTCACGTGCTCGCCCAACCGCGACTGGGGCTACGACGTGTCGGACTACCGCGACATCGACCCCTCCTTCGGGAACCTCGACGACCTCGACACCCTGGTGCGCGAGGCGGGTACGCGTGGCATCCGTATCCTCATGGACCTGGTGCCCAACCACACCAGCGACCAGCACGCGTGGTTCGTCGACTCGCTGAGCGGGCGGGGGTCGGCGCACCGCGACTACTACGTCTGGGCCGGCTCCAAGGCGGACGGCACGTTGCCGAACAACTGGGGCAGCATCTTCGGGGGCCCCGCCTGGGAGTTCGACGAGGCCAGCGGCCAGTACTACCTGCACAACTTCGAGGCCCAGCAGCCGGACCTGAACTGGTGGGACGAACAGGTGCGGCGCGAGTTCGACGACATCGTGCGCTTCTGGTGGGACCGGGGCGTAGCGGGGTTCCGCATCGACGTCTGCAACATGATGATCAAGGACAAGGGGCTGCGCGACAACCCGCCGGCCACCGAGGACGACCCGCTCGACCAGCAGTTCATGGGCCAGCGCGCCGTCTACAACACCGACCGCCCCGAGGCCCACGACATCCTGAAGCGCTGGCGCACCATTGCGGACGGCTACGAGCCGGCCCGGCTCCTCATCGGCGAGACCAACGTGGAGCAGCTGCCCGTCCTTATGGACTTCTACGGCGACGGGCACGACGAGCTGCACGGCGGCTTCAACTTCGTGTTCATCAACGCGCCCTTCGAGGCGGACGCGCTCCGTGCCGTGGTGGAGGAGACCGAAGCACTGCTGCCCGAGGGCGCCTGGCCCATCTGGACGGGGTCCAACCACGACGTCTCGCGGCTGGCCACCCGCTGGGCGTCCGGCGACGTGGCCAAGGTCAAGCTGGCACTGCTGCTCCTGCTCACCCTGCGCGGCACGCCCTTCCTCTACCAGGGCGACGAGATCGGGCTCGTCGACGGGACCCTGCAGCGCGAGGACGTCCTCGACGCCGTCGGTGTCCGCTTCTGGCCGTACTACAAGGGACGCGACGCCGAGCGCACGCCGATGCCGTGGAACGCGCGAACCGGGCGGCGGCTTCACCTCCGCCGGCGTACGTCCGTGGCTGCCCATGACCGACCCGGCGCTGTGCAACGTGGCCGACCAGGAGGGCGACCCCGACTCGGCCCTCGAGCTGTGCCGCCGCGCCATCGCGGCCCGGGGGGCCAGCGAGGACCTCGCCGTCGGCTCGTACCGTTCGCTCCCCTCCCCCGAGGACACGTGGGTCTATGCCCGCGGCGACGTCACCGTGTTGCTCAACATGTCGAGCGAGACGGTGTCCTACGGCGAAGTGGCCGGGACGGTGACGGTGAGCACCGAGCACAGCCTGGAGGGCTCCCGCGCCGACGGGACCTTGACGCTCCCGCCCTGGGGGGGCGCCGTCGTGACGCCATGACGCCCGAGCGGCGGCGCTTCGTCCTGTGTACAACGCCGGCCCAGGGGCACACGGCGCCCTTGGTCGCGCTGGCCGGCCGCCTCGTCGGCGACGGACACGAGGTCGTGTTCTTCACCACGGAGCACTACCGCCAGACGATTCAGGCAACGGGCGCGCGCTTCGTGCCCTTTGCGGCCGAGGACGACGCGCATGACCTGATGGTGGCCAACCCCGAGCGCGAGTCGTCCTCCAAGCGCGGCGTCCGGGGGGTGAAGGACGACCTGCGCCGGATCTTCATCGGTCCCGTCCCGGGCCAGAGCCGCGACCTGCGTGGAATCTTGCAGGACTTCGCGGCCGACTGCATCGTGGTCGACACCATGTTCCTCGGCGCCGTTCCCCTGGCACTGGGGCCGCGCCCGGCGCGGCCGGCGCTGGTGTGTATCGGCGTCATGCCGTACGCGTCGAACAGCCGGGACACGGCGCCGTTCGGGGTGGCGTTCCAGCCCGGGACCGATCCGTTGCGCCGCGCTGCGCAACGCGGTGATGAACTGGGCGCACCGAGCACTTCGCGCTGGCCGACATTCAGCGCTTCGCCCGGCGTCGGCTGGCCGAGGCCGGCGCGCCCGACGGATTTCCCGGCTACTTCGTCGACATCCAGCCCAAGGTGGTCGACGCCTTCTTGCAGGCAACGGTGGCGGGCTTCGAATACCCGCGCTCGGACCTCGCCCCCTCGGTGCGCTTCGTCGGACCGATCCTCGTCCCACCGGCACGCTCCTTCGAACAACCGCCCTGGTGGGACGAGCTCGGACGTGGCCGACCGGTGGTCCACGTCACCCAGGGCACGCTCGACAACGCGGACCTCGGCCGGCTCCTGCTCGTGACGACCCGGGCCCTGGCCGACGACGACGTCCTGGTCGTGGCGACGACCGGAGGGCCGGACCCCTCGCCCCTGCGGCGGGAGCTGCCAGCCAATGTCCGGCTGGAGCGCTTCGTACCGCACGATCTCCTCCTCCCCCATGTCGACGTCATGGTGACCAACGGGGGCTACGGCGGCGTGCAACAGGCGCTCGCCCACGGCGTCCCCCTCGTGGTCGCCGGCGACAGCGAGGACAAACCCGAGGTGGCGGCCCGCGTGCAGTGGTCGGGCGCGGGCGTCAACCTGCACACGGGACGGCCCTCACCGGCCATGGTGGCGCGGGCTGTCCGGCGCGTGCTGCAGCGGGGCTCGTACCGGCAACGGGCGCAGGCGCTCCAGGCCGAGATCGCTGCCACCGATCCGCTCGGCATCATCACCAGCGTGTTGTACGAGCAGTGCGCGGCCAACGACGCGGTGCGCCGGCCCACCGAGAACGTCTGACGCTCATGGGGCCGGGTACAGTCGGCGGCATGCAGGCCGAGTCCAGGTCCGGCCGTCTGCGCTGGTCGCGGGGGCACGCGGCTCCCACGGTCACGGTCCCGGACTCGGGGCTCATCGAGGACCTCCCGGCCCCCGAGCTCCACCGGGGGCTGTTCCACCTCCTCTTCGGCCGTGACCCAGCCCCGGACGATCCCTTCGTGGCCGAGCTCGAGCAGGGCACGAAGACGCCGCGCCAGCTGATGGAGTGGCTGATCCACTCGGCGGAGTGGAGCCACGCCCAGCCCATGACCGAGTTCGGCCCATCGCTGCACTACGGGCGCGGGATCTTCATCCGCAGTCTGCCGCGGGCGAGGCGCATCCTCGACATCGGCGGCGTGGCGCTCGGCGTCCCCTACGGCGCGCTCGTCCTGATGGGCTATCCCTACGCCTTCCAGGAGATCGTCATCGTCGATCTGCCGAGCGAGGACCGCCACGAGCTGTACCAGGACGGCCAGACACAGACGACGGTCGACGTCCCCGGCGGCCGGGTCGCCTACCGCTACCACTCCATGACCGACCTCAGCAGCTACCCGTCGGCGTCGTTCGACATGGTCTACAGCGGGGAGAGCATCGAGCACATCACGCGCAGCGAGGCCGAACTGGTCCTGGCCGAGGCGCGCCGCGTGCTCAGGCCGGGCGGTGTCCTGGCCCTCGACACGCCGAACGCCAAGCTGACCCGGCTGCAGCAAGACGCTTTCATCGACCCCGACCACAAGTACGAGTACCGGCACGCGGAAATGGCCGCCATGCTGCGCGGCAACGGGTTCGTCATCGAACGGGCCATGGGGATCAACTACGGCGGCGACTCCGTCGCCCGGGGCGTCTTCGATCCGACCGAGCTGGCCACCAAGCGCGGCGTCTTCGACGACATCGAGAACTGCTACCTGCTGGCCTACGTCTGCCGCAAGCCGCGCCACCCCACGCTGGGGTCGTCGCTGGAGCGGGCCTGGTGGCGCGTCGCCGGCACGCAGGCCACGCCGCGGCGCGCGCTCGGGCGGGCCCGGCGCATACTCGGCTCCTGACGTCGCCTACCGGTTGACGGGGGACATGTCGGCGTAGCGATCGCCTTTGGCGGGGGCGACGGTGTCGAGGACGCCGAGGTCTTCCCCGGTCAGCTCGACGCCCAGCGCGGCCACGTTCTCTTCCAGGTAGGGTGCGGCGCTTGGTGCCCGGGATCGGCGCCACATCGCGCCCCGCGGCGTGGACGAAGGCCAGCGCGATCTGCCCGGGCGTGCATCCCTTGGCCGCGGCGAGCTGGTCGACGACCTCCACGATGGCCACGTTGTCGGCCAGGTTGTCGCCCTGGAAGCGGGGCTGATAGCGGCGGAAGTCGCTCTCGTCCAGGTCGTCGAGCGAACGCAGCGCGCCGGTGAGGAAGCCGCGGCCGAGCGGGCTGTAGGGGACGAACCCGATGCCGAGCGCGCGCAGCGTGGGCAGGATCTCCTCCTCGGGGTCGCGCGACCACACCGAGTACTCGGTCTGCAGGGCCGAGATCGGATGCACGGCATGGGCCCGGCGGATGGTGGCCGGCGCGGCCTCGGAGAGCCCGAGGTAGCGCACCTTGCCCTGCGTCACGAGCTCCCCCATGGCCCCGACCGTTTCCTCAATCGGGGTGTCGGGGTCCACCCGGTGCTGGTAGTAGAGGTCGATGTGGTCGACGCCGAGCCGCTGCAGGGAGGATTCGCAGGACTGGCGCACGTACTCGGGCCGCCCGTTGACGGCGCGCCGCGTCGGGTTGTCGGGGTCGCGCACGATGCCGAACTTCGTGGCGATGACCGCTTCGCCGCGCTGCCCGCCCAGCGCCTTCCCGACGAGGACCTCGTTCGTGTAGGGCCCGTACATGTCCGACGTGTCGAAGAATCTGACTCCGAGCTCGAGCGCCCGGTGGATGGTCGCGATGGACTCGGCGTCGTCGGTCGGCCCGTAGAAGTCGGACATCCCCATGCAGCCGAGCCCCTGGCGGGACACCGTGAGGCCCTGGGTTCCGAGCGCGATCGTTTCGATGGCCATGGCAGGGCTCCTCTCGTGGTGTCCGACGGCGGGCGGGACCGCCCGTGCTGTGCTGGCCCACCCTAGGGGCGGGTGAGAGGCGCCTGACGCGCCCGAACGGCCTAATGGGGGCGACCGTGTTCGACCCGCTGGCCCGTCGCCGCCAGCTCCTCGAGGCGCACGGCGTACTCCTCGGAATCGATGTCGTAGACCCACATGACGAGCGCGTCCTGCCCGGTCACCGGGTAGTAGTTCTTGCGCACGGCGACCGGCGCGAACCCGAAGCGCCGGTAGAGCGCCTGCGCCGGCTCGTTGTTGGCTGCCACCTCGAGCGACATGTGCTTGATCCCCCCGGCGCACAAGGTACGGATGCCGTCGACGATCATGGTGGTCGCCACGCCCGCGCGCTGGAAGGCGGGGGACGTCGCGAGGGTGGTCATGTGCGCCTCGTCGTCGACCATCATGAAGCCGATGTAGCCGGCCATCTCGTCGCCGTCCCAGGCGGCGCGGTAGAGGCGGCCCTTGCGCAGCGCCAGCTCGGAGTTGAACACGGCGACCGACCACGGCTCGGGGAAGACCTTGGCCTCGATGCGGAGCACGTGGCGGAGGTCCCTCCGCTTGAGCTTCTCGATGCGCAGCGTCACGTCGCCACCGTCCTCAGGCCCGCACGGCGCGGGCGAAGTTGCTCGTCGCGTCCGCCTCACGCATATAAAGAGGAACGACCGCTGCGGCCTGAACTGGCGGTTCGCCCGAATCCAGGCGGGCCCGGGCGATGTCGATCAGCGCGGCGGGGGGCGGGAAGGCCAGGCCCGGCGACCTGGGGTCGACCCCGGGGACGGCCCCGAGCACGTCGGCGTAGCGGAGCGCCCCGTCGCCCACGGCGTGGACGGGCGTGCCGGCGAGCTCGCCCAACGCCGTTGCCAGGTCCGCGGGCGTGAAGAGGCCGACCCCCAGACGCTGCGCGGCGACCGCCCCGGCCGGGCCGACATCGTGCACGGCGGCGAACACCTCGCCGCGCCGGGCGTCGACACAGGCGAGGACCAGGCCGCGCAGGCCGGCCGCGGCGGCACCCGAGGTGAGGATGTCCAGGCTGGTCGCACCGAGGACCCCGATGCCGAGCGACTGGGCCAGACCCTTGGCCGCTGCCACTCCCACTCGGAGGCCGGTGAAGAGCCCGGGTCCGATGTCGACCGCCACGACGCCGAGGTCACCCGGGACCAGATCGAGCTGGGCCAGCAGGTGCTCCAACGCGGGCGTGAGCGTCTCGACGTGGCGCCGGCGACCGGTCAGCGTCAGCTCGGCCTGCACACCTGCTTCTGTGCAGACGGCCACCCCGACCGTCTCGGTGGCCGTCTCGATCGCCACCATGGCGCCGCCGACGGTCCCGCTCACGCCGTCCGCCCCGCTGCAGGCGCCGACAACGTCGCCATCGCATCCGACCGGTCGGCCCATCGGCCTCGGCCGACGACGGTGAGCAGGCGCCGCTCCGGCGCACCCACGGGATCGGGGACGACAAGGGTGACCTCGAGCGCGCTGTCGCCCAGGGCCGGCGCCGCCAGTTCGCCCCACTCGACGAGGGCCACCGCGTCCTCCTCGACCAGCTCGGCCAGGGCCAGGTCGGCCACCTCGTGCAGCGAGCCGGTCCGGTACACGTCGGCGTGGATGAGGGCCGTGACCGGGCTGCGCTCACCGCAGCGGTAGTGGCGCACCAGCGCGAAGGTCGGGCTGGTCACCGGGCCCGGCACCCCCAGGGCGGCGGCGAAGCCCTGAGCGAAGACCGTCTTGCCGGCGCCGAGGTCCCCGATGAGCAGGACGACGTCGCCGGGGAGGCAGAACGTCGCCAGGCGCCCCGCCAGGGCGCGGGTCACCTCGGGTGACTCGCTCGTCCACTCGACCGGCCAGCTCACGGAGCGCCCGCCGCCATCAGGCGCTTGGCCCGGACGAAATCGGCCCGCATCTCGGCCATGGCCTCACCGCCCGCCCGCAGCACGTAGGCCGGGTGGTAGGTCGGAACGAGGCTGGCCCGCCCCCGCTCGAAGACCTGCCCGCGCAATTCCCGGATGCCCCTGGTCGTCTCGAGCAGGAGCTTGGTGGCGAAGTTCCCGAGCGTGACGACGACGCGGGGATCGATGAGCTCGATCTGCTCGGCGAGATACGGCCGGCAGGCCTCTATCTCCTTCGGCGCCGGGTCGCGGTTCTGGGGGGGCCGGCACTTGACGACGTTGGCGATGTAGCACTCGGCCCGGGTCAAGCCGACCTCCTCCCACATGAGGCGGTCGAGCAGCTTGCCCGAGCGGCCGACGAAGGGCTCACCGGCCAGGTCCTCCTCGCGGCCCGGGCCTTCGCCCACGAAAAGCAGGTCGGCCGTGGCGGAGCCGACCCCGAACACCACTTGGGTGCGGCCTTTGGCCAAGGGGCAGAGGGTGCACGTGGAGGCGGTGACCGCCAGCCGTTCGAGCGCGTCGACGCCGGCGTCAGGCACCGGGCACGTCGGGACGGTTGACCACGATGCGCGGCATGCGCGGCCCCACGCCGCACACCACCTCGTAGCTGATCGTCCCCAGCAGGGCGGCCCAGTCGTCGGCCGTGATGACCTCGTCCCCCTGCCGTCCGAGCAGCACGACCTCGTCGCCCGGGCGCACCGAGGCGTCGTCGCCGCAGTCGACCACGATCTGGTCCATCGTCACCGCGCCAGCCAAGGGGCGGCGCACGCCACCGATGAGCACCTCGTAGCCGCCGTCGAAGAGGGCGCGGCGGCACGCCGTCGGCATAGCCGATCGGGACGGTGGCCACGAGCGACCGCACGGGGAGCGGGCGCCGGCGGCCGTAGGAAGGGCGCTCCCCCGCCTCGAGTGTGCGCACCGCCACCACGCGCGCCTTGAGCGCCATGGCCGGGCGCAGCTGCTCGCCGCCCGCCTGCGCGTCGAAGGCGTCCTGGACGGGACGGGCGGGCAGGTAGCCGTAGAGGCCGAGGCCGCAGCGCACGATGTCGTGGCGGCGCGCGGGAAAGGTGATGGCGGCCGCCGTGTTGGCGGCGTGCAGCGACGGCGCGGCGATCCCGGCCGCGGCCAGCTCGGCCACCAGGCGGTCGAAGAGGTCGAGCTGGCCCTCCGTGTAGGCGTGGTCCGCGGCTTCGCCGTCGGCCACGGGCAGGTGGGTCCAGATCCCCTCGAGCTGCAGCAGCGGCTCGTCCACCACGGCCGTCGCGATGGCGTGCAGGTCCTCGGGCGCCGCGCCGACGCGGTGCATGCCGGTGTCGACCTTGACGTGCACGGCGACCGGCCGGCCGGCCGCCGCCGCGGCCGCGCCGAAGGCGGCGATCCCGTCGGGGGTGTAGAGCGTCGGCGTGAGCCCGTAGGACAGGGCGGTCGCCGCCGCGGCGGGGTCGCACTCGCTCAGGAGGAGCACCGGCGCCGTCACCCCGTGCTCCCGCAGTTCGACGCCCTCGTCGACCAGCGCCACGGCGAGCCGCCGGGCGCCGCCGGCCAGCGCGGCCCGGGCCACCGCCGGCCCCCCGTGGCCGTAGCCGTGGGCCTTGACCACCGCGCAGAGCTCGGCCGGTGCCGCCAGTCGGGCCAGCACCGATGCGTTGTGGGCCACGGCGGCCAGGTCGATCTCGGCCCAGGCCGGGCGCGAGCGCCCCTGGGCCATGGTCACCGCTGCGTCCTCTCCCGCCTGGTCCGCGACCACCAGCCGCACCGGCGCGCCGTCACGCACCGTCATCGGCCAGTTCCGACAGGAACACCGCCACCAGATCCGGCAGGTCGCCCGCCACCAGGCCCTGCGACGGCCCGAGCGACGCGGCGCGCCCGTGCACGTGAGCGGCCACCGCCGCTGCTTCCAGCGCCGGCAGGCCACGGGCGCAGAAGGCACCGATGATGCCGGAGAGCACGTCGCCCGTCCCGGCGGTGGCGAGCGCCGGCCCGCCGGCGTCCGCCAGTAGGACATCGCCATCCGGAGAGGCGACCGCGGTCAGCGACCCCTTCAACAGCACGACGGCCCCGGTGGCCCGGGCCAGCTCCCGCGCCGCGGCCAAGCGGTCCTCCCCTGGCGCAGCGCCGTTGATGCGGGCGTACTCGCCGTCGTGCGGTGTCAGGATGCTCGGCGCGCTCCGTTTCTCGATGAGCACCCGCGCCGCAGCCGTGCCGCCCAGGGCGCGCAGCGCGTCGGCGTCGATCACGAGCGGGACGGGCACGGCCGCGATGACGGCCCTGATCTCCTCGGCCCGCTCCTCGCCGGTCCCGAGCCCTGGTCCAACTACCACCGCCTTGCACTTGGCCGTCGCGTCCAGGAACGCGCCGGCCCAGCCCTCGCCCGGCAGGTGCATGCGCACGGCCTCGGTGGGCCAGGGCGCCGTCGGGTCCCCCGGCGAGCCGAGCCGGATCATGCCGGCGCCGGCGGCCATGGCACCCCGCGTGCAGAGAATGGCCGCACCCTCCACGCCCGGCGAGCCGGCCGCCACGCCCACCGCTGTCGTCCACTTGTTGACCTGACGCGGCCGGCGTGGCACGAGCGCAACGTCGGCGTCCTCCACCACCATCGCCTGCGGCGTCGCGAACCCGACGCCGATGTCGGCCAACTCGACGACGCCGCTGCACTCCGCTCCGCGACCCTGCAAGAGCCCCGGCTTCAGCGCGGCGAACGTCACCGTCCGGTCGGCCTGCACGGCCTCGCCCGGCGCAGCTCCGCTGTCGGCGTCGACGCCCGAGGGGATGTCGATCGCCAGCACCTGCGCACCGGAAGGGACCCGCGGGGCGTCGTACGAGCCCCGGAACCCGGTCCCGTAGGCGCCGTCGATGACGAGGTCACACGGCGGCAGCGCCTCAGCACCCACCACGTCGGCCGCCTCGAGCACACGCACCCGGGCTCCCCGCTGCGCCAGAAAGGATGCGGCGACCCGGCCGTCGGCCCCGTTGCTGCCCTTGCCCGCCACCACGACGACGCGCCGGCCGTAGGCGCCCCCGAGCAGCCGCAGCGCGGCGTGCGCGACCGCCGTGCCGGCGCGCACCACCAGCGTCTCGTGCGACACGGTGGCCAGCGCGGCGGCGTCGGCCATCCGCATCTCGTTGCGGGTCAGGACGGCGCGCACGGGGCCCGTTCCGCCACCACGAAGGCGATTGCTACGCCGTCCGTGTGTGTGAGGGAGAGGTGGAAGGTGCCGGCGCCCCGGGCGCCGGCCAGCTCGGCCGCGGTGCCGTGCAGCCGGAGGTAGGGCGCGTTGCGGGTGGCGCCCTGGCCTGTCGTCCGGCACACCTCGACGTCGGTGAGCGCGAAGCCCCCGATGCCGGTCCCGAGCGCCTTCATGACCGCCTCCTTGGCGGCGAAGCGCGCCGCCAGGCTCTGGGCCACGTCAGCGGACCCGGTGGCGTCGGCACGCTCGGACTCGGTGAAGCACCGCTGGGCGAAGGACGGTCGGCGGTCGAGAACCTGCCGGAACCGCGCCACGTCGACCGCGTCGACGCCCACGCCGGCGATCACTCGACGGTCACCGTCTTGGCCAGGTTGCGGGGGCGGTCGGGGTCGTGCCCGTGCAGGCGGGCCAGGCGGTAGGCCAGCTGTTGCAGCGGCACCACGCCGACCACGGGCGAGAGCAGCGGGGCGGTCGGCGGGACCCACAGCACGTGGTCCGCCGCCGCGGCCGACTCCTCGTCGCCGTCGTCGGCCAGCAGGACGACCGTGGCACCACGGCTGCGCACCTCAGCGATGTTGGACAGCATCTTCTCCCACAGCGGATTGCGCGTGGCGATCCCGACCACCACCGCACCCGGCTCGATCAGCGCGATCGGCCCGTGCTTGAGCTCGCCCGCCGGGTAGCCCTCGGCGCGCAGGTAGGCCAGCTCCTTCAGCTTCAGCGCGCCCTCCAGCGCGACAGGGAAGCCGACGTGGCGCCCGAGGAAGAAGAAGTCACGGGCGTCGGTCAGCTTGGCCGCCACGTCGTCGACGTCACCCGCCCGCTCGAGGGTCCCGGCCACCAGGCGGGGCAGATCCTCCAGGGCGTTCATCGTCTCGTTGATCTGCGCCTGCGGCAGCGTCCCGTACAGCTGGGCCAGGTACAGCCCCAGCACCTCGAGCGCCACAATCTGGGCCAGGTGGCACTTCGTGGAGGCGACGCCGATCTCGGGTCCGGCCCGCGTGTAGAGCACACCGTCGGCCGCCCGCGCCATGGACGAATCCACCACGTTGGAGACGACGAGCACCTTGGCGCCGAGGCGGGCCGCCTCGCGCATGGCCTCGGACGTGTCGAGCGTCTCGCCCGACTGCGACACGCCGACACACAGCGTCCGCTCGTTGAGCACCGGGTCGCGGTAGCGGAACTCGCTGGCGATGTCGACCTCGGTGGGCAGCTTCACCCAGTGCTCAATGGCGTACTTGGCCACCAGCGCGGCGTGGTAGCTCGACCCGCAGGCCACGATGAAGACCTTGTCGATGGCGCGCAGGTCGTCGGCGCTCAGCCGCATCTCGTCCAACATCAGTCCGCCGTCCGGGCCCCGGCGGTCGAGCAGCGTGTCGGCGACCGCCTGCGGCTGCTCGTTGATCTCCTTGGACATGTAGTCCTCGAAGCCGCCCTTCTGGGCCGACTCCAGGTCCCACGTGATCGTGAGCCGCTCGGGCTCGACCGCGGTGCCGTCCAACGTGGTCACCGCCAGGGCGCCCGGCGTCAACACCGCCAGCTCGTCGTCGGCGAGGGCGTACACCTCGCGGGTGTGCCCGATGAGCGCAGGGATGTCGGAGGCGAGGAAGGCCACACCGTCGTGCAGCCCCAGAACGAGCGGCGTCTTGCGCCGGGCGGCCACGATGGTGTCGGGCTCGTCGGCCGAGATGACCGCAATGGAGAACGAGCCCCGCAGGCGCGGCAGCACGACCCGGACCGCCTCGGCCAGGCCGCCGACGTCGGCCATCTGCTGCTCGATCAGATGGGCCAGCACCTCGGTGTCGGTGGCCGAGACCATCGTGTGCCCGGCGGCCTCGAGCTCGCTCCGCAGCTCGGCGTGGTTCTCGATGATCCCGTTGTGGATCAGGGCGAGCCGGCCGGTGCAGTCGACGTGTGGGTGGGCGTTCTCGGTCGTCGGCCCGCCGTGCGTGGCCCAGCGGGTGTGCCCGATGGCGGCGGCGTGCCCCGTGGGCGCGGTCGCCGTGAGCGCGCCCAGCTTGGAGACCGAGTCCGTGCCGCCGGCGGCCCGCGCCCGCCAGACCACGTCGGCGCCGTCGACGACCATGGCGACCCCGGCCGAGTCGTACCCGCGGTACTCGAGCTGGTGCAGGGCCCCGAGGAGGATCGGGATGGCGTCGGACTCACCCGTCACGCCGATGATGCCGCACATAGTGCCCCCAGGCTACCTGGGTGCCTGTGGCTCGATCTGCCCCAGGGCGGCCTCGACGACGGCGGCCAGCTGGGCCGCCACTGCGTCGGCCTGGGCCTCCACCCGCGCCTCGACCATGACGCGCACCAGCGGCTCGGTGCCGCTCGGGCGCAGCAGGACCCGGCCCTCGTGGCCGAGCTCGGCCTCGGCGGCCACCACGGCCTCCCACACCTCGGCGCTGTCGGCCAGGCGCTCGGGCTGTGGGATCGGGACGTTGACGAGGCGCTGGGGGACCCGCTCCACCAGCCCGGCCGAGAGGTCGGCCAGCGAGCGGCCGGCCCGCTGCATCAGGTCGGCCAGGGTCATGCCGGTGAGGATGCCGTCGCCGGTGGTCGAGCGGGTGCGGAAGATGATGTGGCCCGACTGCTCGCCGCCCAGGCTCAGGCCGTCGGCGTCGAGCGCCGCCAGCACGTGGCGGTCCCCCACGTCGGTCTCGCGCACCTGAATGCCGCGGGCCTCCATGGCCAGACGGAAGCCGAGGTTGGTCATGACGGTGACGGCGACGGTGTTGCCGGTGAGCTGGCCCCGCTCGGCCAGGTCGAGCGCGAACAGGGCCAGCAGCACATCGCCGTCCACGACGCTCCCGTCGTGGTCGACCGCGATGACCCGGTCGGCGTCCCCGTCGAAGGCCAGCCCGAGGTCGGCTCCTTGGGCCACGACGGCACGCGCCAGCTCGCCCGGGTCGGTCGAGCCGCACTTGTCGTTGATGTTCGCCCCGTCGGGCGCGTCGTGCAGCGCAACGACCTGCGCGCCGGACTCGGCCAGCACCCGCGGCGCAATGGCGCTGGCGGCGCCGTTGGCGCAGTCGACCACGATGTGGAGCCCGTCGAGCCGGCGCCCCTCCAGCGTGGCCAGCAGATGGGCCCGGTAGAGCTCGGCGGCGCCGTCCGGGTCGGCACTGATCCGCCCCACGCCGTGGCCGGTCGGCCGCCGGGGCGGGCGGTCCGGGTCGGCCAGAATGGCGTCGAGTGCGCGCTCGATCTCCGTCTCGAGCTCCGTCGGCAGCTTCGTCCCGAGCAGGCTGAACAGCTTGATGCCGTTGTCGCCGAAGGGGTTGTGCGAGGCCGAGATCACGGCGCCGGGCGCCTTGCGGGACTCGGCCACGGCGGCCACGCCCGGGGTGGGCAGGACGCCGAGGTCGACGACGTCGGCCCCTTCGGCGGCCAGGCCGGCGGAGAAGGCGGTCTGCAGGAGCGGCCCCGAGCGGCGCGTGTCGCGGCCGACGACGAACGTCGGAGCGGGAAGCACACGAGCGGCGGCACGCCCGAGGGCCAGGGCCAGTTCGGGTGTCAGCTCTTCGTTCGCAACCCCGCGCACACCGTCGGTGCCGAAGCGGGTCGGCGCCATGGCTACCGCTTCGAGTACTGCGGCGCCTTACGGGCCTTCTTCAGGCCGTACTTCTTGGATTCCTTCTCCCGGGCGTCGCGGGTGAGGAGGCCGGAGCGCTTGAGGGCGCCCCGCAGTTCGGGGTCGACCTCAATGAGGCTGCGCGCGATGCCGAGGCGCATGGCGCCGGCCTGCCCGGAGATCCCGCCCCCGTCAATGGTGGCGTCGATGTCGTAGGCCTCGGTCAGGTTGGTGACCCGCAGCGGCTCGGTGACGAGCATGCGGTGGGTGGCCGAGGTGAAGTAACGCTCGATCGGGAGCTTGTTCACCGTGATGGCACCTTGGCCGGCGCGGAAGCGCACGCGCGCCACGGCCTGCTTGCGACGTCCGGTGGTCTGAGTCATTGGTGCGGGCATGACGAGGGTGATGTCCTTCCTGGGGTGCGACGGCCGGGGGCGCGGGCTCAGCCGGCGCGACGGGCCTGGGGCAGTTCGAGCGGCTCGGGTTTCTGGGCCGAGTGCGGATGGTCGGGGCCGGCGTACACCTGCAGCTTGGAGAGCATCTGGCGGCCGAGGGTGTTCTTGGGCAACATGCCGCGCACGGAACGGCGGATCATCTCGGCGGGCTTCTCCTCGAGCAGCTTGGCGTACGTGGTCGAGCGTAGGCCGCCCGGGTACCCGCTGTGGCGGTAGGCCAGCTTGGAGGCGGCCTTGTCCGAGGTGAGGATCACCTTGTCCGCGTTGACCACGATCACGTGGTCGCCGGTGTCGACGTGGGGGGCGAAGTATGGACGGTGCTTGCCGCGCAGGATCGCCGCCACCGAGGAGGCCAGGCGCCCGAGGACGAGGCCGTCGGCATCGACGACGAACCACGTCCTCTGTATCTCGGTGACCTTCGGTGAAAATGTGCGCACAAGACCGATCTTTCGCATCCGCGTGGTGGGCGAGACTGCCTCCGGACCTGGGTCCCGGGACGGGCTCAACGGTCCCGGGGGTCCCGAGAGCCGACGTAACAGGATAGGGCCCCTGGCAGAGGGGGGCAAGCCGCCGGGCCGGAGCGCCGGACCGGGCGCCGGCGGCCGGGCCTCAATAGGTGACCGACACCAGGCAGAGCCCGTGCGCCGGGGCCGGATCGGGCATGCGATGACGCGTCACCGCCCTCAGCCGCTCCATGAGGCCGGCGGCGTTCTCCCGGCCTCGGCCCACCTCGACCAGGCTGCCCACTAGGGAGCGGACCATCTGGTGGCAGAAGGAGGCGGCGGTGATGTCGAAGCGGAGCAGCCGGGTCGCCTTCGTGGCGCCGTCGGCATCGGTCGCTTCCCTTCCCTCGTCGATGCTCCAGCGGGCCGTCGTCACCCGGCGGAGCAGGGGCTGGGCCGCGTCCGAGCCCACGGGCCGGCGGCAGAACGAGCGAAAGTCGTGCGTGCCCAGGAAGACGTCCGAGGCGCCCCGCATAGAGCTCAGGTCGAGCGGGTCGCGGACGTGCCAGGCCACGGGCGCCAGCAGGGGGTCGGGGGCGGGGGCGTTCCAGACGAGATAACGGTAGGTCCGGGCGGTTGCCGAGCGGCGGGCGTCGAAGCCGGCGTCGACGGCGTCGGCCCGGCGCACGACGATCTCGGGGGCCAGCTGGCGGTTGAGGGCGCGGGCGAGCCACACCCCGTCGGAGGAGACGGCAGCGGGGAGATCGACGTGGATCACCTGCCCCCGGGCGTGCACCCCGGCGTCGGTCCGGCCGGCGCAGGCGATGACCGGCGCCTCGTCGAGACGGGCCGTCCGCCCGAGCGCCTGGCCCAGCGCGCCGGCCACGGTCGGGATCTCTGGTTGGGCGGCGAAGCCCCGGAAGGCCGCACCGTCGTAGGCGATCAGGAGCCTCCAGCGCTGCAGGGCAGCGCCGGCGGGTTGCTCCACCCCTAGACGAACTCGATCCGCGCCATCGGCGCATTGTCACCCGGGCGTGGGCCCAGCTTGAGGATGCGGGTGTAGCCACCCGGGCGCTCCGAGTAGCGGGGCCCGATCTCCTCGAAGAGCTTGTGCGCCATGTCCTTGTCCCGGATCAGGGCGACGACGTTGCGGTGGTTGGCCAGGCCGCCCTTGCGCGCCGCGGTGACGCACTTCTCGGCCACGGGCCGCAGTGCTTTCGCCTTGGCCTCGGTGGTCACGATGGACTCGGCGGCGATCAGCGAGGCGACGAGGTTGCCCATCATCGACTTCTGGTGCGCCGAAGAGCCGCCGAAGCGGCGGCCGCGCTTGGGGGTTGCCTGCATGGCGGCTCAGTCCCTCGTGCGGAGCGACAGCCCGCGCTCGTCGAGGCGTTGCACGACCTCGTCGGCCGACTTCTGGCCGAAGTTGGTGATGGCCAGCAGGTCCTCCATGGTGCGCTCGACCAGCTCGCCGATCGTGTTGATCTGCGCCCGCTTCAGGCAGTTGCGCGGGCGCTCCGAGAGGTCCAGCTCCTCGATGCGCAGGTCGAGGTCGGGTGAGCCGCTCTGCGTCGTGCCGGTGTCACCGAGCTCGAGGCCCTGTGGGGTCTCCTCGAGGTCGGCCACCAGCGAGACCAGGTTGCGCAGGGTGTCACCGGCGGAGGCCAGCGCCTCGCGGGGCGAGATGGTCCCGTCGGTCTCGATGTCGAGCACCAGGCGGTCGTAGTTGGTCGACTGCTCCACCCGCACCGGCTCGATGTCGAAGGTGACCCGGTGGACGGGCGAGAAGATGGAGTCGATCGGGATGACGCCGATGGTCGAGGACTTCTTGTTCTTGTCCGCCGAGGCGTAGCCGCGGCCCCGCTCGACCGTCACGTCGACGGCGAGGCGGCCCTTGGCGTTGACCGAGGCGATGTGCAGGTCGGGGTTGAGGATCTCGACGTCGGAGGTCAGCTGCAGGTCGGCCGCCGTGGCGTCGGCCGGGCCGCGCACGTCGAGACGCAGGGTCACCGGCTCGTCGGAGTGCACCCGGACCAGCAGGTCCTTGAGGTTGAGGATGATGTCGGTGACATCCTCCTTGACGCCGGGCAGCGTGGTGAACTCGTGGAGCGCCTCGTCGAAGCGGAGCTGGGTCACGGCGCCGCCGGGGATGGACGAGAGCAGCGTGCGCCGCAGCGAGTTGCCGAGCGTGGTGCCGAAGCCCGGGTCGAGCGGGCCGATGGCGAACCGCTGCCTATTGTTCTGCTCCTCGTCGACGTTCTCGACGGTCGGCCGTTGGATGATCAGCATGGTGGGTACTCCTGTTGCAGGGGACGGGGCTACTTCGAGTAGAGCTCGACGATCAACTGCTCCTGAATGGGCTCGTCGATGTGCTCACGGAGTGGCGGGTTGAGGATGTTGACCGAGAAGCCGGCGTCGCCGGTCTCGAGCCAGGCGGGAGTCTGGCGCTCCAGCGTGTCCATGTTGCGGCGCACGAGGAAGTTGCCCCGGGTTGCTTCGCGCAGCACGACCTTCTCGCCGGTGCGCACCCGATAGCTCGGGATGGTGACCCGCTTGCCGTTCACGGTCACGTGCCCGTGGCGTACGAACTGGCGAGCCTGGCGCCGGCTGGCGCCCCAGCCGGCCCGGAAGACGACGTTGTCGAGGCGGAGCTCCAGGTTGCGCAACAGGTTCTCACCGGTGATGCCACCCTGGCGGTTGGCCTCCTCGTACATGTTGCGGAACTGCTTCTCCAGAATGCCGTAGATGCGGCGCGCCTTCTGCTTCTCACGCAGCTGGGCCAGGTACTCGGAGCCCTGGCGCATGCGGTCGCGGCCGTGCTCGCCCGGCGGGTAGGCGCGGCTGTGGCGGTCGGTGACCGCCTCGGAGACCGGGCACTTGAGCGAGTAGCAACGCTCGCCCTTCAAGAACAGCTTGGTCCGCTCACGCCGGCAGAGGCGGCAGACGGGACCGGTGTATCGAGCCATGGTTCTTCTTCTCTCTTCGGCCTAGACCCGGCGCCGCTTCTTGGGGCGGCAGCCGTTGTGCGGGATCGGGGTGACGTCCTTGATGCCGACGACCTCGATGCCCACCGCGGCCAGCGACCGGATGGCGGTCTCGCGGCCCGATCCGGGCCCCCGGACGAGGACGTCCACCTTGCGCACGCCGTGCTCCATGGCCCGCTTGGCGCAGGCCTCGGCGGCCAGCTGGGCGGCGAAGGGTGTGGACTTGCGCGAGCCCTTGAAGCCGACGTTGCCCGCCGAAGCCCAGGCGAGGATGTTCCCCTCGGGGTCGGCGATGGAGACGATCGTGTTGTTGAAGGAGCTCTTGATGTGGGCCACGCCGTAGGCGACGTTCTTGCGCTCCTTGCGCCGGGGGCGGCGGACGCCGGGCTTTGCGGACTTGGGCACTACTTCTTCACCTTCTTCTTGCCGGCCACCGTCTTCTTGGGGCCCTTGCGGGTGCGGGCGTTGGTGTGGGTGCGCTGGCCGTGGACCGGCAGGCCCTTGCGGTGGCGCACTCCCTGGTAGCAGTTGATCTCCATCTTCCGCTTGATGTCCTGGGAGACGTCGCGGCGAAGGTCACCCTCGACCCGGAAGTTGGCGTCGATGTAGGTGCGGAGGCGGGCGACCTCCTCATCGGTCAGGTCCCGGACCCGGGTGGACGGGTTCACGTCCGAGGCCTGGCAGATCTGTGTCGAGAGCGTCGGACCGATGCCGTAGATATAGGTCAGCGAGATCTCGAGCCGCTTCTCACGCGGGATGTCCACTCCGGAAATTCGGGCCATCTGTCTTCCTCTCCTAGCCCTGCCGCTGCTTGTGGCGCGGGTTATCGCAGATCACCCGCACCACGCCGCGGCGCCGGATGACCTTGCACTTCTCACAGATCGGCTTCACGCTCGGCCGAACCTTCACTTGAATCGCCGTCCTTACTTACTTGTACCGATAGGTGATCCGACCCCGGTTGAGGTCATACGGAGTGATCTCGACCTGCACCTTGTCCCCCGGCAGGATGCGGATGCGATGCATCCGCATCTTCCCCGAGCTGTGCGCCAGCACCTTGTGTCCGTTCTCCAACTCGACGCGGAACATGGCATTGGGCAGTGGCTCGACCACCGTGCCTTCGAGCACGATGGCGTCTTCCTTGGGCTTGGGCAGGTGACTCTCTCCTGATCTTCGTTCTTGTGGGTGCTGCCCCGACCACACCGGTGGCGCGAGGCCGGAACGGGGCGGAATCGGGCGTGGCTACTGGTCAGCACACCCCCGCGGGGACGCACCAGGTCCAAGAGCCAGCGAATAAGTCTACCGCATTCGGCCGGGTTTTCCAGCCGGCGTTTACGAAAGCCCTGGCCCGGCCCTGAATCCGAGTCCCTAGGGCAGGGTGAAGACCTCCGGGCCGTCTGGGGTGATGGCGATGGTGTGCTCGAAGTGGGCCGAAAGGCTCCCGTCGGCCGTGACCACGCTCCAATTGTCGTCGAGCAGCAGGGTCTCGGGCGAGCCCACGTTGACCATGGGCTCGACGGCGAAGACGTTGCCGGTCTTGAGGGTGGGGCCCCTGCTGCCCGGCCAGTAGTTGGGGACCTGGGGCTGCTCATGCATGGCCGTCCCGATGGCGTGGCCCACGTACTCCCTGACCACGCTGAAGCCTGCCGCCTCGGCCACGTCCTGCACCGCCCGGCCGATCTCGTTGAGCGAGTTGCCCTTGGTCATCTGCTCGATCCCGGCCCACAGGCTCCGCTCGGTGACCTCAAGCAGCTTCTGGGCCTCCTTGGAGATGGTGCCGATGCCCATGGTGAAGGCGGCGTCGCCGTGGTAGCCCTCGATGATGGCGCCGCAGTCGATGGAGAGGATGTCCCCCTCCTCCAGCGCGTACCCGCCCGGGATGCCGTGCACGATCATGGAGTTGGGGGAGGTGCAGATCACGGCCGGGAAGCCGTGGTAGTTGAGGAAGTTCGAGGTGGCTCGGCGGCGGTCCAGGACCTCCCGGGCCACCTTGTCCAGCTCCAGCGTCGTCACGCCGGGCTTGGCCGCGGCCCGGGTCTTCTCGTGCATCTCAGCCACGACCTTGCCGGCGCGGCGCATCTTGGCCAGCTCGTCGTCGTTGCGCCTCACTGGTCCGCCTCGCCCCTCGTCTGCTGGCGCAGCGTGTCGATGGCCCCGACCACGCGGCGGGTCACCGCATCGGGCGAGCCCGTGCCGTTGATCTCGGTCAGGAGGTTGCGCTGCTTGTACCAGTCGAGCAACGGGGCCGTCTCCTCCTCGTAGAGCTTGAGCCGGCGCCCAATCGCCTCCTCGGTGTCGTCCTCCCGCTGCACCACCTCGCCACCGCAGACGTCGCACGTCCAGTTCACCAGCGGCGGTGCGGCGGTCGAGTAGTTGGCACCGCAGTCCACACACACCCGGCGCGAGGCCAGGCGCTTCATGACCAGGTTGGTGGGGACCTGCAGGTCGATCACGATGTCGAGGGTCCAGGGCTGGACGATCTTGTCGAGCGATTCCGCCTGCACCGTGGTGCGCGGGCAACCGTCGAGCACGAAGCCGCGCCCCGTGGTGTCGCGCTCGGTGAGGCGGGCCCCCACCATCTCCATGACCATCTCGTCGGGGATGAGCTCACCCTGCTCCATCAGGGAGTGCGCGCGCTGGCCGAGCGGTGAGCGGGACTTCACCTCGCTGCGCAGCATGTCCCCAGTGGACACGTGCGGCACCACGTAGTGATGGGAGAGGCGCACACACTGCGTCCCCTTCCCGGCCCCCTGCTTGCCGAGGACCACGAGCCTGACCCCGGGAATCACCGGCGCCTACTTGAGGAAGCCCTCGTAGTTGCGCATCATCAACTGGCTGTCGATCTGGCGCATGGTCTCGAGGGCGACGCCCACTGAGATCAGCAGGGTGGTCCCGTAGAACGGGAACCGGTTCAGGTGCCACAGCGCCATCAGCAGCGACGGCACCACGGCCACGGAACCGAGGAAGAGTGCGCCCACCACCGTGATGCGGCTCAGGATGTGCGCGAAGTAGCGCTCCGTGGGCGGCCCCGGCCGGATGCCGGGCACGAAGCCACCCTGCTTGCGGATCAGGTCCGCCTGCTGGTGCGGGTCGAAGGCGACGTACACGTAGAAGAAGGTGAACATCACGATCAGCAGGAAGTAGGCCAGGATGTAGAAGAAGCTGGTCGGGGTCAGGCTGTTGCGCACGAAGTTCTGGAACCAGTTCCATGGGACGACGTTCGAGAGCAAGACCGGGATGTACAACACCGAGCTGGCGAAGATGATCGGGATCACGCCGGACTGGTTCACCTTGAGCGGGATGTAGGTGGAGCTGCCGCCGTACATGCGCCGCCCCACAACCCGACGGGCGAAGGTGACGGGGATGCGCCGCTGCCCCTGGTCCATGAAGACGATGAAGACCAACAAGACGATCGAGACCAGAATGATGATCGAAAACTTGCTGATCCCGCCCTCTTCGTAGATGGCCTTGAACCCGGTCGGGATGGCCGCGACGACGTTGGCGAAGATCAGGATCGACATGCCCTGGCCGATGCCGCGCTGGGTGATGAGCTCCGCCAGCCACATGACGAAGGCCGTCCCTGCCGTCAGGATCAACACCATGAACAGCGCCAGCGGCCAGTTGAAGCTCGGGATCAAGTCGATGCTGGTCCCCAGCAGCGCCGAGTCGTGGCCGTGGAAGGCGTAGACGAGGCCCGAGGACTGCATGACCGCCAGGGCCACGGTGAGGTACCGCGTGGTCTGCGTGATCTTCTTCTGGCCGACTGCACCCTGGTCGCGCCACTCCTCGAGCTTGGGGATGACCGTCGAGAGCAGCTGGATGATGATGGAGCTCGTGATGTAGGGCATGACGCCCAGGCCGAAGACGGCCAGGCGCACCAGCGCCCCACCGCTGAAGAGGTTCAAAAAGCCCAGCACGCCCGACGCGGAGGCCGAGCTCTCCAGGGTCTGCAACTTCGCCCAGTTGACACCCGGCACCGGAACGTTGGCCCCGATCTGATACAGGGCGATGACGGCCAGCGTGAAAATGACCTTGTTCCGAAGGTCGGGGACCCTGAAAATATTGGCGAGCCGGGAGAGCATGGCCCTTCCTCTCAGTGAAGTCCCGGAGCGGTGGTCACTAGCGGTTCATCAAGGCGTTGCCCGACGCGGGCGGACGCCCATGTCCGAAAGGCATTGCCACGCGCTCGACGCTACCCCCGGCGGCGGTGATCGCAGCCTCGGCCGACTTGGAGAAGGCGTGGGCCGAGACCCGGACCGGGCGGCTGAGCGAACCCTGCCCCAGGATCTTGACCAGGGCCTTCGGGCGCACCAGACCGGCCTCTACCAGCACCTCGACCGTGACCACATCGGCTCCCAGCGCCTCGAGCGCAGCCAGGTTGACCGGCGTGTACTCGATCCGGAACGGGTTCTTGAACCCCTTGAGCTTGGGAATGCGCTGCATGAGGGGGAGCTGGCCACCCTCGAAGCCTGCCGGCATGGTGTTGCGGGCCTTCTGGCCCTTGGTCCCCCGGCCGGCCGTCTTGTGGCCCTTCCCTCCGGTGCCGCGGCCGACCCGGCGCTTGGCCGACGGTCGCGCCCTTGGGCGGCGCCAGATCGTGGAGTTTCACTTCGACATCTCCTCAATGCGGATCAGGTGCGGGACACGGGCCAGCATGCCCCTGATTTCGGGGCGGTCCGGCAGCTCGTTGGACTGACCGATGCCGCGCAGGCCCAGGGCCCGCAGCGTGCCCCGGTGCTTCGGCTTGGTCCCGATGGCCGAGCGGGTCTGCGTGACGAGCAGGCGGGGCTCGCCCGTCGGCTTCTTGGTGGTGGCGGCCATGGTCAGCGTGTCTCCGCCGCGAACAGGTCGGTCTCCCGCTTGCGCTCCCGGTAGGCCCGCAGAACGCCGCCGGGAGTGACCTCGTCGGCCGACTTGCCGCGCAATGCGGCCACGTCGTCGGGACGCCGGAGCTGCTTGAGCCCGGCGATAGTGGCGTGAGCCACGTTGATCCCGTTCGACGAGCCCAGCGACTTGGCCAGAATGTCGCGGATGCCGGCCATCTCGAGGATGTGGCGGGCCGCGCCGCCGGCGATGACGCCGGTTCCCGGTGCGGCGGGCTTCAGGAGGACCCGGCCGGCACCGCTCTCACCGATGACGGGGTGGACGATGGTGCTGCCGGCGAGGGGCACCTCGAAGAGGTTCTTGCGCGCCTCCTCGATCCCCTTCTGGACCGCGAGCCCGGCCTCCTTGGCCTTGCCGTAGCCCAGTCCGACCTTGCCGTTGCCGTCGCCGACGACCATCAGCGCGGCAAAGGAGAAGCGCCGGCCACCCTTGACCACCTTGGCCACGCGGTTCACCTTGATGGTGCGCTCTTCGTACTGTGTGTCGACCATGCTCAGAACTCCAGTCCCTCGGCCCGTGCCGCGTCAGCCAGGACGGCGACACGCCCGTGGTACACGAAGCCCCCACGGTCAAAAACCACCTTGGTGATACCGGCCGCCTTGGCCCTCGAGCCAAGCAGCCGCCCGACCGATTCTGCGCCTGTCACGTTACCGCCACCGCTCTTGCCCAAGGACGCACGCAGGTCCGACTCCACCGAGGAGGCGGAGACCAGCGTGCGACCCGCCGCATCGTCGATGAGCTGGGCCGAGATGTGCCGGTTCGACCGGTGCACGGCCAGGCGGGGGCATTCGGCCGTGCCGCTGACCTTGATGCGCACACGCTCGTGACGCCGGAGGCGCAGGCGGGTGCGATCGCTCGTACGTGCCATTACTTGGCAGCCTTTCCTGCTTTGCGCAGCACTCGTTCGTTGGCGTAGCGCACGCCCTTGCCCTTGTAGGGCTCGGGCTTGCGCAGTTTGCGGATGTCGGCAGCCACCTGGCCGACCTTCTCCTTGTCGATGCCCTTGACGATGATCCGCGTCGGGACCGGCACCTCGAAGGAGATTCCGTCCGGGGCGTTGACGTTCACCGAGTGCGAGAACCCGAGCGCCAGCTCGAGGGCATTGGGGCCCTTGGCCGTGGCGCGGTAGCCCACGCCGACGATCTCGAGCTCCTTGGTGAAGCCGTCGGTCACGCCCGACACCATGTTGGCCACCAGCGAGCGCGACAGGCCGTGCAGGGCCCGGTGGCGCCGCTCGTCGTCGGGGCGGCTGACGACCAGCGTGTCACCCTCCTGCGCGATGGTGATGCCCTCGGGCAGCTGGCGCTCGAGGGAGCCCTGGGGGCCCTTGACGTTGACCGTGTCCCCGCTGAGGGTCACGGTGACGTTGGAAGGGACCGTGATGGGAGAGCGTCCGACGCGTGACATCAGGCACCCCCTCCGTTCTCGGGACTACCAGACATGGCAGAGCACCTCCCCGCCCAGGTGCTTGCGACGCGCTTCGGCGTCGGTCAGCAGTCCTTGGCTGGTGGAGACCACGGCCACGCCCATGCCGCCGAGCACGCGCGGCATGCCGTCGGCACGGGCGTAAATGCGCAGGCCCGGCTTGGACACGCGCTTGATCCCGGCGATGGTGCGGGTGCGGTCGCCCGAGTACTTCAGGGTGATCTCGAGCGTCGACCCGGGCTTCCCCGTGTTCGGCTCGACCGTGTAGCCCGCGATGAAGCCCTCGCGCTCGAGGACGTTGGCCAGCGACTCCTTCAGCTTGGAGCCGGGCATCTTCACCGTGTCGAACATGGCGGAGTTGGCGTTGCGGATACGCGTGAGCATGTCCGCGATGGGGTCAGTCATCGTCATGGCGGCCTACCAGCTTGCCTTCGTGACGCCGGGCACCTCGCCCGCGTGCACCATGACGCGCAGGCAGATGCGGCAGAGCCCGAACTTGCGGTACACGGCTTTCGGCCGCCCGCACCGCTGGCACCGGGTGTATCCCCGCACCTTGAACTTGGGGGTGCGCTGCTGCTTCTCGATCAAAGCCTTCTTCGCCATGGTGCTACCGGTTCTCCTGTCGGAACGGAAAGCCGAACGCTGCCAGGAACGCCCGTCCTTCCTCGTTGGTGCGTGCGGTCGTGACGATGGTGATGTCCATGCCGCGGGTCGTGTCGATCTTGTCGTAGTCGATTTCGGGGAAGATCAGCTGCTCGGTCACCCCGAACGTGTAGTTGCCGTGGCCGTCGAACGACCGGGGCGAGAGCCCTCGGAAGTCGCGGATGCGGGGAATGGCCAGGCTGAGCAGGCGGTCGAAGAACTCCCAGGCCCGGTCGCCCCGCAGCGTCGCCTTGACGCCGATGGCCTGGCCCTCGCGCAGCTTGAAGCCGGCGATGGACTGCTTGGCCCGGGTGACGATCGGCTTCTGGCCGGTGATGGTCTCCAGGTCGCGTTGGGCGCCCTCAATGAGCGAGGCCTGCTGGGTGGCCCGGCCGACGCCCATGTTGATGACGATCTTGTCCAGGCGCGGGACCTCCATGACGTTGCCCAGGCCCAGCCCTTCCTTCAGGCTGTCCCGGACCTCGGTCAGGTACCGCTCCTTCAGCCGGGGACGCGCCGGCGCGCTCGTGGTGCTCACAGCGTCGACCCGCACTTCTTGCAGACGCGGACCTTCTCGCCGTCGTCTTCGAACTTGTAGCCGACCCGCGTCGGCCTTGTCGCAGCTCTTGCAGACGAGGCCCACCGTCGAGACGTGCACCGGCATGAACTTGTCGATGACCCCGCCCTGCTGGGTGGCGCGTGTCGGCTTGGCGTGGCGCTTGGCCACGTTGACGCCTTCGACGATGACGCGGTCGCGGCTCGGGATGGCCCGCACCACTTCGGCCTTCTTGCCCTTG
Organism: uncultured Acidimicrobiaceae bacterium; assembly: GCA_963745665.1. Lineage (GTDB taxonomy): Bacteria > Actinomycetota > Acidimicrobiia > Acidimicrobiales > RAAP-2 > Bog-473. Next base: position 509,314 of record CAVUYE010000002.1, on the reverse strand, counting down.
TCCTTGCCGGACAGGACGATGACCTGGTCTCCCTTGTGGATCTTCATGTCAGAGCACCTCCGGTGCGAGCGACACGATGCGCATGAAGCGCTTGTCGCGCAGCTCGCGGCCGACGGGCCCGAAGATGCGGGTCCCGCGCTGGCTGTTGCTGGTCGTTGATGAGAACGGCGGCGTTCTCGTCGAAGCGGATGTAGCTGCCGTCGGGACGCCGCTTCTCCTTCTTCGTCCGCACGACGACGCACTTGACGACGTCGCCCTTCTTGACGGCGGCACCGGGGATGGCGTCCTTGACCGTGGCCACGAACACGTCACCGATGCTGGCGTAGCGCCGGCGCGACCCTCCGAGCACCCGGATGCAGAGCACCTCGCGTGCGCCGGAGTTGTCGGCGACCCGGAGCCGGGATTCCTGCTGAATCATCGGGCCCGCTCCACCACTTCGGTCAGCCGCCAGCGCTTGAGCTTGGAGAGCGGCCGGGTCTCCTGCACCCGGACCCGGTCCCCCACCTTGGCGCTGTCCTCGGCGTCGTGCACGTAGAGCTTCTTGGTGCGCTGCACCGTCTTGCCGTACTTGGGGTGGCGCACCCGCTCGACGACGGCCACCACGACGGTGGCGGACATGGCGTCGGACACCACGATGCCCTCGCGCACCTTGCGGCGGTTGGCCCGCGGGCCGTCCTCCTCGGCCGGCAGCTCGCTGGCGGCCGTGGCCTGCGCGTCGGACTCGTCGGTCGCCGGCAGCTCAATGGCTGCCTCGGCTTCGACCGCGTCGAGCGCCTGCGCGGCGTCCTCGGCCGCGGCCACGGCCTCTTCGTTCTCTGGGGTCTCGTCGGCCATCAGGCCTCATCCTCTTCGTCGTCGTCCAGGTGGTCGTGATCGTGGTCGTGCTCGTGCGTCGGCCGCTCCGCCTCGGCTTCGGCCGCCGCCTGCCGTGCCGCCGCCTTCTCCTCGCGCTCGGCGTCCTCCGCCGCGAGCTTGGCCCGTGCCGCCTCGTGCTCGGCCGCCGTCGGTGCCACGTAGGCGCCCTCGGCCTCGAGGATCTCCCGGCCCCGCAGCACGGTCAGCATGCGAGCGACCTCGCGCTTGACCTGGCTGATGCGCGACGGGTTGTCGAGCTGGCCGGTGGCGAGCTGGAAGCGCAGGTTGAACAGCTCGCGGCGCGACTCGCCCAGGCGGGAGGACAGCTCGTCGCCGTCCAGCATGGAGAGGTCGTGAGCGGTCGGCATCAGATCGCCACCTCGGCGTGGCCGTGGGTGCCGGGGCGCACGACGAAGCGGGCCTTGAAGGGCAGCTTCTGAATGGCGCGCTCCATGGCGGCGCGGGCCAGCTCCTCGTCGACGCCGGCCAGCTCGAAGAGCACGCGGCCCGGGTGCACGACGGCGACCCACAGCTCGGGATTGCCCTTGCCCGAGCCCATGCGCGTCTCGGCTGGCTTCTGCGTGACGGGCTTGTCCGGGAAGACCCGGATCCACACCTTCCCGCCGCGCTTGACGTGACGGGTCATGGCGATACGGGCGGCCTCGATCTGGCGTGCGGTGAGCCAGCCCGGCTCCATGGCCTGGATCCCGAAGTCGCCGAACGCCACGGACGTGCCGCCCTTGGCCTGCACCCGAGAGCCGGCCCCGCTGTGTCTTGCGGTGCTTGACCTTCTTGGGCATCAACATGTCAGTCCGACTCCTTGCGGAAGTGCGGCGCCTCGTGATGCTGCTGGCGGTTCTGGCGCTCCATCTCCTCGTCCTGGGTCAGCTGGCGCTCCAGGTCGTCGGGCTCCGTCGGCGCGGGCAGCAGGTCGGCCGGCGGTGTCTCGGCCTCCTCCTCGGTCTCCGTGATCGCGGTGTCAGACGTCTCCACGGCGTCGGCTGCGGTGTCGGCGTCGGTGGTCGCCGTCTCGCTAGCTGTCGCCTCGGCGTCGGTGTCTCGGCACCTCGACGATCTCTTCCTCGATCTCCTCGACGCCGCCGTCCTCGTCGGTCGCGAAGCCCTCGGCGCGGCGGCGGCCGCCTCCGGCGGTGATGAGCCGGCGCGGACCACCCTGGCCCGACGTCTCACCCACGGCCATGGCGGCCTCACGGGTGATCTTGTCCTCGATCGAGACCTTGTAGGGGAGTATGTCGCCCTTGTAGATCCACACCTTCACCCCGACGCGACCCGACGTGGTGCGCGCCTCGCGGAAGCCGTAGTCGATGTCAGCCCGCAGCGTGTGCAGAGGGACCCGGCCCTCGCGGTACTGCTCCTTGCGGGACATCTCCGAGCCGCCGAGACGGCCCGAGCACTGCACCTTGATGCCCTGCGCGCCGGCCTTCTGCACGGTCTGGATGGCGCGCTTCATGGCTCGGCGGAAGGCGACCCGTCGCACCAGCTGATCGCAGATGCCCTGGGCGATCAGCGCGGCATCGAGCTCAGGCTGCTTGATCTCCTGGATGTTCAGCTGAATCCGGTTCTGCAGGCCCGTGATCTCCTCGAGGTGCTTCTTCAGCCGGTCGGCCTCGGCGCCGCGGCGGCCGATGACGATGCCGGGGCGGGCGGTGTGGATGTCGACACGCAGGCGGTCGCGCGTGCGCTCCACCTCAATTCGGCTGACGGCCGCGGCCTCGAGCTGCGTCATCAGGTAGTCGCGGATCTTCCAGTCCTCGACCACGAACTCGCGGTAGTGGCGCTCCTCGAACCACCGGGACTTCCAGTCCGTCGTGATCCCGAGCCGGAAGCCGTAAGGGTTGACCTTCTGGCCCATCTACTCGTCCTCGCTGTTCTCGTCGGCGTCGGCAGCGGCCGACTCTTCGTCGTCGGCCGTCGAATCCTCGACGACGTCGTCGTCCTCGTCCACGCCCCCGTCGACCGTGTCCGCCTCGGTCACCTCGGGCTCGGCATCGACCACGCGCCTGGTCGGTGATGTCCTCGTCCGCCTCTTCGGCTTCCGCCGCAGTAGCCTTCTCGGCCTCGGCCGTGGCCTGAGCGGCCCGACGGCGCGTCAGGCGGCCGGACAGGTCGGCCCGGCGCCGCGAGGACTCGACCCGGCGGGACCGGTTGGCACTCACCGCCTCCATGCGCTTGCGGCGCAGCTCGAGCTTGTCGGCGGGCAGCCGGCTCACGATGATCGTGATGTGGCAGGTCCGCTTGCGGATCCGGGTGGCCCGGCCCCGTGCCCGGGGCCGCCAGCGCTTCATGGTGGCACCCTCGTCGGCGTAGCAGGCCGACACGTAGAGCTCCTCGGGGTTCTGCTGGTCGTTGTGCGCGGCGTTGGCCACGGCCGACGCCAGCACCTTGCCGATGACCTCGGCCGCCTCGCGCTCGACACCGTTCAGGATCTCGGCGGCGCGCTCGGACGTCCTCGCCGCGGATCAGGTCGAGGACCTGGCGCGCCTTGGAGGCCGACATGCCGCTGTGGCGGTGGACCGCCCGCGTGCCGGGACGCTCGTTCGTCTTGGTCGCCGTCATCGGCGGGCTCCCCGCTCCTGGCCGGCGTGGTAGCGGAACGTGCGCGTGGGTGCGAACTCGCCCAGCTTGTGGCCGACCATGGACTCGGTCACGTAGACCGGCACGTGGCGACGGCCGTCGTGCACGGCGATGGTGTGCCCGACCATGTCCGGGATGATGGTGGAGCGGCGCGACCAGGTCTTGATGACCTTCTTGTCGCCACTCGAGTTCAAGACGTCGACCTTCTTGAGCAGATGGTCGTCGACGAAGGGTCCCTTCTTCAGGCTACGCGGCATGCTTCCTCAACCCCTCGTCTACCGCCGCGCGCCGCGGGTACGGCGCCGGCGCACGATCATCGAATTGGACTTCTTGTTGCGGGACCGGGTGCGGCCCTCGGGCTTGCCCCACGGCGAGACCGGGTGACGGCCACCGGAGGACTTGCCCTCGCCACCACCCAGCGGGTGGTCGACCGGGTTCATGGCGACACCACGTGTCTGCGGGCGCTTGCCCTTCCAGCGGTTGCGGCCGGCCTTGCCCGATCTTGACCAGCTCGGCCTCGGAGTTGCCGACCACGCCGAGCGTGCCCCGGCAGTCGATGGAGACGCGGCGCATTTCGGTGGAGGGCAGGCGCAGGGTGGCGAAGACGCCTTCCTTGGCGACCAGCTGGACGCTCATGCCGGCGCCGCGGGCCATCTTGCCGCCGCCGCCCGGGCGGAGCTCCACGTTGTGGATGACCGAACCGACCGGGATGTAGCGCAGGGGCAGCGCGTTGCCGGGCCGGATGTCGGCGCCCTGGCCGCTCTGCAGCTTGTCGCCCACCTTCACACCGGCCGGGGCCAGGATGTAGCGCTTCTCGCCGTCCGCGTAGTGCAGGAGTGCGATGCGGGCGTTGCGGTTCGGGTCGTACTCAATGGCCGCGACCTTGGCCGGGATGCCGTCCTTGTTGCGACGGAAGTCGACGATCCGGTACTGCTGCTTGTGACCGCCACCGCGGTGACGGGCCGTCTTGCGGCCGTGGTTGTTGCGCCCGCCGGTCTGCGGCTTGGGCGCCAGCAGCGACTTCTCGGGGCGGTCGCGGGTGATCTCGGAGAAGTCCGAGACCGTCTGGAACCGGCGTCCGGGGCTGGTGGGCTTACGTGAGCGAAGTGGCATAGCGATTCCTGATCAGCTTGCGAAGAGGTCGATGGAGTCGTCGGGATGGAGCGTCACGATGGCGCGCTTGGTGTCGGGCCGCTTGCCCGTCACGTTGGTGCGCCGGTTGCGCGTCGACTTTCCCTTGCGGTTGAGCGTGTTGACCTTGGTCACGCGCACGCTGAAGGCCTGCTCCACGGCGTGACGGACGTCGATCTTGGTGGCCCGGGGGTCGACGATGAAGACGTAGACGCTCTGGTCCATGAGCGAGTAGCTCTTCTCGGAGACGACCGGGCGGATCAGAACGGACATGGCGTCACGCATCGGTGCTCGGCCTCCTCGTCGTCGGACAAGGCCTCGTCGGTCACTTCGGCGGCCTCGTCGGTCACTTCGGCGGGCTCGGGCTCGGCGTCGGCGTCCACCTGGGCCGTGGCCGCGGTCTCGTCCTCTGCCGCCGCCTTGGTGGCCTTCGTCGCCTTGGCGGCCTTCGTCGCCTTCGCGGCCTTGGCGGCCTTCACCGGCTTCTCGGCCTTGGCCGTCTCGACCGGCTGCTCGGCCTTCGCCGGCGGCTCGGGCGCCTCCTCCACCTCGTGTGTCCCGGAGAAGTCCGAAGGGGCCGAGGGCAGCGTGGCGTCGGAGAAGACGAGCCAGTCGGACCGCAACACGTCGTGGGCCGCAAGCTCGCCGAAGGTGGTGGTCTGCACCAGGGGCAGGTTGGCGAACGAGCGCTCGACGTCGAGCTCGTGCTGCCCGAGCACCACCAGCACGGAGCCGTTCAGCTTCAGCTTGCGCACGATGGTGGCGGCGTCCTTGGTCTTGGGCTCCTCGATCTTCCAGTCGTCGACGACGACGATCTGCCCGATGTCGGCCCGGTCGCTCAGCGCCGAGAGGAGGGCCAGGCGGACCATCTTGCGCGGGGTGCGCTGCGCGTAGCTGCGCGGCTTCGGCCCCAGGGCCACCCCGCCGCCGGTCATGGACGGCGAGCGGCTCGAACCCTGGCGGGCCCGGCCGGTCCCCTTCTGGCGGAACGGCTTGGCGCCGCCGCCGCGGACCTCGGAGCGGGTCTTGGTCGACTGGGTGCCGGCCCGGGCCGCCGCCAGCTGGGCGGTCACGACCTGGTGCAGCACGGCGCGGTTGGGCTCCAGGCCGAACACGGTGGGCTCGAGGTCCACCGTTCCCAGGTCGTGGCCCGCCGCGTTGCGGTGCGGGGCGGTGCGGGCGACGGGGGCGGGACGCTCCTTGCGCACCGAGTGGCGCAACACCGTGCCGGCCCGTGTCCGTGTCGATCGTCATCGCGATCCTCCCGGCCTTGGACGGGGCCTTGACCGAGTTGCGCAGCACCACGACGCTGCCCCGGGCCCCGGGCACGGCGCCCTTGACCAGGACCAGCTCGCGCTCGGCGTCGGCGGAGACGACCTCGAGGTTGAGGGCCGTCACCTGGGTGCCGCCCATCTGGCCGGCCATGCGGGTGCCCTTGAAGACACGCGACGGCGTGGCGCAGGCCCCGATGGCGCCCGGCACGCGGTGGCTGCGGTGGTTTCCGTGCGAGGCGCCCTGGCCCTTGAAGTTGTGGCGCTTCATGCCGCCGGCGAAGCCCTTGCCCTTGCTGACCGCAATGGCGTCCACCCGCTCGCCGGCCTCCCACAGGTCGGCGGCCAGCTCCTGGCCCACCGTGTAGTCGGCCACGTCATCGAGACGAAGTTCGACGAGCGCCCGGCCCGGGTTGACCCCGGCCTTGGCGTAGTGGCCGAGCTGGGGCTTGGTGAGCGTCGAGTTGCGCCGGAATCCCCACGTCACCTGCAGGGCGGCGTACCCGTCGGTCTCGGGCGTCTTGACCTGGACCACGCGCACGGGCGCGACCTTCAGGACCGTCACCGGTACGGCGCGGTTCTGGTCGTCCCAGACCTGGGTCATGCCGACTTTCTCGCCGACGATCGCCTTGCTTGCCACGTATCCTGTCCTCTTTCAGTCTGCTGTCGCGTGCCGTGCGCCGGTCTTCCCTGGCGCACGCCAACGCTCCGCCCGGGAGACCCGAGCGGAGCGCTCGAATGGTTCGGCGCGAGGTACCGACGAGGCCGGCTCTCACGCACGTCTGTTGTGGTCGGCAGCACCGCAGTGCCGCTCTTTTCGCCTCTGAACTGCCCATTTGGGCAGCCCGCGACGTTACACCATCGGCCCACCCCCCTGCCAGGCGTCCGGCGGGGAGTCGGGGTGACCGGCCGTCAGGCCGTCTGGATCTTGATCTCGATGTCCACGCCGGCAGGCAGGTCCAGCCGCTGGAGCGAGTCGACCGTCTTGGGCGTGTGCTCGACGATGTCGACCAGGCGCTTGTGCACCCGCATCTCGAAGTGCTCGCGGGAGTCCTTGTACTTGTGCGGCGAACGGATCACCGTGTAGCGGTGCTTGTCGGTCGGCAGCGGCACCGGCCCGAGCACCCTGGCCTGGGTCCGGAGCACCGTCTGCACGATCTTCTCCGTCGACTGATCGAGGATCTCGTGGTCGTAGGCCTTCAGCCGGATCCGGATCTTCTGCTTCGGGCCGTCGGCCATGTCTACTTGAGGATCTCGTCGACCACGCCGGAGGCGACGGTGCGGCCACCCTCACGGATAGCGAAGCGCAGGCCCTTGTCCATGGCGATGGGCTTGCCCAGCTCGACCGTCATCTTGGTGTTGTCGCCCGGCATGACCATCTCGGTGCCCTCGGGCAGGGTGATGGTGCCCGTCACGTCCGTCGTGCGGAAGTAGAACTGCGGGCGGTAGTTGGTGAAGAACGGCTTGTGGCGGCCGCCCTCCTCCTTGTTCAACACGTAGACCTCGGCGGTGAACTGGGTGTGCGGGGTGATGGAGCCGGGCTTGCACAGCACCTGGCCGCGCTCCACCTCCTCCTTCTTGGTGCCACGAAGCAGGGCGCCGATGTTGTCGCCGGCGCGACCCTCGTCGAGCAGCTTGCGGAACATCTCGACGCCGGTCACCGTGGTCTTCTGCGTGTCCATGAGACCGACGATCTCGACCTCTTCGCCCACCTTGATGATGCCCTGCTCCACCTTGCCGGTCACGACCGTGCCCCGGCCGGTGATGGACATGACGTCCTCGACGGGCATCAGGAAGGGCTTGTCGACGTCACGCTCGGGCACGGGGATGTAGTCGTCCACGGCGTCCATGAGCGTGACGATCTTCTCGCTCCACTCGGGGTCGCCCTCCAGCGCCTTGAGGGCGCTGACCTGGATCACGGGGACCTCTTCGCCCGGGAAGTCGTAGGCGCTGAGGAGCTCGCGCACCTCCATCTCGACGAGCTCGAGCAGCTCCTCGTCGTCCACCATGTCGGCCTTGTTCAGCGCCACCACGATGTAGGGCACCCCCACCTGGCGGGCCAGCAGCACGTGCTCCCGGGTCTGGGGCATGGGGCCGTCGGCGGCGGAGACCACCAGGATGGCGCCGTCGATCTGGGCGGCGCCGGTGATCATGTTCTTGATGTAGTCGGCGTGGCCGGGCATGTCGACGTGCGCGTAGTGGCGCTTGTCGGTCTCGTACTCCACGTGGGCGATCGTGATCGTGATGCCGCGCTGCCTCTCTTCGGGCGCGGCGTCGATCTTGTCGAACGACGTGAACGACGTGTTCGGGTTCTTTTCCGAGAGCACCTTCGTGATGGCGGCCGTCAGCGTCGTCTTGCCATGGTCGATATGACCCATGGTCCCGACGTTCACGTGTGGCTTCGTGCGCTCGAACTTCTGCTTGGCCATCGCCTGGCTACTCCCTGCTCCTTGTCATGGCCACGGTGGCCCTGACGCTGTCTGTGTGTGCGATCTGGTCTGAATCCGGTCCGGTCCGCTCCGGGCCGATCGGGGTTATTCCCCTTGTGCCCGGGCGATGATCTCCTTGGAAATCGACTCCGGAACCTGGTTGTACGAATGGAACTGCATCGTGTACGTGGCGCGACCCTGGGTGCGCGAACGCAGGTCAGTAGAGTAGCCGAACATGTCGGCGAGCGGAACAAGCGCCTTGACGACGTGGCTGGTCCCCTGCTGATCCATGCCCTCCATGCGGCCCCGCCGTGAGGAGAGGTCGCCGGTGACAGCGCCCAGGAAGTCGTCGGGCACCGTCACGGTGACTTCCATGACGGGCTCCAGCAGCACCGGGCTGGCCGCCCGGATGGCCTTCTTGACCGCCATGGAGCCGGCGATCTTGAACGCCATCTCCGAGGAGTCCACGTCGTGGTACGACCCGTAGGTGAGGGTCACCCGCACGTCGACGGTGGGGTAGCCCGCCAGGATGCCCGACGTCAGCGCCTCCTGGATGCCGGCGTCGACCGAGGGGATGTACTCCTTGGGGATGACGCCACCGCTGATCTTGTCGACGAACTCGTAGCCGCCGCCCGGGCCGGTCGGCTCGAGGCTGATGACCACGTGCCCGTACTGGCCGCGGCCACCGGTCTGGCGGACGTACTTCTCTTCGATCTTCTCGACCTGCTTGCGGATCGTCTCGCGGTAGGCCACCTGGGGCTTGCCCACGTTGGCGTCGACGCTGAACTCGCGCAGCATGCGGTCGACCAGCACCTCGAGGTGCAGCTCGCCCATGCCGCTGATGACGGTCTGACCCGTCTCCTCGTCGGAGCGCACCCGGAAGGTGGGGTCCTCCTCGCTCAGGGAGAAGAGGGCGCGGGACAGCTTGTCCTGGTCGGCCTTCGTCTTGGGCTCCACGGCCACGTGGATGACGGGCTCGGGGAACTCGAGCGCCTCGAGCACGATCGGGTGCCGCGGGTCGCACAGGGTGTCACCCGTCGTGGTGTTCTTCATCCCGACCACAGCCATGATGTCGCCGGCGAAGATGGCGTCCTTGTCCTCGCGGTGGTTGGCGTGCATCTGCAGGATGCGGCCGACGCGCTCCTTCTTGTCCTTGGTGGAGTTGGAGATGGACGCGCCCTTCTGCAGCGTGCCCGAGTACACCCGGATGTAGGTGAGCTTGCCCACGAAGGGGTCGGTCATGATCTTGAAGGCGAGGGCCGAGAAGGGATCGCCGTCGTCGGCCTTGCGCTCCTCGAGGTCCTCGGTGTGGTTCGGCCGGTGGCCCTCGGTCGGGGGGAGGTCGAGCGGGCTGGGCAGGAAGTCGATGACGGCGTCGAGCATGGGCTGCACGCCCTTGTTCTTGAAGGCCGAGCCGCACAGGACCGGCACCACGGCGGCGGCCAGGGTGGCCGTGCGCAGGGCGCGGCGCAGGTCGTCGGCGGTGATGGGCTCCTCGGCCAGGTACTTCTCCATGATGGTGTCGTCGAAGTTGGACACGACGTCGATGAGCTGGTGGCGGGCGTCCTCGGTCTCGACGGCCAGGTTGTCGGGAACGTCGAGCGTCTCCCACTCCTCGCCCATATCCGAGGACCAGACGAGCGCCTTCTCCTCGAGCAGGTCGATGACGCCCTTGAACTCGGACTCGGCACCGATCGGCAGTTGGATGACGGCCGGCAGGGCGTCGAGGCGGTCGCGGATCATCGCCACCGTGCGCTCGAAGTCGGCGCCGATGCGGTCCATCTTGTTGACGAAGCAGATGCGCGGCACGTTGTACTTGTTGGCCTGGCGCCACACCGTCTCGGTCTGGGGCTCCACGCCGGCCACGGCGTCGAACACAGCGACCGCGCCGTCGAGCACCCTGAGGGATCGCTCCACCTCGACGGTGAAGTCGACGTGGCCCGGGGTGTCGATGATGTTGATCCAGTTGTCGCGCCACGAGCAGGTGGTGGCAGCCGAGGTGATGGTGATGCCTCGCTCTTGCTCCTGGACCATCCAGTCCATGGTGGCGGCGCCTTCGTGCACCTCACCGATCTTGTAGTTGCGCCCCGTGTAATAGAGGATGCGTTCGGTCGTGGTGGTCTTGCCCGCGTCGATGTGGGCCATGATCCCGATATTGCGGGTCTTGGCCAGCGGGAAGTCGCGGGTGGGGAGGGCTTCAGCCATGGTGCTATCTCTTGCTCGTGATCGTGTGGTTGTGGTTCGGGGGGGTCGTCTCCACTACCAGCGGTAGTGGGCGAAGGCGCGGTTCGACTCGGCCATCTTGTGCATGTCCTCGCGGCGCTTCACCGAGGCCCCGATGTTGTTGGAGGCGTCGAGGATCTCGTTGGCCAGGCGCTCGGCCATGGTCTTCTCCCGGCGCTGGCGCGAGTACGTCGTCAGCCAGCGGATGGCCAGCGTGGTGGCTCGGCGGGGGCGGACCTCGACGGGCACCTGGTAGGTCGCCCCGCCGACGCGGCGGGACTTGACCTCGACCTCGGGGCGCGTGTTCTCCACGGCGCGCTTGAGCGCGGCCACGGGGTCCCCGCCCGACTTCTCCTGCACCTGCTCGAGGGCGTTGTAGACGATGCGCTCGGCCAGCGTCCGCTTGCCGCGCGACAGGATCTTGTTGACGAACTGGGTCACCAGCACCGAGCGGTAGACGGGGTCCGGCGCGAGCTCGCGGCGTGTGGCGGGTCCATTGCGGGGCATGCCTAAGACTCCTTCTTGGCGCCGTAGCGACTGCGGGCCTGGCTGCGCTCGCGCACGCCCGAGGTGTCGAGCGCCCCGCGCACGACCTTGTAGCGGACACCAGGCAGGTCCTTCACCCGGCCGCCGCGGACGAGCACGATGGAGTGCTCCTGGAGGTTGTGGCCGACACCGGGGATGTAGGCCGTGATCTCGACGCCCGAGGACAGGCGGACGCGCGCCACCTTACGCAGGGCCGAGTTCGGCTTCTTGGGGGTAGTCGTGTAGACGCGGGTGCACACCCCCCGGCGCTGGGGCGCGCCCTTCAAGGCGGGGGTCTTGGTCTTTGTCACCTTGGCCTGCCGTCCCTTGCGGACGAGCTGGGCGATTGTGGGCACGCGTTCCCTCTCGATAATCAGAATGTGAATCCCATGCGCAGGGCGCTGACGCGCTGGCCGAAGCCGCACATGGCAGGGAGTAAATCATAGCGGCTGCCTGGGGTTCCGACAATCGCGGGACCGTGCGCTAACCGCCCCGCCGCCCCGGCTCAGGCCGCTCTGCTGCCTGCCAGTCTACGGGCGCGCTCCTCCACGCCGACCGGCGCCGGTGCGCCCCGGGGCGCCGAGAGCCCGCTCCACCAGCGGTGGAAGCGGGCGTAGGCCAGGGGCAGCACGCCGTCGGGGTAGAAAGCGAGCGCCACGGTGCCGGCCCCGATGAAGACGTCCTGCGCATTGTTGGGCAGGAAGCCCACGGCCAGGCCGCCGGCCAGGGCGCCCGAGCAGACCGAGGCACCGCCGATGGCGACCACGGCCAGGATCAACAGGCTCTCGAACATCTCGAAGTTGGTGCCACCGGCGACGGCCTCGGCCGCCCCGAAGAGCGCGCCGGCCACCCCGGCCATGGCGGCCGAGAGCGTGAAGACGGCCAGCTTGGTCGTGGTGAGCGACAGCCCGAGGGTGGCGCAGGCCGCCTCGGAGTCCTTGGCGGCCACCAGCACCCGGCCGAACGGGCCCCGGCGCAGGGCCAGGATGGCGATGGAGAACAGGGCGAAGACCACCGCCAGGAAGATGGTGAACCCCTTGTTCGAGCTCAGGTTGAGGCCGAAGAAGTCGGGCTTGTGGATCGGGACGGAGCCGTCGAAGCCGAAGACGGCCGACCAGGGGAAGAACGCGTTGTCCATGAGGCTGGCGAATGCCATCGTCAAGAGGGCCAGGTAGAGGCCGCGCAGGCGCAGGGCCGGCAGCGAGATCACGGCCCCTACCCCGCCGGCGATGACGGCCGCCATCAGGAGCCCGAGCAGGGAACCCCCACTGCCGAACTTGTACATGGCGTAGCAGCCCAGGCCGGCGAACGTCAGCTGGCAGATGGAGACGTAGCCGCCCCAGCCGGTGAGCGGGACCAGCGAGAGGCAGACGAGGCCGAAGGCCAGGCCGATGCCCAGCTTCACGATGTTGCCGGGGTCCATGAAGCTCACGGCCAGGATCACGCCCACGACGAGGAGGACGCCGCCCTGCAGCGAGCGCAGGAAGCTGGCCGGAGCCAGCGGCGCGTGGCGCTGCGGGGCACCGCTGCGGATGCGGTCCATGGGCAGGGTCAGCAGTGCGATGAAGAGGATCAGGGTGGGCACCGAGAGCGTGAGCGTCCCCTGCACGGGGGTGGAGGACCAGAACCCCGTGCTCGGGACGTAGCCGACAGCGTAGGAGGATGCGAGCCCGACGATGAGCGCGCCCAGGAACGTCATGGGCAGGCTGCGCAGTCGCCCGATGACGGCGGCGGCGTAGGCGTCGATGACGAGCAGGGTGAGGATGAGGGGCTGCAGCTGCAGCCTGGGGGCCACGAGGATGCCGGCCACCGAGGCCAGCGAGGCTCCGATGGCCCAGCTCAGGGTGGAGAGCCGGGTGGAACGTCCGCCGAAGAGCCCGATCAGGCTGCGGTTGTCGACCACGCCGCGCATCGCGATGCCGGTCCGGGTCTGGTAGAGGAACAGCCGCAGCCCCACGGCGATGGCGACGGCGGCGCCGACGGTGATGACCTCTTCCCAGGTGATCTTGACGCCGAGGAAGGTGAACCCGCTGAAGCCGAAGAACTGGGGCACGACGCGCGCCGTCGGCGGCCAGATGTAGCTGTTGACCAGCCCGAAGAACAGCAGCGTGAGGCCGACGGTGACCGCCAGCGTGGTGGCCACGTTGCGCGGGTCCATCCACTGGATCACCCCGCGCTCGACCACGGCGCCGAGGAGCGGCGCCAGCACGAACACGGTGAGGACGAAGGCGAGGGCGGTGTTCATGTGCCAGCCCACCGACAGCTGCCAGTAGACGAAGGCCATGAACATCCCGATGGCCCCATGGGCGATGTTGAAGATGCCCGAGGTGGCGTACGTGACGACCAGGCCGCTGGCGGCCACGGCGTAGGCCGAGCCGAGGACGATGCCGATGATGGTGAACTCGAGGAATTCGTGCACGGGATCGGTCGGGTCGGCCTAGTACTGGGCGAAGCCGCTGTTGCAGTCGTAGGTGTTGGGCGCGGTCGGGTAAACGCGTTGGAATGCCCCGTTCTCGATCTTCATGTAGAAGAAGCACTTCGACGGGATCTTCTGCCCGATGTTCACCGGTGGCGTGACGCCGTCGCCGGTCCAGTTGGTGATCCCCTGCAGCTTCGAGATGACTGCGGCCCGAGTCAGGTCTGGGCCCACCTCCTTGGCCGCCTGCTCGAAGGCCAGGCCGGCGGACCAGGCCAACATGGCGAAGATGTCCTGGTGCCACTGGCCTTGGCCCGACACCCGGTTCATCCAACTCTCCATGAGCTGAAGGCCCGGGTTGGAGCTGGCCTCCTCGTAGGCGGCCGTGGCAGACATCAGCACGAGGTCGCCGTTGGACTCGGGTGCGGTCTGCTGGGCGAACTGAGGCGAGTACTCCTCGGAGAACCAGTCGACGACCTGTGGCGCGTAGCTGGCCTGCTGCATGGCCTGCAAGAGCCGCTCGGCCGAGGAGGCGTCGGAGTACTCGGTCACGTACTGCGCGCCGGCGCTCTGCATCGCCTGCACGTTGGCGGCGTAGTTGGCGTTGGTCGGCGTGGTCGACGTGTTGTACACGTAGTGAAAGCCGTCGCTGGTGTACGACGCCGTCTCGTGCGCCGCCTGGGTCTGGGTGGCCGAGACGTTCAGGTAGATCATGGCCGCCTTCGTCACCGCGTTGGGGTAGGTCGTCTTGAGGTAGTTGGCCGGTCCGAGCGCCCAGTAGTGGGCGTTGCCGGGACTGGCCCCGAAGATGTCGGCCGTGTTGCCCGCCGCCGCCGTCGAGACCTCGGCCGCGATCGTCGGGATGCCACAGGCGCCGACGGCCTGCGCGCTGCCGTCGTCGAAGCCCGAGGCGTTGCCCACCATGGCGAAGTCGCCGGAGCAGGCTTGCTGGGCGTCGGCGTAGTTGTTCCCCGAGTCGTTGCCGTCGTCGAAGGGCTGCACCTTCACCTGGCGCCCGCAGATGCCGCCGGTGCTGTTGACGTAGGCGGCCCACGCCTCCGTGGCCTGCTGCCGCGCTCTGGGTCAGCCCGGGCGCGACGCCGCTGATGCTGGCGATGTTGCCGACGTCGATGGTGGTCGCGGTGACCCCGGTCGCGGTGGCGCCGCCGTTGCCGCCCGCCGGGGTGAGGTTGCCGTTGGCGCCGCAGGGTGCGGCGGCCGAGGTGCCCGCGGCGGCCGCGCCACCACCGGTGGCGGCCGCCGTGCTGGGCCCGGTGCCGGCATGACCGGGCGCACCGGGCGTGCCCCCTGACGCGAGGACTGCTCCACTGCCGCCGCTGCCGCCGCTGCCGCCGCTGCCGCCGCTGTTGCAGGGCGCCGTGGTCGTCGTGGTGGTGCTGGCGGTCGTCGTCGTGACCTTCGACTTGGTCGTGGTCGTGGTCGTGGTGCTGCTGGGGCTGGTGCTCGAAGGCGTCGATCCGCACGTCGTTGAGGACGCGTCGGCGACCGTCGTCGTTGTGTCGCCCGATGCGCCGAGCGCCTGGGCGCCGGTCCCGCCGGCCGAGCCCTGGGCCAGGGCGGCCTGGCTCCCGTCGAGACGCGACCCGCAGGCCGAGGCGAGGAGCGCGAGCACGGCGACGGAGAGGGCCACGGCGACGCGCTGGTGCTGGCGGCGCCGACCCGGGCGCGGCGTTGTACTCACCGAACCCCGACCTCTTCGTGGTCGTCGCCCACGCGCTCGTCGGCCCGCCGGGCCTGGTCCAGGCTGCGCAGAATCCGTTCGAGCCGGTCGACAGAGCGGACGATGGCCAGCGCGTTGCGCCGGTCCTCCTCCACCTGGCGCATGCTCCAGGCGATGCGCACGAAGATGCCGCCACCGATCACCAGCGCCACGCCGAGAAGGCCACCGGAAATGAGGTAGGGCACCTCCTGGTACAGGTAGGGGCTGTGCGCGGCGCCGTACCAGCCGAGCACGATGCACACGAAACCGAAGACGATGAGCACCATGCCGATCGTCTCCATCCACTTGCGGATATTGCGCCCGCTCCGGCTCGGACGGGCCCGGTCGATGGCGGCGGCCAGCCGTTGCAGGCGCGTGGGCACGGGCGTCGACGGCTCGAGCTGGGAGGCCGGCGTCACGGCGGCGGCGGCGGCTGCGGACGTCGGCGCAACATCGGACTCGGAGTCGGGGTCGGGCAACCCAGTGAAGCGGGTCACCGCGCCGGGGTCGGGGGACGATCGTCCCAACAGGTTCAGTTTCATCAGTTCCCTCCTCCAAAGTCAGCGAGGTCGTCGGCGCTCGCGCTGAAGCGGTCCATGAGCGGGTCGCCGTCGGCGCACGAGGTGCCCAGCACCCCGCCCGCGTCGTCGGCCCGCCGGTAGGCGTAGGCGAGCGCGGACGCGGCGAGCAGGCCCAGAAGGACGAGCGCCGCCCCGATCCCCTTGAAGGCCGGGGCAATCACCGACGCCGGCGCCGACGCGGTGGACGTCGGGCTGCCCGAGCCCGTCGCCGTGGACCCGTTCGGGGTCGTTCCGGTTCCGGTCCCGGTGTCTCCCGAGAAGGTGCCGCCGGTCCCCGTGGTGCCCGCGATGGCGGGGGTGCCCGAGTTCCCTGCGAACGCGGCGCTGGACACGGCCGAGGGCGTCGACGGCGCCGAGGGCGTCGACGGCGCCGCGCCCGAGTTGCCGCTGTTGCCGGCGGCGAAGGCCGGCGACGCCGTCGAGCTCACCTGCACGGTGGCCAGGTCGAGGGTGAGCTGCTGGTCGTCGGGCACGGCGACGGGGAGCTGCGAGGTGACGGACGCAGGGAGCAGCGACGTCAGCTGGTTGATCGGATCGTCGAGCGTCTTGAGGTCGATGCTGATCTTGAGCCCGTCGAGCGTCCGGCTGGCCGAGGGACCGCTCACCTTGTCGGTGGCGTTGGTGACCGACAGCGAGATACCGAGGTCGCCGAGGTCCGAGTTGAGGGTCGAGATCGGGAGCGGGGCCGGCGTGCTCTGGCCGGCCGCGCTGATCCCGTTGGCGTCGACGGTGACCTGCTCGCCGGCGATGTCCATGTTCTGCACCGCGGTCGACCCGGTGACCTTCCCGGTCGTCCCGTCCGAGGTGGCCGTCGCCGTCGAGGTGACGCTCCCGATCGTGATGAAGCCGCCGAGGATGGAGATGCCGGTGTCGGTGGCGCTGGACTGTGCGTTGGCCGACGTGCTGGGGGCGAGCGACGACGAGGTCGCCGACATGTCGCCGATGCCGAAGATGGCCGACGAACCGGCGAGCGGGTTGCCCGAGCTGGAGGGCGCCTGCAGCGTCGGGTCGGCCCCGTTCGAACCGGCCGTCGCCGCGTCGTCGCCGAGCGTCGCACTGGCCGTGTTCCCGTTGGTCGTGCTGGAGGCATCCATGTTCACCCCCGGCTGGTCGGTCGAGCCCGAGTTGGGCGCCTGCGGGTACTCACTGGTGGCCTGGACGGGCCACACGGGTGCCGGGGGGAGTGGCGCGCCTGGCACCAGGAGGGCGAGCTCGGGGCCGGCGTTGGCCACGACCTGGCCGGGGTAGAGGCTCGACGCGGTGGCAGTGCCGGTCGGGCCGAAGTTGTCGGTGGTGGCGGCGTAGCCCTCGTCGAATTCCAGCGAGGGCGTGGCCGGGAGCGGAAAGTTCGGCTGCTCGTACTGGGCCGTGACGGCCTCGGCCAACCCGCTCACCGTGAAGCCTCCCAGGGTGCTGTCGGCACCGGCGGGCCCGGCGGTGAAGGCGGCGGCCAGGAGCCCCGAGCCGCCTGCGACGAGGAGCAGCGCCGCGGCCCCGAGGACGGGAAGACGGCTGGCCCGGAACCGGCTCATGCGGCCGCACCCCCCAAATAGGCGTCGGCCAGGTCGTTGGGGAGGTCGCCAGGCTTTCCTGATGCAACGATCCGCCCCTGCACGACGACGGCGACATCGGTGGCCACGCCGAGCGCGGTCGCCGCGAACTGTTCGGCCAGAATCACCGCCACGCCCTCGGAGGCGATCTGCGCCACGAGTTCGTAGAGCTCGGCGACGATCATCGGCGCCAGGCCCATGGAGATCTCGTCGAGCAGCAGGACGGCAGGCTCCACGCTGAGCGTGCGGGACATGGCCAGCATCTGCTGCTCGCCACCCGACAGGGTGCCGGCCACCTGGTGGCGGCGTTCCTTCAGGCGGGGGAAGCGGCCGAAGGCCATCTCCTCCACGTGCGACCGCGACGGGCCGCCGAAGGTCATGAGGCGGAGGTTCTCGGTGACGGTGAGGTTGGGGAAGATGCCGCGGCCGTCGGGCAGCGTGCACAGGCCGGCCCGGGCGAGCTTGTCGGGACGCATGCCGTTGGCGTGACGGCCGAGCACGTGGAAGCACCCCTTGGTCGGCTCCATCTGCCCGCTGGCCACGCGCAGCGTCGTGGACTTGCCCGCCCCGTTCGGGCCGAGCAGGGCGAGCACCGAACCGTTGGCCACCGCCAGGTCGATGCCGTGGAGCACCTCGATCTGCCCGTAGGCGGCGTGGACCCGGCGCAGCTCGAGGACGGGGGGCTCAGCCATGGGCCGCCGCGCCCGATCCCGCCAGCACGTCGACGTCAGGGTCCTCCGCCGCGCCGAGGTAGGCGGCACGGACGCGGTCGTCCGCCCGTATCTCGGCCGGGCTGCCCGCCATGAGCACCGCGCCGAAGTCCAGAACGTTGATGTGGGTGCAGACCCGCATGACGAGCTCCATGTCGTGCTCCACCAGGAGCACGCCCATGCCGGCCCCGGCCAGCTGCACCAGCAGGTCGCCCAGCTCCTCGCTCTCGGTGTCGCTCAGGCCGGAGGAGGGCTCGTCGAGCAGGAGGAGGCGGGGCCGGGTGGCCAGAGAGCGGGCCAGCTCGAGCAGGCGGGCCTGGCCCGTGGGCAGCGTGTCGGCCGCCCGCGTGGCCAGGTGGGTTAGGCCGACCAGCGCGAGGAGGGCATCGGCGTTGGCCGCGGCGTTGGAGCGGTCGTGCGACCAGCGCCGGCGGATCTCGGCGGCGGCCAGGACGTTCTCGCGGACCGAGAGGGACCCGAAGATCTCGAGGCGCTGGAAGGTCCGGGCGATGCCGAGTCTGGCCCGCTTGTGGGGCTTGAGGCCGGTCATGTCGGTGTCCTCGAAAAAGATCCGGCCCGAAATTGACGGACTGCAGCCCGCAGATGGCGTTGAAGCACGTCGTCTTGCCGGCGCCGTTGGGGCCGATGAGTCCGGTGACACTGCCGGCGTCGACCGTCAGGTTCACGCCGCGCAGCGCGTGCACACCGCCGAATCGAACCTCGGCTTCCGCCACTCGCAGAAGCGGCATTCGTCTCCCCCCAGTGCGGTCGGGCCGGCTCCCGGGGCGGCTGCCCCGGGCCTCCATCTTTTTCTTCCTGGTCAGAACAGGTTTCTCGCGTCGTAAAAGAGAACGGATTCCAGTTTGGAGACTTACGGTCGCAATTTCGGGAGGCTCCCCGGGGCGTTAGCCTCAACCGCATGGAACATTCCATGGCCGAACGCCTGGCCGACCTGGCCGAACGCAAGAACGAGGCGCTGCACGCCGGGAGCGAGCGGGCAGTGGAGCGCCAACACGCCAAGGGCAAGCTGACGGCCCGGGAGCGGATCGAGTACCTACTGGACGAGGGGTCGTTCCAGGAGCTCGACATGCTGGCCCGGCACCGGGCCCACGGCATGGGGTTGGAGGACAACCGCCCCTACACCGATGGCGTGGTGACGGGCTTCGGCACCATCGACGGCAGGCGGGTCTGCATCTTCAGCCAGGACTTCACCGTCTTCGGGGGAGCGCTCGGCGAGGTCTTCGCCGAGAAGATCCACAAGGTGATGGACCTGGCCGCCTCGACGGGTGTCCCCATGATCGGGCTCAACGACGGGGCGGGGGCCCGGATTCAGGAGGGCGTCGTCTCGCTCCACTCCTACGGGGGCATCTTCCACCGCAACGTGACGGCGTCGGGCGTGATCCCGCAGATCAGCGTGATCCTGGGGCCGTGCGCCGGCGGCGCCGTCTACTCGCCGGCCATGACCGACTTCATCTTCATGGTGCAGGGCACCTCGCACATGTTCATCACGGGCCCCGACGTGGTGAAGACGGTGACCGGCGAGGACGTCACATTGGAGGAGCTCGGCGGCGCCATGAGCCACGCCACGAAGTCCGGGGTCGCGACGTTCGTGTCGCCCGACGAGAAGGCCTGCCTCGACGACGTGCGTCAGCTGCTGTCGTTCCTGCCGTCGAACAATTTGGAGGAGCCGCCGCTGGAGGTTTCGGGCGATGAGCCGGACCGCCAGGTCACCGAGCTCATCGACTTCCTGCCGACGTCGCCCAACCAGCCCTACGACATGAAGCGCATCATCACGGCCGTGGTCGACGACGGCGAGTACATGGAGGTGCACCGCCACTGGGCCATGTCGATCACGTGCGGCTTCGCCCGCATGAACGGGCGGGTCGTGGGGATCGTGGGCAACCAGCCCGCCGTACTGGCCGGCGTGCTCGACATCGACTCGTCGGAGAAGGCGTCGCGCTTCGTGCGGACCTGCGACGCGTTCAACATCCCCCTGCTGACCTTTGTGGACGTCCCCGGATTCATGCCCGGCACCGACCAGGAGTACGGCGGCATCATCCGGCACGGGGCCAAGCTGCTGTACGCCTACTGCGAGGCGACCGTGCCGCGGATTCAGATCATCACGCGCAAGGCCTACGGGGGCGCGTACGTCGTCATGAACTCCAAGTCGATCGGCGCCGACCTGGCCTTCGCCTGGCCGTCGGCCGAGCTGGCCGTCATGGGCCCCAACGGCGCCGTCGAGATCGTCTACCGGCGCGAGCTGGCCGAGGCGGCCGACCCGGCGCGGCGGCGGGCCGAGCTCATCGACGAGTACACGGAGCGGTATGCCAATCCGTACATCGCGGCCGAGCGGGGCTACATCGACGACGTGATCTCGCCGGCCGACACCCGGAGCGTCATCTGCCGCAGCCTCGACATCCTGTCGTCGAAGCGTGAGGAGCTGCCGCGGCGCAAGCACGGCAACGTGCCGCTATGACGCCGTCCGTCGCCGAGGGCCAGCTGACGCTGCGGCCCCGACCCGCTCCCGACCCGGCCGTGCTGGCGGCCATCACCGCCGCGGTGCAGCTGGCCTGGCCCCGCCCGGCGCCGGCCGACGAGCACGACCCGGTGCACGAGCCGTGGCGCTTCAGCGGACGGTGGTGGAACAAGCCGGTACCGCTGCGACGCGACCGGCCCTGGGCCCGACGCTGACCGTCTGACCGTGTGACCGTCTACGTCGACGACTGGCGCCAGCGGGCGACGGTGCGCGATCGCACCGACCGCTGGTCCCACTTGTTGGCGGACGACCCCGAGGAGCTGCACGCCATGGCCGCCGCGCTCGGCATCCCGAAGCGTGGCTTTCAGCGCCACCGGCGCTCGGCGGCGCTGAACCACTACGACGTGCCCGAGGCCTTCCGCCTCCGAGCCATCGCGCTCGGTGCCGTGCCGGTCACGTGGCGCGAGATGGCGCGCCTTACGCGGGAGTGGCGGCGCGCTGGCGCTCGGCCAGCGCCACCAGGTCCGCCATGATGCGGTCGAAGGAGTAGTCCTTCGGCGTGTAGACGGACGCCACGCCCTTGCCCAGGAGAAGCTCGGCGTCATCGGGCGGGATGATGCCGCCCACGACCACGGCCGCCGTGCTCCCGGCGGCGCGCAGGCGGTCGAGCACGTCGGGTACCAGCTCCAGATGCGACCCCGACAGGATGGACAGCCCCACGATGTCGACGTCCTCGTCGACCGCCGCCGCCACGATCTGCTCCGGCGTCAACCGGATGCCCTGGTAGATCACCTCGAAGCCGGCGTCGCGGGCCGCCACCGCTATCTGCTCGGCCCCGTTCGAGTGCCCGTCGAGACCCGGCTTGGCCACCAGCAGGCGTGGCGGCCCGCCGGTGCGTCGGGCCAGCGCCTTGGTGCGCAGCCGCACCGGCTCCAATCCGAGGTCGTCGCCGCGCTGGCCCACCCCGCCGCTGACGCCGGTCGGCGCCCGGAACTCGCCGAAGACCTCGCGCAACGCGCCGGCCCACTCCCCCGTGGTGCCGCCGGCGTGCCCCAGCGCGATGGTGGCCTCCATGATGTTGCCCCCCGGGCCGGAGTCGTCGGCGACCCGGCGCAATTCGTCGAGTGCGGTGCGTACCGCAGCGCCGTCACGATCCGCCCGCCAGCGCACCACCTCCACGATCTGCTCGGCCTCGACGTTGTGGTCGACCTTCAGGATGTTCTCGAACTCGCCGTCGCCGAGCAGCGGTGAGGGAGCGGTCTCGGTGTAGCAGTTGACCCCGACCACCTTCTGCTCCCCCGACTCGATACGCCGGACACGTTCGGCCTGGCTGCGCACGAGCCGGCGCTTCAGTTCGTCGATGGCCTCGAAGGCCCCGCCGAGCGCCTCCACGTCGGCCAGCTCCGCCGTCGCGGCCTCGGCCAGCTCGGCCGTCTTGGCCTCTATGACCACCGACCCCTCGAAGATGTCGCCGTACTCGAGCAGGTCGGACTCGAAGGCCAGGACCTGCTGCATCCGCAGTGACCACTGCTGGTCCCAGGGCCGGGGCAGCCCCAGAGCCTCGTTCCAGGCCGGCAGCTGCATGGCCCGGGCCCGTGCGCTCTTGGACAACGTGACGCCGAGCGACTCGAGCACAATGCGCTGCACGTTGTTCTCGGGCTGCTGCTCGGTCAGCCCGAGCGAGTTCACCTGCACGCCGTAACGGAAGCGGCGCAACTTGGGGTCCTCGACCCCGTACCGCTCCAAGCAGATGCGGTCCCACAGCCGGGTGAAGGCCCGCATCTTGCAGGTCTCCTCCACGAAGCGGACGCTCGAGTTGACGAAGAAGCTGATGCGACCGACCACCGCCGGCAGCTCGGACTCGTCGATCTTGCCCGAGACACGCACGCCGTCGAGCACGCCGATGGCGGTGGCCAGCGCGTAGGCGATCTCCTGCACCGGCGTGGCGCCGGCCTCTTGCAGGTGATAGCTGCAGACGTTGATCGGGTTCCACCGGGGCGCGTGGCGCACCGTGTAGGCGATGGTGTCCACGGTGAGCCGCAGGCTCGGCCCGGGCGGGAAGATGTAGGTCCCCCGGCTCAGATACTCCTTGACGATGTCGTTCTGCGTCGTGCCCCCCAGCAGGGCCGGGTCGACGCCCCTGTCCTGGGCGTGCGCCACATAGAGCCCGAGCACCCACGCCGCCGTGGCGTTGATCGTCATGGAGGTGTTCATGGTCTCCACCGGGATGCCCTCGAGCAGCTCGCGCATGTGCCCCAGGTGCGCCACGGGGACGCCGACCTTGCCGACCTCGCCGGCCGCCTCGGGGGCGTCGGGGTCGTAGCCGGTCTGGGTGGGTAGGTCGAAGGCAATGGAGAGGCCGGTCTGCCCCTTGGCCAGGTTGGTGCGGTAGAGCTCGTTGGAGGCGCGCGCCGTCGAGTGGCCCGAATAGGTGCGCATGACCCACGGTGCGTCACGATCACGCTGACCGTCGTGCTGCTGGTCGGTCGCCATCACTTCACCTCCCGACGGGTCCATTCTGCCCGGGCCCGGGCCTGGGCCCGGGCCGCGGCCGTCACCGGCTGTAGTCGTAGAAGCCCTTCTTGGTCTTGCGGCCGAGCTGCCCGGAGGTGACCAGGCGGCGCAGCAGCGGCACCGCGGCGTAGTTGGGGTCGCGGTACTCCTCGTACAAGGCGTCGAGGATGGCGAGCGAGGTGTCGAGGCCGACGAGGTCGAGCAGCGCGAAGGGGCCCATGGGGAACCCGCAGCCGCCCTTCATGGCGGCGTCGATGCCCTCCCTGGTCGCCACGCCCTGCTCGAGCAGGCGCACCGCATTGTTCAGGTAGGGAAAGAGCAGCGCGTTGACGATGAAGCCGGCCTGGTCCTTGACCTCGACGGGGTCCTTGCCGCAGGCCGCCGCAAAGGCCACCGCGGTGGCCACAGTGGCATCGCTGGCGGTGATCGGTCGTACGACCTCGACGAGCGCCATGGCCGGCGCCGGGTTGAAGAAGTGGATGCCGCAGACCTTGTCGGGACGGGCGGTCGCCATCGCCATCTCGACCACCGGGAGCGTCGAGGTGTTGGTGGCCAAAATCGTGTCGGGCTTGCAGATGCTGTCGAGCTCGGTGAAGAGGTTCTTCTTGACGGCGAGGTCCTCCACCACCGACTCGATAACCAGGTCGACGTCGACCAGCTCGCCCAGGTGCGTGGTCGCACCGACACGACCGCTGATCGCCGCCGCCTCCTCTTCGGTGCGCTTGCCCTTCTCGACCTGCTTGGCCAAGGACTTGGCGAGACCGGCGACCATGGCGTCGGCCCCGTCCGTGCTCCGGCTGCGCAGGACGACGTCGTGCCCGTTGGCCGCCGCCACCTCCGCGATGCCTGCGCCCATGATCCCCGAACCGATGATTCCCACGCGTCTGATCGACATGGGCGACGAGTTTACCGGTCGGTAACCACGGGCGTCGAAGCGACCGCGTCGGGCCGGCCCGGGTGCCGGCGCGTGCAAGAGTGGCGCCATGGACACGTCCGGCACGCTGGCCCTGGTCGGGGGCGACGAATGGACCGAGGGCTGCACCTTCGACGCCTCCCTGCTGGCCGCTTCGGGCGGCCTCGATGTGGTGGTGCTCCCCACCGCCGCCGCCTACCAGCACCCCGAGCGGGTCGTGCTGCGGGCAGCCGAGTGGTTCGAGCCGCTGGGCGCCCGGGTGGAGGGGCTGATGGTGGTGGACCGGGCCTCGTCCGAGGACGCCGGTATGGCCGCCGCGCTCGCCGGCGCCCGCTTCATCTACCTGTCGGGCGGCTCGCCGCTGCACCTGCGGGCGGTGCTCAAGAAGTCGGCCGTCTACGAGGCGCTGCTGGAGGCCTTCGCCGGCGGGGCCGTGGTGGCCGGGGCCGGCGCGGGCGCCATGGTGCTGACCGACCCCATGGCCGACCCCCGCGGCGGCGCGTTGACGCTCGGGCTGGGTCTCGTCGACAACATGGCGGTCGTCACCCATTTCGGCGACGGCCACGATGACGCCCACGGCCAGAAGCTGGAACGCACGGTGGCCATGGCGCCGGCCGCACTGCCGGTCGTGGCGCTGCCGGCCCGGACCGCGCTGATCAGGGACGGCCGGGGCGAGTGGCACTCCGAGGGCATGGGGACACCGGCCGTCTTCGTCGGTGGCGCGCTGACCGAGGGTCTGGGGGCCCTGAAGGGCTGACCGCCCGATTCTGCGCGCTCCCTCCCGGCGGCCGGGACCGTTCTCCTCCGATGGCTCCCACGCTCACCGCCACGACCGCCGCCACGACCGCCGCCGGTACCGGTGCCGACCTCATCAGCGCCGTGGCGGCCGAGTCCAACGAGGAGCTCGCCAGCGCTCTGGCCGCGGACTTCGGAGTGATGACGGCGGCGCAGGGGAGGATCGCTCTGCGCCTGGGCGAGGTCGAGCGGCGCCAGGCATTCCGACAAGACGGGGCGACCTCGGTCGAGGCCTGGACCACCGAGCGTTTCGGGGTCTCGGCGCCGAGCGCCCGTGCCCTCAGCCACGTCGGCGCGAAGGCCTGGGACCTGCCCCACCTCGTCGGTGCGCTCTGCGCCGGGGCCATCACCTTTGACAAGAGCCGCGTCGTGGCCGATGCGGCCACCCCCGAGACAGAGCGCGCCCTGTGCGCCCAGGCCAAGGAGCTTTCGCTCAGCGACCTGGCCGACGTCGCCCGCACCGAGGCGGCCCGCCGGCGCCGCTGTTCTTCGTCGGAGTCCGAGTCCGAGCACGACCGGCGCTACCTGCGCTTCAACGACACCTTGCGCACGCTCAGCGCCCAGTTGCCAACCGAGGCCTACGCGGCGACCAAGGCCTGCATCGACGCGTGGACCGAGACCATCGCCTCTGACGGCGAGACACCGCTCGACCAGCGCCGCTGCGACGGGTTCAGCGGGCTCATGGCCTCGGTGACTCCGGGCGCCACCATGGCGCCGGGCGAGGCCACGACCAAGAGGCCGTTCCTCGTCGTGGCCCACGTCGCCCTCGACGCCTTGGTCGAGGGCTCAGGAGAATCGAGCGAGCTGGCCGGCGAGCTCGAGCACGACGGCCTGATCGACGTCGAGACGGTGCAGCGCATCGCCTGTGACGCCACCATCGCTGTGGGCGTCGACGACGACGTCGGCCACACCATGTACGAGGGCCGGGCCCAGCGTTTCGCCACACCCACCCAGCGCCGCGAAGTCATGCGCCGGGACCGACATTGTCGCTTCCCGGGCTGTGGCGCCGTGACCTTTGTCAACGTGCACCACGTCGTGGCTTGGAAACCGGGCGGCACGACCGATCTCGACAACCTGGTGCTCGCGTGTGACTTTCACCATCACCTGGTGCACACCAAGGGCTGGACCATGACCGGGGACGCCAATGGAGAGCTCAGCGTCGTCGGCCCGAGCGGCCGGGTCATGACGTCGCGCCCTTCGCCCCTTTGGACCAGGGTGACGGGCGGGCGCCGGAGGACTTAGGGGACTAGCGGATAGGCCGTGAGTCCGGGCTCCACCGGTTGCGCCAGTCGATGAGCTTGGCGGTGATGAGCAGGGCGACCACCAGGCAGAGCTGAGCATGGCGGTGTCGGGTTCGCCGATCGGTGTTGCGACGGAGCTGGCCGTAGTTGGAGAGCCATGAATTGGTCCCTTCGACCACCCAGCGCAGCCCGAGTCGCATCGGCTGCTTCACTTTGTCGGCGACGCCGGGCCTCGAGCGGAGCTGGATGTTGAGATCGCCGAGGCCGCGACCGGCCAGCTGGGCGCGGACTTTGGGGTAGTCGTAACCACGGTCGAGGTGCAGGGTCTCGATCTCTTCGAGCAGTCCCGCCTGAGCCAGGTCGTCGAGGGTGGGGTCGAGCATCTTGACGTCGTTGCGGTTGGCGCCGTCGAGGGCCCAGCCGATCGGGATGCCGTGCGCATCGGTGGCGATCGACCACTTCCAGCCGATTTTTGCCCGGTCCGTGGGGTTCTTGCCCGTGCCTTCGCCGCCACAGGGCGCCTTGTGCAAGGACCCGTCGAGTGCCACTTCGGAGAGATCGAGACCGATGATGCGGTCATAGGCGTGGACGGCGTGGCGGCGCAGGGCGTCGAACACGCCGGCGACGACCCACTCGTCACGGCGCGCTCGCAGCGTGGTATCGGATACCTGGTACTCGAGGATCGCCTCGACACTCACCCACGAACAGCCGGTGACCAGGCGGATGAGGATCCCCCAAAAGCACAACCGGTCCGAGACCCGCGGCCGGTGACAACCCAAGGGGTGGTTCTTCGGAGCCGGGGGGATCAGGGGCTCGATGACCGCCCAGATGGCATCTACCACTTCGGGCTCGAGTGCGCGCATTATGGGGGTGACCTCCACTTGGTCGTTGGTTGGGACGCACCCAGAATCAAATCTGGGCCATCACAACGACCGGTGGATGGTCACCTATCCGCGCGGCCCCTTAGTCCTTCTCCTCGATGGTGACGCTCTCGATCACGACCTGCTCGGTCGGAGCGCCGGAGCGGCTCCCGACGTTGTTGATCCTCTCCACGACATCGAGCCCGGTGACGACCTCGCCGAAGTGCGCGTAGAGCGGCGGGAGGCGCACGCCGTCGGGACCGCTGATGACGAAGAACTGGCTGCCGTTGGTGTTGGGCCCGGCGTTGGCCATGGCCAGCGAACCGACCTGGTAACGCCCCTCGGCCGGCAACTCGTCGTCGAAGCGGTAGCCCGGGCCACCAGAGCCCGACCCTGTGGGGTCCCCGCCCTGGAGCACGAAGCCCGGGATGATGCGGTGGAAGACGATGCCGTCGTAGTAGTGATAGCGCGCCAGGAAGACAAAGCTGTTGACGGTCTTCGGCGCGGCGAGGGGGTCGAGCGCGATGACCATCGTGCCGTGCGAGGTCACCATCGTCGCCACGTAGCGCTTGTTGGTGTCGATGAGCATCGGCGGCTCTTGGTCGAACTTGCGCTGCTGGGGGCTCGAGCCGTCGGCTTCGGGCGGGGTCGGTGTGGCCATGATGGCGTCCTAGCTCTCGTGGATGGTGACGGAGATCATGCGCTGCGTGACGTCGGGCGGGATACCGCTGGCCGAGCCCTGCTGGTCGATGGTGTCGATCACGCTCATGCCCGAGGTGACCTGTCCGAAGAGCGAGTAGGTGTTGGGCAGGCTCTCGCCCTGCGGGCCCGAGACGATGAAGAACTGGCTGCCGCCGGTGTTGGGCTGACCCGTGTTGGCCATGACCAGCGCTCCCAGCGGGTACTGCTGGGCCGGGTTGGCGGCCTTGGGGGGGAGCTCGTCGGGAATGGTGTAGCCCGGCTCGGTCCCCGTGTTGGTCTGTGCCGGGTTACCGGTCTGCAGCACGAAGCCGGGGATGACCCGGAAGAACGCGCCGCAGTTGAAATACCCCTTGTTGGCCAGGAATACGAAGTTGTTCACGGTCTTTGGAGCAGCGGTGGCGTCGAGCGAGACGTCGAAGGTCCCTGTGGTCGTCTTGATCGTGGCGGTGTACTGCTTCGCGGCGTCGATCGTCACGGGCGGTGCGGCCGTGTACTTCTGGCCGGCAGCCTTCGTCGGGGTCGTGGGCGAGGCCGGGCAGCCCGCCTTGACCGCCACCTCGTTGGCCTGCGCCTGCAGCTTGGCGTCGGCGCCCTTGGCGGCTGACGTCGTGGTCGTCGTGCCCACCGTCGACTTGGAAGACACGGGGGGGTTGTTGTTCCCCGAGACCAGGAAGACGATGCCGACGATCACTGCGGCGATGACGACCACGATGACCCCGTTACGGATCTGCCTGCGGCGCTTCTGCTGCTGCGCCTCGGCAGCCAGCCTGGCCTCCCTGGCCGCGCGCTGGCGGGCTCTCTTGTCGCTGGGCACGGCCCGAGACCCTACCCAATCTGGGGGACCGCTTCGGATCGCCCACCCGGATCGGCGCCCGCTGGGCCCCCGGAAGACAGCTGGGGAGGCAACCGGGGGCGAGCAGGCCGTGCGCAGTCTGTAGCCTCGTCGGATGCCACTGGTCGTCCAGAAATTCGGGGGCACCTCGGTCGGCGATGCCGACCGGATCCGAGCCGTGGCCGACCACATCGCCCGGACCCGGCGCCAGGGCAGCGAGGTGGTGGCCGTGGTCAGCGCCATGGGCAAGACGACCGACGACCTCATCCACCTGGCCAACTCGGTCAGCGCCACCCAGCCACCCCGCGAGTACGACATGCTCGTCAGCACCGGGGAGCGCATCTCCATGGCATTGCTGGTGATGGCCCTCGCCGACCTCGGGGTGGACGCCGCCTCGTTCACCGGGAGCCAGGTCGGCATCATCACCGACGACGACCACACCCGGGCCAAGATCCGGGAGGTCAAGGGGGACCGCCTCCGTGAGGCATTGGCCGCCGGGAAGGTGCCCGTCGTGGCGGGGTTCCAGGGGGTCTCGGTTGCCCGCGAGATCACCACGTTGGGCCGCGGCGGGTCCGACGCCACCGCCGTGGCGCTGGCTGCCGTCCTGGACGCTGATGTCTGCGAGATCTACACCGACGTGACCGGGGTGTTCACCGCGGATCCCCGTATCGTGCCCGAGGCCCACCGGATCAACCGGATCTCCTTCGAGGAGATGCTCGAGATGGCGGCCACAGGCGGGCGGGTGCTGATGCTGCGCGCCGTGGAGTTCGCCCGCAACCACAACGTTCCGCTCCACGTGCGGAGCAGCTTCACCTGGGAGCCCGGCACATGGGTGGTAGAGGAGGATGCAGACATGGAAGAAGCCGTCGTCACGGCAGTGACCCACGACACCTCGGAGGCCAAGGTCACTGTCAGCGGTGTCCCTGACCGCCCCGGCGTGGCGGCGCGGCTCTTCCGAGCCCTGGCCGACCGGTCGATCAACGTCGACATGATCGTGCAGAACACGTCGGTCCATGGCACGACGGACATCTCGTTCACCGTGCCGACGGCCGACCTGCCCGTCGCGGTGGAGACCTCCGAAGCCCACGCCAACGAACTGGACGCAACGGGCGTCACGGCCGACGCCGACGTGGCCCGGGTCTCACTCGTTGGGGTGGGCATGAAGTCGCATCCGGGGATCGCCGCCACCATGTTCGAGACGCTGGCCAACGAGGAGATCAACATCGACATGATCTCGACGTCGACCATCAGGACCTCGTGCATCGTGTCCCAAGAAGACGTCGAGCGAGCGGTCCGCAGCCTGCATGCGGCGTTTGCCCTGGGCTGATGCCACCCAAGGCGAAGGGAGCGGGTGGGCGCACCCTGTGGCTGTTGCGCCACGCCAAGACGGTCGCCGACCCGCCGCCCGGCGGCGCCGACTTCGACCGCGTCCTCGCCCCACGGGGCCGGCGCGACGCCACCGCCTTGGGGCGCCTGTTCGCCGGCGCGGGCGAAGGGCTCGGACCGGCCCTGCAGGGAGTCCCACGGCCCCGTGTTGCCCTGGTCTCCCCTGCCGCCCGGACGGCGGCCACGGCCGAACTGGTCCTGGCCGACGTGGCCGATCCGCCCAAGCTTCGCTTCGACGAGGCCCTCTACGGGGCGGACCCCGAAGAGGTGCTGGCGTTCCTGCACGCCCTGTCCGACGTCGAGTTCGACGCCGCCATGGTCGTGGGCCACAACCCCACCGCCCATGCCCTCTCACAGGGCCTCCTGTCCGGCCGCGACAAGAAGGGCCGCTCCGCCGCGGCGCGCAACGGCTTCCCGACCTGTGCGCTCGGGGTCTACACGTTCGACGTCGACAAGTGGGCCGACCTGGCGGCCGGGACGGCCAAGCTGGTGGCCATCCTCGGCCCGCCCTATTAGGGCGACCCTTCCCGACGGGTCCTAGGCCAGCAGGCGCAGGATGGCCGCATCTCCCTGGCCGCCACCGCCACAGAGCGCCACGGCCGCGGTGGATGCACCGCGCCGGCGCAGCTCTAAGAGCGCGGAGAGCGCGAGCCGGGTTCCGGACATGCCGACCGGGTGTCCCAGCGCAATGGCGCCCCCGTTGACGTTGACCTTGTCCTCGTCGATGCCCAAGTCGTCCACCGAGGCCAGACCGACGGCAGCGAAGGCCTCGTTGATCTCGAAGAGGTCGATGGCCCCGAGGTCGACGCCGGCCTTGCCGGCCGCTTTGACGATCGCCCGCGAGGGCTGGGTCAAAAGAGAGTTGTCGGGACCGGCCACCATGCCGTAGCCGACGACCTCTCCGAACGGTGCGACCCCGAACTCCTTGGCCTTGGCCGCCGACATCACGACGACCGCGGCCCCGCCGTCGGAGATCTGGGATGCGTTGCCGGCAGTGATGGTGCCGTCCTTGGTGAACGCCGGCTTCAACGCGCCGAGGGATTCGGCCGTGGTCCCCGGCCGCACCCCCTCGTCCGTGTCAACCAGGAGCGGGTCGCCCTTCCGCTGTGGCACGTGGACCGGGACGATCTCCTCGGCCAGACGGCCCTCTTTGGCGGCCGCCGCGGCCTTCTCGTGGCTCGCCGCCGCGAAAGCGTCCTGACGGTCCCGCGAGATCCCGACCTT
Source organism: uncultured Acidimicrobiaceae bacterium (assembly GCA_963745665.1). GTDB lineage: Bacteria > Actinomycetota > Acidimicrobiia > Acidimicrobiales > RAAP-2 > Bog-473. The sequence continues at coordinate 478,365 of CAVUYE010000002.1, read as the reverse complement.
GGCGTTGTGCTGCTCCGTCGAGAGGCCCATGGCGATGTGGTCGAAGGAGTCGGTGAGCCCGTCGTACATCATGGAGTCGACCAGGGTGGCGTCGCCGATGCGGAAGCCGGCCCGGGCACCGGGCAGGAGGTGGGGCGCCTGCGTCATCGACTCCATGCCGCCGGCGACGACGATGTCGGCGTCCCCGGCCCGGATCATCTGGTCGGCCAGGTAGATGGTGTTGAGGCCCGAGAGGCACACCTTGTTGATGGTGTTGGCCGGGACCGTCATCGGGATGCCGGCCTTGACTGCGGCCTGGCGCGCCGTGATCTGGCCCTGGCCGGCCAGGATGACTTGGCCCATGAGCACGTAGTCGACCTGGTCGGGGGAGACGCCGGCCCGCGAAAGGGCCTCCGCGATGGCGAATCCGCCCAGGTCCATGGCCGTGAAGCCCGCCAATGCACCCGAGAGCTTTCCAATGGGCGTACGTGCCCCTGCGACGATGACGGCCTCGGCCATTCCTGCACCTCCGGTTCCCGCCGGTCTGGTTACCAGTCGGAAACCACATCATATTGGGCCACTATCGTCGGGTCACATGAGCGAGATCCTCAATGCTGCCCTGGACGGCGCCCCTGCCGACGAGCTGGCCGCACTCCCGATGCCCGAGGCCTACCGGGGCGCCCTGGTCAAGCGGAGTGAAACCGGCATGTTCGACGGCCTGGAGTCGTCGGACAAGGACCCCCGCTTGTCGCTCCACGTCGAAGAAGTGCCGCTCCCCGAGCTGGCCCCCGACGAGGCCTACGTGGCCGTGATGGCGTCGTCGATCAACTTCAACACCGTCTGGACTTCGATCTTCGAGCCGTTGCCGACCTTCGGCTTCCTCGACCGGCTGGCCAAGGAGGGCCCGTGGGCCGCCCGTCACGCGCTCGACTACCACGTCGTCGGCTCGGACGCCGCTGGTGTCGTCCTGCGGACAGGCTCGTTGGTGCGCAGCTGGAAGGTGGGCGACAAGGTCACGGTCCACTGCAACTACGTCGACGACCAGGATCCGTCGGCGCACGACGACTCCATGTTGGCGGCGAACCAGCGCATCTGGGGCTTCGAGTCCAACTTCGGCGGGCTGGCCGACATCACCGTCGTCAAGGCCAACCAGCTCATGCCGAAGGCGACCCACCTCAGCTGGGAGGAGGCCGCCATCAACGCGCTGTGCAACTCGACCGCCTATCGCATGCTCGTCTCGCCCAACGGGGCCCGGATGACCCAGGACGACAAGGTGCTCGTCTGGGGCGCCAGCGGGGGCCTCGGCAGCTATGCCGTGCAGCACGTGCTCAACGGCGGAGGCACGCCGATCGGCGTCGTGTCCACGCCCGAGAAGGTGAAGCTCCTGAACGACCTCGGGGTCGAGGCCGTGATCGACCGCAAGGCGGCTAACTACCGCTTCTGGTCGGACGAGCACACCCAGGACGAGTCGGAGTGGCGCCGCTTCGGCAAGGACATCCGTGGCCTGGTCGGCGCGGAGCCCGAGATCGTCTTCGAGCACCCGGGGCGCCAGACCATGGGCGCGTCGGTGTTCGCCTGCAAGCGGGCGGGGACGATCGTCACCTGCGCGGCTACCTCGGGCTACATGATCGAGTACGACAACCGGCACCTCTGGATGAAGCTCAAGACGATCAAGGGATCACACTTCGCCAACTACCGCGAGGCCTGGGACGCCAACCAGCTCATCTGCGAAGGGAAGGTGCTGCCGCCACTCTCCGCCGTCTACCCACTCGAGCAGGTGGGCGAGGCGGCGTACCAGGTGCACCACAACCTGCACGAGGGCAAGATCGGCGTGCTGTGCGTGGCGCCGGAAGAGGGCCTGGGCATCGATGATCCCGCGCTGCGGGCCAAGGTCGGCGAGGACCGCATCACCCTGTTCCGGAGGCACGGCGCATGAGCGATGCACTGTTGACAGAGATCGACCATGTGGCCATCGCCGTGAACGACCTCGAGGCCGCCATCGCCTGGTACGCCGAAGTCTTCGGTGCCACCGTGGACCACCGCGAACGCGTCGAGTCCGATGGCGTCGAGGAGGCACTGCTCAAGGTGGCCGACTCCTACGTGCAGCTGCTCACCCCGATCAGCGACACCTCCCCCGTCGCCAAATACCTGGCCAACAAGGGCGAAGGGCTGCACCACATCGGCTACCGGGTGGACGACTGCGGTGTGGCGCTCCAGGCGGTCAAGGACGCCGGCGGCCGGGTCATCGACGAGGCGCCTCGCCCGGGCTCGCGGGGAACCACCGTGGCCTTCGTGCACCCCAAGACCTCGTTCGGCACGCTCATCGAGCTGGTGCAGGAGTAAGTCGGGGAGTCTTCGGCTTGTGAACCCCAGCGCGTCGCATGACTGACGCTGTGCAGGCTGCGCTGGCTGTGGCCGCCGAGTTCGGTGTCGTCAGCTCGCATCCCCTCGTCTTGCAAGAGACCAACAACACGGTGCTGTGGCTACGCCCTGAGCCCGTCGTCGCGAAGGTGGCCGTCCGGGCGGACACGCAGGTCGACAACCGTCTCGAATTCGCCGTGGCGAGCGAGCTCGCGGCGCAAGGTGCCGACATCGCACGGCCGATGCCGGGAACGCGGCCCGCCACGCATGCCGACACGGGGTTCGTCGTCACGCTGTGGGAGCGCCTCAAGGTCCTCGACCGGGCCGACGTCCCGCCGGCAGAGCTGGCCGGATCGCTGCGCAGGCTTCATGCAGCGCTCGCCCAGACGGACGTCGAGTTGCCTTCGTTCGGCGCCATGCTGGTCCATGCGCGCCAGGCGCTCGAAAACGACTCGTTCATGGCACGGCTGCTCGGCGCGGACCGGGAGCTCCTCCGAGACACCTTCGGCCGAGGATTGTCCGCTCTCGAAGGTGTCCGCTACGAGGAGCGCCGGCTGCACGGCGAGCCTCACGCCGGTAACCGGATCACGACGAGCGAGGGTCTGCGCTTCATCGACTTCGCCAGTTGCTGCGTCGGCCCGCTCGAATGGGACCTCGCCTTTCAGCCCCCAGAAGTCGTCGACCTCTTCCCCGAGGCCGACGGAGACCTCCTTGCGGTCCTTCGGAGACTCAACAGCGCACGCGTCGCGACGTGGTGCATGGGGTCGCGCCATGCGGAGATGCAGCAGCACGGCGAGCTGCACCTCGCCCTCCTGCGCCAGACGTCTGAAGACGATTGGCATGTGCTCGACATCCCATGATCAGCTGAACAGTTCCTCGACGAGCCCCAGCACCAGCGACACGCGCTCGGGCAGCGAGCCGTCGTCGGGACCGAGCACCAGCTCGGGCTGCAACGGCACCTCGTAGGCCGAGTCGATACCGGTGAAGCCCGGGAGCTGCCCGGCCCGGGCCCGGGCGTAGAGGCCCTTGGGATCGCGTCGCTCGCACTCCTCAATGGAGGTGTCGACGAAGATCTCGGCGAAGACCAGACCGGCCTGCTCGTGCAGGGAGCGGATGAGCTGGCGGTCCTCGGCGAAGGGGCAGATGAGCGCAATCAAGGCGAGCGAGCCCGCCTCGGCGAACATCGCCGCCACCTCGCCGGCCCGCCGCACGTTCTCCGTACGGTCGCGGTCCGAGAAGCCGAGGTCGGCGTTCAGCCCGTGGCGCAGGTTGTCCCCGTCGAGCAGGAAGGCGGGGCGTCCGCTCCGCACGAAAGCCTCCTCCACTCCGGCGGCCACCGTCGACTTGCCCGCACCGGAAAGACCGGTGAACAGCAACGTCGCTCCCGATGTCCCGAGCGCGGCGAAGCGGTCGACCCGTGACAGCCGGCCGTCGTGGCGCACCACGTTCGGGCTGGCGTGTGCGGTGGCGATAACCCGGATGACGCCAGCACCGACCGTCGCGTTGGTGGTCGGGTCGATGATGATGAAGCTCCCGGTGGAGCGGTTCGTCGTGTAGTCGTCGACCAGCAGCGGCTCGGTGCAGCGGAAGGTGAGGCGGCCCACCTCGTTCAGCTCGAGCTGTGGTGCCGCCTCGTCACGGTGTAGGCCGTTTACATCCAGGCGGTAGTGCAGGGTCTGGGCCGTGGCCCGTACCGTCCGGGTGCTGTGTTTGAGCAGGTAGGTGCGCCCTTCGGCCAGCGAGGAGCGGTCGTCCATCCAGCACACCGTCGCTTCGATGTCGTGCGACACCGTCGGGCGGTTGTTGGGCCGGCACAGGATGTCGCCCCGCGACACCGCGATGTCGTCCTCCAAGGTGATGACGACCGCCATCGGCGGAAAGCCCTCGGCCACCTCGCCGTCGGCGGTGGCGATGGTGGCGATGCGCGAGGTCGTGCCGGTGGGCAGGACCAGGACGTCGTCCCCCGGCCGCAGGACGCCGCTCGCCACCGTGCCCGCGTAGCCCCGGAAGTCGGGGCTCTCGGGCGTCTGGCTCCGGATGACGTACTGCACGGGGAAGCGCGGGTCGATGAAGTTCTCGTCGCTGCCGATGTAGACCGACTCCAGGTGGTTGAGCAGAGGCGAGCCGTCGTACCACCACATGTGCTCGGACCTCTGCACCACGTTGTCGCCGCGCAAGGCCGAAACGGGGATGAATGCGATGTCGTGCACGTTCAGCCGGGCGGCGAACTCCATGAAGTCGGACCTGATCCGTTCGTACCGGTCCTGGTCCCAGTCGATCAGGTCCATCTTGTTCACGCACACGACCATGTGCGGGACACCCAGCATGGAGGAGAGGAAGGCGTGACGGCGGGTCTGCTCGATCACCCCCTTCCGGGCATCGATCAGGATCAGTGCCACGTGCGCGTTGGAGGCCCCCGTGACCATGTTGCGCGTGTACTCCGTGTGCCCCGGCGTGTCGGCGATGATGAACTTGCGCTTGGGCGTGGCGAAGTAGCGGTAGGCCACGTCGATGGTGATCCCCTGCTCCCGCTCGGCGCGCAGTCCGTCGGTCAGCAGCGCCAGGTCGGTCTCCACGCTCCCGCGCTGCTCACTCGTGCGGCGGATGGCCTCGAGCTGGTCCTCGAAGATCCCCTTGGCGTCGTAGAGCAGGCGGCCGATGAGGGTTGACTTGCCGTCGTCCACCGAACCGGCGGTGGCCAGGCGCAGCAGTTCGGCCACTAGAAGTAGCCCTCCCGCTTGCGGTCCTCCATGCCGGCCTCCGAGATGCGGTCGTCGGCCCGGGTGGCACCGCGCTCGGTCAACCGGGTGCCCGCCACCTCCGCCAGCACCAGGTCGATGGTCTCGGCCATCGACTCGACGCACCCCGTGCAGTCTGCGTCGCCGACCGTCCGGAAGCGCACCATGGCCTCGAAGACGGGGTCGCCCTCCCCGGGGGCCAGGTGCTGGCTGACCGCCATGAGCATGCCGTCGCGCTGGAAGACCTGGCGGTGGTGGGCGTAGTAGATCGACGGGACGTCGATGCGCTCGTCCCGGATGTAGTGCCACACGTCGTGCTCGGTCCAGTTGGACAGGGGGAAGACGCGGATGTGCTCGCCCTTGTTGTGGCGGGCGTTGTAGAGGTTCCACAGCTCGGGGCGCTGGTTCTTCGGGTCCCACTGGCCGAACGCGTCGCGGAAGCTGAAGATGCGTTCCTTGGCCCGCGCCTTCTCCTCGTCCCGGCGGGCTCCGCCGAAGACGGCGTCGTGGCGGCCCTCGGCGATGGCCCGTAGCAGGGTGGGCGTCTGCAGCCGGTTGCGCGTGGAACCCGGCGCGGTGTCCTCGACGGTGCGGCCGGCGTCGATGTCGTCCTGCACCTTCGCCACATCCAGTCGGACCCCGAGCGCGGCGACGTGGCGATCCCTGAACTCGAGCACCTCGTCGAAGTTGCGCCCGGTGTCCACGTGCAGGACGGGGAAGGGCACCGGCCCCGGCCAGAAGGCCTTCTTGGCCAGGTGGAGCATGACGATGGAGTCCTTGCCGCCCGAGAAGAGCAGGACGGGGCGCTCGAACTCGGCCGCCACCTCCCGGAAGACGTGGATGGACTGGGCCTCGAGGGCCCGGATGTCGGACAGGCGGTAGTGGCCCGCGCCGGCCGGCGCAGCGTCGTCCGGCACGCCAGAGTCAGCCACCATGCGCGGCGTCGCCATCCGACCCTCCCCTTCGTGATCCCCCGCGAACGGGGAGAAGTTTAGGCTCCCGCCTCCGCAGCACCCGTTTCCGGGGCATCCGGCACCGCTGCGGCCCCGGCAGAGCTGCCGTTGCCGCCGTCAGTGACCGTGATCGGGTTCCCGAAGGCATCCTCGGCCGTCGGGGCCGCCCCGAGCCAGCTGGCGTCGATGGAGGAGTCGAAGGGGTCCTCGCTGACCCCTTCGCCCATGTCGCGCAGCCAATTGGCCAGGTCCTCGGTATCCGACTCGCCCGTACCCATGGCCCAGAAGGGCATGGCCTCGGCGTCGGGCATCTCGAGCCGGATGTTCCGGTAGTGCTCCATGCCCGAACCGGCCGGGATCAGCTTACCGATGATGATGTTCTCCTTCAGTCCGAACAGCTGGTCGCTGCGGCCCTCGATCGCCGCCTCGGTCAGCACCCGGGTCGTCTCCTGGAAGGAGGCGGCCGACAGCCAGCTCTCCGTCGCCAGCGACGCCTTGGTGATCCCCATCAGCTCGGGGCGGCCTTCGGCCGGGACGTTGCCGTCCTCCACCAGGGTGCGGTTGACCTCTGCGTAAATCTGGTTGTCGACGCGCTCGCCCGGCAGGAAGGGCGCGTCGCCCGGCTCCGCCACCAACACGCGGCGCAGCATCTGGCGCACGATCAGTTCGATGTGCTTGTCGTGGATCGACACGCCCTGGTCGCGGTACACCTTCTGCACCTCTTCGACCAGGTACTGCTGGGTCTCGCGGATGCCCTTGACCTCCAGCAGCTCCTTGGGGTCCTTGGGGCCCTCGACCAGCGCGTCACCCGCACCGACCTCCTGGCCGTCGGTCACCTCGAGGTGGGCGCGGGCGGCCACCAGCGTGGAGTCCTCCGTGCCGTCGTCGGCCACCACCGTGATGCGGCGGCCCGTCTCGTCGTCCTCCACGCGGACCACACCGGAGTGGTGGGCCAGCACCGCGGCGCCCTTGGGCGTGCGGGCTTCGAAGAGCTCGACCACACGCGGCAGGCCGTGGGTGATGTCCTCACCCACCACACCACCGGTGTGGAACGTCCGCATGGTCAGCTGCGTGCCCGGCTCGCCGATGGACTGGGCGGCAATGACGCCGACCGCCTCCCCGAGCTCGATCATGGAGCCCGTGGCAAGCGACAGCCCGTAGCAGGCCGCGCACACGCCCTGGGGCGACTCGCAGGTCAGCACCGAGCGGACGCGGATGCGGTCGACGGACGGGTCGTCGCGCAAGGCGGCGATCATGTCGTCGAGCAGCAGCGTGCCCACCGGGTAGACGATGCCGTCCGACAGCGTCACGTCCTCCGTCAGCAGGCGCCCGAAAGCCCGGGTCTCGAGGTAGTTGCGGTGCCCCGGCCCATCGGGGGCCACGCCCTCGATCCAGATGCCACGGGTCGAGCCGCAGTCGTCGATCCGGATGATGAGCTCCTGGGCCACGTCGACGAGGCGACGGGTCAGGTAGCCCGAGTCGGCCGTGCGCAGGGCGGTGTCGGCCAGTCCCTTGCGGGCGCCGTGGGTGGAGATGAAGTACTCCAGGACCGAGAGGCCCTCCCGGAAAGAGGACTTGATCGGCCGGGGGATCATCTCGCCGCGCGGGTTGGACACCAGGCCCTTCATGCCGGCGATCTGGCGGATCTGCTGCGAGTTCCCTCGGGCACCCGAGTCCACCATCATGTCGAGCGGGTTGAAGGCGATGGTGGCCAGCTGGGCCTCCATGGCGCGCCCCACCTCGGAGTTGGCCGAGGTCCAGATCTCGATCTCCTTCTGGCGGCGCTCGTCGTCGGTGATGATCCCGCGCTTGAACTGGGTCTCGGCCTTCTCGGCTTCCTTCTCGTAACGGTCGAGGATGGCCGCCTTGTCGGGCGGCGTCTGCACGTCGTTGATGGAGATGGTCAGGCCCGACTGGGCGGCGAAGCGGAAGCCCAGCGCCTTGATCCGGTCGAGGCTCGCCGCCACGACGTTCTTCGGATAGGAGGCCGACAGCTCCTCCACGATCACACCGATCGGGATGTTGCGCTTCCCGACCACGTCGTTCACGAAGGCGAAGCCCTCGGGCAGCGCCTCGTTGAAGAACACGCGACCCGGCGTGGTCTCGTACGCCAGCACGCCGTCATCGCCGGCGGTCGCACCGGCGGCGGCCAGGCGGCCGTCAAGGGACGAGCCCGGCGCCGGCCGCAGCACGATCGGCACCTGCAGCTCCACGTCACCGGCATCGAAGGCGGCCTCGAGCTCGTGGATGTGACGGAAGACGCGCCCCGCACCCGTGCCCGACTCGACACGCAGAGTGAGGTAGTACGCGCCGAAGACCATGTCCTGGGTGGGCACGGTGATCGGACGCCCCGTCGCCGGCGACAGGATGTTGTTGGCCGACAACATCAGGACCCTGGCCTCGGCCTGGGCTTCGGCGGACAACGGGAGGTGGACCGCCATCTGGTCGCCGTCGAAGTCGGCGTTGAAGGCCGTGCAGACGAGCGGGTGGACCTGAATGGCCTTGCCCTCGACCAGCACGGGCTCGAAGGCCTGAATACCGAGACGGTGCAGCGTCGGCGCACGGTTCAGCAGCACAGGGTGCTCGCGGATGACGCCCTCGAGCACGTCCCAGACCTGGGGACGTCGCCGCTCGACCATGCGCTTGGCCGACTTGATGTTCTGGGCCAGCTCGGCGTCGACCAGCCGCTTCATGACGAAGGGCTTGAACAGCTCCAGCGCCATGAGCTTGGGCAGGCCGCACTGGTGCAGCTTGAGGTTGGGGCCGATCACGATGACCGAACGGCCCGAGTAGTCGACACGCTTGCCCAGCAGGTTCTGGCGGAACCGGCCCTGCTTGCCCTTCAACATGTCCGACAGCGACTTCAAGGGACGGTTGCCGGGGCCCGTGACGGGGCGGCCGCGGCGGCCGTTGTCGAACAGCGCGTCGACGGCCTCCTGCAGCATGCGCTTCTCGTTGTTGATGATGATCTCGGGCGCGCCGAGGTCCAACAACCTCTTGAGGCGGTTGTTGCGGTTGATGACCCGGCGGTACAGGTCGTTGAGATCCGACGTGGCGAAGCGGCCACCGTCGAGCTGCACCATGGGGCGCAGGTCGGGCGGAATGACCGGCACGGCCTCCAGAATCATGGCCCGGGGGTCGTTGATGCGCCGGCCGTGGTCGTCGCGCCGGTTGAAGGCGGTGACGATCTTCAGGCGCTTGATGGTCTTCTGGCGGCGCTGGGCCGACAGGGGACGACGGCCGTCCTTGGCGTCGATCATGTCGCGCAGCTTGATCTCCTCGGCGTCGAGGTCGATGCGGTCGATCAGCTTGAGGATGTACTCCGCGCCCATGCCGCCCTCGAAGTACTCGTCGTAGCGGAGGCGGAGCTCACGCCACAGCATCTCGTCCTCGATGATCTTGCGACCGTGCAGGTTGCGGAACTCGTCGAGGGAGCGCTGGGCGATCTCCGCGTCCTCCTGGGCCCGCTCACGGGCAGACTGGATCTCCTTCTCAACGGCGCGCTGGCGCGCCTTGATCTCGGTGTCCTTGGCCCCGTCGGCCTCCAACGCCTTCAGCTCGTCCTCGAGCGCCTTGAAGCGGCGGTCGATGTCGAGGTCGCGCTTCTTCTCGATGTCGGCGATCTCCTCGGCCATCTCGTTCTCGAGCGACGGCAGATCGGCGTGACGCTTCTCGTCGTCGACCCAGGTGACCAGGTTCGCCGCGAAGTAGATGACCTTCTCGAGCTGCTTGGCCTTGAGCTCCTCGCGCGGCTCGGTGCCCATGAGCAGGTAGGCCAGCCACGAACGCGTGCCGCGCAGGTACCAGATGTGCACGACGGGCGCGGCCAGCTCAATGTGGCCCATGCGGTCACGGCGGACCTTGGACCGCGTGACCTCCACGCCGCAGCGCTCGCAGATGATGCCCTTGAAGCGCACCCGCTTGTACTTGCCGCAGTAGCACTCCCAGTCCTTGGTCGGGCCGAAGATCTTCTCGCAGAAGAGCCCGTCCTTCTCGGGACGCAGGGTGCGGTAGTTGATCGTCTCGGGCTTCTTGACCTCGCCGTTGGACCATCCCCGGATGGAGTCGCCGGTGGCCAGCCCGATGCGGAGCTGGTCGAAGGTGTTGACGTCCAGAGCCATTAGGAGAAGCTCCTCTCTGCGGCGCGCCGCTCGTCTTCTTCGTCGGAGCCGCGCTCGTTGCGGCTGATGTCGATGCCCAGCTCTTCAGCCGTGCGGAACACGTCCTCGTCCAGCTCGTGCATCTCGATCTCCCGGCCGTCGACGGCGAGGACCTCGACGTCGAGGCAGAGCGACTGCATTTCCTTGATGAGCACCTTGAACGACTCGGGGATGCCCGGTTCGGGGATGTTCTCCCCCTTGACGATGGCCTCGTAGACCTTGACCCGGCCCAGCACGTCGTCCGACTTGATGGTCAGGAGCTCCTGCAGGGCGTAGGCGGCGCCGAACGCCTCCAGGGCCCAGACCTCCATTTCGCCGAAGCGCTGGCCACCGAACTGCGCCTTCCCACCCAGCGGCTGCTGCGTGATCATGGAGTAGGGGCCGGTGGACCGGGCGTGGATCTTGTCGTCGACCAGGTGGGCCAGCTTCAGGATGTAGACGAATCCCACCGAAATGGGGTTGTCGTACTTCTCGCCCGTCCGGCCGTTGAACAAGGTCACCTTGCCGTCGGTGCCGATCTGGACGTCGCCGTTGGCGGAGTCCGAGTTCAGGGTGCTGAAGACCTTCTGAATGGTCGGGTGCGCCCCGGCGTCCTCGACCTCGTCCCAGTGGGCGCCGTCGAAGACCGGGGTGGCGACCCAGGCCGCCGGCTCGGTGCGCGGCCGCGTCTTGCGCGCCGCGCCGTCACCCTTGGCCGAGGTGCCGACGCCCTCGTTCACGACGACACCCTCCCAGCCGTGGCGGGCCGCGTAGCCGAGGTGCGACTCGAGCACCTGGCCCACGTTCATCCGGCTCGGCACGCCGAGCGGATTCAGGATGATGTCGACCGGGGTGCCGTCGGACAGGTAGGGCATGTCCTCGACCGGAAGGATCTTGGAGATGACGCCCTTGTTGCCGTGGCGGCCGGCCAGCTTGTCGCCCTCGGAGATCTTGCGCTTCTGGGCGACGTAGACCCGCACCAGCTGGTTGACGCCGGGCGGCAGCTCGTGCGACTCCTCGCGGGAGAAGACACGCACATCGATGACCTTGCCGTACTCGCCGTGGGGAACCTTCAGCGAGGTGTCACGCACCTCGCGGGCCTTCTCGCCGAAGATGGCGCGCAGCAGCCGCTCCTCGGGCGTCTGCTCGGTCTCGCCCTTGGGCGTGACCTTGCCCACTAGCACGTCGCCCGGCTCCACCTCGGCGCCGACGCGGATGATGCCGCGGTCGTCGAGGTCGGCCAAGATCTCCTCGGACAGGTTGGGGATGTCCCGGGTGATCTCCTCGGCGCCCAGCTTGGTGTCGCGGGCGTCGACCTCGTGCTCCTCGATGTGGATGGACGTCAGCACGTCGTCACGCACCAGGCGCTCCGACAGGATGATGGCGTCCTCGTAGTTGTAGCCCTCCCACGGCATGAAGGCGACGAGCAGGTTCTTGCCCAGCGCCAGCTCGCCGTTGTGCGTCGAGGGACCGTCGGCCAGCAGGTCGCCGGCCGTCACGGTCTGGCCCTCGGCCACCAGCGTGCGGTGGTTGATGCACGTGTTCTGGTTGGAGCGGCGGAACTTGGACAGGCGGTAGATCTTGCGGCCCAGAGCGGTGCCGAGACGGTCCTTCTGCCCGGGGGTGTACTCGACCGTGATGGCCTCGCCGCTGATCTCGGTGACGGTGCCGTTGCCCTCGGCGAGGATGACGTCGCCGGCGTCGCGGGCGGCGCGGGCCTCCACCCCGGTGCCGATGTACGGCGCCTCGGGCATGACCAGCGGCACGGCCTGCTTCTGCATGTTGGCGCCCATGAGCGCACGGTTGGCGTCGTCGTGCTCGACGAAGGGGATCAGCGCCGTCGAGACGGACACGATCTGCTTCGGCGACACGTCCATGAGGTCCACCTCGGACGGCGGCACGAAGTCGATCTCCGACGTGGTGCCGTAGGAGGTGTTGACGGCGCCCATGCGCACGCCGGTCCCTTGCGGGCCGCGGCGCACCAGGACGCGCTCCTCGGTGAGTCGCCCGTCGGTGGAGACCGCAGCGTTGGCCTGGGCGATGACGTGCTCCTCCTCCTCGTCGGCCGCCAGGTAGCTGACCTCGTCGGTGACCTTGCCGTCGACCACGGTGCGGTAGGGGGTCTCGATGAACCCGTACTCGTTGACCCGGGCGTACGTGGCCAGGGCGCCGATCAGGCCGATGTTCGGGCCCTCCGGCGTCTCGATCGGGCACATACGGCCGTAGTGGGACGTGTGCACGTCGCGCACCTCGAAGCCGGCGCGCTCACGCGAGAGACCACCTGGCCCGAGCGCCGACAGCCGCCGCTTGTGGGCCAGCCCCGACAACGGGTTGTTCTGGTCCATGAACTGCGAAAGCTGCGAGGTGCCGAAGAACTCCTTGACCGCAGCGACCACGGGGCGGATGTTGATCAGCGTCTGCGGCGTGATGGCCTCGACGTCCTGGGTGGTCATGCGCTCGCGCACGACCCGCTCCATGCGGGACAGTCCCACACGGACCTGGTTCTGGATGAGCTCGCCGACCGAGCGGATGCGCCGGTTGGCGAAGTGGTCCTGGTCGTCGATGCGGTAGGTCGACTCGCCGTCGGCCATGTGCTGCGCCAGGTGGAGCATGTAGGTGGCCGAGGCCAGGATCTCCGAGGGGGAGAGCACCGACTGGTTGGGCGCGGGCTTCTCGATCTCGATGCCGAAGAGGTCCGACAGGCGGTCGATCTCCGGGCCGAGCTTACGGTTCAGCTTGTAGCGGCCGACCCGGGTCAGGTCGTAGCGCTTCGGGTTGAAGAAGGCGTTCTCGAAGTAGACGCGGGCCGCCTCCGCCGAGAGCGGCTCCCCGGGGCGGGCGCGCTTGTAGATCTCGAGGAGGGCCTCCTCGCGGGTCGGAGCCAGGTTGCGCTCCTTCTCCCACTGGCCCTCGAGGAAGTCGAAGTGGCGCACGAAGCGGTCGAGGAAAGCCTCGTCGCCGTAGCCCAGGGCGCGCAGCAGCACGAACAAGGACAGGCGACGCTTGCGGGCCACGCGGCAGCCGGCGGTGACGTCCTTGCCGGGCTTGGCTTCGATGTCGAGCTCGATCCACTCACCGCGGTACGGGTGGATGGTCCCGGTGAAGACGGTCTTGGCGTCACGGCCGGGCTGGAAGATCACACCGGGCGAGCGGACCAGCTGCGACACGACGACGCGCTCGGTGCCGTTCACGATGAAGGTGCCGCGGTCGGTCATCATCGGGAAGTCCCCCATGAAGACCGTCTGCTCCTTGATCTCACCCGTGGTGGCGTTGAGGAAGCGGGCGCGCACGAAAACGGGCGCGGCGTACGTCATGTCCTTTTCCTTGCACTCCTCCACCGAGAACTTCGGCGGTGGCCGCAGGTCGGCGTCCGTCGGGTCGAACTCGAGCTCCAGGCTCAGCTGGCCGGTGAAGTCCTCGATCGGGCTGATGTCGTGGTAGGCCTCGGCCAACCCCTTGTCGAGGAACCATTGAAACGAATCGCGCTGAATGGCGATCAAGTCGGGAAGCGGCAAAGCCTCGGTGATGTTGGCGAACGAGACACGTTCGGGACTGCGGGACCGTGAGGGCAACGGTCAACTCCTCCCAGGTGAAAAGCGGCGGGTGAGGGCGGTACTGCGGATGCGGGTCGGGACGGACGAGGGCGGGAACGACGGGACGGGACGGTGGATCAGGGCTGCGCGGGCGCGCGTCGACACCGCGGAATTACGGAATCGAAGACAGGGAGACGCACGGCAACCGTGCATCTTATCGTGGGGCGTGCCTGGATACAACCCCTTTGGCCCTGATCGGCCGGACAAGCGCTGCCCGGGGTTCACGACAGGGTAAAGGTGCCCTCCCCCGCAGTCAAGGATCCTGGTCGGAAGGCCAGGTCAGGACGGGTGTCCTGCCCAGCCCCCGACCCGGACTACTTGATCTCGACCGTGGCGCCGGCGCCCTCGAGGGCCGCCTTCGCCTTGTCGGCGTCCTCCTTGTTGGCCTTCTCCAGGACCGGCTTGGGGGCCGCCTCGACCAGGTCCTTGGCCTCCTTGAGGCCCAGGCTGGTGAGCGCACGCACCTCCTTGATGACCTGGATCTTCTTGTCGCCGGCGTCGGTCAGGATGACGTCGAAGTCCGACTTCTCCTCCTCCGCGGCAGCGGCCTCGCCGCCACCCGCCGGAGCCGCCGCAGCAGCCGCGGCCACGGGCGCGGCCGCGGTCACGCCGAAGCGCTCCTCGAAGTCCTTCAATAGCTCGCTCAACTGGATCACCGAGAGGTCGGCGATCCCGTCGAGGATCTCTTCTTTGGTCAGGGTTGCCATCAGCCTGGCCTTCCTTTCTTTGCTTCGGTCTTGGGTCTTTGCTTCGGTCTTGGGTCTTTGCTTCGGTCTTGGGGTAGTTACTCGGACGCCTCTTCGGCGGGGGCCGCCGCCTCTGGCTCCGCCGGAGCGTCTCCGGCGGACTCCACCGGCTCGGGCGCGGCAGCCTCATCGGTCGGCGCGGCCTCGGCGGTCTCGGCGGTCTCGGCGGTCTCGGTGTCAGCGGGCGCAGCCTCGGCGGTCTCGGCGTCCGCAGGCGCCGTGTCCTCGGCGGCGGGGAGGATCTCCCCGTCGGCCTGCCGCTGCTCGATCAGCGCCGAGATCCCGTAGGCCATGTTCCGGGGCAGGGCCTGCAGGAGGCCGGCCATCTGCTGCATGGGCGCGGCCAGGGCACCGGCGAGGCGGGCCAACAGGACCTCGCGGGGCGGCAGGTCGGCCAGCGCGGCCAGATCCCCCGCGGACAGGAGCGACCCGTCGGCCAGCCCGCCCTTAATCACCAGCAACGGGTTGTTGCGGGAGAAGTCCCGCAGGGCCTTGGCCACGGCGCTGATGTCGCCCTGCACGAAGGTCAGGGCGCTCGGGCCGCTCAGGTACTCCGACAGTGACTGGTACTCGCCGCCGTCGATGGCCCGCCGGACCAGCGTGTTCTTGAAGATGCGGTAGTCGCCGCCGGCGGCGGCCAGCGCGGTCCGCAGCTCGGCCAGCTCAGATGTCGTGAGGCCCCGGTACTCGCTGACGATGGAGGCGGTCGCCGCGCTCGACGCGCGTCTTGACCTCGTCGACGACCTCGACCTTGTGTGCCATCTGCGCGTTCTGCGTTGCCATCGGTGTCCTCCACCGGGCTCCATGGCCCGGAAGCGGGCCAGAGTCTCCGGCGTGCGACGGCACGGGCAGCCGGATCGCTCCGGCGTGCGTCGTTGTCGCCTCGTCAGGCCGGCCCATCGGGCCGCTTCGGCACCCTGGGGTGCACCGGAGGTCTCTGGCGTATCGGATTCAGTGCTCCTTCCGCCCCTGGGGGCGGCGAGCTGTGCGGGAAACAGTAGTACGGCGGTCGGAGCCCTTCCGACCGGGCTGCGGGCTCAGGCCGAGAAGGCCAGCTCCTCTTCGGTGTAGCGGGCCTTGGCAGGGTCGATGCGGACCCCGGGGCTCATCGTCGTCGAGACGGTCACCGACAGGAAGTAGCGACCCTTGGCGGAGGGCGGCTTCGCCCGCTGCAGCTCCTCGATGACGGCGCGGATGTTGGTCACGAGCTGGTCGGCGGTGAAGGACGCCTTGCCCACGCGGATGTGGACGTTGCCCACCTTGTCGGTGCGGTACTCGACGCGGCCACCCTTGAACTCGGCCACGGCCTTGCCGACGTCCGTCGTCACCGTCCCGGTCTTGGGATTGGGCATGAGGCCTCTGGGGCCGAGCACGCGGCCGAGCGTCCCGACCTGGCCCATCAGGTCCGGCGTGGCGATGGCCACGTCGAAGTCGAGGAAGCCACCGTTGATCTTGGCCACCAGGTCGTCGGCGCCCACCTCATCGGCACCGGCGGCGCGGGCCTCCGCGGCCGCTTCGCCGGCGGCGAACACCGCCACCCGCTCGGTGCGCCCCGTCCCGGCGGGGAGCGACAGCGTGCCGCGGACGATCTGGTCCGCCTTGCGGGGGTCGACCCCGAGGCGGACGGCGAGCTCGACCGTCTCGTCGAACTTGGCACTGGCCAACGACTTGACCAGGTCGACGCTCTCGGCCAGGCCGTGCATCTCGTCCCGGTCCGCCTTGGTCAGGCTCTCCTTGTACTTCTTGCCGTGCTGGGTCATCGTCTCTCCTCGTCCTGCCCTAACCGGCGACCTTGATGCCCATGGAGCGCGCCGTCCCGGCGACCTGCTTCTTGGCCGCCTCGAGGTCCGCTGTGTTGAGGTCCGCGAGCTTGGTCGTGGCGATCTCGGCCAGCTGTGCGTCGGTGATCGTCCCCACCTGCTCGCGGCCGGCCGTCGCCGCCCCCTTGGCGAGACCCGCCGCCTGGCGGAGCAGGACGGGGGTGGGCGAGGTCTTCAGCACGAAGCTGAAGCTGCGGTCCTCGTAGATGGTGATGTCGACGGGGATCACCTGACCCCGCATGCTCTCGGTGGCCTGGTTGTACTGCTTGCAGAACTCCATGGTCTGCACGCCGTGTGGCCCCAGCGCGGTGCCGACGGGCGGCGCCGGCGTCGCCGAGCCGGCCTCGAGCTGGATCTTCACCACGGCGAGCACCTTCTTCTTCGGTGGCATCGTCTTGTTCTCCTTCTTCGTCTCTACGTCTCTTGTGCCCAGACGCCTAGAGCTTGGCGACTTGGCTGAATTCCAGTTCGACCGGCGTCTCCCGGCCGAAGATGTTGACCAGCACCTTGAGCTTGAGCTGGTCCTCGTTGATCTCCGAAATCTGCCCCGAGAAGTCGGCGAAGGGGCCTTCCTTGACCCTGACCGTCTCGTTGACCTCGTACTCCAGGCGGGCCCGCGTGCGCTTGGGCGCACCACCGGGGCCACCCTCGACCTTCACCTGAAGGATGTTCTCGACCTCGCGCCGCGACAGCGGCGTCGGCTTGGTCCCGGGGCCCACGAAGCCCGTGACGCCGGGGGTGTTGCGGATGGCGCCCCAGGTGTCGTCGTCGAGGTCGCAGCGCACGAGCAGGTAGCCCGGGAAGACCTTCTTCTGGACCGTGACCTTCTTGCCGCCCTTGAACTCGTCCACGTCCTCCATGGGGATGACGACCTCGAAGACCCTGTCCTCTATACCGCGGGAGGCGACGACGTTGCCCATGTTCGAGCGCACCTTGTTCTCGTACCCCGAGTAGGTGTGCACGACGTACCAGCGGCCCGGCCGGTCGTACGGGCTCTCCACCGGGAGGGGCTCCTCCTCGTCCTCTTCGTCCTTGACCCAGCCGCCCAGCTCGCCGTCTTCCTGGCCGTCGGTGGCGTCGAGCACCAGATCGGGCTCGCCGGTTGGGGATTCCTGAAGGATCTCCGCGACGATCTCCGCGGCGACTTCCTCCTTCGCTTCGTCCTCGATCGCCTCGATCACTGCTTCCTCCACAATCTCTTCCACGATCTCCTCGACCAGCGCCGCGTCGACCTCTGCCGCGGTGTCCGGGCTCACAGCCGCCTCCTCGGAGGCCGTGTCGACCTCGCTGTCGGTCACTGATTCCTCTGCTTCTGGATGCGTCATATCGGTCATGTCGCCCTACTTGGTGAAGAGATCCGTGATCAGCTTCCCGAAGGCGAGGTTCAACACGAAGATCAAGCTGATCATGATGATCAGTGTCGTCAAGACGACCGATGTGTAGTTGATGAGCTCGGAGCGCGACGGCCATGCCACCTGACGCATCTCGTCACGCACCTCGCGGACGAACTGCACCGGCGTCGTGCGCTTGCGGGCCTGTTGCCGGCTGCGCGGCTGACGCCCACCCGAGTTGGCGCCCGCGGGGGGTTTGCGGGTAGCCGGAGACCCATCGGCCTCCATCTGCCCTTGGCGCTGCATCAAGCGCTTCGTCTCGCGGTTCACGACTCTTGCCTCACATACTTCATTGTCGGGTGGCTACGTCCGGGGCAGGGCAGGAGGGACTCGAACCCCCAACCGCCGGTTTTGGAGACCGGTGCTCTACCAGTTGAGCTACTGCCCTCGGTGGGGTGCTTTCGGTTGCCCTCAAGCAGGTCGTTCTTCCCCCTGACCTGGGGAACGGCCTGCCAGAGTAGCACCGGCAGCCTCCGGCTGGCTCAGCGGGTCTCCTTGTGCAGGGTGTGTTGGCGGTCCCAGCGGCAGAACTTCTTCATCTCGATCCGCTCGCGGTCGTTCAGCTTGTTCTTGGTCGTGATGTAGTTCCGCCGCTTGCACACCTCGCACGCCAGCGTGACCTGGACCCTCTTCTCGTTCTTCGCCATCTGGTGATCCTTCCTGCTGGCTGCCCGGGGCGACCTGACCCGGACCTGGTAGCGGCGGCGGGACTCGAACCCGCGACAACACGATTATGAGCCGTGTGCTCTGACCAACTGAGCTACGCCGCCAAGGGCGAGCCCCCGGTGGGGATTGAACCCACGACCCCCTCCTTACCATGGAGGTGCTCTGCCACTGAGCTACAGGGGCGCCGCGGGTACGTTCCGCGAAGGGTCAATGATAGCCACGGCCCAGGCCGAGCCGCCTCCACGGCCCTGGTTTTCGCACGTCCATATTACCATCGGCCGATGCGGATCCGACTCGCCGAGCTGGCCGACGCCGAGGCCATCCGCGCCATCTACAACGTGGAGGTGCTCGGGAGCACCAACACCTTCGACATGGTGCCCCGGAGCCCGGCCGAGCAGGACGCCTGGATCCTCGAGCACAGCGGGGTCCACCCCGCCGTCGTGGCCACCGAGCCCACGGTCACCCGTGCCCCGGGCCGGGTCGGGGCCAATGGGGAGATGGTGCTCGGCTTCGGGTCCCTCTCGTCGTTCCGCGAGCGCTCCGGGTATTCGGCCACGGCGGAGAACTCGATCTACGTCGACCGGGCCCAGCGCGGCAAGGGGGTGGGCACGGCACTGCTGGCCGAGCTTCTCGTCCTGGCCTCCGCCCACGGGTTCCATTCGGTGATCGCCCGGATCGCCGGCCACAACGAGACGTCCATCGGGCTGCACGAGGCCGCCGGCTTCGAGCTGGTCGGGGTCGAGCGCGAGGTCGGGCGCAAGCACCGCCAATGGCTCGACGTGGTCGAGCTCCAGCGGCTCCTCTGACGGAGGCTCAGGACTCGAGCGCGGCGCTGGTCGCCGGCAGCGCCGGCAGACGCGAGCGGTCGATGCGCCACGAAGTCGTCCAGTTGCCGAGCGGGACGATGGCCACGGCCCAGAGCACCATGACCGCCAAGACCATGCTGACCGGAGCGGTGTGGACCAGCTCGCTCAACAGGTCGCTCCCGCCCGTCAGGCCGATGAACGGCGCCACCGCCGACAGTCCGAGCACGGCGTAGAGCCACCGCCCGGTCACGACCGGCGCAACGATGATGATGCCCCACGTCAGGTACCAGGGCTGGACGACGGGGCCAAGGAGGACGAAGGCCATCATGGTGGCGCCCAGCGCGCCGAGCAGGCCGATGCGCTCCCGATGACGCAGGCAGTAAACGGCGACGACGGCCGCGCCGACCAGGCCGATGGCGCGGGTGAGCGTGAGGACGCCACCCAGGCCGACGCCGATGCCCACGAGGTGGGCCGCCCCGCTGATGAGGAGCCCGAAGCCGGTAGCCGGGGCCATCCACGACCGCACGGTGCCCGGTGTGCCCAGGTTGGCGATCCAGCCCCAGCCGAGCCCGGACACGAGGGACAGGAACCCCATGACGGCCACGGTGACCAGCCCGGCCCGGACCAGCATGCGGGCACGGCGCCGCAAGTCCGCGAACGGCCCGGCCCAGTCCCACGCGACGTAGATGATGCCGATGGCCGCCGGGACCTTGATGGAGGCGGCGAGCGCGCACAACACGACGCCCCACACCGGATGGAAGGAGCGGGCCGCCGTCACGCCGGCCAGCAGCAGGCCCACCATGATGGCGTCGTTGTGGGCGCCCCCGATGAGGGCGAGCAGCGTCAGCGGGTTGAGCACGGCGAGGACGAACGCGGGACCCGGGTCCCGGCCGAACGAACGGGCCAGCTTGGGGATGCAGTAGGCGATCAGGGCGACGCCGACCACGGACTGCAGCCGCAGCAGCTCGACGGTCAAGAGCGCGTGGTGGAAGGTGAGCGACGCCGACCAGCCGGCCAGCATCAAGAAGAGCGGCCCGTACGGGGCGGGCGTGTTGGCCCACAACGGGTCGACACCAGAGTTGAACGGTCCCGAGCCCAGGGTGCCCGGCCCGTAGTGGTACGGGTTGATGTGGTGGCTCATCATCTCGCCCTGTGCGGCGTAGGAGAACACGTCCCGGCTGAAGAGCGGCGCCACCACCAGAAGGGGGAGGATCCACAGCGCCAGCATGTAGGCCAAGGGGCGGATGGGCACGCCGCCGCGGGCCCGGATCGTCTGGAAGAGGCCGTACCAGACGCGGACCAAGAGGATCATCCCGCCGTAGACGGCGACGACGCCAGGCAGCATCAAGGTGGTCGAGGGCCAGGTGGCCTCACCGAAGAACCACGTGCCACCCATCTCCAACTTGAACGGCGAACTCGGGAGCGATGCCCCGACGCAGATGGAGATGATGGCGAGCAGCCCCAGGAGCGCGGGCCGGCGGAGGAACGACCAGTCCTCGGGGTCGCCCGACTCAGGCTCGACGCGCTCGGTGAGCGTGACGCCTCGGCTCAGGCCGAGACGCATGGCGTCGGCCCGCACGGAAAAGCCGCGGAGGCGCGCGCCGACCCGGTCCAGAACCGGGGCTGACGTCGACATCGCGCTCTCGTCCACGGGGTATTCAGTCTCGCTTGTCGTCTCCGGGCCCTGCGGGGCCCGGTTTGGGGGAGGGTGGGCGCACGTCCGGGGAGCGCCTGCCCGCAATCGATCTGAAACAGCATTGTAACGGCCGCCGGCGGGTCACCGGGGGCCCGGCGGGCCCCGTGGGAAAACCGGCGAAAATGCGTGGGCCGGGAAGGATTTGAACCTCCGTAGGTGTTAACCGGCAGGTTTACAGCCTGCTTCCTTTGGCCACTCGGACACCGACCCGCAGCGGCGAGATTAGCCCGGCCCGGCACCCCGGTCCGGCCGGTGGCGCCGGTACGCTGCAGCGCATGCCCACGTTTGACATCGTTTCGGAAGTCGATATGCAAGAGGTGCGCAACGCGGTCGACCAGGCCAACCGGGAGGCGGCCACCCGCTTCGACTTCAAGAACACCGATTCGGTCATTGAGCTGAGCGAGAACGAGCTCGTCCTGCGCTCGTCGACCGAGGACCGCCTCCGGGCGCTGCACACGGTCCTCGATGAGAAGCTGGTCAAGCGCCAGGTGTCCCTGAAGGCATTCGAGGATGCCAAGGTCGAGGAGGCCCAGAAGGGAACCTCGCGCCAGAAGATCGCCATCCGGGCCGGTATCTCGTCGGACCACGCCAAGCGCCTGAACAAGTTCATCAAGGACCTCGGGCTCAAGGGTGTGTCATCGCAGACGCAGGGTGATCAGCTGCGCGTCACCGCCAAGAAGCGCGACGACCTGCAGGAGGTCATCGCCAAGTGCAAGGCGGAGGACTTCGGAATCCCCCTGCAGTTCAACAACTTCCGGGACTGAATCCCGGCCCCGCCGGCGCTCAGCCGGGGGGCGAGGCCCCGCCGGCCCTGCAGGCTCCGGTCATCGATCCTGATCACCCGCCGCGACCTTCTCGGCGTGGTGCTCCTCGTACTCGACCGGGTCGACGTGGAAGAGCTTGTTGTAGATCACGAACTTGACCACCCAGAGGATGGCGAAGCTCATCAGGCTGGCCAGATTCACGAGGAGCGCGGTCGCCCCGTGGTGCAGGCCGTGGGATCGGGCGAATTCACCGGCCAGCCACACGGCGAGGCTGGAGAAGGCGAGTCCGACGAACGACAGGATCCAGAAGGGCGCCACCTCCCTCCAGAAATGGGACCTGCCGCTCTTGCCCCAGACCCAACGGCGGTTGAGGATGTAGGACGGAATGGTCGCGAGGACATTGGCCAGGAGGTTGGCCGGCACCTCAGACGTGAGGTGGTACACCCCGAAGACCAGAATCAAGGTCACCTGGGACACGACCGTCGAGACCAGCGAGACGCCGGCGTACTTGATCAGCTTCACGCTCGACGGGTGCGCCACCATCTGCCGGACCCTGGCGTAGAGCGACTGGTCCGATGACCAGATGTGGGAGAGCGGCGGGTGCCCGCCGTCGTGATCAGTCACGGGAGCCTTGCGCTCGCTCAGCGGACGCCGCCGCGGGCGTATTCGGCACGGGCCAACATTAGCCTTGTGGGCAATTCGCCCCCTGTCACTCCGTCATGCACCCGCTGTGAGGAGCCGGTTGCTCCGGGCCACCTCGCCGAACCAGTGCGCGCTGGGCTTGGGCCGGCGCTCGAAGGTGCCCGGAGCCACCGCGACCAGCCCGAACTTGGGCCCGTAGCCGAGGTGCCACTCGAAATTGTCCAGCAGGCTCCACACGAAGTAACCCCGGAGATCGATACCCTCCTGCAGACACCGGTGGGCGCTCGCCAGCGCTTCGGACACGAAGGCGATCCGCTCGGTGTCGTCCGCCGTGGCGATCCCGTTCTCGGTGACGACCACGGGCCGGCCGCTCACCGCGGCGGCGCGCCGCACGGTGTGCTCGACCGCCTGGGGCCAGCGCTCGTCACCCATCTGGGTCACCGGGACATGGGGATCGTTGGGTGCCAGCCCGTCAGGGCCGAAGTGCATGCGGGTGTAGCACTGGACCCCCACGAAGTCGTCACCACCGGTGGCGCGCAGGAAGATGTTCTCGAGCACCTCCTCGGCCGCGTCACGCAGTGCCTCGCCGCCATCGGTGGCGCTTATCTCCGCCATGGAGAGCGTCAGCCCGACGGGGAAGTCCCCGGGACCGGCGCGCAGCGCGTCGACGGCCAGCCGGTGGGCGCGCACCATCGCCTCGTTCACGGCGGCGTAGCGCGTGAAGTCCTCCTTCACCCCCGGTGGGTACTCGCCCTGGAAGTACCCCATGACGGCGACGACATTGGGCTCGTTGATGGTGCAGGCCCATCCGATCAGGTCGCCCAGGTAGGCGGTCGACCGCTCCACGAAGCGGGCAAAGCGCTCGGGAGCGTCGGGCGCTTCCCACCCGCCGCGGGCCGTGAGCCAAAGCGGGGTCGTGAAGTGATGGAACGTCACGACCGGCAGGATCCCGTGGCCGTGGCAGGCCGCGCACAGCCTGCGGTAGTGGTCCAGCGCGGCGATGGAGAACTCCCCTTCGGCGGGCTCGATCCTGCTCCACTCCAAGGAGAAGCGGTACGCCCCGAGCCCCATGTCCGCCACGATCTGGAGGTCCTCACGCCAGCGGTGCAGGGAGTCACACGCGTCGCCGCTCGGCTCTACCGTGCCCGACGCCGGGTCGTGCTCCCACGCCCACCAGTCGTTGTTCACGTTGCCGCCCTCTATCTGGTGCGCCGCCGTGGCCACGCCCCAGGTGAAACCCGCCGGGAACTCGAGCACACCCTCTTCGTCCTGCCCACTCACCGCCGTCACGCCGCCGCAGGGTAGTTGGGCCGGTGGCACCGTGCTCTGCGACGCCCCCGACGGCATCCTGCGAACATGGGCGCATGAGCGCGTCCCTGGAGTTCCTCGTCAACCTGCTTGACCTCGAACCCATTGAGGTCAACATCTTCCGGGGGATCCAGCCCAACGAGGAGCGTCAGCGCGTCTTCGGCGGTCAGGTGGCGGGGCAGGCCCTCATGGCCGCCGGGCGCACCGTGGAGCACGGACGGGTGCACTCCCTGCACTCGTACTTCCTGCGTCCGGGCGACCCGACCGTCCCCATCCTCTACGAGGTCGACCGCATCCGCGACGGCAGGTCCTTCACGACGCGTCGCGTCGTCGCCGTGCAGCACGGCCGGGCCATCTTCAACCTCTCGGCCTCCTTCCACGACCTCGAGGAGGGCCTGGAGCACCAGATCCCCATGCCCGAGGTGCCGGAGCCCGAGTCGTTGGCCCCGCTCTACGAGCGGCTGCAGCCCTTCAAGGAGGAGCTGACCGAATGGTTCGACCGGCCGCACCCGATCGACCAGCGGCACATAGGTGACCTCCCCTGGCACTCCAAGGACCAGGGGGAGCCCTATCAGCGGCTCTGGATCCGAGCGGACGGCGAGCTCCCGGAGGACCCGCTCCTGCACGCCTGCGTCGCGACCTATGCCTCGGACATGTCTCTCTTCGACACCATCCTCGCCCCGCATGAGACGAGCTGGGACGACCCCGAATTCATGGGAGCCAGCCTCGACCATTGCATGTGGTTCCACCAGCCCTTCCGGGCCGACGAATGGCTGCTCTACGACACCGACTCGCCCATTGCCGCCCAGGGGCGGGGCCTTGCCCGCGGCTTCCTGTTCGACCGGCAAGGGCGCCTCTGCGTCTCGCTTGCCCAGGAAGGGCTCGTCCGTATGCGCGCGCGCCGCAGTCGGTGAGTCAGCGGTCCTGCAGCGACGTGTAGTTGCGCTCCTCGGAGCCGATGTAGAGCTGCCGGGGCCGGGCGATCTTCGAATCCTGGTCGAGCATCTCCTGCCAGTGGGCCAGCCAGCCTGCGGTGCGCGGGATGGCGAAGAGGACGGGGAACATCTCCATCGGGAAGCCCATGGCCTGGTAGATCAGACCCGAGTAGAAGTCGACGTTCGGGTAGAGCCGTCGCGACGTGAAGTACTCGTCGTTCAGCGCGATCTCCTCGAGCTTGAGCGCGATGTCGAGGAGCGGGTTCTTGCCCGTGATTTCGAAGACCTCGTCGGCTGTCCGCTTGATGATCTTGGCCCGCGGGTCGTAGCTCTTGTAGACGCGGTGCCCGAAGCCCTGCAGGCGCTGTCCGCCGGTGCCCGCCTTCACCGTGGCGATGAAATCCGGCACGTTCTCGATGCTCCCGATATCGGTCAGCATGCGGATGACGGCCTCGTTGGCCCCGCCGTGCCGTGGCCCGTAGAGGGCGGCAGCCGCGGCGGCGGTGGCCGAGTAGGGGTCGGCGTGCGACGAACCGACGACGCGCATGGCCGTCGTCGAGCAGTTCTGCTCGTGGTCGGCGTGGAGGATGAACAGGACGTCGAGGGCGCGGGCCAGGATGGGGTCGGCCTCGAAGCGCGGCTCGGCGACCTTCCAGAGCATGGAGAGGAAGTTCGGAGCGAAGTCGAGGGAGTTGTCGGGGTACACGAACGGCATGCCCACGCTGAAGCGGTGTGCCGCGGCAGCCAGGGTGGGCATCTTGGCGATGAGCCGGACGATCTGCTTGTCCCGTGATTCGGGATCGAAGATGTCCTTGGCGTCGAGATAGAAGGTCGAGAGGGCGGCCACGGCCGAGACGAGCATCCCCATCGGATGGGCGTCGTAGTGGAAGCCCTCCAGGAAGCGCTTGCGCACGTTCTCGTGGATGAAGGTGTGGTAGGTGACGTCGTGACGCCAGGTGGAGAACTGCTCCTCGTTGGGCAGCTCGCCGTTCAACAGGAGATAGGCCACCTCCAGATAGGTCGAGCTCTCGGCCAGCTGCTCAATGGGGTAGCCGCGGTAGCGCAGGATGCCGGCGTCACCGTCGAGATACGTGATGGAGCTCTCGCAGGCCGCCGTCGACATGAACCCGGGGTCGAAGAACCACACCCCCGGCAGGAGCTTGGCCCATTCCTCGGCCGATACCCCGCCGTTGACGAGCGGGATCTCAATGGACTCGCCGTTGCGGTTGTCCGTGATCGTGATGCTCTCGGCCACGTGAAGAGCCCTCCAATTCCTGATTTCGGTGCCCCTCGATCCTATGACCAGGAATGGGTGGGGTCGATCCACGGGTCACCCCACGACATCCGCTGTCCGGCGCTCAGGTGCCGGGGGCGATCTGCAGTGGTACCTGGAGCGCGGTGCCGGCGGTCAGCGTCTGCCCGGCGGGGGGGATCACCTCAATCGTGAGGAGGTACGCGGTGGACGGCTTGACGCGCAGTGTCACCTGGGGCAGCGTCACGGATGCGCCCAAGGCGAGCGGCGTCGTCCGGACCTGGCTCGTGGTGGCGCCAGTTGTCTGATCGACCAGCGAGAAGCGGACCGTGACATGCGGTTCGTTGGACGAACCCTGGTTGGCCAGCACCACGGTCACGCCGAGCTGGGAGGTGGGGCTGATCACGGACACCCCCGCCGGGGTCCCCTGCGGCGTCGGCAACGCCGGGGGATTCAAGCGTTCGGTGCGCAGGACGACGTAGTGCGTCGCGGCCAGTGTGGAGGAGGTCGCGACGAGATCGACCTGGGCCGCCACGCTGCCGACTTGCCATAGTTGGGAGTGGGTCACCCAGACCGACGGCGGGAGCTCCGCGTGGCCGGCGGCCGCGCCCACCGACCGTTGCACCGAACGGTAGAGGTCGTCCGACCGGGCCAGGAGCACACCGGCCGCGGCGATGCGGTTGGTGGCCTGGGTGGCCGACAGCGGGGCCGTCCCGCCCCCGGGGGCCCCGGCCCCAACGGCCGGCGCGTCGGCGGGTGCGATGGGCTGCATGCCGAGGAACCCGTAGACGGCGGCGCGCAGCTCGGCCATCGCCTGAGCCCGTTCCATGAACACGTCGACGAACTGGGTCGCCACCGGCCCCAGCGGCGTCGAGCCGGCGGCCACTTGGGCCCGGGACGCCTCGTCGGCCGTCTGCTGCACCGCGCTGTCGAGTGTCGCCTGCAGCCCCTGGCGGGTCTGCGACGGTAGATCGTTGACGAGCTTGCGCACCGTGGCCGAGGTGGCATTCGACTGATCGGCCGCGACGGTGCCCTCTGCGGCCAGGGCACGGTCGGAGTTGGCGTCGTACGCCTGGGACTGCTGCGCCACCTGGGTGAGGCCGCCCACGAGGATCGCCAGCACGATCAGCACTGCAACGAGCAGGATGACAGGCCGGGCCGGTGATCGACGGCGCGCGCGGCGGCGTGGCCTGCGTGGCAGCATCGCCAGAGGAAACTACTGCGGAGAGGGAGGCTTTACACCGCGAGGAACGACGCGTCCGGGGTCTCACCGGACGTCGTGAGGGTGCTGGCGCTCGAACGCCACTGGACAGTGGGGGCGATCGCCCGGACGTCAACCCGGCTGCGGTGGCGCTCCACCAACCCCAAGATGTCGGCGATCACCTCGTCCGTGAGCAGGTGGGGACGCAGGCCAAGGTCGAGAAGCTTCGTGTTGGCGGCGTGGAAGTAGTGGTCCTCGTTCTCGACCCGTGGATTGGACAGGCCCTCCGCGATGTCGACCCGCGTCGGGCAGACCTTCTTGACCATCTGCGCCATCTGGCGTACGGAGAACGACTCCGTGAATTGGTTGAACACCCGGAACTCACCGCGGTCGGCCGGGTTCTCGAGGGCCAAGGTCACGCAGGCGAGCGTGTCGCGGATGTTCAGCATGCCGCGGGTCTGGCCGCCGGCGCCGTAGACGGTCAGAGGGTGACCGGTGACGGCCTGCACGCAGAAGCGGTTGAGCACGGTGCCGAACACGCCGTCGTAGTCGAAGCGCGTCGCCAGCAGCGGGTCGGCGTCGGTCTCCGGGGTGGACTGGCCGTACACGATCCCCTGGTTCAGATCGGTGGCCCGCAGGCCCCAGATGCGACACCCGAACATGATGTTGTGGCTGTCGTGCACCTTGGACAGGTGGTAGAAGGACCCGGGCTGCTTGGGGTAGGGCACGACGTCGGTGCGGCCCTTGTGGGTGATCTCTATGAAGCCTTCCTCAATGTCGATGTTGGGGTACCCGTACTCCCCCATGGTCCCCAGCTTCACGAGGTGGATGTCGGGGTCGGTCTCCTGAATGGCGTACATCACGTTCAGGTTGCCCACGACGTTGTTGACCTGTGTGTAGACCGCGTGCTCCCGGTCGATCATGGAGTACGGCGCGGAACGCTGCTCGCCGAAGTGCACGATGGCGTCCGGCTTCCCCTCGGCGACGATGCCGTAGGTGAACGCGGCGTCGGTGAGGTTGCCGATGCGCACGTCGATGGCGTGACCCGACAGCTGTTCCCAGCGCCTGACCCGATCCTCCAGAGAGGCGATGGGCACGAGGCTGTCGACACCCATCTCGCGGTCGTACTCCCGGCGCACCAGGTTGTCGACCACGGTGACCTCGTGCCCGAGCGCCGACAGATGCAGGGCGGTGGGCCAACCGAGATACCCGTCTCCTCCGAGAACCAGAATTTTCATTTCACCCGTGTTTTCACTCAGGCCCCGTGATTGTTACGGAGTCGTTTCAACTTCATCATGGGACAGCACCCTGAATTTACGCTGTGAGGGGGCTGTAATTGGCGTGAGACCAGGGATTATCACTCGCTGGGCACTCTAAACAGCGGGAAACCGGCGTGGGGGGATGGCACCCGGTCGCGACATGGCGCCCGGCCGGTCGGTCAGCCCGCCTTGCCCCACAGAGCCTGCCGCAGCCCCGAGGCGCGGGTGATCGGACGCTCGATGGCCTTCCGGATCGACAACTCGGGACCGACGACGATGAGTCGCTCACGGGCCCGGGTCACCGCCGTGTAGAGCAGCTCGCGCGTGAGCACCCGCGAGTCGGGGCCCGGGACCAGGAAGGCCACGGCCTCGTACTGGGAGCCCTGGCTCTTGTGCACGGTCATGGCGTAGACGGTGTCGACCGCGGCGAGCCGGGTCGGGCTGACCTCGGCGATGGTGCCGCGGCGCTCGAAGGCGGCCACCAGCCGCCCTTCGTGCGATTCGATCACTACACCCGTGTCGCCGTTGTACAGGTCGAGCCCGTAGTCGTTCTGCGTCACGATGAGCGGGCGACCCACGTACCAGGTCGCACCGGTGGTGAAACCCTCCACGTCGGAACGCAGCCAATTCTCGATGGTGTCCATCCACGTCGCCACGCCTTCGGGTCCGCGCCGGTGACCACACAGGAAACGAAAGCTGCCCAGCGCGTCGATCGCCGCCCGGGCGTCGCCGGCGCGGGCCGACCCGATCACGGCGCGCCCGGTGTCCACCGCCAACCGTCGCACGTCGGCCAACGCGTCTCCGGACGGAACAGCCTCTGCCGCATCGGTGGGGATCCACTGCACGTGCGCATCGCCGGCCCGGAGGATGTCCATCGCCTCATCGGGGTTGTCCTCTCGGATGGCCTGCGCCAGCGCGCCGATCGCTTGCCCGAAGCGATGCATGGTGCGCAACACCGCCACGCCGGCCCCGAAGGGGGCCGTCTTGACGCCCTCGGCCAGGGGAACCGGCAAGCCCGTGATGTCGGCCAGCTCCTGACGCGCCGCAGGCGGCATGGCGGGGCCGAGTGCGGCGGGCCCCACGATGTCGCCCAGCACGGCCCCGGCCTCGACAGAGGCCAGCTGCTCGGGGTCGCCCACCAGCAGCAGTCGCGCATCGCTGCGGACGGCCTCCAACAGCCGCGCCATCAGGGACAGCGAGACCATGGACGTCTCGTCGACCACCACGACGTCGTGGGGCAGCCGATTCAGGCGAGAGTGCCGAAAGCGCGTGCGATTGCCGGGATTGAAGCCGAGCAACCGGTGCACCGTCTTGCCAGACAGCGCCTGCAGGCGCTCCCGCCGTTCCTGATCGATCGCAATGGCGTCGGCCCCTAGGCGCACGGCGTCTTCGAGCCGAGCCGCCGCTTTCCCGGTCGGGGCGGCGAGCGCCACCAGAGGCGGCCGTTGCCCCGCCGCCGTCGCCTGCGCGTCCAAAAGCGCCAGGACGCGGGCCACCGTCGTCGTCTTCCCCGTGCCGGGCCCACCCGCGATCACCGACAGCCGTCGCAGGACGGCGGTGGCCCCTGCTATCCGCTGATCGGGATCGTCGAACAGCTCGTCGAGGCCGCCGCACAGCAGATCCATGTCGACCCCGGGCGCGGCGCCCTCCGAGCGCTCTCGCAGCTCCGTTGCCACCAGGCTCTCGTCCGCCCACAGGCGGTCCAGGTACAAGGTGGTCCCTTCGAGGTGCAGCGGGCGTCCGTCCCCGACGATTCCGCTCGCCGCCATCTGCCGGATCCACGCCGGTGATGCCGGCCACGGCAGCGCCCCGATGTCCGTCGGCGTGTCCGTGTCGGCGTCCGCCGTAGCGTGAATGGTGGCCAGGTCCACGCAGACGTTGCCCAGACGCGGGGCCCGCGCCGCGAAGGCCGCACCCAGGGAGACGACCTCGTCGTCCGCGCCGCTCAACCGGGCCAATCGCAGTGCGACGTGGACGTCGGACGTCGAGAGGATGCCGGCGTCGTTGAAGGCGCGCAGCGCTCCGCCTGTGCCGCGGGCCAGCCGGGCGTCGAAGGAATCGACGGTCTCGAGCGCGCTCACGCCGGCACCCCGCGGTCGAAGAGGTCGCTCACGGCCTCGATCAGGGCCGCCGGCGGCCGCCACGACCAGACGCCGGGAGAGGACGCCGCGCCCGCCGGCGGGGCCTCGGTCGCGCTCATGCCGCGCACGAACAGGTAGAGGACGCCACCGAGATGCACGTCGGGGTCGTAGTGACGCAGCCGCCACCGGAGGTAGCGGTGCAGGGCGACGGCATAGAGGAGGGCCTGGAGTGGGTAGTGGGCGGCGATCATTTCGGCCTGCAACGCTTCGGGCCGGTAGTGCCATGACGTCAGCGTCTCCCCCGGCGGGCTGAACTTGTTCGTCTTGTAGTCGGCCAGGACGAACCGGTCGCCGGGCAGGCGGAACACGAGGTCGAGGCTCCCCGTCAGGTATCCCCTGAGGGCCCCGCCGAGGGCGGGGTCGCGCAGGGAGGGGGCGAAGGGCGCCACGGGATCATCCTCGGGGAGGTGCTGCTCCAAGAGGTCCGCCACGGCCCCGAGATGCAGCGTCGCTGTGGGCGTCTCGCCACCGACCAGCGGGATCTCAAAGGTCAGCTCATCCAGCCGGTCGCCCCGTGCGATGTCACGCAGGCGGATGCCGTCGACCACCGGGCCGAGGGGGCTCTCGACGGCCGCGCACAGGCCAGAGACGACCTCGCTCGTGCTGCCCAGGTCCACGTTGCGCCAGGCGATCTCGTCGGCCAGCGCCGACGTCACCTTCGAAGCAAGGTCGGGCGCGTCGAACTCGGTGTGCTCGAACACACCGTGGATGACCGTGCCCACCAGCGCCCCCCGGGCATGTCGGCCAGTAGCAAGGGCACCGCGCCGTCGGGTGCCGTCGGGACCGGCTCGCGCCGTCCCGGCGGCACCCCGGGCACGTCTTCGTCCGTCGTGAGCTCTTGTTCCGGTTCGCTCCCCACTACGGGCTGGTCGTGCAGGGCGCTGGTGATGCTCGAGTAGGACGCCCGGCGCCAGCCCACGTCGAGCGTCCTGTCGAAGACCGCCACCTCCAGGTGCGGAGTGACCTCGTCCCCTTCCTCCCACCGCTGGGCCGACGGCGCACCGACCCGCTCGACCGAGACGCAGGGCCCCAACCCGGTCAGCCTCGCCTCGACCGAAGCGTCGTCACGGGTCTTGGCGCCGTAGGGGCCGACGATCCCGAGGGCGTCGCGGTCGAAGAGCAGCCGAGCCAGAGGCGAGTGCTGGCTGTCGTAGGCCCCGGCCCACCACAGGACGGCCTGATGACGTGCCCGCGTCAGGGCCACATAGAGCAGCCGGAGGTCCTCGCCCCGCCCTTCCTCGAGTTCCATCTTCTGATGCTGGGCGAACCCGTTCCCTTCGAGCCCGACGTCGATGGTGCGCCGGCTG
Organism: uncultured Acidimicrobiaceae bacterium; assembly: GCA_963745665.1. Taxonomy (GTDB): domain Bacteria; phylum Actinomycetota; class Acidimicrobiia; order Acidimicrobiales; family RAAP-2; genus Bog-473. Next base: position 446,668 of record CAVUYE010000002.1, on the reverse strand, counting down.
TCGTGGGCCGGGTCGTGGAACATGGGCACGTGGGCGCGCGTGTCGCTGTCGAAGGGGCGGCTGCCGTCCCACATGTACGGGCAGAACACGATGGGGAACTCGAGCCCCTTGCTGCGATGGATCGTGATCACCTGCACCGCCTCGGCATCCGACTCGAGGCGCCGCGCCCGCTCCTCGTTCTCGCTGTCCCGCGCCGCATCGTGGATCCGCCGTGACAGCCAGGTGGCCATGGCGGTCGGCCCGAGGCCCTCGGACACGCCCGCCTCGTGCAGCAGCTGGGCGATGTGGCGCAGGTCCGTCATGAACCGCTCGCCCGACGGGCGTGCCAGCACCCTCTCGGGCACCCCGTGCGAGCTGCTCACGGCCTGGTAGAGCGAGGCGACACCCTGCTCACGCAGCAGCGTGGCCCAGCGGTGCAGCGACCAGTGCAGCGCCTCCCACTCGGCCTCGTCCGCCATGGCCACGCCTTCGGGGGTCCAGCCCACGAAGCAGGTCAGGGCCGCCAACGAGGCGCGGTCCCGCGCCGTCGGCCGCTCCAACGCCTGGAGGAGTCGGAGCCATTCGAGCGCGGGGTCGGTGGCGAAGACCGAGCCGGATCCGCCGACCACCGCCGGGACGCCGGCGGCGCGCAGGGCGTCGCGCACCGTCACGGCCTGACTGTTCGCACGCACCAGCACGGCGAGGTGGCCAGGGTGCACCGTCGTGCGCCCGACTTCGAGGCCGGCCCGGTTCCGGGTGATGAGCTCAGGGTCGTCGGCCAACAACTGCACGACCTCGGCCGCCAGGTCCCGCGCAATGAACGACTTGGCGTCGGGGGACCTGGGCTGCCGCCGCGTGTCGGTCAACGGGACGAGGCCGTCCTCGGCGTGCAGCATGCGGACGCGCAACGGCGCGTCGACCTGGCAACCGACGAGCCGCTGTTCGAGATTGGCGTCGGCGGCCCTGACCTTCCTATAAGCGATGCCGGCGGAGCCGAGCTGGGCATCGTCGAAGAGCGCGTCGTACGCATCGAGCAGCGCCTGGTCACTGCGCCAGTTGACGTCGAGGGTCCATTCGGACTGCACCACCTCGCGCGCCTGCAGGTAGGCCTGGACGTCGGCGCCGCGGAAGGCATAGATCGCCTGCTTGGGATCGCCGATCAGGACCAGGGTCCCCCCGCCCTCGCCGAAGGCGCGGCGCATGATGTCCCATTGGATCGGATCCGTGTCCTGGAACTCGTCGACCAACACGACGTCGTAGCGCTCACGAAGACGGGCGCAGGCGGCGGGCCCACGTTCCTCGTCGAAGAGGGTCGCGCGCAGCCGGCTGAGCACGTCGTCATAGGTGAGGATCTTGCGCGCCTTCTTGCGGTCCTCCATCTCCTGGCGGACCGCCCTGGCGAAGCGGCGCCGGATGGACGGCAGGTCGTCCACCTGCGACAGGGGTGGCACCATGTCGGCGTCGGGGTTGTCGAGGACAGCCTTGGCGATCTCCATGGCCTCCTTGCGGTCGAATTCGAGCGCGTTGGGCTTGTGCGCGAAGCGCCGCAGGAAGAGATCGTCGACGACCTCCTCCCTGAGGTCGCTGACGTCTTCGACCAACGTCACCTCGCGGTCGACGTCCCCTGCCGTCCCGAGGCCGTAGAGGACCTGCAGGCAGAACCCGTGCGTCGTCTCAATGGTCGCCGCGTCGAAGTCGGCGATGGCCTTGCCCAGCCGGTCGCGGCGGGCTTCCACCTCGTCGGGCGTCCCACGAGCGAGGAGTTGCACGAGCTCGTCGTCCTCGCGACCCCCCTGCCCGGCGATGATGTCCACCAGGCCCTCGAAGGCGCGGACCAACCGCTCGCGCACCCGCTCCCGCAACTCGCCGGTCGCCATCCGAGTGAACGTGATGACGAGGAGGCGGTCGATCGGGAGAATGCCTTCCGCCACGTATCTCGTGGTGAGCGCCGCGATGGTGAACGTCTTGCCCGTCCCGGCGCTCGCCTGTAGGAGGGTCATGCCGGTCGGCAGCTCGCCGCAAGCGTCGAAGGGCCGGGGATCAGGGGCGACGACCGTCATCGGTCCACCAGCTGCTCGTGGGCGAGCAGTGCATCCCAGATGCGGTGGGCGTAGGCGGCGAACCGCGTCGATCCCGGCGGAGCCCAGGCGGCCTCGCCGTCCCGTGGCGAGCCGGCAAAGTGCAGCACGTCGCGGAGCGGGAGCGCGCCCCCGAGCACCAGCACGTGCTCGGCCTCCTTGTCCTCCTTGGGGAAGTCCCAACCGGAGACCCATTCGGCCGCGGCGGCACGGTCCGGGTCCTTGCCCTCCGCCACGGCACCCGCCCACGCGGCGGACGTGTCGGCGTAGAGCGGGAGCGGCTCGCACATCCCCCGCTCGAACACGTCCACCAACGCGGCGAGGTGTTCCTCGGCCGCCGCCTTGCGGCTGGGCGCATCGGGCCCGAGCGCCGCGATATCGGCGATGGCGATGGTGGAACCCCTTCGTCGGGATCGGCCCACCGTGCGTGCGCAAAACGGCCGCTCCGGCCAGGTCGCGCTGAGGACGAGGAGTCGGACCCACGCCATCAGACGATGTCCCGGGCTCAGCCTCGAGTACGTCACGCTGTGGACCACGTCCCCCTGCACGCCGGGCACCGTGCCGACGACGCTGCGCCCGTCGGCCAGGTCCACGTGCGCGTCCAGCGACACCGGGGGCACGGCGTGCTGTCCCGCGGCGACGAGGTCGGCCAGCGGGGCGGACAACGTCTTCAGCACGGCGTCGGCCAGCTGACCGGGCGGGAGCGCGCCACGCGCCCGCTCGGCGTCCAGGCAGGCCGCCAGATCTGCGCCTCTCAATTGCTCCTGCAGCATGCGTTCGGCGATCTGCCACCGCTCCAGCCCGTTGAGGTCGATGGGGATGGCATCCTCGAAGTCCCGTGTCCTGTCCCCGACGCGGATGTCGAGCCGGTCCCGTAGGAACGCCCGAACGGGGTGGCGGAGGAAGCGCTCGAGCTGGTCGAGCCCGATGGGGCCCGAGGCGGCAGATTCGAGGGGGTGATCGAGGAAGGGCGGCGCATGGTGACGAGGGGCAAGAGCGGCACGGGCACCGGCCAGATTGAGTGCGTCGAAACTCCACGGCTGGTCGGGCACCAGCTCGTTGCGTTCGTAGTTGCGCCTGTCGAACGGCTGCAACGGATGCTTGAACACGATGGCGTCGCGGACGCGGCCCGTCGGGGCTCGCACCGTGTGCTCCACGACGTCGAGCAGCTCCCCGACGGGAACGGCGGGCGGGCGGCGCAGATTGGAGCGCTCGTCACGGCCGGCATAGGTGACGACGACGTGATCCTGTGCCGCCAGCAGCGCGTCGAGCAGGAGCTGACGATCTTCGCTACGCGCATCGCGGTCGCCCACCCGCTGGTTGCGTGCGGTGAGGTCGTCGCCGTCTCGCCCAATATGGCGGGGGAAGCTGCCGTCGTCCAACCCGAGCAGGCACACCACCCGGTGCGGGATGGAGCGCATGGGCACCAGGGTGCACACGGTCACATGGCCCGTCCGGAAATTCGCCCTCGTCGGCCGGCCCTTGAGTCGTGCCGCGAGGAGGGAGCGGATGTCGTCGCAGCTGAGGGCGACGGCGCTGGCCTCGCCGTCCTCGGTGGCCTCGCCGACCAATTCGTCGAGCAGGGCCGTGAGCTGGGCGCGTTGCCAGGCGTCCCCCGGCGTCGTCTCCACGAGGGAATCGGCGAGGTCGGACAGCGTGGCGGCCCACTCTGCCACGGGGCGGAAGCCGGCCAGCGAGTCGAGCCCGGCCTGCAGGCGATGCAGGAACTCGGCCAGGCGCCCTGCGAGGTCGATGTCGGCGCTGTCCACGTCATCGAGCGGGAGCGTGGCGCCGAAGAGACGCTGCTGCTCCTCGGCCATCGTCACCCCGAGCAGAATCCGGTCGAGCCCCGCCTGCCACGTGTTCGCCGCGATCCCCTCCAGCTGGAACGCCCGCCGGTGCGCGGCGTCGAAGCCCCAGCGCACGAACGCGCCGTTCACCCATTCCTCCAGCCGGTACAGGTCGTCGTCGCTGAAACGGAACCGGCGGCGCACGGGGTCGCGCCCGGCCAGGTCCAGCACCTCGGTGGCCGTGATCCGGGCCGAGGCGAGCTCGAGCACCTCGGCCAGGACACCCATCACCGGGTTGGTCTGGCGCAGCGCGCGGTCGGCCAGTCGGACTTCGAGCGTGCGGCCCGGGTCGGTCGATTCGCTCTGCTGCCCGCGCCCTCCGAAGGTCGCCTGGATCAACGGCGCGAAGGTCTCGATGTCGGGGCACATCACGATGATGTCGCGGGGCTCCAACGATGGGTCGTCCTCCAGCAGATGGAGGATGGCGTCGCGCAGCACCTCGACCTGGCGCCCCCTGCCGTGACACGAGTGCACGCGGATGCTGTCGTCGGACTCGGCAAGCAACGGCCGTCGGTCGACGTCGCCACCGGCGCTGCCCACTGGGGGGCGGTCGGCCCGGATGTCGTCCTGCAGCTGCTGCAGCAGCGTCGGCGCCTCCGGGCGTGCTGCCTCGGCGTACCCCTCGCCGTGCGGGACGGCCGAGCCGAGCACGAGCTGCATCTCCCGGGCGTCACGACCCCACGACTGCAGGAGCGGGTGCCGCGCCACTCCGGCGGTGGGATCCTCGGACCGCAGGACGTGGCGCGACGTCGGTCCCACCATGGGCTCCAGCGTCTGCCACAGTGCCGGCGACGGGTGCAGGAGGAAGAGGTGGACGTCGCGTCCCGCGCCCATCGCCTCGAGCACATCGAGGTAGCTCGCCGCAAGGCGGGTCAGCCCGAACAGCGACAGGCGGGGTGGAAGAGCCAGCAACTCGGGCTCGTCGCGGATGCGCCGGCAGGAGTCGACCAGGCGCTCAGCGGGGCTCGGCTGCCCGATCCGGGCTCGCAGCAGACGCCAGAGCTCCATCTGCCAGGGCGCCTCGTCCTCACCGATCGCCCCCTCCGCCCAGCGCCGCATCACGTCGGGCCGGTGCACGGCGTAGCGGTCGAACAGGTCGGCCACGTGCCGGATGCTCGAGAACCGCTTCGACTCCCGCACGGTTTCGGAGTTGCGGATGTGCTGGGCCAACGGCGCCAGCCAGGGATCGTCGAAGTGCGACTCGACGACTTCGAGCAGGGGCCAGACCGCCCGTTGGGGCAACCAGGGGTCAGAGTCGGGCTCGGTGCCCGCCGCCAGTGCCAATGCGCCGTTTACGAGCGACCCGGGAAACGGGAATTCGATGTTGGCGCAGACGCCGTCGTGTCGGCCCGGCGTCGCACCCAGGTGCGCGGAAAGGCGTTGCGTCAGCCAGCGCTCGATCCCCCTGGTGGGCACCGACACCACCTCGGCCGCCATGGGGTCGTCGAGTGGCTCGGCGACCAGGTCCCGCAGCATCGCCACCAGCGCGTCGGCCCGCTCGGATCGGTGGACGTGCAGCACCGGAGCAGAGTACGTCGGCGGTGTTCCCCGGCGACCGGGGCAGCGAGCATCCAGCTGGGAGGCCGTGCGAGCGCTGCCCGCCCGCTGCGGGCTACGCCGTGCCGGTGCTGGCGCCGCCCTCGGGCAGGGCCAGGATGATCGGCTGATCGAACTCCTCGTCCGGGAGTTCGGGCTGGTAGGTCTGCAGGTGGCGGGGCGCCTTCTCGATCGGGGCGAGCTCTCCGATCTCGCCGGACTGCAGCCCCACCACACCCAATCCGGGGAACTTACGGGCCGAGACGAGCACCCTCGACTCGAAGGAGCCGACGGCCTTGTTGTAAGCGTCGACGGTCGAAGTGAGACTGCGTTGCAGCGCCTGCATGTGTCCCGTCATGGTCCGCAAGCGCTCGTAGAGCTCGGCTCCCAGCTGCCGGACCTCCCGTGCGCTCTCCGCCATCCTCTCCTGCTGCCAGGACAGGGCGATCGTCTTCAGCGTCGCCACCAGGGTATTCGGGGTGGCCAGGACGATGCCCTTCCCGAGGGCGTGGTCCTGCAGCCCCGGATCGGCCTCGCAGGCCGCCGCGAGCAGCGACTCGCCGGGAATGAACGCGACGACGAACTCTGGAGAGTGCTCGAATTGCCTCCAGTACTCCTTCTTCGCCAGCTGGTCCACGTGGGTCCGCAGCTGGGCGGCGTGCTTCTTGAGGAAGGCCTTGCGCTCGTCCTCGTCGTCCGAGTCGGTGAACTTCAAGAACGCGTCAAGGGGGACCTTGGAGTCGATGACGACCTCGCCACCGTCGGGCAGGTGCACGATCATGTCGGGACGCAGGAGGCCGTCCTCCGTCGTGGTCGACCGCTGCTCATCGAAGTCGCAATGCTCGGCCATGCCCGCCGCCTTGACCGCGTTGCGCAACGTCATTTCGCCCCAGCGACCGCGCGTCTGCGGCGAGCGCAGCGCGGTCACCAGGTTCCTGGTCTCCCGCTGTAGCTGCTCGTGGCCGAGATGCAGCGCCTTCACGCGCTCGTTCAGGGTGGCGTAGGCGCCCTTGCGCTCGACCTCCATGTCCCGCAGGCCGCGCTCGTAGCGCACCAGAGTCTCGCTCAGCGGGTCCAGGAGTTGTGCGATCGCCTGCTGGCGCTGGGTCAGATCGCCTTGCGCGGCGGTACGGCGCCTCGTTGAGTTTGGAGTCGGCCAGCGTCAGGAATTGCTCGTTGTTCTTGGCCAGCGCCCGCGCCGACAACTCCGAGAAGGCTCCGGCCAGGAGCTCACGTTCCTGCTCTCCGCGGCGCGCCGCCTCCTGTTCCGAGGTGCGCAGGAGTTCGAGCTCCGAAACGGCGACGGCACGGGCCGTCTCCGCGGCCGCGGCAGCGTCCGAGGCGGCCTGCAGCTGGGCAGCCAGCGTCTCCGACTGCTTCCGCGCGTCGGCCAGGCGTCCCTCGGCCAGACGGGCCGAGCCGGCGGTGCGGGCGAGGCGCGCCATGTGCCAGGCAACACCGATGGCAAGGCCGGCTGCCAGCCCGATGACCACTCCGAGGACCATGGAGCCAATGTAACGATGGGGTGTGTCGACAACGGGGACCGCCTCGGGCCCCTGCCTGGGACGCCTGCGCGGCCCGACATTCGCGGTAGTCAGCCCCGAACGGAGCCGGTAGCGTGACCGAGATGCCGTTCAAGCTCGGTGGCAGCACGAAGACGGTCTCCGAGGATGTCGAGACCGAGGACCTCCCCCACATGCAGGTCGGGCCGCTCGTCACCGAGCAACCGCTCTGGCCGCGCACGATGCCCGAGCCCCACGAGGTCGATCGCCTCTTCGCGCAGGCCTTCGCCTTGGTCGGTGAGGGCATCGCCGGCGCCACGCACGCCCTCCTCGCCGGCGATCGGGACGCGGCCAAGGAGCTCGTCAAGCGCGACGAGGTTATCGACAAGCTGATCGGGCAGATCTCGACCACGGTGCAGCACCAGCTGGTCCACGGCGAGACGACGCCCGACGAGCGCCGTGAGTTCGTGGCCATCCTGCGCATGCTCCCCGACATGGAGCGCAACGGCGACCTGGCCGAGCACATCGCCCGCCGGGCGGCGCGCGGCCTCGGAGCCGAGATGTCGGCGCGCAGCCGCGGACTGGTGGAGCGCATGGGCGAGGTGGCCACAACCATCTGGCGCGAGACGGCGGACGCCTTCGCCGAGCGCTCGGCCGATGCGGCCTCCTCCATCGACGACCTCGACGACGAGCTCGACGACCTGCACGTCACCCTGACCGCCGAGCTGGTGGCGGGCACCATGCCGCTCCCGGTGGCGATCGAGCTCGCCATGGTGGCCCGCTTCTACGAGCGCTTCGGCGACCACGCCGTCAACCTGGCCCGTCGCATGTCCACCCTGGTGATCGGTGGGCCCGAGCCGGTCTCATCCGGCCCCGACTGACCGATTGACCGATTGATCGCCGGCCCCGGTCTGGTCCCGCGCGGCCCCGTCAGGCCCTCTGCGCCAGCAGCTCCTCGGCGATCTGCACCACGTTGAGGGCAGCGCCCTTGCGCAGGTTGTCACCCGAGACGAAGAGAGCCAGTGCGTTGGGAGCACCCTGGGCCCGCCGGATGCGGCCGACATAGGAAACGTCGCGGCCGGCTGCCAGCAGCGGCGTCGGGATCTCGGTCAGCTCGACCCCCGGCGCGGTGCGCAGCACCTCGGTGGCGCGCTCGGGGGTGATGGGTCGCTCGAACTCGCACACGATGGCCGCCGAGTGCCCCGTGAACACGGGGACCCGCACACAGGTGGTGGTGACGGCGAGGTCGGGCCTGCCCAGGATCTTGCGGGCCTCGTTGCGGTATTTCTGCTCCTCGTCGGTCTCGAAGGAGCCGTCGTCGACGATGGTGAACTGCAGCGGAATGAGGTTGTGCGCAATCGGGACGGGGTACACGCTGCGCGCCGGGAAGTCGACCGCCGAGCCGTCGAAAGTGAGATCGGCCGCGCGGTCGGCGGTCTTGGACAGCTGCTCCGCCAACTCGCGCACGGCGTCCACCCCGCCTCCCGACACCGCTTGATACGTGGCGATGACCAGCCGCCGCAGGCCCGCTTCGTCGTCGAGCGGCTTGAGGACGGGGATGGCGACCATGGTGGTGCAGTTCGGGTTGGCCACAATGCCCTTGGGGATGGATCGCAACGCTGCGGCGTTGGCCTCGGGCACCACGAGGGGCACGTCGGGATCCATGCGCCAGGCCGAGGAGTTGTCGATCACGATGGCCCCCGCCGCCACCAGGCGCGGCGCCAGCGTGCGCGAGACGGAGGCCGGAGCGGAGCACAGGGCGAGATCGATGCCGGAGAGGTCGGCCGTCTCCGCGTCCTCGACGACCACCTCGCCGTCGCCCCAGGGCAGCGTCGTCCCGGCGGAGCGCGCCGAGGCGAGATACCGCATGGAGTCCACGGGGAAGTGGCGCTCGGCCAGGATGGCGCGCAACACCACGCCCACCTGCCCCGTCGCTCCCACGATGGCGATCCGCATCCGGCAATTGTACGGGACGGCGGGCGCCCCCGGGTCAGACCTCGAGCGGCCGGCGCCCCTCGAGCGCGCGCCCCAGGGTCAACTCGTCGGCGTACTCGAGGTCGCCACCGACGGGAAGCCCGCTGGCCAGCCGCGAGACGACGACGCCGCGCGGGATGAGTTCGCGGGCGATCAGCATGGCCGTGGCCTCGCCCTCGATGGTGGGGTTGGTGCACACGATGGCCTCGCGGATCACGCCGGCGCCGATGCGCTCCAGCAGCTCGCTCAGCCGGAGTTGCTCCCGTCCGATGCCGTCGAGCGGGCTCAACGCGCCGCCGAGAACGTGGTAGCGACCCGTGAACCCGGTGCGCTCCACGGCGACGATGTCACGTGGATCCTCCACCACGCAGATGACCTCGGGGTCGCGGCGGTCGTCGTCGCAGACGGCGCACAGATCGCCGGACTCCGCCACGTTGAAGCAGACGTCGCACAACGTCGTGCGTTCCTTGACGGCGATGATGGCGTCCGCCAGCCGGCGGGCGTCGTCGCCCGGCACCTTCAAGATGTGGAATGCGATGCGCTGCGCCGACTTGGGCCCGATGCCGGGCAGGCGGCCGAGCTCGTCGATGAGGGAGCGGAGCGAGCCCGTGTACACCTACTCGGCCACCTCGCTGGCCCCGGGGAAGGCCTGCAGGAGGCGCTCCTCCGCGGCGGTCGCCTGATCGGTGGAGGCGTCGTCCGGCATCTCGCTGGGGTCGATGTCCTCCATGTCGTCCACCTGCGGGGCCGGCGGCGCTGACGCACTGCCCGAGGGGCGGCTCGCCGCCGGGGACGGGCCGGAACGCGAGACCGGCGGGGCCACGCTGTCGTCGATGTCGAGGACGAGCGTGACGTTCGTCCCGAAGTGGTCCGAAAGAGCCGCCTCCACGAGCGACAGTTCCCCGGCGCACTGGTCCCGGTGGGCGGCGTTGGGCAGCGCGAAGTGGGCCCCCAGCTCGTCCACCGCGACGAAGCGACCGCTGGCGAAGCGCGCTTTGGCCCGCGCCGGGAGCGACTGCAGAATGCCGTCGCCCCATGCCTCGGTGAGACTGTCGCGATCGAGGGTGCGGACCGTCCCTGTCGCCGCGGCCGGCGACGCCGCGACCGTGGCCGCGGTCGCGACGGGCTCCGACGCCGGCGGCGACGGCGGGATCGGCGCAGCCGCGGGCGCGGCTGCCTCCTTGCTGCGCCGCATGGCGCCGATGGAGGGCCGGCGCGCCACTTCGGCGGCAGGCGGTGGTGGGGCCGTTGGCTCGGGGACCGCGGCGGGGCCGCTCTCGTCGGACGCGGCCGGCGCACCCCGTTCGGCCGCAGCGCCGGGCCGGGGGAAGGCGGGCGCTCCCGACTGGGCCCGCTCCAGGACGCTGATCCGTTCCGACAGTGCCTCCGCGCCCGAATCGAGATCGGGCCGAACCGCCCGCACCGCGGCGATCTCGAGGACCACCTGCGCGTCGGGCGCCTCCCGCATGTCGACCAGCGCGTGCCCGAGGATCTCCATGCTGCGGACGACCCGGGCCAGGCCCATGGCCTCGGCGACGGTCCGGAACCGCTGGAGCGACGGTCCCGAGACGGTGCACAGCTCGGGAGCCAGCGCGGCCAGGAAGACCTGGCGCAGGTCGTCGATCAACTCGGTGGCCAGCTGCTGGGGTCCCCAGCCTCCCGCCAGCAGCGCGCTCAACGCGACGAGCACCTGGCTGACGTCGCCGTCGGCCAGCGCGTCGACGACCGCGGCCAGCTCGGGTCGGGCGGCGTCGGCCGAACCCGAGGCTACGACCTGGTCGAGGGCCGACAGCGCATCACGGGCGGAGCCCCGGCCGCGCCGCACGGCGGCCTCGAGCGCCCCCTCGTCGACCTGTAGGCCCGCCTCTTCGTTCACCGACGCCAACAGGTCGTGCAGGGTCTCCGCACCCAGCAGGCGGAATTCGAGATGCTGGGTACGGCTGCGGATGGTGGGCGGCACCTTCTGCGGGTCGGTCGTGGCCAGCACGAAGACGACGTGGCCCGGCGGCTCTTCCAGCGTCTTCAACAACGCGTTGGCCGCCGCCGGCGAGAGCATGTGGACCTCGTCGACGATGTACACCTTCCAGCGCCCCGGCGTACCCAGTCCGGCGTGGGCCACCAGCTCGCGCATGGCGTCCACTCCGTTGTTCGATGCGGCATCGAGCTCGTGCACGTTCAGGGAGCTGCCCTGGGTGATCTCGACGCACGACGTGCAGACGCCGCAGGGCTCACCGTCGACTGGCGCCTCGCAGTTGAGGGCCTTGGCCAGAATGCGCGCCGAGGATGTCTTGCCGGTGCCCCGGGGCCCGCTGAAGAGATAGGCGTGCGACACGCGGTCGTCGCGTACGGCACTGCGCAGAGCGCGCACGACGTGGTCCTGGCCCCTGAGCTCCTCGAATTGGCCGGGCCGGAAGCGTCGATAGAGGGAGACGAAGGGAGCGTCGGCCATGGCGGCCGAGCCTACCCATGCGGTCAGACATCGCCGCCCGTTGCTGGGTGCGGTGGCCAGGTTGGCTACGGCACCCGGCCATACCCGCTGAGAGCTGCTGCCTTCCGACCCTGACTCGATTCACGAGCGGCCGTTGCGCAGGACCCGGCCACCGCACCCAGCAACGGGACGGCGACAGCGAGAGGCTAGTGGCTCACCTGGCGCCGCCCCGCCGGCTCACGTCGATGACGATGTCGCGGCGGCGGCCGTGCGACTCCTCGCTCAGTTGCACCACGGCTGCGAGTCGAGACGTCGAGCGCGACGAGAATCTTCCGGACCACCTGCCTCTCCCGGTTGGGATCCGTCCACTCTGCCCGGTGCGAGATTCTTCGGCGCTGCACACCCCTCTTTATCGCTGATGCGTGAATTCTGACAAAGATCGCCTAAAAGTGAACATTATGGGAACTAGAAGTAACCGTTGGGTTACACAGCGAGAGAGTCCCTGGCCAGGAGCGTGCCGCCCGTTGCACAATTGATGCCTGGCGGGGCCGTTAGCCTGACCAGGCTGCAATCTCGGAGGAGTGCGAGAGCGGCCGAATCGGCACGACTGGAAATCGTGTGTTGGGCAACCAACCGTGGGTTCAAATCCCACCTCCTCCGCTCTGAAACGGGACTCAACCCGCGTGTCCACCTGACCGATAGGTGTACGTGGACCCAAGGCTCGACCCGGTCGCCGCGGCGCCCGCTCCAGGGTTGGCCGCGCTCGTCAGCGGCGTGGGCGCGCGTCTGACGCGTCAGGACGTCTCGTGCCTCACGGTCCCCGACTTCGGATTCAGCGCATCGTGAGGGCAGGCCAATGACAACCGATCTGACTGGCGACTTCGGGCTGGGGGAAGACGAGTTCGACTGGGACGTGTTCCTGCCCGACCCCGACGAGGCCGAGCTCGCCGCAGAGGCCGCGGCTCTGGAGGACGAAGCCGAGTTGAACCTGGACGACTCCGGTTTCGATTGGGAAGCGGCCCTCCGTGAGGACGGCGAGTCCGAAAGTGGAGGTGACAACGGCGCACGTGCCGGGGCCGCCTACGACCGGATCGTCGACATGGTGCGCCGCTCCTTCGAGGAGCCCGAGGTCGAAACGGCTGAGCTCGAATCCGAGACGACTCTCGAACCCGTGGCCGCCGAGGAACCCGACGCGCCCGGCATCTCGGAGCCCGAGCCCATACACGAGGAGTTCGTTGCCGAGCTCGTGGCCGTTTCGGAGCCCGAGCCGGGACACGGCCACCTCGCGGAACTCGTACCGGAGCACGAGCCCGAGCTTGTCGACGGGCCGGCGGGGGCGTTCGCTTCCTACGAGGCGGTTGGGGCCGAGTCCGAATCAGCGGAGTACGAAGCAGCGGAGTACGAAGGAGCGGAGTACGAAGCAGCGGAGTACGAAGCAGCGGACTACGAATCGCCAGAGCCTCAAACACAGTGGGGGTCGTCCTTCTCGTTCGTGTCAGAACCGGATCTGGAATCCGAATCTGAGACGGTGCCGGCGCGGGAGTGGGATCAGCAGCCCGACTCGGTGTTCGTCGCGGCACCCGATGTGGAGCCGACATCCGAGTTCGAGCCAGAGTCCGAACTGGAACCCTTCTCGACGCTCGAGGAGCCCGCGGCGACTGCGGTGGCGGCGTGGACGGTGGAATCGGCACTGGACACGCCCTCGCAGCCGGAGCCCACTTGGGCGGCAGCCCCGGCCGAGCCGGGGCTGAACGCCGCTGAAGTCGAGTCCGTACCGACTCCGGTCGGAGCTGATACCGACGAGGGCAGTGACGAACACGGCGCCAAAAAGCAGAGGAGCCGGGTCTTCACCGCAACGATCGTGCTGGCCTGCATCTTCCTTGTGGTCGGTGCCGCCGGCGTCGCCGTGCGCGAGCTGCATCGTTCGACCCCGACCGCCACCCCGCCGGCCCACACGGCTCCCACTGTCTCGCCGCAGGACGTGGCTCGACTCGAGTCGGCCACGGACGCGGTCGACTCCGCCACCACCGCCGCCAGCGTGGGCCTCACCTCACTGTCGGCCTTCCCGACGCCAACCAACGTCGAGACGGTCATCAACCCGTACATCTCGTCGCTGCAGCTCTACGAGACCGTCCTGGCCGGAAGTACGGTGCCGGCAGCGGCCCAGCCCGCGAGCGCCAGCGCCGAGGCGCAACTCCGCCAGGATCTCCAGTTCCTCGACACCATCGACGGGCTGCCGCCAGCGCAGCTCGGCGCCTTTCTGTTGCAGTTCGACACTGATGCCACCCATCTACAGACGACCCTGAGCGCGCTTGAGCAGAACCTCCACGCACCAGGATCCTGAGCCCCATCAGGCCGACTGGCCTGGGCACTTTCCAACGGGTGTGCTGACCTCGCATACTGGGGCATCGCCACCGTTAGAACGTCCACCTCACTGAGCGACGAGAACGCCGCTGACCCGCCGCGACCAAGGCGGAGGGCCAAGAATGCACCCGAGCCCGAGACCGGCATCGGCAGCAGCAATTCGCCGGCGCGCCGCCCCTCCGCCGAGGAGTCGGGATCTGTGCCTGACGGGGCTGCCCCGCACGGCTCGGTCACGGACTCTGCGACGAAATCTTCGCCAGCTGCTGCCCGGAATGCCCCCGCACAGAAGGCGCCGGCAGGGACTGTGTCCGGACCCCGAGCTCAGACGCCGCCCGAGCCGGTCTGGCCGCCCGAGCCGCCGGTCGCGCCGAATCTGGTCACGACGCTAGAACCCCTCAGAGAAGTCGAGCCGAAGCCGATCCCTGACTGGGAACGGGCATGGTGGTCCGAGGACCGCTGGGAGCACGCCTCCGAGACCACGCTCCCGTCCCGTCCTCTCCCGTCGGTGGACCACCGGCAGCGGCCTCCGCAACGAAGCCTCTCCGTCACGACGACGATCGTGCTGGCGTCCCTCTTCGTCGTCTTCGTCGCCGTGGCGGCCATCCTGGCCTCGCTGCACCACTCGGCCCCGCCTTCCACTGGTCGGGCGTCTACACCCACGTCGACGGTCTCTTCGGCCGACGTGACGCGCCTGCGGACGGCAACTACCGCGGCCGTTGCCGCAACTGCTACGGCGCATTCGGGACTGGAATCTCTGTCCGGCATCCCGACACTCGCCAGGGTGGCGGCGGTGATCAACCCCTATGTCCAATCGCTGCAGCACTACGGGTCCGTGTTGGCGGAGACCGCCGCGCCGACGACGGCCCGGACGGCTGCCGCCAGTGCCCATGCGCTGGTGACGCAGGAAGTGCAGTTCCTGGGGACCATCAACGGGCTGCAGTCCATCGGGCTGGGCTCCTATCTCGACCAGGTCGGCCAGTATCTCGACCAGTTCGGCCAGGACTCCACGCAGCTGCAGAGGACCCTCAGCAGCGCGGAGAGGGGACTGCACGCGTCGCACGCCTGAGTCGGGCCGGCGCTCCTCCGTCCGGGCTCCCCCGGGTCGTCGACCTGCATACTGGGGCATCGCACCCGCCGACCCGACCACCCAGCTCCCGGACGAAGAGGCCATGGACCTCGCCCTGGCCCAAGCGCGGCTGGCCGCTGCTGAGGGAGAAGTGCCGGTCGGAGCGGTCGCGCTGATCGACGGGAGGGTCGTGGCGGCCCGCCACAACGAACGCGAGACCACCACCGACCCGACGGCACACGCCGAGATCCTGGTCCTGCGCGATGCGGCTGCAGCCATGGGCGGGTGGCGGCTTTCCACCCTGACGTTGGTCGTCACGCTCGAGCCCTGCCCCATGTGCGCCGGTGCGCTGGTCGCGGCCAGGGTGGGTCGGATCGTGTTCGGCGCCAGTGATCCCAGGGCCGGAGCGTGCGGCACGCTCTACAACCTGTGTGCGGACCCCAGGCTCAACCATGAGCTCGAGGTCATCGGTGGCGTCGCCGCCGCCGCGTGTCGCGACCTCCTGTCCTCCTTCTTCGCCGACAAGCGGGTCGATCGAGTCGCCGCGCCACCCTCCGCTGCCGGCGGCCCGACCTGAGCACAGGCGCCAACCAACTCCGATCGCGGGCCCCGCTCACCATCCTCCTGACCTCGTCCTTCGCGCCGGTTGCGCTCCCCGAACCGACTCCACGAGGTTCCGGACCAGGTCAGAGCGACTAGCATCTCGCCCGGAGGAGTGCGAGAGCGGCCGAATCGGACGGTCTCGAAAACCGTTGTGCCTCATGGGTACCGTGGGTTCAAATCCCACCTCCTCCGCTCGGGGCCGAGGAGGCCCACCGCACAGGCGGGTGCGGCAAGAACATCGGCAGGGCAAGCGCCTTGCCGGCAGTACCTGGCCGCTGCCCTGCGGTCGGAAAGGAGTGAACCGTGGCACGCGCACGTTCGACATTTGGAAAATTGCAGCGCGACCAGGCCAAGAAGGACCGGGCCAAGGCCAAGATGGACGACCGCATTTCGCGGAAGGAGGACAAGGCGCTGGCGAGCGAGCAGTCCGACCCGTCCCCTTCGGCCGACGAGGTGGACCAGACACGCCTGCTCGAAGAGTTCGCCGCACTGCACGAGGACCTGGCCGAGGGCCGCATCTCTCTCGATGACTTCGAGGTCCGGCAGGAGGAGCTTCGCGCCAAGCTGGTCGTCTAACCGAGCCCCTTTGCCCAGTTCACGGTCTTCCCAGCCCTTGGTCTTCTCAAGTGGCGGCTCCGGCGTCTCGCCCTTCGAGCCACCGGCGGAATCCCGCCGCATTGGAGTGGACACCGTTCAGGGTGTCGAGCTTCTCCTTGTGGGCGGGGTCGATGTCTTCCTGGAGCGGGTCGAAACGAGCGGACAGCGCATCGGCGATGTCGGCGCCCTCGCGGTACGCCGTCTCGGCGGTCTCGGCCCAGAGGCGCAGGGTCTCGTCGGCCTCCGCCAGCAGCTCCTCGGGCTGCTCCAAAAGTCCGTAGTGCGCCAGGGCGATGGCCGACGGGCGCCGGGCGGCGAACTTGGTCAGCGAGGTCAAGGCTTGGGCGAGATCGAAGTCGGGAGGCGGCGTCGCGGGTCGCAGCACACCGCCGTCAGGCAGCTTGACGCCGACCGCGTCCCCGGCGAAGAGCACCCCACTCAGCGAATCGTGCAACCCCACGTGGTGCTTGGCGTGCCCCGGTGAGTCCACGGCCACGAGGGTGCGTCCGGGGCTGACTTCGATCTCCTCGCCGTCGTCGAGCACATGGAGCCGCTCGGCTGGCGTGGGATCGAGGCGCCCGTAGAGCGAATCGAGGAGCGGGCCGTAGACGCGTGCCGCCGAATCGATCAGCCGCGTGGGGTCGGCCAGATGCCGGGCTCCCTTCTCGTGCACATACACCTTGGCGGCGGGAAAGGCGCGAGCTACATCGCCCACGCCGCCGGCGTGGTCGAGATGGATGTGCGTGACGGCAATCCCTGCCAACTCGTCCGGACCGACCCCGATCTGCTCCAGCGCGGCCAGCAGCACCGGCACCGACGTCTGACTCCCCGTCTCGATGAGCACCGGCGCCGACCCCTCAATGAGGTAACCGGCGGTGACACGCTCCCAACCGCCAAGCAACGTGTCGATCTCGAGCACGCCCGGCGCAATGGGGCGCGGTGGAGGGACGGCGTCGCCACTCGCAGGGTCGTGCACGTGCAAGCCCGCATCGGCGTGCCGGTGGGGGCGGCCGCCGTGCGCGTGCGTGCCGCTCAAGGCGCGGGCACCCCGAAGGGTGTCAACGCGCCGATCCGGATCGGCGGCGGACAGCAACGCGCCCGATCCGCTTCATCTTCCCGACGGTCGGCGAGGTCAGCGTGTTGTCGACCAGAATCCGCGACCCGTCGTCGACCAGCCTCAGCGGGTCCTGGCCACTGAGGCGGAACGCCGAGTTGATCAGGGAAACGTGCGAGAACGCCTGGGGGAAGTTGCCGACGAGACGACCGGCCAACGGGTCGTACTCCTCCGACAGCAGCCCCAGCTCGTTGCGCAGGGCCAAGAGGCGCTCGAAGAGGTCCTCGGCCTCGGCGCCCCGGCCGATCATGTGCAGGCAGTCCACCAGCCAGAACGAGCACGCCAGGAAGGCGCCCTCCCGGCCGGTCAGCCCATCGACGGAACCGTCGTCGCTCGTGCGGTAGCGCAACACGAAGCCGTGGTCCATGAGCTCGCGTTGCACAGTTTCGACCGTGCTCACCACGCGTGGGTCACTGGGCGGCAAGAAGCCGACCAGCGGGATCATCAGCACGCTGGCATCGAGCGTGTCGGACCCGTAGTACTGCGTGAAGGCACCGACGTCCTTGTTGTACCCCTTGTCACAGACCTCGGTGAAGATGTCGTCCCGCAAGGTGCGCCACGTGTCGAGCGGCCCCTCGAGGTCGGGCCACTCCTCCATCGTGCGGACGGCGCGGTCGACGGCCACCCAGGCCATGACCTTGGAGTGCGTGAAGTGCCGGCGCGGCCCGCGCACCTCCCAGATGCCGTCATCCGGCTCCAGCCACCCCTTCTCGAGGAACTCGACGAGCTGGCGCTGCAGGCCCCAGGCAGAACGGCTCTGCACGCCCTCGGCCCTGGCCGACGAATACAGCGCAGACATCACCTCGCCGTAGACGTCGAGCTGGTATTGGCCGGACGCGGCATTCCCGATCCGGACCGGCGCCGAGCCCTCGTAGCCCGGGAGCCAATCGGCTTCCCATTCGTCCAGGCGGCGCTCGCCAGCCGGCCCGTACATGATCTGGAGCTTCGTGACGTCGCCGGCCACGGCGCGGAGCAGCCAGTCGCGCCAGGCCAGCGCCTCGGTGTTGTAGCCACCGCGCATCAACGCCTCCAAGGTGAGCGTGGCGTCACGGAGCCAACAGAAGCGGTAGTCCCAGTTCCGGTTGCCCCCCAGCGCCTCGGGCAGCGAGGTGGTCGCCGCCGCCACAATGCCTCCCGTCGGGGTGTAGGTCAGGGCCTTGAGCGTGATCAGGGAGCGCACCACGGCGTCCTTGAAGGGACCCACGTAGCAACACTGCGTCGCCCACTCCGTCCAGTAGGCCTCGGTGAGGTGCACGGCGTAGTAGCTGTCGAGTGGCGGTGGTGGCTCCTCGTGAGAGGGGTACCACACCAGGGTGAAGGGGTAGCGCTGGTTCTCGGTGACCGTGAAGTCGGCGATCGTGCGCATGTCGCGACCCTCGGGCTCGACCCGGTGCCAGAGCGCCACCGAGTCCGGACCCGCGGTCAGGCGGACCAGTCCGTCGTGCGACGTGACCCACGGGACGACCTCGCCGTAGTCGAAGCGCACGGCCATCTCCATGTGCATGTCGACCTTGCCACTCACGCCCTCGACGGAACGCACCAGGTGGGGGTACCCGTCCCGTACCGGCATGCAGTCGGTCACCCGCACGGTCCCCGTGGCGGTGTCGTATTCGGTCTCGACCACGAGCGTGTCCGGGCGGTACCAGCGCCGTGTGGCCAGAATCACCGAGGGCCCCCCGGTGGGCGCTATCTGCCAGAACCCATGGTCCTCGTCGCCCAGCAGCCGGGCGAAGCACGAGGGGGAGTCGAAGTGGGGCAGGCACAACCAGTCGATGGAGCCGTCGATGCCCACGAGGGCGGCCGTGTGGAGATCCCCGATGACGGCGTAATCCTCGATGCGCTGGCTCATGGGTTCATTCTTGCCGTTCAGCCCGAGATGCAGGGCCCGGTGCTGACGGGCGAGTGCCGCCGCTGCGCCTGCTGCACCCGGGACAGCACCCCGGGCGAGGTCAAGGCGTAACCCACATCGGGGTACACGGTGGAGCGTGAGAACACGACGCCGATGACCTGGCCTCCCGGTCCGAGCAACGGACCGCCCGAATTGCCCGGCAGCACGCTGGCGTCGAGCGCGTACACCCCTCTCGTCACCGAGCCGTCGAGGTAGATGTCCTTGCCGATGGCGGTGACCTCCTCAGTCACGCCGGCGGCGCCGATGGTCAAGCTCCGGTCCTCCGGATAGCCCAGCAGCGCGGCCTGTGTGCCCCGGGACACCAGGGTGGGGCTGATGGTCAGCGCCGGGCCCAGGGGCGCGTTGGTCCGGAGCACCGCCAGGTCAAAGTCCGGATCGAAGAACACGGTTGTCGCGCTGTAGGCGTTGTTCCCGAGCAACACCTGCGTGTTGCCATTGCTCTCTCCCGCCACCACGTGCGCGTTGGTCGCCACCAATCCGGGACCGACGACGAAGCCCGACCCCTCCTGCTCGCTGTCGCACGCGGTGCCGAGGATCTTGACGGTCGAGAACACGGCCGGGTCGGCCAACGTCCGGGTCTCGGCGTTCGTGGGCGTCGAGACCGAGGGCGTCGACGGCGGGGTGAGCGTCGAGAACACCTGCGGGAAGCCCTGGTCGTTCAGGAACGTCTGCAGGTCGTTGAAGATGGAAGGGGCGTGGGGCAACACCCCGTCGATGGAGTGGAGGATGTCCGAGCGGGCCACCGCCGCATCGAGCGACGTGAACCGGCTGTTGGGTGAGAGGATCACGGCGGCAACCACCCAGACGGTGAACAGGACGGCGACGACGGCGACACCGACGCCCAGGGCGGCATCGACATGGCCCAGGTGGTGACGACGCACCGTAACGTTGCTCCAGGTGCCGATGACGCGGCCGGCGTAGCCCAGCGCGCACGCGGTGAACAGCACCAGCGAAACGACCAGGACGGACCGGGTGATGTCCCCCTGGCCGCCGCTGAGCAGCGGCACCCAGACTTTGGTCCCGAGAAGGAATCCGAGGAAGAAACCACCGAAGGTGAGGAGCTGGACGAGGGCCCCGAGCCGGAGCCCGTGGACGGCCGCCAGCAACATCAGCCCGATGATCAGCAGGTCGACCCAATCCACCGCTGCGAGGGTAGCCAAAGGTGCCCGGGTAAATGCGCCCCCCACCGCTATTCTCATCGTGCCGTGCTCCGACGCCCCGTGTTTCATCACTGGCGTGTCCGGCGACGCAGTGGCGGCCTGTGCCTTCTTCTCGCTGCCGTAGCCATCACCGCGTCGGGCTGTGCGCTGACCGGGCACCCGGGTTCCAGTACGGACGTGCGCGTCCTAGGTGAGTCCAAGGGGACCCCCCTGGCGGTGGGGCAGCCGACCCCAAGCGGTACCGGCGAGCTCGGCGCTGTGTCGTGCGCCACGGCTCGACGCTGCTGGGCGGTCGGTGTCGCCGGCCCCGACCCGGACGCCAACGGCGCCACCGTGATCGCAGCCACCAAGGACGGCGGTGTGACCTGGAAGGCTCAGGAGGTCGCGGGCGGGAGCACCCCACAGCTGAGCGGGGTGTCCTGCCCTACGGCGACCGACTGCATGGCGGTCGGTTCCAACGGCGCGTCGCTGCCGGGCAGCGGCGTCGTGGTCACGACGAGCGACGCCGGCGCGACCTGGTCCGCCGCAGCATCACCGCAGAACGCATTGGTCGTCTCGAGCGTCACCTGTGCGAGCCCGTCCGACTGCACCGTCATCGTGAGTGCCGGCACCTCGACCTGGTCCGCCCACAGCTCCGACTTCGGAGAGACCTGGCAGCAGGAGGGAAACCTGCCTTCGGGCTTCCTGCCCGAGAACGATCTGACGTGCATGGCCGGTGGCACCTGCATCGACGCCGGCTATGTCCCGACGAGCAACGGCCACGGACAAGGGGCCGTGGCCGTGAGCGCGGACGGGGGACAGACGTGGACGTCCGCCACGTTGCCGTCGGGACTCGGGGTGCTGCAGAGCACGGCCTGCCTTTCCGCCTCCGTCTGCCTGGCGGCAGGCACGACCGCCACCACGGTGAGCGACGTCGTCCCGGCCCAGGGCGAGCTCCTGCGGAGCGTGGACGGGGGGCACACGTGGGAGCCGTCGACCCGCGCGCTCCCGGTGGAGGACGTCTACGGGCTTGCCTGCCCCTCCGCGCAGCAGTGCGCCATGGTGGGAACAGAGTGGTTCGGCCTCCCGGAGGTCGGCGTGGGCGCGGTGGGCCAGACCACCGATGCCGGGGTCATGTTCCGGGGCTCGCCGACGTCCTACATCCCCCTCACCCTGACCGCCGTCGCATGCCCGTCGGTCTCGGACTGCATCGCCGTCGGGGGCCACACCCTGGCCCGGATCACGCTCCTCCACCCGGCGCGGCACCCAGCGACACCGGGATCTTCAGGAACCCAGGGGACGCCTGCAACCGCAGCCCCCTGACCTCCCCGGCCTGGACCTCACTCCGGCGCAGGCTCCCGTCAGAAGATCATCCCTAGTCAGAAGGGTCGCACCCCCGTAGACTCTGGGTTGGAACGAGGCTGTGCTTGGAAGCGTGCGGGGGTACGCGGATTCCCGTCGCCCGAACGATGGAGGACCGTCATGCCACAGACCTGCCCGCAGTGCCAGAGCGAAGCCGCCGACGATGCGAACAATTGCGCGAACTGCGGAGCAGCGCTCGGCGGCACTTCAGCGGCGACGCAAGCTGCGCCTGCGCCTGCGGCCGCGACTGCAGCACCGGCCGCCACGGCGGCGCCCGCAGCCGCCGCATCCGCCGCATCCGCCATTCCGGCCTACAAGTTCGATGCCGCCCGCTGGTCGCTGGCCGACCGTATTTCCGGGGTCGCCACGGTCGTCCTGTTCATCTCGCTCTTCCTGTCCTGGTTCGGCATCACTGTCATCGGCATCACCGTGACGGCGAGCGGCGTCTCCGCCCACGGGTACCTCTACCTCGTCATGATCATCTCGATCCTGATTGTGGCCTACCTGGTACTCCGCGCCGGCTGGGAGGAGTTGCCCGGTGGGATCAACCTGCCGCACCTCCCCACGATGATGGCGGCGACATTGGTCAACCTCGTGATCGTGTTCATCGCCTTCATCTTCAAGCCGGGGGGTTCGGGCGTCGGCTGGCAGTTCGGGGCCTTCCTCGCGCTCATTGCGGCGATCGTGGCCGCAGCGCCCTATGCGATTCCCCAGCTGCGCGCCAAGACGATGGGCTGATCCTGCCGTCAGTGGCGCACGGCGGACAGCAACAACCCCGGGATCTTCGCCGCGGACGGTTCGGCCTCGAACGCCACGAACCGGTGCATCACGTCGTAGGAGTCGGCCGCCGTGGCGAACCACGGCGGCTTGGGCCGGACGCGGAACGGGCCGCGCACGACTGACTTCTGCGGCCGGTCGAACATCGCCGCGTTGCCGACGACCCCCGTGCCTGACTGGATGTCGGTGCGCGAGTGCCCCGGGTAGGCGCCCCAACTCGTCGAGCCCATGGCGAACGACAGCCCGTGCCAGACGTTCACCCCGATGGAGCCGTAGCGCAGGTCGTCCACGGCGCGGTCGACGCTCTCGGCCACAGCGTGATTCTTCAGGGCGGCGGGGCTGACGATGATGGTGGCGCCCAGGGTGCCCCAGAGGACGTCGTTGCAGAAGGCTACGGCGGCGTCGACGAAGGCCGCCGGCGACGGGGCGGTCAGGGCGGTCTCGGCCACCTGCCCGCAGAACGATTCCACGTTGAAGCAGATGTCCCCCGTCCGGCCCGGGGGGACACCCCGGATGAACGTCCACGGCAGGGCGTCGTCCGGCCCGCTGCCGTACTCCTCCGCCTCGGGGTGGGCGGCGACGAAGGCAGCGCGCCGGTCGCCGGCGCCCGGGTAGTAGGCCCGGCGCGTCGTGATCTCGTTCAGGGTCTGGGTCAACGCACCGAGGAACGCCTCGCGCTCGGGGCCAAGCGGCGTGCGTCACCACGACGCGGGCCGAGACGCAGTTGAAGCCGGCGTTGTTCACCAGCATGGTCGCGACGTGCTGGGCCTGATAGAGCAGCTCTGGAATTGACCACCGGCCCGGCACGACGATGACGGGTGAGACGTTGCCCAACTCCGCCGTGACCGGCTTGTCGAGCGCAGGCTCGTCCGCCTCCTTCCGCCGGGCGCCTTCGGGACCGACGCCGAAGACGACGGCGTCGTAGGTCTTGTCCGATCCGGTGATGTGCACCTCATCGATGCGGGCGTGCCCGGTCAGGTACCGCCCCGCCGCGCTGCCACCGTCGACGATGCGCAGCGCGCCGGCGTCGATGAGGGCGCTCAGGGCGCGGCGCCAGTGCGGCACCAGGTAGTCGTTGACGGGGTTGGCCTTCAGCACGACGACCTTGCCGTCGATGAAGAGCTTGGAGAGGGCATCGCGCGGGCCGAGCGAAGCCACGTTGCCGGCGGCGAGGACGAGCGCCGTCCCGGCGTGGGCGAGGGGGTCGACGTAGGCGACGGCCTGCCCGGCCACGAGCGCGTCGTGCGTGACACCGGGCTGCATGAAGATCTCGGCGGTCGTCTGGGGGAAGGTGACGCGGTCGAAGGCGCCGGACGGGAAGACCTGGACGCGCAGGCGGCCGTCCGCCGCCAGGCGCACCGGCCCGGCGAACGAGGGCTTGCCATCCTTCGCGATGTCACGCAGCGCATCTCGCAGCAGGCGGGCCATGCGGACGAGAGTCCCGACGCCCGTGTAGAGCTCCTCCCCCGCCTCCGTCGTGCCCGGCGTCAACCCCTTGGCCGCGCAAGCGGCGGCCAGCCATTCGTCCGACGCCGCCATGGTGTCGCTGATGACCTGCTGCAGCAGGTCGGCCTTGACCGAGGCGTCGGTCGTGGCCCACACGACGGCGTGGTCGGCCACCTCGCGCACGGTCGCATTGAGGGCGGTGGCGTCGAGCGGCGCTTCCCGTGCCGTCGACGTCGCGTTGCCCGCCCCGGGCTGATCACTGGTCGGGGCCACCGCCCCCCGGCTCGTGATGGTCATGTCACCCTCCCGTTGCGCCGCTCGCTGCGGCCAGCGTACCGAGGAACCCGCCGGGCCAATCGGGTCGTCCGCTATGGGGGCGGCGCCGGCATCCTCCCTGTTCAAGAGGCCTGTGGGAGCACCTCTTCGGACAGCAGGGCGATGTGGTCCAGGTCGTCGAGGTCGAGTACCTGGAGGTAGACCGACTCGGCGCCGATGGCACCGAACTCCCGCAACCGCGCCCCACTTCGTCCGGCGTGCCGGCCACGCCGTTGGCGCGCAGCTCGTCGGCCTTGCGACCGATATTGGCGGCGCGGCGCTGCACCTCCGCCTCGTCGACGCCGCAGCAGACCGCCTGGGCCGCCGACAACCGCAACGTCGCCGGGTCGCGCCCCTTGGCGACGCAGGCAGCGCGCACCCGGGCGAACTGGGCCTCGGTGTCGGCCAGCGACGAGAAGGGGAGGTTGAACTCGTCGGCGAAGGTGGCGGCGAGGCGGGGGGTTCGCTTCGGCCCCCCTCCCCCGACGATGAGCGGCGGGTGGGGCTGCTGCACGGGCTTGGGCAGGCCCGGGCTGTCCTTCAATTGATAGTGCCGCCCTTCGAAGTCGAACGTCTGGCCGACCGGCACTTCCCAGAACCCCGTGAGGATGGCGAGCTGCTCCTCCAGCCGTTCGAAACGCTCACCCAGGGGTTGGAACGGCACGCCGTGGGCCGTGTGCTCCGCGTCGTACCACCCCGCGCCGAGGCCGAGTTCGGCGCGCCCGCCGCTCATGTCGTCCACTTGCGCCACCTGGACGGCGAGCAGACCCGGCAGGCGGAAGGTGGCCGAGGTGACCATGGTGCCGAGACGGATGCGGTCCGTCTCGCGGGCGATGCCGGCCAGCGTCAGCCACGCATCGGTCGGTCCCGGCAGGCCGTCGCCACCCATGGCGAGGAAGTGGTCGGAGCGGAAGAAGGCGTCGAAGCCGGCGGACTCTGCCGCCTGCGCAACCCGCAGTTGCTGCTCGTAGGTGGCGCCCTGCTGGGGCTCGACGAAGATGCGCAGTCTCATCGGCTCAAGCTACCCGCCGCCCTCGGCGCGCCGCAGAGGGCAGACTGAATGGATGGACATCGGCGTCATCTTCCCCCAGGCCGAAGCGGGCGGCGACCGTGGCGCGGTGCGCGCCATCGGGCAGGCCGTGGCGGACCTGGGCTTCACGCATCTCGCTGCGTACGACCATGTGTTGGGTGGTGACACCGCGGTGCTCGGTGACCTCGGCGGGCCGTACACCATCGACACCACCTTCCGCGAGCCGCTCCTCATGTTCTCGTATCTCGCGGCCGTGACGGATTTGGCCTTCGCCACATCGATTCTCATCGGGCCGCAGCGCCAGACCGCGCTGCTGGCCAAGCAGGCGGCGGAGCTGGACCTGCTCTGCGGCGGCCGCTTCCGGCTCGGCCTCGGCATCGGCTGGAACAAGCTCGAGTACGACGCGCTGGGTGTGCCGTTCGAAGAGCGGGCTTCCATTCTGGAGGAGCAGGTCGCCGTGCTGCGCGCACTGTGGACCGAATGGAGCGTCACGTTCGACGGGCGCTACCACCACATCCGGGCGTCGGGCATCGCACCGCCACCGGTGCAGCGGCCGATCCCCATCTGGATCGGCGGCCACGCCCCCGCCGCCCTGCGCCGGGTGGGACGTATCGCCGACGGCTGGTTCCCCATGGTTCGGCCCGGCGCCAGCCTGGAGGCCGCGCTCGAGCACATCCGAGCCGGCGCCGCCGAAGTCGGGCGGGACGTGTCCAGCCTGCAGTTCGAGGGCCGACTGGAGTACTCCGTCCGCGATCACGACACAATCGCCGAGCACGCCCGCCGCTGGCGGGCGGCGGGGGCGAGCCACCTGTCGTTGAACACGATGCACGCCGACCTCCCCGACACGGACGCGCACATCGCCGCGCTCGAGGAGATGGCGGGGCTGCTGCTGTAGGAGCGGCCCAGGGCCCGGCACGGTGCGGCCCACCAGCTTTGGCAGGATGGAGGGGTGAGCGAGCACAGTGGCTATCCCGGGGCCCCCCCGGGGTGGTACCAGGATCCGGCCGGCGGCCCGGGTCAGCGGTGGTGGGACGGCTACGCCTGGACGGATGCCACCGTGCTGCCGCAGCAGCCGCCTCCGCCACCCCCGTGGGCGGGCGCGGTGGCTCCCCAGGGACCACCCGTGCAGTTGGCGCCCTGGGCCGTGGCGTCCGAGCGGCTCGGCACGCACACGACGACCCAGCGCGTGGACGAGGAGCGCGGCATGATGCCAGTGGCGCGCATCGCCGTGGCGATCCCAGGCGTGTACCTGCTCGTGAGCCTTCTGCTGCAACGCGTCAACGCGGACCAGCTCCGGTCCGCCGGCCACCAGTTCCGGGTCGACTTCCATGACGCGCAACACGGCATCACGCCGCCGCCGTACCACGCGCCGAGCAATTCCTTCACCCCGCTTGGGCTCGTCGTCGGCCTGGCCGCGGTGGCGGCGGTTGTCATCGCCTGCATCTGGCAGCACAAGGCCGCCACCGCCGGCCGCGCGCTGGGCCTCCCGTCGCCGTACTCACCGGCCTGGGGCGTCGGGTGCTGGTTCGTGCCCATCGTCAACCTCTGGATGCCCTATGGCGCACTGCGCGACTGCCTGCCGCCGGGGCACGCGGAACGGCCGCACGTGTTGCGCTGGTGGCTCGCGCTGCTCCTCGCCGGTTTCCTGAGCGTCGCGGCGGGCACGGCCGCTCTTCTCGACCGGCGCGGCCCTCGTCGTCTCGATCCCCGCCGCGCTCGCCTGCCTGGCCGTCATCGCCTGGGCCCCCGGCATCGTCGTGGCGATCGCGGCGTCGCACCAACAGGCGTTGACCACCGCGACGGATGAACCAGGGGTTTTGCAAAACTAGCCCCACAAGGCAATCTCAGGCTGGAACGTCTGCCCGCGAACATACGAAGTGTTCACCTCGGGATTCCGCTGTTGTTGCTTGGCGTTCACCTTGCCTTACTACGTTCCTGGTAGTGGCCGATGAAGAAGTGGCTCAGGCAAGTCACAGTCCCGTTACGACTGCGGCACAGTCCGATGTCGACAAGGCTCTCCAAGCTCTCGATCCCGACGCGGCGCGCCCCGAGTGCGTCATGCGATCGGTCGACCTGAAGCTCGGCTTCTCGGGCCGGAACGTTCTGAGCGACATCAACGTGGACCTGAAGCGGGGATCGATCACCGCGCTGATCGGCCCCACCGGTTCGGGCAAGTCCACCTTCCTCCGCACGCTCAACCGGATGAACGACCGTGTGCCGGGCTTCATGCGCCAGGGCGACGTCACCCTCGACGAGGAGAGCCTGTGGGCGTCGCACGTCGACCTGCTCACGCTGCGCCGCCGCGTCGGCATGCTGTTCCAGCGGCCGAACCCGTTCCCGATGTCGATCAAGGACAACGTGGTCGCCGGCGTCAAGGCGCATCGCATCGCCAAGGGCAAGCAGCTCGACGTGGTGTGCGAGCGCCGGCTCACCGAGGTCGGGCTGTGGGACGCGGTCAAGGACCGCCTGAACGACTCGCCCTTCCGGCTGTCGGGCGGGCAGCAGCAACTGCTCTGCCTGGCACGGGCGCTCGCGGTGGGACCCGAGGTCCTGTTGCTCGACGAGCCGACGTCATCGCTCGACCCCGTCACCACGGAGTCCATTGAGGCACTCCTCAAGACGCTGGCGCCTGCGCTCACGCTGATCGTCGTGACGCACAACCTGGGCCAAGCCATGCGCGTCTCACATCAGACGATGTTCTTCTATCAGGGGGCACTCGTCGAGTACGGGGCGACCGATGACCTGTTCAACAGGCCGGCGCATCCCGACACCGAGCGCTACGTCACGGGACGGATGGGGTAAAGCGAAGTGCGGACTCCGAGGGGGGAGTCCAGCGGAGTCACACAACCACATCAACCGGATCCATCAGAGCAGCACCAACCAAACCACATCACAAGGAGAGAACCTGTGTACAAATTGATGAGAGCGACGCGATTGAGAGCGGGAGTGATCGCCGTCGCAGCGGCCGGGCTTGCGCTGAGCTCGGTCGTCCTCAGCACGACCGCCTCGGCGAACGTCAAGCTCCCGAGCAGCGGCGTGGAGACACCTCCCGCCGGCTCGCTGACCGAGACCGGGAGCACCCTGCTCTACCCGCTCTTCAATCTCTGGGTCGGCGGCTACACGGAGAAGTACTCCAACGTCACCGTCCAGACGGGTGGGACGGGGTCGGGCACCGGGATCTCGGACGCGGAGAACGGCACGATCGACATCGGTGCCTCCGACGCCTACCTGGCACCGAGCGTGACGACGGCCAACCCGGACCTGAAGAACATCCCGCTGGCCATCTCCTCGCAGATGGTGGCCTACAACGTCCCGGGCGTGCTCTCGCACCTGAAGCTCACCGGCAAGGTGCTCTCGGACATCTACCAGGGCCAGATCACCAAGTGGAACGCCTCGCAGATCGCCAGCCTCAACCCGGGCGTCACGCTGCCGAGCATCCCGATCGTGACGTTGCACCGCTCCGACAGCAGCGGTGACACGTTCCTCTTCACGCAGTTCCTGACCAAAACCGACCCCTCCGGCTGGGGCGCCAAGATCGCCTACAACACCACTGTGCCGTGGCCGGCGGCGCCGGGCGCGCTCGGTGAGACGGGGAACTCGGGCATGGTGACGGGCTGCAAGGCGACGCCGGGATGCCTCGCCTACGTCGGCATCAGCTACCTGACCCAGGCCCTGCAGGCCGGCCTCGGCTACGCCTCGCTGCAGAACGCCAAGGGCCAGTACGAGGTGCCGACGGCAGCGTCCATCGCGGCCGAGGCAGCCTCGTTCGTCAAGAAGACGCCGGCCAACGGGACCATCTCGCTGATCTACGGTCAGGCCTCGGGTGGCTACCCGATCGTCAACTACGAGTACGCCATCGTCTCGACCCACCAGACGAGCAGCTCGACGGCGAAGGGCATCCGCTCCTTCATCGAGTGGGCCATCAACCCGAAGTACGGCGCGGCCACGTCGTACCTGGCCCAGGTCAACTTCCAGGCGCTGCCCGCGAAAGTCGAGGCGCAGTCTGTGAAGCAGATCCTGAGCATCTCGTAGTGACGTCCGTCGGTGGCGTGGCGGGGGGTCTCCCCGCCACGCCACCCGGGCGCGACACACCCAGAGATTCACGGTTCCGCCGGGTGGCGGACGCGTTCAGGGCCAACGAGGAACACGGATGGCGGTGGAGCGCGCGGGTCGCGGTGCTGCTGCCGCTGGTGGCGCTGGTCGGCTCGGTCACCGTGCTCGCCATCAAGGCGTGGCCGGCGATCAGGGTCAACGGCTGGTACTTCCTCTACGGGAAGAACTGGAGCTACGGCAACAGCTACGGCACTCCCGTCACCACGCACGGGGTCCTGCACTCCGCCGGGTCGCAGTTCGGGGCCTGGCCGATCATCCTCGGGACGCTGCAATCGTCCTTCATCGCCATCATCGTTGCGGTCCCGCTCTCCATCGGCGCCGCCTTCGCACTCACCGAGAGGCTCCCGACGTGGATCTCGCGGCCCTTGGG
The DNA here is from genome assembly GCA_963745665.1 of uncultured Acidimicrobiaceae bacterium. GTDB lineage: Bacteria > Actinomycetota > Acidimicrobiia > Acidimicrobiales > RAAP-2 > Bog-473. Next base: position 417,116 of record CAVUYE010000002.1, on the reverse strand, counting down.
GCTCGCCATCGAGATCCTCGCCGGTATCCCTTCCGTGGTCATCGGCCTGTGGGGCCTGCTCACCTTCGGTCCCTGGCTGGCCAAACACGTCTACCCGATCCTGGCGGGCATCGCGGGCCATCTCCCCAACGTCTGGCCTTTCAACTACTTCCGTCAGCCCGTCGGGACGGGCGAGGGCCTGCTGACCGCAGGCCTCGTGCTCGGGATGATGATCGTCCCCATCATCACGTCGACGACCCGTGAACTCTTCTTGCAAGTGCCCATACTCCCCAAGGAGGGCGGCGAGGCACTGGGCATGACGCACTGGGAGGTGGCGAACCGCATCACGTTGCCCTGGGTGCGCTCGGGCATCATCGGCGGCACCGTGCTGGGGCTGGGGCGGGCGCTCGGCGAGACCATCGCCGTCGTGCTCGTGGGAGGCGCCTCACTCCACATCGCGCCCAACATCTACCAGCCGTTCGGCACCATCGCCTCCACCATCCTCAGCCAGCTCGACGGCGCCCAGGCCGACGGCACCGGCTTCGCCGTCGCCACCCTGGCCGAGCTGGCCCTCGTCCTCGCGGTGATCTCGGTCGCGGTGAACATGGCGTCGCGGGTCATCGTCACGCGCACAGGCCGCATCAGCGCGCCCGTCGGAGGGGCGTGATGGCGACGACGAGAACCACCCTGGCGCCCGGGCCGGCCACACGCCGACGACGCATGTCGTCGATCGGGTTCCGCGCCTTCACGTACGGATCCTTGGTCCTGATCATCGCACCGGCCGTCTGGATCCTGCTCGGCGTCCTGTTCCGCGCCGCCAGCCACTGGCGCTGGAGCGTGCTGTGGACGAAACTCGGCGCGACCGGTGGCGGGCTGCGCGACCAGATCCTCGGCACGCTGCTCCTCATGCTGGGGGTGCTGATCCTGGCCGGCACGATCGGGGTGCTGGCCGGCATCCATCTGTCCGAGATGGCCAAGCCGCGCAAGAGCGGCAAGCCGAGTGGGGGCATCCTGCGCACGTCGTCGGACATCCTCTCGGGATTCCCCTCCATCGTGCTGGGCTACGTGGGCTACGCCGCGCTCGGTGCTCTACTTCGGCTGGGGCTTCTCGTACCTGGCCGCCGTGATCGTCCTCTCCGTCATGGTGGTGCCCTACATCGCCAAGACGACCGAGAACTCGCTGCGCCAGGTGCCCACGGGCTACCGCGAAGGGGCGGAGGCGCTCGGGATGTCCATGGGATACTCCCTGCGCAAGGTCGTCCTCAAGAGCGCGCTGCCGGGCATCGTCACCGGGCTGCTCCTGGCCCTGGCCATCGCCGGCGGCGAGACGGCGCCGCTCATCTACACGGCGAACTTCGCCAACACCCTCCCCCACTCGTTGACCCACGCCTCGTTCCCCTACCTCACCTACGTCGTTTTCTCCTTCTACGACTCCTCCCAGGTGCAGTACCACTACCTCGCCTACGACGCCGCGTTGATCCTCGTGGTCATGGTGCTGATCCTCCTCATCGCGAGCCGCATCATCGTCTCGCGGACGCAACGCCACGCCGAGGGGGCCCGCACGCGGACCCGGTCGCCGCGGCGGCCCCGCAAGCCGGAGTCCGACGAGCAACCGGTCGACCTGGTCGACATCCACCGCTGACCTCGATTCTGCGCGGGGATGACCTCCCCGGGCCGGCGGCAATGCTTCCGACCTATGGTGAGGGAGACCAACCCGGCGAAAAGGAGGAGCGTTGAGCGCAGGACCTGAGTGGGGGCCACTGGCCCGGCTGGCGGGGATATGGGAGGGCGAGAAGGGCGAGGACGTCGCCTACGCCAACGTGGACGGGAAGATCGGCCTCACCCCCTACCGCGAGCACATCGACTTCAAGCCCTTCGGCCCGGTGGAGAACGGGAGCCAGGTGCTCTACGGCCTCGACTACCGCATGGCGGCCTGGCGGGGCGAGGAGGAGAGTCCCTTCCACACCGAGGTCGGCTACTGGATGTGGGACGCCCGCGACAGTGAGGTGGTGCGCTGCTTCCTGATACCGCGGGGGTCGGCCATTGTGGCGGGCGCCGTGGTCGGGGCGGACGACACCACTTTCACCCTGCACGCCAGCGTGGGCAGCCAGACCTACGGGATCCTCTCCAACAACTGGTTGGACAAGAACGCCCAGTCCATCCGCTACGAGGTGACGATCGACACCAGCGTGGAGGACGAGTTCACGTACAGCGAGACGACGGTGATCAAGCACGCCCGGCTCCCCGAAGAGGTCGTCCACACCGACAGCAACACGCTGCGCAAGATCGCCGACGCCTAAGGGCGACCGGTAGGGTCGGCGCCGGCCGGGCCGAGGCCGCAGGAGGCACGAGATGTTCGAGTGGTCCGAAGAGCAGCTGGCGATCCGCGACGCGGTGCGCCGATTCGTCGCGGAAGAGGTCGAGCCCAACGTCGAGGAGCTCGAGCACGGCGACACCCCGCCCTACGAGGTGATCCGCAAGTTGTACCGCACCTTCGGGCTCGACGCCCTGGCCCGGGACTCCTTCAAGCGGGCGCTCGAGCGCAAGACGTCGGACGCGCCGCCGCCCGAGCGCTCCGAGGGCGGCGGGAACGCGGCCGTGACCCTCATCCCCATCATCGAGCTGTGCCACTACTGCCCGGGGATCGTGACGGCGCTCGGGGTCAGCACCGGCCTGGCCGGCGGCACCATCATGAAGGCGGGGACCCCGGCCCAGATGGAACGGTGGGGACTCGACCTGCTGACGCTGGACAAAATCGGGGCATGGGCCATCACCGAGCCCGACTCGGGCTCCGATGCCCTGGGTGGGATGAAGTCGTCGGCCCTGCGTGACGGCGACGAGTACGTCCTCAACGGGAACAAGACTTTCATCACCAACGGCCCCTACGCCGACACGATCGTCTTCTACGCCAAGCTCGACGACGGCAGTGACACCCCACTGCGCCAGCGTCCCGTCCTGAGCTTCGTCCTCGACCGCGGCATGCCGGGGCTCGAGCAGTCCAAGCCCTTCCGCAAGATGGGCCTGCACTCGTCGCCGACCGGAGAGCTGTTCCTCACCGACGTGCGGGTGAGCCGGGACCGCCTGCTGGGCGAGACGGAGGGCACGGGCGGGAACGAGGGGCGCGAGAGCGCCAAGGGGAACTTCACCACCGAGCGCGCCGGTGTGGCCGCCATGTCGCTCGGACTCATCGAAGAGTGCCTGAAGCTCTCGGTGCAGTACGCCAAGGACCGCCTCCTGTGGGAGCGGCCTATCGCCGAGTTCCAGCTCATTCAGCTGAAGCTGGCCCGCATGGAGATCGCCCGCCTCAACGTGGAGAACCTCGTGTTCCGGCACATCGAAATGAGCGGGGCGGGCAAGAGCCTCACCCTGGCCGAGGCCTCGGCCATGAAGCTGTACTCGGCCCAGGCCGCCTCGGAGGTCGCCATGGAGGCGGTGCAGCTCTTCGGCGGGAACGGCTACATGTCCGAGTTCCGGGTGGAACAGCTGGCGCGCGACGCAAAGGTGTTCCAGATCTACGCCGGCACCGACGAGATCCAGGTGACCCACATCGCCCGCGACCTGCTCAGCCGGTGACGTGACGGAGTTGCTCGGCCCGGCACCGGCCGAGGCCGTTTTCGACGACATGGTCGACATGCGCCGCGCGCTGCACCGCCGGCCGGAGCTGGCGTTCGCCGAGCACGAGACGACGGCGGTGATCCGCCGGCACATGGCAGCGCTCGGGATCACCGAGACGCTCCGGACCACCGAGACCGGAGGCATCTTCACCATGGAGGGCGGACGGCCGGGGCGAAGTGTCGTCCTGCGGGGCGACATCGACGGCCTGCCGGTGCAGGAGGACGACGCGCGCGCCGTCCACTCCGACGTCGAGGGTGTCATGCACGCCTGCGGTCACGACGTGCACGTGGCCTCCCTGCTCGGCGCCGCCTCGGTCCTGGCGGCGCGCCGCGAGGACCTCCCGGGCCGCTACGTCTTCCTCTTCCAGCCGGCCGAGGAGGCGCTGTGCGGCGCCAAGGCGATGCTGGAGGGCGGCGCGCTCACCGCCATGGAGGGGGCGCGGCTGGTCGGGTTCCACGTCACCTCTCAGCTGCCCTCTGGCTTCGTCGCCCTGCGCTCGGGCATCGCCATGTCGGAGGCCAACTCTCTGCGCATCACCCTGACGGGGCCGGGCGGGCACGGCGCCATGCCCTCGGCCACGGGCGACGTCATCCGGGCCACGGCGGAGCTGGTGAGCCGGCTCGGCGAGGTGGCCGCGGGACTGCGCTACGAGGAGACCGACTGCGTCTGCAGCGCCGGCACGGTCCACGCCGGGACGGCGGTCAACGTGGTGCCCACCTCGGCCCGGGTCACCGGCACGCTTCGCACCTTCACGGAGGCGCAGCACGAGGAGGCCCTGCTTCGCCTGCAGGAGCTGTGCGATGGCGTCGGCGACGACCAGGGCGTCCACGTGGAGCTCGAGATGCCCGAGCACACCCGTGCCGTGGTGAACCACGCGGAGGCCACGGCCGTCGTGGAGGCGGAGGCCAGCGTCGTGCTCGGCCCCGACCGGGTCTTCCGCATGCCGCCGGTGGCGCCGAGCGACGACGTCAGCGAGTTCCTGCGCCACCTGCCGGGCTGCTACTTCTTCGTCGGTGGCGGCGCGGCGGACGGCTCGAGCGGGATGCACCACAGCCCGAGCTTCCTCGTCGAGGACGAGTCGCTGCGGGTCGGCGCCGGCGTCCTGGCGCGCAGCGCGCTGGCATTGGCCGTGCCGTGACCCCGACGGGCACAATGGGCCGGTGAGCGCCTCCGATCTGTTCTCCGTTGCAGGCAAGACGGCGCTCGTCACCGGGGGGACCAGGGGCATCGGCAGAATGATCGTCGAGGGCTTCGTGGATGCCGGCGCCACGGTGTACATCTCGTCGCGTAAGGCCGACGTGGTCTTCGACGTGGCCGCGGAGCTCTCCGAGAAGGGGACCTGCATCGGCATTCCCGCCGACCTGGCGCAGGAGTCCGAGTGCCGCCGGCTGGCCGACGAAATGGCGGGACGCGTCGACGCGCTCGACATCCTCGTCAACAACGCCGGCGCCACCTGGGGCGCACCCATGGTCGACTACGACGAGGCGGCCTTCGAGCGCGTGCTGTCCCTGAACGTGAAGGGCGTGTTCCATCTGACCAAGTTCCTGGCGCCGCTGCTGCAGCAGGCGGGAAGCCAGGAGGAACCGGCGCGGGTCATCAACATCGGCTCCATCGACGGCATCGGCGTTCCGACGCTGGAGACGTACGCGTACTCGGCGTCCAAGGCGGCGGTGCACCAGCTCACCCGCCACCTGGCCAAGCGGCTGGCCCCCACCATCACCGTGAACGCCATCGCACCGGGGCCCTTCGAGTCCAAGATGATGGCGGCCACGTTGGAGGCCTTCGGCGAGCAGATCGCCGCCAGCGCACCGCTGCGCCGTATCGGGCGCCCGGACGACATGGCCGGCGCAGCCATCTACCTGTCGTCGCGGGCCGGGGCCTACCTGACCGGGGCCATCATTCCGGTCGACGGGGGCATCGCCACCACTCGTTAGAAGCAGATCTCGGATCAGACGGACCGCAAAGGGGAAAACACCATGCTGTTGCTGCATGAAGTGCACCGGGTCGCCGGCGCGCAGGAGGATGCCTTCGACGACGCGTACCGCGACCGGTACCTGCCGGCCCTGGCCGAGTCGGACGGGAGCAGGCTGCTGTGGTACCTGCGCTTGTCCCACGGCAGCGGGCAGGCGTACACGGTGGTCAGCATCACCGGCTGCCGCGACGCAGCGGCGTGGGAGGAGCTGTCCGAGCGGGTGCGCGTCGGCGACCTGGCCGAGTGGTCGGCGGAGGTCGACGCCATGCGCCACGAACACGAGGGGAAGATCGTCCGGCCGGTGCCGTGGTCGCCCCTGCAGGAGATCGACTTCGGCACCGTGCCCGTGAACGGTGAGACCCACAAGAACTCGCTCTTCATGGAGGACACGGCCTGGCCCTTCAAGGGAGGGCTGCAGGCCTACCTGGCCAAGGCGGGCACGCTGTACGACCACACGCTGAGCAGCCAGAAGGAGGAGGGCACCGGCATGATCGAGCTGGAGGCGGCCTTCCAGCCCGTGCTCGGGACCCACCAGACGACCGAGGTCATCCTGTGGCAGCGCGTCGTCAACACGAAGGCCGTGATGTGGATGCTGGGCCACGACCTCCCGCGCGAGGCGTCGGCCCCGGGGACGTGGCTGCATGACGCCCTTGAGGTGCGCGACCGCTGGGAGAGCCGGCTGCTGCGCAGCGCGGCGTGGTCGCCGCTCTACTGACGTCATGACGACGGGCGGCGGCGATCGCTTCGACCTGGCGCGCACCTTCGTGCACCTCGGGCTGGGCTGCAGCGCGACCCCACTGCCCGACTTCGAGTGGTCGGCCGAGCATGTCGAGGCCTACCGGCGCAGCGTTGCGGCCGACGGGCGCGAGGGACGCCTCGTCTGCGTCATAGCGCAGGATGCCACCTGGGGCGGCTGGGAGCGGCACCCCGCCGGCGAAGAGGTCGTCTACCTCTTGTCGGGCCGCGTCGACGTCGTGCAGGAGATCGACGGCACCCAACACGTGGTGGCGCTGCGCCCGGGCGAGGCCATGGTCAACCCCGCCAACGTCTGGCACACGGCCCGCGTGCACGAGCCGGGGATGGCGCTGTTCATCACCCCCGGCGAGGGCACGGAGCACCGCCCGCTCGCCTGACCACCGGGTCAGCGAATCGGAGCCAGGTCGTGTGGTCCCTGCGGTGGGTAGCCTCCGGCGGCGCGAATGGCCTCGCCCCACGGCAGGAGCAGAGCCAAGAGCGCATCGAACCGGTCGCCCAACGCGTCCAGCATGACCTCGCACTGGGCATCGGTGCCGACCTCCACCGACTCACGCAGCGCCTGGCCGTCCACGGTGAGCGCTCCGTCCGCCACCAACCCTCGCTCGATCAGCCGCTCTTCCGCCGCCGTCAGCTGCTCGTCGGACCAGGCACGCGTCCGGATGTACGTGCGCATGGGGAGGCCCCAGTAGAGCTCGGTGAGCAGACCGACCTCGGTGGCATCGAGCCCGGCCGACGTCCACGCCGCCGTGTGGGCATCGCCGCGGTATTCACGCAGCTGGTCGGCGAGCCGCCACATGTCACCCATCGGATCACCGGGGAGGCCAAGGCTCTGCAGTCCGGCGAAGAGCGGCTTGCCCTCGGGGCGCAGCGGCTCAGCCGCCTGCGCCAGCCACGCCGTCGCGCTCGCCAGTCCCTCCGGTTCCGGGCCGAGGATGCGCACGAGCTGACCGACCGCACCGCTCGTGCGCGCCGCGCAGATGGTGGGCGCATCGACCTTGCTCCAGCCGAAGCGGACGGCCGGCACGACCGCCTCGGGGTTGAAGACGGCGAAGGCGGCGGCAACCACCTCGCCCGGCACCTGCCCCATGACCGAGCCACGGCTCGTGAAGTAGGCCGCCCCGTCGGGGAACTGCACGCCGTTCGGGAGCGAGCCCGGACTGGGCGAGAAGCCGAGCGCGCCGTACGCAGTGTGGCATTCGGGAGAGAAGTACACCTGGCCGGCCACGGGCTCCAGCGCCGTAGCCAGCTTTCTTGTCGCCGAACCGCGCAACCGGGTCACAATTGCCACCCTACGCCGGGGTCTTCCCTTTAACGTCATAGCCGTGACGACGGAGGATGATCAGCCCTGGCTCCGCCCTTCTCCGGGTCTGTGGCGCATGCGCCGGGCCGAGGTCGTGACGATCTCGGCGGTACTGGCCGCGTTCTTCGGGCTGCTTTTCGGCCTGGCTGGCGGCCTCTTGCCCGGGCTGATCAGCGTGGTCGTGGTGGCGGCGCTGGGTGCCCTGTTCGCGTGGTTCCTGCGCCGCCGCTTCCGAGCCTGGCGCTACCAGGAGCGCAACGAGGACCTGATCGTCGCCCGCGGTGTCATGGTGCAGCGGCTGTCGGTCGTGCCCTACGGGAGGATGCAGTTCGTCGAGGTGACGGCTGGCCCGGTGGAGCGGCTCTTCCGGCTGTCGACGGTCAAGCTCCACACCGCGGCGGCGGCCAGTGACGGCCGCATCCCCGGGCTGGAGCAGGCCGAGGCGGCGCGCCTGCGGGACCGGCTGACCGAGCTGGGCGAGTCGATGGCCGCGGGCATGTGACCGACGCGCCGTCGGATACCCCGCCGCCCGACGAGGGCTGGTCCCGCCTCCACCCGCTCACCCCCATCGCCCGGATCGGCCGGCTCGCCCCGGCCCTCGTGTTCTTCCTGCTGGTGTCGACGGTCCACTCCAAAGCCGAGAACGGGACGGCCGAGACCGACTACCTCGTGGTGTTCGCGCTGCTCACGGCCGTCTACGGCTACGTCCACTGGATGGTCACCCGCTGGCGCTTCGAGGGCGACACGCTGCGCATCGAGACCGGCCTCATCCGGAAGGACTCCCGCCGGCTGCCGCTGGCCCGCGTGCAGGCGGTGGATATCGTGCGGCCCTTCCTGGCCCGTCTGCTCGGCGTCTCCGAGTTGCGCATCCGCCTCGCCGGATCGGGGTCGACCGACGGCAAGCTGGCCTACCTGTCCGAGACGCAGGCGGCCGAGCTCCGGCTGGTGCTTCTGGCGGGCCACATCGACACGGAGGCCGCCGTGTCGAGCAACACGGGGCTGCCCATGGCCAGCGTGGATCTCGGCCGCTTGCTGGCCTCGGTCTTCCTGTCGCTCACCACCATCGTCCTCATCGGCACGGTGGCCGCGCTGGCGGTGCTCGACCAGTTCGAGCCCAGGACGGCGGCCGGCGCCGCAGGCTTCCTCGCCGTCTACCTCCTTAGCGCCGCCGGCGTGATCTGGCGCCGGCTGTCGGGCCAGTACGCCTTCGTGGCGGTGGAGGCGCCCGAGGGCGTCCGCATCCGGCGCGGCCTGCTGCAGACCATCTCCGAGACGGTCCCCTACGGGAGGATCCAGGCGGTCCGCCAGGTCGAGCCCCTGCTGTGGCGACCATTCGGCTGGTGCCGCCTGGAGGTCGACGTGGCCGGGGCCACGGCGCGCAACCAGCGGGGCGAGGGGACGAGCGTCGTGCGCAAGGCGTTGCTGCCGGTGGGCTCGCAGCAGGACTCCTGGCACCTGCTGGCGCGGCTGCTCGGCGGGCCGGACCCGGTCCGGACCGCACCGCCGGGACGGGCGCGGTTGAAGGCGCCGCTCAGCTTCCACTTCCTGTCGGCCGGCCACGACGCGTCGCACGCCGTCTGCGTGACGGGGCGGCTCAACCGGGCCACCACCTGGGTGCCTCTTGAGAAGACCCAGAGCATCCGGCGGGTCCAGGGCCCGCTGCAGCGACCACTCGGGCTGGCGACGGTCCACGTCGACGTGGCGGGAAAACGGGCCCGGGCCGAGTTCCGCGACCGCGAGGCCGACGAAGCGGACCGGTTGGTCGCCGAGCTGACGGCTCTGAGCCGTTCGGCCCGGCTGCACCAGCACACACACTCCGACTCCCCCGCTGTGAGCAGCGACGCCGTCCCGTCAGGCTGGTATGCCGACCCGGCCGGTCGCCACGAGCGCCGCTACTGGCACGAGGGCCGCTGGACCGAGCACGTGGCCGACGGCGGGAGGCGCAGCGCGGACGCGCCTACGCCCGCGCCGTGAAGCGCATCGGGAAGTAGTCGATGGACCGGATCCCCGTCGTGTAGGAGAGCTCGGCGCCGGGCTCGATCTCGTATTCGGGGATCCGCTTGTGCCACTCCCGCAGGGCGACGCGCAACTCCAGGCGGGCCAGGTGCGAGCCGAGGCAGCGATGGATGCCGCCGCCGAAGGCGATGTGTCGGTTGACCTCACGGTCGAAGCGCACCTCGTCCGCGTCAGGGAATTCGGCCTCGTCGGTGTTGGCCGAGCCGATCATGACGATCATGTGATCACCCTTGTGGACCGGGCAGCCCGCCAGCTCGGTGTCCTGTACGGCGACGCGCGACACCATCATGACCGGCGTCTCCCAGCGGAGGAGCTCCTCGATGGCGTTGGGAATGATGTCGGGGTTCTCCGAGAGCTGGCGCCGGTGCTCTGGGTGCTGGGCCAGGAAGGAGAACATGCAGTCGAGCGTCGCCGTGACCGTGTCGAGCCCGGCGATGAGGAACAGGAAGCAGATGTCGAGGATGTCCTCGCGGGTGAGGCTGTCGCCGTCGACGTCGGCACTGAGGAAGTGCGACAGGATGTCGTCTCGCGGCTCCTTCTCGCGCTCGTCGAGGATCTTGTTGAAGTAGTCGTAGACAGAGTCGGCGATCTTCTGCTGGTACTCGCCGGACGCCGCCGACCCCTGGGTCGTGCCGACGACATGCTCGGGGCGGATGATGCCGTCCTTCATGGTGAGGAAGGTGTCGAGCTCGTCCATGGGCAGTCCCATAAGGGTGAGGAAGACCTGCGAGGGGAAGGGGACGGAGAACTCCTTGGCGAAGTCCAGCTCGCCGCGCTCAACGAAGCCATCGATCAGGTGATTGACGAGATCCGAGACCTCCTGGTCCATGGCGGCCATCTTGCGCGGGGCGAAGATCGGGTCGAGGAGCTTGCGGAACTTCTTGTGTTCCGGAGGGTCGATCTGCAACGGGATCATGGGCCGCTTGTTCTTGAGATCGACGGCATCCATGTTGGAGGAGAAGATCTCGGTGTGCCGCAGGGTGAAGTCGATCTCCTCTTTGCGCGCCACGAGTACCCCAGGGTTGGAGCCGATCGGGACGGACAGCACCGGCATCTCGTCCCGGAGCATCTTGAAGGTCGGCTGCGGGTTAGCCGCCATGTTGCCGTCCATGGCCATCAGTGGGCTGCTGCCGTAGCCGGCACCTTCGGCCTCGGCCCCGGTCTCGGTCTCGGTCTCGGTCTCGGTTTCACTCATTGGTGGTCTCCTTCGTACTGATCTGCAGGATGCGGGTGACTGCTTGCACGAGCGAGGCGTCGTCGGTCTCGGGGATGATCCAGCTCGACGCGAAGAGGCGGACGATGACGTCGGCCAGCTGGTCCTTGCCGAGGGTGCCCGCCGCCACGGCGGGCACCGTGTCGAGGGCGTCCCCGAGGCGGACCACCAGTTCGCCGCGCAGCGCGGGAAGGTTGTCGAGGAGGTAGCCCATGACGAAGCCGGACTCGGATTCGAAGAGCGGGCGGCAGGGATGCGAGCGGATGAAGTCGAAGGCGTAGGCCATGAAGGAGGTGATGCGCTCCTCGGGCGAACCTGCGGCCGCGAGCACCGCGTCGAGCCCGTTCGAGAACCGCTGCGCGTCGAAGGCCGCAGCCGCGGCCACGACGTGGTCCTTGCTGGGGAAGTAGCGGTACAGGGTGCCCCGCGACACGCCGGCCGACTCGGCGATCTCCCGCATGCCGAGCCGGCGTACGCCCCGCCGTCCGATCAGGGCGAACGCCGCCGTGAGAATCCGCTCCTCGGTGGAACTGAAGGCTCCACCCGTTGCGGCTGTGGCATCCCTCCGGGGGACGGCGCTCTGCAGCGTGGCGGTCATCAGCCATACACACTAGACACTTTTTGTAATTTCTGTCTACAAGATGGAGGTCGCAGTCGGATTCAGGCTCGTGTCCTGCTCCTCCAGGCACGCGCAGTGGGCACGACGAACAGGCCCACCAGGGCGGCCAGCCCGATCAGCGTGGCCAGAAGACCAAGCGTGTCTGCGCTCGACGCGCCGTATGTGAGTGTCACGTCGTGGCTCGTGGGGACGACCACCATGAGGTTGGGTGTGACGCGGTACGGGCCGTCGGCCCCATTGGCATGCCAGTTCGGGAAGTAGGAGATCTTCACCAGCACCGGTGTCCCCACCCGCGAGACGTGGAAGCTGATGGATGAATCGGTCTGCGTCACGGCGGTGACCTGGGTCGTCCCCACGCGTGTGACCGTCGGGCGGACATCGTTCACCGGGGTCCGGGGCCAGTCCGTCGGGCCGCTCTGCGCCAGCTCCACGTTCCACTTGCTCGGATCGCCGTACCAGGTCAGGGAGGGCCCCTCCTTGGTGGCACTCCCGAGCCAGCTCGACGGGCCCGGCTTCACTCCGGAGAGGACGACGGGGTCGTTGACCAGCGGCGTCACAAGCTGCGAGTCCTTCACGAGATAGATATCCCACGTAGTGGTGGTGTTCGCACCGCTGTAGTTGTAGGTCCACGGGCCGGTTCTGGCGACGAGCTGGAGGTTCGGATCGACAGCGGCCTCCTGTTCGACCTGGGGAGTCTCCGCCATGAAGTACTTCACTCCCAGCAGCTGCAGGTGCTGCACCCCGAGCGTCACGTTGAGAGCGCCGTACGGAAGCCCCACTTCCGGCTCGGACGGCCCGGCGGAGAGCTCCGCCTGATTCAGAAAGTGATACGGAGTCGTGGCCGACGACTCGAAGAGCAGTCCTTCCATGGAGTCGATGCACCCGTTTGTCTCGAACGGCAGGAGCATCAGTGCCTCCGGCGTGCCGAAGCGGTTCTCGCTCGAGCTGTACTCCCACATGGCGCGCCCGCAGCCGTAGCGCTTACCCATCGCCGCCATCGTCTGCATCAGGGAATGGAACTCGGGGTACGAAGCTTGGTTCTGATAGCCCTCGTAGTTGAAGTTCGACCAGTTCGTGACCTCGTTGGCCCCAAGGGTCACCGGCAGCGACGACGCTGGAAGGATGAAGGGGGGCACGACAGCAACCATGACGGCAAGGAGTCCGAGGACGGCACCGCTGACGGCGGCCGGGCCCCACCGTCGCTGCGCAGGCCGCCGGAGACTGCTGGCATTGCCGATCGTGCCGGCCCGGCTCAGGAGACCGGATTCAGGCACCGCGTCACCGGATGTCCCCGACTGCTGCCACGCTGCTAGTGATGGTGATGGCGCGGCGCCCAATTGGTCCCACGGCTGCAGCGGCGCATCAGACCACGTTGCGGCATCAGCCTCGGCCCAACGACGGTCTTGCGCGTGACGCCACACCGTCGCCACGCCCATGCATCCGGTTCCGAACGCCCAGGCCGCCATGAAATAGACGGAGATGAACCACAGGGGCAGCAGGCGAACGTTGTAGAGGCTGCCCTGCGGGTCAACTGCGGTCGCCACCGCCGAGGCGATGCCCAACGTCGTCACCGTGATGCCGAACCGGCTCCGCGTGAGGAACGCGGCGACGAGACCGATCCCCGCCAAGACGAGAGCCCAGGCGTCGGCCTCCCGGAAGTACTGGGCCCAACCCTCCACGTTCGTGTAGCCCATCGATGACGAGTACGCGTGCTCCAGCCCGAAGGGGACCAGCCACCACCCTGAGAGCAGCAGCCCGATCGCCACGGTCGAGCCGGCCCACCACAACGTGCGGGCGCGCGGCACCTGCGTCGCGTTCGGGACGCCACGCCAGACTCGCAGTGACGAATCGGCGATTCCCCAGCGTGCCGGCAAGAGCTCGACCACGGTGAGGATGACCGCGCCGCTCAATGCGTACATACCGGGGACGATGTGCGAAAGGACGGTGCCGGCGAGGACGATGGCGGCCCAGCCGCGGTATTTGCCCTCGCGGACGGCGCACGCAAAGAGGCCGAGAAAGAGCACGGCCAGCGACAAGCTGAAGGAGTAGGCGTACTCCCCGGCCAATGTCGAGAAGAGGTTTCCGCCGTAGATGGTGAAGGTGTAGTCGAACAGGAAGGGCAGGGTGGCGGCCGCCAGCAGGGTGGGAAGGGGGGCCCGAAGCCGGAAGAAGCGGCCGCAGGCCCAGGTGCAGACGGGCAGCATGACCGAACCGAGGATCGTCCCCAGCTTGAACGCCACTCCGTAAGGGATGATCCAACCGCCGATCGCGATGAACAGGTCGGGAATCGTGAAATAGAAGGTGTAGAGAGGGAAACCGTCGTACCAGCCCGGATCCCACCCCGTGAGATGGCCGTGACTGAGCAGGCTCTCGAGGAACCTGGGCATGGCGATATGGGCACCCGTGTCGCCGCCCGTCGTCGTGGTGTTCGTGAGCAGCATGCCTGGGTGCAGCTGCGACAGCGTGACGACGATGACGCTGGCGATCGTGACCACCGTGATGGCCCCCGGCACCCACCACCAACTACCGCGCGACGACGACCAGCTGCCCCGCGACGAGGTCTCGACTTCCGACGCGGCGGGAGTGGTCTCGGCTCGCGCCTGAGCGGTCATGGCCCCGGGCCCGCCGTGTTCAGACACGTGCAGCCGAGGGCGAGCCGGCGCGGCGCAAGGTGTCCCTCGGACCACGGTCGTTCGGCCACATCCGGCTTACGTTACTGGCCTGCTCTTGGCTCGAGGGCTCGGGTCAAGGCTCGGGGCAGCCGCCCTGCCCGGCAAAGCAGGGCCTCTGATCAGGGAGAACGCACGCCGTCCCCTTCTCGTCAGTGCGCTGCCGCGGCGCGCCCTCCCCGACGATCGGGACTCCCATCAACACGCTGGGTCCGCAGCAGCGGATAGGCTCAGGACATCTGCGCCAGGATCTTCGCCTTCTGGGCGTCGAACTCGGCGTCGGTCAGGATCCCCTGATCCTTCAGGGTGGCGAGCTCCTTCAACTTGGTGATGAGGTCGTCGGAGTCCGGCGCGGCTGCTTCCGGCGCCGCCTGCGGCGCCGGGGCGGCCTGCTCGGCGGCGGCCTGCTGCTGGGCCGCCTTCTCCTGTTGGTGACGGTTGACCCCGCCGGCCACCACGGTGGCCGTGCCGGCGATCACCGCGGTCCTCCCGACCGTCCGCAGGACCGGGCGACGTCGCATCATGGGCATGTCGTGCTCCTTCTCTCTTCGATTTCTTCGTTCTCAGCTCTGCAAGGCCTGGGCCAGGTCGTCGAGCGCCGCCTCAATGAGGTCGACCGGAATCCGGGCGCTGTCGATCAGCACCCCACCGGACGCGCGGATCGCCTCGACGAGCGGCACCGCCCAGAGGTCCTCCCACAGGATCACCAGCGCCGAGTTCCCCTCGGGGAGGTTGGCGGCCACATGATCGAGGTCCTCGGCATTGACGAGGCCACCGACCTCGCCTTCGATGTCGTTGAAGGCGGCCAGCTCGTCCATCTGGTCGAACTCGAGGCTGAGGGTGTCGCCAGCCTCGTCCTTGGCCACGAAGACCAGGTCGAGGATCCGCACCGTCCCGCTGGCCACCAGCTTGGCGATTTCCGGGGCGATGTTGCCGTTGAATTGGTTGCCGGGAAAGGCGATCACCGTGTAGCTGACTGGTCCGATCGTCATGGGGACTCCTCTTCTCTCAAGGTCTCTGCTCGGGCTCTCTTCATTCTGCTGCCTGCTGCGCCCGCGTGCTCAGCCGGCGAGAATCTTGGACTTCTCCGCATCGAACTCGGCGTCGGTCAGCACGCCCTTCGACTTGAGGTCGGCCAACTTCGCGAGCTGGTCTGCGCTGGTGTCGCTGCTCGCCCCAGCCGCTTGCCTGACGTACTGGTCGAAGGCCTTCTGCTGCAGCGCCGCCTGCTGCGCCGCCCGCTCGTGCATCTTGCCGCCACGGGCGATCAGGTACACCAGGACACCGAGGTACGGCATGATGATGATGAAGATCACCCAGAGCCCCTTGGCCCAACCGCCCATGTCGTGGCTGCGGAAGATGTCGATGAACACCATGAACAGCAGCCAGATCCAGATGATGAAGAGGAAGAAGTACAGCGTCGTCAGGAACACGTCGAGGATGGGGTAGCTCGAGGCAAGCATGGTCGACTCCTTCTAGTGAGTGGGTGTGCTGATCCGTTGGTGCATGGGCTGAGGCGGTCGGGATGCGGGCCCGGATGTGCGATGCAGTGGCTCAGCATCGCACATCCGCAACGGGGGAGAGACGCTCAGGCGCCTCAGCATGTCGTTTCCATGACGCTTCACCGCCCCTCGGCTACAACCCCTCTTCGGCGTGGAGCCGGCCGCTCTTGCAGGAGGCGGCGAACGCCTCGTAGTCCCGCTCGTTCTGGTCGGCGTAGGACTCGGAGAACTTGGCCAGGGCCTTCTCGAACGTGTCGCTGTTGCCGAGGTAGGCCGCCATGGCGAAGCGGTCGCCGGAGCGTGCGTGGGCCCGGGCCAACGTCAGGGCGCACAGCTTCCCGTAGGCCTCCAGGCCCTGAGGGACCATCGCGTCGGTGTCGATCGAGCCCTTCCAGTCCTGTAGCTGGCGCACGTAGTAGTCGTGGACGGCGCCGTCGAGGCCGTCGGTCCGCTGCCAGCCGAGGAAGATGTCACTACTGGCCTGCATCAGACGCTGGCCGGCGACGACACGGGCGCCGTGGTTGCCGTACTGGCTCTTCTTCGTGAAGCGCTCCAGGACCGACGCCTCGGCCTCCTTGGCCTGCAAGAACAGCACGTCCTCGGGGCGGGCACCTTGCATGAGGATGACCCAGACCCGGGTGCCGACGCTGCCCACCCCGACTACCTTGCGCGCCATCTGGACGTAGCGGTACTCCTCCAGCAAGCGTCGACGGTCGGTCGAGAGCGTCTGGCGGTATCGGCGCAGGAGATCGCGGAACAAGCCCACGAACTGTTCGGCCTCTACCTCCGGAAAGACCTCTTCGACGGGAACGAGCAGCGGAGGGTCGCTGATGATGCGGCGCTGGCCGTCGACGACCTCGGTCAGCTTGCTCAAGGCCTTCATGCTGTCCTTCGTGCGCGCCTTGTCCACGGCCTTGGTCGCCGTCGTGAGCATGCGCGCCTGAGTTTTCGAACCGGAGGCCGTCGCCTGGGACCCCAGCATCGTGAGCACTTCGGCCACGTCCACGTGGTAGTACCAGACGTCCAGGTTCGACATGGTCGCCATCTGGCGCATCGCCTCGCGGTAGGCCTGGCCCAGCCCCACGATGGCGGCGGCGCGCACCGCCTTGGGGTGGCCCCTGCTCCGGCCGGCGACGACGACGCTTGCGGCAAGTCGCTTCACGTCCCACTCCCACGGTCCCGGGTTCGTCTCGTCGAAGTCGTTGCAGTCGAAGACGAGTTGTCGCTCCGGTGAACCGAACACGCCGAAATTCGAAAGGTGCGCGTCACCGCAGAGTTGGGCAGTCAGGCCGCAGTGCGGTGTGGTCGAGAGGTCCGAGGCCATGATGAGCGCCGCTCCGCGGAAGAACGTGAAGGGAGAGACCAGCATGCGGCCGTAGCGGATGGGCACCAGTTCGGGCACCCGGGTCGTGGCCTGCTCCCCGAGCAGCGACACGGGGTCGGGCCGGTCCGGTGCGGGGATGAACTCGGTCTGGCTCCCCCTGGGCACCTTGGCGCGGGCCTCTTTGCCGATGGCTCGGCTCTCGTCCTCGCTGCGGTGCGCCATGGTGGCGACGGGTCGCTCGGCCAGCCCGACCCCTGCGTCCTCAGTCACCTTCGGCCACCTCCCTGGACACGTCACCGTGTCGTCGTTCCATTCGAGACTACGACCACCTGGCGCCCGAGCGCTCCGCCGAACCATCGGGACCCGTGGGGCTCCGGCCGCGTCCGGGACACCGACCTGGTCCGGATACCCTTTGACCGTTCCCCCGTACTGGGCTCGGCTGCACAATGACAGGGTCGGGTGCGGTTCGGCCGGCTGTGGCCGCGGGACGGGAGCGGGGCACGGTGGTTCCGACGGTGGGCCGAGGTGAGGGGCGACCAGTGACGGTGGACCACGACGACCGGAGCGCAACGAACGGCTCCGAGCCCGCCAGACCGACCCTCAACCGCCGAGCGTGGGTCGGCGCGCTGATCGGGCGGCTCGTAGACGCCATCCGGCGCGGCGACGACAAGGCAGTTGAGCAGGCGGTGCTCCAGCTGAGCCAGCGGCGACGCTGGCTCGCCCCCCTCGCCCTCATCGTCGGCGGCTTCCTCATGCTGTTCCAGGGTGTGAAGCTGCTCTACACGAACTGGCGTCTCGCCCTGGTCCAGATCATTCCCGCCATGTGGATCTGGATCGCCATGCTCGACATCAAGCTCCACGTGCTGCACGGGCGCCAATTCCACGTCATCCGCGGCCCGATCCTGATCCCCTGCATCCTGGGAGTGACGGCGCTGACCGCGGCTAGCTTCTACCTCAACGGGGTCTTCGCTTTCGCCATCTCGGTACCCGGCCCACCCAAGATCCGCCCCGCCTTCAGCCGCGCCAACGAACACGTCCGAATCATCCTTGCCTGGGGGTCCGGCATCGGCCTGGCGCTGTCGTTCTCCGCCCTTATCGCCACCCGCTGGGGTCACTGGCCCTTCGTCATCAGCCAGAGCCTCGTCGTCGGCGTCATGATGCTCTGCTACATCGCCGTGCCCGCCCGCATCGTCGGCGTCGAGAAGAAGGCCCGATCCCGCCGGGACACCCTGGCGACTTCGGCCGTCGGTGGCGCCGTCGGCGCGGTGGTGTGCTCGCCGCCCTACATGCTCGGTCGCCTCGGCATCCTCATGTTGGGCTGGCCCTACGTGTTCTGGCTCGGCGTGTTGCTGATCATCATCGGGGCCACGCTCCAGACGGGCGCCACCAGCGCTGTCAAGGCCGTGAAGTTCTCCGCCAAGCTCGTGGGTGATCCGTCGGGCGCGGCGGAGCCGGTGGCAGGCTGAGCCGGCCGTGCCTCCCACAACCCTCGAGTGGTTCGGGACCGCCACGTTCCGGATCCGCCATGCCGGACTGGACCTGTTCTTCGACGCGTACCTCGACCGCCTACCCGGGCTCGAGCCGGTAGGACTGAGCACGGCGGAGGTCCCTAAGGCCGACTTCGTCTTCGTGAGCCACGCCCACTTCGACCATCTCTATGGCGCCGACACCATCGCACTCCGCACGGGCGCGACGGTCGTGGCTTCACCAGAATCGGCCCGGTGCCTACGCGCCTGCGGCGTGCCCGATCAGCAGGTGTTGGTCGTCACGGGCGGCGAGACGGTGCAATGCGGGCCGGACACGCGGGCGCGTGTGTTGCCCGCTCTCCACTCCTGTCTGTTCGCCCACAACCAGAGCGACACCTCGATCGCCTGCCTGGGCGACCTCGACATCAGCGCGCAGGACCGCGCCGCCACGATGCGCGCCCTCTTCAGCGCCCTCGATGCCGCACCGGCGCCGGCGGGACCGGCCCTCATCGCCATGAACGAGGTCTGCTCGCGCCATGACGGGGGCCAGCTCGCCTACCTGCTCCTGACGGCCGACGGTTCGGTGCTCGTGAGCGGCAGTGCCGGCTACTGGCGGGGCATATTCGACGGGCTCCGGCCCGACGTCGCGCTCCTCTCTGGGCGGCCGGCCCAACGTCGACGGCGAGCCGTTCCAGGGCTCCTCGGTGGAGTTCGTGCTCGAACAGGCGCAGCGCCTGCACGCAGGGCGGGTCGCCTTCTGTCACCACGATCCGCTCTTTCCCGGGCTTCCGGGAGTCGACATCGCTCCGGCGGCGGCGGCCTTGCAGGTGCCCGGTGCGCCCAGTGGGTACTTCGATCTGGAGTACGCCACCCCCGTCCCGATCCTGGGCTGAGCCATCTGAGCTGGGCTCCGGCGCCCACGCGTCGAGGTCCTCTGCAATCCGGCCGGACAGCCGAAGGTCTACGCGACCACCAACGCGTCCGTGAGACCGTCGATCACGCCGAGGGCGGCCCGGGACTCGGGACCGAGGCCGTAACGGTCGGCCAGGGTGGCCGGCGCCGTGTAGCTGACGAAGGTGCCCTGACCGGGCTCGGCCCAGACGACCACCTTGAGTGGCAGGTCCAACGCCGACAACGGCGCTGCCACCATGACCCCCGTCCCGGCCGCCGGGTTCCCGAAGATCACCAGGGTGGTCTCCCGCAGGTCGAGCCCGACGGAACGGGCCTCCCCCTGCTGGTCGATCACCGCGAACACCTTGACGCCTTTCGACCCCAGCAGCTCGAGCAGCCGGGCCACCGTGTCGCCGACCGGACGTGCGCTCGTCTTGCTCACCACGCCGGCGGCGGCGGCCACCCCGGTGCCGGCCCCTCCGTCGGCGCCGGGCATGGCCCGGCTCTACGAGGCGACGGCCCTCAAGGGCCGGGCCGCGTGGTTGTCCCGGAGCCTTTCTGCCGTCTCCCGGTCGCGCAGCGGCATCCCGATGCCGATCGGGACCGTCGAAGCCGGATCGTTCCGGCACTGTGCACACTCGACCACCCACGTCCCCTCGGGACGTTGCGCGATCTTGGGATGATGATTTTGCATCGCCCACTCCTGCTGGTTCCCCTGAGACGCGGAACATTAGCGAGCGCCGGCGCCGAGCGAAACTGGCGTGTCCCCGTGCCTACGGACCGTCCGGCAACCGGCCCACGGGGGAGCCCGCCGGCACCGTGAAAAGCGCTGGTCGGGGCCCCACCGGCCCGGCGCACTGCCGGCCCGTAGCGGTGCCGCTCAGGTGGCGAGCTGGGCGTCCGGAGGCCGGGCGATGATGTAGATCAGGGCCCCGAAGAACGGCACGATCAGGATGACCAGCGTCCAGCCGGCCTTGGCCAGCCCACTGTGGTCCCGGCGCCGGAAGTTGTCGATGAAGCACCAGATGATGAAGAAGAGCAGCAGGAAGACTCCGGCGAACATCAGGAACGTCCAGAACAGGCTGAGCAGCGGCCACGTGTATGCGAGCATCGTGTGCACCTCCGCCCTCCGAACGTAACGGCCGCCGGGGCGGCAACGGTGGATGCCCGGGTCGGCTCAGCTCCCGCTGACCAATCCCTCGATGCTCTTCGCCACGAGGTAGAGACCCAGCCCGAGGGACAGGAACACGATCACCTGGTCGTGGTGCGAATTGATCCACGCCATCAGCGAGGCCAGCGTGCTCTTCACTTCGGCGGGCCGCAGCGCGGCGTAGATCTCCATGGTGAGGTAGCTCGCCGAACACAGGAGGCAGAAGGCGAAGAGGGCGACCCACTCCGCCGTGGTCGAGATCTTGGCTTCCGTGATGGTGGTGACGCCGGCCGCCACCAGGACCCATGGCTGCAACAGGAAGGCGAGCCCCGACGCCGTCAACGGGTTGATCCGGTCGATGCCCGCCATCCAGCGCGGCTGACCCTTGGGCTCGGAGGGTGCCTTCCTCCCCCAGCGCCGATAGCCGATCCACACCAGCACCACGCCGATGGCCAGCTTCAGCGCCAGCGCGCCGGTCGAGGGGTTGCTGTTGGGGATGAGTGGTTGCCCCCCGGTGACGAGCACGGTCAGCGCCACGATGGCCACCAGCGTGAGCAACCAGCCCAGCACGTAGCCGAGGCCGTTCAACAGGCCGCGCTCGGTCGCCAGCACGAGGATCATGCCGGTGAGCGGAATGGGCTCGAGGGTAATCACGAGTCCGATCAGGAACAGATCAAGCAGCACGGCACACCCCCCGTCCGCCAGGTGGCGCCGAACCTACACCGCGGCAACCGCCGGCGGCGGGAATCACGCAGCCACCGAAAGGCGGTCCATCCGCACGTGGTGGCTCTCCCTCGGGCCACCACGTGCCGACGTCCTTCGCGGGCCCGATGCAGCAGCCACCCGTGGCGCGGAACGCCACAGTCTGTCGCGCGGTGTCAGCGAATGGGGCGCGCCCAAAGAGTGGACGAGGTGTCGCCGGGGGCTCGGGACCCCGATCCGACAATGAAACGACACTTCCCGATAAGGGATCGTGCCGGATCTTTTGTAGACGAACTGCAGCGCCGGCGACCCTCGTCCATCACTTGGATCTTGCCGCGGCCGGCGGACGGCCACTAGGGCCAATGGTCCTGTCGGGCCTGCGCCGAAAGGCCCTACTTCACACGGTGAGACCGAGGCGCGCCCGGACGTCGGTCCCGAGGTCCAGCACCGTCACCGCAGCCTGCGGCATCCGCTCGGGCAGGGTTACCGACAGGTCACCACTGCTCTCCACCGACCACTCCAGCGGGACGTCGGCCCCGACGAGACGGACCCGCCGCAGCCGGGAGCCGTCGATCCCCCGCATCGTGATCTGTCGGGCGCGGGGCATCCCCAACACCAGCGCGTAGACGCCCTCGCCGCTCTTTGTGAAGCGCAACGGGGTCCCGTCCGCGGTGGCCGACTCGGTGACAACCCAGGGCCGGCTGCCGTAGATGGCCTCGCCGTTGCGGTCGAGCCACGCGCCGAGCCCGCGTAGCGGCGCCTGTTGCGCGTCGGGGATGGTCCCGTCGGGCCGCGGGCCGATGCCGATCAGGAGGTTGCCGTTCTTCGCCACCACGTCACAGAACATCTCGATGAGATCGCTCTCCGTAATGATGTCCTCGGGCGGCTCGTGACGGTTGGCTCCGAAGGAGTGCCCGACACCGCGGGCCAGTTCCCACTTGCGCGCGGTGACCGTGCGCTGGACGTCGTACTCGGGGGTGCGGAAGTCGGAGTGCTTCGGGCTGGGGAAGGTGAGGTGCTTCTGCCGCTCGGGTATATACGGCCACAGTGCCTGCACCACCGCCCCCACCGCGCGACGACGGCATCGGTCACGGCGTTGCGCGGCAGGCCGGGCTCCTTCCAGCGGTCGTTGATGACGCCCTCCTCGACAGTGTTGTAGTAGTACGCGAACAGCGCGGGCAGCCGGGAGTCCGTCGGCCATGAGATGTCGTTCCAGAGCACCGAGGGCTTGTAGCGGTCGATGAGCTCGCGCCAGTGCGCCGTGACGTACTCCACGTAGCGGGCATCGTTCGGGGCGGCCAGCACGGCGTCGGCGGCCGTCGTCAGCACCGCGTCGTTGTAGGGCCAGTCGTAACCGCCGGAGTAGTAGAGCCCCATGCGCATGCGCCGGTCGCGGACCGCCTCGCTGAGGTCGGCCACCAGGTCACGGCGCGCCTGGTACTCGCCCTTGACCGGGTGGGGGACCGAGGAGGGCCAGAGGGCGAAGCCGTCGTGGTGCTTGGTGGTCAGCACGACGTAGTGGGCGCCTGCGGCACGGCACAGATCGGCCATGGCGTCGAGGTCGGCCCCCGACGACGCGTCGTCGAACGTCCGCACGAAGTTGTCGTAGGGGTAGTCCTCGCCGTACACCGCCATGTGGTGCGCGTGCGTCGGCCCGCCCCTGATCTGCATTGAGTTGCGGTACCACTCGGCGTAGGGGTTCTCGCGCAGCATCCGCTTGGGGCCGTCCTTGACGAGCAGCTGTTGAATGTCGGGCACCCGCGGCGCCCAGCCCGGGACCGAATAGAGGCCCCAGTGGATGAAGATGCCCAGCTTGGCGTCGTCGTACCAGTCGGGCACCCGGTGGGTCCGCACGGACTCCCACGTCCCCTCGTACACGTCGGACAGCTTCTCAGCCGGGGGCCAGGGCCGCTCCGCCGGCGCCGGCCGCGTCGTCGGGCCCCGTGCCCGGCTTGCCGTAGCGGAGCCGGAAGGCGAAGTAGGCGAACGGCCCCACCGCAATGGGCAGCCAGTACGAGATGATCCGGTAGGCCAGCGTGGCCACGACGGCGTCACCCCCGGGCACGCCGGCCAGAATGAGCAGCGCGCTCAGGCCGGCCTCCACGATCCCCAGCCCACCCGGCGTGATCGGGATCAGGGCCAGCAGCCCGGCCACCGCGTAGGCCAGCAGGACGAGCGACGGGTTGGGCTTTATGCCGGTGGCCCGGATGCAGGCCAGCAGGGTCCCGAAGTCGAAGGCGAGGCGGCCGCTGCTGAGCAGCATGGCCGCCTTCCAGCGCCGCCCCAGCACGGCGCGGATGCGGTTGCGCTCGAAGACGAGCCGGTCCGACAAGCCCGTCATGGGCGCGGCCTTGCGCTTGACGCGGTTGCGCACCGCCTCAATGACATGCCCGGCCCAGCGCAGGGGCCCGTCCAGCGTGAGCACGAGCGCGCCGAAGCCGGCGAAGAGCACGAAGGCCGCCAGGCCCAGCAGCGCCGCGTGCAGCAGGCCGTTGGCGATCGGCGTCCCGGCCAGAATGGCGGGCAGCACGAAGATGGGCAGGGCGAGCAGGCCGGCGATGCCCAGCAACGAGAAGGCGGTCAGCCCCGCCACCGCGGTGGCGGGGTCGTTCCCGGCCGCGGCGAGCATGCGGAACTGCGTGGCGGCCCCGAAGGCGGCACCTCCGGGCACGATGAGGCTGATCGCATTGCCGGAAAGCTGCGACGTCGTGACCGAGAACCAGGCGTTGGTGCGCAGGGCGATCCGCTGCAACGCGATGGTGCAGGTGAAATGCGCCACTTGGAGCGCGACGGCGAAGGTGAACCAGATGGGGTCGAGCGACGTCAGCTTCGGGAAGGCGTCGAAGACCTCGGCCAGGCTCGGGAAGACGAAATAGATCGTGATGCCGGCCACGACCACAAGGACGGACTTCTTGGCGATCGACCGCCACGGCAGCGGTGCCGCGACATCTTGTTCGATGCGGGCGGCGAGCCGTTGCGACATGGCGTCGCTGCCGGCACCGTCCACCGGTGGCACGGCGCCCGGTACCGAGCCCGTCGGGTCGGGCCCAGCGGGCTCCTCGGGTTCGTGGTCCTCGTGCGTCGCCACCGGCGAGCTGCTCTCGGCGACGACGCGGCCTTGCTAGCTGGCCAGGATCTTGGCCTTCTGGGCGTCGAACTCGGCGTCGGTCAGCACGCCCTGGGACTTGAGGTCGGCCAGCTTGGAGAGCTGGTCGGCGGTGCTCGCCCCGGCGGTCCCGGCGGCCTGCTGGACGTATTGGTCGAATGCCTTCTGCTGCTGGGCGGCCTGCTCGGCGGCCCGCTCGTGCATCTTGCCGCCCCGGGCGATCAGGTACACGAAGACGCCCAGGAAGGGCAGGACGATGATGAAGATCACCCAGAGGGCCTTGGCCCAGCCGCCCATGTCGTGGCTGCGGAAGACGTCCATGAACACCATGATCAGCAGCCAGATCCAGATGATGAAGAGGAAGAAGTACAGCATCGTCAGAAAGGCATCGAGCACGGGGTAGCTGGAAGCAAGCATCGCGAGAACTCCTCTGTCGTCAGTGGTCGGCGAGAACCCGACTGCCCATGTTTAGCCCCAAGTCCTGGGGTCATGCTGGGATATTCCCAGGTCCATCCCCCGGGAGGCCGCCCTCGCGGTCCCGCCGGGCCGCCTCCCGGAGGAGCACATCGACCCGGCAGCGACGTGGACTGACCAGTCCCCCAGATGCTTCACTGTGGGCATCGGTCCGGGCTCCCGCCCGGGTCGTCGCAAGAGTCCGCGAGGAGGGAACCTTGGCCAGCGAGGGATTCCACGAGCCGCTCAATCTGCTCGACGAAGCCGCACTCGACTACCACCGCGCCATGTCGTCGCTGTGCGAGGAGCTCGAGGCGATCGACTGGTACCACCAGCGGGTCCAGGCCACTTCCGACGAGAGCCTGGCCGCCATCCTGGCCTACAACCGGGACGACGAGAAGGAGCACGCCGCCATGGCCCTCGAGTGGCTGCGGCGGCGGGACGATGCCCTCGACACCCAGCTGCGCAAATTCCTGTTCACGTCCGGCCCGGTCCCCCAGGTCGGCGCCGAGGCCGAAGAGTCCGCCGCCGAGCAGTCGGGCTCGCTCGGCATCGGCAGCCTGAAGGAGGCAGTCCGTTGAACCATCTCCACCGCGATCTCGCGCCGATCTCCGACGCCGGCTGGGACGCCATCGACGACGAGGCCAAGTCGCGCCTCCCCACCTACCTGGCCGCCCGCAAGCTGGTCGACTTCGCCGGCCCCCACGGATGGGACCACTCGGCCACCAACCTGGGGCGGATCGACTCCGTCACCGGCCCGTCCGAGGGCGTCAGCGCGGCCCGGCGGGTGGTGCTCCCCCTCGTGGAGCTGCGCACCGAGTTCAAGGTCTCCCGGACCGAGCTCGACGACGTCGAGCGCGGCACCAGCAATCCCGACCTGGCCGAGCTCGACGAGGCCGTGAAGCAGATCGCCCTGGGCGAGAACGTCACGGTCTTCCACGGCCATGCCGCCGCCGGGCTGCGCGGCATCACCGAGAGCACCTCGCACCAGCCGATCAGCGTCGGGGACGTCGCCCAGGCGCCGGACGGCGTGGCCCGAGGTGTCAACGCGCTGCGCCAGGCCGGCATAGAGGGGCCTTACGGGCTGGCCATCTGCCCCGACATGTACACCAGCATCGTGGAGAGCGCGGAGTACGGCGGGCACCTGCTGCTCGACCACCTGCGCCAGATCCTCGGCGGGCCGCTGGTCTGGGCCCCCGGCCTCGACGGCGGCCTCGTGCTGAGCCTGCGCGGCGGGGACTTCAAGATCGAGAGCGGCCAGGACCTCTCCATCGGCTACGCCGACCACGATGCCGACGTCGTGCGCCTGTACCTCGAGGAGAGCTTCAACTTCCGCGTGCTCGAGCCCGACGCCGCCGTCGCCCTCCGCCTCGGGGACTGACCTCGTCCCGCGGGCGGGTCGCCGGGAGCGGCGGGCGCCTGCCGACCGCGAGAGCTGACGCCCGCTAGAGCTGACGCCCGCCGGTGCGGCCGGCTGAGGCGGCGCGCTGCCGCGGCGGCCGGGTGGGCCGGGCGCTCGGAGCGCTCGGGATCACCGGACCCACCGAGGTCACCGGCCGGCCGGCCCGTGCCATCTCGAGGAGCCCGGCGATCTGCAGCGCGTCGACCGGTCCGGAGAAGAGGAACCCCTGCCCGTGGTCGCACTTCTCGCGGCGCAGCCCCTCCAGCTGCTCGTGGGTCTCGATCCCCTCGGCCAGGGTCACCAGCCCCAGTGTGCGGCCGAGCTCAATGAGGGTGTGGATCAGCGCGGCGGCGTCGGGTGAGCGGCTCATGTCCGCCACGAAGGAGCGGTCGATCTTCAACACGTCCACCGGGAACTGCCGCAGGTAGGCCAGCGACGAGTACCCGGTGCCGAAGTCGTCGATGGCCACCTTGACGCCGAGCTGCTTCAGGCTGTTGAGCCGGGTCACCGTGGCGACGGAGTCCCGCATGAGCGTCGATTCGGTGACCTCCAGAATGAGGAGCGCGGGATCGAGCCCGCTGGCCACCAGCGCGTCGCGGACGTCGTCGACCAGGCGGTCGGTCTCGAGCTGGCGCATGGAGACGTTGACCGAGACGGTGGCCCGGTAGCCGTGCCGGTACCAGGCCGCCGCCTCCCGGCAGGACTCGTTGAGGACCCAGCGGCCGACATCGAGGATGAGGCCCCGCTCCTCGAGGACCGGGATGAAGACGTCTGGCGTGATGGTGCCCTTGGTCGGGTGCTCCCAGCGCAGCAGGGCCTCGACCCCTTGGATCTCGATTCCCTCCAGGTCGAAGATCGGGTGGTACAGCAGGCTGAACTCGTCGTCGTCGAGCGCCGACTCCAGGTCCGACTTGAGGGCGAGCCGCTCCTTGGCCGCCGACTGCATGGAGTGCTCGAAGAGCACGGACTGGTCGCGGCCCGCTCCCTTGGCCCGGTACAGGGCGATGTCGGCGTCGCGCAGGAGATCCTCGGCCGAGGGCCGGTCGCCCACGGCAATGCCGATGCTGGCCGAGACGGTGATCGACATGCCGTCGCTGCCCGGCAGGTGAAAGACGGGTTTGAGCACCTCGTGGACGCGCTCGGCGATCATCTCGGGCCCCCGGGTGAAGGAGACGCCTTCGGCCAGAATGACGAACTCGTCCCCTCCGAGCCGGCCGACCGTGTCACCCGAGCGCAGAATGCCGAGCAGGCGTCCCGCCACCATCTGCAGCAGCTTGTCGCCGGCGCCGTGGCCCAGCGAGTCGTTGGAGTCCTTGAAGTTGTCGAGGTCGATGAAGAGGGCCGCCACCGGCACGCCCGAGCGCCGGGCCCGCACCAGCATCTGCTGGGCCCGATCCAAAATGAGCTGGCGGTTGGCCAGTCCGGTCAGCGGGTCGTGCAGGGCGCGAAAGGCCAAGAGGGCCTCGAACTTCTTGCGCTCCGTGACGTCCCGGATGTTGGTGACGTAGCCGGCCACGGAGGGACGGTGCGTCTGATTCGACACCACGGCTTCCACGTCGCGCGACGTCCCGTCCCGGCGCAGCATGCGGAACTCCAAGGTGGCCTTGCCCGAGCCGTTCTGGAAATCTCCACCACCGAGCATCTCCACCACGGCATCGACGTCCTCCCGGTGCACGAACTCGGTCGAGACCCGGCCAACGAGCTCCTCCGGCTCGTACTGCAAGAGGTCGTTGACCGCCGGGGACACGTAGCGGAAGACGCCCCCCTCTTCGAGGATCATCGTGACGTCGGAGGAGTTCTGAATGAGCGAGCGGAACCGGTCCTCACTCAAGCGGAGCCCGGTCTCGGCCTCCTCCTTCTGCGCCATGGCCATCTCGTTCTGCTCCATGATGGCGCCGGCCATCCGGATGAGGAAGAAGAGGACAAAGGCCCCCATGATGGTGAGCGAGGCGGCGGCGGACTTGGTCAGCTCGGACGGCACCCAACCCCGGGCCAGCGCGAATTGGCCGACGGTCATGCCGATCAGGCTGACCAGGACGGTCGTGCGCCAGACCCGCGATCCGCCCGCGCCACGTTCTCGAGTGCGACGAAGACGTAGGCCGCCCACAGGACGGGCCCCCACCCCGTGAGGTAGATCGCCACCGTCACCGTCGTGACCTGGCAGACCACCCGCAGGTCGAGGGAGAAGCGGCTCGGACGGGCCGTGGAGTAGAGGTCCGCCGCCCCGTTCACGACGGCGATCCCGGCGAAGATGCAGAGCCATACCCACCACCGCACCTGGGCCACGTAGTCGAACCGCATCAGGGCGAGGATCACGAAGAACGCGACCGGCCCGATGAGGTAGCCCACCTTGGTCGGATTCAGCGTGCGTCGCGCCGTCGTCGGAGCCTGAACCGGAAGCTCGGGCCAGTCGCCGCCGGCGGACGTCCTCGCGGCATCCTGAGAAGCCAGCGCCATGTCCCCCGCTTTGTTCGATGAGCTCAGTCCCCTTGTATCGTCAACTCACCCCCGCGACTTGATCGCTGCCCCCGGGCGCCGGCCCGCGCCCGGAGCCAGGAATCAGGGCCTTCAGCTGGGGAGACGCTGGGCGAAGGGTCGGCTCAGGCACCGGGGGCGGGCGAGCCGAACACCGTGTCGAGCCACGTCGCCGTCTCTTCGAAGGTGGCGCCGCGCCCGCTGATCATGTCCATGTGCCCGACGCCCGGGAGCGGGACGTAGACGGCGGGGTCACCGGCCGCCGTCGCCGCCGCCGCGTAGCGCTCGCTGAGCGAGGGTGGGACCGAGTCGTCCGCCAGACCGTGCAGCAGGAACTGCGGCTTGCCGATGGGGAGGAGAGCCGCCGGGGAGCCCAGCCGGTAGCGCTCCGGGACGTCGTCGGGTCCACCGCCCATCAGCGCGTCCACCGCTCCGCGCCCGACGCCCTCTCGTGCCGCGGCCTCGAGGTCCACCACCCCGGCCAGGGATGCACCGGCGACCACGTCGACGGCCACCGCCGGCCGCTGCGGGTCCCCGGTCGACCGCGTCGCAGCCGCCCACAGTGCCAGATGCCCCCCGGCCGAATGGCCGCAGGTCGCCACCCGCTGGAGATCCACGCCGTCGACCCTGGCCAGCGCCTCGATCGCGTCGGAGACATCCTCGAAGGTCCCGGGCCAGCCGCCGCGGCCCATGCGCCCGACGCGTCGGTACTCAATGTTGTAGGCCATCCACCCCCGGCCCGTGACCGCCCGCGCCAGCCGGTGCATGAGCCCCTTCGTGTACTGCTGGCGCCAGAAGCCGCCGTGGATCAGCACGACGACGGGCACCGGCCCCTCCGGCGCGACCGGCCGCCAGACCTCGGCCACCTGCGCCCGCTCGCGGCCGTAGCGAACCGTCTGCGGGCTCATGGCAGCAGCAGGACGGCGCGCGCATCGCGCGCGACCGCGGCGCGTTGGCGCAACACCGAGCGCACGACTTCCGGGTGGGCCCGCAGGATGCGGGCGCCCTCGACCATGCCACCGATCCGCTGCACCCGCTCGAGCAGCCGCACCGCGACGTAGCCGCAGAGCGGCGCGGCCACGGCCGCGCCGAGGCCGGCCCAGGGTCCGTAGGCCCGGCCGACGAGCACCCCCACCACGGCATAGGTGAGCGCGAACAGGACGAGGCAACCCAGGAGCTTCACGGTGGCCCTGATCCCCTCGTTGGCCGGCCGCTTCGCCACCTGCTTCATGATCTGGAACGGGACGACGTGCACCGCCAGGCCGGCAACGGCAAACGGCACGGCGGCGACGACCTTCAGCGCCGACCACACGACCGCGAGGCGCAGACGGTGCCGTCGGTCGCTCGCCACGAGCTGGGCGTCGTTCACGCCCAGCAGGGTGAGGTCTCGCTCATAGGTCGCAAAGTCTACGGAGAGGTCCCGGAGCGACGCGGGGGATGCGTCCTGCGTGGCCGCCAGGCGCGCCGCCACCTCGACCTGGTCGGCGAGGTCGACGTCGGCGCTCCCGGGCTCCTCCGGCGTGCGGACGACCACGGCGGCGAGGCGGGAGAGCTCTTCGGCCTGGGCCCACGAGGAGTACGTGGGAGTGACCCGGGAGAGCTGTGCTTCCAGGTCGGCGGTGACGGCGCGCACCGTGGCCCGCTGGTCACGCCCGTATGCCTCGGTCCACTGCGCCACCCCCACCGCGGGGGCAACCCGCACCAGGGCACGCGAGCGGAAGCGCGCCTTGGCGTCGTACACCAGCCCGACCGCGACCATCACGAGCCCGTCGGCCCGCCCGTCGGCGGCCGCCTCGAGGGCGATGCGGGCCGCCCCTGTCCTGAGCGTCTGCAGCACTGGCTCATCGTGGCTGATGCCCTCGGGGAACACGGCCACCACCCCGCCCCGCTGCAGCAGCGTGTGGCTGGTGGCGAAGGCCGACACGTTGTGATCGCCGGGCTCGGCGTCGATCGCCCGGTAGACGGGGATGACGCCGGCCAGCTTCAGGAAGGGCCACAGCGGCGGGATCTTGAAGAGGGTGGCCTTGCCTAAGAAGCGGGGGTAGCGGCGCAGCGTCGCCATGAGGAGCAGCCCGTCCACGAGGCCGTTCGTGTGGTTCGCCACGACGACGACCGGCCCCGAGGCGGGGAGGTGGTCGGCGCCCTCGAGCTCGATGCTGCGGAAGAAGACGCGGATCAGGAGCCGGGCCAACGCAGTCATTGACCCGTCAGCGACCCGGCGCATCGGTCGATAGTCGGACGGCGCGCGCCGGCCGCCTGCTCCGACTTCGACACGGGTCACAGATGTGTTCGTAGCGCCGGGATTTCTAGATGTCGGGTTGGTATGGTGCCGGGGCACACAAGATCGGTTCTGGGTTTCCGGGGGGGAAACAGGGCGCAGCAACCGCTTGTGCGGACGGGGGTTCGGCCATGGCAAGGATCACTGGCACGAGGGCAGTGGGGGCGGCTCTGTTGCTCACTGCACTCATCGCGAGCGGCCTGCTGCTCACCCCCGCGACGAGCGGCGCATCGTCGTCGACCGCGACGTTCGGCACACTGCCGTCGCCGTGCGGCCATGGACATGCCACAGGTGCCACGGACCAGGGCGTCACCGACTCCACGATCAACATCGCCTACGGCGACGACCGGGGGTTCTCGGGCAGCCCCGGGCTCGACCAGGAGATGGGGGACGCGGTCAAGGCGATGATCGCCTGGTGCGATGCCCAGGGCGGCATCAACGGGCGCAAGATCGTGGGCGACTTCTACGACTCCGCGGTGACCATGGTGGGCAGCGTCGTGACCCAAGCCTGCAAGACCGACTTCATGCTGGTCGGCGAAGGTTTCGCCCTCGACGGCCTGGCCGAACAGACCCGCCTCGGCTGCAACCTGGCGGCGGTCCCTGGCTTCACCGTCTCCCCGGTCGTGGCCAACGTGTACGAGATGTACCAGGCCGCGCCGAACCCGGCGAACGCCAGCCCGGTGTCGATCGCCTACCAGGGGGAGAAGCTCTTCGGCTCCAAGACGCAGCACGTCGGTCAGTACAACTCGACCCTCTCGACCCAGGAAGCGTCCATGGCCAAGGCCGTCCAGGCGTACACGACCGCGGGTTGGAAGTTCGTCAACTGCCCGTTCGCGGTGAACTACAACGGCGAGGCGAACTACACGCCGTTCATGCAGAAACTGCAGAGCTGCGGGGCGCAGATCATCTTCAACGACGCCACGCCCGGACCGACCCTGTACGGGGCCCTGCAAGCGGAGAACCAGATCGGCTACAACCCGATCTGGTTGC
Organism: uncultured Acidimicrobiaceae bacterium; assembly: GCA_963745665.1. Taxonomy (GTDB): domain Bacteria; phylum Actinomycetota; class Acidimicrobiia; order Acidimicrobiales; family RAAP-2; genus Bog-473. The sequence continues at coordinate 385,238 of CAVUYE010000002.1, read as the reverse complement.
TGGACGCGGCCGAGTACACGGAATCCTTCGCGCAGTGGAACACCAGTGGGCTGGGTAACAACGTCTACGTCCGCATCGGGTTCGAGCCGCTGGAGGCGGCCAAGGTCGTGCCGGCCGTTGCCCAGTACCTCTCCATCGTCAAGAAGTCCGGGGGCCTGACCTCGGCGCTCGGGGAGCAGGCCGCGTCGTCGTTCCTGCTTTGGGCCACCCAGGCGAAGGCCTGCGGCTCCACCTTGACCCGCCAGTGCATGATCAACCACCTCTCCAAGGTGACGACCTGGACGGGCGGTGGGCTCAACGCGCCGTCGGACCCGGCCAAGAACCTCCCCGCGCCTTGCGGGATCCTGATGAAGCTCGACAACACCAAGTGGGTGCAGTACTACCCGAAGAAGCTCGGGGAGTTCGACTGCGCATCGAAGTACATCGTGCCGAACACGGGTTCCGTCATCGGCACCCCGCTCAACGCGCAGGGCTACGCGACTGAATACGCCACCGGTTCGGTGATCAAGCCCCAGGGCTGACCGCGCGGCGGCCGGCGCTCTACCCGGCCCGCCACGGGCCGAGATTGAGGCCGGGGTAACGCTCCTGGGTCCGTTCGAGCAGGCGTTCGTTCCACACCGGGTGACCCGGAGGCGGCCACCCGAACAGGGCGAGCTGGCGCGGCGTCGAGCCCTCCACGAAGCGGGTCCACTCCAGACCGGTCGATCGGCTCTGTTGCGTGTCGTAGTCGATCCATTCGACCTCGGCGTTCCTGAAGGCGACCGCAACCACGATGCGGGCCCCTGAGCCCGAGCCGAATGCTGCGCCCCGGTGGTAGGTGTCGGACCGGTAGGCCAGATAGGAGCCGCGGACGCCCGGCGCCGGTCGCTCGGCCGCGTAGACCTCGGGGTTCCCCTTGGGCATGAGGACGCCGTAGGGGTTGTCCACGTGGCTGGTGTCGCGCACCGAGACCAGGCGGGTGGGGTTGTCGTCCCCGGTGACGTCGGTCAGGTAGAGGAACCCCTCCAGGTTCCACCAGGGTGACTCGCTCCCGGCCGGGAGCCACGAGTGGTTGCGGTCGACGTGGATCGGTTGCTCGTAGTTCGTGACGCCGGCGTACTTGGCGCTGGCGTGCGCCTGGTAGAGGCGGATGTCCTCGCGGCCGAGCGCCCGCTCGGCGAAGTCGACCATGGAGGAATGCACGCACATCCGGTTGAGCGCGCCGCTCCCGGGGAAGGGGAAGGCGGCCATCCAGTTCTGCTGGGCGGGTCGGAAGCCCGGGCCCTCCTCGGGCCAGACGAAGGCCTCCTCGGGCTGCTTCGGGCGCCCCTTCCACTGCTCGTACACGCCCTCGGGGTCGGCGTGCAGGTCCTCTGCGCTCGGGAAGATCTCTGCCAGGTCGTCGACCAGGGCGTCGATCTCCTCGGTGCCGACGAGTCCGTCGAGCAGGACCCACCCCTCGTCGCGCCAGGTCTCGACCTCGGCGTCGGTCGCTCGTCGTGACGTCACGCCGGCGTCATCCGGGACGTACAGGGTCGGCAGCCATCGGTCTCATTCTTCGTCGAATCAGCCGGAGCCCGCAGGATCATCCGCCGCCGGCAGATGATCCTTCAGCGCCTTCACCAGCAGACGACGGAACTCCGCCCGCTCCGAACCGCTCAAGCCGCTGAGGATCTCGTCCTCGATACTCCCCTGCGCCGCCTCGGCCTCCTCGAGCGCCTCGAGGCCGGCGTCGGTAATGTCGACGAGATGGCGGCGCCGGTCGGCCGGGTCCCGCCGGCGCTCCACGTACTCGAGGTCCTCGAGGTCGTTGAGGACGAGGACGCCCGTGTTGGAGTCCATGGAGAGCTGCTCGGCCATGACCTGCTGAGAGACACCCGGATGGTCGCGCAGGTAGGCCAGGGTGACCATGTTCCTGAGGTTCATGCCGACCAGTTCGATCGAGCTGCGCAGGAACACGGCCCGGGACAGCCGGGTCAGGAGCACGATCGTCCCCGTGGTGGGGCGGGCCGCGGCTCGAGGGCTCACGGCTCCGAGCCTACCTGTACGGCTGCATCGATCACCGCTATAGGATAGTCCCGAAAACATGACTATCCAAGAGGTGGGGACCATTCCCCAGGACTCCGGCGGGGTCGGCGACCGCCGCCGCTGGATAGCCCTGGTCGTCGTCTGCCTGGCCATGTTCATGAACGCCCTCGACGGCTCCATCGTCAACGTGGCGCTGCCCGACATACAGAAGAGCCTGCTCTTCAACCAGTCCGGGCTGACCTGGGTCGTCGACGCCTACCTCATCTCCTTCGGCAGCTTCCTCCTTCTCGCCGGACGCCTCGGCGACCTGATCGGCCGCAAGAAGGTCTTCCTGGCGGGGGTGACCCTCTTCACCCTCGCGTCCATCGTCTGTGGAGCGGCCGACAGCCAGACCATGCTGATTGCGTCCCGGTTCGTGCAGGGCATCGGCGGGGCGCTGTCCTCCTCCGTGATCGTCGCCATCATCGTCACCGAGTTCCCGAGCGCGATGGAGCGGGGCAAGGCCATGAGCGCCTACGTCTTCGTCGCCGTGGGTGGCGGCTCCATCGGGCTGTTCGCCGGCGGCGTGCTGACCCAGTTCCTGAGCTGGCACTGGATCTTCTTCGTGAATGTGCCTATCGGCATCACCACGCTGATCCTCGGCCGATTCCTCATTGTGGAGAACATCGGCCTGGGCATCAAACAGGGCGTCGACTGGGTCGGGTCCGTACTTGTGACCTTGTCGGTCATGGTGGCGATCTACGCCATCGTCACGGTGACCAACTACGGCTGGGCGTCCACCCACACCTACCTCTACGTCGGCATCGCCCTGGCGCTGTTCGTCACGTTCCTGGTGCTTGAGTCGAAGCTGTCGAATCCCATCATGCCGTTGCGGATCTTCAAGCTGCGCACGCTCACCGGCTCGAGCGTCATCCGGGGCCTGCTCATCACGGGCATGTTCTCGACGTTCTTCATCGGTGCCCTCTTCTTCGAGCACGTACTGCACTACAGCCCCCTCAAGACCGGGTTGGCCTTCCTTCCCCAGGCCCTCATGATGGGACTCCTCTCGACCGGTATCACGGCGAAGCTCGTGAACCGCTTCGGGGCGAAGATCGTGATGTACCCGGGCATGCTCCTCGCCGTCGGCGGATTGCTCCTGTTCGCGTCGGCGGGACCGGATGCGGGCTACTTCCCGCGCATCTTCTTCGGCTTTCTCATGCTGGGAGCGGGGGCCGGACTGTCGTTCATGCCGCTGCTCCAGATCGGCATGTCGGAGATCCCCAACGCAGACGCCGGACTCGGGTCCGGCGTGGTCAACGTCTCCCAGCAGATGGCCGGTGCCGTCGGCCTGGCCGTGTTGAGCACCGTCGCGGCGAACCGGACCAAATCCCTGCTCGCCACCGGCCACGCCGCCGTCCACTCGCTGACGCTCGGCTACCAGCTGGCGCTCTACCTCGCCGCGGCCTGCGTTCTGCTGGGTCTCTTGGTCTCGCCCTTCCTGCTGGGGACCAACGAGTCACCCGAGGAGCAGAAGAGGCATATCGAAGAGAATATGCAGAGCCCCGAAGCGATGGAGCACCTCGTTCTTTGACACTGCGGCCGGCGCGTGCTGTGTCGACCTCACGAGTGCCACCATGGACGGCAGAGGGCCTGACCCAAAGACGTCGGGGTTTCTTGGCTACCATTCCCGCGTGTTCGGGGGGATTGGCGGGGTCTACGGCTACCGGGGACGACTAGGAATGCTGGCCGCCCTGGCCTTTGTCGCGCTCGGCGTGACGTCCTGCTCCGGTGGATCGAACTCGCGCGACGTGGTCATGATTCAAGCGGGACAGGCGCAACCGGGTGCCCTCCCGACCGGCACCAATGCCAAGGGCGCCGACAACGCCACGGCGGCCACCGTCCCGTTGGCGCAGCAGAATCCGACCACCGCGCTGTTCTCCGCCATCGGCGTCTTCCAATCCTGTCTCAACAATCTCGGGGTCACGTTCGTCGGTGCGCCTAACGCGAGCGATCCGTCGTCGCCCGCGAACAACCCGAGCTACCTGAAGAACCTGGTCACCTGCGCGACGAAGAGCAACATTCTGCAGGCCCTCAAGGCGTCCCAAACCGCGCAGGACAATCTGACTCCGGCGCAGGTCAAGAAGGAGAACAAGGAGTACCTGTCGTGGCGCAAGTGCATGATCGGCCGGGGCTGGGGCATCCCGCAGCCCACGCCGAACGCCAAGGGACTGCTGTTCTCGTTCGGCGGCACCGGAGGAGGCGCGAGCAGTGCCGCGGCCGGGTTCAAAGCACCGCCCGGGCAGAGCCTGCTCAACAGCAGCGACTTGCAGCAGTGCGCGGCCGTCGCGCAGGGCGGCTCATGACCGGCCGGACCACTATCGAGGGATGACCACATGACCCGCAAGCAGAAGACCATCGGCGTCGTCGTCGCGGTAGCAGTACTCGCCGCGGCCGGGATCTCGTACGCCGTCGCCGCGAGCGGCAGCGGCTCCTCGGGAAAGCAGGTCGTCGTGCTCAGCACGGTGCAGCGGCGCACTTTGCAGGGAACCGTGAACCTGACGGGCACGCTGGCGCGCAAGGAGACCACCAAGGTGACCGCCGCCACCCAGGGTCTGGTCAGCGACGTGTCGGTGAAGGATGGATCGGTCAGCAACACGGGCGATGTGATGTTCTCGCTCAACGGGCGCAACGCCATCGCCGAAAGTGGGACCCTGCCGTTCTTCCGCTCCCTGGTCCCAGGTGACTCCGGAGCCGACGTGGTGGAGCTCAAGCAGATCCTCAATGCTGCGGGGGACTACCCGGGGCCGAGCTCCAGCCTCTTCACGGAGCAGACCCAGTTCGCGCTGGCCCAGTGGCAGGCCCAACAGAACTACCCGAACTCCACTCCCGCCACGCCGGAGTCGGTGAGCGTGGCGCTGGAGCAAGGCCCCGGCTACCAGCTCGGCGACCAGGACACCGCCGGCCTGATCATCGGGCCACCGGCGACGCAGGCCGCCTCCCTCACGCGGTCGACCCACGGTGCGGCACAGCCGACAGCGGTCCTGGCCGACGACCCGGTCCCTGTCCTGACCATCGCATCGGTGGCCGACCAGGTGGCGGCCGGCCAGCCGGCGAACTTCGTGATCAGCGCGTCGACGACATCAACGTCGGACATCACGGTCGACCTCACCCCCGGCGGCACCGCCGGGCCCGACAACGTGATCTCGCCCCCGACCACGGTGACCCTCCCGGCCAACGCGCTGCAGGCCACGGTCAGCGTGCAGACGCGCGCCACGACCACGGTCCAACCGAACACCACGATCTCCATGGCCCTCGCTTCGGGGACGGGCTATTCGGTGGGGTCTCCGAGCTCGGCCCAGACCACCATTGCGAACGGTGCGGTGCCGACACTGCAGATCACCGGCGGCACCAGCGTGTCCCCGGGGGGAACCGTCACGTTGACGGTGACGGCCAACCAGGCGCCGCTGCAGAACACCCAGGTGGCTCTGAGCTTCGGGGGGAACGCCTCCGCCGGGACCGACTACATGGTGCCCGACCCGGTCGTCACGCTCGATGCGGGCGCCACCACCGCCACGCTGACCCTCACGACCGAGCAGACGAGCACGATCAAACCCAACGACTACATCGTCGTCACCATCTCCCCGAACCCTTCCCAGTACACCGTCGGCTCTTCCGGCTCGGCCGTCGTGACGATCAACGGCAGCCTGACCCAGCCGACCGTCACGCTCACGTCCGCCACGACCTACCTGCAGAAGGGCGAGCCCTACGCCGTCTCCATCGGGCTGAGTCAGGCGCTCAGCCAGCCCCTCACCATCAACCTCTCCTACGGGGGCACGGCGCAGCAGGGCATCGACTACTCCCTCCCGCCCGGCATCCTGACCGTTCCCGCCGGCCAGACCGCATTGAGTGTGCAGATCCCCACCGTGACCGACAACCTGGTCGAGCCCAACCGGGTGTTGACGGTCTCGCTCGCCGCGAGCTCCTCGTACCTGGTCGGGTCGCCGTCGAGCGCCTCGGTGACCATCACGTCGCAGGTCGTGCCCAAGCTCACCATCGCCGCCGCGACATCCAGCGTGGCGCAGGGCGGATCAGCCACCTTCGTCATCACCTCCACCCAGGCGCCGGCCATGAACACCTCGGTCAACTTCTCGGTGCAGGGCACCGCGCAGCCGGGGACGAACTACCAGCCCCTCACCGGTACGGCGCTGCTGAAGGCGGGTCAGACCTCGGTCACCGTGACGATCCAGTCGCTGCAGCGGAACATCAGCTTCGAGCCCACCGACATGATCGTGGGCTCGTGGCCCACCCGCGTCGGCACCGTCTACGTGAAGACGGGGCAACCGGTCACGACCGGCACCCCCATTCTGTCGCTGACCGAGCCGAACCTCACGGTAACCCTCGACGCGTCGGCGTCGAACCGCACGCAGCTCGCCGTCGGCCAGACCTGCACGGTCCAGATCGACGGCGAGAACAACTCGGTCTCCGGCACCATCACCGAGCTCGACTCCACTCCGACCCAGCAGACCGCGGCCGCGGGCCAGGCATCCACCCAGGTCTACGAGGGTACGATCGAGGCACCGGGGCTCGACGGCGCCGACGGGTCGTCGGTCTCCATCGATGTCGTGACCGAGCAGAAGAGCGATGCGCTGACCGTCCCGATCGCGGCGGTGAAGCAGAACGGGACCGGTCAGGACGTCGTGCGCGTGGTCAACCTGGCTCACGGCGGACGGATCGTCGAGGTCCCAGTCACGACGGGGCTCACCGAGGGCTCGTACATTGAGATCACGCGTGGGCTGCGAGCCGGCCAGACCATCGTGGTGGAGGTCGACTCGTCGTCGTGACGTCCGAGCCCGCCCAGGAACCGACGACCGAGGAGACGGTCCTCGAGCAGCCCCTCCTCGAGCTCGAGCACGTGTCGCGCCTCTACGGCGAGGAGGTGATCGTCTACGCCATGCGCGACGTGTCGCTGCGCATCATGGCCGGTGAGTTCATCTCCATCGTGGGGCCGTCGGGATCGGGGAAGTCGACCATGCTGGGTCTGCTGGGCCTGCTCGACCTCCCCAGCGCTGGCAAGGTGCGCGTGGCGGGCCGAGACGTCAGCCGGCTCGACGACGTCACCCGCTCGCACGTGCGCGGCGACTCCATCGGGTTCGTCTTCCAGCAGTTCCATCTCATCCCCCACCTGAGCGCGCTCGGTAACGTCGAGACCGCCCTGCTCTACCGCGACATGCGGCCCCGCCAACGCAGGCAGAAGGCGTACGACGCGCTCGATCAGCTCGGCCTGGGTGCCCGCGTGAACCATCGGCCGGTGCAGATGTCCGGCGGCGAGCAACAGCGGGTGGCGCTGGCCCGGGCCATCGTGACGGACCCCCTGATGGTCCTGGCCGACGAGCCGACCGGCGCGTTGGACTCGGTCAATGCCGCGCACGTCCTCGATATTTTCCGGAGCCTCCAGACGCCCGAGCGCGCTGTCGTCATGGTGACCCACGACCCCACGGTGGCCAATACGGCGGCACGCCGGATCTCCATGCGAGACGGCCGGATCGTGGCCGACGAGGTTCTGGCCGGGACCCCGGCGTGAGCCAGGCCCGCGACCTCATCGGCGTCGCGCTGAACGGCCTGACGGCGCGGAAATCCAGGACGCTCATGATCATGCTCGGGCCGATCATCGGGGTGGCCGCCATGGTCTGTGCCATCGGCCTGACCGAAAGCGCCAAGGGCCAGCTCCAGGCCCAGCTGGCCCAGCTGGGCACGAACCTGATCGTCGCCCAGGCAGGCGGCACGTTCGGTTCGCAGAGCCCGACCTTCCCGTCCAACGCGGTGGCTCGGGTCGAAGCCGTCACGAGCGTGACTGCCGCCGCCGCCACGTCCAACCTCTCCAACGTCGTGTCGGTGCCGGTCCAGGGAGCCAAGGATTACTACGAGGCTTTTCCCGTCCCGGTACGGGCGGCGGGAGTCGGCCTGCCGAGCGTGCTGCAGGTGCCGGTGACGAGTGGACGGTGGCTCGATCTGGCCGATATGCGCCTACACACCAGCGCCGCAGTGCTCGGCGAGGGCATCGCCAAACAATACGGCTACCTGCCCGGCGAGACCCGCACCATCAGTCTCAACGGCGCCAACTTCGCGGTGGTCGGCGTCCTCGGTGCGGTCACCCTCGACCCCGAGCTCGACAATGCGGTGTTCGTCACCGAGTGGTCGGCACAACACGTGCTCGGCACCAACGGCGAGCCGAATCAGCTCTACATCCGCGCCGCGCCCGGCACCACCCAGTCCACCGCCAACGCCGTCCAAACCGCCATCAGCCTCGGGGGTTCCAACCAGACGTCGACGCAGATTCCGAGCGACGTCCTGCAGGCAGCGGCGCAGGCCAACAAGACGCTGCAGCAGGTGGCGTTCCTGGCCGGCCTGCTGGCCCTCATCGTCGGCGGGGTCGGCATTGCAAATGTGATGTCGATCTCGGTGATTCAGCGGTCATCGGAGATCGGGATCCGCCGGGCCGTCGGCCACAGTCGCTCGAAGATCGCAGGGCAGTTCTTGCTCGAGTCGCTTTTCGTCGGCCTGCTCGGTGGACTGATCGGCGCGGCCCTGGGTGTTGGGATCGTCTACGGGGTGTCGGCCCTCTCCGGGTGGGTGGTCGTCCTCGACTACAAGACGATCCCACTCTGGATGGGCCTCGCCCTCGTCGTCGCCGTGGTGGCCGGACTCTTCCCCTCCATTAAGGCAGCGCGCCTGGAGCCGCTCGAGACCCTGCGCCTGGGCTGACCGACAGAGCAGCCTTCGTTCAGGGGATGGAAGTCCCCGTCGACCCACCCGACGGCGAGCCCGACCCTGCTCCGACAGTTCCCTGCGTCGTCCCGGCTCCGCTCCCGGTCCCGCTCCCGCTGCCCGCTGAGGCCGCACTCGAGCCCGCTGCTCCGCTTGCCTGGGTCTGACTCGACGCCGACCCCGCCCCCGCCCCCGCTCCGGCCCCCGCCCCGGCCGAGCCGGCCGACCCTTGGCTCCCGGCCCCGGCCGCGCTGAGCCGGGACGCCGCGCTCGCGCCGGCACCCGAATTGCCGGCCCCGGTGCTCCCGGTCGAGCCGGCCGACGAGAGGCCTTCCGCCCCCGCCCCGGTGCTGCCAGTGTCACCCGTGGACCCTGTCGCGCCGGTGGCCCCGGCACCGCTGGTCGCACCAGTCGCCGCTGAACCCGCCCCGGAGTTGCCGCCCCCGGTCGAGCCGCTGTTCGCCGTCCCGGTGCTGCCCGTCGCGCCCGAGGGGTGGGGAATTTCGGGTGATACCCGAGCTCTGCGGGCTCGAGCCGAGCCATGCCCCGAACGCGACGCCGCCGGCGACCAGCAGCACCGCGCAGATGCCGAGGGCAACGAGTCGTGCCGTCCTGTCGGTCCACCGACCCCGGGGCAGGTCTTCGGCATCCTCGAATTCGAGATGCGGGACTACGGGCACTTCCTCGGTCTTGTCGGTCTCTTCCCCCACCACAGCCAGATCGTAGTGACGGCGCAGGTCAACCGCGCATCGGGGTTGCGCCCAGGTTCGGGTTTACTCCGTGGCGGCCGCGATGGAGAGGAGCCTCTGGGCCGGCCCATGCAGCCAGTCCCGCAGTGCCGCTGTCGCCCGCACGTCGTCCTCGTTGTACTCGAAGATCCACTCCTGCGCCGTGGCCCGGGCTGCGCCGTCGGCCGCTTCGTCGATCGCCTGCTCGTACTTGACCATGGCAAGGGTCCCCCCGCTGTCGTCGGTCCGCCAGGAGAAGCCGGCCAGCGGCGCCGTCTCCTTCAGCCCCATGCTGCGGCCGGTGATCAGCTGGGCCCGCACGACCTCCAGCAGGTCGACCCAGTCGACGGAGGCCAAGAACGCGTCGACCTCGTCGCGCAGGCCGAGCCGGTCGGCGATGCGGGTCATCTGCCCCTGCTCGGCGCTCCTGCTGTAGCAGTAGGCCCGGAAGGAGGCGCCCTCCGCCGCGGCCTTGGCCCGCTCGCCGGTGAACCAGGACCAGAACTCCTTGAAGGCGATCAGCTCGCCGGCCTCGATGTCGGGGTCCCACGAAGCGAACGCCACGTAGCGAGCCGTCGGCGCCGTCGCCGTCGCCCCACGTCGATCGGTGACGAGCGCGCCCCACAGATAACAGCCGTCGTTGGTGTTCTCCATGTCCACGTCGACCTCGACGTCGGCGCGAGGAACAACGACCGCATGGACGTCGCGCCGCCGGTAGGCCGGTGACACACCGATGCGGGCCCGGGCCAGCTCGATCTGCCCGGCCGCGTTCGACGCGCCGGCCCCACACACCTCCAGCGTCTTCGAATCGAGAGTGTCCAGATCGCCCACCGTGTGCAGGCCGAGCTCGGCCAGCACCTCGACCTGCTTGGGCCGGTTCCCGATCACCTCGGCCAGCGGAGTCGGCGCCGGCCGATCCGCCGCCTTCGAGAGCAACCCCTCGACATCGACCTTGCCGCGGACGAGCTCGGCCGTCCGCCAGTCGAGCGCCGCCAAATCATGGAGGCTCCCGATCCCGTGGGCCTTGTACAGCGCCCGCCGCCCCGCGCCGACACCCGCAATCAGGCTCAGGTCGGCCACCTCCTCGAGCCGGTCGCCGCACCATTCCCGCCACCGGCACATGTCGCACTGGTCACACACGACCGGCTCGGCCAACAACGGTGCCGTCTCGTCGACCAGGTACTCCTCGGCCGCGGCAAGGATCTCGAGCCGCACGGCGAACTCGAGGTCGTAGCGGACCAGGGGGCTCATGCGCTCGAGCGGACCACCGTCGGCGTATTCGGGCGGAGGGAGGCAGGACTCCGAAAGGTCGTGCCAGACGATCACTCCCTCCGTGCCGACGACGCCGGCGGAGAAGCAACCCGGCGAGGCGATGCCGGCCGTCTCGAGCAGGGCGTAGTAGTGCGCCAGCTGCAGCAAGTCGCCCACGTGTCTCCGGGCAACGAACTCGACATCGACCACCGCGGCATCCAAGAACGGCGCCCCGACCGCGGACACCAACGCCGTCCCCGTCCCCTCCTTCCGGACGCGCTCGAGCGCCTTGTGGGACTTGACCTCCACAGGCAAATAGCCCTCACCGCAACGCACGAGCAAATCAGGCTGTCCCACTCGATGCGCTTCGTGATCCACCGGGAGCCGCCCGCCGGCGATGACCAGCGCCCGGGCCTTCACGGCCTGCAGGGTCTGCCACTCCCGGGCATCGAGATCCTCGGCTTCGATGACGACGACGCCCTCCACCCCGTCGAACAGGGCGGCGAAGGTCTCGCCCTCGAACGCCTCGCCGGCCCGGTAAAGCATCTGCAGGAAGGGGGGGTCGGGCAGCGGCTCACAGGGCTGCAGCACATCGAGCTGCACGCGCTGGGGGCACTGCTTGGCAAAGCGAGAATCCCTCGGCCTGATCTCGACGGCGACCACATAAGCATTGTGCCGGGTGGCGGTGACATTCGGCGGCACCCAGTCGGACCTGCTCCTGACCTGGGCGGTTGGTCCGAAACGGGGATGCTGGACCAATATCCGACCCATGGAGTCGTCGCGGGAGGGGCCGGACACCGAGTCGTCGGGGGACACCGAGTCGTCCGGCGAGACGGCGGCGTTCAGGGCCGAACTGCGGGACTGGTTGGAGAAGCATCTGACCCCCGAGGTGGTGGCGGCGGGAGGCCACCAGATAGAGGGCGAGTCCCTCGAGGTCCTGCGGGCCTGGAACCGCACGCTGGCCGACGGCGGGTGGGCGGCACCCTCGTGGCCGGTCGAGCACGGCGGGCGCGGGGCGGGCGTCCCTGAGCAGCTGGCCTACATGGAGGAGACCAACCGGATCGGCGCGCCGGGGCCGGTCAACGTGATCGGGGTCTCCAACATCGCCCCGGCCATCATGCACTTCGGCACGCCCGAGCAACAGGCGCGCTTCCTCCAGCCGATGCTGCGCGGCGACGAGATCTGGTCCCAAGGGATGTCGGAGCCCGACGCCGGCTCCGACCTGGCCTCGCTGCGCACCGCCGCGGTCGAGGACGGCGACGACTTCGTGATCAACGGGCAAAAGACCTGGAACTCGCTCGGGCACTTCGCCGACTGGTGCCAGTTGTACGTGCGGACGGACCCGACGGCGAAGAAGCATGCGGGGATCACGTGCTTCCTGGTCGATCTGCGCACACCCGGTATCGAGGCGCGGCCGCTACGGACCATGACGGGCGGGGTCTCCTTCGCCGAGCTCTTCTTCACCGACGCGCGCGTGCCCCGCTCGGCCATGCTCGGGCCGCTGCACGCCGGGTGGTCGGTGGCCATGACGACGCTCAGCTTCGAGCGGGCCGGCGTGGCGCGGCTGCACCTCTCCCTGGCCAGCCGGCTCGACCAGCTGCTGGCCGACCCCCGGGCGAAGGATGGACTGGGGGACCCGGTGCTGCGGCAGCGCGTGGCCAGTATCTATGCGGCCATCCGTTGCATGCGTTTCCTGACGGAGCGCTCGCTGGCCGATCCGGCGGCGGCGGGGGCGGGGGGCTCGCTGGCCAAGCTGTCGTGGGCCTCCTGCGACCAGGAGCTGGCCAACCTGGCCGTCGACCTCATCGGTCTCGACGCGCTCCGGGCCGGTGACTACTGGGCCGACAACCTGCTCGGCGTGCGGTCGGTCTCCATCGCCGGCGGGACGACCGAGATCAACAAGAACATCGTCGGGGAGCACGTGTTGGGGTTGCCCCGGTGACCGTACCGACCCCTTCCCCTCTCCGAGGCTTCTGGGCCGCCGCGACCGCAGAGCCCGACCGTCTCGCCGCCATCGACCCCGACGGCCGTGAGTGGACGGCCGGCCAGATCCACGCCGAGGCCAATCAGCTGGTGCACTTTTTGCGGGAACAGGGACTGCAGCCGGGTGATCCGGTGGCGATGCTGCTCCCTAACCGGGCCGAAGTCATCACGGTGCTCATGGCTCTCTTCCAGGTCGGCTGGAACTTCGTCCCGCTTAACAGCAACCTGACGGCGGCGGAGGCGTCGTACATCCTCAAGGACTCCGGAGCCCGGGCGCTGGTGGCGGACGAGCGGTTCGCCGTCGTCGCGGGCGCAGCGGCCAGCGAGGCCGGGGTGCCCGAGCCCGGACGGATCTCTGTGGGTGCCGCTGGCGAAGCGGGGGGTATCCCAGGCTTCACCCCGCTCCATGCCGCAATCGCCGGCCGCCCCGACGGGCCCCCGGCGGATCGGCTGGCGGGACAATTCATGCAGTACACCTCGGGCACGACAGGACGTCCGAAGGCGGTCCAGCGCACGCTCCCCTCGTTCGACCCCGAGTCGTGGGTGCTGGTCTTCAGCGGCAACCTCTTGCGCTACGACATTCAGCCCGGCGGGAATGCGGTACACCTGGTGACGTCGCCGATGTACCACATGTCCCCGCTCTCCTTCGGCTACTTCTCGGTGCACTTCGAACACCCCGTGGTGCTCATGGAGAAGTGGGATGCCGAGGAGGCGCTGCGGCTCGTTGCGCGGTACCACGTCACCGACACCGCCATGGTCCCCACCCAGCTGCACCGGCTCATGCAGTTGCCCGAGGACGTGCGCGCCACGTACGACGTGTCATCGCTGCGCCAGGTGATCCACGCCGCGGCGCCGTGCCCGGTCACTCTGAAGCGGAGCCTGTTCGACTGGCTCGGCCCGGTGATCTACGAGTTCTACGGTGCCACCGAGGGCGGCGGCACCCTGGCCAAGCCACAGGACTGGCTCGACCACCCGGGTACGGTCGGTCGCCCGTGGCAGGGCGCCGACGTCAAGGTCCTCGACGACGAGGGCAACGAGGTCCCCGCGGGCACGGTCGGCACCGTCTACATGAAACTCATGGGCGGCGACTTCCGCTACAAGGGCGACGACGAGAAGACGGACGCCAACCGGCAGGGCGACTACTTCACAGTCGGGGACATGGGCGAGCTCGACGAGGATGGGTACTTGTACCTGCGGGACCGCAAGATCGACATGATCATTTCGGGGGGCGTCAACGTCTACCCGGCCGAGGTCGAGGCGGCGCTGCTCGCGCACCCCGCCGTGGGCGACGTCGCCGTGTTCGGCATCCCGGACGAGGACCGGGGCGAGCAGGTCAAGGCTGTGGTCGAGCCGGCCCCCGGCTACGGGGCCGCCAACGACCTCGCGGATGAGCTGCTGGCCCATTGCGCCACCCAGTTGGCCAAGTACAAGTGCCCAAGGAGCATCGACTTCACGGAGGCCATGCCGCGAGATCCCAACGGGAAGCTCTACAAGCGGCGCCTGCGGGACCCCTACTGGGAAGGCATCCCTTCGGAGATTTAAGGCCGTTCCGCCGCACCAGCCCAGTGCGCGCGCAGGTCGGCCAACCATCCGGGGAACTCGAGCGGGGGATCCGGCAATGACTCCGCGCCCTGCGCCGCCAGGGCCGCCTGGTAGGCCTCGGGCTCGTCGCCCCAGCTGCGCGGGTCGCCCATCATCACCTCGAACATGACCGCGCCCTCGGGGCCGGCGACCACGGGGCCAAAGGCGGCGCCGAGCGGCAACTCGATGTGAGTCCCCGCCGGGCATGGGCGATCACCGAACCTGACCTCCCCCTCAAGGACGAAGACGACGTGCGGCGAGAAGTGTCCGTGCCGGCGCACCACCATGCCCGGGTCGTAGCGGGCGTAGATGGTCAGGTACTGAGGATCGGACGAGAAGGCCAGCCACTTCTCCCACACCCGGGCGACGGAGCCGTCGGCGTTTCGCTGGGCCTTAATCGCCTGCCAGGGCACCTCGGGGTCGTCCAGGTGTCGGAAGGTGGGCTCCAAGCCCTCGACCCGGGGCGAGGGCGGCGTAGGAGTGGGCTCGGCCACGGTCAGCGAGATTAGGCCGGACAAAGTCTCTTTGCCTCTGAGCGTCGGCGCGTGCTGCTCCGGCTGACCCGCCGGCCGAGACGTTGCGACGGCCGTGAACGAGGAGCTCCATTCCTGGGAGCGCTCGGTCGCCAGCCGCACGCGCTTGGCCCCGATGGTTGCCTCGATCGACGATCTGCTGTAGCTCCTGGAGCGTGATCGGACCCCCTGAGTCCCTGGCCCGGCGCCGCCTCGTCCGGCTGGGCGTTTCCTGACTCCTGTGTCAGACTCCCCCGGCGGTTGACCCAGATCAACACGGCACAGCGAGGAGCAGATGGCGCGAGTCCCCATCGAAAAGGGGTTCTTCCGGATACCCGACGACACAGCCGAACCGCCGCGCCTCCTCGGGAGCCACTGCCCCGCCTGCAACGAGGTCTTCTTCCCCCGCCGGCTCGTCTGCGCCAAATGCCTTCACGAGGGCACAGAGGACGTGGAGCTTTCGACCCGCGGCACCATCCATACCTGGACCTATTGCCACGTCCCCATGTTCGGGAAGAAGGACGCCGACGTCGCCGGCTATGGCGTGGCGCAGGTCGATCTGCCCGAGGGGCCGCGGGTCCAGTCCATCCTCTCAGGTGGCCGGGACGACTTCGCCATCGGCATGGAGGTCGAGATCGACCTCGAGACGCTGCGCCAGGACAACGACGGGAACGACGTCGTGATCTATCGCTTTCGCCCGGCTGCACACACCGCCGGGACGACCACGACCGGGGGTGCCGCATGAGGCGGGGACTCAAGTTCGACGGCGTCGCCGTCGCCGGCATCGGCATGGTCCGTTTCGGCATGCACAAGGACATCCCCGGCGCCGTCCTGGCGCGGGACGCCGGCCTCCTCGCCCTGCACGATGCCAACATGACGCTCGCCGACGTCGACGAGGCCTTCGTGGGGTACATCCAGCCGGCCTCCATGCTGGGCATCAAGGCCATGAAGGAGTTCGGCCTGACCGGGCTCCCGGTCACGCACATCGAGAACGCATCGGCCACCGGGCTGGTGGCCTTCCGAGATGCCGCCTGGGCCGTCAGCTCCGGCCGGGCCGACGTGGCCATGGCGCTCTGCTTCGACAAGTTCACCGACATGGTCGGTGGAGGTGGCCGCGGCGCCGGCCGGGACCAGATCGACGCGCCGATCCTCCCGGCGGCCTACTTCGCGTTGTGGGCGCAACGCCGCATGCACGACCGTGGCACGACGCCCGAGCACTTCGCCACCATCGCGGCGAAGAACTGGAACTACGGCGCCACGTGTCCGACGGCGCATCGCCAGTCCGACCACGTGGTGACGCCCGAGGAGGTACTGGCTTCCCGCATGGTGGCCGAGCCGCTGACCACCATGATGTGCTGCCCGCCCGACGATGGCGCGGCCTGCATCATCGTTGCCCGCGAGGACCTGGTGCGGGCCGCGCCAGCCGGACCGTCCCGTGGTGCGCGCCATGGCCTCGGCGCTCATGTCGGAGACGTACTCGCCGGGCCACACGTTCGTCGGCCCGGTCGTCGGCCCGTCCTCCATGACCCGCGACACCGCCTACGAGTGCTATCAGGCGGCCGGCCTCGGGCCCGAGGACGTGAGCGTGGCCTACTGCCACGACGCCTTCGTCAACGAGGAGCTCGAGTACTACGAGCTGCTCGGGTTCTGCGCCGAGGGCGAGGGCGAGAACCTGGTGGTCGAGGGAGAGACGGGTCCGGGTGGGCGGATCCCATTCAACACGGACGGCGGCCTGCTCGCCCGGGGGCACCCGGGTGGGCCCACGGGCACGGCCATGTTGCACGAGGCCGTGCTGCAGTTACGAGGCGAGGCGACGGGCCGCCAGGTCGATGGCGCCAAGGTCGCGCTGGCGCACCTGGTTGGCGGCGGGAGCATTGCGACGGTCAACCTCTTAGGAGTGGAAGGAGTCGGAACATGACAACGAGCGACGAGCGAAGGGCCACCGGCCGCGAGATACAGGGCCAGCTCTGGCCCGCCATCCTCAAGGGCCCCGGCGGCCAGTTCCCTGCGGCCAAGCTGGCCCCGGACTACTTCGACCACGTGCAGCAGAGCGCGTTCGGCGACATCTGGTCCCGCCCGGGCCTCCCGGTGCGAGACCGCTCCATGATCACCGTCGCCCTCCTCGCCGCGCTCGGCCAGCCCGAGGAGCTTCGCTCGCACATCGCCGGCGCGCTGAACGTGGGCATCTCACGCGAGGAGATCGTCGAGATCATCATGCACACGTCGATCTACGCCGGCGTGCCTGCGGCCGGGTCGGCCATGCGGGTGGCTGCCGACGTGCTGGGGACCGACTAGCTCACGTCCCAGCGCAACGCCACGTCGGCCTGCTGCTCGGCGTAGGCGACGAGCTCGCTCCAGTCGGCGCCGCCCAACCCTTCCTCGACTGCGCCCTCGAGTACGCCGCGCACGGCGGAGGCCACTGGCGTCGGCACACCGAGAGCGGTACCCGAATCCACGATGAGCTTGGCGTCCTTGGCCGCCAGCTCCAGCGCGAACTGGGTGGGCCGGCCCCGTCCGTCGATCGTCTCGACCTGACGGTCCAGGAAGAAGTTCGACGCCCCTCCCGTGCGCAGGATCTCGACGGCGGCAGGCACCTCGATCCCCGCCTTCTTGGCCAGCGCCAGTCCCTCGAGGCAGACCCAGGTCGTCGTGAAGGCGATCTGACTGTTGAGCAGCTTCATGGTGTTGCCGAGTCCGAGCGGCCCGACGTGGAACGTGGCCCGGCCGAGCGGCTCAAGCACGGGCAGGACACGGGCTACAGGCTCGTCATCACCCCCGACCATGAACATGAGCATGCGCTTCTCGGCGCCGATGGACCCGCCGGTGAGCGGCGCCTCCACCAGGTGATGCCCCGATGCGGCCAGGCGCTCCCCCAGCTCGCGGACGACAGCCGGGCTGTTGGTGGACAGGTCGACCAGGACGGCTCCCGGCGAGGCGGCCGCGGCCCAGGCGGCGGCGACATCCGACACGATGTCGGGGGTGGGCAGCGACAAGAGGGTGACGTCGGCCTGCCGGGCCACCGAGGCGACGTCCGGCGCGACGGTGGCGCCCGTGATCGCCTTTGCGGCTCCTGCGTCGACGTCGTAGACGACCACCTCGTTGCCGTCCGCCACCAGGTTCGCCGCAATGAACTTCCCGATGTTCCCCAGCCCGATCACACCTGTCGCCATCGACCCTCCCCGAGTCTGAATGCCCTGGCAGCGGCCCGGAGCGGGCGCCCGACGCGAGCGTATAGTGAACCTGACTCGTGTGTCAGGGAAAGAAGGGGGCTTCAATCATGGGACTGCGCGATCACGTCATCTGCGACAGTGACCTCCACGTGATGGAGCCTCCCGACCTGTGGGAGCGCTACATCGACCCGGCCTACGCCCACGCCGCCCCGCGCGGACTGTCCGAGATCACCCGTGACATGCGGGTGCGGGTGAAGAACCACACCATGTTGCGGATGGGCGCCACCCGACCGACGCACGTGGACGGCCGCAAGACGGGCTGGCAGAAGGACCACGACAATGTCTACGCGGCGTCCGAAGCCCGGGGCTGGGACGCCCAATCGCAGGTCGACGCCATGGACGCCGAGGGGCTCGACATGGCGGTGCTGTTCCCCTCCCGCGGGCTGTTCGTGCTCGGTCTGGACTCGTCCGAACAGATCGGCACCGACGGCCTGGAGCCAGAGTTCGCCACCGCTATTGCGCGCGCCTACAACGATTGGCTCAAGGACTTCTGCGACCACGCCCCGGACCGCATGTACGGCTCGGGCATGGTCGCGGCGCACGACGTGGCCGGTGCCGTCGTCGAGGCGCGGCGCTGTGTCGAGGAGCTCGGATTCAAGTCGATCTTCCTCCCGCCGGCGACGGTGAACCGGCGGCCATGGCATCACCCGGCCTACGACCCGCTGTGGGCGGAGATCCAGCGACTGGGCGTGCCACTCTCCTTCCACGGCGGGGGCCAGACCTACCTGACTCCCGACTTCGGCCTGGAGGTGCTGGAGAAGTTGATGCTCTGGCACACGTTTAGTCAGCCGCTGGGAATCCAGTTCGTGACAGCGTGCCTGTGCGGCGGTGGCGTGCTGGAGCGCTTCCCGGACCTGAAGGTGGCGCTGCTCGAAGGTAACTGCTCGTGGGCGCCGTGGTTCATGTACCGCCTCGACGAGCACTGGGAGTGGACGGGCTGGTACGAGGCGCCGGAGCTCACGATGCCGCCCTCGGAGTATTTCAAGCGCAACTGCTGGGTCTCCGTCGAGGCAGACGAAGTGACGGTGCCGCACTTCGTGGAGACGTTCGGTGACGAACGCATCATCTTTTCGACCGACTATCCGCACGGTGACTCGAAGTACCCGCACGCCGTGGACTCATTCGACAAGCTGCCTCTCTCCGATGACAGTAAAGCGAAAATTGTGAGCACCAACTGGTCCGCTCTTTACAACATTCCGTTGGTGAAGAGGCTCTGACGCGACATTCACCCCGATGTCGTGGTGCGCACGGAGTGGTCAGGCCTCTGCGATCGCCTTCATGGCAGCCAAGGTCTCCCCGATGCCGCTCTTCGCAGCGTCGCTGCGCACCGTAATTTCCTTGAGCGCGTCATCACCGAACATCTTTTCGAAGAACGCGGCGCCCTCCGGAGGCAGCTCCCATGTCTCCGTCACTTCGGTGCCGCCGTCCACCGCAGAGAATGAATAGCCCCATCGGGCTCGGGTCGGTGGCTCAGCCACGACCCACGCGAACTCCCGGCCGGGATCTGCCACGACGACCTCTGAGCGGGTCTCCCACGTTCGCTCGGGCCGCTCGTTCCGGCCCGTGAATTTGGCGCCCACCCGCGGGCCGTCGCCCTCGTCCCACCAACAGGCCGCACACACCGGGCTCAACGCGCCCATCTGCGTGACGTCCGCCACCATGTCGTAGAGCACCTCTGGCGGGCGGTTGATCACGATCGAGTCCGAGTGACGAAACGTTTCCATGCCGTCAGTATGGCGGGCGACGGTTGGCACGTCACCCCCCGCCGTACGGCTGTCGGCACGGGCCGGTCACACGCCATCGTGACAGCGCAACCGGACATCTGCGCCGGTGCCAGCTCTCTGGGACAACGCAGATGGACGTGTCAGGCAACGTGGAGCGACGCGGGGCGCCCGAGACAGAGATGCGCCCGGAGCGTCGAGCCCGTGTAGCGGTCGCGAAAACACCCCGGCGCTGCAGCTCGGGCACGACCAGGCGGAACGTGCGGGCCACGTGATACGGCGAGTAGTAGGTCGTCGAGTACGTCGCGCCGAGACCGATGTGCCGGGTGGTCGCCGCATCGCTGGGATGGAGGGCCAGCCCTTTGGGAATGGTCCTCTTTCCATACAGCAATGATACTTTCGACCGTTGGCCGCACGAGAAGCGAGAGGTTGACCCGCCCGCGAAGCTGAAAGGGGACACTCATGACCACCACCGCGCCCGCGCCCTACTACGACCCCTACGACTTCGAGATCGACGCCGACCCCTACCCGGTCTGGAAACGGCTGCGCGACGAGGCCCCCCTCTATTACAACGAGAAGTACGACTTCTACGCCATCAGCCGGTACGAGGACGTGGAGCGCGCCGCGGTCGAATGGCAGACGTACAGCTCGGCCAAGGGCTCGGTGCTCGAGATCATCAAAGCGGAGATGGAGATGCCCCCGGGGTTGTTCATCTTCGAGGACCCGCCGGACCACGATCTCCATCGCGGCATCATGAGCCGCGTCTTCACGCCCCGGCGCATGGCGGCCATTGAGCCGCAGGTGCGGGACTTCGCGGCACGCACGCTCGATCCTCTGGTCGGCCAGGGGGACTTCGACTTCATCCTCGACCTGGGCGCGGAGATCCCGATGCGCACCATCGGCATGCTGCTCGGCATTCCCGAGAAGGACCAGCAGGCGATCCGCGACCACATCGACGAGGGCCTGCGGCTCGAAGCGGGTGTCATGCCCGAGGTCGACATCGATGCCAGCCGGCAGACCGACTCCGACTACGGCGCCTACATCGACTGGCGAGCGGAGCATCCCTCCGACGACCTGATGACGGAGCTCCTCACCGCCGAGTTCACCGACGTGGACGGAACCGTGCGCACCCTGACCCGCGACGAGATCCTCGGCTACATCGGCCTGCTCTCAGGGGCCGGGAACGAGACCACGACGCGCCTCATCGGCTGGGCCGGCAAGCTCCTGGCCGAGCACCCCGACCAGCGCAAGGCGCTGGTAGACGACCCGTCGCTGATTCCGGCCGCCATTGAGGAGTGCCTGCGCTACGAACCGCCCTCCCCCGTCCAGGCGCGCTACGTGACCACGAACGTCGAGCACCACGGCCGAACCGTTCCAACCGGGAGCGTCATGGTGCTCCTCAACGCGTCGGCCAACCGCGACGAGCGGGAGTTCCCCGACCCCGACACGTTCGACATCCACCGCAAGGCCCAGCGCCACCTGAGCTTCGGGTACGGCCTGCACTTCTGTTTGGGCGCGCACCTGGCGCGACTCGAGGCGCGCGTCGCGCTGGAAGAACTCCTGCGGCGCTTCCCAGAGTGGGAGGTCGACACGGCCAACGCGGTACAGGCACGGACCTCCACGGTGCGGGGGTGGGAGAAGCTGCCGGTCCTCGTCCCGTCATGAGCGCCGATCGCTACAGGGTGGTCCAGTGGGCCACCGGGAATATCGGCTCGCATTCCCTGCGCGCAGTCATAGAGCATCCGGACTTCGACCTGGTGGGGCTCTACGTCTACTCGGAGGACAAGGCCGGGCGCGACGCCGGAGAATTGTGCGGCGCCGCACCCACGGGCGTGCGGGCCACGCGCGACGTGGGCGAGATCCTCGCCCTGCAGCCGGACTGCGTCCTCTACATGGCCGACCGGGTGGATCTGGACGTGCTGTGCCTGTTGCTCGGGGCAGGCGCGAACGTGGTGTCGACCCGCAGCGAATTCCACAATCCGGCCCGGCTCGATCCGGAAACCCGCCGCCGGCTCGAGACGGCCTGCGCGCAAGGGGAGTCCTCGCTGCACAGCACGGGCTCGAGCCCGGGGTTCATCACCGAGGCGCTGCCGCTCGTGCTGACGTCGCTGCAACGGCGCCTCGATCATCTGCTGATTGAGGAGTTCGCCGACATGTCGTCGCGCAACTCGCCGGAGCTCATCTTCGACCTGATGGGGTTCGGGCGCGACCCCGCCAGCTTCGACCCGAGAGGCGTCGAGGCCCACGGCGGCGCTTCGTTCGCCGGCTCGCTCGAGGTGCTCGCCGAGGCACTCTCGCTCCCGCTCGACACGGTCGAGGCGACCGGGCAGGTGGCCACGGCCCGCCACGACGTGGACGTTGCGGCCGGCCATCTGCCGGCCGGCAGCATCGGCGCGCAGCGGATGCAGGTCCGTGGCATGCGGGACGGGCAGCCGCTCGTGACGTTCAGCGCCAACTGGTACTTGACGAGCGACGTCGAGCCGGACTGGGACCTGCGCCAGACGGGCTGGCACGTGCTCGTGCAGGGCGACACGCCGCTCGACGTCGACATCCGGTTCCCGGTGCCACCCGACGAGTGGGCGGCCACGTCGCCCGGCCTCACGGCGCACCGACCGGTCAACGCCATCCCCTTCGTCTGTGCGGCGGAACCGGGCATCCGGACCATCGTCGACCTGCCCCAGGTCATCGCCACCTTCGGTTGATCGCAGCCATGCCCAGGCTCGGTCTCGTCGTGGGGAACCCGGCGCGGGAGCCCACCACGCCCTCGCCGTTGAGGTGCACCTGCGACCGGTGCTCGTCGAGCTCGACGCGACCCTGCCCACGAGGGGCCTCTACGTCACCGAGGGCGAGCTGGCTAAGGCGGACGCGGTCGTCACCACATGGCTGCAGCCGGCCGATCCCCAGTTGCGGAGGCGCTGACGACACACAACGGCAGAAAGGACACATGACAGCTCCCGATGAGCCGCGGCTGGCCCCCGTCCCATTCACCGACTGGGACGACGAGACCCGCTCCACGTTGCTGCAGTTCCTGCGCCGGCCCGAGCGCTACCTGTCCGGGCGCCGGACGCGCCGCCTATGCCGATCGTGCTCGAGATGTTCGCCCATCACCTCCCCGTCAGCGCCTCCTGGCTCCCCTTCACCGAGATGCTGGCCGGCGAGGACGCCTGTCTCAGCGCGCCCGTCCGGGAGCTCCTCGTCCTCCGGGTGGCCTGGCGCACGCAGTCGGGGTACGAGTGGGCGCAGCACGCCCGCATGGGCGGCGACACCGGCCTGCGCGCGGCGCAGATCGACGCCGTCCCCGAGGGACCGGGGGCTGCGGTCTGGACGCCGTTCGAGCGGGCCCTGTTGACCGCAGTCGACGAGATAGTCGACGACCATGCGGGTCGGTGACGCCACGTGGGCGGACCTGGCGGCACACTTCACCCCGGCGGAGATCTTCGAGTTGCTGTTCGTGATCGGGGGCTACCTGTGCCTCGCCGCCGTGCTCAACAGCATCGGTGTGCCGGGTGAACTTCCGCCGCCTCCCCTCAGGACGGCTCGATGACGACGCGGACCGCACCGCTCGCGCGCTCGGACGCGACGCGGAACGCCTCGGCGGCGTCTTCCATCGGAAAGCGGTGCGTGATCACGGTGCGGACGATGTCGGGGTCGTCGGCCAGCATGGCGGCTGCGTCCTCCATTTCGCGACCGCCGTCGTTGGCGCTGTAACCCAGTGACGGGATGACCCTGGCCTCCTTCTGGAAGAGCGGCATCCAGTCCAACTGCACGGGACCGAAATGCACGCCGAGGACGACGATCGTCCCACCCGGTGCGACGAGCTCACCACACCTGGCCAAGCTCGCCTCGGTGCCCGCCGCCTCGACGACGACGTCGTAGACGCCATCGGCGCCCACGCGCGCGCCCAGTCGCTCTCCCGCCTCCTTCTGGTAGGGGTGGCGCGCCTCGAGCGCGACGGCGTCCGCGCCGAGCCGCCGGGCCCCGGCCACGGCGAGCAACCCGAGCGCGCCGGCACCGACGACGGCGACGTGGCTCCCCGGAGCGGCACCGGCGAGCCCGAGCGCATGCCACGAGACGGCCGCAGGCTCGACAATGGACGCGTCGCGCACATCGAGACCGGGAGGGAGGGGAACCAGCCTGGCCGTCGGGGCGCGGAATTGCTCCGACATGCCGCCGTCGGCGCTCACGCCGAGGGCGCGCTGCCCGTGGGTCGGGCACAGGTTGTACGCACCACGAACACACTGCGCGCACTCCATGCAGCCGTAGATGGCCTCGACGACCACCGCAGTGCCGTCCTCCCGCACACCGGCGAGCTCGTGGCCCAGGATGGCCCGGCTCCCGAATTTGATGTAGCTCAGGTCGGAGCCGCAGATGCTCGTGGCCCGCATGTCGAGCACCTCGCCGATGCCGGGTGGCTGGTCGAGATCGACGACGGCCACTCCCCCCTCCACACTGCGTACAGCCTTCATCGTCCTCCTCGCGTCGGGCCCGACCCCACCGGTTGTCGCCCGCAGGAGAACCCTAGATATCCTCGGGCCGGCGTGTCACCAAGCCGGACTGGGGCACCGTCCACGCCGAACCCGGCCGAATGCTGACGAGGAGTCTCCCGTGAACAGCCCGCTCGAATTCTGGCTCTACCTGCCGCAGATGCGGCTGACCATGGACCAGATGGTGCTGCGCGCCCGTGCCGCCGAGGCGGCCGGGTTCGACGGCATCGCGAACATGGACCACATGGCCCCGCCACTGGCGGAGAGCCAACCCATGACCGAGGCGATGATCACGAGCGCCTGGCTCGCCAGCCGGACCGAGCACCTTCGGGTTGGGTCGCTGGTCCTCTGCGACTCGTTCCGGCACCCGGCCGTCCTGGCGCGCGAGGCCGTCTCCATCGACCAGGCGTCCGGGGGGCGGTTCGAACTCGGCATCGGATGGGGCTCGGTGGCCGACGAGTTCCGCACGTTCGGCATCGGATCTCTCGAGCCGAAGGCGCGGCTGAGCCGGTTGCGGGAATCGCTCGAGATCATGAAGGCGCTCTGGGCCGGCGAGACGCTCGACTACGAGGGCGAGCACTTCACGCTGCACGGCGCGCAGCAGCGACCGGGCCCGGTCGGGCAGATCCCGATCGTCATCGGCGGGGCCGGCAAGGGAACGATGCGGCTTGTGGCCGCCCATGCCGACTGGTGGAACGTGCACACCCACATCGTCGACAGGCTCGAAGAGATGCGCCCGCTCTCGGGGAACGCCCGTTGTTCGCTGCAGGTCCAGGTGGCCTTCGTCCCGCCCGGCGGCCCGCGTGACGAGATCGAGGCGACGGCCCGGCGGCGCTTCGGGTCGATCCCGATCGTCGGCAGCGCAGCCGAGCTGGTCGACTACTTCGGCACGCTGCAGGAGCGCGGTGTCGAGCGGGTCTATGCGTGGTTCTGCGACTTCGCCCCACCCGAGACGTTGGCGGCTTTCGGGGACGCTGTCATCAGGCAGTTCGGAGGCTCCCGCACTCCCGCCTCCTGAGTCCGGTCCCACGGTACAGGCCCGCCGCGCCGGCCTGTACCGACAGGCGGCCCGAAGGGGGTCTAGAATCCCGGATACGGATTACTAGAATCCCGGATACGGATTACTGAGTGTCGACACACAGGGTTGCCTAGATTCCCGGTAGCGCTCGACCACGAATACGGGGAGCGGAACTGTGCCCACGGCCACCATCGACACAACGCAAGCGGACTTCGGCGTCTTGGCTCGACGGGTCCGAGAGGCGGGACTCCTCGATCGCCGGTTCGGCTACTACAGCGTCATGATCCCACTCACTGTCGCGGCCTTCGGGGTGGGCTTCGCCGCATTGATCCTCATCGGGAGCTCGTGGTGGGCGCTCGCGGTCGCCGGATTTCTCGGCCTGGCCTTCACCCAGCTCGGCTTCGTCGGGCATGATGCCGGCCACCACGAGGTCTTCCGGTCCAGGCGGGCCAACCGGGCCCTCGGGCTGGCCGTGGGAAACGTCCTGATCGGCATGAGCTTCGGCTGGTGGGTGCCGAAGCACAGCGCGCATCACGCGCATCCCAACGAAGTCGGCCGCGATCCCGACGTCAGCGCGGCAGCCGTCGGCGCGCCGGCCGGCGACGGGCAACCGCCCCAGCCGGGCCGGACGGCACGGTTCATGACGAAGTGGCAGGCCCCGTTGTTCTTCCCGCTCATGATCCTGCGCAGCACGGGCATCTACGTGCTGGGAATTCGGCGACTGATCCGCCAGCGCGACCGGACCGCCTTCCTAGAGGCCGCGCTCCTCGGCATGCACGCCGCCCTCTACCTCGCCTGCGTGTTCTGGGTCCTCTCCCCCCTGAAGGCCGTGGCGTTCATCGCGATTCAGCAGGCCGTCTTCTCGGTGTACCTGGGGTGCAGCTTCGCCCCCAACCACAAGGGGATGCCCCTCGTGGACCCCGACCAGGGACTGAGCTTCGTCCGACGCCAGGTGATCACGTCCCGCAACGTGGCCGGCGGTTGGTTCACGAACGTCGCTCTCGGCGGTCTCAATTTCCAGATTGAGCACCACCTGTTCCCGAGCATGCCTCGTCCGAACCTGGCCCGGGCCCAGCGCCTCGTGAAGGCCTTCTGCGCCGAGAACGACCTGAGCTACCGCGAGGACAGCCTGGCCGGCTCCTACCGTCAGACGATCCGGTACCTGCGGGCGGATGCCGTTGCCGCGGCCCAGCCGCGGCTGCTCATGGCTCAAGCTGCTCGATAACGCGCTGCACGAACTCATTGGTGGCGTCGTGACCCGCGGTGACGCCCAGGCCGCGCTCGAGAGCGAGCACCTGGGAGAGGCCGGTCATCAGCAGCAGGGCGACGATCGCCGGTAGCTGCTCCGGAGCGATGCCGTGCGCGTCGAGGGCGGCCGTCAGCGCCACCAGCTGGGCGGCGCGGGAGCGCTCGGCATAGCGCGCGATCTCCGTGCGGATGGACTTGCGATGGTTCGCCAGCGCGACGAACTCGGTCATGAAGGCGGCCCCCCGCGGATCGGCATTCAGCTGCCACAGCGTCCGCAGAGAGTTGTCGGCCGCCACCGTCCGCTCGAAGTGGGCGAGGCTCTCATCGGCCCGGCGCCGGAAGACCTCCAAGAAGAGGTCGTCCATGGTGCGGAAGTAGTAGTGGACGAGTTGCGGCTTGAGCCCCGCCTTCGCCCCGACGCGACGTGAGGTGACGGCCGCGTAGCCCTCGTCGAGCAGGAGCTGTTCGGCGGCACCGAGCAGTTGGGCCCTGGTCTTGGAGTCGGCCGCGCCGATCCGTCTCGGCTGCGACGCCATCGTCATCCCGACAACTTGTCACATATGGACACCGGTGCTAAGCATTCGTCAAAACATGCTGAGCACCTGCACAGCATGGTCGGTCCCGCCCGAAGCGGGGAGACGAAGGGAGACCGCGTTGCCCGACTGGGAGACGATCGACTTCTTCAGCGACCAATCGCTCGTGGAGGATCCCTACCCGTACTTCGACCACCTGCGGGCACAGTGCCCCGTCCTTCCCACCGACAACCTCGGCGTGGTCGCAGTCTCGGGTTACGAGGAGGCGATGGAGATCTACCTCGACACCGAGACCTTCTCGTCTTGCAACTCCGTGATCGGCCCCTTTGCGACCTTCCCGGTCCCCCTCGAGGGTGACGACGTCGGCGCCATCATTGACGGCCACCGGGACCAGCTGCCCATGAGCGAGCACATGGTGACCATGGACCCGCCCATGCACACGCAGGAGCGTGCCCTGGTCATGCGCCTGCTCACGCCGAAGCGCCTGAAGGAGAACGAAGCGTTCATGTGGGGACTGGCCGACCGGCAGATCGACGAGTTCGTCGGAGCCGGCCGCTGCGAGTTCATCAGCGCGTACACCCAGCCGTTCGCCATGCTCGCGGTGGCGGACGTCCTCGGGGTGCCCGAAACCGACCACCAGCGGTTGCGCGAATTCTTCGGACTGAGCCATGCGCCCGGCGAGCTCGGCGGCGACGCCGACATCGGCAACGCCCTCGAGGGGCTCGATACCTGGTTCGCCCAGTACATCGAGGAGCGCCGGCGCGAGCCCCGCGAGGATGCACTGACGCGTTTGGCCCAGGCCACCTACCCGGACGGGTCGACGCCGGACGTGACCGCGGTCGTCAGGACGGCGACATTCCTGTTCGCCGCCGGCCAGGAGACGACCGCACGCCTGCTGGCCGTCGGCCTGAAGTACCTCTGCGAATACCCCGACCTGCAGGACGAGCTCCGGGCCTATCCGGACCGCATCCCCGACTTCATCGAAGAGTGCCTGCGTATTGAGAGCCCGGTGAAGTCGGACTTCCGGCTGGCCCGCCGATCGACCAAAATCGCCGGGGTCGACATCGCCGCTGGCTCGCCGGTGATGCTGCTCAACGGAGCGGCGAACCGCGACCCCCGGCTCTTCGAGTGTCCCGCCGAGTTCCGGCTCGACCGGCCCAACGCCAAGGTCCACCTGGCCTTCGGACGCGGCGTGCACGCCTGCCCCGGCGGGCCCCTGGCCCGCGTTGAGGGCCGGGTCAGCATTGCGCGCATCCTCGACCGGATGCGTGACATCCGGCTCTCCGAGGAACACCACGGGCCGCCCTCGGCCCGCCACTTCGAGTACGAGCCCACCTGGATCCTCCGCGGCCTGCACCAGCTGCACATCGAATTCACCCCGGCCGAGGGATCCCGGTGAGCGGCCGCGTGGCCGTGGTCACCGGGGCGGCCTCGGGGATCGGCCTCGGTGTCGCCCGTCGGTTCGCCGCGGACGGCCACGCGGTGGCGTTGCTCGACCGGGACGGCGCCGCGGCGGCCAAGGAGGCGACGGACCTCTCCGGCCAGGGTCTGCCGGCCACGTCTTACGAGGTCGACGTGGCCGATCGTGCCGGCTTGGAGCGCGTGTTCTCCGAGGTGCGCAAGGAATTCGGGCCCGTCGCGATCCTCGTGACCAGCGCGGGGATCGAGTCCTTCGACGCCGTGGCCGACATCACCGCCGAGAAGTGGGATCGCATTCTGGCCGTCAACCTGACGGGCACCTTTACGTGTATGCAGCTGGCGGTGCCTGACATGGCGGCGGCGCAGTGGGGTCGCATCGTGACCATCTCGTCGTCGAGCGCCCAATCAGGAGCGCCGCGCATGGCGCACTACGTGGCGTCGAAAGGCGGGGTGATCGGCCTCACGAAGGCCTTCGCGCGGGAGTTCGCGGGCCAGGGCATCACCGTCAACACCATCCCACCGACCATCGTCGACACGCCCATGGCCAGAAACGCCGCTGGGGTGGGCAATGTGCCCAGTGTCGACGCAATGGGGAGCATGGTCCCGACGGGGCGGGCCGGAACGCCCGACGACATCGCGGCCACCTGCGCGTTCTTGTGTTCGGACGAGGCCAGCTACATCACCGGCCAGCTGATCGGCGTCAACGGCGGCATGTACATCTGACGCGTCACGGCGAGGCGGTGCACCGCGTTCCCTCGGCGGGCAAGACCCGGTCGACGATGTACGACGTCACGATATTGGCCATACAGGTGTTCGTCGATCCGTTGAGCAGCCAGGTGTGCCCGTCGCCCACGTACGTCACGAGCCGTCCGCCCACGACCGCGGCGAGCTTGGGGGCGATGACATACGGCGTGTTGGGGTCGTACACGTTCCCGATCACCAGAGGGGCCGACGCGCCGTGCGGCGACAGACTCGGGACGGGCTCGTTCGATGTGCCCCAGCCCGGGCACCCGATGAGGTAGTTGGACACGGCCTCGGCCCCGCCCAGGGGGTCCCGGGCGGCCAACGTGCGGGCCAACGCCGCCGTCGTGCGCGCGTCCGGGTGAGTGACCGCGTCGCTGCAGGTGATCGTCCACAGCGGGCCCACGAGCGGCGCTCCATTCAGGTCGTCCTCCAGCCCGAGCGCGACCGACCGGAGCGGGGCACCGTTGCCGGCCGCCGCGGCAACCAGTGCAGGGAAGTACCCGGGGGTGAAAATCGGAGCGGACAGGTAGAGCAACGTGGCGGTGTACAGATCGCCCACGGTCACCAGCGTCGTATCGCCGCCGGCCGGCGCCGCGAGCGGCGAGCGACTCAGCTGCTGTTGCAGCTTCTCGTAGAAGGCGACCGGATCCGGGCCCAACGGGCACCCTGGCTTAGAGGTGCAATCGTCGAGCTGGCGCGTCAGCGCCGTCTCAATGGCATCGGCATCGGCGTGCGCATCGGTGATCAGGCTCAGGTTGGCGTCCACCGCCCCGTCGAGAACTATGGCGCCGACGCGATGCGGGAAGAGCTGCGAGTAGACCGAGCCCAGCGCCGTCCCGTAGGACAGGCCGTAGTAGTCGATCGTCTTCACCCCGAGCGCAGCCCGCAGCTGGTCCATGTCGCGGGCGGATGTCGTGGTGTTCACGGTCGGGAACAAGGCGGGATACCGGGCCCGGCAGGAGCGCTCCAGATCGGCGAAGACCCGGGTCGCGGCCGGGGTTCCCGCCACTGCGCTGCTCGCCGCCACGGCCGACGGCCCACAGAGAAACGGCTCGCTCGAGCCCGTTCCCCGCTCGTCGAAGCTCACCAGGGTGAACTGGTCCTTCACGGCGTCGGGCACGAGTGACGCCAGGATGGGCAGGATCAGCACCCCGCTCTCCCCCGGCCCGCCGGGGTTGAAGACGATGACACCCTTGCTCTGCGGCACCGGATGCTCCATCACGGCCAGGGACGCCGATCCCCGGGACGGATCGGCGTAGTCCAGCGGCACCCGCAGGGTTCCGCACAAGTAGCCGGACACGTTCGGGCAGGGTGACCAGGCGATGTCGCCGCCCCCGGGGGCGGTGGCCGCGGTCGCGGTGGCGGTGGCGGCGCCGGACGCAAGCGGCACGGCGAGCACCAACGTGGTCAGGACCGTCAACACGACGCATCGCAGACGAGACGGCGTGCCGCCCGAATGCCCTTGGTTCACTCTCTTCCCAACCCCCGGGCCACCATGGCCCCGACAATGCAGCCCCGTCCCACCCCGTTCCGGCGCAGGCTAGCCGGGCGCTTTGGACTGGAGCCTCCACTCGTTGAGACAATCCATCCGTGACTGTCGCCGCGCCGCATGCCTTTGCCGGTGTGGCCATCGTCGGCGTCTGCAACACGGTGCAAGCCCGGGCCCTGCCGGACCACGACTCGACGTCCATCGCCCTGGTGGGGGCGCTCGGGGCGCTGGCCGACGCCGGCGTCTCACCGCGCGAGGTCGACGGGGTCGTCGGGACGGACTGCGCGCAGATCGCCCTCGAGCTGGGCCTCGGCCCGTGCACCCGCCGGCCGAGCTCGCTGGGCATTCCCGCCCTCCTCGACGCGGCGGCCCTGATCACCACCGGTCAGTGCAAGGTTGTGCTCCTCGCCGCCGGTGGTGCCGGCGTCCATTCCGATCGGTCCTCGACCGCACCCTGGACCCGGCCGGCCAATGAGCTCGTCGTCGGCTACGGGATGTTCACAGCGGCCGAATTCGCACTCATGGCACGGCGGCACATGCTCACCTACGGCACCACGCCGGAGCAGATGGCCGCCGTGGCCGCCGTCATCCGGACCAACGGCCACGTCAACCCCGATGCCGTCTACTTCGGCCGGGGGCCCTTCTCCCCGGCCGACATCCTGGCCTCGCGCATGATCGCCGACCCCTTCCACCTGCTCGACTGCGCCACGACGTCGGAGGGTGGCTGTGCCATCGTCCTGACCACAGCGGAGCGCGCCGGCGAGGGTGGCGCTCCCGTGTGGATTCTCGGTGGTGCCAGCGACTCCTTCGGACCGGCATACGTGGTCGCCCCCGTCTGGGACTGGCAGCCGCGCTCCGATGCCATTCCGGCCGGACTGGTCGGTGCCCGGGCGGCCCGACAGGCCTTTTCCATGGCCGGCCTCTCACCCGCCGACGTCGACGTGGCCGAGCTCTACGACCCTTTCTCCTTCGAGATCATCAGACAACTCGAAGCATTCGGTTTCTGCGGGCCCGGTGAGGGTGGCCCGTTCGTCGAAGACGGAAACATCGGACCCGGCGGCATCCTCCCGGTGACCACCGACGGGGGCACCATGTCCTTCAGTCATCCGGGGATCAACGCCCAGCAATTGCAGCGAGTCATCCGTGCGACCCAGCAGCTGCGCGGCACGTGCTCTTCGAACCAGGTCGGCGGGGCGAAGGTCGCCCTGTGCTCGAACGGTGGGGCCGGTGCCCTCTTCTGCGACGTCCTCCTCCTCGGCCGGGAACGTCCATGAGCCTCCTGCAGCCGCAGACCGGGGGGATCCCGGCCCCGCGCCCCAGTCTTCGCAGCAAGGCCTACTGGGAGGCCTGCCGGCGGCACCAACTGCTCTACCAACGTTGCTCCGAGTGCTCGTACCGCGGCCTCAGTGCGTTCAGCGTGTGTGCCTCCTGCCACGCGACGTCACCCGTGTGGGAGGAGAGCGCAGGGAAGGGCTCGCTCTACAGCTGGACGGTGGTCTGGCGGCCACCCGACCCCACCTTCGAGGTGCCGTACGCGCCGGCGGTGGTCCGCCTCGACGAGGGGTTCTGGATGCTGAGCGCCGTCATCGGCTGCGAGCCCGAGGCGCTGCACGAGGATCTCCGGCTGACGGTGGAGTTCCACCCGGCTTCCGACCAGATCTCCCTGCCCTACTTCCGCCCGGCCTGAGCGCCGACGCCGGCGCCGGCGCCAGCCGGTGGGCTTCGTTGTCTTCCGTGGGACCGTGTCTTAGGATGAGACTGTGCCGTCCGACCGACTTCCGGTGACATTTCCCTCGTTCGACAACCCCGACGACGAGCGCCGCCACCGCAAGCAGCGCCTGGCGGCCGCCTTTCGACTGTTCGGGCATTTCGGGTTCGACGAGGGCATCGCCGGGCACATCACCGCCCGGGACCCAGAGCTCCTGGACCACTTCTGGGTCAATCCGTTCGGCATGAACTTCAAGATGATCCGCGTCAAGGACCTGATCCTCGTGAACGACCAGGGTGAGGTGGTCGACGGCAACTGGCCCGTGAACCTGGCAGCCTTCGCCATCCATTCGCAAGTGCATGCGGCGCGGCCCGACGTCGTGGCGGCCGCGCACGCGCATTCCGTGCACGGCAAGGCGTGGTCGTCGCTACGCCGGCTGCTCGATCCCCTGACCCAGGACGCCTGCACCTTCTACGAGGACCACGCGCTCTTCGACGACTACACCGGCGTCGTGCTCGATCTCGAGGAAGGCAAGCGCCTCGCCCATGCACTGGGCGGGAACAAGGCCGTCATACTTTCGAACCACGGGCTCCTGACCGTCGGGCAGACGTCGGTCGACGAAGCGGCCTGGTGGTTCATCACCATGGAGCGCACCTGCCAGGCGCAGTTGCTGGCTGAGGCCGCTGGCATTCCGGTGCTGATCGATCCCGATCAAGCGAAGAAGACGGCGGGTCAGGTCGGACCGTACATGGCCGGTTGGCGGGCGTTCCAACCGCTTTACGACTGGATCGTGTCGGTCCAGCCCGATCTGCTCGACGAATAGCGCTTCGGCTCCGCCGTTCCTGGCTCGGGTCAGGCGCCTTCGCTCACACTGCCCCAGCCCTCGCCGGGCGCTTCGACGTGGATGATCTCGGGAGCCGCGGCGAGAAGGTGAGGCATGTCGGCCATCGCCGCCTTGAAGTGCTCGGACGACACGTGCGCCTCGCCGGCCTCGGCATCCCGGAATCCCTCGAT
Organism: uncultured Acidimicrobiaceae bacterium; assembly: GCA_963745665.1. Classification (GTDB taxonomy): domain Bacteria; phylum Actinomycetota; class Acidimicrobiia; order Acidimicrobiales; family RAAP-2; genus Bog-473. The sequence continues at coordinate 351,824 of CAVUYE010000002.1, read as the reverse complement.
GAGGAACCAAAGATTGGGGTCGTCGGCACTGCGGCACCAGTCGAAGAAGAGGTTGCCGGGCTCCGCCCGTGAGGCGGCGATGTAGTCCGCAATCAACGTCGGGAAATCGTCGGCGTACTTGGCGCGGACCGGCTGCTTGACCACGTTGAAGATCATCTCATGCTCCTCTGTCCCGCCATCCGCCGCTCCCCTGCTCTCACAACGCCGGCTCGGCCGGGGTGAGCTCCAGGTGGAGTCGGGTGAGGCCGCGGAGAATATAGGTGGGCATGTAGTCGTAGCGGCGGGCGTCGGGAGGACCGTGGTGCTCCTCGGAGATGCCGATGTGCGTGGTGCGGTCCAGGAGCCGCTCAATGCTGACCCGGGTCTCCAACCGGGCCAGCGGGCCTCCCGGACAGCTGTGCACGCCGCGACCGAAGGCGAGATGCTCGCGCGCGTTGTCGCGCTCGACCCGGAACTCGTTGGGATCGGGAAAGCGGCGCGGATCGCGGTTCGCAGCGCCGTTGAGCACCATCAGCGTGACACCGGCCGGAATGTCGACCCCGCCCACGGAGACCGGGCAGCGCGCCAGCCGGAAATCGCCCTTGACCGGGGCCTCCATGCGGAGGGTCTCCTCGACGAAGTTCGGGATGAGTTCGCGTCGGTCGCGGAGCAGCTGCTGCAGGTCCGAGCGCTCCCCGATCAGCTGCAGGGCGGTACCGAGGAGGCGGACGGTCGTCTCCTGCCCGGCCGCGAAGACGTTGGTGGCCACACGCACGACGTCGATGACCTCGGGGAGATCGCCGTTCGGGAACCTCGTGCTGGCGAGTGCGGTGAGGACGTCGTCGCGCGGCGCGCGGCGGCGGTCTTCGATGTAGCGGCTGAACCGCTCGTAGAGCCACTCCAGGGGGTTGTGCGACATCTCGGTCTTGGTGCTGCCGACTCCGCCGCCCCGGTTCTGGCGGGACAGGGCGGTGCGGAATTCCTCGTGGTCCGCCTCAGGGACGCCGAGCAGGTCGGCGATGACGAACATGGCGAACGGGTTGGCGTATCCCGTCATGAGCTCGTGCTCGTCGGCCCCCATGAGCTCGTCGATCTGGCGGTCCGCCAGCCGCCAGACGAAGTCCTCGTTCTCCTTGAGCCGCTTCGGCGTGAGCTGTCGCATGAGCAGATGCCGGTGATCGTGATGCCCGGGCGGGTCCATGGTGATGATCTGATCGCTGAACGGCAGCTCGCCCCGGTGCTCTTCGATCAACGCGCTCACGTCCTCCTGCCCCTCGAGCGGGACGGGGAACCCGGGGAACGGGCCGGTGACGGAGTTGCATGACGAGAACGTGTCCGGGTCCGTGTAGACGGCGAAGGCCTCCTCATACCCGGTCACCATGTACACACCGTGCTCGGGCTCCCGGCGGACGGGACACTGCTCGCGCAGCCAGTCGAAGTACGGGTAGGGATCAGCCACGGTCTCCGTCCCCCGGAAGAAGTCCAAGGCTTCGTAGTCGGTGGCGTCGGTCATGCGGTCTCCTTGCGTGGTGGCGGCTCGGTCACGAACGTGGCCGCACGATGATGGAATCGCCATGAAGCGCCGTCGCGGTGGAGCACATCGTTGTAGCGACCCACGAGCTTTATTTCCCAACCGGCTTCACCCATGAGAATGAAGACCACGTCGCTCACGGCGGTGGCGTTGTCGTCGCTCCAGGTCTCGACGACGGTGTTCAGGACGAGATGGCGCTGGGGCCGCCGGGGCGCCCACTTCGTGTAGGCCTGACGGAGATCATCGTGCCCGGCGTGCGTCCCCATCCCGGGCAATTCGATCACACCATCGGGGCAGAAGGTGGCGACCACGTCGTCGGTCCGTCCGTCGTCCAAGGCCTGCGTGTACCGGGCGAGTGCCGCCCGCACTCCCTCGGCGACCTCAGCAAACGTCGTCTCGCTCATGGCGCCGTCCTCACTTGCTCCGTCGTTTCGTTCGTCATCGGATCCCCCTCAGAATCCCAGATCCACCACGGGCCGCTCGAGGGGGTTCACGTTGAGGGCGCGCAGGGCGGCGGCGAGCTGGTCGTGGGAGAGGCCGGCCAAGAAGCCGTCGAGGGTGCGCTCGAAGTTCGCAATGCCGCCCTCGATGCCCTCTGAGAGGCGCATGAACTCGAAGCCGGCGTTGTGCAGGCCCCGTTGTTGGCGCGGCAGGTTGGAGAAGTCCTGGGTGGGGATGGGAGGGACCCTCGGGTCGTCGTAGGCCCAGGGCTCGGGGGGCTCTGGTGGGCCGGGCTCTTCACCTTGTGGGTAACGGGTGAGCGACCAGATCTCCATCAGGGTCTCTTCGGGCCCGAGGGGCCGGAAGCGATACGAGCTCGCACTCGAGTACATGGGGAGCACGAAGTAGTGCGGGAAGCAGTAGTACATGGTCTCGCCGATGCCCCGGGCCTCCAGCTCGTTGAGGTCGGGGATGCGCGCCCCGCGCTCGGTGTGCCACTTGACCACGGCGTCGTTGAGGTTGGCGTGCCAGGCCGCCATGGCTTGGCCCGGGTCGTTCGAGAGCTCGATGTCGCGCTGGGCCCGGGCCACGGCCACGTCGTTGGCATGGACCATGCCCCCCATGCCCTCGCTCATCACCTCGAGGTAGTGCAGCTCGGCCTCGACGAAGGCGGCGGGGTCGAAGGTGGAGGGGTCTCTTGGCGCGAAGCGCTTGGGGATGACGAGCTCGGGGTGGGTCTCGATCACGTGGTACTGCTCCAAGAAGGCCTCTTGGGCCAGCTTCCAGTTGACCGGGAGCGCGAAGGCGTGCCACCACTCGGTGCGCAGGGCCTCGACCTGCCAGGCGTCGCAGATGCTGGCGAAGGGCTCGATGCACGAGCGCAGCGGCGGGGCGGCGGGGTCGAGGTTGATCCACGCACAGCCGCCCCAGGACTCGGTGCGCACCGCGACCAGGTCGATCTCTCCGTCCGCCAGGTTGTGCGCCGAGAAGGTCTTGGGCCTCGACACAAAGGTGTTGGCCCCGTCGAGGCCGTAGCACCAGCCGTGAAAGGGGCAGGTGAAGCCGCTCTTGAGCGTGCCGCGGCCCTGTATGACCTTGACGCCGCGGTGCCGGCACGAGTTCTCAAAGGCGCGCACCTCGTCGTCACCGGTACGCACCACGACGACGGAATGGTCCAAGATCTCGTACTCGACGAAGTCACCGACGCCGGGGATCTCTTCGAGCCGGCATGCCATCTGCCAGACCCGGGGCCAGAGCAGGTCGGCCTCCATTTGGTAGAAGTCCGGGTCGAAGTAGCGCTCCTTGGGGATCCGGTCTGGGACCTCGACCCCGTAGGGGACACCGAGGGAGGAGCGGCGGCGGTCGTGGACGGTCATGGGGACTGCAGGTCGTCGTCCAATGGCACGGCGAACGTCCGGAGAGCCATGGCCAGGGTGTCATACGCACCGACCGTAAAGACGACATCCATCATTTGGCGCTCGTCGAGCTCGCCCTCCAACGTCGACCATGTCTCGTCCGCGATCAGCGCGTCGCCCAGCAGCTCGTCGGCGGCCCGGAGGAGCGCCCGCTCCAGGTCGGACCACCCCGGCGCCTCCGGCCCGACTGCGACGCGCGCCACCTCGCCCGCGTCGACACCATTGTCGGGAGCGCTGGCCACGTGCTGCCGCCACTCGTACTCGGCATGGCGAACCGAGGCAACCCGCAGCACCAGCAGCTCGCGGTGGCGCGCCGAGAGTCTCGACCCGTACATGATCTGACCGCTGAAGGTGTTGTAAGCCAACGCGAGCTCCGGGTACCTGGCCAGTACGCCGAGCGCGTTGAGCCCCTTGGGACGGTTCTCTCCCTTGGGCTTTCCGGTCGGGGGCAGCAGCGGAGCCAGCGCCGCACCGGCCGCCTTGGGCCATTCCTTCGGCGGGAGCGGCGTCAGGCGCGGCGACTCAGGTGTTGCGGCCACCGTTGACTCCCAAGACCTGGCCGGTGATGTAGCTCGCCTCATCGCGGACGAGGAAGGAGCACATCGCCGCGATGTCCTCCGGCCGACCGATCCGACGCACCGGCGTCAGCGCAGCGTGATGATCGACGCCCTCACCGAGGAGGCCCTTGCTCTCCTGGCGGCGCAGCATCGGTGTATCGATGAAGCCGGGGGGGATCGTGTTGACGGTGATGCCTTTGGGCCCGAGCTCGAGGGCAAGCGACTTCGTGAACCCGATCACCCCCGCCTTCGCAGCGACGTAGTGCGTCATGAACTGCTGGCCGCTGTGTGCGCTGGACGACGAGATGTTCACGATGCGCCCCCAGCCCTCCTCGATCATGTCGGGCACGACAGCCTGGCAGCAGTTGAACGTACCCGTGAGATTCACCTCAAGGAGACGATGCCACTTCTCGGGCGTGATTTTCAGGAAGGGATCGACGGCATGGATCCCGGCGTTGTTCACCAAGACGGTCGCCGGGCCGCACTGCTCCCGGACCCGCGCCACGCCCGCTTCGATCTGCTCGCGATCGGTCACGTCGACGGTGACGGCCGCGGCCGACCCTCCCGACGCCGCGATCTTGCGGGCGGCCTCCTCGGCAGCGTCACCCTCGCGGTCGAACACCGCGACGACCATGCCGTCGGCGGCCAGCCGCTCGCTGACGGCGAGCCCGATGCCGGATGCGCCACCAGTGACGATCGCCACCCGCCGTACACCGACGTCGCCATCGTTCATGCGCCGCGGCCTCCTCGACGGACGACTGTTGCCCGCGCGCCGGCGCCGGCGCCCAGGTCTCCCGTCATCAGGACTGCCATCTGCCGTGCCTCCTCGTGCCCGGGACAGGCACAACCGAGAAGATATACTAACCGGTCGGTACAACCGGAATCGTGGGCCCCGTGGGACCATGCAGATGCCCGCGAGCCGCACGCGCCCACGATGGGCGGAGTGCCGCAGACACCCATGACAGCCCCCCAACCCGCATCTGACCGCACGGCGAGCCGGCCGGCTGCCGACGTGGACGTGCTCGTCGTGGGCGCAGGCATCACCGGTATCTACCAGCTCTACCTCGCCCGTGAGGCCGGGTTCTCGGTGCAGCTGCTCGAGGCGGGCCGCGGTGTCGGCGGCACCTGGTACTGGAACCGCTACCCCGGGGCGCGTTTCGACTCGGAGAGCTACACCTACGCCTATCTCTTCTCGAAGGAACTGTTCGAAGAGTGGCGTTGGGAGGAGCACTTCGCCGGGCAGCCGGAGATCGAGCGGTACCTCAACCACGTGGTGGACCGATTCGACCTGCGGCGCCACATCCGCTTCGGGGCCCGCGTGACGGCAGCCGATTACGACGAGCATTCGGGTCTGTGGACGATCGTGGACGACAGCCGAGCCGTCGTCCGGGCCCGGTACTTCGTCGCCGCCACCGGGGTCCTCTCGGTCCCCTACTTCCCCGACGTGCCGGGTCGGGAAGAGTTCGGGGGCGAGTCGCACCACACCGGGCTGTGGCCCGCAACGCCGGTCGATTTCACCGGCAAACGCGTCGCCGTGGTCGGCACCGGTTCGAGCGGGGTGCAGATCATACCGGTCATCGCCGAGAAGGCGGCTTACCTGACGGTGTTCCAGCGCTCCCCCAACTGGTGCACGCCGCTCAACAACGTGCCCATCACGCCCGAAGAGCAGGTCCAACTCAGGAAGGATTTCGAGTCGATCCGGGAGACGCTGCACACTTCACCCAGCGGGTTCCTGCACGTCGCCACCGAGCGCACGGCATTCGACGACTCGGAGGAGGAGCGGACGGCGTTCTTCGAGCACATGTGGCGCAGCCCCGGTTTCTCGAAGCTCACGAGCAACTACAGCGACGTGATGTTCGACAGGGACGCCAACGCAGCCTGGTGCGACTTCCTGGCCGAGAAGATAAGGGGCATCGTCAAGGACGCTGGGACGGCGGACATGCTCATCCCGAAGGATCACCGCTTCGGCGAGAAGCGGCCGCCCTTCGTGACCGCCTACTTCGACGTCTACAACCAGCCGCACGTGGAGCTCGTCGATCTGCGGGCGACCCCGATGGTGCAGGTCACGGCGGAGGGCATCGAGACCACGGACGCACGCCGCGCGTTCGACATCATCGTGTGGGCAACCGGATTCGACTTCGGGACGGGTGCGCTCTCCCGGATGGGTATCCGAGGACGGGACGGTCTTTCGCTGGTCGACCACTGGGCCGATGGTCCGAAGACCTTCCTCGGAATTCAGACCACCGGGTTCCCGAACTTCTTCTTCCCCGGAGGGCCGCACGCCGCGGCAGGCAACAATCCGCGGTACAACGGCGACCAGGTGGACTTCATCATCCGTACCCTCGTCCACCTGCGAGCGATCGGTGACGACACCATTGAGGTCAGCGCCGCCGCAGAGGACAAGTGGACCGCCATGGTGGACCGGTGGGCGACCAAGCCTCCGTCTTTCGGGGAGAGCAGCTACTACTTCGGAACGAACATCCCGGGAAAGCCGCGCAAGTACCTCCTGAACTCTGCCGGCCGGCCGAAGCTGTTGGCGGAGATCGCCAAGGTCACCGAGAGCGGCTACGAGGCCTTCGCGCTCTCACGTTCTTAGACCGTGGCGACCGGCGTCAGCGGAGAGCCCACGACCCCGGGGAGGCGCAACGGTGGCGCGGTGAGCAGGAACCGGCTCCGTTCGTGCGCCCGCAACCACGTCGCCAGCTCGTGCAGATACCACATCTCACCGAGCGGGACACCCAGTCGGAAGAGGCAGAGGTGGTGGATGGGGAGGAACGAGTGCCGGCTCGGATCGCGATCCTTCCCGACCATGCCCTCCACCGCGTAGTTGTCCGCGACCAGCGCCGCGATCTGCGACTCGGCGATCCACTCGAGCAGCGACTCGTCGCGGGCGTCGAGGTACGAGCACAGCGTGTGGATCTTCACCGGGTCGGGATGGCGGTTCCATTGCAGGACTTCGGTCGCGAAGCCCGTGTGGAGCAGGAGCATGTCGCCGGGCTCGACCACGACGTTGTCCGCCGCCATGATCTCCTCGAGGGTCTTGCGATCGACGCCCCGCCATTCGTGCCCCAGGTGATGGGCCAGGTCGACGAGGACGCCCCTGCCCTGCACTCCGGCCGCGGCCATGTGTTCCAGCCCCAGGTGATGGGCGAAGCAGCGGTGGCGCCCGCCGTCGCCCGCCGCATCCGGCTTGGGGCCGACCAGATCCTCGCCGGCCCGGTACCCGTTGTAGTACACCGCCTCCTCGACACCGTCGCCGTCGGCGTCGAACTCGGCACCGACGTGCGCCAGTGAGTCCCACTGCGTCGAGTACTGCAAGGAAAGGGTCACCACGTCGTCAGCCCACACGTCCACGTACTTGGGGTCGCCGAACTTGTCCATGGTGCGCATCGGGACGTTGTAGAAGGTGCCCGGGTTGCCGTCCATGTCCTCGGTCGGCGAGATCACCGGCGGGTACCGCCGCTGGTTCAGCGCGGTGCCGCCGGGGTAGTCGAGGGGCAGGCTGAGACAGAAGCTGATCCCCTCCTCGACCTCCCGGACGCCCTGCAGGACCTTCTCCGGCGTGAGCAGGTTGATGCGGCCGAGCTCGTCGTCGTCACCCCAGTCGCCCCACGTCGAGCCGGGCGGGCGCTGCTTCCACCGCTTGCTCATCTCCCTTCCCTTCCGCGAGCCACGTGTGGCGACGCCCGCTCGCACATTGTCTGTACCGACCGGTTGGTCTAGAATTCGAGTCAGAGTACCGCGTACGTGCGCGCTCGGTCATCGATCTTGCGCTCCCGCGCAGGAAGGGCACAACCATGGCAGAGAAGCAACTCGTCGTTTCCGCCGACGGGCACATCCTGGAGCCCACGGACCTCTTCCGGACGCGGCTGCCCAAGAACCTGCGCGACCGGGGAGTGTGGGAGGACGACTTCGAGATCGAGCCCCTCGTGGAAGGCGGGGCCCGCATCTTTCGGCGGCTCCACACACCGGGGTTCGAGGGATGGACGATCTCCCGCTACCGCCAGACGGGCGGGCGGATGCCCGAGGGCGACCCCGCCATGATCATCGAAGACCTCAGTTCCGACGGCGTCGATGTCGGGGTCATGCACCCGAACCTGTCCCTCTTCGGCCTCTATTCCGACGACCACGAGCTGTCGATTGCGCACGCTCGCGTCTACAACGACTACATCGTCGAGCGATTTTCGCCGTACTTCTCGCGCCTGGCGCCCACGGCGCCGATCCCGCTCAGCGACGTGGACGACGCCGTCGTGGAGATCGAGCGCGCCGCCGCCGGCGGATTCCGCGCCATCCTCCTGCCGGCGACCCCACCAAAGCCCTACTACTCACGTGACTTCGACCCGGTGTGGGCAGCCGCGCAGGCCACCGGACTGCACGTCTTCATCCACACCCAGACCGGTGGGATAAAGATCAACGACCCGGCGTCGACCACCCTGAAGGTGGTCATGCAGAATGCCGCGGAGGTCAACCAGCCGGTGACCGAGAAGTCGGCCTCGAAGCGCATGGTCACCCAGGCGATCTACAGCACGATCGTCCCCCAACAGGTCATCTGCGAACTCGTCGGTGGGGGCGTCCCCGAGCGCTACCCCGACCTCCACTTCGCCCTGATCGAGTTCAACGCGCACTGGCTGGCTTCGTTGGTGGGGAGCATGGACAAGTGCTGGACCACCGGTATCGGCCAGGACCCCGACTGGTGGCTCGGCGTGTGGGACGACAGCCTCCCCGCCGACCAGCAGACGGGCATCGCAAGGCTCTTCCGGCTGAACGAGAAGTGGCCCTACCCCCTGATGCCGAGCGAATACGTCCGGCGCCAGTTCCACGTCTCCTTCCAGGACGACCCGGTCGCGGTCGCCTGTCGCCACATCACCGGCTTGTCGACCATCGTCTGGGGGAACGACTACCCGCACGCGGAGGGAACGTTCCGGGGCAGCAAACAGCTCATGACCCAGCTCTTCGCCGGTGTGCCCGAAGTCGAGCGCGCCGCCATGGTGGGGGGTACTCTCGGCGACCTCCTGGGCTTCACGGCTCCGCTCGCGGCGACGTCCTCCCAGAACTAGGCCGCACCACCGAGCCGGCGGCAGAGAAGGGCGGGGTCGACGTGGGCGAGCACAGCTTCGAGGGACGCGTCGCCGTCATCACGGGCGCGGGACGCGGTATCGGTCGCGCCTACGCGCTGCTCCTGGCCGACCGGGGCGCCCGCGTCGTCGTCAACGACCTGGGCGGCTCCATGCAGGGCGTGGGGACCGACGCCACCGTGGCCACGACCGTCGCGTCTGAGATCGCGGCTGCGGGCGGGTCGGCGATCGCCGATGAGCACGACGTCGCCTCGGCGGGGGGCGCACAGGCGCTCATTGATGCCGCGGTCGGGAACTTCGGACGCCTCGACATCCTGATCAACAACGCCGGCATCATCAAGTGGGCGGGGCTCCCGGACGCCGACCTGGACAACGTGGAGCGGCACATCGCGGTCCACATTTTGGGGTCGTTCAACACGACCCGGGCGGCCTGGCCCGTGATGGCCGAGCAGGGGTACGGCCGCATCGTCATGACGACATCGTCCGGGATCTTCGGCCTGCCCAAGAACCTCTCCTATGCCACCGCCAAGGCCGGCGTCATCGGGCTGACCCGGAGCCTGGCCACCACCAGCGCCACCCACGGGATCCGGGTCAACCTCATCGCACCGGCCGCCTTCACCCGGATGGCGGGCCAGGACGCGGACGACCCCTCATCGCCCATGTCGCCGGGCCTGGTGGCGCCCCTGGTCGCCTTCCTCGCCCACGAGGACTGCCCGGTCAACGGAGAGATGTACGCCGCCGGCGCCGGCCGGTTCGCGCGCATCTTCATCGCCTCGACGCCGGGGTATGTCTCAGCGGACCCGACGGTCGAGGACATCGCGGAGCACTGGGGGGCGATCAACGAGGAGAAGGGGTACTTCGTACCCGGCGACCTGCCCGACTGGTCGGCCCGCTTCCTGGCCCACCTCGGGCCCGGGAGGTGACCTGACGGCACCATGGACTTCTCGCTCAACGAGACCGAGCGCGACCTCGTCGACCTGTGCCGCGACTTCGCTCAAAAGGAGATCGCCCCCCGCGCACCGCCAGCCTGGGAGGAGGCTCGGTGCCCGACGGACCTCCTGCGCGACATGGGTCAGCTCGGCCTCCTCGGCATGCTCGTCCCGGAGCGGTGGGGCGGGATCGGCATGTCGACCGTCGGCTTCGTCGCCGCCATGGAGCAGCTCGGCCATGCCGACCAGTCCGTGGCCGCGGCCTGGCAGGCTCACGTCACCATCGGCTCGCTCCCGCTGTACCTGTTCGGGAACGACGAGCAGCGGGAGCGCTGGCTGCGCCCGCTCGCGGAGGGGCGAAGGTTGGGCGCGTTCGGGCTCACCGAGCCTGACGCCGGTTCCGACGCACGAGGGATCCGGACCCGGGCCGAACGGCGTGACGGCGGGTGGCTGATCAACGGACGCAAGACCTTCATCTCCAACGCGGGCACGGACATGTCGTTCGGCGTGACCCTCCTGGCGCGCACGGAGCCTGCCGAAGGCCGAGAGCCGGGCTTCGCCAGCCTCGTCGTGGAGAAGGGCACGCAGGGATTCACGATGGGACCGAAGATGCGCGGCATCGGCTGGCGTGGCCTCGACACCCGTGAGCTCTACCTCGACGACGTCTGGGTTCCCGACGAGCACCTTCTGGGCGATCCGCACCTGGGCCTCGGCCAGTTCCTGCGCACCCTCGAAGTGGGGCGCATTTCCATCGCGGCCCTGTCGCTCAGCCTGACCCAGGCGGTCCTCGACCTGGCCACCGCCTACGCCCGTGAGCGGGTCCAGTTCGGGCAGCCGATCTCGAAGTTCCAAGCCGTTCAGTTCAAGCTGGCCGATATCGCCACCGAGCTTGAGGCGGCACGCTGGCTCACCTACCGGGCCGCATCGCTGCGCGACGCGGGTCAGCCCTTCATGAAGGAGGCGGCTATGGCCAAGCTGAAGGCGAGCCGGGTGGCGACCTGGGCGGCGTCGGAAGCGGTCCAGATCCACGGCGGTCTGGGCTACATGCTCGAGACGCCCGTGGCCCGCTTCTACTGCGACGCCAAGGTGCTCGAAATCGGCGAGGGCACCAACGAGATTCAGCATCTCGTCATCGCCCGCCAGCTGGGCTGCTGAGCTACACGGCGACCAGTCGGCGGATGGCCTCGACGATGTTCTCGCGGTCCGGGAGCCAGGCCTGCTCGAGGTCGGGCGAGTAGGGGGCTGGCGTCGCCACAGCCCCGACGCGCTCAATCGGCGCATCGAGATCCCAGAAGCCTTCGCGCGCCACCGTGGCGGCGACTTCTGCACCGATCCCGAAGGGCACGACCGCCTCGTGGGCGATGAGGAGGCGGCTCGTCTTGTGGACCGACGCCAGGATCGGCACCATGTCCAAGGGCGCCACCGTCCGGAGGTCGATCACCTCGACGGAGACACCGTCGGCCTCCACCGCTGCCGCGGCAGCCAGCGCCTCGTGGACCATCCGGGAGACGGACACGACGGTGACGTCGCTCCCGGAGCGCACGACGGCGGACTTCCCGATCGGGACCAGGTGGTCGTGTGGCGGCTGCGGCCCTTTCATGCCGTACAGCAGGCGGTTCTCTATGAACACCACAGGGTTGGGGTCCTGAATGGAGGCGCGCAGCAGGCCGTAGGTGTCGGCCGGGGTCGACGGCATGACGACGGTCAACCCCGGGATGTGGGCCAGCAGCGCCTCGAGGCTCTGCGAGTGCTGGCTGCCCGAAGAGCGGCCGGCGCCGAATTGGGTCCGCACGGTCAGTGCCATGTCCGCCGCGCCGCCCGTCATGAACGGCAGCTTGGCAGCCTGATTGAGCAGCTGGTCGAAGCACACCCCGATGAAGTCGAGGTACATGAGCTCGACTACCGGATGCATGCCGGCCATGGCCGCCCCCACTCCGAGACCGATGATCGCGTTCTCCGAGATCGGCGTATCCCGCACGCGGGCACCGAATTCGTCGGCCAGCCCACGCGTGAGCCCGAAGACGTTGCCGCCGCTTCCGACGTCGACGCCGGCGAGAAAGACTCGATCGTCCCCGGCCAGCTCGGCGGCGAGCGCCGATCGGATGGCGTCCATGGTGCGGAACACCGGCGCATCCTGAGCAGGTGGGGCCGGCTCCGTCCGCACCGCGCGCGGGCGCACGACGAAGCCCGTCAGTGTCGCCGGGTCCGGTCTGGCCAGCCGGCGTGCCGCCTCGACCGCTCCGTCGAGGGCGGCTGCGGTCGACGCCTCCAGCGCCTTGAGCTGATCGTCCCCGACCCCCGCGTCCCGCAGGCGGGCCTCGTGCACCAGAAGAGGGTCGCGCGAGCGCCATTCCTCTACCTCATCGGGAGAGCGGTAGCGCTCGGGATCCCCTTCGTAGTGGCCATGCCAACGGTAGGTGGTGGCCTCCACGACGGTCGGGCCGTCGCCGTCGCGTGCAGCGCCGACCGCGCGCTGCATCACTGCGGCCGTCCCCACCACGTCGTTGCCGTCGACCGCGACGTAGGGGATGCCGTAGCCGGCTGCCCGGTGCGACAGTGACGCCGCATGTTGGGTGGAAGCCGGGGAGAACTCGGCATACCCGTTGTTCTCACAGAAGAAGACCACCGGAAGCTTCCAGACGGCGGCGAGGTTCAGGGCCTCGTGGAAGGCGCCCTGCGCGACGGCACCGTCACCGAAGAACGCCACGGCCACGCTGCCGTCCGCCCGGAGTTGGGCGGCCGTCGCGGCCCCCACCGCGATCGGCAGACCCGCGGCCACGATGCCATTGGCCCCGAAGATCCCGAGCTTGGGATCCGCGATGTGCATGGAGCCGCCGCGGCCGCGGTTCGTGCCCTGCTCCTTGCCCATCAACTCGGCGAACATCCCGGTCGGCTGCAGGCCCTTGGCCAGGCAGTGGCCATGGCCGCGATGCGTGGACGTGATGACGTCGGCGGCCCCCAAGGGCCAGCACGCCCCGACGGCCGCCGCCTCCTGCCCGGTCGAGAGATGGACGAAACCGGGGACTTCGCCGTCCCGATAGAGCGCGGCGACCCGCTCCTCGAAGCCGCGGATGAGGAGCATCCGGCGCTGCATCTCCACCAGGTCGACCGTCGAGAAGGTCGAGGAGGACGAGGAATCGACGGTCATCGACCGTGTACTGTACTGGTCGGTACAACATGAGGGAAACGATGATCGAGCAGATCGAGATACCCGAGTCGTTCCCAGCCCCCGGCGCGGTCTCCGGTAAGAGGGTCGTCATCACCGGCGCGAGCCGTGGCCTCGGAGCCCTGCTGTCGCACGCGTTCTCGCGGGCCGGCGCGTCGGTTGCGCTGGTGGCACGCACGGAGCGGGACCTCAAAGCGGTCGCCGCGGCGCTCCCCGGGACATCGCTGGTGCTCAGCGGTGACGTGACCGACGAGGATTTCAACGAGGCGGTGGCAGACGCCATGGTGGCCGAGTGGGGCGGCGTCGACGCCTGGATCTGCAATGCGGGCATTTCGCCGATCGTTGCCGGCCCGCGGGAAATCGCGGCATCCGTCTGGCGCCAGGTCTTGGAGGTGAATCTCACGGGCGCGTTCCTCGGCGCCCGCGCCGCGGCCCGGGTCATGGGCGAGGGTGGGCGATTGATCTTCACGGGCTCGGTCCTCGGGGAACGGCCGCGCAAGGGCCTGACCGCCTACAGCGCGTCGAAGGCGGGCCTGGTCGGCGTGGCCAAGGGTCTCGCGCTCGATCTGGCTGGGGCCGGCATCACCGTGAATGTCGTTGCGCCCGGATGGTTCGAATCGCCCCTGGCCGACGAGTGGTTGCACAACCCCACGCTCTCAACCGCCATCACCGGACACACGGCACAAGAGCGCTGGGGGACATCCACCGACCTCGCCGCGGCCTATCAGTTCCTGGCCTCCGACGCCTCTGCCTTCATTACCGGCACCGTGCTCAGCGTCGATGGCGGATACTTGCTTGTATGACGGCGACGCGACGGGTGGTGGCAATCATCGGTGCGGGCGGGTCGCTCGGTGCCGCCGTTTCCCAGCAGCTGGCAAGCGAGCCCTCCACCGACCTGATGCTGAGCGACGTCAGCGCGCCCTCGCTGGCGGCGACCGTCGCCGGCCTCACCGGATCAGACGGCGCCGTCGAGACCATGCTGGCGGACGTCAGCGACTACGGCGAGGTCGAGTCAACCATCACGCAGACCGTCGAGCGCTTCGGCCGACTGGACGTGCTCATCAGCAACGCCGGAGTGCTCTCGCCGAACGGACGGATCCACAATCTCGAGACCGAAGACTGGGAACGCGCCTTTCGGGTCAACCTGCTCGGCGCGGTCAACGGGATCCGGGCCGCGGTGGCCGTCATGCGTCCCCAGCACTCTGGCTCCATCATCCTCACGGCGTCTGTCTCGGGCCTGACCGCGTGGTCCCACGCCGCGCCCTACTGCGCCACCAAGGCCGCGGTCATTCAGCTGGCCAAGGTCGCTGCCGTCGAGTACGCGCGGGACGGGATCCGCGTCAACTGCGTCTGCCCGGGGACGTTCCGTTCGGCGATCCATGACGGTCTCCCGCCGGAGGCGCTCGACGCCGTCGCCGAGCGGCATCCGCTCGGCCTCGGAACGGCCGCCGACCTCGTGGGCGCGTACTCCTACCTGGCGAGCGAGGCGGCACGCTGGACGACGGGCTCGGCGCTTGTCGTCGACGGCGGCTACTCGGCGCCGTGAGTCCGGCTATTCGGGCGAGTCGGCCGGTGGATTCGTGATGCCGCGCATGAAGATATCGGCAAAGGGCTTGGCAACATCCCGCGCTGAGAGCTCGCCACCCGGCTTGAGCCAGAGATACGTGTAGTTGTGCATCCCCAACCACGCCATGGCCGTCAGGCGCGGCTGCACGGCACGGAACTCGCCCGAGTCGACCCCGGCCTGCAGCACCGCCTCGACGCGTTGCTCGTAGGTGCGACGGCGCTGCCGGAACTTCTCCGCCCGCTCTCCGGTGAGCGCAGGGAACTCGTGCAGGAAGACCCACACATGGTCCGGGTAGCGGTGGATCACATCGAGCAGTTCCTCGCCGAGCAGGGCGAGCTGCCGCGAGGGCGTGCCGCCCGCCTGGGCCACGCGGTCCGCGCCGAGCATCACCTCGTCCATGACCCGGTCGTGGATGGCGGCGAGCAGATCCTCCTTGGAACCGATGTAGTGGTACAGCGCACCCTTGCCGAGATCGTTGGCGACGCAGAGCTCCGTGATACCGGTGGCGTGGTAGCCGCCCCGGGCAAAAACGCCCGCGGAGGTGTCGATGATCGCTTGGTAGCGCGCCTCCCAGTGCGCCTTGCGCCGAGAGTCACCGGTCGCTTCTACCCGTGCCATTGAGGGCGAGACTAGCGGGCCGTCACCCGCCCGGATGCCCTTCGGGCGGCGGCGCACGCTCGACGTACAGGCTCCCGACACGCGAAGTCTCCCGACGCGGGAAGCAGAGGATCGTCGTGCTGCGAACGTCTTGCGGCACGATGGCGGTCGTGGTCGGAGTCCCGACATGACATCCGCTCCGATGGCCTCGGCCGACGTGAACTGGTTCAATGTGCTCGACCACCACGCCACGCGCACCCCCGACAAGGCAATCACCGTCTTCGAGGGGGTGGCGACGACCTACCGGTCGATGGCGGGTCGCGCCGCCGCGCTGGCCGCCGGGCTGGCGGGACGCGGCGTCCGACAAGGCGACGTGGTCGCGCTCCTTTCGTACAACTGCCCCGAGTTCCTCGAGACTCTCTTCGCCGCCAATTTCCTCGGCGCCATTGCGATGCCCATCAACTGGCGTCTCGCCGCCCCCGAGGTGCGCTACATCCTGGAGCACTCAGGTGCCCGCGCTCTCGTCTGCGACGTCGCCCTGCTGCAGTTGGCGAACGAGGCGACGGTGGGCCTGAAGGACACACTCGTCCGAGTCGGTATCTCGTCCGCCGGGCGGGACGGATGGACGAGCCTGGACGACCTGCGGGACACCTCCACGAAGGTGCCCCGTGTTGCAACGACGGCCGACGATGTCCACCGGTTGATGTACACCTCGGGCACCACCGGTCGGCCCAAAGGGGTCATGCTCACCCATGCCAACCTGGCCTGGAAGAACCTGGCGCACACGATCGAATTCGGCTTCACGAGCGCCGATCTGGGGTTGGCCTGTGGCCCCCTCTACCACGTGGGCGCGCTGGACCTGACGACGACCTCCCTGATTGCGGCGGGAGCGACGACGATCGTCCATCGGACGTTCGAGGCAGCCGCGGTGGTCGGCGAGATTGAGCGCTCCAGGGTCACCACCGTCTGGCTGGCACCCGCCATGGTCAACGCGATCATGGCTCTGCCCGACATCGAACAGCGCGATCTGTCGTCGGTACGGGTGGTCATCAACGGCGGAGAGAAGATGCCGATTCCCCTCATTCAGCGGATTCAGCGGGTCTTTCCCGCGGCGTGGTTCGCCGACGCCTACGGCCTCACCGAGACGGTCTCGGGGGACACGTTCCTCGACCGCGACAGCATCGTGACGAAGCTCGGCTCGGTGGGCCGCCCCTGCCTCTACCTCGAGCTCGACGTGTGGGATGAGGAGGGGCAATCCGTGGCGGCCGGCGAACAGGGCGAGATCGTCATGCGCGGTCCCAAGGTGTTCAAGGGGTACTGGCGGGACCAGGGCGCCACGACCGCCGCCTTCGCCGGGGGCTGGTTCCACACCGGGGACATCGGCGTCCTCGACGACGACGGCTACCTCTACATCGTCGATCGACTCAAGGACATGATCGTGTCGGGAGGCGAGAACATCGCCAGCTCGGAGATCGAGAGGGTCCTGTACGAGCACGACGCGGTGCTCGAAGCGGCGGTCGTCGGCCGCCCGGACGATCGCTGGGGCGAGGTACCCGAGGCGTTCGTCGCACTACGCCCGGGGGCTGCCGTGACACCGGAAGCGCTCATCGCGCACTGCCGCGCCCAGCTCGCACGTTTCAAGGTCCCCCGCGACATCAGATTCGTCGAGGCGCTGCCACGAAACCCGTCCGGCAAGGTGCTCAAACGCGAGCTCCGCTCCGAGCGGTGAGCACCTTCACCATTCTGTCGCGGCGGCAGCGTTGCGCCGAGCCAAGCCTTCAGAACCGCTGACTACCCGGTGGCCACGGTGTCAGAAAATTGCAGCACGCTCTTCGCCTGGTCGAAGGTCACCAGGTACACCGGTCCGATGGCGTAGGACCGTCCCGGCCCGAAGGACACGGGCTCGCCCGATCCCGGAATGGTGGCGTTCCGCAGTCCGTAGCCGGCGTGGGCGAAGCTGGACCATGTCAGGTCTTTCCCCGCCGCCTTGGCGATGGTGGCAAAGAGGTCGATGTTCAAGCACGCTGACTCCACGGCGAAAAAGGTCTGGTCCGACCCGGTGAGCGGATTCGTGGGCGGCGTGATCTTGAGCGACGGGTACGCCTTGCGAACCACGCTGTCGCACTGCTGGACCGCCGGTGTGTGCCAGAGCTGATAGTTCGACGGAACGGGGCTCGTCGTCAGGACGTTCCGGAGATACTTGGGCGCTATGGAGGACCCCAGGACGGCGCTCTCGAGGCCGGATTCGCTCGTCGCGATCCATGCCGGCAAGTAGGGGCTCTGGTTGGCTTGCAGCGACTCGGGCCAGATGGTCGCGCCCGTACCTACTGCCACAACCTCGTTGACCCCGGCCAGCTGGAAACGCTGAGCGATCAACCCGGCCTGTTGATTGGTCGCCACCTCGTCGTCTTGCGGCGCACCGTCAACTGCGCTCTGCACCACGTGTGCACCGAGGGACTTCAGGGACGTTTGCACGACCTTCAGCTCGCTGGCGTCGGTCTCGGTTCCCGCGAAGAGGCCTATCTTCTTGCCCTTGAAGACGCCGCGGTGTGACAGAACGGCAAGCTGCACCGGGTCGTAGGCCGCCGGCGGAGGCACCAAGGTGAAGTTCGGCGTGCCGCCAGACGCCTGCACGTCTTGGAACGAGCCCGAAATCGTGGGGACATTGTGCTGCTGCAGGTAGCAGTCGGTCTGCTGCGGGGCGATGGCAACGAAGACCGCGTCATCCTCAGAGAGTTGCGTACAGGCAGTGATTGCGGGCCCCGTTCCCACAGGGTTCACCGCCACCAGATACGGCACCAGGTGGCGGCCGTCGATACCACCGTGCGCGTTCAGATTCGAGATGATGGCGTTGTAGGCATCGGGAAAACTCCCTTGATCCAAGGTGATGCCGAACTGCCGGACGGCGGCGAGGTCGACATACGGAATACCGACTCGGATGGATGTCGCCGTGACACCTTGGGTCGGGCTCGCCGCGGCCGACACGGTTCCACCGGCGCCGACAATCCCAACGGCAATCAGGATCAAGGTGCCGATGACCGGCAGGATGAAGCTGTTTCGCATTATCGATCTCCGCGCAATGAGCAGCCACCAGTGACCGCGCCGGCCTGAAGATTTGCACATATGCCCTCTCGAAGGCATTCAGATGCAGGGCGCAGCATCGTCAGCGCCGCCAATAGCGGGCGCGACACGGTGCACCCGCACGGGCCACACCACCGATCTGCGCCCGCACCGGTTGCGGGTGCTCGTCCCAGGCGGGTTGCCACCGGAACCGGCTGAGCAGGGCCCTCGATGCCAGTGTCATGGCCGCCAGTGAGAAAGGGCGCGCCGGGCAGGAGTGCGCACCATGGCCAAAGACAGTCACCAGTTCGGTGACCGCCAGCTCGTCGGGAACGCGCAATCTCCTCCGGTTCCATCGCCCCGGATCCCATCGCTCGAGCCCGGGGGCCGCGCTCAGGTTCGTGAGCGGGAGCAGGGTGGCAACGGTCATCCCCGCGGACACGTCCAACGGGCCACCCTCCACAGCCAACGTGATCGGTGCGAGCGTGAAACGGGCCATGATCGATCGCTGCGCCAGGCGCGTCGACTCGAGCGCGCACGCCTCGGCCAAGGCGGGGCCTTCGGCACACACCCGGGCGGAGAAGTCCGGGTGCTCGATCAGGTCCACCAGGTGCCATCCCAAGGCGGCGAACATGTTCGACATCGACGCGATGTGGATGAGCGTGACGTCGAGACAGACACCGGTCTGCGCCACCGCGGGATCGGCGTCCGCCCATGCATCGGCCACCCGGGCGAACAGCGTGTGCTCAGGCTCATGTTCGGGCAGCTCCCTCAGCCCCAACCCCAGCTGCGACGTGACCTCAGCCAGCGCCTCCCGCTCCCCCGCCTTGTTCGTTGCCGCCACGTGCGCCATGGCGTCGGGGTGGACGAAGGATTCCGAGCCATCGAGCTGGTCGAATGCCCGCACCAGGACCTCGAAGCGCTCCCCGGAGGCTGCGCCCGGCCCACCCCATGAGGCGAGCCCGACCCGGTGACCCAGTCGCCGGCTGAGCGAGAAGAGATCCACCTCGCCCTCTGCGCCGAGGTCGTCAGCGGCGACATCGACGGCATTCTCGACGTTGCGGAGGTAGGCCGCCACGTCCTCTCGACCGAAGAGCTGGTGGGGCAGGACCCGGCGACCGTCGAAGAGCTCGTCCGGCAGCTTGCGCCTCAGCATGCGCCAGTCAGCCACCCCCTTGCTGGCTTTGTCCTCGGGGAGAGCGTAGAAGGCGGCGACTCCCAAGGGAGAGAAGAGGAAGAGGTAACGGTCGTCCCCGCTGTCGACCACGAAGGTGTCCCCCAGCCGGGATCGGGCCCGCGCCAGGGTCGCGACGGGGTCTGCCACGACCGCATCCCAGGGAAGTCGGACCTCGACGGCGGTCGGTGGCATCGGATCCACGATCGGCCTTCCCATGGAACACCCCCACTCCGGCGCGCCACCGGAAACCCCGTTTCCCGACGGCGCAGACTAGTGCGGCCCGGAGGCGCCAGTCCGTGTCTCTCCACTCGGCTCGAGAATGGGGGCGCTCCCCGTACATTGGATCGTGAAGAAGAGCCGGAGCTCCGCAAGAGGGCGGACTGCCGGGACCCGCGAGAGGAGTCGAAGATGGCCAAATCGTTGTACACGGCTCAAGCCCACGTCACGGGCGGACGGGCCGAGGGGCATGGGGTCACCAGCGACGGAGCCCTGGACGTCCAGCTCCGTACTCCCGTCGAAATGGGCGGCGACGGTGGAGGCACGAATCCCGAGCAGTTGTTCGCCGTGGGCTACGCGGCCTGCTTCGAGGGAGCGCTCGGCGTTGTGGGGCGTCGGGAGAAGGTGGATCTCGGTGCGGTTTCCATCGAGTCAGAGGTGAGCCTGATCACCACGGAGAACCGCGGGTTCAATGTCGCCGTGGGGCTCGATGTCACGCTTCCCGGAATCAGCGATGCAGACCGCGCCGTTTCCATCGTCGCAGCGGCACACGAGGTGTGCCCGTACTCCAACGCCACCCGCGGGAACGTCGAAGTGACCTTGAAGGCCAACGGTGTATCGGTGCCTGCCGCCGCGTGATCATGGATTGACCTAACCTCGGCGGCCATGGCCGAAACGGCTCGCATGTCGGCCGGCGCTGCTCGGGGCTGATGGATCGCCGTTCCTTTTTGCGTGGGGCCACCGTGCTCGGATCCGGAGTGCTGGCCGGCGGTGTGGTGGCCGGGTGCTCGAGTTCGAGCCCGCACTCCTCGGGCGGCGGCGGCACATCCCCGACGTCCGAGACGGGTCAAGGACCACCCGATTGGTCCAAACTGGCCGCCACCCTGGTCGGTCTGTTGCTCCAACCGGGCGACACCGGGTACCCCGCGGCCGGGCACCTGTACAACTCCGTCTACACACAGAACGCCGCAGCGATCGCCCAATGTCAATCTGCGAGCGATGTCCAGCGTTGCCTTGCCTTCGCCCGGGAGCACAACGTGGAAGTGGCGGCGCGCTCGGGCGGGCACAGTTACGCCGGCTACTCCGCCTGTCCCGGCCTGGTCATCGACGTCACGAATATGGACCAGGTTTCGGCGAGCGGGTCGGGCGGCAGCACCGGTCAACTCGCCACGGTGGGTGCCGGCACGATCCTGATCGACGTCTACAGCCAACTGGCGGCGCAGGGTCTCCTCCTCCCGGGCGGCTCGTGTCCGACCGTGGGGATCGCCGGCCTGGCATTGGGCGGTGGGGTCGGAGTGTTCTCGCGGGCCTATGGGCTCACATGCGATCAGCTCCAGTCAGTGGAGATCGTCACCGCGGACGGCGTTTTGCACCGCTGCGCGCCCGGGCAAGACGAGAACCTCTACTGGGCGAGCCGAGGTGGGGGCGGCGGAAACTTCGGCGTCGTGACCTCGTTCGGGTTCCGGACCTACCCCATTCCCGACGCAATTACCCTCTTCACACTCGAATGGCCGTGGGGGGCGGCCGGCAGCGTCCTCGACGCGTGGCTCCGCTGGATCCCGTCGGCGCCCGACGAACTGTGGGCCAACTGCCAGCTCTTCGCCAGCGGGACGGTCGGGGGCGGTCTCGTCAAGGTCACCGGGGTGTTCGTTGGAAGCGTGAGCGCGTGCTCCGCCGCGCTGAACCCCCTCACCGCTGCGGTGAACGAAGCAACGACCTACCACTTCGTGGGGCCAGAGGACTACCTCACGGCCACGATGATTGAGGCGGGCTGCGAGGGTAAGCCTGTGGCCCAGTGCGCCGCCCCGGCCCAGTCGGCGTTTGCCGCAAAGTCCTCGTACGTCGGTGGTGCGCTCCCCGAGGCGGCCGTGAGTGCCATCGTCTCGGCCCTGTCGTCGCTCCCGGCCTCTCTGCCCGGTGCCGGTGGCGGCGTCGTCTTCGACGGCTACGGAGGGGCGATCAATCGGCTTGCGGCAAACGAGACGGCCTTCGTCCACCGGTCCGCTGTCTCGTGCGCCCAGTACTCGGTCACCTATGCGAGCTCGCCGCCGTCGCAGAGCGCGACAGCGGCGGCTTCCGCGTGGTTAGGACATCTGCAGCAGGCGTTCGAGCCCGTGACGCAAGGTTCGTACCAGAACTACATCGACCCCACCTTGGCCGACTGGCAGCAGGCGTACTACGGGTCGAACCTCCCCCGGCTGCAACAGGTAAAGCGGCAATACGACCCTGACGGCGTGTTTCATTTCACGCAGTCGATTCCGGCCTGAGCTCCTGGGCCGCGCTGCGCTCAGGCTCTGGGCGTTCGTCGCTATTCGACTGGCTGAAACTCTCCATCGAGCAGAGGGATCATGTCCCCGCGTCCATCGCTCGAAGCGAGCGCGGTCTCACCCATCGTGTCGTGCAGCACGACCCGGTCGCGGCCGTCGTGCTTCGCCTGCAGAAGGGCGTCGTCGGCCCGGCGCAGGATCGTCGCCAGCTCCTCACCCGGCTCACCTTCCGTGACCCCGAAGCTCACGGTGAACTTGGGAAGCCCCCCGACGGTGATCGCAGCGTCGAGTTGGGAACGGACGGTGTTCAGTGCCCTGGTCGCGTCCACTGCGGAGCAGTCCGGGAAGGCGATGGCGAACTCCTCACCGCCGTAGCGCGATGCGACGTCGCTCGTCCGTAGGGTGTCTCGGAGCACACGCGAAAAGAGACGCAATGCCCGGTCTCCCGTTTCGTGCCCGTAGGTGTCGTTGAGGACCTTGAAGTGGTCGAGGTCGGCCATGGCCATGGCCACCGGGTGGAGGTGCGCAGGTATGGCAGCGACCCTTTCGGAGAAGGAGCGCCGGTTGAGCAACCCGGTGAGCGTGTCGGTCGAAGCCTGTAACTGCGTTTCGGCCATGACTCGCAACAAGCCGATACGGGCGCCCGCCAACTTCGCCAAGGTGGCCAGGTCGTCCACACGATCGTCTTCCACCTTCACCCCGGGTTCACCGGTGGCATGGATCACGCCCACCGTGCGCCCCATGATGGAAACGGGCACGCACAGAGCCGAGAGCCGGCCTTCGGGGCGGTTGCGCAACTTGGGGCAGGCATCGAGGTGGTCGCTGTCGCTGAACTCCTGAATCTGAGCCCGCCGTGCCGCCGGGCAGCGATCAGGAGAATCGACGCCGCAGCTCGGTGGCTTTCCGTCGGGGCCCACGGCGGCCATGCGATGGAGGTGCGCGTGACTGTTGTCCGCGAGGAGCAGCTCAGCCGGCGCGTCGGGCAACACGGTCGAAAAGGACCGTTCGATGACCTCGATGACTTCGGGCTCGCCTTCGGCCATATCGAGTGCATTGGCCAGGCGACTTTCGAAGCGTTGGCGCTGCACCTGGGTGTCCCGGATCTGCGCTTGGTGATCGGCGTCGGACATGGCGGCACTGAGCTCGGTGTTGAGACGCTCGGCGTCGGCGACGGCATCGCCCAACTCCGCGTTGAGCTTGCGGACCTTCTCATCGGTGCCGCGCTGGTTGCGCTCGCCCAGGGCGACCAGCACGAAGGCCAGCGGCAACATGATCGCCATGAGAATGCCGACCGCCACCAGGTCGGCGTAGATCCCCGAGGCCACCGCCTGGCCCGCCATCATGCAGGGAACGAAGATCAGCCCGAAGGCGCCGAGGGCGATGACGGGGCTGATCAGTCGGAAGCGGGCGGACCGCGCCACCTCGCCGGACCACTCCTCCTCGGTGACCATGTTCGCCTCCCCCATTTACCGCCAGTTTCTCCACGCCACGCACCGAGTGGCCCGAGCTAGCGCTGTACAGGATGTTTCGTCTAGCCCGACCCTCATCTTTAGGAGCGGTTGAAAGTGGGGTTGCCAGCAGGACCGGGGTGAAGGAATTGGGTGGGGTTTGGGCAGCGCAAGGCGGCCCACCAGGGTCCCATGGTCACACAGCCGCCACGCAGGCGGAAGGGCCAGACACGTGCAGATCGGGCACGCGGAATGCCAAGCTCTCCGCACATCGAGGACCTGGGGGCATGGCGCGTGGCACGAATGGAATTTCAGGGAAAGATCGGCAACGACTGGCGGGACTCGGAGCCGTGGTGGCCGCCGGTGCCTGCTCCACCCCAGGGTGCGCCCAACGTGGTACTCATCGTGCTCGACGACGTCGGATTCGCCCAACTGGGTTGCTACGGGTCCGATATCGATACCCCTTTCATCGACGCGGTCGCCGCCGAAGGCGTGCGGCTGACGAACTTCCACACCACCGCCCTCTGCTCACCGACGCGGGCCTGCCTGCTGACCGGACGGAACCACCATCGCAGCGGCATGGGGCGCGTGGCCGACCTGGCCACCGGTTACCCCGGCTACTGGGGAAGACCGCCCCGCGAGAACGGCTTCCTGTCCGAGATGCTGCAGGGCAACCGGGTACGCCACCTACGCCGTCGGAAAATGGCATCTGACCCCCGAGGGCGAGACCAACATGGCGAACTCGCGGGCCACGTGGCCCCTCGGACGCGGCTTCGACCGCTGGTACGGCTTCCACGGCGGCGAGACCCATCAGTTCGTGCCCGCGCTCTACCACGACAATCACGCCGTGCGCCCGCCCCGGATCGATCGACGAGGGCTACCACCTGAGCGGGGATATTGCCGACCGGACCATCGAGTACCTGAGCGACCTGCGCGCCGTCGACGACGAGCTGCCCTTCTTCTTGTACTTCGCCACAGGAGCCTGCCACTCGCCTCACCACGCGCCGGCGGAGTGGATCGAGCGCTACAAGGGCCGTTTTGCACAAGGGCTGGGACGCCTGGCGCGACGAGACCTTCGCCCGTCAGCTCGCCTCGGGCATCGTCCCCGAGGGCACCGTGCTCACGCCGCGCCCGCCGTGGGTCCCCGCCTGGGAGAGCCTCGACGACGCGCGAACGCACGCTGGCCGAGCGCTTCATGGAGTGCTTCGCCGCCTTCTTGTCCTACACCGACGAGCAGATCGGCCGTGTGCTCGCCTTCATCGATGACGCTGGGTGACGCCGACGACACGCTGGTGATCATCGTCTCGGACAACGGCGCCAGTTCCGAGGGTGGGCAAGGAAGGGACCATCAACGAGGGTCGGCTGTCGAACTTCGATGGCGCCGGCGTCGACGAGATGTACGACAGGCATCGACGAGATCGGTGGGCCGCTGCTGCCACAACAACTACCCGTGGGGTTGGACGATGGCGGGGAACACCCCGTTCAAGCGCTGGAAGCGAGAGGTCCACGAAGGAGGCGTCGCCGACCCCTGCATCGTCCGTCTGCCGATCGAGCCGGCGGGCCGGCGAAAGCGGCGGCGTCCGCCGTCAGTACGCGCACGCGGTCGACATCGCGCCGACGGTGCTCGAGCTCGTGGGCATCGCACCTCCGGCGCGACATCGACGGCATCGTCCAGTCGCATCTCGACGGCACCAGCTTCGGCTACGTGCTCGGCGACGGAGGGGAGACAGGCGACGGGCCGGCACCTGACCCAGCACTTCGAGATGCTCGGTTCCCGTGCGATCTACCACGACGGGTGGAAGGCGGTGGCGTACCACCCGGTCGGTCCGATCTACGGCGACGGACTCCGGTCCAACGCGCCCTGGGACGAGGACGTCTGGGAGCTCTACCACGTGGCCGAGGACGTCTCGGAGTCGCGTGACCGTGCCGCCGAATTCCCGGACAAGGTCGCTGAGCTCGTGGACCTCTGGTGGGAGGAGGCGCGGCGCAACGACGTGCTCCCGCTCGACAACCGGGTGCTCGAGGTCATCGCGCACAACCACGATGGCCGGCGGCCCCAAGAGACGTACCGCTACTTCCAGGGCGGCGCCCCGGTGCCCGAATGGGTGGCCGTCGACATGCGCAACCGCTCCCACGACGATCTACCTCACGCTCGAGGTACCCGACGGTGTCGCGCCGTCAGGGACCCTGCTTGCGCTCGGATGCGCTCTCGGAGGCTGGTCCTTCCACGTATTCGACGGCCGGCTGCGCTACCTGCACAACCTGCACGGTCAGCGGCTCTACGAGGTCGTGGCCGACACGAACCTCGACGCGGGCCGCCACGAGGTGGCTTTCCGCTTCGAAAAGGACGACGGGCTCGGAGGGCAGGCCACGCTGGTGCAGGACGGAGTGGTGGTCGGGACCGGCCCGGTGAAGCGCTTCACCCCGGTGGCCTTCAACGAGTTGATGATCGGACTCACCTGCGGCTACGAATGGGGCCCGGCCATCGGTGGCGACTACGGCGCGCCATTCGCCTTCAACGGCACCATCGTCCGGGCGGAGGTCAGAGCGACCGGTCCGATCATCCGCGACCCGGTGGCCGAGGTGGCGGCCATCTGGCCTCTCAGTGACGAGCTCCGCCTGAGACGCCCAGAGAACTCTTCAGAGCGTCCAGCGATAGTCCTCGGTGGGCTCGTAGACGATACCCCGGGTCCAACAGGTCCTCGATCTCCTGGCTCGAGTAGCCGACGCGCTCGATGATGCGCCGGGTGTGCTGGCCCACCAACGGTGGAGGACCGTAGGGACCGGTCGGAGACTCGGAGAAGTCGACCAGCGTGCCGAACTGGCGCAGCTGTCCGAGCATCGGGTGCGCGTACTCGGCCACCAGGCCCAGTCGCTCCGTTGTCGGCATCGTGGAGGACGGCCTCTCCGTCGTTGGTGTCGACGGAGACCTCGGCGGCCACACCCGGCCGCGGCGAGATCATGGAACCAGGCCACCGCCGTCCGCGTCAGGAAGACCGGTTCGAGCTCCGGCTCGATCTCGGCCCTCGCCGCCACCCGCGCCTCCATCGTGTCGTACCGCTCCAGATCGGGGCGGCCCACCAGACGGCAGAGCTGCGCCCACTCGCCCGGGCCGAACGCGGCAACCTGGATCCAGCCCTCCTGCGTCTCGTACAGACGGCAGCAGGGCGAGACCCCATCTGGTTGCTGTCGAGGCCCGGGCCGGACCGGGCCGGGCTCCCCGTCGACGAGGAACACGTCGGAGCTGAACACGGCTGCGCCGTTCAGGAGCGACGTCCACAGGTCCTGGCCCTCGCCGGTACGACGCTGGTGGTACAGGGCGGCGAGCACTCCGACCACCGACACCATGGCGTTGGCCGTATCGGTCATCCCGAAGCGGAGATAGAGCGGTGGGTTGCCTCGACGCCACCGGTCCCGCCTCGAACTCGAGGCCGCACGCCGCCTGGTAGAGCGGATCGAGCCCGCCGAAATCCGACAGCGGTCCCTCGGCGCCGTAGGCGTAGGTGTTGCAGTGCACGAGGTCCGGGTTGCGCTGCCTGAGGGCCTCGTAGTCGATCTCCAGCCGTGCTGCGGTGCCCTTTCGTCATGTTGTGGTGGACCACATCGGCGATCTCGGCCAGGCGCAGGACCACTTCGCGCCCGTCGGGTGCCTTGACGTCGACGGCAATGTCGAGCTTGCCGCGCTGGCACCCGACGAACGGCATGCCGGCCATCCGCATGCTGTCCCCGCGAACGGGCTCGACCTTGATGACCTCGGCGCCCAGAGTCCGCCAGGAGCATCGGGCCGTAGCGGTCCGGCCAGGTACTGCCCGAGGTCGAGGACGACCACACCGCTCAGGGGGCCCACGAGACGTCCTCCACGATTCCGCGCCCGGAGCAGACGGTCGATGTCGGCCGCGACGTAGCCCGCTTCGGCCAGCACCTCCCGGCTGTGCGCGCCGGCGAGGGGCTGCGGTCCCTGGATGGCGCCGGGCGTGCGACCCAAGACCGCCGGCACGCCGACCTGCGTCGTGCGATCCGAGCTCGGGGTCCTCGCACGGTCGCCGCCATTTCGTTGGCAATGAACTGAGGATGGGAGAACACCTCCGCCATCGGTACCACCGCCTCGGCTCCGAGACCGGCCTGATGGAACTCCTCGACGAGGTCGTCGCGGCGCCGAAGCAGATAGGCGGCCCGCAGCCGGGCCTCGTGCGAGGCGCGCAACTCGGGATCGGCGTACAAGGCGCGTGGGTCCACCGGGTCCAGCCCCAGGATTTCCTCGGGCGTCCGCGTGCGATGTGCGCCCGTTCATCGTGGCGGCGTGGATCCACTCTCCGTCGGCGCACTCGAAGAGAGTGGTCTGATGGATACCGGGCGGATAGGTCTTCGCCATCACCGAGCGAAACCCGGCGGGTGCCTTTTCGTGCTCCTGCCAGATCTGCGTGGTGTAGGCGAGCACTCCCTGATAGAGGGAGGTCTGGACATGCTGGCCGCGCCCGGTCGCCTCGCGACGCACCAGAGCAGAGAGCACGCCTGACGCCAGGAGGAAGCACGCGGCCATGCTCGGCGCGGGAAAGTGGAGGTAGGTAGGTCCAGCTCGCCAAGCGGGTTGCTCGCTCTGCATGCCCGAGCGGGCCTGGACCGTGGCGTCCCAACCGGGTCGATCGGCGAACCGGTGCCCGGGCGGATAGGCCGGCACCGAGCAGAAGACCAAACGGGGACACAACGGTGCGATGTCGTCGTAGGAGAGGCCCAGCCGGTCCATCGTGCCGGGACTGAAGGTCTCCACCAGCGACGTCGGCGTCGCGACAGAGCCGCAGGAACACCTCCCGGCCCTCGTCCGCCTTGAGGTCGAGCACCACTGACCGCCGGCTGCGATTCCAGACGTGATAACCGGGCTGGCGTCGAAAGGGATCCCCACCAGGCGGCTCGACCTTGATGACGTCGGCACCGAGCTCGGCGAGAAGCAGGACACCGACGGGTCCCGCCACGCCCCAGCTCAGATCGAGAACCCGTACTCCCCGCAGGGGGCCCGATGTGTCAGTCACCTCTCTCCCGCGGGGCCTGGCGATCGAGCGGCGTGATCATGCAGTCAGACAATAAACGGACCCGTGCCGCTCGGGTCCCCGGTCATTCTCAGTCCTCTTTCCCCTTCGCTTCGAGGTCCGCGGCGACCTTGTCGTAACCGGCACTCGTCAACAATCGGCGCAGGTCCACGACCTGCTGCACGTCGATGTCCTTGCCCTCCCGACGCTCGAACACCCCGCTCTCCTCGCCGACCTTGAACAGGAACATGTTGCCGTGTCGCTCTTCGACGGACCCGACCTCGTTGAGCAAGGACGTCACATCGTGCCACTCGATGTTGTGGCTCGTCGGGTGTTGGAAGATCTGCAGCAGGGTGTCTCGGTGATGGCCGCTGAGGTGGGTTGGCCCGGAGGTTGACGACATAGGGATCCACTGGTCCTTTCTGAGGATCTCAATGTAGCGACAGTTCCGTTGGCCGTCCCAGGACGCGTTCGGCGGGGATCATCTGTCGACTCTGGTGTGTCGGGAGGAATGGTTCACTTTGGCCTGGTCGGAGGGCTGCGGTCGGCTCGTGCGGAGAGCAAGGTCGCTGCAGCTCTCATGCCGGCCGGTCTTTTGTGGCGCGGTCGTCGACGAGCCCGCTCGAGACCGCACGCACGGCGCCGATCAGCGTGAACAGCGCCCGATCGAGAGCGACTGCGGGATCCTGGTCATGCCCGACCATGGCCCGCTCCCCGAACTGCCCTGAGCCGACTCAACTATTGCGACAAGAGTCGTTCCAGGGCTGCTGGCCGTCGGCGTCGTAGAGCGCGATGGCCAGGTCGTCCTGCTCAGCCGGAGTCGCCTGGTTCGGAGGGACGTTGACGAGCTGCGGCATACCGGCCAGCTGAGCCGCTTCGTTCCACGTCGCCTGGCTGAACTGAAAGCCGCCCATGTAGGCCCCGCCGGGCGACACCGCCTGGTAGTTGCCTCCCGACTCGACCCTCAGGACGCATTGGAGGAACGGCGGAAGCGACGGGTCACCACCGGACGAGGAGGCTGCGGCGGTGCCCTGTGCCGCAGTCGAACTACCAGATTGCGTTGTGCTGGTGGGATTCCCGCCGGCTGAGGTGGACGAAGAAGGATGAGATGCTGCAGCAGCAACCGCCGCCGCGGCTTGGGCGGCCCGGACCGCTTCAGCCGCTGCCGCGGCCTGGGCCGCCTGCTGCTGCGCCACGGCGACCGCCAGCTGGCCGGTGACTTCGGCCTGCTTGGAGTCGAGTTCGACCTGGGTCTGACGTGCGGCAGTGGCCTGCGCCGCCTGCTGATTGGTTGTCGCCTGGTCCTCTACCTGTTGTTGCTCGAGCGTGGCACGTTGCGCATGCAGCCCATTCTCGTCGGTATGCAGCGCATCGACGGTGAGGTTCGTGTCACCGCTGACGACCTCCTCGTACTCCGTTCTCGCCAACGCATCGCTCTGACTTCCCACGAAGAGGACCTGTGTTTCCCCGGCCTGCGGATCCAAGTTGACATAGGCCGACAGCGCTTCAGCCTGGAGTCGTTTCCGGTCGCGATTCACCTGACGCGTGTCGGCCGAGATCTGCTTCTCCGTCTCTCCGATCTTGGCCTCGTCCTGCGTGACCTTGGCGCCGTCGACGTCGTACTGCTGTTGGTAGACACCAATCTGGAGCTGCTCCAACACGAGGTCGCGCGCGATCTGGGTCGCCTGCGTCTTCAGGTCCGAGACCTGGTCAGCCGCAGCGACTCCGGAGGAGACGACTATCGTTGCGGTCATCGCAGTCACGACCGTGAGACCCACGATCTTCGCCCCGGCACCGGCGAACCTCTGCACTCGACGTCGAGAGCCAGGCTTTGTCGTCCGACCGACCCCGACAGCTGTCACGATCGGTGAAGTCTTGTCGCCATTTCTTCGACACCGCAAGCCCACCGCGTTCCCTGCGACCAAGGCGCCCGGAGCGGAAGGCAGGATTCGAGCCTGGGAGCGGCCTCCGACGGTGTCGCCGGCGCTCTCCCGAGTTTCAGGACGACGAACTACACTGCTGCCCTGCCATAATTCTTAAGTTGGGATCGATATCTGGGATGGCTTCAGCACTAGGGGACGGCGAAGACACCAGCTATGACCCAGAAGCGGTGCGAGCCAAGTATCAGGCGGAACGGGACAAGAGGCTGGTTCCCCACCGCTCAGAAATCCGCGACTTGGGCGCAGATGACGCCTACGCCCGCTATCGCACAGACCCGTTCACCCCCTACGTCGAGCGGGAGCCGGTCTCCGACAAGGTCGACGTCGTCATCGTGGGCGGCGGCATGGCGGGCCTGCTTGCGGGCGCAGCCCTGCGCAAAGCTGGAGTCGAGCGGATCCGTATCGTCGACCAAGCCGGCGGATTCGGTGGCACCTGGTACTGGAATCGCTATCCGGGGGTCATGTGCGACATCGAGTCGTACATCTATCTTCCGATGCTCGAAGAGCTCGACTATGTCCCCACTCGACGTTATGCGTCCGGCGATGAAATCCGGGGTCACTTAGAGGCGATCGCCGAAAGGTTCGAGCTCGGGACGGATGCTCTTTTTCACACCGGTGTCACTCGAGCCGAGTGGAACGAGACCGGAGCCCGATGGCAGATCAGCACCGATCGCGGCGACCAGGTCATGTGCCGTTGGTATGTGCTGGCCGTCGGGATCCTGAATCTCATGAAGCTGCCGGCTATTCCCGGCATGGAGGACTTCGCCGGACAGTCGTTCCATACGGCTCGATGGGACTATACGTATACCGGCGGTGGGCAGGACCAGCCTCTCACCGGTCTCGCCGACAAGGTGGTGGCCCTCATCGGTACAGGAGCGAGCGGCATCCAGTGCGTGCCGCCGCTCTCCGAATCGGCGAAGCGCGTGTACGTCTTCCAACGCACTCCGTCAGCCATCGGCGAACGCGGGAACCGCGACACCGACCCGGTCTTTGCTTCGGGCCTCGAGCCTGGCTGGCAACAGGCTCGCATGGAAAACTTCCAGAAGGTCATGATGGGCCAGCAGACCGAGATGGACCAAGTGGATGATGGGTGGACGCACTTCTACGGCCCCGTCATGTATCCGCGGCGCACAAAAGCCGCGTCCAGATCCGAGTACGCCCGCTTGGCCGAAGAGCTCGACTACTCGATCATGACCGCACACCGCCGTCGGATCGAGGAGCTCGTGGCCGACCCGGCCACGGCCGAAATCCTCAAGCCCTACTACCGCTATCTCTGCAAGCGGCCATGCTTCCACGATGAGTATCTGCCGTCGTTCAACAGTCCCAACGTCGCACTGATCGACTGCCCGGCCGGCGTCGAGATGATTACGACGAAGGGACCCGTGGTCGACGGGCGCCACTACGACGTGGACTGCATCATTTACGCCACCGGATTCGAAGCGGAGCTCACCCCGCTAACCCGACGCGCCGGGCACGAGATCGTCGGTCGACGTGGGCTGCACCTCGCCGAGAAGTGGGCGGACGGCGTTGTCAGCCTCTTCGGGATCATGAGCCGCGGCTTCCCGAACCTGTTTGTGATGCCGGCGCCCGGTCAGCAAGCGGTGACGCCCGTGAACTACACGCAGCTGGCTGTCCTGGGGGCCGAGTTCATCGGCGCGACCGTCGGAATGCTCGAGGAGCAGGGGGTCGATTCGTTCGAGGTGAGCGCCGAGGCCGAGGAAGCATGGACCCAGCAGATCCTCGATTCCTTTGTCGACGGCAGCTCCGTCATGGCGGCCTGCACCCCGTCCCGCATCAACAATGAGGGACATCCGGAGGCAATGAACCCCCGCAACACCAACTATGGCGGCGGCCTCGGTAACTGGTTCGGGTACCGGGATCTGCTGAAGAATTGGCTGGAGTCCGGCATCTTCGAAGAACTCGAGCTACAGGCGAGCTCCACGGTACCGTGAGCACGCGTCAAAGAGTCGCCGTCGTCACGGGTGGCGGGGGTGGTATCGGCGCAGGCGTTGCCGCGCAGCTGGGTCGTGACGGTTGGTTCGTCGTGACAGTCGATCCCCTGGTCACCCTCGATGGCACGGACCAGCTTCCGAAACCTGAGGAGACCACGGCCGATCGCATCGTCGCGGCTGGTGGCTCCGCCCGGGCCACCTCGGTCTCGGTCACGGATGGTGAAGCGCTTCGTACGTTGTTTCAGGAGATCGCCCTCGAGCACGGCGGGATTGATGCCGTCGTCAATGTCGCCGGCATCACGCGGCAGACCTACTTCGGACGGGGCACGGAAGAGGATTGGCAGGCGGTCCTTAACGTGCACATGCAGGGCTACCTCAACGTGCTGCACGCGGCGCTGCCGATCATGGCCGCGGCCGGGTTTGGCCGCGTCCTCGGGGTCACCTCCGGCTCGGGCTGGCGAGCCGCTGATGCCGGCGCGTACAGCTGCGCAAAGCGTGCCATTGCCGCCCTGACGTGGCAGCTGGGAAAGGAGGCGCCGGCCGGAGTGACCGTCAACGCCATGTCACCCATCGCCATGACCCGAATGATGGCATCCGCCCTGGAGCGCGCCCGGAAGGCGGGTCAGTCGGGCGGCGGCGGCATCTCATTCCTGACGGTCCCCGAACCGGAGGATCTCGGCCCTTTCGCCGCCTACCTCGTGAGCCAGGAATTTGATTGGTGCTCCGGCCAGGTCTTGTTCGCCGGAGGGTCGGAAGTGGCCGTCGTCGAGGAACCCCGTCTGATGGAGGTCGTGCGCACGGACCACGCGGCGTCTATCGCGCGAGTGCTGGACGAAGTCCTTCCCGTTGCGTTCGCCAAAGCCGAGAGCCTGCAGGCGAGCACGGGCGGCGGCAATCCTCGCTTCGGCCCGATCTTCGACGAGCCGGACTCTCCGGATGGCGCCCCAACGCAAGTGCAATCCTGTGTCGTCGTCTCTGATCGTCCGGAGTTGGCTGCGTCACTTTGTGCCGCCCTCGAGACTCGATCGATCAAGTGCCACCGGCTCGAACTCACGCACAGCTTCGGCGAAGGCGCCGATGCCCTGCGCTCCGCCGTAGAGGCCATCGGCCCCATCGACGCGCTCGTTCTCGCTCCTGCCAGTCGTCGGCCGACAGAGTTGCCCACGGAAGGCTGGGGGCGCGTCCTCGCCGAGCACTCCGGCATCGTCAAGCACCTCCATACAGACGCCGGATGGGCGCGAGCGGCCGCTGATTACGCCGCCGACGCATCCCACCCGGTCCGGCTGGTAACCCTCACCGACGCCACGACGGCGGGAGGACGAAGCCGTGCCCAAGCCGCGGCCCAACATCCGCGTGTCGCCGCCACCGCCACCGATGGACGCGTGTCGGCCTTCGCCGTGAGCATCGAAGCTCCAGAGGGCGCTGCCAGCGGTCCGTCAGGCGAGCTCGTCGCCCACATCCTCGGCCGACCAGAGGCTGCCTCACTCGCCGGAGCGGAGTTGGTGCTCGGCCACGGCTGGCTCGGGCTCCGCAGCCACCCCCGGCCGACCGGCAGCATCACCTTCGGTGGTCCCGCCCTCCCCGACTGGCTCGACGGAATCCTTCAGGAGATTGTCGGTGCCGCCGGACACCCAGCACACGGAGCGGTTCGATGACCGGGAGACCCACCCGCGTGGTGGACGCCCACGTCCATATTTGGGATCCGGCGCGTACCGATTGGTATCCCTACCTGTCTCATCCCCAGGCGCCTCAAAGCGCAGATGCGTCGCGCATGTTCCGCGCCTTCGATGTCGATACCTATCAGGCCGAGTCGGCGGCGTGGAATGTCGAGAAGTTCGTCAACGTCGCCGCCGCAACCGGCGGCCACTCAATCGAAGAGACGCTCCTCCTCGATAGCGAGGCAAGCGTCAATGGCGGCCCCGATGCGATCATCGGCGGCCTTCCTCCGACCGAGACCGTGGCCGAAGCTGTCGCGCTGCTCGATCAGCAGATGACGGCGACGCGCTTCCGTGGAGTCCGTCCCATGGGACAGAACGAAGGACCTCTCCCCGACGCCAGCGTGCTCCAGGCGCTCCAGGAGCGGAACCTGCTCTTCGAGCTGATGACGCACCCCGATCAACTCAAGGAGGCCGCCGAGCAGCTCGGAGGACTCGGTGACCTACTGGTCGTCGTCGAGCACACCGGATGGCCACGTTCAGATTCTGAGGACGAGCGCGCGCTTTGGCGGGAGGGCATCGACGCGCTCGCCGGCGTTGGTGACAACGTCGTGTGCAAGCTTTCGGGACTCGCGATGCCCTTGGAGTCGATGAGCTTCGATGCCTTCGCACCCTGGCTCGAATACGCCATTGCCGCATTCGGTGTTGACCGCTGCATGTTCGCCAGCAACTTTCCGGTGGACTCGATGTACGGTACCTACGATCAGCTCTACGAGGTCTATAGCGCAGTGACGGCCGGCCTTGACGATGCATCCCGTGGAAAGCTCTTCGCCGACAATGCCGAGAGCTTCTATCGCTGCTAGCGGGAACTCTTCATTCTCGTCTCCGGATGCCGCACCACGCTGGCCCACATTCCGTTAGCTTGACCGAGTGACTACTCCCCCTCGCATCAAGAAGCAAGAACAGGAGGATGCCTCGCCGGAGATCGTGGAGGTGGTACCGGGGATCGTGCGCCTGCAGCTCCCGATCGATTTCACAGGCCTTGGACACGTCAATACCTATGCGCTCGAGGATGAGCGCGGTTTTGCCCTAGTGGATCCTGGGCTTCCAGGGGAAGCGTCGTGGACGGCCCTCCGGGGGCGTATGGACGATGCCGGTATCCCACTGCGCCGGGTCCATACCGTGGTGATCACCCACTCGCACCCGGACCATTTCGGGGGTGCAGGGCTCTTGGCACAAGAGAGCGGGGCCGAGATAGTGGCGTCGGACCGATTCCGCACCTTTTTCGACGTGGCCGACCTCGACGACCGCGAATTGCAGGCCGCCGACGACATCGATGCTCGCGACAACCCGATTCCGAGGCTGCACTTCGACCATCCTTCGCCGTGGGGCGGCTCGACCCTTGGCCCACCCCCGAAGGAACGGGCACAGCTTTTGGCCAACAGGGAAGCCTTCGATCGGTGGTTCAAGGCACCTCGGCCGTCAAGACGGGTGGCTGATGAGGACCACATCAGCCTGGGCGGCAAGGACTGGGTCGGGCTGTTCACTCCTGGACACACCGACGATCACCTTTGCCTCTACGACGAGGAGGGCGGCGTACTCCTCTCGGGCGACCAGGTATTGCCGACGATCACTCCACACATTTCCGGCATCATCCCGAATGACCCACTGGCTCAGTACATCGAGTCCCTCGACCGTCTGGCTGGGCTGCCCTACGTCGAGACCGTGCTGCCCGCCCACGGCCAGCCCTTCACCAACCTTGTGGGCCGCACGGCGGAGATCAAGGTCCATCACGAGGACCGGTTGGAGCAGTTGCGGCAGTATTGCGAAGTCCCTGGTTGGACCAACGTCGTCGACCTTTCCCACCAGCTGTTCGCTCCGCGGTCGTGGGGATCGATGGCCGAAGCAGAGACCTATGCCCACCTGGAGCGTCTTCGAGCCCTTGGGCAGGTCAAGTCACGTGAAGAGGCCGGAGTCATCTTCTACCGGGTGTGACCCAAGCGGACGGATCCGCTGCCGAACG
Organism: uncultured Acidimicrobiaceae bacterium; assembly: GCA_963745665.1. Taxonomy (GTDB): domain Bacteria; phylum Actinomycetota; class Acidimicrobiia; order Acidimicrobiales; family RAAP-2; genus Bog-473. The sequence goes on along the minus strand of CAVUYE010000002.1, from coordinate 315,805 downwards.
GATCGGTCGCGGTGTACCTGGGTCCTGACACACAGAACGGCGGAGCGTCATTCATACGGACGCTCACCAACGAAGCGCAAGTGACGCTCGCCGTTGTCGGCTCTATCGTTGGAGAGCAGTCGGTGATCCTCGTCCTCTCGCGCGTTGACCTCGGACACGAGGGCGGCCCGGATGCCGTACAAGCGATTGTCCACTGGATGCGAGGTCATCTCCGGATGACCCGGCTGACAGAAGGGAGCGGTCGATGACCACAGAGGCGCTATCGGGCGGATCCGACCAGGTTGCCAACTATGAGCGGCGGTGGTGGATCCTCGCGGTACTCGGAGTGGCCCAGCTCATGGTGATTCTGGACAACACGATCATCAATATCGCTCTCCCGACGGCACAACATGACCTCCATTTCTCCAATGCTGACCGGCAGTGGGTCGTCACTGCGTACTCTTTGGCATTCGGAAGCTTGCTGCTCCTCGGTGGTCGGATTGGTGACATCTTCGGACGAAAGCGCACTCTCCTAGTCGGTTTGATCGGCTTCGCCGGTGCTTCCGCGGTTGGGGGTGCCTCGACCGGATTTGCGATGCTTGTCATCGCTCGCGGTGTCCAAGGAGGTTTTGCAGCTCTGCTCGCCCCTTCGGTGCTCGCCCTTTTGAACACCACGTTCACCGATCTGAATGAACGCGGCAGAGCATTCGGGATTTACGGCGCGATTGCCGGAGCTGGTGGGGCTATCGGACTGCTTCTTGGCGGAATCCTGACCACCTATGTCTCGTGGCGCTGGACGTTGTTCATCAACCTCTTCTTCGCGGCCATCGCTGTCACCGGCACAACGCTCTGGCTGAAGAACGACAAGGGCGCATATCGGGACCCAATCGATATTCCCGGTCTGCTGCTCGTCACCGGTGGACTCTTCAGCCTCGTTTTCGGTCTTTCCCACGCCGAGACGACGTCTTGGAGCGACACATACACCATCGGGTTCCTCGTTCTCGGTGTCATCCTCCTCGCGGCGTTTGCCCTGCTCGAGAGCCGTGTGACCTTTCCCCTGCTTCCGCCCCGGATCGTGCGTAACCGGACACACGGTGGATCCATGCTCGCGATGCTTTTTGCCAGCGCCGGGCTCTTTGGGATCTTCCTCTTCCTGACCTACTACCTGCAGGAGATCCTCGTCTTCAGTCCGATCAAGACCGGCTTCGCCTTTCTTCCCCTCGTGGCCGGATTGGTGGTCGTGTCCCAGGTCTCCAACCGGGTGCTCCTACCGAAGTTCGGGCCAAAGTTGGTGGTTCCGACAGGGTTGCTGCTGGCTGCAATCGCCATGCTCTTGCTCCACGGGGTCGGGCTCGAGAATTCCTACTTCGGCCGCGTGTTGCCTTCGTTGCTGATTCTCGGGATCGGACTCGGACTCGGTCTGGCACCAGCCTTCAGCACAGCGACGCTCGGTTTGGGAGCAAACGATGCGGGCGTTGGGTCAGCCGCGCTAAATACCACCCAGCAGGTGGGCGGCTCGATCGGAGTTGCGCTTCTGAACACCTTGGCTGCAAGTGCCACCACCGCGTATCTGGTCGGTCATGCACCGAGTCCGAACATCCTGGAGGCATCTGCTCTGCACGGCTACACCACAGCCTTCCTGTGGTCATCGCTCTTCTTCGCGGCGGGAGCAGTTATCGCTGGACTTGTGCTTCAGCGGGGGAACCTGCGGAGCCTGAGCAAGGCGACCGAGCCGGACGGCGGCAGCGAAAGAGAAATGCTTGCCCCGGACCACCTGCGCACCACCTGTTGGCATTGTGGGCTTGCCCATTCAGGTGGTAGGCCTGACGGAGGTGTGAACACCAAGACTCTCTAGTTTCGGGAGAAGGGCCAACCCGCCTTACCGTTCGGGTGGGATCGACGTCCGACGATCCGAAACGCCGCTCGCTCGTTGTAGTCCAGGTTGCTCAGGCCTTCGGCAGCCTGGCACCGCCTTTTGAGGGAGCGGATTCCTCGCCGTTGAAGATGGCTACCGCGGTCCTGATGATCTCAAGCTCGGCCTGGAGCTCGGCGATGGTCTTGAGGGCCTGGACCAGCTAGGACTGCCAACCTTCTGATCCGTAGTCCTGCCCCGTGTGTCCACCCAGTTGGACCCGATCCAAATGGGCAGGTCAGGTCCTCGGCCATTCCAGTTAATTGGACCAAGTCCATTCAGTTCGCTCTCTTTCAGTAGCAGAGCAGTAGCAAGAAATTCTTCGTGTCGGGAATCCGCGATTTTCGATTCACGGAGCTCACCTGGACCGGGCACCGAGTACGCCCGCCCGGTTCCAACCTACGCGGTTTGCTCAATGGTGCGGCGACAAGACAATCGGCCGATTGACGAACTTTCCTCGCTTCGCGCAGGGTGCTGAGGTTAGGCCAGATCCTCAAACGAGCGATCAGGTCGTCAAACCCCTTGCTTAGGTCCCGAATCCCTCGTTGAGGATCGAGTCCAGTTCGGCCCGAGCAGCCTTGCGAAGGGCGGTGGCGTCGACGTTCTCAGGTGTGTGTGCGAAGGCGTAGGAACGGATCCGTTCGAAAACGGCAGCAATGTCCCGCTCAGCGTCGGCACGGGCTGCGCCCGCCTCGGCTACGGCCACTTTGGTCTCCTTCTCGAACTGGTGGACCTTCCGGGTCTGATGCGCGACTGCAACCGGGAGACGGCGACGTAGCAGGTATGTCCCGATGGCGACGAGCCCGGCTGAGATCGCCGTGAGCACCACGCTCTGGATCAACGCCAGGCCCAAGGACTCCGAACCCACCGTCGCGAGGAAGACCACCCGGAGGACGAAGAGGAGCACGAATCCCCCCCCGACGACGCCTTCGACGAGGTTTCCGTGACTGCCCTTTGTCGAAGTATCCAAGAACACCATGGCCCCTGTCAACGCGGCCATAAGCATCACGGTCACGACCACCGTGTCTGCCTGGTCGAGGTCAAGGGCTTGCGACGCCCAGTAGGCAGGGATGGCGTCGAAGAGGGCGCACATACAGGCTCCCCCCCAAGCCCAGCGCGGTGGAATCCTCAGTATCGCCTCGGGGTTCAGTCTAGTTCGAAGCGACCGCAGCTCCTCCTTCGCTTGCGCGAGGGCATCACGCCGTTCGGTCGCTCGCCCGGCAGCCTGCTGAGCACGACGCCGTGACGCCTCCGCCTGGTGCAGCTCGTCTCTTGTAACTTCGTCACCGGAGAGGACCTTGTGCACTAGGGCCGTGGCGACGACCGTCGCGTCAACCCTCGGGTTCGTACCATTAGCAGTCGTCGCCGTTTGTGACGCCTTGGTCGAATTCTCCATTGGCTCTCCTTCGTTCGTGCCGGTGCCGAACCGGGTTACTTTGCAGCAGGGATGAGAAAGCTTCAGGCCAGCGACTCGGCAAGGTGGCGGGCGTAGGTGCGGCATTCGTCGAGGAAGGCCTCGTCGCTCGAAACCTCGAGAGTTACCTCCTCGATCACGAGGGACTCCCACGTCCCGCACGCGGTGTGGGCGAGCTCTTGGTCGCGCTCAACTCGAGCCTCGGCGCTGGCGAGTTCCCGACGAGCATTGCGTAGTGCCCGACGTTTCGGTCCAAGGCTGTAGGCCTCAGTGCGCTCAAGCACCCAGGTGCTCAACGCCACGGCGCCGCAGGTGAGCGCTATGCACCCCGCGAGCTCACCGAGGCGCAGAAGGCCCGCGCCGTTGGTGCCGACCGACAGCCCACTGAGCGCCGCATAGAGCAGGACGCCGGCTGCGACGAACCCGCCGACAGCCTTGTGATCACGCTTGCAGAGGGCCATCTTCCAAGCCCAACCACCCGCCATGATCGAGATCGACAAAGAGACGGCGACGAGCTCGGGCACAGGGACCCCGAGGGCCAGGAGGAGCGTCACCGCGCCGCAGCCGAGCGACATTAGCGTCGCGACGCCGGCACCCACGAAGAATCGCAGATGGCGCCGACCTTCGGGGTCGGTCTCCTTGTGGTCGCGCGAGAGTGCCTGCTCGGCGACGCGAACGATGCGCCGCCATGGCCCGACCGCCGCGAGAGAGCGAACCCTCTTCGCTACGGCCGTTCGTGCTCCAGCCAATAACTCTGGTGCGTCCTGGTGACCGGCGAGAATACCGCTCACGGCTCGGTGAGCCGTGAGCGCCTCGGTGCCGGGGAAAGCGATTACTCCCGACAGTGGACTGGGTTCACGGTTCGCCTGCATCGGGACCTCCTCCTCGTGGTGATTGGCGACCGGGGTTGTAGCGAGGCAGCATTCAGCGCACGGGGTCGACGACGATCACAGCCCTACGTTCGGAGGGTGCGATGCTCCCAGGCTCGAGGGTGTCTGCCGCACCGACGCCTTCGCTGACAAGGCGCGAGGGCGAGACGCCGCGGGCAATGAGCCAGTCCGCCGTAGTCATAGCCCGACGCGCCGAGAGCAGTGCATTGACAGCACCCCCGATCGGGTCGCAGTAGCCGATCACCTCTCCGGGTGCCTGGGGGTAGGTGACGGTGAGCAAATGAAGCGCCTTTTCAAGCGCGGCGGAATCCACCGGCGTCAGGTTCGCCTGGTTGAGGCCGAAGTAGACGGTCGCGTCGAGCGAGGGATCCTTGGAATCCTCCAGGGTGTCGTCCACGATCGTCGCAACAACCTCGCTTGCTCCGGGGACGACGGCCGCGGCCCTGTTGGCACCAGCCTGAAGGAGTGATGCCTGCCAGGCCCCTTCTTGAGCGCTGTCACCGCGGAAGTCCTCGACGACGACGGTCGTCCCATCAAGGCCCGGGCCGAGCGTCGGCGGAACCTCAACGGGTGTGCCCATGGTCCCCATGACGACGATCGCAGAGTTGCCTGCGGTCACCTGACCGCCCTCTGCCAGGCTGGAGAAGACGGCCTTCGCATCCGCGATCGCTGCCTCGATTCCTGGGGGCGGGCTAAGCGATGGTTGTACTGATGAGAGCGCCTCGCCGACCGATGCCTCCCACCGCACCTTTGCCTTCTCAGTCCGTTTCGCAACACTGCGCCGTCGTCCTAGGTTCGCCTGCTCCCACTCGGCAAGGCTGTGTTCGTAGATCGCGTGCTGGTAGGCGGTCGCCCCCGACGGCAGCGTCGGTGGGGCGGGCTCGGTCGTGCGCTGCGCTGGGGGCGCGGTCGACGAGACTAGGACGGTGCCGTCTCGGGGGCCATCGGGGTCGACGACGATGATGTGTACACCGGGGTGAGCGATCGCAGCCAAAAGAGACTCGACGGCATGGAGACTCGTGCCATCCCCCTCAGTCGCGATCACGAGCACTCCGGGACGTGCTCCTTGAACTGCGCCCGCATCCGCAGCCCCCCGCACGGCGCCGCCCATCGCGGCCACTACGACGAGGGCCGAAGCGATCAACCGTCGACCCCAAGCTCTCGCCTTTCGCGTTCGAACTTTCGTGTCCAAGGCTCCTCCCTTTTCTCTTTGCGGCTGGTAGCTCCTTCGGTTGTCCTGGTAGAGGTCCCAGGCATTCCCTTGGACCTCAGCGCGTTCCCTAAAACCCCAGGTCACTGAGAGCTCTGTTCTCCACGCGCCTCTGGCGCTGCGTCCTCAACGATCAACTTCGACCTCATGGACGTCTACTCTACTTATAGCCGGCTATTTTGTCAATTCTCTTCTTAATAATGAGATGGTCGGCTATTATCTATCCGCCAGTGAGAGCAACGCAGAGCCCAGAGGGCATCTGTCGGGAGGAGCGTCGACCGGGGTGCAGGCCATGGGCGTAGGCCATGTCGGACCAGGCGCCACCAACTCCTCGAGGCGCGGGCTGAAAGGAATGGTGCTCTAAGCTAAGGGAATAGCTGGCAGGAGAGCCCTGTAGGCGCGGCAAGCAGAGCAGTTCGCGAGGTCATTCCAGGGTCAGGTTTTAGGAGACCCGGCAAACTCGAGAAACCTCAGGCTCACCGCGACATTTGGGTCAATGCACGATACGTCGAGCGGCGCGAGCTCGCGTCGTGCGCCGCAGAACCCAAGGCTGAGCCAGGACTGCGAATCGCTACCCCGCCCGTACAGAGACGACCCTATACTCCTTCATCGACTCGCAAAGACGGTCAACGTCTCCGGCGTCGTTGTAGTAGTGGAATGCAACACGAAGCAGCTCACCCCTCGGACTGGTCAATATGCCTCGCTGCGACAGCCACCTCGCGAGTTCTGCCGGCGCTGGGTGAACGATGCCTACGTGCGCACCTTGCGAGCTGTGTCCGCCGGGTGCGAGCACCCGTCCTCCTGCCACGTCAAGGGCCGACTCAAGACGGAGGATGAGTGAGGCAACATGTTTCTCGACCTCGCGGAGGTCAAGCTCGGCTAGGAGACCAAGACCGGCGGTGCATGCGTAGACGGCCGGTATCGCTGGCGTTCCTGTCTGAAATCGCAATGCATTGGGAGGAAAGTCAAGTCGGCGCGCGTCGAACGAGAAGGGATCACAACGGCCAAACCACCCAGTCAGTTGCGGCTCAAGCGCAGTCAACTCGGCGTCACGGACGTACAGGAACGCGCAACCTGGAAGGCCCAGAAGGTACTTGTGGGTCCCAGCCACGAGGAAGTCGCACTGGAGTTCGTTGACGTTGATCGGGCAGACCCCAGCCGCCTGGTAAGCGTCGACGAAGGACACCGCTCCGTGATCGCGAGCGATCTCCGCAATGAAGCCGGCATTCCACCGGATCCCGGACTCGTAGGCAACCAGTGGCACGGAAACCAGCCCCGTCCTCTCATCAAGCTCATCGAGCACGGCGTTGGTGTCCGGCAAGACCGATGGGTTGCGGTCCACAAAGACGACATCGGCACCACGTCCTCGCTGGGCGAGCCAGACGTGGGCTATTGAGGGGAACTCATCCGCAGTGACGACGATTTTCGGCCGGGAGGTGAGGCGGAGCGTTGAAACCACCTGGTACGCACAAGTTGAAGCGTTGGGCATGACCGCGATCTGTTCCGGGAGAGCTCCTATGAGCCCGGCAAACCGGCGCCGTGCCTCCTCAACCTCGGCCTCGAACCGCTCCCAGGCGTCGGGACCACAATCCATGTCCTCGAGCATGCGATGCATCGCTGCATCCAATGCGGTTGACCGAGCACCGAGCGAGCAATTCGCGAGGTGCGCAACCTTCTCAAGCGCGGGGAAGCGGCTTCGAAACACTTCGCTCGTCGGCAACGAGGACACGTATGTCACCGCAAAGAAAGTTCGGTGCGAATTCGCCAGAGACTAGGAAACAGCCGGTCGTGGATCCGGCGCTTGAGCGCCGAGACCGGTGTCCCCGCAGTGCCAACGGCGTCCTCTCCCACGATCCGCGTCAAGAGTTCGTAGTGACGGGCTCTCCATAGGGAGATTCGCTGATCGAGGTCGATCATCGCCTCTGCCAACCTGTAAGTCGGTGTGTGCGCGCCCATCTCGTATAGGTCAAGCAGTTCCGCATATGTGCACACTTCCGCGAAGGCAGTCGACAGCTCATTGCTCGCGCCGCGCACTGACTGCCAACCCGGGGATTGGGCACCTGACCCGGTGCCGAGCACAGGTCGCACGTGCTGGAAATCGACCGGGCGAATGTCAGCGAGCGGCTCCAGGAGCGCCGTCGCCGCCAAGATATCGTGGGCAGCACGAGCGACGAGGCGGGCCGCTTCATCATGACCATCATCTAGCACCACCTGCATCGCCGAGGCCTTGATCTCGTGGCTAGCGAGCTTCAACAGGAGTTCCGTCGCCTGGTGGATTACCTGGAAACGAAGCTCATCGCGATGGGCCCAGTCTTCCGGGCGTCGCTGCAGGTTGAGAAGTTCTTGGAGGCGCATGTACTCGTCGTACTGGGTGCCCGAAGAGACATATCCCGAACTCATCGTCGGCGCGCGGAGGCATGGCGGGGGTTCGCACCGGCCAGTTGTTGCGTCAGCTCGTCGAGATACTCGTCGAGGAGCTCTGACGTCGATTGCCCTTCGCTCATCCACTCAACAGGTCCAGGGGCTGTGTGATCCCATGCGAGCTGGAAGTCGTCAACATATTCGGCCACTTTCGAAGGGTCGGTCTCCCACACCAGGTCCGTCCGTGTCTCGATTGACACAGCACGATCGTCGTAGATTCGGAAGCCGCCGAACATCGTCAGGCGACCGATTTGCTGCCTGGGCAGGATTCGGATCTGAACGTTCTCGTACTGCTCGCCGGCCAGATGTAAAAGGTGGTTGATTTGCGCGTGCGCGACGGAACGCTCCAACGTCATGCTGGTTCGAGCCGGATCTCCAAGGAGGTGATCCTGATCCGCTGCCTTCAGGCGCTGGAATACCGCCTCGTCGATCAGGAACCTGAACGTCCGCCCATCGTCGTAAAGAAGGTCCGCGCGCTTCATCCGTAGCTCGCGAAGATCGTCGACCTCGGCCGAAGACAACCCAGCCGCCTGCAGCACCACTCTGGTGAACTGCGGAGTCTGAAGCGCTGCTGGAACCAATATATTTTCGTACTGACTGATCTCGCTCGCGTTGGCTTCCGCGGCAAGCACGTTCTCCTGGGACCGTTTGAACTCATTGCGAGAGCGCCGCTTGCGCGGTCGCTGGTTACGCTCCTGATGCGCCAGGTCCACTAGCTCGCGCACCTGCGTAGCACCAAGCCCGAAATGCTTCCCCACTTGTTTCAGGGTGTCGTCGCTTGGAATGCGCTCGCCACGCTCCCACTTCGAGATGACAGACGGCGTCACTTTCACGCCATCGGCTACTACCTTGCCGTCCTCGCCACTGGACAAGCGGAGGCTCGCCAGCTTTTCCGCGAGGGTCATTGAGGGCCCAGACCGAAGATCGTCATCGAGCGAGGGGGCTCGAAGAGCTCGCCAAGAGCGCGTCAATCAGCGACGATGGGATTCGCACAAGATCCTCATCGGGTGCGATAGGCGGCACCGGATCGAGTTCGCTGCGCTCGACCCGATAACCCTGAACGACGTAGTCGCCGTTCTCCGCCCGAAACACCGTCGGACAGTAGTTGTCCCTGCAGGCCATGCGGACGATCTCCTGCAATCGCATTCGCTTCTCCTTATCTGTCACTTTCCTGTCACTCAGGTCGGCCAGATGACCCAATCCATGCCCATCGGCCTTGATCTCAAGAAAGAGTCTAGTATACAGTAAGCCGGCTAGTTCGGGATAGGCCAGTTAATTGAGAGGATATTGCCGATGTCGAGCACTCCGACAAGCGAGATTTCGCGGGTGCTCAGTCAATGGCTCACACACGGCGATCCAACCAAATTTCCCTATCAAGGAGCGGTAACGGCGCTCCGTCAGCATGGAAAGCACTTTACGGAACCAGCCGTCTTAGACCTCCTGGTCAGCGTTCGTAACCGGCTCGGCGACGATCGCACCGACCAGGCCAGTCTCCTTCGGGCGTTTTTGGACAATGCGTTGGACAGCCGAGATGGCAGCCACTCCTATCGCACGTATACCGGGCTCGCGATACTGGAGAAGACGCGGCCAGATGAGGCTGGTGCTCGCGACATGGTGCATTGGCGGGACCACCTACACGTCCTGTTGATCGCAGATTTTCTCTGTGCGGAATTGGCTGTCGCACCGGCTACCCCGGCGGTGCAAGAGAACTCAAGAGGCCGGCGCCGCTCACTTCTGGCTCTTCGGGCCCTCGCACCTGCGGCGGACCGGCTAGGGATCAACCTCGGCCAGAGCCCTGATCAATCAGCCCAGCAGCTGGTCGAGCTCGTCCTCGCCGAGATGGAGCCCCGCGAAGAGCTGGCACTGCAGATCAGCCTCTTGCCCGTCGACGCTCTGCATGACGAGCTGATGTTCATTCGCATTCTCCAAGCCTCGGAGATCACCTTCATCGCGATCGCATCATGTATGGAGCATGCTTCCGACCAGCTACAAACTCAAGAAATAGACGAAGCGAGTGAATCACTCGAGGTCGCGCTGGCGCTGCTCGACGAGGCGCGCTTGCTGTTCCCGCTGCTAGGCACCATGAAGGTTGAGGTGTTCCGAACGTTCCGCCAGTCCACGGTGGGCGCGTCAGCGATTCAGTCCGAGGCTTTCAAATACATCGAGTCTCGTTGCGCCACTCCGTCAGGCTCTCGACTCCAGTCGATCGCCTACGGTTTCGTGCCCGATGTGCGGGAGGAAGCGCTGTCGGGCAGACCTACAATCGATGCTGGCTATCGGTCCCTCATCTTGGCCGACGGTGCGACAGCTGACGTTGCGCGGATCCGGCAATCGCTCAGGCGGCTCAACTCGAGCTGGCATCTCTGGAAACAGACTCACTATCGCATGGCAAAGCATTTCCTAGGTGATTCGGAAGGAACCGGTTACACCGAGGGACCTCCGTACCTCGGCCCCCAGGTCGACTCACTGTTAATGCCGTCGGTGGGCGAGCCATGAGGCCAATGTTGGAGCAACCGGACGACCCCTCGATTAATTGCGACGTTGCCGTCGTCGGTGCTGGTCCGGTGGGACTCACGATGGCGGCACGGCTGGCATCGTTCGGTATCCACTCAATCGTGCTCGAGCGTGAGCCATGCCTGGTCAAGCAGGGATCCAAGGCTTGCCTGATCCAGGGTGACGCATTGGAGGTGCTCGCTAAGGTCGGCTGCGCAAGGGAGATCGAGGACGAGGGTGTCACCTGGAACGTCGGCCACACATACGTCAAAGGACGAGAAATCGCGACAACGGTGTATCCGAAGCCGATCGGTCCGGGACCCTTTGTCAACATTTCACAGCTCCGCGTCGAACAGATCCTGCTCCGCCACATCGAGTCGACGACCGCATGTGACCTCCGCTGGTCGCATCAGGTGTCAGGGGTAGAGCAACGGCCCGACGTGGTGGTTCTCAAAGTCATCGATGACCAAGGTCGTCCCAGGAGTATGCGAGTTCGTTATGTCGTCGCCTGCGATGGCGTGCGCAGCCAGCTACGCCACATGATCGGTGCCACATGGGCTGGCTACCGCCACGCTGACCAGTTCCTTATCACGGACGTAAGAGCAAGGCTCCCGCTCTCGAAGGAGCGTCATTTCCACTACGACCCACCCTTCAACCGGGGGAGGCAGGTCGTGATGCATCCCCAGCCTGACGACGTCTGGAGGATCGACATTCAACTTCCGCCAGACACATTGATCGACGGGAGTCACACTCCTGGCGCGGCGGTACCGCTTGAGGTCCATCGACGACTCCTACCAGTCCTTGGGGACGCTCCATATGAAGTCAAGTGGTGGAGCACGTATGGTTTTCATCAACGCGTAGTCGACCGCTTTGGCGTCGGACGCACCTTCCTCGCGGGTGATGCCGCCCATGCGTTTCCCCCCTATGGAGCCCGTGGCATGAACAGTGGCATCCAGGACGCCGACAACCTTGCATGGAAGCTCGGACAGGTCCTAAGCGGTCATGCGAGCGAGGGTTTGCTTGATACGTACCACGAGGAGCGGCACGCCGCAGCCCTCGAAAATCTGGGAGTGACCGAGGCGACGATCCGGTTTATGGTTCCGCCCAACCGACGATTGAGGCTCCGTCGGAATGTTCTCCTAGGACTGGCGACGTTGCCCAACCGGCATGTGGCCACGTGGGCGCGAACGAAGATCGATAGCGGGAAAATGGCACACCCATTCACATACACATCCTCGGGCGCCATCGATCGCTCAATTGATCACCCGCTCTTAGGCGCCCTAGCACCTGACGGCGTCGTCGAGACCTCCAGCGGAGAATCCCGGCTCCGACAATTGCTAGGCAAAGGATTCGTCCTTTTGTACATCGGTGCCATCGGAGCAGCCGTGGAGAAACTCATCGAGACAACCACGCAACTAACGAGCGGCCACGTGGAGGGCGTTATCGTCGGCGACGGCCAGATCGCCTGTCCAGAGGCACGCGTTGTGCAGGCGGGTCCCGATCTCTCGACAACATATGAACTCGCGTCCGACAGTGCCCTGCTGATCCGCCCAGACGGTTACGTGGGTGCGGTTGTTCCCGTCGCCGCCCGACCTGACGAATTGCTTCGGCTTTTCGAGAGTATGCACTGCCGTGCTGCAGCGCCGACTTCAACGCACGACCATTACGCCGCCCGCCCGCAACAGGGAGGTCGCTGATGACTCAACAGCAGCCCCCACCGTTCGCATGGCTCGATGGTGAGCTCGTCCCGTGGGAGAGATGCGTCCTGCACGCGAGGACGGCAGGTGCTCTCTGGGGTGCGACCATCTTCGAAGGACTCCGAGGCTATTGGGACGCGGAGTCCGCAGAGCTGCGGTTGTTCCGCGGCGACGAGCATCTCGGGCGCCTACATCGATCAACGCGATCTTTGCACTTACCGATGCCTTTCTCAGACGACGTAATCCGAGAGGCAGCGCTTGCTCTCGTGCGAGCCAACGCATTTCAGGAAGACGTTCACGTATGTATCGCCTCTTATGTCGGCTTCGGACCGATGTTCAACCCATTGAGTTTTACCGACGAAGTCGGACTGCACATCACTTCGACACCCGCGCCTCGCTCGACTGCTTACTACGATGGTGTCGACGCGATGGTTTCGAGCTGGCGGAGGATCTCTGGAGATACCATGCCTCCATCCATCAAGACTGGCGCGAACTACCACAACAGCCGACTTGCGCAGCACGAAGCAGTCCGCAACGGCTTCGACGTGGCGATTCTCCTGAACGCTCGAGGCACGGTAGCTGAGGCTGCGGATGCCAACGTTGTCCTCTATGTCGACGGCACCCTCGTGGCACCTCCTCCCTCGAGCGGCGCGCTCGAGGGGATCACGCTGAAGGCGGTGCTCGAACTGGCCAAAGGGATGGGGCTTCCGGTGCTTCGGCAAGAGATCGATCGCACTGACCTCTACGACGCCGAGGAGATCTTTCTCTGTGGAACTCTCGCCGAGATCAAGCCTGTTGTCTCGGTTGATGGCCTCACGATCGGCGCTACTTCACCGGGACCCCTGACCCGGGACTTGCAGTGCCGGCTCGATGCAAGCGCGCGTGCTCGACACGCGAACGACCGCTGGTCGACGGTCGTTCGCGTTCCGGACAACCAGGAGACATGATGAGGCTCCTCGAAGACCTCATCGCTCGGCTCGCCGATGGACGGATTGAGGTGATTGACCTCACCACTCCGCTTTCGGAACAGACGGTGAACATCGTCCTCCCGCCAGACCATGGTCAGCCATGGCCCTTCGCGCGCGAGGTGATAAGTAGGTACGACGACCGCGGTCGTGACGTCTACTGGAACAATATGCGTCTTTCTGAGCACACTGGGACGCATTTCGATGCTCCTGTGCACTGGCGGTCCGGCGCGGACCTCGACGACGTGTCCAAGGTTCCACCCTCGCGGCTCATCGCGCCCGCAGCTGTGCTCGACTTCACGACACAAGCGTCGGCTGATGCCGACTTCCTGTTGCAACGCCGTGACGTCGAGCGGTGGGAAAAAGACCATGGACCTCTCCCAAACGGCTGGATCCTGTTGCGCACGGGCTGGGATGCGCGATCGGCTGATCCCGGCTTGTTTCTCAACGAGGGCCACACTCCAGGGATCAGCGGGGATTGCGCCCGCTGGCTAGCGACGGAGACCAACATCATCGGTATCGGCGTGGAGACCGTCGGCACGGACGCCGGTGCGGCATCGTCGTTCGATCTGCCGTTCCCTTGCCACTGGTATTTCCAAGGAGCGAACAAGTACGGTCTGACGCAACTCCGGAACCTCTCGAGGCTTCCACCGCTCGGATCTGTAATCTTGGCCGGACCGTTGCCGATCGTCGGAGGATCCGGCAGCCCAACGCGTGTCCTCGCACTAGTCGAAACCTCGGACCTCCAGTGACCCAGGAGGCTGGCTTCCAGCGTGCTCGGTCCTTATTCGACCATCATCTCGCCGGTGCCGGAGCCGGCAAGTTTGAATTGCTCGGAAGGCGATGGCAGTTACATCCCGGCGTCTTCTCGCCCGGCCTGACCCCCGTAACCGAACTGTTCACAGAGTGGTTGCCATATCCAGATGACGGCTCGTTCCTGGAGATCGGATGCGGTGCCGGTATTACCGCTGTGTACGCCGCACTAGTCGGTTGCAGACAAGTCGTCGCGATGGACATCAGCGAGGCGGCGGTGCGGAACGCCGTGGTCAACGTCACGCTTCACGACGTCGTGAAGACGGTCGATGTCCGGAAAAGCGACCTCTTCGACGCGCTCGAACCTGGCGAACTGTTTGACCTGATCTACTGGAACTCCAACTTCGCGGAGCCGCCCCCAGAGTTCCCCGTCGACACGATGCTGCATCGCGCGTTCTTCGACCCTGGGTACGAAACACACCGGCGATATATCTGTGATGGTCCGACGCATCTCCGTCCCAACGGACGCTTGCTTCTAGGCTTCAGCAGTATCGGGAACTGGACGCGTCTCCGGCAGACATGCGATGAAGCTGGACTTTTCCCAACGATAATCCAAAGCCAACGACGATCATTGGACATCGAGATTGAGTTCCAGCTCGTCGAGTTCCTCCCCTTGACCCGAGCAGATCACGCTCCAAAGACAAAAGGATGATGACTCAGATGAACCTCACCTTCGGCCTCGGCATTTCAACCTCGGCGGCACCTGGAAGCGATGTGGTCGCTCAGGCACGATACGCCGAGCAGATGGGCTTTGACTTTGTATCGGCGTCTGACCACCCATGCGGCACACACGCGAGCCACGAAACGTGGACGATGCTTGCTTGGGTGGCTGCCAGCACGACCCGTATCGGTATCGCATCCAGAGTATTGGGTGTGCCGTATCGACCTCCAGCGATGGTCGCGAAGATGGCTCAGACGCTCAACCTTCTTTCGGAAAACCGGTTGATCCTCGGCCTCGGCGGTGGTTACTCCGACGACGAATTCCGTGCCTTCGGACTCGACGTACCCACGCCGGCCCAGAAGGTGACGGGTCTCGCCGATGCCATCACGATCGCACGTGGACTGTGGTCGACCGATGCGTTTACCTTCGCCGGCCAGCGATATCACACTGATGCAGCGACGATTGCACCAAGGCCCTCCGCCCCTATCCCTATTTGGTTAGGAACTTTCGGGGACCGCGCGCTAGATGTCACTGGGCGACTCGCCGATGGTTGGATCCCGTCGCACGGCTACATGGCGGCCGATGACGTGCCGAGGATGCGGGATCGGATCTTTGCGGCGGCAATCGATGCGGGACGAGACCCCGAGACCATCACGCTTGCCTACAACCTCGAGGTGAGCGTCGATGACGCGGGCTCCGCTGACCCAGATGCTTTTGTCGGTCCGGTTGAAGTCATTGTCGAACGAATGCTCCACTACGTGGGCTTGGGCTTTACTACTTTCAACTTCATCACTGATGGCGACGGGAGCGACAGAGGACAGATAGAGCGGGTCGCCACGGAGGTCATCCCGGAACTAAGGTCGGCGATGCACTGACCGACCCAGACGGGGTGGCACAAGTCTCCGCGTGGCCACGAACAGTCCCCGCCCGGTGAGGCCTATGTGATCATGTTCTACGCTGCAACCTGCGCTCTCGAAGGCGTGGCGATATTGATCGTCGCTGTAGAGCCCCATTTGGTGGTGCTCCTGCAAGACCTCAGTACCTTCGGGGCGAGCAAGCACCCAGTGCATTTCGACGCAGAGCTTGCTACCGTCGTCTTCAGTCCAAGACCGTGCGGTCCGTGCAACCGCGAGACTCGAGTTCTGCGCGGCGTCAGTACGCAGCTCCCAAGCCTCCGTCGAGCCCGGACGGAGCCATGGCTCTACGACGAGTATCCCGCCGTCGACGAGGTGTCGAGCCATGTTCGCTATCCCGAGGTGCATTTCGGACAACGGGTAGAGATTTCCGATCGAGCTGAACAGACAGGTAACGGCATCGAACTTTCGGCCCAAAGATAAGGTGCGAAGGTCGCCGACGTGGAGTGGCACGTTGCGGAGTTTGCTTCCTGCCCGCTCGATCATCGTCGGGCTGCAATCCACGCCCTCGACAATGAACGAATCGGCGAGGTATCGCAGATGACTACCGGTGCCGCACCCGAAGTCCACGAGTCGGGTCGAACGGGACCGCCGGCTCAACACGATCTCAGCCACTCGGGCCGCTTCGGTCGAGTAATCCTTGCCCGCGGCCTCGTAGAGGAGGTCGTACGCCTCCCCAACGCCGTCGTAGGTCACAGCGGCCTCCGCTTCGGTCGCGTGGGGACGAGCCGACTAGCGATCGCGAGGCTCTCCCCACAGTCCATCGCTACCAGGGCCGGCTCGCACCCATCCACGCGGTTCAGGCCTTCGCCCGGCCGGCGATCGCCAGACATTCGAAACCGGCGACACTCCCTGCACAGATGCAGGCGTGGGCTTGGTCGACACAGAAACCGCTGCCGGAGTGCCAGCCCAAGAGCCGCAGTCCACAGCGTCCGAAGAGCATCACAACTCGAAGTGATCACGAGAAAGAGGTCGGATATTGGCTGGCATGCACAGCCAGCCATTCTTCGTGATCCGCTAGAAACACGGCATCACCTGCCACCATCGACCTGATGACGAGGAGCGGCACGGGGGACGTCAGTGGCCGAAAATCGGGATTGCGGATCCCAGGCGCGCCGTATCCAGGAAGAAACTCGCCGAGCATGGCTCCTCGGCGCACGATGGAGTCCTTGGTAGCCCGATGCACCTCCAGAACGAGTCCGGCAAGGACCTCGTCGGGCATGTCTGGAAAGACCACCACGAACGTGACGAAGCTCGGACGCTCTGCTTCGACTCGGTGGTTGTCGAACATCACACCTAGGGAGTTCATGACCGAGGACATCTCCATCGCCGTCAAATCGGCGCCCTTCACGATGGCGTACCAGAGGGTGTCAAGACGCAGAGCGGTCGCGACGAACGGACACACGTCGCCCGTCCGCCCCAGTGCGGGATCGGGCGCCGCGATGCGATCGACAACCCACTTGTCCA
This sequence comes from uncultured Acidimicrobiaceae bacterium, assembly GCA_963745665.1. GTDB lineage: Bacteria > Actinomycetota > Acidimicrobiia > Acidimicrobiales > RAAP-2 > Bog-473. The sequence continues at coordinate 298,969 of CAVUYE010000002.1, read as the reverse complement.
CAAGCGCGAGTTCTTGGCCTGAGGCCGGGTCGAGCGCGTTCCGTCTCACAACATCCACCTCGATCGTCCGGGCCCCGGTGCGAACCATCATGCCGACTTCCTCCTGGTCAGGAGTATAGCCGGCTAATTACTCACATGCCAGATAATAGATGCCTCCATCTATAGTTGTAGTTACTAGCCGGCTGTTTAACCCGTAGGTGTCGCACACAAGCTGGCGGGAACCCGGTGCGTTACCTCGGGACATGGTGCGCGATCAGCGAAACTCGCGTTCTGTAGTCAGCGAAACCCGAGATCGGCGTCTGCGAAAGTCGCGATGTTCTCCGGATGCTGAAACTACATGGTTGTAGTTCACAGGCCGACTGAGAGCCTCACTTCGGCTCCGCCACGGAATTAGCCGAGGTGTAGTCACTGATTCTTGAATCAGCCCAGAGCACGCCACTGATCTGGCCCCCGACTTGGAAGGATGTAGTCCCGTGACCAAGAAACGATCTTTCCAGCAACGAGTGGGGCGGCGAGGCGAAGACGCATTCCGGGTCTTTGCGACCCGACACGGGCTGCTCGCTACAAAATGTGAGGAGGACGTTGGATTCGACTTTCTATGTCAGGTGGAGGAGCCCGACGGAGACACGATTCGAGGTATCTCTGGAGCTCTGATCGGTGTCTCGGTACGTGCGTCCTCTACTCGCTCGACGCGTGTTCGGCTGAGCAGGAGCGATGCCGAAGCCATGCTCAAAGCGAATTTCGTAGTTTGCTTCGCTCTCGTCGAAGTATGGCGGCACTCAGAGACAGTACGGTTTCGGTTTCTCGATGAGAGGTTCGCAACTGAACTTACCGAATTCTTGGCATCGGACAACGGTTCAATATCCCTTACACCTTCACGCTGCCTTGAGGAAAGTGCGTTCAAGATAGAACTGGAGTCAGCACTCGGGGGGCATGCTGTTGAACGGGTGCGGTTGGCCGTGGCACACGGTCAGATGGCGCAACACCTCCCAGATGCGGCGCTGGAGATTCGCCGGACGGACAAGGGAGAACTTACTCTGATCACAGTTGAAGATTTCTTCAGCTACTTCGTCCGCAACGACAAACCGGAACAGGATGAGGTCTACTCGGCCATTTTTGGTTCACCGCGATTGCGGCTTGAGCGACTGGCCGAGCTCGGACCTCGACCGGAGGTACTTCGCCCGCTCGCACGCCTTCCTGATCCCGTATTGATTGGCCTCACGGGAGAGTCTGACTTCACGGCGTCCGTTGCGAATATTGACGGTACTCACTCTGCGAGATTCGCTTTAGTCAAGAGCCCAACGCACTCGGGCTGGGTCCATGCTGGTGGTTTCAGCATCACGATTTCGAAGGCGAAGATCGCCGACGGAACGCGGGTCCATGAGATCGATGCCCTGATTGATCCTAAGGACGTCTTGGATCTACGGCTGAATCCAGATCTCTGGCGATTTCTCGAACACTGTACGGACGACGCGGTACTTTTTGATACGGATGATCCAAGAGTGCGCTTGGAAGCCACGCTCATCCAAGGACTTGGACCGGCCAACTTTTTCGCCCGAAGTCTTCGAGCGGTTCAAAGTGTGTCCGGTTGGGAAAACGTTTCAGCGCCGCTGAACCTTGTGTTGGATAACGAAAACCTGCACACGATGGCGTTACTGGCCGAAATCGCGACGCGTCCGACATGCCTTGACAGATTTGGGTTTGTACTTGAGACGGACGTCCCGAGTGAACTCGACGAAGTTCCGGGTAATTGCGAAGTCCCGATTGTGGCAAATCTCGGCGATCAAGCACTTATCATTTGGCTCAACGCAGACGTGACTCTGCTTTGCGAGGACGCCGAAGCGCGGGGAGTGAGGATTGACAATGTCCTCAGTGTCTCGGTTGAGCTCAGGACCCGACTGGATAAGCCAAGCGTTTTTCCTGATCTAGTGGTTCAAGAATCATGGCCCGTCATCAGCATTACGGGAAGCGGCCCAGAGGAATCAGCCAGCGATGCTTCAGGTTGGGGTATTGAACTTCGAGGTCTCACTGAAAGATGAAATTGCGCTTTGGGGATTCCGAGAGCAAAAGTAGCGGTCTTCGCGGAGGGATGTCTCTGGCATCGGTGTCCGGAGCATGGGACCTGGTTCAGGTCGAATGCTCGGTGTTGGGAACCGAAGATCGAACGGAATCTGGCACGGGATTTGGATACAACCAAGCAATTGACCGAAGCAGGTTGGAAGCCCGTTTGCGTGTGGGAGCACCACGGTCTCGAGTCCGCGATTAAGAGGATCGAAGGGTTTGTAACGCCCACGCGTTAGCCTTCAAATCAGAGCATGTACCCAAGAACTCTGCGGTAGAGGCCGGAACCTTCAGGCCGAAAACGATGATTGGCGCAATGAGACCGCCGTAAGAATTGGATGAGAATGTTCAGGAGTAGCCGATGATCGAGAAGATCCACATCGTCAACTTCAAGCGGTTTCGGGATACGACCATCGACCTGAACGCTGGGATGAACATCGTTGTTGGGGACAACGAGTCAGGAAAGACAACACTCCTCGAAGCTCTCTACCTAGCGCTTACGGGACGAATCGGCGGAAAGCAAGTCTGGAACGAGATCGCCAGCCATCTGTTCAACCGTGACTGCGTAACGGAATACGTCGCCGATATCAAGGCTGGAAAGAATCCGCCGCCGCCAGAACTGGTCGTCGATCTGTTCCTCACGGAAGACGCTGAGTCAGCAAAGTTGAGGGGCACGAATAATTCATTTCAAGAGAACTGTCCCGGCGTCAGAGTGTTGGTCAGCTTCAATTCCGACTACGCCTCGGAATACCGAGAATTCCTGAAAGACCGCGAGATGATTAGCGACCTCCCTTGTGAGTACTACAAAGCTGAATGGCTGTCTTTCGCCGGCCTTGGAATCACATACCGGAGTCTTCCGGTCGGGGTCTCAATGATTGACGCATCGAGGATCCGCCTTCGGAGCGGATCCGATTACCACCTGCAGCGGATCATCTCGGAGAGTCTTTCGGAAAAGCAGCGGGTTGAACTGACTCGGGCATATCGGAACCTGAAGACGGAATTCTCTAGCGATCCGGCAATTGAGCTGATCAACCAAACTCTGAACAAAAGTAAGGACGAGATTACTGACAAAGATCTCTCCGTGTCGATCGATATCTCGTCAACTACGGCATGGGAATCGAATCTGGCCACTCATCTCGATGATCTGCCTTTTTCCAATGCAGGAAGTGGCGAGCAGAACATGCTCAAAATCCTATTAGCTCTTGCTCGAACTATCGAAGAGGCCCAACTGATCTTGATTGAGGAACCCGAGAATCACCTTTCGTACTCGTCGCTGAACCGGCTGATCGGAAAGATTCAGAGTAGATGCGCTGAACGGCAGATCGTCATGACCACCCATAGCTCGTATGTGATCAACAAGCTTGGACTAGAGCAACTTCTCCTTCTGAATGACGAGAAGGTGACGAAACTCGGCTCTCTTTCGAGTGACACGCAGGCTTATTTCAAGAAGCTACCGGGCTACGACACACTGAGGGTTGTGCTCGCCAAGAAAGTAATCCTGGTCGAGGGTCCGTCCGATGAACTAATCGTTCAGCGTGCCTTCATCGACAGGCACGGGTGTCGACCGATCGAACGCGGAGTCGATGTAATCAGCGTTCGCGGGCTCAGCTTCAAACGATTTCTTGATATCGCAGTCCTTCTTGGCCGGGAGGTGGTTGTGATTACGGACAACGACGGAGATTCTGCGGCGGTTGACAAGAAGTACGCGGACTACAAGAAATACGACAACATCACGATCAGTAGTTCCAATGACGAAACTCTCCCAAGTCTGGAGGAACAAATCGTTGGCTGCAACGATCTTGCCGCGCTCAATGCAATATGTGGGGCGAAGAGTGAGACAGCAGAGGATTTGAAGAAATATATGAAAGCCAACAAGACCGACTGTGCGTTGGCGATTTTTGACGCGGTGCAGTCGATCGTGATGCCCGCCTACATCTCCGAGGCGGTGAATGCCTGATCGGTTTGTGATCTCACCTGCTGGTTCCGGCAAGACCGGTGAGATCATTGGGGAAGCGTTGAAGGTTTCGGCTGACAAGAAAGTTCTGATCACGACCTACACCAACGAGAACATCGGCCAGATCAGCCGACGGATTACTCAGAAGGTGGGGTGCGTACCGGAGAATATTGACCTTCTGACGTGGTTTCAGTTCCTGCTTAGGGACGGAATCAAACCTTACCAGTCCTATGTGACTGACATCGGCTCGACACAATCGGTCAACTACTTAAGTGAGAACCCGCCCTTCGCCAAGAGAAGCGAGATCGAGCGCTACTACTTTGACAAGGTTCACAACGTCTTCAGCGACGCCGTGTCTGACTTGGTATGCGTCATCAACGAGAAATCAGATGGGCTTGTGATCGATCGGGTCGAGTCAATCTATGACGAGATCTACATCGATGAACTTCAAGATCTGGTCGGTTATGACCTAGAGTTCATCGCTCTGCTGCTCGAATCCCAGATCAGAGTCACGGCTGTTGGCGACCCGAGACAACATACGTACAGCACGAACCGTTCGAATAAGAACAAGAAGTACCGTGGGCCAGGCCTCATGGAGTGGGTGGAGAAGCGCGTTGACGACACTTGCTCCCTTGAAATTCGAGAACACAGCCAGCGGTGCCACCAATCGGTATGTGATTTTGCCAGCGCTCTCTATCCCGACTTTCCCGCGATGACGTCATTGAACGATGAGGTCCATGATCACTTCGGAATATTCCTTATTGCACCGGAAGAGGTCAGGTCGTACGTTGAGATTCATTCTCCACAAGTGTTGCGATATCGATCCACCGATCCGACCGCCAATCTGCAGGCTCTTAACATTGGTGTGGCCAAGGGAAGCACCTATGACCACGTCCTCATCTTTCCCACTAAGACAATGCTCAAATATCTTCGGACGTCGAATCTAAGCCACGCGGGCGATGTTGCGAAGCTGTACGTAGCGGCAACCAGGGCCAGATTCAGCGTTGCCTTCGTTCAGACGGAGTCAAGCTCAATGGACTCTTCGATTGCAACGAGGTGGACCGCGTCTTGATCGTTTGGGATGTCGGAAGCGTTCCAACCGCGAGCGCAAAACCATCTACCAACATGTCCAAGGTGGACCTGTGGCAGCGCTACTAGGAACGGGAAATTGACTGCATCATTTGCCGACTTGGATCCTCGGGCTTTCGCCCTGACCAAGGTCTCTGTAAAGCGGCTGAGCATCGAGCACCCAGATGAGCACGGACTCAGGCCGTTCTGCCGCCTTATTGTCAGACCTTCTGACCGCCGATCAGAAGGTCGTGTGATTGCGGGAATTTCGGCTCAGCCGTGTGCATAAATCTGGTGCCACATCTGATTCCAAACGCTATCGTCCGCGGACGGAGGACCCCATCAGAAGGTTACACCAGAGTCGACTTTCCCCAACAGCAGTACTTTCACAGCGCTTGGTTCCGGTCCAGAGTTGATCGACGGTGTACGGAGGACGAGCGAGAGGACTGACATATGAGGTATCGCATCGGAGTCAGCCTCTCGTCCAATATGCCGAGCAGACGCTCTGTTACCCACCTCCGGGGGAGGCGCCATGCGAACGGGTCGTGACCGAGAGCCAATCCCTCAGCAGGATGGGTCTCTTCCCACGTTGGTCGACATCCAGGCGGTCTCCCGCTCGTTCGGCATCTCGATGCGCCAAGTCCGACGGTTCGTTGCCGAGGGCACGATGCCTTTCGTCCGAGTCGGTCACCTCATCCGATTCGATACCGACGAACTCAATGAATGGATCGATGCCCGCCGGTCCGGGCCCGTCGAGTCGGGCTGACCGCCCCGAAGCACGCTGACGTCAAGGGCGGCCACGGGCCGGCGATGCGGGCCACTTGGCGGCCGCCTTGTCCATCACGATGGGATCTGCCGTAAGGACGGCCGGCCGATCTCAGCCGGCCGTGTGACCAGTTCTCTTGTTCCCTTCCCGCACTAATGAGGTGGTTCACGCGGTGGCGAGGTCGTGATCACCAATAACGTCGAGAGCCTACGATGCGTCGGTTAGACCTCGAGATCAGCGGTGCAGGAACGAGATCGGACAGCCCCTTGATCGAGCAGCCGAGCGGGCATTGTGCTTCCCAATTCGGTATTCGCCGATTCGGCGCACACCGCGGAGAACGAGTCCGGGACATCCTGAGCGAGCTGTCGGGCTCGGGTCACCAGCAACATCGGATCGAGCCCTGGAAGTTGGATCAGCATATGCCGGCGGAGTTCTTCGAGTCGGCGTCCATGCTCATCGGCTGATGTCCCGAGCAGACGTGTGCTTATGGCCGCATCGCGCCGCAACAACATCCCCCACTGAGACGTCGAGCACTGGAGTGGCGCCGGCAAGGTTGTTGATGCTGAGAGCCTGACCCAGCTAAGCATCGGCGAGGGCGTACCTTTCGAATGCGGGCCCTGACAAACTAGACAGACATGGGCCGGATTAGAGATGCGCTCGACGACTTTGCCGTTGACTCCTCGTTCGTCGAAGATCGAGCGGGCAGGTACGCAAGGTCTCTGGTTCGAGAACGTCGCAACCGGTTTCTGCGCGAGTACTGGCTCCGCCTATTGGCGGTGGCGCTAGTTGGGTTCGCTCTCGGCGGGTTGGTGTTTTTTCTTCCCAATTGGATGAGGGGGTTCATAGGGGGCATTTGGATCGCCTCCGTGCTGTGGTTCCAGGCCTTGTTGGTCATTCAGGGCTCAGGAACGGCAGCAATCACGATGGGCGCTACAGCCGAGCAATGGACCGCTCAAGAGATGCGCAGGCTTCGTCGTGGCGGTTGGAAGGTGACCTCCCACGTGCGACCTTGGGCATGGGGTAGCGACGTTGACCATCTGGCTGTGGGTCCGGGTGGAGCGATCGTAATCGAATGTAAATGGGTGTCCGATGAGCACGCGCTTGATTATGACGACCGTATCCAGTCTGACCGCGAACAGGCGGCTCGCGGAGCAGCTCAAATACGAAATGCGCTCCGCAACCGGCTGCACGGTGCGCCCGTACGTTCGGCGGTGGTCTATTGGGGCGCGGTTAAGAAGGCAGGTGGTCTTAAACCCGCTTCAGCCGAGGATCCCCAGATCTTCATCGGCACCGAGCTGCGAGCTTGGCTTAAGGAAATGTTTCAAGGTCCGCCGCTCTTGGGCGCCGACGACGTGACGTCGGCGTGGAAAACCATTACCCACTTCCTTGAACAAACCGATCAGCAGGAGTCGGAACGAGGTAAAGGGGCCAATAGGACCTTGACGCGTCGGGTCTTCGACCTCATGGTCTATCCGTTCGCCATTCTTGCCACGTTTTGGGTTGCTGCCCTGTGCATCGGTACGCTCGGCGCAGTCGGCTTAGTTCCGATAGTTGGGTTATTCGGAGCTGGATCTATCCTCTACTTGAAGAGCCCCACCTCACCGAGGACCCGCCGGCGGATCGGGGCTGGCGTAACGGCAACATCCGCCTTCATCATCGTCGTGCTGGGAGCACTGTATTTGGGGTCACGTCTGTTTCATTTTTGATTTCCGCTGCTCTGGCGGCAACCCATGCCCGATCCGGAGCGCCTTGTCTTATCCGTAGCTGGCGCCGGGGCGATAGACGCGCGACGACGCGGTCGGACACTTGATGCCAAATATGTCTCTGAGCTGGGTGTATGGATGCTTGAGGCGGACGAGGAAGACAGCGAATGACACCCGTTTCCAGCTTTATCGATTCTCACAGGCGGTTCTCACGAGAACCCCTCGGTCCCTCCGATACGAGCAGATTGACGGTCTCGATTCAAACTTCGTCTCCGTCCTCTTCCTCTTGAGGTGGTCACATCGTCTTTTCGAACCCACTGCTCCTTTTCCCACGCCCATACCCGACCGGCGGCCCCGAGTTGGACGGAATCGCTGTTGTGGGTTTCGCAAGGACTCCAGATCATCCCGAGTGCCACGCCGACTGCAGGGTCAGCAAAGGCGGCGGACGCATCGACATCGATTTCCCAGCCTGATGTTTCCTCCCCTCGAATCGAAAATCCATCCCCATGCTTGACCGTCTATGAGGTTGCCGGCATCCGCTCCGGAACTTCATGGGGGCCAAAGTCATCCATCGGATTCCTGTCGTAAAGCAAAGCTTCCAAAGCCCCGCTCGGAGTTAGTGCTGCAACAATCTTCGACCGATCCAGACGGGGAAGTACCAACGTCAGATTGCTAACTTCTTCAATCCAAAAGGGATTGTCTTCTCTCATACGGCCGGCTGCTCTAATCAGCCTGGAAATCGTGGAAGCGACGACCACCGGTTGTCCTTCCTCGATGACCCGCACCTCCCACCACTGCGCGCAACGATCAACGACCGTGGCGACCGTGACCGTCCCGGTTCTGGATCCACAGCGTCAGGCTGGGGTGGACTCAGGTGCGATCGGGCCCCGCCGTACGGGTCCGGCAGTACCGGCGTGTCATCGTCAGGTGTGTTTGTTTGACTGTCTGTCACGACGCTCTCCGGTGAATCCTTACCGTGCACCTGCCGAATGGCAAAATAATCGCCGGACCGCTGGCGTCTTATCGCCGTGTTGGAAGTGGAATCTATGCATGCTCAAGTTACGGTTTGGACGCCGAGCCAGGTGCGCGACAGTTGGCCAGGGCGTGTCCGATTAGCCCACGCGGGATGATCACTGAATTTGCGATGGTCCCATGTAGTGGGCCTCGGCGGTAGACGGACTCTGGCGGGCGGCACAATGCCGGTACGAAGCCGGTTGCATGTACTGGTCTGCCTGGGTGATCTGAGGGTCTACCAGTGCCCTCTCCGGACCGACGGATTGTCAGACCGTCAAAAGGTAAAGGTCGTAACTTCGACCGTTCCGTTCTCGTCGGATCTGTTTAGCCTGCTCCATGTAGTAGATCAAGTGAGCAATCTGGCGACCATCGTTACTGATTTTTCTACCCAGGCTGGCTTGAACCGCCCCGGGATGAACCTGCAGATGCGTTCGAATAAGCCCGACCAGTTCCATGTTCGCGTAACCCTCAGCGACCGTCTCTTTCCAAGGGTCAAGCTCGGGCAGGGCGTCCACAGTTTTCCCGATCGCACTCAAGGCTGATTCGTCACACAAGATGGCTGCCATCAGGCAACCGCACTCGATCGGCGGGATGCTTGTTATCCCGAATTTCTCGCCCGGCCAGTCAATGGCCACATAGCGAAGGAGCGGTATAAGCCTTAGGGAGGCGGCCAATGATTCAGCGGGTTGGCCATCCATCCGAAGCTCGTCGGGGACCGTAAGCTCGTTGAAGTAGCGCTGCGAGTCTGGGCCGATCGACTTCAAGTAGACACCGTTCAATCCGTCCGCTGGCGTCCCGTCCGCTGGGTTGTAGCGCCACAACATCGCTACGTTGTAAGCATACTGCTAGCTATGACACGTCGTCGGTTTTGCCCGAAGCGGACCAAGTCGGTGATTTTTCGCTGGCTTCCCGCAGATATTTGTCAATATCAAAGCGGTGTTCAGTCAAGCGATAGCGCGCATTCTCCAGTTCGCTCTGCGTAAAGAGATGTTCGTACCATGGAAGAAGAGCGTGAGCTTCTGCACTCATCTCCAAACGCTTTGCTTCATACAGAGTCGTAAAGCCATCTGATGTTTCGAACGGAGAACCGTTCAAAAGTCGCTTTGCGGCCTCGACTCCACCGTGTTCGGCCACCATTTGATTGAACCGCTTCGGGTTGTAGTTGATCTGCTTCTTGAGGATGGCCGCACCGTTGACCATGTCCTGATGAAATTCGTACTCCGCCCTACTCAACGGCACCGCACACTCCTTGCTGAACCCAGCACAGCTTTGGTCACCGACGCTCCCTAAGGCACCGCAACGTCGAGATCGGCGCCCAGCTCGAAACGCTCCTCTTCGTTCAACCACTTTGCGTGCGAACCACCCAAACCGTCGGGTTCGATGAGGAGCACATCTTGGATTCGGTCGGCGACCGACCCGATGTGCGTTATGAGAACGATGCAGCGGCCCGCTTCTACCTCGCTCTCGAGGGCATCGAGGGCACGGTTGAGGTGGGCCTGGTCGAGGCCGGCGAAACCCTCATCGAGAAAGAGCGTGTCGAAGCGGATCCCGGACCTCCCGGCGATCTCGGAGACGCCGAGGGCGAGGGCGAGCGATGCCTCGAACTTCTCTCCCCCCGACAGAGTGCTGGCCTTGCGGACGATCCCAGCAATCTCGTCCGAGATCCTGAGGCCCGGGTCGAAGCGAAAGCGACTTCCCGTCATCTGCGCGAGCAGCTCCGAGGCAGTCTCGACAAGGTCTGCGATGCGGACGTCGCGGGCATAAGTTGGGAAGTTGTCCTTCTTCAGCACGTCGATTGCACCGTCAAGGTCGGCCCGCCAACTCGTTAGCTCCAAGAGGCGCTTGTCCAGGTCTTTGGCTGACTTGACCGACTCCTTTGCCTTCGCGGCTGATGCCTTCCCTTCTGCCGCCAGCCTCCCTGCGGCGCCGACGATCTGCTGGACCCGATCGCGCGTTCCCGGCCCCAGCGGATCGGTGGAGTCCGGACGTGCCCCCATCCACATCCCATCAGGATCGGTCTCGTGCATGAGCGCAGCGAGCGCGGAGATGACGTCGGATGCTGGCGCGACCAGATCGGAGACCCGGGTCCGAAGCGTCGCAGCCTGGACATTGGCCGCGTCGATGAGGCCCTGAACCGTCGATTCCAGCTTCTCAACCGACCCGACGAGCTGCCTCGGCGGCAACTCAGTATCCACTGAGAGCGCCGTCTTCTTACCAAGCCGTGCCGCCAGGTCACTGACGAGATCGATCAGGGAAGTCAGTGTGGCGGTGATCGCACCGAGCGGGCCTCCGAGTCGTTTCGCCCGATCGCTGGCAACAGCCTGCACGCGCTGCTCCTGAGTACTCAGATCCGTCCTGGCGGACTCGTACTCCTCGATGGCAGCGTCGACCTTGTCCTTGTCCTTCGCCAAGGCCGCACCGGCCTCGGCGACCGATGCCGCGGTGACCAGGTCGATCATTGAGCGCCAGCGCTCGTCGATAGCCGTGAGTGTGGTGGCGGCACGGTGATCAGAGTCCTCGAGAGAGCGGAACGCTGCGCCATGCCGGGATGTCACCGCCGCAAGGTCCATGTTGATGTTCCCCACCTGAGTCTCGGCCTGGCGTTTCGCCGATTCTGCGTCATTTAGGTGAGCCTTCGCGTCCTTGACCCGCTTCTCGGTCCTGTCGAGTTCCTCACGTCCTGGACCAAGGTCGTCGACAAGCCGTTTCACCCACCCTTGAATCGCAGACCGGAACGCAGGTGCGTCCTTGGCGGCTCCCAGCACTGGCGGTTCTGAGTCCTCGCCCGGCAAATCGAGGCCCGGCAGCGCCGGCGCCCCTACGAGCTCGCCCGCCAGCGCGACCTGCTGGAGGTCACGCTGAGCGCCCACCACCCCGCCGATAGCGGTGCGCAATATCGCGAGAGCCGATGCGCGGTTCTCCGTCGCCGTGCGATGGGCTGCCACCGCTTCTTCGAAGGCAACTTCGGCCTTCGCGAGTGCCTCCTGCGCTGCGGCCAGGTCGCCACTGCCCGGTGGCGACCAGTCGTCGGGGAGGGATTGTCCGCAAACTGGGCATTCGTCGCCGGAGTGGCAATCGTGCGCCGCCAAGGCAGCCGCATCGGCACGTTGGGCCAGCGCGAGCGACAGTGCCGCATCGGCACGCCGGGCCCTGACCGGCTCGAGTTTGCGATCGACGTCGGAGACGAGCTCGGTCGACGCCGTCACGCTTGTGGCAGCCGTTTCGAAGTATGCGATCTGGGTGTAGAGACGGTCGGCCGATGAGGATGCCGACGCCACCGATTGCTCGGCTTTGGTCAACGCGGCGGAACGGGCCGCGAGTGCCTCGCTCTCGACGCGCTCGGCCTCGCGCGCGCGCGAGTTCCCCTTCTGCATCCTTCGTGGCAGACTGCGCGATCTCCAGGTCGGAGCGAAGTTTGGTTGCTTCCGCCTCTGCCGATATGCGTTCCCGTTCTAGCCCCGGACGCTCACCCAGAAGCGTTTCCAGCTGTTCGAGTCGAGCGGCAACCACCTCGTGGATACCGGCATTACCGTGCTCTTTCTGAATCACTTCGAGTGAGGACAGCGCCTTCTCAAGGCGTCCGTTCGCCATCTCGAGTGCGGAATTGGCGTCCCTTGCGTTGGAACGTAGTTCGTCATCGATCGTGGCCAGTTTCTCGAGCGCGTCCATGGCCTTGGCGAGGCGGGCCATGCCGTCTGGGCCGTCGGCCGTGGTGCGCATATTTGCAAGCCGCTCAAGGAGAGTGGCCTCGCTTGTCAGTTCGTCGGCCTTTGTCGAGAACTCGCTGAGTTGGGTCGCGCTCGTCTTGGCCAGGTCAGCGATGCGGGCCATCGCATCGGCAGTGGCCTGGGCCTGACGTGCCTCGCCCGCCGGGTCGGCCGGGAGGTTTGAGCGGCGCATCTCCAGGCGTTCGATGTTGGCCTGCGCGGCTTTCCGCACCGTCCTAAGACCGTCGCGCGCTTGGTGAAGAGCCGTGAGGCCCAGCAGGGTGTCCAAGAGTGCATCGCGTTGCCGAGGATCCGCCTCCAGAAGTGCAGCGAAGCGGTTCTGAGCGAGGAGTACCGTTTGGCAGAACTGTTCTCTCGTCATCCCTCCGAGCAACCTGGAGACCTCGGCGTCGACCTTGCGAACACCGTCGAGATGCGAGAGAGGATTGCCTTCCGCGTCGACGCGTCGGATCCATGTCTCCTTTGCGCCGAAGACGTTGTTGCGGTTCGGGGAGACGACGCGTACGAGCTGGTAGCGATCGTCGCCGATGCTGAACTTCATCCGTACGCTGATCTCGGAACGGCCGTCGCTCGAGAGCTCTTCGTACGCTCGGCCACCGTAGGTAGCCTCGCCGAAGAAGGCGAAGGTGATGGCCTCGAGCAGGCTCGACTTTCCCGCACCCGTGTGGCCCACGATGGCCACGAGGCGCTTGTCGGTGAGGTCAATGCACGTCGGAGGGTTGCCGCGGTGTGACCTCAGCCCTGAGAGCTCGAGTTGCTCTATCTTCACGAAGCTCCCTTCACGATGTCCTGCTCTCGGCGGCGTCGGCGACGGCCTCGATCAGCTCGGCCGCTGCTGCCTCGGCCTCCAGGTCGACCCAGCCAATGCCCACCAGCTCTTCGACCAGCGCCCCGGCGATGTCATCATCGAGGAGCGACTCCCCTTCGAGCGGTGCTCGCTGTCCCGACATGGCGGTACCTACCATGGTGCGGACGACCTCGGCGGTTCGATCGGCGTCGCCACCAGTGACCGGGTTGGCCGCGAGCCAGCGCTCGAGCATTTCATCGAGGGTTGAGGCCTCGATGACCTTCTTGGCGGCGGCCTTGCCCCCGCCCCTCAGCTCAGGCCTGATCTCGGTCACAATGGCACCCGGGAGCGCCTCCGACACCTGCAGTGCGAGGCCGGGCACCGGCCCGTCGAGTGGCACGGTGACTCGAACGAAACAGCCCTCCAGATCTTTCGCCCTGGCGGGGAGGTCCTCCAGTCGTTCGGTAACCTCGACCAGGGGGCGGCCCGTGGACAGCGGCACGAGTTCTGTCTTCGCCACCCCATTCGCTGGCAGCTCAACCAACACGATCGTCTTCTCCACCGCACCCACGCGTGCCTCGTGGAATCGAAATGGCAACATGCCGCCGGCGTAACGGCCCGTGATGGTGCCCGGCAACTCCTGGGCCAGGTGGATGTGACCGAACGCGGCATACGACACCGGGGGAATCTGATTGGTGGATGTGGCGTAATCGTCGGCGAGGTCGACCCGGCGCTCGCTGCCGGCAGGGCGGGCGCCGTCGACGAGGAGATGGGCGGCCCAAATGACCTTGTCGGTGGCGGGGTCGGCATTTTCTTCCAGCCAGCTGCTGAAGGTGTCGTGCAACCGCTTGATGCCGGCCGTGAACCCGGCGGTGGTCTCTCCCGGGCGGTCGAAGCGGGCGAAGCTGTGCTGGGTCACAAACGGCACGGTGCAGATCAGGATCCGCCGCGACTCGTCGGCAGGGATGGCGACGACCCCACCGAGTTCGGGCCGTCGCAGTCGGCCACGGAATTGGAGCCGCTCGCTACCCGAGAGGAGATCCCAGGCTCCGTCCAACATGACGGTGTTGTCGTGGTTGCCGCCGATGACGACCACCGGAGCGATCGCGGCAAGCCGGCGCAGAGCATCGGCCGCCAACGCCTGGTCATCCGCACCCGGACGAGCATGGTCGAAGAGATCGCCGGTGTGGACGATGGCATCGGGCTGGTAGTCCTTGGCGATCGCCACCACACTGTCGATTGCCACCTCATGGTCGGCACGGCGGGAATGAGTCCCCAAATCGATGCCCAGGTGCCAGTCGCTCGTGTGGAGGAGACGCAGGGCCCTGGGCTTGCTCGCAGCCATCAGATAACCCCCGGCAGGTTGAACGGGTCGATGTCGCCGGGATCGGGCTCCTGGACGATGGCCTCCTCCGCCGCGGTGGCGAATGGCGGGAACGGGACCCGGATCGGGATCGGGACAGGGATGACCGGTTGGTGCAGGACCATCGAGCCGGGCACAAACAGCGTGGCCCGCTCTCGCATCTCGGCCGGGAGGAAGCGGTAGGCGTCGAGGTCTCCGGCGTCGAGCCTGCCGACCAACTTCACAGCGGCGTTGCGGATCACGGTTGCCTCGACGCTCCCGGCATACTGTTCCGCTCCAAATAGGAGCACACCCATCGATCGACCGCGCTCGGCGATGTCGACCAGCAGGTCACGCAGTGGCGTGCGCCCGTGATCGGGGCAGAACTTGTTGAGTTCGTCGAGCATGATGAACCGCAAGGGCTCTCGGCCTGTGGCCTGCTTCTGCTCGAAGATCCGATTGACCACAGCGCCGACAACGAAACGCTGGGCCGAATCGTGAAGCGCATGGATGTCGACGACGGTCACCTGGTGGTTGAGCTCTGGCGCTGAGACCCCAAGCCGTATCAGGTGGCCGATCCTCGTGACCATGGCCGCCATTCGCCGAGAGAAGGCAGAGATCGTCTGCGCCGAGTTCTTCCCGCAGAAGTCGGGCGTGTCGTCATCGAAGCGCGCCTCGAGGAAGTCGACCAGTCCGCCGAAGTCTCGGATGAGCACGCCGTTCGGGACCGGGCTGGATGGACTGCCGCCCGGTGAAGTGACGTTGGGCGCGCTCGAAGGTGCGGGGAGGATTGTCGTCGGGGTCCTTCAGCACGACCGCGCCCGGTTCACCTTGGGCGGGCCAGGCCCATCGCACCAGGGCGGCACGAACGCGTTGTTCGACGAAGCTGAGTTGGTTCACGGCGTCGTCGGCGTCGGCCAGAATGTAGGCAAGGAGGCCCTGGGAGATGAACTCGAGGGGTGTCCACCCGAAGGCGGTCACCGATCCGGGTTGAACCCGGGTCTCGGTGAGGGGCACGACGTTGTCGGCGCCCGGCCGCGGTGGCACGAAGAACCCCACGTCGCTGAAGCCGTCGGGATCGGCGACGCCCAAGATCGCCCAGCGGCGCCGATCATCCTCTGAGAGCAGCCGGTTGGGCCGGTCGATGTGGAGGAGGTCCTCGTTCTTCACCGAGAGTACGAGGGCGCGGGTCTGCTCCAAGTAGCGTCCGAGCAACCCGCGGCCTTCGGGCGTCTCGAAGAGCAGGTAAAGGAGAGACAGGAGCGAAGAGGTCTTGGTAGCCACTCCCGAGATGCCCGAGACGTTGACGTGTCCGCCCTTGCGCCCGTTGACGAAGTCGAAGTCCACGAAGACCGGCTGCTCCCTGGCGTCGAGGCCCACGGCGAGACGGTGGTCCATCTGGTCCATGAAAAGAGCACGAGCGCGTTCGTCGCCCTGAGCCCGTCGAACTTCCTGGGCCGGTTCGGGTGCAACCCAGCGCTCGGGATACGGACGCAGGACTCTCACCTCGGCGCGACGCACCGTTTCGCCGGGCATCGTCTGCTCGGTGATCCGGACGGTGTCGCTCGACCAGCTCGCGCCTTCGATGGCGCGGTCCAGGCCCACGACCATGCCGTAGTGGATAAGCACCTCACCGCCGGGGAGCGTCTGGTCGACGGCAACGAGGTCGTCGAGCTCGACGCTCGCGTCGGGGCGGGTGACAACGGTGAAGGTCACACTCGTGCACTCCAAGGTGCCGTCCACCACGCCAATGATCTCGACCTGGTCGTGGGCAGCATTGTCGGTTGCCGGTGCGGGAAGGTCGGTCGTGCTCATGGGTCTCCTCAGGTGCTCTGGGCTGACAACGGGACCCCCGGGGATGCCGGGGCGTGCGTAAGGTCGTAAATGGCTGCCGCGTCGGCTGCAGCACGCACGGCGCCGGCGGGGTCGCCGAGGCAGTGGCGGAGCCGGGTCTCAAGGGCGGCGATCGGCTGGAGGTTGGCGGGGGCACGGGGATCGATGTGTGCCACTCCCGAATAGCGGGGCAACAGCGCACACACGCGATTCGCCACCTCGACGGCGCTGGCAGGCCCACCCGCCGCAGGGACATCGATCCGGACGATTCCGTTCCAGGGGCTCACCCGGCCGGTCGTCGGCAATCGCAGATAGCAGCCCCAGACTTCGTCGCGGAGACGGAAGAGGCTCGTTCGCTGCCCCGGCAGCACGAGCACCGCAGGCACCCGCCGGTGGACGTCCGGCGGAAGGTAGGCCTGGTGGTGCGACTTCACGAGCCCAGCCACGTCGACGTTGATGCCGTAAAACCGGTTCAGTGGACCGTCACGCACGACAAGCGCTCCCTCGGTCGCGAGCTCGTCTGCCAGATCGGCCTCCGCATCGCGCATGCGACGCTGCAATGCGGGAAGAAGGTGTTCCGGGTCTTCGATGGCAAGAGCCTCGACCTCCCACTCCCATCCCCCGGCCGGTGGGAGCGCCTCTGCGTATCCGTGCGTCCACAAGAGCTTCCGACGTATCACGGTCTGTGCGAACTCGGGTCGCGCTGCAGGGGTGCAGCAGACGGCGCCGACCCCGTATGAGCCGCCGAGACCCCGCACGATCGTGCCGTCGTCGAGGAATTCATGTACCCGAAAATCGCTGCGCCTGACTCCGTCGACGAAGAAGAGAGGCCCTTCCGGCAGGGTGGGGTCTAGAGAGTGGGCTAAGAGTTGGTCCTTCCCGTCCTCGAGCAGAACGGCCTCTCCGGCTACTTCGGAGTCATCGTCGATCTCGTAGGGGTCGCGGTAGCGAGGGTTCGGCTCGACGAACATCAGAGTCTCCCCGTGGACGCGGCTGCCCGGAACCTTGGCCGACCGCTCTGGACGAGATTCTCCCATTCGACTCCAGCCATATCCGCATCGTAGGGCTGGGGCGTATCGACTGCCCTGGGCACGCACATAGCCTCCTGGGTGAGTAAGAGCCTGTCCTCGTAAGTGAATTTGTAGTCAGTCATTGTTTGTCCTCCCTTGCTTGCCCGTGGTTCTTGATCGTCGTCCAGACGGCCCCCGCCACCGCGATCCACGCCAACTCGGCTCCGATCCCGAGGATCCAGCCCAGGGCGCCGTGCAGGTTGTCGACGATGACAACGAGCGGCCACATCCAGAACACGATGCCGACCATCAGCTTCCAGAATCCTGCCCAGCAGCTCACGATTGGCCCGACCGAAACAACGGTACGGCTGCCGTCCGGGTTGCTCCGTGAGTAATAACGGCGGTACCGCACTCAGCGTCCGCCCTCAGTCGTCACGGGCCGTACCTGCCGCAGGGCGGCCAGGAGCTCGGAGTTGCGGTTGGTGAACGCGTTGGGCAAGGACCCACGGACAAGCTCCATCGCGGCATCGACGTCCAATCCGCGGTGACGCACCAGCCACGCTGCCGCCACGGTAGGTGTCCGGCTCTCGCTGCGGACACAGTGGACGAACACGGTGCCGACTTCCGTGCGCAGATGCTCGATGGCGTCGGCCGTGTCGGTCAGCACGAACCCCGGGTCCGCGTTCGTGCTGTTGTCCTGCAGCCACACCTCGTGGTGCTCGTTGCCGCGGCGCTGACCGGGCCCAATCCGGCACAGCGATACGAAGGCCTCGGCATCGGCCTGAGCCAAGCCGGCCACGTCGCCCCAGAGGACGCCCTCATGACCGGGCAAGGACCCGACCAGCCCGATCGGATTGTTGGTGCGCTCGTAGTGGTGCATGAGGTTGTACTCCTTCGGCCAACCGGCCGGGTCCGCCTTGCCACCGTTGACGGCGAGGATGGCCAACTGAACCAGGTCCCCGTGCCCGAGATCGTTCGGCCATCCCGCCAGCCGACGGCGCCAGGCGAAGGGCACGGCGCTAGCGCCGTAGCGGGCGCCCAGGAGCGCGCCGGCGATGGCGGCAACGGTGTCAGTGTCCCCGCCGATGGCGATGGCATTCCGCAGCGCGGCCTCGAGGTGGGCCGGCCCATGCAGGTGGCTCGTCGAGACGATGGCCCGCCAAGCCGACTGGAGCGCAGCCACGACGAAGCGGTTCGACTTACGTAGCGTCTCGATCGGCAGGGTGTCGGCCTGGACCATGGCTTCGTGCCAGTACCCGGCACCATCGGGCTCGACGAGCGCCACGCCATCGTGGACACCGTCGAGCCGCCCCTCCCGAATAGCGCGGTCGATGGCGATGCACCAGATCTGGCATGCCTGGCGAGCCAATGGATGTGGGTGCGTCAACGCCGATATGGCCGAGGCAGAGGCCAGGATCCGCCCGTCGTCTCCCAGTGCAGTGAGGGCGACGGGGCCCGTGCGCATAAGGCTGCCGTTGCCGGCTGCGTTCGGGTGACGATCCTGGTATGCGTCAGCGGCAGTTTCCATGACATCGGGCATCGCCGCACCAGCGGGTGTCGTGGAGAGCACCCCACGAGTCTGATTGCCGATGTCGGGCGGGTGCGAGGCGTACCAGTTCGCGAATTGGGCGGCCGCCGCTCCCCTCCCATCCGGCTCCTCTAGGCGGGCTTCCGTCGACCCCACCCGGGCGATTGCCATCGCCATATCGGTGTCGTCGGTCCAAGAGCCCGACGGTCGACCGGTCAGTGCACCCCGCAGCATGGTGACCTCATCGGGCGGGCACACTGGGCCGAACTCGTAGCCGGCACCGAGAGCGTCGCCCGCGGCCGCCGCCACGAGGACCCCTGCGGCACGGTCGAGCTGGACGGCCCCCATTAGCTTGTTCGGGTCGCCTGCCATCAGCTGGCCTCTCCGAATGTCGTCTGGCCCTCGACGAGCGTGACCACATGATGGGCTGCCATCTTGAGGCGCTGAGAGAGGCGACGGTCCCACGACACAACGGTCGTCTCGATCCCCGTCGCCGCCAGCGCTGCCATGTTGTCTGCGAAGATGCCATCGCCCGAGACAAGCGTTACCTGGTCGAAGCGCCCCATGACCCGCAGGTCACTCATCTCCTCCATGAGGGCGAGATCCGCCCCGTCGGGTCCAGAGCGCCAGCGGCGCAGGGCTCCCGGGAAGGCAAAGGCCACCGTGCGCGCCGCCCTGTGGCTACAGGCCACCACGCATTGCGCCTGGTCGATGCTGGGAATGACCTCCTGCAAGGTGGTCTCCATGAAGGCCAGACCGAGGTCCGTGGGGCTCGGAGTGCGGGCGAAATTCTCGACATCGATAAAGACCAGGTGCCGGTTGGGCTTCTCTACCTGGACCTTGTGTCCCATCTTGCTCTGGTGAGTGCTCATCTTTCTCCCCGTCCTTCCCTTGCCGTGATTCCTAACATCCGGTAGTATCATTACTGGATATTGACTCCGTCGTTCGGAGTTTTGCTACATGTTGGACTTTAAATACTAGATAAAATATGTCAAGGGGTAATTTTGTTACCACGAGGAGTGAGGGAGTTCCACCCGGACATGGTCGATGACCTGGCCCCAGCGGAACGCAACGTGATCGAGTTCATGCTCGATGCCGGGCCGTCGTCATGGACTCTCAGTGCCGGAGAACTTGGTCGAAAGGCAGGAACCAGTGGTGTGACTGTCGTGCGGACGGCGCAGGCCCTCGGCTACCAGAAACTTGGCCACCTGCGGTTGGCGTTGGCCGACTACTGGTCCGAGAAGTCCGAACCCCGCCTCGACGAGCGGTTCGACGCCACCTTCGAGGACGCGCCCGACGGGCTGTTGGAGGAGGAGTCCGAGGTTGCAGTGACCGCATTGAGAGCGTTGCGCCACGGGGTACCCCGGGAGGCCTTCGAAAAGGCAGTGGAAATCCTTGACGGATCTCAGCGCATCGTCTGGAGGGGCGTTGGCCCTTCGGGGTTCCTGGCCGAGTACGCAGCCCTGTACTGCGAACGAATCGGACACCGCAGCACTGCGGTCACCCGTATGGGCACCGAGCTCGCCGACGAGCTGCTGTCAATCCATCCAAGAGATGCGATCGTGATCCTGTCCTACGGACAGCTCCAGCGGCATACAGAGGTCATCTTGGATGTAGCAAAAGATTCGGAAGTCGTGCTCATCACCGATCACGACGTGAACGATCTCGCCGACCGCGTGACGTTGGTCCTCGAGTGCGGTCGAGGAGTGCCACGACACTTTCAGAGCCATGCGGCGACACTCGTCCTGATCGAATCGCTCATCCTGGGCGTGGCGAATCGGAACAAGCCGCGCCGAAAGCGGAGTCTGGCGAAGCTCAATACTCTGCGTGAAGAGATCGCAGAAAAGCCGGTTCCTGTGGACGCCAGCGAACCTCCCATCCCGCGTCACAGCGCCTGATAATTCCGGCGCAGCCTGCAATAGGATTTCTTTCGATCCGGATCTGAAATGGGCACGACGGGTCGAGGGGTATCGAATCCAGGGAGCCTGTCATGCAGTGACTATCGCCGCTTCGACCGGTGAAGCCGCCAACGGGGGTGACGTTTGTGTTCCTTACACCCGAAGGTGCCGTCGAAGTTGACCTTCCCGATCTCGTTTTGGCCTTGGCCGATGTCCAGCCGCACGACCACTCAGGTCACGAGGTCATGACCGAATGACACTGTGCACTCGACGAACCAGTCGTCGAATGGGCGCGGAGCTGAAGGGCGCCATGAATCGTAAGTCCGACCAACTCCTGCCGCTCCAGACTGTCTTCGTGACCCGACCAGCTGGAGGCGGAGAGCGGCAAGGGATTGCGGCGAATGAACCCTGACTCGCTCACGTGGTCGGGGCTGATACACCCTGCCTTTAAGATGTGTTCTGTACCCATCCAGACGAGCCGAGGCACCTGGGCCTGTGACGCTCCCCAACCGACCGCAAGGCACGGTGGTAACGCCAGGCGATGGAGGTCATCATGGTCTCAAAGGCCATTGCCGCGCTCGATGCATGGCTCATTCGGGCCGAAGAAGTGCTCCAGGAACAACGGAAGCAGTGCATTTCACCGAATCTGGGTTGGCGGCAGACATTCGATGAGTGGACGGTCACCCTGGCGGACTTCGAATTGGGCTTGCCTGACCTGTTGGGGTCTCTGTGCTCCCGCCCGGGACGATGGATCGTGATCGCTGAGGTGGAAGAGCAGCGCAATCACTTCTGGCAGGCCTTGGCGTTTGAAGACGGGTCGTTGGTTACCGAGGTGGTGTCCAATCGCTTCCTCGAGGGCGACGATCGCCTCACCCCGTGGGACGAGCTTCGGCTGGTCCAGCTGGGTTGGGACGCGCCGGAGCAGCCGAAACGGCCGAACTGGTTGGTCGTCGAGCCCACGACGTCGCCCGATGTCGACAACGTTGCCTGCCGTACTGTCGCCACACTCCGTACGGTCTTCCGGCTCTCCGACGAGGATCGTCTGCTCGTGAAGATGTTCTCGTCTGCAAACCGTGGCAGCACACCAGCCGTGGCGGAATACGCGGAGAACGATGTCGAAGACCGCGTCGACCCCCTCAGCGAGATTGCACCAACCCGAGAGCAGTCGGCGGAGGCGGACGTATCGGAAGAATTAGCTCTCCACAACCCGACCGGGCGAACCGGTGAAACAGGGGCAAGTCAATCGCAACGTGGGGTGTACTCGCGACCTCCGGTCAATGGCACTCGTGCTGAGATTGAAGAATGGGCCCGCGGATTCGTGACTTGTCTACTCGGTTCGGATGAACTGATTCAGTCGTGAAGGGCCTGCTTCCACAGGCCGGAGGGCGTGCAACCTCGGAGACAAGAGGAACTTCGTCCGGAGGAGTTCTCCGATCGAACCTGCGGGTTAGAGATCCTGAGAGGATGTGGCTATGAATCCGATCGACGTCATCGGCGATGTGCATGGGTGTGCCGATGAGCTGCAGGGACTGCTTCAGACTCTCGGCTACAGCATGGTCGAGGGTGCGTTCCGCCATCCGGACAGGTCCGTTGTCTTCGTCGGCGACCTCATCGACCGAGGGCCCCAACAGGTCGAAGTAATTTCGATCGCGCGCTCGATGGTGGAGGCAGGCTCGGCCCAGGTACTGATGGGGAACCACGAGTTCAATGCCATTTCCTATGTCACGCCTGACCCTCGGGACCCGGGCTCTTTCATGCGGCCACGCACTGGCCCTAAAGGTGCGAAGAACAGGCACCAGCACAAAGACTTCCTGGCCCAGATCGGTGAGAACTCCGTTCTTCATCGCGACGTCATCACATGGTTCAAGGCCCTCCCGTTGTATCTCGATCTCGACGACCTTCGTGTTGTTCACGCCTGTTGGCATGATTATTCGATCAAGGCATTGGGTGACCTCGAGCCGGGCCGGCCGCTGTCCGACCAATTCTTCGTCGAAGCCAACACGGAGGACGACTCCCTATTTGAGGCGATCGATACGTTGTTGAAGGGGCCGGAGGTGCCGCTCGGCTCGTTTGGGCCGTACGTCGACAAGGGCGGGCACGCTCGATGTGACGCTCGGATTCGATGGTGGGACAGATCAGCATCGACCCTTCGAGAGCTGGCGGAGATCCCGCCTAACACGTTCACGCCAGCTGGCGATCCCTTTCCAGAACTTCCGGATTTGCCGAGTGAGTCGGCGCATCGCTTCCGGTACGCCGGCAACGTTCCCGTCTTCTTCGGCCACTACTGGTTCAGCGGCACACCACGCATCGCCGGCCCGCACACTGCCTGCGTGGACTACAGCGCCGTTCAGGGAGGCCCGCTGGTGGCTTACCGGTGGAACGGCGAGAGCGATTTGGTCGATGAGCATTTCGTCGCTTTCTGAAGTGGCTGATGCCGCCGCTCAGGGTTGAGCCACAACTGTCGCGGCGGCTTCCAGCGGGAGTCCGATGCGTAGAGTCGCCACTCCACCCCAGTTCATTGCGTAAATTTCAAGTTACACGCATGTAACTGTCACACCCCCGCTGCACACTGGTTCCGACGAACGAGGAAGGGACCAGATATGAAGCTGTTGGATTTCGAAGTCGAAGTGGGCGAGCGCACCACGGTCGGGGGACTCACCGTCTTCCCGCTCATCGGCCGGGAATTCCGAGCACCGGCGTACCTCACTGGGCCCGAGGCGTTCGGCGCGGGCCTGCTCCAGGTGAGCGAGCTCGACCCACCCGAGGTGCCGTGGCTTGCGATCACGAACCTTGCCGACGTTCCGGTGCTCCTGGTCGAAGGAGAGATGCTGATCGGTGGGGATCAGAACCGCACGATGAACGTCACCGTGCTGTGCCCTCCTCTCGCCCGCACCGTGGTCCCCGTTTCGTGCGTCGAAGCTGGCCGCTGGGGCTCACGACGTAGCATGACCGGGAAGAACAAACACGCCCCAGGGTCGCTGCGTGCGACGAAGACAGCTTACCTGGAGCCGAGGTCCGCCGACGCGTCGGCGCGCCAGTCGGACCAGGGTCTCGTGTGGCAGGAGGTCGACCGCCAATCCTTGGCCCACGGTGTCACATCGGGCACGAGTGCTCTCGACGACATCCAGGCGGAAGTTGAGGAGCGCATCTCAGAGCAACTCGACGAGATCAAAACGCAGCCGAACCAAGTAGGCGTGGTGTGCGCCGTCGGGGACCAGGTCGTGGGCCTCGACGTCTTCGACTGCGAGTCGACGCTCGACCAATATCTCCGGGCGATCGTGGCCGGTCACGCGCTCGATGATGCGACCGAGCTGACGAGTGGCGATTCGATGACAGCCATCGAGTTGTTCCTGTCCCAGGTGGAAGCCAGCGCTCGCGAGACCGGCAAGGGCGTCGGCCTGGGCGACGAGGTGTTGCTGCGGGGCCGGGTGGCCGGCGTGGGTCTGTCGCACGAAGACCACTTGGTCCATCTCGCCGCGTACCCCGCTCCCTTCGATGCGGGTGATGCGTGAGGGTCAAGATCCACCGGGGTGCGCATGAGATCGGCGGCAGCTGCGTCGAGGTCGAGTCCCGCGGCATGCGGTTGGTCCTCGATGTCGGCAAGCCGCTGTCGGCGGGGTGGGGCGAGGCGGTGGCCCTTCCCGACGTTCCGGGGTTCATCGAGGCTGATCCGTCGCTACTCGGCGTGATCATCACCCACGCCCATCAGGACCACTGGGGGCTGGTCAGCCAGATCGACCCGCAGGTGCCGATCTACATGGGAGCGGCGACGCACCGGATCCTGGCCGAGGCCGACTTCTGGACGCAGGGGCTCGACATCGCTCCGTCGGGCTTTCTCGAACACCGAGTGCCGTTCGAGCTCGGCCCGTTCCGGATCACGCCGTACCTAAACGACCACAGCGCTTTCGACGCCTACTCGCTCCTGGTCGAGGGCGACGGGCGCAAGTTGTTCTATACGGGCGATATCAGGGGCCATGGCCGCAAGGCGGATCTCTTCGACGAGCTCCTACGGGACCCACCCTCGGACGTCGACGTGCTCTTGATGGAGGGAACCAACATTCGGCCCGAGGGCTCTGGACATGGTGATGGTCACACCGAGTCCGAGTCAGACGTCGAGCGCGCCATGGCTCGCACAATGCAGGAAACCGACGGCCTCGTGCTCGCCATGTCGTCGGCGCAGAACATCGACCGACTGGTCACGATCTACCGGGCCACCCTGCAGTCAGAACGCGACCTCGTCGTCGACCTCTATGGCGCGAGCATCGCCCGGGCCACCGGCAATCCGAATATTCCCCAGCCAGGTCCGGCGTGGCCACGGGTCCACGTGTACGTGCCGATCCGCCAACGCGTCACCGTCAAGAACGCAGAGGCGTTCGACCGGGTGGAGGCGATCCGCCCATTCCGGGTCTACGAGGACTACATCGCACGCCACCGCTCCGAGCTGGTCATGATGTTCTCGATGGTAAGCGCACCGGCTTTGACAAAGGCCGGTGCCCTCGAGGGGGCGGGGCTGATCTGGACTATGTGGAACGGGTACCTGGCCGAGCCGTCAGGCGACCGCTTGAAGGCATTCTTGGCGGATCAAGGCATCCCGATGGCGCAGCATCACACCTCGGGCCACGCCTCGGTGCCGGACCTCAAGCGACTGGCCGCGGCGATCGATCCGTGTCGGCTCGTCCCGATCCACTCGTTCGGAGCCGACCGGTTCGCTGATCTCTTCGAGAACGTGACGCAGGAAGAGGACGGCGAGTGGTGGTTGGTATGATGCATCATGGGACGCTCCTATTCCTGACCGGTTCGCGCTTGTCCGCTTTTCGGGTCAGCTCTTTGACTGTCCGGAGGTGACCACCCGAACTCGCTGAGGAGCATCTCCACTCGTTGCCATCCCGGAGCCTTCCGAGCCAACGTGGAATCCGACCCGTCAATGAGGCGACGCAGCAACGAAGCGAGATCGTCTTCGGCATCCCCCCGAAAGACATCTTCACTGTGCGGCCTTTTGATGTCACCGTATTCAGGTCGAAGGAGGTAGTTGTGAAGGTCTGCCGAGGCATATGCAAGGTAGTCCAAGAAGATCAGAGCTCGTCGAGAGGCCTCCGAAATGTCTTCCTCAGTAGGATCCGAGTTTGCATTCGACACTGACACAACGTCGATGTTGCCCTCCCACAGTTCCTCAAAGAAGTCGTTCTGGAACAAAGTGAGAGCGATTCCGAGATTGTGATCAGGAGGAGCCGCCATGCGGACATCATTGACAATGGAGTGAAAATCGTCATCGGTCAGCGAGTATCCGACGAAGAGCATTTGCCTGGTAAGAAGCATCGCCTGCACGAGGCCGAGGAGGGCTCCGCGTCGGGTGGCTATTCCTAAATAGTCGTCTCTGGTTGCCACGATGCTTTCGTGGTCATCGATGCTCCCGTGCAACTTGAGCAGCCACGATTCACCGGCAGGGACGGGTTTACCGGGTAGAACGGTCAGGCTCGCAGAATCGTCTCCTCGATCTCGTACAGCCACCTCGAAGAGATTGTCGTAGTTGGTCGTCACGGCCTCTCGTACCTGCAGCGAGGCGAGCAGACTATGAGCAAGCGAATACCTCGCAGCCTTGACGTGATCAGCGATCACCTGGCCGAGGTCCTTTCCCTTCAACGCGAGTCGAGCGCGTAGGATAGCGGCTTGATCACGCAGATCGAGTCGTCTTAGCTCAGTGAGCTCGTCTCCTATGCCTGCATCAACGGTCGCAATGTGGTCCAATAGCGACTGCCAAGCCGGGATGCCCGCGTCGACGCTGACACCTGCGCCGAAGAACAAAACAAGGTTGCCAGCTTGTACTGCCGCTGCAAGCTGATCGGCCATTAAGAACAGCTTCCCCGTACTAGGTCCGACCTCCCACCGCGCGTCTCTTGACCATGTTGGGTCTGGACCTTCCACAAGAGTCCGTCGGATCCTCTGCGCAGCGGAATAAGCAGCTCGTCCCCACGTCACCAAGGCGACGTCGACGCCGTTTTTCACGGCTGCGTCACCAAGGGTGGGCACAAGAGCTCTGCAAAGCTCGCCTTTCCTTCTTGCACCGCCTCCATGACCGGATCCCACCAAGTTCACCGCGAAGAGAGGGAGCTGCCGACCACCTCTGGCAGTCGATTCGACAGCAGCGGCCGCCGTGCCGATGAACTCGTCGGCTAGCTGAGCAAACTTCCCTGCAGGTGTGTCCTCAGAGCCGCCAATTTTTCCTAGCCAAATCTGCGGCTCGCCGCGGTTACGGCGCCGATTCAACTGACGGAAGGACTCCCCTTCCTTCCAGACTGGCTGTTGGAGGAAACCCGCTTCATTAAGACCTGCGGCGGCCGCAAACGAATCTGTAATTTTGAATCGATTATCCGTCGGCAGCATCCAGGCATCACACGAGAGTTTTGTGATATCGCCGTCGACGATGTAGAGGTGGCCGGTCACGACAGTGGTTCAGGCGTTACAGACGTCCGACTGGAACACACGATCAGACCGGACTCGCCGGTGACAATTCACCCAGCAGCAAGCAACACCCACTCATTCTTCGGGTCCCGGAGCACCGAGCACATTGTCGAGAGCCTCGATGATTGATCGAGCATTCTCAATATGGTTCTGGGCGGTCTCGAAATCAATTGGCGCCCTTCCCCTGCCTTTCCGATCGCCACTGTGCGCGATTGCATTACGGCGAGTTGCCAATTCCTTCAACTGCGAATGCGTTGTACCCCGACGAGCATCCCGCTCGCTGTCGATTGACCTTGCCCAGCTATCGATTCTGATCATCGAGAGGAGCTTTCCGATTACGTCTGGGTCAGGACTAGCAAGCTCGGCAATGCGCGTCCTCAGACAGACTTCAACCAACCCACGACGACGCCTTGTGTAGTTGTCCTCGATTGCCTTCCAATCATCGATCGTGATAGTCAGATCCTTGAGGTACCGCGGGAGAACAGCTCCGTCGTATAACACCCTGCCGATTCGATGGCTGACAGCGTCTGCCACGTAGGTTTCGACGGCAGCAGCTGCAATAACGATTGACTGCCGAAAAAGGGGTGCAAGATCACTGACGTGGTCTCTTCCGACAGCTGCTCCGGGCTTCAGGACGATAAATAGATCGTCGCTCTCGATAGCATCAATCTTGGCCCAATCTTTGCTCGGAACTCGAAGTGCCTCTCCCAGCTTGTCTCGTAATTCAGCGCGAAGTCGGCGAAGTCGCCGATTTTCAAGCACTCGAGCGGTATCGAGGAGCCACTCGGCATCGCCGATATTGAGCTCGAATGCCTCCAACGGACTCGGCTTTCTTACACCAGCCATCTGAGAATCCTCTTTCTGTGATGTCGGCTGACTTTACGGCACAGCACATTTCGCGAACCCTTGACCGTCCCAGTACCATCCTTAGGCCCGGCTTGTGCCGGAGGCAATCAGGGGGTTCGATTGGGTTCACTGAGCACGGGTGGAGGTAGCAGCGCAGTCGCCGCGTCGGCACATGCGAATTGCGCCCGCCATCGACATACCGATCCATTGGTGACGGGTGTGAGCCGGCGGAAGCTGGCCGAGCTTCTTGGAAATCCCGACTCGTCGGCCGGCATCCCAGAAGCGCGATGGATGAGGGCGATGACCTTCGAACGGCTTGTGCGAGATGAACGGTTCGTCTCCCAGCTCCTGACCGCCGCAGTGGGCGCGCTGCAGCTCGACCGCCCCACCGGAGTCCGCCGCGCTGATGCTCGTGTGGATGTGGCCACCACCGCGTCGACTCTGATCGAGGCACATCGTCGAGCGGTGGACCACGGTGAAGCGACGATCATCACTGGCCTCGCAGTCCCCTTCGCGGGTATGGAAGCAGAGGCAGGCGCCACGCCCGTCAAGCCCGACTTCGCCATCGTGATAGCTCGGCCTGCCGACGCTGATCCTGATCTGATTGAAGGTTCATGGCTGATCATGGGGGATGCCAAGGATTACGAGCGGGTCCGATCACGGATAGACGACCAGCGCATGTTGAAGGGGTTCCTGCAAGTGGCTCTCGGAGCGGAGTCGGCTGCGGAGTGGACGCAGCTGCCCGTCGGGATGCAGGTTCACCGGTGGGGGGCACTCGCGGTTCCGCGCAATGCCTTCCTGCAACCCGAGGCCGTGGTGGAGTGCCTCGACGACCATCGACAGGAGGTTCGAACAAGAGCTGACGAACGCAAGGCGCTGCTCGCCACATTGGACGGGCAAACCATTCCGGAGAAACAGTTCGCCGACTTCGTCGCTCACGTCGACCCGGACTTCGACCCACGGAGCTGCGTTACCTGCTCTCTGTTCAATCACTGCCGGAGCGAGTTACGCCAGTCGGGAGATGTTCATGCGCCGCTCATGGAAATCGGCGTCCGACCCGAACATCGCTCGACCTTAGAGGAGTTCCTCCGTACCGGTAGGGCCCCCACCGGTGTGCCCGAATCGGTGGTTGCCGGGCTTCGAGCGACGCGCAACGGCCTGCCGGAGTGGACCGGCCAGCGCCGGATCGATGCGGTTGGTGAGCCCGGCACAGTGGAGGTGGTGCTCGCCAAGGCGGACTCCGCTGCACTCGGCGTGCACGGGATCAGTCTCCGCCGAGTCCGTCCCAACTGTTCCTACGCGACCTGGAACATGGAGGTGTTCCAAGATCCCCAATCGCCGAAGACCCGGATCCAGGTGATGAAGCTGCTCGGTGCCGCGATCGACCGCGCAATGTCGGACCAGGAGCGGCTCTCGCCTGACGCTCCGGGGCCGGTGCACGTGATCGTCCCAGACTCGGTAACCGGAGACCTTCTCGTCTCGATCGCCGACTCTCTCGCCGGGGTGGAGACCAGCCGGCTTCGTTGGGAACGCGATCGGGAGATGAAGCGTCCGGCGCTCACCTTCGCCGGCGAGCCGGCGAAGGTACCGGCGCCGCTTCCGGAGCGGGCCCGATTGGCGGTCAGCTTCTTGCTCGAGGCGGATAGGGCTCGGGCCATGACGCTCCGCTATCCGATTGTGGATCTTCGAGTTGTGCTCGCGGGCCATCTCGTGCCTGGTGGGCCTGCGGTGGACGCGGGACGCCTCGACTACCTGGTTGAGTGGGCGGAGGCAACGCCGACTAGCCCGCTTGACCATCGAAGCGTGTCGGATTCCATCGCGGCGAACGAGCACACTCCGGGCGCGCGCCTATCGAACACGCGCTCGGACGCCATCCATCAGGCCGGCCGTGGCAAACACACAAAGCGTGGTCGTGGGAAACCGAACCCAGTCCGCTACGAGACCCTGGTCCGAGATGAGCTCCGCTACAAGCAAGCGGTTCTCGAGCGCGCCGTCGTGGTGTTGAACGGTCTGAAGATGTCCCGACTCCGTCCCGTCTACCGAGCCTTAGAACAGGATGCCCAGGAGGTCTGGCGCCGTCGGCTGTGGTTGCGTGCTTCGGACCTCGTTCGCTTCGGCCGAACCAACGAGTTCTGGAGGAACATGCACGTCGTAATGCTCGATGACGACGCCGCGTGCGCCGAGAAGCTGCAAGCGCTCGGCAACCCCCAGGCAGCGCTCGACATGGCGCTCGACGCCGGAACTCGGGCCGTCGCGCTGGCGACAGTTGTATCCATAACCCCGCTACGGGTCCAGGTCGGATCGCGGCGGATCGGCGATTGCTCAAGCATCGTTGCCCTCCACGTCGATGGACATCCGGTCGTAGAGGAGGATGGAGTCTCGATGCAGATCCTGAAGGGGAGTTTCAAGTTCGGGCATTTGAGCCTCGGCGAGCTTACGGCCGACAAGGAAAGCGACCGTGGCAAGGGGTTGCGATGGGAGCCGGCCTACGTTCCAGATGTGCACAAGGACTCCGTATTGGTGGTGGCGGACGCGGACTGGTTCAGGACGTTCGCCAACAACGATCAGGTTGCGATCGATCGACCCAAACCCGACATGGTGAGCGCTCCTTCCAAAGACTGTGACGAGAACAGCTACACGAATGACCCCAACGGCCACCGGTACTGCTGCCGGCCGCACGAGCAGGCCGAAGCCGAGATCGCGGACTGGCTCGCCGGCCGCCGCGCCAGAGGTGAACTCAACCCCGAGACTTGGCCCCCAATTCTTGACGAGGATGAGTTCGACGTTTCCGCCAAGGAAGCGCCAACCGCCGCTGACGAAGCGGGCGGCGTCACTGACCCGCCCGACCCGGACCTCACCATCGACGATCTGGACTGACGATGGCCCTCGTCTTTGAGCAGCCCATTGTCAACTTCGACGATGCCATCCATCATGCCGACGCCGCCGCCGGCAACATCGACGCCACCACCCGCGCCATTCGAGTCCTGAACGACACGCTGTCAGAAAAGATCGATGTCGAGCGGATCTTGTTGAAGGCGGCTGCCGGTGCCGGCAAGTCATACACCCTCAAGCGCATGGTTGCCAACGTCCTGCACCACAAGGCCTGTAGCCGCGTTGCGGTGGTGGCATTCGCGAATAAACAGATCTTCCCGCTCGCCGAGGATCTCGGAAATCTGCTCGGACTAAAAGACGTGTGCCTCCTCGTCGCCAAGGATCGGTACGACGACGTTCCCGACACCACCAAAGCCGCTACGACCGTGGTCGCCGAAACGAAGGCCATTCCAGACCGGGCAAAGGTCATCGTCGCCACCTCGCACAAAATCGGTGGCTGGGCAATCAATCGACTCCGAGACCAACTTGGGAACGCTACAAACGGTGACCGTGTGTTCGATGTGATGTTCGTCGATGAAGCATGGCAGCTTCCGCTTCACCGCTATCGGGAAATCGAGCGACTTGCGCCGATCGCCGTTGGCGTCGGGGACGTCGGCCAGCTCCCACCACTCGACCCAGGGCAGAACCCGTGGCGGGGCGACCGCGGGTACAACCCTTACCGGGCGTGGCCGACCTATTACGAGAAGGACAAGAAGACCTGGTCGATCGAGCTCCCTGCCGTCTGGCGGCCCACGGCCCCGCAGCTTCCACTGTGGCGGTCGTTCTACGCCGAGTGGGACGAATTGCATTCCATCGCCGCCCCCGGTGACCGCTCGCTGACTACCACCGGGCTACGCGGTGACGCTGCCCAGCTTTGGAAGCAAGTCGCCACCGGCATCCCGACTCTGGTCGAGGTCTATGGGCTGCGCGATCCCGAGGCCGCCGACGTTGATCTTCCAATGCTAGAGGTGGTGGAACGATGGATCGACCAGCTCCTGGCTAAGGGCTTCACCTTGCATGAACGCCGCTATGACGACGCAGGGCTACCGACTGAACGGATCACAATCGACACGAATGACCCCCAAGGCCACAAGTTGATCGCCGTCTTGGCCACCCGTAACCAGGCCGTCGATGACGCCAGCGACATGGTCAATCGCCTCGTCGAGAAGCACGGCCTTCCCGAAGGTGTCATTACCTCTTCAACCGTCGACTCCTGGCAAGGGCAGACCAACGCAATTACTGTCGCCATACACCCACTCTCGGGTGCCTCACAGCTCGACGAATTTAATTCAGCGTTCGGACGACTCGCCGTAACTTGCACGCGAGCAACACACGGACTGCTCATGGTGAGCCGAGGCGGTCTCACCGACCTCCTAGCCGGCGCACCCGCTCGTCCCGGCACCCCACTGGGCGAGCCAGGCACTAGGCAGCTCCCTCGCCAGACCCATCACCGGATCCTCGAAACCTTCGCCCGCGCTTCATTCGGAGCGTGACGCCTGCACGCACTCTCCGCGGGCGCTCGTGCAAGTCAGCAATCGTTCGGACATCTCACACTGGGAGTCACTAACTTGGATACCGGAGCGGGCGACGCCGACCGTAGTTCGAGCGGTAATGAGGTCGATCTGCACGACACAGACCGTCAAGTACCACCCGTTTCCACCGTTGCCAGAGTCTTCCTTCTCAGAATGCATTCAGTGAGGTCGACGACCGATTCGCAGCGCCGGCGCTCGATGGTGATACTCACTCCAGTCCCAAGGCTCGCGGACAAGGCAGAATGTCGCTCATGAAGACTGAGGTGATTACCCCCAGAGATCTCTTTAAGCAGCCGCAACAACTCGGTGTCCCGCTCTTTCAACGCTCCTACGCATGGAAGCAAGCTGAGCAGTGGGCCCCGCTCTGGAGAGACGTCATGCGTGTCGCTGAACGGGCCCTCGTTGATCGACTCTCGGCCCGCGCCCACTTTCTGGGCGCCCTCGTCCACCAGCAGGCCGGGAATCCGACTGGATACCTCCAAGAGTGGACGGTCATTGATGGACAACAGCGGCTCACTACTCTCCAGCTATTGCTCAGCGCCATTCACGGCCAGCTCGTGGAAGCCCAGATCCAGGATCCTGCAAAACGGGTTCTGAACCTCATCGAAAATGAGCCCGAGTACCGAGAACGTGAGCATGACCGTTTTAAAGTGTGGCCCACGAATCGAGACAGGGCCGCTTTTCGAGCAGTGATGGAGGCGGAACCGCCTATCGACTACGGACAAATGGCGTACCGAGCATCACGCGTTGTTCAAGCACATCGGTTCTTCTCCGAGGAGGTTCGGCGGTGGCTAGAAGCGGAAGGCGAGGCCGCGATTGTCGACCGCGCTGTTGCTCTCGAGCGAACTGTCAGCGAACTCATCGAGATGGTGGTAATTCGCCTTGGGCCTACCGAGAATGCACAAGAGATCTTCGAGACGCTGAACGCCCGTGGCGCCCAATTGACTGCCGCTGACCTCATCAAGAATTTCGTCTTCCAGGAACTCATGGAAGCCAATGATGATGTCGAGTCAATCTACGATGAGTATTGGTCGCAGTTCGAGACGCCGTTCTGGGAAGCTGAGATCAGTCTTGGGCGTTACCATCATGTTCGCTCGTCGGCCTTTCTCTATCACTGGCTGGTTGCCCGTACTCCGACGAAGGAGCCCATGCTCGCGGGCGAGGTGTTCGAGCGGTTCAAGGAATACGCCACGCAGACATCTCGTGTGAAGATGAGCGATCTCATCGCGCAGATATATCGGGCTTCAGAGGTCTATCGGCGCATTACGTGGATTCCCCCCGGCTGTCCCGAGCCGCTGTCGGCCGTTGATCTGTTCTCTTATCGGATCTCCGTGCTCCAGAGCGAGGTTGTAAAGCCCGTCCTTCTCCTGCTCTTGGATCCGGAGCAGGAGGCTGTGCCGAACGAACAGCTTGAAAAGGGACTGGGCGCTATCGAGAGCTGGCTGGTACGGCGCTCTCTCGTTCGTGCCGGAACCAAGTCCCACACGAAGGTATTCGTCGACCTCGCAAACGTGGTGCGCTCGTCACCCCGCTCGACCGTTGGTAATGCCATACAGGAGTGGCTCGAGCAGCAGACGAGTGAAGAAGCCCGTTGGCCCGACAACCGAGAGGTTCGCGAAGCCCTCCGGGAGCTCCCTGTCTACAGGCTGCTGTCTCGAGGACGCCTTCGGATGGTTCTCGAGGCAATCGAGGATGATCTGCGAGGGTACAGAAGAGGTCGTAAGTCCCTCGCAGAGGGACGCGCTCCGCGTGGCGTCTTGAGTATCGAGCACGTGATGCCCCAGCGCTGGCAGGGTTGCCGAGCCTGGCCGCTCCCCCGAGGGGTCGCTGAGGATGACCGCCAAGAACTGATTCACACTCTGGGTAACTTGACGCTTGTCACTTCTCCTTTGAATTCGACGATGAAGCGCGCCCAATGGATGGGCCCGAACGGTAAGCGCTTAGCGCTCAAGGCGAATTCAATTCTGCATCTGAACCGTCAAATCGTTGACGCGTGGCCCCGTTCATGGACTGAGGCTTCTATTCAGGAGCGGACTGAGACGCTCATAGCCTCTGTTCTCAAGATTTGGCCGGCACCAACTGGGCACAAGGTCGCCGTTGAACACAGGAAGACGGCCACGATGCGAGACGTTGCATTCGGGGAGTTCCTTGAAGCGGGCATCGTTGCGGAAGGAGACAATCTCTATCCGATTCCTCGGAAGTGGATTGGGACCTACGCGACGGTGCTAGCTGATGGTCGCCTACTGGTGAACGAGACCGCTTGTGATTCGCCGCGAGACGCTCAGAAGGAAATAACTGGGAAGTCACATGCCGGAGGCTGGCGGTTCTTCGCACTCAATCCGGACGGATCAAGATCGCTACGCACCGCCTGGTTGGATGCCCAGGAGGAGGACCCAGACGACACCGAAACAGTGGAGGACGGTGAAGAAGTCGAGGAAGTGAGCGAGCTCTGAGGGGTGAGGCTCGTCTGGCGTCGGGGTCGGAGTAGACGCCTTCAAACGGAGTCAAACCTCGCCAGAATTCGCTCCTTCGTCACGTACGAGCCGTACGCCTTCCGGTCCCGCTTCTCCAACACCGGGAACTGGTCGAGCACGTACGCCAGCTCATCGGCCGAGAGGCCGTAGATGTGCTTGGCCACGATGGCGTCAAGCTCGGCTCGCACTTCATCCCGCTCCTTAGGATCGATGAGGGCGGGAGGGATTGCTTCTGAGGAAATCGGTTCACACCAGCCGTGCACGGACATAGCATTCCAATAGTCGGTCATTTCTGCGGACGTGCAGGTTAGGCGAAGGACGAGAGGGGCGACACGCTGTGCGAGAGGGTGGTCGACAGGGAAGCGAGGGAACGGGAAGCGGTCGAGCATGTATGGCTTCAGGTGGGTCGTGGCAAGGCGGCAGCGTGTGTACCAATCCATTACGAAGGAATTTGCAACGGCCAGCCACGACAGGTACGCCCATTCAAACCCCACCTCAAAGTCAATCGTCGGGACCGTGTCTCCACAAATCACTGCCGGAGGAATCAGAGCAGCGACGAATGAGCGTTCATTCTTCGGATTTGCGACGTCCACAAAACCCAACCGGTAACGTTCGCAGCGATCACCGAGCTTTGAAGGAATGTCGGACCGAAGGACCCGCCATTGAGGAACGATTCCCTTGTCGGAATCACCGAACGGGTGCTCCACCCATTTGGCAGTATTGCCATGGCCAGAGACGTAACTCTTCGCTCTATGGTCGAACTGATCGACCATACGGCCCTCGTAGAGGGGAAGGCCCGCGGGGTCCGACGCAAACAAGTCCGCATCGTTTGACATGTCTAGTTCGCGTTGGTAGTGGCGGACTGGGGGCCCGGACTCTGTCATTCCAAAAGGGGGATAAGCCTGAGTCATTTTGGCAGCGACCGTGAGCTCCAGAGCGTTTCGGAGGTCAGGTATGGCATAGGTGTCCGGATTCTGTCCACGGATGAGGTTCGCTTCTACTTGAAGAACCTGACTGGGATCAGGCGGAAGACTCTGCGGATCGCTAACGCCAAATACAGTGTCGAAGACCTCAGTCCTATGACCGGGTCGAGCCGAATAGATAGCAAACCAAGTTTGAGGGTGTACAGATGCGAAGAACGATTGACCCACGTTCTCGCAACCGATGATAGTAATCAAGCGGCATCCGTCCAACAGAAACTTTCGGAGAAGTGCCTCTTTGGCGCCTCCGTATATTCCGCCAGGAACAATTTGCGCAGTGAAGCCATCCAATCGGGTCATGCGCAACGCGGTTTCAACGAACATGCGATAGACGTTCGTTGCTCCACCCCCAATATTGCTGTGTGCAATCTCGTATCGGCCACTGCCCGCCCGGAAATTGGCCAGCGCCGCAACCTCTCGACAGTGCTTCTCCCATTCAGTCCTAACCACTCCTTCTCGCAGAAGGTCTTCGACGACTTCAGCCTGCTCACTCTTGCTGAATGATCGGATATCGGGACGGTAGCGGGCAAAGAATTCGCGGCCTGGCCTCAGTTCGTTCCAGGGCGGATTTCCGAGGACAAGATCAAACCCTCCGGTGCAACCGGTCTCTCCTCCGTTTTCAAGGTCGACGGTATAGACCTGGGGAAAAGCCAAATGCCAATGTAGAAATTGGTACTGGTCAGCAAGGGTTTCGATCTCGTCAAGCACCTCTGGAGGCAAGGACTCAGAGGTGCCCGCAGCCATTCGAACCGTCGCGTCAGTTATGGGTGGATGCTCTCCTGTCTTGATAGCGAAAACGGCTGCACACCAAGCATCTGCCGCGAACACGGCTCGACGCGCCTCCACTGACGATTGCAACTTCAGATAACGGGCAGTCATTTGCGCAACCTCGGCAGTGGTGTCCCCGGGGACTGCCTCGATTTCTTCCATGCCCGATGCAAGCGGAGCCGATAGGGAAACGGGGTCCCAGGTGAAGGCGAATATTTCCTGATTCCTTGAAGCACGTTCGCGCGAATTTATTTTCTTCCTGATGGAGGCGGTGGCCTTATCGTCACCCTCGATGGCGGCGAATGCGCCGTCTGGCACCCCTTCGTCGAGCAGCCGGGGCGTTGCACCGATGAGTCCGTTTCCGTGGACTATGTGGTGGTCGAGGAACGACAATGGTCTGCCAGGTTCCATCGCCTCCAGCCAGAGACTCACCTTGCAAAGTTCGACCGCCATTGGATTCAGGTCGATGCCAAAGATGCAGTGAGCGATGACTTCTCGCAGGGCGTGCTGGGCAGCTTCAGGGGTCGGGTCGGATTCTCTAGTCCGGATAGCAGCGAGTCGCCGGGCGATTCGCTGCGCGGCGGCAACGAGAAAGTGCCCCGACCCGCAAGCCGGGTCGATCACTTTGAGATCAAGCAATGCTTGTTCGGGGTCCGGCTTAGCTTCCGCCTCTTCTAAGAGACGGTTCAGACTGACGTCGAGCAGAGTCGAGATGAGTGACGTGGGCGTGTAGTAGGAGCCGGTGGTCTTGCGCTCGTTCCCAATGGCTTGCCGGAGGGCGAACTTCGCCTCGGAGGGGTCCAGGTCAGGCTTGAGTTCGAGGAGACTCTCGTACACCGAACCGAGCTCCTCCGAGCCGAGGTTCCGGTAGTCGATTCGGTGAAGGGCTTGGTCCTGGCGGGTGTACGCGAGAGACCGAATTGCGGATAAAAACAGTGTGTTGACGATTCGGGCATCATTGAGGTCGGCGGTGGCGTCCATTGACCACAAGGGCGAGTTGAGCGCAGGCAGTCCCAAGGCGGGCTGCCCGTCCGGCCCGAGGGATGCAGTGACAATGACGAACTGCTCCCACAGGTCACTGTGTTTGGTCCCCCGTCGGCGCCTGGCCAGGTCGCGCAGGCGGGAAAGGCTGTAGAAGCGGCTGTAGCGGTCCTTGGCACCTCCCGGGGCATCCTCTGGGAACAAGAGGTCCCGGTCCTCCGCCACCAGGAGGAAGACCAGCCGATACACGATCCGGAGGAGTTGCCGGTAGTAGTCCTGCTGGTCGAGGTGGCCCGCTCGCAGTCGTGTTCTAAGGGTGGCGTTTGCGGGATGCGATAGGAACCCCTGGCCGAGGGCCTCGATAGCGTCCATGAAGCCCTCGCCGAGGGTGTCCAGGGCACGGACTCCCTGCTGGCGAGCCTCGGTGGCCCAATTCTCCAGCCAGCATTTGTCCTGGGGGTCACCCTCGACGCGGCTGGCGTGGACCAGGAGCCACAGTGCGACAAAGTCGGAGAAGACCCCGTCGGTGAACATCTGCTCGAGGTCGAACTCGACATAGGCGGCCCGGGTGAGACTGGAGTTATCGCGGAGCACGCGAAGCTGACGGCCATTGGAGACGATGGCCCAAAGGTGCTCGTCGCTTCGGTTGAGCAATTCTTGGACCATCGAGTGGGGACTGGCCTTCGCTGCGCCGACCACGCCGGCGGTGCGGGTGCTGATTGACACATTCCAACCCAGGAGGTGAACGAGCGCGTGGTCGTGGCTGTGACTGACCGGGTACTCCTTCCCGTCGATAACTATGGGCTCGGGCACGCGTTGGAGGCGGCCGTAGCCCAGCTCCGCGAACAACGGCAACAACCACCGGTCCCAGGTCAACTTCGAGGTGTGGTCGTCGGGGGCGAGCCGGGCGACTTGGGGTTGGAAAATCTGCCAAGCACCTAGCAGGTCGTTCCACGAGCGGTTGATGGTCTCGCGGAGCCGCTTCCCGGGAGTGAGGTGGTAGTCCTCATCCCGGGTCCCGGGCAGGCTGGCGGTGTCGCTGACGAGTCGGGAGATGAGGTCGGACGGGAGGAGGCCCCCTTCCGTAGTAATGGTGGCGAACTGGTTGGTCGTCGACATCAGGCGGGGACCATGACGAAGAGGCCGAGGACATCAACGGGGAGGTGGGGAGATACTGTGGCGCGACCGGTGGCGGAGGAATCGGTCCTAACCCGGTTGTGCTGTTCTGCCAGCTCCTCGGCTCGCTTATTCGCGAAGCCATCGAGACGCACGGACAACTCATTCGCCCCGGTAACGATGCGGCGAAGGAACTCGGTCCGGTGCTCAGGGCCGATGTTGCCAGTTGGGGTGGCGTTCAGCAAACCCTCTACCGCGGCATCATCGAGCCACGTCGGCGTACCCGGTAGCCCAGTGAAGGCGTGCAAGCCGACATCTTCTGCCAGTTGGCTCTGCTCCTCTGAGCCCCGTCGCCTGATGGTGACATCGAAGCGGTATCTCACTAGCAACAGGGTGGTCAGAGTCGTCACCTGGCTTGTCCGGATGACCCCGCAACGAGCGGCCGACTGCTCAACACCGTGGTCCGGATCAAGCGCTCCGTCGAGGATGTTCGTGGCCAGGGTCTCGACGAAGGGATGGGTCCTCTCCAGGTAAGTCACACCGTTGCGGACCGGAAGGTCGAAGCCAACGTTGAGGCGGAGGGGTTGACCCGAGGTGGCGAGGGCATCGCGCAGGCCGCTCGGCGCTTCTGTGAGGTCGAGGGTCATTGCAGTGCCCGAGCCTGCCACCAATCCCCCGACAAGCTGCACGGCGGCGCTCGTGAACCGGGCGATGTCGGCGGCCGTCCCTACCGCGGTCTGGGCGGCTTCCATCTGCGCGACCACTTCGTCGGTCTTGATGGCATACTGGGCGTAGCGCGTGCGGGACG
Organism: uncultured Acidimicrobiaceae bacterium; assembly: GCA_963745665.1. Taxonomy (GTDB): domain Bacteria; phylum Actinomycetota; class Acidimicrobiia; order Acidimicrobiales; family RAAP-2; genus Bog-473. The sequence continues at coordinate 259,442 of CAVUYE010000002.1, read as the reverse complement.
CCTTCTCGGCCTGGGCGGCATCATCCCACTCAGTGAACAGCTCGTTGACTGTGAGCTGTACGTCACGGTTCCCGGAGAGGTCGAAGCTCAGCTGCTCCGCCCCGAATAGCTTCTCGAAGACCGTCTCGATGAACTCGTCGTTCGAACCGGGGACGGGAATGGAAACGCCTAGCTCATCGCGAATCTGCTTGTGCTTTCGCAGCAGGACGGTCAGAACCGCCTCGTCGATACCGTTGTTGACTCCGTAGATAGTCCCTACCCGGACCTGTGGCGATGGCTGGCCAAAGCGGTCCACTCGGCCCTCACGCTGCTCAAGGCGGGTCGGGTTCCACGGGAGGTCGTAGTGCACCACCGCATCGAACAACGCCTGGAGGTTTACGCCCTCGGAGAGACAGTCGGTCGCGACCAACACGCGGGGATGAGTCTCATCGAGCTCGTCGATACGCCGCTTCCGCTCTTCAGTCGCCATGCGGCCCGTGACCGCAACGACCGAAACCGAACTTCCGTGCGTTCTCGTCAGGTGTTCCGCCACGTACTCCGCGGTATCGATGAACCGGCAGAACACGATCGGGTTGAAGCCGTCCTCGAGGAGTGTCTTCACGAGCTTGACGGCGTGAGCCAGCTTGGCGTCGGGCTTCACACCGGCCAGCGCGTCAGCCTTCTCGGCCATGGCCAGGAGGCGGCGGCGGCCCTTGCGGTCCAGGGCGTCACCCACCTCTCCGACATCGGCCAACTCGGCCCCGGGCGCAGTATCGACCCGTCCCTCGTCATGGGAGTCGTCCTGGTCGAGAACGAGGCGTCGTCCGGCCGAGTCGGCCTCCTCCTCGGTGGTAGCCCCGTCGGCACTGGCACGGGACCGCAGGGTGGCTGCCGCCGCCGCCGGACTCGACGCCAGCGACCGCAACAGGCCGAGGGCAGACCAATAACGAATGCGTTGGCGATGCCGCCCACCGGTTTCGTCCTTCACCGTTTCCTGCGCCCAAGTAATTGCGTCGCGCATGAGGTCGACGTACTCGGGGGTCAGGCGGTAGCGGCCATGCTCCTCCGGCAGGTCGAAGCGGTCAGGGAAGGAACGGTCCTCGCCCGTGAACTCCTCACGGAGGTCCGACCGCCGACGCTGCACGAAGTGCTTGGCGAGCTCCCGCCTAGTGCGCTCGTCGATGCGGTCATCGTCGGGGAGGCGTTCAAAGGCTGGGTTCAGGAGCCCAACGAGCGAGTGAAACGCCCCCCGGTTACCCGAGTGGGGTGTGGCGGTGACGAGGAGGACGTGCCGGTCGGCCGCGCCGTGGCCGGTGACGGCCAAGGCGCGGAGGAGCTGGTAACGCTGGTGCCGGCGGCCGGAAGCATTGGGGTCGGCCGCACTGGCATGGGCTTCGTCGACGAGCACCATCTCGGGCGCGGTGCGGATGAACTCGTCCCGACGGGCATCGGTCTTGATGAAGTCGGTCGAGACGATCGTATAGGGCAGCACGTCGAAGATGGACTCGTTCGCGGCGCAATATCGGCGTTCGAGCCGCCGTGCGGTGCCGGACAGCACCAGCTCGGCGTCGAGGTGGAACTTCTCCGCCAACTCCTGCTGCCACTGCTCAGCGAGATGCGGTGGGCAGAGGACAGAGAAACGGGACACGGTCCCGTTGTCGAGGAGTTCGCGGAGGACGAGTCCCGCTTCGATGGTCTTGCCCACCCCCACGTCGTCGGCGATGAGGAGCCGGACCGGGTTGAGGCGCAGCGCCATGAGAAGCGGCACCAATTGGTAGGGGCGTGGCTCGACGGCGATGGAACCGAAGGAGCGGAACGGTCCGGCAGAGGACCGGAAGCTCAGCCGGAGTGCGTCACGGAGCAGCCTCGCGGACTGATGGCTTCCGGCCGCTTCGGGGTCCGGCCAGTCGAACTGCGAAGGAACGACGGGTTCGAGGGCGGTGAGGATGCCGGTTGTCTCGTCCTGGGTGCCGCCGATGGGCCGGAGGAGGAGGAACTCGTCGTCGGAGCCGGGAAGGACGACCCAATCGCGCTCCCGGGCCCGGACGAGAGTACCTACCGAGTGGACAGTCATCCGCCCGCTCCAAACGTCGAAGGATTCTTCCTGATTGCGTCCAGCCACCCAGCAACATCGTCAACGGTGAAGCGGATAACGGTCCATCCAGCCATCGTGAGCGCATCGTCCATCTGGATGTCCCGCTCCTGGCGCTCGGAGTACTTGTGGTGGGGGCCATCGACGTAGATCGCCACGTGGGCGTCCTCGTAGATGAAGTCCGGCCGTGATCCGAAATCGGCGAGCAACTTCTGCCCGGTGTCGGGAAGACGGAAATGATTGTCATGCACCGCGGTCAACCAGTCACGCTCCAGATCGGACTGGGAGAGGTTTCTGAGGGCTTCGAGGTGGTCGCCCCGCGAAAGCTGCGTCGGTGAGGCGGACACCGACCCGCCCGCAATCATCATCAAGTAGTCGCGAATGAGGCGACGGTCGAGTACCGGATGATCGGGCTGATTGCTGTAGGACATCAGGCAGTCGTAACACGCGGCCTCGCAGTCCTCGATGGCACCAGGAGCGCGGTGGCGGTCAGCGCCAGTAACTGGGTCGTAGTGGCACAGCTCGAGTGCCTGACCGGCCACCTGGACGAGGGCAGTGGGATCTTCGGCGAGATGGCGGAGCACCCCCGCGCCCCCCTCGGCGGCTTCGTACAGCAAGATGGAGGTGCGGGTGTCCCGGTCCGGGAGCGGTGCGGCAGCCAGCTCCATGTCTTCCAGGTCGTACGTCGCCTGAACAGCATTCTTGAGGGCGGCCTCCAGCGAGGACATGAATTGATCGCGCTGGTCTTCGTCTTCGCCTCCGAGGGTCGGGGCGAAGACGAGCGTGTTGCGCCGGTCCTCCACGTAGGGAATGACGCGCTTGACCCGCGCCGACATCGGATCGTCGGGGTCGTCGTCGCCCGGCCGGCCCTGCCACTGGCCTTTGTCGAGGTCGAGGAGGTAGCCGATTTCGCCCTTGTTCTTGCGACTCGTCCATCCGAGATTGATGAGCGTGAGCGTCGCAGTGTGACCGTAATCAAGAGTCGCCAGTACGTCCCTTGAAGCACCAAACACATCGGCATGCCGGATCGAGGGATGGCCCCCAATCTCCGCCCAGGTGAACCCGGTGCGAATTTCGTAACCCTTCCGCTGTCGGGTCTCCATGTTGGAGTTAATGCGATCGTGGCGACGGGTGGAGACCGACGTCATGCGAAAGAGATTGTTGAACGAGTCCCCGTGGTCTTCGAGAATGCTGCCGCACTGGCGGCAGAGGTCCGGACCCGTTCCCGCCGGCCCCAGGTGCAGATAGCCGCAGACGTTGCACTGGATCCCGCTGGAGGTGATGATCGGATCGGCGTCCGGCCCAGCGTCCTCGGCCACCGGGAGCATCACCCGGTTCACCCGGTACACCGATCCCTCGTGATAGATGAGCGCCTGTGGCCCGAACTCCTGGATAGCTACGAACCGGGGACGCGACAGCCAGTCCTCCGTTGACTTTCCTCTCCGACGAGCCGGGATGTACGCGGAGATCGGAAGGCGCGGGAAGTTGTAGCCGGGCAGGAACCCCTCAGAGGCGAAGTACCGGTACGAGTAGAAGTCAGACTGGAAGTCCGTCCGCGCCTCGTTCAAGAGCAGCTCCAGTTGCTTCTCCGCCTCGCTACGGAGGCGCTCCGCCCGCTTCTTCTCGTCGGCGGACTTGGTGTGGTCCCGCTTCACGGCGTTCTGAATGCGCTGCTGCACGTCAGCAGCCCGGTACAGGTCGCGCCACCGGTCGGCCGCGCGGTCGAAGCTGAGGGCGGCCCCGGTGATCGCCTCATCGAGCCAGCTCTCCGACCACCACTCGGCCCCGGCCAACTGATCACTGATGGTACTGAGCACCTCCAAAGCTCGGGCATTTGAACGAGTGGCGACGCTTGGCTTGGCGATGTCGGTGGCGATCCCTTCTTGAAGGGTCAGCGGGGCCGGGTCGCCAGAGAGGTTCAGCACATCTTTGAGGCTCCGGCCGAGACTCATGCCGGTCTCCGCCAGCCAGATGGCGTGGACGTGGGACCGAATGAGGTCCTCATTGGCCAGCTCGATGCTTGGGGGCTTGATCTTGCCCGACACCATGAGGGTGGGCCGCCGGAAGAAGTACTGGTCGTGGGCCGAGCCCGTCGAGCAGTAGGTGAATACAAGAGCTGGCTGACCCGACCGACCGGCCCGGCCCGAACGCTGGGCATAGTTTGCCGGAGTCGGCGGCACGTTCCGCATACCAACCACGTTCAGGCTTGAGATGTCGATCCCGAGCTCCATGGTGGGTGAACAGAAGAGCACTGGAAGCTTATTGTCCCGGAAGAGATCCTCCCGCTTCTGACGCTCCTCGCTTGGCACCTGCGCCGTGTGCTCCCGGGCTTCGAGCCCGATAAGGCCGTCCGCCACCGTGCGGTAGAAGTCGACGAAGAACTGGTTGACCGCGTTCTCGTCCTTCGGCGCACGTGGGACCCGGATGATGTCACGTGCGGGGACGGTGCCGGCACCGACGCTGCCAGCGGAGGGCGGTCGCGGGAATCTGGTATCCGCTGACCCTCACCCCGTCGATTTCGCGCTCATCGACATCCTTCAGCAGGCCGTTTTCAGTAAGCAGGTCAAAGAGCTGAATCAGAACCTCGGCAACTTCGGTTCCCTTGAGGTGCTTGCCGGGAAACGCTCGACGCGAGATGTGCTGACCCACTGCTGAGCGGGGCGTGATGTTGAGCCAGTTCCGCTGGTCGTCGTGCTGCCTACCGGACAGCCAGGCCACCGTCCCTTCCGTCAGTTGGTATCTCTCGTTCTCGTCGATGGCCCAGGGTGCTTGCAAGTTGTTGTATGACTGGTTCCAGAGCTGCTCGTGGTGGTTACGGTCAAGTGCGTCTGCTTGGATCGCCAGTTCACGACGCATCCAGTCGAGAATTGCCCGACAGAGCTCGCCGCGCACTGCGGGGCTGGCCTCGGCCAGGGCCGTGTGGCAGCTCTGCCACTCTGCCTCGTCGCCACAGAGGTCGTCGAGATCGGTGTACGCGACCTCCAGTAGGCCCACCTGTTCTAGGTTCGGCGAGGTGACTCTCCACCCAGCCTGCAGATCGGAATAGATGCGGTAGGCGAGCACTTCTCGGAGGGCGCGGTCGATTTGGTCCTTGGCGGCACGCTTCGCTTCCGGATTCTGCGCGTATTCCACCGGCGGCAGGTTCATCGCATCGAACACCTTCTGGGCGATGTTCAAGTAGTCGAGCCCCGCGACCCCTGCGGTTTCGACGGCTTTGTACAGGCCCGAACGGAGCAGTGAGACCTGAACGAAGTCGTTGAAGTGGCCGGCTTGAAGCGAAGCATCCTGGCGGTTGTCGGTGAAATCGAGGAGCTTTCGCGGCACCTGGTCCTCGCCGTGTTGGTCAGCGAGGTGGCGCAAGACGGAGAGCACCAACATCGTGGTCGATGTAGACCGACCTTCGAAGCCGAGGGTCGACAGCTTGCCGACGTCGCTCCTGGTCGACGGCGCGTAAGCCACACCGCAGTTCAGGCAAAACCGGAAGCCGGCGGGTACGTACGCCCCGAGCGCAGCTTTACCGTTGTCGTGCGCACTGATGGTGGCGTCCGAACTCACCCAGACGCGCACCGGCACCCTGTCCCGCTGGTTCCTCTGGACTCTGGTCGCACCGGACGGTCCCTCCTCCAACCAGTCAGGCGGGATGCGGTCGAAGACGGCCTCGTCATCGTCGAAGGGCCACGGCTTCTCGGTTGACAGATAGAGAAAGCCAAGGGTGCGCTGGCCCTCGACGGTGTCGTTGTCGCCGAGGTCCCTGGGAAGGAGGCGCTCACCATCGATCTCGGGTGACCGCTCAACGAGGTAGTAGTCCTGCCCACACTGGCGGCAAAACGCGAGGGGCAGGAGGCGCTTCGTTCGATCGCCGGGCACGTACTGCTGTTCGAGCAGGGTGATGTGGCGTTCGGACTCCGCCTCCGGGGACGCGAAGACGTTCGAACCTCGGGAGATGAACTGGTGGAGTCGGAAGGCAAAGACCGGTCTACTCGTAGAAGGGTCCAACACGGTTGAACCCGCGAGCAGCGCGGACCGCACACCTTCGATGGCTGTCTGAACGTCGACTCCGACGGCGCGTGCGAGTTGCGCACCGATGCCATCTTCGCTTCCAATCTGGCGGGGGTCGGCGCGTACGAGCTCGCCGTCCTTGGTGGTCAGGCCGATTGTCTGTTCAAGCCAGCGGGCCAGAGGGTCCGAACGGAACTCAGTAAAGTCGTCTTCACCGTAGGAGCGAGGGGAAGCCGCGGTCACTGCAATCTCCGCTGCGTGAGACGAAACGTCGATGGGCTCCGTCACCTGGAGGAGCGACTCGCCGATGACCCGGTCGGCGTTGACGGGCGACCCGAAGAGGCGCGAAGCCACGGCGGCGATATCAGCCCGTTGCTCCGCCTGAGTGCCTTCTGATGCGAGCGTCGCCGAGGTACCGATGCATTGCATTCCTGGCGACTCCACGGCCGCTCGGAGACGGCGCACCAGAAGGGAGACGTCACCTCCCTGCCGGCCTCGGTAGGTATGCAGCTCGTCAAGGACGAGAAACTGCAACCCACGTGCTTTCGGCACGATGCCCTTGATCTCGATGGACCGGGTCAAGATGAGTTCGAGCATCACGTAGTTGGTGAGCAGAATGTCGGGCGGATTGGCAATGATGGCCTGCCGCTCCTCGTCCGATTCCTGGCCGGTGTATCGCTTGAAGGTGACCGGACCCTTCTCGTCGGGGTATCCCTTGTTGATGAACTTCGACAGCTCTTCGAACTGCGAGTTGGCCAGCGCATTCATCGGGTAAACGATGATGGCCTTGATGCCCTGACCCGGCCCCTGTTGGAGGATGAAATCGACGATGGGGATGATGTAGGCGAGGGACTTGCCGCTGCCCGTGCCGGTGGAAAGCACATAGGGGTCGCCGGTCTTCGCCGCTTGAATGGCGGCAACTTGGTGACGGTAAAGGTTCAGGGGTGTGCCCTCTGGGTTGGCATCCGTCTTGACTCGAAAGATTCGGTCACACTCGCTGTGGAGCGTGCCAGCGGCAACGAGGTCGGCGATGCTGCCGCCGGGTTCGAAAGTGGGATTCAGCGAGAGCCACGGCTCCGGCCAGAGGCGACCCTCGTCGAGCGCGGCGTCGACTTCGCTCCGGACCCGGGCATCGCGGATATTGACGAATCCGCCGATGAAGTCCCGATAGTCGCGGATCGTTGCATCGCGCAGTTCAAAGATATCCACCTGACGTCCCCGTTCCGTGTGTCGAAATCAGTTGAAGCGTACGGCACGGATGTGCCGGGAGCCCCGACCGACCAGCGCATTTCCCGCTGGAGGAGCCTGACGACTCACCGCAGCTCCAGTCGTGGGGCCATAGGAGGCGGGGTGATTGGCCTACGGGACCGTGAGACGACTGACGGCGTCAAGGTCCAGGACGAATGGATCTCCCGCTGGACGGTGAGCTACTCCATCCCACCGTTCCAGGATGAGGGCCGAGCTTGAGACTCCTATGAGGAGCCCCGAGATCGCAGTGCCATCCCTGAGGGTTACGTCCGCCACAAACCCGACAATGGCGTGAAGTCTGGCTATGAAGTCAGCCCGATCGGGTCCGGCAGCTATTGTCTCAGGGGGCTCAGGCGCCACTCAAGCAGATTGCCATAAGGGTGCTTTTGCTTGTTCCACCTCGCGCAATCAGGACAACCCGCGTAGACACTCCTCGCGCACTAAATTTCGTCCGATGGCCGGGACCAGCGACGTCGGATCCAGACCCACCGATGGCTATGACGGCCCGACCATTGATCACGAGGCCACGCCCGGAGGGGCGTCCTGGATCTGGATCGCCAACGGTTCAAGGTCCCCACTTCAACACTTCGCTTCGCCACGAATCCGTCCGAAGGGTCTCCCAAGGTTGCTCGAGAAGCCCGGGGTTCGTCCAGATCTGGTGGATCGAGCCATCGAATCGTTTCGTGCCGATGCACTCGGTCTTGACCTCTACGACCCGCTTACCGATGAGGCACCCGAGCATCTCTTCGCTGAGGAAATCCCGCCCTTCGGTGACGAGACTTCGGAACGCGAGACGGCCCTACAGCCCCCGCTGCCAGCGTCCGTCGAGTTGAAGATCCTCGGGCCGGTCGAAGTGGTCGGCTGGCGATCGCCCCCGGAGCGAGCCATCGTGACCGAGCTCCTCTGTTACCTGGCGCTGCATCGCGATGGACCAGTCAGCGGCGAAGCCATCCGAGCCGCGCTCAGGCCCGACGGCGACCGGGAGCAATCCGCCAAAACCATGCGGACCTATCTGTCTTCGCTGCGCCGGTCGCTCGGACCAGAGGCGCTGCCGACCGGAAGCGGAGGTGGCTACCGCCTGGCCGACTCGGTGGCCACCGACTGGGAGCGATTCCAGAGAGCAACGAGACGCGGTGACCTCGACGCACGGCTCGAGGCAATGCGACTGGTGCGGGGTCGTCCCTTCGAGGCGGTCCCGAGCGGCACGTATGGCTGGGTGTTCTCCGAGTTCTTGATCTCCGACATCGAGGTTGCGGTCTCGGACGTGGCCAAGGACGTGGCCCGCCAGTGTCGCGAACAGGGTCAAGTAGATACCGCTTTATGGGCGCTTCGCCAAGGGCTGCTCGCGGCCGGCTCTGACTTTGGACTGTGGGAGCGTTACGTCTTGCTATCGGGCGAGCTCGGCCCGGACGCCCTCCAGCGCGCCGAGCGTCAGGCCCGTGCCGCCCTCGGGGAAGACGCGCTGATCCGGGACACTCCTGCCTCTGGGTGACGTGGCTTTATGGCCCGCTCCACGCTCCGGCCATGTCGTCGGGCTCGCTGCGCACCACCTCGCCGAAGAGCGAGTGGTTCGCCCGAGCGATCGAACTCCAGGCGCGGTGCTCCCACCAGGGCACCATCCGCTGGTATGCGAGCCTGCCGGCTTCTAGACACAGAGCCTGCCCCGGCTGGCCGTGGGCTACGGCGTCTACGGGAAGGCGTGGACGCCACACCGACGAGTGGGTCACCGACGCCGGATGGCTTTGGCCGCTGAGCAGCGTGGACCATCCACGCTGAGGAACGTTGACCGAGCGCGTCGGAACGTTCTCGTCGCCGGCCAGGGCAGAGATCAGTTGGAGGGTGCGGTAGTCGCCGATCCCGGGCAGGACGAGCTTGGTGTTGAACAAGGAGAAGAAGCCGTCGGCCACGTCGCCCCACCGCGCCCGGGCTTGGGCGAGGTCCTGGAGACAGGCCAAGGTGATCAGGCCCTGACCCCCACCCTCGGCTGCCAAGGCAGGTAAGGACGGAAGTGGTGCGATCGAAGCAACCTCGTCGAGGGCGAAGACGACCGGTGCGGCGCCTCGGGGCGGGGCGTAGACGGCGCTACGGATTTGCTCGAGCAGGGCAACGACAATGGGGGCCAGGCGCTCTTGTGCATGCGCCGGGGCGCAGACGTAGAGGGCGTCGGTGGAGCTCGCAAACGCTCCCGGGTCGAAGTTGGGATTCATCGTCGTGGCCAGCGCGGCCTCGGAGCGATAGGCGGCCAGCAGACCCGAGGCGGTCGAGAAGATCCCCGAGCGCTCGCGGTCCTCGGTACCCAGCACTCCTGAGAGGACGACCTGGGCCATCTCGTTTCCCGAGTCCTCCAGCGCGGCCAACGGTTCACGCAGATCTCTCGCCAGCACCCAGCGGCACACGCTCGCCATGTCCCTCTCGGCGACATTGGCCGCGAAGAGCAGGGGGGCCAAGAGCCCCTCGGCGCGCTCGACCCAGTGAGCCGATTCGCTCAATGTCGAACCCGGTCGAGCCGCCGAGCCCAGTGCATGCGCCATGGCCACGGCGGCCTCGAAGGTGTCGCAGCCGACCACGGGCGACCAACGCAGCGGATGGGTTCCCTGGGGCAAGGGGGTCGATCCCGTGGGGTCAAAGATGAAGCAGTTCCCGAGCGCGAATCGCCGGAACACCGTGGCTTCGAGGACGTCGGGTTTCGTCGAGGTCGAGACCACTGCGGCCGGAGCGTCGAGCACATTGGGGACGACGAGACAGCTGGTCTTGCCAGAACGCGGCGGGCCGACGACCAGCAAGGAAGACTCGGGGCCGGCCCAGCAATACCCATCGGTGCCGTCGCCGCTGTAGAGGCCCCACCAGGGTCGGCCCGGGACTTCGGTCGGGAACGCCGAGCCCGATACTGGCGGCTCGGGGAGCGATCGCTTCTTCTTTCTCACCGGCCCCGGCCTCTCGAGCGATCGAGCTGGGTCGGTTCGCGGCCCCAGCTACTTCGGGCCAGCTCGGACTCGACCCGCTCGCGAGTCTCGATTGCCAAGTTCATCGCGTCGTGAAGTGTTCTGTGGCGGCCCAGCACCTCGGCGCCCGCCGAGTCCGGATCATCGCTCGAGGTCCCATGGCCACCTCCAATCTGCGCTTGATCACGATAGACCGAGCGCTCGACCATTCCCCCGGCGGCATCGGCCAGCGCCGCCGCTATCGGAGCGAGCTCGGACGAGGCCAGCTGCTTGGCCCGCGACGTCGCCAGTCGCCGCGCCGTGAGCGCCATCGGATCAGCGGCGGGTTGGCGCGGATCGTGCCTGGGCGAGTCTTCGGCAGCGCCCAGCGGCACGAAGAGCTCGGTGCCTGCGCGCGCCCTGCTCATGGCGACGTAGCCGGCCTCTCGGGAGAGGTTCTCGGTGGCGAGCACATAGGCGGTCTCGACGGTGAGTCCTTGGGCCTTGTGCACCGTGAGCGCGTAGCCATGCGCCAGATGCCCTTCCTCGAGATAGCGCGCCGGGAGGTGGCGAGGGCCGTCGCGAGTCGTAATCACCAGGCCTCCGAGCTGGCAGCGCTCGACCGTTCCCACCGTGCCGTTGACCACGCCGAGGTGCCGGTCGTTGCGCAGGCACACGACCTTGTCACCGAGCGCGATCCCGCTCTCGCCCACCATTAGGGCTTCGGGGCCAAGGCGTCCCGCGTTCCGTAACGCGCTGCGGGCGGCGTCGTTGAGCGCGGCGACCTCTCGCCGCGCCGGTGCCATCATGACGGCGTCGTCGCCCGCGAGGTATGACCTGAGCCAGGACTCGACGAGCAGCGTCTGGGCCTTGGCAAGCGTCGGGGCAACCCGGACCCTGCCGGCGCGGTCGTAGCTGGCGAGAGCGATCTCGGCGCGACCTAGCCGCAGAGCGTCGAGGGCGGTGCGCTCCCACGCCTCGCGCTGTCGCCGGTTCTCGGTGAGCTCGACGGCGCCGACACGCCCGACGATGGCGGCGAAGGCGCCACCGGCTCTTGATTTCGGGGAGCTGCCGGGGATCGCCGACGAGAACGGTTTTGGCGCCGGCGCGCTCGGTCTTCTCGATGAGCGTGGCGAGGTCGCGAGTCCCGACCATGGCGGCCTCGTCGATCACCACCACGTCGTCAGGGAAGAGCTCAAGGCCGCCCTCCACCAATCCCTTGAGGACAGCGGGCCAAGGTGTCCGACTCGATGCCCGCCCCCTCCCGCAGCCCCCGAGCAGCCCGGGCCGAGAGCGCCGCGCCGACGACCCGGAAGCCCTCCGCCTCCCAGGCCGTCCGCGCTGCGGCGAGGGCCAGGGTCTTGCCCGTGCCGGCCTTGCCCACCACGACTTGGGCGCCGGGCCCGAGGTCGCCAACTGGCGCACCATGTCCACCTGCTCGCTCGCCAGCAACGGGAAGCGATGCAGGGCGGCTGTCGAGCGCGTCAGGCTCCACCCGGCTCGTCCCCGCTCCCTGTGATCGAATGACGCGCTCCAGCAGCTGGCGCTCGACGCCCAGGAGCTCGCGGGTGGTGTGACGGAGCTCACCGCCGCGCCCCACGCTAGGGAGGGCGACCACCTCGGCCCGGGCCAGCGCCCGCTCGGCGACGTCCTCGATAAGACGGACGTTCGCGCCACGCGGGCAGCCTTCGGCCACGGCGCGCACGATGTCTCGGCGCTCGAACGCCGAGAGCGCCTGAGTAAGGCCCTCCGGCCCCAAGAGTCGGTCGGCGAGGCCTTCGATCTCGGCTGGATCGGGAGCCCTCCATTGCTCGGTGCCGAGCAGCTGCCCGAGCGCCTCCGCTCCACGTCTCAAGCCGGATGTGTGCTCGGCCAGACCGAGATCGACGACCCGGGCCATCCAGCGTTCGCGCAGCCCCGTGGCGGAATCGTGGGGCTCGAGTGCCTCCTTGGCTCCTCGGGTCACCAGTGCCGCACGCTCACCTGCCGCCTTGGTGACGGGACTTCCGCTTGCGGCCAGGTGCCGCTCGATCTCACGCCGCCGGGTTGAAAAGGCACGCAGCAGAGTCTTGGACACCCCTTCGAGCTCGGCGGCTCCGGCGGTCACCGGGCCGAAGCGGACTCCGAGCGCCTGACCGAGTCCGGCACGCAGAGCGGCCTGGTAAATGGAGCCGGCGGTGCGGGCGTGGAAGTAGATGAGCCGGGCGTCGGGTGCCGACCAGGCGCCGTCGCTCCCCGGGGCCACGTTGGCGACCAGCACGTGGGTGTGGAGCTGGGGATCCCCAGCCCGAGAGGTCCGATGCACGAACGCCGCCGCCACAAAGCCCCCGGCCTGGACTGACGCTCGCCGTCATGGCCCCGGCGCAGGCGCAGAGCATTGCGCTCGAGGTAGCCGAGAGCCTGGGCCAGAGCGTCGGCGTGGGCGGCGCGAACGGTGGCGGATACCGCTGAGCCAGAGAGCCCGTAGAGGAGGGAGACCGACTTGGGAGCCGAGAAGGTGAGATCGAAGCCCGCCACCCGCTGACGCTCGCTCGTCGAGGCGGTCAGAATCTCGCCGTCGGGGGAGACGCCGGCCAGAACGGTTCGCAGGTCGTCCGGGAGCCACCTCGCCCTCGAGACCGAGGAGCAGGGAACCCTCCCCCAGCCAGTAGCCGGGAGACTTCACCCGAGCCGGTGTAGTACTCCTCGCGGCCTTGGGCCACCGTGCGCAGGTAGTACTCCTCGGGCACCGCCACCATCTTTCCGATGGAGAGCACGCCGGAGCAGTGCTCAGTCGTGGCGGTGGTTGCAACTCGGGACCCTGGCCGACCAAGGCGAGGAGGGCTCCTTTTGGCACCAGGCGCCGGCGGCCGAGGCGGATGACCGGGAGCTCACCCCGGGCGACCAGCTCGTAGGCGAAGGCCCGGGAGATCCCGAGCAGCTCGCCGGCCTCGGCCACGGTGTAGACGAGGCGCTCTTCGGACTCGGACAGCGGGTGTGTGGGTGATGGTCATGGGAACCACGATGCGGTGTGGACGTCCACAAAAACGTCCACAGAAACGTCCACAACAGGGCAAATCTCGGAAAATTCGTTATCCACAGCGTGAGGTCCAGGGCAGTCCAGGCCGGCGCAGCCGAGGCGCCGACGTGTCGGCGCCGTGCCTTGACGGCCCGGAAGCTCCGCGGCCGACATCATGGAGTTGGCCGGCCGGATCCGGCCGGCCTGGATGCGCCTGGTCGGGGTCGAGAGGGTCGTTTCCCGCCGGAACCAATCACCGGAAACCGGCACGGCATCCCGAAGGGGATGATGCGATGAAGGAGCGGGGCCTCCGCTTCACTTGAGGATCCGAGCGTTGTCACACTCGGGGTCTTCGACAACCACCTCAGTGAAGGGAGACCCCGTGGGACAGTATGTGGCAATTGATCTGCACAAGCGTCGTTCGCTCATCGTGCGAGCCGACGAACAGGGCCAACGGCTCGAGACGATCCGCATCGACAACGACGCGATCAACCTGGCGAACGCGGTGTCCGCGGCCGGCGAGGATCCCGAGGTGGTCCTCGAGGCGACGTGCGGCTGGTACTGGGCGGCCGACGTTCTCGCCGAGGTGGGGGCAAAGGTGCACCTGGCGCATCCGCTCGGGTTGAACTGGAACAACCGCCGGGTCAAGAACGACGTCCGCGATGCCAACGCGCTGCTCGACATGCTCCGACTCGACGTCGTCCCCGAAGCGTGGATCGCCCCACCTCAAGTACGAGAGCTCCGTGAGCTGGTCCGCTATCGGGCCAAGCTGGTCATGCTCCGCTCTGGGCTCAAGTCCCAGGTCCAAGGAGTGCTGGCCAAGGAGGGCTACATCGCCGCACGCCACGAGCTGTGGGGACCCAAGGGCCGACGGTTCCTCGACGAGCTCGACGTGGCACCGAGCTATCGGACCCGACTCGACTCGCTCTGCCGCCTGATCGACGCCTATGACGAAGAGATCACAAGCGTCGGGACCGAGCTCGCCGGCTGGCTCGACGACGACCTCGGTTATCACGCCGTCCAGTCCATCAAGGGCGTGGGACCCGTCCTCGGTGCGGTCTTCATCGCCGAGATCGGTCAGATCGAGCGCTTCTCGAGTCCCGACAAGCTGTGCTGTTGGGCCGGGCTGACCCCGCGTCACCGCGAGTCCGACACCAAGGTGACGCGCAGCGGGATCACCAAGCAAGGATCGCGTCTGGTGCGTTGGGCGGCCATCGAGGCCATCTCACGCGGCCGTGACACGACGGTCGCCGAACTCTATGCCCGGGTCAAAGAACGACGGGGCACCAACGTGGCCCGGGTGGCGGCGGCCCGCAAACTTCTTCACCTCGTCTACTACGGGATGCGCGACGGCGAGATCCGCTGTCTAGCCCAGACGGGGTGATCCAGGACGGACACAGCTGGCTGCGGTCTCCGACATTTGCATGATCCCCTCCGGGCGGATCGACTCCGTGATTGAGCCCGCCAGCTGTGGCCGGAACGCTCCATGCCGCCCAAAGGGCGCGGCGAAGAGATGAACGGCAGCCGTTCTGGCCTGCCCGCAACCCGGACCAGGGAACCCTGGAGCGAGAAGTCAACCCATCGAATCCCCGGCAACGCATCCGCATCGCTGGACAATCACTCCTCACAAGGCGAAGCTCTCCCCCGTCGCGCCTGCACACGGGCCCACAGCGCGCTGAACCGGGCAGAAAACCCCTCGTCCGGCTTGACTTGGCCCCGCTCCATCAGAGATGCAACTGTGTGTGCCTACTTCCGATCCCCTCCCGTTGGCCTCTCGGATCCCCGTTTCGGGGGTTTCGCAGCGAGTCCTCACCTGTGTGCGTCGGCTCACCTCCTTGAGATGCACAGCCCTGGTCGGCGGAGCAGGCTCGCCGGCCGGTGTCCTTCCGAGGCCGATTCCGAAATGTTCCTGCCCGATGAGACAATCGCCGCTAGTCGAGAGTCAGACCCGCCAGCGAGAAGGCCTCAAGCACCTCAGTTGGAGCATCATCTGGCCAGCGCTGCGTACCCGGCGGTGACGGGTCGTCCTGGCGGGTGAGCAGGAACCCACTGGGGCGGAGCCGATTCAGTGGGTAGTGGGTGATCAATCGGCGAGAGCCGAGGATCTCGGCAACATACAAGTCCGGGTCGACCCATGCAGCAAAGACCGTTCGCTTGGAGTCCTGAGCCGACACCCCGACGGGTGAGGCTTCCTGGGCGGCAGCGATTGCCTTGATCGCAGTCGTCGTGGCATGCGGGACCTGGCCGAAGACCCGGATCACAACGCCCTCGACTTCGGCGACGACGCCGTCGTCGATCAGCTGTTGGGCCGCTTCTGCGATCGGATCGGGGCGCAACACACTTTCCACCACGTGCATCACGCGCTCGGGATCGGCCAGCTGCGACAGACCCTCGGCGACGAAGCCGGCGCAGCGGAAGGCCACGTCATCGATCTGGGCGAACGGGAGGAGTGGCGCGATCTCCCTCGACGCCAACGTGTAGGAGAGCGCTGCCATTGACGGATCGGAGACATGGCGACATTGTGAGCGCAGGAGGGCCAGATTCACCGCCGCGATGCTCGCTGCATCTCGGCGGAACTCTTCTTTGGACGCCAACTGAGCGAGGGGTCTGAGAGAGGCACGGAGAAACTCAGCGAGGTCGGGCCCGCTCGGCCAACAGCCCAGCGCTATACCGCCAGCGGTGAGCACAGCGGAGGCAACCTGCACGGCCTGGGGTCTTGTAGCGGCGGTTGCGACGAGCTTTTCGGCCATACGCCGGTAGCGGGCGATGTGCTTGGATTTCTCGCTTTCGTTAATAAGGTGTTCGGTTCTTGCCGCCGCGACGAGGTCTTCCTCGCTTCCTTCGTCTTCCTCACCGTCCTCGTCCGGAGTGGGCCGAGGTTCGGGTGCCACGCCGACGAGTCCCATGATGTGCGGGAGGATGAAGAAGCCAAGATCGTCCCCGACTTCGGAGCGGAACCCGTCCACGTACTCTCGCCACCCTTGGGTCGGTGGTGTGTGCTCGTACGCGACCGTCCCGCCAGAAGTACCCGGGCCGCGGCTGACTGCAACCCAGGCGCGGACATCGTCGAGGGCTTGTTCGACAAGTGAGACGAAGCGCGGGTCCAGCCCGAAGTCGGCCGGCCGTCCTGGAAGAGTTCGCTTGGATGCGACGTGTCGGAAGTTGGTCCGCTCGAGGTCGGTCACACCTCTCGCCGCCGTCCGTGTGCCATCGGCGAGTACGAGCCGCACTGACGCTCCGCCTGCGAGCGCGATCGTGACAATGGGAGCGCTCTTGCCTGGAGGGACCATCGCGAATGTCACCCAAGTCGAGCCGTCGAAGTGCTGAAGCTGGGCTTCGGCCTCGAGGGGCCGACGCAGGTCGAGGCGGAGGCCGCGTGCCTCAAGAACGGCATCGAGCAGTACCGTGGGCTCGGTCGTGTCGCTAGTGATTCGCTGATCCCACTCGTGCTCGGTGATGTCGGCCGAGGACATCACTCCACCGACCTCGGGACACAGTGATGTGGCGATCGGCCAGACGAGGCCAAGCTCGCAATTCCCGCCGTGAGCCATCGATTCGAGCAGCGCCGAACGCGAGATGTTCGCACTACCCGTGAGCGCCGACCTCGTGCCGTTGACCTCCCACTCAACGAGCTTGGCGTGGTGATAGCGGGACCCGGCGATCGTGGCCACCGACCCCCTGTGTCGCGAGGAAAGCGCAGCCACCTTGGCCCCGTCGTAGTTGGCGTGCTTGTCGAGCACGACCTTGAGGCTCTCCGGGCCGAAGCGCTCGACGAGTGCGCCGAGTGCTCTGGCTTCGCGGTCGAAGAACGGGGACGAGACGACGAGCTCGGTTGTCTGCGTGGTATCTGGCAGTTGGTCGATGATGGGGCCGAAGGCCGAGGACACCAGCGTCGGGCCATTCTCTGTCACGGAGAAGCCGCGCAGGCTGGCCGCGATCTCACTGAGGATCTCGGGCACGCCGATGGTGAAACGGACCAGCGGCGGGAGTGCGTCGAGGAAGTCTGCGACCTGGTGAACTGTCGAAGGGGTTCCTTCGGCCGTTGCAGTCACCTTCGTCCACAGCTCAGCGTTGGTGATCCAGCCACCCGGCGACGTGTTCCCTGAGCCCACTAGAACCTCGACCCGCTCGTCGCCGAGCGCGACGATGAGCTTGGGATGGAATGCACCGCCGCCATGGCACAGTGCCCGGGCATCGAGGTAGGCCCTGCCGGCAAAGCGCGTGGACAGGTGGTCGGCATGGACCATGTCGGCGTCCGCGACCAACGTCACCCTGGCTCCGCGGGAGCGAGCCTTGCCCAATCCGGCGCGCTCGAAGAACCCGAGGTTGGCATTGAAGCACAAGATGAGCAGTTCGCGCATCGGCCAGGTATCAGTTAATAGCGGGAGCGGGCCGATACCCTCAGGCAAGGAACTGCGCTCCCTCATCCGTGAGCCAGTAGCCACGGGAATCGGCACCCAGCACGCCGGCACCGGCCAGCATTGTGATGAGACTCGGGATCCGCATGCCCGGTTCTACGTCCCCGGCATTCATTTGCTTCTCCCAGATTCCATCTCGCTCAATCACCTGGGCTGGCAACCGCGGCGCGGCCGGGTCGAGTAGGTCCATCTTCAACATCGCGATGCGTTGGGAGCGCCACAACAACTTCTCGACCAGTTCGGCTGCCCACTCACGCAGAGGGCGGTTGGCGTTGGCCTCCAGCTCCCCTTGAAGCCAGACCGGTCCGAGGTCGTCGAGGTTGTCCCCGGCGAACACCCGGTGCGACCAGCCGGTCAGCTCGTCGAGTCGCCTGACCCCGACCGCGAGCAGCTGGAACTCAGTGAGCGGGTGCAGACCCGGCTGGGCCACCCTGAGCTCAGGTTCGACCGGGAGGAGCGTTGGACCGTCTGATCCAGCCGGGAGCGTGGCGGTCACGTCAGCCACCGTCCAGTCCGCGGGGAGTTCGGCGGCCAGAGCGTCGGCGATGGCAGCGGTGGAGTGCCGCTCGGTGAGCTCGCGCACGACCCAAGCCCACAGGTGCCGCCACGCCCACACCGAATAGTTGCGCAGCATCAGGCCCCGCCAGGCCTCGGCCAGCTCGATGCCGGCGTAGGGTCCTATATCGAGTGGTGCCCCGAACGACACGGCGCGGCGTATCTCGCCCCAGAGTTGCTCGACCGGTGCACCCGACACACCGAGAGTCCTGGCGATGATCCGTACGGTGTCGCGCCTTGCCTCGTCGGCCACGGCGTATGCGTCACCCCCTACTAAGCCCCCGACAATCGTGCGCAGCCACTCAGCTTCGTTGCCGTTTGCCGCGCACGGACACAGGTGCGCGGCGGCTCGCAGTTGGTCGGCATCGATATGTTCGAGGGTTGCGAGCTCGAGGACCTGCCCGAGGGCGGGTCGCACCACGCCGTCGGCGTAGCGGTCACCTGCTTCCTGGGTCGCGCCGGGTGCAACCACACCGAGATCGACCTCAGGACCTCGGTAGGTGCCGTAAAACCCGGTCATGGACTCGGAGTACTGGCCCGGAGCCGAGACTCTGGCGACATCGAGGCCGCCGTCTTCTTGGAGCAACGCCTTCACCCGGGACTCACCGTGAGCGTCAGGCAGCACGACGAGGTGCGGCTCGTGGTGGACCGCTACCGCTGCGGTGATTGCCTCACAGCGCCGCATCAGATCGTTGGCCTCCACTGCGCTCAATCCGCGGTCAACCGACTCTTTGCGGACAAGGGCGTGTAAGCCGAGGTAGCGGGCATGTGGTGTGGTCGAGATCACACCAGGCAGCAAGCGATCGACGACGGAGAAGATCACGTTTTCGACCTGGAGCGGGTTCCGGACAACGGCACCCGAGGTGCCGGCGACGCCCCACGAGGGGCCCTCGATCAATGTCTCCATGCGCCATCCGCCCTTGCCCGTATCATCGCCAGCCGTTTGACCGGGCCTGTCGACGCTACCGTGTGGGTGTCTCGACGGGGCCCGGGTCCGGCAAGGGACGACGGCGACCATGGTTTTAGGAGTTCTCGTAGGGTCGAGGCGGTGGACATCAGGTCAACCACGCAGATCGATTGCCAGTTAAACCCAGTCGTCATTCCCTTCCTCCCAGAGGTACCTACGTCAACCTCCTGGAGGCCCGCGGTGAGCCTTTCATCTTGTTTGATCTTCGAGTTGAGCGACGCCTTAGGTACGTTGATCGTCTTGAGAGGGTGAGCTTGGAGTTCGCTTCTCCTCAAGTAGTGCGCCGAGTTTGTTTGCGGCATCTCGGTCGGATTCTTCAACGAAGTGAGCATAAACACCGAGAGTGGTGGCCGCATTGGCGTGACCAAGTCGGCCGCTCACGGTCCGAACCGGCACACCTGCAGCGAGGAGGCGGGTTGCGGAGAAGTGTCGAAGATCATGCAGTCGCACGGTGTCCAGGCCTACCTGCTTACGAACTCGAATGAAGTCCTTGGTGACGTCGTTGGGTGCCCATGGCCGTCCACCGTCAGGCTCTGACGAAAAGACATAAGCGTCTGCGGGAAGTCGCGCCCCACAGGCCTCGGCGCGAACCTGGCAGCGTTTCAGATGATCCTCAAGTACTTCCGATGTCTGGTCATCGAGGGCAATGCGCCGCGACGAGTGGGTTTTGGTGTCCTTCTCGACAAGCTCACTATGGGCGGCCTCAACGATTGCCCGGGTCATGGTGATCGTCTTCGCGTTCAGGTTTAGGTCGCTCCACTTGAGCCCGCACAGTTCCCCTCGTCGGGCTCCTGTCGTCGCCGCGAGGAGGAGGAAGCAGCCGAAGTCGGGATCCTGGTTCGTTGCTATCTCGACAAGCCGAATGACTTCGCCCGGATCAGGCGGCTCAAGCTCTTGGGCACGAACCCGTGGCGCCGACGCCAGCGTTGCCGGATTCGCAGCGATCCAGCCCCAGCGAACCCCCTGCTGCAGGGCCCGCCGCAGAATGGCATGAGCCTGGCGGACTGTGGCGGCCGACAGGGGAGCCTCATCTTGGCCTCCGCTCTCGCGAAGTTTGGCGTACATCCGGTCAAGCTGCGAAGTCTTAAGCCGAGCCAACGGGACGTTCTCCAACGTCGGAAGGATGTACGTCTTGATCATCCAGGTGTAGCCACGGACGGTGGTTGGAGACAGCTCGGGCTTGGCCATGTCGAACCATTCGCGGACGAGGTCACCGACCGTCGTGTCCTGCGCGGCGTGACCCCCGCCCGATACTTCTGTCACGAAACGAGCAAGTGCTTCCTCTGCCTGACGCTTGCCGCCACGGAAGGTCCGAGTCACATATTTTTGGCGCTTCGTGACTGGGTCAACACCTGCGTATGCACGCAGTTCCCACGCATCGCCACGCTGTCGTAGGTGACCTCTCATGACGCCTCCCCGAGACGTCTGCTACTGCGCTTCAGTAGCAACTCTGGAGAGAACAGTAGCACTCAGTAGCAGTGCCTTCGAGGGCTTGTCCCCGGCCAGCTGCAGTTTTGCCGTCTGAACTGGACTTATATTGCGCGCTCGGAGGGATTCGAACCCCCAACCTTCTGATCCGTAGTCAGATGCTCTAGTCCGTTGAGCTACGAGCGCTGGGTAAGAAAGACAGTGTACCGGAGGCCTAGCTCGGCTCCCAGAGCGCCCGGGACCAGGTCAGACGTTGATCGGCAGCTTGGTGTAGCCCCGGACTGTGGTCGTGTGGAGCGGGACCGCCCCCGCCATGTCGACCGACCACTCAGGGAACCGCTTGAAGGTCTCTTCGAGGGCGATCCGCCCCTCGGTCCGGGCTAGCGCGGCGCCGAGGCAGAAGTGGATGCCGTACCCGAAGGACAGGTGGTGGTCGAATTTCCGGTGGATGTCGAAGCGGTCGGCGTCCGGGTAGGCCCGCTCGTCCCGGCCAGCTGACCCGGTGATCAGCACGACCTTCGAGTGAGCGGGGATCCTCCCGCCGTGCACCTCCACGTCCTCGACACACCAGCGGCTCTGCACGGGTGACGGCGCCTCGTAGCGCAGAACCTCTTCGATGCAGTTGGGGATGAGTCCGGCATCGGCCACCAGCTCGGCCCGCTGCTCCGGGTTGTTGTCGAGCGTCAAGGCGGCCCACCCGAGCATGCGGGCGACCGTCTCGGTGCCGGCGCTGGCGATGAGCACCGCGAAGTTGACCGCCTGCTCCAGCGTGAGCCGGCGAGGCACGCCGTCCTCCTCTGTGATCTCCATGTTGACGAGGTCCGTGAACATGTCGTCGCGCGGATTGGCCTGGCGGTCGGTCAACGTCTTGCCGACGTACTCCATGACGCTAAACATGGCCGTCGCCGAGATGTCGTTGGACATGCCGGTCTCGGGATCGAGGTGGAACGACTCGTCGATCCAGCCCCTGACCATGTCGCGGTCTTCGGGCGGCACGCCGAGGAGCGCGGCGATCACATAGGCCGGCACCCGGGCGCCGAAGTCCTGGACATAGTCGAACGAGCTCCGGCCGACGAGGCCGTCGAGCAGGTCGACGCACAGGGCGCGGATGTCGTCCTCGAGGAGTTTCATGCGGCGGGGCGTGAAGGTCTTGGAGACCAGGCGCCGGTAGCGGGTGTGCTCGGGCGGATCCATGAAGATCATCATCTCCATTCCGACCGGATCGGCCGTGATCATTTCCATGACGGTGCCGTGCGAGGAGATGAAGGTCTTGGGGTCGCGGCTGAAGGCGTCGACGTCGGCGAAGCGACTGACGGCGTAGAAGTCGTACTGCTCGTTGTAATAGAGCGGTTGCTCGTCGCGTAGGCGCTTCCAGATGGCGTGCGGGTCGCCCTTGTACTTCTCGTTGAGCGGATCCCACGCAACGGGCTCGGTGTCGATGGCAGTCATCGTTCTCTCCGTTCAGACACCGATGTGGTGCGCGTCCCAGAGCCTGATGCCGCCGAGGATGCCCGCCGTGTTGTCCACCACCGTGATGCGCTCGAGGATGTCGCCGAGGTCGCGCCGGTTGACCCGGCCACCGTTGCCGCCACCGATGTAGAGGTGGTCGAAGAAGGACAGTGCGTCGAGATAGGCGATGGCCTTACGCACCCGCTTGTTCCAGCGCTCGTCTCCGACCTTCTTGCGCGCCGCCTCGCCGACCTGCTCGTTGAAGGTCTCGCCGTTGCGGAATTCCAGGTGGGAGAACTCCATGTGCGGCATGAGGTTGCCGTCCATGAAGAACCCCGTGCCGAACCCGGTGCCGAGCGTGATCACCACCTCGTAGCCCTTGCCCTGTACGACCGCCAAGCCCTGGACGTCGGCGTCGTTGGCCACCCGGCAGGGCTTGCCGATCGACTTCTCGAGCGCGCCGGCAAGGTCGAAGTCGGTCCAGGACTTGGCCAGCTTGGGGACAGGCTTGGTCCCGGGGCCGGCTTTGCAGACGAAGTGCGGGGCGCTCAGCACGTGGCCGTCGCGCACCATGCCGGGAAAGCCGCACGAGACGCGATCGCCTTCCGGGAGCTTGGCGACCAGTGTGGTCAGCGTCGAGACCAGGAGGTCGGGGGGCATCGGGTACTTGGTGGGCATGCGGACCCGCGCCGCCACCGGGGCGCCGTCCTTGTCGAGAACGTCGGCCTTCAGGCCGGTGCCGCCCACGTCGATGGCGATGGTGAAGGGGCGCTCGTGCTCGGCGTCTTCTGCTGGGGCGTCAGTCACCAGCACCGACTGTAACCAGCCGAGCTGGGTTTTCGCCCGGCGAGACCCGTCCCGTCATCCGGCGAGGACGTCGTGGAGGATGTCGCGGAGCATCTCCCCCAATTCCTCGTTCGTCGTCGACTCGAACGCGTCGCCGGCGAGGAAGAGGCTCGAGAAGATGACGCCGAAGGAGGCCGACATGCGCACACGGTCCCGCAGCGGCACCCGGATGTCCTCGAGCACCCGGCGGAACTGGTTCTGGATGTCCTCGTGCTCGGCGTCGTGGTCCTCGCGGTGCAGCTTCTCCAGGCTGGCCTGGTTCCGCTCGTGCATGAGGAAGATCTTGCGCTGGCCCAGCATCTCGCCGACGATGTCGTCGAGGAGCTCCTCCCACAGGGCCAGCGTGACCGGCGCCTCTCCGATCCGCACCAGGGCGTCCTTGCCGAAGTCGTGCAGGCGCATGTGCAGCGCCATAAGGATGTCCTCTTTGGATTCGAAGTGGTAGTAGATGGCCGCCTTGGTGACGCCCAGCTGTTCGGCGATCTCCCGCAGGCTGGTGCCGTCGTAGCCCTGCTCGGTGAAGAGGTCGAGAGCCACATCGAGGATGCGCTGCTTGGTGTCGCTCGACTGGACTGTTTTGGCGTCTACCTGGGACGGAGCGTCGGTGAGGGCGCCGATGTCCGGCTCCTCGCCGATGACGGCCTCGAGCTCGCCGATGGCCTCTTCGTTCGCTGCGGCCTCTTCGGCGGTCTGTGTCACCGGTTCTCGCTCCGCGGTGTCATGTGATCGGCCATCTCGTCCTGCACCTTACCCGTACTGTTGTCTGATTCTTACTTGACGACAGGTAAGCGTACCGCGTACCATGCCTTTGGACCACAGTTTACTTAACGACCGGTAAGGATGTCTATGGCTGACGACCTAATGATCCAGGCGGAGGGATTGACCAAGCGCTACGGGGAGACCCAGGCGCTGGCCGGGGTGGACCTTGCGGTGCCGGCGGGGACCATCCTCGGGCTGCTGGGGCCGAACGGCGCCGGCAAGACGACGGCGGTGCGCGTGCTGACCACGTTGGCCCGGCCCGATTCGGGGTCGGCGACAGTGGCGGGGATCGACGTGCTGCGGCACCCGGCCGAAGTGCGGCACCAGATCGGCGTCGCCGCTCAGGACGCGACGTTGGACCCGCTGCTGACGGGGCGCCAAAACCTGGTGCTGATCGGCGAGCTGTCCGACATGGGCCGGGCGAATTCCCGGGCCCGGGCCAAGGAGCTGCTGGCGCAGTTCGAGCTGACCGACGCCGCCGACCGGGTGGTCAAGGGCTACTCGGGCGGCATGCGCCGGCGGCTGGACCTGGCGGGCTCGCTGATGACGCGGCCGCCGGTGCTGTTCCTCGACGAGCCGACGACCGGGTTGGACCCGACGTCGCGTCTGCGGGTCTGGGGGGCCATCCGGCAGCTGCTGGGCGAAGGCGTGACGGTGCTGCTGACGACGCAGTACCTGGAGGAGGCCGACGAGCTGGCCCACGAGATCGTGGTCGTGGACCACGGCCGGGTCATTGCCGAAGGCACGCCGCAAGAGCTGAAGGAGGCCAGCCGGAACGCCCGCCTGGTGGTGACGTTGTCGGAGCCGCACGCGGCGGCCGCCGGCGCCATGGCGGCACTGGTGACCGGGGTCGTCGAGGTCAGCGAGGACGGACGCCGGCTGACTGCGGGCGTGGACACGTCGGCCGGGTTGGCGACCGCCGTCGTACGGGCGCTCGATGCGGCAGGAGTGCTGGTGGACAACATTGAGGTGCGGCAGCCGTCTTTGGACGACGTGTTCTTCTCATTGACAGGCGGACACATCGAAGAAGGCGACGGGCCGGACGAGGGCGGCGACGGCGGTGAAGGTGCTGGGGGTGCTGTGGGCGGCGATGCACCTGCAGTCGGTGCTGGTGCCGGCCCTGTCGGATCCGGAGAGGGCCGTCACGAGCTGGAAGGAGTGCGGGCATGACAACGACCACGTTGACGCCGACCGCCACTGGATTCGACCGACCGCACGCGGGCGCGGGCGTCTGGGGATCGATCGCCGACATCTGGGCCATGACCCGGCGGAACCTGGTGCACATCTCGCGGGAACCCATGCAGCTGTCGGACGTGACGATCCAGCCCTTGCTGTTCACGGTGCTGTTCGTCTACATCTTCGGGGGCGCCATCCCAATCCCTGGCGGCGGGAGCTACGTCGACTTTCTGCTTGCCGGCATTTTGGCCTTGAACCTCACGACCTCCACCATGGGCACCGCGATCGGTTTGAGCACCGACCTGCATGAGGGCATGATCGATCGCTTCCGTACGCTGCCCATGTGGCGCTCCGCGGTGTTGGTCGGGCGGTCCGCTGCCGACTTCTTGACGTCGGTGGTCTGCGCCACGATCGTTGCCGTGACCGGGCTCGTGGTCGGTTGGCGCCCCGGCTCGGACGCCATCTCGGTGGTCGGTGGGTTCGCCCTCTTGCTGTTCTTCGCCTACGCAGTGTCGTGGGTATCGGCCTGTGTCGGGCTGAACTCGAAGAGCCCCGAGTCGGCCGGCTCATTTGGCTTCATCGTGCTCTTCCCCCTGACCTTCGTGTCCAACGCCTTCGTGCCCACCCAACACATGCCGGGATGGCTGCAAGCCGTGGCCACCTGGAACCCGGTGAGCGCCGTTGTCGCGGGCGCCCGCCACCTGTGGGGCAATCCCAACCCGTCCGCCATGATTCACGCGTGGCCGATGCAACATCCGGTCGAGGCTGCGCTGATCTGGTCGGTGGCGATCCTGGCAGTTGCCGCTCCGTTGGCCGCACACTTCTTCAAGAAGCGGACGACGGAGTAGGACGACCACTCGAGCGCAGCGCGACGCCCGCCGATCTTCGGGCGATCAGCCTCGGCCGTCGGTTACCGGACCAGAGCCGGTGTCACCAGTCGGCCCCGTCGCTCCCTTCGCCCCGGTATTCCCTGTAGGACCCTTCGGTCCGGTGTTGCCCGCGGGTCCGGTGTTGCCCGTGGGTCCCGTGAGGCCCGGGTCGCCGCCACTTCCTGGCTTTCCTCGAGGGCCCGTCAGACCCGTGGGCCCTTTGGCGCCTCCGTTCCCGCCGGGTCCTGGCTTACCTCGGGAGCCTTGGTAGCCAGTTGGTCCTTTCGCACCAGCGTTCCCGGGAGGCCCCGTCTTTCCACGCGATCCTGTATTGCCGGTTGGCCCTGGCGGTCCACGGTGGCCAGCTGGCCCGGGGGGACCCTTTCGCCCGACAGGTCCGGTATCGGAGGGAGGTGGTGGACCGTGTGAGCCGCAGTTGTCACGCACCCCCAAATGGTCACCGAACGAACCCGAACTGGGTGCAAAGAAATTGATAGAAAGCAGCTCGGCTCCGTTGCTCACGCTGATCGGTTGGTCATTCGAATTGCAGGCCAGAAGATAGGTCACATCGCCATCGGACCCGACGATTGCGTAACTCCCGCTGGCCAATTGGCTGTTCTGTGCGAACGCGACATCGCCCGCCGGCAAGCGCACGAAGTACATGCCTCCGAGGGCGACGGCCGCGACGAAGGCGGGGGTCGCAATAGCCAAGGCTTGCCAGAAGTTGAACACACCTTCCGAGCTCTTGCCGCCGCTGTCGCCGGCTTGGGCGGAGCCGACTTCAATCGACGCGGAAGACGAGCGTGAGGGTTTCTCTAAGAGCTTCACGACGCCGATCGTGGACACACCGGCAGCGACCAGAATCATGAAACCCAAATACCCCCGGTTCCCAGATCCGATGAGGATAAGTGCGGCGATTGCCAAGGCAACCACCAGCAGTCCGAGCGCCTGCTGACGTCGCGACAAATCCCTCAGGTCCATCGGGGCTCGCTTCAGGTCGGACCCACCCTCAGCAACAGAGGCAGCCTCAGCAACGGAGGCAGCCTTAGCAGCGGATCTAACCTCAGCGGCGGACGCAGGCTCAACAGCGGACGCAGACTCAGCAACAGACCTACCCTCAACATCAGACCCACCCCTGAAGATCTGAACGGCGAGGATGACGGCAATGATGAGGGCAATCGCCGCCGGGACAAGAACGATGATGCCAAATATTCCGTCGTTGTCAATGAAACCGAGAACGATCGCGGCGAGGATCCCGAGGACTACGACGAGCGTCGCCAGTGACCTGTTGAAGTAGCGATCGACGCCGACGACGACAAGGACGACGAGGACCGGAAAGAACATCGCAATCGCGCCGAGCTCGGCCAGGGACGAGACCGGAGCAGCAACAGCCACAGCGCCCCTGATCACCGAGAGGCGCTCGTCGAACCAAAAGGCGACGTACCGAATCATCACACCGATGACAGGGAGCAATACAGCAAAGAGGCCCACAAGTTCGCTCGTCGTCTTGAGGCCCAAAAGCGGCTCAGTAGGGCGACGATCGCCACGGCCCTTCTTCTTTCCGCCGCCCTTCTGCTCTTCGCCGCCTGGCGCTGGCGCATTCACCATGGGAGCTCGCGAACGCACCGTGCACCGTCCGGTTCGCGCAGGCCCGCATCACAGTCCGATCCGGCTGGCAGTGACTCAACAATCATCTTCATGGATTCGCGATGCGGCATAAATCTCGTCCCCATTTCCGCCTGCAGCGCTAGCGTATCGACCAACGCATATCGCTGCATCTGTCGTTGCACGAGGCTCGACGGGACGCACGAACGTCGACGCGATGCAGCGCGGAAGAAATCGTGTCGTTGGGGGTTCTCGAGAACGATGACAGCCGAACTATGGATGGGAGACGCCTGCTCCCTCGTCGACGCCTATCGGGCGGGCACCATTTCGCCCACCGAAGCGCTCGAGGGTTCGCTGGTCGCCATAGCGGACTCGAAGCTCAACGCGGTGTGCTTCATCGACGAGGAACAGGCTCGGGCGGCTGCGGCTTCGGCCGACGTGACGCTGCCCTTCGGCGGCGTGCCCATCGGGGTCAAGGAGCTCGACCCGGTCAAGGGCTGGCCACAGACCGAGGCCTCGCTGGTGTTCAAGGACCGCATCGCCGAGTACGACGGCACCATGACGTCCCGGCTCCGGAAGGCTGGTGCCGTGCTCGTTGGACAGACGACCGCGTCGGAATTCGGCGGCATCAACGTCACCTCCACCCGCCTGCACGGTGCGACCTCGAATCCGTACGACCTGGAGCGCACGCCCGGCGGGTCATCGGGCGGTTCGGCCGCGTCGGTCTCGGGCGGGCTGATGCCCATCTGCACGGGCGGTGACGGCGGCGGCTCCATCCGCATCCCCGCCGGCTTCACCGGCCTGTTCGGACTGAAATCGACCTTCGGTCGGATCCCGAAGGGGCCGCACACCGAGATCGAGCCGCTGACCGCTGTCGTCGGATGCCTGTCGCGGTCGGTGCGCGACGCGGCCCGCTGGTTCGACGCTTGCAACGGGGCCGACGAGTACGACCCCTTCTCGCTGCCGCGGGTCGAGGGGTGGGAGGCGGGCCTCGGGCACCAGGACGTACGAGGGAAGCGGGTCGTCGTGTCGGTCGACCTCGGTGCCGCCGTCGTGGCGTCGGCCGTGCGGGACAAGGTCGACGAGGCGGCGGGCCTGCTGATCAAGGACGCCGGCCTCGAGCGGGTCGACGTACCCTTCGCGCTCCCCCGGGGTGGGCTGGAGTGGGCGCTCGCCGGCACGGCCAGCCTGTTGGTCGGCCTGGGCGGCCTCTACCCCGCCTGCGAGTCGGAGCTCACGCCCGAGATCATGCTGGCGGCCAACATCGCCACCCACCACTTCAACGTGGACACGGCGAAGAACATCGAGGCGTTCCGACGCCAGATCATCGTGCAGATGGCCGAGCTCTTCGAGCAGGTCGACTTCATCATCTGTGCCACCAACCCTGACGTGGCCTTCGCCGCCGCGGGGCCCATGCCGACGACGATCGACGGCGTGGACCTGGTCAGTGAGTACGGGTTCGAGGCGGCGGTGGGCAACAACGGCGCGCTGACCATTCCGGCCAACACGACCGGCCACCCGGCCGTCGCCATTCCGGCCGGCCTGGTCGACGGCCTCCCCGTCTCCATGCAGATCATCGGACGACGGCACGCCGAGCAACTACTGCTCGACCTGGCCCACTTGGTCGAGCGCGAGCGCCCGTGGCCGCTCGTCGCTCCGGGGGCGCCCGTCTGAGTCGCGTCGTGTGGTCCGCCGCGACCAGGCCGGCGCGGCGGAGACGCGGTGACAACTGCCAAAAACACAACTTGCACAATTCCTTGTGTTTCCGGGTGTCGCCGCGGACCTTCGACGAGGTCGTGGCCTGGGCGCGGCTGACGGCTTCACAACGGATGCCGATGCGTCCCCGCCGACGCCACAAGGGGGCTGACCGACGCGGCGACCCACGCCGCCGGGCAGCCGTCTAACCACGGTTTTTGATGTTCCGTTGTGCGTTCGTGTGACTTTCGGTACCTGCTCAAAACAACCGTTTGCCCTAGCCTGTTCTGAGAAATGGCGGAAGAAATGCTGTTCACCGTCGCTGGCTCCGTCGCGATGCCGGCGCAGATGATCTCGCTCGAGGAAGCGGGCCTGGAGCAGCGCGCCGATCTGCAGGAGTGGGTTCTGTCCAACCCGGCCATCCTGGGCCCCGCCGTCAAGGTCGTGACCTTCGAATTCGACGGGCTCCCGGCGGCCGGCGGCGCACCCCGCGACCGCGTCTCGGTGCTGGGTCTCGGGGCCGACGGCCGGCTGGTGGTGGCCGAGCTCAAGAGCAGCCGGTCGGCCGACACCGAGGTCACGGCGATTAAGTACGCGGCCGCGGTGAGCCGCATGCTCCCCGAGTCGCTGGCCGAGCACTACGCCCGCTTCCAATCCCGCCGTCAGACCCCCGTGAGCCCCGAGGAAGCGCTGGCCGAGCTGCAGTCCCACGCCCCCGATCTGTCGCCGGGGTCCCTGCGCCGCCCTCGCATCGTCCTGCTGGCCCGGGATTTCTCGGCCGTCGTGACCGCCAGCGTGGTCTGGCTCAGCGAGATGGGCCTCGACATCGCACTCGTCCAGATCAGCGCCTTCCGCTCCTACGTCTACGGGCAACTGGGCAGCAGCAACGTGCCGATGATCTCGGTCAGCCAGGTGTACCCGGTGCGCCAGGTGGAGGAGTTCACCATCAGCCCGGAGCGCCAGCTGGCCAAAGAGATCGCCGAGTCGAAGCGCCGGGTGCAGGATGCCGCGCTGGTGCGCCGGCTCGTCTCGACGGAGTCCGTGGCCGACGGCACCATCTTCACGCTGAGCCCGCGCACCGACCTCAATTTCGACATGCGGGACCAGCTCGAGGAATGGCTCGACATGGATCCCGCCCGGCGTACGGCGCACTGGCAGAACAACGTCAACGCGCCCCTGGTGTGGGACGTCGACAAGGCGGCCTACACACCAGCCGGCCTGATCCGCCACATCGTCGAACAGGCAACCGGCGTCAGTGGCAACTACGCCGGCACGCAGTGGTGGCGCGACCCGACCGGCTGGAACATGGCCGAGCTGGCCGGGCCGCTCGGCGGCGGCAAGGGCGCCATGTACCGCGAGTACTGGTCGCGCTGGCTCGACAAGGTGCGCATTCGACACCCGCAGTGGACGCAGATGACGACCCTGCCGGCGCAGAACTTCATCACACTTCCCTCGCCCGTGCGCGGCACGCACTACGGACTCAGCTTCGTGGCGGGCGGGCGGATGCGCTCGGACTTCTACGTCGACTTGGGTACGCCAGAGGCCAGCGCGGCGCAGTTCGACGTGTTGCACCAGCAGCAGGAGACGGTGGAGTCGATGTACGGCGCGCCGCTGTCCTGGGAGCGCCTGCCCGACCGCTCGTCCTACCGGGTCGCCGACTACAGCGAGGGCGACATCACCCAGGTCGAGGACTACGCGTTCTTCATCGACTGGATGATCGATGCGCAGGAACGGCTGCGTCGGGCCGTCAACTTCATACTGCAGACCGACGAACCCGATGACGGAGAGGACTTCGACCGGCGCTGACCGATTCACTTGGCGAGGTCAGCGCCGGTCGTGGTCCCCTCACGACGTCTTGAGCTTCCAGACGGCGATCGGCGCGAACACGACGACCAGCCCGACTGTCCAGAGCAGCGAGGGCACCAGGTAGTACGACACGGGATGCCCGAGCAGCGACTGCGCTTGCGGGCCGCCGGTCAGGAGCCGCACCGTGTTGACCATCTGTGTCATGGGCTGGTTGTTGGCGAAGGCCTGCATCCAGCCGGGCATGGTCGACACGGGGACATACGCGGAAGACACGAAGCTGAGCGGGAAAACCAGGAACGAGAGCCCCTGAGCCGCCTGCGGGCTGCCGGCCATGAGGCCCAGGGCGATGAAGAGCCAGACGAAGGCGAAGCCGTAGAGGATCGTCAGGCCGAGCGCCGCCACCGCGTCGAGGGTGGTGCCGGTGACGCGGAAGCCGACGGCGAACCCGGCCACCGTCATGACGACCACGCCCCAGGCCACGAGCGCCGTGTCGGCGCCGACCCGCCCCGAGACGATGGAGAGCAGCCGGATCGGCAGGCTGCGCAGGCGGTCGAAGAGCCCGCCGTCCTTGTCGTCCGCCACCCCGCTGGCTGCGCTCATGCCCTGGAAGAGCACGCCGGTGACGACGAAGCCCGGGACCAGGAAGTCCACGTAGGAGAGGCTGCCGGTGTGCCCCACCGCCCCGCCGAAGACGTAGCGGAAGATGAGGAGGAAGAGCAGCCCCTGCGCCGTGCCGGCGATGAGCAGCGCCGGCGACCGGATGAACTTCTTGAGCGTGCGCGCCGCCACCTGCTCGGTGGCCACGAGGAAGGACGCGCCACGGTTGTACGTCCGTGGGGCCTGGCGCGGCGGGTCGAGGGTGAGGTCCATGGTCATGCTGCATCCTCCTTGGGAGTCGTGGTGGTGGTGGTCGTGGTCGTGGTGTGCCCGGTCAGGGCGAGGAACACTTCGTCGAGGGTGGGCCGGCGCAGCGCGATGTCCTCCACCGGCACGACGGCGTCGTCGAGGGCGCGCACGACGATGGGCAGCAGCTTCGAGCCGCCCGGCGCGGCGAGCGAGCACCGGCGCGTCGCCGGATCGGTCGACGGTTCGGCCATCCCGAGCGACGCCAACACCTCGGCCGCTCGGTGCATCGTCGCGACGTCGATCGTGTGCAGCTCCACCATGTCGGCGCCGACCCGGGACTTGAGCTCGTCCGGCGTGCCCTGGGCGATGACGCGGCCCTCGTCGATGATGACGATGGCGGCGGCGAGGTGATCGGCCTCATCGAGATACTGCGTGGTCAACACGATGTCGGTCCCGCTCGCGCTCATGGCGTGCACCGCGTCCCACACCTCGTTGCGACTGCCGGGGTCGAGGCCCGTCGTCGGCTCGTCGAGCAACAGCAGCCGGGGCGAGCCGACCAGGCTCGCCCCGAGGTCGAGCCGCCGTCGCATCCCGCCGGAATAGGTCCGGGCCTGGCGGTCGGCAGCCTCCACCAGATCCATCTGCTCGAGGATCCGCTTGGGCCGACGCCTTGGCCTCGACGCGGCCCTGGCCGTAGAGCCGGGCCACCATCACGA
Source organism: uncultured Acidimicrobiaceae bacterium (assembly GCA_963745665.1). Classification (GTDB taxonomy): domain Bacteria; phylum Actinomycetota; class Acidimicrobiia; order Acidimicrobiales; family RAAP-2; genus Bog-473. The sequence continues at coordinate 227,070 of CAVUYE010000002.1, read as the reverse complement.
GGTTCTCGCGCCCGGTCATCATCTCCTCGACGGCGGCGGACTGGCCGGCGAGGCCGATCATGCGGCGCACGGCCATCGGGTCGCGCACGACGTCGTGCCCGTTGACGACGAGCGTGCCGCGGTCGGGCGCGATGAGCGTGGCCACCATGCGGATGAACGTGGTCTTGCCGGCCCCGTTGGGGCCGAGGATGGCCACCGGCTGTCCCGGCTGGCAACGTGAGGGTGAGGTCGGAGAGGGCTTGCACCTTCCCGAATTTCTTGGAGAGGCCATCGGCCTCAATGAGCGCGTGCGCCGTCCATGGCGCGGTTCCTTTCGTGGGTTGTCGTACGAAGGTCGCCTACGCTCTCAGTGCTGCCTCGGGCGAAGGTCCTTCGTGAATCGAGCTCGTGGTCGTACCGGCCCGGGGTCGCGTGCTCCAACACGCGGCTCCGGGCCACTTCCTTACGAGGTCATTCCTTGGGGAGGTCGAAGGTGAAGTGCACCTCCTCGGGGTTGAAGTCCTCGGTCTGGAACAGGCGCCACAGCTCGAGCCCTTCGAGGGTGCCGTCCGCCATGTCGTCGACGAGTGCCTTGACGAAGGCGAGCTCGGCCGTGACGACGCGCTCTTCGTACTCGGACTCCAACTCGAAGATCCGCGGCAGGCCGGCGTCGTGGGCGGCCTGCATGGCGCCGCGCATGGCGACGAGCCGCATGGTCAGGGTCTCGGAGCGGCGGCGGAGCGCGGCGAGGGCGTCGTCGGGATCGAGCGCCGGGAGGAACGAGAGGCCCGCCATGAAGGCCGGGTACTCCTTGGTCGGGGTGCCGATGAGCTCGGTGAGCCAGTCGGTCATTTCGAGCGAGCCTTCGTCGGTGATGGCGTAGACCGTCCGCTGCGGGCGCTTCCCCTCCCGCACGGTGCCCGTGGCCTTGATGAAGCCCTTCTTCTCGAGCGATTCGACGACGGCGTAGAGGGAGCCGTAGTTGAGGCGGACGCTCTGCTCCTTGGCCCGGGCCCGCAGGGTCTGCGCCACCTCGTAGGGATGCATGGGCTTCTCGTACAGGCTGACGAGGACGGCCAGGGCCAGGGGGTTGGAGCGGGACCAGCGCGGCGACATGGGGTCAGTATATTCGATTCAGAGTAATCTGTAAAGAGTGCTCTGACGAGTGTCCACGAGGTCGGCGAACGGCGGGGCGACGGGCGTAACCTCCCTCGTCGTGGCCCCGACCGTCCTCCACGTCGCACCTCACCCCGACGACGAGGCGGTGGGGTGCCCGGGTGCCCTCCTCCACCTGGTCGATCGGGGCTGGACCGTGGTTAGCCTCGTCGCCAGCCTGGGGTATGCGGGGCAGTGGGAGCGCCGCCGGGCCGAGGCGGAGGACGCCGCCGAGCGGGCCGGCTTCGTCCCCGTCTTCCTGGACCCTCCCCTCGACCTGGACCTCGGCGGAGACCTGGCCCTGGCCACCCGGCGCGTCGCCACCGAACTGCCGGACCTCGTCGAAGAGCACGGAGCGACCATTGTGGTCTCGCCCTCGCCGCACGATGTGCACCACGCCCACGAGGCCGTGGGCCGGGGCGTCCAGCGGGCCCTGGCCGCCCTGCCCCCGACGGTGCGCTGGTGGATGTGGGGCGTGTGGGGCGACCTGCCGGCGCCGAACGTCTATTACGGCTTCGACGGCGCGGTCCTGGATCGGGCCCTGCACATCCTCGACGCTTACGCGGGCGAGCTCGAGCGCAACGACTACCGGCCCTTCCTGACGGGACGGGCGGCCGCCAACGCCGTCATGGGGTCAGAGCGGGTCTTCGGCTTCGGCTCGCCTGCCGCCAGCACGCGCCCCTACGCCGACCTGGTCACCGAGGTCCGGCTGGTCGACGGGCGCTTCATGGCCTCCGAGCCCCACCACCTCGACCAGGGCCCCGAGCCCTCGGCCATGTACGACCTCGACCTGACACCGTGGCTCGACTCGCCGACCGCCCACGAGATGGTGGGTTACATCCGCGAGGTCCGGGACGACCCCACGCCGTGACCGCAGTCGCCACGCTCACGCCGCGCCTCGTCGAGGACTTCCGGCGCGACGGGTTCGTGGTGGTGCCCGACCTCCTCTCGCCCGACGAGTTGCAGCGCTTCGGCGTGGCCGTCGACGAAGGGGTCGCACGGCGCAGCCGGCACGACACCCGGACCCTGGCCGAGAAGTCGCGCTACGAGCAGAGCTTCACCCAGTGCCAGAACCTGTGGGAGGACTGCCCCGACGTCCGGCCGCTGACCTTCCATCCCCTGATCGCCGAGACGGCGGCCCGGCTGCTCGGCGTCGACGCGGTCCGGCTCTGGCACGACCAGGCGCTCTACAAGGAGGCCGGCGGACGGGAGACCGACCCCCACCAGGACCATGCCTACTGGCCGATCGTCGAGACCGACACGATCACGGCCTGGATCCCCTTCGACGGCTCGACGCTCCAGACGGGTGCCATGGGCTACCTCCCCGGGAGCAACCGGCTCGGCCTGCGCCAGTTCGTCGACATCTTCAGCGGTCACGGTGACGACCCGCTGACCCGGCCCGAGCTGCTCGCCATCACTCCCGTCTTCGTGGAGGTGCCGGCGGGGTCCGTCGCCTTCCACCACGGCCTGACGTTCCACTTGGCCAAGCCCAACCTGGCCGGTACCGTCCGGCGGGTGCACACCGCGATCTACTTCGCCGATGGGTCCACGCGGGGCGAGGGGGCCTACCCGCATTTCGCGGTGGAACGGGCCGGCATAGCCATGGGTGCCGTCATCGCCAGCGATGTGACGCCGATGGCCTGGCCGCTCCCTGGCGGTGCGCCTCCCGCGCCTCCCGCGGTGCCGATGGGCTGATGGGGTATGGGTTGATGGCAGGACTCACGGCAGTACAACGGATCTCGTGGACGGCATGAGGGCGATGTCGTGCCGCTGAAGTTCGACGCCATGCTGCCGGCGCAGCCCCTGCGCCAGGCGGCCGAGCTCGGCCGGCGGGCCGCCGACGCCGGGCTGTCCGGCTTGGTCGTGACCGAGGCGGGGCGCACGGCCTACCTCACCTGCGGCGCCATCGCGACGGCGGCCGACATCGACATCCTGACGGGGATCGCGGTGGCCTTCCCCCGCAGCCCCATGGTGACGGCGGCCACCGCGTGGGAGCTGGCCGAGGCGAGCTGGGGGCACTTCCGTCTCGGCCTGGGGGCGCAGGTGCGGCCGCACATCGAGCGCCGTTACGGCGCCGAGTTCGAACACCCCGGTCCCCGGCTGCGCGAGTACGTCCTGGCGGTGAAGCAGATCTTCAAGGCTTTCCGCCACGGCACTCCCCTGGCCGTGGAGGGCGAGTACTACAACCTCTCGCTGCTCCCACCGATGTGGTCCCCCGGCGCCATCGAGTGTGGCGACCCGCCCGTCGACGTCGCCGCCGTCAACCCCTACATGCTCCGCATGGCCGGCGAAGTGGCCGACGGCGTCCACGTGCACCCACTCAACACCCCGACCTACCTGCGCGAGACCGTGCTCCCCAACCTTGAAACGGGCACCGCCCGCTCCGGGCGCCGCGTCGAGGACCTCGAGGTGATCGTCCCGGCTTTCCTGGTGGTCGGCGACACCGAGATGGAGCGTTCCCGCTGGCGCGAGATGGCCCGCGTGCAGGTCGCCTTCTACGGGTCGACCGCCAACTACGCGTTCATCTTCGAACAGCTCGATCGCGAGGGCACGACCGATCTCATCCGCGGACGGCAGCGGGCCGGCGACGTCGCCGGCATGGCGGCGGTCATCGACGACGACCTGCTCGAGAACTTCGTCACCGAGGGGACCTGGGACGGCATTGCCGACACGATCGTGGCCAAGTACGGCGGCATCGCCACCAGGGTGGTCAGCTACTTCACCGGATCCGATCTGGTGCGGAACCCCGATGCGTTCGAGCGCTGGGGCGCGCTGGCCCGACAGGTGCGCAACTCGTCGTAGACGAGGTCAGCCCGGGGTCGGCGTACTGCCCTTGGCCCGGCGCCGGAACCTCGAACGCCTCCCCTTGGCCTTCCTCTTCCCAGAACCGCCGTCGGACTCGTCGGCGACCTCAGCGGCGAGCGCCGCGTCGAGCTCGGCGAACTCGGCGTCGGGCCCGTCGCCACGACGCGTCGGCGTCGCCGGCGGCGCAGTACCGGCGGCCTGTCGGGCGGGAGTGCGGTCGAACATCGTCGACAGCCGGTCCTCCACCGCGTCGAGGTCCGCCGTGGCGGCCGACAGGGCTCGATGCAGGTCGTGAGCGTGCCCGGCCACAGGAGCCGAACCGGCCCCGCCGGCTGAGCGCACCCGGTCGGTCCAGGCCGACCCGTTCCAGTAGCGCTCCTGATCGTCACGATCGGGGTCGGGCAGCCAGCCCGCGGCATCGGCCATCGTCGTCCTCCTCCGATTCGCTCGGATCCCCTTCCGAGAAAAACCCATGCTACGTGCGCCCTTCGCACGCTGGCACCGCGGGCCGACCCGCCAAACCGTGTCGCGTCCCCCAACTCGCTGCCGGGCCCCCGTCGACGGCAGAATAGGATCGCCCGGTTCCCTCTCCGACGGGCGGGTACCGACAACGGGTCGACAACAACGACGTATGGAAGGACTGCGGTGGCTCTCCAATTGAAGGCAGGGGCGAGGCTGCGCAGTGCGGTCGACGCCTGCGAGGTCGTGGTCGTGAAGGCGCCCGCGGACCCGGTCGACCTGCGCTGCGGCGGCCATCCCTTCCTGCCCGCCGACGCCGCGCCCGCCTCCGAGAGTGTCGTGGAGGGCTTCGGCGGCGGCACCCAGCTCGGCAAGCGCTACAGCGACGACGAGCTCGGCCTGGAGCTGCTGTGCACCAAGGCCGGCGAGGGTGCCATCTCGGTCGGCGAGACCATCCTGGCCGTCAAGGGAGCCAAGCCCCTCCCCGCCTCGGACTGACGTCCGGGCCGCCGAGAGGGAACGACCGCCATGAACATCGCCATGCTGCTCGAGATGGCAGCCGAGGGCGATCCCGATCGCATCGTCCTCGGTTCCCATGATGCGGGGCTCACCGCCTCGGATCTCCTCGAGCGGTCCCGGCGGGCTGCGATCTACTTCGAGAAGAGTGGCGCCGACATGGTCGGGTACTTCGGCCTGAACTCCGACGTCCTCCCGGTCGCGTTGTTCGGCGCCGCGCTGGCCGGCCTGCCGTTCGCGCCGATCAACTACCGCGCCCCCGACGAACAGCTGCGCGGGATCCTCGCCCGCGTCGCCGGCGGCCTCATGATCGCCGACGACGACGAGATCGCCCGCCTCGGCACCTGCGGCGCCGAGCGCGTCATCACCAAGGGCGAGTTCGCCGCGGCCACCGCCGAGCCCGTCACCGGCGAGCACCCCTTCGTCGACCCCGAGGAGATCGCGGTCCTGCTCTTCACGAGTGGCACGACGTCGGAGCCCAAGGCGGCGATCCTGCGCCACCGCCATCTCGTGTCGTACATCATCTCGAGCGTCGAGTTCCTCGGCTGCGAGCCGACCGAGGCGCAGCTCATCTGCGTGCCCTCGTACCACATCGCCGGCATCGCGGCGGTGTTGAGCTCCATCTACTCGGGCCGTCGCATCATGTACCTCCCGACCTTCGACGCCGCCGAATGGGTGCGCACCGCAGCCGAGGAGCGCATCACGCACGCCATGGTCGTGCCGACCATGCTGGGGCGCATTCTGCAGGCGGTCGAGGAGAGCGGTGTGGAACCGCCGGCCCTGCGCCACCTCTCCTACGGCGGCGGGCGCATGCCGCTCGAGCTCGTGGAGCGCACCCTGACGGACATGCCCCACGTCGACCTGGTGAACGCCTACGGGCTGACGGAGACCAGTTCGACCATCGCCATGCTCACCCCGGACGAGCACCGAGAGGCCTTCGCCAGTGCGGACCCGGTCATCCGGGCGCGGCTGGGGTCGGTGGGGCGTCCCCTCCCATCCCTCGAGGTGGAGGTGCGCGACACCGACGAGGCGGTCCTCCCCATCGGCGAGAAGGGTGAGATCTGGGTGCGCGGCGAGCAGGTGGCCGGTGAGTACGTGGGAAACAACGTCTTGACCGACGACGGCTGGTTCCGCACGCGGGACGCCGGCTGGTTCGACGAGCACGGCTTCCTCTATGTCGACGGCCGGCTCGACGACGTGATCGTGCGGGGGGCGGAGAACATCTCGCCGGGGGAGATCGAGGAGGTGCTCATGTTGCACACAGCGGTCGCCGAGGCGGCGGTCATCGGCATCCCCGACGCCGAGTGGGGCGAGGCCGTGGCGGCGGTGGTCGTGCTGCACCCGAGCGGCGACGTGTCTTCGGCCGATCTGCAGACCTGGGTCCGGGAGCGGCTGCGCTCCACCAAAATGCCGGGCGTCATCGAGTTCCGGGACGAGCTCCCGTACTCGCCCACCGGCAAGCTCTTGCGGCGCGTGCTGCGGGACGAGCTCTCGGCCTCGTCGTCCTGACGGCGACGAGCCTGGGTTCGCCCGTCGTGACGTTTACGCCGCGCTCGCCTCGCTGGTGATGGTGACGCGGTCCGGATAGAAGGCGACGTGGTCGCGGATGGCCCCGACCGCGCCGAAGGGGTCGGGGTAGTACCAGACCGCACCCGCGCCCGCGCCCGCGTCACCCGCCACGATGTCGTAGTAGGAGGCCTCACCCTTGTAGGGGCAGTAGGTGTGTTGGTCACTGTCCCCCAGCAGGCTCCGGTCCACATCGGCCAGTGGGATGTAGAACACCGGCGGATAGCTGGCCTCGTGCAGCGCGAGCGCCCGGTCGGTCTCGGCGATGACCGCCGCGCCGCGGCGGACCGTGACGTGGCCCCCGTGCGGCTCGATGCTGATGGGGTGATCCGGTCCGGGCACCAGAACGGGGCGGCTGTCGCTCATGAGGGCTCTCCTTCGTCGCGAGATCGTTCTCCCCAGTGTGCCGTGGGACGTCGGGGCTCCATCCGCTGCCAGGGCAATCCGCCCGCCGGAGCCCGTGCGCCTAGGACGGTATTTGAGTATCCTTAATATGTGATTCACTCCCGGGGGGAGCAGCACGAGGGCGGTCCTGGGCTGGGCCTGACCCGCTGGCGGGGCGGCCGAGACCTGGCGCCACCTCCATGAGCACCTACGTCGAGTTCCTCCTCCTCGGCCTCGGCAATGGCGGCGTCTTCGCCGCCCTGGCCATGGCGCTCGTGGTCACCTACCGCTCGTCGGGGGTGCTCAACTTCGCCACCGGCGCCCAGGCCCTTTACGCCGCCTACACCTACTCGCTGCTGCGCAACGGCCAACTGTTGATTCCCATCCCCGGGCTGGGCCCGACCGTCAGCGTCGGCTCGAACCTGGCCTTCTGGCCCGCCTTGTTGCTGACACTGGGGATCCAGGCGGTCATGGGCGCGGTGGTCTATCTCTTCGTCTTCCGGCCGCTGCGCAACCACCGGCCCGTCGCCAAGGCGGTCGCCTCCATCGGCCTCATGGGCGTGCTCACCGCAGTCGTGACCTACCAGGTCGGCACCCAGGTGGTGCTGGTAAACCCGATTTTTCCGCAGAACCACGTCCAGTTCCTCGGGATCAGCATCTCGACCGACCGCTTGTGGCTGGCCGCCACGATCATCGGCCTCGGCATCGTCCTGACGGTGCTCTTCCGCTTCACCCGTTTCGGCCTGGCCACCCGGGCGTCAGCCGAGTCCGAGGTGGGAGCGCTGGTCACCGGCATCTCGCCCGACCGCATCGCCCTGCTCAACTGGATCATCAGTTTCGTCGTCTGCGGCATCGCCGGCGTCCTGATCGCCCCGCTCGTGCCGCTCCAGCCGGGGACCTACACGCTCTTCATCGTGCCGGCCCTGGCCGCCGCCGTGGTCGGGCGCTTCCACTCTCTCGGCTGGGCCATCACGGCCGGCCTCGGCATCGGCGCCCTCGAGTCACTGTCCGTGTACATCAACGGGATCCACCCGGACTTCCCCGCCGGCGTCGGCGACCTGATCCCCCTCATCCTGGTCCTCGTGGTCCTGGCCGTCCGTGGTCAGACCATGCCGAGCCGCGGCACCCTGACGCAGGTCACGCTCGGCCGCGCCCCGCGCCCCCACTGGCGCCTCGCCACTGCCATCGTGGGGACAGCGGTCGGCATCGGCGCCATCTACTTCTTCACGGGCAACGACCGCGCCGCCCTCTACTCGAGCTTCATCACCGCCGTGATCTCGTTGTCACTGGTGGTGGTGACGGGATACACGGGCCAGATCTCGCTGGCGCAGCTCACCCTGGCCGGCGTCTCGGCCTACATCCTCAGCACCTTCGCCACTTCGTGGGGCATTCCGTTCCCGATTGCGCCGATCCTTTCCGCCCTCGTCGCCGCGGCGGCCGGCGTCGTGATCGGCATCCCGGCTCTGCGCGTGCGCGGGCTCATGCTCGGTGTCGTCACGTTGACGTTCGCCGCGGGTGTGGAAGCGATCTGGTTCAACAACAACTCCATTGACGGTGGTGCGTCGGGATTGAACATTCCTACACCGCGGCTGTTCGGCATGGACCTGAGCATCGGGTCGGGCAAGGACTTCCCGCGGCCGGCGTTCGGCATTCTGTGCCTCGTCGTGCTGGTGCTCGTGGCACTCGGTGTGAGTTGGCTGCGCACCAGTCGCCTCGGGACTTCCATGCTGGCGGTGCGGTCAGACGAGCGCTCGGCGGCGGCGGCGGGTATCAACGTCGTGCGGGTGAAGCTCATCGGGTTTGCCATCGCGGCCTTCATCGCCGGGTTGGGCGGGTCGTTGCTGGCCTACCAACTAGGGAACGTGACCTTCCAGGACTTCGACGCCTACCTCGGGCTGGTGGTGTTCTCCATCGTCGTGGTGGCGGGGATCACCTCGGTCAGCGGCGGCATCCTCGCCGGAATGATCTCGTCGGGAGGGATCCTGGTGGCCCTCATCTCGTCAGGCGTCGGGACCGGAGGGGTGGACAACTGGTACGGCGTGGTGGCCGGTATCGGCGTGATCCTGACCGTGATCTTCAACCCGGACGGTGTCGTGGGCCCGACGCACTTGTTCTTGGAGCAGCAACGGACGAGGGGGGCGCGGGCTCGACCGCAGGGGGCGCTGGTGCCGACGGCCGCGACCGCGGTCACGGCTGCCTCTGTCCCAGGTCCAGCCCGGCGGCGCGAGACCATCCCTGTGTTGACCCCGGACTTCGGGACAAACGGCAGTATCGCGACCCCGTCCGAAGCGCCGTTGCTCGAGGTGCGCGACCTGACCGTGCGCTACGGCGGCGTAGTCGCCGTCGACAACGTGAGCCTCTCCGTGCACGAGGGCCAGATCGTCGGCTTGATCGGCCCCAACGGCGCCGGCAAGACGACCACCATCGATGCGCTGTGCGGCTTCCACGGCTGCGAGGGCACCGTGCTGCTCGACGGACGCGACATCGGGGGCTGCGCGCCGCACGTGCGGGCGTCCCTGGGTCTGGCCCGCACATTCCAGCTGGCCGGCGTGTCCGACGATCTCACGGTGGCGGAGAACATCGAGGTCGGTCAACAGCGGTCCTCGGGGCGCGCAGCGGAGCTGCTCGACCGGATCCTCGACGACCTGGGACTGACCGCTATGCGTGACCTGCAGGTCTCGATGCTGTCCCAGGGCCAACGCCAGCTCGTCTCGGTGGCCCGCGCCCTGGCCGGCGAGCCCCGGCTGTTGCTGCTCGACGAGCCGGCGGCGGGACTCGACAGCACCGAGAGTCTCTGGTTGGCCGAGCGCCTGCGCGCCGTGCGCGACGGTGGCGTCACGATCCTGCTGGTCGACCACGACATGAGCCTGGTGCTGAACCTGTGTGACTCCATCGACGTACTGGACTTCGGCGCGCTCATCGCCCACGGGACGCCGGAGCAGATCCGGCACAACGACGTGGTGTCCACGGCGTATCTCGGCGCCACCCACCAACGACTGGCCGTGTCGTGAGCGACACTGCGGTAGCGGACGGTGGCACAGCGGGCGACAACCCCGAGGTCCCGGTGCTCGAGGTGAAAGGGCTCGACGTCGGCTACGGCAAGTTGACCGTGGCGCGAGACATATCGTTCGTCCTGCAGCCTCGAACGGTGCTCACGATCCTCGGCCCCAACGGGGCCGGCAAGACGACGCTGCTCATGACCCTGGCCGGCTTCCTGCCACCCCGGGCGGGCTCCATCGCGCTCAACGGGCAGCGTGTCAGGGGGTCGTCGCCCCGGCGCATGAACCGCGCCGGCCTGGTCCTCGTCCCCGACTTCCGCGCTCTGTTCACCGAGCTCACCCCGATTCAGAACCTGAAGCTGGCCGCCAAGGGCGCCGACCTCGATCCCGTGCTCGAACTCTTCCCGGCCCTGCAACGACGCGAGAAGCTGCGCGTGGGCGACCTGTCCGGCGGCGAGCAGCAGATGCTGGCCATCGCTCGGGCGCTCGTGCAGTCGCCGAAGCTACTGCTGATCGACGAGATGTCGATGGGGCTGGCGCCCGTGGCCGTCGAGTCGCTCATGCCGGTCATCCGGCGGGTGGCAGACGAACACGGCGCCTCGGTGATCATGGTGGAGCAACACGTCCAGCTGGCGCTCGAGGTGGCAGACGAGGCCTTGGTGCTGGTGCACGGCAGCATCGTGCTCGCGGGCCCGGCAACGAAGTACCGCAACGACACCAGCGCCGTCGAAGCCGCCTACATGAGCGGAGCGGTCTCGACGACGTAGCGGCCGGTCGGCGGTCATTGGGTTCAGCGGTGTGCTCCGAGGCCGGCGACGTTCTGTGCCGTCGACGACACCCCGGTGAGATGAATGCCGACGTTTATCGGGAGTGTGCTCATACCCGTACCGGAACCCGTGCCGAGCTGGCCGCTCCGGTTGTCGCCCCACGCCCACAGCTGTCCGGTCTGATCGATCGCATAGGTCGCGAAGCCGCCCGAGCTCACGTTGACGAAGACAACGTGCCGCGGGACGTGCACCTGGACCGGGACATGGGAGTCCGTCTGGCTACCGATGCCGAGCTGGCCTCGATCGTTGTTGCCCCATGTCCAGACCGCGTGGTCCCCCAGGATCGCGATCGTCTGGCCGTTCTTGGGCCCGCTCCCACCTTGGAACACCTGGGTCACGGCATCGGGAAGGTCGACCTTGACAGGCAGAGCACTGTTGATGGTCGAGCTGTTGCCGAGTTGCCCTGCCGCGTTGTAGCCCCAGTTGTAGTAGTCGCCGTTGCCCAGCAGGACACCCGAGCCCTCCCACGACGACGTGAGTGCGGTCACCCGCACCCCATCGGGCAATCCGACGACGGGCGTCGGGGTGCTCACGGAGGCGGTCGATCCGTTCCCGAGCTCGCCGGCATCGCCGCTGCCGCAGGAATAGACGGTTCCTTGCGAGTCGAAGAGCGCATGCGTCCGGGCACCAGTGGCGAGCGTCACATCGGAGAGCGGAAGCTGCTGCGGCTGCTTTTCGACGAGGCCGGAGAGGCAGAGGTCGTCGGCTGCATTGAGACCCCAGCCCCACGCGTGGCCCGTCGAGTCGATGGCGAGTGCGCCGTCGAAGGGCATGGGGTTGGCGAGCGAGGTGATCGTCACACCGGCCGGGAAATCGACTTTGAAAGCCCTCGTCTCGTAGGGCGTCAACTGGCCGTCTCCGAGCTCGCCGTAACTGTTCACCCCCCAGCCGTAGACGGCACCGGTCGAGGTACGGGCGTAGCCGTCGGAGTTCGAGGTAGCGATCTGTACCACCCGGCCAGGAATGCCGGCAATGGCGGTCGGCGTGTTGAGCTGGAGTTGGGAGATTGCGCCCTTGTTGCCGACAACGCCCCAGCGATAGACGCTGAAACCTGACGTCGCGGCACCGTGCGGTGCGGTGGTACCGCCACAGGCACCGAGCACCAACGCAGCGATCGAAACCAGCATGAAGCCGAGTCCGACGAGACGCCGGCGTGCCGGTGTCCACGCGGCGCGGGCTGGAACTCTTGGGTTGTGCATGGATCTCCCTACATTCTGCTTCCACACCTTCTAGCGAACGGGTGTGAGCAGAATGTAAGGCGCACCGTGACGCGCCCCCTTAGAACAGCGGTGTCGGGTTGTACGCCTTGATGTCGACGACCTTGCCGCCCTTGCCGCTCTGGACGACACCGATGCCGGCGCTCGCCGAGCAGACCGACTTGAGCAGCGGGATGGCCGTGCCGTTGCAGGTGAAGGTCAGGCCGCCCGAGAGCGGGATGGTGACGTTCGTCGCCGCCGCCGTCGCCGCCTTGACGCCCGCCGCCGTGACGGGCTGCGTCGAGCCCTTCATGATGGAGCCGAGTGCCAGCACCGGGGTGACGCCATCGGCCTGGTTGCTGCTGACGTTCGGGTTCGGGCTCACCTTCGGCGCGTACTTCTTCATCATGAAGGCGTACTGCTCGTTGTCTGCCTTGGACGACGCCGTCGAGGTGGTGATGTAGGAGCCGGCGAGCGTCTTATCGAGGGTGGGTGAGTCGAGGATGCTCGGGTCCTGGCAGGTCGAGAGCACGTACCTGGGCAGCTTGAGCCCGAGCGTGTCGTAGGCCCGCAGGAAGGACGTGCACAACGTCACGTCGCCGACCATCCCGACCGCGTCCGCGCCACCCGAGACGGCCGACTGCATCTGCGGGCTGATGTCGGCGGTGCCCGCGTTGACCGGAACCACCGCGAAGCCGACGCCGGCCGCCTTGTAGACCAGGGCGCCGAACACCTGCGCGCCCTGAATGGCCGCGGGCACGTTCTCAACCAGGAAGGTGACCTTCTTGAGGCCGTGGGCCTTGGCGCTCAGCGCCATGGCACCGAGATAGGCAGGGAAGCCGCCTTCGAGGTCATAGGCACCCGGCGTCGTGAGCTCGGCCGTGGAGCCACCGCTGACGGTGATGTAGGGGATGCCGGCGGCCACGATGGTCGGGACCTCGGTGGCGCCCTGACCGGTGAAGGGCTCGACCACGGCGACCACGCCGTGCTGCACCATGTCGTTGGCGCACGTCTGTCCGCCGGCCGGCGTGGACTGGTTCTCGCACACATAGAGAGTGACCTTGTGGCCGGCGAGGCCGCCCCCGTACGCGTTGAGATACGACACGGCAGCCTTGGCGCCCTGCTCGACGAGCGCTGCCGTGCCGATAGCGCTGCTGCCCCCGCCATCGGTGATCATGCCGACGGTGACTGCCGACTGCGTGGCCGGGTCCGGGGTCTCGCCCGCCGTCGCGGCGCCGGCGGATGGGCCGACGATGGCAGTGGAGAGCGACGCGATGCTCAATGCAGCGGTTCCCAACAGGCCCAGCCCGACCGCCCTTCTCTTCCCCCGCCGCTCGCCCATCCGCCGCCGCCCGATCGCACCTGATGTGAGCACCGTTTCCTCCTTGGGGGTCAGGGGGCTGGAGTGTGCTCATCTCGCCGTGGCCAGCCCCCCGGAGGCTACGGCGAAAAGAGGATACCGTTTATCGGTTCCTAGCGTCAACATACTGCAACATTTCTCGAAAGAGCAGGCAGGACGGTGGAAACCTTGGGGCTTTCCCAGGACGGAGGTGGTGATATTGGGGTAACTCTTCTCTCCTGCAACGCCCGGGACGCCGACGGACCTGGTATCGGACCCGGCACGCCGACCGGCTCCCGTACGTCGCCCCTTACGAGGTCGGCGGGCCCGGACTTCCCTTCTGCGATCATCACGGGCATGACAAGGGGACGGGTTCGCCGTCTCGGGTCGTCGCGGAAGGTGGGTTGAACGCGTGGGCAGCATGGAGGGGAAGGTGGCGGTGGTCTCGGGCGCCTCGAGCGGATCGGGTGTCGGCATCACCCGGCGCTTCGTCCAGGAGGGCGCCACGGTCGTGATGCTGGCCCGGGCCCGGCAGCGTCTCGAGGACGTTGCCGACGAATTCGGTTCGTCGGCCGTGCCTATCGCCACCGATGTCGGTGATCCCGACAGCGTGCGGGCCGCCTTCGATGAGGTGGCGCGGCGGTTCGGGTCCCTCAACGTGCTGGTCAACCACGCCGCCGTCTACCGACCGTGCGCGGTCGAGCTCCTCGATGACGAGGACATCACCCGGCAGATGGCGACCAACTTCTTCGGCCCCGTCTACGCTTCCCGGGCCGCTGTGCCGTTGCTACGGGCCGCCGGAGGTGGCGACATCGTCAACACGTCGAGCGAGTCGACGTTGCACCCGTTCCCCATGCTGTCGATGTACGTCGCCTCAAAAGCGGCGCTGGAGGCCTTCGGTCGGGTGCTGGCGCAGGAGGTGCGCGACGACGACATCCGGGTGACCACGGTCGTGCAGGGCACCGCGGCCGGCGCCGGCGGGGGTGCGACGGACTATGCGTGGGATCCCGAGCACACCGCGGCCGCCCATGCGTTGTGGACGGAGCGGGGACTCTTGAACGAGGTCCTGGGTCGCACCAGCGGGCAGACCGTCGACGACATCGGCGATGTGCACGTCTTCATCGTGACGAGGCCCCGCGAGCAGCGACTCGACACGGTGCACGTCCGCAGTTTCTGACCGGGTCAAGAGCCGGCGAGGGCCTCCGCATCGGCCAGGGCCCGTACGAGGTTCCGTTGCGCCCTGAAGTGGGCGTCGAGGCCGGAGTGCGCGGTCAACAGGTCCCGCTTGTCGCTGGTGCGGAACAGGTGGCCGCCTGTGCGGCTCGACATGCAGGCGCCGAGACCGAAGAAGACCCTGTAGTACGTGACGGCCCACTGGTTGGTCGCCTCTGACGATCCGCCGGCGGCGCAGTAGGCGGCGACGAACCCGGGCCAGTCCATGAGCGCGGTGGCGGCGGGCCACGCCGCCGCCAATTCGCGGGCCGGGGGTCCGATGGTGGCCGCCTCCCAGTCCACCAGTGCCGTCACCCGCTCGCACTCGACGAGCGTGTTGTGGAGGCCGAAGTCTCCCTGCAGGAGGCACAACGCGCCGGAGGGGAGGACGTCGTCGATGTGGTCGAGCAGCCATTGGCGGGCCAGCGGGACCGCTGCGATGGGGGGACCGCTCAGCTCGCCCAGCCGGACGGCCATGCCGTTCACGGCGGCCGAAAGGGACGCTTCGGTGACCTCGGCGGCCAAGTCGAGTCCCGTCCCGACCAGTGTGTCGAGGGGAACGGCGTGCAGATGGGCCAAAGCGGTCGCCAGCTGTGTCCCGATGGCGCGCCGGTACTCCTCGGGCGGCGAGGCCAGGTCTGGGAAGTACTCGCCCGCCTTCGCTCCCCGCACCCGCTCCATGACGACGAGGCTGCCGGTGTCAGCAGCGTTGCCGGTGACGTTCTTGGCGTCGTCGGCGAAGAACGGCTGGGCCACGGGCACCCCTCCGTGGGCGTAGACCGCCCGAAGGATGGCGAACTCGTCGGACACCCGCGTCGCCAGGAGCCCGACCGGCAAGTCCTTGCGCACGATGACCTCGGGCGGGAGCTCGGTCGTGCCGGCCAGCGAGACCAGCAGGGTCTCCTTGGATCGACCGCCCGGTACGACCTCCAGTTGGGTCACGCGGAGGTCAGGTTCGTCAGGGAACCGTCGCCGCAGATACGTCGTCAGCTCCTCGGCCGTCACCGAGCACTCGGACGACGCCGTCGAGGTGTCGCGCGTCAGCTCCTCGGCCAGGACGACCTGGCGCAGCTCGTCGACGCGCTCGAGGAAGCGCCGCTCCACCTCGACGAGCCGTCGGCAGAGGGCCCGTTCGGCGGGATCGTCACTGCCGGCCCTGTCCGCCACGACATCCGTCGCCCGGCGGCGCAGGTCCACGAATCGCTCCGGCGTGACGACACCGGCCGAGGCCTCGCCCAGGAGCGCTTCGAATTCAGCACCGAACTCCTGGCTCAGCGCCGGTGCCCACTCCTCTTCGACGATGAACTCGGCGAGAATCCGGTCGACCAAGCCCGCCGCGTCCGTTGCTGTCGCGCTCGTCAACTCCGGCGCGAAGACGGTGGCGATGGTCTGCCGCAGCTGCCGGTAGTAGAGCGCCCGGTCGTCGGCCGGCTGCCTCACGTGGGCCGGACGATGCCGTTGGTCATGGCCTCACGAAGGACGAACCCGGGTGGGGCCGCCCCGTTGCGGGCGTTGAGCGTCGTCTCGAGGAAGCCCCAGCCGCCTGGTAGGCCGTCGACCGTCACATCGCCTACCGACTCCCAGCCGTGTCGCTGCGCCGTCACGCCGATCATGCCGCCGATGGTGGCGATCCGGACGACCGTCGTCGCGCCGTCCTCGAGCTCGTAGCGGACCTCGGCCGAGGGGCAGGACAGCGAGTCGTCGTCGACGTGCACCAGCATCCCCGCGTCGGCCACGGGCACCTTCTCGCTCCCCCGACTCAGGGCGCCGACGCGGAAGAACCTCCCGTTGGACCCGACCATCGATGCGAAGCGAAAGTGCAACGCGTCGTCACCCGTCCCGTGCGAGCCGCCGAAACTGCGGCTGGAGACGAAGCTGTCCCAGCGCCGCACGCCCCACGAATGGTCCCGCCAGGCCGGCGCGTCGACCACCTCGGACCGCCGGCCGTCGAGCTCCACCGTTCCCGTCACCCGGCAAGCCACGTGGAAGTTGTTGGAGAAGATCGTGCCGGTACCCGAGAACGTCTTGGCGTTGGCGTACGACCGCGGCCTCTCGTCGGTAATGACGAAGTCGGCCCGACACCCGTCCCCGTCCAGCGCAAACCGCAGCCGTTCACCGTCGTGGAAGATGCGTTGGGGGCCACCGCACACGCCGAACACACCGTCGGCAGTGTCGAGCACCACCTGCTCCAACCCCTCACCGTTGCAGCGAAAGCGGGTCCCGTCCTGGTGGTAGAGGCCGCACCAGAGGTTGGCCGTCCGCCGGTTGGGCTCGTTGCCGATGCGGTGGTTCCCGCCCAACCCGCTGAGGGGATCACGCCAGGCCAGGTACGCGCTCTCCTGCCAGTCGGGGTCGTCCCCGGCCGGGTGCACTCCCTCGTCGGCGATGGTCGAGGTCGGGTCGTCGGTGGGCACCGGTGCTCAGGATAGAGAGGGCGAACCGCCGGGCGCGGCGGCCTTCACTTTTCCGACACCTTCTCCGTGCCTTCGGCCGCCGGGATGTCCGAATTGCAGATGTAGCGGACGTTGGTGATCGTCATGTCGCAGGCGGCGAAGCTGCCCGAGACGGCGATGTCCGGTACCAGCCGGTCGTCACCCCAGGCCGAAGGATCGAAAGAGCGCAGCGACGGCCGGCCACGGTCGGCCCGGCGGAACTCGTATTCGGAGTCCACCTGCACGATCCGTGGCACCCAGACCCCGTCCCGCTCCAGCCGGGCCAGGTGCATGCCGGGTGGGTACTGCACGTCGTGACCCGTCACCGGAACGGGGTCTACCAACGACACGTCGAGGATGGTCCGGCCGGTGCCCTGCCTCCCGTCCGCACCCACTTCTGACACGGTGCAGTCCACCCGGTCGTGGAAGCGCCGCACCGTGATCTCTCCGGGCGTCACCCTGAAGCCCCACGACCGGGCCAACAACGACGACACCGCAGGGTTGTCGCAGCGGGCCGACACGAGGTACGCCCGGGGCCGCACTCCCGACCGGGCCGTCAGCCGCAGCTGGGCCAAGGCGAAGGGACCGAACTCGCTCTCCTTGGCCCGGTAGACCAGGAAGCTGATCACGGGCGGGATGGTCGGGTTCAACGCCGGCGGCACCAACGACTCCCGATCGGCCACCCGCACCTCGTACAAGACCTGCAGGATGTCCACGTCGTCGACCCGCAGCACGCGGTCGTCGTCCAGGACGACCTCGGGCGAGCCGTCGATCAGCGGGCGGATATCCAACGATCCGGCGAGCGGCATCAGGCCACCCCGGCCCGGGCCCCGGCGCCGGCAACAACCCGTCGAGACGCCCCGCCACGAGCCGTCCCGCCAGCCGTGTTGCCATTCGCCCCGGTCTTGAACCGGGGCATGACCTCCTCGGCAAACAGCCGCATGGAGTCGAGCACGTACTGCTGCGGCACCACCTCCATGAACTGGTGGATGAAGTTGATGCCGTCGAAGCCGACGTTCTCCCACGCCGTGATGGCGTCGGCCACGTCGTCCGGCGTCCCCATGGTCACGCCCTTGAAGGCCTTGGCGGCGTCCCCCGGCGAACCGGACTCACGACGCAGCGCCGGCAGCAGACCCTCCGACGGATACGAGTGCGTGGGCAGCACTTCCTTGGCGGACAGGAGCTGCGCCGCCATGTAGGAGAACATCGACGCCACCTTCAGCCCGTTGCGCCGCCCCTGGTCACCATCCTCGCAACATGACAGGAAGTTGACGGTGAGGACCTTGTCGTTCACAAAAGCACCGACCGGGTCACACGTCTCAATATGACGCCGGTAGTTCAAGACTTTCTTCTCCGAGTCGGCGAAACCACCCGGCGACAACCCGAGGCATCCCAATCCACGGTCCGCCGCGTCGAGCTCGGTCCCGGGCGAGGTCACCGCCACCCACATCGGCGGGTGCGGCTTCTGCAAGGGCTTGGGCAGGATCGCCCGTTCGGGCATGGAGAACATGCGGCCGTCCCAGGCGAAGCGCTCCTGCATCCACATCTTGGGGATCACCCGCACGAACTCGTCCCAGGTCTTCTTCGTTTCGTCGGGGTTGGCCCCGAAGCCGCTCAATTCCGGCCACGTCGCGGAACGGCCGGTCCCCAACTCCAATCGTCCGCCCGAGATGATGTCGAGGACCGCCGCCCGCTCCGCCACCCGGATGGGGCTCTGGTACTGGGGCACGCACGCCACCACGCCGTGCCCGACCCTGATGCGCTTGGTCATGGTCGCCGCCGCAGACAGGAAGATGTCGGGGGCCGAGCAGTGCGAATACTCCTCTAAGAAGTGGTGCTCGACAGCCCAGATGTAGTCGAAGCCGAGCTCGTCGGCCAGACGGACTTGCTCCAGAGCGTTCTCGTAGACCTGGCGCTCCGAGTCCGGTGTCCACGGCCGTGGCACCGACAGCTCCATGAACAAGCCGAACTCCACGCTCGCCCTCCCTCTCAGTAACTTGAATTTTTGTTAATGGTGATTAAACTTTAAGCATGGTCGAGGGGTCCCGTCAACGTGCTGCAGCCAGATTTGTGACGGATGACTAACATCCGTGCCGATATGAGCCCGCCTCGGAAGATCACCAAGACCAAAGGGGAGCGGACCCGCGAGGCCATCATGGCGGCGGCGACCGACCTCTTCCGCGAGCGGGGCTTCCGGGAGACGAGCCTGGGCGACATCGGGGCGGCCGCCGGCGTCAGCGGGCCGGCCATCTACCGGTACTTCAGCAGCAAGGGGGAGCTCCTTTCGGTCCTGATCGAGGAGGCGGCCGTCGTCTGGAGGGGAACGGTCGACGACGTGCTGAACGAAGACCTGCCGCCACTGGTGACGCTCGAGAGGCTCATCGACGCCGCCATCGTCCTGCAGCTGCGCAACGGCAACCTGCGCGATGTGTTCGTCAAGGAGTACCGCTCGCTCGACGACGATGCCCGGCGGCGGGTGGCCCGCATCGAGCGGGTGCGCATGGCCGAGTGGGTCCACCTCCTCTGCGAGGTCCGGCCCGGCTTGGGCGAGGACGAGGCCCGGGCGGCAGTCACCATGCTCGATGGCATGCTGCGTTCCATCACCAGCCTCGACCGATCGGACCCGGAATTGTTGGCACGTGTGATGAAGGACATGGTCTTCGGCGGGCTGCTCGCCGTCGGCATCCCCCGCCCCGTCCCAATCGAGGTCGAGGTCGAGGTCGAGTCCGTCCCCACGTCGGCGACGGCATGACGGACGTCCCCACTGAGGAGGCGTTCCGCCGAGAGGTGCTGATCTTCCTGCGGGCCACACTTCCCCCGAAGGGTGGCGAGGCCAGCGGCACCGTGTCGTTCGGCGGCTCGGGCCTGTCCCGCTCCGTCGCCTACCAGCGCCAGCTGGCCGACGCCGGCCTGGCCGGCATCACGTGGCCGGCCGAGTACGGGGGGCGTGGGCTACCGGGGCGCTATCAGCGCATCTACGACCTCGAGTCGAAGGCGTTCCAGATCCCACCGCGCTCGCTCGAGATCGGCCTCGGCATGTGCGGACCGACGCTGCTGATGCACGCCCGTGAGGAGCAGAAGAAGACGTTCATCCCCGCCATGCTCCGCGGCGACCACGTCTGGTGCGAGCTGTTCAGTGAGCCCGGCGCCGGATCGGACCTCTCGAGCGTGCAGACACGCGCCCGCCGTGACGGCGACGAGTTCGTGCTCGATGGCCAGAAGGTCTGGACGTCGGGCGCCCAGCACAGCGACTACGCCGCCTGCCTCGTCCGCACCGACTCGTCGCGACCCAAGCGCGAGGGCATCACCATGCTCATCGTCGACATGCACGTGCCGGGCATCACGGTGCGGCCGCTGCGCCAGATCACCGGTGAGTCCCACTTCAACGAGGTCTTCCTCGATGAGGTGCGCGTGCCCGCCGCCAACGTCGTGGGCGAGGTGAACGACGGCTGGCGCGTGGCCCGCTCCATGCTCGCGTTCGAGCGCCAGGCCCTCGGCAACATGGGCGGCGGGGGTGGGGGCAAGGGTGGCTTCACGGCGTTGGCAGCGGAGGCCAGCCGCCGGGATCTGGCCAATCGGCCCGCGCTGCGGGACCACCTCGTACAGCTGCGCATCCGCCAAATGGTCCTCCGGCACCTCACCGCCTACCTGCTGGTCAAGGCCAAGGGGGGCGACGGGACCGCCGCCTCGTTGCTCAAGCTGGCCATGGCCCAGGTGGTGCAGCAGTCCGCCCTGGTGGCGGTGGAGACGGCCGGCATGCACGCCACGGCGTGGACGTCGGACGACCCCGACGGCGGACGGTGGTCGGACCAGCTGCTCAGCTCGCAGTCGGCGTCCATCGGCGGCGGCACCAATCAGATCGTGCGCAACGTCATCGCCGAGCGCGTGCTCGGGCTGCCACGCGACGAAGAAGGCGACCTCATGCCCGGCGACCTCGGCGGTCTGGGCGACGCCCGGACGTCGGGCGCAGGAACGACTCGTGGCCACTGAGCATCCGCCGGCGCCACCTCCCCCCGGCAGCCAGGCGCAGGTGCTCAGTGGTCTACGGGTCGTGGAGATAGGGCAGTACGTGGCGGCCCCGCTGGCGGCGACGATCTTCGCCGACCTCGGCGCGCACGTCGTCAAGGTCGAGCGACCCGGCGGCGACCCGCTGCGCGCCGACCCCGCCCGCTTCGCCGCCTGGAACCGGGGCAAGGAGACGGTCGAGCTCGACCTGCGCTCGCCCACAGGCAGCGACGCGTTGCTCGACCTCGTCAACGAAGCCGACCTCGTCGTCGAGAACCTCCGTCCCGGAGCGCTCGAGCGCCTCGGGCTGGCGCCGGCCACGCTGCGAGCAGCGCGCCCGCGCCTGGTCACCTGCTCCATCACGGCGTGGGGCGGCGACGGGCCGTCCCGCGACGACCCCGGGTGGGAGCCCCTCGTCCACGCCCGCGCCGGCGCGCAACAGGGACTGTTCACGGGCGACGACCCGATCTGGCTTCCCTTCCCCGTGGCGAGCGTGTCGGCCGCGCTGGTCGCGGTCATGGGCGCCGCCGCCGCACTGATCAAGCGCGTCTCGACCGGCTACGGCCAGCACGTCGAAACGTCGCTGCTCGATGCGCTGCTCTTCCTCAACGCCGCCGCCATCTTCCACCGGGAAGGACACCGGCCCCGCGTCATCCGGCAGACCAAGTCGCCGATCCTGCGCGTGTTCGACACCGGCGACGACCGGGCCGTCATGGTCAACCTGAGCGGCACCGAACGCTGGCGCGAGCTCTGCCGCCTCCTCGGCCTGGACGACGGCGGCCTCGACTACTCGACGCCCGAGGGCCTCGCCCACCTGTCCGACCGCGAATGGAACCGCTCGATGCTCCAACAGGTCATGAAGGCCTTCGCCAGCCGGACCGCCGACGAATGGGAGACCGCCCTCTTGGCCCAGCCTGCGGCGGTGGCCAAGTGCAACTCGCTGGCCGAGTGGCTGGCGCACGAACAGGCCCGCGCGGACCACCTCGTTGAAGAGGTCGTGTCGGGACTGGGTCGGGTGCCACTCGTCGGCCCGCCGGTACGGATCAAGGTCGATGCCGCCGATTCCGGCGCGCGTCGTTCCGGCCGCCGGCACGGCGGGGAGCAGGGCGCGCTCGCCGGCCACCGCATCGTCGACCTCTCCTCCTTCTGGGCCGGACCGCTGGCGTCACGCCTGCTGGCCGAGCTGGGCGCCGACGTCGTGAAGGTGGAGCCGCCCGGCGGCGAGGGCGGGTTCCAGATGATGCCGGTGCTACCCAACATCTATGTCGACGCCAATCGGTCGAAGCGGGGAATCGTGCTCGACCTCAAGACCCCGGAGGACCGGGTGCGGCTGCTCGATCTCGTGCGGGCGTCGGACGTCGTCGTCGAGAACGCCATGGCGGGCGCCTGGGAGCGTCTCGGGCTGGACGAGAGTGCGCTGCGGGCCGTCAACCCCGACCTCGTCTACGCGAGGGCCAAGGGCTTCGGCGTGGCGGGACCTTTGGCGGCGCGGCCTTCCTTTGACTATGTGATCC
Organism: uncultured Acidimicrobiaceae bacterium; assembly: GCA_963745665.1. Lineage (GTDB taxonomy): Bacteria > Actinomycetota > Acidimicrobiia > Acidimicrobiales > RAAP-2 > Bog-473. The sequence continues at coordinate 204,682 of CAVUYE010000002.1, read as the reverse complement.
AGGCGGCGACCGGCATGGAGATGACGCAGGGGGGCGGCCGGCGGCCCGTGCCCGTGAACTTCACGGCCAACGACTACGGGACGGGGCTGTTGCTGGGGGCGGGTGTGGTGCTGGCGTTGCTGGGTCGGGCGCGGGGCGTGGCCGTGACGGGTGTGGATGCGTCGCTGGCCTTGACGTCGACGTTGTTCCAATCCGAGGACGTGGCGGCGTTGGCGACAGGGGGTGTCGTTCCCGACCGGGTTGGTGAGGACCTGTGGGGGCCGTCGATGTGGTTCCACCTGTATCGAGCCCTGGACGGGTGGGTGACGGTGTGCTGCGTGACGGACCGGCACCGAACGGGATTGTTGCGGGCGTTGGAACTGTTCGGGCGGGACGGCGTCGACGGGGATGGCGCCACCGCACCGCTCGTTGACGAGGTCGCCGACGCGATCGGGCTGCTGACCGTGGAGTCGGTGCTGTCCGCGTTGCGATCCGAGCGTGTCCCGGCGGCGATGAGCGTGCACCCTTCGGCTGTCCCCGACGACGCCCAGGTCGTGGCCCGTCAGCTCCTGCGTCGCTACCGGCACCCGGCGGCCGGGCGCTTCGTGCAGGTGGGCCTGCCGTTGTCACTCTCGGTGGACGCGCCGGCGGTCAAGGGGCCGGCACCGACGCCGGCACCGGTGCGCCGACGGATCAAAAAGACGACGTCGGCCGGGCCGGGTGGGGCGACGACGTGACGGGCGTCGGAAGGTCCGGGTCCCGGTGAAGATCGACGGTGGTCTCGGTGCCGAGTTACCGAGAGTCGCCGACCGGGTCAGCGCCGCCGAAGCGGCAGGGCTCGACTGCGTCTGGGCGGCGGAGACGACGAACGACCCGTTCCTCTCGTTGACGTTGGCCGCTGAGCACTCGACATCGGTGTCACTGGGGACCGGGATCGCCGTGGCCTTCGCCAGAAACCCGATGAGCATGGCTTACACAACCAACCAGCTGCAGGAGTACTCGGGCGGGCGCGTCGTGCTCGGGTTGGGGTCACAGGTGCGGCGGCACATCGAGAAGCGGTTCAGCTCAACGTGGTCGCATCCGGCAGCGCGGATGCGCGAGTACGTGCTCGCCCTGCGGGCGATCTGGGCGTCGTGGAACGACGGGGCGACGCTCGGGTTCGAGGGCGACTTCTACACGCACACCTTGATGACGCCCGTCTTCGCCCCGCCGCCACATGAGTTCGGACCGCCCCGCGTCTTCCTCGCTGCCGTCGGCCCCCTCATGAACGAGGTGGCCGGCGAGGTGGCGGACGGGGTCATCACGCACGGCATTTGCACGGGGCGCTACCTGCGCGAGGTGATCCTGCCGGCGGTGGAGCGCGGTTTGTCCACGGCGGGCCGGAGTCGTAACGACGGGTTCGAGGTGACGTGCCCCGGATTCATCTCCGTAGTGGAGGACCCGTCGAAGATGGAGAAGGCCCGCAACGCCATGCGGAACCAGGTCGGCTACTACGCGTCGACGCCGGCCTACCGGCCCGTGTTGGACCTGCACGGCTGGGGTGACCTGCAGACCGAGCTCTACGCCTGCTCGAAAAAGGGCCGTTGGGACGAGATGGCGCGCCTCATCAATGATGAGGTCCTCGACACGCTGACCATCGTTTGCGCACCGGATGCCCTGGCTCGGGAGGTGACCGCTCGCTATGGGGGACTCGTCGACCGCATCAACGTGTCGTGGTGGCGTAAGGAGTGGTGGCCCGACGTCGAGCGGGAGCTGCGGGCGCTGTGAGCTCGAGCGACGTTAAGGGGTTCGTCGCGCCCGGCTTCGATCGGGTGGCCGAGACGGTGGGCGCCGGGGCAACGCTGACCTTGGGCGATCGGGAGCGGCGGGCGAACCTCGGGGACGGGGGCGGTGCCTTCTGTGCCTTCGTCGACGGCGAGTGCGTCGTGGACATCTGGACCGGTGTGGCCGGACCCGAAGGTCGGTCGTGGGAGGAAGGCACCCGGGCCGTCGTCATGTCGTCGACCAAGGGCATGACGACACTGTGCGCACACATATTGGAGGATCGGGGTGAGCTCGACCTCGATGCGCCCGTGACCCGTTACTGGCCCGAGTTCGGCCAGGCCGGCAAGTCGTCCACCACCGTCCGGCAGTTGTTGAGCCATCAGTCAGGCGCCATCGGCGTGCCGGACGCCGACCGGCTGCTGTCGTGGGACGGACGAGGTTGGAAGGATTCCGAGGCGATCGCGGCCGCCGTCGCCAGTGGCAAGCCCGCCTGGGAGCCGGGCACGCGGCACGGCTACCACGGGGTGACGTTCGGCTGGCTGGTGGGCGAGCTGGTCCGGCGCATCAGCGGCCAGAGTCTGGGGACGTTCTTCGCGGCGGAGGTGGCCGGACCGCTCGGGGTGGCCTGCTCCATCGGGACCAGCGCCTCCGAGGTCCCGTCGGTGGCGACGGTCATGGAGTTCCCCGTGAAGCCCGGCACACAGAGCGCCTTTCGGGCCATCGATCCCGCATCCAAGTCCGGCCGCTCGGTCCTGGCCGGCACGCACGGCAGTATGTTCGCCGACGAGCTGGGCCAGCCCCGCTTCGCCGCTTTCATGAACACCCCCGACGTCCTGGCCGCCGAGATCGGAGCGCTCGGCGCCACGGCGACGGCCCGGGCCCTGGCGCGGACCTACGCCGCGCTGGCCGACGGCGAGGAGCTCGTGACGCGGGCGTCGGTGGAGCGCTTCCGCACGGAGCAGGTCTGCGGACGTGACGCCGTCATGGGCGTCCCCACCCGCTGGGCCGTCGGTTACTCATTGGAGCCACCGGCGCTCGTCCGGGGTGCCCCGCCGATGCACGGCCCCAACGAAGGGGCATTCGGTCACATGGGGGCCGGCGGGCAGATCGGCTTCGCCGACCCGACAGCCCACGTGGCGTGTGGGTTCGTCCGCAACCACCTGGAGAACCAGGCGCTCCCCCTCATGGGCGCCTGCCTGGTGGAAGTGCTGTACTCATGTCTGCGGGAAGGGGGCGTCGATGTACGCAGCTGAGCACGCGGCAGAGCACGGGGATCAGCCGGCCATCATCATGGCGCCCTCGGGACGCACATTGACGTTCGCCGAATACGAGGCGGCTGCGAACCAGGTGGCCCACCTCCTGCGCGACTCAGACCTGCGCAAGGGCGACCACATGGCGATCTTCATGGAGAACCACCCGGCCGTGCTGTTGGCGGAGGCGGGCGCCGAACGAACCGGGCTCTATTTCACGCCAGTCAACTTCTACCTCTCGGCCGAGGAGGTGGCATACGTCATCAATGACTCCCGGTCGCGGGTCGTCGTGACGTCGACCGTGAAGACGGAGGTCGCCCGGCAATTGCCGGCGCTGTGCCCCGACGTCGAGCGCTGGGTCATGGTGGACACCACTGGCAGCGGCCGCTCCGGCATGGAGCCATTCGAGTCGTGGGACGACGTCGTCGGCTCGCAACCGACGGACCATGTCCCGGATGAACAGTTGGGCGCGCCGATGATGTATTCGTCCGGCACGACGGGGCGACCCAAAGGCATCCTCCGTCCCATGTACGACCTCCATCCGTCCGAGACGAGCATCGGTGTGCTCGGGATCGCCGGGTTGTGGCGCTACCGCGAGGGCATGGTGTACCTGTCGCCGGCGCCGCTGTACCACACGGCCCCGCAGGTGAGCGTGGCCATTGCGCTGCGGATGAAGTCGACGGCGGTCGTGATGGAGCACTTCGAACCGGCGCTGTATCTCGAGCTCGTGGGCCGGTACGAGGTGACGCACTCGCAGGTCGTCCCCACCATGTTCAGCCGTATGTTGAAGCTGCCTGACGAGGTTCGTGCCGCGGCCGACGTCTCGTCGTTGGAGGTCATTATCCACGCCGCCGCGCCCTGCCCGGTGCCCGTGAAGGAGCAGATGATCGAGTGGTTCGGGCCGATCCTGCTCGAGTATTACGCCGCCACCGAGGGCAACGGCTGCACGTTCATCACGTCCGACGACTGGTTGGCGCACAAGGGAAGCGTCGGACGGTCGGTGCTGAGCGACATCCACATCCTCGATGATGACGGGCGGCCGTGCCCGGTCGGCACGTCGGGCACGGTGTGGTTCGCCGGTGCCACCGACTTCGAGTACTTCAACGACCCCGAGAAGACCGCCAACACCCGGCGGGACGACGGGAGGACGTCAACGGTGGGCGACGTCGGCTATCTGGACGAGGACGGGTACCTGTTCCTGACTGACCGCAAGGCGCACATGATCATCTCCGGCGGAGTGAACATCTACCCGCAGGAGACGGAGAACCTCCTCGTGACGTACCCCTCGGTGCTCGATGCCGCCGTGATCGGCGTGCCGAACGAGGACTTGGGGGAAGAGGTCAAGGCCGTGGTCCAGCTCGTCGACGGCGTCCAGGGCGACGACGCGCTCGAGCGCTCGTTGATCGCCTTCTGCCGCGAGCACCTGGCGCACTTCAAGTGCCCGCGCAGCGTGGACTTCGTGGACGAGCTGCCACGACTTCCCACCGGGAAGTTGTACAAGGGTGTGTTGCGCGAGCAGTACTGGGCGTCGCACGACACCCGCATCGTGTGAACAACGGCGTCGTCGGGCTGCCCGACGACCTCGTCTCGTGGATCGAAGAGATCGGCGGAGGGCATGTGGTGCTGGCCGACCGCATGCCGGGTGGCGCCCGCAAGGAGGCATGGTTCATCGACGTCGCCGGCGCCGACGATGCGGTGACGCCACTGTTCTTGCGGTACGACCGCTCCGACCCCGAACGGACGAAGGACCCGTGGACGTTGCACCGCGAGGCGACCGTGTACCTCGCGCTGCAGGAGGGCCCGGTGCCGGTACCCCGCGTGTTCGGCGTGCACCCAGTGCACCAGGCGATGCTGTCGGAGCGGGTGGAGGGAGGGAACTGGTTCTCCCGCATCAGCGACCCGTCCGAACAGGAGGCGACGGCGCAGGATTTCATGACAAAGCTGGCAGCGCTGCACTCGCTCGACGCGGCGGCGTTGGACCTTCCCTTGTTTCCTGCCGTCAGCTCCATCGCCGAGGCGGTGCTGGCCGAACTCGACGAGTGGGACCGGGTGCTGACGGCGCGTGGCGGGACGCCCGACCCGGCGCTCACATTCTCGCTGCGTTGGCTACGGCACCACATCCCCTCTTACGACGGGCCGCCCGTCTTGGTGCAGGGGGACACCGGACCGGGGAACTTCATGTATCTCGACGGCCGGGTGACCGCCGTCGTCGACTGGGAGCTGGCCCACCTCGGCGACCCCATGGACGACGTCGCGTGGCTCTCCTTGCGGGCGACGCAGGAGCCCTTCACCGACTTCGCGGCGCGCCTACGCGAGTACGAGGCGCTCTCGGGCAACCACCTCGACGAGGCGCGGGTGCGCTACTACCAGGTGATGGCAGAGACCAAGCTGCAGGTAATGGGCCACCGGGGGCCCGACGACGAGGGTGACGACGAGAACAACGGTCGACGTGGCGGTGGTGGCGGTAACGACGTCGGCAACGGCTTCATCTACCAGGTCCTCCATCGACGACTGTGGCTGGAAGCGCTCGCCACCGCCAACAGTCTGGAACTCGCTCCCGCCGAGACGCCACGAGCGCGTCCTGCCGCCAGCCACGATTGGATGTATGACGCCGTCCTCACCCAGTTGCGCGACGTCATCGTGCCGCGGACGACTGATCCGCTGGCGCAGGCGCGGGGGAAGGGGGTCGCTCGCATCATCAAATACCTGGCTCAGGTCGACACCTATGGCCCCTACTACGAGGAGTGCGAACTACAGGATCTGGAGAGGTTGTTGGGTCGGCGTCCCGACTCGGTCGCGACCGGGCGGGCCGAGGCAGCGGAGGCGGTGGGAGCGGGAGACGTGTCCGACGAGGACTACGTCCTCTCGCTGTGGCGCCGGGTGGCGCGCGAGACCGAGCTGGCTCGTCCCTCCATGGGCGTGCTCGCCGACCGGCACTGGCCCCCACTCCGGTGAGACGAGCCAGTCGATGAGCACCCTCTTCGGAGTCGACGTGGACCGCCGGCGCGCCGAGCGTACGTACCGTGACCTCGTCCCGTCGGACGACGACTTCCACGATGAGGAGATGACCGACCGCTGGTGGGAGACCGAGACATGCTGGTTCTCCTGGAACGTGCCGGAGCGAAATCTCGGCGGCTGGGCGTACTGCCAAGCCCGACCGAACGCCAGCATCTGCAACGGCGGAGCATGGGTCTGGGACGATCGCGGCGCCTACCCGTGGGAGTTGAACTACCGGGCCGAGTACTCAGGATTGCAGCTCCCACCCCGGGCCGAACGGGACATGCGCGATTTCGAATGGCCCAACGGCGTCCGTGTCCGGGTCATTGAGCCGCTGACCACTTACGCAGTCACCTACAGAGACCCCGGCGCGCTCGAGGTGGAGCTCGTCTTCGACGCAATCATGAGACCCAATCTGCATCCTGACGGCGTCGTCCCGTTCCTGAAGGGTGCCCATTTCGATCAGGCAGGCCACGTGACAGGAACGATGGTCCTCCACGGCGAGGAGATCCCGATCGACTGCTACTCGATCCGTGATCGGTCGTGGGGACCTCGCCCGTTGGGGCGCCCGAAGCCTCGCAACGGCCAACCCGAGGGCATGACGACCGCGAGGACCCCGGCCCAAAGGCGACCAGGAGCCGGGTCGTTTGGTGGCGTCGGCTACTCGTTCTGCGCTGCCGGCCCGGGCGAGGCCTGGCTCACCTACGCCATCCCGGGGCCCGAGGTGGAGCCCGTCGCCTGCGGCTTCCTCCTCCGCAACGGCGAGTATGGGCACATTCTGGCCGGAGAGCGTCGGGTGACATTCGATGCGGAGACGGGGTGGCCGCTGTCCGTCACGTTAGAAGCAGTTGACGAGTTCGACCGTCGACTATCGGTCCGAGGAGACGCGCTGAGCCGGCACTGGCGGGGTCACGGAGGCGACTCCCTGGTCCACTGGACGTGGGACGACGGAGCCGAAGGCTGGGGCGAGGACCAAAGTTATTTCAGCCGCGACCAATGGGAGATCAACCGCCGGAGATAGGGTCGCCGTCGTGCATCCCTTCACGGCGGCGCCACCCGCCGCCCGCTCGCTCCTCGTGGCCAGCGCCGTCGCGTGGCTTCTCGTGGAGTTGCGGGAGTCGACGAACCGACGACCGGAAGCCACCCTGTCCGACCAAGGCAGCCGCATGTACATCCGCGTCGCCTCCATCGTGGGGATCGTCGGGGCTGTCGTCCTCACTCGGAACGTGTCGTCGGGCCGGATCAGTCCGGACGTGGCCTGGGCTGGACTCGTCGTTTTCTGGTGCGGCATCGCTCTGCGGTTTTGGAGCTTCCGCGCCCTCGGCCGGTACTTCACGTTCAAGGTCCAGACAAGCGCCGACCAACCAGTGATCACCAGCGGCCCATACCAGTTCGTGCGCCATCCGAGCTACGCAGCCATTCTCCTCATGGTCATGGGCGTGGGGCTGTTCCTCGGATCCTGGTGGTCCTTCGCCTGGCTCACGACCAGCGTCCTCTGCGGCTTCCTCTTCCGGATCCGCGTGGAGGAGCGAGCGCTCCTCCAACAGCTCGGTGACCGCTACGTCACCTATGCGGCCGGCCACAAACGGCTGGTGCCCTTCATCTGGTGACCCCGGGCGGCGCTGGGCCCGGCCCGACCGCCGGGCTCGGCCCGCTACTGCAGCGTGACGGGAAGCGTCCGGAAACCACGTAAGGCCTGCACGGGTTTGTACTGGAGCTGAGCACGCGGCACGGCCAGCCCCATCTGCGGGAAGCGTCTTGCCAGGGCGCCGATGGCGACCTGCCCTTCGAGGCGAGCGAGCTGGTTGCCCAGACAGAAGTGCTTCCCGAAGGCGAAGGTGAGGTGGCGATTGGGGTCACGACCGAGGTCGAGGTCGTCGGGCCGTTCGAACACCGCCTCGTCCCGGTTGGCCGAAATGATCATGCCCATCACCTTCGACCCCTTGGGCATCGTCGTGCCGCCAACCTCGACTTCGTCCAACAAGGTCCGCGCCGTGCCGCAAGGTACCGGCGTCGTGAAGCGCAGCAATTCCTCGACCGCCGACGCTGTCAATGCCGGTTCGTCCCTGAGCCGGGCCGCCTGCTCAGGGTGCTCAATGAGCGCCACGGCCGAGCTCCCGATCAAATTCGCCGTCGTGTCGTGTCCTGCCAACATCAATAAGAAGATCATGGCGATGACCTCGTCGTCGCTCAAGGAGTCGCCGTCCTCGTTGGCGGCCAACAAACCGGAGATCAACCCGTCGTCGGGGGCGGCACGGCGCTGCTCTGCCAGGCGCTCCAGCACGGCGTAGAGCTTCCGGGCCGTCGGGATGGTTCGCACTGCGTCGACGGCAGACCCGCTTCCCAGCCGGGCGACGAACCGTTCCATGAGAACATGGAACTCGTCCCGGTCCTCGTTCCCCACGCCGAGCATGGTCGAGATCACCGACAAGGGAAGCGGCGTGGCGAAATCGGCCACCAGGTCGACCGTCGAGCTGTCCCGCCGTTCGAGGTCGTCCAACAGACCACGCACGATCCGTTCGATGTCGCCGCTCATCTGCTGGACCATGCGCGGTGTGAAGGCCTTGTTGACGAGACGTCGCAGCCGGGCGTGATCGGGGTCGTCCTTGTAGACCATGGAGTCGGTGAGGAGGCGGAACATCTTGGGCAGGTGTCGCATCATGAGGCTCGACCCACCACTCGTCGGGTCGCTCGAGAAGCGGACGTCGTTGTGCAGCAGGAGCACGTCCTCGTGACGAGTCAGCATGAAACCGGCCCCGCCCATGAGCTGCTTCGAGAACGCCGGCGAAACGGCACCACGCTGGCGGAGCTCCGCGTAGCGCGGGAACGGATCGGCGAACATGACCGGGTCGGCCAGGTCTGTCACCGCGTCGTTCACTGGCTGCTCCACCTGCGCTGGAAGGGTCCTGACACCTAATTGAGTATACCTATTGTCGGTGCGTGCCGCCCCTCCCGGCCCCTCGTCGCTGACCGACAACCGGACCGCCGACCGCTACGTCGTCGAGAACACCTTGCGCGAGTAGTACCAGACCGCCAGCGCGCTCAACACCACCGCGAACGCCGCCAGAGCGCCGATCTCGGGCAGCGTCTGCGAGAACGTCGCGTGGTCGGAGATCAGCTTCACGAACGCATCCATGGCCCACGCCTGCGGCACGATGTGTCCGACGTTCTTCACGGTCGTGCTCACCGCGCTCAGCTGGTACACGCAGCCCCCGAGCATGCCGGCGATGATGGCGACGATCACAGCCGTCGCGATGGCCTGCTCCTGCGAACGCGACCAGGTCCCGATGATCACAGCCACGGCCGCCACGCTGATCCCCAAGAACAAAATCACCAGGAACACACTCGCCGGATTGCCCCAGTGCACCCGGAACAACACGAACCCGACGAAGATCAATCCGATCGCCATACTGACCGCGGTGACCATCATGCTCGCCATCTGACCGAAGACGACGTCCCGCTTGCGCACCGGCGCCGCCGAGACCCGTTGCAGCACGCCCAGCCGTCGCGTCTCGACCATGCCCGCCGCCAGCACCAGCACGGCGATGCCCATGAACAAGACGAGGTTGGCCGGCGCCACGTACCAGAACGGGCTCAAGGGCGCCTCCACGGGCGTCGCCGCAAGCGTCGCGTCGGTGAACTTCGTGTTCGACCCCTCGGCCGCCATAAGGTCCATCAACGCCACGGCGTCCGTCCGCGCCTGCACGGCGTCGGTCGTCGCCGACTCGACCAGGAAGTCCGCCCGCACCGAGTTGCCCGGCGCCGGCAGCTGCACGATCCCCGCCACGACCCGCCCCCGCAGAATGTCATCGGTAAGGTCCGACCGGCTGCTCTCCACCCGCACCTTGATCCCGTCCGTCGTCTGCGCCAGGTGGAGCAGCCGCGCCGACGGGTGGTACAAGCCGATCGGCTCCTTGGGGCTGCCCTCCAGCAGCCCCGTGATGAGGATGATGACGACCGGCACCAGCGTGCCGATGATCAAGAGCCGCCGGTCGCCCATCGCCCGGCGCAGATTCACCCAGATGACGGCGATCACGTCACGGCTCCACCATCCGCCGCACCCGCGTCATGGCCAGAGCGCCCGCCACGACTGCGATGACCAGGAGGACCACGACGGGTCCGATGATGCTGCTCGCCGGCTCGCCGAGCTGATCCAACCGCCCGAACCCGACCAGGGCCCACCCGTTCGGCGTGCCCAGCGCCAACACCTGGAAGGCGTCGGGCAGCGAGCCGGACGGCAGCAGGTTGCCGCCGACCAGCGCCAGGAAGAGCCCCACCAGCAACGTGATGCCGAAGGCCTGCTGCTCGGTCTTGGCCAGCGACGTGAGGAACACCCCGATGCCGCACATGGCGGCCGTGGCGGCGACGGCCAGCAAGAGGACCCCGAGCGGGTCGCCCCAGTCGGCCCCGAAGGCGTACGTGGTCGCGGCCCAGATCACGAAGATCGTCGCCAACCCCGTGAGGAAGATCGCCAACAACTTGCCGAGGACGATCTGGGTTGGCCGCACCGGTGCCGCCGCGACCCGGGCGAGCGTGCCGGCCGCCCTCTCCATCAGCAAGGAGCGCATACCGAGACCGCTGCCGATGAAGAGGAACACCACCGCGATGTTCGGCGCGAAGAAATTGAGATTGACCTTTCCGCCGTGACCCACGCTCTGACTGTTGATCGCCACCGACGGCCGTAACGTGCTCGTGGTGTGCGGCACCCGGCTGGCGTACAGCACGCTCGCCATTCCGGCCGCCACGGACTCGGCGTACTCCTCCCCGAGTGGCGACGTGCCCTTGGTCACCACGTCGAAGCCCGGCGTGTGTGTCGCGCCCGGGTCGACGATGGGTACGAGCATGGTGTGCAGGCGCAGCTGCGACGGCAGGACTGCCACCCCGCCGTCGAGCGTGCCGCCGGCCACGGCGTTCTGGACCGACTGCTGGTTGGGCATCGGGGTCACTGTCACGTTCTTGGGCAGCTGACTGGCCCGCAGTGCCGCCGTGAGCATCTGGGGCGATGCGCCCGAGACGCCGATGTGCACCGGGGTGGCGCTCGCGCCGCCGGCGAACGACAACCCGAGGACGGCGGCCATGAGGAGCGGTGCGGCGAGGCACCCGATGAGGACGGAGCGATCGCGCAGCCGGCGATGCAGCTCGTTCCACGCGATGACGCGGATCAATCCCGAAGCTCTTTCCCGGTGAGGCTCAAGAAGACGTCCTCGAGATTCGGCGAGCGCACCTCGACACCCGTGAGGTCGACGCCGTGCTTCGTGGCCACCGCGACCACGGCCGAGAGCACGGCCGGTCCGTGATCGGTGGTCAGCTCCAGGTTGCCCTCGTGCTCGTGCACGTTGTGGACGTTGTGCAGTTCGAGGCAGGCGGCGGACAACACGTCGAGCGAGGCCTGGTCACAGGACAGGTGCACCTTGTCCCGGCCGCCGTGGATGCCGATGAGCGCCTCGGCGGTCCCCTCGGCGATCAGCTGCCCGTCATCGATGATGCCGATGCGGTCGCACAGCTTCGCGGCCTCCTCCATGTAGTGCGTGGTGTAGAGGACCGCGATGCCGAGCCGCCCGACCGTTTCCAGAATGGCGTTGCGGCTCTGGGGGTCCACCCCGACCGTGGGTTCGTCGAGCACGAGCAGCTTGGGCCGGTGCAGCAGTCCGGCCGCCATGTTGGCGCGCCGCTTCATGCCGCCCGAATAGGTGCTGACGCGGTCCTTGCCCCGGTCGGCCAGTCCCACCAGCTCCAGCGTCTCGCCGATGCGGCCCTGCAGCTCCTTGCCGCCCAACCCGTAGAGCTGGCCGAAGAAGGTCAGATTCTCGACTGCGGAGAGGTCGGGGTAGAGGGCCAGATCCTGCGGTACGTACCCGACCGTCGCCTTGGCCTCCAACGTCCCGCCGGCAAAGCCGTCGATGGTCACTTCTCCCTGGTCAGGGGTGATGAGGCCGCAGAGCATGGAGATGGTCGTGGTCTTCCCGGCGCCGTTGGGCCCCAACAGTCCGTAGCACTCCTGCTCCGCAATGGAGAAGGACACGCCCTTGACGGCCTCCCGGTCGCCGTAGCTCTTGCGCAGGCCCTCGCAGCGCAACATTGACTGCTCCATGCACCCTCCCGGGGGAAAAGAGGACCCTCTTTTTGCACCCTAGCAGAGCAGGTGCGCAGGCTCGGGTCGGCACCTGCAGTTCAGGTCAAGGCCGTAAGTCCGCGCTCGTCCCACATCTCTGGACGGAAAGGGTGTGATGAATGTCACCCGTCGGCGAGCTGCAGAGGGTAAGAGTGCGCAGCTACGGCGAGGATCTCCATACGGTCCTGCTCGAGCAGGAAGCCGGCGGCGATGGCCGCGTCCAACGATGCCTCGAACCGCTCCAGGTAGTCGTCTTCCCCGCCGGGGTAGAGCGCCGCCAGAGTGGCGTCGTCGAAAGGCTCGGTACGGCCGAACAACATGGCGAAGGACTCACCCGACTGCCCGAGGCCGCCCATCACCGCGGTCGGCACGTCGACCCACGGCGTGCGGATCCCACCTTTGGCGATGCCGTGCTCGTCCGGGACGTAGCCCGTCCGCTCCGCGTTGAGCTCAAGTGAGGGCGCCGAAGGAGGAGCCTCCCCGCCGGCCGTCCACCGGGACAGGTGCGCCAGGGCGGCCTCGGCCACGTAGTGCTGCTGCGGCCCGGCGTTGATGGGCGTGTCCGCCTGGCCGATCAAGAGGTTCCTCGTCGGGCGCAGCAACTCCGCCATCCGTTCTGCGGTCAACGTGCCGTCGTCGTGCCTGCCCGCGCTGACGGTGTAGGTGTCGGCGTGTGCGGCGCCCGCCATCTCCCAGGTCCGGAGGCGGTCGGAGTCGGGCTGCTCCGCCAGCTGCCCGCCCAAAAGGATCACGTCGGTCTCACTCTGCAGCACGAGGACCGGCACGCGGGCGTCGTCACGGATGCGCTCGCCGTTGGACGAGATCGCCACACGTGTCGCCTCCAAGTTCAACCGCTGCGACGCGGGGATGAACACGCCGTCGATGGAGACGCCCGAGGCGGGGCGCCCGTGTACGAAGAACCCGTCGAAGAGCTGCACCTGGGGATCAATGGCGTTGATGTACGTCACCAGGCAGGCCGCTGACTGCGACTCGCCGGCGGCGAGGATCTGGGTCGGCGCCAGGCCGCCGAGGGGGTTGTCGTCACTCGGCAACTGCAGCAACCGTCCGACCTGCGTGAAGATGTCGAACGACCAAGCGTCGCCGGGATGCTCGAGGTGCCCGTAGCGCTCCGGCGCCAACAGCTTGAGGTGGATACTCTCGACGAAGCCTCCCCCGTCGATGCCGACCTTCTGAGCCGACACGCCGACCCAGGCGTGACCCGCTGCCGCCAGGTAGCGATGGAGGAAGCCCCAATCGGGGGCGGCGTCGATGCCGGCCGACACGTTGTGCCACTCCACCACGACCGTCCCGCTGAAGCGCAGCGGGTCCGGCGGTGTGCGCACGACAAAGCGGGTCCGGAAGGGGGCCTCGGAACCCGGCTTCACGTCCCAATGGCCGTCCGCTCCCCGCTCGCCCTGCAACTCGTACGAGACCGCCGTCCCCTCGAAGGTGAACTCGGTCTCCTGGTACCCGAGCGTCGCCAGGTCGTAGTCCCGCATGACGTCGGGCGCCACGCCCGGCATCTCCGTGAACGCTGTCTCTCGTGTGCTGACCACGCTGGCCCCCTCTTGGCTCGATGCAGCAAGACCGAATCGATCTGCCTGCGAAACTCGGGATAGTCCTCGTCACCGGCCTGCGTCGGCCTCGCTCGGCACCGTCGCAGGGCGGCGCCGGATCAGGATAGGGCGGAACCGAGGCTCGCATCTGATGGCAACGGTCACGCCGATCCGGTTGAGGCCGACGCGGGGCGCGTGCTACGCATCGTGCGTGTTCACCTTGCGTTTCGCCATGCGGTCGGCCACCGAAGACCCGGCCGCGCGCGCCGACCTCTACGCCGCCGCCGTCGACATGGCTGCGTGGGCCGAGGACCACGGGGGACTGGCTGCCATCGTCAGCGAGCACCACGCCGTCGACGACGGTTACCTGCCCTCCCCTGTTCCGCTGGCGGCGGCCATGGCGGCGCGCACGACCCGCATCCCCATCACGGTGGCGGCGCTGCTGCTGGCGCTCTACGAGCCCGTCAAGCTCGCCGAGGATCTCGCCGTCGTCGACCTGCTCAGCCGCGGCCGGGTGTCCTACGTGATCGGCATCGGCTACCGGGACGAGGAGTTCGCTATGTTCGGCGTCGAGCGCGCCGGCCGGGGCCACCTCGTCGAAGATCGCATCAAGCTGCTGCAACGCCTCTGGTCGGGCGAAGAGGTCGACGTTGACGGGCGCGCCGTCCGCGTCACGCCGGCTCCGTTCACTCCGGGCGGCCCCATGCTGGCCTACGGCGGGGGAACTGAGGTCGCCGCCCGACGAGCAGCCCGTCTTGGCCTCATGTTCCTGGCGGAATCACATGACCTCTCGCTCGAAGACGCCTACCGGGACGAAGGCGGGGAGGCGGCCCCCGGCTGCATCATTTCGCCGGCCGGCATCCCGAACACCATCTTCGTTGCCGACGACCCCGAACGCGCCTGGGCCGAGATCGGTGAGTACCTGCTGCTCGATGCCGTCAGCTATTCGGCGTGGAACGCCCACCGGGAAGGCACGGCGTCGATCTCGCGCGCGCCGAGCGTCGCCGAACTGGCGGCCGAGAAGGGTGCCTACCAGATCGTCACCCGGGCCGAAGCCCGAGAGCTCATACGCAACGGGCACCCGCTGGGGCTGCAGCCGTTGGTCGGCGGCATCCCACCCGATCTGGCCTGGCCGTACCTCGAGGCCGCCGCAGCTGTCGCCACCGCAGCCGCGGCGCCGTCCTAGTCGTCAGCGATACTGCGTCTCCGACTTCTCCCGTGGGGCCGGCGGGTTGGCCGGGTAGTTGCCGATGAGGGTGTAGGAAAATCCGTTCTGCAGCGCCGCCGTGCGCGTCATGTCCAGGGACTCCCAAATGGCGCGGATGGTCCCTTGAATAGCCTTGGGGTTGCGGCGGGCGATCGAGAGTGCGATCTCGCGGGCCCGGTCGCGCAGGGCCTCACGGCTCAGCACCTCGGTGACAAGGCCAAGGCGGAGCGCTGTCTGGGCGGTGATCCGCTCCTCGTTGCCCATGAGCGCCCAGCGCAACACATCCCCAAGGGGCATGCCACGGTGCAGCATGCCGATCGGCTCGAGTGCACTGACGATCCCGACGTTGGCGTGCGGATCGAAGAACACGGCGTCGTCCGAGCAGATGACGATGTCGGACTCGTTCAGGAAGTACTGCGCGCCGCCGGCGCACAACCCGTGCACGGCGGTGACAACGGGCTTCCACACCTTGTACTGCAGCTTCGGCCCCAGGGTCTCGCCGGGATCGAAGCTGTTGAAGTCGTTCTCCTTCATGAACCAGAGGTCCCCGCTGCGAATGTCGACGCCCGTGCAAAAGGCCCGGTCGCCGTTGGCTTGCAGCACGACACAATGGATGTCGTCGGTGTCGCGCACGGTCTCCCAGGCCCACTGCATGTCGGCGGCCATGTCGTTGTTGAACGAGTTCAAAGCGTCGGGTCGGTTCAACGTGATGGTGGCGACGTTGTCGGCGATGTCGAACAGGATGGCTGCGCGTTCCATGGATCCTCCTGGCCCGTGACGATGCGAGGCGAAATGGTACACTCTATTTCCCGGTTTGCGGCCGGGTCTGCGGGCCAGCCAGCATCACACAGACGCGCGCCCGCGCAGGCGGGCCGAGTCGAACGACCAACAGAACGAATCGCAAAGGAAAGAGGGCACGTCGTGGAGATCCAGGGGAAGAAGGCCGTCGTCGTCGGCGGCGCGTCGGGCATGGCCAAGGCCTCCGCCGAGCTGCTCCATCAGAAGGGTGCCGACATCGCCATCCTCGACCTGCCGAACACCGCCGGTGCCGAAGTTGCCAAGGAACTCGGAGGCACCTTCCACGAGGTCGACATCATGGACGACGTCCAGACAGAATCTGCGCTGGCCGACGCGGTGGCCGCGCTGGGTGGCTTGCACATCGCGGTGAACACCGCCGGCGGCGGTGCCGCGAAGCGCACCCTCAGCAAGGACGGCCCGCACCCGCTGGACACCTTCCGCCGCACCATCGAGTTGAACCTGATCGGCA
Organism: uncultured Acidimicrobiaceae bacterium; assembly: GCA_963745665.1. Classification (GTDB taxonomy): domain Bacteria; phylum Actinomycetota; class Acidimicrobiia; order Acidimicrobiales; family RAAP-2; genus Bog-473. The sequence goes on along the minus strand of CAVUYE010000002.1, from coordinate 188,550 downwards.
CCTTCAACCTCAACCGGCTCCAGGCTTTCCACATGTCGACCAACGAGCCCGAGGACGGCGAGCGCGGCGTCATGATCAACACCGCTTCTATCGCCGCTTACGAAGGCCAGATCGGACAGGTCGCGTACGCCGCCGCCAAGTCGGGCATCGTCGGCATGGTGTTCACCATGGCCCGCGACCTGGGCAGCCTGGGCATCAGGGCCATGGCCATCGCTCCGAGCCTGTTCGCCACCGGCCTCACCCAGGGCATCCCCGACGAATTCGCCGCGACCTTGACCAAGGACGCGGCCTTCCCCAAGCGATTGGGCCGGCCCGAGGAGTACGGCAAGCTCGCGGTGGCGATTGTCGAGAACCCGATGCTCAACGGCCTCTGCATCCGGCTCGACGCAGGCACCCGCTTCGCTCCCAAGTAGAGACGACGGGATCAGGAGGCACGCAGTGGCGTCGGTGCGGTCGGTCGACCTGCAGTTCGACGTCACGGAGGCCGCGGGGCTGAACGAGCCGGCGCACATCGCCCTGACGGTGACGGCGCCGGAGAAGCTCCCGGAGCATCCCGTCGTCTGCTTCGCCAAACCGGGTGCGGGGTACGGGCGCGGGTACTACACCGAGGACCTCCCTGGGCCGGGCCGCGGCGCGCAGGCCTCCTGGCATGCAGCGCGCGGCTGGGTCTTCGTCTCCGTCGACCACCTGGGCGTGGGCGCCAGCTCGCTGCACGATCCGGAACGGCTCACGTTCGCGCCGGTGATCGCGGCCAGTGAGGCCGCCGAGACCGAGGTCCGGCAGAAACTGGCGGCCGGCACCCTGATCGACGGACTCGAGCCCGTCCCCGATTTCCTCACGATCGGTATCGGCCAGTCAATGGGCGGCGCATTCACCATCGTGCAACAAGGCCGGCACCACGGCTATGACGGCGTCGCTGTTCTGGGTTACAGCCCGCTGCGGACGCAGCCGCCGACGGCACCGGGCCAACCCCCGCTTCCCCTCCCCTGGGTGCCGCGGGACACCCAGCTGTCAGACGCGGTCATCACCAACGCGCCGACACTGGCCGAGGGTGCGACGCCCGTGGTGCCCGAGGCCGATGTGCCACCGATGGCGTGGGGCTTCCACTACGACGACGTCGACCCCGCGGTAGTGCGGCGGGATCTCGACGACTACCCGGCGCGGCACGGCGATGTCCCGCCCTGGGGATCGGCCACCATTCCCGCCACCGCGGTGTTGTGGTGCCTGGCGCCGGGCTCCACTCTGGCCGAGGCGGCCGCCATCCGCTGTCCCGTCCTCGTCGCATTGGGCGAGCGCGACGTCCTCGTCGACCCGCGGGGCGAGCCGCGCGCCTACGAGTCAGCGCGCAGCGTGGACCTCTTCGTCTGCCCGCGCATGGCGCACATGCACAATTTCGCCGGGACGCGGGAACTGTTCTGGCGCCGCATCGAGACGTGGGCCGAGTGGGTGCGGGCGGTGTGGGACGCAGGCTCCGCCGGCGGTGCAGTGCGCGGAGGGCAGCGCTAACTGCCGGCCCGGAACTGGTATGAGGCGGCAGTCACCGCACGGTCGCCGGCGCCTTCGTCGTGAAGGATGATCCGTACCGCCACACCGTCGGGACCCGTATCCGCCTCGGCGTCGGCCCGGAACGGGCCCACCTTGCCTCGAGCCAGGAACATCACGTGGGAGGAGACGGCCTGCAGGCGGTCAGTGCCCGCGGACGTCGCCGCCAGGTCGAAGGCCGCTGTCTCGAGGACGACGAGTTGGGGTCCGAGATGCAACGCAGCGTCGGGCGAGGCGACCTCCGCCGACAACACCGGCAGCGCCCAGTGACCGTCGGCGCGACGTGCGGCCCCGAAGACCCGCCACAGCGGCGGCAGGTCCGGGCTGTCCACCACCACGATCGGCTCCACCGGCATCCTCTCGAGCCCCTCCGGCGGCGTGCCGAGGCTGATCCCCTGTCCCTGGGTCAGCGCGAGCACTCGGTCCGGCTGATCGGCGTCCACGATGCGCTAGCGGCTGAATCCCATCTGCCGCCCTACCTTGAGGACCTCGGAGACGACCTCGATGCGTTGCACGTCTCGCCCCGGATCGAGGACCTGACAGGAGTGGATCACCGGGTTCGGCACGGCCTCCAGGTCGCTCCTGCCACCACCCTCCGGTGCCGCGATCCCGAGCACGGCCAAGAGGATGGCGCCATTCGGGCTCCGCATATCGCTGCGGAGCGTGACCGTGTTGTCGGTCGGGCCCAGGTCCATCGACGACCAGCTCCGGCCGATGTACCGGTAGCTCAGCAGACCGCCCCACCGTCGGCGCAGCTCGGCGGCGTAGGCGTCCGTGTCGTCGTGGAGTTCCCTGATGTCTCTCGGCATCGGTCGTCTGTTTAGCCCACGGTGCCGCGGACACGCCCACTTGCCCCGGGGGCGCCACGCAGCACACTCTTGAGCATGGATCTCGCCGACGATCTGCGTTCGCTGCTCACCCTGGAACGGGTCGACAAGGACCTCTTCCGCGGCCGTAACGCCAACTACGGCCCCCGCCGCACCCTCTTCGGTGGGCAGGTGGCCGCCCAGTGCCTGCTCGCCGCCGCGGCCACCGTCGAGCCGGGCCGTCTGCCCCACTCCTTCCACGGGTACTTCCTGCGGACGGGCCGCAGCGACATCCCCGTCATCCTTGAGGTCGACCGGGACCGGGACGGGCGATCATTTTCCGCCCGCCGCGTGGTGGCGGTGCAGGACGGCGATGTCATCTTCTCCATGGTCACGTCGTTCCATGCCGAGAACGAGGGTCGGCGCTTCGACGACGCGCCCCGCCGGGCGGTCCCTGCACCGGAGGACACGACGCTCGGTGGCTGGAACCCGTTGCTCGACGTGCGCCCCGTGACGCCGACGGACTTCTTGAAGGGCGTGTTCACCGACTGCCTGTGGGTGAAGTCCGCCGTCTCGCTCGGCGACGACCCGCTGCTGCACCGGGCGGGGCTGACCTACCTGTCCGATCTCGGCACCGGATTCGGCCAGCAGGACCGGGCCCTCATCGGCCGGGGCGGCCCGTCCATCGACCACTCCGCGTGGTTCCAGGAGGACATCCGGGCCGACGAGTGGGTGCTGGTCGACCTGCGGCCCGTCAAGGCGCGTAGCTTCCGCGGCGCCTACCACGGCTCGCTGCGCGACCGCAGTGGCGCTCTCGGTGCGACCATCTATCAGGAGCAGCTGCTGCTGCCGGGCTCGGCGGCCGACATGTTGACCGCCGCCTTCCCGTCGGACGAGGACCAGCCGACAGAAGAGCGGGACCCCGAGGGAGCAGCGGCGTCGCGGGTGCAGCATCCCGCCAGGGACTGACGCAGTCTTTGGCGTGGCGTGGCCGCGCGGTGGCAGGGTGGCCTGGTCCACGAACGATAATTGAGGATACTCTTTAAACCATGCCGATCGCCATCACCGAAGACCACCGCGCCCTGGGCCAGACGGCCTCGGACTTCCTGGCCAAGCACGATTCCCGAGGGGCCGCCCGGGCTCTGCTCGAAACAGACAGCGAGATCCTGCCTCCCTTCTGGGGCGACATCGTCGACCTGGGCTGGCTCGGCCTGCACCTGCCCGAGCAGTACGGCGGCTCGGGCTTCGGCCTGCCCGAACTGGTCGTGGTCGTCGAGGAGATGGGCCGGGCCCTCACCCCCGGGCCCTTCGTCCCGACGGTGATCGCCAGCGCCGTCATCGATGCGGCCGGATCCGACGAGCTGGCGGCGCGGCTGCTGCCCGGCCTGGCCGGCGGGTCCCGCTTCGGTGGCGTGGCGCTCGAGTCCGACATCACGGTGCGCGACGGTCGGGCCGCCGGTACGGCGCCGGCGGTCCTGGGCGGCGGCCTCGCCCACATCCTCTTGCTGCCATCCGGGGACGACGCCATCGTCGTCGACGTGTCCGCCGGGGGCGTGCAGGTGGAGGTGCCGCACAACCTCGACCCGACGCGGCGCACGGCCCGGGTCACGCTCGACGACGCGCCGGCCGATGTGATCTCCGGCGGGCGGCGTGCGCTGATCGACCTGGCCCGTCTCATCGTGGCCGCGGAGGCGACCGGCATCGCCACCGAGTGCACCGGGCAGGCCGCCGCCTACGCCAAGGTGCGCGTGCAGTTCGGCCGGCCCATCGCAACGTTCCAGGCCGTCAAGCACCACTGCGCCAACATGCTCGTGTCCTCCGAGCTGGCCACCGGTGCCGTCTGGGACGCGGCCCGGGCGGCGGACGAGGGCGGCGACCAGCTGTCCTACGCGGCCGCAATCGCTGCCGCACTGGCGCTCGCGGCAGGCGACGAGTGCGCGCAGCTCAACACGCAGGTGCATGGCGGCATCGGGATCACCTGGGAGCACGACGCCCACCTGTATCTCCGCAGGGCCACTGCACTCGAGGCGCTCGTCGATGCCGAAGCGGCCGCTCGCGAGATCACCGATCTGGTGCGAGCCGGGGCGACGCGGACGCGCACCGTCGACCTGCCACCCGAGGCCGAGCCGATGCGCGACGAGGTGCGCACCTTCGCCGAGAGCATGAAGGTGCTCGGCGACGCGGCCCAGTGCGATGCGCTGATCGAGACGGGCTACGTCATGCCGCACTGGCCTCTGCCCTGGGGCCGCGACGCCGGTGCGGTCGAGCAGCTCGTCATTGAGCAGGAGTTCGCGGCGGCCGGCGTGAAGCGGCCGCAGTACGCCATCACGGGCTGGGTGATCCTGACGCTGATCCAGCACGCCACCGAGGACCAGGTGGCGCGCTGGGTCCTGCCCGCGCTGCGCCAGGACGTCATCTGGTGCCAGCTCTTCAGCGAGCCCGACGCCGGGAGCGATGCCGCCGGCGTGAAGACGCGAGGCACCCGGGTGGACGGCGGGTGGCTGGTGAACGGGCAGAAGGTCTGGACGAGCGGCGCGCACTACGCCAGCTTCGGGCTCGCCACCATCCGTACCGATCCCGAGGCTCCGAAGCACCAGGGCATCACGACCATGGTGATCGACATGCACGCCAATGGCGTGGAGGTGCGCCCGCTCCGCATGGTCACGGGTCGCTCGGAGTTCAACGAGGTCTTCTTCAACGACGTCTTCGTGCCCGACGACGATGTGATCGGGCCGGTGAACGGCGGCTGGAAAGTGGCCCGCGCCACGTTGGGCAACGAGAGCGTCTCCATCGGAGGCGGGCAGGGCGCCCGGACCATGCCGGCGAGCATGGTGATCGCGCCGTTCGACGCCCACCCGGAACGGTTGGCCGGCGGCGCCGGGCGGATCGGCAGGCATCTCGCGCAGACCGAGGCCGTGGCGCTGCTCAACATGCGCACCGCCCACCGGGCCGTCGTCGGCGGCGGGCCGGGCCCGGAGGGCAACGTCACCAAACTCGTCCTGTCGGAGATCGGCCACGAGGCGGCGGCCATCACCGCCGCGGTCAGCGGTCCCGAGGCGTTGTACAGCGACGGCGTGGGCGCTCTTGTGACGAACATGGTGCTCATGCACCGCGGCATGTCGATCGCCGGTGGCACGTCGGAGATCAAGCGCAACCAGATCGGGGAGCGCATCCTCGGCCTGCCGCGGGACCCGCTGATCGACTAGGGCGCCGGCTTCGGCAGTCGGTCTGCCCCGTTCAAGGCCGGCAAAAGCAGGCGGTCAATTAGCCTCGGAGCGTGTCGTCACGGCTGGATGCGTCGTGGAAGGTTCTGGCCAGCCTTTCCACCGCGAGCGTCGACCGCTGCGTCGACATTTTCCTGAGACCGGACGGGACGTTCGGCTTCGAGGAGTTCCGACGAGATCCAGAAGACCGCGGCGCCTGGACACCCGTCGCCTATTTCTCGCAGCAGCAGTACGACTCGGAGGCAGACGCCCTCGCCGCGGCCCGACAACGAGTTCCCTGGCTGGACGACGTGCTCGAAGCCGGCCAGGTGCGCGACGGGTCGTAGGCGCTACGCCGGCGCCGGCGTCGGTCCGAACGTCGTGTCGGGCGAGCGCCAGTCCGTCGACACGAACCGGTGCGCAATCAGCCAGCGGTCACCCACGGGGACAAAGCGGTCGCGGTAGCGGCCCATGTGGTCGAGGCCGATCTCGGTGATCACTGTGAAGTAGCAGGCCACCACCGCCTCGTCGGGGATCAGTGACTCGAACCGGATGTTCGTCACGTTGTGCCGCACGATTCGGCGCAGCGCCCCGGCGTCGCGCTTTCGGGCTGCGTCCTCCTGGGCCTGGGTGGCCGCCGGCGCTCCACCGAAGCGCGCCATGATGGCGTCCCGGCCCCGCAGTGGTTCCGCCCCGCGTATCTCGAGGATGCCGTCCTCGCAAAAGGCCCCGGCGAAGTCCACCAGGAGGTAGCGGTCGCCGCTGTGCGTGTACTGCGCCAGCGTGTCGCGACATGCCTCGCGGGCGGTGAGCTCCCAGAGTTCCACGGCGGCGCCAGTTCCTTTCCCGGATGTGGGTCAGCTGCGATCCTACGCACGGGCCTGTCCGCACCGGCGTACCCGGCGCGCCCATCTCGTGCTCCTAAAGTGCGCCCTATGGCCGACACCGACGGGAGCCGGGTCTCCGGTGTGTGGAACCTGCTGATCGGCCCGCCGAAATCGGCGCTGGGCGGCGGGAAGGACAAGATCACGCCCGTCCAGGGACTGTCCGCCCTTTCGCTCGACGCGCTGACGTCGGTGGCCTACGGCCCCGAAGCCATCATTCTCGTCCTGGCGGTGGCGGGCGCCGGAGCGCTGCACTTGGTGTTGCCCATCACGATCGCCATCGTCGGGCTATTGGCGATCCTCGTGTTCTCGTACCGCCAGGTCATCGACGCCTACCCGATGGGCGGCGGGGCCTACGCGGTCTCACGGGCCAACTTCGGTGCGCACACCAGCCTCGTCGCCGCCGCGTCGCTCGTCGTCGACTACACGCTGACGGTCGCCGTCTCCATTGCGGCGGGCGTCGCCTCGCTGCAATCCGCCTTCCCCGGCCTGGACGGGGCCACCGTCCCCCTGTGCCTCGGGATCCTTCTCTTCATCATGGTGCTCAACCTGCGCGGCCTAGGTGAGACGGCCCGGGCCTTCCTGCTGCCGACCATGCTCTTCATCGTCGGCCTGCTGGCCATCATCGCCATCGGCCTCATCCACCCCCTCGGGCTGCACGAGAAGCAGCTCGGCACGTCCCAACTGTCCACGTCCGGGCTCAAAGCCGTCACCGTCCTGCTCGTCCTGAAGGCCTTCTCGGCCGGGTGCAGCGCGCTGACCGGTGTGGAGGCCATCGCCAACGGTGTGCCTCTGTTCCGGGAGCCCCGGACGGTGCGGGCGAAGCGCACCGAGGTGCTGCTCGGCGTCATTCTGGGCGCCATGCTGCTGGGCCTGGCCGTCCTGGCCAAGCGCTGGGAGATCGGACCGCGCAGCGGCCAGACCGTGCTGAGCCAGATCATGGCGATGTCCGTCGGACGGGGCTGGGCCTACTACATCGTCTCCATCACCATCACCATCGTGCTGGCCCTGGCAGCCAACACATCGTTCGGCGGGCTCCCCGTCCTGGCCAGCCTGGTGGCCCGGGACAACTACCTGCCGCACCTCTTCACCATCCGGGGCGACCGGCAGACCTTCGGCAACGGGATCTTCGTCCTCACGCTGATGTCCGGTGCGCTGCTCGTCGCCGTCCGCGGCAACACCAATGACCTCATCCCCCTCTTCGCCATCGGGGTGTTCATCGGGTTCACACTGTCGCAGGCCGGGCTCGTCGTGCATTGGTGGCGCGAGCGGCCCGCCCGCTGGCGCCGCCGGGCCGCCATCAACGGCTTCGGCTCCGTCATCACGGCGATCGCCACCGTCGTCTTCCTCATCTCCAAGTTCACCGAGGGCGCCTGGCTGGTCGTCGTCGCCATCCCGGCCTTCATCTGGCTCTTCCTGCGCATCCACGCGTACTACGACAGGGCGGCCAAGGAGCTCCGCTTCGACGAGGACCCGGGGCGGCCCGCGCCCAAGCACACCATCGTGGTCGTGCCGGTGAACCGGATCTCGCGCCTGACCGAGCACGCCTTGAGCGAGGCCGAGTCACTCGGACAGGAGGTCATCGCCGTCACGGTCGTGCTCGACGGAGGTGACGACGGTGCCGCGTACGCGCAGCGCTTCTTCGACCATTGGGACAGGTGGAACTGCGGCATTCCGCTCAAGGTGCTGCACACCGAGTACGCCTCCGTGGTCCAGCCGATCGTCGCCTTCATCGACAAGCTGCGGGTGGAGCACCCCGACGACCAGCTGGTGGTGTTGATTCCCATCGTGCGGCCGGAGAAGTTCCGCTACCGGATCCTGCACAACCAGATCGACCTGGTTCTCTCCGCCGCGCTACGCGGCCGGGACGACCTCGTGGTGGCCCGGGTCACGGTGCCGGTAGAACGGCCCGACGCTCTGCCCGACAGCCACCCGGCGCGACGCGTCGACCCGGAAACAAGCCCGTCCTAACGGCGACCTCAGCGGCCCTTCCACACCGGGTCGCGCTTCTCAAGGAAGGCGGTGGCACCTTCCTTGGCGTCCTCGCTGTTGAACACCTTGGGGTGCCACTCCGCGGCCAACACCTTGGCGCGCTCGAGGTCCGTCGATGCCGTGCGCACCATCTGCTTGGTCGCGTGGAGCGCCAGGGGACCGTTGCGGGCAATGCGCTCGGCCAATGCCACCGCGGCGTCAAGCACCTCCGTCGGTTTGACCACCTGGTTGATCAGCCCGAGCGACAGTGCGCGCGGGGCGTCGATAAGGTCACCCGTCAGCGTGAGTTCGAGCGCCACGGCCAGGGGAATGCGTGTGCTGATGAACACGCCGCCGCCCGCGGCGAAAAGGCCGCGCTTGACCTCGGGCACGCCGAAGGAGGCCGCCTCCGAGGCCACCACCACGTCACACCCCAGCAACAGCTCGAACCCGCCGGCCACGGCAGTGGCGTTGGCGGCGCCGACAATCGGCACGCCGATGTCCCCGCTGGTAAAGCGGGCGAAGCCGCGCATCGCATCGGGGTTCCCGCCGATTCCGCCCGCGCCCCCCTCGGCAAAGCCGCGCAAGTCCATGCCGGAACAGAAGGCCCGGTCCCCCGTCCCGGTGAGCACCACTGCCCGCACCTCGGGGTCCTTCTCGGCGTCGAGCATGGCGAGACCGATGGCGCTCAGCAGCTCGGGGTTCAACGCGTTGCGTGCCTCGGGCCGGTTGAGCCGCAGCACCTGCACGGCTCCCCGCCGCTCCTTGACGAGGACCGGCTCGGCCGGCGCTTCCGTCGCAGTGTCCGTCATCAGGCCACGACCTTTCTCTCCCGCAGATCTGCGCGGGCCTCAGCCGGGTCGCCGAGGTCGCTCAGTATGGCCTCCGCGTGTGGACCCGCCAAAGATTCCGGCAGGGTCCGAAGGCGCGGGCCCGAGTCCTTTCGAGGGCAACGGGTGGTGTTCAGTATACTGAATTGGCCGACGGACGACCGAGGAGAACACCCGTGGCAGAGCCCCCTGCGGGGAGCAGCGAGAGCGGACCGGTGATCCTGACCGACGTCGTCGACGAGGTAGGGACCATCACGTTGCACCGTCCCGCCCGACGCAACGCGCTCAACGGCGAGCTCATCGCTGCCCTCGACGGTGCGGTGCGGCAGATGGCCGACGATCCTGACGTGAAGGTGGTGATCCTCACCGGTGCCGCGGCACCCGGCGCTCACGGAGGGTTCTGCTCGGGCGGTGACGTCAGAGACGGGGGGCGGGGCGCACCGGGCAGCGAGAAGGGCGTTCCAGCCGATGCCCTCTCCGGCGACCTGTCACGTCACGATCTCCACGCCGCCATGCTCCTGCACCTCATGCCGAAACCCACCATCGCCATGGTCGGCGGACCCGCTGTCGGTGCGGGCTGCAGCCTCGCGGGCGCCTGCGATCTCCGCTTCGCGTCGGAAGACGCTGTCTTCGCAGCAGGCTTCACCCCGAACGGCCTCGCCGGTGACTACGGGGGTTCATTCTTCTGGACTCGTATCGCGGGCACCGGGCTGGCGCGACGCCTCTACCTGCTGAACGAGAAGATCACCGCTCCGGAGGCCCTGACTCTGGGCATGGTGCACGCCGTCGTGCACCCTGGTCAGCTGCGCTCCCACACCGAGGGGATCGCCCGCCAACTGGCACGGACGCCGGCGAAGGTGCTGGCCCTGGTGAAGGACAACCTCAACGCTGCCGAGGATGAGGTGGAGCGGCGACGCTGGCTCTTCGCCCACGAGGCCGAGAACCAGAGGGCCGCGGGTCAGGCGCTGGCCGGTCGCCTGGAGCGGAAACGCAAGGAGGCCGGAGGCCCCCCGAAGGGCTGACCGGTGCCTTACTTGGCGATGGTGGACGTCGCTCGGGGCGCGGCCGAGGCCAGGTGCGTCGACCCCGCATTGCCGACGGCTGTATGCAGTTCGGCCGTTGCCGAGGCCAGCGGCCCGCTCCAGACCGCGACGGTCGCCGCAATGGCGCACAGGACCCCGGCTGCGATGGCGCCACCTCGGAAATTCCTCATCTGTGTACTCTCGCCCGCAATCATTTGAGAAAGACGAGGAGAGGATAAGAACTCCCGAAGAACTGTCCTCAGTGTTCCGGCTGAGTGCCCGGCTCGAACCCCCGGTTGCCGAGAGTCACCCCGCGCCGGCCGCCCTGCGCTCCGCCGCGATCTCGTGGTGCCGCTCGAGCATCTGCACGGCCTGGGCCGCCAGGTCGGCGGGCGGATCGGGCAACCGGACCGGGCCGTGGGCACGACTGGGCAACGCCACGGTCGCCTTGGCCGGACAGGTCACGGTGTCCCGCTGGTTCGTCCCGCGCATCTCGATGTCGACGACACAGCGACCGTCCTCCTGCCGCTTGTCGACGACTTCACCCGTGAGCACGTGCGTATCCCCGATGTAGTTGAACTTCCGGATCTCCGATGACTGCGACACCAGCCAGCCGTCGTCCCCCATGTAGTCGGTCATGTAGTGGCTCAGCCAGCAATCGCGCATCACCCCGTAGTCGTAGGCCATCGGATTGCCGATGGCCTGGGCCCATGCGTTGTCCCAGTGCACACGCTGGGCCACGTCGGGCACCCCGTATTCGTTCTTTACGTAGAAGGGGGCGATGCGCTGGCGGTTCTTGTACGCGATGCGATTGGCGCAGGGCTCGTAAGGGACGAAGCCGTAGCCGCCGGCGTGGAAGACGATCATGTCGGTGGTCGTGAGCGGACCCTTGGCCATCGGGGTGAGCGCGTCGCCGACGTGTACGTCCTCCCAATGACGGGGCGTCGCGCCCCGGACTTCCTCGGCGGCGTAGATGGCGTCGATGCGCTCGATGTCCTCGTCGGTGTAGACGGCAGGTTCGAGGGAGGAGTACTTCCCTTTCTCGCGCGCCGTCTTGCGCTCGGTGTAGATCGCCAGCGTGCGCGAGATGGCGACGATCTCGGCCCGTTGGTTCATCTTCACGCTGGTGTACGTCATCAGGAGCGAGCGCTCGGCGAACTCGGACTTCTTCTCGACGACGGATTCCGTGCCACCGAAGCTGTAGAGACCGTCGCCCTCCTGCAGGGGACGGAACCACTGCCAGGTGCTCCCGGAGACGAACACGTGGATGCCGCGGAACGACGGCCGCTTGAGCTTCTCCTTGTGCGGGTCTCCGTAGAGATGCCGGTTCAGTGCGACGGCGATCATGGGCGGTGAAATCTGGCCACCCCAACGGGTGGTCGTCCCGTAGTCCTCCGACGTGAACAAGGGGTTGTCGTCGCCGTAGCCCCGGGCGAAGTTCCGCATGACGTCAGGCGTGGCCGTCGTGAGGAATTCACGGCCGCCCACCGGAGACCAGCGGCCCACCAGCGCCTTGGCCCGCTCGATGTCCTCTTCTTTGAACTGGTAGTCGGTGGCCTTCTCGAATTCTGCGGATGTGGTCGCCATGGCTCCTCTTCGTGCGGCCCGGGCAGAATCTGCCGGTTCGCCTAAAGAGGATACTAAAAGCGGCTCGTCAACGCATCAGGGCGCCGAGCGCTTCGAGGTGCCGTCGCATCCGGTGGCGGGCGAGTTCGCGGTCGCCGGCGGCCACGGCCTCGGCGATCCCGATGTGCGTCCGCAGCACCTCCGCCTGGATCTCGCGCTGCATCTTCGGGGCGAGCCGCTCAATCTGATGCAGGCGGCTCAGTCGGATGAGCACCAGCGCCACCAGGATGAGCACACGGTTCTGGGCGGCGGCCGCCACTGCCGCGTGCAGGTCGTGCACGGCCTCGACCCGCTCGGCGTCGGTGGCGTTCTCCTCCCGGGTCAACGCGTCGTGCAGGCCCGCGATGCCCGCCTCGTCGATGCGCTCGGCCGCCAAGTCGGCCAGGGCGACCTCCACACCGGTACGCATCTCGGCCAGCTCGGTGAGCTGCATGCCGCGTCGGGCCAGATAGATGGCGGCCACTTCAGTGACCGCGTCCGCACTCGGAGCCATCACGAAAAGGCCGCCGCCGGGGCCTCGCCGCATGCGGGCGATGTGGTGATGCTCCAGGAGCCGCACCGCCTCTCGGAGCAGGGCCCGGCTGACGCCCTCCCGCGCAATCAGCTCGGGCTCGGTGCCGACCAGGTCCCCCGGCTGCAGACCGTCCGCCACGATGGTCTGCGTGATGTTGCGCGCCACCGCTTCGGCCCCCTTGCCGAGCCCCGAGTCGGCGAGCATCACCGAGTCCGGCAGGAGCTGACGGGTGGACCGGCGGCGGCGGAAGAACTCAGCTTCGGCCTGCAGATGCTTGCGCATCCGGTTGCGGGCCAGCCCGGCATCCCCGGCCATCACCGCCTCGGCGATCATGGCGTGGGCGTGCACGGCCTCGCTCTCGACCGTGCTGCCGAGCCGCTGCCAGTCGGGCGAGTAGAGCTGCGCCACCTGGTTGAAGACGTCCACGAAGAGCTCGAGGCCGGCGTTGTGGCTGATGGCGGCCACCAGCGCGTGGAGCTCGCGCGGGTCACGTGCGGGTTCGACGGGCGCGCTCTGCGCGAAGCGCCGCAACTGGTCGAGATCGTGCTCGTCGGTGCGCTCCGACGCCAGCTGCGCCGCCAGCTCCTCCAAGATGATGCGCGCCTCGAAGATCTCGTCGAGTCTCGCATCGACCCGGTGCAGATACAGGACCACCGCACCAATGACCGCTGTGATGGTCGGCTCCGTGATCACGAGGCCGCCGCCCGGTCCGCGCCGGGTGCGCGCCACCTGCTGGTGCTCCACGAGGCGAACCGCCTCCCGAAACACGGCCCGGCTGACCCGGTAGCGCTCGAGAAGATCGGCCTCCGATCCGAGGACCTCGCCCACCGGCCAGCCCAGGTCCATGACGTCTTCGATGATGAGGTCGGCGACCTTGGCAGCCCGCTTCGCCTTCGAGTCCGCCCCAGGCCTGGGCACGTCGCGTGCGGCCGCGGCCGTCGGCGTCGTCATTGGCCCAAGCGTACCCGGTGCACTAGGGAGATCCTGGCCCTTGACCTGCACGTTCGGAAAAAGAGTGGTCCGAAAAGGTAGGATCGGACCGGCCCGTGGTTATCATGAAAACATGATTTTCGAAGAGCGTGGCCTGTGAGGGCACTGCTGGCTGCCGCCCCCAACGACCCCGTCGCCACCCCGCCGGCCCGGCGGCCCGGGTCAGTACGCCGGACCTCCACCATGCTGATGTTCTGGCCTGGTGGGCTGGGCACGGACCTGCACCTGGTCGGCCGTGCCCGCGACCTCCTCACACCGCTGACCGGCGAGCCCCAGGTGCTCGCGGCAGCCGACCTCTCCGTGGTCACGGGCCCGGGGCGCGACATCCAACAGATCGAAGCTCACCCCGGCCTCGACGGGTTGGAGAGCCTGCTGGGCTGTCGCGCCGGGGGCAACCTCCGCAAATCGATCGCCGAGGTGTTGCCGCAGGACGTGGACGCCGGGAACCCGCTGCACCTCCTCCTCGACGACCTCGCCGGCGCGTCGCTCATCTCCGGCTTCGCCTTCTACGTGTGGGCGCACCTCATCCCCGGGTTCCACGAACGGATGGCCACCAGTCCGCCGGTCATGATCGGCATCTGCTCGGGCTTCCAGGAGGGATCGAGCGCGCTGAATCCCGACGGCACGCTGAAGGGCGTCAGCACGAACCTCGGTCGTCCCGGCCCCCTCGCCGACCCGGCCGACCCGCTGGGCTGGCACGAGCTCGGCGAGCACCCCGAGATCGCCATGCGCAGAGCCCGCCGGATCGACGTCTGGGAAGAGGGCGGCGAGATCCACATGGACACCATGTTCCGCGACAGCTGCTGGAACCCCGACGGTGACGAGGAGGTCGTCCACGAGTACCAGATCCTCGGCACGGCCGACCCGGAGGCCGGAACGCTCACGACTGTCGCCGCTATCCCCCGCGTGCTGCCCTACGCCGAGTGTCCGGGCGCGGCACCCCATGCGTCGCGGATGGAAGGCACCTCGCTGCGCGCACTGCGCCGGGAGGTCTTGGATCGTCTGCGCAACACCGACTGCTGCACCCACCTCAACGACGGGCTGCGCTCGCTGGCCGAGGTGCCGCTGCTGGCCGGTCACCTCCCGCGTGACCGGGCGGCCTGAGGGCGCGGGGGCGGTGGGCGTGACCGCGGCCCCGGCGACCCGGACGGGACGGCCCCGGCGCTTCGAGACCGAGGACGAGCTCCGCATCCTCCTCGACGCCGCGCTCGTGGTCATGGACCGCAACGGCTACGTCGACGCGGCGGTGGCGGACGTCTTGCGCGAAGCGGACCTGTCGACGCGCTCGTTCTACCGGCACTTCCAATCCAAGGACCAGCTGCTGTGCGCGCTCTTCCGCCGCGAGGCCGACGCCGCGGCCGCCCGTCTGCGCGCCAAGGTCGACGGGGCGAGCACTCCCCGGGAGGCGCTCCACACCTGGATCGACGAGATCCTCAACTTTGGCCACCACCAGGTGAAGGCGGCGCGTCTCAGCGTGCTCGGCTCACCCGGCGCCATGAGGGCGGAGGGCTACGGAGAGGAGGTGCGTCACGCGAGAGAGGTCTTGACCGCCCCCCTGGAAGAATTGTTGCGCCAGGGTGCGGCCGACGGCTCCCTCCCGCTAGCCGACCCGGCCGCGGACGCGCCGCTCATCCAATCGGTGGTCTGGGCTGCGGCGGGCCTCAATGCCGCCACGGACAAGCCGACCTCGCGACAGGAAGCGGCGCGCCAGGTGCTCTCCTTCTGCGAGCGGGCTTTGGGGGTGACGACAGGGGCCTGATCGGCCCCGGCGTCCGATCGTCCGAGCGTCAGAGGGTGGCGTGCTCCGTCAGGGACCACAGCGCGGGCTCGCCGTCCTCGACCTCCACCACGCCGTCGATCTCCAGGACGCGCAGGTGCGAGACGGCCTCGCCCACCGCGGCGCGCCGCATGAAGCCAGCGATTTCGTCCCAGGGTCTCGACCACTTCATATGCTGCGCGACGTCCCAGGCCGTGCGCGGCCCTTCCCGCAGAATGGCCACGACTTCGCCAAAGCGGTCCCGGTGGTGTTGGCGCAGCTCCTCCAGCCGGGCGTGCAGATCGTCGAAGCGGTACTCGTGAGCCGGCAAGACCTCGCTGACCTCGAAGGGCTCGAGCTTGTCGAGTGACGCCAGGTAGTCGCCCAAAGGGTTCGCCCCGGCCTGCGGGTGGTAGGGGATGTTCGGCGTGATGCGCGGCAGCACGTGGTCGCCCGAGAGCATCAACTCCTGGGTTGCCTCGTAGAAGCACAGGTGTCCGGGCGAGTGGCCCGGCGTCCAGATGGCGGTGAGATCCCAACCGGGAACCTCCGGTTGCGCCCCGTCTTCAAAAAGAATGTCGGGTACCACCGCATCGACCAGTTGGCGCACCGGCATGGCCGCGTTCCGCAGTGGCTCGAGCTCCTCGGCCGGCGCGCCCATCCGTCGCAGGGCGGCCGCCACCCGGTCCAGCAGGTCGTCCGGCTCGTCGTAGCGGTCGTGGATGAGCTCGGCGTCGGCCGGGTGCAAGGAGATCCATGCGCCCGATGCCTCCCTGATCCGTCCGGCCAACCCGTAGTGGTCGGGGTGGATGTGCGTCACCATGACGCCCTGGACGTCCGCGATGTCGCAGCCCACCTCCTTCATGCCGCTCGACAACGCGCCGAAGGCATCGTCGGTGTTCCAGCCGGCGTCGATCAGGTAGGGCCCGCGGTCCGTCTCGAAGACGTACACCAGGACGTAGCGCAGGGAGTTGTTCGGCAGCGGCACCGGGATGCTCCAGAGCCCGTCCCGGACCTTCTCGACCCCGGGAAAGGGGTCGTTCGCCGCGGCCGCGCCGCGGGCGCGCTGGGCGTGCGGTGGTCCGGCGGGCGGGCGCGGATGTTTGTGCTCGGGACGCGACGCTGAGGTCACGACGGGGACTGACCGCGGGGCTCCCGGGGCAGGCCCAGGCCCCGCTCGGCGATGAGGTTGCGCATGATCTCGTTCGACCCTCCTGCAATGGTCCAGGCACGAGCGTAAAGGAATGCGTCCTGCCAGCGCCCATCGTCTTCGGCGAGCTCGTCGCCCTCGACTGCCATGGAGCGGGGGCCCAGCAGGCCCAATGCGGCCTCCGACATCGCAAGGTTGAGCTCGCTGAACCAGATCTTGGCGATCGGGGCGTCGGCGGGTGTGATCTCGCCCTTCATGGCCTTGGTCGCCATGCGCTGTCCGAGGTGGCGTTGGATCCGGGACCGGGCCGCCAGGTCCCCGATCCGCTGACGCACCGCCCCGTCCGCGATGGCCGGACGGCCGTGCTGCCTCGCCTGCCGGGCCAGACGCACCAGCCGCTGCCCCGGGTCGGAACCGCCACCGCCAGCGGCGCCGCCCACACCGGTGCGCTCCTCGGCCAGGCTGGCTCCGGCCACCCGCCAGCCCTCCCCCGGGGCGCCGATGATGTTGGCCGCCGGAACCCGGACGTCGTCGAAGAAGACCTCGTTGAAGTCGGTCGTCCCGGTCATCTCGCGCAGCGGGCGCACGTCGACTCCGGGGCTGTGCATGTCGAGGATGAAGGCGGTGATGCCGCCAGCGCCCTCGACCGGCTCGGTGCGCGCCAGCAGGTACCCGTAGTCCGCCCACTGCGCCCACGTGCTCCACACCTTCTGCCCGACGACCACGTACTCGTCGCCGACCAACGTCGCCCTGGTCTGGAGCGAGGTCAGGTCGCTGCCGGCATCAGGCTCGCTGAAGAGCTGCGTCCAGATGTGCTCTCCCCGCGCCATGGGCGGGAAGTAGGTGGCGCGCTGCTCGTCGGAGCCGAAGTGCTTCAGCGCTCCGGCCACGAGAGGGTTGCCCAGCACGTGCGGGACACCCGCACCACCGAGCTCCTGCTCCAGAATCCGCTGCTCGTACGAATCAGCGCGCTCGGTGGCGAAGCGGTCGAGCCGGTAGCCGGCGTCGTGCAGCGCGCGGACGTACTCCCGCAGCAACTCGACGTCGTCGGCGCCGTCCGGCACCCGCATCCCGGTGCGCTGCTTCCACGCCAGCACCGGCTTGTGCGCTGCGATGAACGCGCGCAGCGTCACCCGGTAGTCGTCGTAGCTGTCCGGGATGGGTGGAACGATCACATCCATGTCGTCAGCCTTCCGTCCCGACGTCCACCGTGTGCTCGAGCAATTGCACGAGACGCTCCCGGTGCCAGGCGCCGTCGCCGTAGAGCACCTGGTTCACCTTGGCCCGGCGCGTGAAGAGATGCACGTCGTGCTCCCACGTGAACCCGATGCCGCCGTGGAGCTGGAGCGCCTCGCCGCAGATGAAGGCGAACGAATCGTCGACGTAGGCGCCGGCAGTGGCCACCGCCTCGGCCGCGTCGTCGAGACCGTCGCCGTAGGCCAACGCGGCGTAGTACGTCGCCGCCCGCATGGCCTCGACATGCAGGAGGAGGTCGGCCAGGCGGTGCTTGATCGCCTGGAAGCTCCCGATCGTCCGGCCGAACTGCACCCGCTTCTTCAGGTAGTCGACCGTCGCGTCGAACAAGACGTCCGCGGCGCCGACGGACTCTGCCGACTGCAACACGGTGGCGACCGAGATGCAGTGGTCGGCCACGTCCTGCCCGCCGGGCAGCAGCGCGGTGGCCGGAACCGTCGCACCGTCGAAGCGCACCTCGGCAAAGCGCCGCGTCACGTCGAGCCCGGACAGCGTGCGCTCCGACAGTCCTGTGCTGGGGCGCGGCACCAGGAAGTGGCACACTGCACCGTCGGGATCGGTCGCGACGACCAGCAGGACGGCCGCGTTCTGCGCGGCCTGCACGTAGCGGCCCACGCCGTCCAGCCGCCACCCGTCGCCCTCCGGCGCGGCCCGGACCTCGACCGCCGCCATGTCGGGAGACCCGTCCCCACTCAGGCACCAGGCGGCCGTTGCCTCGCCGCTCGCCAAGCGCGGCAGCCACACACCGGCCTGGGCTTCCGTGCCGAACCGGGTGATGGCGCTTGCCACCACGTTGCACGGGACGAACGGCCCGGGATTGAGCGTCCGGCCAAGCTCCTCGCCCAGGACCACCAGGTCGACGAGCGGCTGCGCGGTCACGCTGCCGCCCTCGAAGTCGGCCGGCACCAGCATGGCGGTCCACCCCAGCGCCGCGCCCTGCCGCCACAGCGCGGCGTCGAAGACATCCGGCCCTTCCATGGACCGGCGCACATCCGCCAGCGACTGCTGTTCGGCGAGGAAGCGACGCGTCGTGGCGCGCAGCAGGTCCTGGTCCTCGCCAAACCCGAAGTCCACGGCTAACTGTCCCGGTCCCTGTCCCTCGCCGGGCCGGGTGGCGACGCAGCACCCATCAGACCCTGCGCTCCGCCGAGGCCCAGTACTCGTCGCGCAGCAGTCGCTTGTACAGCTTCCCGCCGTCGGTCCGGGGCAGGTGATCGCGAAAATCGACACTGCGGGGGCACTTGTAGCGGCCGATGCGCTCCTGGCAGTAGGCGATGAGCTCGGCCGCCAAATCCTCGTTGGGCTGCACCCCGTCGACGACCTCGACGACGGCCTTCACCTGTTCGCCCCATTCCGCATCCGGGACGCCGATGACCGCGACGTCGCCCACCGCGGCATGTCCGGACAACACGCCCTCCACCTCGGCGGGGTAGATGTTCACGCCACCGCTGATGATCATGTCCTTGGCCCGGTCGCGGATGAACAGGTAGCCGTCCTCGTCCATGAGGCCGACGTCCCCGAGGGTGAAGGCCTTGCCCCGGCTGACCGACGCCGTGAGCTCGGGGTCGCCCTTGTAGGCGAACGTGTCACCCCGCTCCGGCTCCAAATAGACGTCGCCCACCTCACCCCGTGGCACCTCTTTGCCGTCCTCGCCCAGGATCCTGACCTTCATGCCGGCCACGGAACGTCCGACCGTGCCGGGTTTCTCCAGCCAGCGGTATGGCTTCGCAATGGTGGCCGCGCCCTCCATGCCCCCGTAGGTCTCCCAGATGACCGGCCCCCACCACGCCATCATCTGCTTCTTGACCTCCAGGGGGCAGGGTGCCGCCGAATGGACCACCACCTCCAGGCTTGAGACGTCGTAACGGTCCTTCACCTCTTGGGGCAGCCGCAGCAGGCGCACGAACTGGGTCGGCACCATGTAGGCGGTCGTGACCCCGAAACGGGCAATCGCATCGAGCGTCTCCTCCGGATCGAACTTCCCCAGAATCGCCACCGCCTGGCCCACGTTCAACGCCCCGAGATAGAAGCCCTGGCAGCCACCGTGGTGCATGCCGGCCGAAATGAGGTGCACCCCAGTGAGCGGCTGGAACTGGAAGGCGTGGCCGAACGTCTTGGCGCTGTCGGCGGCCACCGAGGGGTCGACGGTGCGCGAACGCGGCCGGATGATCGCCTTGGGCTGCCCCGTCGTGCCCGACGAGTAGTTGATGGGGAGGCCCAGCACCCGGTCAGAGGGCTCGGTCGTCGGCTGGCCCTCTACCAGCGTCTGCTGACTCGTGAAACCCGGGATGTCGCCGCCGACGGAGACACGCAACGCGATCGAACCGGTGCCCGACATCTCCCCGACCCGCCCGGCGAATTCGTGGTGGAGGACCAGGGCCGCGGCGTCGGAGTGGTCCACGATCCGCTGCACCTCGGTCCCCGACAGCGCCGGATTGAGGCCGATGGAGGCGAACCCGCCCTCCTGGGCCGCCAGCTGCCAGCACAGCATGTCGACGTCGTTGGGCAGGGCGTAGGCGAAGATGTCGCCGGCAACGAGGCCGCGCGCCCGGAGCCCGTGGACCAGCTGGTGGGCCCGTCCGGCGAGCTCCGAAAAGGTCAGCGTGACCCCGGACGGGCATGCCACGACCGCCGGCTGATCCGGGTATTCCTCGGCGAGATACCAGAAGCCGAGCCGCCGGTCCCAAGGGTGTTGCATGGCGAATAGAGTATACCAATAATGTCCTGCGACCGCCTGGCCAGCGACGATCCGACCAGCCCGGCGTCGCCTCCCACCGAGTCCGAGAGCTGGGTCTTCGACGTGGACGGCTGCCTGGTCGACTCGTTGACCGGCTCGTCGTTGCGGCCCGGCGCCCGGGCCATCCTCGAACACCTGGCCGCCGAAGGTCGGCGCATCGTCCTGTGGAGTGCCGGCGGCGACACCTACGCCCAGGCCCGGGCCGAAGAGTTCCACCTGGAGCATCTCGTCGACGGCTGCTTCGCCAAGGACGGCCGAGATGCCGACGGCTACTACCGGGCCTCGCACCTGCCCCTAAAGGGTCGCCGCACCGTCTTCGTCGACGACCGGTCCGAAGACCTCGCCCCCGGACTCGACGTCCTGGCCGTCTCCCCGTACCTCGCCGACGACCCATTCGACCGCGGCTTCGAAGACGTCGCCCGCCGAGCCGGCCTGACCTGACCTCACCTGGCACCGGGCAATAGGGGATACCCTTCTTGCTCGTCAGCACACCGGCACGAGCAGAGAGGGGAGACCATGGCTGGCCCGCTCAAGGGAGTGCGCATCGTCGAGGTGGCCAACTGGACCTTCGTCCCAGCCGCCGGCGCGGTCCTCGCCGACCTGGGCGCCGACGTCATCAAGGTCGAGCCGCCCAACGGCGACCCGCAGCGGGCGCTGCTGAACATGCTCAACCTGGGCGGCAGCGGGCCCAACCCCTTCATCGAGATCCCCAACCGGGGCAAGCGCAGCGTCACCGCCGACCTGACAACCGACGCCGGCCGCCAAGCGCTGGCCGCCATCGTCAAGACCGCCGACGTCTTCGTCACCTCGAACCTGGCGCCCATCAGGGCCAAGCTCCGCATCGACGTCGACGACATCCGGGCCATCAACCCCGACGTCATCTATGTGCGAGGTACCGGCTGGGGGCCCGAAGGCCCCATGGCCGACGTCGGGGGGTACGACATGGCGTGCGGTTGGGCCAGCAGCGGCATGGCCTACAAAATGACCCCGAAGGCCAACGGCATCGAACCGCTCCCCCAACCCCCCGCCTTCTTCGACCTGCAGGGCGCCAACACGATCGCCGGCGCCATCGGCTTCGCGCTCTTCAAGCGGGCCAATACCGGCGAGACCTCCGTCGTGGATGTCTCGCTGCTGCACGTCGGCATGTGGGCGCTGTCGCCCGACATCACCGGCAGCCCCTACATGGGCGACGTCGCAAATTACGGCGACCGCACCCTGGCGCCCAACCCGCTCGTGAACGGCTACGCCACGAAGGACGACCGCTGGATCTACTTCGTGTGTCTGCAACCCGACCGCTTCTGGGACGAATTCTGCACGCTGCTGGGCCGCCCCGATCTCATCACCGACCCTCGATACGACAGCGCGCCCCACCGCTACGAGAACCGCCAAGCGCTCGTCTACGAACTCGACACCGTCTTCGCCACCCTCACCCTCGACGAGGTCAAGGAGATGTTCACCGGGTTCAGCGGCGTCTGGGCCCCCGTCCTCCGCCCCTCCGAGCTGCACACGCATCCCCAGGTCGAGGCGAACGGCTTCCTGCCTTCCGTCACCGCACACGACGGCAGCGAGTACCGCATCGTGGCGGCGCCGGCGCACTTCTCGGGCCACACCACCAAGCCGACCGGCCCCGCCCCCGAGCTCGGCCAGCACACCGAAGAGGTTCTCCTCGAGGCGGGCCTCGACTGGGACGCCATCACGACGCTGCGCGAAAAGGGTGGATTGGGTTGACGTGACCGCGCCGGGCAGCTGACCGCCCGATTCTGCGCGCTCCCTCCCGGCGGCCGGGACCGTTCTCCTCCGATGGCTCCCACGCTCACCGCCACGACCGCCGCCGCCGGTGGCGCCGGGGCCGCCCTCATCAGCGCCGTGGCGGCCGAGTCCAACGAGGAGCTCGCCAGCGCTCTGGCCGCGGACTTCGGAGTGATGACGGCGGCGCAGGGGAGGATCGCTCTGCGCCTGGGCGAGGTCGAGCGGCGCCAGGCATTCCGACAAGACGGGGCGACCTCGGTCGAGGCCTGGACCACCGAGCGTTTCGGGGTCTCGGCGCCGAGCGCCCGTGCCCTCAGCCACGTCGGCGCGAAGGCCTGGGACCTGCCCCACCTCGTCGGTGCGCTCTGCGCCGGGGCCATCACCTTTGACAAGAGCCGCGTCGTGGCCGATGCGGCCACCCCCGAGACAGAGCGCGCCCTGTGCGCCCAGGCCAAGGAGCTTTCGCTCAGCGACCTGGCCGACGTCGCCCGCACCGAGGCGGCCCGCCGGCGCCGCTGTTCTTCGTCGGAGTCCGAGTCCGAGCACGACCGGCGCTACCTGCGCTTCAACGACACCTTGCGCACGCTCAGCGCCCAGTTGCCAACCGAGGCCTACGCGGCGACCAAGGCCTGCATCGACGCGTGGACCGAGACCATCGCCTCTGACGGCGAGACACCGCTCGACCAGCGCCGCTGCGACGGGTTCAGCGGGCTCATGGCCTCGGTAACTCCGGGCGCCACCATGGCGCCGGGCGAGGCCACGACCAAGAGGCCGTTCCTCGTCGTGGCCCACGTCGCCCTCGACGCCTTGGTCGAGGGCTCAGGAGAATCGAGCGAACTGGCCGGCGAGCTCGAGCACGACGGCCTGATCGACGTCGAGACGGTGCAGCGCATCGCCTGTGACGCCACCATCGCTGTGGGCGTCGACGACGACGTCGGCCACACCATGTACGAGGGCCGGGCCCAGCGTTTCGCCACACCCACCCAGCGCCGCGAAGTCATGCGCCGGGACCGACATTGTCGCTTCCCGGGCTGTCGCGCCGTGACCTTCGTGAACGTGCACCACGTCGTGGCTTGGAAACCGGGCGGCACGACCGATCTCGACAACCTGGTGCTCGCGTGTGACTTCCACCATCACCTGGTGCACACCAAGGGCTGGACCATGACCGGGGACGCCAATGGAGAGCTCAGCGTCGTCGGCCCGAGCGGCCGGGTCATGACGTCGCGCCCTTCGCCCCTTTGGACCAGGGTGACGGGCGGCCGCCGAACGGGCGCGCCCCGGAGGACTTAGCAGTCCCCGGGGTTCGCTCGCACCTGCCCCAAACGCAGTTCAGGGTTCGAGGTCGTCGACCAGACCCCAGGCGCGCGCGGTCTCGGGGCCGATCGTGCACCCGGAAAACGCCAGCCACGCGGTGCGCAGCCGCCCGATCCGGCGAGTCAGGCTGACCGTCCCACCCGCACCCGGCACCAGGCCGAGCTCGATCTCGGGCAACGCGATCTTCGTGTCGGCTGCCGCCACGACCCAATCGGTGAAGGCGGCGAGCTCAATGCCGGAGCCCATGCACGCACCATGCAGGTACGCCGCGGTCGACTTCCCGAGTAGGGAGATCGAGCGTCCGATGCTCCGTTCCAGCCGGATCACGTGCGCGGTCGCAGGATCGGACCTGGTCCCGAACTCGTCGAGATCGCCACCGGCGCAGAAGGCCTTTCCCTCCCCGCGCAGCTCCACCCGCTGCACGTCGGACGTGGCCGCCGCCAATGTCAGCGCCTCGACGAGCTCGTCGCGCATCTGAGCGTCGAGTGCGTTCAACCGATCGGGTCGGGTCAGCGTGATCGCCATGACCGAGCCGTTTCGCTCCACCCGGACCCGGGGACCGCCGTCCTTGTCCCCACGCGGCACATGTGCGTCGTGCCACGCGGCGAACTCGGGACCGGATTGGAGAACCGAATAAGCGGACGACTCCGCCACAAGTCCCTCGCCTACCGACAGGTGCTCCTGCCCACGCAACAACAGAGCCAGAGTGCCAGCGGTAACGGGGTGGGCAGTGACGTTCGCCGCGATGCGGTCCAACGCCGGGTCACCGTCCTCGACCACCACGTCACACAGGTCGAGCCAGCGCTCGGCGATTTCGCCGTGGCTCACCCCCACGACGACGAAGGGAAGGCTCGATCGGGTCTCCTGCGGTGTGTCGCCCGGATCCGTCAGACCGTCGTGCAGGTCGACCAGGACAGCACCGGTGCGCTCGGGGGTGATCTCGCTGCTCAATTCGGCGAGCAGTGCTTCGGCGCTGAGAGGTTCGAGGATCGCGAGACGTTACCCTGCCGACGTGGACGACCTTCCGGTGGAGCGCTGGGCGAAGAGCGGCGCTATGGCGCTGACGGGCTCGCCCGACGAGCCGCTCGGGCCACCGCAGGGCCTGGTGGAAGGGGTGGAAGAGCTAGCCCGCCCGTTCCCGGGCCTGGACGCCATCGCGCTCCTCGGCGAGCGTGCCGCGTTGATGGGGCTCTGGCGACGGGGATCTACGAGCTGTGGCGGGAGCTGCCGGTTGCTGCCCTGCGGGGAGGAATTCCTGGCGGTCTCGCTCCCCCGTGAAGAGGACTTGGAGATGGTCCCCGCCTGGCTCGAGCTCGAGCTCGACGCCATGCCCGCATCGACACTCGCCATCTGGTCAGCTGTCGCCGCGACGCTCCGCCACGGCGACGCCCAAGTCCTGACCGAGCGGGCCTGGCTGCTCGGACTGCCCGTCGTCCGCGTCGGTGGCGCGGGCGGATCGACCGCACGCGCAGCCGTGGTTCCGACGCCGCTCGGAAACGAACCACCCCGACCCGACGTCACGGGCGCCCTCGTCATCGACCTGTCCGCCCTGTGGGCCGGCCCACTGTGCGGCGACCTGCTGGCCGGAGCCGGCGCCGCCGTTGTCAAGGTCGAGTCGACCCATCGACCGGACGGTGCGCGCCGCGGCGCCCGCGGCTTCTTCGACCTCCTGAACGGACGCAAACAGTCCGTGGCGCTCGACCTGCAGACCCGGCAGGGGATCCGCGTTCTCCACGAGCTCATTGGGCGCGCACAGGTCGTCGTCGAAGCGAGCCGCCCCCGTGCATTGGAGCAGTTCGGCGTGAATGCCCGCGACGTCGTGACCAGCGGCGGTCCTCAGGTCTGGGTCTCCATTACCGGCTACGGACGGTCCGGCGCAGATGCCAACCGCGTTGCCTTCGGCGACGACGCCGCAGCGGCCGGCGGCCTCGTGACCCACACCCGCGACGGCCCGTTGTTCTGCGCCGACGCCGTCGCCGACCCGCTCACGGGCCTGACGGCCGCGGGCGCTTGTCTGGACGCGCTCAATTCGGGGGGTCGCTGGCTCCTCGATATCTCCATGGCCGCCGTCAGCGCCGGCCTCGCCGGCCCCACGCTCGCGACGCAGGCCGCCATCACCGTCGCCGCACCACGCGCCCGTCAGGTCACTGCGATTGCCCCGGACCTCGGAGCCGACACGGCCCATGTCCTTGCCGGGCTGGGCATCGACCTCTGAGCGCGGACGCGGACGCGACCGCCGGCCCGCAGATCGCTGTCAGCTCCAGGCGAGGTTCTTGATCTCCGTGAACTCCTCCAGCCCGTGGCGCCCCCATTCACGCCCGAGGCCCGACTGCTTGTAGCCACCGAAGGCGCCGCTCTGCCCGATGCCGGTGAACTGCGACCCCCACCCGGGGCCCTGACCGCCACCGGGACCCACGTCCGCCAGGGACTCGGCACCCACCTTCTGCACGGTGACCAAACCGGCCCGGATCTGCCGGGCGACGTTGAACCCCCGCGACTCCGACGTCGACACCACGCCGCCGCCCAGGCCATAGATGGAGTCGTTGGCGAGCCGCACGGCGTCCTCGTCCGAACCCGAGTACGGCACCACCGTGAGCACGGGCCCGAAGATCTCCTCCTGGGCGATGCGCAGGTCGTTGCTACTCACGAACACGGTCGGCTCGAAGTAGAAGCCCTTGTCGAACCCCTCGGGTCGCTGCCCGCCGCACAACAGCTCGGCGCCCTGCTCGAGCCCCGACGCCACATAGCCCTCCACCCGCGCCCGTTGCTGCTCCCGGATCAGCGGCCCCAGCACGGTGCTGTCGGACCGAGGGTCGCCGATCGTGATCATGGGACGCATCGCCTCGAGCCCCTCCTTGTAAGCAGGGAGCAGGTTTTCGGGCAGCAGCACACGCGTATGGATGACACAACCCTGGCCGCAGTGCATGAGCACCTGTCCGAAGCCGATCGAACGGGCGTAGTCCTCGCCCACGTCACCGAGCACCACCGTGGCGCTCTTGCCACCGAGCTCCAGCTGGACCCGCTTCAGCGTCCCCGCGGCCGACGCCATGATGCGGCGCCCAGTGGCGGTCGATCCCGTGAAGGTGACCATGTCCACCATCGGGTTCGACGTCAGCTCGTCGCCCACCTCGCCGTGCCCGGTGATCACGTTGAGCACGCCCGGCGGAATCCCGGCCTCGGCCGCCGCCTCGGCGATCATCATGGCGTCCAGGGGCGTCCACGGGTGCGGCTTGAGGACGACCGTGCAGCCGACCGCCAGGGCGGGCGCCACCTTGACCACGTTGAGCATGAAGGGGAAGTTGAACGGGGTGATGGCCGCCACCACGCCGATCGGCTCGCGCAAAATGGCGTTCCCGCCCAGCCCGGTCGGACCGCCGGTCGGCATGCCGTTCTCGACCCACGGGAAGCCGTGCTCGACCAGCGCTGCGTTCGAGCGCAGCATCCCGATCGAACCCGCCCCCTGCACCGCATCGGTGAGAAACCCGGTCGACCCTGTCTCCGCGACGATCAGCTCCCGGAGGTCCTCCGCACGCGCCTCGAGGATCTCGGCCATCGCCAGCAACTTGGCGGCGCGCTCCGACGGCTTCATGTAGGGCCAGGGCCCCTCGTCGAAGGCCCGCCGCGCCGCCTCGATCGCCCGCACGGCCGACTTGGTCGAGGCTTCCGGGACAGACCCGATCACCTCTTCCGTCGCGGGGTCCACGACTTCGATCGACCCGGAGGCCCCCTCCGACGTCCACGCGCCGTCAACGAACAGTTCGTAATTCCACGTCATGCGATTCTCCCCGATTCCGATTCCGATTCCGTTTCCATTTGCATTCAGGTCCAGGTCCAGGTCCTTCGTCAGACCACGTCCCAACTGAGCTCGAGACGATCGATCCCGAAGAGGCCCCCGCCGTGCTCGGTGACGTCGACCCCCGGAGTCAGCCAGTACGTGGGGATCGAACGATGCCATTCCTCCAACGCCACCCGCAGCTCCCGCCGGGCAAGATGCGACCCCAGACACCGGTGCGGTCCCGCCCCGAACGCCACGTGCGGATTGGACTCACGGTCGAAGCGCACCGTGGCGGCGTCCTCGAAAACCTCCGGGTCACGCGTCGCCGCGCACAGAGGCATGAAGACCATGTCGCCCGCCCGCAAGGGACAGCCGTGGAAGTCCGTGTCCCGCATCACCTTGCGGGACGGCGCCACGAACGCGAACTGGCGCAGGAACTCCTCCACCGCCGCCGGCACCACCGACGCGTCCGACACGACCCGCTCCCGGTCGGACGGATGCGCGGCCAGGTGCCAGAACGCATAGCTCAGCTGGATCGAGACCGTGTCCAACCCGGCCATGAACATCAGGAGGCACCACGACAAGAGGTCGTCGTGGGGAATGGGCGCCCCGTCGATCCGCCACGCCAAGGCGCTCGACAACAGGTCGTCGCCCGGGTCGCCCCGCTTCTCCGAGATCAACTCCGAGAAGTAGCCCATCACCGCCATCATCGCGTCGAAGGCCCCGGCCCGCTCCGGGTCATCGCCGCCCGTTGGGTGCAGGATCGCATGCTCCCAAAGCAGGAACTGCTCGAGCCCCGACGCGGGGAGCCCCATCAGCTCCATGAAGATCGTCGTCGGGTAGCGCCACGCGAAGTCCCGCAGGAAGTCACAGTGCCCACGACCGGCCAGCTCCCCCACCAACTCGACGCACCGCGCCCGCACCTTGTCCTCCAACCGCTCCATCGCTCGCGGCGCGAAGTGCGGCGCCAGCAACTGCCGCCAGACCGTGTGCTCGGGCGGATCGAGCATCTCGGGGATCCATCGGTACGGGGGGTCGGGATCGTGGACGGTCACCACCGTGCTCGAGAAGACGTCCGCATGCTGCAGCGCGTCCCGGATCAGCGCGGCGTTGGTGAACACCCAGAACCCGTTCCCGTACGAACTGCGCACGAAGGGGTGCTCCCGCCGCAGCGCGTCGATCTCCTCGGCGTGGGAAAGCACGGGACCGGTCGTGGCCTCGTTGAAGGCGCTGACCGGATACGACTCGCTCATCCTCAGCCCCTTCCCGTATTCAGGACACTCTGTTGGCAAGAGTATCGACCTTCCGGTCAGGCCGCGCCAGTTCCGCCGGACCGATTCCGGCGGTGTCCCCGCGGCCATGCCCCGATTACGTTTAGACCGACCTCACGATCGGAGACGCCATGGCCCTCGCCAACGACATCAGCGCACCCCTGCGACACGCGGACCGGTTCTTCATCGGCGGCGAGTGGGTCAAGCCCTCGTCGGACGCGCTGATCGATGTCATCGACTCCTCCAGTGAACAGCTCTTCTTCAGCGTGGCCGAGGCGAAGGAAGCCGACATGGCGCGGGCGGTCGGCGCGGCGCGCCAGGCCTTCGACGCCGGCCCGTGGCCGCGCCTGAGCCACGCGCAGCGGGCCGACTACTTGCGCGCCATCAGCGCCCAGTTGGGCGGGCGGGCCGAGGACATCGGCCAGATCTGGCCCCGGGAGTCCGGTGTGCTCCACCTCATCGCCAAGGCGTCGGTGGCCGGCGCGGCCGGCACGTTCGACTACTACGCGGGGCTGGGCGAGACCTTCCCCTTCGAGCAGGAGGCCCAGCCCAGCATGGGCGGCCAGTTCGGCCTTCTGGTCCGCGAGCCCGTCGGGGTGGTGGGCGCCATCATCCCGTGGAACGCCCCCCTCGGCCTCATCACCTACAAGATCGCCCCCGCCCTGCTCGCCGGGTGCACCGTCATCCTCAAGGCCTCCCCCGAAGCCCCGGGTGAGGCCTACGTCATGGCCGAGATCGCCGAGGCGGTCGGCCTCCCGCCCGGCGTGCTCAACGTGGTGACGGCGGACCGGGAGGTGTCCGAGCTCTTGGTGCGCGACCCCCGCGTCGACAAGATCACCTTCACCGGGTCCACCGCCGCCGGGCGCCGCATCGCCTCCATCTGCGGCGAGCGGATCGCCCGCTGCACCCTCGAGCTCGGCGGCAAGTCCGCCGCCGTCATCCTCGACGACATGGACCTGGCCACCGCCGCCACCAGCATCGCCCGCGCCGAATGCTTCCTCGCCGGACAGGTCTGCTCCTCGCTGACCCGGATCGTCGTTACCCAGGGCCGTCACGACGAGCTGGTCGAGGCACTGGCCGGCACGTTCGCCCAGGTGCAGGTCGGCGACCCGTTCGACGCGCAGACCCAGATGGGGCCCTTGGTGGCGGAGCGGCAACGTGACCGGGTCGAGGGTTACATCGCCAAGGGGGTGGCGGAGGGCGCCACCCTGGCCACCGGCGGCGGACGTCCGAAGCACCTGGACCGGGGATGGTTCATAGAGCCCACCGTCTTCGGCAACGTCGACAACTCTTCCACCATCGCCCAGGAAGAGATCTTCGGCCCGGTGCTCAGCGTCATTCCGGCGCAGAACGAGGAGCAGGCCATCGCCATCGCCAACGACACGATCTACGGGCTCAACGCGTCCGTCTTCACCAATGATGTGGAGCGGGCCCGGGACGTCGCCCGCCAGTTGCGCTCCGGCACCGTGGGGCACAACGCGTTCCGGACGGACTTCGGGATCGCCTTCGGCGGGTTCAAGCAATCCGGGATAGGCCGCGAGGGCGGGGTCGAGGGTCTGCTGCCCTTCCTCGAGACGAAGACCGTCATCTTGGAGGGGCGACCCAGCGAGTTCGGCCCGGCGGGCAGCTGAAGCACCTCCTCACCTGACGTCCGGTTGGCGTCGCGCTGAGCAGATCAGAGAAGCTGCGTCCTTCATTCGCGTTGGGGAGGAATTCAATTGGCAGAGATCATGAAGGGTGTGCGCATCCTCGAGGTCGCCGAGCACACCTTCGTGCCGGCGGCCTCGGCCATCCTGGCCGACTGGGGCGCCGAGGTGATCAAGGTCGAGCACCCCGAAAGGGGCGACGCGATGCGCGGTCTGGCCTCCAGCGGGGTCATGCCTTCGATGGGCGCCGTGCACGTGCTGCTGGAGCACTCCAACCGCGGCAAGAAGAGCATCGGCATCGACGTCAGCACGCCCCAGGGCCTCGACCTCATCTACCGGCTGGCCGCGACCTGTGACGTCTTCCTGACGAACAAGGTGCCCGCCGTCAGGAAGAAGCTGCACATCGAGCTCGAGGACATCAAGGCCCACAACCCCAACATCATCTACGTGGCCGGCACGGGTGCCGGTGAGCGCGGCCCGGAGGCCGACCGTGGCGGCTACGACTTCTTGAGCTACTGGTGCCGGGCCGGCAGCGCCATGGGGACCACGCCGACCGACGTCGACTATCTCGCCGGACAACCCGGACCTGGATACGGGGACTCCATCGGTGGGATGACGATCGCCGGCGGCATCCTCGGCGCGCTGTTCCACCGCGAGCGCACCGGTGAGGCGCTCCCGCTCGACGTCTCGCTGCTCGGTGTGGGCATGTGGGCCATGAGCCCCGCCATCGCCCTGTCGCTGCAGCTCGACAGGCCCTGGCGTCCCGGTCCGAGCAAGGGAGGCGGCCCCGGCCTACCCAATCCGCTGGTCGGCACGTACCTCACGGAGGACAACCGGTTCCTGGCCTTCTCCTGCCTGCAGGGCTTCCGCTACTGGCCGAGCGCCTGCCGCGTCATCGGGCGCGAGGACCTCATCACCGACGAGCGGTTCTCCTCGCACGAGCAGCTGGCCGCCAACGCCGGCGAGGCCCGCGCCATTCTCAAGGAGGCGTTCGAGTCGGCACCCCTCAGTGAATGGCGGGACCGCTTGGACGCCTTCGAAGGACAGTGGGCCGTCGCCCAGGACAGCATCGAGGTCACCAAGGACGTACAGGTCGAGGCGAATGGCCACCTGGGCGAGACCGCCACCGCAGACGGCACGGCCTTCACCCTCGTGACGACGCCCGTGCAATTCGCCGGCGTGCCCTCGCCGCCGAAACGGGCGCCCGAGTTCAACGAGCACTGCGAGGAGATCCTCGCCGACATCGACTGCAGCGAGGAAGAGATGATCGAGCTCAAGGTGGCCGGGGTCCTGGCCTGATGTCCGGGCACTGATCTGATGAGCCCGCCCCGCACGACGGCGCTGCTCTTCGTGGAGTGCCAGCGCGGGGTCATCGGTGACCTCTCGGTGCTCCCGGCACTGGCCGAGGCGGCCCGGCCCGCGCTCGCCGCCATGGCTCGCCTCGCCCGCGGCGCCCGCAGCGTTGGCGTACAGGTCGTGCACCTGACCTATCTGCCCTTGGCCGGTGGCCGTTCGGCCAGCCAGCGCTCCCCGCTCATGCGCGCCACCGCGTCGACGGCGGACTGGCAGGAGTCGGACGCGGCGCTCGAGATCGTGCCCGAGATCGGTATCGGTCCCGACGACCTGGTACTGCCGCGCCACCAGGGGATCTCACCGGTGTACCGCACCGAGGTCCTGTCCATCCTGCGCAACATGGGCATGGAGGACGTCGTCGTGGCGGGCGTCTCGACCAACCTGGCTATCCCTTTGACCGCCGTGGGCGCGGCCGACGAGGACTTCGGAGTCACGGTGGCCAGCGATGCCTCGGTCGGCACGCCACCCGAGCATCACGCGTCGATGCTCCGGCACAGCCTCTCCTTCGTGGCCCGCCTCGCCACGACGGACGAGCTGCTGGCCGAATGGTCCGCCTGAGAATCCGGACCTCAGACCCGAACCAGAGTCAGCCGGGCCAGGCGATGGCCTTGGTCTCCAGGTACTGCTCGAGGCCCTCGATGCCACATTGCCGGCCGATCCCGCTGTCCTTGTAGCCGCCGTACGGTGAGTCCGCGCCGTACCACAAGCCCCCGTTGACGCTGATGGAGCCGGTCCGGATGCGGCGGGCGATCGAGGTGGCCCGCTCCTCCGACGCCGACACCACGCCGCCCGACAGGCCGTAGTTGCTCTCGTTGGCGATACGGACGGCGTCGTCGTCGTCCTCGTAGGGGATCACGCACAGGACCGGCCCGAAGATCTCCTCCTGGGCAATGGTCATGGAGTTGTCGACGTCGACGAAGAGGGTCGGCTCCACGAACCACCCCTTGGGTTGGTCGGACGGGCGACCGCCACCGAAGACCAACTTGGCCCCTTCCTCCTGGCCCTTGGCGATGTAGCCGAGCACCCGGTCACGCTGGCGGGCGCTCACGACCGGGCCCATGACCACGGCGTCGCTCGACGGGTCGCCGTAGGGCACTCCGGCCATGCCGGCGGCGATGAGCTCGACGCCCTCGTCGTAGCGGGAACGAGGGAGCAGGAGCCGGGTCTGCATGGCGCAGCCCTGGCCGGCGTGCACGCACACCATGGAGGCCATCGGGACCGTCGAGGCGAAGTCGGCGTCGTCCAGCACGATCATGGCCGACTTGCCACCGAGCTCCAGGAAGACCCGCTTCAGCGTGGCCGCGCCCTTCTCCATGATCCGCTTGCCGGTGGCGGTCGAGCCGGTGAACGAAATCAGGTCGACCTTGGGCGACAGCGTCAGTTCCTCGCCGACCAGGTGGTCGGACGAGGTCACCACGTTGACGACGCCCGCCGGGATGTCCGTCTTCTCGGCGATGAGCCGACCGAGGCGGGTGGCATTCCAGGGCGTGTCCGGCGCCGGCTTGATGATCGTCGTGTTGCCGGTGGCCAGGATCGGGCCCAGCTTGTTGAGCGTGACCTCCAGCGGGTAGTTCCACGGCACGATCGACCCGATGACGCCCATGGGCTCCTTGATGACGCCGCGCCGGCTCTTCATACCCATCATCTCGGAGTCGGGGAGCGACCGCTCCCAGGCGAACTCGTCGATCATCTTGGTCGGCCAGCCCAGGGCCTCGTCGATCGGCCAGTCGACCTGCGCCGCGAAAGTCATCATGCGCGGCGAGCCGACCTCGGCGATGATCTCCTCGCGGTAGGCCTCCCGCTCCGCCTCGAGCGCGGACTGCAACTGCTCGAGGCAGCGCTTGCGGAAGGCGTGGTTCGTCGACCAGTCGGTCTCGTCGAAGGCACGGCGGGAGGAGTCAATGGCCCGCTGCATGTCCTCGGCCGACGCATCAGCCACCTCGCCGAGCACTTCTTCGGTGGCCGGATTGATGTTCTCGAACCGCTTGCCCGACGCGGCTTCGACGAGTTCTCCGTCGATGAGCATGCGTACTTCGCCGCCACCCTGTTGATCGGTCATGGCCTGGCCCCTTCCTCTGGAATCCCAGAGCGAGACTACGGAAGGGGTGCCGCGCAGGGCAAGGTGACCACGTCGGGTCAGAGAGTCCGCTCCGGCCTGCGCTTCCACGACTGGCCACGGCGCGCCCACCAGGGTCGCAACTGCAGCCGGGCCGGCGGCAGCGTCCCGTAGACCAGCACGGCGCGGCCGAGCGGTAGGCACCGCAGCTCCTCGGGTGGGAGCAACCGGCGCGGCCCCGTCGTCGACGTCGTGGAGCGGCGTCCCTGCGGATCACGCGTCACCGAAGGGTGGGACACCTCCTCGTCGCCGATGAGGCGGCTGACGTACTCCAACGTGTCGGGGTCGGCGATGCCGGGCAGAAAGAGCTTCGCCCGGTGGTTGTTGAGAACCGTGGGCGCCCGTGCGCCGTAGCGGCCCCTGACCTGGGCCAGGTCCTGCCAGACCGTGACGATCTGTATGCCGTGTGACGCACAGGTTGCCGCCAGTCCGTCGAGCTCGGGCAGCGGGGCAATGTGGGCTGCCTCGTCGAGCACCACCAGGAGTGGCGGGTCGAGCGGACGGCCCGCCTTCGTGGCCAGGGCAAACGCATGCGACAACACGGCCTGTGTCAGCGCGGTGAAGTACCCGCGCAGCCGCCGCTGGTCGTGGGCCGGCGCGCAGAGGTAGAGCGTGTGAGCGCCGTGCAGCAAGTGGTCCGGCTCAAACGCGCTGACCGGCGGCGGCCCTGGGGGCGGGTGGGCAAAGGGGGCGAGGACGGTTTCCGTCGTGGTGTAGATGGAGCTGCGGGTCCGCTCGTCGCGACACCAGGTCGCCTCAGCTGCCTGCAGGACCTCGGGCGGAGCGGACCGCTCGAGGATGGCCGCCACCTCGCCGACCTCCTGGGTGTCGACCCAGCGCACCACGTCCGCCATGGAGCGACGGTCGAGCGCCGCCGCGACGAAGAGCGGCGCCAGGAGCTTGGCGGCGGTGGCGTACCAGAACTCCGCGTCCGCGGTCGTCCCGTCACCCTTGGCCGCCTCACACAACTCGGCGGCAGCTCGGCACGCGTCACGCCACTGACGGCAGCCGTTGAGGGGCGACCAGGTGCTGACCCGGGCCCCCGTGCAGCCCGTGGGGTCGACACACCACACCTGCCCCAGGCGTGCCCGCGTCCCCAGCGTGTGACGGAGGAGATCGCTCTTGACGCTGGCGGCCAGGACAGGGCCTTGCCACCCCAGGATCGCCGGCACGGCCAGGCTCGTGGTCTTCCCGCTCTGTGTGGGCCCGACCACGACCAGGGATTGCGCCCTCTCGGCGGCCAGGCCCGTCTGGCGCGTCACACCCGCCCACACCCCGAGGAGGAGCCGACCGGGAGGAGTGGCGTTCGCCGGCACCAGCAGCGGGCGCAGGTCGCGCCGACGGGCCCAACGGGCTCCCCTCGACGGCTTTCGGTGGTTCCGCCCTCCCCACGTTCCCCCCGCCTGGGAGATCCCGGCCACCAACGCGCCGCCCAGGCCGAGGGGCAGAACCAGCGAGGTGAGGCCGGTCACGCCGTCATGGCGGCGTCGGTGTCCACCATGAAGCGTTCGGTCGCGCTGAGGCGGTGCTGCACCAGGAACGAGCGCTGTCCCACCTTCCACAAGGCGATGCCCCGCCGGAGTTGTGGAAGCAGATCCGTCTCGGTGGCCGACAAGGAGAGAAGCTCGGTCGCCGCCTCGAGCTCGCCCGGCGACTGCGCGTAGACAACGCGGGTCTCCGAATCCGACAGCAGCCCCTGTGCCAGGGCCACCTGCTCTGAGTCCGACGCACCGACCGAGCGCAGGTCCGAGACCCGGTGGAGCACGGCGATGTTGGAGACGCCGAAGGCGCGGGACAGCTTCCACGACGACTGCAGCCAGCGCGCCACGCCCAGGTTGGAGAGGATCGCCCAGGCCTCGTCCACCACCAGGAAGAAACGGCTGCGCCCCGACGCGCCATCCCCGCCGACGGCGGCACGGGCCAGCGCCGCCTGCAACCAGGCCGTGGCGCAGGCCATCAGGACACCGAGCGCGGCCGACGAGTACAGCGCGGAGAGGTCGAGGACGACGAGGGGCGACGAGAGGTCGAGTCCGGTCGTGGTGGGGCCGTCGAACATCCCGCGCAGGTCGCCGTACACGAGCCGGCGCAACTCCAGCGCGACATCTCGCCCGTCCTCCAAGAGGTCGCGCTGCTCGGTGCGCAGCGAGCGGGCGGCGTCGGCGGTCGGCGTGAGGAGCGCCTCGACCACCACCGGCACCGTGGGCACGGCGGTGGCCCGGGTGGCCTCGGCCAGGGCCGCGCCCAGCGCCGCTCGCTCGCGCGGCACCAGGGCTCGGCCGAGACAGGCGCTGGCCAGGGAGGAGAGCAACTCCATTCTCCTGCGCCCGCTGGCGTCGGGCCCGGCGGTGTCGTCGTCGGCATCAGGGCCCGGGTCGAGCGGATTCAGACGGATGGCACCGCCCGGACGAAGCGACACCGGGCGGACGCCCCAGGCGTCTGCCAGATCGCCGTACTCGCCCTTGGGATCGACCACCCAGGCCCGGCGCCCGAACACGGCCTGACGCCACAGGAACGTCTTGACGAAGGCGCTCTTGCCTCGGCCGATCTGCCCGAACACCACCATGTTGGGGTTGGACACCACGCCCGCCGCGTAGAGCTCGAAAGGGTCGAAGACGAACGAGCCGCCGAGGAGGTCGTCACCGATGACCACGCCACGCCGCCCGAGTCCGGCCTCCGCGATGAACGGGTAGGCCGCTCCGAGGTTCCGCGTCGTCACCTGGTGGGCCGGGACCCTGGGCACGCGCTCCCTCATGGCGGGGGAACGGTCGCCCTCGTGGCCGGACGGCTCCGTTACCTTGACGGAGCCGTGACCATCTCCCCGGTCGCGGGGAAGGTGGCATGCACATGAGTGAGGATCATCCCGCCCCACCGCTCGTAGCCAGCCTGGCCTCCTTGACCGTCGTCAGCGGCTTCGTGGACGCCGTGAGCTTCCTCGCCCTCGGGCACGTGTTCACGGCCAACATGACGGGCAACGTGGCCCTGATCGGGTTCGCCGCCGCCGGTGCGCCCGGGTTCTCCGTCGCGGCCAGCGCGTGCGCGCTGGGGGCCTTTCTCGCCGGCGCAACGGCGGCGGGCCGTCTGGCCCTGCGTGTCGGTCCGGCCCGGAATCTGCTCTTGCTGGCCATGGTGATCGAGGCGGCCTGTACGACCGCGGCGGCAGTGGTGGCCGGCTCGGTCACGACCATCGGCTCCGGGTGGCCGCGCTACACCGTGATCGCACTCCTAGCCGGGGCCATGGGCCTACGGAACGCCGCCGTCCGCCGCATCGGAGTCCCCGACATGTCCACCACGGTGCTGACCACGACGTTGACGAGGCTGGCGTCCGGTTCGCGGCTGGCAGGGGGCACCAACCCGCACGCCCGCCTCGGGACGACGTCGGTCCTGTCCATGTTCGGCGGTGCGCTAGTGGGCGCCGTCCTGGTCCTCCACGCCGGAGCAACCTGGGCTCTCGGCATCGCCGCCGGAATCGTGACGGTGACCGCCGTCTACTTCTCCCGCCGGGTCCCTCTCGAGATCAGAGCACCTTGATGGTGCGGGTACTCGACGTGCTGACATTGAACGTGTTGTCACCGCTGTAGGTGGCCGTCACCACGTAGGGCGATCCGGTGGCCACGGCGGCAGTGGTGTCGCAGGTCGCGACGCCGGAGACGGGGGCACGGTGTCGCCACCGGCGCAGGTGAGCGCCCGTCCCGAGCTCCCCACCGCGGAGAAAGTCACGGTACCGGTCCGCTCGCCCGGTCGTCCGACGACCGTCGCCGTGAGCACCGCCGAGGCACCTGATGCCACAGCGTGCGGCACCCGGATCCTCGTTCTCGAGTCAGTCTTGGGCACGGGCCGGGTCACGGAAGCCGAGGAGGAGGCGACGCGACATGGCCGGGGTTGGAGACGGAGACCGTGCAAAGACCGTCGTCGGGGGCGAGGACGCCGGGTCCCACGTTGCGACGGCTGACCGCGTTGCTTCCGGGGCGGCACGGAACGGCCACACAGGACGAGCTGGTCACGGCCCCTGCCGGCGTCGCCGCGCCCCGTCACCACCGTGGACAGGATGGCCGAGAAGAGGGCGCCCTCCGAGGTGACCCCCGTAGGCGGCCCCGAAATCGTCAGGGCCGAGCCGGCCTGGCCGCTCGTCGGAAAGACAGGAACGGGCGTCGGGGTGAAGCCGCCGCCCGAGCTCGAGGTCACGCCTCCCGTCCCCGCGGTGCCAGACGATGACGATGACGTTGCGCTCCCACCCGACGAGATAGACCCGGTCGCCGGAGGCAATCCTCCGGCGAGGTCGTTCTGCAATGCGGCCGCGCTCAACGGAGCCAAATTCGTGGCGTCCTGCTGAAAGTCCCAGTAGCTGGCCTCGACCACGTCGTGGGTGCCTATCCAGCCCATCATGTCGTTGATGAAGGTCGGGTCGTCACCGCCACCGAGCTCCTCGTCTTGATACGTGCCGTTGAGGTCCGTCGGGTTGAACGCACCGGGGCCCCACTCGGGCAACACGATTGGCTTGCCCTGCTGACCGGCGAAGCTGGCCAGCCAGTTCAGGCCGAAAGGCTCGGTGAGGATGGTATTGAACTGGTCTTGCTGGCATGCCGTTCCCCTGCAACCAGGCGCACCGTAATAGCCCCAGGCCTGGTCGTAGACATCGAGGCCGATGTAGTCGACGTACGCGTTCCCCGGGTAGTAGTCGGCCAGGTTGTCGCTGCCCACGCCGCCGATAGTCGGGTTCCACTCGAACGTGAATTGCTGCCCCGGCACCGATCGCATGGTGTCGACGATCTGCTGCCAATACCCGATGAAGGCGGCGGCCTGCCCGGTGGCGGCCCAGGGGAACCACCCGCCATTGAATTCCCAGCCGAAACGGATGATCGAATTCGCCTCGCCGCCCGCCACCATGTCCTGGGCCAATTGCAGGAAGTACGTGTTGTACGCACCCGTTGCCCCTTGCTGCAGGCTGTACCCGGTTCCGGAGCTCCCGTCGGTGCCCGAGCTGTCGTTGGGGAGCATCGGGACGCCCCAGATCATGGTGAGGCCGGAACCCCCCCAGGCCGCCATGTACGAGCTGGCCTGGTCGATCATTCCGGACCAGGTATCCCCGTCAAGGAAGTCCATGGCGAACGACGGCTGCTCCCCGACGGCTTGACCGAAGGCCTGTACGCCGCCGGGCGACTGGTACCCGACATAGACCCCCAGGGAGTTCGCGCTACCGGCGGCCGCCGCCGTACCTCCCCCTGCGGTGGGGACGCATGCAGCCACGAGCAAGGTCGCCACCAGGGCGAAGGGGACGAAGAGCGCCCTAGTAACTCGAGACTGCGGCAAGAGCCGGAGCATGCGCCAAGACCCCTCCTACTCGTGGGGAGCCACGTTCCTCGGATGCGTATTGGGACCGCAGACACTACAGACACGCAACGACGATTGGGTGAACGAACCGGTCCGGAAGCGTGACTACTGCATGAACTACCGGCAGTATCCAGGATGTTCTGCCCGGCAGAAATATTCAGCGGTGCCGCATGCCATACCGCCAAATCGCCACCTTCGGCCGATACGCAACCGCTCGGGCTGTTCGCCCGGCGCGTCGAGCGACGGCAGCCCCCTCCCCGACCGACCTTTCAGCACAGCCCGCGGCAGAGAGGCAGCGTGCAGGTGTAACCCGAGGCCTGGTCGCCGTAGAGGCGGCGAAGCGCCAACCGACTCTGTCCCGCCGCGTGCTGCACCGCGTCACAGGCCACCACCAGCTCTTCCTCGCTCGGTGCGGAGACGGTGACAAAGCCCGAATAGCGGAACGAGGCATGTCCCTCGGCGAGCTCAGCCTCGCGGCGGGCCAGGACCTCCGACTCGCGCGCATGCCGGGCGGTCGAGACGAAGCCACCGCGTCGTCGCAACTCGGCGTCGGCCAGGTCCGCCGTCCGAGATGCCTCGACCTTGCGCACCGCTGCATCGGGGCCCAGCGGCTCCATGACGACGGCGAGCGTCGAACGAGCCGATCCGAGGAGAACGGGCGCCAGGAAGTCACTGCGCACTTCTATCCGCGGCCACTCGGCCACCCAGAAGGTGGCGTGGACCATGCCGTCCACGCGCACGTGGGACCAGGTCTCCTGCATGGCCATCGGCCAGTGGTCGTCCGGCGCTGCACCACCCACCGGGACGGCGCGCGGCTCATAGGTTCGGAGCAGCTGCTCCGCCAGGTCGTCAGCCGACAAGATCGACTCGACCTGGACGTCGGCGTCGCCCAGCAGCCGGACCAATGATCCGATTTCGCGTGCCAGGGTCGCGCACCCCACCTCGACCGACCGCGTCAGTCGCACCTGCACGGCCAGCACGACGTCGTGGGCACACGTGTACGAGTCCATGTCGGTCAGCAACGCGTCGTAGGAGGCGGTGCAGGCCGAGGCCGCATCGGAGACGGCGTCCGTCGCGACGTACGACCGCAAGCCCTGTCCATCGTCGGGGAAGGAGGCCGCCACCCACTGCACCCGGTGCACCGGCGAACCCTCGCGGGCCAACGAGGACAGCACCGAGGCCCACGCGCCCACCCGGCGGTCCTGCTCATCGGCGCCGAGCAAGGCAAAGCTTCCGCCGCGCAGTGACACCGCGGCGGTGAGCGTTCGCCCGGTGCGGTCGTGCACGACGCCCATATCCTGCCAACCGGCGCGCAGGAGGCGCAGCCCGCGCAGCGCCCCGCTGCGCACGGCACCAGCACGCGTCCTCCAGAGGCCGGTCCGACGCGCGCCCCAGCAGACGACCACGGGCAGCCACTCGTCGCCCGTCCGGCCGGACACCGGCACTGTGGCCAACGCGCCGTAGAGCACGAGGATGCCGACGGCTGCCGCCACGCCGGCGGCGTTGGGCTCCCAGCGCAGGACGAGCACGCCGAAGACGAGACCCACGGCCACAGTCATGATTTGGCCGGCGCGCCATCCGGCCAGCGCGCCGCCGCGCTCGCGTGGTCCGAACCGGTAGCGCGACCCCCGTTCGCCGCTCACGCGTCGGGGCCCTGACCCGGTGGCCACGCCGGCGGCAGTTTCTTCACCGAGGAGGTCTCGTCCATGTAGTACCGCCGCTCCCCGGGCTTGTAGCTCGTCATCAGCCCACAGCCCGGCGGGACTCCCTCCCACATCCAGATGTCATCGGTTGTGCGAGGGCCGAGGCGTGCACCGAGCCCCGTACTCTTCCTGGCCCCCACGCGATCCGCCACATCGGGCTCAAACCCCGTGGGCGTCGACGCACTGCCGGAGCCCGGCGCCGGCAGCAGCGGCTTAGGCCCCTTCGGCCCGGAGGTGACGCCTTGCGCGACCGCCTCCCGAAGATCTTGCGGAGCCTTGGGGTCCCCCTCGCCCTGAGGGATCCCCGAATCAGTACCGTCATTTCCCGTTTTCTGGATGGAACCATCGACGCCACCAGCCCCATCGCCACCGCCGCCGCCACCCGCCGCCGCCGTCCGGGCCATCAGCCGGCCGTCACCCAGCATCCCCAGCCCCTCGTGCAGCGCATGGCTCGCCGCCGTCCGGGGCAAACCCCGGGTCACAGCGCCGGTCCCCCGCTCACGCAGCCCGTCGAGATGTGCCACCGCACCCGCCTCGACCGCCGGGATCATACGCAGGATGGCGAAGGGCACGAACGTGGCCATGAGCAGGAGCGCGCCTCCGGACAGGACCGACGAGAAGCCTGATCCGTGGGTCCCCGAGCCCGCCGTTCCCGAGGAGACGGCGCCCGCCGCCAGGCTCAGCGTCGCCACGATGACGAACTTGGAGATGATCAGGGCGGCCAACGTCTCGACCAACCGCCGGCACCAGTGCGAAACGGCTGGCCACACGAGTGTTGCCAGCGCCAGGGGCAGGAACAGCACGGCCACGTAGACGGCGGCGGCCCGGATCAGCAGCTCCAGCCACAGCACGAACGCGGCCACGGCGACGAGCAGCGAAATCAACAGGAGGACGAAGCTGGCGATGGTCGGGTCGGCCGCAGCCGCCACCAGGGCGGAAGTCATGCCGGCGAGCAGGGAACTCACGTCGGCATTGGAGCCACCGGCGACGGCGTCGCTCATGGCGTCGGTGGCCGACAGGCTCAGGATGACGCCCTGGATCGCCACCACGGCCAGCAACAGCGCCAGAGGAAGCTGCAACAAGAACGTCCGGACCAGCTGCCCGGGATTCTGGCGGACCACCGCCTGCACGGTCGAGGCCAGGAGCATGGGGAGAATGACGACGCCGGCCAGCGCCGTCATCTGGCCGTAGTGGGTCTTGAACCAGGTCGCGCCCACATCGACGGTCGTCGTCGAGCTCAAGACGTCGCCGATCTGGCCCAGCAGCCACTCCGCGCCGCTCGCCACCCACTGACTGATCCCACTCAGGACCGATTCGAAGCCCGACGACGCCAGGGAGCCCCCGATGCTGCCGGCCTGGCAGATCGGGTTCAGCGCGTCGAGACCGGTGCAGCCGGCGGCCAGCATGAACGGTGAACGGGACGGTGTGCGGGAGCGGTGAGGTGGTCCGAGCGGTTCAATGCGGCGGATCAGTGCAGGTTCGTCCCGGCGTTGAAGAAGAAGTTGATGATCGGGGGCGCCGCACCGATCAGAAGGGCGGCCAGGCCCGAGACCAGCACGGCACGGCGCCCGACCATCGACTGCTGGAAGTTCTGGGCGTGGACGCCCAGCGCCCAGGCCGCGGCGCCGATCAACAGTCCGGCCAGCGCGGCGATCAACGCCCAAGCGCCCAGTCCGTTCGTCAGTTGCTGCAGGGTGCCACCGCCCGGGAGCGCGTTGACGCTCGGGTTGAGCGTGACATCGGCCAAGTGCATCACGACCATTGGTGCCCTCCGTGTTGAGTGCCGGCGCCGGACCTTCCAGCTGCCGTCCGGCCGGAGAACGGTTCGCCTGATGGCCTTTCTGCCCTTTCTTCCGCTCCGGCACAGTCCGTTCTTCCGCTCCGGCACAGTCCGTCAAAGAAAGCCATCCCACTTCCCCATGCGTCCAGGGGTTGCAGAAGGGCAGCTCAGGGCGCGCGTCACAACCATGGGGCAGAAAGAAGACGCACGTCATGTCCCGCTCTCCCTACAACCTGTTCGCCCGGCACACCCCAGCCCTGTCATATTGGGGGCGTGCCGCTCAGTGCGCCGGGCGAAGTCAATTTGAGCATGACCCAGGCGATCATCTTCATTGCGATCGCCGTCGCCGTCGCCGTCCTCGTCGGTTTCATCGCAGCTGCGTTGGGCAGGCGTTCGGGTCGCCGGGCCATCTCACAGCGCCTGGCTTCCCTGGGCACCCGCCTCGGCCTCGATCCGCCCCAGGACGAGTACAACGTCGAGACCTCGCTGGCCTATCTCGAACAGGTCACCGGTGGAGCGGCCCAGGCCGTCACCGAGTCGAGCTCCGACGCCATCAGACTGCGAAGGTCGCTCGACACGCTCACCCAAGGTGTCGTGCTCTGCGACGAGAACGGCACGGTGATCTACCGCAACGGGCGCGCCAATGCCTTGATGGTGAGCCGCCACGGCGACGCCCTCGCCGCACAGGCGGTGACCGACGTCCTCGAGGACGCCTGGCACGAAGGGTCGGCCGAGCGCACCCTCGACCTCTACGGCCCGCCCCGCCGCACACTGCAGGTACGCGCCCGCCAGATCGACGACGGGCGCCGGCCGCTCGGCGTCATCGCACTCATCGAGGACGTCTCGGAGCGCCGCCGGCTCGAGGAGATCCGCCGCGACTTCGTGGCCAACGTGAGCCACGAGCTCAAGACGCCGATGGGCGCGCTGGGGCTCCTGGCCGAGACGCTCGTCTCCGAGCCCGACCCCGACGTGGCCCAGCGCCTGGCCGGCCGCATCCACAACGAGGCCTTCCGGGTCAGCCGCATCATCGACGATTTGCTCGACCTCTCGCGCATCGAGTCCGAGGAGGCCCCGCCGCGCGAGCCGGTGTTGGTCAACCTGGTGATGGCCGACGCCATCGAGCGGGTGCGCGCGACCGCCGACCAGCGCGGCATCGAGATCGTCCTCCACGAGCCCTCGCCACCCGTCGCCGTCATGGGAGACCGCCGCCAGCTCGTCTCCGCCATGCACGCCCTCCTGGAGAACGCCATCACCTACTCCTACGACAACTCGAAGGTGGTGGTGACCGGCGCCGTGCAGCGCTTCAACCCGAACCTCAGCCACCCCTCCATCGTCGGCACCCTGTCCGGTGAGGACGATGACGACATCGAGATGGGCGACCACGCGCAAACGGACCCTGTCACCGGGGAGTACCCGGCGGTGGTGGCCGAGGCCGGAGCCTCCGACATCGCGCCGGCGGACGTGGAGCCGGTCTTCACCCCCGAGATCCTCGACCAGTACGCACCGCTGGGCCAGAGCGCGCCCGGGGCCTCGGCGGCGACGGGGACGACGGCGCCCAGCATGCCCGTGCCCCCTGTGGTGACCGCCGAGGGTGACGCCGCCGGAACCGGTCCGGCGGACTCCAGCGCGGTCATCTCCCCCAATTGGCGTATTGAGGAGCGGGACAACGTACGGCTCTCGGTACAGGACCACGGGGTCGGCATCCCGGCCCGGGACCTCGATCGGATCTTCGAGCGCTTCTACCGCGTCGACCACGGGCGCAGCCGGGACACCGGCGGCACCGGGCTGGGCCTCTCCATCGTGCGGCACGTGGCCAACAACCACCAGGGC
Source organism: uncultured Acidimicrobiaceae bacterium (assembly GCA_963745665.1). GTDB lineage: Bacteria > Actinomycetota > Acidimicrobiia > Acidimicrobiales > RAAP-2 > Bog-473. The sequence continues at coordinate 144,400 of CAVUYE010000002.1, read as the reverse complement.
TGGGTCGACGTCGAGTCCCGAGAGGGCGAGGGCTCCACCTTCACCCTGGTCCTGCCGGTGCAGGCCGAGCGGGTGGCGTGACCAAGGCCGGAGGGGGCAAGACCGCCAAGAAGGCGGGGCGCCAGACCCCGGGCGAGGGCCCGGTCAAGGTGCTGCTGGCCGAGGACGAGGAGTCCTTCATCGACGCCCTGGTCATCGGCCTGACCAACGAGGGCTTCCGGGTGACGGTGGCCCGCGACGGCAACGAGGCCCTGCAGCTCTACGACGAGACCGCCCCCGACATCCTGCTGCTGGACCTCATGCTGCCAAAGCTGTCGGGCATCGACGTGTGTCGGGCCATCCGCACCCGCTCGCAGGTGCCGATCATCATGGTCACGGCCAAGGGCACCGAGATCGACACCGTGGTCGCCCTCGAGGTGGGCGCCGACGACTACGTCACCAAGCCCTACCGGCTCCGTGAGCTGGTGGCCCGCATGCGAGCGGTGCTCCGGCGGGCCCCGGGGGGCTCCGAGTCCGGTGACCTGGCCGGATCGATTGAGTTCGGGAGCGACGGCATCTGGGAGTCCAACGGGATCAAGGTCGACTTCGACCAGCGCCGGGTCTTCGTCCGCGGCGAAGAGGTCCACCTGCGTCGCAAGGAGTTCGAGCTGCTCAGGCTCCTGGTGGAGAACTCCGGCCGGGTGCTCACCCGTGATGTGCTGATCGACCGCGTGTGGGGCACCGACTACATCGGCGACACGAAGACGCTCGACGTGCACATCAAGCGGCTGCGCAGTCGCATAGAGGCCGATCCTTCAACCCCCGTTCTCATCACCACCGTGCGGGGCGTGGGCTACCGCTTCGCCGCCGCCTGACGGCTCCGGTGTTAACGCGTTAACGCGTTCGTAAGCTGGCCCGGCAGCAGCGGTTGCCCTCGCACACGCGCTGACCTGGTGCGGCTCGGGCGTAGTTGCTCAGGCCCGAGGCAACTGGGACACTCGACCCGGTCGTCGAACGATTGGGGATGGTTCGATCTTGTCAGTTCTCGGAAGGGCCGCCGTCTGCGTGGCGCTCGCAGCGGTGGTCGTGATCCTCCCGGTGGCTCGGCACGACAGTGCCGGCGCGGCGATCGTCCCACCTCAGAACCCGGCGAGCAATATCACGCCCCTACCAGGGTATTTCGGTTCGTGTGGCAGCCTGGCCCAGCCCAACCTCTACTGCCCCAGCGGGTTCACGACGCTCTACGGCGACCGCGAGGTCGAGGGCCTCGGTCCCATGAGCCTGCCCACCAACTGGAATTCGTTAACACCGCCCGAGCAGCTCTTCGTCCTGACCGACCTCGAGCGGGTCGACCGTGGCCTTGCCCCGATCGTCGGGCTGGCGTCCAACCTGAACGCCTACGCCCAGGCCGGCGCCAACGCCCACACAGATCCAGGCTTCCCGCCCTACGGCAACGGGGGTGGCTCGACTTACTCCTCCTCTCCGTCGATGGGCGTGTCCCTGGCCATGTGGATGTACGACGACGGGCCGGGCGGCACCAACTCGACCTGCCCGGTCACGGGCGGGGGCGGGTGCTGGGGCCACCGCGACATCATCCTGCGTGACTACGCCGCGCCCGCCCTGATGGGGGTCGGCTACGGCCCCTCGACCACCCAGCTCTTCGTGGGCGGCGACACGGCGCAGGCCCCCTACTTCACGTGGGCCCAGGAAGTCCCGTTGTTCCCGGTCGGCGTGTTCCCCTACGGCATCAACGACTCGATCCTGCCCGGCCAGTCGCAGACCTCCTCCCTGCAGCTCTGGGCCTCCGGCGAGGGCATGAACATCACCGTCTCCCTCGTCGGCGGCGGGGGGGTCTTCCAGCTCAGCGGCACCAACTGCGACCTGCCGGCCGGCGCCACATGCAACCTGGCACTGACCTTCACGCCCCCGTCCCTCGGCGCCTTCAGCGCCACGCTGGAGGTCACCGGCCCCAACGGGACCCAGGCCGTGCCGCTGCGCGCCGTCTCGAGCCACGGCTACCACCTGGTGGCGGCCGACGGGGGCATCTTCAGCTACGGCGACGCCGGCTTCTCCGGCTCGGTGGGCGGGCACGTCCTCGACCAGCCCGTGGTCGGGATGGCCGCCACCCATGACGGCGGCGGCTACTGGATGGTGGCCAGGGACGGCGGCATCTTCAACTACGGCGACGCCGGCTTCTACGGCTCCATGGGGGGCCGGCCACTGCAGCGCGCCCATCGTGGGCATGGCGACCACCCCCGACGGGGGCGGGTACTGGGAGGTCGCAGCCGACGGCGGCGTCTTCAACTTCGGCGACGCCGGTTTCTACGGCTCCCGGGCTGGCCAGCCCGTGGGCGGGGCCATCGTGGGCATGGCGGCGGACTCCACCGGCCACGGCTACTGGCTGGTTTCCTCCGGAGGGGGCGTCTTCAGCTACGGCGACGCGGCGTTCCACGGCTCGGCAGGCTCCCTCCACCTCGTCCGGCCGATCGTGGGCATGGCCGCCACGAGCGACGGGGGCGGCTACTGGCTCGTGGCCAGCGACGGCGGCGTGTTCTCCTACGGGGATGCCCCCTTCGAGGGCTCCCCGGGCGGGCATCCCCTGGTGGCGCCGGTGGTTGGCCTGGCCGCCACCCCCGACGGGGGCGGCTACTGGCTCATCGCCTCGGACGGCGGGGTCTTCAACTGCGGCGACGCCGGGTTCTTCGGTGCCATGGGCGGGAAACCCCTGGTCGCTCCCGTGGTCGGGGGCGGCGCCCAGTACTGATCAGACCGTCAGGCGCTCGAAGTCGTCCGGGACGGTGACGCCGGGCAGCTTGGCCGTGTCTACCTGCGACCCCATGTGGGTCAGGATCAGGCGCACGTCGGGGTGGGCGGCCTGCAGGGCCCGGACCGACTCCTCGTCCATGTGCGAGGTCGGGACCCCGGGCGGGGTGTGACGCCCGTTGCACTCCACGACCAGGACATCGGCCTCGCGGGCGAGCTCGCTCAGCCCGGCGCACGGCGTGGTGTCGCCCGAATAGGCCACGACCCGGGCGCCCCGCTCGAAGAGGTAGCCGAAACAGCGCAAGTAGGGGACGTGGTCGACCTCGACGGCTCGGAAGCGCAGTGGCCCGGCCTCCTGCCAGCTCCCGTCGACCTCCACGAAGCGCAGGTCGAGGCTGGCGTAGGCCTTCTTCGTCACCGAGGCGACGGCTCCCGCCTCGTTGAGCTGGGCCAAATGCGCCTCGATCCCGGGTGGACCGACGACATGGAGCGTCCGCCCCCCGCCGGCCTCGGCGGCCGCCCCGATGAGAAAGGGCCAGCCGAAGCAGTGGTCGGCGTGGAAGTGCGAGACGACGACGACCTCGATGTCCTGGACGGCGAAGCCGCAGCGGCGCAGGTGGGGCAGGGCGGTGGGCGAGGGCTCCACCAGGACCGACGCGTCCATGACGAAGGAATTCCAGTACCGGCCGGGCGGGGCGTCGAAGTTGCCCGTCCCCAGGAAGGTGAGCTCCGTCATCGGGTGTCGGCCAGCGACAGCAGCGCCGCCACCAGTATCGGGTCGCCCTCCACGGCGGCATCGGGCACCGGCAGGCGCCGATAGAGCATGAGCACCAGGTCAGAGGCGGTGGCCCGGAGCTCGGAGGCCCGCCCGGCGCCCCCGCCGGCCCCCGACGAAGCCCCAGCCCGGGTCCCCGCCACACGCCAGCTCGCTCCGGTGTCGCTGGCGGTCAATGTGACGGCCCCGGGCAGGTCCGCCAAGTCGGCTCCCACCATGATCTCGATGAACTCGGGCACCCCGTCGTCGGCCAGCCCCGGATGCAGCGGCGCCGCCGTGCCGGTGACGCCATCGGCGTCCCAGCGGTGCACGGACACTTCTTGGGCCTGGTGCCGGCCCACCGCGCCCGCCGTGTGGGGCTCGGGCCACCAGGCCCAGCAGGGCGCGTCGGGTCCGGCGTCGCGCAGGGCGCTGAGCAGGGAATAGGTGCACCAACCCAACCAGGCCAGCAGGTCGCTGTCCTCGGGAAACGCGGTGAGCTCGGCCCCGGAGCGCTCGTCGGCGTTCTGGGCCCGCACGTTCTCGCCCCAGTACCACTGGACCTCACCGATGTGATGGGCCAGGTCACGGACGACCCATTCCGGCGTCGACGGCACCCTGGCTTCGAGATCGAGCGCCGCGACGGTGTCGCTCAGGCGGCGGCTCTCCTCGGCGATGATCTCGAGCCGATCGCCGAAGCCGAAGTGCTCCTTCGGCCCGCTCCCCTCGACGTCGGTGACGGTCATGGCGTCTCGGCCCTGGCCCAGGGCCTTGTCCGCGCCCGGGTCGGCCGGACCATGGACACCAGCTGCTGTCGCGGCCGGAGCTGGAGCCGGGGCCGGAACCGCAGCCGGCGACGCCTTCCCGAACTATAAGCAGAATTGCTTAGAGTTTTGACATCCACCTCCTCCGGTCTCATGGCGCTTTGATCAGGAGTTCCCCGCCCAGGTAGGGCGCCAGGCACTCTGGCAGGAGCACCGTCCCGTCGGATTGACGCCCGTGCTCCACCAGCGTGGCCCAGATACGGGGCCAGGCCAGGGCGGAGCCGTTGACCGTGTGCACCAGCTGCAGCCCGCTGCCGCTGCCGCCCCCGCCGCCCGTCGGTCGGAAGCGCACGTTGGCGCGTCGAGCCTGGTAGTCCCTGAACCAGCTGACCGAGCTGACCTCGAGCCAGCGGTCGACACCGGGCGAGTAGACCTCCAGGTCGAAGGTGCGGGCCGACGATCCGCTCAGGTCACCGCAGCACAGGTCGAGGAGCCGGTAGGGCAGTTCGAGCTCCTGCAGCATCGACTCGGCCCGCTCCAAGATGTCGGCCTGGGCGTCGAGCGCGCCCCCGGGCGTGGCGTAGGCGAACAGTTCCACCTTGTCGAACTCGTGCACCCGTAACAGACCCCGGGTGTCCCGGCCCGCCGAACCCGCCTCACGCCGGTAGCAGGGCGTCACCGCGGTGAAGCGCAGCGGGAGCTGGGATTCTTCAAGGATGTCGCCGCGGTGCAGGGAGGTGAGCGGCACCTCGGCCGTCGGGATGAGCCACAGGTCGTCCCGCTCCACGTGATAGGCGTCGTCGGCGAACTTGGGCAGGTGGCCCGTCGAGGTCATGGTCTCGGTCAGCACCACCGTCGGCGGCCGGATCTCCTCGTAGGGCGGCGAGTGCCGATCGAGGGCGAACGCCGTCAGCGCCCGCAAGAGGCGTGCCCCCGGGCCCCGGTACAGGGGGAACATCGAGCCCGCCAACCGGGCGCCGCGCTCCATGTCGAGGATCTGCAAGGCCTCGCCGATCTCCCAGTGCGGGACCTTCTGGTGTTCCGCCCGGCCGGGTGCCGGCTTCCCGGCGTCCTGTCCGGGCCACCAGCGGCGGACTTCCACGTTGTCGTCCTCACCCAGCCCGTCTGGCGCGTCCTCCGCCGGGAGGTTGGGGAGATACAGCAACCCCCTCTGCCGCCGCTGCAGCATGTCCTCGGCCGCCGCCGCAGCGGCGCGCTCCGCCCCGCCCAGGTTCCGGCTCTGCTCGCTGAGCTCCGCGGCCCGCGCGTCGTCGCCCGCCTTCTTGGCCTGCCCCACCTGGCGCGAGAGCTCCTTGACCTCGGCCCGCATCGACTCCGCGGCCTGCACCTGAGCGCTCCACGCGGCGTCGGACTCGAGCACGGCCTCCACTTCGGCCGCATCCACGCCGCGCCGGGCCAGCGCGGCCTTCACGAAGTCGGGATCCTCACGAAGCACCCGGATATCGATCACTCGCGCTCAAAGTAGCCTGCGACGCCGTGCCAGCTGTCGAGGTCACCGGCCTCACCGTGCGCTACGGGCCGGCCGGCACCCCCGCCGCGGTGGACGGCATCGATCTGGCGGCGGAGGGCGGCGAAGTGTTGGCCGTGCTCGGCCCCAACGGCGCCGGCAAGACGTCGACCGTCGAGACGCTCGAGGGCTACCGGCGCCCGGCCGGCGGTCGGGTGCGGGTCCTCGGGCTGAATCCCGTCGCCGATCACGCCGCGCTCGAGCGGGCGGGTCGGGGTCATGCTCCAGCGTGGCGGCGTCTACCCGATGCTCGGGCCGCGCCGGGTTCTCCGGCTTTTCGCCGGCTACTACCCCGAACCCGTCCCGGTCGACGAGCTCCTCGATCTGGTCGGCCTGCGCGCCGCCGCCGCCACGCCCTGGCGCCACCTCTCGGGCGGCGAGCAGCGGCGGCTCTCCCTCGCTCTGGCCCTGGTGGGGCGGCCACGCGTGGCGTTCCTCGACGAGCCGACGGCGGGAGTGGACCCCGAGGGCCGCATCGCCGTGCGCGCCGTGGTCGCCGGGCTGCGGGCGGAGGGGGTGTGCGTGGTGCTCACCACCCACGAGCTGGGCGAAGCCGAGAAGATGGCGGACCGGATCGTGATCCTCTCCGCCGGCCGCATCGTGATGGAAGGGACGCCGCCGGGCCTGATCGCCGAAGCCGGGCTCGCCGCCGGCGCCTCCCAGGCCGTGAGCTTCGGGGCACCCCCCGCCCTCGACGTCATCGCCCTTGCCACGGCCGTCGGGCCCGGGGCCACGGTCACCGAGACCGCGGCGGGCCGCTACCGGGTGGAGGCCCCCGACGCCGAGACGCCGGCCGTCACGGCCGCCGTGGCGAACTTCCTGGCCGCCCGCAGCGCCACGCTCACCGACCTGGTGGTGGGCCGAACCCTCGAGGACATCTACTTCGAGGCGGTGGGGGCGGCGGCCGCCGCTGGAGCCGATGAGGGAACGGCGGGCAACCGGGACACAACTCGCCGCGGGCGGAGGCGCGCCCGATGACCGCAAGCGACCTGCGACCGCTCGCCGCGCAGACCTCGGTCGAGGTGCACATGACGCTGCGCCGCGGCGAGACCCTGCTGCTGACCCTGGGCATCCCGGTCGTCTTCCTGCTCTTCTTCTCGAAGGTCTCGGTGGTGTCCACGCCGACGGCCAAGCCGGCCAACTTCTTCGTACCCGGCATTTTGGCGCTGGCGGTGATGTCGACGGCGATGGTCTCGCTCGGCATCGCCACCGGCTTCGAGCGCGGTTACGGCGTGCTCAAGCGCCTCGGCGCCACCCCACTCGGCCGCCCGCGCCTGCTCGGCGCCAAGATCATCACGATCATTGCGGTCGAGCTCCTGCAGGCCGCCGTGCTCCTCCCGGTCGGGCTGGCGCTGGGCTGGAACCCGGGTGGCGGCGGCGCGGTCGCGGTGGCCGGTGCGATCGGCGCCGTGCTCCTCGGCTCGGCCGCGTTCGCCGGCATCGGCCTCCTCATGGCCGGCACGCTGCGCGCCGAGGTGAACCTGGCCGCCGCCAACGGCCTCTACCTCATCCTCCTCCTTCTGGGCGGCATGATCGTCCCCCTGTCCAAGCTGCCGAGCGGGCTGGCCGACTTCGCCAAGCTGCTACCGGCCGCAGCACTCTCCACCGCCCTGCACGCCACGCTCGGCAGCGGCACCGCCGTGCCCGCCGAGTCCTGGGCGGTGCTCGCCGTGTGGGCGGTCGCGGCGCCGGTGGCCGCCGCACTCACCTTCAAGTGGGAGTGACCGGGCAGCTTCCCTAGGACGTCCGGGGCAGCAGGGCGCGCTCGTCGGCGGTGAAGGACGACGGCGTCAGCTGGGCGCCGGCGACGATCCTGTCGATCGTGCCGTTCGCCTTGACGAACACCGTGTAGGGGTCGCCGCGGAAAAAGAAGAGCCCGCTGGTGATGGAGGCTGCGGGGTCGTACGCCACGGGAAACGTGACCCCCTCGTTGTGAATGAACGTCTTCGCAGTCGAGGTCTTGTCGAAGCTGTCGACGCCGATGACTCGAACCTTGGCGAGCGGGCCGCCGGCCTTGTCCTGTGCCCGCACGGCAGCCGCCAGCGGCGGGAGCTCTTGTGCGCAGCTCGAACACCAGGCCCCGAAGAAGAGCAACACTGCCGGTGTGCCGTTCCCGCCGCCGTCGGCCGGCACCGAGACGTCGGCCGCGCCGGAGGGGCCGACGTTCGAAGCGGAGAAAGAGGGCACCGGGCCGCCCTGCTGCGGGGCGCTCGTCGTGCTGGGGCTGGTGCCGATGCTCGTCGTCACCCCGATGATCAGGATGATCAACAGGCCGATCCCGACGCCGATGAGGATGAACCGCTTGCGGGGCGGACGCATGACCGGGGTCGCCACCCCATCCGGGGCAGCCGCCAGCGGCGGCTCAGGAGGTGGCGCGTCGCTCATGCCGCGGGACGTTAGTGAAGGTGATTGCGGATGAGTACGTCGGCCGCCATCGCCACGAAGAGCACGGTCAGGTAGGTGATGGAGTACCCGAAGACGCGCATGGCCTCGCGTCCGGAGGCCCGGTCGCTCTGGGCCAACCCCCACAGCCGGGTGACGAGATACAGGAAGCCTGCGCCGAGCACCGCCGCGGTGACCATATAGATCCAGCCCAGGTGGGCCACAGGGCCGAACAGGAACGACACGGCGACAAGGGCCACCGTGTAGTAGACGATCTCGGTCGTGGTGCGCTTCATGGACGCCACTACGGGCAGCATCGGCACGTCTGCCGCCCGGTAGTCCTCCTTGTAGCGGACGGCGAGCGACCAGAAGTGCGGCGGCGTCCAGATGAAGATGATGGCGAAGAGCACCACGGGCGCCCAGCTGAGGCTGTTGGTCACAGCCGCCCATCCGACCAGGACCGGCACCGCTCCGGCCGCGCCCCCGATCACGATGTTCTGCGTCGAGCGTCGCTTCAGCCACAGCGTGTAGACGAAGACGTAGAAGAGGGTGGCCGAGATGGCCAGCACCGCCGAGAGCAGGTTGACGGCGAGCCACAGCTCCACGAAGGCCGCCACCTCGAGCGAGAGGGCGAACACCAGGGCGGCGGTGGGTGTCATGGCGCCGGTCACCAGCGGGCGGTTCTTGGTCCGGTTCATCAGGCGGTCGATGTCGCGGTCGACCACCATGTTGATGGCGTTGGCCCCGCCCGCCGCCCATGCGCCACCCGCCAGCGTGGCTGCCATGAGCCACACCGGAGGCACGCCGCGCTGCGCCACCACCATGGTGGGGAGCGTCGTGACCAGCAGGAGCTCGATGATCCGGGGCTTGGTCAGGGCGATGTAGGCCCCAACGGTCGACCGCGTTCCCTTGGCTCGCTGGCCCGGGAGGGCAGGCACCTCAATGGTCATGCCCCATCAGCTTACGACCGGGGGCACGCCCGGGACCAGGCCGCGGCCGCCGATACGCTTGCCCGGAGTGTCGCGGCGCCGCACCCCCATTGTCTCGCCCTCCCTGAGCCACCGACTCGATGTCCTGGCCCTCGCCATGACGGCCCTCATCGTCCTGACCGGCGCGGCAGTCCGCCTGACGGGATCCGGCCTCGGCTGCGCCGACTGGCCCGAGTGCTCGGTCGGGCACCTGACCCCGGCGCTGCAGTTCCACGGCCTGGTCGAGTTCGGGAACCGCCTGGTGACCGTCGTGCTGACCGTGGCGGTGATCGCCGCCTTCCTCGGGTCGGTCTTCCGCACCCCGCGGCGCCGGGATCTGATCTGGCTCAGCGGTGGGCTGGTGGGCGGGGTGCTGGCCCAGGCCGTCCTGGGCGGGATCGTCGTCTACACCAAGCTCAACCCCTACGTGGTCATGGTGCACTTCTTCGCCACCATGCTCCTCCTCGTCGACGCCGTGATCCTCGTGCACCGCTCCACCCGCGCCTACGGGCCCGGATCGGCACACCCGCTGGTGCCCCGTCCGGTGATCCGGCTCTTCTACGGAGCACTGGCGCTCCTGGCAGTGGTCATCGCCGCCGGCACCGCCACCACCGGCGCCGGCCCGCACGCCGGCGATGCCTCAGGACAGCAGATGGCCAAGCGCATCCCCATCGCCCTGCGCGACATGGCCGAGCTCCACTCGAGCTTGGCCCTGCTCCTCGTCGGCGTGACCATCGGCCTGGTGGTGGCCATCCACATGGGCGACGTACCCGAACGGGTGCGCCGCGCCGCACGCATCTTGCTGGTGGTGCTGGTGGCGCAGGCGGCCGTCGGCTACACCCAGTACTTCACCCACCTACCGGCGCTGCTCGTCGAGGTCCACATCCTGGGTGCCACCGCACTGGTCATCGGGTACGTGCAGACGTTCTTGGCCTGCACGTACCACGCTCCCGAGGCGCTGCCCGCCCCTCTGGTCCGCGACACCTCGGCGCCGGGCGTCCCGATCGGTGCCCATTAGGATTGGACGTTCCGTGCCGACGGCACGGGTACCGGCCCCCATCGTCTAGCGGCCTAGGACACCGCCCTTTCACGGCGGCAGCACCGGTTCGAATCCGGTTGGGGGTGCTCGGTTGGGCTTAGGGGCCGCGTGGATAGGTGACCATCCACCGGTCGTTGTGATGGCCCAGATTTGATTCTGGGTGCGTCCCAACCAACGACCAAGTGGAGGTCACCCCCATAATGCGCGCACTCGAGCCCGAAGTGGTAGATGCCATCTGGGCGGTCATCGAGCCCCTGATCCCCCCGGCTCCGAAGAACCACCCCTTGGGTTGTCCCCGGCCGCGGGTCTCGGACCGGTTGTGCTTTTGGGGGATCCTCATCCGCCTGGTCACCGGCTGTTCGTGGGTGAGTGTCGAGGCGATCCTCGAGTACCAGGTATCCGATACCACGCTGCGAGCGCGCCGTGACGAGTGGGTCGTCGCCGGCGTGTTCGACGCCCTGCGCCGCCACGCCGTCCACGCCTATGACCGCATCATCGGTCTCGATCTCTCCGAAGTGGCACTCGACGGGTCCTTGCACAAGGCGCCCTGTGGCGGCGAAGGCACGGGCAAGAACCCCACGGACCGGGCAAAAATCGGCTGGAAGTGGTCGATCGCCACCGATGCGCACGGCATCCCGATCGGCTGGGCCCTCGACGGCGCCAACCGCAACGACGTCAAGATGCTCGACCCCACCCTCGACGACCTGGCTCAGGCGGGACTGCTCGAAGAGATCGAGACCCTGCACCTCGACCGTGGTTACGACTACCCCAAAGTCCGCGCCCAGCTGGCCGGTCGCGGCCTCGGCGATCTCAACATCCAGCTCCGCTCGAGGCCCGGCGTCGCCGACAAAGTGAAGCAGCCGATGCGACTCGGGCTGCGCTGGGTGGTCGAAGGGACCAATTCATGGCTCTCCAACTACGGCCAGCTCCGTCGCAACACCGATCGGCGAACCCGACACCGCCATGCTCAGCTCTGCCTGGTGGTCGCCCTGCTCATCACCGCCAAGCTCATCGACTGGCGCAACCGGTGGAGCCCGGACTCACGGCCTATCCGCTAGTCCCCTTAACCCCATTTAGTGGACCGCGCACCTGGGGTTGCCGCCGATTCGGCCGTACACCTGGCCCATTACCGGTTGCTCGGGCCCCTGGCACGTACGATTGCCACATCCCAAACGCAAGTCTGCTTGCGCCGACCTGCTGGCGCGAACCCTTATGGAAGGCGGGTCTGCGATGACCCCCACAGCGAGTACCGCTTGGCTGCTCGAGGCGATCAAGCGAATCGAGCAGACCGGTGAAGAGGCTCAGAGAGCGATTGGTGACGGGGTCGCATCGACCGATATGGCCCGGGAGCGTCTGGTGGCCGGTATGCCCGTTTCGGAGATCGTCGCTGATCTCATAGCGCAGGGAGGTCGCCACGCCCGTCTGAGATCCTCGGCGGCAGTCGACGCGTACGAGCACGCCGTAATGGTCTACCGAGCCGGTCTGGTCCGTGCGATGGTCGATGAAGAGCAGTTGAGCTTCGCCCAGGTAGCCAAAGTAATGGCTGTGTCGCGACAGATGATCACTCGCTTGTACCACAGCCACTGTGACGAATGCCCGGTTCTCGCGTGAAGAGGTGCGATCAAGAGTTCGACATCGTTGCAGCACCACCGCCTGAATCCGGTAGGTTCTCCGCTGGTCGGGTGAATCGGAACCGCTTTCCTCGCTACACCTGTCGTCCGCTCAGGAGAGATGATGGCTGAGAGAGCCTGAGGAGTCCGTTTCCACTGATCTGGTCGAGCGCCGCCTCGCGTCCTAGTGACTTCGAACGCGCCAACGTCCGTTGTCGTCGGGTGCGGAGCTCATGTTGTCGACAGCAACTGCGCCCGGCTCCTCCTGCTCGGCGAGCCCATCGAACGAGATCCCTACCCGGACGACTCCGTCCAGAGTTGATACCGCATTTCTGACCACACCTTCGAGTCGGATGCTGAACGAATCACCGACGTCAGAGAAATCCACAGAGATGCGCCGTCCCAAGAGCTCGGACGGCGAAGGGTGCTCCACCGTCATTCCAAGACCGAGCATCGAGATGTCGACGACCCGGCACTCTCGCGAGAGTGCGGCGGAATCGCCAACGATATGGCAGGTCCCTTCCCAGCCAACAGGTTGGCGTGGGACTCGACGGCGGTGCCTCATGATGCACTCTCCTTCCTCCCGACTATGTCGGGAAGCCTGCAATCTGAGTCTCGGTGCGCACCCCGGGGGTGCCTTTAGCCCCCTTCGCCCGGTTTTGGATAACTCTCTCCAAAATGGCTGGCCCGGCCCGAGAGACACCGGCATCTGCTGAAGGGATTGGAACCCGTTCTTGTTCGAAGAGCGCTCCCTTCGGAGCGCTCGGTGGGCCTGATCCCTTCGACTGCCAGCGTCTCGCCGCCGCCCAGCGAGAACGCGGGCGCTGAGTCGGTCAGACTGAGGGCCGGAGAACGGACAGGGAAGGGACGGGGGACGATGCGCTTCAACCACATGGAGTTGACGTTTCCGGTGGGCAGCCTGAGTACGGCGCTGCGCGAGGAGATCGATGGCTTCTACGGCTCGATCTTCGGCTGGAAGGGCTTCGACACCGACGTGGTCGGGCAGTCCTGTCACCTGCTGATGCCCGACGCCGACCAATTCCTTCTCCTGGCGGAGAGTGAGCGACCGATGAGTTCGCCCGGCTACGACCACTTGGGACTGTTGCAGGACACCCGGGAGGAAGTCGACGACCTGCTCGAGGCCTGCGAGCGGTACGCCGAGAAGGACGACCGGGTGTCGATCAAGAAGTACGAGGATCTCGTCTATCCGGGGCTGACGGTGCACGCCTTCTACGTCAAGTACCTCTTGCCGATCTACTTCGACGTCCAGAGCATGGGTCGTTCGTAGTGCGGTTCGATCACATGGAGCTGACGGTGCCTGTCGGCAGTCTGACCACTGCGCTGCGCGAGGAGATTGACGGGTTCTACGGCTCGATCTTTGGCTGGAGTGGCTTCGACATCGACGTGGCCGGCCGACCCTGCCGCCTATTGATGTGCGGCTCGGACCAGTTCATTCAAGTGCTGGAGAGCGAGCGGCCGATCCACTCGCCTGGCTCCGACCACCTCGGTCTGTTGCTGGACTCGCGCCAAGACGTCGACGATGCGCTCGAGGCCTGCGAGCGGTACGCCGAGAAGGACGATCGGGTCTCGATCGAGCGCCGCGAGGACCTGGCTTACCCGGGCCTCACGGTGCACACCTTCTACGTCAACTACCTCTTGCCGATCTTCTTCGACGTGCACAGCCAGGAGCGTTCGTAGGTCACGACGAAGGGCACGCACCGGCGGTGACGGTGATGTAGACCTGCGCCGGGTGCCCGACGGTCTGCACGGTGAGGTGGTTCGCCCCGGGCTGCGAGGTGATGCGGCCACCCTTGACCGCCGAGCACCACCCATTCGGGTAGTGCTCCGAGGCCGCGATCGCCACCGTCGTCACCCCGTGCGCCGCCGCCGTCGGTGCGTAGACCATGTTGAACGCCCCTGTGAACGGGTTGAAGATAACGGAGTTGGGGTCACCCGCAACCGCCTGCGGATAGGTGCGGGAGAGTAGCGTCACGATCGGCGAATACGATCCGTCGGGTTGCACCAAGCCCTCGGCTGACGAGCCCGTCGGATCGTCGTAGTACTTCCAGGCCCAGTAGATCCAACCCAATTGGTCCAGCCCGGCCCACTCGACATCGAACCCCGCCAGGGGGACGCTCGTCGTCGCGCCGAACTCGCTCATGAAGATGGCGGGCCCGCTGGGCTGGGCTGCGGAGCTCATGGATAGGCGGGTGACGTCCTGCTCGGAGGCCGAGGTCTCCTCCGCCTGCAGGCATTTGAGGAGGTCGGTCGGATTACCCGTGACCGGGCTGCGGTCGCCGCAGTAGGTGTGGAAATTGAACACGATGCGCGTGAAGGGCAGCGGTCCCAACTGCGAGGGGACGTTTCCGCCGGTCACCCAGTAGATGTCCGGTTCCACGAAAGTCAGGTGATGGCTGTCGACCGACTGGATGGTCGGGATCACGCCGTTGGCGGGGTCGCCAACGGGGCAGTTGAGCGCACCCGCCCCGTTGGCCAGTGAGGCCGAGGCGGCGTAGGCCCTGCCGATGTAGAAGCACTCCAGCTGTCCGGTGAAGGTGGACTCCGAGGCCGTCTGAGTCTCGGTGGAGAACGGCTCGTTGTACGGGTCGTACCCGACCACCCAGGGGTCGTTCTTGAAGTATTGCGCCACCGTCTTCCAGGCCATGTCGTAGTTGCCCTGGAGATTCCCCACCACGTCGTTGCTCCAAAAGTGCGCCACAGCGGTTTGCAGAGTGGGGTTCGAGTAGTTGCTCGACCACCGGCCAGCCTCGGGGACGATCGGCACGTTGTCGGTGCACACGGCCCAATTCGGGGCGCCCTCACCTCGGAAATTCTGGTTGTAGACGTCCTGGTGCATGTCGAGCAGCGTGTAGATCCCGTAGCGGGCCAGCAGCTTGACCGTGGCCGCCACGTGGCTCAGGTACTGCTCTGCCACGGCACGGTTCCATTCGTGGGCGTTGCCGGGGAGGCCCGGCGTGCAGACCTGCGGTTGGTTGGGCCCACCGGAGCCGGGCTCGAGCGCCTGCCATTCGATGCCGAGCCGGACGACATTGAACCCCAGTCGCTGCATTTTCGCGGCATCTGTCGCGTCGAAGTTCCACGGCTCGCCGGGATCGGGATAGGCGATGTACGGCGCGTGCTTGTACACGACGTTCACCCCGTGGAGCAGGATCACCCGTCCCTTGGCGTCATAGAGGTAAGGCCCGCCCGGCGAGCTCAGGTAGCTCGGGACACTCGGGCCGACCCCCACCGAGGTCACGCCACTGCTGCTCTGGTAGAGCACACCCGAACCGCGCAACGGGAGAACGTGTGGGCTCAGGGCGTTCAGGTTGGGCTGGTTGACCACGTGCTGCGGCACGGTCGTCGTGGTGGTCGACGGCCCGACAGGCGCCGCGATGATCGACGTGCTGGTGGTCGCCGGCACCGTCGTCGTGGTGACGATCGGCGGTCGCAACGTCGTCGTCGTGGCTGGATGCCCCTTCGTCGTCGTGGTCGCCGACGGTTTGGGCACGACGGTGGTCGTGGTGGTTGCTGCACCGGCGCCGATAACGCCGAGTACGGGCGCACAGACAATGATGGCGATGCTGGCCAAGGCGGCCTTCTTTGGATAGGTGAACCTCAGCGCCATCAGCTCCCTCTCTGCATCCGCCTTCACGGCCTCCGAGCCGACGACCGCCTCACGCCATCGTAGGGACCGCTGGGGCGAACGGCGGAACTATCAGATCAGACGACTGCGGCGCCTGCCCCGGACAAAGAGGTCAGCCGACGCCTGCAGGTCTCTCTGCAGCTGGCCCTGATTCTCCAGCAACTCATCCGCCCACAACATCTGCTGCGTTGTCTGCACCCGATCGGACCGCTGCTGCTCCCTGACGTCCTCGAACGCTTTACGCAAGACGTCTTGGAGGACCCCACCATGTGGTGGCGGTTCATCCAGCACCTCGCGCCGGTCGGCCAGGACGTCGGCGAAACGCTCGTACCAACGCTGTGTGGCCGCGTAGGAGTCACGGAGGACTGCCTCGGCGACGGCCACCGACTCGACTTCGGGCTGGCCCGCGGCGGGCGGTCGCACCGGGAGCGTCGCGAGCGTGAAGGCGGCCAGCCTGAGCCTGTTCGATCCCGTGAAAAGCCGGGAGATGGTCTCCACCGACACGACCTTCGCTCCTCGCTCGGCGAAGAACTGCCGGTAGGCGTCGTCGCACAGGAGGTAGGCCCGGTATGAGGCCCGCTGGCTGGCGTCGGTGTCCACCTGCCGGCGCGTCGTCGTCAACCGTTCGACGGCGTCGGCCAGGTACGCCGAGCTGGTGGCGAAGGCGGTGGAGAGAGATCGCCCGAATGCGGCGGTAGCACCACGGGGCCAGAACAGGAACCCGACCACGATGCTGACACCGCATCCGATGGCCACATCTTCGATCCTCGTCAGTCCGACCTTCCAGCCGACGGGCTGAATGATGTTGAAGAGGATGATCACCACCAGGGTGAACGCAGCCTGTCCGGCGGCGAAGGAGATCATGGAAGGCGCCATACCGGATATCAGCACCACGACGGGAAGCAGTACCCACAGAAAGATCGAATGATCGGCAAGGCCGATCATGATCGCTGACCCTGCAATGAAGCCGACGGTCGTACCCCCGACGGCGCGCAGGGCGGTCGCCCCCGTCCCGAGGGCGCTGGAACGCAACACCGACAGGGTCCCGAGCACCACCCAGAACCCGTGCGAGACATTCGTGACCTCTACCACCGCCACCGCCAGGGCCAGACCCACTGCCCCCCGCAAGGAATTGCGGAACCAGACGGAGTGCAATGAGAGATGGGAGACGAGCCTGTGTCCAAAGACATGCGAGGCCGATTCATCTGCCATGCCCATTTGAAGGTCGACGACCGCTTCGGCACCGGCCGCCTCCAGGGCGGCGTCGGCCACCAATTCGGTTGCGATGCCAAGCGCGCGGGCGTGGAAGCCGGGATCGAGGGAATCGGCGATGCCCTCCTCCCCGACGGGCTCAGCGAGAGCAGCGGGGTCGTTCGGTGCCGCTGTCTCCGATTCGGACAACGAGCTCACATCGGCCTCGAGCTCCGCGCCGATCAGCTGATCGAGCCTCCGGGTGGATTCCTGCACCGCCTCGACCCGCTCCGGATCGTGCACCGGGTGACCGTCGCCGTCACAGATCAGCGCAGCAGTCTGACGGAGCGTCTCGGCGACCTGCTCGGTGACCGCCCTCGCCGTGGGCGGCTCCGTCAACCAGTGTTCGTCCCCGATCAGGGCGGTGTTGCCCGCGACCCATTCGACGCGACCCACCAACTTGGAGAGCGCGACGGCACCCGACGCCGCACCCGTCGGGGGGTAGGGCGTGCCGGAAAACTGCTGGCGGAGGTGCTGCAGTTCGGAGCTCACGTCGCTGTACGCCTGAGTGTCGTCCGCGCCGCGCGACCGGGTGTCGGCAAGGCGGGCCACGGCGGAAATTGCCGCAGCAAGCCGGCGACGCAGATTGTCATGCCAGGGAGGCGGCCACAAGAACAGGCATGCCGGGACGCAAAAGGCAACCGCAAGCGCCCACCCGATCAGGCGAGGCCCTATGGCCGACGCCGGCTCTGCCACCGCGACGGGCAGGACGAAGGTGAGGAGCGCCGCGGTCGTCGCCGTCGCCGCTTGGGGCGCCACAATCCCTGCGAAGAGCACGGCAAAGCCGACGACGCCCATCGTCACAACGGCGGCAGCCTTCTGCGTCGACGCCGCGGTGCCCAACACTGTGAAGCAGGCGCCGACGACGGCGAGGCCCGCGTAGGAGGCGAGACGGGTGTGCAGACGCCCGGTGAACTCCACCAGCAGAAGAAGAGCGAACGAGCCGAAGGCCCCGAAGAGGGCGACCTGGCCGTTCGAGAAGGTGAAGTGGGCCAGCGCGAACACCGAAGGCATGACGACGGCAGCTCTGACCGAGCGTTTGACGACGAGAAGATCCGGGTCCTTGGAGCGGATCCAGCCGACGGGGCTCGGCCGTCGCTGCGCTGGAGCAACTGCTCCCGTCGGCTGCGTCACGGGCGAGCGAGCCTCATGGCGGTGGGCGGCTAATCCTTCGCCGGCAACGATCGAGCGAAGCCCAGCGCCACGTCGTCGTCAGTGGCCACCCCGCCAGCGTACGCACCATTTCCCGAACCTGTCTCCGGATCGGATCAATAAAAGGAACTACTCCAGCTCGGCCAGCAGCTCGCGGCAACGTTGGGCGTCGCTGCGCAATTTGGTCCGAAAGCCATCCATACGGGCCAGCTTGGCGCTGATCTGTTCCTCCAACGACTCGTTCAGCACCAGGGCCTCCTGCAGCGTGGCCCTCTGCTCGGCCAACGCCTTCTTGCTCGTCGCACCCTTGGTGGCGCGGTACGAGGCCCGGAGTTCGTCGAGTCTCGTCTCCAATGCCAGGAACTCCCGGATCTCGTCGAGGTTCATGCCGAGGACCTCGCGCAGCTCGAGAATGCGCTGCAGGTGGGCGAGGTCTTCTTGCGTGTAGCGACGCTCACCACCCGAGGTGTAGAGCGAGGGCGTCAGAAGTCCGAGCTCCTCGTAGTAGCGCAGAGTCCGGGCCGAGACGCCCACCCGAGTCGCGGCATCCGTGATGCGGATGCCGGCGTCGCCCTCTTCCTTCAGGGCGGATGTGGTCACCTTCACCTCCTGACGCTGCGTCGAGACAGCCACTTCAATCCACCACCAAGGACTCCGTCTCGGCCACGGCTTCCTGGGCTGGGACCCGGTCGGTGTGCGCCTCGACGGTCTGGACATCTTCGTGGTGGTACTTGCCGCCTCGGAGGAGCGATGCCACGGCTCCGAGGAGACACGCACCGGCCGCGAAGGAGAACGCCTCGGTCAGACCCTTCGAGAAAGCGGGCGCGATCAGGTGCGGGAAGTATTGACGACTGGTCAGGTACTGGGCAGTCGAGTGCGGCAGCCGGGACAGTTCGGCGTGGCCCAGCAGGACTTGCATCGGGTTGTACCCCAGGAACGCCGCGAAGAGGCTGCCGACTGGCGGGAGGTGGGACACCCTCGCCGCCACCGCTGGGCTGATGCCCTGGGCCGTGAGGCCGTGGTAGAGCGCCGACGGCAGCGTCGAGGCCAGCCCGAGGATCATGAGCGTGAAGAAGATTCCGATGGACAGGACCTGGGCTGACGCGTTGAAGGTCCCCGCCATTCCCGCACCGGCGCCTCGCTGGTCGGCGGGCAAGCTGTTCATGATCCCGGTTTGGTTCGGCGCGATGAACATGCCCATCCCGACGGAGTTCAAAAAGATGAGTGCGGCGAAGCCAATGTAGGAGAAGTTGACCGGCAGGAAGCTCAGGAGGATGAAGGTGAGCGCGGCGAGAACCAACCCACCCGTCGCGAAGGGCCGGGCACCGTAGCGGTCGGCCAGCATGCCGCTCAAAGGCGCCGCCGCTAACAGCCCGATGGTCAACGGGATCATGTAGATACCGGCCCACAACGGTGTCTCGGAGAAGCTGAAGCCGTGCAGAGGGAGCCAGATGCCCTGCAGCCAGATGATCAACATGAACATCAAACCGCCCCGGCTCAGCGAGGCGAGGAAGCTCGCCACGTTTCCCGCCGAGAAGGCACGGACGCGGAAGAGGGAGAGCTTGAACATCGGCTGCTTTACCCTGGTCTCGACAAAGCCGAAGACGATCAGCACGAGGACGCCACCGAAGATCTCGACCAGCACCTTGGGGTTGGTCCAGCCCATGGAATGCCCGCCGTAGGGGAGCAGTCCATAGGTGATCCCGACCAACACCAAGATGAGGCCGGCGGCGAAGGTGACGTTCCCTAGCCAGTCGATCTTGGCCGGGTGTGCGCACCCCCCTTTCCTCGAGCTTCACGTAGGCCACAAGGGTGCCCAGGATGCCGACGGGCACCGAGATCAGGAAGACCAGATGCCACTCGACGGGCGCCAGCACGCCGCCGAGGACGAGTCCGACAAATGAGCCCGCGATGGCCGCAGTGTTGTTGATCCCCAGACCAAGGCCACGCTGGTCGGAGGGGAATGCGTCGGTGATGATGGCCGACGAATTGGCAAAGAGCATGGCCCCGCCGACCCCCTGCCCGATGCGCATCGCTATCAGCCAGATGGCAGCCGATGTCCCGGTGAACCAGGTCACGGCGAGCAGCAGCGAGAAGGCGGTGAAGACCATGAAGCCGAGGTTGAAGATCTTGACCCGGCCGAAGATGTCGCCGACGCGGCCCAGGGTGACTACCAGCACCGCCAGAACGACCGTGAAACCCATCAGCATCCAGAGCAGGTAGCCGGTGTTGCCGGGGGTCAGCGGATTGAGCTGAATGCCGCGGAAGATGTCGGGTAAGGAGATGAGGACGATGGACTGGTTGATGAACACCATGAGCGTGCCCAGGGTGACCGTTGCCAGTGCGATCCAGCGGTACGACGACTGGCCAGGGCCCGCCAGGCCGACGGGGGCCGAACCGTTGCCGTTGGCCAGGGTCGTCGCACTCACTTCCCCAAGTTTAACGTTAACGTCAGGGTCATGAAACAGGGGAAACAGGGGCGGCTCAGGCACCCCGGGCCTGGGGCGATGCTGCCAGGTTGGTCAGCCAGCGGCGGTCGGTGACGTCAGCGCCGCCTCGAATACGGCCGTCACGTCGCGCGAATACGCCACCGCCGGCTCACTCCCGAGCTGGGTGACGGACATGAGGACCGCCAGCATCAGGGCGATGATGCCGTTCCCCACGGCGGCGGGGTCGATATCGGCGCGCACCGTACCGGCCGCCTGGCCCGTACGCAAGAGCTCCGTACAGGCCTTGCGCAGCTCGTTCAGCGCGGGGATCTCGAGGACCCGGACCGTCACATCGGGCTCCAAACCGGCCAGCAACCGGCGCGCCAGCGGGTGGTGTGAAACGGCGTCTACCAGGGTGAAAATCAAGGTGTCGTGCCAGCGCCGGACGTCCGGTTGCCCCAACACGGTCGCGAGGCCCTCTTGGATGACCCCAGCCGCATCCTCGTCGACTGCGGCCAGGAACAATGCCTCCTTGTTCGGGAAATAGGCATAGGCGACCGTCCCACCGACCGAGGCATCCCGGGCGATGTCAGCAACCGAGGTGGCACGAAACCCGTCCCGGCCGAAGCGCGTGATCGCCGCCTGGAGGATCGCCCGACGGGTCTGGGCTCCCTTTGTCCCCTGTGTGGGGTCAGCGTCAGCGACCACGGCAACTCCCATGGAATAGAGGATTTGAGTAAATCACTCAATTAGTCTACCATGAGCGGTCGCAGCCGAGCGGGAGGCGAGAGAGATGACACAGGCGTCCACAGTGGCCCAGACCAGCAACGCCGAACGGACGGTTCCGACGCGGCGTATGACCTTCGAGGAGTCCATGCGGGACCTGCCACATGACTTCGCCGCCGACGGCGATCTCATTTCCGGGCACGTGATCATGGCGCTCTCGTCCGTGTTCCCCGACGGGGAGGACTACTTCGTGCGGTCGGTTCGTCACTACCGGGACCGGATCACCGATCCGGCGCTCAAGCGTCAGGTCGCCGGGTTCATCGGGCAAGAAGCCGTCCACGGACGGGAGCACAGGGTCTTCAACGACCGGCTCGACGTGTTGGGGTACCCGACCAAGAGGTACGAGCGCTTCACAAAGGCAGGGCTGCGCTTCCGCGAGCGCATCCTTCCGCCCATATCGAATCTGGCCGCCACCGCCGCGCTCGAGCACTTCACCGCCACGCTGGCGGAGCTCGTGCTCACAAACGAGGAGATCCGCGACCTCATGGGGGCGGACGCCGTCCGCGACTTGTTCGTCTGGCACGCGCTCGAGGAGTCCGAGCACAAGGCGGTGGCCTTCGATGTCTACAAGGCGGTCGGGGGTGGCGAGCGCCTCCGCGTCTGGACAATGAATTTCTTCCGGTTCGGCTTCGTTCTGGGCATGGGACTGGCCGTCGCGCTCTCGTTGCTCGGGGACCGCGCCACCTACCGCCAGGGCAACCTGCGCCAGAGCTGGCGACGGCTCAAGACCTCGCCCCTGGCGGACCCTGCCATTTGGGCCCAACTCAAGGACTACAACCGTCCCGACTTCCATCCAGACGACAGCGACACCACGGAATTGGTGGAATCCTGGCGGCACAAGCTCTTCGGTAAGGACGGTGCCTTGAACGACAAGCTGATCGGATCCGCAGCCTGATGGAGCTGAGGACTGCAACAGGCTCGACACATCTTGACGTCGTGATCGTGGGCGCGGGGCTGTCTGGTATCGGCGCCGGCCACTACCTCCAGACCCAGTGTCCCTGGGCGGACTACGGCATCTTCGAGGCGCGGGACGCCATCGGGGGGACGTGGGATCTCTTCCGCTATCCAGGGATCCGTTCCGACTCGGACATGCACACCCTGGGCTATTCGTTCCGACCCTGGGACGGCGAGAAGTCGATCGCCGACGGCGACTCCATACTGCAGTACATAAAGGACACCGCGAGGGAATCGGGAATTGATGCCCACATCCGCTTCAACCACCGGATCACCGCAGCAGACTGGTCCACGACCGATTCCTTCTGGCACCTCAGTGCGGAGCGCACGGACAGCGGCGAAACCGTCGAAGTCACCGCTTCCTTCCTCTTCTCCTGCAGCGGCTACTACCGCTACGACCACGGTTATCTGCCCGACTTCGAAGGCATGGCCGACTTCGCCGGCACCGTGGTGCATCCGCAGGCCTGGCCCGAAGGGTTGGACTATGCCGGCAAGAGGATCGTGGTCATCGGCAGTGGGGCGACGGCCGTCACACTCGTCCCTGCTCTGGCGCGGTCCGCCGCCCACGTCACAATGCTGCAGCGTTCGCCCACCTACATCGCGTCCCTGCCCGAGAAGAGCCCCGTCGTGGCGATGCTGCGCAAGGTCCTTCCGGCGAAACAAGCCGGAACCGCAGCCAAGTGGTTCCATGCCATCTTGACCCAGGCCTTCTACCAAGTGAGCCGGAGGTACCCCAAGATGGTCCGGCGGATGCTGACCAAGGGCTTGGAACGCCAGCTTCCTCTCGGGTATGACATCGCCACCCACTTCACTCCCCGCTACGACCCGTGGGACCAGCGCTTCTGTGCCGTGCCGAACGGCGACCTCTTCAAGGCCATCTCCAGCGGCGCGGTAGCGGTGGTCACCGATCAGATCGAGCGCTTCACTGGGAAGGGCCTCCTCCTCGCGTCGGGCAGCGAGATCGAGGCCGACATCGTCGTCACCGCCACCGGCCTGGAACTCCTGTTCCTTGGTGGAATCGCCCTGACCGTGGACGGTGAGCCGGTCGATCCGGCGACCCGCCTCATCTACAAGGGGATGATGATCGAGGGCGTGCCGAACGTGGCCGTGGCGATCGGCTACACCAATGCGTCCTGGACGCTGAAGTGCGACCTCACGTGCGACTACGTGTGCCGTCTGCTGAATCACATGCGAGAGCGCGGCGTCAGCCGGTGCGTGGCCCGCGACGCGACCGCCGCCACAGCGTCGGGCCCGATTCTGGGGCTGACTTCCGGGTACATCCAGCGCTCCGCCCACCTGCTGCCAAAACAAGGATCCGCGCACCCGTGGAAGGTGCACCAAAGCTATCTACGGGACTTCCGCGCCCTGAAGATGAGTGACGTCGAGGACTCCGTCATGGAGTTCTCCGGTTCGTGGACACCCGAGAGGGCCCCCGAACCCTTGGCGTCCTGAGAAGGGTGGAGGACCGACGATGAGAGAGTTCAGCGGCCGCGTCGCCGCCCTCACAGGCGCCGGGTCCGGCATCGGACGGTCGCTGGCCAACGCGCTGGCACGGCAGGGGGCGCATCTCGCGCTCAGCGACATCGACGATGTCGGCTTGGCCGAGACGGTGGCGCAGTGCGAGGGATTCGGCGTCAAGATCACCTCCGAGCATCTCGATGTCGCCGACCGGGACGCGGTGTATGCCTGGTCAGAACATGTGGCCAGCGACCACGAGAGAGTCAACCTCGTCATCAACAATGCGGGCGTGGCACTCGGCGCCACGGTTGAGTCGATGTCCTACGAGGATTTCGAGTGGCTGATGAACATCAACTTCTGGGGTGTGGTGTACGGGTCGAAAGCCTTCTTGCCGTACTTGAAGCAGTCCGGCGAGGGTCACATCGTGAATGTGTCCAGCGTCTTCGGCCTGATCAGCTTCCCTTCCCAGTCCGCTTACAACGCCGCAAAGTTCGCCGTCCGCGGTTTCTCCGATGCCTTGCGCATGGAGCTCGAGATCGAACGTGCGGGCGTTTCCGTCACGACGATCCACCCCGGCGGGATAAAGACGAACATCGCGCGGAACGCACGTATGGACGCGAGCATCGCAGACGTTGCCGGAGATCCCGAAAAGGCGACAAGGGACTTCGAGCGGGCCTTCATAACCAGTCCTGACAAAGCGGCCTCACAGATCCTCACGGCAGTCCGCCGCGACCGTCGCCGCGCCCTTATCGGGCCTGATGCCAAAGTGATCGATCTGGTGTCAAGACTCCCGGCGACCCTCTACCAGTCAGTCCTCACCAGGGGCGCCACCGCTCTTCTCCGCTCGCGCCCTCTGCGCGTCAGACCCGGCCGCCGAATCCGTTGAGCGCCGTGCCGATGGCGAGTCGCCAACGCCGTTCGACTGATTCCGTCGAGGTCCCGAGCCGGCCGGCCGCCTCGGCGAACGCCATGCCCTGTATTAACGCCACCAGGACGTGGGCGACGTCAGTCTCGTCACCCCGGAGTCGTCCTGCCTCGATACAACGGCGCACCCGCCCAACGATCAACACCCGGACCGAGCTCGTCGCCGCCAGCTCTTCAGGTCCAGGCGAGAAGTCCGCAAACGGCCGCGAGAACATGACCTCCGCCAGCTCTCGGTTCGCCCGGACGAACCTGCGGTAGGCAGCGGCCAGCGTCCACAGATCGGCAACGGGGTCGGGTGACTCCGCATTTGCCGATAGCTCATTGGAGAGCTGTCGGAAACCTTCGAAATAGAGCTCGCGCACGACCCCCGACTTGTCCCCGAACAGTTCGTAGAGGGCCGGGGCCGACGTCTCTGCCCGAGCCGCCAACGATCTGGCGGTGAGGCCGGACACCCCTTGTTCCGCCAGGAGGTCGACCGCTACCGCAAGAAGCCGCTCTTTCAGCTCTGGGGTCCGCTGCTTTGTCCTGGGCATCAGATATTCCTGGTGGAGCCGAGTATTTGACTCGTGGAGGCTCCTTTAGAAACATTGTTCCGGAACATTCCTTCAATATAGTTCCGACGAACCGACTGGAGAGACCATGGAAGACGGCGTCACCTGCATCCGGACAGATTTGGTCAGCACCATCGCCGTGGACGACGGCAAGGTCAACGCCTTCTCCATCCCGATGCTGCGATCCCTCCACGAGGCGTTCAACGAGGCCGAACGTCACGGGACGGTGGTCCTGCTCAAAGGAAGACCCAGGTGCTTCACTGCCGGCTTCGACTTGCCGACGCTCGGTGGGCCGCGCCGGGATGTCGTGACCCTGCTCAGGCTGGGCGCGACCATGGCCGAGCGCATCCTGTCTTTCCCGGCCCCGGTGGCCATCGCCTGCACGGGCCACGCGTTTCCGGCGGGCGCGTTTCTCCTCATGGCAGCGGACGTGCGTCTTGGCGCCGAGGGACCGTTCCGGCTGGGACTCAACGAGGTCCGGATCGGGCTCACCCTCCCGTGGTTCGCCGTCGTGCTCGCCCGGCACCGGCTCACCCCGGCGCATTTCGATCACGCCGCCGTGACAGGGGACATGTTCAATCCGCAAATGGCACGAGAAGCCGGGTTGCTCGACGCAGTCGTCCCTGCGGCCGAGCTCGAATCGGCCGCTGTCCGCGCCGCCGAGGACCTCGCGTTGATCGACCGTTCGGCGCATACGGCCACCAAGGCGCGCGTCCGCGAACCGGTCCTCGAGGAGTTGCGACTCGCCATTGCTTCAGAGCTGGTGGAATCTCCTTCTGCGACCGAAAAACGAACTGGACACCCAGCTTCATCCGACCCATGATCAAGGTGTGGAGTCTCCATCTTTCCTTGAGACACTGATCGGTTTCCCCGGAGCGGTGCTCCGACTTCCCTCCTCGGCCTTGGCGACGCTCGATGCCATCAATGAGGTCACCGAACGGATGGACCGCTTGATGACCCTGCTCGACCAGCTTGATCGCGGCGTCAACAAGGCCGGGTCGGGGATCGACTTCGCCGCTCTTGGGATCTCTGGCGCTGTGTCGGGGTTGGAACAGGCCGTGGGAATGTTGGACGCGTCGCTCCCTTCGCTCTCGGAATCCGCCTCGGCCCTACGCGGCCTCACCGAACGCCTGAGTGGGGTCGCGCTGGAATTGGCCAACGAGCTCCCCAAGGCCACCCGATCACTGCAGGAGGTATCGCCGGAGCTCGCCAGCGTGGTCGGCCTTCTCGACGATCGGTTCACCCATCTCGACACCGTCGTAACCGACCTGGCGCGGCTCATGGAAGCGGTTGTCGGAACCATCCCGGGGATGCGACGCGTCCTCCGGACGACGTCGTCGGTCCCTTTCGAACCCAGTTGATCCAAGGAGGCCCGTTGGCTGCCAAAGAACAGGACCCCGCGCTCGCCGTGGTGAAGGCGACCTCGGTTCCCATTCATGACATTGGCACCTCGGCCTACCTCAGTCCCGACGTCGCGACGTGGGCGGCTGAGTGGGGTTGGCCCAACCCGTTTGCCTTCTACTTCGCCGGGCGTGGAGGCATGCTGGGGGATGTCGGCGCTGACGTCGTGACGTCCGCCTTCGGGTGGTTCGCGCCGAGTGCGGTGCACGCCATGTATTCGGAAGGGATCGGGGTGGCCGGCGCCACGGGCGCGGCGGCCCGGATGGCCGAGGCACATGGGAAGTGGGGCGAGAAGCACTACGAAAACGTGGAGGACTTGGAAGAGATCGTCGCTGTGACGGAGGAGCTGGTCGACGGACTCGAGGGTTCGGCGATCCCGCTCTTCGTCGGGTGGCGGGGTGCCCCGCGCTCCGAATCGCCCGCGGGCAGGGCGGCGCAACTGATGCAGGTACTGCGTGAGTGGCGGGGCGGCATTCACCTGGTCGCCACCACCGCCGTCGGGCTGTCCCCCCTTGAGGCGATCCTGACCAATGAGGGCCCGGGCCAGGCGAAGTTCTTCGGATGGCCCGAGCCGTTCCCCGAGTTCGCCGCCATGAAGGATCGACATGATGAGGCAGAAGCGATCACCGACCGCCTCTGCGCTTCGGCCCTGGCGGATGCACTCAGCGAAGCGAGGTACTCGGACTTCGAGGCCGGCGTCACCACGCTCCGCGCCGCCACCCCGTAGGAGGCCCTCAGGAGCCAATTCCCGGGTGGAGCTGAACCCGGAACCGGCTACAGTGAAGGGCTGCTCAGCGGCCGGGCGAGCCCGGAACGAGGAGCACGACGGCCATTGCCACGGACCTGTGGTGCAGCTCGGAGTGCACGCCGCCCTGTCAAGGCGGAGGTCGCGGGTTCAAATCCCGTCAGGTCCGCTGCCGCGTTCAGACCCGCTTCAGGCGGTCAGAACTCGGTTACCCGGTCGGGTAGCTCAGTTGGTAGAGCGCGCGCCTGAAAAGCGTGAGGTCACCGGATCGACGCCGGTCCCGACCACCGGAAAGTCCCAGTTCAAGGTTTATTTCGACCGACTGCCGGTTTCGAGGCCGGGATTTCGTGCCCTCCGCGTGCCCTCCAGGAATTGGAATGAGTTTCAAATTCGAGTCTTCGCCCTCTCATTTGACCGTCAGGTTGGTCAAGGGAAAGCCGAAGGCTTAGCGAGGACACGGAGCAAAGCGGAGTCCCGCAGCGCCGCTTGACCAACCGGGCCAGCACTTGAGATCACAATGTCAACGGCCGGCCGCATCGGCCGGCCTACTTGCGCATTTCGATCGTTTCTCCGACTTGTTCCTCCGGTCAGATTCTGGCGGGCGCTTGAGGCGATCCGACCACTACATGTGTGATTCGACGGTCCTCGTTCCTCAGAACCGTGGTGACGGCGTCATGACATCGGATCCCCAAGAGCACGTTCGCTGCCACACGCACCACAGCCTCGGAACAATGCATGCAATTCGCGGACGAAAAGGGCCGCGTCGAGGTCAGTGTGCGGCGACTGGGGTTTCCCCGGGTCGACCTGCGCGCCGACGACTCCGGCCCCGGGACGCCAGAGGATCAGCGCGACGCCGTATTCGACCGGTCCACCGGGCCACGGACAACGTGACGGGCACCGGCCTCGGTCTGGCCATCGCCGACTCCGTGGTCCGCTCCAGCCAGGGCCAGTGGGCGATCGGGGTTGCCGAACTGGGAGGCGCGCGTCTGGAGGTCTCGTGGCGAAAAGTACCGGCGCGCAAGGGAAAGACCGCCGAGACCGGTGCACTTCTTAGCGAATCTTTAGCCTGAGCCGTTCGCTCTTCATGTAGGCGTCAGGGTGCGTCCGTACCCTGACGAACATGGCTCCTGTCCGACAAGCCAGCCTTTCGCAGCGCCGCCATGCGGCGTCCCTTCGGTCCTCCGGCGCCCTCAACCCCCTGTCCGCCCCGCCACTGGCTACCTCGGCGCCTCCGCCTGTCACCAGCGGATCGACTTGATGGCCGAGGCTTACGCCTCCGCCGACAGCCAACACGTCTATCGGACCCGCGCTCTCGGCACCATCGCAGAGGTCGTTACTAACGCCGACGCACTTTTTGAAGCGGTGGCGTGCGACGGGCGCGGCGTGTGCGCCGAAATGCTGCCCGAGCGTATCGATCTCGATCCCTGGAGATATCCCGTTATCGACAGCGCGGAAATCGCCCCCGCCCTTCGAGCATGCCGTGAGGGCGGTGCGGTCGTGCCCGAAGCAGGCCCTGCATCTGGTGGAGCGTAAGTGCTGAGCCCGCCCCGGGAGGAGCTCGACGAGCGCGAGCCGAGTTCACCGCGCCCCAGGGCGGCCCGACGGGCGCGCGGGTCGAGATCGCGCATCCATCGCCGGCGCCGTGTCCTCGCAGTCATCGGTGCCGTCTTGGCGGCCCTCCTGATTTGGCTTGCCGTCTCCATCGGCGGCGCGCTCACCAACCCCGCCCTCGGCAGCTCGGGCGGCTCCCGGCTGGCTGAGTGGTTCCGGGAGCACGGAGGCTCGTCCATCGTCAACTGGGCCGAGAACGAGTGGTATTCGCACCATCAGCCCAAGGTGGGCGGCGCGCTCCCGCCAGGCACTATTCACAAACCGAAGACCGTCACGACCGTGCCGGCCGCGGCAACCGTGGCGCACCTGCCCCCGCCGGCGCCAATCACCCCGTTGGCGAGCCCTCCCATCGCCGGTGAGGGGCTGTGGTCGCCCGCAGGGCGTCTCGTCGACGGCGTGCCCGCGGTGTACGAGACGCTGATCCGGCCCAGTGCGATCCACACCAGCTTCGTGGTGGGGGTGGCCTGGATGGACCCGATGCTCCTCAAGGCGACCCTGTACTCGGGCAGCCAGATCCCCGGCGGCGGACCCTTCACGCACACCGCGCCCATTTCGCCCGCCGACTCGACTTCCCTGGTCTCGGCATTCAATGCCGGCTTTCTCATGTCCGCCGCCAACGGTGGCTACTACACGGACGACAAGACGATAATTCCGCTGCGGACGGGCGCCGCCTCGTTCGTCGTCTACAAGAACGGCTCGTTCGCGCTCGGGCAATGGGGAAGCGACGTCTCCATGACACCAAGCGTGGTCTCGGTCAGGCAGAACCTGGACCTCCTCGTGGTCAACGGGCAGATCGTGCCGGCCGCGTATGACGCGAACTCCTCGGCGTGGGGCGCGACGCTCGGCGGTGGCCTCTACGTCTGGCGTTCCGCCCTCGGGATCACGGCGAACGGCGCCCTCCTGTACGTGGGCGGTCCGGGACTCGACATCTACAACCTGGCCAACATCATGGTCCATGCGGGCGCGGTCCGGGCCATGGAGCTCGACATCAACACGGACTGGGTGAACTTCAGCACGTACCAACCAACGACGCCGAACGGGCCGGCCACTCCGGCCAACGGCACCGAGCTGCTCGCCGGCATGACCGGAACCCCAGGCCGCTACTTCCAGCCGTGGTGGGCCCGGGACTTCATCACCATGTCGGCGGCGGTCGGTCCGTGACGTCGCTGGGACGGGTCCCGCGACCCGAACCGCGGCCGAACGACGATCTAGTGCCGCTGCACCACCTCGGCCCGCCAGCGCCCCGCTCCACGCTCGGCCTGCTGGCTCGGGGTGCGCGCCCGACACAGTGGCTGAAGAACCTCCTGGTCTTTATGGCGCCCGCCGCCGCGGGCGTGCTCGGCGAATGGCACACGACCCTGCCGCGTGGTCACAGCCTTTTTGATCTTCTGCGTCGTTGCCTCGGGCACCTACCTCGTCAACGACGTCGTGGACGCCGAATCGGACCGATACCATCCGACCAAGCGGGACCGGCCGGTGGCGAGCGGGGCGCTTCGATCAGGTGTCGCCCTCGGGGTCGGAATCGCCCTCATCGCGACGGCCATCGCCGCGGCACTGCTCGTGCGCCCGTGGGGATTCGCCGCCGTCGTGGCCTCCTATGCCGGATTGAGCATCGCCTACAGCATCCGGCTGAAGCGCGAGCCCGTGATGGAGCTGGCAGTGGTGGCGTCGTGCTTCGTGCTGCGGGCGGTTGCCGGCGGCGTGGTGGCCCGAGTCCCGCTTTCCAACTGGTTCCTGGTCTTCACCTCCTTCGCTGCCTTGTTCATCGTGAGTGGGAAGCGCTGCGCGGAGCACGCTCGGCTGGGAGATGACCGCGGTGTGTACCGCCTCGTGCTCGATCAGTACAGCGAGTCGTTCCTCAAGTCGACTCTGACCATCTCGGCCACCGTCACGGTCGCGTCGTACTGCCTGTGGGCGTTCGATCGGACCGGGCTGCTCGCCCATGCCGGGGACCGCGACGTTTGGGTCGAGCTGACCGTCATCCCCCTCGTCCTCTCGGTCCTGCACATCCTCCGCCTGCTCGACGCCGGCCACGGCGGCGAGCCCGAACAGCTGGCCCTCCGTGACCACCTGCTGCAGGGTTACGGGGTGCTCTGGTTGGCCCTCATGGGAATCGGCCTGTACGGATGACCGTCACCATCGAGAGTTCTCCCCGTCTGCTATCAGGTTGGGGCAGGACGGCACCCACCACCGCCCTGGTCAGCCTTCCCGTGGACGTGTCCTCAGTCTTGGCCTCGTTACGCGAAGAGTCCGGCGGTGTCATCGCTCGCGGCCTTGGACGGAGCTACGGCGACGCCGCACAGTGCACTGGTGGACTCACCATCGACACGGCGGCGCTCAACCACATCGGCGCGCTGAACGAGGCGACGTTTACTATCGAGGTCGGAGGAGGCGTCAGCCTTCACGACCTGATGCGGCGCCTCATCCCGGCGGGCTGGTTCGTCGCAGTGACGCCCGGAACCCGCTACGTCACTGTCGGGGGCGCCATCGCCGCGGACATCCACGGAAAGAACCATCACCGCGATGGAAGCTTCGCCAGGCACGTGGTGGAGATGACCCTCGCCACGCCGAGCGGGGAGATCACCGTGGCGCCCGATCGTGATTCCGAGCTCTTCTGGGCCACCGCCGGCGGCATGGGCCTCACCGGCGTCGTGATCAGTGCCGTGCTGCGGCTCATGCCGATCGAAACGTCGTGGATGCGGGTGGACAGCCAGCGGTTCGGTCGGCTCGAGGATCTGATGTCGACCATGGAGGAGACCGATTGTCGTTATCGCTACAGCGTGGCGTGGCTGGACTGCGTCGGTGGCCGAAACGGGGAACACCGCTCGGTCCTGACCAGGGGGGACCACGCCCCTTCCGGTGCCATTCCGGACCGGCTGCGCGGGCGCAGCCGGGAGGTCCCCGGCGATCCGATGCTTCGTGCGCCCAGGACAACGCCGCGCCGGCTCGTGAACCCACTGTCGGTGCGCGCCCTGAACGAGGCCTGGTTCCGCGCCTCCTCCACCGCTGAGGGCGTCCTGCGTCCCTTGGCCGGGTTCTTCCACCCTCTCGACGGGGTGGGACGGTGGAACCTCCTCTATGGGGCGCAGGGGTTCGTGCAGTACCAGTTCGCCGTGCCCCCCCAGCGAGGCGACGTGCTCGAGGAGGCGGTGCGGACGATCGCGTCGTCGGGGATGCCCTCCTTCCTCGCGGTGCTGAAGCGCTTCGGACCAGGGACTCCCGGCCCGCTCTCCTTCAGCCAAGAGGGCTGGACCCTGGCGCTCGACTTCCCACTCGGCCCGCCCGGTCTGCCTGCGTTGCTGGACCGTCTCGACGATGCAGTGGCAATTGCCGGTGGACGCGTGTATCTGGCCAAGGACTCCCGGTTGCGTCCAGAGCTCGTCCCCGTCATGTACCCCCGGCTGGGCGACATGAGTAGGGTCCGGCGGAGGGTCGATCCCGAAGGCGTGCTGGCCTCCGACCTTTCCCGCCGGCTCGGGATCCTCCTATGAACGACGCGTTCGGTCACCCCCAGTCGGTCGTCGTCCTCGGCGGGACCTCGGACATCGCTCGCGAGGTTGTCGCTCTGCTCGCCGCGGATCGCGGCAGATCTGTTGTCCTCGCCGGACGCGACCGAGTGGCGCTCGAGCAGGCGGCGAAGGACTTGGGTCACAGCGTGGCGCGGGTCAGGACCGTGGTGTTCGACGCCAGCAGGCTCGACGACGTCGATAAAACCGTCATGCGGTGCTTCGAAGCGGCAGCCGAGGCTGTAGACCTGGTCATCGTGGCCGTGGGGGAGCTCGGACGTCAGGAGGTCGACGAGGTCGACCCTCACCGGATTGCCCGCATGATGACGGTCAACCTCACCTGGCCGGCGGCGGCGCTGTCGGTGGCGGCGGATCAGCTCAGGCGGCAGGGCCATGGGCGCATCGTCGTACTGTCCTCCGTGGCCGGCTTCCGAGTCCGCCGCTCCAACTTCGTCTACGGCGCGGCCAAAGCGGGGCTCGACGGCTTCGCCTTAGGGCTGTGCGAAGCCCTTCGTGGCACCGGCGTCTCCATGCACATCGTCCGACCCGGCTTCGTTCGTACCAAGATGACGGCCGGCCGCTCTCCTGCGCCCTTCGCCATCGATGCTTCCCGGGTTGCTTCCGACATTGCAGGAGGCCTCACACGTGGTCAGACGGTGATCTGGTCGCCGAGCGCACTCAAGTGGGTGTTCTCGGCACTTCGTCTCCTCCCGTGGTCACTGTGGCGCCGCTTGCCGGGCTGAGGATTGACATCGACAACCTGCCATCAACGTGGCGATCATTCCTCGGTATCTTGACGGCAACGAGTCGCACAGCGGGGCGTGATACACCACCAAATTATCCGGACCACGCGGCGGGGTTGCCGGATGAGCCTGTCATTGATTGGGACGCACCGGGAGAGGAGGGCATTGCACCCCGACACGATTCTTAGCCGGGCCTTGCATCTTGTGAAGGTCGACTTCTCCCCTACCCACCGGCAGCCTTTGCGTTCCCGCGTCGTGCTCGCCACGGAAGTGTCTTTGGTTGGGTCGCTTGTAGCCGACGCCGCCTTGGTCGCCATAGGCGAGGCTGCATTTCCCTCCACGAAGGGCTACAGTCATTTTCGCTTCAGTGACTATTCGAAGCTGACCATTATCGGCGTCATCATCGCCTGTGTCGCCTGGCCCATCGTCACCCGCATCTCGTCTGAGCCGAGGTGGCTCTTCTTCAGATTGGCCGTCGCAGTAACGCTTGTCCTCTTCCTTCCTGACCTCTACGTTCTGGCGCAGGGTCAGCCGGCCAATGCGGTGGCAGTGCTGATGTGTATGCACTTGGCAATCGCCTTGGTGACTTATAACGCGCTCGTCCACCTGGCCCCGGTACGCGCCAAGCGCCCTCCACCCCCGTGGCTCAGGAGTGGCTGAACACTGGCCTATCCGCGGGCTGCTCGCCGACGAGCGCCCGAGATCTCGTGGGTCGAGTCCTCTAGGTTGACCCGCAGCAGCAACGAGACCCACGTTCGATAGGGCGCCCAGCCTGAAGTGATGACAACGACTTCGTCATCGTCCAAATGGGCACGGTCGTACGCCAACTTCATGGCGCTGATGAGTCGTGGCTCGTGTCGTGGTGCCCAGTCGGGGTCGCCGGCGCCCCTCAGCAGGATCAACTCCGCGGAGAAGTCGCCGATCCCGCCGAGTTCCTTGAGTTGGTCGATTGCCTCGGAGCGCGGGAGCGCCCGCAGCGCTTCTGGATCGAGCCTGCCATCGAGGGCAGCTCGAGCGATCCCGCGTAACCACTCAGGCTTGCGACCCGAGAGTCCGGGAAATCCCTCGAGATCGACCAGTCGCTGCGGGGAAGGAAAGGCAGAACAGCGTTGCTCCAGCGAGCACCATCGCGTGCCCGAGCTGCTGTGCCATCTTCGCCTTGACGGCGGCGGCCTGGATCATGCGGATCCGGTGCCCGATGACCGCCCAACAAGCTGCCTCATACGGGGTCCAGAAGCAGACTGGGCGCAGGCCCGGGTACTTCGCTTGGAGTCCCGCCACAACGTCGTCTCGCTGTCCGACGTCGGGGAACTCCCGTGCATCGACGTCGAGCGAGAGAATACGAGCGACGTTGGATGCAACGGCTTCGGGACTGACATCTCCTACGAACGACCCGATCACCTTTCCGGCTCGTTCTGCCACTCGGACGGCGACGGGGTGCCACAGCGGTCCGGCACAGAAGGCGAGATCGAGGTGGTTCGGAGAGGAGCTTTCGTACCCGGCAGGGGTGAAGCCCTCGAGGAATCGGATGCTCGCCGCCAAGGAGAACGGTCCCGTGTACCCGACCTCAAATGTTCCCCCATCCGCATGCGAGATACCGCCGGACCCATCAGCCATGGATCGTGATGATGTAGCCATCGGGATCCTCGAAGGCGAAGGTCAGCCCGAACGGACCCTCGAAGGGGGGCGTGACGATGGCGACGCCGGCCTCGGCCAGCTTGTCGTGAAGGGCGCTGGGATCGTCCGCCTTGAGCCAGAGTGCGACGCCCCAGCCCAGGTGCTCGACTTCCGAGAGGTCCACTGAGGGCACACGGAGGGCGAACGGGATAGGTGTCGTGGCAAACACGACCGCCCCGGGTGGGCTCTGTGCCGCGCGATCGAGTCCCAACTCCTCGGTGTAGAAGCGGGCCGAAGTCTCGAGGTCACTCACCTGTAGGGCGATGAAGCTTGGTCCAATGGTCTTCATGGTTCCTCCTTGTTAGTATCAGGTACCCTGATAACCTATATCAGGGTACCTGATAAGTAAAGGAACCCGATGGGAGCCATTGACGAGCCGGAACCGAGGACCGAGGAGATGTCCGGCTACCTCATCAAACGAGCACAAGCCGCCATTCACGTCCGCCTAGAGGAGATCGTCTCCGCGCACGGCCTCGGCATCCCCCAGTATGTCGTCCTGTCCTTCCTGGCCGAAACGCCAGGCCTGGCTAATGCCGACCTCGCCCGGCGGGCGTTCGTGACCCCGCAATCCATGAACGAGGTGCTCAAGCAGCTCGAGTCGACCGGCCTGGTCGAACGTCGCCCGAACCCCACGAATGCCCGCATCCTCAACGCGTACCTGACCCGCACTGGCACCAGGAAACGGAGTGCCGTGAGCAGTCAGGTCCGGGAGTTGGAGGCACGCCTCTTGAGCGGCCTGACGAGCGACGAGCGCCAGAATCTCAATCGGGCGCTCCTGACCATCATTGACAACGTGACACGCTCTTGAGCAAAGCGGCGTCAAGGCCACACGACTAAATATCCCATAACGCGCAAGGATCTTCAGGCTGGCGGGTAGCTCCGTTGTGCCTATTTCGTATGGGGACGTATGCGATGTCTTCTGCAGCGAGGACTCTGGACAGTGCCGCACGAAGCTTCGCCGAGGAAGCCCTCCAGCATTGAGCTGGATCACAGGTCAGACTTCTTGTCCCATGAGCCGTCCAGACACTAAGTACGTGGCCATCGGGGATGCTGACGTTGCCTACCAGGTCCTCGGAGAGGGACCCTCCGACCTCCTCTTCTTCATCGGACTCGGCAGCAACGTCGAGATGGCGTGGGAGGACCCAGACATTGCCGACTTCCTCAGACGGCTGGCTTCGCTACGCCGCCTGATCCTTCTCGATCGACGAGGCACAGGGTCATCTGACGGCGTGCCGCGTAACGCCATACCAACGTGGGAGGAATGGACAGAAGACATCGAGACCGTCCTCAACGCGGTCGGGTCCGAGCAGACATCCATCCTCGCGACGGTCGACGCTGGCCCGATCGCGATCCTCTACGCCGCTGCACATCCCGAACGGGTCGATTCCCTAGTGCTGTGCAATACCACCGCCCGATATCTGATCGCTGACGATTATCCGATCGGTTTTACACCTGAGGCACTCGATTTCGTTATCGAGTTCCTCCGGACCCACTGGGGTACGCCGGAGTTCCTCTCGCTTGCTGGTGCGGCCGGCGCGGAAGACCCAGTTCGCCGCGATGCCCTTGCCCGGCTCTTCCGGTCGTCGGTCACTCCGAGAACCGCGGCGGCACAGTACGACTACCTGCTTCGCAACCTCGATGTTCGCCCGGTGCTCCCGCTCCTCCGCGCGCCGACACTGGTCTTGAGCGCCGACAATCCAAGCTTTCTTCCAATTGCTCATGGGCGTTATCTGGCCGAGCACATTGAGGGATCCAATTTCGTCGCGCTGCCGGGCAACGACATGTTGATCTTCAGCCAGCGGGACGTGATCTTCGACGAAGTGGCCGAGTTCTTGACCGGTGCGAGACCGGTAACCGGCATCGACCGGGTGTTGGTCTCTGTACTCTTCACCGATATCGTCGGATCAACTGAGCGCGCAGCATCACTGGGTGATCAACGGTGGCGGTCTCTGTTGGATCGCCATGATCAAATTGTCCGCGAACAACTCCGGATATTCCGAGGCCGGGAGGTCAATACGACGGGAGACGGCTTCGTCGCTTCATTCGATGGTCCGGCTCGAGCTATCCGTTGTGGCCAGGTGATCGTCGACGCCACCCGAGCCCTCGATATCGAGCTGCGCTTGGGTCTCCACACCGGTGAGAGGCGAGGTGAGAGGCGACGATCTGGGCGGCCTCGCAGTCCACATCGCCGCTCGGATTGGTTCTTTGGCATCACCGAACGAGGTCCTTGTGTCGAGCACCGTCAAGGATCTCGTCGTTGGCTCGGGCATCGAGTTTCAGGATCGCGGCGAATACGAGCTGAAGGGCGTCCCCGGGAGTTGGCGCCTATTCCGCGTCAAGTGACTTGATCGCTCACACATAACAATGCCAAACCGCCCGTTCACGCACGTCAGCCGGGAGTCGAGGGACACGCACATGCTACGAGCGCACCTCCGTCACTATGTCCGTGCCTCGTTGGTGCTCGTCGCCTTGCTGAGCGCTGTCGCGACGGGCGTGCGGGCGGCCGCGCCGGCGACCATCGTCTCGCAAGCTCCGCAGTGGCCCGTCCATCCCGACTGGCAGCGCTTCGTCATGGCGCCGAAGGCACCCGATGTCCATCCGGTGCACATCGTCAGCACGGCCGGGTCGGTCAGTGGCGCCGCGACGCTCGTCGGATCAGGCGTGGGGCGGGCCACCCTGACGATGACGCCGGGGGGACGGTCTCCCGTGATGGTCGTGGACTACGGCCAGGACGTCGGTGGCATCCCGTACTTCGTCGTGCAGTCGGCATCCGGAACGCCCTTGCTGCATTCCGCCTACAGCGAGGGTCTGCAGTACCTCGGACCCCAAGGCGACCAAACGCCACCGAACAGCCCGACCGGCGATCCCAACAGGTTCGACGACCTGATCGTGGGCAGTTCCGGGACGCTCACGACGGGGACCATCCAGGGCGGCGAGCGCTACGAGCGGATCAGTCTCACCTCCCCGGGCCGGGTGACCCTCACGTCGATCGGCATCCGGTTCACCGCCGTCCGGGCCACGGCGAAGGACTACCCCGGTTGGTTCGACTCGAGCTCACCTGAGCTCGATCGCATCTGGTACGACGGCGCCTACACCACCCAGCTCGACGAGCTGCCGCCTAATGCGGCGCCCTCAGCCTGGACGATTGAGGCGGGGGCGCTCCACGCCGTGATGGGAACCGTCGGCATCCTGCGTCAAGGCGTTGGCTGGACCGACTACACCATGTCCTTCGACGCCCGCGTCGTGGACAACCAGGCCGGCTGGCTGGTGCGGGCCTCGTCGACGTCGTCGGGCTATCTGCTCGTCCTGCACCACACCGCCTCGGGGACGGGCACCTCGAACTCCCTGATTGAGATCGCGCTCGGTCCCACCGAGTTTGCCACCATCGGCCAGGTGGTCCTCCCCAAGTCGTTCGACGCCGCGGCCTGGCACCACGTCACGACCCATGTCTCGGGTAGCACCATCACCACCTCTCTCGACGGCCGTCAGGTTGCCTCCTTCGACACCGATGCGCTGCCGGCCGGGACCTCCGTCTACGGGAAGGGTTCGGTCGGGTTCGCCGAACTGGGATCCTCTGCCGTTTTCCGGGACCTCGACGTCACCAGCCCGACGGGAGCGACCCTCTATGCCAACAGCCTGTCGGACCGCTCGGCACTGAGTGACTTCAGCGGCTCCGACATCGTGACCTCCGATCCCCTGCCCGTGATCATGGACGGCGCCAAGCGTGATCGCGTGGTCTGGAGTGGTGACCTCGGCGTGGAGACCCCGAACGTGCTTTACACAACCGGAGCCGACGACTACGCGCGGGGCTCGCTCCAGCTCCTCGGCAGCTACCAGGTAGCCGACGGCGAGACAGGCACGAACGTCAACCCGACGGCTCCGTTGGCCACGTTCCCCCAGAGCGGATCGACCTACTCGACTTCGTACTCCATGGACGAGGTCGACAACATCGCCACCTACTACCTCTACACCGGTGACCTCGCCTTCGTCCGGGCCGAATGGCCGGTCATCACTCGTGAGCTGGCCTACAACGCGTCACTGGTCGACGGGCGCGGGCTGCTCGTCACCAACTCGGAGGACGGACAGGACTGGGACTACTACAACGGGAGCCATTCCGGGGCGGTCACCTACTACAACGACATCTACTTCGAGACCGTGACCGATGCCGCCCTGATGGCCGATGCGCTCGGGCAAACCGACCAGGCCTCCTCCTACCGACAGGAGGCGGCAAGTCTCCGGACGGCGATTAACCGATACCTCTTCGATCCCTCCACCGGGCTCTACGAATTGTCCGACCAGCAGCCGGCCGCCGTGGACCAGGACGGCAACTCCCTCGCCGTGCTCTTCGGCGTGGCCCCGACGGGACAGGACGCGGCCATTCTCGCCGCGCTGGCCAAGACGCTGCCGCCGACGCCCTACGGCTCGCTGGCGTTCACCGCCAATGCCGGGCTGCAAAACGGAGTCAGCCCGTTCGTTACCAACGACGAGGTGCGCGCCCTCTTCGCCAGCGGTGACACCGCCTCCGCCCTCTCCCTGCTCCAGAAACTCTGGGGCTACATGGACGCTCCAGGGCCGGACTACACCGGGGCCGACTGGGAGCTGGTCGGGCCAAACGGTGCTCCCGGTTTTGGCGACGAGACGAGCCTGGCGCACGGTTGGTCCTCGGGGGCCACGGCCGATCTGTCCTCCTACGTCCTCGGAGTTCTGCCGACCGCGGCACGCTTCGACAACTGGTCGGTCGACCCCCACCCGGGCTCCCTCTCGTGGGCCGAGGGCAATGTCCCCACGCCACACGGCACGATTGAGGTTCGCTGGGCCCAGCAGCCCTCGTCAGGCCGCTTCGCCCTGCAGGCGACCGCGCCGAGTCGAACCACCGGCACCCTGACGGTGCCGGTACCCCGGACCGGTGCAGT
This sequence comes from uncultured Acidimicrobiaceae bacterium, assembly GCA_963745665.1. GTDB lineage: Bacteria > Actinomycetota > Acidimicrobiia > Acidimicrobiales > RAAP-2 > Bog-473. Next base: position 104,866 of record CAVUYE010000002.1, on the reverse strand, counting down.
CGTAACGGTCGTGACGACCAAGGCCCCTTCGGGTCGTGGCTCCAAGAAGGCGATCACAGTGGCTCCCGGCGCCACATCTCTGCCCATCTCTGTCGTGGGCGGGGCGACCTACGACGTGTACGTAGTGCCGTAGCGAGGCGATGAATCGCTCGGAGGGGCGAAAAGCGCAGCATCCCAGGTGTTGTGCCAGTGCCCGATGAGCGATTCTCCGACGCCGCCCACCAGCGAACGGGCTCCGCCCGTGTATCCACGTTGGCAGGCTTCGGTGGCGACGTAGTCCTCGCGGTCGAGGATGCTCAGATTCACCTCCATGACCTCTTCGCAACCCGCACGGGCCTCGGCGTCCATGGGCCCCGGACAGCCCTCGATCATGTGCACGGTGCTCTCGCCTGGGTGGGTGCCCGGTGAAATCCGATGCATGGATCCGCCCTGCATGTGATCAATCAGCACCGTGGCGGGGTAGATGCAGGAGACCATGATGGTGTCGAGCCGCTCGGGCCAGTCCGCCTCCGGCACGTCGGCGAGCTTCTCGAGGCCCTTAAAGGGCACGCACATCCGGCTGTGTGGTCCGAACGTGTCGACTGCGCAATGGTCTGACAGGAACGGGAGCAGGCTCTCACGGTGGAGGGAGGGAACGTGATACGCCTCGTTGTTGAGATCGATCATCAACTTCCAGTTGGCCGCCTTGCGCAGCACGCGCTCCGATCCGCTGCGGTAGCGGTCGTATCCAAGCCATGCATAGTCCTCACCAAGTGGATCGAGGAACCCGTCCACCTCCATGTCAGGTCTGAGGCCCACCACCACCAACCCGGCCTGAACGGCGACCGGAAGCCGCTGAAGCCCGAGCGTGTCGATATCGAGCCCTGGAAAGCGATCACGGTTGGGAATGCCGACCAGATTGCCTTGCAGGTCGTAGTTCCACCCGTGATACGGGCACGTAAGGCGACGGCGGTTGTCGACACCATCGCAGAGCGTCATGCCCCGATGGGAGCACGCATTGAGGAACGCAGAGAGCTCCCCATCTTGATGACGGGTGACGACCACCGGAACTCCGGCAACGTCACGGGCGACAATGTCCCCCGGTTCCGAGACGTCGCCCGCCCACGCGATCACCTGGGGCGTCCGCCGAAAGAGGATCTCCCGTTCACGGTCCAAGCGTTGGGGATCGGTGAAGGCCGACCCTTCACCAACAAACGTCGAATCCCCGAGATCCGTCGTGTCGGCAAGGATGTTGGTGATCATGCGGCGTCCGATGGCGATCATCTGCTTCGACGCCGAGGGCGGTGTAATGGCGCTCTCCTGCATCCGGGACATCAGCGCGGGACTCGGACCAAGCGCACGACCAAGCGGACGTCCTCGATCGCGGCATCACCTTGCACGGCTGGCGTAGCCGTCCCGTCGACGGTCGTCCCGTTGCGGATCGACAGATCAGTCACGCGCTGCTCCTTGTTCATGGCCCGCGGCCGCGGCAGACCAGCCGGGTCCGGTCCCTCCTGCACGGTCCCCGCACAGTCCTATAAGACAAAACCCTTTTTTGTCTCACACAAGCTAACATCTCGCATATGGCAGTGACAACAGCCGAGGTCGACCTGCGGGAGCGCCTCGTGACCGCGACGGCGGCGGTGATCGACGAGGACGGGCCGCTAGCCGTCCGGGTGGACAAGATCGCCCGACAGGCCGGCTGCTCACGGGCCACCGTCTACCGCTATGTCGCCGACAAGGACGAACTCGTCCGTGAGGTGCTGGTGGCACGTTCCGCAGCGATCGCCGAGCGGTTAGAAGCCGACATGGATGACAACGCCGACCCGTCCGACTGGATCGTCAACGGCCTTCTCGCTCACGCTGACGCCATACGGGCGGAACCTTGGTTCCTAGCCCTCGATCGTCAAGGGGCGACCGCGGCAATCGCACGAGTGGGGGGCGGTCCGCATGCGGTCGCCGCCCTAGCGGCCCCGATTGTCGCACGGTTCTTGAAGCGGGTCGCCGACCGCGGCGCGCTTCGCTCCGAGATCACCATTGAAGAAGCGACCGAATGGCTCGTTGACGTCCACGTCACCTTGCTCAGTCCGCTCTTTACCGACCGCTCACCCGACCAACGCGCTCGCGCACTCTACAAATTCGTGGCCTACCCCCTGCTCGTCCACCCCACACCTCCGAGAGCACGTCACGATCGGCGTCGGCAAGCCCGATAGCAGTCGGAGCTCACTACTCGCGTTCTCCGTCTTCAAGAGGCTCAGCTGACGAGGTCATTGCTGACTCTTTCCCCGACCTCCCCAGCTCGCCTACCTCAAACTTTTACACCCTCGGCAGCTTCCCGAACGTGTCCTCAAGTGTTCGATTTCTTTGGCCTCATCGTCAGATTCGACAGACTCAGGGAGCGGAGTTGGACATTCAGAGTGTTCCGCCGCTGTACTGCACTGCGATGGACACCGGCCGGCGTATCCATAAAAGTGTGGCCCTTCCAACGGAGGGTCTCGGGATATGACGAAAAGTCAACCAACTTCCACGACACAAGTACCACCGCAATCCCGCGGGCGCATGTACCGCAAGGGCTTTCGTGAGTTGGTACTTCTTGCAGCTCAACCACTCGGCCCCATATTTTTCTTGTGGTCTCTGATCGTTTTGGTCGTAGCGGTGCTGGGTGGTCCGATTCTCACGGGCTACTTCACGAAGTCCGTGGCTGTTGGTGGACTGTGTTTGCTCCTTGTCGTAGTCGTGCTGCTCGTGTGGGCAGGTGTGCGCCTGGAGGTGAACGAACTGCGAAGGCGTGCGTTAAGCGGACACGTCACACTGATGCCACTATTTCGGGCCAATACGTCAGATCCCGTTTGGTTGTTGCGTGCGAGATTTCACAATGACAGCCCAGATATGGGCGCGTTTATTGCCAAGATCGACCGCTTGGAGGGGGCGGAGCAGCCCTACGCTCCAGAACCACCCTGGTGGATTGTCTGGAGGCACGAAGACGCAAAGCGTGCCTGCACCATCCCTGGAGAATCCGACGAGATATTGGACTTCGGAACTGCTCGCGGTCGCGTTGATGACGAATGGCGACCTTGCATCGATTTCAAAATCACATCCAGCGACAAGGCAGCAGAACCCCAGGATCACAGGGCATGGATTGATGAGGGTTCACCTGATCCGAAGTTGTCCTTTGTCGTGAAAGTGTGGCAAGAGCCGACGGGCCGCTTAGTGGCCTCGAAAAGGCTTGAATTTCGATGGCTGCAAGGCGAGGACCCCGTGGCCTACTTCCCTGAGATCAGTTCCGCGTAGGCGATCTGCCGACCAGCCGTCCCGTCGGGCTCTAACTACCTTCCTCGGATCCGATTCCCGACGCCATGCCCACAACAGGCGGGACCGTCGTCAGACGGTGGTCAGTCCTCAGGCTTCTTTGAGATCTCCACCGGGACGTACTCCGGATCGCTCTCGTCCCGCATGCTGAACCGCCATTTACAGCACACGTCGCCTTCCGCTCTCCGTGGAGGAATGGCGAGGATGTCGACCTTCATGTTCGGGTTGTACATCTTCGTGGTCACGATCATCGATTTCGGGCAGGTGGAGTGGCAGTTCTTCTCCAAAATATCTGGGCGCCCCATGCCCTCCCATTGATCGACCGCCACGCAACGGTTGAACGTCATGATGCCGACCTCAGGCTCTGGCATCTCAAAGGAGAGGTCGAATGCCTTCCCGGGTAATGCCGTCGCGTCGAGCTGAAGGTCCTTCATCCAGTCCTCGACCGTGTTTCCGGTGATACCGAGCATCGACTCTTTGAGCTTCTTCACTCCCGGCAGCACCGTGTTCCCCCACAGTGTGTATTGGATGTCGAACATTTGGTCGAGGCCGTAGCGTACGACGATCTGCGCGGCCCATCCCTCAATGCATTGCAGCAGGTACTCGTGGCTGCCAAGGAACCATGTGACGAGCTGCTCCTTGGTGGGCTCAACGGCACTAGGGTGCGAAGTAAAGAGTCCGGTATAAACGACACGCGTGCGAACCCGATCCACTTCGCGCACCTGCTGGTTTGGGTCTTCGTACATCGTGCCGGCGGGTAGGAACTCGTTTTTCATCCGCGTGAGTTCAGGTGCGATCTGATCGTTCCATGCAGCCCACTCGATCTCGGCCATTGCTTGTGCGCCGTAGCGGCTTGCCACTTCGTCGGCCCACCCGTCGACGCACAGTTGCATGTAGTGCTCGCTCCACGGCAGGAACTTGGTGGCCAAGGCCTCCGTGGAGAAATCGGTGAACCGGAGGTCCGCTCGGTAGGGACCGCTGTAATCGGGAAGCTCAGCGCCCGTGTCGACGTCGAGCTCCTGACGGACGTCAAGACCGGCTCTGGCATAGGTCACGCTGTCGTCAACGCGAGAGAACTTCGGGTAGTGATCGAGATCGACACCTAGCATCAGAACAAAGTCGTCCGGGACGACGTTCTCGTCGAGGTGCGCCCCGGGCTTTCGAATTTCGAGAAACTCGTCGAGCTGTGACTCGGTGCCGGGATCGGGCATGGCGTGCCTCCCTCTTGTGCGCCTGCTGCAACGTGCCGGGCACCGATCGGAGCCTGGGTCAGCGGGGTAGTCGAACGGCTAGGAACCGTAGCCGATCGGCTACCCCCCGGACAACCATGACTACCCTCAAAGGATGCCGGGTGGTCCAACCAGGAGAGTTACGCCAAGCACCCGAGAGCTGAGTGCAGCGCAAGGCCGCATCGTCGGCGCTGCGCTCGAACTTTTCACAGAGCACGGTGTCGGAGGTACTTCGCTCCAGATGATCGCCGACGCGCTCGGAGTCACGAAGGCGGCGGTGTACCACCAGTTCAGGACCAAGGATGAAATCGTCCTGGCCGTCGCCGAAGCGGAACTCGCGAGGGTTGCCCTGGCCGTCGAAGCCGCCGAAGCCGAACCGAACCCAGCGCGAGCACGCGAGGTCCTCGTGAGTCGCATGGTCGACCTCGCCGTCGAGCGTCGCCGAATGGAGAGCACACTCCTGGGTGATCCGGTCATCATCCGGTTCTTCGGAAAGCATGAACCATTCCGAGAGGTCATGGATCGCGTGTATCGAGTGCTCATGGGCGACGGAGCCGAGCCAGATGCCAGGGTGACTGCTGCGATGTTCACGGCTGCAATCGGAGGAGCGGTCATACACCCCCTCGTCGCGAATTTGGATGACGACACTCTCCGCTCGGAGTTGATGCGTCTTGGCCGCCGTTTTCTCGACCTGCCCGGTTAAAGGCAGCCAGGAATCTACTGAGACCGCTCGAGCGGGATCCACAGAACGAATTCCAAGGATGTAGCAAGGCTCGACCAAACGGGCGGCTCCCCGAGAGGCAGCTTCTCGGCTACGTGGCGCCGGTCCATGGGCTCGTGACGATGTGACGACGCTCATTGTCCGATGATGCAGGTTTGAATGGTTCATCTCCCTGTCGCCGGAGAACGGGGAGGACGGTCCGAACGAGACCTGAGAACCACCACCCCCGCCAAACCGACGAGTGCGGCCGAAGCAACGATCGTGGGAACGTTCCCAGACAGTCTGGCAAGGCCGGCGAGAGCCGCTCCTCCTATGACTTCTCCAAAGGATTCGGCTTGAGAAAGAAAAGAGTGCATCGTTGTCCGGATCTCGCTCGGTGTGCGGCTGTTGACCCATATGACGCTGATCGTTCGCGTGACGGTGAAACAGACACCACTCGCCACCATGATGCCGATACTTGCGATCAGCGCATTCGGTGCAAAGGCCAACACCAGAAGGCCTATTACGCCAGCCAGGCACGCCAGTGCGTATGCCCACCTGGCGACTCCGACCCCGTGGATCCGCGCTTCGACCAATCGGAGCGCGAAAACGCCGATGCCGAACGACAGCACCCCGAGCCCCGTGTACCAGAGCACGGGATTGCTCGGGAATCCCTTGTCGACCAGCTGCCTCGGAAAGCCCAGGAGATCATTGCCGCGGCATTGACCACAAACGTGGCGACCAAGACCCACAACACCTGCCTATCTCCGCGCGAGAGTCTGAGACCTCGATTGAAGATCGAAATGGTTCCCTTCCAGCGGGAGCGGGTGATCGGAGCGAACTTGTCCTCGGCGAATCGGACCGCCACGTACACGCCTACCCCTGCCATTGCGATGCCAGAGATGACGATGGCTGTCCCGAGACTGGTGGCCCATCCGAGTACCCCGAAGGCGATCATTCCGATCCCACCGCCGATCAGTTCCCACCGGGCGCGGGCTGTGAGCAGCCGCGCGATGCGGTCGGGTTGATCGAACTCGTCAGTCACCCACGCGACGTCGGCCCCGGTAGAGAAGGCCCAGCCGAGGCCCCACAAAATCTGGGTGACGGTGAGCAGAGCAAAGGTGGTGACCAAACCGGTCAGGACCATGCCCGCAGCCAAGAGGGCGTGGCCGATGACAAGCGGCCACTTGCGGCTGAATCCGTCGGACCACACGCCCGCCGGGATATCTGACATGAGCAACGTGATCGACATGACAGTGGCGAGGACCAACAGCTGTGACCCAGCCAGGTGAGCAGTGACCACGAAGTACAGGCTCGATGCCAGCACGTAGCCACGGTGGAAAATCGCACGCAAAAGTGACCAGCGCAGAAACGTCACGGTGACGGGAGGTCCTGCCGACATCAGTCCACCTCCGGCAGACCAGGATCTTCCAGAACAGCCTGCAGTCGCAGCTTGGCCGTGGCGACTGCGTCCGGAATCGTGTCCGCGTAGTAGGGAATGAAGAGCGCCGTTTGCCACACAACCCAGCCACGAGCACGCGCCTTGGTCGCAGCATCAAAGCCCAAGGCATCGAGGAAGACGGCTCGCTGCTCGGGAGGAAAGAACCAGGCCAACTGTCCGTCGCACGCCGGATCACCGATACCGGCGCCGCTCCAATCGATCACACCCGCGAGGCGGCCGCCTTTGATGATCATGTTCGCAGCAAGAAGATCCCCGTGTGTCCACACCGGAGGCTTCGCCCATTCCTCGGCCTGCAACGCTGCGTCCCATATGGAGATCGCCCGATTGACATCGATGTCCTCGAGATGTCCGATCGCCCAACGGACTTCCTTGTCCCTGTCCAAGAGTGCCAACGTGCCCGCCCTGGATCCTGGCGGCGGGTTACCTCCTATCTCGACCTTCTGCAGTGCGAGCACGAAGGTTGCGACTTCCCTTGCAGCCTTGTCCAGATCAACACCGTTGACATGCTGAAGATCCTCACCCTCGATCCATGGATAGACCAACCAGGGGTAGGGATACCCGAGGTCCGGTTCACCTTTCGCCACGGGAATCGGCACGGGTACGGGAAGATGTTCCGCAAGCCGCGGTAACCAGACCCACTCCTTGTCAACTTGGGAGACTGCCCAGTGGATACGTGGGAGGCGCACACCGAGGCCGTCGCCGAGTCGATAGATGGCGTTGTCGGTGCCCGTAGATCGCACTCGCTGGAGCGTCAGTCCCGACCAGCGCGGGAACTGGGTGTCGACCAGCCGACGTACGATGGCGTCGACGACGAGGACTTCGTCGTCGTGCATCTTTGGCGGTTGCTGCTCGTCACTCACCACTGAAGAGTTCCTTCAGTCCTGGGCGCTACCGCTCGATGCAGAAGACCGCTGCTAGGCGGCCAGTGGGTCAGGCAATGTGGATCAACACGTGAAGCGATACCTCGGTTCAACGAATGCATACTGCGTCAGGTCCTCTCGATAGGTGAATTCTCCTTTCCTTGTGGACGCAGACGCTTGACGCATTGCTCTCTCCTTGCTTCTTGCCTCACATCGAAGATAGTCCAGGAGACACTCGTGATGCAGCGTGGACCCGCGCAGGGTGATAGTCGGAGTCAGGTCAACGAGGTGGCGAGGAAGAGTGTTTTGTACATCTCGTTCATCTCGGGGATTTGGTAGCGGGCCTGCAGGCCGCTCGGGTTGGGGAGGAGCCAAAGAAGGGCACCGCTGAGAAGCTCGGACTGGGAGCCGATTGTTGCTCCGGGCCTGCGAAAAGCCGTCCGGTATGCCTGCAGCCCGAGGACCGCGACGCAGCGAGGCCGCAGGATCTCCACCTTGGCCTCCAGCTGTGTCGCACCTTCACGTAGCTCGGATGCACTGAGTTCACTCGCGGCGGCAGTCGTACGCCCCACGAGATTCGTAATGCCAACACCGAGCTCAGGCAGGGTGTGCTGCTCGGCAGGTGAGAGTACGGATCCGGTGAAACCACCGGCACTGAGCAACTTCCAGAACCGGTTCCCAGGCCGGGCGAAATGCAGTCCGAGCTCGCCGGAAAGCGTCCCAGGATTGATCCCACAGAAGAGGACGCGCAGATCAGGACCGACCAGGTCGGCCAGAGCCTGTTCCATGGAGCGCGAACGTATCGGGCGGAGGGTCCTGCTGGGTGCAGAGCATCCGGGATGGAATGCTCACGGCGAACCGAAGCCTCATGATGTGGCCGGTGCCAACGTGTGCAGATTTCTCGTGAGATCCTGGTATGCGCCCTCGGTGACGAGTCCTGAAGAGCCGACGCTGAGTCGCTCCCCTCCCACGGCCGCCGTCCCGAACGCCGATCTCAACTGACCTCTCCCTACCGGGCACTCCTCATGCGGTGTCGAGATCGTCACTCACCTTCAACCGTGCGGATCTCGGTATCCACGTCCTGCGGATGCAGGTCGGCGGCGAGGAACGGTCCGGTTGTCGGCAGGCTCAGATGAATCTCCGACAGAGTGGACATCTCGACCCTGCCCTCCTGAAGGACGAAGTCAAGGACGTGTCCTCCGCTCGTGTGCGCACCGTTGAGGAAGTGCAGGTGGTACCCGGCCACGGAGACGCCCTGCTCGTAGTCCGGTGCACGGAAACCGAGGACGACGCCCTCGGCCCCGGTGAAGAGTCGTTGGGCTTCTGATTCCGTCGCTTCCCTGAGCGGCGGGTAGGGGGCTTCCTGTCGTACCGCCGTCCGGGTGGCGACGCTCTGGAATGATCCGGAGACGCGGATGGCGTGGAACAGGTTCTCACTCAAGAGGTGCCGGTCCACCCGCGCCAGCAAGTCCGCACGGGACGTTGGTATGTGCACCTCCAGCGTGAGGTCGGGTGCGAACCACGTGACTGCCGCGAACGGGGTCAGGTCACCAGGTCGCGCCACCTCCACCTCCCCGTCCGAGAACAGGTGGAAGCACTCCCCGGAGTCCACGACCATCTCGCCGTCAAGACCGTTGAAGGTGCCGATTCCGAAGTCCCCATGCGTCAGCAGTTCAGCAATGGTGACGGTGCCGTCGTAGATCCCGTCGAGAAGTGCGGACATGGTGGACGTCTAGTACAAGGCGTGGGCGCGCTCGGCGTCATGATGCACGCCACGATCCTGGCGGTGCGCAAGCATCGTCCCGACCCACCGGCGGAACGGTCCGGCTTCCGCCAGCGAGTGTGGCCGATTTGGATTACTCACGACATGTCATCGGACGCCAGGCACTGCGCACCATAGTTATCCGATCTCGAGCACCTCGCGCATCAGGCTGTCCCACGGAACCGTGTCCCAGCCTGACTTCTCGGCTGCGCTCTTGGCGACGGAGACCGCTTCGCCGACCCACAGGAGCTCAATGTCCTCTCCCGGGCCTATCTTCTGATCTCCCTTGATCTCTTGGCTTGGGTTGCCCTTCCCCATTTTCACGTCAGAGCCGAATTCGGTCCCGAGCACCACGTCCTGCCATGCCTTGTAGGTCTCCTTCAGGTGGACCGCCACGCCGGAGAGATGCGAGTGCGTGGGCTGCTCGGCGACCTGAATCGCCCAGTGCAGGCAGTGCCGGGCTCGGTGGAAGTCGCCGCGGAGCTTGGTGTCGCCGGCCCGTGCCGCGTACTCGGCCAGCTTCGGCTGCTCATCGTCCGGAAGGATCTCTCGAAGGCCGTTCATCAGGCCTTCGACGATCGGTGACGATCCGGTGCTTGTTTCGTGAGTCATCTCGACACCCTATCGACCGGCTGAGAGCCTTGGCAGAGCCCACGGCTCGTCCGCGGAGCCGTGTCGTGACTGTGCGTCAGCCTGCCGGATCGAAGTGCGCCTGGCTCACCCGTCCGCCGTTGACGGCGACGTCGGCGGTCGCACCGTCGGGGGCACCGCCCCGGACGCGTACCTCGTAGTCCCCTTGCACCAGTACGGGAAAGAGTGCCGCGTACACCACGCCGTCGGGGATACGGCGTGGCCGCACTGCGACATGCGTGCCGTCCCAGGCGGTACCCCGGCGCCGAATCTCGATCTCGACACCGTCGAGACTCGGCGAGGTGTGCACGATGGCCGCGCCTCGCTCACCGCCGATGTCGAGCACGACGGATCCCATTTCGCTGGTTCCCATGTTGTGGTCCATGGCTACGGAGCCACCGACATCGGCGTGGCGGATGGGTTCGAGTACCCGCTGTAGGGCGTGCCCAGGTACGGGAAAGCGCTCAGATAGTGCTCCGTGCCCTTCGCCGAGGGATCGGTCCCGCCGCTGGTGAGGCCGAAGTCAACCGCGCTGGCCGCCCCGTCCGCCGTGAAGGAGGGCACGACATACCCGAGTGTGGCACCGGCCGCCGCGCGCAGCGCAATGGTCGCCACGTCGTCAACGATACGACGGCCGTTGGGGAACCCGGCCACGTCGAGCCCCAGGAGGCCGAGATTGTTCGGGCTGGCCGACGGCGGGATGGCGGTGTTCAGGCGCAGCATGTCCGCTTTGACCCCGGTGCCGTTGTAGTTGGTGAAGGTCGGCGCCTGGGTGATCACCCCCGCCGGGATCCCCGTCAGGAAGATGGCCTCAATGTCGGGTCGGGAATTCGGCGAGCCGTTGTTGTACTTGAGCAGGTTCGGGAAGACATCGGGGTAAAGAGACGGCAGTAGCTGGGGAAGCAAGGGCTCGGCGAAGAAGTTCAGGAACTCAGTGCCGTCGGCCGTCGGGGGCTGGGTGTTCCAGACATCCTTCGCCCCGATGCCGATGAGGAGCTCGTTCACCAGTGGGTTGCCCAGGCGCGAGACCTGCGTCCATGGCCCGCTCCTCAGGTCGCCTCCGTTGAACCAGTTGCCCCACACCCGGACCCGCTGCCGGCTGGCCGTCGTCCACACGCCGATTACCGCGGCCGGGTCTCCGGCACCTTGGGGCGTAGCGCGGGTGAGCTCGCTGATCGGGACCTGCAAGGCCAGCGAGTGGACGTTGACGTCCGCCGTCGAGTTCACACCGGGCATGCCGCTCAACAGGCCCGCGGCGGCAGCGCCCGCGTGGGCGGGCGCGAACCCGCGCAGATCGCCGAGGTCGAAGACGGCGCCCAGATCGACGTAGAAACCCTCCGCCCTCTGCCCGGCAAAGACCTGGGCCGAGAACGGACCGGCGCCGACGGAGTGAATGGCCGCATTGGCCAAACCCACGTAGTTCGGAGTGGAGAGTGGCCCGATGTTGCACGGCGGGCAAAGCAGTCCCGTACCCAGGACGATCGACTCGTTCCGCCACCACCGGTTGGCCGGGTTGTTGTCGACCCGTGTCAACGTGTAGGTCTGCTGGCGGTTCCAGGGGGACTTCGGCGACGGCGGTGTCAGCGAGGTGATAGGGCCGTCGTTGTACAGGAAGGACGACGGGATGTTGTTCACAGTCGTGAACCGGAATTGGTAACTGATGTCCGGGTTGCCGTCACCCGTGTTGTCGATGTGGATCTCGTAGAGAACGTCGTCAGCGAACTCGTAGAAGTTCGGCCCTCCATCCGGCGCCTGCAGCGGGATGTAGTTCGCAATGAGCGTGACGGTCTCGGGTTGATCGGGACTGACGAAGGCATAGACATCGGTGCTGTCGGCGACAGGATCCTTCGAAATCTCGGGTGCTTCTCGGTGTGACGACATGGTTCCCTCCTATTTGACGATGGTGCAACTGGACTGGAATGAGCTGGACTGGACTGGACTACTTCTGGGCAGCCGACAACAGGCTCCGGGCCAGCGCCGGTGACTGGACGACGACTTCCCTCTCGCCTTGGAACAGGCTGATCTCGCCCGTCGTCAGGTCCTTGACCTGGGCGATGAGGGGTTCGGATAGGGCACCGCTGTCGTCGGCGGCCTCATTGACCCCGGTGTCGACCGCCGGAGCCTCCGGTGCCGTGCTGGCGACGAGGCCGGACAACCCTGGGACACTGCCGGCGACGGCGACCGCCGCCGCCGTGAACGCGCCGCGGTGCAAGAAGCTGCGGCGGCTCAGGCCCCCCCGCTCGTCGTCAGACTGGTCGGTGTCCTCCACTGGGGAATCGCTCATGGCCAAACCTCCGCTCCGCTCCGTCTTGTCTTCGGAGCGGCACGCGCCGCGGATGTCGCGAGGCCGAAAAATGTCGAGAATTTTTCTGCATCCCAGGCCACCGGCCACCTTCACCCGGCTGCCAACGCCCAGGCCCATCGCCACTCTCTAAGGTTCGGTGCATGCTCCGTCCGGCCCGGCCCGTCGTCGTGGCGCTGGACGCCACACCGTTGTTGGGGGTGCGCACGGGTGTGGGTGCATCCGTTTCCGGCTTCCTCGCCGCAGCGTCGGCCGATCCCTCCGTGGACGTCGTCGGCTACGCCCTCGAGCGCGACGGCCGCCAGAAAGCTGCCCGAGCAGCTCCCGGGCGCCGTCCGGGCCGGCCGGTCAGTCCCGATCCCGGCCACCGTGCTGCTGCGGGCCTGGGAACGGTTCGACCATCCGGCGATCGAACGCTGGACCGGCTCCGTCGACGTGGTGCACGGCACCAACTTCGTCGTACCACCGTCTCGAGACGCGGCGCGGGTGGTGACCGTGCACGACCTCACGCCCGTGCGCTTCCCCGAGCTCTGCAGCCCGACATCGCTGCGCTATCCGGGCCTGATCCGCCGGGCCGTTGACCGGGGTGCGTCCGTCCACACCGTCTCGCAGGCGATGGCCGATGGGGTCATGGAGCATTTCCACCTCCGACCCGATCGCGTGCACGTCATCCACAACGGTCTGACGCCGCTTCCGCCGCCGCTCCCGCGCGACGAGGCGGAGCCCCCGTACATCCTCGCCATCGGAACCGTGGAGCCGCGCAAGGGCCTGCCCGACCTGGTGGCCGCGTTCGATCGCGTCGCCGACGCGCGTCCCGAGGTTCATCTCAAGATCGCCGGACCCGACGGCTGGGGCGAGGAGCAGCTCGGCGCCAGCCTCCGGTCCGCCCGCCACGCGGAGCGCATCCACCGCATCGGATGGATCGACGACAGAAGCACCCTGATTGCCGGCGCCCGCGTGCTCGCCTACCCCTCCCTGTACGAGGGCTTCGGTCTGCCACCGCTCGAAGCCATGTCCCTAGGTGTCCCGGTGGTCGCGACCACCGCCGGCGCCATACCCGAGGTTGTCGGCAATGCGGCCCTGTTGGTCGCGCCGCGTGATGCGCCGGCACTCTCCGAGGCCCTGGAGCTGGCGATCGAGGACTCGCCGACGCGACAACGCCTGATCGCCGAGGGCACGCAACGTGTCCGGTTGTTCTCGTGGGAACGAGCCGGGGCCCAACTGACGGAGCTCTACCGGACGCTCGCCGACGCCGGTGCCTGAAAGCGCACGTCGGCACCGGCGACGTGCAAACATCCAGGCATGGCGTCGGGAGCAGTGGACACCGCTTCTCAGATAACGCGGGACGTTGACATTCTGACTTCGGAAGATCGCGGTCCTACGCACGATCTTCTCGAGCGGTGGCGCGGTCGCAGGGGCCTCATCCTCGAGGCGCTCGGAATCGTGTGGCTGCCGTGGCTCACGGCCCGGATCGTCACGCTCTTCGCGCTCGGTCTGGCCAAGTACCAGGTCAAGCACTTTCACATCACGAATGCCAAGGCCGTGCTCGAATCGCACGATGGGCTGCTGGGTTCCGACGCGGGCTGGTACCAGACCATCGCCGCGCACGGCTACGGGGCACTCCCGCGGTCCACCACCCGCTTCTTCCCACTACTGCCACTTCTCGACCGGGGACTGCACGACGTCACCACGCTGACGGTGGGCATCGCCTCCCTTCTCATCACGAACCTCGCCGCCTTCCTGCTGGGAGTGGGGATCTACGTCTTGGTCCGCGCCGAGTTCCAGGACACCGTCGTGGCCCGGCGGGCGGTCTGGTTGATCATGCTGGCCCCACCCGCGTTCGTCTTCGTGATGGGTTACTCGGAGGCGCTGCTCGTCCTTCTGGCCGTTGCCTTCTTCATCACCATCCGCCGCGGCAATTGGTGGTGGGCCGCCCTCTTCGGGTACCTGGCCGGCACGGCCCGACCGATCGGGTGCCTCCTGGTCGTCCCGGCGGTCATTGAGGCCGTTCGCTCGTGGCCGACTGACCGCTGGAGCCGGTGGCCGGGAAAGCTGGTGGCGATCGTCTCCTCCGTGGCAGGCACTGTCACGTACCTCGCCTGGGCGGGCGCCACGTTCGGAGGGGGCTTCCTCGAGCCGCTCAAGATCCAGCAGCAGCAGGCGCATCACGGCACCCTCACCGATCCTCTGTCGACCATCTACCACTCGCTCGCCAACCTGGCGCACGGGCACCACATCGGCGACGCGCTCCACGTGCCTTGGATCGGCGTCGCGCTGATCCTGATCGTCGTGGCGTTCTGGCGCCTGCCCGCGTCCTACGGGGCGTTCGCCGTGGCCGTCGTCGTCGTCGCGTTGTCCGGATCCAACCTCGACTCGTTCGAGCGCTATGCGCTCAGCGCCTTTCCCCTCGTGATGGCCGGTGCGACCCTGCTCCGGTCGGCGCGCGTTGCCACCACGGTCTACGTCCTGTGCGGCGCCGCCTTGGCGCTCTACGCCGTGCTGGCCTTCCAGGGGGCGTACGTCCCCTAGTTGTTCTCACCACGGCCGCCGCTGCGTTGACCGTGGAGTCACCCACCGTCGCACCCGCTGGTGGGGGATGATGGCTCAATGTCCTCAGGCTCGGCGCCACCGCAGCAGCCGAAACCGCACCTCGGCGAGCCCCGCTGGCCGATGGCCCTCGCCGTCCTCGCCACCGGCCTGCTGCGTGCGGCGCTCCCGCCCGAGCTGCGCAACGGCGACGCGCCCTGGCTGTTCCTCGTCCTCGTGGTGGCCCTGCTGGCCGTCCTCATCGTCGGTGACCCTGGCCGCATCGACCGGGACCGACCCTGGCTGCACAACCTCACCAGCGTGATGATCGGCCTCATCTCCGTGGCCAACGCGGATGCCGCCGTCCGCCTGGTAGTCAGCATCATCAACGTGTCGAGCTTCACCCAGGACGCCAAGCTCTTGCTGGCCAGCGGCGGCGCCATCTGGCTCTCCAACATCATCGCCTTTGCCCTCTGGTACTGGAACCTCGACCGGGGCGGCCCGGCGGCCCGCGCCGAGGGCAGGGACTTGCGCCCCGCGTTGATCTTCCCAGAAATGCTCCACCCGCAACACGTCGGAGAGGACTGGTCCCCGACGTTCATCGACTACTTCCACTTCGCGTTCGCCACGGCAACCGCCTTCAGCCCGACCGATGTCTCTGCCGTCAAGCCCTGGATGAAACTCATGATGATGGCCGAGTCGGCCATCTCCCTGGTGGTGGGCATTCTCGTCGTGGCCCGCGCCGTCAACATCTTGAAGTAAGGGCCGCACCACCCTCGGCCGGGGCCACGGCGGAACGCTCGAGGCACCATGATGGAACCATGTCGTTCGGCAATCGGGTCGCCGCGCTGGGTGTCGGCACGCTGGTCGCGGCCTGCGCCGTGACGTCCTGCGGCAACTCCTCTACGCCCGAGCAGAAGAATGCCGGGCGCAACATCCTCAGAACCACGACGACGGCCGCTGTCTCCACGACGTCGACCGCGCCGACGACCACGACCACGACGTCGACCACGACCACGACGGCGGCCGGGGTGGCCGTTCCCGACGTCATCGGCATGAAGGTCGCCCCCGCCCGCGCCGCGCTGCGCGCCGCAAAGCTCCCGGCGGTCTACTTGAACACACCGTGCACCGAGGGCACGAAGGCGAGCCACAGTATAGTCTCGTCGCTGTCGATCCCCGGGAAGGCGCCGGAACCCAGCGTCGGCGCGGTGGCCTTGAGCCCAGGCACTGTCATCACACCGGGGACGCAGATCGGGATCACCTGGTCAGGCTGCTTCGGTGGCGCGTCGGAGGTTCCTGCCGTCGTCGGCCAGACGTTCGCGGTGGCCCGCCACGCGCTGCGCGCCGCGGGTCTCACCTGGGCCTGTTACTCCGTGAGCCCGACGTCCACCAAAGCGACCACCAAGGCGCCGCGAACCGTGTTGACGCAGGATCCTGCCGCCCTCACCGTCCTCCATCCCGGTGCCACGGTCACCCTCACTATGCAGCGCTGTCCCCAATGAGCGGTGCGCCATGAGCGGCGGCGACGACGACGCCGGCGACGCGGCAGCAACAAGCGCGGTGGCCGACCCCCTCGTCCTCTCGAGCGCCAAGGGGCGCTGGGTGGTCGCGGCCACCGTCCTCGGGACGGGCATCGCCTTCCTCGATTCGACCGTGGTCGGCATCGCGCTGCCCTCCGTCGGCCGCACCTTCCACGGGGGCGTCGGCACCCTGCAATGGGTGGTCACCGGCTATGCGCTGACGTTGGCCGCCTTCCTTCTTCTCGGCGGCGCGCTCGGCGATCGTTACGGACGCAAACGCGTCTTCTCCATCGGGGTGGTCTGGTTCGCCGTCGCTTCCGCCTGTTGCGGGCTTGCCCCGACCGCCGGCCTCCTTATCGGCGCCCGCCTCGTGCAGGGCATCGGTGGCGCCCTGCTGACACCGGGCAGTCTGGCCATCCTGCAGGCCTCGTTCAGCCCGGACGACCGGGCGCGGGCGATCGGGGCCTGGTCGGGGCTGGGCGGCGTCGCCTCCGCCGCCGGCCCACTTGTCGGGGGTTATCTCCTCGCCGTCGGCTCGTGGCGCTGGGTCTTCTACATCAACCTGCCCTTGGCCGCCGCCGTGCTCGTGATGACCGCCCGTCACGTGCCCGAGTCCCGGGACCCCAGCGCCACCGGACGGATCGACACCCCCGGCGCCGCCCTGGCCGTCGTCTTCCTCGCCGGCCTGACGTACGGGCTGATCGAAGCCCCGACGAGCGGGTGGTCCAGTCCGGCCGTCGTGGCCTGTCTCGCGGTGGCCGCCGTGTCGGCACCCGTCTTCCTCCTCGTCGAGCACCGGCGGGCCCACCCGATGCTCCCGCTCCGGCTATTCCGCTCCCGGCAGTTCAGCGGGGCCAACGGGGTCACCTTCGCCGTCTACGCCGCCCTGGGTGGCGCCCTCTTCCTCCTTCCCGTCGAGTTGCAGATCGTCAAGGGTTACAGCCCGCTCGAGTCCGGCCTGGCCCTGCTCCCCCTCACCCTGGTGATGCTCACCCTGTCGGCCCGCTCCGGCGCGCTGTCGGCACGCATCGGCCCCCGCCTCCAGATGACGGTGGGGCCGCTGGTCGTGGGCGCCGGGCTTGCCCTCCTGACCCGCGCCACCCACGCCGGCAGCTATTGGACCCAGGTCTTCCCGGCCGTCCTGCTCTTCGCTCTCGGCCTCGCCGTCACGGTCGCCCCACTCACGGCCACCGCCATGGGTGCGGCACCGCCCGAGCACTCGGGAGTCGCCTCGGCCGTGAACAACGTCGTCGCCCGTGCCGGCGGCCTCCTGGCCGTGGCCGTGTTGCCACTGCTCGCCGGCCTCACCGGCGCCGGCGCCCTCGACAGCGGGGCGCTGGCGAGCGGTTTCCGGACCGCCATGTTGATCTCCGGCGGTCTCAGTGCGGCCGGCGGCATCCTGGCCGCACTGACGATCCGCAACCCGACCCGCACCCCGGCCGCCGTGAGCGCAGCCGTGCAGGAGGTGCCGACCTGGCATTGCGGCGTCAGTTTCCCCCCAACGAACCCGACCCTGGCCGCCACCGCCGGCCGTCGCACCTGACGCCAACGTGCAGCCGGTGCGACTGTCGGCAAAGGTAGGCCCATGCCGCGCTCCGCACCCAGGGAGGCCGTTCCTGCTGTCTTCGCCCCGGCACCCCTTGGGCCGCTGACGCTGCGCAACCGCATCATCAAGGCCGCCACCTTCGAAGGGGTGATGCCCGGAGGCAAGGTCAGCGACGAGCTCATCGAGTTCCACCGCCGAGTCGCGGCCGGCGGTGCCGCGCTCTCCACCGTGGCCTACCTGGCCGTCTCCCCCGAGGGCCGCACCGATCGGCACTGTCTGCTGCTCAGCGAGGACACCGTCCCCGGACTGCGCCGGCTGACCGACGCCGTCCACGCCGAGGGCGCGGCAGCTGCGGCGCAGATCGGGCACGCCGGACCGGTGGCCAACGCGCGCTCCAACGGTGCCCCGGCCCTCTCGCCCTCCGGGGGCTTCACACCCATGGGTTCGCGCCTGCGCGCCGTCGACGTCGCCGGTATCGAGCGCATCACCGAGGACTACCGGCGGGCCACGGCCCACGCCGTGGCGGCGGGCTTCGACAGCATCGAGGTGCACGTCGGCCACAACTATCTCCTGAGCGCATTCCTGAGCCCCAAGCTCAACCGCCGCGACGACCAGTTCGGCGGATCGGTCGAGAACCGCGCCCGCTTCGCCCGCACCGTCCTGCGCACGGTGCGCGACGCCGCCGGTCCGCGGGTGGCGGTGACGGCCAAGCTCAACATGGCCGACGGCGTCGACGGGGGCCTGTGGCTCGACGAGAGCGTCGAGGTGGCGCGGCTCTTCGAGGCCGACGGCGCGCTCGATGCGCTGGAGCTGACCGGGGGCAGCTCCCTGGCCAATCCGATGTACCTCTTCCGGGGCGACGCGCCGCTGCGAGAGTTCGGGGCCACCTTGCCGGCACCGGTGCGGCTCGGGTTCCGCTTCGTCGGTCACCGCTTCCTGCGCACCTACCCCTACGAGGAGGCGTTCTTCCTGCCCTACGCCCGGCAGTTCCTTGGCGCGGTCTCCACCCCGCTGATCCTGCTGGGTGGCATCACGGAACGGGCGACCATGGAGATGGCGCTCAAGGAGGGGTTCGCCTTCGTCGCCATGGCCCGCGCCCTGCTGCGTGAGCCGGATCTGCCAAATCGCATGGAGGCGGAACCCTCGACCCCCTCGCTCTGCATCCACTGCAACAAGTGCATGCCCACCATCTACTCGGGCACGCGTTGTGTGTTGGTGAGCTGACCGCCCCTGTACCGCCTACGCCGCGACCGGCGGCCGGCGCTCCGCCCACGGGGCCGCCTGCTCCAACTGGCCGGCCAGCGACAAGAGCGACTCCTCGTCCCCAAAACGACCGACGAACTGCACGCCGATGGGCAGCCCGGCTTCGCTCCAGTGCAGCGGCAACGAAATCCCGGGCTGACCCGTCACGTTGAAGGGCGGGGTGAAGGGAACGTAGGCCGCGGCGCGGAACAATCCGGTCAGTGGCTCGTCGGGCGGCGAATCGAATGTCCCGAGCAGTGCCGGCGGTTCGCCCAGCGTGGGGGTGAGCAGCACGTCGATCCCCTCGAAGTACTCGGCGACGGCGCGGCTCATCAGTTGCAGCTCCTGGACCGCCGAGAGGTACTGCCCCCCGTTGATGGAGCGGCCGAGCTGCACCAGGGCCCAGCTCAACGGCTCCATTTCGGCTTCGGTCACCTCGCGCCCGAGCCGTTTCTGCCAATCCTCCATGGCCCAGGCGTTGCTGCAGGCCCACTGGTTGACGAAATGGGTCGTGAACGCGTCGCCGTCGACGGACAGCGTCGTCTCCTCCACCTGGTGCCCCAACGACTCGCAGAGCGCGGCGGTGGCGCGGACGGCGGCCACGCAGTCGGCGTGCACCGCGCTGCCGGTGGGCGACGCCGTCATGACCGCCACGCGCAAGGGCCCCGGTGTCGTCGCCGCGGCCGCCGCGAAGGAGAGGCCGCGCAATGGCGGCGCCCAGTAGGGGTCCCCGGGGATCGGTCCGGCCGTGACGTCGAGGATGGCCGCCGAGTCGCGCACCGAGCGCGTGACGACGTGTTCGGCCACCAGGCCGCTCATCATGTCGCCGTAGGCGGGTGCCAGCGAGTTGCGCGCCCGAGTCGGCTTCAAGCCGACGAGGCCGCAACACGACGCGGGGATCCGGATGGAGCCGCCCCCGTCGTTGGCATGGGCGGCCGGCACCATGCCCGAAGCCACCGCGGCCGCGGAGCCGCCCGAGGAGCCCCCGGTCGAATGTGCCGTGTTCCACGGGTTGCGCGACGGCCCGAAGCGGTGCGGCTCGGTCGT
Source organism: uncultured Acidimicrobiaceae bacterium (assembly GCA_963745665.1). Taxonomy (GTDB): domain Bacteria; phylum Actinomycetota; class Acidimicrobiia; order Acidimicrobiales; family RAAP-2; genus Bog-473. Next base: position 84,752 of record CAVUYE010000002.1, on the reverse strand, counting down.
GGGCAGGATGCCGAGCTCCGGCGTGTTGGTCTTGCCACAGATGACGAAACCCGCGTCGATGTAGCGCTGCGTCAGCGCCTGGGTGACGCTCGAGTGGTAGTCCCCGGAGAAGGTGAGACCTTCATTGAACGGCGTGCCGGCCAGCTCCGCACCGAGATCCTTCAGTAGGAACGGCACACCGCGGAACGGACCGGCCGGGAGCTCACCCGCGGCCTCGCTCCGGGCGCGGTCGAAGAGCTTGTGGATCACCGCGTTGAGCTCCGGATTGAGCGTCTCTATGCGGGCGATGGCCTCGCCCACCAACTCGGAGGGCGAGACCTCCTTGTTGCGGACCATCTCCGCCTGCCCCGTCGCGTCCAGCCATGCGGTGTCGTCACTCATTCCTCGCACCGTAGCGATGCGGACGCCGGCGCGCCCGGGTCGCTCAGGCGGAGACGGCCCTGCCGGCGGGCGCCGGCAGCGGCGCAGCCCCGGCGTCGGTTTCGTCGGCGCGGTCGAGGTCGGTTCCGGGACGGCGCGCCCCGGTCCGGATAGCCACGGCCTCGGTCACAGTGATGTCGGCGCCACAGTGCAGGCATCGACGGCGGTCATCGAGCTCGCCCCCGCAGCCCCGGTGCTGCAGGATCATCGGCCGCTCTCCGCCTTCCAGAGCGTGGCGGTCCCCCCACTGGAGCATGGCCACCAGCACCGGCCACAGGTCGGCGCCCTTCTCGGTCAGCCGGTACTCCGAGCGCAGCGGGCGCTCCTGGTAGGGACGCTTGACCAGGATCCCCTCTTCGACCAGGCGCTCCAGGCGCACCTGGAGGATGTTCCGCGCCACCCCGAGATCGCGCTGGATGTCCTCGAAGCGCCGGATCCCGAGGAAGACGTCCCTGACGATGAGCAAGGTCCAACGTTCGCCGATGACCTCGAGGGTCGAGGCCACCGGGCAGTACTGCGTGGGATAGTCCCTCTTCAACATCCCCCCAGCATAACGCACAATTCCCTCTCGTTAGTTGTTTTATGAAACTTTATCCCTTACTGTGGGTTTCATGACGGAACTCAGTGGGAGCGCTTCCATGGCTGGCAAGCGGGCACGACCGGTCCTCACCGCGTTGATCGTCCTCACCGGGGTGTTCCTGTCCTCGCTCGACCTCTTCATCGTCAACATCGCCTTCCCCAGCATCTCGGCCACCTACCACGGCGAGAGTCTGAGCTCGTTGTCCTGGGTGCTCAGCGCCTACACGATCGTCTTCGCCGCCGCCCTGGTGCCGGCCGGCCGGTGGGCCGACCGGACCGGCCGCAAGCGGGCCTTCCTTTTCGGGCTGGCCATCTTCACCACGGCGTCCGCGCTCTGCGCCGTCTCGCCGTCCCTCGAGCTCCTGGTCGCGGCCCGCGTGCTGCAGGCGATCGGCGGCGCCCTCATGCTGCCTACCTCTCTCGGTTTGCTGTTGCCCGCGTTCGGTCCTGAGCGCAAGGGTGCGGCGATCGGGCTGTGGTCGGCCGTCGGTGGGGCGGCCGCCGCCCTCGGCCCCCCGATCGGCGGACTACTTGTGCAGGCCAGCTGGCGCTGGGTCTTCCTCGTCAACCTGCCCTTCGCCCTGGTGGCGCTCGTGCTCGGCGTCCGCGTCCTCGACGAGGTCCGCGACCCCGATGCCCACAAGTCCGATCTCCTCGGGGCGGGCCTGCTGACCGTCGCCGTGGCCAGCCTGGTGGCCGCCATCGTCCAGGGCTCGAACTGGGGCTGGACCAGCGGGCGGATCCTCGGCGCCTTCGCGGTGGCCGTCGTGGCCGGCGTCGGGCTGGTCTGGCGTTCCCTCCGGCATCCCAACCCCATCATCGAGCCGGCCGTCATCCGCCACCGCGCCGTGGCGCTGGCCGATCTCAGCTCGCTCGCCTTCTTCGGTGGCTTTGGGGCCCTCGTGCTGGGTGGCGTCCTCCTCCTCACCGGCCTCTGGCACGAGTCCGTGTTGCGCGCCGGGTTCATGATCGCCCCCGGACCGTTGCTGGCCGGGCTCACCGCGTTCCCCGGCGGATTGCTGGGCGCCCGCTTCGGGCACCGCGCCGTCGGCACCGCGGGCGCGCTCCTCTTTGCCGCCGGGGGCCTGTGGTGGATCACCCACGTCGGCGTCGCGCCCGACTGGGCGGGCGACTACCTGCCGGGCAGCCTGCTGAGCGGCATCGGCGTGGGGCTCATGCTCCCCTCGCTCGGCGGCGCCGCCACCACACCGCTGCCCCCGGAGCGCTTCGCCACCGGCTCCGCGCTCTACGTCATGAGCCGCCAGATCGGCATCGCCCTCGGCGTGGCCGGCCTCGTCGCCATTCTCGGCGTCTCCACGGGGGCAGGCGCCGTCGACGCGTTCCACCATGCCTGGGTCTTCATGATCGCCTGCAGCCTGCTTTCTGGCCTTCTGCTCCAGGGCATCGGCAACCGCGTGACCGAAGTGGCCGACGCGTCGGTGGCAGCCGAGCAGCCCGCTCCGGAGGCGGCGCCGGGGGCGCCCGTGCTCTACCCGGTCGCCGCCGGCAAGTAGGAAGGATTCGCCACCAGCAACTGGTCGCGGGCCGCCGCCGCCAACGCCGGCGCGATCGATCCCCATTCTGCGTCCAGTGCGCCCGAACGCAGGGCGGCCGCCAGTGCGGCATCGTCGGCAAAGCCGAGTCCGGCCAGACGCGCCGTGTGGGCAGCGCGCAACATCGGTCCGAGCCGCAGCTCGCGTTCGGCGATTCCCAACGCGTTGCGCGCCACGTGCGCCTCGAAGCGGGCACCGTCGTCGCCGCGCTCCATCGCGCCTTCGAGGTACTCGCGCACCGCCTCCACCAGCTCGACGGCGGTGGGACGCCCGAAGGGCGGCGTCGGTCCCTCCGCCGCGGCGGGCCCGGCGGGGGCGGGCGGTGGCGTGCCCAACAGGGCGAACAGGTCCCACTCGCTCTCGCAGACGCGCCGTCCGATGGTGGCCAGCTCCACCGAGCGTGTGGCGCCGCTCAAATGCGCCGACGCCTGCAGGGCGCAGATGGTCGCCCACTTCACCGTGGCGTAGACCTGCCACCAGCGCACGCGTGCAGGCGTCATCGTCTCACCACCCGCCGCCGCGTACGCGGACAGCAGCTCGGGCAGCGCACCGAACCCGCCGACCTCGCCGCTCCCGCCGAAACGCCAGGCCGGTGCGCAGAGCCAGCCGATGTCCTCGGCCGGATCGCCGGTGTGGGCCAGCTCCCAGTCGAGGACGCCGCGCAGCCCGTCTAGACCGACCAGGAAGTTGCCCAACCGGTAGTCGCCGTGCGCCATCACCCGCGGCCCGTTCGTCGGGCGGTGGGCCGCCAGCCAGCGCACGCCGAGCTCGAGCGCGGGTCGCACCTCGCGGAGCGCATCGAGCAGGGGCAGGGGATCGCCCAGTGGATCCGCCGGCGGCAGGCCGTCGATCGACGCCGGGTCGATGCTGTGGATGGCGGCCAACGCGCGCCCGGCCTGGGCGGTCAGGGCGCGGCGGGCGACGGCCCATTCGTCATCACGCAGGATCTTGCGGGGGATGGTCTCCCCCTCCAGGCGCTGTACCACCAGCCAGCTGGTCCCGAGCCCGTCGGCGTCGCCATCGCCATCGCCATCGCCATCGCCATCGCCATCGCCATCGCCGAGCGCGACGACCGCGGGCACCGGCACGCCGGCGTTCGCCGCGGCTCGCAGCAACGCGGCTTCCATCCGGACCCGGCCCTTCTGTGCGGTGCCGCCGCGGTCCACCTGCAGAATCAGCGGGCTCGACCCGTCGCCGTTGGCCGTCTGCAGGTCGAACGCGCTGGTAACGCGTGAGGCGCCACCCGACAACCGACGGAGACCGCGCACCGTGCCGCCGAGCCGGTGTCCCAGCGCGGCCGCCAGCTCGTCGGTGCTCAGGCCGGGCCCCATCCCTATTCGACGGGGACGACAGGCCTCCCGCCGTCGTCGAGTTGGTGCAGGTACTCGCAGATGCCGTAGCCGGTGTGCGCCACGCCGGAGAGATCTTCGTAGGTCCAGCGCGCCAGTCCCTCGTTGACCATGGTGCCGCCGGCCCGGCCGATGTCGGCCACGCGCAACACGTCGCCGCGCAGGGGGTAGGTCCGGCCCTTCTTGTCCACCACCTCGAGATGCACGACGCGGTGCGTCACACCGTCGTCGGCCAACTCGGTGCGCACACGCCACTCGGCGACGGAGGTGGCCCTACTGCCGTCCCAAACCCAGCCACGGTGCAGGTCACCGGCGTCGGTACCGAGGCGGATGCCGCCGAAATGCATGTCCTCGCCGATGTTGATGGAGAACCAGCGCCACATCTTCGGCCCGCCCCAGCGGCGCGGGCCCCAGGAGCGGTCGCGGTTGCCGTGCGCGCCCCGCCAGTCGTAACACGTCCCGTCGACGGTGAGCGTGCCCGTCCAGCGACCGGCCTGCTCCAGGTGCCCCTTGCCCACCGTGCCGGCCGCGGCGGCAGCCTCGGCCGACTTCGGCCCGCCGCTTGGCTGGCCGTCGGTGCCGATGGCGGGGGTCACCGCATCGAAGCGCACGTCGAGCGCCACGAGGACGGGGTGCGCGGTCGTCTCGCCACGCACGCAGGGGCGCGCCTGCACCTCACCTTCCATGGTCAGGTGCCACGACTGCAGCGCCTCGCGCATCTCGTAGCGGACGTCGCCGACCTCCAAGACCGAGTCGACCATCTCGCGTTGCTCCTTGACCCAGCGGTACTCGCCCAGCTCGCCGCCGGGAAGCCAGAGCGACATCCCCACGTCCATGGTGCCTTCGTTCGGCCGGATGCCGACGCGGGTGAAGAACCCCGAGTCCGTCCCCGGGTCATAGGCGTTGAAGTAGTACGACTCGCTCCAGGCGGTATCGCCCTCCACGGGGTGGGCCAGGTCATGACGGGCATCGAGGATCGGCACGGCTACACCATTGTCTGTCCGGCGCTCACGTTCAACGCCTCGCCCGTGACGCCGCGGGCGGCGTCGGAGAGCAACCAGACGATGGCGGCCGCGATCTCGTCGGCATCCTGCAGGCGCCCGAGGGGGATCTCGCGGGCGATGTAGGCGGCCAGCCCCTCGGGCCCGCCCATCAGGGTCTCGAACGTGGCGTCCCGGTTGATGAGATCGGTATCGACCGTGCCCGGGCAGACTGCGTTCACGGCGATGCCCTGGGGGCCGAGCTCGGTCGCCATCGTCTGTGTGAGCAGGATCACGCCCGCCTTGGCGGCGCAGTAGGGGCCGAGGAACGCGAAGGCGCGCTTGCCGGCCTGGCTCGAGACGTTGCAGATGCGGCCGCCCGAGCCGGCTGCCACCATCCGGGTGGCGCACGCCTTGGACACCAGCCAGGTCCCGACCACGTTGACGTCGAGCACTCGGCGGAATTCGTCGGCGGGCACGTTGAGCAGCGGTCCCAGTCCGAAGCCCGGCCCGCTGCCGCCGGCAACGTTGGCGACCAGCGTCACCGTGCCCAGTTCCTCAGTGGCGCGGGCGACCGCCGCCTCCACCGCAGCCTCATCCGAGATGTCGGCCTGCACCGTTATCGCCCGTACGTCATGCTCGCGGAGCTCGGCGGCGAGCGCGTCGAGGTCGTCGCTGCTGCCCGTGCCGTGGAAGGGTGCATCGGCATAGGGGCGGGCGATGTCGAGGCACGCCACGTCCGCCCCGCCCCTGGCCAGGGCAACGGCGGTGGCGCGTCCGATGCCGCGGGGGCGGGCCGCGCCGGTGACCAGCGCGACGCTCCCCTCGAACGGGCGTCCTGCGGGATCGTGTGTGAAACTCACCGGGCAAACGTAGCGACGAATGCGGGCGGCCGCGCCGCCCGAAGGGGTGGCTTGCCATGCGTGCGGCGGTGACGAGGGGTGGGCGGCTGGTGGTGGGCGACGTGCCCGACCCGGTGCCGTCGTCCGGCCACGTCGTGGTCCGCTCGCTCTCCGCCGGCATCTGCGGCTCCGACCTCCACGCGTTGGCCGACTTCGCCCATTTCACCGGGCTGATGGACTCCGTCGGCGTGCCCGCACTGGACTCGGGGGCCGACTGCGTCTTCGGCCACGAGTTCTGCGCGGAAGTCGTGGAGCACGGGCCCGACACCTCCGCCACGCTCCCGGTCGGAACGCGTGTCTGCTCGGTGCCCATCATCGTGGGCCCGACCGGCGTGGAGCAGATCGGCTACTCGAACGTGTACCCCGGCGCGCTGGCTGAGCACATGGTGTTGCAGGAACTGCTCCTGCTGCCGGTGCCCGACCGGCTGGACACCGACCTGGCGGCGCTGACCGAGCCGCTCGCCGTGGGCGAGCACGCCGTCGGGCTGGCCGGCCTCGAGCCGGGCCAACCCTGCCTTGTGGTCGGCTGCGGACCGGTGGGGCTCGCCATCATCGCCGCCCTCAAGGGCCGAGGCCACGGGCCCGTGCTGGCGGCCGACTTCTCGCCAACCCGGCGCCGTCTCGCCGAGGCCTTCGGGGCCGACGAGGTCATCGACCCCGCTGAGGGCTCTCCCCACGACCGTTGGTCCGACTTCGGCATCGCCCGCACCGTCATGGAGCGCATCGGGTCGGCCATGCTGGGCGCCAGCGCGCCCGACCCGGTCATCTTCGAGGCCGTCGGGGTTCCGGGCATGCTGCAGTCCCTGATCGCCGACGGGCCGCCGCACAGCCGCATCGTCGTGGTGGGCGTCTGCATGCACTCCGACACCATTGAGCCCTTCATGGCGGTGACCAAGGAGATGGAGCTGCGTTTCTCGTTCGGCTACACCCCCGACGAGTTCGCGGCCACGTTGCAGCGCCTGGCCGACGGCGTGCCCGGCGCCGATCTCCTGGTCACCTCCACCGTCGACCTGGCCGGGGCGCCCGGGGCCTTCGACACGCTGCGCGCGCCGGGCGAGCACGGCAAGATCTTGGTCACACCCTGACATGGCGACCCACCCGCATGCCCGCTGATCCTGGAGGAACATGACGACGATTGACGCCGACGGCCGCCTGAAGTTCGGGATCTTCCTGGCCCCGTTCCACCCGGTGGGCCAGAACCCCACCCTGGCGCTCGAGCGTGACCTGCAGCTGATCGAGCATCTCGACGAGCTGGGCTTCGACGAGGCCTGGTTCGGCGAGCACCACTCGGCCGGGTACGAGATCATCGCCTCGCCCGAGGTGTTCATCGCCGCGGCGGCGCAGCGCACCAAGCACATCCGCCTCGGCACGGGCGTGTCGTCACTGCCCTACCACCACCCGTTCATGCTGGCCGACCGCATGGTGCTGCTCGACCACCTGACCCGCGGACGCGTCATGTTCGGCGTCGGACCGGGTGCACTACCCTCCGACGCCTTCATGATGGGCATCGACCCGGCTCGGCAGCGCGACATGATGGAGGAGTCCCTCGAGGCGATCCTGCTGCTGTTGGCGGGCGAGACGGTGACGATGGAAACGGACTGGTTCAAGCTGGTCAAGGCGCGTCTGCAGCTGCGTCCCTACCAGCGCCCGTTTCCCGAGGTGGCGGTGGCGGCGCAGGTGTCACCGGCCGGACCGCGCGCCGCCGGGCGCTTCGGCTCAGGCCTGCTGTCGATCGGAGCCACGTCGGCCGGTGGGTTCGACGTGCTCGGCATCCACTGGGACGTGATGGAGGAGCGGGCCGCTGAGTACTCCACCACCGTGGACCGGAACGCGTGGCGTCTGGTGGGCCCGATGCACATCGCCGACACCAAGGAGCAGGCGGTGGCCGACGTCGCCTTCGGGCTGGAAGAGTGGGTGGACTACTTCCAGCGTGTCGCCGCGTTGCCGCTGGCACCCAACACGGAGAACTTCGAGTCGCTGGTCGACGCGCTCAACGCGTCAGGCTTCGCCGTCATCGGCACAGTCGATGATGCCATCGCGCAGGTGGCCCGGCTGCAGGCCCAGTCCAAGGGCTTCGGCACCTTCCTTCTCATGGGCCACGAGTGGGCGGACACCGCAGCCACCCTCCACTCCTACGAGCTGATCGCCCGCTACGTGGCGCCCCACTTCCAGGACTCGGCCGCATCGCTCACCTCGAGCCGGGACTGGGCGGCGGAGAACCGTCCCGAGTTCATCGGCGCGGCCGGCAACGCCGTCATGTCGGCCATCCAGAAGCACCACGACGAGAAGGCGGACAAGAGGCAGCCAAGACAGAGGAGCAGGTGACGCCACATGGCTGAGCTGACGCACGAACAGGTACCGACCAACGGCATCGAGCTGCACGTAGTGGCGGCCGGCCCGGCCGACGGGCCTCCCGTCGTTCTCTGCCACGGTTTCCCGGAGCTCTGGTACTCGTGGCGCCACCAGCTGGGCGCGCTGGCCGACGCGGGCTACCGCGCCTACGCCCCTGACCTGCGCGGCTACGGCGGGAGCTCGCATCCGACCGAAGTCGCCGACTACGGGTCGGACAAGCTCACGGGCGACCTCTGCGGTCTGCTCGACCACTACGGCTACGACACCGCCGCCTTCGTGGGGCACGACTGGGGCGCAATGGTGGTGTGGGAGATGGGGCGCCTGCAACCGGCGCGCGTCTCGTCGCTCTACAACATGAGCGTCCCCTACTCGAACGCGCCCGCACCCCCGATACAGATCTTCGAGGCGCTCTTCCCCGACACGTTCTTCTACATGCTTTACTTCCAGCCCGTCGGCCCGGCCGAGGCCGAGTTCGACGCGGACCCGCGGCGGTTCCTGCGCACGATGCTCTACTCGGCCGGGGCGCAAGGCATGTCCAACTCGGGCCCGCTCATCTCCAACGCGCCGCGTGAGGGGACGCGCTTCCAGGACATCCTCACGCCGGCGCCCGACGTGCTGCCGGCGTGGATCACCGAGGCCGACGTCGACGTGTACGCCGCTGCCTTCGAGGAGGGCGGCTTCTTCGGGCCCTGCAGCTTCTACCGCAACATGGACGCCAACTGGGAGCGCTCCAAGGACATCCCGGCTTCCGTCTACACCATGCCCACGGGCTTCCTGACCGGGATCCTCGACCCCGTCGCCCTCATGATGCCCAACGCGGCCGAGGAAATGGCGGCCGCCCTGCCCGACTTCCGCGGCACCACCGTCGTCGCGGACGCCGCCCACTGGGTGCAGCAGGAGAAACCGGCCGAGACCAACGCCGCCCTGCTGTCCTTCCTTTCGTCGGTGTGAGCGACCTGGTCGCGCTGCCGCTGCAGTCCGCCGGGGTGGACTGGCCCACCGAGCACTGGCCCGAGGGCGACCTCCCGCCAGGGGTGGACCTGGCTCCGTTGCTCGACGAGGTCTGTGACGACGACGGTCCCCTCGCCCGGACGTTCGCCGTCCTCATCGTGCACCGCGGGCGCATCGTGGCCGAGCGCTACCAGGGCGCGCTCGAGCACTTCGACCGCCCGCCCACGCCGGTCACAGTGGAGACGCCGCTCCTCAGCTGGTCCATCGCCAAGTCGGTGCTCCACGCGGTCGTGGGCTTGCTCGTCGGCGACGGGAGGCTCGACATCGATGCCCCGGCCGCCGTGCCGGAGTGGGCCGACCCGGGGGACTCCCGCCACGCCATCACGCTGCGCCAACTGCTGGCCATGCGGGACGGGCTCGCCTTCGCGGAGGACTACGTCGACGACCGGGTCTCCGACGTGATGCAGATGCTCTTCGGCGACGGCCAGGCCGACATGGCGCACTTCGCCGCCGACCACCCGCTGGCGGCCCCGCCCGGGACGCGCTGCTCCTACTCGTCGGGAACGTCGAACATCATCTCGGGCGTGGTGGCCCGCACCGTGGGGCCCGGCGAGAGCTACGCCCGCTTCCTGCACAGCCGGCTCTTCGGTCCGCTGGGGATGACGAGCGCCGACCCGGAGTTCGACGAGGCCGGCACCTGGGTGGCCTCGTCCTACCTGCGCGCCAGCGCGCGGGACTACGCCCGCTTCGGGCTCCTCTACCTGCGCGACGGCATGTGGGACGGCGTCCGCCTCCTGCCCGCGGGGTGGGTGGACTATGGCCGCACCATGGTGTCGATCGACGACCCGGAGGACCCCAGCCCCTACGGCGCGCACTGGCTCGGCGTGCGCGGCGAGACGCTCGACACCCTCAATCCCCTGGGCACCTTCCGCGCCTCCGGCTACGAGGGCCAGACGATCACGATCTGCCCCGCACTCGACCTGCTCGTGGTGCGGCTCGGCAAGACCGCACACGAGCGCGAGGACTTCCTCGTCCCCTGGCGCGCCGCGATGGTGGACGCCTTCGCTCGCGCGCGGTGATTCGGGCGGTCAGGCGCCCTTGGCGGTGGCGACGAAGACGGGGATCTGCCGGTCCGTCTTCTCCTGGTACTCGGCGTACGGCGGATAGGCGGCGACCGAACGCTCCCACCAGGTCGCCTTCTCGTCGCCACTGACCTCGCGCACGGTGACGGCGATCGGCGCCGGACCGTCCTGAATCGTCACCTCGTCGGGGTGGGCCTCCAGGTTGTAGAACCACTCGGGGTGCTCGGGCGCCCCGCCCTTGGAGGCCACCAGCGCGTACTCGCCGCCGTGCTCGACCCGCATGACCGGGGTCTTGCGCAGCTTGCCGCTCTTGGCGCCCCGCGTCGTCACGATGATGATGGGCATGCCCGTGTCGAGCAGCGTGTTGGCCCTCTCGCCGCCGGAGGCCTCGTACTCGGCCACCTGGTCGCGCACCCAATCGGAGGGGCTGGGTTCGTAGTCACCTTGGAGTGTCAGCATGGAGCCGATCGTAGGAGGTCGGGGCTACTGTCCGACCATGCCCCGCGACCCCATGGCAGGCGACGACGTCCTGGCCTTCCACCAGACCCTCTCCAACTGGGGCCGCTGGGGCGACGAGGACCAGCTGGGCGCGCTGAACCTGATCACCCCGGAGGTCACGGCGGCCGCCGCGGCGACGGTGCGCTCGGGTCGGACGGTGTCGTGTGCCCGCCCCCTCGACACCGTGTCCTCGGCCGACAACCCCTCCCCCGTGGCCCATCACATGACCGGCACCGCGACGGAAGGGATGGGGGCCGACTACTTCGCCATTGCGTCGCACGGCTTCGCCACCAGCCACCTCGACGCGCTGTGCCACATCTTCCACGAGGGGAAGCTCTTCAACGGTTACCCCGCCGAGACGGTCACCGCCCACGGGGCCACGAAGCTGGGCATCCACCGCCTGCGCGACGGCATCGTCACCCGGGGCGTGCTCCTCGACATCCCCGCGCTGCGCGGCGTGGACGCGCTCGAGCCCGGCGAGCCCATCTTCCCCGAGGACCTCGAGGCGACCGAGGCGAGGGCGGGCGTGCGGGTCCGCGCTGGCGACGCGCTCGTGGTCCGCACCGGACGCTGGCAGTGGCGACGCGCCCACGGCGCCTGGGACGCCGGCCAACTGGCCGCCGGTCTCGATGCCTCCTGCCTCCCCTGGCTGCGCGAGCGGGACGTGGCCGCGCTGGGCAGCGACGGGGTCTCCGACGTGCTGCCGTCGCGCGTCGACGCCGTCGGCATGCCGATCCATACCGTGGTCATCGTGGCCATGGGCGTCCACCTGCTGGACAACCTCGACCTCGACGCCCTGGCGACCGCCTGCGCCGACGAATCGCGCTGGGAATTCCTCCTCACGGTGGCGCCACTCGTACTCCGGCGCGGCACGGCCTCGCCGGTCAACCCCATCGCCCTGTTCTGATCGCCCCGGTGCGGGCCCGGCGGCGCCGCGGCGGCTCTCCCTGCCGCCCCAGGCTCAGCTCGCCGTGTTGCTGACCACCGGTGCGTTCAGGTGGATGGACCCGGCCGAGCCGTCGAACCCGGTGTCGCCGTAGTTGAAGATGCCGCCGTCGGACGCGGTCAGCCAGTAGCCGGCGCCGTCGAAGGTGCTCATCATGCCCACGATGGGCTTGTTCAGCACCTTGGAGCCGGTGGAGCCGAGGAAGGTGGCGTCGCCGTAGCTGAAGATGCCGCCGTCGGAGGCGACGAGCCAGTAACCCAGCCCCGACGCACTGGCGGCCATGCCGACGATGGGCTTATTGAGCGGCTGGCCACCGCGCGAGCCGTAGAAGACGGCGTCGCCGTAGTTGAAGATGCCGCCGTCGGACGCCACCAGCCAATAGCCGTGCCCGTCGGGGGTGGCGGCCATGCCGACGATGGGCTCGTTCAGGTGGATCGACCCGGCCGAACCGTAGAACGGCGCATCCCCGTAGTTGAAGATGCCGCCGTCGGAGGCCACCAGCCAGTAGCCACCGCCGTCCGGCGTGGCGGCCATGCCGACGATCGGCGCCTTCAGGTGGAGGCTGCCCGTCGAGCCATGGAAGCTCGCGTTGCCAAAGCTGAACACCCCGCCGTCGGACCCCACCTCCCAGTAGCCCCCGCCGCCCGGCGTCGCCGCCATACCGACCATCGGGGCGTTGAGATGCTGGCCGCCCATGGAGCCGAGGAACGGCGCGTTGGGGCCGTAGTTGAAGATGCCGCCGTCGGAGGCCACCGACCAGTAGCCCTCGGGCGGCACGTACGACTCGACGAGGCCGAACCCCGTACCAGCGGTGTCGGCGTAGTTCCCCACGGTCTCGCAGGTGCCACGCGCCGTGCAGCTCACGGAGGAGAGGATGGAGCTCGCACTCGCGCCGGTCCCGGCGCCGGTGGGCATAGTGATCGTCGGCGCGCTCCACGTGCCGCCACTCAGGGTCAGCGTGAGGGCCGCGTCCATGCCGGAATTCGTGCTGTTGCGGTAGTAACCGACGGCAGCACAGTCCGTGCCGGACAGGCACGAGACCGCTTGGAGGGTCCCGGCGCTGCCCGAACCAGTGGCCGTGTCGGCCGGCTGGGGGCCCTCGGTGGCGGTCACGGTCGCTCCGTCCACAGTGTCGATCAGCGGCAGTCCCCCGTTGACCGCGTTGTTGTAACTCCCCACCGCGTTGCAGATCCCGTCGAACGTGCACGACACCCCGTTGAGGCCCGCGCCACCGGTCCCGGTATCGGACGGGAGGGGCGCCGCAGCCGGCGTCCACGAGCCGTTCGTGAGCTGTTCGAGCAGCCCGACGTCCTGGCCGGTCCCCATCTGCACCTGGCCGACGGCCTCACACAGCCCGGCAGCGCACGAAACGCCTGACACCGCGTTGGAGACGTTGTCGCCCGTGGCCGACCCCTCCGGCAGGGGTGCGTCCACAGCTGACCACGCACCGCCCGCCGACTCCTGGAGGAGGAACGGCTCAAGAGTCGGGAATGGTCCGCTCCCGCCCTCGTAGCTGCCCGTGGCCGCACAGGGGCCGAGGGCCGGGCACGCCACATCGGAGACCGACACCTCCTGGTCCGCGGCCGCCGCGCTGGGTTGCGGCGCGACCAGCGCGCTCCAGGTCCCCCCGCTCTCCGTGTCGATGAGCCCGAGCTGGCCGCCCGTGCCGTTGTAGGAGCCGACGGCGACACAGGCCTGCACTGTCGGGCAGTCGACCGTCTGCAACAACGCGTCGTAGGGCGACGCGTTCTGGCCGTCCGGTGGGACCGGCGCGTCCAACGGGGACCACGATCCGCCCGCAAGCGTTTCGACCAGGGCGTGTTGCGAGAAACCTCCGGTGGTATCGCTGTAGAAGCCGACGGCCACGCACGAGCCCACGGCGGCGCACGAGACGGAGGTCAGGCGCGCCGTCGTGTTGTCCGTGGCGTTGGAGGGCAGCGGCGCCTCCTGGGTCGTCCAGGTCCCGTCGATCTCCAGCCCGAGCAGCGGCAGGTCCGATTCCGTCCCCGAGTACTTCCCGGCCCCGGCGCAGAACACCGCCGACACGCACGAGACCGAGGCCCAGGTGGCGTTGGGGTTGGCGCCCGGCGTGTCGGGCCCGGTCGGGGCCGCCGTCGAGGCGGCCGTCCAGCCCGGTGTCGGTGCGACAGCGCCGGCCGGCCCGGCGGCCACGAGTCCGCCCACCGCGACGGCCACCAGCGCCAGCACGCCCGACAAGACCGCGACGGCGCCGCGACGAGCTCGGCGCACCCCTGCCACTCCGGCGCGTCGACGCGCGGTCCTGCTCGTCACGATGTCCCTCGCCATGCCTCGCCTCCCGGTTGAACGGTGACGTGCAATCTAGGGAGCCGCCCCCCGCAAAAGAGGGACCCTCAGGCTCCCTCGTAGGGGAAGCCGAGATCGGGCGCGGTCAGGATGGCGCGGAAGGGAATCCCTTCGGCCGCCGCCATCGCCTCGACCGTGCCGCCGCGGTCCACCAACGCCACCAACAGGACCACCTCGGCGCCGGCCTCCTGCACCGCGTGCGCCGCTTCGAGCAGGGACGTGCCGCGGGTCACGGTGTCCTCGGTCACCACCACCTTGTCTCCCGGGTCGAGCGCGCCGGCTATGCGGCCACCCCCGCCGTGATCCTTCGCCTCCTTGCGCACGCTGAACGCCTTGAGCGCACGACCTCGTGTCGCCGCCACGCCGGCAGTCACGAAGGCGACGGGGTCGGCACCCATGGTGAGCCCGCCGATCGCCGTGGCGTCGTTCGGGGCGACGGAGAGCACGGCGTCGGCCACGAGCAGCATGGCCTCCGGCCGGCAGACCGTCTGCTTCGAGTCGATGAACCACGTGCTCTTGCGTCCGGACTTGAGGGTGAAGTCACCGGTCTTGACCGAGTGCGCCAGCAGGTGGGCGCGCAGGTCGGCCAGGGTGTCCTGTCCGCTCATCGGAAGCGGACACCCGCGCCACCCGGCACGACCTCGCCGATGACCGACGCCGGCTGCCCCGCCCGCTCCAGCGCCTGCAGCGCGTCGTGTGCACATGGTGCGTCGAGCACCAGCGCCATGCCGAGGCCGCGGTTGAAGACGCGGTCCATCTCGTCCTCGGCGACCGAGCCGAGGCGCTGGATCTCGGCGAACACGCGGGGTTCGGCCCAGGACGACCGTTCGAGCAGGGCACCCAGCTCGGCGGGCAGCGCCCGGGGCAGGTTGCCGACGATGCCCCCGCCGGTGATGTGGGCACAGGCGTGCAGCCCGTCCACCAGGGCGGCGCGCAACGCCAGCACGGCCGGCGCGTAGATCACTGACGGGCGCAGCAGCTCGTCGGCCACGGTGTGGTCCGCACCCGGCCAGGCCGGGTCCCCGAGCTCGAGCCCGGCCCGCTCGAGCAGGACGTGGCGGGCGAGTGTGTAGCCGTTGGAACGCAATCCGGGCGACGGCAACCCGACGATGGCGTCGCCGGCGCGCACGCGCTCGGGACCGAGTTGGGTCCCTTGCTCCACCACGCCGACGGCGAACCCGGCCAGATCGAGCTCGTCGCGCGGCATGACGCCGGCGTGCTCGGCGGTCTCCCCGCCGATCAACGCGCAGCGGGCCTGGCGGCAACCCTCGTGCACCCCCGCCACGACGGTCGCCACCTGGTCGGGGTCGACCTTGCCGGTGGCGATGTAGTCGAGCATGAAGAGCGGCTCGGCGCCGACGCACACGAGATCGTCGACGCACATGGCAACGAGGTCGATGCCGACCGTCTCGTAGCGACCGGTGTCGCGGGCGACCACCATCTTGGTGCCCACCCCGTCGGTCGAGGCCACCAGGACCGGCTGGCGGAAGCGCCCGATGTCGAGCGGGAACTGGCCGCCGAACCCGCCTATCCCCTGCACCATGTCGCGCATGCGCTCGACGGCGGCATCGCCCGCCGCTATGTCCACGCCGGCGCCGGCGTAGGTGGCGCCGCCCTCACCCACGATGGTCAGACCCCGGGGAGAGCGCCCTGGCGCGTGCTGACCGCGACCGGCTCCGGTCGCCGCAGGGTCACGGACGCCGGAACGGGCGTCGGGTAATCGCCTGTGAAGCACGCGTCGCAGAAGCCGCCGTCGGCGCCGATGGCGGCCTTGAGGTTCTCGATGCTGATGTAGGCCAACGAGTCGGCGCCGAGGATGCGTGCCATGTCCTCGACGGAGTGGTCGGTCGCCAGCAGTTCCTCGTGGGACGGCGTGTCGATCCCGTAGAAGCAGGGCCAGCGCCAGGGCGGCGACGAAATGCGGAGGTGGACTTCGGCTGCGCCGGCCTCGCGCAGCATGCGTATGACCGACAGCTGCGTCGTGCCGCGCACGATGGAGTCGTCCACCACAACGAGCCGCTTGCCCGCGATGTTTTCGGTGAGCGGGTTCAGCTTGCGCCGGACCGCGTCGGCCCGCTCCCGCTGGCCCGGCGCGATGAAGGAGCGGCCGATGTAGCGGTTCTTCACCAGTCCCTGCCCGTAGGGGATCCCACTGGCCCGGGCGAAGCCCTCGGCGGCGGGGACACCCGATTCGGGCACGCCCATGACCATGTCGGCCTCGGCCGGCGCCTGCTTGGCCAAGAGCTCGCCCATGCGGCAGCGGGTCTCGTGGACCTCCCTGCCGTAGAGCCGGCTGTCGGGACGGGCGATGTAGGCGAACTCGAAGATGCACAGGCGCGGCTCCACATCGCGCAGCCATGGGATCTCGAGGCTCTTGGGGCCGTCGGCGTCGATCACGACCATTTCGCCCGGCGCGACCTCGCGCACGAATGTGGCGCCGATGACACTCAGGGCGGGCGTCTCGGATGCGAGCACCCACCCCTGCGGCGCCTCGGCCGGCCCGAGCCGTCCGAGGCAGAGCGGGCGGAAGCCGTAGGGATCACGCACGCCGAACAGCCGCTCGGAGCTCATGAGGACGAACGAGAAGGCGCCCTCCAGAATCGGGAGTACCGCTTGGATCGCGGTGGACAGATCCTCGGTCTCGGGAAACGACTGCATCAACAGCTCAGCGACCACATCGCTGTCGGTGGCGATAGAGCCCGGCAGCATGCCGGCCTTCTCGGCCAGCGCCGCCGTGTTGGTCAGGTTGCCGTTGTGCCCCAGGGCGAAGCCGGCGCGGCCGGCCGACCGGTAGACCGGCTGCGCCCCCGCCCAGTCCGAGGACCCGTGCGTCGAGTAGCGCGTGTGGCCGATGGCGAGATGCCCCTCGAGCCCCGACAGGGTGCGCTCGTCGAAGACGGTGGCGACCAGGCCCATGTCCTTGACGACCGTGACCGTGTTGCCATCGCTCACGGCCATGCCGGCCGACTCCTGGCCGCGGTGCTGCAGGGCGAAGAGGCCGTCGAACGTGAGGTTGGCCACCCTCATTCCGGGCGCGTAGACCCCGAAGACTCCGCAGGCTTCCTTCACGCGCCTGCCATTCTCGCACAGGCCTGCGCCGTCACGGGTCGCCCAGGGCCAGGGCGAGGTTCCCGTCGTGCGCCTGAACCAGGGCCTCCACGGGGAGGTCGAGCAGCCTGCCCACCCCAAAACGATGACCGGTGGCCACACCGAGGACCGTCGTGGGCACGCCGAGGGCGGCGGCCCGAGCAGACAGTTCGTCCGGTGCCCCCGTCGCCACGACGAAGCGCGAGGGCAGCTCGGTGAAGAGCTCGGCTGCATCGTCGATGTCGACCGTGCAGCCGATCCCCGCCGCGGCGGCCATCTCCGCCAGGGCCACGGCCAGCCCGCCGCCGGACACGTCGTGCACGGCGTGCACCAGCGGAGCGACGCCGCCGCCGGCAACTTGGGCCGCGACCAGCGCCGCGACGAACGCACACGTATCGGCGTGGGCGGCGAAGTCGACGGGTGCGATCTGGCCGGTGCGGTGGTCCCGGCGTTCGGTGGCCCAGCGCGTCCCCTCCAAGGGGAAGGATCCGTCGGCGGCGCGGCGCGCGCCCACCAGCACCAGCGTGTCGCCGGACGACCAGGCCAGGCCGGGTGGCGGTGCGTGTACGGCGGCAACGAGCCCGAGCACGCCGAGCACCGGTGTGGGATCGATGTCGGCGCCACCGCTCTCGTTGTAGAAGCTGACGTTCCCGCCGATGACCGGCAGCGAGAGAGCACGACAGGCCTCGGCCATGCCGTCGATGCACTCGGAGAGCTGCCACATGACCTCGGGATGCTCGGGGTTGCCAAAGTTCAGGCAGTTGACGACCGCGACCGGCGTGGCGCCCACGCAGGCCACGTTGGCCACGCCCTCGGCGAGGACCAGCGCAGTGCCGCGGCGCGGGTCGAGCGCGCAGGCCCGCGGGTTGGAGTCAGTCGTCAGGGCCACCCCGCGCTCCGACGGGGGCAGCCCGGGCCCGGCCAGGCGCAGCAACGCGGCGTCGGCACCCGGTCCGGCCACAGTGTTCAAGAAGAGCTGGTGGTCGTACTGGCGGTAGACCCAGCTCGGCGAGCGCAACAGCGCGAGCAGGTCGCCGGCGCAGTCGCTCGGCGGCGCGGGTGGCGCGGCAGCGGCACGCACCGGCGCTCGGCGCGGCCTGTCGTAGAGCGGGGCGTCGTCGGACAGCGACGCGGCCGGCACGTCGGCCAGCACGGGGCCGTCCATGCCCTCACGGATGCGCAGGCGTCCGCCGCCGTCGGGCCCGGGCTCCGTGACAGTACCAACGACGGTCGCCCGCACCTCCCACCTGGCGCAGATGGCCGCCACCGCTGACCACGACTCGGGGGTGACGATGGCCAACATGCGCTCCTGGCTCTCGCTGGTCATCACCTCCCAGGGCTCCATGCCCTCCTCGCGGCGGGGCACCGCCGTGACGTCGACGTCCATGCCGACGCCACCGCGCCCGGCCGTCTCGCTGGTGGCGCAGGCCAGGCCGGCGCCACCGAGATCCTGAATGCCGACGACGAGCTTCGTATCGAGCAGCTCGAGGCACGCCTCAATCAGCCGTTTCTCCTCGAAGGGATCGCCGACCTGCACGCTGGGACGCTTGGTGTCGTCGTCGCCGGCGTCGTCGCCACTGAAGCCGGCCGACGCCAACACGCTGACGCCCCCGATGCCGTCGCGGCCGGTGCTCGAACCCAGCAGCACGGCCAGGTTGCCCGGCCCCGATGCGATACCGAGCACGAGGCGCTCGACGGGCAGCGCGCCCATGCAGAGGACGTTGACGAGCGGGTTCTGGGCGTAGCAGGGGTCGAAGGTGAGCTCCCCACCCACCGTGGGCACGCCCACGGAGTTGCCGTAGCCCGAGATCCCTCTCACCACGCCCTCGACCAGCCAGCGCTGGCGGGCGTCGTCGGGCGGGCCGAAGAAGAGGGGGTCCATGACGGCGAGCGGGCGGGCCCCCATGGTGAAGATGTCCCGCAGGATGCCGCCCACCCCGGTGGCGGCGCCCTGGTAGGGCTCGATGGCCGACGGGTGGTTGTGGCTCTCGATGCGGATGGCCACGGCGATGCCGTCCCCGGCGTCGACCACCCCGGCGTTCTCGCCGGGACCGACCAGGACCTGCGGCCCTTCGGTGGGGAGGCGCCGCAGGTGCAGTCGGGAGGACTTGTAGGAGCAGTGCTCGCTCCACATCACCGCGTAGAGGGCCAGCTCGAGGTGGTTGGGGGCCCGGCCCAGGATCTTGGCGACGGCTTCGAACTCGTCGTCGGTCAGGCCCAGCTGCCGGTGCAGCGGCTCCCCGGCCGGTGCCTGGTCGGGCGGCAGCGCCCCGGCCGAAGGAGTCATGATGCCCTCCACGTTAGAGGCCCCGGTCCCGGTACCGGAGCGGTACTCGGTGGTCGCGGTCGGCCGCGGTGGCGCCGGTCAGCCGTGCGTGTCGGCCCGCACCACCACCAAGTCGCGCTGGGACCAGACGGCCGCGGCGTCGAAGCCGGCCGCGGCCAACCAGCCGAGCTGGTCGACCAGCGTGGAGGGCCGGTCGTGCCCGGAGCTGAGCGGGGTCACGGCGTCCGCCGGATCGACCGGGAGCACCAGGTCACCCAGCACGAAGCGGCCACCGGGCCGCAGCACGCCGGCGATGCGGGCGAACAGGTCCGCCTTGTCCGGCCCCTCCAGATGGTGGATGGCCAGGGCCGAGACGACCAGGTCGAATGGGCCCGGAGGCAGCGGGTCGGTCAGCTCGGCCACCCGCAGGTCGAGCGGGACCGCGGCGGCGAGGCGCTCCCGGGCGGCCCCGAGCATGGCCTCGTTCTTGTCGACTCCGACGGCCGTCGCCCCGGGGTGCACCTCGAGCACGGCGGCGAGGGTCTCGCCCGTGCCGATCCCGAGATCGAGCAGCGACGACACCGCGACTCCCGAGGTGGCAAGGCCGACGGCCTGCTGGAGCTGCTCGTAGGCGGGGACCTCCTCGTGCATCAGGTCCAGGTAGGTGGCGGGGTCGAACCGGAACTCGCTCACGGCAGCGATTGGATCAGACTTGGCATGGTCTCATGATGAAAGCAGGGCGTCGCGACGGACCCAGGTCCAACGCAGCACGAACAGCGAAAGGGCCAGCGTCACGACGTTGATAACCAGTTCGATCAGGCCATTGGCGCCCTTGCCCCAGACACCGTGCTGCAGGTCGTAGAGCACGTCCATGGCGAAGAGGTACAGCCCGGCGCCGCCCCCGGCCAGGAGCCAGAACAGGGCCGCCCGCCGCGCCGTCCAGAGGCAGTACGAGGCGGCAACCAGGCACAGGGCGAGCCAGGCGTCGGCCAGGGGGAATGCGTCCTCGAACTGGGTGTACGCGACCCCTGCCTCCGAAGCCACGAGCGAGCGGTGCAGCAGCCAGGCCAGCCAGTAGGCGCCGATGAGCAGCGCCGCCGCCAGGAGCAGGACGGCCATGGAGCGCCGTAGCCGCGCCGTCACCGGGGTGCCCACGCTCGTCGCCACTGCAGCAGGGTAACGCCCGCCCCGAGACCGAAATGTCCCGTCCCTGCCGGCTCAATGCGGGGCGCGCCGGCGTCGGGGATTCCTGAACCTCGACTGTGGAATTGGGAAAGAAGCGACCCGCTCCGCCCGAAATAGGGGTCGGCCGGACAAAGAAAGGAAAACTCCCCGCATTGAGACAAATCCGCGCGCTCGATGCGGCACAATGGACGCATGCCCCCAAAGACAAAGACTCCGGCTCCTCGCAAGCCCATGAGCAGTGGCCACAAGGCGGCGCTGGCCCGTGGGCGTGCCGAGAGTGCAACCGTGCGCCACTATCTCGAGGCGCTCGAGACCTCCAAGCCCAAACGGGGCCGGAAGCGCACGCCGGCCTCCATCGACCGCCGCCTTTCCGCCATCGACTCCCAGCTGGCGGGGGCCGACGCGCTGACCCGGCTGCACCTCCTGCAGGAGCAGAAGGACCTGTTCGACGAGCGCTCCCGGGTAGACGGCGTCAAGGACCTCTCCGCGCTGGAGAAGCAGTTCATCAAGGTGGCCAAGGCCTACGGCGAGCGCAAGGGCATCACCTACGGGACCTGGCGGGCGGCCGGCGTCAGCGCCGCCGTGTTGCAGAAGGCCGAGATCTCGCGCGCCCGGACCTGAGCGTCAGCGCACCTTCTTGAGCGCACCGTGCCGCGTCGGGCGGTCGGCCTGCGCGTCGTGTCCCGTCGTCGCCGGCGGCGCGAAGTACTGCTGCATCGCCCGGGCCAGGCCGCCCGCAATGACCTCCTGCCCTGACGCGCTGTCCGCAAAGTTCCCCTCGTAGGGGTCGGTGATGAAGAGCGGCTCGATCAGCGCGCCCGGCATCCCGCTCGGCGTCGACGAATAGCCGGGGTCGGCCGGCCCGAGCAGCAGCAGGTGGTCGTAGTCGGCGGCGGCCGCGCTGAGCGCGGGCCCGCCCAGCTGGCTGTCGTCCACCACGCCCAGGTCGGGGATGCCCCACCCCTGCGCGTTCATCGCATTGAGCACATCGGTCTGGACCAGCGTGCCCAGCTTCAGGTTCTGGGCCGAGAAGGGCCGGTCGGTGTCGTAGCCGGTGACGCTGCCGGCGTCGAGCGAAGAGTCACCGGCGTCGAAGTAGATGCCGACGAGGACGTTCGCCCGGGCCAGGTTGGCGCAGACGTCGCGGGCCGCCACATCGTCGTGCACACCCTGGACCGTGAAGAGCCCGCCGGAGACGTCGCCCGGCTGGAAGCGGGCCACCGTCTCGGCCTTGGTCCGCGACACCACGACGGTGAACCCCTTGGCCCGCAGCAGCCCCATGGTGTCGAGCTGGACCGGCAGCGTCTCGTCCGCCTCATAGATGGTTTGGCCGGCCTGGTTCTCGCCGACGCCACCCGGATCGAGCCCGCCGTGGCCGGCGTCGAGGAACACGGTCAGATGGCGATCGCCCGACGTCGGGCCGTACTCCACGCAGGCACCGGGCTGGAACAGCCGCGTGTCGATCGGGGTGCCCCCGTGAAGCCGGCTGCCGGCAGAGCGCAGCGCGGCGCCCGACACCCCGGGCGGCTGTACCAGCACGGCGGCGGCGGCGAGGAGCAGCGCGGCAGGCCGACAGCCACCACAGCGAACGTGCCGCCGGCTCACACGAGCGAGACGCGATCCGTTGCTGCATACGAGTCACCCTACGGAGCGCGAAGGCGCGAATGGTGGCGCCTCCGAGACGAACGTGTTGCCGTCGCGTTGCTCAGGCCGCGGCGCGGGCCGAGGCCGACCCGACGAGCGAGCGCAACAGCACGAGGCCGTCCTCGGAGCCGAGCAACACGTTGCTGGCGCGCTCGGGGTGGGGCATGAGCCCGACCACGTTGCCCGCCTCGTTGGCGATCCCGGCGATGGCATCGACGGAGCCGTTGGGGTTCTCGGCGTAGCGCAGCACGATGCGCTCCTCTTCGCGCAGGCGCTGCAGCGTGCCTTCATCGCAGGTGTAATTACCCGAGAAGTGGTTGATGGGCATCACGAGCTCCTCGCCGACCGTGGCCTCCGACGTCAGCACCGACGACGTGGAGGTGACAGCCAGGCGCACCGGCTGGCAGAGGAAGCGCAGCCGCCCGTTCTTCTGCAGCGCGCCGGGCAGCAGGCCGGCCTCGGTCAGGACCTGGAAGCCGTTGCAGATGCCGACGACGGGGCCGCCGGCACGGGCGAAGTCCCGCACCGCCTCCATGACGGGCGAGAAGCGGGCGAGCGCGCCGGGGCGCAGGTAGTCGCCGTGGGCGAAGCCGCCCGGGAGCACCACGGCGTCGACCCCACCGAGAGTGGTGTCACCGTGCCAGAGCAGCACACCGGTGCCGCCGGCCGCCTCGACGCCCTGCACCACGTCGTGCTCGCAGTTGCTGCCCGGGAAGACGACGACGCCGATGCGCGGCGCCACTCAGATCGCCCACAGCTCGAGGTCGCTCTGCTCAATCACGGGATTGGCGAGCAGGCGCTCGGCCAGCTCGGTTGCGGTCGTGCGTGCCGCACCCTCGTCGGCCGCGTCGACCTCGAAGCTGAAGGAGCGTCCGGCCCGGACATGGGCCACGCTGTCGAAGCCCAGGGCCGGCAGCGCCCGCTCGATCGTCGCTCCCTCGGGATCGGCGATGCCGGGCCGCAACTGCACGTCGACGCGCGCCCGGAACCTCATGCCGTCGCACCGTACCAGTCGTCCAGCGGGCGCCCGGTGACGCGCTCGTAGGCCGCGACGTAACGCGCCGACATGGCCGCTGTCACCTCGTCGGGCAGCGGGGGCGGGGGCGGCCGGCGGTCCCAGGGCTGCGCGGCGAGCCAGTCGCGCAGCGGCTGCTTGTCGAAGGCGGGCGGCGTCTGTCCGGGCACCACCTGGTCGGCCGGCCACAGCCGGGAGGAGTCGGGTGTGCACACCTCGTCGCAGAGGCACAGCACGCCGTCCACGTAGCCCAGCTCGAACTTGGTGTCGGCCAGCACGAAGCCGGCCTCGACGCAGCGGGCGGCGGCCCGCCGGTACAGCTCCAGGCAGATCTGCTTGGCGGCAAGGGCCGCCTCGGCGCCGACCAGGTCGACCGCGGCGGCGAAGTCGATGTTGACGTCGTGCCCCTCGGCCGCCTTGGTCGACGGAGTGAACAGCGGCTCGTCCAGCCGGCTGGCCAGCTGCAGCCCGGACGGCATGGCCATGCCGTGCACCGTGCCCGACCGGGCGTACTCCTCGTACGCCTGCCCGGCCAGGTAGCCGCGCACGATGCACTCGAGGTGGAGCATCTCGGCCGCCCGCACCAGGACGGCCCGGCCGGCCCACCCGGCCGGCAGCGGGTCGCCGCCCAGCGCGTCGGCGATCGCGACAGGGTCGGCGGTGATCTGGCTGCCGGGCACCACGTCGGCCATCTCGTCGCACCAGAACGTGGTCATCGCCGTGAGCACCCGGCCCTTGTCCGGGATCGGCTCGGCCATAACGACGTCGAACGCGCTGACGCGGTCCGAGGCGACCATCAGCAGGCGCCCGTCGCCGGCGGCGTAGAGCTCGCGCACCTTGCCCGAGTGGACCCGGGGTAGTTCGATCGTCACAGGCAACTCCTCACAGGTCGGCCAGGGCATCGGCGAAGCGATCGACATGGCGCAGCGTGCGTGTCAGGTCGAACGCGGCATTGAGCTGGGCGGCGTCGAGGGTCACCTCGGCGTCGGCCTCGAGGACGGCACGCAGGGGACGCTGTTCCTCCCAGGCCAGCCGGCGCGTCGCGTTGCACGATCCGGTAGGCCTCGTCGCGCGTCAGCCCGCCCGTCACCAGCGCCAGGAGGACGGACTGTGAGAAGACGAGACCGAGCGTGCCCTCGGTGAGGTTCTCGCAGCGCCCGCTCGGGGTGCACCACCAGGCCGGCGGCCAACCCGGTCGCCTTGCGCAGCATGTAGCAGGCCAGCAGGGAGGCGTCCGGCAGCGCCACTCGCTCGACCGAGCTGTGCGAGATGTCGCGCTCGTGCCACAGGGCCACGTCCTCCAGCCCGGCGCCGAGGTAGCCGCGCTGCAGCCGGGCCAGTCCGCAGAGCCGTTCCGAGAGGATCGGGTTGCGCTTGTGCGGCATGGCCGAGCTGCCCTTCTGCCCGGCGCCGAAGGGCTCCTCCGCCTCGCCGAGCTCGCTCCGGGCCAGGTGCCGGATCTCGGTGCACATCAGTTCGATGGTCGAGCCGATGGCCGCGCAGGCGTAGAAGTACTCGGCGTGCCGGTCGCGGGAGATCACCTGGGTGGCCGGCACCGGGGTCAGCCCGAGCGCGGCGCAGACGCTGGCCTCCACCGCGGGATCGATGTTGGAGTAGGTGCCGACGGCGCCGGAGAGCTTGCCCACCGCGATGCCGGCGCGGGCGGCCCGCAGGCGGTGCCGGTCGCGGTCGGCCTGCAGCGCCCACAGCGCGAACTTGGCCCCGAAGGTCGTCGGCTCGGCGTGCATGCCGTGCGTGCGGCCGGTGACCGGCACGTGCAGCAGCTCGAGGGCGCGCGCCTTGAGCGCGGCCACGAACGCGTCGAGGTCGGCCAGCAGCAGGTCGGCCGCCCGGGTCAGGGTGGCGCACAGCGCGGTGTCCACCACGTCCGACGAGGTCAGCCCGTAGTGGATGTGCGACCCGGCCGGCGCACCGATGCGTTCCTGCACGACGTCGACGAAGGCGGCCACGTCGTGGTCCGTGACCTTCTCGCGCTCGAGCACGTCGGCCACGAACACGTCGTCGACGGTGGGGGCCTTGGCCCGGCAGGTGGCGGCGTCCTCGGCCGGCACGACGCCGACGGCGGCCTGCGCCTCGGTGGCCAGCAGCTCGACCTCGAGCCAGAGGGCGAAGCGCGCCCTGTCGCTGAACAGCGCCGCCATGTCGGCTGGCGCGTAGCGCGGGATCATCAGGAACCTCCCGCCGCGGCGACCGGATCGCCGGTCACGAGTGCCGCGATGTCGTGGCGCATCTGCATGCCCTCCCAGTCGATCGGCGTCAGCCGCGGCGTAGGCGTGCTCGCGGGCCTGCTCCAGCGTCGGCGCCACCGCCGTCACGCCGAGCACGCGCCCGCCGGCCGTGTAGAAGGGCCCGTCGGAGCCGTGGCGCCGGGTGCCGGCGTGGAAGACGGTCACCCCGTCGGTGCCGGCGACGGATTGGCCGCTGGCGGTCAGCCCCTCGATGGTGCCGCCCGTGCGCGGGCTGCTCGGGGTAGCCCGGCGCGGCCAGGACGACGCACACGGCGGCGTCGCCCGAGAAGACCGGCGGGCGCGCCTCGTCGAGCTCCCCGTTGGCGACGGCCAGGAAGAGCGCCGCGGCGTCGTCGGCCAGGAGCGACAGCACCACCTGGGCCTCGGGGTCCCCGAAGCGCACGTTGTACTCAATGACCTTGGGGCCGTCCGCGGTCAGCATGAGGCCGGCGTAGAGCACGCCGCGATAGTCGATGCCGCGGCGGCGCAGCTCCTCGACCAGTGGCCGCACGGCCGTGTCCATGATGCGCTCGACTGGCGGGCCCGTCCACGTGCGGCATCGGCGCGTAGGCCCCCATGCCCCCGGTGTTGGGGCCGGCGTCGCCGTCGCCGACGCGCTTGAAGTCCTGCGCCGGGACCAGCGGCACGGCGCGCGTGCCGTCGCACAGCACGAGCAGCGAGCACTCCTCGCCGACCAACCCCTCCTCAATGACGATGTGCCGCCCGGCGTCGCCGAACGAGCTGCCGGACAGCTTGGCCGTGACGTCCTGTCGGGCCTCGTCGAGGCTCTGGGCCACCAGCACGCCCTTGCCGGCGGCGAGCCCGTCCGTCTTGATCACCCAGGGACCGGGCAACGTCTCGAGATAGCGCATGGCAGCGTCGGACTCGAGCGCGTCGAAGGTGGCGAAGCGCGCCGTCGGGACCCCCGCCGCACCGAGGACCTCCTTCATGAAGGCCTTCGACCCCTCGAGCAGGGCGCCGTCGGCGCCCGGGCCCATGACCGCCCGGCCCTGGGCCCGCAGCGTGTCGGCCAGCCCCGCCACAAGCGGGGCCTCGGGACCGATGACGTAGAGGTCGGCCGTGATCTCCTCGACCGGCTCGTCCTCGCTGACGGTGATCGGCGGAGCCATGCCGGGGTTGCCCGGGTGTCACGACGACGTCGGCCGTACGCGCCAGCACGTGGGCGAGCGCATGCTCGCGGCCGCCGCTCCCGACGATGCAGACTCTCACGCGGTGGCGAAGGAAACGGTCTGCTCGCGCCCCGGTCCGACACCGACGAGGCGGACGGGCACGCCGATCTGCTCGGACAGGAAGGCGACGTAGTCGCGGGCGGCGACCGGCATGTCGCCCGGCGCCGTCGCCGCGCTGAGGTCGGTGCGCCACCCCGGCAGCTCTTCGTAGACCGGCACCGCCTTGTGGAAGGTCGACTGGTGGTACGGCAGGTGCGTGAAGCGGATGCCGTCGGCCTCGTAGGCGACGCACACCTTGACCGACTCGAAGGTGTCGAGAACGTCGAGCTTGGTGAGCGCCACCTCGGTCATGGAGTTGAGGCGGACCGCCTGGCGCAGCATGACGGCGTCGAACCACCCGCAGCGACGCCGGCGCCCGGTGTTGGTGCCGAACTCGTGGCCGCGCTCCACCAGGAGCTCGCCGACGTCGTTGTCCTGCTCGGTCGGGAAGGGCCCGGCGCCGACCCGGGTGACGTAGGCCTTGGCGATGCCGATCACGCGGTCGATGTCCCGCGGCCCGAGCCCCGAGCCCGTGCACGCCCCGCCGGCGACGGGGTTGGACGACGTGACGAACGGATAGGTGCCGTGGTCGAGGTCGAGGAAGGTGGCCTGGGCCCCTTCGAGCAGGACCTGGCGGTCCGTGGTCCATGGCGTCGTGGACCATGCCGACGGTGTCGCCCACCATGGGCTCAATACGGGGGGCGTACTCGCCCAGGTAGCGCTCCGCGATGGCGCCGGCGTCTAGCGGCAGCCGGTTGTACACCTTGGCCAGGACGGCGTTCTTCTCCTTCAGCGCGACGTCGAGCTTCTGGCGGAAGATCTTGGGGTCGAAGAGGTCCTGCACCCGGATGCCGACCCGGGTCGCCTTGTCGGCGTAGGCGGGGCCGATGCCGCGCTTGGTCGTCCCCAACGCGTTCTTGCCCAGGAAGCGCTCGGTCACCCGGTCCAGCTCCTGGTGGTACGGCATGATCAGATGGGCGTTGCCGCTGACAACCAGCCGGCCGGTGTCGATCCCCCGGGCGGCCAGGCTGTCGAGCTCCTCGAGCAGGACGGCGGGGTCCACCACGACGCCGTTGCCGATGATCGGCGTGATGTGGTCGTAGAGGATGCCGCTCGGGACCAGCTGGAGGGCGAAGGCCTCGCCGTTGACCACGATGCGGTGACCGGCGTTGTGCCCACCCTGGTAGCGGACCACCAGGTCCATCTCGCGGGCGAGGAGGTCGGTGAGCTTGCCCTTCCCCTCGTCGCCCCATTGGGTCCCGACCACAACGGTTGCGGGCACGCGTCTCTCCGTTCGCTCTGTCGCTTCGGATTACGCACCAGTGTACCGCTCCCCGAAATCGGATCCGGCCCTGCGGGGTTGGCACCCGCCCGGACGGGGTATGTCCTGGCACGGGTCGAGGTGGGCCACTCGGATCTCCCGGGGGCCCGAGGGGGCCCGGGAAGGGTGTGACGGTGACCGTCGAGTTGCAGGATGTGCGCGTCGCCTTCGTGGTCGCCAACGAGGGCATTGAGGAGGTCGAGCTGGTGCGACCCTGGCGGACCGTGGTCGATGCCGGCGGTACCGCCTCACTGGTGGCCCCCCGGTCCGGGATGGTCGAGACCATGCGCCACCTCGACCGCGCCGACCGCTTCCCGGTGGACCTGGTGACCGACCTGGCCCGTGCCGCGGACTACGACGCGGTCGTCCTGCCCGGTGGGGTGGCCAACGCCGACCAGCTGCGGAGGGACGCCGCGGCCGTGGACTTCCTCATGGCGACGTTCGAAGCGGGCAAGCCGGTGGCGGCCATCTGCCACGGCCCCTGGACCCTCATTGAAGGGGACCTGGTGGCCGGCCGCACGCTCACCTCGTGGCCCAGCCTGCAGACCGATCTGCGCAACGCCGGCGCCTACTGGGTCGACCGCGAGGTCGTGGTGTGCCGCCTCGGCATCAACACGCTGGTGACCAGCCGCGGGCCCGAGGACCTGGGCGCCTTCTGCCGCGAGCTCACCGCGGCCTTCGCGCCGGCCGGCCTGCTCGTCTGAACCTCCCACCAGGGTGACAAATGCGCGAACGAGTCGACGCGCGCTGACGGCGGCTGGTTACCATGCCGGCCTGCGGGTGACGGCACCCGGGGACCGGGGAGGCGACCATGAGGACCCGAGTGCGGCGGTGGACAGCGCTGGCGGTGTGCAGTGCTCTCTGCGGCGGGCTGTCCTTTGCCGTCGCGCCTGGAACCGGGAGCACCGCAGGTGCGACTTCGCCGGCGCTGAGCGTGAGCCCCGCCAACGTGAGTTTCGGCGACATCACCCTCGGTGACATCGCTATCGCGGCGTTCACCGTGACCAACAACATGGAGGTCAGCGACACGATCACTGGCTACGAGACCTCGGGGCCGAATGCCGATGAGTTCGGGGCGGCTCCCGGGTTCGATTGCCCTACCGACGAGTTCGGCGACGTGCTTCTTCTTTCCGGTCAATCGTGCAGCATCGATGTTGTGTTCCTCCCGGGCGTACTGGGATCCCGGTCGGCCACCTTGACCCTGCAGGATGCGGATGACACAGGAACCTCCGTCGCGGTCTCGGGGAGCGGAACCATCGGTTATTACCAGGTGAACTCGAGCGGGACCGTCGCACACTTCGGTGACGCAACGTTCCACGGTGACCTGAGCGGGACGGCGCTCAACCATCCCATCGCCGGCATCGCCCAAACCGGCGACGACGACGGCTATTGGTTGGTCGCCACCGACGGCGGCATCTTCAACTACGGCGATGCCGGGTTCTTCGGCTCGGCGGGAGGCATTGCGTTGAACAAACCGATCGTCGGCATGGCATCCAGCATCGACGGTCAGGGCTATTGGCTGGTCGCCACCGACGGCGGGATCTTCAACTACGGAGACGCCCCGTTCTACGGCTCGACGGGTTCCATCAAGCTCAACAAGCCGATCGTGGGCATGGCACCGACGCCCGACGGAGGGGGCTACTGGCTGGTGGCTTCCGACGGCGGCATCTTCGCCTACGGCGACGCGCAGTTCTACGGCTCCACGGGGAGCATCCACCTCAACCAACCGATCGTGGGCATGGCACCGACGCCCGACGGAGGGGGCTACTGGCTGGTGGCTTCCGACGGCGGCATCTTCGCCTACGGCGACGCTGAGTTCTACGGCTCTACGGGGGGCACCCCGCTCAACCAACCCATCGTTGCCATGGCACCGATGCCGACCGGCAACGGGTACTGGTTCACCGCGGCCGACGGGGGCCTGTTCAACTACGGCGACGCGCCTTTCCTCGGGGCCGCTTCAAGTCAGGGGATCGGCAATGTGGTCGGCATGGCGACCGATGGCGAACCGACTCTCCAAGCACTTCTCGCCGGCTCCGAGTCCATCGCGCACGAGCGCGGCGGCACAGGATGGGCGATTCTGCCGGACCGCCGCCTCTACGCCGGATCCTGAACCGAGGTCATTCCTCGTCTGATCAGAAGCCGGTGGCGGCGACGATGGGCCCGTTCAGATGGGTCCCCGCCATTCCCCCGTCGTTGGGCGCATCCCCGAAGTTGTAGACCGCCCCGAGCGCGGAGGAGACCCAGTAGCCGGCGCCGTCCGACGTGCTGAAGATGGACGAGGCTGGGTCGAAGGCGTTGAAGTCAGTTGCGGGCGGCGAGCCGGCGCCGACCGCGTCGCCGTAGGGGAAGACCTGGCCGTTGCTGAGCAGGATCAGGTACCCGAGCCCGTCGGGGGTGGGCACGGCCGCCGTCACGGTGCCGTGGCCCGGCGCGCCGAAGTACGGCGCGTCGCCGAACGTGTAGACGCTCCCCGTGGAGGTCACCAGCCAGTAGCCGTTGCCCGTGGCGTCGGGCATGACCGCCACCGCGGACCCCGAACAGCCTCCGATACCCGGGCACGACCCGGCGAAGTGGGCGTCACCGAAGGCGAAGACCCCGCCGTCGGAGGCCACCATGAAGTAGCCGTTGTCGTCGATGGAGGGGACCATGCCGACAATGGGCGCGTTGAGGCTGTTGGGGAGCCCCGAGCCGGCGGGATGCAGCCCAAGGCCGGGTATCGACCCGTAGAACTGGGTGTTGCCGTAGGCGAAGATGCCGCCGTCGGACGCATCGAGCCAATACCCGCCGTGGTTCGCCGTCGGGACGATGCCGACGACGGGCCGCTGCAGATGCAGGCTCCCGGTCGACCCGTAGAACTGCGCCTGTCCGAACGTGAAGATGCCGCCGTCGGAACCCACGAGCCAGTATCCGCGGGGGCTCGGGACGTAGGAGTCCGTGAACGTCGCCACCCCGCCCGATTCCGTGGTCGGTCCCGCCGACGCGATCAGGTTGCCGCTCTCGTCGACCATGTCGATCGGCGTCAGGCTGACGGTGCCGACCGGTTGGTAGCTCATGCTGGTGAACGTCGCCGAGCCGAAGTTGGCCAGTGTCGGCTGGGCCATGCCCACCGCCGTGGGCAGCTCCTCGATCCATTCCGCCGAGTCGCCGGGGCCGGAGTAGTCGACGGGGAGCACGCCGCTTTGGCTCCCACTCGTCACATCGTTGAGGGAGATGGTCCAGTGTCCTCCGGTGAATTGAATGGACGCCTGCATCTGGTCGCCCGGCGACACGCCACCGATGACCACGGGCGCCGCCGGGTAGAGCTCGTACCACGCGTAGTACGAGGGTGGAACCGCCGGCGGTGTCCTGCGCCGTCCCGGTCTGAATGATGGAGTTCGGCGAGCTCGGCCCGCCGTCGATGCCGATCCAGGTGGCCGACGCGCCGCTGTACTGCGTCGTCTGCACGCTTGGAACCGTCCAATCGCCGTGGATGCCGGCGAAGGTCAGGCCGGTGGCGAGCTGACCGGACCAGTTGGTGGACTCCTGCGCGTCGAAATTCCCGCCGGCCACATGCGGCTGGGGTCCCGTGACGAGCTCGTCGGGGTGGGAGTGGAACGGCGCCACGCTGCCGGGCGACGCATGGCCCAGCTCCGCCCACGGTGCGGCGTGCGGGGCGGCGGCGTCCTGGGCCCCCGCGGCCGACGCACCCATGACGAGACCGACGGCGACGAGCGCGACCGCGCCCAGCCACCGCCACATTCGAAAGGACCCTGGCAATTCGTCCGCCTCCCCAGTTCGCTACGAGCGTGGACCAGGAGATTCTACGCAGGTCGACTGTGCCAGAGCAGGGTTACACCCCCGTGCTTGCGCCCGAATTGTCCTGCGCAATCCTTGTGTGCCGGCGCAGAGTCAAAGCAGGATCGCCGACGCGGGGCCGACGGGTTGCCGCTCAGCGCAAGACGATCCGATCGTCGTCGACCGCCACGGTGACCGTCGCGCCGTCGAGGTACTGCCCCTCCAGCAGGGCCAGCGCCAGCGGATCCTCGATGGCCCGTTGCAGCACCCGGCGCAGCGGGCGGGCGCCGTAGTCGGGGTCGTAGCCGGCGTGGGCCAGCCACTGCTCGGCCTCAGGCGTCACCACCAGCGACAGCCGGCGCTCGGCCAGGCGCGCCCGCAGCCGGCCCAGCTGTATGCCGACGATGATCTCCAGGTCGTCCTCGCTCAGCGGCTTGAAGCGCACGATCTCGTCGATGCGGTTGATGAACTCGGGCTTGAAGTAGTCCTGCGGCTCACCCTTCAGGTTCGACGTCATGATCAGCACGGTGTTGGTGAAGTCGACCGTGCGCCCCTGCCCGTCGGTCAGGCGCCCGTCCTCGAGCACCTGCAGCAGAATGTTGAACACGTCCGGGTTCGCCTTCTCCAGCTCGTCGAGCAGCACGACCGAATAGGGCCGCCGCCGCACCGCCTCGGTCAGCTGCCCGCCCTCGTCGTAGCCGACGTACCCCGGCGGCGCGCCCACGAGGCGCGACACGGTGTGCTTCTCCTGGTACTCGCTCATGTCGATGCGGATCATCGCCCGCTCGTCGTCGAACAGGTACTCGGCCAGCGCCCGGGCCAGCTCGGTCTTGCCCACGCCGGTCGGCCCCAGGAAGAGGAACGACCCGATGGGCCGGTTGGGGTCGCTCAACCCGGCCCTGCTCCTCCGGATGGCGTTGGCCACGGCGGAGACCGCCTCGTCCTGCCCCACCACGCGCTCGTGGAGGGTCGACTCGAGGCGCACCAGCTTCTGCACCTCGCCCTCCATGAGGCGCGACACCGGCACGCCGGTCCAGCGCGAACCACCTCGGCGATGTCCTCGGGGTCGACCTCCTCCTTCAAGAAGCGCGAATCGGCCTGCAGCTTGGCCAGATCCTCGTTGGCCTGGGCGATGCGGCGCTCCAGTTCGGGCAGCTCGCCGTAGCGGATGGCCGCCGCCCCGGCCAGGTCGGCGTCGCGTTCGAGCCGCGCCGCCTCCTCCTCCTTGAGCGTCTTCTCCTCCTGCAGCTCGCTCACCGCGTTGAGGGAGCTCTTCTCCTGCTGCCAGTGGGCCGCCATGGAGTCGCGCTGCTCGCCCAGTTCGGCCAGCTCGGCCTGCAGGCGCTCCAGGCGTTCCTTGGAGACCTCGTCGCTCTCCTTCTGGAGCGCCAGCCTCTCGATCTCGAGCTGGCGGATGCGCCGGGAGATCTGGTCGAGCTCGGTGGGCATGGAGTCGATCTCAATGCGCAGCTTCGAGGCCGCCTCGTCGATGAGGTCGATGGCCTTGTCGGGCAGGAAGCGCCCGGTGACGTAGCGGTCCGACAGCACGGCGGCCGCCACCAGCGCGGCGTCCTGAATCCGCACCTTGTGGTGCGCCATGTAGCGCTCCGACAGGCCGCGCAGAATGGCGATGGTGTCCTCCACCGAGGGCTCGCCCACGAACACCGGCTGGAAGCGGCGCTCCAGCGCGGCGTCCTTCTCGATGGAGGTGCGGTACTCGTCGAGCGTGGTGGCGCCGATGAGGCGGAGCTCGCCGCGGGCCAGCATGGGCTTGATCATCTGCCCGGCGTCCATGGCACCCTCGGCCGCGCCGGCCCCGACAATGGTGTGCAGCTCGTCGATGAAGGTGATGATCTCGCCCTCGGCGTCCGTGATCTCCTTGAGGACCGCCTTCAGGCGCTCCTCGAACTCGCCGCGGTACTTGGCGCCGGCCACCATGGACCCGAGGTCGAGCGCGATGACGCGCTTGCCCTTCAGGCCCTCGGGCACGTCGCCCTCGATGATGCGGTTGGCCAGGCCCTCGACGATGGCCGTCTTGCCGACGCCCGGCTCGCCGATGAGGACGGGGTTGTTCTTGGTGCGGCGCGACAGCACCTGAATCACCCGGCGGATCTCCTCGTCACGCCCGATGACCGGGTCGAGCTTGCCCTCGCGGGCCGCCTCGGTCAGGTCGCGCCCGTACTTGGCCAGGGCCTGGTATGTCTGCTCGGGGTCGGGCGTGGTCACCCGGTGGTTGCCCCGCACGGCGCGCAACGCCGTGAGCAGCGCGTCCTTCGTCACCCCGATCTGGTCGGCCAGCGCCAGCACCAGGTGCTCCACCGACACGTAGTCGTCGCCCAGGTCGCGCCGGTTCTGGTCGGCCGCTTCCAGGACCGCCCGGGCGTCGCGCGACAGCCCCGGCTCGGCACCGCCCTCGGCCCGCGGCAGGCGGGACAGCTGCTCGTGCAGCTTGCCGGCCAGCACGTCGGGGTCCACGCCGACCTGGCTCAGCAGCGGGCGCGTCATCGTGTCCTGCTGCTGCAGCAGCGCATCGAGCAGGTGGGCCGGGGTCAGCTCGGGTTGGTTGGACGAGGCGGCGTGCCCCGTCGCCGCGCTGAAGGCGGCCTTCGTGTTGTTGGTCCAACGTTCGGGGTCTATAGGCACCGGCTCGCCTTTCTCGTCTCGTGCCTCGTGGTGTGGAAGATCGTGATCAGGCTCCGGTCCGCCGCCGGAAGGGCACGGGCGATTGCCGCAGCGGCACCAGGTCGCGCCGGTACTGGCGGTGCGTGGCCGCCACGGCGTCGAGCGCCTGCGCCCGCACCTCCACCAGCTCCTGGCGCAGGCGGGACAGCTCGGACTCGAGCTGCAGCACCCGGCGCACCCCTTCGAGGTTGAGCCCGGTGGAGGTCAGTTCCTGAATGTGGCGCAGGCGCTCGAGGTCGTGCTCTGAGAAGCGCCGGCTGCCGCCGCTGGTGCGCGACGGGTCGAGCAGGCCCTTGCGCTCGTAGATGCGCAGGGTCTGCGGGTGCATGC
The DNA here is from genome assembly GCA_963745665.1 of uncultured Acidimicrobiaceae bacterium. GTDB lineage: Bacteria > Actinomycetota > Acidimicrobiia > Acidimicrobiales > RAAP-2 > Bog-473. The sequence goes on along the minus strand of CAVUYE010000002.1, from coordinate 50,033 downwards.
CGGTCAGCTCGGCCGCCACCGAAATCACGTAGACCGCCTGGTTCTGGTCACGGTCGCGGTCGGCCATCATCCCTCCACCGCGATCCGCGGCGCCGGCTCGGTCACCGCCGCCAGCGACTCCACCGCCGCCTTCTGCTTGTCGGTGAGCTCGGTCGGCACGACCAGCTCGACCTTGACCAGCAGGTCGCCCGGCTTCTTGGCGTTGCGGCCCGAGCCCGAAGGCACGCCGCGGCCGCGCACCCGGAGCACCTTGCCCGGCGACGTGCCGGCCGGCACCTTGAGCGTCACCTTGCCGTCGAGCGTCGGCACCGTGATCGTGGTGCCCAGGGCCGCCTCGGGGAAGGTGATCGGCACCGTGATGGTCAGGTTGCGGCCGCTGCGCCCGAAGACCTCGTGGTTGGCCACGTGGACGATCACGAAGAGGTCCCCGGCGGGCGCCATGCCCTGCCCGGGCGCGCCGCGCCCCTTGACCCTGATGCGCTGGCCGTCCTCGACCCCCGCCGGAATGCGCACCTTGACCGAGCGCACCTTGTGCTCGGTGCCGGTCCCGTGGCACACCGGGCACGGCGTGTCGAAGAGCGTCCCCCGGCCCATGCAGTCCGGGCAGACCGTGCTCAGGGAGAACAGTCCCTGGTTGTCGTTGAGGCTCCCCGTCCCGCCACAGCGCGGGCAGGTGTGGGTCGAGGTGCCCGGGGCCGCCCCGCTGCCGCGGCAGTTCGAGCAGCGCACCTCCTGGGGCACGTTGACCGACGTCGTGACGCCGTGCACCGCGTCCTGGAACGACAGGTGGAGCTGCGCCTCCATGTCGGCGCCGCGCTGCGGTCCGCGCTGGGTCGTGCGCGTCCGGCCGCCGCTCCCCCCGAACAGGCCTCCGAAGAGGTCGCTCAGGTCGCCCATGTCCTCCATGCGGAACGTGCCGCCGCCGCCGCCCGGCACGCCGAAGCCGCCGACCGGCCCGTGCGAGCGGACCTCGTCGTACTCCTTGCGCTTGTCGGAGTCGCCGACGACGTCATAGGCGGCACTGATCTCCTTGAAGCGCTCCTCCGAGCCGGGGTTGGTGTCCGGGTGGTTCTCCTTCGCCAGCTTCCGGTAGGCGCGCGTGATCTCCTTGTCCGACGCCGTCGGCACGACGCCGAGCACCTTGTAGTAGTCCTTCTCGAACCATTCACGCTGAGCGGCCATGGGTCAGTTCACCCCCGCACGCGGACCATGGCGGGACGTAGCACCTGCCCCTTCCAGCGGTAGCCGGAACGCATGACCTCGTCCACCACGGTCTCGCCACCCGGGCCGCCCTCGCCGTCCGCGTCCGCGACGCCGTCGTGCACCGCGGGGTCGAAGGGGACCTCGGGCTGGTCGACCCGCTCGAGGCCTTCTCTCGACAGGATGTCCAGCAGCATCGCCCGCGACGCGTGCAGCGCCTTGGCGCCCTCGCCCACGTCGAGCGATTCCTTCAGGTGGTTCTCGGCCAGGTCGAGCGCGTCGAGCACGGGCAGCAGCTTCTCCACCAGGTGCTGCGACGCGCGCGCCGCCTGCTCCTCCTGCTGGCGGGCGATCCGCTTGCGGTAGTTCTCGAAGTCGGCCTGGGTGCGCTGCAGCGCCAGCAGGAACTCGTCCCGCTCGCGCGTCAGCTCTTCCAGCGCATCGATGCCCGCCGTCAGCTCCACGTGGTCGGCGTCAGGCGCCGCCGACCCGTCGGCCCCTCGGGGCTCGTCCTGTGCTCCGGGCGCCGTCGGCACGCCGGGCACCCGTGGCGGTCTCGGTGCGGCCCCCGCCTCAGGGGAGACAGGCTCCTCCCGGGGCGAGGCCTGGTCGCCGAAGCTCATTGCTCATCGACGATCTCGGCGTCGACCACGTCGTCGTCGGACGCGCTCTCGCTGGAGCCGTCGCCGCCGGGGGCACCGTCGCCACCGAACCCGGCGTCACCACCGGCCGAGGCCGAGGCGGACGCCTGCTCGTAGAGGCGCTGGCTGAAGCTCTGCGACACGCCGACCAGCTTCTCCGTGGAGTCCTTTATTGCTTCGAGGTCGGTTCCGGCCAGCGCGTCCTTCACGCTCTTCAGGGCGGTCTCGACGTCCTCCTTCTCGGAGCCCTCGAACTTCTCGCCCTGCTCCTTGAGCAGCTTCTCGGTCTGGTACACCAGCGTGTCGGCGCTGTTGCGGACCTCGGCCTCCTCGTGGCGCTTGCGGTCGTCCTCGGCGTGCGCCTCGGCGTCGCGGACCATGCGGTCGATCTCGTCCTTGGCCAGTGAGGACTGGCCGGTGATCGTCATCGACTGCTCCTTGCCGGTGGCCTTGTCCTGGGCCGCCACGTGGACGATCCCGTTGGCATCGATGTCGAACGTGACCTCGATCTGCGGGATCCCGCGTGGGGCGGGCGGCAGGTCCACCAGCTGGAACTTGCCCAGCGTCTTGTTGTACATCGCCATCTCGCGCTCGCCTTGGAGCACGTGGATCTCGACCGACGGCTGGTTGTCCTCGGCCGTGGTGAAGATCTCCGACCGCTTGGTCGGGATGGTGGTGTTGCGCTCAATGAGCTTGTGCATGACCTGGCCCTTGGTCTCGATGCCGAGGGACAGGGGCGTGACGTCGAGCAACAGGACGTCCTTGACCTCGCCCTTCAGGACACCGGCCTGCACGGCGGCGCCGATGGCGACCACCTCGTCCGGGTTCACGCCCTTGTGGGGCTCCTTGCCCGTCAGGCTCTGCACCAGCTCCTGCACCGCCGGGATGCGGGTCGACCCACCGACCATGACCACGTGGTCGATGTCGGAGGTCTTCAGGTTGGCGTCCTTGATGGCGGCGTCGAACGGCCCGCGCAGGGACTCGACCAGGTCGGCGGTGAGCTCGTTGAACTTCGCCCGCGTCAGCTTGAGGTCGAGGTGCTTGGGACCCTCGGAGGTGGCCGTGATGAAGGGCAGGTTGATCTGGGTGTCCTGCACTGAGGACAGCTCGATCTTGGCCTTCTCCGCCGCCTCCTTCAGGCGCTGCATGGCCATCTTGTCCTGGGACAGGTCGACGCCCTCGGTGTTCTTGAACTCGAGTCACCAGCCAGTCGATGACCTTGTCGTCCCAGTCGTCCCCGCCGAGCTTGGTGTTGCCCGAGGTCGACTTGACCTCGAAGACGCCCTCACCGATGTCGAGGACGGAGACGTCGAACGTCCCACCGCCGAGGTCGAAGACGAGGACGGTCCGGTCGGAGTCCTCCTTGTCGAGGCCGTAGGCCAGTGCGGCGGCCGTCGGCTCGTTGATGATGCGGAGCACCTCGAGCCCGGCGATCGACCCGGCCTCCTTGGTGGCCGTCCGCTGCGCGTCGTCGAAGTACGCCGGCACGGTGATGACGGCCTGGGTCACGGTGTCGCCGAGATACGACTCGGCGTCCCTCTTCAGCTTGCCCAAAATGCGCGCCGAGATCTCCTGGGCCGTGTACGGCTTGCCGTCGATGTCGACGGTCCAGCTCGTGCCCATGTGGCGCTTCACCGAACGGATGGTCCGGTCGGGGTTGGTGATGGCCTGGCGCTTGGCCACCTCACCGACGAGCACCTCGCCCGTCTTGGAGAAGCCCACGACCGAAGGAGTGGTCCGGCCACCCTCCGCGTTCGGGATCACGACGGGCTCGCCCGCCTCCAACACGCTGACCACCGAGTTGGTGGTTCCCAGGTCGATTCCTACGGCCTTGGCCATTTCTGCAGTTCCTTCCGCTTGTCGTCTGCCGGTTCCGTCCGGCGCCTGTCATTCCAGTCGCTCTTGATCTGCTCCCTCTAGTCGCTATTGCTGTGCCAGTGTAGCAAAGTTGAGTCCTTCTGTGTCAAGATTCTTGAGGCTAAGGCTGCCACCCCGGTTTCCACCCTCTGAACTGGTGGTTTCCACCTTCCCGCCGGACCCACCTACGCTGGTGGCGTGCTCGATCTGGTCCTGATCCGTCACGGGCAGTCCACCTGGAACGCCGAGAACCTCTTCACGGGGTGGGTCGACGTCGACCTGACGCCCGCCGGGGAGGCCGAGGCCCGGGCCGGCGGCGAGCTCCTGGCCGCCGTCGACGACCTCGACCTGCGCATCCTGCACACCTCGGTCCTGACCAGGGCCATCCGGACCGCCGAGCTGGCCCTGGCCGCCGCCGGCCGCAGCTGGCTCCCGGTCCGCCGCGACTGGCGCCTCAACGAGCGCCACTACGGGGACCTGCAGGGGAAGAACAAGGCCGCCATCAAGCAGGAGTTCGGCGCGGAGCAGCTCCAGCTCTGGCGCCGCAGCTACGACACCCCGCCCCCGCCGCTCTCCCCCGACAACCCCTACGACGTGGCCGGCGACCCCCGCTACCGCGACCTCGACCCGGGCGACCTCCCCCGCACCGAGTGCCTGAAGGACGTGGTGGCGCCGCACCGTGCCCTACTGGGAATCGGCCATCGTGCCCGACCTCCGGGCCGCCGCTGCCGAGCGGCGGCGCCGTCCTGGTGGCCGCCCACGGCAACTCCATCCGGGCCCTGCGCAAGGTACCTGCAGGACATCGCCGACGACGCCATCACCGAGCTCGAGGTCCCGACCGGCATCCCCTACCGCATGCGCCTCGACGACGACCTCACCGTGCGCTCGGCCGACTACCTGGGCGACCCCGAGGCGGCGGCCGCCGCGGCCGCGGCCGTGGCCCGCCAGGCCGACCAGCCCTCGACTGATCGAGACCTTCCCGCATGCGCTCCTCCACCGGACAGCGGGGGGGTAGCCAAACCGCCGGAAAAGTGATATCTATTAGATATCACTTAATGTCGGAGGAGCACACCATGAGCATCGCCGAGACACCCGTACCCGCCACCACGCCCGTCGGCCACCAGGGGGCCCGGGTCGACATCGCCGAGCGCCCCGCCGTCGCCGTCAACGGGTGGTTCGGCGTCCTCGCCCTCCTCGTCTGCATCGGCGGCATGGTCCTCGCCGGGCTCAATGCCAAGGGCTGGCTCTGGCTGCCGATCCTGGTCTTCGTCCTCATCGCCACCTCGCTGGTCATCGTCCCCCCGGGACAGACCTCGGTGATCCAGTTCTTCGGTCGCTACATCGGCACGGTCCGCCGGTCCGGCTTCTGGTGGGTGGCCCCGCTCACCGTGCGCCGCCGGGTCAGCATCCGGGTGCGCAACTTCGAGACCGGCCACCTGAAGGTCAACGACGCCGACGGCAACCCGGTCGAGATCGCCGCCATCGTGGTCTGGCAGGTGGCCGACACGGCCAAGTCGAGCTACGCCGTGGACAACTTCGTGAACTTCATCTCGGTCCAGGCCGAGTCCGCCCTGCGCCACGTCGCCGTGAGCCACCCCTACGACGACACCACCGGGACGGGGACGTCGCTGCGCGGCTCCACCGACATCGTCGCCGGCGAGCTGGCGGTCGAGGTGGCCGAGCGGGTCTCCATCGCCGGGCTCGAGATCGTGGAGGTGCGCATCTCGCACCTGGCCTACGCCCAGGAGATCGCGCAGGCCATGCTGCGTCGCCAGCAGGCCAACGCCGTCGTGGCCGCTCGCTCGCGCATCGTGGAGGGCGCCGTCGGCATGGTCGAGATGGCGCTCAGCCGCCTCAACGAGGGCGGCGTCGTCTCCCTCGACGAGGAGCGCACGGCCGCCATGGTGAGCAACCTGATGGTCGTGCTGTGCGGGGACCAGCCGCCGTCGCCCGTCGTGAACACGGGCTCGCTCTATACGTGAGTGAGCGGCGACAGGTCCTGCTCCGCGTCGACCCGGCGGTCCACGACGCGCTGGTCCGCTGGGCCAACGACGAGTTCCGCAGCGTCAACGCCCAGATCGAGGTGCTGCTGCGCCGGGCGCTGAGCGAGGCCGGCCGCATGCCCCAGCAGGCGGCGCCGCTGCCCAGGCGGGGCCGCCCCCGGGCCACCTCGGAGTGACGCCGATGAGCAGGGGCACGGCGCCCCCGCGCTCGGTGCGCCGCCCGTGCTCCTTGCCGGCTCCCGCGCCTCGACCCCCGGACAGCGGCAGGCCGGGGCACCTCGCCGCGCCCCGGCCTGACCGACCGTCTACAGGACTGCCGCGTTCTACAACGCGTCAGGCCCGCGTTCTCCGGTGCGCACGCGCACCACGGCTTCGACCGGGACGACCCACACCTTGCCGTCGCCGATCTTGCCGGTGGAGGCCGAGGCGACGATGGCGTCGACCACCTCGTCGACCTGACCGTCGTCCACCAGTACCTCGACACGGATCTTGGGGACGAAGTCCACCTCGTACTCCGCACCGCGGTACACCTCGGTGTGCCCTCGCTGGCGTCCGAAGCCCTGGGCCTCGGTGAGGGTCATGCCCTGCACCCCGAGGTTCTTGAGGGTCTCCTTGACGTCGTCGAGCTTGAACGGCTTCAGCACTGCCACGATCAGCTTCATTTGTCGATCTCCTTTCGTTCTCAGTGACCGGGCCTAGGAACCGCCGCCGCCGGGTGGTGGCGCTGGATCGTCGGGTTCCGCCGGACTGGATCCGCCCTTGTCGAGACCGGCCATGGCGAAGGCACCGTCCGAGCGCATGGCGAGTGTCTCCTCGGGGAAGGCCTCCTCGCCGTGGATTGCGAGGTCGCCGACTTCGAGGATCTCGTCCTTGTAGCGGGCGCCACGCAGGACCCAGCCGATGACCTTCATGAGGATGAAGGTGATCAACGCCGACCAGAAGATGACGAAGATGGCCGCTCGGAACTGTTCCCACAGCTGGTGCGCCGACCCGGTGTACATAAGGCCGTTCACCGACGAGATGACGCATTTTGCCGTGCCGGTGGCGTAGGTCCCCTGCGAGGTCGCGATGACCTGTCCGGCCGCATCGAGGTGGCCGCAGCCGTACTCGATCATGTTCGGGTCACCGAAGATGCCCAGCAGCATGCCTCCGAAGAAGCCGGCGATGCCGTGCGTGTAGACCACACCGAGGGCGTCGTCGACCCTCGAGAACGGCCGCACCTTGGACAGGTAGTTCCAGCACACCCACACCACGGCACAGCAGATGGCGCCCACGTAAATGGCGCCGCGGCCGTTGACCCAGCCGGCACACGGTGTGATCCCGACAAGGCCGCAGATCATGCCGTTGACACCGCCCAGGAAGGTGGGCTTTCGCTCCTTGGTGAACAGCGCGTCCATCACCATCCAGACGATCACGCCGGTGGCAGTCGCGATGTTCGTGTTGATCACGGCCGCCGCCATGCTGGCCCCGGCGTAGTAGGGGTCACCACCGTTGAAGCCGTTCCAACCGAGCCACAGGATGCCGGCCCCGACCGCCGCCATCACCAGGTTGTTGGGCAAGGCATGCTGCCGATCTCGAAGGAGCCGTGGTCCGAGGACCCAGGCCGCCACGAAGCCCGACACTCCCGCCGACATGTGGATGACGTAACCACCCGAGAAGTCCAGTGCTCCTTCCTGGGCGAAGTAGCCGCCGCCCCAGAGCAGGAAGGCGTCGACGCCGTAGACGAAGGTCGACCAGAGTGGGACAAGCAGGCACCAGGCGAGGAACTTGATCCGCCCGAGCACGCTCCCCAGGAACAGCAGGGGGGTGATGGCGGCGAACACGAACTGGAAGTACGCCAGGCTCGACGTCGGGAAGTGGAACGGGATAATGGTGTTGGCCGCCGACATGGCCTGTCCCTGTTCGCCGACGCTGTTGGTGATGCCTCCGGGTTTGCCCACGAAGTTCTCGAAGAAGTGTTGCCACGTCCCGGTGGTTCCTGCGTTCTGCGTCTGGGTGACCAACCCGTCGACGACTCTCACCCCCCCACCGACGGACGTCGCCCCGAATCCCATCTTGTAGGACCAGAGCACCCATGCGAGAAGGACGAGCGAGAACCCGGCGAACATCATGGCCAACACGTTGACCGCCCACTTCTTGGGAACGATCGACGCGTACAAAACGGCCAGGCCGGGAAGGCTCATCAGTCCGACGAACGTGGCGGCGGTGACCTGCCACGTATTGTCGGCCGGATTCAGCCAACTGGGATACGGCACGGGAACGATCGTTCCCATTAGGTGGATCACTACGCCTCTCCTAACTGTCGTGACGCCCCTGCGTTCCGCCTTGTGACCCGAACGTCACAGAATGCAAAGTGCGCAAGCCATTCGGACGGTTCTCCCCGTCGGAGACACAATGCAGGGAGGGGGTTTCCACATCGTCACCGCCGTGTTTCGAGTGCGTTAATCCACACCCTGGGGACATCCAACCTGGTGGAGCCTTCCGTTGCGGGCGCGCCGCCGCCGGGCGCCCCTGATTCCCACCACCACTACGATCGCCCGATCGCGCCCCCGACGAGCATCCCGCCATGTCCATGCCTGAGCCGACGTCGAGCACCGACCCGTCGACCGTGGCGCCCACACCTCCCGTCCGCCGCGCTGGATCCCGACCACCGGGTCGCCCCCCTGCGCGGCGCCGGGGTGGAGATCAACGGACGCCAGGTTGCCCGTGTGTTCCTCGGCATCGTGCTCGTCACCCTGGCGGTGCTCGTCGTCGTGTTCACCGTCATCGGCATCCATAACAACCGCCAGATCGACCAGCTCCACAATCAGGGCGTTCCGGTGGCCGTCACGGTCTCGTCCTGCCAGGGCCTGCTCGCGGGCAGCGGCAGCAATGTGGCCGGATACTCGTGCCGGGGCACCTACACGCTCGACGGCCACCGCTACAACGAGCTCCTGCCCGGCACGGCGCTCCACGTCCCGGGCACGGTGGTCCGCGCCATCGCGGTCCCCTCGGACCCGACGCTGGTCTCACCGGTTTCCGTCGTCGACGCCGAGCACGCCTCGGCCTCGGTCTTCATCCTCCCGGCCGTCCTGCTCGTGGCCCTGGTCGCCATCGTCGTCGTGCTGGCACTGCGGCGGGGACACACCCGGGCGGGTGATCGCACCACGACGCAGTGACGGGACCCGCCCCGTGGGCGAAGTCCTCAGGCGGTCGGGTGCCTCAGGTGGGAGGCGTGTAGCGCTTGTTCCGGCGCGGCCGAGGGCCGCCGGATGGCCGGGGGCCGTTGCGCTTGGGCGGGCTCGGCGCATCGCCCTGCGCCCGCTTGAGCCCCTGCTGCAGACGGTAGGCCCGTACCAGGTACCAGGCGCCGGCCAACAGGAACGGCACGCCGAACCCCCAGAAGCGCAGGTTGAAGATCGCCAGGCCGAACAGCGCGAGCGTGATGCCCTGAAAGAGCCGCTTGCGCAGCAGCGACGACACCAGGATGAGGACCGACATGGCGAGGATCACGTAGGTGAGCTCGTCGTAGATAGTGACGCTCTGGTGCGTGTCCTTTGCGTGCTGAATGGTGTCCGAACCCACCAGTATGCCGATGATGGCGGCGAGCGGGGCGGCCACCAGGCCGATGGCGCGCTCCTTGTCGTCGGAGTGCGCGATGGCCTCTTCAAGCTCCTCGACAGAACGCTCGTCCGTGGCGTTCTTGTCGTCGGCGCCGTCCGGCTGCACGATCGTGTACTTGAACCGCTGCCACCGCGTCATCGGGGCCGCGTCGTCGCTGCCGGAATTGCCGGTGTCTCGACTCGGGGGCACCGGCGCAGGCTAGCAATCCCGCGGAACGGGTCCCTTCGGGCAGGTCACTCCGGCCCCCTGCCTGATTCGAAATACGCTGACGCGATGTCCCGGACGGACCGACCGACACGAGGACCGCTGCCCTGGCTACGTCATCGGGTCACCCAGGCGGCGGATCGGGAAGCGCTGAGGATGGAGTCGGATCCCGAGGCGGCGCTGCAGTCCGCGCGATCGACTCTGGACTGGTCGGTCCGTCATCGTGGTCCAGATTCCTCCATGACCCAGGACGCCAAGGGCGACGTCGCGTATCGACTGGAACGCCTCGGTCGGTTCGATGACGCCGTGGACCTCAGAGACCAAGTCGTCACCCACCGACGGCGTTCTCTGGGACCCGATGATCCCAGCACACTCGCGGCGGAGGCACTGGAAGGGTTCGACCTCGATCGACTGGGTCGCCATTCCGAGGCGCTGACTCTCTTCGAACACATCGTGGCGGCGCGCACCAGCGCCCTCGGGCGAGATGACGCGTCGACGTGTGCCGCCAGGGAGTGGCTTGGATGCACGCTGCGCAACATCGGGGACCTCCACGAGTCGCGTCGCGTTTTGGAGGAGGCGGTGGACGGCTACGCCCGTCAAGGTGCGGGAGAGACCGAAGACTGCATGAAGGCGATGTCGCACCTCGCGACGACGTTCTCCCAACTCGAGCTGATTCCCGAAGCCTGCGATCTCCGCCGGCGCATCCTCGAAGTCCGGGACCGGACCTTGGGTCCCGACGATCCCAGGACGCTCAGTTCCCTCGAGAACCTCGCGACGACCCTGATGTGGCTCCACGAGCTCGATGAGGCAGAGGTGATCGCCAACAATCTCCTCGAGAAGCGGGTGCGCCTGCTCGGTGCGGACCATGCCGACACCCAACGGGCGCGGGAGTTGCTCGCCGCAATCTAACGACGCTCCGGGCTCCGATTCGTAGCGAACGGTCCTTGGTCGCCCGCCATGCTGGGGGCCCGACCGACGCGAATCGCCCCGTGCACTGCCTGGAACGAGACACGCACTCCTCCGAGAGAACGTCCTGGCAGGCCGACGGAAACCTCGCTGCGGCACCATCCCCGTCTGGGGTGTCTAACGTGCGTGGTGAGGGCGCTGGCCCGGCACATCGGGAGGAGCCCGAAGATGAAGCTCGTGGTTGCGGTCGTGAAGCCGTTCAAGATCGACGACGTCAAGAACGTCCTGAAGAACATGGGCGTGGCGGGCATGACCCTGACGGAGGCGCAGGGCTTCGGTCGCCAGCGGGGGCACACCGAGAACTACCGGGGGGCCGAGTACCAGGTCGACTTCGTGCCCAAACTGCGGCTCGAGGTGCTGGTCGAGGACGACCGGGCTGAGGCCGTGGTCGAGGCCATCGTGTCCTCTGCCGCCACCGGCAAGATCGGTGACGGCAAGGTCTGGGTGGTTCCGGCCGAGACCGTGGTGCGGGTACGCACGGGCGAACGGGGGGCCGACGCCGTCTGAACCACACGTTTGAACTACCCCGAGCGTGCGTAAACGAGCACCTGAGAGGGGTCGGGGGTACTGTTTGCGGCCATGAACCCCGACAAGTTCGACCTGTCCAAGATCTGGCTGTTCTCCACCTCGTCGGCCAAGGATCTGCGCACGATCAAGCGCGCGCTCGAGGAGGTGACCGTGCCGCCCGGGCGCCTGCTGTGCGAGCAGGGCACCATCGGCCGTGAGTTCTTTCTCATCGTCAAGGGGCAGGCGTCGGTGCGGCGCAACAACCGCAAGGTGGCCACGCTCGGTCCCGGGCAGTACTTCGGCGAGATGGCCCTGCTCGACCGCCGGCCCCGCTCGGCCTCCGTCATCTCGGACACCGAAATGACCCTCCTGGTGCTCGGCCAGCGCCAGTTCAACGGCGTGCTCGACGCCGTGCCCGCACTCTCGCGCAAGATGCTGGCCGCCATGGCCACACGCCTACGCGAGGCCGACGAGAAGGCGATGGCCGCTATTTAGCGGGCTTGCCTCCGCCGACGCCGACGCCGTCACACCTGGCGTGTCGGCCCCCTTGAGCAGGCAGTTCTTCCTCAGGTATCCGCGTCCGCGCCCATCGGCGCTGCGAAACTTCCTGTGTCCATTCCCCTCGCCTGGACACAGGAGGTCACGGTCATGAATCTCGATCCCAGAAAGCTCGGGGCGGAGTTCCTCGGCACCATGGTGCTCGTCGTCGTCGCAGTCGGCGTCGCCACGGAGACGTTCGGCTTCAAGCTCTTCGGCTTGAGCTTCGCCGCCGGGGTGGTCGCCACCGCCCTCGCCTTCGGCCTGGTCCTCGTAGCCCTCGTCTACGCCATCGGGCCTATCTCCGGCTGCCACGTGAACCCGGCGGTCACGCTCGGCTTCATCGCCTCGGGCCGCATGAAGCTGGCCGAGGGGGTCTCCTACCTGGTGGCCCAGTTCGCCGGCGGGATCGTCGGGGCCTATCTCCTGTACTGGATGTTCACGACCTCGCCCTTGTACAAGAAGTCGATCCAGGGCCTCGGGACGGACGGGTACGGCAAGGAGTCGCACCTCTTGGTGAGCCAGTGGGGCGCCTTCCTCATCGAGGTCGTCCTCACGGCCATCTTCGTGCTCGTCGTGCTGTTCGCCACGCACAAGGCCTCCATACAGGGCGCCGCTGGTGTGGCCATCGGCTTCGGCCTCGTCATGGTGCACCTCATCGGCATCCCGCTGACGGGCACATCGGTCAACCCGGCCCGGAGCCTTGGGCCCGCCCTGGTGGTGGGCGGCACGGCGCTCAGCCAGGTCTGGCTCTTCATCGTCGCCCCGCTGGTCGGCGCGCTCGTCGCGGCCGTCATCCACCTGGTGCTGGCCGAACGGCCGAAGGACGAGATTGTGGTGGTGGAGGTCGTAGCGACATAGCCCGCTACCGTCAGAACCATGGATCTGACCGAGGCACTCACATTCGCGCGGGACCGCAAGCAGGGGGTCCTGGCCACCATCCGAGCCAACGGGCGGCCGCAGCTGTCCAACATCATGTACGTGCCCGACGAGGGCGACACGTTCCTGATCTCCATCACGGACAGCCGGGCCAAGACGGCCAACCTGCGGCGTGACCCCCGGGCCTCGCTCTACGTGCTGGGCGACAACTTCTGGCAGTACGTCGTGATCGAGGCGACGGCCGAGTTGTCGCCGGTGGCGACCGAACCGAACGATGCCACCGTCGAGGCACTGATCCGCTACTACGAGACGGGCTCGGGCGCCCACCCGAACTGGGATGAGTACCGCGCCGCCATGATCGCCGACAAGCGGATCGCCCTTACGCTGCGTCCCGAGCGCGCCTACGGATTGATCGCCAACTGAGGCCCGGGACTCAACGGCCGACGCCGGATCTCAGGTGGCCGTCTCGGCCGGGGCGGTCGCGCCCGTCGCCATCGGCCCACCGTTGAGCGACTCCTCCACCAGCTGCGAGAGGTCGAGCACGCGCACGTCGTCCTGCTTGTCGTTGGCCCGGACCGCGTCGTCCAGCATGATCATGCAGTAGGGACATGCCGTCGACACGACGTCGGCCCCGGTGCCGAGCGCCTCATCCATGCGCTCCATGTTGATCCGCTTGCCGATGTTCTCTTCCAACCACATGCGGGCTCCGCCGGCGCCACAGCAAAACCCGCGCTCCTTGCAGCGCTTCATCTCGATCTGCTCCACCCCGGGGATGGCGCTGAGCACCGAGCGCGGCTCCTCGATGATCCGGTTGTGCCGGCCCAGGTAGCAGGGGTCGTGGTAGGTGACCTTCCCCGAGTAGCCCGAGCCCGGCCTGAGCTTGTCCGACTTCACGAGGTGCTCGAGCAGCTCGGAGTGGTGGATGACCTCGTAGTTGCCCCCGAGGGACGGATACTCGTTCTTGATGGTGTTGAAACAGTGCGGGCAACTGGCGATGATCTTCTTGGCGCCGGCCTCGTCGAGGGTGGCGATGTTCATCTTCGTCTGCTCTTGGTACAGGTATTCGTTGCCCAGGCGACGGACGGGGTCACCGGTGCACGACTCCTTGGGGCCGAGGATGCCGAAGGTGACGCCGGCCCTGTGCAGCATGCGGGCCGTGGCTTGCACGCCCTTGCGGGCCCGCTCGTCGAGCGCGCCGGCGCAGCCGACCCAGTAGAGGTACTCGATGTCGTCGGGGATCGTGCCGGTGATGACAGGGATCTCGAAGTCGAGGCTCTGGGTCCACTCGGTCCGCTTGTTCTGCCCGAGGCCCCAGGGGTCGCCCTGATTCTCGACGTTACGCAGCATGAGCCCGGCTTCGCTGGGGAATTCGGACTCCATGAGTACCTGGTAGCGGCGCATGTCCACGATGGCGTCGATGTGCTCGATGTCGACCGGGCACTCGTTCACACACGCGCCGCAGGTCGTGCAGGCCCACAGCACTTCGGGGTCGATGATGTTGGGGACCAGGGCGGTCTGCTCACCCTCGCCGGTCAGGAGCGGGGTCGCCGAGGCGAACATGTTGTCGCGCAGTCCCATGATGAGCAGCTTGGGTGAGAGCGGCTTGTCGGTGGTCCAGGCGGGGCAGGCAGACTGGCAGCGGCCGCATTCCGTGCACGTGGCGAAGTCGAGCATCTGCTTCCAGGTGAAGTGGCCGATCTCGCCGACGCCGAACACGGTGTCCTCGTCGACATTCTCCATGTCCATATCGGGCGTGCTGTAGAGGGCGCCCAGGGCCCGCGGGCGCCGCGAGAAGGCCACGTTGATCGGCGCAAAGAAGATGTGCAGGTGCTTGGAGTAGGAGACGAAGACGATGAAGCCCGAGATGATGGCGATGTTGAGCAGCAGGAAAACGGTCACCAATACCGAGTTGGTCCCGGCGCCGAGCGGCGCCAACAACTTGGCCACGCTGTGTGAGGCGAAAGCGCCCCAGCCGTAGGGGAACTGGGTGGGGTGGCTGTTCACCTGCGCGCCGCGGTAGAGGAGCAGCGTGATCATCACGCCGGCGATCATGAGCAGGGTGATCCACGCGGCGTCGAGGTGGGAGCCGTAGAAGCGTGACCTGCGCTCGAGCCGGCTCGGCGCATTCTTCAGCCGGATGATGGCGAAGGTGACAAGGGCTATCAGCACCGCGACGGCGAAGAAGTCCTCAATAAAGCCCACCCAGTCCCAGGTCCCGATCAGCGGGATGTGGAAGTACTTGTCGAAGAGGAGGCCGTAGGCCTCGATGATGGTGAGCAGCAGGATGGTGAAGCCCCACATGGTGAAGAAGTGGGCCAGACCGGGGATGGTCCACTGCAGGAGCTTGCGCTGGCCGGCCACCTCGACGGTCTCGGCCTCCACCTTGCGGCTGATGGGACCTCGTTTCCGGTTGGGGTCCTTCTTGCCGGCTCGGATGAGCTTGGACAGCCAGTGGAAACGGCGGGCGGCAATGCCGAAGCCGATGACCGTGACTGCGAGTCCAATGATGATTCTGACGGGCACGAATGCTCCTCGCCTCTCAGATCGTTCAACTGGAAATGGTGGCGGAGTGCGAGCGCCACCTGGGATTTCGATGCGGCCCAGAGGATAGTGGGGCCGCACTCGTTGGGCGTAGTTGAGGCTCGTCCCGCTCGCCGACGCAGGTTAGATGTGGTCAGGCGTCCTCGAAATCCGGACCAGAGAGCAACGGACTCTCTGCCGTTGCCGGCACCCCATCGGCTTCTCCCAGGCTGGGCCCGTTTGCCCAGCGTGTACATTTGCGGGGTTCTCGCGGGCGTAGTTCAGAGGCAGAACATCAGCTTCCCAAGCTGAGAACGCGGGTTCGATTCCCGTCGCCCGCTCTCTCGGAATTCGCAGGTCAGGCCTACTATCGAGTCGGTGCGTCACAGAGTCTCGCTAGCAGCGAGACCTCGGCGTGCAACAAACGTGCAACAGCGTGCAACACGGACCACCGCGTCCTCAGCTACTAAAGCTGATGCGGAGCACATCATTCGTGGCTCCTTGAGCGATTCACGTACCACCGCACTGGAGCGTTTGGCAGGCCCCAATGAGCCAGGAGGTTGCAGTGGAGCCGGATGAGGTCCTGAAGGTGATCGACGCCCTCGAAGAATGGAATCTCCAGGTATGGATCGATGGTGGGTGGGGGGTTGATGCCTTGCTGGGAGAGGTTACGAGAACACACGACGATGTGGATCTCGTCGTCGAACTGACGGCGCTTGGATCCGTGTTCGAATGCCTTTCAACCCTCGGATTTTCTGTCACAGAGAACTTGTCTCCGGTCCGCGTGGTTCTGACGTCACCAGACGGTCGGCAGGTCGACCTCCATCCGGTGACCTTCGACGAAAACGGGACGGGGTGGCAAACTCGAGCAGCTCCGGACGGATCGGATTGTCCATACCCAGCCGTGGGGTTCACCGTTGGGAGGATCATGGACTTGCCGGTTCCATGCCTAAGCGCTGAGCTACAACTTGAGCACCACAACGGCTACATACCGCGAGATCGAGACCGCGAAGACATGGGCCGCCTGGCAAGCCGTTTTGGTCTCGAGTTGCCCGCCTCATTCTGATCGCCTGTCTCACCTATCCGGGGCAGGTAAGCCGCCACACTCAAACAGACTTATATGAGCCAGCCCGTGATATCGAGCACCTCGGCCGCCACTTGATGCACTGCCTTTCGATCCGTAACGACGAGAGATAGTCCGGGCTCGTCGTGATCCTCGATGTACCGGGCTGCCCCATCTGAGGCTTCCATTTCTTGATCAAACCCGCTTCCCACTTCTCGGTCTCGCAGCCGCTGGGCCCGCGTACTGTGCTCAGCGGATAGTCGAACGAACGTGATCGCAGCTCGAGGGATGGCATCCTCGATCCATGCTCGGCTCTGAGCGGTTGAGGTCATCACACCACACAGCACGAGATACCGAATCTCAAGACCGGCGAAGGTTTCCCAGACGGCTCGTAGATTGCGCCGAGAAATCGAGATCAGGGCCTCGGTCGTCTCGGGCGTTGGCCAGACTCGGTCGAGTTCGTCAGTGTCGATCAACGCACGGGGAACGCCACGAGCACGAAGAATATGACCAACTTCCCAAAGGGTGGCCGTCTTGCCAGTGCCTGACGCGCCACAAAGAACCAACACCTCAACGTTGTCGTCAGACACCCCGCTACTTTCTCACTACCCCGGCGCCCTCCGTGGCCGTACTGAAATGACCACGACACACCGCGTGGACAGGGTCCCGGTCGAATCACGGACCTCGACTGGAACCTCGACCTCCGCACGATCGCCTTTCTCGACGAGGGACCGGACAGCAACGAAGGTCTCGGGAGCGATCTGGCCCGTCGCGACGACAGCTCCTCGAGCTGGTGCCAGATAGTCAATCTCTGCCCGCTTCACCACCGTGTACGACTGTGCAGCCAGCTCCAACATGCCCGCGACAACTGCTCCAGCACCAGCGACCTCTGCCAATGCATAGAGGATCGGTGCATTGACAGTGCCATTGTGGTTGAGGTGAACGGGCTGGGGATCTAGGCGTATGACCGCTCGGCCGTCAGCGGCCTCAAGTGGTTCGATCCCTAGAAACTTGATCCATTCCATCTCCGTGAATTGGTCTGTGGACTTGCTGCTGGAGTCCGGCGTCTCGAATTCGGTCATTGTTGTGTCTCCGCTGACTCGAGAGTCTTACGGCCGCCTCAACGGTTGCGGTGTCGCGTAGTGAACGACAGAAATCGATGCGCGGCCGCTAGCGACGCGAATGTTTGGTGCGTTACCAATTTGCCCCTCAGAAGCATGCGGCGACCATCATTGTTCTTCGACGGTCAAGTGATCGATCTCCTGGAGGACCTCGACGGAGACGAGTTCGGCGCCCTCGAACTGGACTCCGCCAGGATCGTCCCAGAAGGCGGTGAGCGCTTCGAGGGATTCCCACCGGGCGATGGCTACACAGTGGTCCCGGTCTGAGTCCGCCCCGAGGAGCGTGCTTCCTCTTGCTCCAGGTCTGGATGAGCGGATCCGGACGGTGCCTTCATGCCACCAGGACACGAAGTCGTCTTGGCGCTCGGGAGGGACCCGCCAGCGATAGATGGCGCGGATCATCGGCTTACGGGCCCTGACCCACGACGAGGCGCAGCCCGCAGTCGAACTCATCGAGCTCCAGAAGCTGGCCGTAGCTGCCGGGCCCAGGCTCCGTTACGCAGGTCTCGGTCGAGTCGGGCCAGTCCCCGGTCCAGAGAGATCGAATCCAGCTCGCGAAGTGACGAGCTGCCCAAGCGGACCTCGGGATCGAGATAGGCCTCGGGACGGCGCCAGAAGGCGACGCCCATGCCGTCGCGGCAGTCATGGGGCACCGGGAGCACCGTGACCGTCCCCCCACCCACCCCATCGACAACCTCGTCGATCGTGAGGCCAGAGGCGCTCCGGAGGTCACGGATCTCGGGCAGGTAGTCCATCAGCCACATCCGGTTGTGCACCTCGGGGTCGAAGGTCAAGACCACGCGGCGCTGGGCAACCCTTCGCAGCTCAGCAAAGCCGGCCTGGCGATCCGACCAGTGGTGAGCGCTCAGGACCGTCATGACCGCGTCGAAGGACTCCGTCGCGAAGGGCATCGACTCCGCTTGGCCTTGGATCACGGGAGCCAGACCAGCCCGCCGCTGGCGGATCATCACCGACGAAGGCTCCAGCGCCACCACCTGGCGATCAGTGGGTTCGTAGGAACCCGAACCGGCGCCGACGTTGAGGACCCGTCTGGCGTCCCCGAGGGCGACATGAAGGGGAGCGGCCAAGCGAGGGTCGTCACGGCGATGCCGGGCGTAGCCGGTGCCGATCTCGTCATATTGCGGCATTCGAGTTGCGCTCATCTCGGGTGCCTACAGGTGGGTCGCCAGCTCGTCGATCGAGATCATCGGGATGCCCCAGCGCAGCGCGAAGCGCTCCACGGCCGATCCAACCAGCATGTGGCCATCTGGCGCCATCACCTCGCAGATGACCGCCACGGTGGGAAGCCCCGCCGCTCCGCACAGTGCCAGTGAGGCTTCGGTGTGGCCGCGGCGCTCGACCAGGCCACCGGGTCTTCCGGCCAGCGGAAAGACGTGGCCCGGGCGCAAGAAGTCCTCGGGGCGGGCGCGCTCGTCTGCCAGCCGGCGCACCGTTGCGGCCCGGTCGAAGGCCGATACACCTGTACCCGTACCGGCGGCCAGGTCCACCGAGACGTGGTAGGCGGTGCCGTGACGGTCGCCACTCCCAGGCATCGGTGGGATCTCCAGGCGGTCGAGGCGTTCGCGGTCACAGGGCACGGTCGTGTGCCCACAGACCTGGGTCAACAAGAAGACGAACGACTCTGGACGCAGGCCTGCGCCGGCGAACACGACGTCGGCCTCGGCTTCTCGGTCCGGGTCGTAGATGATCACCGCCCCGCCAGCAGCGAGCTGGGCCGCGGTCTTCTCGACTCCGGCGACGCCACGCAGCTCCCCGGCCCAAGGCAGGGCGGCAAATGACCTGCTCGCCACCAGACGGGCCGCCGCGTGCAGCTCTCGGGCCGACTTCACGAACAGGTCGGACTCCAGATTGACGCGGTCGTCCACCTGGAGCGATCCGAGAGTGGTGTCGCGCAAGGTGATCGGGATGAGCGCCACCGAGAAGCGGTCCTGGAGCACCTCCGCCGCGGTCAAGCTCACTCCGTCCACGGCGACAGAGCCCTTGGCCACCACCTCGTCCATGAATCGTCGCGGGGGACGGATCCACACCCGTCGCCCGCCGGCGCTGTCGTCGATCGCGGTGACCTTGCCGACGGCGTCGGTATGGCCCTGGACCAGATGCCCGTCCAGGGAATCGCCGATCCGAAGCGGCAGTTCGAGGTTGACGCCGGCCCCGACAGGATGCTCGGCAAGGGTGCTGCGATGGGCGGTCTCCTCCGACATGTCGGTCGCGAACCAGTCCTCACCTATCTCCACCGCCGACAGGCAGGTTCCGCTCACGCACACTGAGCCGCCGACCGCCAAGCTTCCGGCCGTCTTGGGAGCCCTCACCAAGAGCCGTCGGCCCGTCTCCAGTAGGACGCCGACCTCGTTGATACGGCCATTGAACATGACAGTCCTCCAGTTCGCTCAAGCCAGGGCGCCGAAGCGCCATCGTTGGCGGACTGTCACCGGTGGTCCCGGGATTGCACCGGGTCGTTCCGCCAGCGGCGAAACTTGCGGACTGTCACCGCACAGCACGGACTCGCACCGTGTGACAAAAGTGTACACCGGGCCTTGGGCTGCCCCCGTGCCCGGACACCCTCCGACGGATGCCACCGCTGGTCTGAACTCCTCACAGGTCGTCGAAGAGACGTAGAAGACTGCTCATTGGACGGCCGGTCCGGTTCCACCCCAACTGCCAGGTGTGCCAGCGATCTATAAGGGCGTCTTCGACCTCAAGTAGATCGCTTTCCATAGCGCCCGGCATCTCACGCGTCCAAATGCGGGGCTCATCGTCGAGATGCTGCATCAATCGCGAGTTGACCCATTGCCGAGTATCACCGGCTGTCTTCGGTCGCCCGTACCGGTTGCCTCCCCTTGGAGCGCCGTACCACAGCTTGCCGTAGGCAATCATCCACAGGTCCTTGGACTTACCGCAGTAGCGGATGTCCACAATGTCGCGTCCGAGCGTGAAAATATATAGTCCCGGACCTGACGGCACCTTGCCGACAACGTCGAAGGATCGCATCGTCTCGTAACGATGATGATTGCACGTGTCGTCGAGCCAACGGATCTCGAAGGGTTGCCATCCCTCGGCCCGTAGCTCGTTGCCCGTTGTCGAGTTTGGTCGTGTACTCATGGTTCCTCCAGCCGGGTGATTGGCTTCGGCCTTTCCGATGCGCTTCCGGCAAGACGAAGTTTGCGCTCGAGGACGTATAAACAGATAGTCACCAAACGAAACTAAAGACAATTGAGGTTCACCCGTACAAATTCATATGACCACGAGCACATTGGACTTCGGGAGCGCTGGCGCCGCCACTCTCATGTGCCGATCTTGGCGTTCACGAACCGGGCAGACTGCTGCATAAGTCCGATAGGGAGGGCTTTACAGGCTGGCCCTTTGGAGGAGCATCCCGGGCGAAGCCAATCACGGAGGATTGCCAACCACCAACGAGAGGGATCAAGGCGCGACTAGGCCGGCCCTGAGGAGCCGGCCAATTCCAGTGTGATCTCCTGGGAACTACCCGGCGGTTCAAGGGTCGCTGCGGGACTCCGCTGCGCTCCGTGTCCTCGCTAAGCCTGCGGCTTCCCCTTGACTCGCCTGGCCGTCATGCCGATGGCCGCGGCGGCTCTTGCCGCTTCAAGGCCAGATCGCTTAGCGCACGGGCGATTGCAGCGTCCCGCTCCTGCGTAGCGTGTTGGTACCGCAGGGCGGCCTCAGGCGATGCGTGACCAAGGCGGTTCATGAGCTCCTTGGTGCTTGCTCCAGTCGCTGCCGCCAAGGTCGCCCCCGTGTGGCGCAGGTCATGGAGTCGTACGTCACCCAACCCAACTTCCTTCCTCGCTCGCCACCAAGCCTTGTACATAGTTCCCCGCCGCATCGGCTGACCTTGTGTCCCAGTGAACACGAGGTCCAGCGGATCTGGCCCACTAAAGCGCTCGAGGTGGGCTCGCACCGCCGGCACCACATGGGGCGGAATGTAAATCCTCCGGATCCCGGCCCTCGTCTTGGGTGCGCCCGTTATCCGCTCTCCGCTCTTGAGCTCGGCCGCTGACTTTTCGATCAACAGCAGTCCCTCCTCGAGGTCGATGTCGCCTCGGGTGAGCGCTCGGGCCTCGCCCACGCGCAGTCCGCACCATGCGGCGAGGAGCACCAGTACCGCATAGCGGTCCTCCATGGCATCAGTCACCGCCTCCACCTCGGCCACCGTCAGGACGGGGCGCTCTGGAGAGTGCTCGACCGCCGCTCCCCTTAGGTTGCACGGATTCCGGACGATCAACTCGTCGCTGACCGCGGTCCCGCAGATCGTGCGGAGCAACCGGTAGGCCTTGGCCACCGTGACCGGCCCGGGACGGCCCCGCCGCAAGAGTACGGCGTGCCAAGCCCGTACCTCTCTCGGTGAGAGGGCACCGAGCTCGATTTTCCCCAGCTCAGGCAAAATGTAGCGGTCCAGGAGCCCCTGGTAGAGCTCGACCGTTCGAGGACGCAGCGACCTCTGCGACAGCCACTTCGTGGCGTAATCCCCGAGAGTGATCGAACCCCAAGCCGGATCGATCCAGGCCCCTCGCTCGATATCCCGCTGGATCGAAGCGAGCCAGCGGCTGGCGTCGCCCCGCATGGCGAACGTCGTCGGCGCCACGACGAACTCGTTGGTCTGCGGATGGCGGTACTTGGCCTGCCAGCGGCCCGACGGCAGCTGGCGGAGAGCTCCGAACTCGCGCTTGGTCATAGGGAGTGCCTCATCAACCCATCGGTCATATAGGAGAACGGTCGGGCGATCACCACAGGTGTCACCATTAATTCCGAGAAGTTCCGCGCCGCGACGAGGACGCCTCCATCCCCACTCGCCGGCTGTCGATCCAAGCAGTGATCTCGTTGGGATCGAACCGCACGAACTTGCCGATCTTGACGAAGGGCACGCGGCGCTCGGCAATCAGCCGACGGACGAACCCCTGTTCCACACCCAGCCACTGGGCCAGTTCTTCAACCCCGAGGAGTGGCGAACCCAAAGCACGGCGTCGGTTGTTTGAGTTAGAACCGTTCTGTGGAGGTGCGACCGCTTCGCCATTTAGTGCGCCTTTCGCCATGGCGCCTCCTCCCTATCGCCGCACTGATGGTCATTGCCTCGACCGGTCTGGGTGAACCGGTTTCTGCAGCCACCAACGCTGTGGTGCTGGCTCCCGGGAGGGTGGTCGAGGCAGTAGGACAAGATCTGCAGGCGCGCGGCACAGTGCCGAGCGATGGTCGCCTCCGTGGTCCCGACTACACGGCCACCGTCACTCGAGTTGCGTGGCCACAATCGGTGGGTTCGGTATCCGACGTCTTCGACCCACCGGCCTACGTCGCCGGCGCCGGACATCGACTTGTCGACTTCACTCTCTCGGTCACACAACCCCCGGCCGACTCTGGACAGCTCAATGGGTCGACGGAGGTGCTCGCCGACCTGATGGTTGGCAACAAGGAGATGCCGATTTCCCTCGACATGATCGACGGGCAGATCGCAGATGGAATGCACGGTTCGGCCGAGGCCACTGGCACGGACAGCTTCGTGGCTTCGGTCCCGGCCGATGACCATTCCGTTGCGCTCGAGCTGACCGAGGACGGCTTTACTCAGCAGTTCAATCTCTGGACCCTGCAGCGACTTCCGCCGAGTCCGGTTGTTCTCTACCGAGACCCGAAGTCCTCGACCGTCACCGGCACGACGGGGGCGCCGTTCCACCTGGCCTTCACGAATCCGGCCGACGGATTCTCCTCGACTGACAACGCACAGGTCTCGAGCGCATTGCTGACTGACTTTGCTCCGGGCCAATCGCTGCAGACACCCAAGAGCACGGATCAGGCCTATCTGGTCCTTGGGTTCCAGTCCTCCTATCCCGACATCCCCTACGGCCAACCGAACTCCGGCCATTTCTTCTCGAGCTTCAACCCGATGGCCGGCGCCGAGTTGACCTTCACCCCCAGCGGCGGTGCGCCGGTCGATGGCCTCTCGAACACCAGTGCGTTCGTCTCGACCAATGCGGCGGGCGACGACGACGGGCTCTTCGACGCCGTCTACTTCTTCACCGTGCCGGCCACCACGACCGGCGGAACGCTCACCGTCAATACGGGGCAGGAGGTCGGCGACGAGTACACCGGCTTCACCGGGACCGGGAGCTCGACCACCATCAATGTGACGGCCTCGGCCACAGTCAGCCTCAGCTTCCCAACCGTCCCGAGCGCTCCGCCGGTCCAGAAGAAGCCGCCATGGGTCGGGGCCCCGCTTCCGGCCACCGGGCTCGCCGCCGCGTCCTCGGGGAGCATCGGCGGTGCACGCACCGCTGGCGGCGGGTTCCCGATCTGGCTGGCCGTCGTGATCCTGATCGTGATCGCCGCGGCCGTGATCGTGGTGCAGCGTCTGCGGCACCAGAGTCGCCCCGTCCCGCTCGAGGTGTCCACGGATTCGGCCGTCGTTGCGCCAACGGTCACCCGAACCGAGCACGAAACAGACCAATCGGACACCGTCGTCGTGTTGTCCGAGGACCCTGAGCCCGAAGGGCTCGAGGGGGACCCCAGGGTCAACGTCATCGGCCCCATCGAGATCTCGGGGCTGCGCCGGACCAATGATCGACGCATCGTCGACGAGCTCTTGGTGTACCTCGTCCTGCACGACACGCACCACCGCAGTGCCGAGCAGATCCAGGCCGGCCTCAGGCCCAATTCGGGCAGCGCCGGCAACGTGCGAAAGACGATTCACAACTACCTCTCCGAGCTCCGGCGCTTTGTCGGTCCCGATCACCTCCCCGATGCCTCGGCGGCCGGGGGGTATCTGATCCACGGGGTGGACTGTGACTGGGTCATCTTCCAGCGGCTCAATCGAGAGGCCGACACCGTCGGTGGCGAGTCGGCCCGGGCGCTGAGGACCGAGGCGCTGACCCTGGTGCGCGGGCAACCGTTTGAGGGCGTGCCGGCGGACTCCTTCGAGTGGGTGGGCGAGGAGCACCTGCGCGGCACCATCACGGTGGCGGTGGCCGAATGTGCCCAACGCCTCGGTGCTGACCTGATGGAGGTGGGCGACTTCGTCGGCGCCGAGACCGCTGCAAGGGCCGGCTTGCGCGGGGCGCCCGACGACTTCGGCCTGTGGGACCTCGGTGCGCGGGCAATCGACGCCAGGGCGGACCGCACCGCCATCAGACGCTGGCTGACCGACGCCGCCCAGCACCTCGACCCACCCGATATCGAGCGCATCTGTGCGGGGCTGACCCATTACGACCCTCCCGAGACGTAGCGCCGGGCGAATGTCCGCAGCGCCGCTTCGGCCCGGCTGCGTTCCATACGCAGCGCGTCGTAGGGACGGCCGAGTGCCCGGGCCACCTCGGCCAGCGGTTCGCCCTCCACCCGGGTCCGCACGATGAGGACCACGTCGCTCGGGGTGAGCACGCCGGCAGCCACGGCACCGGCCAGGAGACCCGACCGACCTTCGAGCCAACCGCCGTCGGGTTCGGCCGCGTCGAAGCCCTCGGAGAGGGGCTCGGTCTCGGGGCAGCGCTGCCGGCGCATGCGACTGGCCCGGCGGGCCTGGTTCCACATCGCATCTGCCCGCTCCCAGCGGCCCGGGGGCGGTCGCCTCGTCACCACCTCCCAGGCGGCAGAGAGCGTGTCGGCCTCGGCGTCGAGGGTGCTGACCCGTCCGCTGTGGACAAGTCGTTTGCTCATGACCTCGAGTTCGCCGCGGATCATGTGCAACAGCGCCAGAGCGGCGAAGGTGTCCCCGGGCGCCTCGTTTGCCAGCGCCTCGACGATCCGCATGGCCGGGCGGCCGTCGGCGTCACGACGAGCGAGGAGGTCGAGCAGGTCCGGACTTTGGCCGTTGTCCGGCCACACGTTGATGCGAGTGGCCAGGCGCCGCACGTCTGCGCTGCGGGCCCGCCGCACCACATGGTCGCTCAGTAGTTGGAGGGGACTGGTTGGATTCGTCATGACGCCATCGCGCCAGATGGGGTTCCTCAAATGGTTCCCCGCAAGGTTCCCGAATGGGTTCCCAGCGAGAAATTCTTCGACGGCCTTTTCCCAGGTCAAAGGCATTGGGAACCTTCTCGGGAAGTCGATCGGGAACTCTGTGGAACCTTGCGCGGTGCCCCGGGACGGGCCTCGCGCAGCATTTTGGCCAAGGTGTCGGACTCGGCATTGGCATAGCCCCGGCCGGCATAACGCCACTCGCCGTCGTAGTCGAAGTCGGCCCGCGCCTCTCGGCTCGAGTAGTCCGATCGTGCTTGGCGCAGTGCCGTGAAGGTCGTCGAGAAGCGGACGCTCTTCGACGAGAACTGGCCGGGGTAGCCGAGGGTGTGGGCGTGGTCACGCAGGCGCAGCGGAGCCAGATGGCGGTGCCCACCGAGTGCCCAGGCCGTCTTGACCATGGCCACGATGTGGGGGCGCAGCACCAGGCGCTCGATCTGGGCCCGGGTACGGATCCGATGGGCCAGCCACGGCGTGCCGTCCGCCGTCTTGGTGGCGTACTTGGCCACGTAGGCGGCGATGGCGGTGGCGTCGGCGTCGTCAGTGGCGAGAAGTACCCGGACGTCGTGCTGGGATCCCCAGCGGGCCCGGCCAATCCCGCTGCCGTACACCTCTGGGACGGGCACACCGACTTCGGAGACGACCCGGCCGACGGCTCGGGTCAGGACCCCAGCGTCGAGCCACTCCGGCGGCGCCTCGGCCGGTCCGGCCCCGCCGTCAGCCCGGAGCACCACGTGGAGGTGGACGAGCCCCCGGGCCTGGAACTCGACCACCTTGATGTAGGACAGTCGGACCACTGTCCGCAGCTCCCGGGTCGTCATGGCACCGGCCCGGGCGACCTCGCGGTAGAGGCGGTGGCAGCTCCGGCCCCAGAGCCGGGACACGTGGGCGTTCCAGAGCACCGCACCCCGGTAGTCGAAGCACTCGTGGCAGAGCGGCTCGCCGACCGCCGGGTCGCCCTCGCCGTGTCGAACCGTGCACGAGAGCGGGCGGCCATGGGGGCAGCAACCGGCGCGGCGCCGAGGCCGACAGGGACCCGGCACATTTCTGGCCATCCCCGTCCGGTGCACCGGCCCGAAGCTCGGTGCGGTCAACGTGACGAACACCTGGGGGTGGCCGACGACGTCGGGACTCACCCCTTTGCCGCCCCGGATCCCCGCCGCCACCAGCTGCCAGGCATCGGCTTGGTACAGGCGCGAGCACGAGGGGCACACAGCGGCCCGCCGGTCCTTGCACGCCACCAAGAGGCCCCCCTCGGCGAGCTCGCCCGTCGAGCGGTCCAAGGAGATGCCGCGCAGGCGGACCGGATGGGCGCACAGTCCGGCCTGGTCCACCTCGGCCAGAACTCCTCGCCATTCGCGGGCCGACCTCACTGGGTCCGCCCGGTGGAGTGTGACCGCTGGCTTGACACAGACCTTCGGGCAACGGCCAGCTGGGCCAGCTCGGCGATGGCGCTGTCGTCGAGGTAGTGCGTACGGATCTTGACCGGGACGGCCCCTTCGGCCAACAGGTACCCCACGCCTCGGCTGGTCGGGTCGAGGGTCGACGCCGAATAGCCCTCCTTGGCCCAGCCCTGCCCGAGGATGGTGTCGGATGCCTCGGGCGTGGTGCAGCGCAGCGCCATGCGGAACGAGAAGAGGTCCCGGACGTACGTCGGGACGATGTCGTTGGACGGCTTCTGGGTGGCGGCGATGACGATCATGCCGGCCGCCCGTCCCCTCGAGATCAGGTCGCGCAAGGTTTCGGAGAGCTCGTTGCGCTCATCCTTGGTCCCGCCGCGCATATAGAACGCCAACTCGTCGATGGCCACGACGTGGAGCCCGAAGTCGCCGCCCGGTTCGATCTTGCGCAGGCCCGAAGACAGCAGGACCTCGTAGCGGCGGTCCATCTCGGCGCAGAGCTCCTTCAAGACGTCGATGGCCCCGGCCATGTCGGGCCCGACGAAATGTTCGGCCGATGCGGACCAAGGAGCCAACTCCACCTGTTTGCCGTCGAGCAGGGTCAACGTCACAGCGGGGTCGAGGGCGGCGGCGGCGATGAAGAGCGAGAGGGCGACCGACTTGCCGGCGCCTGGTTCACCACCCAGCAAGAGGTTGCGTTCAGGGAGCCCGATCGAGACCGGCTTCCCGTCCTCGTCGACACCCAGCGAGAGCGGCTTCCACAAAGACCCCTCGGGCACGGGCCACGGCGGGGCGGGCGACGACAAGGGATTTCGCCGAAGGATCGAGACATGGGCGAGAGAGGCATTGGCGGGATCGCGCACGACCCGGACGTCCCGGGCCCCGATGGTGGCGGCCAGTGACTCGCTGGCCTCGTCGATCATCTCGGCGGTGAGCCCGGGCGGCAAGCGAAGGCGGACTCGCTGGCCGGCGGGAATGAGTTCGGTGCCCTCGATCCGCGGGATCAGGCCACGAGGACTGATGAGCTGGCAGGCGATCAGCACCCGGTTGAACCAGCGGCGGGTCGCCCGGTCCCGCAAGGTGGTGGCCAGACGAAGCTTGAGGCTGCCGGTGCGCCAGACGACGATGGCGACGATCCCGAGGAGCAGGATCCCGAGACCCGGGCCGTCGAGAGCAGATCCGATGCGCCAGAGCACGAAGACGCCGAGGGCCAAGACGACCTCGAGCCCCCACCCCCGGACAGCGAGCGCCATCCGGGAGTAGGGGTTGAGGGTCTTGACGTACGGCCGCTCAGGCACCGTGCCGGCGGAGGTGACGGCCGACGAGCACGACGGCGATCACCAACAGGACCACGAAGCCGAAGTGGGCCAGGACGAATCCAATCGCCACGAGCCCGAACATCAGCGCCAAGACGATCGCAATGAAGCGAGCCATCAGGCCGAGGCCTTCTGGGCGTTGACCGCCTCGATCCTCGAGGCCGAGAACGACACACCGGAGCGATCGGCCATGTTCCAGGTGGTGGCCACCAGGTCGGTCACCTTGACCGGGGTGAACTGGCCGAGGCCACGGACGTCGCCGGCGACCTTGACCGTGATCACCTCACGCGTGCTCTCGCCCACCACGAAGAGGTGGACCTGGTTGATGGCGACACCCTTGGCGTCGGTCTTCTGTTGCTTGGTGTCGAAGTCGAGAGTCGGCTCGGCCGGTCCGGCCGAAACGAAGCTGACGACACTGGTGTCAACGGGCAAACGCATGTGTTGCTCCTTCCACGTAGGGAAGGAACTTCCTTCCCTACTTAGGAAGAGCCGGTGCAAAGAGCGAAACCGAACAACACCCAGGTCAGCGTGTTGTGCGTTTTCCCCATCAAGGCGACCGTCGAGGGTCCCGTCTGTGGACACGCTTGGGCCCGGCGAGTCACGCTCCGAGCGGTCACGGTGATGTCCTCTCGGTGAGCGAGGCTCGACCCCCCACTCAAGGTGTATTTCGTTTCTCCTTCTCTCGCCGCGGTCTGCAGATGGTGCACTCCGACCAGGCCCCGCTGCTGCCGCCGAGCACTTTGGAGGACGGTCGTCCAAGGTCAAGGGCCGAAAAGAAAATCATGAATCAGAGGCGATTTTCTTTCCGGACGGCTCCCTTGACCCCGGACCCTGACTCGCCCTCCTTTGTTCTCAGCGTCAACAGCGGAGCCCGATCGGAGGGCGAACCCTCCGGCAGGACCGCATCGAGAGAAGGAGAAACGAATGCGCATCAATTTGAGCGAATGGATCGAGCGCAAGCTCACCGAGAGGACATCGGATCCGTGTCACGAGTGCGAGTTGTGCGGTGACGTCGACGACGCCAGCACGCACGCAGCGCTGAGCACGGGCGAGGTCGTGTGCTGGCACTGCGCCGAGCGGGCTGGGGAGTTCAGGGTCCCCCTCGAGATGGAGTGGCGGGTCACCGAGCCAGCCTGAGCGAGTCTCGGGAGGTGGGGCCCAGCGGGTCCTGCCTCCCGAGAGCCCGTGCATCGCGGCGAACGGGGCGAAATAGACATCTCCGTAAGCGATCGGTAGAGACGATCAACGACAAGAGGAGACAGCAGAGAATTCACCGTCAGGAGAGAAATATCTGAGATCGGGGACAGATCCAGAGAAGAGGAAGAAAAGACCGAAGAACATGAAGTCAACAGAGAGCAACATCGAATTACAGAGCAACACAATGAGCAACACGGAGCACGAAACAGAGCCACACATTCACCCAGGTCAGACCCCAGTTGTCCGCGTCCTTCTTTACTGCTTCAAGCCGCCACAGCCTCGGACGGCGGCTTCGCCGCCGCCTCGGCAGGCGGATACCAACCACTCTTTTCCGGTGGCCGATCCAGAGACCAGCTTGTGATTGTCACCGGGCTATTTCGAATCCTGACAGTCAAATAGAGAGTCTCGCTTCCCGGCGTTTGTTTCTGTCCCTCAGATCGCCTACAGAAGCTCGAGGACTCTTCTCGCAACTTCCGGTGCCTGAGTGAATCCGCCGGCTGCGTGTCCAATCGATACGAAGATTCGGCGGCCAGGCGTCAACGAGGTGATTTGGCGAACGGCAGAGACTCCGGACGGCAACGCTGGACGAATGCAAATCGCTGTCTCTCTTGGAGTACGTCGACGACCAGTAGGCAAGAAAAACCTGTCAACTTCGTCCATAAATGCTTCGCAAATTGGCTCGCCAAGGTGTTGGGCTTCCGCATATTCGTGTTCGCCGACCCACCCGTACCCGCCTGAAAGAATCAACGAATCGCTGCTTGGGGTGGCATTGATGAAGTTCACTGGTTCTTTTGCTAGCACCTTGAAGGGATGTAGATATCCCTGATTCGGTATTCGTGTCCAACAACCCATCACTCCCTGCAACAGAAGCCCCGACTCAGCAAGGTAAGAAAGGCTTCGAGTCGAGACTCCAGCAGCCAGAATCACATCACCCTGAGGCAAGTCGGATAATTGCGGGTCCACATCCACCCGGGTGTTCCAGTGAAACTGCACACCTCGTGCCTCAAGCCACTCAATCAGCTTCGCGCAAAGCGTTCGAACGTTGTACGCGTTCCCGGCGACCAAGAAGGCGCCGTAGATGACGCCCTCTTCCTGTTTGGCCTGGAGCTGGTCGACTTCGGGTGCGAGGTCTGTAGTCGCTTCAGTCACATTGATGGGGTCAAGCTCGTATTCCGCTTCGTGTTCAGACCGAAGATCCTCTTCGTTCGCACAGACAATTGGTAGTCGACCAAGACCACTAATGGGTCGAAAGACCTCTGGGAGTTCATCCTGAAGCCGTGCCCACTCGGACAGGCCGGCACGATTGATGCCCATTACCAAGTCACTGTTGTCAGAATGTCCTGACGGTGAGCGAGCAATATCCTGAAACTCTTTCAGCCACGCGTGCTCAGTCGAAGACAGGGCGCGCGCGTCTAGACAGTTCCAGCCGCCTTTGGCCGCGGAGCGAACGATCAGTTCCGCACGATGGGGTACGGTCCAAGGTCCAGTCTCGGTCAATGAGACGTGTCGCGCATCCATTCCGCTATATGTAGCGCCAAACACATGACCGAACTGCCGTTCATGCCGAGGATCGGGTCCCTCGTCGAACACTCTGATCTGGCCAAAGTCATGTTCACGATTCGCGCGATAGGCAATCAGTAGGCCAACGATTCCCGCTCCAACTATCGAAAAGGAAGAGGTAGACCTGTTCATGGCGAAGAGTTATACGCGCTCGGCCGCATCTGACGCCATGCTTCGAAGCCGCTCCGTGTACCAAGACTCGTGATCAAGCACGTACTGGCGAATAACTTCGCTTGTTTGCAGCATGTTCCCAATGAACCCTTGCCAGACCTCGATGTATTCATGAACTGCGATGTTGCCCAGCGTGCCTTGGAGTAATACGGCGTCGAAAAAATCCGCATAGTGGGCAGCCACAGCGATAACTTGCTGTTTCAAGTCGGGCTCATTATCTGAGGGCATCTGCTTGCTCTCATATAGATAGGGTCGAAGGTGGGGCTTATCAATCAGTATCTGCAGGAGTTGAGTCATCGATTGATAGCAGAACTGAGAGGTAGATCCGAGAAGGGTCCGCTCACTTTGCTTTAGCTGACGTCGGAGCGCGACTACGGCGACGATTGCGGCCAATGCCGAAAGTAGGGCAGCCCAGCTAATGGCGGCTTGCAGAAGGTCGGTGGCAATAATCATTAGATTTCGTTCAGATCGGACAGCGGAGTGCAATAGGACGATAACGAGTAGTTCATCTGGTCAGGCGGACGTTGCGGGACTAGTCGACGCGATCATTCACGAATCGAAACTCTGTCACCTGTGAGTATGGTCTGTCGATCGTCACAGGTCTGCCGCCTCGTCAAGTAGGCGCTCCGCGTATCGGCGTCCCACCAACCAAGTGCGGTCCTTACTAGGAACGAACCACCAGAATAGGCAGAACACGACGACGATAAAGATCCCCACCCCGATGCTTAAGGCCGAGAGATGGGGGAACTTGTAAATCAACTGGATCGCCAACATGCCGACTAGGATGAGGAGACAGACGAGGCACACCGGCAACGCGATCGGGCGCAGCGCCAAAATGTTTCGCTCGTACCCGAAGTTCCGATTTTCTTGGAATACCAATCCAAACTTGCGTTTGTCACTGGTCAGTTTTCGAAGCCGAGCTATTGCCGTCTCAATCGTGCCGTCTGCTCCGGTCGGATCAGCGTTCTCCTGGGCCGCAGTTGGAAGCGAGATCCCGGTAGCCTTGGCTAGGTCGCTCCGCCACTGGTTTCGACGCGCATCCGGCCATTCACTATCGGTGTGCCGTAGGGCGTGCGTTGTGGGGGCGCCCCCCCTTTCTTGGAACAAGCTCTCCTGCGTCGGAACGCCTCTCGTCCTGACTGCGTTGACGATCACGTAGATACCGCCAATACCGGACAGCAGACCGACGGCAAAGGCAATGACCGGTTGGGACTTGAGACCGAGAGCGACTACCGCGACCGCAACCGGAAATCCGAGGAGAGTTCCTGGTATTAACCGGGCTTTGCGGTCGTACTCGTCGACAAGTACCACTTGGGTTAGTCCTCGCTGTCTTCTACTTGTGTGTAGAAGGGAAGTGGAGTGGACGAGATCCAGCCGTCTCGTTGGGGATGGTCCTGGTAGTGCACGCGCCCTTGTCCCTGTGTTGCGTGCACCGGGTAGCCTCGTCTCCGAAAGGCATTGATGACCTTTTTAGCCGGGTGCTTCGCCTCGGGGTTCTCCTTTGGGGCCGACACGAAGGCCGTGCCATGGGGAGTCTCTTTTACCTTGTTGCCTAGCAGGCGGTTTAAAATGGTTGGGCCGACGTTTCTGCGGCTCCCATGATGAGGAATCTGTACGAAGCTGAGATCGCCCGGCGTAAATCCCTCCGCTTCAAGATAGTCAGCGACATGTTCAAGGGCAGGTATTCCGGCATCACCGGTGAGAAGACACTTGTGGCCGTCGATCTCCAATAACGAGACGACACTGCTGTTATTACTCGGTCGCGTAACCCCGTCGTCCCGTAGCGTCTCGACGTCCATCTTCTCCTCCAGAAACCGCCCCACAGCTTCCTTTGCAAGCGTCAGAACTCCCGACCGCTTACTGCTGATTGAGGGTGAAGCGATCCCCGGGAGAAGCTCCTCGTAGTACTCCCTGCTCGGGCCGACGATGCGAAAACTCCCGTCTCTCGTCTTAACCCCAGTAAAGGGTTCGATGATGGTCACCCCTCGCCGTTGTGCGATCGCTTCCAAGTCGGACGTTTCTTGAAGTGACTTTTCCAACTTCTCGCTAAAGGACAGCGAGCGAAACCCTGCCTGGCGAGCCTTGGCCATCGTTACCGAATGGTTCCAAGGAAGATGCATCAGAAGGGTCGTAACGTTCAACTGTTCAAGGACTGTCTCCAGTCCAGTGATGTGATCGCGGTCAGGATGGGTCGACACAACGATGTCTACCGTGTCGGTGTCGTAGTGAATTTTGATGTGCTCAACGAGAGCTTCACCGTTTTCGGTGTAGCCGCCATCGATGACTGCCACGGTTTGACGATCACGATCGCCATGGAGATCACCCCAACGAAGTGCGATGGCGTCTCCACCGCTCGATTTATCGCCCACTGCCAGAAAATCGATCTCATACCCCACGAATAGCTCCCATCAGTTCTTTCAGAGTGCGAAGTTCAGCCGCAGCGACCACAAGCAGGCTCATCCATCTCTCGCCCGCATTCACCGCTACTCCGAAATGGCGTCCTCTATGCTCAAAGATGACAGAACATCGACCATCGGGAGGATCACGGGGGCCAAGGCTGACGTTGCCGCTCGAATTCGATCCTCGATGGACGGTTCCTCGGTGTCCAGGTCGCTGCCGTCATCCTCGGGCTTCGCGTCAGATTTCTCGGCGTTCAGCATGGCCATGCCAATAAGAACGTTGGCATACATGAACTGGCGTTCCAACAAGACTGGGTTGGTGTCCCTTTTTGCCAACTTCTGATTCGTCTTGAGATGTTTGTTGTCGACATTCACATAGAAGTCGAGTTGGTCGCGGTCATCATCGGCTGGGCTCCGCACGATGCGGAGCGCGTCGTTCTCTGTGAATGAGTGTGTCGCCCAGTCCGGTTCGCGCACCGGAACTACTTCTGGCAGACTCAAGGTCCCGTGCCCACCCAGGTCGCCTCTCCCTCGGTTTGAGGATCCCCTGCCGGCACCGCCCCCGCCACCAATGCTTGGTGTCACGATCCGCAACTCAAGGCGGTTCACGAAGGGTTCGACCATTGTGTCATCACCTACCTCGACCTCTAATGGGAGTTCAGAGCCAATTGACACATCAGCCGGTAACGTCAGGTGGAGCACTGCAGTCCCTTCACGTGGACCGTCCAGCCGGCATCCAGTTAGCGGCATCGGGGGGTCCAGGTCCATGCGAAAGACCCGCCACTCACCTTCGTGAAGATCGGGATTGTCTGAACGATCGAAGTAAGTGTTATCTACATCCGTCTCGAACTCGACTCGCGGACTGGAGCCAAACTGAGCAGATCGCCGAAGTACTTCGCCTTGATCCTTGTTCTTGAATCGCCAGTAGGAGGGGTAGAGCTTTCCTGCGAAGTGATCCCCGGTCCCCACACCAGAGCCTTGACGTGAAAAGGGCGTGGGAACGCCTTGGCCTGTAAGGAACAGCCGTTCTAGTGTCGGATCGCTTTTCAGAATGTCCTTGAAGGCGTCCGCAAGGGGCTGATTGTCAGAAAGACGTTCCTCCATCTCGGCTTTGCGTCGCCGGTTTTGAAGTTCGCGAAGCCCCTCGTCCCGCCTCAACAGATCTTCGAGTTCATCCAAGATCCGCTCCGAGATCTCATTTTCTCGAACACGATCCCGACTGTTCATAAACAGGTCGTCACGCGTAACTCCGGATAGCTCGGAGCAATCAAGTACCACGAGAAGTTCATCGGCAAGGTAGCCAAGCTTGACTCCCTTGCGAACGAAGAAGTCCTTCGAAAAGGTCGCGTGCGTCTGTCCATTCACCACCATCAGAATGGCGTTTCGCGGACGACGATAGTTTTGCGCCTTGCCCTTTTTGAAAACAAACACTCGGACCTTGATTCGCTGACCATCGATATCAATGCTGCTCCGTCGAGGATTCTCGATTGACTCGTCCAGATTTTCTGCTCGGTCGAGCTCAAGGCGTACGGATAGTCCTGTCAGGTTTGTGGAGAAGCTTCCTCGGTGTCCGCCGTAGTCCCGACATTCATAGAGACGGACTGGAAGCGCGAGTTCAGGAAGTGCCTGATCCAGTCTGGAAAGAAGCCCATCTCGCGAGCTGATGATGTTGCTCCTATTGCCCTTCCACTTGTAGTTGTAGAGCTTGAGCATCGACCCATGGGTCGAGCTCCGGGCGTAGGCCTTGTGGCCACTGGCATCGTCAACTGGAAAGATGGGCCATTCGTCGGCATCGAATGCGAGAACGTCCCCATCTCGATCCGTTGCGCCTTCAGGCGCAAGATAGGAAAAGGACGCGTGTTTCTGATTACCGGTAGGCGGCTCGCGACGAACGATCGTGAATCCCCATTTGTAGGCTCGAGGTGGCGCACCAGATGGCAGAAGAGCAGGATTACGGCGAGATATCACCAGCTGGAAACGATGCGCGGTGTCGCAAAAGTTAAGAGCACCGAGGCCACCCATGTTGTACTTGCCCTGTACAAATGGAATACGCAGCTTGTTCGACCTATTCATAGACATGAAGGTCGTTGGCTGATCGTCTGGTTGTTGCCCCTCACCGTTGTCTGCAATCGTGATGGACGGAGATCCCTGGTCTGGCTTATTTCCGGTAGTAGCCACGGTTATTTGGAGGCCTTGGGCGAGAGTCATGCTCTTGCCCCAGTTAACAATCCGTCCGTTCCGCTCTACAGCATCACCGAAGAACCGAGAAACGGCATCCCTGACACTCTTCGGTGCGTCAGTCGCTTCCGGGTCGATTCCGGCCAGCAGGCAAGCCATGATCAAACGGGCGTCGATGCTATTGACCAACTTCTCTGCAAGTGCTGCGATCGGTTCGGCCTGTTGATTGCCTACCTGCGAGTAGTTGTTTTCGTTGTCGCCGATGTACCTCCAGACACGCGAGTCCTCCCACAGACCCGCTTTGTCCAAGAGCGTGACGATCTCATCGTCGCTTTCTGCCGACATCAGGGCAAAACAGAGATCTTGCAATTCTTTGTTGGTCATCTCGTTACCGCCTTGTCGCTCGTATTTTCGGTGTCTGACATCAGATCGAGAAGGAACTGATGGTTAGGACCAGGACGGATGACTGTCTTTGGAGTGGTCTCAACATCGACAACCGCGAGGTCGCCTAAGCGGCCGACCATCGCAGCGCGGTGCGAGACAACCTGGGCCTCGGTCCATCCCTGATGGCTGACGCCAAGTTCCTTATCAACGACATCCTGAACTCCCGCGGTTGCTTCCAGTGTCTTAAGAAAGATTTCGATCTCTTTTCTTTCTCCGGGACTTCGGATCACTGCTTCTGAGAGGAGCTCCCGATGATCGTTGCCGAAAAGCTCTATTGCGCCCGTACCGTCGATTGCGGGCGACGTCGCCGAGGCAAAGGTTGCTCCTGCGGCGGTAAGAAAGACGTGGTCTTTGGCGACAGCGACTAAGCCGAGCTCAACTAGTGGACCGACAAAGAGATCCTTCTTGTCGGACGCAAACATGAAGCAGTTGCGGTAACGAATCAGCGACTTACTCTCGTCGTCCCCGATTGGCCATGCGGTTGAGCGCCGAAGTCTTCCCCTCCGACCTGAATTGTCGTCTTCGACTCTCAGACGAAGGCCCAGGAGGCGAGCCGCTTTGGCTGTGAGGTCGAGGTAGCTGTCCACGGATGGCACATGGGCGCCGACCGACAGGTTCGCTAGGACTCGTGGACCAGCCAACAATGGCGTCAGCCGGTTAGTAAACGACGACAGAGGCCGTCCCGACGCGGGAAAGGCTGGTAGTAGATCCAGTCCGGCGACATCGGGTCGCTCCAGGAGCTCCTCAAGGGACCGTGAGAGTTCCGCCCCTGGAGTTGCATCGATACTCTCCCTCTCGGGTGCAGCTGGCGCCCGAGATCCTTCGCCTTGACGCTGGGCTGCCCTGTCGTGGACTACCCCCACTTCGGAGGCAGCGATTTCGGTACTCGAAGGTCCGGAATCGCCGTTCTCGAGGGTGAGTTGGTTCTCCACTGCAATCCGGATGAACTCATCGACCGAGGCGTACGCGGAACCTGGCAGATCGACTATGCGGAGAATCCCGCGGGAAGTGGCCGCGGGGAGCTTCACTATGAGCGACTGCATCCGACTATCAGGCATGATCCGATTATATGGACGGATAGTAGTTTGTCAACCACTATTCTCTGTGTAGTCGACTATCTCACACCTTTTTATGGACTAGAACGACCTCAAGCGCGGTATGAGCACCTTTGGTGCCGTCAAGGGTCCACCAGCGTCGGTTCGGAACGCCGCGCCAAAGCCGGCCGTCCTGGCCTCGTTCGCCCAGCTCAGGAACGATGTGTTCAGCAAAGCCGGCCTCCTTCATGGCTCGCAGATAGCGAGATAGGTCTTTGAGGTCGTGAAACCCGACCATCTGGACGACAATCGTGCGGCGAGCGGCAATCTTGGCTAGGTCCTTTAGGCCCGCCTCGAGTTGCTTGAAGTACCGATTCAAGCTCCCATCAGCTCTGGCATCCATCGTGTAATGGTCGATTCCATGGCCATCCAGTTCGTTTGCGAGCCAAAAAGGTGCCGGAGTTTCTCGGCGACCAAGCACCTTCCATCGGTGATAGTTGACATACACACCTGGATAGGGCGGCGACGTCAGAATCAACCTCGGGGCCGGAAGGCGGCCATCGATACGTTCAGCGAGGCCTGACAAGGATTGTCGGATGACCGTGGACCTTCGTAACCCCCCAGCGTCGTACAACTGATCTGCTTCCCGTACATCCAAGCGGTACTGATGACCCGCCTCAATCATGGCCTCCGCCATGTCGATCAGCTTTTCTTGGAACTCGCGTTGATGTGGCGTTTCGTGGCGCATGTCAAGAGCCCACTGTCCTGCGCGGAGTAGGACACACCTAGCGAACGATTCAGCCGATACCGATCGAATTGAATCGAGAGAGTTGCGGGCTCGGATGAGGGAACTGCGGACACCAGAAAGCTCTGTTGCGTCAATGTTCCGGAAGTACTTGGTCTTGCTCCATTCGTCGTGTGCGATTCGTCCTCGAGTCGAAAATTCCTTGGGAAGACGAGCAATCCACTGGGACACTTCATCTAGTTCCGCACGCTTGAACGGCCGTGACTTGACCTTGGAGACAAGGACCGCTAGCGGGTTCAAATCGGAGCCAAGCGAGATGCGTCCAGCGAGGCGGGCCTCGACAAGCGTGGTCCCGCCGCCAACGAAGGGGTCGAGCACTACATCACCCACTGAGGTGAAGGCTTCAATTGCGGCTCGAGCGAACGATGGTGAAAACCGCGCTGGGTATCGATAGAACTCATGTGGGGACGAAGTCCGCCGACTGCCTAGCGATACATAAGTTGTGTCCAAGGCAGCGTCGCGCAGAGTGCGAATCTGTGCAGTTTTCGTATTTGGCAACGTAGGAACGGCCATCACCGCGACGAGCGTCCCTTGGACTTGCCGGCTGAAACCGCGTACTTTTGATGGCGCAGTCCCTTGGCTTGCCGGACTCCAGCGTTGGACTTCCGATATGGCCGTCGAGGGTGTTTGGCGAACCATCTCAGGGCCTGGTCCTTGCGCCAAAGCCGAACGCCATTGCCAACGACGCCTGCAGGCGCGGGAAAATCCTCAGCGCGCCTGATAATGGCATCCACCCGCTGGCGGGTGTACCCCAATTCGTCGGCGATGTCTCTTGTTGTCACATATGGGTGCGTCATAGAAGCAACGAACTTATTGTAGAGCTGGAGCAACGATTTAAGGTGGATGTTCCGGTAGTTGGGACGTCGCGTGTCGCCGAAGACCTCACGAATTGGGGTCTCCAGTTTGCACCGTTTGGTGGATGAGCGAGACCATTCCACCTTGTGGACCATTCGCGACCAAGAGCACATGAGCTCTGGATGTTGACGGCTCCTCGTCTCCAGATGACACCAGTACAATTGTTCGTTGTCCGTGCAGTACTAAAGACTTCGGACTCAGCCGCGATCGGAGTGGGTCACATCGAGATCCGTCGTGATGGAGGAATGAGCTGCAGCTTGCTAAGGCCTAGATCAAACCTGACGACAGGCCAATCGGGCGGGTTGCCATCAGCCAGCCGCGCCAGCGCTCCCTCGAACACGTTTAAGGGCGGCTTTCGCCATCCGAATCAGCGTTACCCCGGGGCTCGGATAAGTCCGGAGACTGGCACTCTTCGATCCGATTATCGAGATAGCGCCAGTCCTACTCGCGAAGACGAAAAAGCCCCAGATCGAACCCCGTACCTGTTAACGATGAGACGATCGGTCCGTTTGGACCCTCGTAGGTAAGCGACGTCACGTTCATGTTCGACAAGAATCCGCCTTCTACGGAGTGACTTGTGCCAGATGTCTTGATTTGCTTGGACAGCTCGTTACCGATGTACTGCGCAACGCTCACCTGTGCACCTGTGCCCGCACCGCCCAAGTCCTTACCGAGGGCCGCCGCTGTGCCTGGATGACGTCGTTCGATCTCGATAGCAATCTGGTAGGAAGTTATGAACGGTCTACCAAAATGATGTCCGCTTGGATTCACGAGACGGACATCACCGAGAACGTCGAGCACCTTCTCGGTCATCCGATTGTCGTCCCACTTGCTCATGTTGTCATCTCCTTGGCGATGTAGCTGTTGTCGGTGGCTCCTCAATAACCAATCAGAAGAATTCCTTCAAATGGCAACTGGATGCGGCCGCTTCCATAGATGGCGTCCAATTGGTCTCGGGCGTTCTCGTAATCGTGGCTCGTGAGTTGCTTACCGCCGGACTTGTAGGCGTAACGGTTCATAACACCAACTGCAAGAAATCGAGCGCCGACTATCAACGACGTTCGGACCAGGTCACGGTAGAAGGCATTGCCCATCCAGCCCCGCCCTGCCTCGACTTCTAACACGATGCCCATCTCGGAACGCCAAGCATCGATTTGATACTGCACGCGTGGCTTTCCTTGATCCCCAAAGAGCACCGGGCGCTCGATCTTGTCGATCGCTTTCTTACTCAGCTCGACTTGATAGCCGAGTTGGATCAGGCCCGGACTCAATGATGCAAGGATCCCGTCGCTACCTTCTCCTTGAATCGCGGAGCTGTCGATCTGGTGCTTGACGTCCTCAAAGACCGAAACCAAGTCCGTGACCCAAGTCGGCGGACTGCTGGACGTTGGGTAGTAGCGCCACGCGGGAAAATCACTCACAGCACGATCATGCACGCATTCCGGGAGCGGCCGCGGG
This sequence comes from uncultured Acidimicrobiaceae bacterium, assembly GCA_963745665.1. Classification (GTDB taxonomy): domain Bacteria; phylum Actinomycetota; class Acidimicrobiia; order Acidimicrobiales; family RAAP-2; genus Bog-473. The sequence goes on along the minus strand of CAVUYE010000002.1, from coordinate 10,141 downwards.
GCGCGTTCGATCAGTCGGGCACCCGCGAATCCACATGGGTCAAGGGCAGAATCCTAGACGTGATCAGGACCCTGCTCCAGGTTCATGGCACCGCTCAGCGCAAGCGGAACCTGTTGCAATTCCTTATGGGCACGTAGTGGGCACGTAATTCCGATCTGCAAACAGACTGCTAATCGATTCATGCTCTGACCTGCGGGTTTCCGGTGGTCGGGACCGGCGTCGATCCGGTGACCTCACGCTTTTCAGGTATGAAGTAATGGCCAAGGCGGGTCTCAGGTAGGTTGACAGGGTTTACAGAGAGGTTGACAGGGTTTACACTGCTCCCATGGACGGTCATGCTGCGCTCTTGGAGGGACTTCGGCAGGGGGTCGACGACATCCTCAGCAGGCATCCCGAATTGCTCAACGATTTGGGCGATATCGATCCGGAAGCCGCCTTTGATCTCGGACGACGCGCCGGAACTGGGGCACTGGCCCCGCTGATTTGGAGTCGGTCGATCGGAGAGCGATGGGACGTGAGCCGAACTACGGAGTTTCTTCGAGTCAGCCGGCAGGCCCTCTACAAGCGCCTCAAGAATGGATCACTCCTCGGAGTCCGCGGCCGCGGGACGACTTGGTTCCCGACATGGCAGTTCGACCCCGAAAGCCACATCGTCAGACCAGTCGTGTCGTCGATAGTGGCTGAGTTCCGAGATGCTGAGCCCGATCTGGATCCGTTGGTGATGGCTTCGTGGGCAACAGAAGCCAATCGCCTCTTGGACGGTCAAAGTCCAGCCAAGTGGATTACTTCTGGCGACGGGAACGATGAGGCAGTAGTCGCGGCCGCTCGCCGGGCGGTCGCTGGCCTGCGCTCGTGACCCCCGAACCACTTCCGGAACCTCCTCACGACTATGGGGTGCTTGCGGCGGACTTCCCCGCCATTCACAAGGAGTCTTTGCCGGCATATTGCTTTCGAGTACATCGCATCGATAGACCGCCCGAATGGTTCAGTTCGGACTCTTCAAATAGATGGGATCCACCAAGCGCAGGAGCGGGCTTCGGAACCTGCTACGTCGCGGAAACAAAGCTGGTCGCATTTGCGGAGGTCTTTGGTGGCCTGCCGCTGGTTACCGATGAGATGGTCGCAGCTCGATGTATCGCAACGGTAGATCTGCCCGGCGGTGTCAAGTTGGCCGACATGTCGAGTGGTCACATCGTCGGCCGGTGGCGTCTTGATACCAGGATCTCTGTTGGAGACGACTATCCAGTGTGCCAACGATGGGCGAATGCACTTCATTTGGCCGGATTCGCCGGCATCTACTATTCCGCCCGACATGACCCGAGGCACGGTTACGACGACATGTCCGTCGCCTTGTTCGGCGATGCTGGATACCAGCCAACACAGCTTGGCGTAGTAAACGACGGGGAGGCTTTAGGTGACGATCTGCTTCGCGAGGCTCGGGAGCAATTCGGCATAAGAGTTTTGCCGACAACGGCAATCTAGACGGACACAGGCCGCTTCGGTCTCGGATGGAGGCAAACGTAGCAATCCCATTGCTGAGGCCGCCAAATCGACACCAGTGGGCACGGACCTTGACGCGGCCCGTCTAGCCCCGAATCGCGCTGCCTCAGGCCTTCGATGGTGCTCTCGCCCCAATTCGGGACCTAACGGCCCTCGACTCCCATCGGTTCCGACTGAAGCGGTTGGGTGATGTGTCTGGGCACACCGGGGCATCTGCAGTGTCGGGTACCAATAAAAACACTCGCCGCCCTCAATCACTCTCGATTCCGAAATCCGATGGTGCTTGGACTAGTCCGGCTCTGTATCACTGCGCGTCAATCCAGTGGTTGATTCGCCGCGTCGTAGTTGAAAGGATCTCTGGGTCTCGCAGGACGTTGGCGAGAAGGGCGGTGCCTTCGCATGCAGCTAAGAACTCAAGGGCAAGATCGCCGGCGCCGCGGGAAATGCCCATCTGTTCGAACTGTGCTTCTGTCCATACGAGGATCTGGCGCACCAGGCCAGCTGCTGCGAAATTTGGCCCGCCGCTTCGCTTAGCAAGCTCAATGCACAGAGTCCCGAGCGGCGAGCCGTAAAGAGAAATCGGCTCACTGTGCCCAGCCAGCAGCATAACGAGCGCTTTGAGGCGTTCTTTGGGACCAAGATGATGCGACTCGATGGCGCCCAGGGTCGAAGCGATTTGCCCGGACTGAACCCCGAGCACCGCCGCAATGAGCTCGTTCTTCGTCTTGAAGTAGTAGTACACGTTTCCCAGCGGAACGGTTGCCAGTTCGGCGATCTCAGCCAACGTCGTCCGCTCGACGCCTTGTTGGTACAGGAGCTGATAGGCCGCCGTGACCAACCGCTCGCGCTTTCCTGGACGATCTGACCTAGGCATCTGCGGGCAGGTCAGAGGGCATGAAATCGCTGCTACCTGGTCAATCTTGTTGACTCGTTCGGCCACGTGATTTACCGCCCGGCATCCACCGAGCTGCACCCGGGAGGTTGCGTGCATTCGATCACTTTCTCTTGGAAGCAATCTCAGATTCCGACGGAGCATCCGTTACTCGGCTCGAACATGACATCGGATACTCAGTCACTGCCTTCTCGTCTTGGAGACCCCTGAACAGACAGGTCAAGAGATTGCTTGTGGTCGTCTGACAATCTTGGTAGCCGATAGCAACAGCGAACTCAATGAGCTCCTCCGCGTCAATATCGACCCTAACGCGGCCCAATGCTTGTTCGGCGTGTAAGAGTCGCCGCATGGTCGATCCGATGCTCTGTTTGACAAGCCGGTTCAAGAGCTCCAATCCACCGGGCTGGCGGTAGAAAGCTCGCCATACGGGCTCCGATGACAAAGTTCTAACCAACGATCCAAGCAGTTGGGCCAGAGCATCGTCATGCCACTCCCACCCCTGGATTCCATCTGTGCGAAGAAGGATTAGCTCGAGACGCTGACGGAAAAGGTATTCGATGAGGAGCTGCTTGTTTGGGAACATTCGATAGACGGTCCCAATGCCTACTCCTGCTCGATCGGCGACAGTTTTCATCGTCAGCGTGGCATCCGGTTCGATCAGAAGCTCTGAGGCGGCAGCCATAACTCGTTCCAAATTTCGAACCGCGTCTGCTCGCCGTCGCATACCAACTGTGGGCTGATTACTCATTTCTCTGGTTCACCTGTGTGAGCCAGAGGTGCTCGCCTAGCACTCGGAGGGCCATCACGGCATGGCCCCATCAGCGAGAGCTACGGCCATTTCTTCCGCATCGATTGCGGCTTTACGCTCAGAGCGCAGAGCTCTGTGCTTTGGGGTGAGGCCGAAGGCGACGGCGATGGCCGCCGCGCAGAGCGCTGCAGCAATCCACCACAGATCATAAAACCGATTCGGGTCGCCGGTGACTTCGGCACTACCTAGGACCACCACGACGATGGAGGCACCAAAGACACCGCCGACTTGGCGGCCGCTGTTTACTACAGCGCTCCCCGTAGCACTTTGATCAGGGGGCAGGTCGACAGTTGCGGACCCAATGATGGTGGGCATGGTGAAACCGAACCCTACGGAGATGATCAGCCACCCCGGCAGAATGCCTCCGGCGTAATTGTGTACTCCGTGATGCAGGGTCAGAATCATCAAGATTTGCCCGGCAGCGAGCACTGCGAAACCGAAGGCAACCACTGCTCCGACCGGGAATCGCTCGTTCATCTTTTGTGCAATGAATGAAAAGATGAGGATGCCGGCAGGTCCAGGAGCAATCGCGAGTCCAGTAGAAGTTGTTGACCAGTGCCAGGACTGTTGGAGGAAGAGGCTTAGAGCCAATAATTGGATCCCGAAGATCGTGGCACCTATGACGATCGCAATGTTTGCGGAGGTGAACACTCGACTTCGGAACAGCTTCGGATCCACTACGGGAACTTCAGATCGCCTCGTACTCAGGACGAAGGCCACAGCTCCGATGGCGGTAACCACCCAACAGACGACGGTTTTGTCGGATCCCCATCCCCAACTCGAACCGTTCAACAAACCGAGCGAAAGTGCTCCGATTGACACGATGATCATCGCGGTCCCAAAGAGATCTGGGATCCTCGCCGTACGGTCGTAGCGAACGCTGGGGATCATCTTCAAGGTGACGAGAAGGACTGCGAGTCCAATGGGGATGTTGATAACGAAGATCCAACGCCAGCTGACTGAGGTGAGCAAACCTCCGACGACTGGACCAACGGCGCCGGCGGCTGCAGCGCTGACCGCCCAGAGGCGGACGCTGGTCTGCACTCGCTCGGGTGGCATCGTGGTAAGCACAAGACCCAGGCTTGATGGGATCAACATGGCGGCACCCGCTGCCTGAACACAGCGGAAGGCGACAAGCGTCCAGAGGTCGGGAGCAAGGGCACATGCGAGACTGGCAAGGGTGAAGACGGCTATTCCGACGATGAATGTCTGCTTCCGCCCGTACTTGTCGGCAAAGCGCCCGGCGGGGATCAAAAACGAACCAAAGATCAGCGCGTAACCCGTCAGGACCCAGGTGACATCAGTGAGTGAAGACAAATAGTGAAAGCTCACGCCAATGTCGTGCAACGCAACGTTCACGACGAACAGGTCCATCACCGCCATGATGTTGGCTAGCGACAACGTCACGAGAATTACGCCGGGATGACGAACTGCCGAATGGGCAGTGGTCGAATTAGTCACCTTGCTCCTTCTATCCGGTTGTGCGGGAGACACGGGTCCAATACGGACGCCACGCGAAGGCGTGCTACGGCGTGAGCGGCCCGCCGGAAGTCAGACTCGCGATGCAGAGTTAGGTGCGTCATTTTGGTACCTCCAGAATGACTCGACCGCGGATTAAACCAGCCTCACTCTCTCGGTGCGCCAGAGGGGCATCACTGAGCGGAAGGCGCTCGGTTATGTCGAGTTGGAGATCTCCATCCTCGACCTGTTCAACGATTCGCGCCAGCTGCTCTCTGTCGCTTCTCACGCTGAAGAACACGATTCTCACTCGGTCGTGAAACTCGCCGCCCGGTGACGTGGCGGAGACGAGTACGCCTTTGGACTTTGTGACTCCCAGCAGCGCCTCAGTGTCCTCACGTCTACCGACTACAAGGTTGACGACCACGTCGACTGGTTCTTTTACAGATCCACCAACGCTGGCAATGGTGTAGTCGATGACCTCGTCGGCGCCCTGGGAGCGAACTGTTTGCTCGCTACGTGAACTTGCCGTCGCGATAACGTGAGCTCCCGCATGCTTTGCCATTTGCACGGCAAAGCCCCCTACCCCTCCGCCAGCTCCGTTGATCAGGACCCTTTGACCCGCCTGAAGGCCGCCGTGGTCAAACAGCGCTTGCCAGGCGGTCAGTGCTCCAACGGGAATCGCTGCAGCGTCCTCGAGCGATACGTTGCCTGGCGCGGCGGTCAGAGCGACCGCTGGCGCAACTACGTATTCGGCCGCTGCTCCACCTTCAGTCATTGGAAGAAATCCGATGACTGACGCTCCGATGGTCGGAACTAACACGTCCGGCCCCAATTCGACAACCTCACCGGCTACCTCGATGCCAAACGTGTAGGGGAACTGAACTGGATAGATCTGATCGATAATGCCCGCCCGGAACCAGGTATCAATGGGATTAAAGCCAGAGGCTGCGACGTGAATCAGCACCTGGCCCGGACCGGGAGTGGGTCGCTCCACCTCCTCGTAACGAAGGGCATCGACATCGCCGTACTCGTGGATGCGAACTGCCTTCACCTGTCTTGCTCCTTCTTGAGTCGGGTTCGCGCCTCGATGCGAGAGGCGCCACCGCGTCGGCTGCGCCCCGGCCAAAAAACGATGGTGCGTCGAAACCAAGAGGAAGACAAAGTTCGGCGTAAGTTCTTCTTGACCGAAACGCGGTGCCTCTGTGCATGGAATAAGTAGCCGGAGTTGCCGCGCTGCCGGCAGACACAGCCTGATGCACTCCCCCCGAGGATGCTGTCTGTGCTCTGCCGGCAGACACGGCTCTGTGCCTCCCCAACCCCGACTAGGAGGCCTTCCGTTGTGCTGCAAACGGAAGAGCAAGCAGAACGCAGGTTTCGCTGGATCGGTTATGCCAGCGGTGAAAGGTCCCGTTGTGCGTGATGAAGTCTCCGGCCTTGATCGTCATCTCAAACTCGCCGCCGTCCTCGTCCGGATACGCCACATTCATTTCACCCTCGAGCACCATGATCAGGTCCACGCTGTCGGTTCGATGCATTCCAGCGCCCTGGTCTCCGGGAACCATTCCTGCGCCGGTGCCCAGATCAAGTGTCCCAATCGTCTCTGCAAGGTCCGCAGGCTTCTCGCCCGCTTCAGGAGGCCAGATCATGATCAGCGCCCTTACGGCGCCATCGGGCCCAAAGATCCCCATTTGCTTGTAGTCCCCGAGTACATGCTCAGGTCGGACTGGCAGTGTCGGGACTTGGTCGAATCCCCAGATATTGATCATGTCGCTCTCAGTGGCCTCTGAGGTGTCGACCACATCGTCGATTTGAGCTACCACGCCTTTGGGGCTCTCGGCGGTGGTGATTCGTCTGATCTTCAAGGTCTTCTCTCCTAACGCGGTCACCGGTATGACCGAGATCGAGCACGGCCTGCGGTGGCAGCCCTGCTTCGGCCGCAGTTTTGTAGCGGCTGCTACACTCTCGCGTGTGTTTTCTGTATTGTCAACTACAGAATCTGGGAGTGACCCGCTAGGGTTGGTTTCAGCTCGAAGTTCCGCGCTGACCGACGGAGTGACAGATGTCCACTGATGAACTGATCGAAGAAAGCAGCGCCCTGACCCCAAAGGGTCAAGCGACACGGGATCGCATCGTTGCTACTGCCGCTGAGCTAATTCACGACAACGGCATTGCCAACACGAGCCTGGGTGATGTTCAGAAGGCGGCTCAAGTAGGTGCTTCGCAGGTCTATCACTACTTCAGCGACAAGCAGTCGCTCATCAGAGCGGTCGTCGATTACCGCGTCACGGGTGTGCTCGAAACCGTGCGCTCAACGGAAGGCGGTCTGACGTCTATCGAGGCGCTGCGGGCCTGGCGAGACATGTTGGTCGAACTCCATCGACAGAGGGATTGCCAAGGCGGATGTCCATTGGGATCGCTGGTTGGCGAATTGGCAGAGATTTCTCCTGAGTTTCGGGACGACCTTGCCGAGGGATTTGGCAAGTGGAGGGGATCCATACGAGAGGGTCTAGGAGTCATGCAGAGCAATGGCGAGCTGCGTCGTAACGCCGATCTGGACCGACTTGCTACTGCGTTTCTCGCCGCAGTCGAGGGAGGCATCCTTCTTTCGCAACTGCAACGTGACACCCTTCCGCTTGAGACTGCACTCGACGACGTGCTGGATCGAATCGAGGCTCTTAGGCCAAGACGAGCTCTGAGTCGAGCGAAGTAATCCTCAAGTTCTGATGAGCCCCAGCGCCGTGCTGTCGCTCTCCAAGGCCGAAGGCTTCGAAGCCGGGAGCGCCTGCATGTCGCACCTGCCAGCTGCATTCCAATAACGACTGAGAGGAACTGATGAGCCCGACAAATTGTTGGAAGATCAGCTACGTCACAATCGCTCGTGTCACCGAGTTCGAGAACGGAGTACGGCGTGCTCCTTCCGAAGGGCACCTGTACAGGGAGGCGGTTCGGTGACGACACTTGAGGACGCGATCAGCCTCGCACGTGACGAGCATGGGTTGGTGGTGATTTCAACGCTGCGAGCCAATGGCACCATTCAGTCGTCCCTCGTCAATGCAGGTCTGCTCGCGCACCCCGTCACGGGCGAGACAGTGCTTGGACTGGTCACCGCTGGCAGGGCCAAACTGGCCAACCTCCGCGCCCGGCCCCAGGTCACGGCAACTTTTCGCAACGGTTGGCAGTGGGCGGCGGTCGAAGGGCACGCGGAGGTCGTCGGGCCTGCTGACCCCCAGCCGTGGCTTGATGCTGAACGTCTACGGCTGCTCCGTCGAGAGGTCTTCTCCGCTGCCGGCGGCGAGCATGACAACTGGAATGAGTATGACCGAGTCATGGCCGAAGAACGCAGGGCCGTCGTGCTCATTCGGCCGGACCGGATCTACAGCACCTGATGGCCATCGGACGGCCCAACGCGCGCGGTTGCGTCTAGGAACGTGCAGCCGTGGAACGGTCGGCAGAATCCGTGGTTGGATCAAGGTTTTCACGTCGACGTAGGTGAGACCAAAGAGTGGCAGGATCTCTCCAAGCTTGACTTCGAGTGGTGGTCATCGAACGGTCCAAGCGCCGGTCACCTTTTCCAAATGGCAATCGGTTCCGTCGAAGCTGCGGGAATGCTCACTACCTCCTCTCCGTCAACAGTTGATCTTCAAGTATTCGGATATGGGACTCCTGGTGAAGTCCAGCTCGAAGGTCGGTGTACCTCAACGGTTCCGTACAGAAACGAGAGGTTGGCGACTGTCAGCTTCGTTCAAGGAAACCTGATCGGGGTAGCAGACGTCACAATCCCTTTCCCTCAGGGTGGGTCCGACTTCACCGGCGGGACGCCGCCCACGATCCTCGCTGCAGATGCTTATCCGCGCACGAGCGAGATGGATGTTCCAGTCACTCGCAACTTCCACTATCGACCAACATGGCTTGCTAACGGACCTACCCCTAAGCCTGGGTGGGATGTCGCTCTGGATTCGAAAGGCGGACGATACGCAAGGCGAAAGGAACTGGTTGCCTCTGTTGTCGACGCCTCGTACCCGGGACACTCTTCCACGCGGTGTTACGATTACTTGAGGGGGGAGACTCCAAGTCGTTGCAGGACCCGCCATCCTCGAGGCTCTTGGGTGGACGCCTCATTTTCACGGCACCCGATGCGGCCTACGAGAACCTGGATCGCCTGATCTTGGTAAGTCGGCTTGATGCAACGCTCCGCGGGCACCACTTCGAGCAGGCGGAGATCTGGTCCGAACAGACGCGTCTTGCTAGCACTTGTCCGGATAGAGCGGCTTGGCAACCTTCCAAGGGAAGACGTTGCCCCGGGTGTCCTGGAGAGTTGAGGTAGCGGTCCCCCGACGATGGTCACTGACCAGCAAACGGGTCTGTGTGGAGGGATGTCCCGAGGGTTCGTGCAACTTAGGGATGGAGTCATGGCTGTTCAGGCCATACGCCAGCCTAGCTGGGGGGTTGGCCGACTTCTGAGTTTGACAACCCACTTATCGAGTGCCAGAATGAGCCACACAACTCACTCCTACTACAGATCCTCAAGGAGAGCCATGGGCAAGTACAACACTCAAATTCGCAGGTCGACTGGATGGGCAGACCGTGCTCGTCAACCGTTGCCAAGGGGGGCATCGGCCACGAAACCGCCCAGGGCATTGGAAATTGTAGGGCGTTCCTGGTGCACGCCCGCAATGCCGACGACGCCCGGCGCTCTGTAGATCTACTGGTTAAGAGCGGAAGCGGCAATGGCAAGTACCTGGCCGTAGCCGCAGACCTTGGGTCTTTGGCAGGTGTTTGGGACCTGGTCGAGGCTGTACACGAGGCCTCGCCGACCGGACTCAACGGATTGGTCAACAACGGGGCCCGCGTTCTCCAGTAAGGGCCTGTCACCCGACGGATACGAGCGGACCATCGCCATCAATCACGTCGCGCTGGCGGCAGTGACCGACGGCCTGCTCGACCTCCTCCGAAAAGGCGCCGATGGTTTCGCTGCTCCCTCGCGGGTGGTCAACATGACCGCCATAATCGAGTCGCGAGGCAAGCCGGTCACCGACTGGAGCTGGCCAGGTAAATACAAGCAGATCCAGGCCTACGCAAGTGCCAAGCTGCTGGCCCTGATGTACACCTACGCCCAAGCTCGCCGCCACGAGAACGAGGGCCTGACGTTCAACGCAGTCAGTCCTGGCTCGGTCAAAACCACTCTCGGCAGCAAGGCCGGCGGGCCCATCAAGATACTCAATGCTGTGACCAATCCGTTCGTCGGGCCTCCGGAGAAGGGGTCGCACCGGCTGTGTGCGGTTGTTGGCCGATCCGGAGCTCGCCGGACCGCTACGGGGGGATACTACAGCTCTGCGAAGTTGAAGAAGTCTTCGAAGAAGTCTCTCGACGTCGAGGTTCAGGAACGGGTCTACCTCCAGACCGAACGAGAACTGGCCGCCCACTCCTGAGTCCACTCACCAGCGGGCACCAACATTCTCGCTGACGAAGAGTTGTGGATG
>CAVUYE010000001.1:0-840596 GCA_963745665.1 uncultured Acidimicrobiaceae bacterium | reverse complement strand
CGATTCCGATCCAGGTGGCCGATGCGCCGGAGTACTGCGTGGCTTGCACAGCAGGTACGACCCAGCTGGCCTGAACCCCGCTGAAGGTCGTCCCCGTGAGGAGTTGGCCGGACCAGTTCGATGACGCATCTACGTCAGGTTCACCGGCCACATGAGGTCGCGGCAGCGTCAGGAAGTGTGCGGGGTTCGTATGGGGCTGCGACGGGGAGATCGGCACCCCATGCGCCAGTGTCGGCCACGGGTGACCCGCAACGGCATCGCGGGGTGCGTCTTGCGCCCCGGCCACCGATGCCCCCATGACGAGCCCGACGGCGATCAGCGCCGTCGCGCTCACCCACCGCCACATGCGAAAGGACCTCGTCATCTCGTCAGCCTTCCCAGTTCAGGAGCAACGTGGACCGGGCGATCCTACAGGGCACACCCCGAAAAAACGGCGCCCCAACCGAGTGCTAGCGCGGGAATTGTCTCAGCGCAATCGCCGTGTGAGCGTGGATCAGCGCAGGACGATCGCCCCGCCCTCCACCGCGACGGTGACCGTCGCCCCCTCGAGGTAGCGACCCTCCAGCAGAGCGAGCGCCAGCGGGTCCTCAATGGAGCGCTGGAGCACCCGGCGCAGCGGCCGCGCCCCGTAGTCGGGGTCGTAGCCGGCATGGGCCAGCCACTGCTCCGCCTCGGGCGTCACCACCAGTGAGAGGCGGCGCTCGGCCAGGCGCGACCGCAGCCGCTCCAGCTGGATGCCGACGATCACCGCCAGGTCCTCCTCGCTGAGCGGCTGGAAGCGCACGATCTCGTCGATGCGGTTGATGAACTCGGGCTTGAAGTAGTCCGCCGGCTCGCCCTTGAGGTTCGACGTCATGATGAGCACGGTGTTCGTGAAGTCGACCGTGCGACCCTGGCCGTCGGTCAGGCGCCCGTCCTCGAGGACCTGCAGCAGAATGTTGAACACGTCCGGGTGCGCCTTCTCGAGCTCGTCGAGCAGCACCACCGAATAGGGGCGCCGCCGCACCGCCTCGGTCAGCTGCCCGCCCTCGTCGTACCCGATGTAGCCCGGGGGCGCGCCCACGAGGCGCGACACCGCGTGCTTCTCCATGTACTCGCTCATGTCGATGCGGATCATCGCCCGCTCGTCGTCGAAGAGGTATTCGGCCAGCGCACGGGCCAGCTCGGTCTTGCCCACACCGGTCGGCCCCAGGAAGAGGAACGACCCGATGGGCCGGTTGGGGTCGCTCAGCCCGGCCCGGCTGCGCCGGATGGCGTTGGCCACCGCGGAGACCGCCTCGTCCTGCCCCACCACGCGCTCGTGCAGGGTCGACTCCAGGCGCACCAGCTTCTGCACCTCGCCCTCCATGAGGCGCGACACGGGCACGCCGGTCCAGCGGCTGACCACCTCGGCGATGTCCTCGGCGTCGACCTCCTCCTTCAAGAAGCGCGAGCTGGTCTGCAGCTTGGCGAGATCCTCGACGGCGTCGGCGATGCGGCGCTCGAGCTCGGGCAGCTCGCCGTAGCGGATGGCCGCCGCGCCGGCGAGGTCGGCGTCGCGCTCCAAGCGGGCGGCCTCCTCCTCCTTGGCGGCCTTCTCCTCCTGCAGCTGACTGACCGCGTCGAGCGAGCTCTTCTCCTGCTGCCAGTGGGCGGCCATGGAGTCGCGCTGCTCGCTCATTTCGGCCAGCTCGCCCACCAGGCGCTCCAGGCGCTCCCGCGATGCGTCGTCGGTCTCCTTCTCCAACGCCAGCTTCTCGATCTCGAGCTGGCGGATGCGCCGCGAAATCTGGTCGAGCTCGGTGGGCATGGAGTCGATCTCAATGCGCAGCTTGGACGACGCCTCGTCGATGAGGTCGATGGCCTTGTCGGGGAGGAAGCGCCCGGTCACGTAGCGGTCCGACAGCACGGCCGCCGCCACGAGGGCGGCGTCCTGGATCCGCACCTTGTGGTGCGCCATGTAGCGCTCGGAGAGCCCGCGCAGAATGGCGATGGTGTCCTCGACCGAGGGCTCCCCCACGAACACGGGCTGGAAGCGGCGCTCCAGCGCGGCGTCCTTCTCAATGGAGGTGCGGTACTCGTCGAGCGTGGTGGCGCCGATGAGGCGCAGCTCGCCCCGGGCCAGCATGGGCTTGATCATCTGGCCGGCGTCCATGGCGCCCTCGGCCGCTCCCGCGCCGACAATCGTGTGCAGCTCGTCAATGAAGGTGACGATCTCGCCCTCGGCGTCGGTGATCTCCTTGAGCACCGCCTTCAGGCGCTCCTCGAACTCGCCCCGGTACTTGGCCCCGGCCACCATGGAGCCCAGATCGAGCGCGATGACGCGCTTGCCCTTCAGGCCCTCGGGCACGTCACCCTCAATGATGCGGTTGGCCAGCCCCTCGACGATGGCCGTCTTGCCGACGCCGGGCTCGCCGATGAGGACGGGGTTGTTCTTCGTGCGGCGCGACAGCACCTGGATCACCCGGCGGATCTCCTCGTCCCGCCCGATGACCGGGTCGAGCTTGCCCTCGCGGGCCGCCTCGGTGAGGTCGCGCCCGTACTTGGCCAGCGCCTGGTAGGTCTGCTCGGGATCCGGCGTCGACACGCGGTGATTCCCGCGCACGGTGCGCAGCGCGGCCAGGAGGGCGTCCCTGGTGACGCCGATCTGATCGGCCAGCGCCAGCACGAGATGCTCGACCGAGACGTAGTCGTCCCCCAGGTCGCGGCGGTTCTGGTCCGCCGCCTCCAATACGGCCCGGGCGTCACGCGAGAGCCCGGGCTCTGCACCGCCCTCGGCCCGCGGCAGGCGCGACAGCTGCTCGTGCACCTTTCCGGCCAGCCCGTCGGGGTCGACGCCGACCTGGGTCAGCAACGGGCGCGTCATCGTCTCCTGCTGCTGCAGCAGCGCGTCCAGCAGGTGCGCCGGCGTCAGCTCGGGGTGATTCGACGACGCGGCGTGCCCGGTCGCCGCGCTGAAGGCGGCCTTCGTGTTGTTCGTCCATCGTTCGGGGTCTATCGGCACCGGCTCGCCTCTCTCTTGTCGTGCCTCGTGGTGTGCGAGTTCGTCGTCGTGTCCGTTGTCTCGCCTGTCGTGTGTGTCTCGTGCAACGGTTCGTCAGGCCCCGGTCGTGCCGGTCCGCCGGTACGGCACCGGCGCCTGGCGCAACGGCACCAGGTCGCGCCGGTAGTGCCGGTGCGTGGCCGCCACGGCGTCGAGCGCCTGCGCCCGCACCTGGACCAGCTCCTCGCGCAATCGGGACAGCTCGGCCTCGAGCTGCAGGACCCGACGCACGCCCTCGAGGTTGAGCCCCGTCGACGTGAGCTCCTGAATGTGGCGCAGGCGCTCGAGGTCGTGGTCCGAGAAGCGCCGGCTGCCGCCGCTGGTGCGCGACGGATCGAGCAGGCCCTTGCGCTCGTAGATGCGCAGCGTCTGCGGATGCATCCCGGTCAGCTCGGCCGCCACCGAGATCACGTAGACCGCCTGGTTGTTGTCACGGTCTGCCATCAGCTCATCACCCCACTCATGCGTACTCCGTTCATCCCTCCACGGCGATCCGCGGCGCCGGCTCCGTCACCGCAGCCAGCGACTCCACCGCCGCCTTCTGCTCGTCGGTGAGCTCCGTCGGCACCACCACCTCGACCTTGACCAGCAGGTCGCCCGCCTTCTTGGCGTTGCGGCCGGACCCGGACGGGACCCCGCGGCCCCGCACGCGCAGGACCTTGCCGGACGACGTGCCGGGTGGCACCTTCAGCGTGACCTTGCCGTCGAGTGTCGGCACCGTCATGGTCGTCCCCAGCGCCGCCTCCGGGAAGGTGATCGGCACCGTGATCGTCAGGTTGCGCCCGCTGCGCCCGAAGACGTCGTGGTGCGCCACGTGGACGACGACGTAGAGGTCACCGGCCGGCGCCATGCCCTGTCCGGGCGCGCCCCGTCCCTTGACCCTGATGCGCTGGCCGTCCTCGACCCCGGCCGGGATGCGGACCTTGACCGCACGCACCTTGTGCTCCTGCCCCGTCCCGTGGCACACGGGGCAGGGCGTGTCGAACAGCGTCCCGCGGCCCATGCAATCCGGGCAGACGGTGCTGAGGGAGAACAGCCCCTGGTTGTCGTTGAGGCTCCCCGACCCCCCGCAACGCGGGCAGGTGTGCGTCGACGTGCCCGGCGCCGCACCGCTGCCGCGGCAGTTCGAGCAACGGACCTCCTGGGGCACGTTGACCGACGTCGTGACGCCGTGCACCGCGTCCTGGAACGAAAGGTGGAGTTGCGCCTCCATGTCGGCGCCGCGTTGCGGCCCGCGCTGGGTCGTGCGCGTCCGGCCGGCGCCACCCCCGAAGAGGCCCCCGAAGAGGTCGCCCAGGTCGCCCATGTCCTCCATGCGGAAGGTGCCACCGCCCGCACCACCGGGGACGCCACCGAAGCCGCCGACCGGCCCGCGGGCGCGGACCTCGTCGTACTCCTTGCGCTTCTCGGCGTCGCCGATGACGTCATAGGCGGCGCTGATCTCCTTGAAGCGCTCCTCCGTACCGGGGTTGGTGTCCGGGTGGTTCTCCTTCGCCAGCTTCCGGTAGGCGCGCGTGATCTCCTTCTCCGACGCCGTCGGGACGACGCCGAGCACCTTGTAGTAGTCCTTCTCGAACCATTCCCGCTGTGCGGCCATGAGTCAGCTCACCCCCGCACGCGGACCATGGCCGGACGCAGCACCTGCCCCTTCCAGCGGTAGCCCGAGCGCATGACCTCGTCCACCAGTGTCTCGCCTTCCGGTCCGCCCTCCCCCTCGGCGTGCGCGACGGCGTCGTGCACCGACGGGTCGAAGGCGACCTCGGGCTGGTCGACCCGCTCGAGGCCTTCCCTCGAGAGGATGTCGAGCAGCATCGCCCGCGAAGCGTGCAGCGCCTTGGCGCCTTCGCCCACGTCGAGGGAGGCCTGCAAGTGGTTCTCGGCCAGGTCGAGCGCGTCGAGCACGGGCAGCAGCTTGTCCACCAGGTGCTGCGAGGCGCGCGCCGCCTGCTCCTCCTGTTGGCGTGTGATCCGCTTGCGGTAGTTCTCGAAGTCGGCCTGGGTGCGCTGGAGCGCGAGCAGGTACTCGTCCCGCTCGCGCGCCAGCACCTCCCGCGGGTCGGCCTCCTCGGCCGGTCCCGCGTGCTCGGGGGCGGGTGCCGCCGAGCCGTTGACCTCTCCCGCTACGGCCTCACCCTCAGAGGAGACGGGCTCCTCCTCGGGCACGGCCTGGTCGCCGAAGCTCATTGCTCATCGACGATCTCGGCGTCGACGACGTCGTCGTCCGACGCACTCTCGCTCGAGCCGTCGCCACCGGGTGCGCCGTCGCCACCGAAGCCCTCGGCGTCACCGCCGGCCGAAGCCGAGGCGGACGCCTGCTCGTACAGGCGCTGGCTGAAGCTCTGCGAGACACCGACCAGCTTCTCCGTGGCGTCCTTGATGGCCTCCAGGTTGGTCCCGGCCAACGCGTCCTTCACGCCCTGCAGGGCGGTCTCGACGTCCCCCTTCTCGGAGCCCTCGAACTTCTCACCCTGCTCCTTGAGCAGCTTCTCGGTCTGGTACACCAGCGTGTCCGCGCTGTTGCGCACCTCGGCCTCTTCGCGCCGGTTCTTGTCGTCCTCCGCGTGTGCCTCGGCGTCGCGCACCATGCGCTCAATGTCGTCCTTGGCCAGTGAGGACTGGCCGGTGATCGTCATCGACTGGGCCTTGCCGGTGGCCTTGTCCTGCGCCGACACGTGGACGATCCCGTTGGCGTCGATGTCGAACGTGACCTCGATCTGCGGGATGCCCCGTGGTGCCGGCGGCAGGTCCACCAGCTGGAACTTGCCGAGCGTCTTGTTGTACATCGCCATCTCGCGCTCACCCTGGAGCACGTGGATCTCCACCGACGGCTGGTTGTCCTCGGCCGTCGTGAAGATCTCCGACCGCTTGGTCGGGATGGTGGTGTTCCGCTCAATGAGGCGGTGCATGACCTGCCCCTTGGTCTCGATGCCGAGCGAGAGCGGCGTGACGTCGAGCAACAGGACGTCCTTCACCTCGCCCTTGAGGACACCGGCCTGCACGGCGGCGCCGATGGCCACGACCTCGTCGGGGTTGACGCCCTTGTGGGGCTCCTTGCCCGTGAGGTTCTGCACCAGCTCCTGCACCGCCGGGATGCGCGTCGACCCGCCGACCATGACCACGTGGTCGATGTCGGAGGTCTTCAGGTTGGCATCCTTGATGGCGGCGTCGAACGGCCCGCGGCACGCCTCGACCAGGTCCGCGGTGAGCTCGTTGAACTTCGCCCGCGTCAGCTTGAGGTCGAGGTGCTTGGGTCCCTCGGAGGTGGCTGTGATGAAGGGCAGGTTGATCTGCGTGTCCTGGACGGACGACAGTTCGATCTTGGCCTTCTCGGCGGCCTCCTTGAGGCGCTGCATGGCCATCTTGTCGGCCGAAAGATCGACACCCTCGGTGTTCTTGAACTCGGTCACGAGCCACTCGATGACCTTGTCGTCCCAGTCGTCCCCACCGAGCTTGGTGTTGCCCGAGGTGGACTTGACCTCGAAGACGCCTTCGCCGATGTCGAGGACGGAGACGTCGAACGTCCCGCCGCCGAGGTCGAAGACGAGGACGGTCTGGTCGTCGCCCTCCTTGTCGAGGCCGTAGGCCAGTGCGGCGGCCGTCGGCTCGTTGATGATGCGGAGCACCTCGAGCCCGGCGATCGACCCGGCCTCCTTGGTGGCCGTCCGCTGCGCGTCGTCGAAGTACGCGGGCACGGTGATGACCGCCTGCGTCACGGTGTCGCCGAGATACGACTCGGCGTCCCTCTTCAGCTTGCCCAGGATCCGGGCCGAGATCTCCTGCGCCGTGTACGGCTTGCCGTCGATGTCGACGGTCCAGCCCGTCCCCATGTGGCGCTTGACCGATCGGATGGTCCGGTCGGGGTTGGTGATGGCCTGGCGCTTGGCCACCTCACCGACGAGCACCTCGCCCGTCTTGGAGAAGCCCACGACAGACGGGGTGGTCCTGCCACCCTCCGCGTTCGGGATCACGACGGGCTCGCCCGCCTCCAACACGCTGACCACCGAGTTGGTGGTTCCCAGGTCGATTCCTACGGCCTTGGCCATTTCTGCAGTTCCTTCCGCTCGTCGTTTCGTCTGCCGGTTCCGTCCGGCGCCTCTGTGCCCTGTTCGTGCAACTGCTGCACCCGATCCGGCACACGCAGTCATTTCTTGCTGTGCACCAGTGTAGCAAAGTTGAGTCCCCTTTTGTCAAGATTCTTGATGCAGGGTTACCACCCCGGTTTCCACCACGCTGACCTGGTGGTTTCCATCCTTCCGCCGGACCCACCTACGCTGGTGAGGTGCTCGATCTGGTCCTGATACGCCACGGGCAGTCAACGTGGAACGCCGAGAACCTCTTCACGGGCTGGGTCGACGTCGATCTGACCCCCGCTGGCGAGGCCGAGGCCCGCGCCGGGGGCGAGCTCCTGGCCGCCGTCGACGACCTCGACCTACGACTTCTGCACACGTCGGTCCTGACCAGGGCCATCCGGACCGCCGAGCTGGCCCTGGCCGCCGCCGGGCGCACCTGGCTCCCGGTCCGCCGCGACTGGCGGCTCAACGAGCGCCACTACGGCGACCTGCAGGGCAAGAACAAGGCCGTCATAAAGCAGGAGTACGGCGCGGCCCAGCTCCAACTCTGGCGGCGCAGCTACGACGTCCCGCCCCCGCCGCTCTCGCCCGACAACCCCTTCGACGTGGCCGGCGACCCCCGCTACCGCGACCTCGACCCGGGCGACATCCCCCGCACCGAGTGCCTCGAGGACGTGGTCGCCCGCACCGTGCCCTACTGGACGTCGGCCATCGTGCCCGACCTCCGGGCCACCGCCGCCCACGGCGGCGCCGTGCTGGTGGCCGCCCACGGCAATTCCATCCGGGCCCTGCGCAAGCACCTGGAGGGGATCGCCGACGACGCCATCGCCGAGCTCGAGGTGCCGACCGGCATCCCTTTCCGCATGCTGCTCAACGACGATCTCACCGTGCACTCGGGCGAGTACCTGGGCGACCCCGAGGCCGCCGCCGCGGCCGCCGCCGCCGTGGCCCGTGAGGCCGACCAACCCGCGGGCTGACCCTCCGGCTCCTCGCTCCGCTCCTCCCTATTCTCCTGCTCCTTCGCCGAAGGGGGTAGGCAAGGAGGGGCAAAAGTGATATCTATTAGATATCACTTAATGTCGGAGGAGTCGCCATGAGCATCGCCGAATCACCGGTCAACGCCACACCCGTCGGGCACGAGGGAGCCCGGGTCGACATCACGGAACGCCCCGTCCGGGCCGTCAACGGCTGGTTCGGCGTGCTGGCCCTCGCCGTGTGCGTGGCCGGGATGGTCCTCCTGGGGCTGCATTCCCCCGAGTGGCTCGCGCTGCCGATCGTCGTCTTCGTCCTGATCGCCACCTCACTGGTCATCGTCCCCCCGGGCCAGACTTCGGTCGTGCAGTTCTTCGGGCGCTACATCGGGACGGCCCGCCGCTCGGGGTTCTGGTGGGTGGCCCCCCTGACCGTGCGCCGCCGGGTCAGCGTCCGTGTCCGCAACTTCGAGACCGGCCACCTCAAGGTCAACGACGCCGACGGCAACCCCGTCGAGATCGCCGCCATCGTCGTCTGGCAGGTCGCCGACACGGCGAAGTCCACCTACGCCGTGGACAATTTCGTCAACTTCATTTCGGTGCAGGCCGAGTCCGCCCTGCGCCACGTGGCCGTCAGCCATCCCTACGACGACACCACCGGGGCCGGCACCTCGCTGCGCGGCTCCACCGACCTCGTGGCCGGTGAGCTGGCGGGCGAGGTGGCCGCGCGGGTCTCCATCGCCGGCCTCGAGATCGTCGAGGTGCGGATCTCCCACCTGGCCTACGCCCAGGAGATCGCGCAGGCGATGCTGCGGCGCCAGCAGGCCAACGCCGTGGTGTCCGCTCGCTCGCGCATCGTCGAAGGAGCGGTCGGCATGGTCGAGATGGCACTGAGTCGCCTCAACGAGGGCGGCGTCGTCTCTCTGGACGAGGAGCGCACCGCCAGCATGGTGAGCAACCTCATGGTGGTCCTGTGCAGCGACCAGCCACCATCGCCGGTCGTGAACACGGGTTCGCTCTATACGTGAGCGAGCCCTCTCCGCGAGCGAGCTCCAGACGTGAGTGAACGGCGGCAAGTCCTGCTCCGCATCGATCCGGCCGTGCACGACGCCTTGATGCGGTGGGCCAATGACGATCTGCGCAGCGTCAACGCGCAGATCGAGATGCTGCTGCGCCGGGCGCTGAGCGAGGCCGGGCGCATGCCCAAGCAGGCGGCACCGCTTCCCAAGCGGGGCCGGCCCCCCGCCACGCCCGCCTGAACCGCCGCAGGGACACGCTGCTCCGGCCACTCCTGCGCCCGCGACGGCCCGGACCGGCTGCTGCAACGTGCCCCCGGACAGCGGCAGGCCGGGGCACCTCGCCGCGCCCCGGCCTGACCGACCGTCTACAGGACTGCTGCGTCTTACAACGCGTCAGCCCCGCGTTCTCCGGTGCGGACCCGCACCACGGCTTCGACAGGGATGACCCACACCTTGCCGTCGCCGATCTTGCCCGTGGAGGCCGAGGAGACGATGGCGTCGACGACCTCGTCGACCTGGCCGTCGTCCACCAGTACCTCGATGCGGAGCTTGGGGACGAAGTCCACCTCGTACTCCGCACCGCGGTACACCTCGGTGTGGCCCCGCTGGCGCCCGAAACCCTGCGCCTCGGTCAGGGTCATGCCCTGCACCCCGAGGTTCTTGAGGGTCTCCTTGACGTCATCGAGCTTGAATGGCTTGAGGACTGCCACGATCAGCTTCATTTTGAGCTCTCCTTTCGTCCTTGTCTTGACCGGGCCTAGGAACCACCGCCGCCGGGTGGTGGCGCTGGATCATCGGGTTCCGGAGAGCCCGAACCTCCCTTGTCGAGACCGGCCATGGCGAAGGCCCCGTCCGTCCGCATGGCGAGGGTCTCCTCGGGGAAGGCCTCCTCACCGTGGATGGCGAGGTCGCCGACTTCGAGGATCTCGTCCTTGTAGCGGGCGCCGCGGAGGACCCAGCCGATGATCTTCATGAGGATGAAGGTGATCAGCGCGGACCAGATGATGACGAAGATGGCCGCTCGGAACTGTTCCCAGAGTTGGTGGGCCGATCCCGTGTACATGAGGCCGTTCACCGACGTGATCACGCACTTGGCGGTGCCCGTGGAATAGGTCGACTGCGACGTCGCCACGACCTGGCCGGCGGTGGTCAGGTGACCGCAGCCGTACTCGATCATGTTCGGGTCACCGAAGATGCCCAGCAGCATGCCCCCGAAGAAGCCGGCGATGCCGTGGGTGTAGACGACGCCGAGGGCATCGTCGACCTTGGAGAACGGTCGCACCTTCGAGAGGTAGTTCCAGCACACCCAGACGATGGCGCAGCAGATGGCACCGACGTAGATGGCGCCCCGGCCGTTGACCCAGCCCGCGCACGGGGTGATCCCGACCAGGCCGCAGATCATGCCGTTCACGCCTCCAAGGAAGGTGGGCTTCTTCTCCTTGGTGAACAGCGCGTCCATCACCATCCAGACGATCACGCCCGTGGCGGTGGCGATGTTCGTGTTGATGACGGCCGCCGCCATGCTGGCCCCGGCGTAGTAGGGGTCACCACCGTTGAAGCCGTTCCAACCGAGCCACAGGATGCCGGCGCCGACCGCCGCCATCACCAGGTTATTGGGCAAGGCGTGCTGCCTATCTCGCAGGAGCCGTGGACCAAGGACCCAGGCCGCGACGAAGCCCGACACTCCCGCCGACATGTGGATGACGTAGCCACCGGAGAAGTCGAGTGCGCCTTCCTGGGCGAAGTAGCCGCCGCCCCAGAGGAGGAACGCGTCCACCCCGTAGACGAAGGTCGACCACAACGGGACGAGCAGGCACCAGGCCAGGAACTTGATGCGCCCGAGCACGCTCCCCAGGAACAGCAGGGGGGTGATGGCCGCGAACACGAACTGGAAGTACGCCAGGCTCGAGGTCGGGAAGTGGAAGGGGATCAGGGTATTGGCAGCCGACACCGCCTGCCCCTGTTCACCAACGCTGTTGGTGATCCCTCCGGGTTTGCCGACGAAGTTCTCGAAGAAGTGCTGCAGCGTGCCCGTCGTTCCAGCTGTCTGTTGCGGCACCCCGTTGAGGACACCACCACCGACCGACGTCGCCCCGAATCCCATTTTGTAGGACCAGAGCACCCAGGCGAGAAGGACGAGCGAGAACCCGGCGAACATCATGGCCAACACGTTGACGGCCCACTTCTTGGGCACGATCGACGCGTAGAGCACGGCCAGGCCGGGAAGGCTCATCAGTCCGACGAACGTGGCGGCAGTGACCTGCCACGTGTTGTCGGCCGGATTCAGCCAACTTGGATACGGAACGGGAACTGTCGCTCCCAACAGGTGGATCACTACGCCTCTCCTAACTGTCGTTACGCCCCTGCGCTCCGCCTTGTGACCGGAACGTCACAGAGCGCAAGGTACGCAAGCCATTCGGACGGTTCTCCCCGTCGGAGACACAATGCAGGGAGGGGGTTTCCACATCGTCACCGCTGTGTTTCGAGTGCGTTAATCCACACCCTGGGGACATCCCACCTGGTGGAGCCCGCCCGTTGCGGACCCGGGCGCTGTAGACGCCCCCGTTTCCCGCCACCACTACGATCGCCCGATCGCGCCCTCCGACGAGCATCCCACCGTGTCCACGCCTGAGCCGGCGTCGCGCACCGACGCGCCGACCGTGCCGGCCGCACCTCCCGGCCCGGCGCCGGATCCGGACAGCCGGGTCGCCCCCCTGCGCGGCGCCGGGGTGGAGATCAACGGACGCGTGGTTGCCCGCGTGGTCCTCGGCATCGTGCTCGCCACGCTGGCCGTCCTCGCGGTGACGTTCACCATCATCGGCATCCACAACAACGGGCAGATCGACCAGCTCCGCAACCAGGGCGTCCCGGTGGCGGTCACGGTCACCTCCTGCCAAGGCCTGCTCGGGGGGAGCGGCAGCAATGCGGCCGGGTACACGTGCCGAGGCACCTACGAGCTTGGCGGCCACCGCTACAACGAGGTCCTGCCGGGCACCGCCCTCCACGCGCCGGGCACCGTGGTCCGCGCCATCGCGGTGCCCTCGGACCCGACGCTCGTCTCACCGGTCTCCGTCGTCGATGCCGAGCATGCCTCGGCGTCGGTCTTCATCCTCCCGGCCGTCTTGCTCGTGGTCCTGATCGCCGTCCTCGTCGTGCTGGCAGTGCGGCGGCGACGCCCGCAAGCGGGCGAATCAAGCACGAATCAGTGACGGACTGCGCCCAGCGGGAGGAGCCTCGACCGGACGGGTGCCTCAGGTGGGAGGCGTGTAGCGCTTGTTCCGGCGCGGCCGCGGGCCGTTGGAGGGCTGGGGGCCGTTGCGCTTGGGCGGGCTCGGCGAATCGCCCTGCGCCCGCTTGAGAGCCTGCTGTAACCGGTAGGCCCGGACCAGGTACCAGGCGCCGGCCAACAGGAACGGCACGCCGAAGCCCCAGAACCGCAGGTTGAAGATCGCCAGGCCGAACAGCGCGAGTGTGATGCCCTGGAAGAGCCGCTTCCGCAGCAGCGAGGACACCAGAATGAGGACCGACATGGCGAGGATCACGTACGTGAGCTCGTCGTAGATAGTGACGCTCTGGTGCGTGTCCTTGGCGTGCTGAATGGTGTCCGAACCCACCAGGATGCCGATGATGGCGGCGAGCGGGGCGGCCACCAGGCCGATGGCGCGCTCCTTGTCGTCGGAACGCGCGATGGCGTCTTCGAGCTCCTCGACTGAACGTTCGTCGGTCGCGCCCTTCTCATCGGCGCCATCCGGCTGCACGATCGAGTACTTCAAACGCTGCCACCGCGTCATGGGGGCCCGGTCGTTGCCGGAATTGCCGGTGTCTCGACTCGCGGGCACCGGCGCAGGCTAGCAATCTCCCGGAATGGGTCCCTTCGGGCAGGTCACTCCGGCCTCCTGCCCGGATCGAAATACGCTGACGCGATGTCCCGGACGGACCGACCGCAACGAGGACCGCTGCCGTGGCTACGTCATCGCGTCACCCAAGCGGCAGATCGAGAAGCGCAGAGGAGGGAGTCGGATCCCGAGGCGACCCTCCAGGTCGCGCAAGCAAATCTGGACTGGTCGCTCCGCCACCGTGGTCCAGATTCCCCCATGACCCAGGACGCCAAGGGCGATCTCGCCCATCGACTGGAACGCCTCGGCCGGTTCGATGACGCGTTGGAGCTCAGAAGCGACGTCGTCGTCCACCTGCGAAGTTCCCTGGGAAGGGATGATCCCAGCACGCTCGCGGCGGAGGCGTTGCAGGGGTTCGACCTCGACCGGCTGGGCCGACATGCGGAGGCGTTGGCTCTTTTCGAGCACATCGTCGCCTCTCGCAGCAGCGCCCTCGGTCCAGATGACGTGCGTACGTGCCAAGCGATGGAGTGGCTGGGGTGCACGCTGCGCCATCTGGGGGACCTCGCCGGGTCCCGTCGCTACCTGCAAGAGGCGGTGGTTGGCTACACGCGTCATGGTGCGGGGGAGACCGAAGACTGCATGAAGGCGTTGTCGCACCTGGCGACGACGCTGGCCCAGCTCGGGCTTGTTCACGAGGCCTGCGCGCTCCGCCGCCGTGTCCTCGACGTTCGGAACAGGACCTGGGGTCCCGACGATCCCAGAACGCTGGCTTCTTTCGAGAACCTCGCCACCACGCTGTTGTGGCTGCACGAGCTCGATGAGGCAAAGGTGATCGGTCGGAACCTGTTGGAGAACAGGACCCGTCTGCTCGGTGAGGACCATGCCGACACCCAGCGGGCGCGAGAGCTCCTTACTGCGATCGACGACGCCGAGCGCTCCCCCTCGTAGAACGTGACGCCGGGCGCCCGCGACGCGGGGCGACGGGAGCTGAGCGCCGGGGACACCACCTGGAGTGGGACCAGCGCTCCTGCCCAAGAAGGTCCTGGCAGGCCGTTCGAAACCTCGCTGCGGCACCGCCCCCGTCCGGGGTGTCTAACGTGCTCAGGGAGGGCGCAGACGCCCGGCGGATCGTGAGGTACGGCAGATGAAGCTCGTGGTAGCGGTCGTGAAACCGTTCAAGATCGACGACGTCAAGAACGTCCTGAAGAACATGGGTGTCGCCGGCATGACCCTCACCGAAGCGCAGGGTTTCGGACGCCAGCGGGGGCACACCGAGAACTACCGCGGAGCGGAATACCAGGTCGACTTCGTGCCCAAGCTCCGGCTCGAGGTCCTCGTGGAGGACGATCGGGCCGAGGCCGTGGTCGACGCCATCGTCTCCTCCGCTGTGACCGGCAAGATCGGCGACGGCAAGGTCTGGGTCGTACCCGCCGAGACGGTGGTCCGGGTCCGCACCGGCGAACGCGGGGCCGACGCCGTCTGAACCTCGGCAGGGCTGACAAACGAGCATGTGGAAAGGCGCGCGGGTACTGTTTGCGCCATGAGCAGCGACAAATTCGACATGTCCAAGATCTGGCTCTTCTCCACCTCGTCGGCCAAGGACTTGCGCACCATCAAGCGCGCACTCGAAGAGGTGACGGTGCCACCCGGCCGGATCCTGTGCGAGCAGGGCACCATCGGCCGCGAGTTCTTCCTCATTGTGAAGGGACAGGCGGCGGTGCGGCGTAACAACCGCAAGGTGGCCACGCTCGGGCCGGGCCAGTACTTCGGCGAAATGGCGCTGCTCGACCGCCGCCCGCGCTCGGCCACGGTGACGTCGGAAACCGAGATGACATTGCTCGTCCTCGGCCAGCGCCAGTTCAACGGCGTGCTCGATGCGGTGCCGGCACTCTCCCGCAAGATGCTGGCCGCCATGGCCACCCGGCTGCGTGAGGCCGACGAAAGGGCGATGGCCGCCATTTAGGAACCCAACGGGCGCTTGGCGCTGCACCGCCCGTGTCAACCCTGTGAGCTGGGAGTTCGCTCCGGGCATCCGCGCCTCGGCCAACCGGCGCTGCGAGACTTCCTGTGTCCAATTCCCTCGCCTGGACACAGGAGGTCATGGCCATGAATCTGGAGCCCAGAAAGCTCGCCGCGGAGTTCCTCGGGACGCTGATCCTTGTCGTCGTCGCTGTCGGCGTTGCCACTGAGACATTTGGTTTCAAGCTGTTCGGTCTCAGCTATGCCGCCGGAGTCGCCGCCACCGCGCTGGCCTTCGGCCTGGTGCTCGTCGCCCTCGTCTATGCCATCGGGCCGATCTCCGGGTGCCACGTCAACCCGGCGGTCACGCTCGGTTTCATCGCTTCGGGGCGCATGAAGCTGGCCGAGGGCGTGGCCTACATCGTGGCCCAGGTGATCGGCGGGATCGCCGGGGCCTACCTCCTCTACTGGATGTTCACCACGTCCCCGCTCTACAAGAAGTCGATCCAAGGGTTGGGCACCGACGGGTACGGCAAGGAGTCGCACTTGTTCGTGAGCCAGGGTGGCGCCTTCCTCATTGAGGTCGTGCTGACGGCGATCTTCGTGATGATCGTGCTGTTCGCCACGCACAAGGCCGCCATTCAGGGCGCCGCCGGCGTGGCCATCGGGTTCGGCCTGGTGATCGTGCACCTCATCGGCATTCCACTCACCGGCACGTCAGTGAACCCGGCTCGGAGCCTGGGGCCGGCCCTCGTTGTCGGCGGCACGGCGCTCAGCCAGGTCTGGCTCTTCCTGATTGCCCCGCTGGTGGGAGCGATCGTGGCGG
The DNA here is from genome assembly GCA_963745665.1 of uncultured Acidimicrobiaceae bacterium. Lineage (GTDB taxonomy): Bacteria > Actinomycetota > Acidimicrobiia > Acidimicrobiales > RAAP-2 > Bog-473. Next base: position 824,890 of record CAVUYE010000001.1, on the reverse strand, counting down.
CGGTGATCCATCTCGTGATCGCTGACCGTTCCAAGGACGAGGTCGTCGTGGAGCCCCTGAAGCCGGAGCCCGTCTCGACGTAGCCCGTCTCCATAGGGCCGCTACGGTCGGACCCATGGAACTGACCGAAGCACTCGCATTCGCCCGGGACCGCAACAACGGGGTCCTGGCCACCATCCGCGCCAATGGCCGGCCACAGCTCTCCAACATCATGTACGTCCCCGACGAGGGCGACACGTTCCTGATCTCCATCACCGACGACAGGGCGAAGACGGCCAATCTTCGGCGCGACCCGCGTGCGTCGCTCTACGTGCTGGGCGACAACTTCTACCAGTACGTCGTGATTGAGGCAGCGGCCGAGCTTTCGCCGGTGGCAGCCGACCCGCATGACGCGACCGTCGAGGCGTTGATCCGTTATTACGAGGCGGGCTCGGGCGCCCACCCGAATTGGGACGAGTACCGGGCGGCCATGATCGCCGACAGGCGGCTCGCCCTCACGCTGCGACCCGAGCGGGCCTACGGGCTGATCGGCGGCTGAGGCTCGGCGATCCGGACCGGCGGCGGAGGACTACGCCGGCGACTCGGCCGGAGTCGGTGGGGCCTTCGCAACGGGTCCTCCGTTGAGCGACTCCTCCACCAGTTGGGAGAGATCGAGCACGCGCACGTCATCCTGCTTGTCGTGGGCGCGCACGGCGTCGTCGAGCATGATCATGCAGTAGGGGCAGGCCGTGGAAACGACGTCGGCGCCCGTGCCGAGTGCCTCGTCGGTGCGCTCCATGTTGATCCGCTTCCCGGTGTTCTCCTCCAGCCACATGCGAGCGCCGCCGGCCCCGCAGCAGAAGCCCCGCTCCTTGCAGCGCTTCATCTCGATCTGCTCGACCCCGGGAATGGCGCTGAGCACCGTCCGCGGCTCCTCGATGATCCGGTTGTGCCGGCCCAGGTAACAGGGGTCGTGATAGGTGACCTTGCCCGAGTAACCCGACCCGGGCGTGAGCTTGCCGGACCGCACCAGGTGCTCGAGCAGCTCGGCGTGGTGGATGACCTCGTAGTTGCCCCCGAGAGCGGGGTACTCGTTCTTGATGGTGTTGAAGCAATGCGGGCAGCTGGCGATGATCTTCTTGGCGCCCGCCTCGTCGAGGGTGGCGATGTTCATTTTCGTCTGCTCCTGGTACAGGTACTCGTTGCCGAGACGCCGCACCGGGTCGCCGGTGCAGGACTCCTTCGGGCCGAGGATGCCGAAGGTGACGCCGGCCCGGTGCAGCATGCGCGCCGTGGCCTGCACGCCCTTGCGGGCCCGCTCGTCGAGGGCTCCGGCGCAGCCGACCCAGTAGAGGTACTCGATGTCGTCCGGGATGGTGCCGGTGATCACCGGCACCTCGAAGTCGAGACTCTCGGTCCACTCGGTGCGCTTGTTCTGGCCCAGTCCCCACGGGTCGCCCTGGTTCTCGACGTTGCGCAGCATGAGCCCCGCCTCTGAGGGAAACTCGGACTCCATCAGCACCTGGTAGCGACGCATGTCGACGATGGCGTCGATGTGCTCGATGTCGACCGGGCATTCGTTGACGCAGGCGCCGCAGGTGGTGCAGGCCCACAGCACCTCGGGGTCGATGACGTTGGGCACCAGGGCGGTCTGCTCGCCCTCCCCGGTCAGCAGCGGCGTGGCCGAGGCGAACATGTTGTCGCGCAGGCCCATGATGAGCAGCTTCGGCGAGAGCGGCTTGTCCGTCGTCCAGGCGGGACAGGCCGACTGGCAACGCCCGCACTCGGTACAGGTGGAGAAATCGAGCATCTGCTTCCAGGTGAAGTGGCCGATCTCACCGACGCCGAACACGGTGTCCTCGTCGACGTTCTCCATGTCCATATCGGGCGTGCTGTACAGGGCGCCGAGGGCACGGGGACGACGCGAGAAGGCGATGTTGATCGGCGCGAAGAAGATGTGCAGGTGCTTGGAGTACGACACGAACACGATGAAGCCCGAGATGATGGCGATATTGAGGAGGAGGAAGACAGTCACCAGGACCGAGTTCGTCCCGGCACCAAGCGGGTGCAGGAGCTTGGCCACGGTGTGGGAGGCAAAGGCTCCCCAGCCGTAGGGGAACTGGGTCGGGTTGGTGTTGACCTGGGCCCCGCGGTAAAGGAGCAGGGTGATCATGACGCCGGCGATCATGAGGAGGGTGATCCAGGCGGCATCGAGATGAGAGCCGAAGAAGCGCGACTTGCGCTCGAGGCGGCTCGGGGCGTTCTTCAGGCGGATGATGGAGAAGGTGATGAGGGCGAGCAGAACCGCCACCGTGAAGAAGTCCTCAATAAAGCCGACCCAGTTCCAGGTCCCGATCCCCGGGATGTGGAAGTACTTGTTGAAGAGGTCGCCGTAGGCCTCAATGATCGTGAGCAGCAGGATGGTGAAGCCCCACATGGTGAAGAAGTGGGCCAGGCCGGGAACGGTCCACTGCAGGAGCTTGCGCTGGCCGGCCACCTCGACGGTCTCGGCCTCCACCTTGCGCCGGATGGGCCCGCGGGCCCGGTTGGGGTCCTTCTTCCCCGACCGGATGAGCTTGGACAGCCAGTGGAACCGGCGGCCGGCGATGCCGAAGCCGATCACTGTGACAAGAAGGCCAATGATGATTCTGACGGGCACGAATGCTCCTCGCCTATCTCAGATCGTCAAACAGGAACGGTGACGAAGTGCGAGCGCCACCTGGGATTTCGATGCGGCCCAGAGGATAGTGGGGCCGCCACATCTGGGCGTACTTGGAGGTTGGATGACTCGGCCGCTCCTGGAGGGCGACGCCCGTTGGATGCCCCGGGCGTGCCTGCTCGAAACCCGGCTTTCGGGCTCAATCAAGTACCTCCGTGGCTGCCCCCGGAGGTGTTCGTCCACCGGAAGTCCGTGTTTGCCCAGCGTGTAGATTTGCGGCGTTCTCGCGGGCGTAGTTCAGAGGCAGAACATCAGCTTCCCAAGCTGAGAACGCGGGTTCGATTCCCGTCGCCCGCTCTCGGCAAGTGCCCAGCTGGAGACACAGATCGAACGCCGGACACGCGCGGCGACGCTCGATTCTGGTGCGTTTCGGTGCGATTTCGCAACGGGGAGGGTAATTCGAAGGTCGCTGGCAACGGTCCGGCCGCCCGCGCATCGGTCAGGCAGACAGCCCCTGACCACAGGTTTTCGTCGCCCACCAGTGCGCTCGCTCGGCAGGGACCGCACGGAAGCGGCGTGGTGCCGAACGGGTGCCCTTCGACGTAGGCCGGATTCCTGCCGATAAGGCAGAGATGCCACGACCACGCACTGGAACGATGACTCAGCGAGCACCAGGACGCTGGCGACTTCAGGTAACTGGCGACCCGGATCCTCTCCAGGGAACCCGGCGACGACTGTCACGGACCGTCTCAGGAACCCGGACCGAGGCGCGAGCCGCATTACAGCGCATGGTTGTGGAAGTCGGCGCCGGCCTGCATGGTGGGGCGTCGGTGACGGTGGGCCTTCTACTCGAGCAATTCCTCGTTGTCGCACACCTCGCGCCGACGACCCGCCAGGACTGGGAGAGCGTGGTGCGTCAGCACCTCGTTCCCTCCCTCGGCGAGATCCCCCTGTGGAAACTGACCGCACGCGACTGTGACCAGCTCTACGCAAAGATGACTGCGAGGGGTCTCGGGCCCTCGCGGGTGAGGTGCGCTCACGTGGTCTTGCACCGAGCTGTGGCCCAGGCCGTTCGTTGGGGATGGTTGACGCGCAACCCGGTGTCAGTTGCGACCAGGCCGGAAGTTCCGCGTGCGATCGTCTACCCTCCCGCCATCCCCGTGGTCCGGAACTTGCTGGCAGCAGCCGCAGCCGCTGACCCGAGTCTGGCCACCTGGCTCCAGATTGCAGTCGCAACGGGCGCTCGACGAGGCGAGATCTGTGCACTTCGCTGGGCGGATGTCGACCTCAATGATGCCACCGTTCGCATCGAACGATCCGTCTCCGCCACCAAGAACACGGGCATCATCTTCAAGTCCACCAAAACCGGACGAGTACGCCTTGTATCGCTCACTGACGACGCCGTTGGCGCGCTCAGAAGTCACCTCCTGCGCGCGCATGAGATCGCCTGCACCGTCGGTCGAAGCGTCGTGGCGGAAGACCTGATCTTCACGAACGACGGCCAGGGACGGCAACCATGGCGACCTGAACTGGTAAGCCGCCGATGGGAACGTCTGCGCCGGAAGGCTGGCGTAGGTGGCGTGCGCCTTCACGATTTGCGACACTTCGTCGCTACCGAGCTGTTGAGCGCGGGAATCGACGTTCGTACCGTCGCCAACCGTCTCGGTCACGCCCGCACCTCGACCACCCTCGATATCTACTGGGCCTGGATCCCCGCGCGTGATCGGGACGCAGCGCTTCACCTTCAAACGGTCCTCGGGCAGAGCACATCGCCGCACTCCGATGCCGCAGGAGCCGAAGCGGCGCTGCACCGCTGCGAGCTCACCGTGGAGGTGCAGGCGAGTCGGGAAGGTCAGCAATCACCGCAAGGATTTCGGGAGCCACCCAAACGACGCGGCCACCCCGTCCGATCGCTCCCATCTCACGTAACCAACCGCGCCGCTCTATCCCCCGCAGGAGATTGAGTGAACCGGGCTGCGTAATGTCGAGCTCACTTTGAACATTTCGAACGGTGACGAATGGATTGGCCATCAGGAGCTCGACGACTTCTGATGCTCTGCTCCGCGTCGTAGCAAGGCCTCGTCGGTACTTCTCGCGAAGGTCAGCAAGACGTTCGGCTCGTTCGACGGCATCGGTCGCTTGATGCGCCACCGCCGTGAGGAAGAACTGCAGCCATTCCTGCAACTGGCCCCTCTCCCTCACCGCCTGGAGCCGGTCGTAATACTCGCTTCGATGCGTCTCGAAGTATGCGCTCAGATACAGCAGTGGTTGGGGAAGGAGGTCCTGCTGGACCAAGTAGAAGACACAGAGCAAACGGCCGAGACGTCCATTCCCGTCGAGGAACGGGTGGATCGTCTCGAATTGGTAGTGGGCGAGACCACAGCGCACGAGTGCCGGTAGCCGGACGTCCTCGTTGAGAAAGCTCTCGAGGTCATCGAGGAGCCGGCCCATCTCGTCAGGAAGTGGTGGGACATACGTGGCATTGTCCGGGTTGTCTGTGGGGGAACCGATCCAGTTCGGTGTGGACCTGAATTCTCCCGGGCTCCGCTCCTGACCCCGCACGCCCTCCATGAGGACTGCGTGGACATCACGGATCAAGCGCAGGCAGAGAGGCATGGATTGGAGGAGCCTCAACCCAGAATTGAAAGCCGCGATGTAGTTCTGCACCTCCTGCACGTCACTGCCGGGAGTACTGAGGCCCGTGGCGCTCGCTTCGAGTACCTCGCTCAGCGACGCCTGAGTTCCTTCGATCCTCGAGCTGGCCACGGCCTCGCGGGTCACGTAGGGGTTGACGAGTAGATGGGGATTGGGGAGAAGGCGGCCAGCGCCGGCCAACCGGCCCAATGCGGTGTCGGCCGCTGAAAGGGCGAGGATGGTGTCCGAATCGAGCGACAGGGTTCTGGGGATCGGTTCGGGGACGAAGCGGAAGAAACCCCATCTTCCAGGGCCTTTGAGGGCGACGCCCATGTCCGGCGCTACAAATCTCGTTGGGTCCACAGAAGGACACTATAACTGAATTGGCTACTTTGTTATAGCGTTAACGGCAACTTGAGTCTGGCGTTTTACCGTCGCTGATCTCTGCGGCATGTCGTCGGGTCCACACCTCGAGGGAGTGGATCGTCACAAGTCCCGATTACCCCGCTGGACGCGAATGTCGGGGCGTTCAGCCAGGCAGCCGGCGGATGGGGCCATCGATGACCCCCCGAGACGACCGTTCCTCCTCGTCAGAAGCGGTCGCCCACCGTCCCCAGGGCCAGCGATAGGTTGACCTCAGCAAGGGTCGAGAGGTGGATGACGTGGGTGGACAGCGTAAGAAGAAGGGCGGCCGGGTTACTCCCAAAGGTGGTCATTTCAATCGACTGAGCACGGCGGAGCGGGCCGGCCTGGAGGACATATTCGAACGACTCCTCCGCTCCGCCCCGAAGGATCTGTCCGACGACATCCCGCCGCTCGCGGTCGAGATGTGGGCGTCGCAGATGTGGTCAATCTGGGCCAGTTCCGAACTCGTCGGCATGGACGCCGTCGAGGTCTTCGCGGGCGGGATGATCGACTATGCGGCCAGACGGGGCACGACGGCCGCGCTCATTGTCTTGCGGGCCTTGAGCGCGGTCGCCCCCGATCCTCACGGCTCTCGCGCTCGTCGGGAGGCTGAACGTCTCGCCGTCCGAGGGACTCCCGAAAGATCCTGGGCTCCGGGTCTCGGCACCGAACGGCCCACGACCGCTTGGGTTTCGTTCGATCCGATCGACGACGATGGGGTCGCGGTCATGGTGGGATTCGACGGTCCGGGCCACGAGACCACGATCGGCGTCTACGTCGACCACAATCTCGGCGGGCTCGCAAAAGACGCATTCGCGGTGCCGGCCGGCATTGCAGAGGTGCTCGCCAATCTCCGACAGAACCGCGACGAGCCCGACGACCCGGAATACAAGGAGATCTCACTGAAGGAGGCAGCCGCCCGATGGCGGGTCGCCCTCGAGATGACCGAGCTGACCTTCGACCCGCCCACCACCGAGGACTTCGACCATTTGCGCGCGCTCGTCCTGGCGCGCCTAGCCACGCTTCCGGTCGGCGGGAAGGTGCCTCAGACGCCCTCACCCAACGACGAGGAGCGTGATGAGCTGCTCGCCGAATTCCTGGAGTCCGATGAGGTGGTCGGCCTTACGGGCGTCGGGGATGGGGACAGCGAAGACACGACGGTCGAAGAACTGGCCGACCAGTTGCTCACCTTCTCGCTCGACTACGCCCTCGGTACACCGCTGCGGTTCAGCCCCGTCATGGTCGAGATCTTCTGTCTCGACTGGGCACCCCGAAAGATTCCCCTGGACGGTGATGCATTCACGTTGCTCCCCGACGTCCTCGCCGCATGGATTCGCTTCGTCGGACGAAGACGGGCCATTCCCGAGCGTTCCATCCGGGCTTCCGTCGACGCGACGTACGAGTTCGCTCCCGAGATGATCGAGCTGTCCCAGGACCCCGAGGTATGGGGACCGGCGAAGACCATGGCGCTCGCCCTCCAGCAAAGGGGGATCGACATGTCCGACCAGGCCGCGCTGGACGACTTCGTCGATGAGGTGAACCGAAGCGGCGGGATCGACGTCCTCGCTGACTCGCTCGTCGAGTCCATTGCGACACGACGCTGATCCGCCCTCGCCGAAACGGACCGATCTTCAGACGTTCTCAGCTTGCATGGCTGAGAACTACACCAGGCTTCGTGCAACAGCGTGCAACAGACCGATTCGGACCCATTTCGTGCAACAAGCCACGACAAACAGGGGCCAACAGCGAATAGCAGCGATTCAGGTGCGAAATGGGGTTGAGCTGGAACTTCCCCGCTTATCCGCAGGTCACGGAGAATCCCTCGACGGGCTTCCCAAGCTGAGAACGCGGGTTCGATTCCCGTCGCCCGCTCTCTTCGTCGCCCGCTCTCTTCCAAGCTTCCAGGTCAGATCCCATCTCTTGCAACGTCGCCTCCGCCAGCGCATTGCCCGCAACGGCTGTCGTGCCCCCTACGTGCCCCGGCGATGATGTGCTTCAGCCGTGCATTCTGCTCGAGGATCTGGAGGCGCTTCGCCTCATCCTCTTTGAGTGACCCGCAGCGGGTGCGCCAGCAATAGAAGGTCTGGTCCGTGATCCCGAGCTGCTTCTTGGCAGTATGGGGGATCGTCATCCCCTGCCCCGTGGGCTCTCCATCTCTCGCAGCTTGGCGATGATCTGCTCGATCGAGTGCTTCTTCGTAGTCACTGGCTACCCCTTACTGGTCCTGACATTTTCCCTGGGACTCACAGAGAAATGGACCAGTTCTTGGGGGCCGGACACTTCGCTTTACTCTCGGTACGGTGATTGTGTGGCTAACCAACACGAATTTCGCGGGAGGCGGTAAAGCAACTTGATCGCGTCCTCGTACCGGATCTGCGTCGCCAAGCTTGACAAGACGGGCTCGCCTACCGTTGGCCGACGTAGCTATAAACCGGCGTGGTCTTGGCGCCTTGTGCGGATTCACCGAGAGCTATACAGGTGTTCGGAGTCGGGCAACTGATGGAATTTATGTTCGTGAATGATTGTCCATACGGATTCGGGGCCCCAGCGGGCACCGCGAAAGTGGTCCTGGACCACGTAAGTCCTCCATCGGTCGTATGGAGGATTACGGAGGAACCGCCGTCATGAAGTCTTCCGATGACCTGCGGAACCGCTTCGGATCCAGTGACCCAGCACTCACTGCTCGATGGGCAGTACAGAGCAGACATAGTCGGTAACGGGACGGTCGCCGGAAATGTGCGAGCTTGCCACGCAACTCCACCATCGCTCGTGGTGACGACGTCTGACACCGCAACGGTCGTACCGCCAAAACAAGAGTTCTCCCCTCCGGGGACGCTTCCATTGCTCAGACACGGTGAGGGGTTCGGAATAGTCGTCAAATCGAGTGCCGCGCAGTCGGACGAGGTCGCGCAGGAGAGTCTGCTCGGGAATCCCGCCGCTTGGGGCAAGGTTCCATTCTGCCAGGTGGCGCCGTCGTCTTTTGTCGACTGGACGAAGTAAGCAACAGCGTCTGGGTAACGCTTGGGAATCTTGATTCTCGTTGCTGGTGGATATTCCTCAAGTTGTTGCTTAGAAACCGGCTCGTACGCCACCTTGGAAATCCCCATGACAACACAATCGGACGCTTCTGGACAGGCAAGGGTGCTTACCCAGTATGAGGGTGGAAACGGCGTCGACACCCACGTTCTACCCGCGTTCGCAGTCGTTACGAAGAGCTCCTGAGGAGGACGCGGGGTCAAGAGGCCGACGCCTTTCGACATGTATTGAGCAGCCCAAGATGGCCCTACCACGCCTTGGCAGGCACTTTCCGATGAACAGCTGAGCTCAAACAGCTGGTAGCCCGGTGTAAGAGTCAACGGAATGATGGTCCATTGGTGCCCTGAGTCACTGGTAGTGATGAACACCGAGCTTCCGCTGAGAGTTCCACCAGCTGAGCAGTTCGAAGAGTCCGCGCACGTGAGGCCGCTGGTTGGATCGAAGCCACTCGGCATGGGCAAGAGAGACCATGTGTTACCCAAGTCGCCGGTGACATAGAGCGATTCTGACAACAAAGGGGCATTCACATATGGCGTGGCGTAGTCGCCGGCGAGCGCATAACACGCAGTGATGCTGGGACAAGTGATGTTGGCCGGCGGTGGTCCGACCGTGTTCTGCTGCCAACCGGTGCTTACAACGTCGCCCACGAGCTCCCAAGAACCCATCGCTCGCGTTCCAGCGATGCTTTCGCCGTGGCCTGGCAACACTCTTGCTGCGTTCCATGGCGTTGTCATTATCCCCGAGTCACTTCTCGAGAGCCCCATGGAGAGAGCCGTCCCACCGATCACAACGACGACCGCCACTGTGAGTGCGAGTCGTCGCTGGAGGCGAAGCCGTTCGGGTAGTCGTCCGAGCATCACTTTGCCCAGGTCATTGTCCCTAACTGCCGCGGCGGGGGTCGCTCTCGGCTTATCGGGATTCTCCGCGACGATCTCGTTCAGAAGTTGGTCGAAGAGAGGATCCGCCGAAAGAGCTTCAATGTCCATAGAGCCGATTGGATCGGCTCTCGTCAGAGCTTGGGAGCTGGTCATTTCATGTCTCCTCGGATATCGATACAGGAGCCGATGTTCGGCTCATGGATCGTCGGGAGGTACCGCTACCTTCGATCCATGCTCCTAGTCCCTTCATTTCTGCGTTAAGGCGCGACCGGGCCCGATGGAGTCGGATTCGTGCCGCAGTCGAAGAGCAACCCAGGACGCAGGCAAGCTGCGTGGAAGTGAGACCCTCCCATGCAGCCAGCATCAGCAGTTCACGATCTTCATCCGTCATGCGGGCAAGCGCGACGCCCGCTTCCAAACCGTCTTGCTCGCTCGCGTCCACACTCAATTCAGTACTGAGAGCGTTCGCGATCTGCTGAAGGAGTTGTGAGCGATGTTGGATGCGACGCGTTTGGTTGGCTATCACTCGACGGGCGGTCGCGTATAACCAAAGAACGCTCGATTCCCCCTGTGGGATTTCGTCGAACCGCCGCCAAGCGATGCCAAACGTCTCAGCCACCGCATCAGCGGCGTCTTCGGACGAAGCAGTCCTCCTGAGTGCATAGGCAAGTAGACGGGCGCGCGACTCCTCATAGAGTTCAGTAAAACGGTCTACGCGCTTTTCGGCTGCCACCCCCCTGCCACCTCCCAGCTTGCCCTCAGACTATGTATGTCTTCTCAGACAGCTTTGTTTCACGGATTTGGTCGATCCTGTCCCTGAGCGACCGTGCGATCCGGCACGCCACTTCTCGACCCGCCTGAAGGTCCGATCAAGACCGGCTGGCTGCGGGCAAGGCTGTTTGTGCGCGCCGGCGATACTCCAGCCCGTCAAACCTCCCTTCAGGAACCCGCTGCGATGCCCTTAACCGGCCTCTGCTGCGCTCGGGGATCAGCCCTTGATCAGACGTCAGGAACCAGCCAGCCTGACCGAATGGAGCGGTATGGCAAGAGGGCTCCATTGTTCTCGGCTGCGTTAGGGTCGTGCCACAGCGTGGCACTGGCCCGTTGTCGCCGGATAGCGAGATCGCGATGGCAGTGCCCTTGGGCACCGGCCATGCCGACGCCGCCTACGACCGACTTCAGCAGGCGAAGGCACACCTGAACAACGACGAGGTGGTTCACCTGGACGGTTCGCCGCCGATGTTCTTCTTCGCCGATCCGGACGGCAAAGTTTGGGCTACCTTCAGGAGACCGACGGCTGACCCCCGCTACCGGCACGCAGAGTGCTGCGTCTCAACCAATCGTCCGTAATCGCAGCAGTCCGGTTATTGCAGGCCGGAGCTGATCTACTTCGTGGACTCTCCACACGGAGCGTCTCCAGTGATCCGTGACGTGACGATGGGCTCGTACACCTTTCCAAATGGGTCCTTGGCTGTTCCGTCAATGGGGTAGGTGACGTGGACGTCGTTCAACAGGTAGATCATGTCGTCTCCTACCAGACGGAAATCTCCGGTCACGGTCACATTGCCTGAAGAGAGATAAATACCACCAACCTTGCCCGGTGGAACTTTGATCCTGGTGGTCTCATCGAAGGACACCGTGTCCACCCACTTGTGTTCGTAAGCGAGTTCGAGTGCAACACCGGCCTTGACAGCCTCACCAATCTTGAAACCGATCTCTCCTTTGAGTTTGACCCCGAAGGAATTTTCCTCGCTATGTTCGGTCTTCCACCGGACCTCGTATTCCAGCTCAGACTCCGTGCAATTTTGTTGCAAGCGGCCGACCTGCTGAGCTGGGGATGTCTGAAAGTACTGCACCTTGGTATTTGTGAATGTGCACCGTTCATAGTTGCCCGTCGCGCAAAAGGTGGAGAAATAATCCTTCATGAGCGCTACTTGCTCGTCGCTGTCCGTAACTTGCTTGATCGGTTTTTCTCCGACATTGAACACGGGCTTGGCAATGTAGGGGTTGCTGGACTCGGCGAAGCTTACCGAGCAGACGTACGGAGACGCGCTGGTATCAGTGCGGTCGCGGTACTGGATCTTGCACGATTTCTGATTTGCACCGAGGTGCGGTAGGTAGGTGTATCCCGCGAGATAGAAGGGGCCTTGACCAATCTTGTAATAGAAGATTATTTGAGTGGCATCCAGCGAGACAGGCGGCGTGTAGTACGAAAAGGAGTACGAGCTTCCCGAAGCGATGCTCGTCGGCACCGCTTTGCTTTCAACCGTGTTGAATTTGCCGCAGTTGCAGAACTCCTTCTTATCGAGAGTTAGTTTTGGCACAGGGGACCCAACCGAAATCGTGCCTTGTATCGTTTTGGACACATTGGCTCCTTCAGCCCGACTGCCCGCGGTGGACGGGGCGAGACCTAAGAGCACGACAAGGACCGCGCATCCGACGGAACCTACGAAAAGGTACCCGCGTGCTGGACGCGGGTTGGTCCGTGCTCCCACTTCACCACCTCTCGGTCGCCTGGGTGGCGACTGTAGACCTATCGGTCCCGGACGTGGAGCCGGCCTGAGCTCACATCGCCGTGGCAGGCACTCCGCTTTTCCGCTCTTACGATCAATAGCGGGCTCTGGGCAAGCAAGGCCCACCGACATTGTCGGTCATTTCAGGGACCCCGGAGGCACCTTCATAGGCGTTGCCTGACTCCGCCAACAGCGCGCCCGGGCCATCTCGAGTGGATCGAGGCCTGGTAGAACCCGCGTCGGCGTCACAGCTACTGCGAGATCTTGAGCACGTAAGCGAGCGTTCCCCCACGACCGACCCACAGCTCCAGCTTCCACCGCGCGCACATCCAAGCGTCCGGTTCTGTTCTGTTAGCCCATGGACCTTGCTCCGTCGATGGTCTCGCGGATGATGTCGGCGTGACCGGCGTGCTGGGCCGTCTCAGCCACGATGTGAATGAGTGCTCGACGAGCGGACCAATGCGCGCCAGGCTCAAACCACGGGGCCTCGGGAAGCGGGTGGGATGCATCGAGTGAAGGCAGGGCGACTATTGCCGCGTCGGTGAGTTGAGCAACGGCCTCGTAACGAGCGACCAGGTCCGCCAGCGTCTCTTCGTCCGCCATGCGAAAGCCGGCGGCATGGGCCTCATAGGCGGCCTCGTCGGGGGGGCCTTGAGCATGTGGGCCCTCCTCCATGAAGCGGACCCAGCCCTCTTCGACGAGCGCGACGTGCTTGATGATGCCTCCCAGGCAGAGCTCGCTCGTGGTGGGAGTCAACCGAGCTTGGTCATCCGTCAAGCCTGAGACGGTGCGGAGCAGGAGATTCCGATGTTCCCGCAATGCGTTCACGAGGTCGTTCCGCTCGAGGTCAGTGGTGATGGTGGATGCCATGAGCTGGTCCTTTCATTTGGGCTGATTTCGGCACCCTAAGACCATTAGCGGCCAGATGCTGGCCTAAATCCCGCGATACTGGCCAGATGACCACGCCCGGCACGCGCACGCTCCGCCTGCTGTCCCTGCTCCAGTCCCGGCGCTACTGGCCTGGGACCGACCTGGCTGCTCGCCTCGAGGTCTCGCCGCGAACGCTCCGTCGTGACATCGATCGCCTACGAGATCTGGGCTACCCCGTCGAGGCCCGTCGGGGCGTAGACGGTGGCTACCAGCTTGCGGCGGGCGCAGTCCTTCCTCCCCTCTTGCTCGACAACGACGAAGCCGTCGCCATCGGCGTAGGGCTGCATTCGGCGATCCAGGCAGGCTCGGTCGTGGACATCGAGGAGTCCTCGCTGCGAGCGCTCAGCAAGGTGATCCAGGTGATGCCGACTTCGCTCCGGCGCCGCATCGACGCACTCGCAGCGATGACCGTTTCTCTCCCATGGCACGAGTCCGCCGCCAGTGTCGGTGCGGGTGTCCTGGTCTCGGTGGCCCAGGCCTGCCGGGACGGCGAGCGCCTGGAGTTCGACTACACCGATAGCGGCGGTGTACCGAGCACCCGGGCGGTGGACCCGCACCGGCTCGTCCTCCTGGGAAGGCGCTGGTATCTGGTCGCATGGGATCTGACCCGGTTCGATTGGCGGACCTTTCGCCTTGACCGACTCACGGAGCCAAGAGTCACGGGGGCTCACGCCATCCCCCGCGAACTGCCCGCTGAGAACGCTGCGGAGTTCGTCCGGTCCAGTATCGAGAGCGTCCCGTCGCGCTACCAGGTGGACGTACTCATCCATGCCCCAACAGCCGTCGTCCGGGAGCGTGTTGGCCCGTGGGGCACCCTTGAAGATGTCGGACCTGGGCGGTGTCGATTCACCATGGCATCGGATTCACTTGATTGGCCAACGCTGGTCCTGGGAAACGCTGCCGCCGACTTCGAGGTGTTGTCCCCGTTGGAGTTGCTGGACCACCTCCGAACGCGTGCAAGCCTTTTCGGACGCGCCTTGGAGCGAGACGGACGGTCTCAGTTCGGCGATCCTGGGACGGACTGAGCGCGACTTCGGCGTCCGCTCTCTGGCGCGACCGCGCTCAATCACCTCCAACCTTGCGGGGTGAACCAAGGGTCCCTCAGAGGTGCTGCGCAAGGAACTCGAGCGACGGTGGCTCTTGGGCGATGAAGAAATCTCCCGTGTGACAGCCCTTCGAGATGTCCACGATTGCACCGGGGGGGAGGGCTTGACCAAGCGCGACAACTCCCGGATGGAATGGATCATCGATTCCAGAGGCGATGCGCACGGGCTTGCCGGCAAGCGTTGAGGTGTGGGTCACGACGTCGTCAGCGGCGAAGTCAGATGCAGAGGCGTAGGCGCGGTCGTTCGCTGCTGAGGCCTGGGGATAGCTAGTCCAGACAGCGGGACTGATTGCGGCGACTGCGGCGATGAGCCCTGGATGCTTCTCAGCGACGAGCAGCGCTCCGTACCCACCCATCGAGATGCCCATTGTGCCAATCCGGTTTGGCAGTCGGCCCAGGTTCATGGTCTGGCAGCGCGGGATGAGCTCGTCAACGATCATCGTCAAGGGATCGTCACCCGGGTGCGGATTCCAATAGCCGTCTCCGCCGTCCACTGTGACCAAGGCCATTGGCCGAAGTGGACGACCCCCGATCTGTAGTGCCACCGCCTCGGCCGGCGACATCCCGGCCAGAGCATTGGTGTGGTTGGCGCCCTCACCGTGGAGCATCACGATCAGTGGGAGCGGGTCGCCCGGCCGTTGACCCGGCGGCCAGGCAACCGTGTAGCCCACAGTGCGCCGTCGGTTCCTCGAGTAAAACCGCTTGGAGATCGACGTGCCGAGCGTCGAGAACGTCAGTGGAGGGCTCGCCACAGAGCAAGCGCCGTCGAGTTGGTCCAGCTCCTGCTGCCCCGGGAGGACACCGTGGGCGATCAGCTCAGTGCCAACAACCCCCGCAGCGATGACCGCGACAAGACCACCCGCTCCAAGGGCCAGGACCTTCCGCCGACTCCATCGTCGACCACCGGTTGCAGAAAGAATCGGCGGATCATCCCGTGAACTTCCTCCGCCGGTTCGGGACTGGTGGTCCCGTTCCTCCATCGACCCCATCTGAGGCGTTATCGGGTCGCCAGAGAACCAGGGCTGGGTCCAATCAGCTGCAGAGCTCGTCCAGCAGTTGCGAGCGAGGCAAGCATCACGCAGATGCTCCCGATGTCGATCGCGCCGACATGGAAGAGATTGCGGGGTCCGGGCCCTCCGTCGACAACCCAAAGGCTTGCCCCAATCAGAAAGATGACCATCACCGCGCCGCCGAGCTGGGCGAGGCGCGCTTCGAAACGCAGCAACCTGGGCGAGAGCTCGATCTCGCGAACCAGCCGGACAGCCCCGATGCCAAAACACATCAGGGCGATGGGGCTCACCACCATCCAGGCAAGCTCGGGACCCGGGAACGAGAGCAGGCTCGCAGGGTGTGCCCAGTACGCGGTGACGAAGAGCGTTGCCGCCCACGCAAAGGCGGCAACTCCACCTGGGACGAGACCTTGATGCGCCCAAGGGTGACCCCCGGTTCCGGGCCAACCGTTTGCGAAGTGGCGGCTTCCGAGGACGAAGGTCCCCGTACCAACCATCACGAGGACCAGGGGTCGAATGACTCGCGCTCGGCGTAGGGCGATCCTCGCGGAGGTCCAGGCGAGAGGAACGACGGCGAGCGCGCCGATGGAGAGAAGCGCGAGGACCGAGTACGACATCACGACCATGGCGGTGGAGGTCGCAACGGTGTCCGGAGCAGACCATTGCCAGCCGATGGTGAGCTGAGCCCACATGCCGAGCCCGAACGTCACGAAGACGGCTGCGGCACACGCGAAAGCGAGCAGCGTTCTGCGAGTTCGCTCCGAAGGCTCGAGGTTGCTCTGATTCAACCCCGCGTAGGCGAGGCGTGCGACGACCCCACTCACTGCCACATCGAGTGATCTCCTCAAGGATCGGGGTTGTTCTGACATGTCGGAGATGAGCAACTCGGCGAACTCGTCGCCGTAGCGAGCCTGCCACTCCCTCGGGTACCACCGCAGCAGCCTCTCGGCCCTGCGAACCAACATGCCCTGCATATCCGTCATGTGGCGCTCCAGGCCCCGGCCAGTCGTCGGAGCCCGAGCTCAGCAATTCGTCGCTGCGTGACGAGGTGCGACCGCAACGCTGTCGCCCCGAGTGCGGTGAGCTGATACGGCCGCCTGCGATCGTCACTTTCGATCGCCTCAATCAGCCCTTGTCCTTCGAGACGGCTGAGCGCTTCATAGAGCGTGCCTGGGGCGAGCCGCGTGCCGGAGAACGCCTCGATGTCTTTCGTGAGCACGTACCCATGCTTGGGCCCGTCGGCGAGGCTGGAGAGAATCAGCGTGGCTGGACCGGCATAACGCCCGAATCCGCTGAATTCAGTCTGAGTGGCTTCCTGTTTCGAGGCTCGGGCCACGGAGCAACTCTATATCGGCGACCGATCTATCGTCAACCGGAACCAGCGCGCCGGACGGTGGCGCTGGGCGGACCAGGTAGCCAACCCGCTGGGAGAGGAAGGCGCGCACGCACGGTTCGCGGAGACGCCAGATGCCCGCATCGACCACGAAGTGGGCCGCGAGGAGGCCCACATAGACCCCGAAGAACAGCCGCAGTGGCTGGCCATCGCCGTGCAGATGGGAAATCACGTTCAGCACCGCTCCGCCGAGGCCGGCCAGCGCGCAGAGCGCAGCCACGCCGCCGATCCGGCGCCCGCGATGGTTTCCAGCCGCCACGAGACCGAGCAGAAGCAGGTACTGCAGACCGTGCGCCATCGTCATGCCGGCGATGGCTGCGTACGGCGATGTGAAGACGAAGATCGGGAGCGGAAAGAGGAGCGCCAACGTGTACATCACGCAGAACTTCGGAGGCCGGTCGGACCTCGGCCGCTTGGTCAACGCCAGAATTCCACGAGCGACCCCGACGACAAGGAGCGCAGTCGCCAAGAGCGCGAAGTTCCCGCCGAGCGGTGGCCGAACATTCAGTTGGAGAAGTGCAGGATGTGCGCAGACTCCCCCGACTCCCGCTGCTCCCGTCGTGCAGATCGCTGTGCGTTCGCCACGTCGCAGCGATCCGAGGCCCAGTGACGCTCCGACCAGGGCCACCTGACCCAGGTTCTGCTTCTGGAAATGATGGAGTTGCCAAGCCAGGAGAAGAAGCACCGCCCACGCCATGGTGCGTGGGCTCACCGTGGCGGAGAGAAGAATCCCGGCCGCTACGAGTCCGACGGGAGCCCACACGTAGCGGCCGCGGCGCCCCCAGGCGAAGCTGCGAAGAGCTGGGTTCGTGAACAACCAGCCAGTCGAGGCGACGTGGACGGATGAACCCAGAAAGAGCAGCCACGCCAGACCTTCATCAGGGGAGCCTCCCGACTTCGGAGCGAGAACGACACACGCAGCGATTGCTCCACCCGTGAGAAAGACTGAAGCCCAGAACCACGATGCAGCCCGAGCTTCGCTTCCTGTTGTAAGACGATTCATGCAAACCCGACTTCACTCTGTGTGAGATCGAGGCGGTTAGCCGCCGCCGCATCCACCTGCAGCTCCGACGGACGGCGCAATGTGCACGAACACGACCAAAAGGACCACTCCGGCCAAGAGGATGCAGGCAGCGAGCAACGGCTTCCATGGCCCGCCCCGCCTCGCCTGGAAGGGCGGCTCGTCGGGCCACCATGACGAGTCGGGTAGATCGGCTTCTCTCATTGTTCGACTATATATCGGTTGCCGATCTATCGTCAACCGTACGAGTTTTCTACCTGCCCAACACGACGACTGCCACTTCGGATCTCACTCGCGGTAAAAATCGAACACGGTCGTCCGGTCGTTCACGAGGAGGATGCCATCCTCTGTCGCCATCGCGATAAGACCGAAGAGGTGTCCTGCGCCCTTCTTCACCAGTGATTCCAAATACGAGGCAAGGCCGAACGCTGACGTCGGTGTTACCCTCACCGAACGTCCTGCCGGAGGGGAAAGATGACGGTACTGGTCAGCGATTCAGCGGTCGATCCTGTCATTGGAGCGCTGATGGGTGCCGCCAGCGCCGGAGGGGGTCTGACCAAGGAGCAACACTCCATCATCGTGACGCTGGCCGTTGGATGTTGGGGGAGGGACGAGCACCGGGTCGACGAACTCTCTCTGTCGCCAGTGGAAGTTGCGGAGCAGGTCGTCGATGCATCTGATCGGCGCCGGCTGAAGGAGCTGTTGGTCATGCTCGAGCTGTGTGGGCACCCCCTCACGGAGGACCGGGTGGCTGCAACCGAAACATATGCCGAGGCTCTGGATCAGGCGGGACGCAGTCTGCTTATTGCCCGCGACCTCGTCCAGGCGAGTGCCGAGCGGACATTCCTCGACTATCTGCGACTGTACGGTCTGGATCCGGCTGCGACGGCAATGAGCAGTGAATTGCCACCCGGCACGACCTCGCTGAGGGACGTTCTGGAGTCTTATCGAGAACTGCCAGTGGAAACCCTCGGCCGGGCGTTCTTCGACTTCCATGAACGCAACGGATTCGCGCTCCCCGACGGACATTCATCGATCGCACAGACGTTTGTTCATCACGACACAGCCCATGTCGTGACTGGGTACGAGCCGACCGGGGAAGGAGAAATCGCGCTGGGCGCGATGCTGTTGGCGGCCGCAGACACCGAAAAGAATTGGCTGGCCTTTGTCGGAAACCTTCTTGTCCACGAGGTGGGCCATGTCATGCCCGGCTATGAGCATGCCCGTACGGAGCTGCTCGACCACCACCTTGGACGATCGATGCTCGTCGAATCGCTGCAACGGGGAACCCAGTGCGGTCACGATTTGTCCAATATCGATTTGCTCGCAATGGCCACCAGGGACATCGATGATGTGCGAGCGGACTTCTCCGTTCCGGCGATCGGTACGGCGTAACTCCCGCCACGGCTCAAACAATGGGCGCACTGCACTCAGGGAATACTTTGGAGGACGACAGGTGTCTCCCGATCCCCCCGATTAGTGCTCGCCTCCAGCTCAGCCTCTCGGCTCCGCGTTCTCCGTGACGCCGGCTTCGATCCCGTGGTCGTCGTCAGCGGCGTCGGCGAAGAGTTCGAGGGCCTCACTCCCATTGAAGCCGTCGTGGCCATTGCCGAACGCAAGGCGTTGGCCGTCGCGGAACGATGTCAGGACGGCTTGGTCATCGGGTGCGACTCGATGCTCGAGCTCGACGGCGAGGCGCTCGGCAAGCCGGCTTCGGGTGCCGAGGTGAAAGAGATATGGAGGCGTTTGTCCGGTCGACAGGCCACGCTGAACACCGGCCACTGTTTGATCGACACGTCGACGGGCCAGCGCAGAAGTCGAGCGGTCAGCTCGTTGGTGCACTTCGGCTCCCCCAGTGACAGGGAGCTCGCCGCCTACGCTGCCACGGACGAACCACTCGCTCTCGCCGGCGCATTCAGCATCGAGGGATTGTCAGGACCCTTCGTCAAGGCGGTCCACGGCAGTCCGAGCAACGTCCTGGGCCTGTCGTTGCCGGACTTTCGGGAGATGCTGTTCGAGGTTGGTGTCGAGGTCACCGATCTGTGGAGCAGACGTCGAACATAAATCGGCCAACCGTCTCCGATCCGGAAGAGCCGCGACCCGATGACGGTTTCACGCCCCCGAGCGGCAGCGGCTCGCTCCATTCACCGTCGCCGCGCCCTCTGCTTTCGATACGCCGAGGGTGTCACACCGGTCCTTGAACGAAAGGCCCGGTTGAACGAGCTCAGACTCTCGAAACCAACGGTGCTGGCCACTTGGAGCACCGAAGGTCCAGGCTCCGCCAGGAGGGCCATTGCCCGCAGCAAGCGAGCTTGGATCGCGTAGTTCCGCCACGACATGCCCAGTCCCGCCTCGAAGCGACGCCGGAGAGAGCGCTCGGAGAGCCCAACATGACGGGCGACGTCTCCCATGCTTGCGGTGCCGAGGTTCTCCCGGGTCCAGGCCAGCGCGCGCGCAAGCACCGGGTCGTTCGAGGTGGGTAGGAAAAGCGGCGTTTCGCTGTCGAGAGCCTCTGAGACCAAGCGGCCCAACGCGTTGAAGTACGCATCCGCCACCGGGTCAGACAGTGATCGGCCGATCGGCCAACGTCCGGAGTAAATCATCATCTCTCTCAGGACAGGCGGTACCGCCACAATGCGGACGCGCGCGCCTGGAGCGGGTACCAGGTGGGGCTCGAAGAAGACGGAGATCGTCTGAACCGTCGTCCGGATCGTCGTGCGGTGGTCCACGCCCGAGGGGATCCAGGCCGCTTGCTGCGGCGGCAAGAGATAATGGGCAGTGGCGGTTTCGACCTCGACCGTGCCGTGAAAGGCGTATTCGAGCTGGTGCAGGTCGTGGGCGTGCCAGGTCGAGATCAGCTCATCGCCCTCGTAGGTGTAGCTGCCAGCAGATTGTCGCCCTCCCGAGCGCATGTCCACCAGGTCGGCTTTGGCCGAGAAAGACAAAACCTTGTCCAATTGTGCAGAGACGGCCATCGACCGCTCATCGTACAAGTAAGGGCATGAACGAAGCCCACCTGCAGGCCCTGGCGAGCCCCGAGTGGGCGCGGATCCTCGATGAAGAACTCTTGCCCTGGGTCGAGGCTGCCGGCGATCTCGGCGATGAGGTCCTTGAGATCGGCCCGGGGCCTGGTCTCACCACCGACCTGCTTCGCAGGCGCGTCCAGAGGCTCACCGCCGTGGAGATCGATCCTTCGCTGGGCGAACCTTTGCGGAACCGGCTGGCCGGAACCAACGTCGAGGTCATCGTCGGCGACGCAACCGAAGCGGGTCTGCCGG
Source organism: uncultured Acidimicrobiaceae bacterium (assembly GCA_963745665.1). Taxonomy (GTDB): domain Bacteria; phylum Actinomycetota; class Acidimicrobiia; order Acidimicrobiales; family RAAP-2; genus Bog-473. The sequence goes on along the minus strand of CAVUYE010000001.1, from coordinate 804,049 downwards.
ACGACCACTTCTCGGCGGCAGCATGCTTCTCGGTCCTGCATCACATGCCGTCGGCCGAAGCTCAGGATCGGTTGTTCTCCCAGTTGCATCGCGTCCTGCGTCCTGGCGGAATCTTCGTGGGGCAGGACGCCCTGGACCTCGAATCGATGCGCGCAGCGCACGCGGACGACACCTTCACGCCGGTCGACCCGGACGGACTCAAGGAGCGTCTCGCCGCCGCAGGATTCGGAGAGACCCGGACCGACATCTTCGGCTTCCATTTCCGGTTCGTGAGCGAGAACCTCGAATAGGCACACGCCGGCTCTGCGTCACGCCTCCGGAAGAAACCGTCCGAGCGCCTTCACTACTTCGTAGAAGTTACCCACCGTTTCGTGCACGATCCGCTCGACGGGGAGGACCTCTGTCACGCGGCCGGCTCCTTGGCCTCCAAAGGCGAAGCCGGCATTGAGATCGCCTTCGAAGTAGAGCTTGAGGACTCCCTCCATGCCAACGGTGCGGCCCATCACGACCGACGGCTCCTGCTCCAGGTCTTCGCTGAAACGGGTCCGCATGACCCGATAGGCCGGGCTCGAGTGCGCACTGAGCACGACGGTGTCGGTGGCATCGGCCCCGGTGACCAGACTCTTGTAGTTGTCGTGCACAGGAGACTCGGCCGAACTGACCATGCGCGTTCCCATCTGAACTCCTTCGGCTCCGAGCGCGAAGGCGGCGGCCATTGAGACGCCGTCGACGATCCCGCCGGCGGCCACGATGGGGATATCGAACACCCCACAGATCTGCGGAAGCAGGACCATCGTTGACACCGGTCTGGTGCTCTTGAAGCCTCCGCCTTCGCCCCCCTCGACGACGAGACCGTCGACCCCCGCGTCAACGGCCTTCTGTGCGGCGCGCAACGATGGCACCACGTGGAACACGGTCATCCCTGCCTCGTGGAGTTCCCGGGTATACCGAGCCGGGTCCCCGGCCGAAGTGGTCACGAATCGGACACCCTGGTCGGCCACGAAGTCGACGATGCCGGGGTCGGCGACCAGCATCTGAGCGATATTGACACCCCACGGTTTGTCGGTCCGCTCACGCATCGCCGCCATTTCGTCCCGGACCTCATCGAGGCGGCCGGAGGACGTCTCGATGATCCCGAAGCCACCAGCGTTCGAGACGGCGGAGGCCAACTGCGCCCGGGCTATGAATCCCATGGGGGCCTGCAGCACCGGATAGTCGACGCCGAGCAGCTCGGCGACACGGGTGCGGAGTGGTGGCGGAGCCTCGATACCGATCCCGTCAACCTATCGAGGAGTTCCGGAGGCCGCTGTTGCCGGTTGAGGACCTACCTGATCTGAAGTCGGGCCCGCCGGAGTCACATGGCACCCGGGTGACGTCGTAGGAGAAGATGCAACCGTGGGACCAACCGACAGGACGGAGCAAGCTGATCCAACCGTTGCCGGTGGGGCCCAACGGTTCTCCGGCCGGGTCGCCATCGTGACCGGATCCACCGCAGATCCGAGCATCGGCAGATCGTGTGCTCTCCGCCTGGCGCGCGAGGGTGCCTCGGTCGTGATCAACGGCCGCGACCAGGAACGGGTCGCGTCGACGGAGAGGGCATTCCGCGCCGAAGGTCTCGACGTCGTGGGCGTCGTCGGGTCCATGGACACCGAACCGGCCGTCACACTGCTCACCGACCGGGCCATGGAGACGTTCGGTCGTATCGACCTCGTCGTCAGCACGGTGGGCGGTGCCCCCCACCCGCTGTCCTTCGACGACATCAGCGAGGAGCAACTCCTCGAAACCTTCCGGCTCAACACGTGGCCGACCCTCGCACTCATCCGCGCTGCGCTCGCCCGCGGGCTCGGCGACACCGCCGGGGCGGTGGTCGCCATCTCGAGTGGTTCGCCGCGCAAGACCACATCGGCCATGGTCTCCTATGCGTCCGCCAAAGCGGCTCTGAACGCCATGACGCGTACGATCGCGGCCGATCTGGCCGGCCGCGGAGTCCGCGTCAACGCAGTGAGTCCCGGATTGGTGCGTACTACGGCCACTCGATCCATCTGGAAAGCCGACGGCGGTGCCGAGGCCGGATCGGCGCTCCCCCTCGGACGGCTGACCGAAGCAGGGGACATTGCCGCCGCGGTGTGCTTCCTCTTGTCCGACGACGCTCAGCAGATCACAGGGATCACGCTGGACGTGGACGGCGGGAACCATCTTTCAAGCGGGTGGACTCCGATCCGCTGAACGCGGGGCCTATGCGTCAACCCGAGGACAGGAATTTCGTCAGCGGCGTCACGACAGTGGAGCCGATCTGCACGATCTGCTCGCGCACTTGTTCGGGCGACATGCCGGGGAGCTGCACCCGAAGGTTGAGGGCGTCCGCACCCACCTCGCGCATGGTCGCTGCGAGCCGCTCCGTCATCTCACCAGGCTCATCGGACGCGACGGTTTGATCCGCGCCGAACGAGCCCGCGGCGTAGCTCTCGTAAACCGCCCGCTGGCTCTCCACCAGCCCGTGGTCCACGCGGCCCAACCACACCCGACGGATCAGCACCTTGGAACCGGTGCCGCCAGCCTCGTCGAATGCCCTGGTCAAGCGAGCGAGCCTGTCGGGCGCTGACATGCCCTCCATGAGGATTCCGGCGCCGCACCGGGCCGCGCGAACGGCGGCGGCCACTGACACAGCCGCACTCAGCACAGGCACCGGAGCCCGTCGGCAGGCCAGCAGGGCGGGATCACCCTCCAGGTCACCCAGCTCCTCGCCGCGCAGCATGGCCACGAGCCGCGGCAGTTCCGCCTTGAACATGTCGATGGCATCGTCCCGGTCAATGCCGGCAGCCTCGAAGTCCAGTGGCAGGGCCCCGGCGGCCACACCGAGACCGACACGACCTCGGTGACGAGCTTGCAGCCACGCAACCTCCTCTGCGACCAGCACCGTGGGTCGCAGAGGAAGCAGGAGCGGTGCCGCCGCGGCCCATCCGCGCGCGTTCTCCTCCAATATGAAGGAAGCCATCTGCAGCGGTTGCGCCATGTAGCCGGCAAAGCCGCCGTGGTGCTCGCTCGTCATCACCCCGTCGAAGCCGTTGTCGAGGGCAAGACCGGCTTGCGTGCAGACCTCGCTGACGATGAGGTCGGCTGGAAGGTCGTTGTGCGGGTACAGCCGGATTGAAACCGACCCGGAGTCGAACGGGCTGGACGGGGGAAAGGACCCCGACAAACCGGGACTTACCCTCCCCCCCGGCTCCTCGCGCGCGTCGGTCGGCACGGCACGATCCTAGGGGGCACCGTGCGCGTAAGAACTCTCCAGAAGGCCATCGGGTTCCCTCCCAATGCCGCGAAGACGGACAGTAAGCTGCGAATGGTCGATCCATCCGCAGACTCTTGGATTGGCGAAAGCGTCCATCTCCGGAACGTTGTCACATCTGCGACGCTTCGGTCAGCGGCAGAGGGAGCCGAAGAGACCGTCATGAACTGCAGGTACGGACCTCATCCGGACCAGTACGCCGAGTTGCACATCGCCGAGGGCGGACAACTTGGTGTTGCAGTCGTGATTCACGGCGGATTCTGGCGGGCTGCCTATGACGCCTCACTCGGGCGGGAACTGGCGAGGGATCTCGCGGAGAGAGGGTGGACGACCTGCAACATCGAATACCGGCGTGTCGGCAAGGGCGGCGGGTGGCCCACCACGCTGCAGGACGTCTCAGATGCCATTGACCTGCTGTCCGAACTCGACCTCGATCTCGATCTCTCCCGAGTGGTCGCCATCGGTCACTCCGCTGGAGGGCACCTGGCTACCTGGGCCGCGGGGCGGGCGGCCCTCCCCGTCTCGGCGCCGGGATCCTCGCCGCGGGTCTCGGTGACCGGCGTCGTGTCCCAGGCCGGAGTCCTCGACCTGCGCACCGGTGCCGCGAAAGGAGTGGGCGGTTCAGCCATCCCGGATCTTCTCGGCGGGCGCCCCGATGAGGTGCCGGAGCGCTACGACTGGGCGGATCCGATCGCCAGAGTGCCGCTACCCGTTCCCGTGGTGTGCGTGCACAGCCGCGCTGATGATTCCGTCCCGATCGGCCAGAGTGAGGCCTACGTCGCCGCAGCCCGGGCGGCGGGAGGTGCCGCCGAACTGGTGGAGTTCGACGGCGACCACATGGCACACGTCGATCCCACGTCGACGGCTTGGGCGGCCGTCGTTGCAGTGCTGCCTCATTTCCTGAAATTCGTGACAGGCGCGTGCCAACGTCGCGTCAGACCGTGCCGGGTGCCGCCTCCCCGACAAGGTCTTCCAACTCGAGGACGACGTCGAGGGCCTGGTGCTCCCGAGCGAAAACCGAGGCCAGGCGCGCCGCGTTCTCCCGGTAGCCGTCGTCATCGAGCAGCTCCGCTATGGCGAGGCGGATCTCATCCGATGACGCGGCGGGTGAGAGCTGTACTCCTGCTCGCTGGTTGACAACGCACGCGGCGGTCGCATCCTGGTCGCGCCCCATCGGAATGCACAGCATCGGCACTCCAGCGGCCAGGGTCTTCACCGTCGTCCCGTGCCCACAATGCGAGATCATCAGTGACGCCTCTGTGAGCAGCTCACTGTGGGGAACGGAACGCGCCACGGCCACGTTGTCCGTCGCCGCCAATGCATCGGCTTTGAGCACGCGCCCGAGCGCCACCACCGCCCGGACCTCCATGACGGAGAGCGCATCGATGACCCGCTGCAGCAGAGGCCCCTGGTTCTGGTAGATCGAGCTGAATCCCACGAGCACGAGCGGGTCCTTGTTGCTCTCGGGCCACGGCTCCGTCCACGGGTCAGTCCACACGGGGTCGTCGAGAACAGGGCCGACGTAGCGCACGTTGCTCGGCACGAAGGGCGACGCAACATCGAGCGTCTCACTGCTGAGCACCAAAATCCGGTCCGCGATGAGCAGCTGTTCGTAGAAGGCGGCAAGTGGCGGCAACCCGTGCTGGGCCCGGGCCGCATTGAGGTCGGGCAGACCCTGTTTGACCACGCGGTTGATGATCTTGAGGGCGACCGGGTCGGCGGTGTCCGGCGTCGGGGCCATCCAGAGGTTCGGGACGAGCGCAGCAACGGGGAGCCCCGCCCCTTCCCCTGCGATCATCGCTCCGAACAGTTGCGAGTCCGGCACGACGGCGTCGGGCTGGAACGTGGCGATGGCCGCGGCCGTGTCAGCGGCGAAGGCCGCGGCGGGGCCTGACTGCAGCAGGTCGCGGATGCGCCTCACTACGTCGAGTGGCTCTTCAGTCTCCCAGTCGTTGCGGGCGTCATCGGAGGCATCCATCTCCGTCCGCTCCGTGCCTCGGTCCCACGGCGAGAAGCTGCAACCGGCTGCCTCAGCCGCGCCGGCCAGCGAGATGTCCCCCAGCACATGGACCTCATGGCCTCGCTCGACGAGGCGCTTGCCGACGCCCAGTTGCGGGGGTGCGTTGCCACCACCGTCCCACATCGCCATGAGATACCGGCGTGCGCGCGTCCTCATGCGGTGCCCCTGTCCTCGAATCTCCGGCGATCAGTTGTGCAAGAAACCAGGAAGGAGCCGTGCCCGCCACCCGGTACTACCCGGAGACATCGGTCGGTGCCACGCGCATCTTGAGGTTGGCTTCGGTCGGCCGACCAGCGAAAGGGAGTCGCGGCCGGAGGGAAACCGACCCCGGTCCGAACGGAACCGACCACCCCGGAGTTTGCGCCGTGTCGGGCCGCCGGGGAGCGTTGCACCGGGCTACGCCGCGGAAGCGAAGTACGTGTCCCGCAGCTCGCGCTTGAGGATCTTGCCCGAGGGATTCCGCGGCAATCGCTCCTCGCTGAAGACGATCCGGCTCGGGATCTTGAAGGGCGAAAGCTTTCCGGCGAGAAAGCGCCGGAGCTCGTCGGCGTCGAGGGTCGATCCCGGTCGCCGCGTGATCACGGTGGCGACCTCTTCGCCGAGGCGTTCGTCGGGCACACCGAACACCGCCGCTTCGTACACGTCGGGGTGCTCGTAAATGGCGCTCTCCACCTCGGCGCTGTAGACGTTCTCGCCGCCCCGGAGCACCATGTCCTTAGCCCGGTCCTCGATGTAGAGGAACCCCTCGTCGTCGATCCGGCCGAGGTCGCCCGTGGCCAGCCAGCCGTCCGCGAGCACCTCTGCGGTCGCCTCTGGCTTGTTCCAGTAGCCGCGGAAGAGATTGGGGCCCTTCATCCATATCTCGCCCCGGGTCCCCGTGGGCACGGTCCCTCGCTGACCGTCCCGGATCTCGATGTCGACGATGGTCAACTTGGCCCGACCGGTGGATGACGGGTGCGTGACGTAGTCGTCACCGGTGTTCCCCGGGCCGAACGCGTTGGTCTCGGTCATGCCGTAGCCGATATTGGGCCGACCACTGGAAAAGGAATCGTCGACCCGCTCGACGAGCTTGACCGGTGCCGGTGCTCCCCCGCCGCCGATGGAGGCGAGCGAAGAGGTGTCGTACTCGGAGAAGGCCGGGCTCTCGAGCAGGTCCCAGCTTTGGGTCGGGACGCCGACGAACGCGGTGACCCGTTCGGCCTCGATCAGGCGGAGGGCGACCTCCGGATCCCAGCGGTACATCATCACCAGCTTCATCTTCAGGCCGAAGCACGAGAGCATGACGGGAACGCAGCCGGTGACGTGGAAGAGCGGCACGATCAAGATGAACGAGGGTCGTGCGCTCGCCCCGTCGGAGGTGACCCTGTCCCCGCCCTGGCGCGCCGCGTCGATGGCCGCGCGGGCCCAGAAGGCCATCAGGGACTGCGTCACGGCCCGGTGGGTCGAGACCGCGCCCTTGGGAAAGCCGGTGGTCCCCGACGTGTACAGGATGGTGGCGTCGTCGTCGGGCAGCACGACGACGGCCGGCATCGGATCGCCCAAGGTGACGACGTCCTCGTAACGCTGGACGCCGTCCGGAAGTGCCTGTCCGGCGGTCACGCGCGCCGCGATGACCGGGACCCGGCGTTGGGCGGCAGGACCATGCGCCCGCTCGACCCGTTCCCCGTCGACGACGAGCAGCACGCTGCCGGAGTCCTCGAGGGCGTAGTCGAGCTCGCTCTCCGTCCACCACGCATTGAAGGAAACGGAGACGGCGCCGATGGAGAGGATGGCGGCAAACGACACGATCCACTCGGGCAGGTTGCGCATGGCGATGCCCACCCGGTCGCCCTTCTGGACACCGAAGGTGTGCACCAGCGCATGCGCCAGGGCGTCAATGTGGCGGTGGGTCTCCTTGAACGACCAGCGTTCGTCCTCGTAGACGAGGAACGTCGACTCGTCCTCGCGGGAGCCGGCAAAAACATCGACCAGGGTCGGCGGCGCGTGCTTGAAGATCCGATAGTGGACGCCGTTGATGTCGTTCTCGCCCAGTTCGAAACTCCGGCCGGGGGCGGTGAGCTCGGCGGACGCCTCTTCGTAGCTGATCACCATCGGATGCCGTTCCTCCCTATCTCGCCGAGCGACGACTCTCGCACTCCGCCGGTCGTTGACGTGACCGACGCCTATCTTCCTGCGTGTGTCGACAAGATCGCCGTCTAGCGGATGGTCCCCGCCCCGGGGATGAGCGGCAGATCCAGCGCGGTGGCCCACCCGGCGGGCAGATCGTTGACGGCCGGCACGGCATTGAGGGCGCGCAAGCCGGTCGCCAGGCAACCGGCGGCGGCGGCGTCGCGGCCTGAGCCATCGGTGAAGCGGAACGCCGTCTCCTGCGTGATCGAAGGCGTCCCCTCGATCTCCACCCGATAGACGTCGTCCTGGGTGCCGCGGGGCCAGTCCGGCGCGGCATCGGTGCCGACGCGGTTGATGTGCTCGAGGCAGATGCGGGGCTCGCCCTTGTAGATCCCATTGATGGTGAAGTGGATGGCCGCCACCTCCCCGGAGTTGATCACACCCTTGGCGGTCGTGATGGGGACGTCGGTGACCCACTTGTCCCAGGTGGTCGTGATCTCGTCGAGCTCAATGCCGACGGCGGACGCCATCATCGGCACCGTGCCGCCCCAGGACATGACCAGGATGTCGGTGTGCTCGAGCAGGGGCGTGAACTCTGGTGGGCGGCCGATGCCCATCTCGTCCTCGTAGGCGCCGGTGTAGTTGAGGTAGTCCAGGATCTCGAGGGCCTTGACCTTCTTCACCTCAGCGCAGAGACCCATGAGGGTCATGGGGAAGAGGTCGTTGGCGAAACCCGGGTCGATGCCCGTGGTGAAGCACGTGGCGCCGCCTTCCGCGCAGGCCTCGGTGATGGGGTCGATCCACGAGGGCGGGTTCTGCTTCATGTGGGGCCACACCCAAGGGGTCATGGCCGTCGACGACACGTCGATGCCGGCGCGCAGGAATGCGCTCATGTCCCGGATGTTGGCGTCGGCCAACCCGGCGGTGGGCCCGTAGTGCACCAGGGCGTCGGGGCGGAGGGCGACAAGCGCACTGAGGTCGTCAGTGGCGGTGATCCCCGTGGTCCCGATGCCGCAGATGTCACCGACGTCACGGCCGACCTTGTCCTTGTCGTTGACTCCGACCCCGATGAGCTCGAAATGGGGGTGTCGCAGCACCTCGGGGATCACCATCTTCCCCACGAATCCCGTTCCCCAGACGACGACCTTCTTCTTCTCTGCCATGCGGTCATCATCGCACCCGCCGGGCTGTCCCTCAGTGGGTCGCTCTTGCCGTTTCATCGCTAATTTCGCGACCACAGCGAGACGGAGGCCGTCGAACCAGCTCAGGAGGTGCATCACCATGCCGCAGTACAACCCGGCGCCCGATCGGTACCAGTCCATGCCCTACCGGCGCTGCGGACGGAGCGGGGTGATGCTGCCCGCCCTGTCCCTCGGGCTGTGGCACAACTTCGGGGAGGACCGGACCCTGGACGTCCAACGCTCGATTGTGCGGCGCGCCTTCGACCTCGGCATCACGCACTTCGACCTGGCCAACAACTACGGCCCGCCCTACGGGAGCGCCGAGACCAACTTCGGCTCGATCCTGCGCTCGGACTTCGGGGGCCTGCGCGACGAGTTGCTCATCTCGACCAAGGCGGGCTGGGACATGTGGCCCGGCCCCTACGGCGATCACGGCTCCCGCAAGTACCTGCTGGCCAGCCTCGACCAGAGCCTCGGCCGCCTGGGGCTCGACTACGTCGACATCTTCTACCACCACCGCTTCGACCCGGACACGCCCCTCGAAGAGACGATGGGCGCACTCGACGCGGCGGTGCGTCAGGGCAAGGCGCTCTACGTCGGCATCTCGTCGTACTCGGACGTGCGCACGAGGGAGGCGGTCACGATCCTGCGGTCGTTGGGCACGCCGCTGCTCATCCACCAGCCGTCGTACTCCATGTTCAACCGCTGGATCGAGGACCAGTTGCTCGACGTCCTCGGCGAGGAGGGCGTGGGGTGCATCGGCTTCTCCCCGTTGGCGCAGGGGCTGCTGACCGAGCGCTACCTGCAGGACATTCCCGCGGGGTCGCGGGCGTCGGAGAACTCCAGCTTGTCGCGCGACATGTTGAGCGAGGAGAACCTCGGCCGGGTACGGGCTCTGGCGAAGATCGCAGCCGGGCGCGGCCAGAAGGTCTCCCAGCTCGCGCTGGCGTGGGCCCTGCGCGACGCCCGCGTCACATCGCTCGTCATCGGCGCCAGCAGCGTCGCCCAGCTGGAGGAGAACGTGGTGGCGCTCGACAACCTCAAGTTCAGCGACGAGGAGCTGAAAGAGATCGATGTCTACGCCGTGGACGGCGGCATCGATCTGTGGCGAGGTCCAGCGACCAGCTGACGACCGGCGGCGGTGGCCGCGGTGGCCCGGGTCTTGAGGGGCGTGGGCGCGCGGCCGGGCTTCTGCAATGGTGAGGGGCGTGCGCAGCATGGTGGTGTCGTCGGGGGGCGCGGGCTACGGGTTCCTCGTCGACGAGGAGGGGCAGCTGCGCCAGGCGGGCTTCGGACCGGAGATCGGGACCCACATGGAGCGGTTGTCGGCCAAGGTGCCAGCGAGGTTCTACCCCCTGGCCTACCCGGCCTACGACGAGGAGATCCTGCGGGCTCCATCGTTGCGGGTCACCCACGGCGACGGCACGACGACGACCCGGCTCCGCGTGAAGGACGTCATGGCGGACGGTCCTGGCACCGAGATCGTGCTGGTCGACCCCGACTGCCCGCTCGAGGTCCGGCTGTGCTTCCGGGCCGAGGACCACGGTGTGCTGCGCCAGTGGGTCAGGGTCGCCAACCGGCAGCGTCGCCCGGTCACCCTCTTCGAGGTGGCCGCCGCCTCGCCACTGCTGGCCACCCCCTCGCCCCACCTGACCCACTTCGGCGGCAGTGACTGGGCGGCTGAGTGGACGACCACCACCGAGCCGCTCACGCCGGGGACCAAGCTCGTCGACTCGCGGGGCGGCGTCCGGCCGCACCTGCAGTCGAGCCCCTTCTTCTTCTTGTCGCCGGACGGGGCTCCGGAGGAAACGAGCGGCACGGTCTTGGCCGGCGCGCTGGCCTGGGGCGGCAACACGCGCTTCGCCTTCGAGCGCACCACCGCCCCCACGGTGCGGGCCTGGTGCGGGCACAACCCGATGGCGGCCGAGTACGTGCTCGACCCCGGCGCCACGTTCACCACCCCCGAGCAGATCTGGGCCTGGACGAGCGAAGGGGTCGGCTCCCTGAGCCGGCGGCTCCACCGCTGGGTGCGGGCCCACGCGGTGCGGGACGGGAACACCCTGCGTCCCATCGTGGTCAACAACTGGGAGGCCACCTTCTTCGACTTCGACACCGAGCGGCTGCTGGGCCTCATCGACCGCACGGCCGACCTCGGGGCGGAGCTGTTCCTCCTCGACGACGGGTGGTTCGGCACGACGCACCCCCGCAACGACGACACCGCCGGCCTGGGCGACTGGGAGGTGAACGAGACGAAGCTGCCGGGTGGTCTCGGTCCGGTCATTGCGCGGGCGGAGGAGCGTGGGGTCCGGTTCGGGCTGTGGGTCGAACCCGAGATGGTGAACCCCGACTCGACGCTCTACGCCGACCATCCCGACTGGGTCGTCGGGCAGCCGACGCGCCCCCGCCAGGAGTTCCGCCAGCAGTACGTACTCGACACGCTGCAGCCCGCGGTGGCCGACTTCGTCCTCGACGTGGTCGACCGGGCGCTGGCCGAGAACCCCGGCATCAGCTACCTCAAGTGGGACGCCAACCGGCCGCTGACCGATCCGGGGTCACCCGCCCTGGCTCGCGACCGGCAGGCGAACTACTGGGTCGACCACGTGCGGGCGACCTGGGACCTGATGGCGGCGGTGGCGGAGCGCCACCCCGAGCAGATGCTGATGCTGTGCGCGTCGGGCGGCGGACGCGTCGACCTCGGCTCACTGCGCTGGTTCCACGAGGTCTGGCTGTCGGACAACACCGATCCCGTCGACCGGGTCCGCATGCAGTGGGCCGCGTCGCATTTCCTGCCGGCCAACGTCGTCGGCGCCCACGTCACCCAGGCGGAGAACCGGCCCATCGCCTTCGGGTGTGCGGTGGCCATGAGCGCACGGTTCGGGTTCGACGTCGATTTCGCAGGCCTCACGGACGAGGACCTCGCCGTGTGCCGGCGGGCCGTCGCGCTCTACCGCGAGGTGCGCCCGCTGGTGCAGCAGGGCGACCTGTGGCGGTTGCTCCCGCCCGCCGAGCGCGCCGCCCTCTCCTATGTGTCCCCCGACGGGGACGCGGCCGTGGTCTTCGGCTTCCAACTGGCGGAACGCACGGCGGGCGATGGAACCGCACTGCGACTGTGTGGTATCCGGGGGGAACGGGCGTATGACGTCACCGCGGTCGACCTTGCGGCGGTCGATTCGAACGGCACCGTCGAGCAGTGGAGCGGCGCGGACCTGACGAAACGTGGCCTTGCGTGGCCGCTCGACGCGGCATGCACGGCCCGAATCTGGGTTCTCCGGGCCAACTGACGCTGGGCATGACGCTCGAAGAGGACAGAGAAGCGCTGGGGATCCTGCAGCGTCACCACGATGTGCTCGGCGCCGCTCCCTGCGTCCGAACCCGGTGACCCCACACCTGCTAGTGCCCGGCGGCCCCTTCCGCGTTCCCGGCCCCGCATTCTCACGTTCTGGTTAGAAAACCCTAGAAAGACCGCTCATCTGGGGCTACGACGGCACCCAGGCGGTCGCGGAGGAGCGCAGCCATCCCAGGACCTGCCGGCGCGTCGTCGGCCCGTGCGGCCGCCAGGCCGAGGGCAACGCGCCCTCGTCGCGCAGAAAGGCCGACTCGGAGATGTTGGCGGTGAGGGGGTCCTCGGTCAGGCCGCAACGGGTGGCGTCGGGGTCCACGCCGAAGAGATTGGCGGCGTTGAGGCCGAACAGGCCGGCCTTCACATCCGCCGTGAGGGCCGGATAGTTGTACGTCTCCTGGAACTCAGGAGTGATCTCGAAGATGCGCATCGCCATGATCTGCGGCTCGGGGCTGCCGTACCAGATGGAGTCCGTGCCCCACAGCACGCGCTGCGTGCCCACCCGGCTGAGCACCTTGCCGAGCGCGTGGGCAGCCTGATCGGGCGTGGTCAACAATTGGCGCCACAGCGTTGCCACGTCGACCCAGACGTTGTCGTTCGGCGGGACGGCATACTGATCGAACGCCGCCAGCAAGGTGTCGATGCCGATGGTGGCGGTGGGGTCGTAGGGGCCCTCCACGTGCGAGGGGTCCCAGGCGGCGTGGTAGATGACGAACTGCATGTCGGGGAACATGCGCGACAGCGCGACCATGTCCCCGGGGTGGTTGAAGGCCGGGTCGAAGTTCACCAGCGGCAATCCCTTGTGGGCGACGAAGACCTTGACCCCGAGGTCATGGGCGTGCTGGACGGTGGGCAGCCCGACGGTGGGATCCTCGAGCGAGTACCCCTGGCCGGTCGGGCTCCAGGCCGTATACACCTTGAAGGCGGCGGGCGGGCCGGACGCCACCGCGCTCGACATTTCCTCGAGGGTGGCGGCCACCGGCCCGACGTTCGGAGCGATGATGTTCTCCACCAGCAGGCGGGGGGCGCCCCCGCCGGTCAGGCCGGCAGTGATCGACTGGGTACTCAGCGCGTCGGCGAACGGGATCGGAGCGTTGGACGGGCCGGAGTTGGGGACGTCCGTCAGCACCGCGACGGTGGTGTCGCTCGCCAGGAAGAGGTCGTGCAGGTAGCTGGCACGGTCCACGCAGTCGAGCTGGTCGGTGTCGGTGCAGCCGGCGGGCAGCATGGAGAGCACAAGCTCGGTCGTCTCCGGGGCGTTCTGCACCCACGGACCGGCAGGGATCACGTGGTGGGTGTGGACGTCGAAGATGAACTCCGAACCGGTCAGTGCCTGCCCACAGGCGGCGGTGTCCTCGGGCGGCGGTGCGTTGAAGCGGCCGCCCCTGCCCCGTGCCGGCCCCGCCTGCGGGTGCGACGCCGAGGGAGCGGCGCAGCCCGCGAACTCGAAGACGGCGAGCGTCGCTGCCACGGCCCCGGCGCCCTGCAGGAAGCGGCGCCGGTCCAGCCCGGTCCGGCACGCGGCATCCTCGATGGACCGCCGGATCAACTCGTTGACCGCTCGGTCCTTTTCGCTTGCGGCGGCCGGGACGAACTCCCCGTTGGAGACCGGCCCGGCGACGAGCGGCAGCTGGTCGTCGGGAACGTCGCGCAGGCGGCGAGAGAAGGGGCCGATGCCAACCATGGCGGGAGGATACGCCCGGCATCTCCCGGATTGAAGGGCTGTCTCGGTACAGCGTTCGTGCGCTCGCAATGGCAGTGTCACGAGGGCGGTCCGAGCGGTCCGCTGCAACCGGCCCCCGCGCCTCATGAGACGGCGCGAACGCGCCGATATGTACCACCGTGGACACCGGCTCGAAGACCCGCGGCCGGGAGCCCTGGAGGTGGTACGCACCCCACCGGGCCATCGTCCTGCTGGGGGTCATCCTCACCCTCATCGCCCTCGCGGGCGCCTTCCTGGGAGTGGCCAACGCCTCTCAGGCCGAATCGGCGACGGCCCAGCTGACGCAGCGGTACCTCGCGCTCCTCTCGCCGGTGAGGACCATCCGGGCATCGGCTGCAAATTTCCAGCTGCTCGCAGCCGAGGTGTTCAACGGTGCCTCGCCGGCCTCGTCGTACGTCCCCCCCGCGGAGAGCGACGCCAACGCCATGGACAAGTCATACGACGCGCTCCAACGCCTCTTCGCGTCACAGGGCGACGCCAACCTTGCTCCCGGCCTGACACGCCAGATGGCGGCCTACGTCGCGGCGCAGGACAGCCTCGGGGCATTTCTGGCCGGTGAAGCAAAGACGCCGCAGACAACACAGCTCTGGGCAGTGGAGAACTCGGCCTACACGAGCCTCGATGCAACGCTCGCCGACCTCCAGGCGACCATCACCGACCGGCTGACGACCACGGCCGAGCAAGCACATACGGCCGCCAACCGGGCCCGGGTCGATCTCCTGTGGTCCATCGCCATCGGCGTGCTCATCGCCGGCACCGTGATCGCGATCCTCACCCGCCACGCGCTGCAGGTGGAACGCGAACAGGCCAGCCGTGAGGCCGTGCAATCCGACATCTCCCGGAGGATCGCGTTCGAAGCCAGCCTGCAGACCGCACTGGAGATGTCGAGAGCGGAGCCATCCGTCTTCGATGTCGTCGCCGAGGCGCTGAGCCAGGCCGCTCCGGGCATGCGATCCGAGCTCCTCCTCGCCGATTCCAGCAAGGCCCACTTTCGACAGGTGCTGGTCAGCTCCGCGCAGGCCGACGACGCCGGGTGCGGGGTCATGTCCCCCGAGGACTGCCCGGCGGCATCGAGGGCGCGGAACATGGTGTTTCCCGACAGCACCGCACTCGATGCCTGTCCCAACCTCCGCGGCCGGCATTGCTCCGCGCTGTGTGTCCCCATGAGCATCGGCGGCAGTTCCATCGGTGTCTTCCATGTCACCACGCAGGACGGCTCGCCTCCGTCGGATGCAGTGGAGAAGGACGTGGAGGTGGTCGCACGAAGGGCATCGGAGCGCCTGGCGATGCTGCGCGCCTTCGAGGTCTCCCAGACCCAGGCCAACAGTGACTCCCTCACGGGCCTCATGACGAGGAGGAGCCTGGAGACGGCGGTCCGTGAGCTGCACGCGACCGGGACGTCGTACTCCGTGGCCTACGGCGACCTCGACCGCTTCAAGGACTTGAACGACACCTTCGGGCACGCCGCCGGCGACCGCGCGCTGCGGACCTTCTCGCAGGTGCTTCGGGACTCGCTCCGCCCCATCGACATCCCGGGCCGCTACGGAGGCGAGGAGTTCGTCATCGTCCTCCCCGAGTGCCCGGTGGACGAAGCCCGACAGGTGCTGGAGCGTGTCCGTGAACGCCTGGGCGAGCGGATCGTCGTCGCTGACCTCCCACCGTTCACCATCAGCTTCGGTGTCGCGTCATCGGAACAGGCCACCGACTTCGACCAGGTTGTCTCACTGGCCGACACCGCTCTTCTCAGCGCCAAGGCAGGAGGACGGGATCAGGTCGTCACCTCAGCCGGATCCGAACAGCCCGCAGCGACTCCGGTTGCCGTCCGAGTGGGATCGGGCTTGAGGACCCACAGCAACGGCGACTCGGTCGACCTCACCTCCAGGGAGCCGCAGCACAACTGACCCCGGCTCAGCTTTAGCCTGCGGCCACCTTGGCGTTCCCCAGCGCGGTGATGGCGCTGCTCGAGATGAGGAACCCGTCACCACTCGCCAGCGTGCACTTGACGCCCGCCGTCGATGAGGCGCAGGTGAATGGCCCGAGAGTGATCGACTGGCCGTAGGCGAGGGTCGGGGTGTTCGTACCGGCATTGGAAAGGCAGTTCACGCCGGCGCATTCGGTGAGGCTGCTGTCAGTCTTCAACGTCACCGATTTCGGCGGCGAGATGGTGAGACACAGCGTGCTCGTGATGGCACTCGGCCCGAAGTTGTCATCGATCTCACAGCTGATGTTCTTCGACGGGGACAAGAACTCGGTGCCAGTCGGCGTCTGCGGGACCAGCGTGCCTGACGTCTGGGACGTGCTCGACGTCGTGCCGGCGGACGAGCTCGAGGTCGTGGTCACCGAGGAAGCAGTCGTGGTGGTCAACGCAGAGTTCGAGGATGACGGGCTACTCGAGCAGGCGGCCAGGGCCAGGGCACACGCGGGAAGGATCAGCAGCCGGAGCGACCACGTTCGCAGCGCTCGGGGCATGGCTGGAGTGTACGACGAACCCGTCCTGAAATGGGGGTTCCAACAGATCAGTGTGTTCCGTCGGAACATCAGCGGGCGCGGGCGGGCACCGTCCCGATCACCGACGCCCGCTCCATGGCGCGGCGTTGCGGCCAATAGTCACTCGAGGCGTAGTGCTGCACGGCCCGGTTGTCCCAGAAGGCCACCGCATCCGTGGTCCAGGTGAAACGGCACTGGTGCTCCGGGGCATCGGCCTGTCGGCACAAGCGGTCGAGCAACGTGAGGCTGGACTCCCGATCAAGCCCCTCAATGTGGCTCACGAAGGGTCGATTGACGTAGAGATGCAGCTTTCCGGTCGCGGGATGCAAACACACCACGGGGTGGCGCACCGGCGGGTACTGCCCCTGGGCCTTCCGGCGCTCCCCGTCCGACATGGAGTGCCCGAACGTCTGGGTGAAGTCGTGCACGGCCTGCAGCTGGTCGATCTCGTCCTTCGTCGCCTGATCGAGTCCGTCATAGGCGGCGTACATGTCGGAGAAGAGCGTGTCGCCCCCGCTGTCGGGCACCGAGATCGCGTGGAGGATCGCCCCCATGGACGGGCGCTCGCGCCAGGTCACGTCGTGGTGCCACGAGTTCTCGTAGCCGCTGACCTGCGCGGTCTTCTCGAAGCGCACGAGCTCGGGTTCACCTGTGTTGGACGGGAGGAATGGATGCACCTCCAGGTCGCCGAAGCGGCGCGCGAACGCGACGTGCTGGTGCGGAACCAGGGCCTGGCCCCGGAAGAAGATGACCTTGTAGTCGTGCAAGGCCTGCCGCAGCTCGGCCACCACCTCGTCGGGGAGGGTCGCGGTGAGATCGACCCCGGTGATCTCCGCCCCCACGGTCGCGCCGAGTCGGTGTGCGTCGAAATGGCGCCACTGCAGCGCCGCCAGCCGATCCCGCTCCGCCGCCACGTGGGTGAAGGGCCCGACGGCGATGGTGTAGCCCGGAAGGCGGAAGGCGCCGGGCTGCGGGGAGGCCGCTGTCGTGGTCATGCCCGCACTGTACCGAACCTCCGTTTCGCAGCGCCCGGCGTGGCCCGCTCGGAACCCGTCGAGCAGTCATTCGACCGCGTCGCCATCAGGTCGCGCATCCGCCACGCAGCGGCGTCAGTCCGCTGCGATTGCGGCCAGCACGTCGAGCTTGGCGGCGCGGCGGGCGGGCCAGCTGGCGGCGAGCAGGCCGAGCAGCGCGGCCAGGATGAGGAAGATCACCAGCTTCGAGACCGGGACCTCGGTGTTCGTGATGCCCTGCGAGTGCAGCGCCGACACCAGCGCGATGCCCAGTCCCGTCCCCACGATGATGCCGATGACGGCGCCGAACACGGCCAGGATCACCGACTCCGAGCGGATCATGGCGCGGACCTGGCGCCGCTTCATGCCCACCGCGCGCAGCAGGCCGATCTCGTGGGTGCGCTCGAAGACGGAGAGCATGAGTGTGTTGACGATGCCGATGAGCGCGATGACCACGGCCAGGGCGAGCAGGGCGTAGACCAGGCCCAGCAGCTTGTTCACCTGGGCCGTCTGGGACGCCTCGAACTGCGCCCGGGACTGCACCTTCACGTTGGGGTATGCGGCCAGAGCATTGGTGACCCTCTGTTGCACGCCGGGGCTCCCGTCGGTCTTCAGGAGCAACGCGCCGGGGAGCGGGTTCTGGAAGTGGCGGAGGAAGAACGCGTCGCTGACGAGGTATTTCCCGGCCAGGGCGTTGGGCTGGTAGATCCCGCCGATGCGCATGGTGGTGCGCCCCGTCGAGCGCGAACCGCACCGGGACGGTGTCGCCGACGACGAGGTGGTCCGAGTTGGCCGTGGTGGTGTCGATGAGCAGGTCGCCGGCAGACAGCGCCCGGCTGCTGCCGGACGTCATGCTCAAGATGACGGTCTGGGAGAGGTTCTGCGTCCCGAGACCCAGGATGGACTCGAGCGACCCCCGCACCTCGAACTGGTCGCCGTAGACGGTGTTCGTGGCGGTGACGCCCGGGACGCTGGCCGCCTTCGGCACCGCGGTGCTGAACGAGCCCGTCCCACCGGTGCTCGTGGTCGAGACGATCAGGTCCGCGCTGATGGCGTTGTCGACGCTGGCGGTGGCCGAGCGAGACAGGGAGGCACCGAACACGGCAATGGCCGAGACGAGGGCCAGTCCGACCATCAGGGCCGATGACGTCTGGGCCGTCCGCCGGGGGCTGCGCATGGAGTTCTCCCGCCCCAGCCGGCCCGAGGTGCCGAGCAGCCGGGCGAGCGGGCGCCCGATGACGCTGGCCATGGGCCGCGCCACGGCGGGCGCCAGCATGGCCACCCCCACGAAGACGAGCACCGCGCCGAGGCCGACCACCGCGATGGCGGGCGCAGTCAGCCCCAGGGCGAGCAGGAGCACCCCGACCACCGTGATGACGCCGCCACGGATGAAGCGCCGCCGCATCGGGACGTCGTCCTCGGCCTGCCGATCGGACACCGCCACCACAGGGGCGATCCGCACGGCGCGGCGGGCCGGGCTGATGGCCGAGACCATCGTCACGCCGACACCCACCACCAGGCAGACGATGACGGTGCGCGCCTCGAACACGAGAGGCCCCGACGGCAGCGTGACGCCGAAGCCGCTCAGCAGCTTCTCGAGCCCGATGGCGGCGAGCACCCCGAGGCCGAGGCCGATCAGCGACGACACCAGTCCCACGATCAGTGCCTCACCGAGGACGGAGCGGAACACCTGGCGTCGGCTCGCCCCCACGATGCGCAGCAGCGCCAGCTCCCGCGTGCGCTGGCCCACGATGATGGAGAAGGTGTTGAGGATGGTGAAGCCACCGACGAACAGCGCGATGAAGGCGAAGACGAGCAACGCCGTATTGAGGAAGCCCAGGGCCTGGCCGATGGCGCTCGTCGCCTCGTTGACCACGGTCTGGCCGGTGACGACCTCTGCGCTGTGCGGCAGGACGCGCGCGATGGCGCGCTCGACGGTCGCTTTGTCGGCACCGGGTTGGGCCACGACATTGATGGCGTCGAACTGACCCACCTCGCCCATGAGCTTCTGGGCCGTGGGCGTGTCGAAGGCGGCCAGGGTGGCCCCGGCAAGGTTGTCGGCCGACCCGAAGCGCACCAGCCCGGTGATGGTGAAGGTCTGCGTCGGCCCCTGCAGCAATATCCGCACCTGCTGACCCACCTTGAAGCCGTACTTCTGCGCCGTGCCGAGGTCCATGGCGACGTCGTCGGGCGTCGTCGGTCTCGTGCCCTGGACGAGCCGGAGCTCCGAGATCTGCGGGTTGGGGTCGAAGGAGAGGCCGAGGGTGGGCGCCCCTCCGGTCGAGATCGCCTTGCCGTCGGGCGCGATGTACTGCGCGTAGCCGGTGATCGAGCCGTCGGCCGCCTCTACGCCGGGGACGGCCTGCACCTTGGCGAGGAGCGACTCCTGGACCGGATTGCGCGTCGCCGTGCCGCCGCTGCCGAACTGGGCCACGCCGCGCACCTGGAAGTCGATGTTCTGGTAGATGTTGCCGAAGAGCGTGTCGAACGTGTTGTGCAGGGTGTCGGTGAGGACGAACGTCCCGGCGATGAACGTCACGCCGAGGACGATGGAGAGCGCCGTCAACGCCAGGCGGAGCTTGTGCGCGAGCAGCCCCTTGACAGTGACCCGCCACACGTCAGGCGCCCAGACTGCCGATGCGCTCCAGGACGGACTCGGGGGTGGGGTCACTCATCTCGTCGACGATGTTGCCGTCGGCGAGGAAGACGACGCGGTCGGCGTAGGACGCCCCGCGGGGGTCGTGGGTGACCATCACGATGGACTGGCCGAACTCGGACACCGACCTTCGCAGGAAGGCCAGCATCTCGGCGGAGGAGTTCGAGTCGAGATTGCCGGTCGGCTCGTCGGCGAAGATGAGGTCGGGCTTGTTGATCAGGGCCCGGGCGCAGGCGCAGCGCTGCTGCTGCCCACCCGACATCTCGGTAGGACGGTGGGTGAGGCGGTCGCCGATGCCCAGCTGATCGACCAGGTAGTCGAACCATTCCTTGTCCACCTTCTTGCCCGCCAGGTCGGCCGGCAGGGTGATGTTCTCGCCGGCTGTGAGCGTGGCGACGAGGTTGAACGACTGGAACACGAAGCCGATCCGGTCGCGCCGCAGCTGGGTCAGGCCCTTGTCGTCGAGGTCGCCGATGTCGAGGTCGCCGACGAACGTGTGCCCCGACGTCGGGCGGTCGAGACCCGCCATGCAATGCATCAGCGTCGACTTGCCCGACCCCGACGGGACCCATGACCGCGGTGAAGCGGCCGCGCTCGAACGTGACAGTGATGCCGGCGAGGGCGTGCACCGTCGCCTGCCCGGTGCCGTACGTCTTGGTCAGGTCGACGGCGTGCGCGGCCGGTGAGGCGGGGCGTTGTGCTGCCGGTGCTTCTTCGGTGAGCGCCACACTGCCTCGTTTCGTCGATGTCCCGTGGACGGCCGCCTCCATGCTGCCAGCCTGGCCGTACCCGGCCTGACCGTGAATCCGGCAAGACCCTGGTCCCACCCTGAGCGCGCGGTGCAGCACTCAGGGATGTCCCTGAGCGACGCGCCGGGCCGACTTCCTCCGTCCCGTGGGAGAACGGCCGTGTGCAGCAGGGAGATTGGACCCTTGGCGCGCTATCGGCGGACCGCTACCCTGAGGCGCGCCACGAGCAGGACCAGCAGGTGCCGAATCGGCCAGTGAGCTACCCGGGGGGGCGAGTTCGCCATGCGCTACGAGGCATGACCACGAGAAGGGCATGAGTCGCTGACCACCCATCTGCGGTTGCCGGGGCGTGCGTCGACAGCGGTGGCGATGGCGGTCTCCGTCGGGGCGGTCCTGGCCGTCCAACTCCTCTTGTTCCCGATGCCGTTCGGGGTCTGGCTCCAAGGCGCGGTGCTCGGCCTCCTCGGATCCCTCATGGCCGTCGGCCTCGGCCTCACCTACCGCCTGAACAAGGTGATCAACTTCGCCCAGGGCGACCTGGGCACGGCACCGGCCGTGCTCGCCGTCGGGCTCATCGGCTTCTCCGGGGTCAACTACTTCCTCGGGCTCGCCACCGGCCTGGTGGCCTCGCTCCTCCTCACGGCCACCGTCGAGATCCTGGTGGTGCGGCGCTTCCGGCGCTCGCCCCGGCTGATCCTCACCGTGGCCACCATCGGCCTGTCCCAGCTCCTCGTCGTCCTGAGCCTGCTCATCCCTCGGATCTGGGGCCAGGCGCCCATCGCCACCGCCGTGGCGAGCTTCCCCTGGCAATTCGCCTGGCACGTCGGCCCCGTCGTCCTCGACGCCAACGACCTGGTGGCGGTCATCGTCTCGCTGGCCTGCCTGGCCGCCGTCTCTCTCTGGTTCACCCGCAGCGACGTCGGGCTCGCCGTGCAGGCCGTCGGCGACCGCCGCGACCGGGCCTCCATGCTCGGCATCCCGGTCGGGCGCCTGCAGTCGGTGACCTGGGTGGTGGCCGGCGTCCTGTCCTTCGTCAGCATCTTCTTCCAGGCGACGATCCTCGGCCTCCCGCTCGATCCCACCTTCGGGCTGACCGCCCTGGTGACCGCCCTCGCCGCGCTCGCCCTGGGCAACTTCACCGAATTGCCCGTCATCGCCGCCTCCGCCGTGGCGCTCGGCATCCTCCAACAGGGGGTGGCGTGGGACGACACGGCCAACCCCTCGCTCGGGCTGGCCGTCCTGGCGGCCGTCGTGTTCGCCGCGATCGTGGTGCGCCAGCTCTTCGCCAACCGCACCGACCGCGAGGTCGAGTCGTCGCTGGCGCTCGCCGGCAGCGTGCGCGAGCTCCCGGCATCGCTGCGCGATCTCACCGAGGTGCGGGTCGGGAGGCCGGTGGGCGCGTTGGTCGCCTTCGCCGCCGCCGCCACGCTGCCGCTCTGGATGGGCCCCGGCGAGGTCATCCGCGGCTCCGCCCTGGTGGTGCTGGCCATCGTCGGCTGCTCCGTCGTCGTGCTCACCGGCTGGTCGGGCCAGGTCAGCCTCGGGCAGATGTCCTTCGCCGCGGTGGGGGCCACCGTCGGCGCCGTCGCGCTGCTCGACTGGCACTGGGACCTCAGCCTCGCCCTCCTCCTCGCCGGGACGGCGGCCGGTGCCGTCGCCGTCGTCGTCGGCATCCCCACCCTGCGCCTCGACGGGATGTTCGCCGCCGTCACCACCCTGGCCTTCAGCCTGGCCGCCTCGGGCTACCTGCTCGTGCGGGAAGAGTTCTCCTGGATCCCCCAGTCCCAGCTCGGCGTCCCCTACGTGTTCGGCCTCGCCCTCACCTCCCAGACGGCGGTCTTCGAGCTCTGCCTCGGCGTCCTGGTCCTGGTGCTGGTCGCGCTGCAGGGCCTGCGCCACAGCCGCACCGGACGCGTCCTGCGCGCGCTGCCGGCCAACGAGCGGGCGGCGTCCGGCTACGGCGTGCGGGTCCTGTGGGCCAAGCTCACCGCGTTCGCGGTCTCGGGCTTCATCGCGGGCCTGGCCGGTTGCCTCCTGCTCGTGGTGAACCAGTCGTACCAGGAGACCTCGTTCCTGGTGCCGGTGAGCCTGGTCGTGTTCACCTCGACGGCCGTGGGCGGGCTGGGGTCGACCTTCGGCGCCATCCTCGGCGCCGCCATCGTCGAGGGCAGCACCACCTATCTGCCGCCGAGCTGGCAGCTCTTCCCGTCCGCGCTCGGCGTGCTGCTCGTGCTGATCCTCTTCCCTCGCGGGCTCGCGGGCCTGTGCTACGACGTGCGCGACTGGGGGCTCGAACGGCTGGCCCGACGCCGCCGGGCCGCTCCGCCGGGCTGTCCCCGGTCCCGTCGAGGGGGCGCTGGTCCCGTGAGCCGCCTGGCCAAGTTCGGTGCGGGCGCCTCGCTCTTCCCCCTCGGGGTGCTGTTCGGGATCGAGTTGCTCGACCAGGCCACCCAGAGCGCCTTCAACGTGCTGACGCCGAACATCCGCGACGCGTTCCATCTCACCAACGCCGGCATACTCCTGATCGTCGCCATCGCCGGCGCGTCGGCGCTGGCCTGCACGCTCCCCATCGCCGTCCTGGCCGACCGCACCAACCGGGTGCGCATCGCGCTGATCGGCGCGCTCGTCGGCGCCGCGTTCTCCATCGGCCTCGGCGTCGCCCAGGGGGTCGTGGTGGCCACCATCATGCTGGTCGGCATCTCCATGGGGCAGGCCGTGATCTTCCCCACGCACAACTCGCTGCTGGCCGACTACTACCCCGTGCCGGCCCGTCCACGCATCTACTCGGCCCACCGCTCGGGCATCAGCATCGGCGCCATCGTCGGTGTGCTGCTCGGTGCCGGCCTGGCCGCCGCTGTTCACCTGGCGCGCCCCCTTCTTCTTCTTCGCCGTGCCCATCGTGCTCGTGGTCATCGTCGGCCTGCGCCTGCGCGAGCCGCCACGGGGCCGTCACGAGCAGCTCGAGCTGAGCGAGCAGATGATCGCCTCCGAGCGCGGCGAGCCTGCGCCGCTGGGAGACGCCGGCGCACCAGTCCCGGACGTGGTCGACCTGCCGGTCGAGGCCCCGCCCTCGCTCGGAGAGGCCTGGCGGACCGTCTGGAAGATCGGGGTGCTGCGCCGCATCTTCATCGCCCTGCCCTTCCTCGCCGCCGCCATCGCGGGGTTCACGTCGCTCGCCTCACTGCAGTACCAGGAGACGTTCCACCTCGATGCGGTGCACCGCGCCTACCTCATTGCGCCCATTCAGCTCTTCGACCTCGCCGGCCTCGCGGTGGGCGCCGTCGTCGCCACCCGCCTGGCCCGCCGCGACATCGGCCTCGTCTTCCGCATGCTGGCGGTGGCCTCGCTCGTGGCCGCAGCGTTCGCCGTGCTCTTCGCGCTGGCCCCCAACGTCCCGCTGGCCTTCGTCGGCAACGCCGGCATCGACTTCTCGCTGGCCATCGTGGGACCCGGCGTGCTCGCCTCGCTTTCCCTCGCCATCCCCTCGCGGGTGCGCTCCGTCGGCTTCTCCATCGGCGCGCTGTTCGTGCTGCCCGGCTTCCTCGTGCTGCCTATCGTCGGGGCGGTGGGCGACGCGGTGGGCTTCCGCTACGGCCTGCTCATCCTGGTCCCCATCTTCGTCATCGGCGGGCTCATCGTGGCCAGCGCCGGCGGACTCATCGGACGCGACGTGCAGGACGTGTGGACCTCCATGCGCACCCGGAACCAGATGCTGGCCGACCGCCAGGCCGGCCGGCTGCCGCTCCTGGCCGTGCGCGAACTCAGCGTGGGCTACGACGGCGTCGTCGTCCTGGCCGACGTGGCCATCGAAATCGGCGAGGGAGAGATCGTCGCCGTCGTCGGCACCAACGGCGCCGGCAAGTCGACGCTGCTGAGGGCCATCGGCGGGGTGGTCGAGGCCGACCACGGCGCCATCGTCCTCGACGGGCGCGACATCACGCACCTGCCCCCCGACGAGATCGCGCGCCTGGGCGTGGCCCAGGTGCCGGGCGGCGAGGGGATCTTCCCCAACCTGCGCGTGGAGGACAACCTGCGCGTGGCGGCCTGGCAGGGCCGGCGACGCGGCGAGCACGACGCCGACATGATCGACGAGGCCCTCACCACGTTCCCCACCCTGGCCCCGAGGCGCGACGAGCGGGCCGCCAATCTCTCGGGCGGCCAGCAGCAGATGCTCGCCCTCGCCATGGCGACCATCACCCGCCCCAAGCTGTTCCTCATCGACGAGCTCTCGCTTGGCCTCTCCCCCATCGTGGTCGAGCAGCTGCTCGGCGCGATCGAGTCGATGCGCCGGGGCGGCACCGCCATCCTCCTGGTCGAGCAGTCGATGAACGTGGCCGTGGCCGTGGCCGACCGCGTCTACGTCATGGAGGCCGGCGTCGTGCGCTTCTCCGGGACCGCCGACGAGCTGGCCGCCCACCCCGAGCTCCTGTGGTCCGTCTACCTGCAGAAGGCCTCCGACGCGCTCGGGTCGCCGGCTGCTGCGGCCGGCCTCGTCGCACCGAAACAGGGCGGGCGGGCCGAGGTCGAGGTGCGCGAGCTCTCGCTCAGCTTCGGCGGCAACAACGCCCTGCACGACGTGTCCCTGCATGCCGACCATGGCGAGATCGTGGGGATCATCGGACCCAACGGCGCCGGCAAGACGACGTTGTTCGACGTGGTGTCCGGGTTCCTCCGTCCCGATGCGGGCCGGGTCGAGCTGGCCGGCGTCGACGTCACGGACCGGACCGCCTCCGCCCGCGCCCGGCTCGGGCTTGGACGCTCCTTCCAGGACTCGCGGCTGTTCTCCGGCTTGACCGTGCGCGACGCAATGGCCGTCTCGCTGGAACGTTTCACCGACGTCAGCGACCCCTTCAACGCGATGCTGCGCCTGCCCCTCCAGGTGCGGACCGAGGCGGCCGTGATGCAGCGCGTGGACGAGCTCCTCGACCTTTTCGGCCTGGACCGCTACGCCGACAACCTGGTGAGCGAGCTCTCGACCGGCTCGCGTCGCCTCGTCGACCTGGCGGCCGTGGTGGCCCACCAGCCTTCCGTCGTCCTGCTCGACGAGCCCTCCTCGGGCGTCGCCCAGCGCGAGGTCGAGGCCATGGTCGGGCTGCTGCGCATCGTGCGGGACCGACTCGACGCCACCCTGCTCGTCGTCGAGCACGACATCGCGTTCATCACCGAGCTGGCCGACAGTCTCGTGGCGATGGATCGGGGCACCGTACTTACCAGCGGATCGTCGAGCGACGTCCTCGCCTCTCCAGTCGTTGTGGAGGCCTTCCTCGGCTCCGACCCTCTCGCCTTGTCGCGCTCGGGCGCCACTGCCACACCGACGCCCAGGACCACGGAGGTGGACCCGTCATGAACGAGCCCGAGCCGGATCCGGGCCTGGCGCCCGCACGGGCCGAGCGTCCCTGGCCGGCGGTCAGCCTGCTGCGCCGCGCCGGACCCGTCGTCCTCATTGTCGCCGCGCTCATCGCGGCCGGCATCCTGGCCACGACGCACGAGAACAAGGGGACCACCGTCGCGACGTCCGCCGGCACGGGGAGCTCCCAGCAGATCGGGCACTCGACCGTGCCGCTCACCTACGCCGCGGCCGCCAAGCTGGGCAAGACGTCGGCCTACGACTGGGGCTCCGAGTGCGATCACGCGACGGGACGCCTGAAGATCCCGAGCGTGTACGCCCCGCCCTGCGTGCCGGTCTTCACGGGGTCCAACGGAGGCGCCACCTCGAGCGGCGTCTCGGGCAGTGCCATCAACGTCGTCTACTACCAGATGCAGCCGGGGGGGCTGGCGTCGACGATCTCGAGCGCAGCCGGCACCAACGCGCAACAGCTCGCCACCGCCCAGGCCTACGTTGCCATGTTCAACCAGGTCTACGGGCTGTACGGGCGCCATGTGAACCTGATCCCCTTTACCGCGTCCGGGGCCGACACCGATCCGGTGGCAGCACACGCCGACGCCGTCACGGTCGCCCAACAACTCCATGCCTTTGCGTCCATCAACGGCCCGGGGGAGACCACCGCCTACCAGGACGAGCTGGCCCGCCTCCATGTGCTGTGCCTGGCGTGCGGCGACTCGTCCACCAACGGCGAGATCCAGAAGAACGCGCCCTTCCAGTGGGCCAACCTCCCCACGGCCGACACCTCGCTCTTCGAGACCATCGACTACGTCGTCGCCAAGCTGAACGGGAAGGACGCCGTCTGGGCCGGCGATCCCTCCCTGCATGCCCAGAAGCGCAAGTTCATCGTCGTGAGCGAGACGTCGGAGCCACCCTTGCCGGGATACGCCCAGCTGACGGCGGAACTCACCGAGAAGCTCACGGCCGGACACGTCGACATGGCGTCGCCCACCGACCTCACCTACACGCTCAACCTGACCACGCTGCCGACGTCGGCGGCCACCATCGCCGAAAAGCTCAAGGCGTCCGGCGCCACCAGCGTGATCTTCGCCGGCGACCCCATCATGCCGATCTACCTGACCAAGGCCTGTGCCAGCATCGGCTACTTCCCCGAGTGGATCATCACGGGAATCGCGCTGACGGACACTTCGTCGCTCGGGCGCTACTACGACCCGAGCGAATGGTCGCACGCGTTCGGCGTGACGAGTCTCGGCGTGCCAGTACCCGTGAGTACCGGCGACGCCGACCGTCTCTACCGCTGGTGGTACGGGCCCAACGCCACGCCCGCTTCGCTGGCCGCGCCGGCGATCATCCCGCCGATCGAGCAGTTCTTCACGGGCGTGCAGCTGGCCGGGCCGGATCTCACGCCCTACACGTTCTCCGCGGGGTTGTTCCGCGCCCCACCGGCGGGGGGCGGGCCCACGTCACCGCTCGAAGCGTACGGCCATCAGGGCGCAGCACCGCACCCGAGCTACTCCTCCCCGGCCGACTACACGTTCCTCTGGTACGACGCCACCGCGAAAGGACCCGACGAAGAGGGCGTCGACGGCACCGGATTGATGCGCTACGTGAACGGCGGCATCCGCTACAAATCCGGCACGGTTCCTTCCGGGCCTGTCGCGATGTTCACGGTGGCGGGCTCGGTCACCAGCTACGCGACGCCGCCAGATCGGGCACCATCGTACCCGGCCTGGCCAGGTTCGCCTGCGGCGTCGGCCGCCGGCTGAGCCCAACCGTGATCATCAGTGGGCTAGGGCAACGAAGGGCACCACGACTGGTGCTAGCCCCAGGCCCGGACGCCCGGTAGCGGCATTCTCATCGCGGCGGTGCGCCCTCATGCTGAGAGGCAGGCGGCACGGAACGTCCGGCCCCGGATGCGAGAGGAGACCCATGATCGTCACCCATGGGCTGACGAAGCGCTACGGCGACACGCTTGCGGTCGACAACTTGAGCTTCACTGTCTCGTCCGGCGTCGTCACCGGCTTTCTCGGCCCGAACGGTTCGGGGAAGTCCACGACGATGCGCATGATCCTCGGCCTCGACAGGCCCGACGCCGGCTCGGCACTCATCAACGGATGCGACTACGCAGAGCTGTCGTGGCCGTTGCGCGAGGTTGGAGCGCTGCTCGATGCCAAGGCCTTCCACCCGGGCCGCAGCGCACGGAACCATCTGCGCTGGCTGGCGCAGGCCAACGACATTCCCGCGGGACGCGTCGACACCGTGCTGGACCTCGTCGGGCTCACCGCTGTGGCCGACCGTCGAGCCGGGAAGTTCTCGCTGGGCATGGGACAGCGGCTCGGCATCGCGAGCGCCCTGCTGGGAGATCCCGGCGTGCTGCTCTTCGACGAGCCGGTCAACGGCCTCGATCCGGAAGGCATCCGCTGGGTCCGCCATCTGTTGCGTGACCTGGCCGCCGAGGGTCGCACGGTTCTTGTGTCGAGCCACCTGATCAACGAGATGGCGCTGACCGCGGAGCGTCTCGTGGTCATCGGCCGCGGCACGCTTATCGCCGATACGAGCGTCGACGACTTCGTGGCCCGCCACCAGGGCGACGCCGTGCGCATCGTGACGCCCACGCCCCAGCGCTTCGTCGCCGCCCTCTCGCGAGTCGGCGCACGACCCTCGGTCGACAGAGACGGGGTCATCGTCGCCTCAGGCCTTTCCTCCGCCGACATCGGTGACCTGGCTGCCGATCAGGAGCTCACCGTGCACGAGCTCACCCCGCTGCGTGCGTCGTTAGAAGACGTCTTCATGGAGCTGACCAGCGAGTCGGTCGAATACCGCTCCCATCCCCGTGACCAGGCCGCAGCACGCGACCCGCTGCCCACCCGTTGAAAGGAACGCCGATGACCACCCTCCCCATCACATCCGTTGGCGCGAAAGCCGGCGCCGCCCCCGTCCGCTCCGGGCCCTGGCGGGCCGGACTGTCGCAAACAATGCGGGCGGAGTGGACCAAGCTCGTCTCCTTGCGGTCAACCAGGTGGACGCTCCTCGTCACTGCGGTCGGGACCGTGCTCGTGACCTTCCTGGCGACTCACGGCGCCCTTCACCACAACAAAGAGTGGTACCAGGGATTCGACCCCACCAACCAGGCTCTGGCCGGCCTGGTGATCGGCTCGCTGTCCCTGGGTGTCCTCGGTGTCCTGACCGTCAGCGCTGAGTACGGCACCGGGACGATCCGCTCGTCATTGGCTGCCATGCCGCGTCGCGGCGTCCTGATGGCGGCCAAGGTCGCCGTCGTCGGGCTCTGCACCCTCGTCGTCGGCGAGGCGCTCAGCTTCATCGCCTTCTTCGAGGGCCAGGCGATACTCAAGGGGGGCGGCGCGCCCACTGCTGCGCTGGGGCAACCGGGCGTGCTACGGGCGGTCGCTTTGTCGGGTGCGTTTCTGGCCCTCTTCGCACTCCTCGGACTGGGCATAGGCACCATGATCCGCCACACCGCCGGCGCCATCGCCGTCTTCGCGGGGGTGACGTTCGTATTGCCCATCCTCTTCAATTCGATCTCCCACGGCATCGCCCGTTTCGCCCCTGAGCTCATCTTCGCCAACTCGGCTGCGGCGGTCGTCCCGCAGTCGAACTCATTCTCGGCCACAATCGGGGCCGTGCTGATGCTCGCCTACTGCGCTGCTGCGCTGGGACTGGGTGCCCTACTCCTCAACCGACGAGACGCATGACGCCGGACGCACGGGAGGACAGCGGCGTCAAGGTGCGGATACGCGGGCGCGAGCTGTCGTTCGCCATGACCGAGCAACAGGCTGCCCGGGCCAAGGAGCTGGCGCGGAACGTTCTGCGCGAGCCCTTCACGAAACGGGTTTGGTCCGAGCTGGCCTTCTTCGTCCTGAGTGCAGCGCTGGCGGGAGCCGGTCTCGCATTCGTCTCCTTCACCATGGCAGCTGGTCTCGTCCTGGCCATCACGTTCTTCGGCCTCGCCGTGCTGGCACTGTCGCTCCGCAGCGCGCGGGGCATCGGTGGCTTCGAGCGCGGCCTGGCACGCAGCATGCTCGATGAGACGGTGGAGGACCCCCAACCCTTCGCCGGGCGACACGGGTTCCTGGGCTGGCTGCAGTCGAGCCTGCGCGACCGCGTGGCCTGGCGCGCCGTGGGATACCTCGCCCTCAAGGTCCCATGGTCGATCCTCGGTTTCCTGGTGGCGGTCAGCCTGTGGTGGGACGCCTTCGCCTGCCTCCTCCACCCGCTCTTCGGCCGGAACGGAGGCGGCCCGCCGGTGTGGGGTCTTGCGAGGGCCTTCTTCCCGGCGGGCGAGTTCGGATTCGGTCCGACCGGTTTTGTCCAGAACGTGGGTGTCTTCATTCTCGGCGGGATTTTCTTCTTCGCGGCGCCCTGGGTGATGCGCGGCTTCGTCAACGTCGATCGCCTGTTGATCCGCAGCCTGCTCGGGCCCGACCCGATGGCCATGCGCGTGCGCTCCCTCGAACAGGCCCGGACCCAGACGGTCGACGCCTCGGCCGCCACGCTGCGGCGCATTGAGCGCGACCTGCACGACGGCACCCAGGCCCAACTGGTGGCGCTCGCCATGCGCCTGGGCATGGCGAAGGAGAAGCTCGAGGTCGACCCCGAGCATGTCGATCTCGAGCGGGTGCGCGAACTGATCGATGCGGCACACCGGGGCGCCAAGGAGGCCATCGCCGAGCTGCGCGACATCGCCCGAGGCATCCATCCCCCCGCGCTCGACATCGGCTTGGAAGGCGCGCTGGCCACCCTTGCCGCCCGCAGCGCGGTGCCCACCGAGCTCTCCGTCACCATGCAGGCGCGGCCGACACCCGCCATCGAGGCCATCGCCTACTTCTGCGTGGCCGAGCTCTTGGCCAATGTGGCCCAGCACGCACAGGCCTCGCGGGCGTCGGTCTTCTGCACGCAGCAGGGATCGTGGTTGCGTCTCGTCGTGCGCGACGACGGGACCGGTGGGGCGCAGCTGACCACGGTCGGGTCGTCGTCGAGCGGCCTCGCCGGCCTGGCCGACCGGGTCCACGCCGTCGACGGGCAGCTGTATCTCGTCAGCCCACCCGCGGGGCCCACTGTCGTCACCGTCGACCTCCCGCTCGCCACCTGATGGTCGGCGCGCTACGCATCGCCATCGCCGAGGACTCCGCCATCCTGCGTGACGGCCTCGTCCAACTCCTCGTCGACCGGGGCTTCGTCATCACCGGCGCGGTCGGCGACCCGGACGCGCTGCGCAGCTCGGTGGCCCAGAACCCGCCCGATGTCGCGGTGATCGACATCCGCATGCCGCCGACCTTCACGGACGAAGGACTTCGGCTGGCCCTGGAGCTCCGCTCCCGCCACGAGGGACTGGGCATCCTCCTCTTCTCCCAGTACATCGAAACCCGCTATGCCGCCGACCTGCTGGCCGACGATGCCGCTGGCATCGGCTACCTGTTAAAGGACCGGGTGGCCGACGTCAGCGACTTCGTCGAAGCCCTCGAGCGCGTCGCCGTAGGAGGTACAGCTTTGGATCCCGAAGTCGTCACACAGCTTCTGGGCGCGACACGCCGCGCCGATTCCCTCTCGGTCCTCACCGGTCGCGAGCGCGAGGTCCTGGCTCTCATGGCCGAGGGCCGCTCCAACGCCGCCATCGCGCACGCGCTCGTCGTCAGCGAGGGCGCGGTCGAGAAGCACGTGGCCAACATCTTCGCCAAGCTCGATCTCCCGGTCTCCGAGAAGGATCACCGCCGGGTTCTCGCCGTTCTGCGCTTCCTGGAGTCCTGACCGCCGGTCTCGCACTGCCCTCCTCACGCCGCGGCGTGCAACCCGGCGTGCGACCGTGCAACCCGCGCTGCCCCAACCACCCGGCCAGACAAACCCGCCGGTCAGGACGCGAATCGGCGCGCCCAATTGCAGGGCCGGGTAAAAAGGTGCGTGGTGAAGGTGATCCGTGGGGGATTCGGGAGCCGGAAGACACCTTCGGTCGGGCTCGTGCTGGGTGCCGGGGGCGTCGTCGGCCAGGCGTACCAGGCCGGGGTTCTGTCGGCCCTGCAACGCGAGACCGGCTGGGACCCACGTGCAGCGACCATCGTCGTCGGCACCTCCGCCGGTTCGGTCACTGCTGCGGCCCTGCGGGTCGGGGTGCCCGCAACGGACCTGGCGGCGTCGCTCTACGGCGTGCCCACGTCGCGCCGGGGTGGCGCCATCCTCCGTCGCATCCTGCCGGCCGACGGTGAACCACTCCCAACCCCCTCCGTCGGCACGTTGTTGCGCCCGTGGAACCTCCCGTCCCCGGCGCTCATCACGCGGGTGCTGCGGCGCCCCTTGGCGTTCCGGCCCGACGTGGCGGCCATGACGCTGCTCCCGAGGGGTCGGATCGACATCTCGGAGCGGGCCCGGGGACTCGACAAGTACATGGGGAGTCGCTGGCCCGACGGGCTGCGGATCTGCACCGTGCGGCGCTCCGACGGCGCCAGAATCGTCTTCGGTCGGGACGGCGCCCCACCGGCGCGCCTGGCCGCCGCGGTCCTGGCGTCGTGCGCCATTCCCGGCTACTTCCAGCCGGTCGAAATCGGGGGCACCGAGTACGTCGACGGGGGCGTGCATTCGGCGACCAACGCGGACGTCCTGCGGTCCGAGCAGCTCGACGTGGTGGTCGTCATCTCCTCCATGTCGGCGGCGCACGGCAGCGCCAACGGGGCTGACGGCTGGCTCCGGCGCACGGTGCACCGCCGCATCGAACGCGAGATCGCCCGCCTTGAGGAGGCCGGATTCGTCGTCCTCAGCCTCGAGCCGGGTACCGAATCCCGCCGGGCCATGGGGCTGCGGGCAATGGCCGAGGACCGGAGCCCCCAGGTGATCGAGGCCGCGTACGAGGAGACCCGGGAGCTGATTCTCGCCAGCCCCGACCTCGCTTCGCTGGGCAGCCCGGTGGCTGCCGCGTCCGCCGGCTGATTCCCCGGGAACGACCACCTCCCCGGGGGTAGGCTCCGCGCCATCGGATGTCGGTGAAGGGAGGGTCGATGAGCCCTGACCGCTTGAGCCCGCAGGATGCGTCATTCCTCCACATCGAGGACCACGTGTCCCACATGCACATCGCCTCGGTGGCGATCTTCGAGGGACCCCCTCCGCCCTTCGGCGACATCGTGGCCATGGTGGACGCGAAGTTGGACCTCGTGCCGCGATACCGCCAGAAGGTCCGCTTCGTGCCTTTCGAGCTCGGGCGTCCGGTTTGGGTCGATGACCCGCACTTCAACATCGAGTACCACCTGCGTCACACCGCGTTGCCCGCCCCGGGCGGGGAGAGCGAGCTCCGCAAGCTGGTGGGAAGGGTGATGGCGCAACAGCTCGACCGTTCGAAACCACTGTGGGAGATCTGGGTGGTCGAGGGCCTCGAGGACGGCCGCTGGGCGATGCTGGCCAAGACACACCATGCGTTGGTCGACGGGATCTCCGGCACGGACCTGCTCGCCGTGATCATGGACCTGAGCCCCGATGCAGTCCGACCGGAACCTTCGCACTGGACGCCGCAGCCAGAGCCTTCCAGCCTTCAGCTCGTCCTCGACGCCCTTGAGAACGTCGTGGAGTCGCCCTACGAACAGGTGCGGGCCGCGCGGGCGCAGACACGGGCGCTCCGGAGGATGGCGGGCTATCTGCTCGAGGTGGCCGGCGGGCTGTTCTCCCTTGGCGGGCTCGTCCGCCCGACCCCGCTCTCCAGCCTCAACGGCCCAATCGGCCCTCATCGGCGCTACGCCTGGGCCACGACATCGGTGGACGACATCAAGCGGGTGCGCAACGCCCTCGGTGGCACGTTCAACGATGTGGTCTTGGCCAGTATCACCAATGGATTCCGCGAGCTGCTGCTCTCGCGCGACGAGGACGTGGAGCGCGTCGTGCGCACCCTCGTGCCCGTCTCGATCCGGCCGCGCGACTCGTCAGGCAAGGCCATCGGCGACGGTACCTACGAGAACAAGGTCTCGGCCATGTTCGCCGAGCTCCCGGTCGACATCGACGACCCCGCCCTCCGCCTGCATGTCATCACCGAGCAGATGAAAGGCCTCAAGGAGTCGAGCCAGGCCCTGGCCGGCGAGGCACTCACGTCAATGTCGGGCTTCGCGCCGCCCATGCTCCTCGCGCTCGGGATGCGTCTGGCCACCAGGGCGGGCCAGCGCAACGTGAACACGGTCACCACGAACGTGCCCGGACCGCAATTCCCGCTGTACGCGGCGGGTCGACGGATGATCCGGGCCTTTCCCTACGTCCCGCTGGGCGGCCAGATGCGCCTCGGTATCGCCATCTTCTCCTACGACGGCGAGGTCAACTTCGGGATCACCGGGGACTACGACACCACCCCGGACATCGACGTCCTGGCCGGTGGGATCGAGGACGGCATGACCCAGATGCTCAAGGTCTGCGAGCAGCCCCCGTCCTGACCGTCAGCCGTCCCAGTCGGCGATGCCGGCCACCTCGTCGGCGATATAGGCACGCAGGTCACCGACGATGACCTTCTCGACCGAGCGCCCGACGATCGGCACGCGGACCTTCAGGTCGCCTTCGACCTCGACGGTGCAGGTGCCGGGTCCGCCCTCGCCCTCCGCGAACCGGTAGACCCCGCTGGCTCTCAGCCGGTCGGGATAGTGATCGGGCAGCACGACCCAGGTGGAGCGGCCTTCGGCGAGCAGGATCTCGGTCCGGGTGATCCAGGACATCTTCCCGGGGTCGACCACGGCCCGCACCGCGGGCGACACCGTGCCCGTGAAGGCGAAGCACACTTCGAGGAGGACGCTGTTGGGGCGAACCTCATGACGGACGACCTCGCGCACCGCAATGTCGTCGCGGGCCGGGCGACCCTCATAGAACGAAGGGGAGCCGTAGGCCTCCATGGCGCGGGCCGGCGGCACGGCAACTGACTGCCGGATACTGAATTTCACGTAGTCGGTCGCGTCGACGGCAGTCCTAACTTGCGGTGGTCCCAGCTGACGGTCCGCTCGACGTTGAGCTTCACCGCCACGCGCTTGTGCAGCATGATCTCCAAAATCGGCTTCAACTCGTCCGTGTACGGCCCGTTGTACCTCTCGTAGACGCTGATGCCGAGCTGCCAGAGCCTGTCGGGATCGTCGACGATCTCAGCCTGGCCGACGAGCTCGACGCCGCGCAGCTCCTCGTAGTAGTCGCCGTCCTCGAAAAGGAGCGTCAGGCGTGGGTCACGGCGGAGGTTCTGGACCTTCTGTGACTTGGCCTTCGTCTCCACGGTGACGCAGCCGTCCAGGAACCCGTACCACATGGCCACGGCGTGAATGGAGCCGTCATGGGAGATGGAGCACATCGTCATGTTTCGCCTCTCGGCGAGGAAGGCGTCCACCTCGGCAGGCGTCATCTGTATGGCCTTGCGCTGGTTCACGCCGTGGCCCATGGCCTCGGTCATTCGGCACCTCCCACTCGTCCGTCCAGCGAGCGTAATCCTCTGAGCAGGGCCGCAACCTGAAGAGTTCATCTCCAGCACACTTGTTGGTTGCAACGGTTTCACAGCACGTTTACCTCGGCTTCGTAGCGTGATTGGCGATGGCGACCGTCGATCGGCATATGGATCACAGAAGCCGGGAATTTCGTTCCGTTCCTGGCGCCGGGCGTCATCGCGGCCAGGAAGCCCTGGCCGAGGTCATCACGATCCGACCGGTACGCTCACACCGCAACGGGTTCCTCGGGTCGTTGGTCACCATGGCGCGGGTATTCGCCTCCCCGCGTCCTCAGGCGACGCCGGTGCGAACTACCCCCCGTCCACCGTCGTCGCCTGCCCTTCTCCCGTTCAATTCGTCCCGAGTCCCCCACGACGCTGCCTGAGCCTGACAACAGCGTGGCAATCGCAAACGCACCGGCGGTGAGCGGCCGGCCCCCTCTGCCCGGCTCGACCCGGGACAACCGGCCGCTGGTCCTCGTCGTCGACGACGAGGAGTCCTATCGGCAGGCGCTGGCGTCGGGGCTGACCCGCGAGGGGTTCGCGGTGGAGTCCGCCGGGGACGGGCATGAAGCGCTGCGCCTCTTCCACCGCGTGCACCCAGACCTCGTCTTGCTCGACGTCATGCTCCCCGATCAATCCGGGATCGAGATCTGCCAGCAGATGCGGAGCCTCAAGCCGGTGCCGATCATCATGGTGACGGCGCGCGACTCCGAGGTTGACATCGTGCTGGGACTGGAGCTGGGCGCCAGCGACTACGTCGCCAAGCCCTTCCGGCTGCGGGAGCTCGTCGCCCGCATGCGCGCGGTCCTGCGGCGCGGGGTGGCCGTGGCCGAGCACCACGAGGAGGTCCTCGCCGTGGGCCCGGTTCGCCTCGATGCGGGCCGCCGCGAGGTCACCGTCGACGAGGTCCCAGTCGAGCTCTCACGGAAAGAATTCGACCTCTTGGCCCTACTCATGTCACACAGCGGCCAAGTGGTGACGCGTGA
The DNA here is from genome assembly GCA_963745665.1 of uncultured Acidimicrobiaceae bacterium. Classification (GTDB taxonomy): domain Bacteria; phylum Actinomycetota; class Acidimicrobiia; order Acidimicrobiales; family RAAP-2; genus Bog-473. The sequence goes on along the minus strand of CAVUYE010000001.1, from coordinate 767,716 downwards.
CTGGTGCATCGACCGCCTCTGGTGGGACCAGGAGCTGACCGACACCCGCACCCTCGACACCCACATCAAGCGACTGCGGCGGAAGGTGGAGCCCGACCCGGCCAACCCCCGCCACCTGGTCACCGTGCGGGGCGTCGGCTTCCGCTTCGAGGCGTAGCCCGGGCGGGACACGACGGTTTCGTCCTACATTGGGCGGATGCACAAAGGCGACGTTGTCCCCGATTTCGAACTGCCGGACCAGACGGGCACGCCCCGAAAGCTCAGCGCATTTCTCGCCAACGGGCCTGTGGTCCTGTTCTTCTACCCGGCGGCAATGACCTACGGCTGCACCAAGGAGAGCTGTCACTTCCGGGACATGGCCGGCGAGTTCGCCGCCGTCGGCGCCCAACCGGTCGGCATCAGCGCAGACGCCGTCGAGAAGCAGAAGCAGTTCGACGAGAAGGAGTCCCTCGGCTTCCCGCTGCTCTCCGACTCCGACCGCGTCGTGGCGTCACTGCTGGGTGCCACGCGCGGCATGAGCTTCCTGCCGAACAAGCGGATCACGTTCGTCATCGACACGGACCGGACCATCCTCGACGTCTTCCACACCGAGGTCTCCATGGGTGCGCACGCCGACAAGGCGCTCGCCCTGCTGAAGGCGCGCTCCGCTGCCTGACCCGGACCGTACCGTCGTCATCACCGGCGCAGCATCGGGTATCGGCGCCGCCACCGCCACTCGCCTGGCCACAGCCGGGTGGACCGTCGTCGGCGTGGACAAAGACGAGACCGACATCGTGGCCGACCTCGCCACGCCCGCTGGCCGCCGGGAGGCCGTCGAGAGGGCGATCGAGCGCAGCGGAGGCGTGCTCGCCGGCATCGTGACGTGTGCCGGGCTCGCCGGCACCCCGGACCGGGCCGGCTCGCTGGTGGCGTCGGTGAACTACTTCGGCACCGTCGACGTGCTCGAAGGCCTCCGCCCCCACCTCACGCCGGGTGGCGCCGTCGTCGTCATCAGCTCGAACTCGACGACGGTGCAGCCTGCCATCCCCGCCGACCTCGTCGAGGCCTGCCTGCAACACGACGAGGCACTGAGCGCACAGATCGCCGACGCTCACACCTCCCTGGAGGCCTACCCGGCCTCCAAGCTCGCCCTGGCCCATTGGGTGCGCCGCAACGCGACCGGAGCGGACTGGGCCGGGGCGGGGCTCCGCCTCAACGCCATCGCCCCCGGCATGATCGACACCCCGATGGTCGCGGGCATGCGAGCGGACCCCAAGTCCGGACCACTCCTCGACATGCTGCCCATCCCCGTGGGCCGGCCAGGCCGGCCGGAGGAGATCGCCGCCCTGGTGGAGCTGCTCCTGGGGCCCGACGGCGCGTTCTTCTGCGGATCGGTCGTCTTCTGTGACGGCGGGAGTGACGCGCTGCTGCGCACGAACGACTGGCCCGCGGCCTGGGGTATCTCGGTGCGCGGCCTCGGTCGGCAGCTCTCCTGACCGCGCCACTCCGGTCTCGCGGCGGCCGGCGCCAACCGTAGGCTGACGGCCATGCCGGGCCGGATCCTGGTGGACACCACCCCACTCCGGGAAAGCCGAGACTTCCGCCTTCTCTTCAGCGGTCAGCTCATCTCCGTCATGGGGACGCAGCTGACCGTCGTGGCCATCCCCTACCAGGTGTACTCCATGACGCACTCCACGCTGCAGGTGGGGGCGATAAGTTTGGCACAGCTCTTCCCCTTCCTCGCCGGCGCCCTCTCCGCCGGGCCCATCGGCGACTCGGTCGACAAACGACGCATCATGGTGTGGACCGCAGCGGCCTTAGTGCTGACCAGCGGTGCCATGGCAGCCAACGCCGCCGTCACCCATCCCTCGTTGGCCGTGCTCTACGTCATCAGCGCGCTGGCGGCGGGCCTGACAGGGTTTGCCAACACCGCCCGCATGGCGGCCGTGCCCGGCATGGTCGAGCGGCGCCAGATCCCTGCGGCCGCCGCCATGACGCAGATCGTCTTCCAGCTGGGCGTCATCGTCGGGCCCGCGCTCTCCGGCCTCCTTCTCGGCATCGGCCTGCCGCTGGTCTACGGGCTCGATGCCGCCTCGTTCGTCGTGGCCGCCATCACCTCGGCCATGCTGCGCCCGATCCCCCCGGCCCACCATGCGGGCCTGCTCTCGCCCTGGCAATCCACCAAGGAGGGCCTGCGCTACCTGCGCTCGCGCCAGGCGCTCCAGGGCGTCTACCTGATCGACATCAATGCCATGGTGTTCGGCATGCCCAGGGCGCTCTTCCCGGCCATGGCGGGCGCCGTGTTCGGGGGCGGCACCATCACGCTGGGGTTCCTGTACGCCGCGCCGGGCGTGGGCGCGTTGATCGGCGCCGTGACCACGGGCTGGGTCGCCAACCTGCGTCGCCAAGGCTGGGCGGTGATCGTTGCGGTTTCGGTCTGGGGCGCCGCCATCGCTCTGTTCGGCTTCAGCGACACCCTCTGGGTCGCGCTGGTCCTGCTCGCCGTGGCGGGCTGGGCCGATGTCATCTCGGCCGTCCTGCGCAACACCATGCTGCAGAGCTCCATCCCCGAACGGTTCCGCAGCCGGATGTCGTCCATTCAGATGGCCGTCGTCCAGGGCGGGCCGCGCCTCGGTGACATGGAGTCCGGCACAGTGGCCACACTGACCAGCATCGAGTTCTCGATCGTCTCGGGCGGCCTCGCCTGCATCGTCGGCGCCGCCGTCATCGGCGCCCTCCTGCCGGTCTTCCGACGCCACGTCGCCGGTGAGATCGACGACGTACCCGTATGATCCCGGCATGACCACCACATTCGCGGAGCCGACGTGGGGCGAGGTCGAACCCGCCGTGCTCAGTCGCATCCTTGTCGTGTCGCCGCACTTCGACGACGCCGCCATGGGAGCCGGACATCTCATCGCCAGCTACGACGACACCACGGTCGTCACCGTGCTGGCCGGCCGCCCCCCCGCCTACCCGGACGTGCCATCGGGGTGGGACGCCCTGGGCGGTTTCATCGCCGGCGATGACGTCGTGGCGGTACGCCGTGAGGAGGACGTCGCCGCCATGGCCGTCCTCGAGTCCTCCTACGAGTGGCTCGAGTTCTCCGACCACCAGTATCTGGCCCCGCCGGACCGCCCGACCCCGGCCGAGGTGGCCCCCGTTCTGGCCGCCACCATCGCCGAACGCAATCCGACCTCGGTGTTCTTCCCCATGGGGCTGGCCAACCCCGACCATGTCATGGTGCACGACGCCTGCCTCCTGGTACGTCAAGAGCAACCGGATCGGGAATGGTTCTGCTACGAGGACCACGGCTACAAGCATTTGCCCGGGATGCTCGCGTGGCGCGTGGCCAAGCTGCTGCGCTCCCAGCCGTGGCCGACCCCCGCCATCGTCCCGCACGTGCCCGACGAGGAGCGCAAGCGGCGAGCCATCTGGTGCTACACGTCGCAGATCCCGCCGCTCGAGCAGGACCACGCGCTCACCGCCCGCATGGAGGGCCGCGTCCCCGAGCAGTTCTGGCACCTCGCCCCGCCCCCATCGGGCTGGGAGGGGCTGTCCGACTTCATCTAGGTACGGGCGCGCAACGGCCCGCCCGAGGGGAGCCGGGCGGGCCGTTCCTGGAGCCCCAATTCCGCTGAGGCGCTTTCCGGCGGTCAGATCGCCGGCAAGAGGGGACCGGCCGATCCCACCGATCAGATACTGGTCCAGGCCCGCCCCTGGAACAAGCGTTCGGACCAGAGTTCACGCAGCGGAAACCCCAGTAGGCCCGTCGCTCTTCCACCGAAGTCACAACGGCGCCGAAACGGGCCGAACGACCGGTACGTTCAGCCCTACCGGTCCCCCCCGAGGGCGGCGCACGATTGGTGACCTGGTGATGTACCGAGATCTCCTGACGCAGGCCCTTGGCAAAGGCGAAGCAGGGGGCAGGTCCGACGACCTGCTGCTGGCCGACCTAGTTGAGTCCGCCAGAGTGGTGTACGAGGGGTAGCCCGGCCTGAGGGTCCCCCAGACGCGACGACCACCGCATCAATCTTCAAGTTCCGTCGAAAGAACGCGAAGGAGAAGATGCGGTGGAAGTCACCAACACGATGGGCGCGGGCGAGCTCGTGCGCAAGTACCTGGAGAGTCCTGCGGGATCCGACCTGCTTGGAGAGATGGTGAAGATGGCAGCCGAGCTGCTCATGGACGCCGACGTCGACCTGCTCTGCGGGGCGGGCTACGGCGAGCGCACCGAGAGCAGGGTCAACAGCCGCAACGGGCACCGTTCGAGGCGCTGGGACACCAGAGCCGGGACGATCGACCTGGACATCCCGAAGTTGCGCAAGGGGAGCTACTTGCCGTCCCTGCTCGAGCCGCGTCGGCGGGCCGAGCAGGCCCTGGTCAGCGTGGTCTGCCAGGCCTACGTCGAGGGGGTGTCCACCAGGAGGGTCGACGACCTGGTGCGCGCCATGGGGATCGACGGGATGTCCAAGTCCCAGGTCTCAGAGCTGGCCAAGAACCTCGACGCCCGGGTGGCCGAGTTCAGGAACCGGCCCCTCGATGCCGGTCCCTACACCTACGTCTGGCTCGACGCCCTGTTCCACAAGGTGAGGGAGGGTGGCCGCGTCGTCAGCGTGGCGACCGTCATCGCCACCGGCGTCAACGCGGAGGGTCATCGCGAGATCCTCGGCGTCGACGTGTTCACCACCGAGGACGGGGCGGGGTGGACGGCGTTCTTGCGCGGCCTGGTGGCCCGAGGGCTCTCGGGCGTGGCCCTCGTCATCTCCGACTCGCACCAAGGCCTCAAGAACGCCATCGCGGCGGTGCTCCCCGGAGCCACCTGGCAGAGGTGTCGGACCCACGCCATGCGCAACTTGTTGACCCGGGTCCCCAAGGCGGCCCAGTCCATGGTGGGGACCCTGGTGCGCACGGTCTTCGCCCAGTCCGACGCCACCCAGGTCACCGCCCAGTTCGCCCGGGTCATCGACCAGCTCGAGGACCAGTTCCCCGCCGCCGCCGAGTTCCTCATCGACGCCCAGGCCGACCTGTTGGCCTTCGCCAGCTTCCCCGTCGAACACTGGCGCCAGATCTGGTCCAATAACAACCAGGAGCGTCTCAACAAGGAGCTGCGTCGGCGCACCGACGTGGTCGGCATCTTCCCCAACCGTCCCGCCCTCATCCGCCTCGCCGGCGCCGTGCTCGCCGAGCAACACGACGAGTGGGCCATCGCCCGTCGCTACATGAGCACCGAGTCCCTCGCCAAGGCCCGACTCCGCGTCCTCCCCGGCGAGCCGATCGACAAGGAGGTGAACGCAGAACTCGAAGCTGCCAGCTGATCAATCACGAGATTGGTGCGGTGGGGCGTCTTACACCACGTGCGTGGACTTGACCGGCCGACCTCGTCCACTCTCGGGCCAAACTGCAGGCCACGGGTGGGTCGGGCCCTGTCGCGGAGGCACTGGCCCGGGAGCTCTCCTACGACGGCGCCCTGATCCGGTTGTGTGCATCCCTCGATGTCCGCACCACGCCCGCCTGGTTCGACTGCCCCCAGCAGGAGCGGGCCCGGCTGGAGGGCGAGCTCGGCCGTCGCGGCATCCTGCTTCCGGCACCACGGCTCCAGGACGCGTAAACCTCGCCCCTTACCGCCCCGCCCGACGAACACCCCGTGCCTGGATACGGCCGAGAAGGCAACGCCCGGGCGAGAGTCAGGCGGCCCCTCGGTAGAGTCCTCTGCGGTGCCAGTCGACGACGAGCGGACCGTGGATGTGGGCGGGCGCGAGGTACGCGTCTCGCGGCCCGACAAGATCTACTTCCCCGCCCTCGATGCCACCAAGTTCGACCTCGTGACGTACTACCTCGACATCGGTGCGCACCTCTTGAACACCGCCGGTGGGCGTCCCGCCATGCTGCAGCGCTTCCCCGACGGAGCGACCGGCAAGTCGTTCTACCAGAAGCGCATCCCCGCCGGCGCGCCCGAGTGGCTGCAGTCCACCACCGTCTCGACACCCAACGGGACCACCTCGAACGCGCTCGTGGTCGCCGATATCGCCCACGTGGTCTGGGCCGTGAACATCGGCTGTATCGGGCTGCATCTCTGGCCGTACCTCGCCGCCGATCCGGCGCACGCCGATGAGCTGCGCATCGATCTCGACCCGACCACCGGAATCGGATTCGAGGAGGTGCGCGCCGTTGCCTTGCTCTGTCGCGACGTGCTCGAGGAGTTCGGCCTGCGCGGCTATCCGAAGACGACGGGGAACAACGGCCTCCACGTGTACCTCCGCCTGCAGCCGCATTGGGACTCAGTGGAGGTACGCGCCGCCGCCGTCGCACTGGCTCGCGAGCTCGAGCGCCGCTTCCCAGACCTCATCACCGCCAACTGGTGGAAGGAGGAGCGCGGCAGCCGCGTCTTTGTGGACTTCAACCAGAACGCGCCCCACAAGACCGTGTTCGGGGCCTGGTTCGCCCGGCCCCGCACGGGCGGCCAGGTCTCGACCCCCCTCACATGGGACGAGGTCGAGAACGTGGTCCCCAACGACCTCACCATCCGGACCGTGCCCGAGCTCGTGCGCCGGCGCGGCGACCCCTGGGCCGACATCGCCGCCGCGCCGCAGTCGATCGAGCCCCTGCTGGCGCTGGCGGCGCGCGACAAGGAGGACGGCCTGCACGACGCCCCGTGGCCGCCCCAGTACCCGAAGATGCCCGACGAGCCGCCCCGCGTAGCCCCGAGCCGGGCCAAGAAGGCCTGAACCGTGGAGCCGCTCGACGCCCTCGACCGCATCGCGTTCCTCCTCGAGCGGAGCGGCGCCGACACCTACAAGGTGCGCGCCTTCCGCCACGCGGCACGTGCGGTGGCGGATCTCCCTCCCGACACCGTGCGCTCGCTCGCCCAGTCCGGGCGCCTGCAGACGATCGACGGGATCGGCAAGTCCACCGCCCAGGTCATCGCCGAGGCCGTCGACGGCAAGGTGCCCAGCCGCCTGACCGAGCTCGAGGAGGCGCCCGACGACATCGTGCTCGACACGGCGGCACAGGAGCTCCTCGGCTCGCTCCGCGGCGACTGCCACTCGCACTCCGACTGGTCCGACGGCGGGAGCCCCATCCGCCAGATGGCCGAAGCGGCCCGCGACCTGGGGCACGAGTACCTCGTGCTCACGGACCACAGCGCCCGCCTCACCGTCGCACACGGGCTCGACGCCGAGCGCCTGCGCGCCCAGCTCGACGTGCTCGCCGAGCTGCAGGAGGATCTGGCACCCTTCCGCATCCTGACCGGCATCGAGGTCGACATCCTCGAGGACGGCTCGCTCGACCAGGAGCTGGATCTGCTGGCCGAGCTCGACGTGGTGGTGGCCAGCGTGCACTCCAAGCTCCGCATGGAGTCGCCCGCCATGACCGAGCGCATGCTGGCGGCCATCGAGAGCCCGCACACCGACATCCTGGGCCACTGCACCGGGCGCCTGATGACCGGACGGGGGCGGGCGCAGTCCACCTTCGACGCCGATGCTGTGTTCGCGGCCTGTGCCCGTACCGGCACCGCAGTGGAGATCAACTCGCGGCCCGAACGCCAGGACCCGCCCCAGGACCTCCTCCGGCAGGCGGTGGGGCTCGGCTGCTCCTTCAGCATCGACACCGACGCGCACGCGCCGGGCCAGCTCGGCTGGCTCGGCCGGGGCTGTGCCAAGGCCGTGGACGCCTCGGTGCCACCGGAGCGGATCGTCAACCGCGGCTCGGTGGACGAGCTCCTTGCCTGGGCCGGGACGCATGAAGGCTGACGCGTCAGTGACGCTCCCCGTCCGTCCGCCGGTCGCCCCCATGCTGGCCAAGCTGGCCCGCGACCTCCCCCGGGACGCCGGCCTGTTCTACGAGCCGAAGTGGGACGGCTTCCGCTGCATCGTCTTCCGCGACGGGGACGACGTCGAGCTGGGCAGCCGCAACGAGAAGCCGCTGACGCGCTACTTCCCCGAGCTGGTCGACGCCCTGCGCCGCGAGCTCCCGCCACGGTGCGTGCTCGACGGCGAGATCGTGATCGCCGGCCCGAGCGGCCTTGAGTTCGATGCGTTGTCCCAACGCATCCACCCGGCCGAGAAGCGCATCCGCCAACTCGCCGACTCGACACCCGCTTCGTTCGTCGCCTTCGACCTGCTGGCCGAGGGCGACCGTTCGTTCATGGAGGAGCCGTACGCCGGCGCGCCGCGCCGCGCTGGAAAAGGCGCTGAGGAAGGCCCGTCCGCCCGTCCACGTCACCCCGGTGACGAACGACCCCGACGTGGCGGCGGACTGGTTCTCGCGCTTCGAGGGCGCCGGGCTCGACGGCGTCGTGGTCAAGGACGGCGCGCTCACCTATCAACCCGACAAGCGGGTGATGGTCAAGGTCAAGCACCAGCGGACGGCGGACTGTGTGGTGGCGGGCTTCCGCACGCACAAGGATGGTGCGGGCGTGGGCTCACTGCTCCTTGGACTGTACGACCCCTCCGGCACGCTGCATCACGTCGGCGTGGCCTCGGGCTTCAGCGTGGCCCGCCGGAAGGAGCTCGTGAACGAGTTACGAGCCGTACCGCAAGAACGCGCTGAAGGACCACCCCTGGGCGGGCTGGGCCGAGGCGCAGGCCGCTGGGCGGGCGCCCGGCGGGACGAACCGTTGGAACGCCGGCAAGGACATGACCTGGGAGCCGCTGCGGCCCGAGGCGGTCTGCGAGGTCTCCTACGACCACTTGCAGCATGACCGCTTCCGGCACGCCACGTCGTTCGTGCGCTGGCGTCCCGACCGCGACCCGGTGTCGTGCACCTACGCGCAGCTCGACACCCCGGTGCCGATGGAATTGAAGGACGTCTTCGGGACCGAAGTCAGTCGAGCAGGGAGGGGTCGGCCGCCAGCTCGGCCCGCACGGCCGCCTCCCAGAAGCCGATGAAGCCTTCCCCGTCGCTCTGAGCCACCAGGTCGACGAAGGACTGCGGCACGTGGGACACTCCGGTGCCGCCGGCCACTCTGGCGTACCAGGCGTGCTGGCAGCGCTGTTCCAGCGCCACGGCGCGCTGATGCACCGCTCGGGCCGAGCCACCCAGCACGAACACGCCGTGCCCCGCCAGCAGCGCCATGGAGGCGTCGCCCAGCTTCTCCACCGCCGACCGCGCGCTCGAGGCGTCGTTGACGGGTCCCTCGTACTCGTCCACCAGGACCAGGGTGCCGCCGCCGAGCGCGGAGCTCTGGTCGAGGATCGGGGGCAGCTCGCCCAGGTCCGCCCACACCGTGCCGAAGAGCGGATGGTTGTGCACCGCCCACCCCACGTCCTCACGGAGCTTGTGCAGTTCGAGGTGCAACGGGATGCCGAGCGGGACGGGCCAGTCGCCTTCCACCACCCTGCCGTCCAGGTCGATGCGCAGCACCTGGGAGGGGCACAACTCCGCCCAGGTCAAGCAGCCACGGGTTGCAAAGCAGCGTGCCGTCGCCCAGGTTGACCGTGATGTGCCCGGCCAGGTGGTCGTTGTAGCCCTCCCGCCACAGCGCGCGGGCGAGCACCACGAGCTCCTCGCGTGGCGTGAGGTCGGGCACCAGCTTCTCGGCGGTCGGCGTGAACATCAGTCGGCTCCTCTCAGCGCGGCAGGACGATGTCGGGGAGCGGGTGGCGATAGAGCGCAGCGGCGTTCTCGCAGCACATGGCCCGGAGCTCGTCGGACGGAATGTGACCCCAGCACTGCCGCGATGACGTCCTGCGTGTCGGGCCAGGTGCTGTCGCCATGCGGATAGTCGACCTCCACCATGATGTGGTCGACCCCGATGGCGTGGCGCGTGTCGATGGTCGACGGGTCGTCAATGGTGCAGAACCAGAAGTTGCGCCGCAGGACGTCGGCCGGGCGCACGTCCCAGCCCAGTCCGTAACGGGAGCGGTCGACGATGTTCTCGAGCCGGTCGCGCAGCATGGCCACCCAGCCGATCCCGCCCTCGCTCATGGCGATCTTGAGGGTCGGCAGTCGCAACGCGTAGCCGGACCACAGCCACTCGGCGCACGCGATGAGCGAGAGCTGGCCGAAGAGCGTGGCCCCGAGCGGTAGGGAATCCATGCCGGCTCCGGGTGGTGGCGGGGTCAGGCCCGAGCTCCCGACGTGGAGCGAGACGACGGTGTCGGTGTCGACCACGGCCTCCATGATGGGGTCCCAGTGGGCCCTGTCCCACAAGGACGGCAGCCCGATCTCGTGCGGGCGCTCGGGGAACGTCACTGACGTGAAGCCCCGTTCGGCGCTGCGGCGGATCTCGGCCACGGCGAGGGCCGGGTCGGCGAGGTAAGTGATGCCGAGCGGGACGATGCGGTCGGGGTGACGCGAGTACCACTCCTCGAAGAGCCAGTCGTTCCAGGCCCTGACGCAGGCCAGGCCCAGGTCCCTATCCCGGGCGTCGAAGAAGACCCGGCCGCAGAATCCGGTGATCATGGAGGGAAAGTTCACCGAGGCCCAGACGCCGTTGATGTCCATGTCGCGCACGCGCGCGTCGACGTCGTAGCAACCCGCTCGCATCTGGTCGAAACGGAACGGCTCGAGACCATAGGTCTCCGGGCGGCGACCGGCCACCGCGTTCATACCCACCTGGGTGTACCGCTCGCCTTCGAACTCCCACACCTGGTGCCCCTGTGGCGTCTCGACGATCCGCGGGGCGCGGTCCGCCAGCGCGGCGGGTAGCCGGTTCTCGAAGGTATGGGCAGGCTCCACAACGTGGTCGTCGACCGAGATCACGGTGAAGCGCACCTCCCTCGGTTCGGGCTCGGGCAGGAACAGATCGTCGGTCGGCACAGACCGGAGTATGCCCGAGGAATTCCCGGCGCGCACCGGCGTTGGATGCCGCGCCTGTGACCGGCCGCGGATGGATACTGGGGCGGTACGGGTAAAGGAGGCGGAGTGGTCGCGCTGGTCATTGTCTCGACGTTCGTAGTCCTGGTACTCGGCATCCTGGTGACAGGCCTGCTACGGAGCCATGCCGACATCCTGCGCTCACTGCATGAGCTGGGCGTCGGCGTAGGGGACCCCGCCGCTGCGACCGCCGGCTCTGCCCCCATGGTGACGCCGGAGTCGAGCCCGGTGCTGGGCCTGGCCCCGGCCATCGCCGGTTTGACTCCAACGGGGGATGCCCGGGCCATCGCCGTGGACAACAGCGACGACCTCACGCTGCTCGGTTTCCTCTCCTCGGGCTGTACCGGCTGTGCCGCCTTCTGGGATGCGCTGCAAGAACCCGGACGGCTGCAGTTGCCCGGCCGCACCCGCGTGGTGATCGTGACCAAGGGCCACGATCGCGAAATGCCCGCCGAGGTGCGGTCGCGGACGACCGGACGCGTCCCGGTGGTGATGTCGACCGACGCCTGGGTGGACTACCAGGTCCCCGGCTCACCGTTCTTCGTCCTTGTGGACGGGGCCACGGGGCGCAAGCTCGGGCAGGGTACGGCGGGCCACGTCGACCAACTGACCGAGCTGGTCCGGCGGGCCGAGCACGACCGCGGGCCCGTCGCCGGTGGTGCGCGGGGGCGGGCCGAAGGGTCACTCGGCGGACCGGCCCGCGAAGCGGCCGCCGACGAGGTGCTGGCCGCGGCCGGGATCCTCCCGGGCGACCCGAGCCTGTACCCGCGCACCCTCGACGACGTCTTCCCGCACGGCCGTCCGGTGCCCGCCGAGTAGTGGCCACCATCGGCGCCCACGGCATCACGGCCCGGCTCCCCGCCGGCTTCGAGGGGCGGATCTTCGTACGCCCTGCCACCGTGGGTGTGACCTACCCAGTCGGGCAGTTCGCCACCTTCCCGATCCCCGACGACATCGGGGACTTCGGGAGTGGTGCCGTCACCCTGATGAGGCCCTCCGACGTCTTCGCCACCCTTTTCGAGTACGGGCCCGAGAGCGTGGGCACCGCGCTGTTCGCGCAACCGGGCCGTCCCGCGGCGCTCTCGGAGACGGACTTCTCTCCGATGGTGCTGCGGCGTGGCATCCCCGGGCAATCGGGCACCCAGTGGTTCTTCACCGAGTCCGGACGGCCCTTCTCCTTCTACGCCGTGCTCGGAAGCCACGCCCAACGGTCCGCGTTGGTCCCACACGTCAACACGTTGCTGTCGTCGTTGACCTTGAGCCCGGCCCTGGCGGACGTACCCGCCGCGCAGCCCCGATGGAACTGATCGGCCTGTACCTCGTCGCCGCCGGCCTGCTGTGTGTGGCCGGGGTGGCCAAGGCGGTGCGGCCGGACGACACCGCGCGCGCCATGGCCGCCCTCCTGCCGGGGTACCCGTCTCTGCCCGTCCTGCGCCGGCTCGTCCGCGCTGGTGCGCTGGCGGAAACCGCTCTCGGCGCTGTGGCCCTCCTGTTGCCGCGCCCCGCCACCGCGGCCCTCGTCGCCCTCTCCTACCTCTGCTTCCTCGCCGTCGTCGCCCTCGCCCGCCGGCGCGGCGGACCGCTGGCCACCTGTGGGTGCTTCGGTCGACCGGACACGCCACCCACCGCGCTCCACCTGGTCATCGATGCCGTGCTCGCAGCCGCCGCGGTGACAGTGGCCCTCGGCGCGCCATCCGGTGGCACGCTGGCGGCGCAACTGGCGCACCAGCCCTGGGCGGGCGTCCCGCTCCTGTTCGTGAGCGCGGTTGGCCTCTGGCTCACCACACTGGCCCTCTCCGCCTTGGCGGCCCTCACTGCGGCGCGGCACCTGGCACACCCGGCGCCGGCGCCGTGAGCTTCTCCACCGTGTTGGTGGCGCGCACCGCACAAGCCCTCGAGGGACGACTGTCCCGGCGAAGCCTCATCAACCGGTCCGCCTTCGTGGGCAGCGCGGTTGCCGTGGGCTCCGGGCTGGACCTCGCCCTCAAGCCCGGATCGGCCTACGGAGCCATCTGCGAGTGCGGCAACGCGGGGTGTGGCTGCGGCAGCACCTGCTGCTCGGGCTTCTCCGAGTTTTGCTGCGCCGTCAGCGGCGCCAACTTCTGCCCGGAGAACACGATCATGGGTGGGTGGTGGGTCGCGGACAACTCGTCGTACTGCAATGGTCCCCGCTATTACATGGACTGCAATTCCACCTGCTCGTGCGACAGTGGCTGCAGTGGTGGCTTCCCCTTCTGCGAGACGGGCTGCGACGAGACCGGGTGCGGCTGCGGGCCGCTCGGGTGCGATTCCTACCTGACCGGGTGCCTGCAGTTCCGCTACGGGCAGTGCAACCAGGACGTGCCGTGTATGGGCCGGATCGTCTGCCGCGTCGTGGCCTGCGTCCCACCCTGGACGGTCGACCCCACTTGCACGACCGCCGTCGCCGTCGACAACGCCACCGCGGAGCAGAACGAGCCGTGCTGGAGCACCGCGCCGCCGGCTCCGCTGTGCATATCACCCGCCACGGACTGCAAGGTGGTGAGCCTGGTCGCCAGCGCCGATGGCGGCGGCTATGCCGTGCTCACCGCGTTCGGCCGGCTGTTCGGCTACGGGGACTTCCCCGACGACGGCGACGCGTCTGCGTTGGCGCTCGACGCCCCCATCGTCGGGGTCGCGACCTGCACGACGGGCGGCTATTTCCTGGCTGCGGCCGACGGGGGCATTTTCGACTACGGCGACGCGCTCTTCTACGGCTCCATGGGTGGACGGCGCCTCAACGCGCCAGTGGTCGGCATCGCCGCCTCGCCCTCCGGCCAGGGGTACTGGCTCGTCGCAGCCGACGGGGGCATTTTCGACTACGGCGACGCGCTCTTCTACGGCTCCATGGGAGGACGGCGCCTCAACGCGCCGGTGGTCGGCATGGCCGCCACACCGACAGGCCGGGGCTACTGGCTGGCCGCCGCCGACGGCGGCATCTTCAACTTCGGCGACGCCCCTTATTTCGGGTCCATGGGTGGCCGGCATCTGAACGCGCCCGTCGTGGCCATGGCGGCAACCCCTTCGGGCCAGGGGTACTGGCTGGTGGCCGCCGACGGCGGGATCTTCGCCTACGGGGACGCCGTGTTCGACGGCTCGACCGGTGCCATGAAGCTCAATCAACCGGTGGTGGGCATCGCGCCCTACGGCAACGACGCCGGCTACTGGCTGGTGGCCAAGGACGGTGGGATTTTCGCCTACGGCGGCGCGCCCTTCCTCGGGTCACCGGCATGACGAGGAGGGAGCACCCATGCACGAGATCGTGATCGCGGCGGCGTTCGTCGTCGCCGTGACCGCGGCGGCCCGGTCGACCTGGTCGCCCTGCGGCGTCTCCATGCTCGCCACCGTGACGCCGCTAGCCGAGCAAGGTCGGGGCCACCGCTACGGCACGACTGCGGCCTGGTTCATCGTCGGCGGGACCGCGGGCGGAGCCACGCTCGGTCTCGCCATGGCCGCGCTTGCGCTCGGGGCGCGCGCCGTCGCGCCCTCGAACGTCGTCGTGGCGGCCACTGCCTGCGCCGTTGCCGTTGCCGCCTGCGTCTCCGACACGCGCCTGGGCGGCTTCCGCCTGCCCTTCCACTCCCGGCAAGTCAACGAGCGCTGGCTCGACCAGTTCCGCCCCTGGGCCTACGGCGCAGGGTTCGGCTGGCAGATCGGCGCCGGTCTGACCACCTACATCAAGACAGCCGCCGTCTATCTCATGATCCTGCTTGCTGCGCTCACCGCCGACCCCGCCACAGCGCTCGCCATCGGTGCGATGTTCGGACTGTTGCGCGGGCTGGCCGTGCTGCTCGGGCGGCACATCTCCAGCCCGGGCGCGCTGGCCGCATTTCACCGGCGCTTCACCGAGATCGGGCCCATTTTCCTCGTCGTCGTGGTGGTCAGCGAGTTGGCTGTGGCCGGCGCCTTCGCTGCGGTCCTCTCGCCCTGGGCGACGTTGGCACTCGGCCTGCTTGCCGCCGCCGCCCTGATCTCGGTGCTGTCCCGGAGCCGCACGCCGATGCCGGCGCCGGCGTCGGGGTCGGCCCGGACGTCCGCCTAACTACTCAGACCGGCTCATTGGCCTGTCGCGCTTCTCTTTGCCGCTTACGTTCAGCTCGAAGTCCTATCGCGACAGATCTGAAAAGGCTGTCTGGCTCCGCCCAGACTTCGAAGTCGGCGACCGGCGAAAACCCGAGACGTCGGTAAAGAGAGGCGGCCATCGGTGTCGAGTGCAGCACGACGGTTCTCACGCCGAGCTCGAACGCGTGGGTCATCGCCGCCAGCGTGACTGCAGCGGCGAGATGCATTCCTCGCGATGCATCCAGAGTGACGACCCCGTAAATCCCAGCGACCCCGCCATGGACATGGAGTTCGGCTTTCGAGACGGCAACCCCATTCTGTCGAGCCACCCAGAAGCGGTCGCCCTGCGCAACTCCGAGCTCGTACAGCTGGGCCAAGTACCCAGCGCTGTCCTTCGGAATTCCGTAGCGCCACGAAACTAAATCGATCCACTCGAGTTCGTTACCGTTCACGATCTCGATCCCGGGCGGAAGGTTCGGACCCACTGTTTCGTCGCGCTCAAGGTGTTTGATCATCCCTGAAGTGTTTTCAGCTTGGGCAAAACCACGTGAACTGAGACGCGAACGGATGTCACTCGGACTGGCCGTGGGGTGCACAACAAACACAGGCGGCACGTTGAGACCCTGGAAGACGCCGAGCGCTTCATCGAGATCGCGCTCGGCAACGTCGCGCTCGCCGCCGTGGAACCGGAGCACCGCGTTGAAGGGAGCGACGGAAAGCGGCGTCGCGACAGAGAGGTATGCGGGTGTATCACGAATCACACATCCCTGTGGTTCGCCCATGAGGCGATACATATCGAAGTAGTTGTCCTCGAGTACGGCGATCGATTCGGTATGCTCCACCTGAACCTCGTTCACTGCGCCAATCTGCGAAGATTAGTAAGTAACGAAGCGCTCATGTCGACGGCCCTGACGCGGAAGGGGCGATGCGCACGACGACGCGGCGGTGCTCGGGTTCTCCAGGTAGCGGGCCGGGTTCTGCAGGTAGCGGGCCGGGTTCTGCAGGTCGGGCACAAAGGTCAGGCCGGCCTCAAGGCGGCAAATGCGACGGGTACCCCCGGGTCGCGCGGGCCACGAAGGAGCGGTCCCCGGTGGCCGCCCGGTCCGCGGCTGGGCCGCCTACCATCGGCTCATCGCCTCCGACCCCGATGCCTCCCCACCCATCCGCCTCTTCCTGGCCGACGTGGACGGGACGCTGGTCACCCAGGACAAGGTCTTGACCGACGACGCCGTCGCGGCCGTGCGCCGGCTGCGCCAGGCCGGCGTTCTCTTCGCCCTGACCAGCGGCCGGCCACCCCGCGGCATGGAGATGCTGCTCGAGCCCCTCGACATCGACACGCCGGTCGCGGCCTTCAACGGCGGCCTCATGGTCGACCGGTCCCTCAACATCTTGGAGCAGCACGCGCTCCCCGAGAAGCTCGTGCAGCCCGTCATCGACCTCATGAAGTCCTTCGGCCTCGACACCTGGCTCTACCGGGGCGCGGACTGGTACGTCCCCGATACCAAGGCCCCGCACGTCGACCGGGAGGCCTGGACGGTCAAGTTCGCGCCCACGGTGGCCGCGAGTTTCGAGGGGCTGACCAAGGGCGTGATCAAGCTGGTCGGGGTGAGTGACGACCATGCCGCCATCGCCAAGGCCACCGACGCCGCTGCCGAGAAGTTCGGCGACCACGTGACCGCAGCGGCCTCGCAGCCCTACTACCTCGACGTGACGCACCCACGCGCCAACAAGGGTGAGGTCGCCCTCTACCTGGCCCGGCATTACAAGCTCACGCCCGAGGAGATCGCCACCATCGGCGACCAGCCCAACGACATCTTGATGTTCGACCATTCGGGCCTCAGCATCGCCATGGCCAACGCCGACCCCGCGGCGAAGCAGGCCGCAAAGAAGACGACGAAGAGCAACGAGGACGAGGGCTTCGCATTCGCCGTCGAGCACTTCGTGCTCCCGGCGGCCGCCTCTTAGACCCCGCGGTGGTTCTCGAAGCGCGCGTACTGCTTCAAGAACAGCAGGTTGGCCTTGCCCGTGGGCCCGTTCCGGTGTTTCGCCACTTCGATCAGCGCGTCGTCCGCCCGGTCGATCGGCACCTCGTCGTTGTACTCGGACTCGCGGTAGATGAAGAGCACGACGTCGGCGTCCTGCTCGAGCGACCCGGACTCCCGCAGGTCCGACAGCTGCGGCGTCTTGTCCTGGCGTGACTCGAGGTTCCGGGACAACTGCGACAGGGCGACGACGGGCACCTCGAGCTCGCGGGCGAGGATCTTGAGCCCGCGACTGATCTCGGCCACCTCGGTCTGGCGGTTCTCGGCCCGGCCCCGGCCGGTCATCAGCTGCAGGTAGTCGACGACCACGATGCCGAGGTCGCCCTCCGACTTCTTGAGCCGGCGGGCCCGGGCCCGGATGTCCATGACCGTGACGTTGGGGTTGTCGTCGATGAAGATCGGCGCGCTTGACAGCCGCGTCACGGCCACCCCGATTTTGCTCCAGTCCTGGGTGCGGATCCGGCCGGTCTGCAGGCTCTGCCCGTTGACCTCGGCCTCGGAGGCGAGGAGGCGCTGCGTCAGCTCGAGGTGGCCCATCTCGAGGGAGAAGAGGAGTGCCGGCCGCTGCGACTGCAGACCGACGTTGGCCAGCACCCCGAGCGCGAAGCTCGTCTTCCCCATGCCGGGGCGGGCACCCACGATGTTCAGCGAGGAGGGCTGGAAACCCAGGAGGATCCGGTCCAGCTCGTGGTAACCGGTGGCCACGCCGGTGATGGTCGAGCCGCGCTGCCCGAGCTCCTCGATGCGGTCCAGCCCGTCCCCCAGCAACTCGTGCAGGGGCCGCATGGTGTCGACCGTGCGGCGCTCGCCGACGTTGAAGACCATCTGCTCCGCCTCGTCGACGGCCGCCTTGACGTCCTCGGGCACCGAGTAGCCGATGTCGGCGATGTCCCCCGCCACCCCGATGAGCTTGCGCAAGAGCGCGTGCTCCTCGACGATGTCGGCGTAGTGCCGCGCGTTGGCGATCGACGGCGTGTTGGCCAGCAGCGAGATGAAGATGGAGCGGTCACCGACCGCCTCGAGCACGCCCGAGCGCTTCAGCTCGTCGGTCACTGTCACCGCGTCGATGGCCTCGCCCCGCTCCATGAGCGCCCGGATGGCGCCGAAGATGTGGCCGTGCGCCGGCTTGTAGAAGTCGGCCGCCGAGCACTTCTCGATGCCGACCGATGCCGCGTCGTTGGAGAGGAGCATGGCCCCGAGCAACGACTCCTCGGCCTCGACGTCGTGCGGCGGCACCCTCGTACCGCTCGGCATCGGGATGGGGGCCGTCCGCAGCGGGCGGGGGCGGGTGTCGTCAAAGGCTTGGACCACGGCTCACTTACTCTGCCGGTCGCGCCCTGGGGACGGTAAGGCCCCAATTCGTGTGGATAAGCCGTGCACGACTGGTCAGCAACTGGGGACCACGGAGAACGCAAATCGGCACGCCCCCATGATGGGCACGCGGGTGTATCAGCGCGTGGATGCTGCCGACTGCCGGGCGAGAAGAACGCCCTGGTCAGGACGCGGCCGAGACCTCCACCGTCACGATGGTGGCCACGTCGCGGAACAGCTCGACAGTCACCTCGAAGGAACCCGTCTCCTTGATGTGCTCGGGGAGCGCGATGTGCCCGCGGTCCACCTCGATCCCCTTCGAAGCCTTTATCGCCTCCACCACGTCGGCGGGGCCGATCGAGCCGAACAGGCGGCCGGTCCCGGACGCCCGGGCGGTGATGGGGATCACGGCACCGGCCAGCACCGTGGCCTGCGCCTCGGCGGCACCACGGTCCTGCGCCTCGCGCAGGTCGCGCCCGCGCCGCATCTGCTCGGCCTGGCCCTCGACGCCCTCGGTGGCCACGATGGCCCGGCCCTCGGGCAGCAGGAAGTTGCGGGCGAAGCCGCCCGCTACCTTGACGATGTCACCGCGGCGGCCGACGCCGGCGACGTCGTCGCGCAGCACGACCCTCATGTATCCGCTCCCGCCTCTGCGGGCTCCACCACGACCTCGACCAGCTCGCCGGCCTCGGCGTCCGCCACGGCCTCCTGAAGGATCGCCATGGCTCCATCGGTGTCAGACGTTGTCTCGGCCGGGACTTCGGCGGGGGCTTCGGGGGCGGGGCGGGGGCGCGGCGCCTCGGTCGGCACCGAATCGAGCGTGCGCTCGCCCCGGTCGCGCCCGCCGCGGCCGCCCGGGCGCTCCGTCACGGTGCGCTGGGTGTAGGGCAGCAGCACGAGCTCGCGCGCCGTCTTGATGGCCATGGCCAGCGCCCGCTGGTGCTGGGCGCAGTTGCCGGTGACCCGGCGCGAACGGATCTTGCCGCGGTCGCTCATGTACTTGCGCAGCATCGGGACGTCCTTGTAGTCGACCCACTCGGTCTTGTCGCGACACAGCGCGCAGGGCTTCTTCTTGACCCGGCGTCCGAGATCCTTGGGGGCGCGCCGCGTCGTCGTCCCACCGCGTTGGTTGTTCCGTGCCATCAGAAGGGCTCCTCGTCGAATCCGTAGCCCGGTCCGGCATCCGCCGCGGGCTGTGGTTGGGCCGGCGGAGCGGCGGCCGGACGGCCGCCCCCACCACCACCGCCACCCCGGCTGGACTCGCCGGGGCCGCGGCGCTCGTTCTTGGTGATCTGCGCGGTAGCCCAGCGCAGCGACGGGCCGATCTCGTCCGCCACCACCTCCACCTTGGAGCGACGGTCGCCCTCCTGGGTCTCCCAGCTGCGCTGCTCGAGCCGGCCGGCCACCATGACCCGGGCACCACGGGTGATCGTCTCGCTGACGTTCTCGGCCATCTCGCGCCAGCAGACCACGTCGAAGAAGGAGGTGGCCTCCTCCCACTCCTGGGTCTGGCGGTTCTGCCAGCGGCGGTTCACGGCCAGCCCGAACGTCACGTTGGCCTGCCCGGTGTTGGTGAAGCGCAGCTCGGGGTCACGGGTCACGTTCCCGACCAGCGTCACGCTGTTGTCTGACGGCATCTGTGCTCCTCTCGTCCTCTCGTCAGCTCGCCGCGGACCCGGCCGGAGCCTTGTGGTCCGGCAGGCGCATGACCTTGTGGCGGATGATCTCGTCGGCCAGGCCCATCATGCGGTCCAGGGCGGCCACGGTGGCGGGCTCGGCGGTGAATTCCACCACGACGTAGTAGCCCTCGCGCTTGTGGTTGACCTCGTAGGCCAGGGTGCGCTTGCCCCAGCGGTCGATGGCGCCGGGGGTGCCGCCGGTGGTGCGGATCACGTCCAGGGCCTGGTCGAGCACGCCCTGAATCACCGTCGGCTCGGTGGTGGCCTCGAAGATGGCCATGACTTCGTAAGGCCGCATGAGCGGCGTACCTCCCTCTGGACCGGGACGTGCCCGGGCCCCTGACGGTCAGGAGCAGGGTCTGTTGCGGGGAGCCATGTTAGCCGCCCCCGGGACGGGTCGTCGGCGGCCCGGGTGATGCGGTTGGGGTCGTCAGGCGAGGGCGTCGCCCAGGCCCGCCGGTCCGTGGTAGGTCTCGGCGTCGCCGGGGAAGTCGCCGCGGCGCACGTCGTCGGCGAAAGCGGCGATGGCCTCGGTGGCGATGCGCCCCACGTCGGCGTACTGGCGCACGAACTTGGGCGGGGTGCCCTTGCCCAGCCCCAGCAGGTCGTGGAAGACCAGAACCTGCCCGTCGCAGGCCGGCCCCGCCCCGATGCCGATGGTCGGCACGTCGAGGTGCTCGGTGACGGCGGCACCCACCACGTCGGGCACCCCCTCGATCACGAAGCCGAAGCAGCCGGCCGCGGCGAGGGCCTTGGCCGCATCGAGCAGGGCGGAAGCGGCGTCGGCGCTCTTGCCCTGCACGCGGAAGCCGCCCATGGCGAGGACCGACTGGGGGGTCAGGCCGAGATGCCCCATGACCGGGATCTCGGCCCGGATGATCGCCTCGACCACCGGAAGGCGGGCTCGCCCGCCCTCGAGCTTGACGGCCTGGGCCCCGGCGCGGATGAGGGTGGCAGCGTTACGCACGGCGTCCTCGGCCGAGAGGTGGTAGCTCATCCAGGGCATGTCGCCGAGGATCAGGCAGTGCGGCTGCGCCCGGGCCACCGCCGCCGTGTGGTGGGCCATGACCTCGATGTCGACGTGCAAGGTGTCGGGGTAGCCGAGCACCGTGTTGGCCACCGAGTCCCCCACCAAGATGATGTCGGCGCCGGCGTCGGAGACGATGCGGGCCCCCGGCTCGTCGTAGGCCGTGACCATCACGATGGGCGTGTCGCCGTTGCGCCGCTTGCGCGACCGCAGGGCCGGGACGGTCACGGCCGGGCGGGTCGGGCGGGCCGCCGGGCTGGCCGCCGGGCCCTTGGGGCGATCGGCAGCAGCCGTCACGTCGCCGGCGCCGCTTTCTTGGGGCGAGGCGTGCGGCCGCCGGCGGGGTACTTGCGCATGAGGTGGTGCCAGGCGCAGGCCGGGCAGACCTCGACCTCGTAGCAGAGGACCGGCTCGGGCCGGCGGCAGAGCGCCTTGAGCTCGGCCACGGTGCCCGGGCAGCGCCCGCCCGGCGGCAGCTTGGCCCCGAAGACGAACGTCACCGTGACCAGGCGGCCGTCGTCGCAGATGGGGCAGACCTCCTTGGTCGCCCGGCCCACGTTGCGGGCCGCCCGCAGCAGCTCGGGGTGGGCGTCGCAGACGTCGGTCTTCAAGAGCTTGCCCCGGTCCACCTCCCGGACCACGCCGTTGCGGATGATCCGGTACTCGACATGGGCCGTGACATCAGGGCTGACCGCACGGGATGGTGACCTCGGCTCCGAGGTGATGGACACGGCGGCCAGGCTACCTCCCGCGCCGGAATCCGGGCACCAATTGTGAGCCAAATCAGGCACGATCGCGACCATCGTGTGACGCGAAGCGCCCTTTCGCTATATCGAACCGATATACTCATTCGACATGTTGGATCTGGCCATCCTGGGACTGCTGGAGGAACGCGACCTCCACGGCTACGAGATCCGACGCCAATTGCGCGACCACCTGGGACTCCTCGCCAACGTCTCCTTCGGTTCCATCTACCCCGCCCTCACCCGCCTGGAGAAGTCGGGCGCGGTGGTGGCCACGGAGGGCGGGGGGTCCACCGGCGGCGGCGCGGCGCCGGCCGCCGCGGCCGCACCCCCGACGGGCTCGCTCAGCGGCGAGCGGGCGGTCCTGCGGGCCCGCCGGCACTCCCCTACCCGGGCCCGACGGGGCCGCAAGGTCTACCGCATCACCGACGCCGGGCGCGAGCTGTTCGTCGAGTTGCTGACGGGCAGCGGGTCGGCCGACGATGCCCGCAGCTTCGGGCTGCGCCTGGCCTTCGCCCGGCATCTCGCCCCCCAGGCCCGCCTGACCCTGCTCGAACGCCGCCGGGCCCAGCTCGTGCAGCGCCTCGGCGACGCCGAAGCCGCCCGCGCCGACCTCGACGTCTACGCCCGCTCGGTCGTCCAGCACACCGCCGACGGCGTGGCCCGCGACATCAGCTGGCTCGACACCCTCATCGCGTCCGAACGCGCCGCCCTCACCACCGCCGGCACCGAGCCGGAGCCGGTGGCCTGAACAACCCCGCACCACCGACAACGAAGACCCAGAAGGAGACATGTCCATGCCCAAGCCCATCCGCCTCGCCATCGCCGGCGTCGGCAACTGCGCCAGCTCGCTCATTCAGGGCATCACCTACTACCACGACGCCGAGCCCGGCGACGTGGTCCCGGGCCTGATGCACGTGGAGCTGGGCGGCTACCACGTGCGCGACGTGCTCCCGGTGGCCGCTTTCGACGTGGACCAGACCAAGGTCGGCACGGACCTCGGCAAAGCCATCCACGCCGGCCTGAACAACACCGTGCGCTTCGCCGACGTAAGCGAGCTCGGCGTGACCGTCCAGCGCGGTCCGACCTTCGACGGACTGGGCACGTACTACCGCGAGCTCATAGAAGAGTCACCCTTCGAGCCGGTCGACGTCGCCGAGGCGCTGCGCCGGGCCGAGGCGGACGTCCTCGTCTCCTACCTCCCGGTCGGCTCCGAGCAGGCCCAGCGCCACTACGCCCAGGCTTGCCTCGATGCGGGTGTGGCCTTCGTCAACGCCATCCCCGTCTTCATCGCCTCGGACCCCGAGTGGGCCCGCAAGTTCCGTGACGCCGGCGTGCCCATCGTCGGCGACGACATCAAGAGCCAGGTGGGCTCGACCATCGTGCACCGCATCCTCACCCGCCTCTTCGAGGACCGCGGCGTCGCTCTCGACGAGACGTACCAGCTGAACTTCGGCGGCAACATGGACTTCAAGAACATGTTGGAGCGCAAGCGCCTGGAGTCCAAGAAGATCTCCAAGACCCAGGCCGTCACCAGCCAGCTGGAGGACAACGTCCTCGACGCCGACGACGTCCACGTCGGGCCGTCGGACCACGTGCCGTGGCTCAAGGACCGCAAGTGGGCCTACATCCGCATGGAAGGCCGCAACTTCGGGGACGTGCCACTCAACCTGGAGCTCAAGCTCGAGGTGTGGGACTCCCCCAACTCGGCCGGCGTGATCATCGACGCCGTACGCTGCGCCAAGCTGGCGCTCGACCGCGGCATCGGCGGCCCGCTCCTCGGCCCGTCGGCCTACTTCATGAAGTCTCCCCCGGTGCAGTACCACGACGACGTGGCCCACGCCCTCGTCGAGGGGTTCGCCGCCGGCGAGACCCAGGAAAGCTGGCCCGCCGCCTGAACCGACTGCGTCAGACCAGGATGCGCTCGTCGGGGGCCCGCACCCCGACCACGGCCAGCGTTCGGCCCATGCCGAGGAAGCAGCCGCAGCAGATGGTGAGGTCCGCCAGCTCGTCCTCCGAGAAGGCGTCGTGCAGGCGGCCCCAGAACTCGTCGTCCATGGCCAGGTGGTCGAGAGCGAAGCGCTCGGCGAACTCCGCCGCCAGCCGTTCCCGCGTGCTCAGCCCGGTGGCGGCGCGCCAGTCGGTCACCTCGGCGTAGAACGGCTCGCCGGCACCGGCGGCCTCGCCGTCGCGGGCCCGGGTGTCACGGCAGACGGCGCAGTCGTTGATCAGCGCGATGGTCCAGCGCGCCGCCTCGCGCTCGCGCACCGACAGCTGCGAGTGCCCGTAGATCGCGGCCGACAGCTTCCCCATCCCCGCCGCCATGTCCGGGCGCAGCAGCGCCCAGTCGATGTGCTCGCCCATGCCGCTCGCCGGTGCTGCGATCCTCGTCATGCCCGCGACGCTACCGCCGGCCCGGCCCCGCTGCGCGCTCGAGGCACCTACTCCCGCTCGGCCCACCAGGCGCGGAGACGCCGGGCCGCCTCCTCCTCGCCCAGCGGCCCCTCGTCGAGGCGCAGCTCCATGAGGAAGTCCAGGGCCTGGCCGACGGCCCGGCCGGGCCCGATGTCGAGCAGCGCCATGATCTGGTTCCCGTCGAGGTCGGGGCGCAGCGCCTGCAGCTCCTCCTGCTCGCCCAGCTCGACGATGCGCGCCTCGAGCTCGTCCATGCGCCGGGCCAGCGCCCGGGCCTTGGCCGCATTGCGTGTCGTGCAGTCGCAGCGGGTCAGCTCGTTCAACAGGTCGAGATGCGGGCCGGCGTCGCGCACGTAGCGGCGCACCGCCTTGTCGGTCCAGCCCAGCCGGTAGGTGTGGAAGCGCAGGTGCAGCTCGACCAGCCGCACCACCGTGTCCACGTCGGACGCGCTGTAGCGCAGCGCCTCCATGCGCGTCCGCGTCATGCGGGCGCCGACGACCTCGTGGTGGTGGAAGCTCACGCCGCCGTCGGTGATGGCGCGCGTGCGCGGCTTGCCGACGTCGTGGAACAGCGCGGCCAGCCGCAGCAACCGGTTGGGCGACGTCTTGTCGACGACGGCCAGCGTGTGCGCCAGCACGTCCTTGTGCCGGTGGATCGGGTCCTGCTCGAGCGCCAGCCCGGGCAGCTCGGGCAGGAACTCGCCGGCCAGGCCGGTGCGCACCACGAACCACAGCGCCACCGAGGGCACGTCGACCATGACGATCTTGTCGAGCTCGTCACGGATGCGCTCGGCCGAGACGATGGAGAGGCGTCCGTGCATGCGCTCCACCGCCGCCGTCAGTGCCGGGTCCGGTTCGAGCGAGAAGCGGGCGCTGAAGCGCGCCGCGCGCAGCATGCGGAGCGGGTCGTCACCAAACGAGATCTCCGGGTCGAGCGGCGTGCGCAGGCGGCCGGCCGCCAGGTCCCCCAGTCCGTCGAAGGGGTCGACCAGCTCCATGTCGGGCAGCCGGAGCGCCAGCGCGTTGATGGTGAAGTCCCGGCGCGACAGGTCCACGACGAGGTCGTCGCCGAACGTGACCTCGGGCTTGCGCGAGTCGGGCACGTAGACCTCGGCCCGGTGCGTCGTGATCTCGTAGACCTGGCGTGCCCTTGCGGCAGCCGATGGTGCCGAAGCGCTCGCCCTGTGTCCAGACGTCGTCGGCCCAGCCCCGCACCAACCGCTCGATCTCCGCCGGGAGGGCGTCGGTCGTCAGGTCGAGGTCGTGGGGCTCGGCGGTGCCTGCGGGGCCCGGGAAGAGGGCGTCCCGCACCGAGCCGCCGACCAGAGCGAGGGTCTTCCCCGCCGCGGCGAAGCGACGCGCCACCTCTTCGGTGGCCTCGACGTAGGGGCGGAACCGTTCGGGCACCGACGTGGACTGCACCCGCCCACGGTAGTGCGCCCTCTAGCCTCTCCCTGTGTCGACGCGCCGGGCCAGCACCGCCCTCTGCACGCTCGCGGTGGCCGTGACAGCCCTGGTCAGCACCATCGCCTCCGCTCCCGACGCGGGCGCAGCCGCGCCGGCGCGCCCGAGCGCGCCGCCACTCGTCCTGGCGTCCCAGAGCTCGTGGGTCAGCGCCGCCCAGCCCTGGTTCAACCTCACCGTCGGCGTGTCCTCCGCCGAAGGCGCGGCCAGCGGGCTGCGGGTCGGCGTCACCTTCTACGGCCGCCTCGACGATTCGTCCCAGCTGCAGCAGTCCATCTCGGGCTCGCCTCCCACCGGGGCGCTGCTGAAGATGCCACCCGTCCCCGTCACCTCCGGGGCGACGGGTCTCACCGCGGCGGCCTGCGTGACGGTGGTGCCCGAGGCCGATGCCAGCACGCCGGCGACGGGGCCCGGCGTCTGCGCGGCCGGTGCGCCGACCCTCACCCTCGGCTGCACGCCGCTCACCGGCCGGTGCGGGGACGTCTATCCCGTCTCTGTCGCCCTCATGCGGCAGGGCTCGTCGTCGCCCGTGGCCCGCTTCACCACGTTCTTGACCTATCAGGAGCCGACCGCCGTCGGCGGCACGGGGGCGCTCCGCGTCGGCGTCGTCCTCCCCGTCACGGCGGGAAGCGCGGCCACCATGGCCGGCGCGCTCACGGACCACCACGACGTGGCGACCACCCTGGCCGTGAGCCCGCGGGCGGTGAACCAGATGGAGGCGGCCCGCTCGCACGGCGAGCGCGCGCTGGACCAGCTGGCCGCGCTCGGCGACGACCAGCTGCTCGACCAGCCCTACGTGCCCATCAACGTGGCCGCGCTCGCCGAAGCCGGGATCTCCGACGAAGTCACCCTGCAGATGCAGCGGGGCGACGAGGTCCTGCACAGCGCTGGCCTCAAGGCCGACACCGGCCCGTGGGTCGACACCACCTCCAACTTCTCGCAGGGCGACGCCGCCGACCTCGCCACCGGGTTGCAGAAGGCGGGTGCGTCCCAGGCCGTGATCAGCGACACCGACCTGTCGACGGGAGGGGCCAGCAACTACACCTTCGCCCAGCCCTTCACGCTCGACCTCGGCCACGGCGCCACGGTGACCGCCGTCGGCGCCGACTCCACGCTGAACACGCGCTTCACCGCCACGCCGGGCGACCCGGCCCTCGGGGCCGAGCAGCTGCTCGCCGGGCTCTCCTTCGTGCACTTCGAGAACGCGTTCCTCACCGAGCCGCGCGGCGTCGTCGTGACCCCGCCGCCCGGCTGGCACGCCACGTCCCTGTTCATGGACACGCTGCTGGGCGGGTTCGCCGGCAACGCCGCCCTCAGCCCGGTGACCCTGGCGCAGCTCTTCACCCAGGTACCCGCCGGGGTCAACCGTGAGCCCGCGGCGCGCCAGCTCCAGGCCGGGGGCGCCGGCCACGGCATCACCCCCGGCGACGCCGACCGCATCGCACTCGACCGCCAGCAGCTGTCCTCGTTCAGCGCGGCCGTCGCCGGGCACCCCCCCACCCTGGTCACCCTGGGCGACACCCTCTTGACGACCGAGCAGCGCGGACTCAGCGCGGCCAGCCGCAGCAGCGCGCTGAACGCCTACGCCAGGTCCTTCGACGGCACCACCGGCCAGGTCACGCTGGGGACCGAGCGCACCGTGACCTTCACCTCGCAGCGGGCCGCCATCCCCGTCACGGTGCTCTCCTCCGCGCCGTACCCGGTGACCGTCGTCGTCACGCTCAGCAGTGACAAGTTCACCTTCCCGGACGGCAACACGCAGCGCCTGACGCTCGTCCACCCCACCACCTCGGTGCGCGTCACCGCCCAGGCCCGCACCTCGGGCGACCGCCTCCCCATTGAGGTGACCCTGCACACGCCGGACGGCCAGGTCCTCATCGCCCACACCGTGCTCACGGTGCACTCCACCGAGATCTCCTTCGTCGGGGTCGCCCTCACCGTCCTGGCCGGCGCCGTCCTGCTCGTCTGGTGGATGCGCACCTGGCGGCGGTCCCGCCGGGCCCGGCCGCGGGCGCACTGACCGTGCCCGCCGCCCGCCGCGCCCGCACGCTGCCCCTGCGGACGTCGGCCGCCTACGTCGCGGTCGGGACCGGCGTCTCCCGGGTCACCGGGCTACTCCGCTTCGTGGCCCTGGCCTGGGCGCTCGGGACAGACGACCCTGGCCGACTCGTACAACCTGGCCAACACCACGCCCAACATGCTCTACGACATCGTGCTGGGCGGCGTCCTGTCCGCCACCTTCATCCCCGTCTTCGTCGACCGCCTGGCCAACAAGACCGAGACGCGAGGCCTTCGATTCCATCTCGGCCGTCCTGACGGTGTCGGTGGTGGTGCTGCTCACCACGACGCTGGCCGCGCTGGTGGCCGCGCCGTACCTCATCGACGCCCTCACCGTGCTCGATACGCATGCCGGCACCAACCAGGTCCACCGCGTCCTGCTCGAGCGCCAGGTGGCCACCGGGTTCCTGCGCTGGTTCGTGATCCAGATCGCCGCCTACGGCCTCTTCGCGCTGGCGGCCGCCCTGCTCAACACGCGCCGCCGCTTCATCGCCGTCGCCTGGGCCCCGATCGTCAACAACGTCGTCTGCATCGGCATCCTGGTGTGGTTCGGGCTCTGGGCCGGGCGCGGCGCCTCGCTGGCCGGGGTGGAGCAGCACCACACCCAGCTCGTGCTGCTCGGGCTGGGCACCTCGCTCGGCGTCGTCCTCCAGGGCGTGGCGCTGATCCCCAGCCTGCGCCGGGCCGACCTCGGGCTGCTGCGCTGGCGCTGGAACCCGCGCGACGAGGCCCTGCGCGCCGTGACCCGGCTGGGCGGCTGGACGTTCGGCTTCGTGCTGGCCAACCAGATCGCTCTGTTCGTCGTCACCATCCTGGCCGGCAGCGTGGCCGGCCCCGACCCGGTGTCCTCGTACACCTACGCCTACGCCTTCTTCCAGCTGCCCTACGGCATCGTCGCCGTGACCGTGATGTCGGTCGTGACGCCCGACCTGGCGCAGCAGTGGTCCACCGGGCACCAGGCCGCGTTCCTGCACCGCATGACCGGCGGCCTGCGCGCCGTACTGGCGCTCATCATCCCCTCGGCCGTGGGCATCCTGCTTCTGGCCAAGCCCTCGGTCGCCCTGCTGCTCGGCAACGGTCACAGCACCCCGGCCGAGACGGCGACGACCGGCGCGGCGCTGGCCATGTTCGCCCTCGGGCTTGCCGGGCTTCTGCACCTACCTGTACCTCGTGCGCGTGCTGCAGTCGATGCAGCGCACCAGGGTCGCCTTCTACCTCTATCTGGTGGAGAACGCGTTGAACATCGTCCTGGCGCTGCTGCTCGTCCATCCTCTCGGCGTGCGCGGCCTCGCCCTCTCGCTCTCCATCGCCTACAGCGTGGCGGCCCTCCTGGCGCTGGCCGTGTTCCACCAGTGGTTCGGGCGCCTGGCCGAGCGCACGTCGTGGGCGCCGCTGGTCCGCGTCATGATCGCCAGCGTGCCCATGGGCGTGGTCGTCCTCGTGGTGTCGAACCTCTCGGCGTCGACCAGCGTCGTCGGCCTCCTGGCCCGGGTCGTCGGGGCCGTGGTCGCCGGCGGCCTGACCTTTGGCGCCGTCGTGATCTGGCTGGGCCGGCGCCACGACTCGCACCGGCAGCCGCCGTCACGTCCCGTCGGCCCAACCCGGCCCGGCGGGCCCACAGCTCCGGTCCCCCCGCGGGGCGCCACCCGCCTCGTGGCATCGTCCAAGGATGCGCCGCCGGACCCGCCGGCGCCGGGACACGGAACGTCCTCCCGAGCCCTCGACAGACTCGTGTGATCCCGCCGGCCCTCGGCGCCCCCGGAGACCCCGCCGAGCGGGTCCCTCCGTGGCAGACTCGGGCATGCCCGGCGTCCACATCGTCACCGACAGTGCCTGCGACCTGACCGACCAACTCGTCAAGGAGCACAACGTCATCGTGGTGCCGCTGACCATCCGCTTCGGCAGCGAGGAGCTCGAGGACCGCCGCCAGCTGTCGCCGGCCGAGTTCTGGGAGCGCTGTCGCGGCAAGGGCGACCTCCCGCAAACGGCGGCGCCCTCCCCCGGTGCGTTCCAGGCCGCCTTCCAGCAGGCCGCCGACGAGGGCGCCGGCGCCGTGCTGTGCCTGACCATCTCCTCCAAGGTGTCGGGCACCTACGGCTCGGCCGTGACCGCGGCCGACACGTTCTCCGCCATTCCTGTCCGCGTCGTCGACACGTACTCGCTCACCATGGGCCAGGGCCTCCTGGTCATCGCCGCCGCCGAGGAGGCCGCGGCCGGGGCGAGCCTGGACGAGCTCGTCGCCGCCACCGAGGACCGCATCCCCCGCACCCACATCTACGGCGTGCTGGGCGGGCTCGAGCACCTCCAACGCGGCGGGCGCATCGGCGGTGCCCGCGCCCTCATGGGCTCGCTGCTCAACATCAAGCCGGTGATCCAGCTCAAGGACGGTGAGGTGGCCGAGGAGTCCAAGCAGCGGACCCGGGCCCGGGCGCTGGCCTACCTGAACGACAAGGTCAGGGCCGACGCCCCGCTCGAGCGGCTGGCCGTGGCCGACGGCGCCTGCGACGACTTCAGCGACGTCGCTGACCCGCCTCAGCGACATCGCCACCGAGCACCCGCTGGTGCTCGTCGATCTCGGGCCGGTGGTCGGGACCCACGCCGGGCCCAACACCGTGGGCGTCTGCTACATCGTCCCTGCCAGGGCGGCCGGGGCCGCCGGGTAGTCTCCACGCCGTGGCTGAGAACGACATTGCCGACGCGTTGTCGGACCGGGCCCTCGGGGCAGTCGACACGGTGGTCGCCACCGTCAACGACAAGGCCATCCGGCCGGCCATCGTCGCCGCCCGGGGCATCGTCTTCGGCGTCATCATCGCCGTCATCGGCATCATCGTCGTGGTGCTGTTCTGCGTCGGCTTCATCCGCCTGACCACCATCGCCGGGCACCGGATCTGGGCCTCCTACCTGGTGCTCGGGCCTCATCTTCTGTGCCGTCGGCGCCGTGCTGTACTCGCGCCGCGGCGTGCCACCCGATGCCTGAGCGCCGCAAGGTCGTCATCATCGGGAGCGGTCCGGCGGGCCTCACCGCCGCGCTCGTACTCGGCGCGGGCCCATGCTCGAGCCCCTGGTGATCGAGGGTGAGCCGTCCTCGAACAGCGACCAGCCCGGCGGCCAGCTGATGCTGACCACCGACGTGGAGAACTACCCCGGCTTCGTCGACGGGGTCATGGGCCCCGACCTCATGGGGATGATGCGGGCCCAGGCGCTGCGCTTCGAGGCCGAGCTGCGCACGGCCAAGGTGAGCCGCGTCGACGTCACGCCCTGGCCCTTCGAGGTCTGGATCGGCGACCCCGGGGCCGGCGAGCCCACCGTGCTCGCCGACACGCTCATCGTGGCCACCGGGGCCCGCTCGCTCATGCTGGGCTGCCCCGACGAGGAGCGCCTGCTCGGCTACGGCGTGTCGACCTGTGCCACCTGCGACGGCTTCTTCTTCCGCGAGCAGCACATCGCCGTGGCCGGCGGCGGCGACTCCGCCCTCGAAGAGGCCCTCTTCCTGACCCGCTTCGCCTCCAAGGTCACCGTGGTCCACCGGCGCGACGAGCTGCGGGCCTCGAAGATCATGCAGGAGCGCGCCTTCAAGAACCCCAAGATCGAGTTCCACTGGAACGCGATGATCACCGAAGTCCTGGGCGACACCAAGGTCAGCGGCGTGCGCCTGCGCGACACGGTCAACGGTGAGGAGTCCGAGCTCGACGTGACCGGTCTCTTCGTGGCCATCGGGCACGAGCCCAACAGCTCGCTGCTTCAAGGGCCAGATCGAGCTGGAGGCCAACGGCTACATCCGGACCTTCGACGGCACGACCAGGACCAGCGTGGACGGCGTGTTCGCCGCCGGCGACGTGCAGGACGACTACTACCGCCAGGCGGTCACCTCGGCCGGTTCGGGCTGCATGGCCGCCATCGACGCCGAACGCTGGCTGGAAGAGCGCGGCGAGTAGCCGGGAACAGAACCGCGACGTGTGAACGTTGGACACCTTGACAAGGAGATTGCCATGAGCGAGAAGATCGAGACCCTGACCGACGCTACGTTTGACGAGCATGTCAAAGCTTCGGATGTCCCCGTCCTGGTGGACTTCTGGGCGGAATGGTGCGGCCCGTGCAAGATGATCTCCCCGGTACTGGAGGAGATCGCGGAGGAGCAGGCCGGCAAGATCCGGATCGGCAAGCTCAACATCGACGACAACCTCGACGTGACGCGTCGCTTCGACGTGATGAGCATTCCGACGCTGATCCTGTTCAAGGACGGGGAGCCGGCGGTCCGCCTGATCGGGGCCAAGCCCAAGGGCCAGCTGCTCGAGGAGATCTCGGCCTACCTGTAGGCCTGCCCCTCGCCGTCGGAGACCGCGGTGACGCGGTCTCCGACGTCCAGCACCGCCTGACCGCCATCCTCCCCGGCGCGCCCGTGGACGCCGACGGCATCTTCGGCCCAGGCACCCGGGCCGCCCTCGAGGCCTTCCAGCGTCTGCGCGGCCTCCGCGTCGACGGCGTCTGCGGCCAACAGACCTGGAACACCCTGGTGGAAGCCAGTTTTCGGATGGGTGACCGCTTCCTCTACCGCCGGACCCCCATGCTGCGGGGTGACGACGTGGCGGAGCTGCAACAGCGCCTGTGCACACTCGGCTTCGACACCGGCCGGGTCGACGGCATCTTCGGTGACGCCACCGGGCGCGCCCTGGCGGAGTTCCAGCGCAACGCCGGGCTCCCCGTCGACGGGATAGTGGGCGGGGCCACCCTCAGGGAGCTGATGCGCCTCGAGAGCCGCCACGACGACCCCGAGCTGGTCTCCGCGGTGCGGGCCCGCGCCGCGCTGCGCGACGCTCCGCCCACGCTGCGCGGCCGTCACATCGCCGTCGGTGAGAGCGGCGGCCTGGGCAGCGTCACCGGCGCCTTCGGCGGCGCCTGACCTGGGGCGGCATCCGGGTGACCGAGCTGCACCACCCCGACGACACCGTCCAGGCCAAGGAGGCCAACGAGCTGGGGGTCGACGTCTTCGTCGGGCTCCGCCTCAATCCCTCGACCTCAGGTTGCCGCACCGCCTTCTGGTCCGGACGGCACGACGAGTCCCTGGGAGGGCGGCGGCTGGCCGAGCTGGTCCAGGCCGGCGTCCCCGAGGCACTCGGCGTCACCAACGCCGGGGTGCATGGCATGTCGGTGCCGCTCCTGCGTGAGACGCGCATGCCTGCAGTGCTGATTGAGGTGGGTCCCGCCAGCCGCGTCGTCGAGGGTGCGCCCGCACTGGCGGCGGCGCTGGCCGCGGCGCTGGGCCGCTGGGCCGACGCCTCCTGGGATTGATTACTGGTAATCGATCCGTCGGATTGCCCTGCTGGCGTCCATGTGTCAGTCGCGCGGCCCGGGCGACGGTTACACGATCAATACATCCGGCAGATGAACGGAGTGACAATCCACAACGTCATGCACAGGTTGTGGATGAAGCTGTACCGCCCCTTGACGGTTGTGTGAACTATGCGACGCCTCCGTCACCGACCATGGCCCGGTAGATGCGCTCGAGGTCCTCGAGGGTGGCGAACTCGACCACCAACCGGCCCCGCCGGTTCTGGATATCGACCCTGACCCGGGTGTTGAGGTAGGTCGACAAGAGATCCTCGAGCTCGAGCACACCGGGCTCCGGCAGCTTGCGCACCGTGGCCCGGCGGGCGCTCGTTTCGGTGCCACTTGAGGTAGCACCCTTCGCCGCAGCAGTCTGCTCGGCCGCCTCGGGTGCGTCAGGGACGACTCTGAGCTCGGAGCCGCCACGGCGCACCAGCTCTTCGACCGCCCGAACCGTCAACCCCTCCTCGACGATCTGCTCGACCATCTTCTCCTGGAGGGCGCGGTCGGGCGTCCCCAGCAGGGCGCGGGCGTGGCCGGCGGAGATGGTCCGCTCGGCCAGGGCGCGCTGGGCGCCGGCGGGCAACTGCAGCAACCGCAGGGTATTGGTGACGGTGGCCCGGCCCTTGCCCATGCGGGTGGCCACCTGCTCGTGGGTCAGCCCGAACTCGTCGATGAGCTGCTGGTAGGCCGCGGCCTCCTCCAGGGCGTTGAGGTCGACCCGGTGGAGGTTCTCGACCAGTGCCTGCTCCAGGCTGGCCACGTCGTCGGCCACCTGGACCAGCACGGGGATGGTCTGTAGGCCGGCGCGACGGGCCGCCCGCCAACGCCGCTCCCCCGCGATGAGCTCGTAGCTGTCCTCTTCGTCCTCGAGCTGACGGACCAGGACCGGCTGGAGAAGACCGACCTCCCGGATGGAGGCCGCCAGGGCCCCCATCGACTCCTCGTCGAAGTGGCTCCGGGGTTGATAGGCGTTGGGCCGGATGTGTGAAATCGGCACTACCCGGAGAAGGGAGTCGGACTCCCCCGTCGCCTCACTCGGGATCAAGGCACTGAGGCCCTTACCGAGACCGCTGCGGCGCGCCATTGCTCACCTCCTTGGCCAGCTCGCGGTAGGCCACGGCGCCCCGCGAGGCAGGATCGAACACCGTGATGGGTTGCCCGAAGGAGGGTGCTTCGGACAGGCGGACCGTGCGCGGGATCACCGCGCGACAGACCCGCTCGGAGAAGTGCTCCCGCACCTCGTTGGCCACGTCCACCGACAGCCGGGTCCGGGCGTCGTACATGGTCAACACAATTGTGCTGACCTCCAGGGTCTGATTCAGGTTGGTCGAGACCAGGTTCACGTTGCGCAGCAGCTGGCTCAGACCCTCGAGGGCGTAGTACTCGCACTGAATGGGCACGAGCACCTCGTCGGCCGCGGCCAGGCCGTTGACGGTGATGAGGCCCAGTGACGGCGGGCAATCGATGAGGACGAAGTCGAAGTCGTCCACCACGGTGTCGATGGCCCGCTTGAGCTTCAGCTCCCGGCTGAACGCAGGGACGAGCTCGATCTCGACCCCGGCCAGGTCGATGGTGGCCGGGGCGACGAACAGGTTCTTGACGCTGGTCGGCTCGATGCAGTCCTCGAGGGGCCGGTCCCGCATGATCACGTCGTACATGGACAGCTCGAAGTTACGGGCCTCCACGCCGAGACCCGTGGTGGCGTTGCCCTGGGGGTCGAGGTCGATCACGAGCACCCGGTAGTCGAGCTCGGCCAGCGCCGCGCCCAGGTTGACCGTCGTGGTCGTCTTGCCCACCCCGCCCTTCTGGTTGGCGATGGCGATGACCCGGGGCAGTTCGCGCGGGGCCGGCTTGGACCCGTTGAGCAACTCGGTGGCCTCGTCCCCGATGGACGGCGCCCGCATGGCGTGCTTCGGTGCCGACGGCGGGGGCGCGATGGCGCCCGGCTCGCCAGCCGGCGGCGCGGGATCGGTGGCCGGTGCGGCCGGCGCAGCCGGGAGTGGTCCTGCAACGGGGGTGGGGAGGCTCTGCGCCAGGGGAGCTTCTTCACCTGGCTCTGGCGGAGTGGTTGCCGTCTCCGGTGGGCCTGTTGGCGCCATATCGGCCGCTTCGGCTACCGAAGGCGAGACACCGTCCGAGGCCGGGGGAGAGGGGGGCGTCTGGGCCGGATCGCCTACCACGTCGCCGGCCTGGGCCGGGTTGGACGGCCCCGGCTCCGTGATCAGGCCGATAACCGGGTCGGCCACGCGGGATCCCTCCTGGTCGTAGTCGTAAGGCCCGACCCCCGACTCACCTGATCCTGCTGTCTCGGCCGGGTCTCGGTCCCCCCGGCGCCTGATGCGCATCAGGTAGGACCTTCGTTACGCCACCGCACGGCGCCTATCCTGGCCTGCCGGCGCCCCGAGGTCAAGAGTTGAGATTGTTCCACGTGAAACCGCCGCCTGGCGGTCCGGCTGATTTCACCCGGCCGTTCCACGTGGAACAGTTTCCTGTCACCTCCCTTGACCCGGTGAGCTGCCCTTCTTCCTTGGGCCGAGCGAGACGGACGCCGATCAGGCACCCGGACAGAGCGTCTTCCCGCGTAGGATCCCGTGGCAGCCAGAACCGCGGGCCGGGCCCGACCGGGAGCCAACTGCACCCAATCCGCGCTCAGACCCTGGGCTGAGAAATCCGTTCGCTCGGACGGCCCTGGGCTCAGAACAGGGGCCTCTTGGCCGGCACACCGTTGCGGCGTGGGAAGCCCTCGGGGCACGGCTGTGCCTGGGTGAGCAGGCGGTACTCGAAGCCCTCGTGGAGGATCTGTGCCGGCTCCAGTCCGAGCTGTCGGAGCGGGTCCGCCGGCCAGCGAAGGTCCTGATTACCCGAGCCGTCCTCATTCTCGAACTGCGAAGAGGGCGGTTCCGAGACGAGCAGCCATCCTCCGACCTTCAAGAGGGGAGCGGCGCACTCCGCGACCACGGCCGGCCGGCCGAAGGAGCGGGCCACCACGCCATCGAAGCCCGCCCTCAGACCATTCGTACGACCGCACACCTCGGCTCGCTCCTCGAGGACATCGGCCCGCTCGGCCAGTCCCAAACGCTCGAGTGCCCGGCGCAGGAAGGCGGCCCGCCGGCCGTTCGCCTCGACCAAGGCCACGGTGGCCTCGGGCCACTCGGCCGCCAGGACGAGCCCCGGCAGCCCGCCACCCGAACCCAGGTCCACCAGCCGTCGGGAACCCCCAGCCGACAGGCGTCGGGCGATGGCGACAAAGCCCTCGGCATGCGCGATCTGTGGGTCCAGGGGGCCGGGGCCCAGGAAACCCAGGTCGCGCGCCTCGGCGAGGACCTCGTACAAGACGGTGGGGGAGTGGCCCCCTTCGTGGGCGCCGAGCACCGGCGCTCGGTCAGCCCGCGGGCGCGATGACGATGTGGCGGTTGGGGTCTTCGCCTTCGGAGCGGGTCTCGACCCCCGCCATCTCATTGATGGCGTCGTGCACGGCCTTGCGGTCGGCCGGGCTCATCGGCTCGAGCGCCTTCTCCTGGCCCGAGGCCAGGACCTCCTCGGCGATCTGCACACTGAACCGCTTGAGGGCGGCCGAACGCCGCTCCCTGTAGCCGGCCACGTCCACCAGGATGCGGTCCGTGCGTGAGGGGCACTGCCGCTGGACGACGGCCCGTGTCAGGTCTTGTAGAGCAGCCAGGGTTGACCCCCGGGGGCCCACCAGGATTCCGAGATCTTCCCCAAGGGCCGCGATCTCGACGGTGTCCTCGTCCAAGAGGCGGGTCTCGACCGTCCCTTCCATGCCGAACTCACTGAGGAGGTCGGCCACGAAGGCCCGCCCGACCTCACCCTGCTCTTCGAGCGTCATTCCTTCGGCCATGTCCTCTGTCTCCTTCAATTCGGTGCTCCCCTGCGGAGCCTTGCTAGCCGCTGCCCGCTCCGAGCCGTTCCCGGAGCCTCCCACCGATGCCGTGCCGGTGGCCGTCGCCTTGCTGCGATTGCGCCGACGCCGGGCAGAGCGACTGGTGCCGCTTCCCGTGCCAGCTGTCGTCGTCCCCGCTCCGTTTTCCCCGGCACCTGCCGGGCCACCGGACTCGACACCTTCAGTCCGTGTGCGCCCGGAACCCCCTCCGGAGGACCGCTTGCCATTCTCCCGACCGCCGCCCTGGCTGTCCCGACCGCCCTGGCTGTCCCGACCGCCCTGGCTGTCCCGACTTCCTTGGCCGGACCGGCCACCGCCACTGCGGCGTGAACGCTCGCGCCGAGGCCGGGCCCCGACGGGTCGCACCCGTGCCCGCACCCTGGCTTCGACCCGAACGCGGCCGAAGAGCCCCGTCTTCGGCTCGTCCACCACGATGACCTCGGCGTCTCCGACCGCAACGCCCAGCTGGTCCAGCGCCTGTTCAGTCGCCTCTTCGACGGTCTTGCCCGCCACCTCAACCCACTCCACGCGTTATCGAGCCTTTCTGGTCCTCTTCGAGCGCGACCGCGGGTGGGCCTTGGGTGCCGGAGCGTCATCGTCGCTCGCCGCCGAGCCGTTCGTCGTCTGCTTCCCCGCGGACGGCTTCCTTCCGTTGGTGGGCGCCCGGCCGCTCGTCTTGGCGCCGTTGGTCTTGGCGCCACCCTTGGCCGGCGGCAGCGTGGCTTTCGCTGCTGCCGTACCGTCCGTGGCCTTCGACGTCTTCTTGGCCGGCTCAGGAGGGGAGGGTTTCTCCAACTCCTTCTTCTCCTCTTTGGCCGTCGAGCCGATCTCCCGCTCAGCCGCGACCGGGGTCACCATGCCGGAACGGAACATCACCTCTTGTGTTCCAATGCGCATAGCCGATGAGACGACCATGTAAATAGTTGCTCCGGCGGGCACTCTCAGGTAAATGACACCGAAAATAATAGGGAAAAACTTCTGCATTGTTTGCATCTGTGGATTCGCCGCTGCAGCCTGAGGATTGCGGCTGTTCATTTGCTTCATTTGGTAGAACTGCATGAACATCGCAGCGCCAATGAGCACCAAGTACGGGAGCACCAACACTGCCTGGCTGGCGCTTCCTGGGAACGCGTGATGCGAAAGAGGAAGGGATGACAAATCCATCCCGAACCACCAGTGCATTTGGCCATTGCTGGCCACCAATGCTTGGTGCATTGTCGAACTCGCGGGGATGTAACGCGGCGACGCGCACCCAGCCTTTGCGAGACACTTGACTGTCTCTCCCGCCGTGTTCGTATATGTCGAACCTTTCGGCACCACGTACGAGAGCCCGCGTATGAGCGAGTACAGCACGATGAGGAAGGGCATCTGCAGGAGGCTGGGAAGGCAGGCCCCGAACGGGCTCGTCCCGTTCTCCTTGTAGAGCTTCATCATCTCCTGGTTGAGCATTTCCCGGTTCTCCGGGCCCTTGTACTTGGCCTGGAGCTTCTTCATTTCGGGCTGCAGCCGCTGCATCGCCAGCATCGACTTGGTGCTCTTCACCGTGACCGGGGTCAGGGCCAGCATGATGATGATGGTCAGGCCCGTGATGGCGAAGCCGTAGTTGGGCCAGACGGAATAGAGGGCGGCCAGGATGTAGCCGAACAGCTCGAAGATGGGGTGGAAGATCTCTCCGACCAGCTTGAACAGGGAATTCTCGGCCAAGACGGGGTGGCTCAGCACGGACGGCTCCGTTCGTGGGTGTGGACTCGTATCGGCACCAGGTCCACGCCGTGGGGACCGAAGGGACGGCAGCGCAGCAGGCGTCGGGCGCTCAGGGCCAGACCACGCCAGAACCCGTAGACGGTGAAGGCCTCCATGGCGTAGGAGGAGCAGCTCGGGTAGAAGCGACAGGGCGAGAGACGCCCGGACGCCGCGCCCTGATAGGCGATCACCAGGGCAATCGCCACCCGCACGGGCAGATTCAGCCTGCGCTCGGGGTTGCTCATGCGGGCCCCCGGCCCCGTCCGGCCTTCAAGAGCGCTTTGCCGAGGTCGTCTCGGAGCACCGAGGGCTCGGCGCTGGCTGCCGCGGGCTCCAGCCGGACCAGGTAGGTCCCCCGAGGGAGGGCGGGCGCCGTGGAGCAGACGACTTCGCGCGCTCGGCGCCGGAGGGAATTCCGCACCACGGCACTCCCGCAGTTCCGGCCAATTGCGTACGCCACCTGGG
Organism: uncultured Acidimicrobiaceae bacterium; assembly: GCA_963745665.1. Classification (GTDB taxonomy): domain Bacteria; phylum Actinomycetota; class Acidimicrobiia; order Acidimicrobiales; family RAAP-2; genus Bog-473. The sequence goes on along the minus strand of CAVUYE010000001.1, from coordinate 728,666 downwards.
GAAACACACCGGCCTCGGTGGTCGGAGCCGGGACGAACGTCACCCGCACGGGGCCGCTGGCCGCACGTGCTCGCGAGCGTTGCAGCTCGGCGAACGCCGCGCGGCTGGTGATGCGTCCGACCGTCCGTGCAGGCACCGGAGGCTCAGACGGTGAGACGGTGGCGCCCCTTGAGCCGCCGCGACTTCAAGATGGCCCGCCCCGCCCGAGTCGACATGCGCTTGCGGAACCCGTGGGTGCGAGCCCGTTTCCGGGTGTTCGGTTGATAAGTGCGCTTCACGTCAATTCAGCCTTTCGCGACAGCCGTACGGCATCCGGAGCCGGTTCGTCGCAGGTTCCATGCCTCGGCCTTCGAATCGATTCCGGCCGCCGGCGGCGAGTCCTCCCATGTTAGGCGCGATTTGCCAATGGCCTCTAGTCGCACCGCCCGGCACGGTGTACGTTCAACCAATTACCCGTACCGAGGATCGTTCCGAACTTGTGACCTGGACGCCGAGGGGGGAGAAGGGGCGTTCGGAACTCGCAGTGACCCAGGCAGCCGATCTTTGGACACGGTGCACCGGGTCCCTGCGCGACCAAGTGTCCGAGACCACATGGCAGCTGTGGCTTTCGGGCATCGAGCCCGTGGCCTACACGGACGGCGAATTCGTCCTGTCGGTCCCCAACGGGCTCATCCGTGAGCGGGTGGAGTCGCGCTACCTGCCCATGATTGAGGACACCCTGGCCAACGAGGTCGGCGCCCCCGTAAGAGGCCGCCTGGAGGTCCAAATAGAGCCTGCGCCCGTGGCGGCGCCGGTCGAGCCCACCACCGAGCAGGTCTTCGGCCTGCCGCCGGAGACCGAGCCCCAGCCCGCACCTGCGGGCCCCGCCCGGGTCGGCCGCGAGTCGCCGGCGGTGCAGCTGGACGCGAAATTCACCTTCGAGACCTTCGTGGCCGCGTCGTCGAACCGCCTGGCGCACGCCGCCGCCCAGGCCGTGGCGGAAACGCCCGGTCGTTCCTACAACCCCCTGTTCATCTACGGCGACTCCGGACTCGGTAAGACCCACCTGTTGCACGCCATCGGGAACTACGTGACCGAGAACTACCCCCGCCGCAAGGTCCTCTACGTCACCACCGAGACCTTCATGAACGACTTCGTCGACTCGCTGCGGACCTCGACCACGCTCACCTTCAAGCGGCGCTACCGGGACTGCGACGTCCTGCTCATCGACGACGTCCAGTTCATGGAGCGCAAAGAGGGCCTCCAGGAGGAGTTCTTCCACACCTACAACGACCTCAAGGGGGCCTCCAAGCAGATCGTCCTGACCTCCGACCGCCCGCCCAAGTCGATCGAGACGCTCGAGGACCGGCTGCGCAGCCGGTTCCTGTCCGGCCTGATCACCGAGATCGACCCCCCTGACCTCGAGACCCGCCTCGCCATTCTGCGCTCGAAGTCCCTGAGTGAGAACCAGGACGTCCCCGACGACGTCCTCGAATTCATCGCCTCCCACGTCAAGGACAACATCCGGGAGCTCGAGGGCGCGTTGACCCGTATCTGCGCCTTCGGCAACCTCAACAAGGAGCCCATTTCGCTGGCCCAGGCCGAAAAGGTGCTTTCCGACCTGGTCCTGGCCGGCGAGCCCCGTCGCATCACCCCCCAGATGATCCTCGACGCCACCGCAGCCAGTTACGGGTTCTCGGTTGATGCCATCTGCGGGCCGAGCCGGACCCGCCCGCTCGTCACGGCGCGCCAAGTCGCCATGTACCTGACCAGGGTGCTCACGGACTACAGCTATCCGGCCATCGGGCGCGTCTTCGGCAAGCGCGACCATACGACGGTCATCCACGCCGTGGACAAGATCACCGGCCAGATGCAGGAACGACGACAGATCTACGAGCAGGTCACCGAGCTCATCCAGAAGATCCGTGCCGGCTCGGCCTGACCGCTCCTCGCTTCCCTACGCCGCCCACCAAGTTGTGGTTTGCCGAGGGCAAAGGCTGTGGACCGCACCGTTGCACCCTGGGGACCGGGCAGCCGCCTGTCCCCAGACCGCGGCGAGGAGGCACCGCGCGTAGCATCGGGCCCGCGCCCGGCCCACACCCCATGGGGACAGCCGTTCCCGGGCCGACCAGGGCAAGGACCATGTCGTCCACAATCCACACCCCTTACTACCTTTACAAGACACATATACCTCTCCTCACACGATGAAGGACTGGGAAAACTCCCGAAAGGAACGTCGTCGGTGAAGTTCAGATCCGAGCGCGATGCACTCGTGGACATGCTGGCAACGGCGAGCCGGGCCGTGGGGGGCCGTGGCGGTTCCTCCCCGGTGCTGCTGGGCCTGCTGTTGACGTGCGATGGGAATTCGTTGACGGTGACCGGGACCGATCTCGACCTCACCATTCTGGTCACCGGGGAGGTCATCGGGATCGATGACGGGAGTTGTGTCATTCCGGCCCGGCTCTCCACCGACATCGTGCGAAGGCTGGAGCCCGGTGCCGTGACGTTTGCGGACCAGGGGGATCACATCACCATCAGTGCAGCCCGTTCGACATTCAAACTGCACACGTACCCCGTTGTGGAGTTCCCCCCGGTGGGGAAGACGGACGAGCCCACGACACAGCTGGCCGAGGCGGCACTCGGCGAAGCGGTTCGGCAGGTGGTGCGCGCCGCCTCCCATGACGACGGGCGGCCGCTGTTGACCGGCGTGCTCGTGTCGCGGGTCGACGGCTCCATTCGCATGGTCGCCACCGACTCGTACCGCATGGCGATGCGTGATCTCCCCGGCACCGAGACCATTCCCGGCGAAGAGGATCTCCTGGTCCCGGCCCGGGCGCTCTCCGAGCTCCAACGGCTGCCGACAGGGACGATTTCGGACGGCTCGGAGACGAACCGGGTCGGTGTGGCCGCCAGCAGCAACGAGATCACGTTCTGGCAGGGCAACGTGCAGATCAGCACGCGCCTCCTGGAGGGCCGGTACCCGGACTACAAGCAGTTGATTCCGGACCACTACCCGAACCGGTTGCACCTGGGCAAGGAGAGCTTTCTTTCGGCGCTTGCGGCGCGTACAGCTGCTCGTGCGCGACAACACCACGCCGGTCCGATTGTCCATGCGCCAGGGCGGGGTGGACCTGAGCGTCCAGAGCCAGGACGTCGGTGACGCGTCGGAGGCCGTGGACGGGGACTACACGGGCGAGGACCTGGTCATCGCCTTCAACCCGTCGTATCTCATCGACGGGGTCGAGGCCGTCGTCGGCGACGAGGTGATCGTCGAGACGGCGGACGCCTCACGGGCCGCCACGGTACGGGGCGCCGAAGATCAGGAGTTCCGTTACCTCCTGATGCCGGTCCGCGTTTCCTGATCGGCCCTCCGCCGCAGTGAGCGTCCGGCATCTGGAGCTGGCGGACTTCCGTCTCTTCCGCAACGCCCACGTCGACCTGGACGCCGAGGGCACCACCGTCATTACGGGAGCGAACGGCACCGGGAAGACCAGTGTCCTCGAGGCGCTGGCCTACCTCGGGACCCGCCGGTCCTTCCGCGGTGCGCCGCCCGACGCCATGGTGCGCTCCGGGGCCGAGAGCGCCATCGTGCGGGCCGAGCTCGAGGCTCGGGACAGCCCCACCCTGGTAGAGGCCCAGATACTGCCGGCCGGACGCAGTCGCACGAAGGTCAACCGCAAGCCGGCCAGCGGACGGCGCGAGCTGGGCGCGGCCGCGCCGTGCACGGTCTTCTCGCCCGAGGACCTGGTCATCGTCAGCGGTGGCCCGAATGGACGGCGCGAAATCCTCGACGACGCGCTGGCGCTGCTCGACGCCGAGGGGGCGCGGGCCGCGGAAGAGACCGAACGGGTCTTGCGCCAGCGCGCCGCCCTGTTGCGCCAGTCGGGCGGTCGCGCCGGAGCGGAGATCACCGCCACCCTCGACGTGTGGGACCAGCGACTGGCCGACGCCGGCAAGGTGCTGGTGGCCGGCCGCGAGGGGCTGGCGGGGGATCTCGCTCCCCTGGTGGCATCGGCCTACGGCCATCTGGCCGGCGTCGGGGACCAGGTCGTCACCGTCCTGCGCTACGTGCGGAGCTGGGAGGGCGACCTCCTCGACGCGCTGGCCGCCTCCCGCACAGCCGACCTGCGGCGCGGCGTCAACACCGTGGGCCCCCACCGCGACGACCTGCTCCTCGAGATCGACGGGAGGGAAGCCCGGACCCATGCCTCCCAGGGAGAGCAGCGCTGCCTGGCGCTGGCCCTGCGCCTGGGCGTCCACCGGCTCGTCCGCAGCCGGACCGCGCTCATCCCGACACTGCTCCTCGACGACGTCTTCTCCGAGCTGGACCCGGCCCGCAGCCGGGCCCTGGTCGCCGAACTGCCTGTCGGCCAGTCCATCCTGACGACGGCCGCGCCACTCCCCGAGGGGATCGTGGTGGCGCGGCTACTCCCCGTGCAGAGCCTGGGTGCCCCGTGACGACGCGACGGCGCGACAGCGGCCCACGACGGGTGGGCGACTCGATGCCCCGCCTGCTGAACCGGCTGGGATCGGCACCGACGCCCGCCGTGATGGAGGCCGTCTTCACCCGCTGGGAGGAACTGGTCGGAAGCGAGCTGGGCGGGCACCTGCGACCCCAGCGGGTCGACGGACGGGTGCTCGTCGTGGCGGTCGAGCATCCGGTATGGGCGACCCGCGCCCGTATGGAATCGGGCCAGATCCTGGCCCGACTGCGGGAGCTGGGGGAGACGTCCATCGACCGGCTGGAGGTGGTCGTCGAGCGCGTCTGAGTGACACCGACGCGGCCGACGCCGCGACCGTTCAGAGGTGCCGAAATGGGGCCGCTGTCGGGTAGAATGGTGCGTTCGCATCGAAAGGCCGGATGTCGCCGTTCGGGGACTCGATACGCACCGCGAAGACCTCAGTTCTGAAAGGGCGCGCCTGTGGCAGTGAAGGTGGATGAGAGACCAGGTGGGACCGGTGCGTCGTACACCGAGAGACGACATCACCGTCCTCGAAGGGCTCGAAGCAGTCCGCAAGCGGCCCGGGATGTACATCGGCTCGACCGGCCCGACCGGACTGCACCACCTGGTGTGGGAGGTCGTGGACAACTCGGTCGACGAGGCCATGGCGGGGCGCGCCACCCGCATCGACGTCACCCTGCTGGCCGACGGCGGCTGCCGGGTCATCGACGACGGCGCCGGCATCCCGGTCGGGCCGCACCCCAAGTACCCGAAGCAGTCGACGGCCGAGATCGTGCTGACGACCCTCCACGCCGGCGGCAAGTTCGGCGGCAAGGGGTACCAGGTCTCTGGCGGCCTGCACGGCGTCGGGATCTCGGTCGTCAACGCCCTCTCCACCCGCCTGATCCTCGAAGTCGACCGCGAAGGCCAGCACTGGGAAGCCGAGTTCGAGAAGGGCGGCAAGCTCAAGAAGAAGATCACCGCGACGGGACCCTCCGAGAAGGACCAGGACACCGGTGAGCCCCGGACCGGCACGACGGTCACCTTCTGGCCCGACGGGACGGTCTTCGACGAGACGGAGTTCCGGGCCCAGACGATCCTCGAGCGCATGCAGATCATGGCCTTCCTGAACAAGGGCCTCGAGATCCGCTTCGTCGACGAGCGCTCCGACCCGGTCACCAAGACGATGTACAAGTACAACGGCGGCATCGTCGACTTCGTCAAGCACCTGAACGCCTCGAAGGAGTCGCTCTTCCGCAAGGTGGCGAACTTCGAGCAGGCGGAGGACGGTCAGGAGGTCGAGATCGCGCTGCAGTGGAACGCCGGCTACCACGAGTCGATCCACTCGTTCGCCAACGGCATCTCCACCATTGAGGGTGGCATGCACGTCGAGGGGTTCTCCAAGTCGCTCACCAACGTGGTGAACCGCTACGCCCGGGCCCGCAACATCCTCAAGGAGAAGGAGGAGAACCTCAAGGGCGAGGACATCCGGGAGGGGCTGACGGCCATCGTGTCGGTGCGCCTGCGCGACCCGCAGTTCGAGGGACAGACGAAGTCCAAGCTGGGGAACACGTCCATTCGCTCACTGACGGAGCGGACCACGAACCAGAAGCTGACCGAGTGGCTCGAGGAGAACCCACGCGAGGCGAGCCAGATCGTGCAACAAGTCGATGCAGGCCGCCCGGGCCGCGTCTGGCCGCGCAGGGCGCGCGCGACCTCACCCGCCGCAAGTCGGCCCTCGACGGGGCCGGCCTGCCCGGCAAGCTGGCCGACTGCTCGTCACGCGACCCGCGCGAGTCCGAGCTCTTCATCGTCGAGGGGAACTCGGCCGGCGGCTCGGCCAAGGACGCCCGCAACCCGCACACGCAGGCGATCCTGCCCATCCGGGGCAAGATCCTCAACGTCGAGCGGGCCCGGATCGACAAGATGCTCAAGAACGCGGAGATCCAGGCCCTGATCTCCGCCATCGGCGCGGGGCTGGCCGAGGAGTTCGACGTCGAGAAGATCCGCTATCACAAGGTGATCCTGCTGGCCGACGCCGACGTCGACGGCAGCCACATCCGCACGCTGCTCCTCACGTTCTTCTACCGCCAGATGAAGCCGCTCGTGGAGGGTGGCTTCGTCTACGTGGCGCAGCCGCCGCTGTACTCGACGCTGGTCGGCAAGGAGAAGATCTACCTCAAGGACGAGGCCGCCAGGGTGGCGTTCCTGGCCGAGCACCCGGACCACAAGCACGACTTCAACCGGCTGAAGGGCCTCGGCGAAATGGACTACGCCGAGCTGCGCGACACCACCATGGACCCGGGCAAGCGGTCGCTGCTGCAGATCAACGTCGAGCAGGCGGCGACGGCGGACGAGGTCTGTTCCATCCTCATGGGTGACGACGTGGAGCTGCGGCGCCACTTCATTCAGACGAATGCCAAAGACGTCCGTTTCCTCGACATCTGAGCGACCGGACCGGGAGTAGGGAGCACATGCCACAGTCGACACGCGGCTCGGGTCGTGGGGGAGCGGGCTCGGGCGGGGGCGGCGACGCCCCGCCGGCGGCGGAGGAGCCCGTCAGCGGTTCGATCGAGCCGATTGAGATCCAGGAGGAGATGGAGCGCTCGTTCCTCGAGTACTCCATGTCGGTCATCGTCGCCCGCGCCCTGCCCGACGTGCGGGACGGGCTCAAGCCGGTGCACCGCCGGATCCTCTACTCCATGTTCGACAACGGGCAGCGCCCCGACCGGCCGCACAGCAAGTGCGCCAAGGTCGTCGGCGAGGTCATGGGGACCTACCACCCGCACGGCGACTCGGCGATCTACGAGGCGCTGGCCCGCATGGTCCAGGAGTTCTCGCTCCGCCACCCGCTGATCGACGGGCACGGCAGCTTCGGCGGCCGCGGTCCCGACGACGGGGCGGCGGCCATGCGCTACACGGAGTGCCGGCTGGCCCCGCTCGCGCTGGAGCTGATGGCCGACATCGACGAAGAGACCGTCGACATGGTGGCCAACTACGACGGCTCGGCCCAGGAGCCCGTCGTGCTGCCGGGCCGCTTCCCCAACCTCCTCGTCAACGGGTCGCAGGGCATCGCCGTCGGCATGGCGACCAACATCCCGCCGCACAACATGGGCGAGGTCATCGACGCCGCCCTCCACGTGCTGCGCCACCCCGAGGCCACGCCCGACGAGCTCATGGAGTTCGTCAAGGGTCCCGACTTCCCGACCGGCGCGCAGATCCTCGGCCGCCAGGGCATCCTCGACGCCTACCGGACCGGTCGCGGCTCCATCAAGATGCGGGCCGTCGCCGAGATCGAAGAGGGTCGCACCGGGGACCGCATCGTCGTCTCCGAGCTCCCGTACCAGACCTCCGTCGAGGTGATCGAGCAGAAGATCACCGAGCTGGTGCGGGCCGGCGACCTCGACGGCATCAGCGGCATGCGCAACGCCTCGGCCAACCAGCAGCCGAGCCTGATCATTGAGCTCAAGCGCGACGCCAACGCCAACGTCGTCCTGAACAACCTCTACAAGCAGACGCCGCTGCAGACCAGCTTCGGCGTCAACATGCTGGCCCTCGTCGACGGCGTGCCCCGCACGCTGAACCTGGCGCAGGCGCTGTCGCACTACATCGACCACCAGATCGAGGTCATTCAGCGGCGCTCGGCCTACCGGCTGGAGAAGGCGCGCAACCGGGCGCACATCGTCGAAGGCCTCCTGCGTGCCATCGACATGCTCGACGCCGTCATCGCGACCATCCGGGCGTCGGCCGACCGGCCCGAGGCCCGCACCGCGCTGATGGCCGAGCCGTTCTCGTTCACCGAGGTGCAGGCCACGCACATCCTCGACATGACGCTCGGCCGCCTGACCCGGCTCGGCCGCTCCGAGCTCGAGGCCGAGATGGAGGAGCTGCGCGCCACCATCGCCGAGCTCGAGTCGATCCTGTCGGACGACGACAAGCTGCGCGGCGTCATCGAGACCGAGATGACCGCGATCCGCGACAAGTACGACAACCCGCGTCGCAGCGTCATCACCCACGACCCGGGCGAGATGGGCGTGGAGGACCTGATCTCCGACGAGGAGATCGTGGTCACCATGACCCGGGCCGGCTACATCAAGTCCGTGGCCGCCGCCGCCTTCCGGACCCAGGGCCGCGGAGGCCGGGGCGTGCAGGGGGCCCGGCTGAAGGAGGAGGACCTGGTCAGCCAGGTGGTCCACACCTCCGCCCACGCCTTCCTGCTGCTCTTCTCGAACCAGGGCAAGGTCTACCGGCTGCGGGGGCACGAGATCCCGATGAAGGACCGGACGGCCCGCGGCACGGCGGCGGTCAACCTGGTGCCGCTGGCGCCGAACGAGTCGATCACGGCCATCATCGCAACGCGGGAGTTCTCCCCCGACCAGTTCCTGGTGTTCGCCACCGCGCTCGGTCAGGTCAAGAAGACGGCCCTGAGCGAGTACGACAAGTCGCGCCGGGAGGGGTTCATCGCCATCAACCTGCGCGACGGCGACGAGCTGGTCCGGGTGGTGGCCACGTCGGGCGACGACGACCTCTTCGAGGTGACGCGCAACGGCATGACGATCCGCTTCAACGAGACGGACGTGCGTGCCATGGGCCGGGACGCCGCCGGCGTGCGCGGCATCCGGCTCCGCGACCGGGGACGCCGTCGTGTCCCTCGACGTGGCGGCGGACGACACCGACATCCTGATCGTCACCGACGCCGGCTACGGCAAGCGCACCAAGCTCGAGCGCTTCAACCGTCAGGCGCGTGGGGGACAGGGTGTGCGGGGCATCCGGTCTGACCGGCAAGCGCGGCACCGTGGTCGCCGCGTTCATGGTCGCGCTCGACGAGGAGATCCTGCTTGGTCTCGTCGGGTGGTGTGGTCATCCGCACCCAGGCCCGCGAGATCGCCTCGCAGGGACGGGACGCCACCGGGGTCCGCGTCATGAACCTCGACGACGGCCAGAGCGTGGCCGCAGTGGCACGGGTGAACGCGGAGACCGAAGACGAAGGCTGAGGCCCACCGGTCGGCGGCGGCGCCTGGTCGCGCTCAGAAGATGTGCAGCGACGAGAGCGGCCAGACGCGGAGCTCGACCTTGCCGACGATCAGCGACCGGTTGATCGGTCCCCAGTACCGGCTGTCGCACGAGTCGGTCCGGTTGTCGCCCATGACGAAGTAGTTGTTGGCCGGAACCCGGTAGGGGCGGGCCAGGTTGGAGCTGTTGCCGGCCGGCCCCGCGACGGTGACGCCCTGTTCGGAGGCGGGGAGCCAGCTCTCGTCGAGCTGCTTCCCGTCGATGTAGACGTACCCGTTCGAGAGCGAGACGACATCGCCGGGCAGCCCGATCACCCGCTTCACCAGGTCGTTCACCTCGGGCCCACCGCAGTTCTCGGTCGGTGGCCGGGAGAAGACCACGATGTCGCCCCGGTCGACGCCGTGCAGGTGGTAGCTCAGCTTGTTGACCAGGATGCGGTCGCCGATCTGCAGTGTCGGCTCCATGGACCCGGACGGGATGAAGAACGTCTGGACGACGAACGCCCGCAGGAGCACCGCCACCAGGACGGCGACCACGACGACGATGACCGCCTCGCTTGATCCAGCGCGTCGGATGGGGTTCGGCCGCGGGCGGCTGCGAGCGGGGACTCGACACCCGGAGGCCCGGCGGGAGGTGGCTCCTCGACGGCGAGCACCGGTTCGTTCGGGTCGGGCGTCACCGGAGGCAGGCTAGACGGCGATGCGGGACCCCGGGGCTCAGGCCGGGGCGGGAATCACCGAGGCCGTGTCGCGGCCGGACCGCAGGAGCGTGCCCGGCAACGCGCCGGTCGGGGCGCCGTCGCGGATGGTCTCGACCCCGTTGACCAGGACGCGGACGACCCCGTGCGAGCCGGCGTAGAGGCGGGGCGTGTCGCCGGGCAGGTCGTGCACCAGCCGGGCGGGCTCGGACGTCGACCGTCTCGGGATCGAAGACGAACAGGTCGGCGACGTAGCCCTCGCGGATCAGGCCCCGGTCGCGCAGCCCGAAGAGCTGGGCCGGCTGGGCCGTCAGCATGTGCACCGCCTTCTCGACCGGCACGAGCTTGCGGCCGCGCAGGCAGTCGCCGAGGAAGGCGGTCGGATAGCTCGAGCCGCACATGCGGTCGAGGTGCGCGCCGGCATCGGAGCCCCCGACCATGGCGCGCGGGTCGCTCCAGATCTCCGCCCGCATCTCCCAGGTGGCCTCTTCGCCGTCGTCGGTGTTGGGCCACAGCACGGTGCGCAGGTCGTCGGCCAGGACGATGTCGAGGAGGGTGTCGAAGGGAGCCGTGCCCCGTTCGGCCGCGATGTCGGCCACGCGTGCGGAAGGCGCACCCCTCGTTGGCCGGCGCGTAGGTGTCCCCGATCACGTAGGTGCCCCAGCGGGCCAGCCCGCGGAAGACCCCGGCCTCCTTGCTGTGCGCCCGCTCGTCGAGCAGGGCGCGGACGGCGGGGTCGGCCAGCTGGCGCATCCGCTCCGCCTCGGGGAGCCCCATGACGTCGCCCCACCCCGGAATGAGGAAGAGCGCGCAGTGGGTGCGAAAGCTCATGTTCATGGGGACGAGCGTCGGCATGGTCAGGGCGACGATCTGCCCGCCGGCGGCGGCTGCGGCGGACGAGGCGGACAGCTGATGCTCGATGCGGTCGGCGGAACGGGCGTCGACGGTCAGGACGTTCCAGTTGAGCGGCCGCTGGGCGGTGACGCTCATGGTGGTCATCAGGTCGATCTCCTCGGGGGTGAACGAGTCCAGGCAGCCGTTGGTGATGTACTCGAGCGTGGTGCCCTCGTGGGCCGCCACCTCCTCGCAGAAGGCGAGCATCTCGCGTCGATCGGCGTAGCGCGAGCTGATGGGGCGGCCGTCGCCGTCGGAGTGGGTGCGCGACTGGGACGAGGAGAACCCCAGCCCTCCGGCGGCGAGGGACTCGGCCGAGCAGGGCGCGCATGGCGGCGATCTCGTCGTCGGTGGCCACCTCCTCGCCGCGGTCGGCGCCCATGACCTTGCGCCGCAGGGCGCAGTGCCCCACCAGGAACCCGGCGTTGACGCCGAGCCGGCCCTCGAGCCTGTCGAGGTACTCCCCGAAGGTCGACCAGTTCCACGGCACGCCGTTCTCCAGGGCGGCCAGGGGCATCCCCTCCACCTTGGCCATCATCTGGCGGATGTAGTCGGCGTCCTCGGCGTTGATGGGGGCGAGCGTGAACCCGCAGTTGCCGCCGATGACCGTGGTCACGCCGTGCACGTTGGAGGGGGAGGCCAGCGGGTCCCAGAAGAGCTGGGCGTCGTAGTGCGTGTGCGGGTCGACCACGCCGGGCATCACGATGAGCCCGCCGGCGTCGAACTCGGTCGTCCCGGTCTCGTCGATCTGGCCGATGGCGACGATCCGGCCGTCGCGGATGCCGATGTCGGCCAGGCGGCCGGGCTCCCCGGTCCCGTCGATGACCGTGCCGGATCGGATGACGTAGTCGAGCATGGGACCTCCGGGAGCGGGCACGCACGGCGGCTGCCGGGCGCCGAAATCTGACGACCCGTCAGCTTACTGCCGGTCGCAGCCGGCCCCCGAGGCCGGGGTCAGGCGGGTTCCGTCGTGGGCTGGCGCCTCGTCGTCCCGGTAGCGGCGGATGATGACCGCCCTGATCTGCTGCAGCCGAGCCTCGACGGCCGCCTGCCGCTCGGTCAGGACGGTGAGCTGCTCCTCGACGAGCACCCGGACGCGAGCCGGCGGCAGCCGGCGAGGACAGGTTCACCCGGGCCATCTCCCGGTGGGCGGCCAGCAGGTGGTCCGTGCGAACGAAGAGGCCCTCGTCGATGTCCGGATCGATGCCCTCGTCAACAGGTCTCGGACCACAGCGTCGTCGCCCGAGGCCGGCCAGGAGCACGCCCGGGAGCTCGTCGGCGATGTCCCTCGGGACCGCGGCCCCGGTGAGCCCGGTTGCGAGAGGATGGCCACGTCGGCGGCGAGGATGGCCCGGGCGTAGCTCAGCGACTCCCGGATCAGCGTGAGGTCGTCCCGCCAGGCCCGGATCGGGGGCACCCAGGCGCTCGACGTCGGCCGACGCCCCCAGCACCCGGTCGATGTCGACCAGGTCGATCGGGCGGTCCCGCAGGGAGAGATGCGCCAGCCTCGTTGCTCTCGTCTTCGGTGCGCGTGCGCCCGTGTTGCTGGCACCGGGTCACACTCCCCTCTCCGCCGCGTGGAGCTCCTCGAGCCGACCCTGCTCGGTCTTTTCTCTACCACGTAGGCCGATATCGCCGCGGTGATGCCCGGAGCGGCCAATCCCCGTTGTCCCGTCGGGCACGCGGCAGCCTAACGGGGGTTGGGGCACGCGCCTTGTGGACGACCGGTTCCTTCCTGCGGAACCCCCGTGTGCCCCGAATCTTCCCCAAGTCGTCCACAGGCTGTGCCCGACGCCGTCCCCACCCGGCTCTTTCGCGCCGACGCGCCACGTGCTTTGCTCTTGGCGTGCCCGGCACCAGACAGAGTGACCCGACGCGAACGCCGCGGTGCTGAACCTCCAACCGACGTCCGAGGGCGTACTCCCGGGCCAGCTCCTCGAGCGGGCGATCCGTGCCGGCTACATCGACGCCGGGCGCTTCAACATCCCCGACGCCAACGTGCAGCCGGCCAGCCTCGACCTGCGCCTCGGGGAGCGGGCCCTGCGCATCCGCTGCAGCTTCCTTCCGGGGACCGATTCGGTCGAGCGGAAGCTCAAGGACTACATCCTCGACGAGATCGATCTGCGCGGCGACGGGGCGATGCTCGAAGCGCGCTGCCCCTACCTCATTGAGCTGAAGGAGCGGCTCGACCTCCCGGCCGGGCTGCGCGGCAAGGCCAACCCCAAGAGCTCGACGGGGCGGATCGACGTCTTCACCCGGGTCATCACGGACAACAGCGACCGCTTCGACGAGGTGGCGCCCGGGCTACCACGGCCCCCTGTACCTGGAGGTCGTCCCGCTGTCCTTCGCCGTCCGCGTCCGAGAGGACCTGACGCTCAACCAGCTCCGCCTCTCCATCGGCCGCCCGTGGCTCAGCGACGACGAGGTCCGGCAGACGCACCTCGAGGAGCCGATCCTCTACAAGTCGGGCGCGCCGGTGCCCGTCGACGACCTCGTCCTGTCCAACGGGCTCTTCCTGGGTCTCGATCTGCGGGGCGACGAGCGGGGACAGGTCGGGCACAGCACGCGCGACAGCGCTCCGCTGCTCGATCTGACGTCGGGCGCCGAGGTCGACCCGATGCCGTTCTGGGACCCCGTCTTCCGGGAGGACGGCGACCGCCTCGTCCTGTCGCCCGAAGCGGTTCTACCTCTTGATGTCGAACGAGGCGGTCAGCATCCCGCCCAACCTGGCGGCCGAAATGACGGCCTACGACCCGACCAGCGGCGAGCTGCGCACGCACTACGCCGGGTTCTTCGACCCAGGCTTCGGGTTCGATCCGACGGGCGGCTTCCGCGGCTCGCGCGCCGCGCTCGAGGTGCGCGCGCACGACGTGCCCTTCATGGTCGAGAACGGTCAGGCGGTGTGCAAGCTCACCTTCGAGCGCATGCTCGAGGAGCCGACCTCGCTGTACGGGTCGGGCATCGGATCGTCCTACCAGCAACAAGAAGAGACGTTGAGCCGCTACTTCCGCCGCTCACGGGGGTAGCCGGAATCACAACGGGCCGTTCGTGCGCCGAGGTCGCCGACGACAAAGCGGTGCGACATCACGGCTGCACCGGATCGAACGCCTCTCCGTGCACAGCTGATCTGCACGCGTGCAGCGGGTGTGCATTCACAATTCTTGACCACCTTCGCATGGGCTCCCGGCGATTTCTCGTTTCGCCGGGTATGAGGGATGGGCGCGGCTTCCGAGCGGTGTGTGTCCCCTACACAGAAGGAGCAAAACCATGAGGCGGAATCCGATTGACATCCATCGGCGTCCTCGACAGGCGGACTGATCCTGGCGGTCGGTGCGGTGGTCGGCGTGGCGCCCGCGGGAGCCGCGTCGTCACCGACCGATCTGCAGACAACGGTGCAGGCGGTGCAGAACGCGGCGGCCGCCGCAGTGGCAGCAGGCGACCGGCTCGTCGACGCCGACGCTCGCCCGGCCCAGCCTCGATCCGTTGCCCTCGTTGCCGGCGTCCGTCGCCGTCCCGATCACGGCGCTGTCGAACGAGATCGGCAGCACGTCGTTGCCTGGTCAGAACTCGACGACCGGCTCGAACACCACCGGACAGTCGTCGCCGTCTGGCCAACGCCGACGCGCCGATCAACGCGTGCTCGCTCTCCGTGGGCGTCGCGGCCGACGCCGGCAGCGGCTGCTCCACGACCTCGGTCGGGCTGAACCAGCCCGGCGGACTGGCCGACGTCAACGCCCCGATCACGGCCCAGGACAACGCCATCGGCCTGCTGAACCAGGCGGCGTCCGCGTTCGGGCTGGCGAACGGCGGGTCCGGGTCGACGACGCAGGACGGCGCCATCAACGCCGACGCGCCCGGTGAGCATCTGTTCGGTCAACGTCGGCCTCGCCGCGAACACGTCGAGCGACTGCGACACCGCCGGGATCGAGCGGTCCCGCCACGCAGACGGGCACCGTCGACGCCGAGGTACCGGTCACCGTCTGTGACGTCATAGCGGAGATCGACGGCAACAGCTCGGCCAACTGCCCGCAGCAGTCCGACCCGACGAGCCAGCAGGGTCAGGCCGCCGACGTCTTCGTCCCGGTGACGGCCTGCGGCGCGGTGGTCGAGGTCGGATGGCTCGTCCAACGGCATGTGCATGCCCGACGCCGGGTTCCCGCTCGTCAACGACCTGCCCACCAGTGACGGCGAGCCAGAGCGCTCCCGTCGACGGCGTCATTCCGGTGAACGCGTGCAGCGTGGTGGTGGCCGTGGACGGCACCGCGAGCAACTCGTGCGAGCCGACCCATGTGTCGACGACCACGGCGACGGGGTCCGTCCCCGTCTTCGCGCCGGTGACGGTCTGCGCCGTGTCGGCCGCCCTCGACGGCACCGCCGACGGCACCTGCACCGGCACCGGCTCGACCTCGACGTCGACCGGGAGCCCGGGCAGCCCGGGTACCGGCGCCACGGTGCCCGTGACGCTCTGCGGCGTGCAGGCGGCCCTCGAGGGCAGCGCGGACGCCTCGTGCCCGCAGCCCGTCACGTCGCCGTCCACGGCCTCCCCGACCTCGGGCACTGGGACCCGGGACGCCCGTCGTCGGCCGCCTCGTCCGGCGGGGCACCGGTGCCGGCGGCCTGGTCGCCGATCCCGGGCCCGTGAGCGCGCCGACGGTGGCGACGGCGGCGTCGGGCACATCGTCGCTGGCGTCGACGGGCGCTCCGCTCCTGCTCGAGGTCGTGATCGGAGCGGGTCGCTGCTGATGGGCCTGGCGATCAGCCGCTCCGCCCGGCGGCGGACGAAAGGAAGGCGTCTCGCCGAGTAAGGGCGAGACGCGAAGAGTGTGATGGAGTCCCGTGGCGTTGCAGCGGGAGACGAAGCAGATGGAGGGAGGGGGCATGTTCAAGGCCAACACGATGTGGGTGACGTCAGCGGTCTGGAAGAGGTGTTCCGGTCGCAGGAGCGCAGCCGGGCATCCGGGACCGAAGGGGGCGAACCCGACGGGACCGCTCCTGGAGCGACGCAGCACGACACGATCGTGAGTGAGGTGACCCCGGTGAACGACGGCGAACACCGAGGCGAGCGCCGGACACCATGTCGCGCGGCTCACGCGGCATCGTCGTTCGGGCCGACCGGGGCGGCGCGGGTCTTGGCGAGCCTCGGGCGGCGACGTCGCCCGGGGCACCGTGGACCCGCGGTTCGAATCGGTACTGGACGATCGCCGCTCTCAGCGCGCTCGTCGCACTCGTCGTCGCCGGTGTCACGTCGGGAACCGGTCAGCACCACGCACCGAGCGTCGCGGCACAGGGGACGCACGGGCGGACTCGGCCGCACAGTGGCTTTTCCACCTCTGGCGTGGCGACAACGGGCCCGACGGCTCCGGGTTCGCTGACCGGTGAAGTCGGTTCCGGCGCCCTTTCCCTGAGGCCGCCGTCGGCCGGGACGCGGTGACCGGCAACGCGCCGGTCGGGCACGTGACCCTGGTGGGCGCCGCCACGATAACGGGAACGGGGGTGTCCTCGTCTTTCCCTTCACCCTCGGCGCCCTCCGGGGGGTCGCCCGGCGGGGGAACGGCTGGCACACCGCCGCCGCCTTCGGGCGGTAGCAACCCGACGTTGCCGATCGCGGCCGGTGTCGGCAGCACGGTGGGCTCCGTCGGCTCGTCGGTGACAAGCCTCGCGAGCCAACTCGCGAGTGAGGTCCCGGCATCGGCACCGGCCACGAACGAAGTGAACAACGCGGTCAGTGCAGTCGATCAAGAGGTCAGCGCGACAACGCTGTGACAGCCTCAATGACAACGGTCGATTGCCGTTGGGTTGCACGATGATTGCAGCGAGTGACGACGTCACTCACAACGCGTCGCGCGAGCCGACGCGCGCGAGACAACGGTGTGACAACCGCGCAAAACGGCGCGTGATTGATGCACGGCGCGGGCAGCAGAACTTTGGTTTTCGACCTGCACACGGCGGTTCAAACTAATTCCCGACAGATTCCAGTTTCGTCGTACTCACGTCGGGGCTCCCGCTATATGGTTGAACGTGAGGGGGCGTCCTGAACCTCGGAGGCCGGACTCCGAGCGGCACGGGCCCTGCCAGTCAGACGATTGCTGTGGAGGATCATGGGGGGGTCGAAGCCCGAATGGGCTGATGCGAACGATCACGCGACGTTGGAAGAAGTCTTCACGTCTCGTTCCTTCGGACACCCGCTTCCCGAGGCCCCGACGCGGCCGGTCGTGTCGGAGACCTTCACCGCCTCAAAGCTGTACTTCGTTCGGAACCGTCTTGTCGCGGCGGGGGCTGTGGCGGCAGCGGCGCTCTCGGTCGTCGCCGGGTTGAGCATCGGCTCCGGCCCGATGGCCCAGTCCGTCCTGTCGGCCAACTCGGCCGGTCCGGTCGTCCCATCCGTCGGCACCACCACGACCACTGTTCCGACGGCGCCCGCAGGTTCTGCCGTCGCCGGCACCTTTGGCGGTCAGTCCGTCGCCTCGGGACACGCCTCTGTCGTGAGCGGACCCCCGGCCCCGGCGATCGCCGTCGTGGCCAGCAGTCCGTCACCGCAGAGCACGGACGGCGCGCCGACCGCCACCCTCGCCGTGGTCGGGACCGGCGCCGCCACCCCGACCCCGGGCGCGTCGAGCACGGCGACCCCCACGACAACGACCACGACCACGTCGACGCCGACCACCACGACAACGACAACGCCGACCGCAACGACCACGACCACGTCCATCCCGGTGTCGTCGGCCTCCGGTGGAGCAGCTCCCGTGGGTGGGAGCGGGACGAGGGGGAGCGGCGGGACGAGCCCCGGCTGGAACGGGGGCGGTAGCGGCACCACCGGCAACACCGGGAACAGCGGTGGTGGCGGCTACTGCCACGGCTCAGGCGATGGTGGCGGGTACGTCCACGGCGACGGGTACGGCGGCGGCAGTGGCACTGGCAGCGGCGACGGGTACGGCCACGGCGCCGGAATGTGCGGAGACGCACATGGCGACGGCGAGGGCACGTCCGGTTGCGCGACGCAGCCGCCCGCCGGCACCGAGCACTGCCCCTGAGCGCAGGGCGCCCTCGAGCCCCGCACCGGCGGGAAGCGGCGTACGAGGCCGGCACGAAGGCTGGTAAGCATGCTGACGCCGGCGACGTCGCGTCCCGGCTCAAGCGAGGTCAGCCATGAACTACACGAATCTTGGAACGTCCGGGCTCCGGATCTCGAGGGTCTGCCTGGGCATGATGGGCTTCGGGAACGACAGCGACCGGCCGTGGGTCGTTGACGAGGACGCCGCCGAGCCGATCGTGCGGGCTGCCGTCGAAGGGGGTGTGACCTTCTTCGACACCGCCGACGCCTATTCGGGGGGCGCCAGCGAGGTGGCGACCGGCCGCCTCGTGCCCAAGTTCCTGAGCCGCGACGAGGTCGTCATCGCCACCAAGGTGTTCATGCCCGTCGGCCCGGGAGAGAACGGCGGAGGGCTCAGGCGCAAGCACATCCTCTCCGGCATCGATGCGTCGCTCAAACGCCTCAAGATGGACTATGTCGACCTCTATCAGATCCACCGCTGGGATCCTCGGACTCCCATTGAGGAGACCATGGAGGCGTTGCACGACGTCGTGCGGTCCGGCAAGGCCCGCTACATCGGGGCCAGCAGCATGTTCTCCTGGCAGTTCGCCAAGGCGCAGTACACCGCGGATGCGCACGGCTGGACGAAGTTCGTCTCCATGCAGAATCACTACAACCTCGTCTACCGCGAGGAGGAGCGCGAGATGATTCCGCTCTGCCTCGACCAGGGTGTGGGGTGCATCCCGTGGAGCCCCCTGGCGCGGGGGATGCTGGCGGGCAACCGGACCCGGGACGGTGGCCGGCACACGACGCGCTCGAGTACCGACGCCTTCACCGACTATCTCTACGATCAGCCGACCGATTTCGACGTCGTCGACGCGGTGACCGCGGTCGCCGGCGCACGAGACGTGCCACCGGCGCAGGTCGCGCTGGCCTGGTTGCTGGCCAAGCCGGGTGTCTCGGCGCCCATCGTGGGCGCCACCAAGAAGAAGCACCTGAAGGACGCGCTGGCCGCCGAGGAGCTGCGCCTGTCCGACGACGAGATGGCGGCACTCGAGAAGCCCTACGTGCCCCACCCCGTCCTCGGGCACTTTTAGGAGGCCGGCCCGGGCGGTCCGGTAGGGTCGCTGGCGTCAAGTCGAGCCGAGCAGCAGAGATCGGGGGTGGCATGCGGGTCGCACTCACGGTGGCCGACTTCCTGAACCGGGCCGCGTCGGTCTACGGACACCGGACCGCGGTGGTGGACGAGCCGGCAGTGCCGGGCTCCTACGGGACGCTCACCTACCGCGAGCTCGAGGCCCGGGCCCGGGGCATGGCCATGGCGCTCGACGACCTCGGGGTCGACCACGGGGAGCGCGTGGCCATCGTGAGCCCCAACTCGGGACGGTTCCTGACGGCCTTCTACGGGGTCAGCGGATACGGCCGCACGCTGGTGCCTATCAATTTCCGCCTGACGTCCGACGAGATCGCCTACGTCGTGCAGCATTCCGGAGCGTCCGTCCTCCTGTACGACCCGGACCTGGCCGACGAGGTCAGCACCATAAAGGTGGCGCACTGCTTCTGCCTCGACGGGACCGACGACGCCGCTTTGTTCGCACCGGCACCCGATGGCGCCCTGCCGCGGGCGTGGGAGCCCGAGGAGGACGGCGCCTGCTCGGTCAACTACACCTCGGGCACGACGGCGCGTCCCAAGGGTGTGCAGCTGACGCAGCGCAACTGTTGGCTGAACGCCGCCACGTTCGGGTGGCATACGGGTGTGAGCGATCGAGACGTACTGCTGCACACGCTCCCCATGTTCCACTGCAACGGATGGGGCATGCCGTACGCAGTGACCGGCATGGGGGGCCGGCACATCGTGTTGCGCAAGGTCGACGGTGAAGAGATCCTGTCGCGCGTGGAGCAGCACGGCGTCACGTTGCTCTGCGGCGCGCCCGCCGTGGTGGCCGCCATCCTGGGCGCGGCGGAGGCTCGCGCCGCCGACGGGCGCGCCGTGCCCGGGCGCGGGACCGTGCGCATGGTGGTGGCCGGCGCCCCGCCGCCGTCCAAGACGATCGAGCGGGTGGAGTCCGAGCTCGGGTGGGAGTTCATACAGATCTACGGGCTGACCGAGACGGCTCCGTTGCTCACGGTCAACCGGGCGCCCGCCGAGTGGGACGACCTCGATCCCGCCGAGAGGTCGCGCCTGCTCAGCCGCGCCGGTGCGCCGGCGCTGGGGGTCGACATCGCCGTCGACGAGGACGGTGAGGTCCTGGCCCGCTCGAACCACGTCTTCGCCGGCTACTGGGAGCAGCCGATCGAGACCGAGGCGGCGCTGCAGGGCGACTGGTTCCACACCGGCGACGGCGGCTACATCGACGGCACCCACCTGGTGATCTCGGACCGCAAGAAGGACGTGATCATCACCGGCGGGGAGAACGTCTCGTCCATCGAGGTCGAGGACTGCCTGTACCAGCACACCGCGGTGGCCGAGGTGGCCGTCATCGGCGTGCCCGACGACAAGTGGGGAGAGACGATCAAGGCACTCGTCGTCGTGCGCGACGGGTCCGCCGTCACCGAGGCGGAGTTGATCGGGCACTGCCGCGAGCGGCTGGCGCACTTCAAGGCACCGACGAGCGTCGAGCTACGCGACGCGCTCGGATCGCACGGCGACGGGCAAGCTGCAGAAGTACAAGCTCCGCCAGCCCTACTGGGAGGGGCGGGACAAGCTGGTTAACTGAGGGGTGGGAGGGGGTTTCTGGAGCGCTCCTCCATCACGAGGTGGCCGCGGGGGTCGAAGGCGGCCGCCACCTCGCCGGCGATCAGCCGGCGCAGCGGGTCCCCGGCAATGGTGCGCCGCCAACCCGTATCGAGCCGGCTCGGCTCGCCGCAGAGGAGTTGGGCGATGTCGGCGCGCGTGGCGAGGAGGCTCTGGTCGAAGTCGAGGTCGTCGGCGATCTGGCGCACGACGCCCGAGCAGACGGCCACCGCGGCGGGGGCGGCGGGGGCGTCCCGTCCTTCCGAGGGCATCCTGATCTGGTCCGGGGGGAGGTCGAGGCCGCGTTCGATGGCGTCCATGATGGCGGCCGCCCGGCCCTGCGCGAGGTGTCGCCCGTCGACGCCACGGGTGGCGCGCAGTTCTTCCGTGTTGCGGGGCGGCCGCTGCGATAGCGCGAGGAGCCCGAGGTCCGACAGGACCATGCGGCGCGGGCGGTTGGTCTCGGCCGCGGTGCGCTCGCGCCAGGCGGCCACCTCCTGGGCCACGGCCCGCGAGCGCCGCGACATCCCCCGTACGTCGCCCAGCTTCCACCAGGCCTCCTCGGGGACGCGGGCCGGCGTGCGGTCGCCCAGCACCTGGTCGCATTCGCTCAGGGCCCACTCCAGGCGTCCCAGTGCCCGCAGGCGCTCGGTCAGCACCTGGCGCAGCTCCAGCAGGTGGGCGACGTCGTTGAGGGCGTAGGAGACCTGGCGCTCCGAGATCGGCCGGACCAGCCAGTCGGAGAGCCGGTCCGCCTTGGGCAGCGACACGCCGAGCATCTGGTCGACCAGGCGCGAGAGCGAGGGCGTGGACATTCCGAGGAACCCGGCCACGATCTGGGTGTCGAAGACCGTGGCCGGGACGGCTCCGCACGCCGCCATGAGCACATCGAGGTCCTGGGACGCCGCGTGGGCCACCGCGACGCCCGGCCCGCCGAAGACGTGGGCCAGGGGAGCGGGATCGACCGCGAGAGGGTCCACCAGTGCCACCTTGTCGGCCCAGGCGATCTGGATCAGCGCCAGATCGGGCACGTAGGTGCGCTCGGTGTGGAACTCGGTGTCGAAGCCGTAGGCGTCCTGCACGGCCACCTCGGCCACCAGGGCGTCCAGGCCCTGGGTATCGACCACGATGGCCGGCGACGCGGTCATCGGCGGGCCGCGGCGGCGACCACGGGGTCTTGGGTGCTCGTCTTCACGATTGGTGAGGCTCGATCGATGGTCAGACTCGTCGTCCGTGGCGGTGCCGGGCCGGGTGGCCCAGCAGCGGGTGCGGCCCGGGCGGGCGCCCTGGGGCGCCACGCCGGCTACCCCGTCAGGCTAGCGCGGCGTCGGGCCGTCCGGCGCCTGAAAGGGGCCTTTTCCCCAGGTCAGGGACGGTGGAGTCGCCGAGGCCGTGCCGTGAGGAAATTCGTCGTCCTGTCACACCCCGGTAGCGCGCAACCCCGGGTGGCGCCATACCTCGTGACGAACGGCTCTGTTTTGGCGCGCGATGTTCCGATAAGAGTGGAACGTCTGCATCTGAGGGGGACAGCGTGAGGAAAGCCAAGAAGAGACTTGGCGAGGCCGGTGCGGTGGAGCCCGCGGCAGCGCCCGATGCCCAGCCGGACACCCCTCGGCGTGCCGCGCCCGGTGAGGATTCCAGTGCGACCGGCGGCGCCGAGAGCGTGGAGTCGATGCTCCGGGAGTTCAGCTCGGCCGGGGCTGACGCGCCGGCGGCCGGTGGGGCCCCCCTGGGCAAGTACGACCAGCTCTGGCAGCTCTCCATGGCCGATCCACACACGGGTCTGGCCAACCAGCTGTTGCTGCTCGACCGCCTGACCCAGGCCCTGGCCCGCCGCCGGCGCCACGGGGGCGAAGTGGTCGTGTGCCACATTGACCTGGACAATTTGGGTGAGATCAACCTGGACCTCGGCTACACCATCGGGAACACCCTGCTCTGCGAGATGGCCCGCCGCCTCACCTCGGTGTTGCGGGCGGAGGACACGATCGCCCGGGTCGGGGGGAGCGAGCTGGTCGTCGTCGTGACCGTGACCGACGAGCAGGTGGTGACGCCGCTGCTGCGCCGGCTGCAGCACACGCTGGACGAACCGGCGTCAGTGGCCGGTACGGCCATCCGGCTGCGCTCTTCTCTCGGGGTGGCCGTGGCCGATGACTCGGAGTCCGCCGAAGACGTGCTGGCCCGGGCAGACCGTTCCACGCGGGTCAGCCGGCGCTGAGCCCCGCACGCCTGTCCGGGGGCCCGCCCGCCCGATAAGGAGTATCGGCTCTATACGAAACAGGAGTATCGGCCCTATTGGTGGAACCCAATTCCGGCAAAATTATGTGCGATGTCTATGTACAGCGAGTTGCTCGCCGGACTGTGTGCTGACGTGGACCCCTTGCCGTTGCCCGTTTCACGGGATGAGCTGGTGGTGATCCTGCTGCAATGCCGCCGCCGCATGAACGGGCACGGGGGCGAGGACGACCACATGATGGCGGAGGATCTGGCGCTCGAGCTCGACCACGACCGCATGTTGCTGCGCCTGTGCACCGCCATGGGCATCGAATCCGAGCCTGAGCGGTTCGGAAATCCCCTGGTCGAGCGGGAACGGCTGGAGGACCAGCTCCGTGCGGTCGGGGTCGACTTCCGGACCCTCGACGACCACCGCCGGGTCAAGGTCGCCTAGCGGCGAGCCCGCGCCGGAGGGCTCAGGACCGGGGATTGAAGGTTTTGCGCTCGGCCAGCACGGCGGCGTAGACGGCCGCTTCGGTCCGGCGTCGCATGCCGAGCTTCGACAACAGGCTCGAGACGTAGTTCTTCACAGTCGCCTCGGCCAGGAACAGCTGCTCCGCGATCTGGCGGTTGGACTGCCCTTGGGCGATGAGCTCCAGGACCTTGCGCTCCTGTGGAGTCAGGACGGTCAGGCGTGATTCGGCCTCCTGGTCCTTGCGCAGGCGGTCGAAGAGCTCCTGGGTCAGGACCGGGTCGAGGAGGGACATGCCCTGGCTGACCCGCCGGATGTCCCCCAGCAGGTCACCGCTGCCCACTTCCTTGAGGACGTAGCCCGAGGCGCCGGCCATGATCGACGAGAACAACGCATCGTCGTCGGAGTACGACGTGAGCATCAGGCACCTGGCCTGGGGTGTCAGCGATTGGACCTCCCGGCACACCTCTATCCCGTTGCCGTCGGGGAGGCGCACGTCGAGGATGGCCACGTCGGGCACGAGTTCGCGGATGGAGCGCAGACCCTGCTCCGCCGTACCCGCTTCGCCGATCACCTCCATGTCGTCCTCGGCCTCGAGCAGGGTGCGGAGGCCGGTCCGCACCAGCTCGTGATCATCGAGGAGGAACACCCGAATCGTCATTTTCCCAATATTGCCACGCTGCCGCGCGGGCTCGGCACTCCGACGAGGGCGCGCCGCTCGCGTGCGCCCGGGCCTGCCACACGGGCGATTGGTCCCCTCTATCCTGACGAGCCGTGCAGCCCTTCGACCGGATCGACGATCCCGCCAAGCTGCGCCGTCTGGTGCAGGCGATCCTCATTCTCGACGCCGAGCTCAATCTGCCGCTGGTGCTCCGGCGGATCATTGAGGAGGCCCGTGACCTCGTCGACGCGCAGTTCGGGGCACTCGGGGTCCTGACCGAGGATGGCCGGGCGCTGGACCAGTTCCTGACCGTGGGGCTGAGCCACGACGAGGAGCGGGCCATCGGCGCCCGCCCCACCGGGCGGGGCGTGCTGGGCACGCTGATCGGGCAGGACAAGCCTGTTCGCCTGGGCAACCTCGCCCAGAGCCCGGACAGCTACGGGTTCCCCCCCCACCATCCCGACATGACGTCCTTCCTCGGTGTCCCCGTCCGGGTGCACGGCGAGGTCTACGGCATCCTCTACCTGACCAACAAGAAGACGGCCCCCGAGTTCTCCGAGGACGACGAGGAACTGGTCCACGCCCTCGCCATGGCGGCGGGCATCGCCATCGAGAACGCGCGGCTGCACGGCCTGGTGCGTGACCGGGCCCTCACCGAGGACCGGGACCGGATTGCGCCGCGACCTGCACGATTCGGTGATTCAGCGCCTGTTCGCCATCGGGCTGTCCCTGCAGGGAACCGCCCGCCTGGTGGAGCGGCCGGAGGCCGTCATGCGGATCGGCGAGGCGATCGAGAAGCTCGACGAGACCATCCGCCAGCTCCGCAAGGCGATCTTCGACATTGAGCTCACGATCAACAAGGAAGGCCTGCACCCGAAGGTCCTCGACCTCGTGCACGAGCTGCGCCCCGTCCTCGGGCTGCTCCCGCAGGTCTCTTTCAGCGGTCCCGTGGACAGCATGGTGAGCGACGCGTTGGTGGAAGAGGTGCTGGCGGTTCTCCGGGAGGCGTTGACCAACGTGGGCAAGCACGCGCACGCCTCGCAGGTCGTCATCACCATTGCCGCCGGCGACGAGCTGCGCCTCGTGGTGGCCGACGACGGCGACGGCATCGGCGACGTCAACGCGGCCGGCCTCGGTCTCAAGAACCTGCGCCAGCGCGCGGCACGCCTGGGAGGCAGCGTCGAGCTCGGGACGTCGCGCGAGGGTGGCACGCGTTTGACGTGGCACGTGCCGCTCAGCCCTGTCAACGCGGGAGCCGCCCCCGCGACCTGACGCAGGCAGCCGTGGTTGCACGTGCCCGCAAACCACAACACGCGCACAACCTCAATCCCACCGTTGGCGCAATGACTCAAAGTCCGTTGATTCTGAGCCGATCTTTTGGTCATCGTTTGTTGAAACGAAAAAGGCAAACCACCCGCGAGGGTGGGACGCAAAGCTACGGGACTCGATTGAGTTCGCCGGGCCGCCGAGTTCGCCACGAGCGCACCGCTCGTCGCCTTCGCGACCCGTCGTCTGCGGGTCGAGGGGGAAGAGACGATGCGGCAATCCCGACGGAGTCGGGCATTCCGACACGTGCTGGCACGAGCGATCGTATCGGCGGTGACGGTTCCCGTCCTCGCCCTCGCGGCGGCGACAGTGTTCTCGTCCGGTACGGACACCGCAAGCGCGTCGAGCACGCACCCCTCGAACGCCTACAGCGGGGGCATCATGATGGCCGCCGATCCGACGGGCGGCTACTGGACCGTGACGCCGGCGGGTGCGGTGACGCCCCACGGCTCTGCTCCTGCGCTGGGCTCGCCCGCACTCTCGAACCTGCGGCTGGCCCAACCGATCGTCGGCATGGCGGCGACCACAGACGGCCACGGCTACTGGCTCGTGGCTTCCGACGGCGGTATCTTCAGCTACGGCGACGCCACGTTCTACGGCTCGACCGGCGCCATCCACCTCAACAAGCCGATCGTCGGCATGGCGGCGACCACCGACGGCAGGGGCTACTGGCTCGTGGCGTCCGACGGCGGGATCTTCAGCTACGGCGACGCCACGTTCCACGGCTCGACGGGGTCGATCGTGCTCAACAAGCCCGTTGTCGGCATGGCGGTGACCACCGACGGCAACGGCTACTGGCTGGTGGCGTCCGATGGCGGCATCTTCAGCTACGGCGACGCCATGTTCTACGGCTCGACGGGCTCCATCCGCCTGAACATGCCGATCATCGGCATCGCCCCGACACCCGACGGCGGCGGCTACTGGCTCGTCGGGTTCGACGGTGGGGTGTTCACCTTCGGCGACGCGGCGTTCTACGGCTCGGCGGGGGGCAGGGGCGTGTACGCCTACGGGATGATCGTCAACCCGGCTGATCCGGGCTACGGCGTGGTGACCGCTGACGGCTCGTCGGTCTTCTTCGGGCCGGGCCAGAATCCGTATGCCCTGCCGGTGGGCTTGCAGCAGGGTGCTTACGTCAGCTCCGGGAACCCCTCCGGCATGGCAGCCTTCGCCGCCGACACGGGGACCTCCCCGACGGTGGCGACCGACTACCTGCCCGGCAACAACGGATGGGCGGACATGGACGGCTCGGGCGGGAGCCTCAACTGGCTCACCCAGTCCTTCCAGAACACCGGCTACACGCTGGCGCTGGGGGTGCCCATCATTCCGACCAACTCGAGCGGGACACCCGTCGCCACGCTGGCGCAGGGTGCGACAGGGGCCTACAACTCCTACTACGTGACCCTGGCGCAGACGTTGGTCAATGGTGGCCAGTCCAGCGCCTACCTGCGGCTCGGCTGGGAGTTCGACGGTGACTGGACAGCCTGGTACGCCGGGACGTCAGCAGCCGAGGCCAGCTTCGCCTCGTACTTCCAGCAGATCGTGACCGCCATGCGGTCGGTAGCCGGCGAGCACTTCCGCTTCGTGTGGAACCCCGATGC
Source organism: uncultured Acidimicrobiaceae bacterium (assembly GCA_963745665.1). Classification (GTDB taxonomy): domain Bacteria; phylum Actinomycetota; class Acidimicrobiia; order Acidimicrobiales; family RAAP-2; genus Bog-473. The sequence goes on along the minus strand of CAVUYE010000001.1, from coordinate 701,609 downwards.
CGGTGCCTTCACCCAATCGGGTTACTCCGTCGCCGCGGCGTATCCCGGCAACGCCTACGTCGACGTGATCGGCCTCGACGCCTACGACCAGTCGTGGGCGTCGCCGCAGACGCCGACCAACGCCTGGGCGTCGACGGCGCTCCCCAGCCTCACGGCGGCGCAGCAGTTCGCGTCATCGCACGGCAAGCCATTGGCCTTCGCGGAATGGGGCGTGACCATCCGCAATGACGGCCACGGCCTGGGTGACGACCCGTACTACGTCAACCAGATGGTCGCCTGGATGGGGAACAGCGCCAACGACGTGACCTACGAGTCCTACTTCGACGTCGACAGCGGCGGCGTGAACTCGGTCATCACCGGGGGCTCGTTCCCCAACAGCCTGGCGGCCTTCCGGACAGACCTGGGCTGAGCTCTCCCAGCGCCGTCGCCGCCCGGAATCGCCGGTCCGTATCCCGGCCCTCGCACACCGGCGGCACAATTCGTCGCGCACAACTCCCGTGCAAATAGGCCCAAAGCCCCTTGCTCGGCGGCATCCCTCGGTGCATCGTTCGTTTGGAACGAAAAAGGCAAACCTCCCGTGAGGGGGGGACGCAAAGCTACGGGACTCGTTGAGTTCGCCGGGCCGCCGAAACGAACTGAGCGCACTGCTCTTCGCCTCGCGACCCGTCCTCGGCGGGTCGGGGGGGACGAAGATGCGCCAATCCAGATGGATGCGGTCGCTGGCACGGCGTCTGGCGTTCTTTGTGCTCGTTCCCGCTCTCGGCCTCGGCCTGGCCACGGAGTTCTCGTCCGGCGCGGGCGCCGCACCGGCAGCCCGGACCAACGGGTACGGAGGCGGCCAGATGCTGGCCGCCGACCCGAACGGTGGCTACTGGACCGTGACCGCGGCGGGCGTCGTCACTCCGCACGGCTCGACGCCGGCACTCGGGTCACCGGCGCAGTCTGGGCTCCACCTCTCCCGGCCCATCGTCGGCATGGCCCCCACGCCCGACGGCGGCGGCTACTGGCTCGTCGCGTCAGACGGCGGCATCTTCAACTACGGCGACGCGACCTTCTACGGATCGACGGGCGGGATCCGGCTGAACCGGTCCATCGCCGGCATGGCCGCCACCGCCGACGGTCGCGGCTACTGGCTCGTCGCCTCCGACGGCGGCATCTTCAGCTACGGCGACGCGACCTTCTACGGGTCGACGGGCGGGATCCGGCTGAACCGGTCCATCGTCGGGATGGCCGCCAGCGCTGACGGCCGCGGCTACTGGCTCGTCGCCTCCGACGGCGGCATCTTCAGCTACGGCGATGCCACGTTCTACGGTTCGACCGGGGCCATCCGCCTCAACCAGCCCATCGTCGGCCTGGCGCCCACGCCCGACGGCGCGGGGTACTGGCTTGTCGCCGCTGACGGCGGAGTCTTCACCTTCGGTGATGCCGGCTACTACGGGTCGACCGCCGGGACCGGGGTGAGCGCCCTCGGCCTCGTCATCGACCCGCCCGCGCCGGGCTACGCCGTGGTGACGACCAACGGCAACGCGACCTCGTTCGAGCCGCCGCCGGCCAGCGTGCAGCCGCCACCGCCCACCACGACGACCACGCAGGCTCCGGCCACCACCACGACCACGAGGCCGCCGCCCACCACCACGACGACTCGGCCCCCGCCCACCACCACCACCACGACCACGAGGCCGCCCGCCACCACCACGACCACGAGGCCGCCCGCCACCACCACGACCACCACTCAGGCTCCGAGCAGCACGACGACCACGGGTCCGGCCACCACGTCGGACCCGCCCAGCAGCGGGCTGCAGCAGGGGGCGTACGTCGGTGCGGCGGACCCGTCGGGGGTGGCGTCGTTCGCCCTGCAGACGGAGACCTCGCCGACGATCGCCACCGATTACCTGCCCGGCAACGCCGGATGGTCCGGCATGGACGGCGCCGGAGGGAGTCTCAACTGGCTGGTCGGGGCCTGGAAGGGGACCGGATACACGCTGTCGCTCGGCGTGCCGATCATCCCGACGAATTCGAGCGGCACGGCTGTGGGCACTTTGGCCGAGGGCGCTTCCGGTGCCTTCAACTCCTACTTCGTCACCCTGGCCCAGACGCTGGTGAGCGGCGGCGAGGCCAACGCGTACCTGCGCCTGGGGTGGGAGTTCGACGGCTCGTGGATGGACTGGGCGGCCACGACGCCCAGCGCCGAGGCCAGCTTCGCCTCGTACTTCCAGCAGATCGTCACCTCCATGCGGTCGGTAGCCGGAGAGCACTTCCGCTTCGTGTGGAACCCCGATGCCGGTGCCTTCACCCAATCGGGTTACTCCGTCGCTGCCGCCTATCCCGGCAATGCGTACGTCGACGTCATCGGCCTCGATACCTACGACCAGACCTGGGCGACCCCACAGACACCGGCCAACGCCTGGTCATCGACGACGCTCCCCAGCCTCACGGCGGCGCAGCGGTTCGCTTCTGCGCAGGGCAAGCCGATTGCCCTCACGGAATGGGGTGTGATCATCCGGAGCGACGGTCACGGTCTGGGCGACGACCCGTACTACATCAACCAGATGGTCGCCTGGATGCAGAACAGCTCCAACGACGTGACCTACGAGACCTATTTCGACTGCGACGACCCGGGCCTCAACTCGGAGATCACCGGCGGATTGTTCCCGAACAGCCTGGCGGCGTTCTCGGCCGACCTGGGGTAGGGAGCCTGCAACCCCCGAGCCGGCGGGCGAAGTGTGGGGTGACCTGGGCCTCTCTACCAGGAGATGGTGTGCGGCGCGTCGTCCTCGAAGGTCGAGGTTCCCGCGCTCCCTTTGACGGTCCACGTCGCAGGTCCAATCCGGGCGCTGGGCACCACGGTCATGGAGCCGTGCGCCTCGGGCAGAACGAAATGGAAGGTGACGCTCCGGGTTGCCCCTTCGAGGATGCTCATGGTGGCTCCCTCCACGATGGCGGGGCCCTCGGGGCCGCTTGCCACGACGGAGCGCGCCGAGGGTGACGTGATGTCGCGGGCGTACCCCGGGAGATTGACGGTCGCGATCCCGATGTACTCGCCGTAGGCGGTCCCGAGGCCCGGAAACGGACCGGCGATGAAGGGGGACTGTCCCGGCGGCGTGTGGTTGGCGAAGGTCATGGTCAGGCTGCCGTCGGTTTGGCTCCCGTGCGCCGTCAGCCGGAGGGCGACCTGCTCGGAGAGGTACTGGTCCAGCTTGTTCCCGCCCCGGTTGATCATGGCCGCCACGAGGGAGGAAGGCTGGAGCTGGCCGGACACGCCGGCCCCGCTCCAGGCCGCTTCGGTTCGGGGGTCGGCTGACCACAGGAGCACGTGGCGCCCCTCGGCGGCGGACGAGAGCGCGTCGGCCATCGTGTGCAGCTTGTAGGGCCGGTTCTCCAGCGCGTGCAGGGTGGCCGAGGCGAGCGTCGACAGCTCATCGACGCGAGCGGTCGAGTCGGAGCCGTAGGTCTCGCCCACGTACTGGTCGTGGAGCAGGAGCTGGTCGACGTCGGACGAGCTGACGACCCGACCCGTATCCGTGGTCACCGGGCCGGTCACGTCGAGGAGATCCTGGAGCCCTTGGACGTCGATGGCGAGCACTCCGTCGACGCTCTGGCCGGTGTTGGCTTTCCACATTTGAGCGGCCAGTGGCCCATTGACGTCGAACTGCGGCGTCAGCCCCAGATTTCGCCAGTCGACGCCGGGTAGGAGCCAGCCCCAGCGGGCGGCCAGGTCGCCACCCACCGTGACGGCGCCGGGAGGAAGGATCAGTGATGAGGTCGGGACCATGCCCGAGAGGTGGAGCTCACCGTCACCGGTGGTGATGATGCCCGCCTCTTCGAACGCGCCCGAGCCCGACCGCATCTCGTCGTTGTTCCCCGCCAGGAGCAGGTATGTCCCCGGTCCCTGCAGGATGGCGGCAGCGGAGGAGGCTGCCTCCGACGTCCGCGCCAGAGTGGTCTGCACCTGGGTCAGATCGCCGATGAACGTATTCCGCTCATGCGCCAGCGGGCCAATAAGTGCCTCGTCAGGGCCCAAATTGAGGCCGGACAGCGCCTTGTGGGTGGACGCCGCCAGCGCCGCCAGCTGGCGCAGGGCGGCCACACGGTCCGGCCCGGCGGAATGGGGGAGGCGGAGCAGTGACTGCGATCGGCCGACCGTGTCGATGCCCGTGCGTGCGACCTGCTCGGCTGCCCCCGACAGGGCTTGCACCGAGCGGAGCTGACGACCGGCGACCGGAAGGACGTCGACCGGCCAGAGCAGGGGCGACGACAGCATGCTGTGCGCAGAGCCGAAGCTGGACTCGGCCGTCCGGAGGGACGCGTCGGGAGCGCCGGACAGGATGCCGTCGGCGGACAATCCCTGCCGGGCCGACTGCACCGCGGCCTCCCCGTGGTGGATGTGGTCGGCGGCGACCGCCACGACGGCAATGGCCGCGGCAAACCAGATCGCCGCCAGCGCGACGACGGCGCCAGCGATCTTCCACCGTCTGGTGAAGCGCGGACGTCTGGGCGCGCCCCCGGCTCGGACCCGCCGGGGAGGACGGCGTTCGGTCCGCCGGGCTCGCCCACTTCCACCGGGCGGAGCGTACTGCGAGAGCCGTGGAATCCCCGGGCACCAAACGCGACCCTTTTTCAAACATTTCGCCTGGGCGCCGCCTAGGATGATTGTGGCTGTTTTCCCTGGAAGAAAGGCGGACGAGCGGAAATTGTGGGACGCGTTGTGTCCTCCCCCGTAGGCATTGTGACCTTTGGCTCTGTCCCGCCGACCGGATTCCCTGGAATGATGAGCGAGGCGGCTTGGCGTCCTCGGACTGAAGGGATCGTGGGAAACGGTCGAGGAACCAAGTGGCACTTTGATTCGATCCGCTCTCCGGGCGGACACAGTGGAGGAGATCAGGATGAAGAGGACCACGGCAGAGCGAGTGCTCGCCGCAGTTTGCGGTCCCGCCTTGGGTGTGCTGCTCGCGGTTCCCGTGGGTGGGCTCCTGGCAGGAGGAGCCGGGGCGGACTCGACTTGCTATACGGGATGCACGACCCCGACCGCGGGTATCACGTCCGGACCTTCCAGCGCGCCGGCGGACGGTCCGGCGACGACGTCGTCGGTCTCGACCACCCCGACCACCACTGCTGGTGGACTGGCGTTCACTGGTGCTGACATCGAGGAGATGGCGGTCATCGGTGTCGTGGCCATCGGCGTGGGTGCTGTTCTCGTCCGCGGTCGCCGTCGCACCGCCTGATTTCGTCAACGCTCGGCGTAGGAGCAATCGGAATGTCGTCGGTGACGATCGGCAGAGAGCTGCAGAGTTGGCGGTGGCGTCAGCCGGAAGCTGAGTCCGGAGCGGTGGTGCGGGAGCGCCGCCGTTTCGCAGCCCGCAACAGTGGCGAGGTCGTGGTGGGAACGGATCTCTTGGTCCTGGCCATTGCCGTCACGGTCTTCGCCCCGGTGGTTCTGCAGTGGACGACCGCGCTCTTCGTCTTCGGGGTGCTCGGTGTCTGCGCTTTACGGGGTCAGTACGCCTCTCGGATCACGTTGAGCGTGAGCAGGGATGTCAGCACGGTAGCGGCGGCGGTCGCGGTGCCGTTGACCGTCATCGGGGCGTTCGACGGCTTCGGCCGGCAGGTCCGCCCCTTCGTCCTCGTGGGGTTGTCCACGCTGTGTCTCCTGCTCATCGGGCGGGCATGCGCCTACATCGGCATCCGGCGTGCCCGGACCCGGGGTGCACTCGGGCAGCGGGTGCTCATTGTGGGAGCCGGGCAAGTCGCCGAGCGCTTCGCCGATGCGCTGGAGTTGAACCCGGTGTACGGGCTGCACCCGGTCGGCCTGCTGGACGACTGTGCGGAGGAGTCACTGTCCCGCCCCGTCCTCGGAGGGATCGACCAACTCGACAGCGTCCTGAAGGATCACCGGATCGACCGGGTGGTGATCGCCTTCGGTGTGAACCGTGACCCCGACCTGGTGCGGGTGATCCGCTCCTGCGAGAACGCGGCCGTGGACATGTACACCATTCCCCGCTTCTTCGAATTGGGCCTGCAGGCCGCGCCACGCGACGTCGACATGGTGTGGGGGTACCCCCTCGTGCGCCTGCGGCGCTCGACCATGCGCTCCTCGGGGCGCGCCGCCAAGCGGGTGTTCGACTCGGGCATCTCCGCTCTCATGCTGTTGCTCCTGTCGCCGCTCTACGCGCTCCTCGCCCTGGCCGTCAGGGTGACCAGCCCAGGTCCCATCTACTTCCGCCAGTGCCGCATCGGGAAGAACGGGCGTGAGGTGGAGATCCTGAAGTTCCGTTCCATGCGGGTCAACAACGAGTCGGACACCCAGTGGAGCGTCGACGACGACGACCGTGTCACGAAGATCGGCCGCATCCTGCGCAAGACTTCCTTGGACGAACTGCCGCAGCTGTGGAACGTGCTGCGAGGGGACATGTCGCTCGTCGGACCCCGCCCCGAGCGGCCGTTCTTCGTCGAGCAGTTCGAGCAGGACGTTCCCCGTTACGGCGATCGGCACCGCGTCCCCGTGGGACTGACAGGCTTGGCCCAGGTCAACGGGTTGCGAGGCGACACGTCCATAGAGGACAGGGCCTGGTTCGACAACCACTACATCGAGAACTGGTCGGTCGGCGGGGACCTGGTGATCCTCGCCCGAACGGCTGGCGCCGTGATCAAGCAGGTCCGGGAGTAAGCTTCCCGTACTTTGCGGTCCCACATGCGGGTGGGGAGCACCGCACAACTCTCGGACGATGGATGGCGCATCCTGTCACTGACATCGCCAGGCCACCGGCGGAGCAGGCTCCTGAGAAAGACAAGGCGATGACGGCACGGCAGTGGCGTCTCGCTGTCGCCGCCGAGCTGGTGCTGGGAACGGTTCTCGGGTCGCTGTTCCTGGGCACCCACAGTCTGTTCCTAGACGAATCCGTCAGCTCCACCCTGGCCACAGCGCCCTGGCACTTCTTCGCCAACACCGTCTCGCACCGCGAAGCCAACATGGCGCTCTACTACCTGGTGCTCCGTGGCTGGGTCGTCTTCGGCCACGGTGAGATCGCGCTCCGCAGCCTGTCGGTCATCTTCGCCGTGGGAGCGCTCTGGGTTGTGATCTTGCTGGCGCGCTCGTTGTTCGGCCGGCGCGTCGCACTTCTCGCCGGGTTGCTGTTCGCGATCGATCCGCTCTACGTCCAGTTCGCGCAAGATGTGCGGGGGTACTCGCTGGCGCTCCTCCTCGTGAGCGCGTCCTGCTTCTTCTTTGTCCGGGGCATCCGCCAAGTGGACCCACCCAGCAGGTTCTGCTGGGTGGCCTACACCGCCGTCACGGCCCTCGCCGCCTACAGCAACTTCTGGGCCGCGCTCGTCCCGGTCGGGCAGGTGCTGTCGCTGGCGTTCCTCCCCTCAGGGCGGATCCCGTGGCGCCGCATACTGGCGTCCGCCGTCGCGCTGGTCGTCCTCCTGGTCCCGCTCGGCTTGCTGATCGAGGCGACCGACAGTGCGGGCGTCAATTGGGCGGCCGGTTCCTCTGCCGGCCGGCTGTTCACCCACATCCGCGCGTCCGTTCCCCATTCGGTGCTCGACGCGCTCGTGCTCATTGCGGTTCTCGCGGTCGTCGCGATCGTCCTCTGGGCGCGCCGGCGACCGGCCATCGGGGCGGTGTTCGACCGGCAGTGGCCACTGTTCTTCACGTTGTGCTGGCTCGTCGTGCCGGTGGCTTCCGTCGTGATGCTGTCGCTGGTCGACAGGCCACTCCTGGTGATTCGCTACCTGATGGTGAGCCTTCCGGCTGCGATCCTCCTGGTCGCGTTTGTGATCGACCGGGTGGCGGCCCTCGCCCGTCGCGGCGCGCCCGTCATTGCCACGGTGCTGCTCGTCATCGTCATCGGCGCCTCGGCAGTCGGCGCCGCGCAGTGGTACATCAAGGGCGGGCCACAGGATTTCCGGTCGCCCGTGACCTTCATCGCCGACCGGGCTCAGCCCGGCGACGGCATCCTCATCTTCTACCCCTACGAGCGCATACCCGTCGAGTGGTACATGGCGGAGAGGCCGGCCGGCGAGCGCGACCTGCATCCGGTCTACCCAGCGACGGCATGGGGCGTGAACCCGTTGTACTTCGACGGGAACGTGCCCTTCGAACCAGCTGCCATTGAGAGGGCCGCCTCGAGATACGAGCGCATCTGGGTGGTGAGTGCAACGGCCGACCTTTTCTTGTACCCCGGGCAGGCGGCGGCGATGAACGCCGCGCTCCGGCGGGCGGGTTTCGCGCCGGCCGGCACCACGCACTTTCGTGGGGTGGAGGTCACGGAAGAGCTGAAGCAGTGAGGCGGCCGCCCCTGGGCACGAGCCTGCTGGTGGGCGGGCTGGTGGCAGCGGCCGCTTCGGGCCACCTGCTCTATCCGGCCTGGCTGGCCTGGCGCACCCGGGGTGGTCGCGGCAGGATCCCGGTGGCCCCCCGGCCGGCGGGACCGGGAGCTTCACCAGACCTGACTGTCGTGGTGCCGGCCTACCGAGAGGCGGGCGTGATCGGCGCCAAGATCGATGACCTCCGGGCGAATGGGTACCCGGGCTCGCTCGAGATCCTGGTCGTGGCCGACGGGGATCCCGAGACCGCCGCGGCAGCGGAGCGGTCCGGGGCCCGGGCGCTGACCGGCCCCGAACGTCTCGGCAAGTCCCAGGCGCTCAACCGGGGCTTCGCCGAGGCGACGACGCCCATCGTCGTCATCACCGACGCCAACAACCGTCTTGCCCCTGGCGCGCTGGCTGCCGCGGTGGAGCATTTCGCCGACCCCGCGGTGGGTGCGGTGGCCGGCGAGAAGGTCGAGGACGATGCGGGAGGGGGTGAGAGCATCTACTGGCGGTTCGAGGCGTGGCTCAAGCAGCGTGAGGACCGACTCGGTACGACGATCGGTCTGGTCGGCGAGCTGGCGGCGCTCCGCGCCGAGGCGTGGCGTCCGATCCCCCGTGACATCGCCACGGACGACCTCTGGACCGCCCTCGACATCGTCGAGCAGGGGTACCGGATCGCCTACGAGCCGCGGGCCCGGGCGCTCGATCCTGCCGCCGAGTCGTTGGGGGACTCGTGGGAGCGGCGGATCCGTAGCGTGTCCGGCGCGCTGCACGTCATGGTGCGGCGCCGTGATCAGCTGCGCCCGTCCGCCGGCTTGGTCGCCGCGGAGCTGTGGGGGCACCGCCTGGTCCGCTACACGGTCGGACCCCTGGCCCACCTGGCACTGCTGGTGCTGGCGGTCTCGAAGGTGCGCTCGAGCGCACTCGCACGGGCGTTCCTGTTGGCCAACGCGTGCGCTTGCGCCGGGCTCGTTACGGGCACGCAGGCCGGCGAGTCGGCCGACGGCCCGTCCGCGGGACCGGCGCCGCGCCACCTGCTCGAGGCCGCGTCGGCTGGCGCGGGACAAGCGATGTTCCTGCAGGGCGTCGCCCTTGGAGGCATGGTGCGCTACGCGCGCGGTGACCGATCGACCATGTGGTCGACTGTGGAGCGATGAACGGGAGTGGGGCGAGACCCTTGCCGAATTCGGCCCTTCGGGTGCGCGTCCCGGTCGTCTCGACGTCGCCACAGGTCTGGGGTGCGGCACGGAGCCCCCACACCGAGCGCGGGATCGCGCTGACCCCGGCGTCCCCGTTGCACAGGGCCGCCGTTGCGGGGATCTCCCTTGGGTTGGCCCGTAGCGGAACGTGGGGGGAGCGGTGAGGACGCTCATGGTGACGAAGTTCCTCCCCCTGCCCGACGACAACGGAGGTCGTCAGCGTTCGTTGGCCATCGCCCGCCGGTTGGCCGAGCGGGGAGACCTCGTGCTCTGCGCCTACGACGACGGGAGCGCAGACTGCGGCGGCCTCGCCGACCTCGGCATTGACGTCCGGGCCGTGCCCTGGCAGATCACCCCAAGACAGGTGGCTCGGGGGGTCGCCACCGCACGCAGCGTCTCGGCGGGGAGGTTTTGGAGCGCCGCAATGGTCAAGGCGGTGCGTGGCGCTGCCGACGAAAAGGAGATAGACCTCCTGCAGGTCGAATACCAGCAGATGGTGCCCCTCGTGCGCAAAGTCCCGGCCAAGATGTCCATCCTCGACCTTCACAATGTCGAGTCCGCGCTGGTCAGCAGTTACGCCCGTGCCAGGGGTGGCCCCGCCGGAGCGCTCTTGCACGCCGAGGCGGCCGCGCTGCGGCGAATGGAGCGGCAGACGATCGGCGCGTTCGATCACGTGGTCGTCGTGAGCGAACGGGAACGGGCCAGACTAGGGTCCCATGCCCGTTCTGTCCTGGTCTGCCCCAACGGCAGGGAACCGTCGGCCGTGCTGCCCGACGCGTCGGAGGCCACCGTTGCCTTCGTGGCCAGCATGGGATGGGCACCGAACGTCGATGCAGCGCTCTGGCTCGGTCGCGAGATCTGGCCCGAGGTCGTGGCCCGCGTTCCGCAGGCCAGGCTCCTGCTCGTCGGCAAGGATCCGGCACCGGCCGTGCGGGCCCTGGCGGGCGAGCGGGTCGAGGTGACCGGGACGGTGGCCGACGTCCGCCCGTTCCTGGCCCGGGCCCGGGTCGTCGTGGCGCCGCTCCGGGCCGGGGGTGGGACGCGGTTGAAGATCATGGAGGCGCTCGACGTCGGACGGCCCGTCGTGGCCACGTCGCTGGGCTGTGAGGGCATGGAGGACCTGGTCGGGCAGGGGGTACTGGTGGCCGACACTGCGGTGGACCTGGCCGAGGCGATCGCTGGCCTGCTGCTGGACCGGTCCCGCGCCAGGGCGCTGGGTCGGGCCGGTCACGAAGCGGTCGTGGACCGGCACACATGGGACGCCGCTCTGGCGTCGCTCCTCGAGGCGGTGCGTCCATGCTCTTGATCCTGGTGGGGGTGATCCTCGGGCTGGGGGCGGCGGTGGCGGTCGTGTCCCTCTTCGTTCGCTGGGAGCGCCAGGGCAACCCGCAATTCGCACCCCTGTTAATCCTCGGGCTCCTGATCGTGGAGGGCTTGCTCTATGCCGCCCCGGATGGCATCCCGCGCGGCCTGTTCCATCCCGGCTCCGGCTCGACCCAACTCCGGCTGCCCGAGATCGTCATCACGCTCGCACTGCTCGCGCGCTTGATCGCCCGGGGCAGACCCACGCGGATCGGCCTTCCGGCCGGCCTGTGGCTGGTCTTCACCATCTGCCTGGTCCTGGGGATGTTGGAGGGCATCGCTTATCACAACCAGTTCTCGCAGAATCTCTACGAGGCAAAGGCCATCATCTATATCGGCGGCGCCTATGCGCTGGCCGCCGGAGTGCCGGTTCGGCGCTACTACGACCGGGGCGACCTCTTCAGGCTGGGGACGCTCAGCGTCGTCTGCGCCTCCCTCCTCGACCTCATGACGGCCGCCCATATCAGCATCAACACGAACTTGCCCCTGCTCCCGCTGGAAGGCTTCGGTGAGATCGGCGCCGAGTCGGCGGCGATCTTCATGGCCGTCGCGACCATGAGCTTCATGGCCAGAATGGCGTCGGGGCCCATTCGACTCCGGAACGTCCTGGCGTTGATTCCGGTGGTCGTCTGTGTCGTGCTGGCGGACCAGCGCGCTGTGCTCGTCAACCTGCTCGTGGTGATCCTGGTGATCGTGCTGGCGGTGATCGCGCGGTGGTGGAGAGGCCTGGCCCGACGCTTCCATGTGCGGTCCGGTCAGGTCGCGCTCGCGCTCCTTCTGGTCGTCGCCGTGGTCCTCGCCATCATCGTCGTGCCGGCGGCGGTGGACCGACGGCCGGCACAGATCCCGCTCGCCTCCAGTTACGAGAACCTCTTCCACAACCAGGGAAAGGCGGAGTCGGCCCAGGACCGCCTGAACCTGGCCGGCGAGGTCGAAAGCCTGATTCCCCAGCACCTCTTCATCGGCTGGGGGTTGGGGGTGCAGTTCCCGTTCTTCGAGGCCGGCGTGCGCATGGTCGAGCTCAACCCGTACGCGCACGACATCGTGCTCGACCTTTGGCTGCGGCTGGGTCTCATCGGCCTCCTGAGCTTCCTTGCGGCACTGGGGGCATCTGTGGCCGAGGGACTACGGGTGTGGCGAAGACATACGGATCCTGTGGTGGCCGGCCTGGCCCTGGCGCTGCTGGCGGTCGCGTTGGGCCTGTTCGTCACGGGGCTCTTGGAACCCATGATCGACGAGTACAGGTACGTCACCTTGTTCGGACTGAGCCTGGGGATGCTGCGGGCCTGCGCCACCTCGTTGGAGCAGCGACGCCGACCACTCACCTGGCATGTGGAGGCGGTGGGATCGGACCCGGCGGCGGCGGGGACCAGATGGTGGGCCTCCTCTATGGCCGGGACGAGGCCACGCCGAGACCGGCGCACGCGCGTGGGGGCGAGATGACCGCTCGCGGCCCGGAGGGCCTCGTAGGCTGGCCCCAGCTGGAGCCCGCTCTAGCCAGCCGCTGCGGCGTCGGAGCGCGTGATCACCTCTCACGCGAAGGGCGGGCCGAGGGCAGGGAGCGGTCGCACGCCGGCGCCACCGTAGGGATTCGAGCAGAGGGGCCGCAATGGACCTGAGACAGATCGTTCGCACGATACGTGCCAAGTGGGTGGTGGCCCTCCTCACCTTCCTGGCATGCCTGTGCATCGGCGGGGCCTACGCGGTGCTGCCGGCGAAGGTGTACGAGGCCACGGTGGTGATGATCGCCCAGCCGCCCGCTGGCGCGCCGGCCCCGGGGTCCCTTGTCGGCGCGATTCAGCTCGAAATTTCCCAGATCGCCGTCGAGGCGGAGAACCCGGCCGTCGACGCCGAGGCGGCAGCACAGGTGCCGGCGAGCTTGCGGTCCTTCCCGGCGACCATCACGGCGTCCGCCGATCCCGCTTCGAACACTGTGACGATCAGCGCGAAGAGCACCGATCCCGCCGCCGCCCAGGCGTACGCCAACGCCACGGCGGCCCGGGTGCTGTCGGCGGCGAACCGCGCCAACGGAACCCTCCTGGTTCTGTCCCAGCTCGGCAAGGCGGAGCTGCCGAGCAAACCGACGAACCCGCGCGCCACGGTGGCGGTGGCTTCAGTGGTGTTTGGCCTCATCGCCGCCGTGTTCGCGGCGCTGCTCGCAGGCGCTCTGCGGCGCTTCGTCGCCGCCGACGAGATCGCCGACCGGCTCGATGTGCCGGTCATCGGGGAGGTACCTACGTTGGCCCGTCCCGGGTCGAATCCGGCCCAGATGTTCGCGTTGGCGGGAGACGAGCGCGGCCTCGAGGCATTCCAGCAGCTCAGGAGCCATCTCCATGTCCTGTTCCAGGACACGCATCCAGTCATTGCCGTCACCTCGTACGAGCAGGGGGAGGGAAAGTCCTGCGTGGCCTCCCGCACCGCCTGGGCGCTTGCCACCCCCGGTCAGTTCGTGGTTGCCGTCGACGGCGACCTCAGGCAGCCCACGCTGCACGAGATCTTCGGGGTCGAGCTCTCGCCCGGCGTGAGTGACATTGCCGTGGCCAACGGTCCCACCGAACTCCTCGCCGCCACGGACAATCGCTACCTGGAGGTCATCCCGGCCGGAGTGCCGACCCGTCATCCCGCCGACATCGCGGCGGCGGACGTGCCGCGGCTTTTGCGGGCGCTCCGCGAGTCGGACCGGACCGTCGTGCTCGACTGCCCCCCGATCACCGGAATAGCCGAGACCACGATCCTCATGGCCAAGGTGGATGCCGTGATCCTGGTGGTCGATGCGCGGAAGTTCAACTTCGCCAACCTGGAGCGCGGCGTGGCGGAGATCAAGGCCTCCGGGGCGATGGTTGCGGGCATCGTGCTCAACCGGGTGCGCCGGCCGAAGGGGGGATGGGCCTACGGGTACCAGCGACAGTCCCCGCCGAGTAGTCCCGAAACCCCCCGGGTGAAGCTGCGGCGGCCGGCGCGATCGGCCTAGCCCTTCCGGACCGAGGGATGAGGTTGCGCATCCACCACCAGGTGGAGTCCGGCGATGGACTCTGTCGTTTCCACTACGAAGTCGAGGAGCCCATCTCCGTGACCCAGCGAAACGTGGCCGACGCCTGGTTGACCATCGACCACGTTGGCCACCTGTCAGCGCAACTTCCGGCCCGGAAGGGCTAGTCCGCCCGTGCCGCACGAGCCCGGAACCGACCCGCAGAGTGCTTCGGGGGGTGGTCAGCCGAAGAGGGCCACAGTCCGACGCAACGTGACGACGAACTATCTGGTGGCCATCGTCCTGGTGGTGGTCGGGTTCATCACCACCCCCATCCTGACGCACCAACTGGGCATCCTCCGGTACGGCGTCTGGGCGCTCATCGGCTCGCTCATCCCGTTCCTCGAGATCCTCGAGCTGGGATTTGCCAGCGCCACGATTGCATTCGTCAGCCGGCACCTCGAGCTGCAGGACAACGATCAGGTCAGTGCCACCATCAACACCTCTCTGGTCATCCTCTCGATACTCGGGGTCCTGGCGTTCGCTGGCGTCGTCGTGTTCGCCGTCTTCCTTCCCGACATCATCACCGGCATCCCCCAGAGTCTGGTGGGCCAGGCGCGGTTCCTCCTTCTCCTCCTGGCCTTCGACATGGCCCTTTCGATTCCGTTGGACACGTTCGGTGGAACGCTCGTCGCCATGCAGCGTTTCGACCTGTTGAACTACAGCCTGATAGCGGTCATCCTCGCGCAGGCAATCGGGTGGGTCGTCGTGTTGTGGCTGCACGGGGGGCTCATCGCGCTGGGTGTCGTCACCGTGGTGATGAGCGAATTGGGTCAGCTGTCGCGGGTGATCATGATCCGTCGCCTCTTACCGTGGTTCCGGCCGTCCCTGCGCAAATTCGACCGCAGCATCATCAAGAGGTTCACCACTGCATCGGGCTGGTATTCGCTGGGACAGATCTCCGACGCGGTGCTCGGGTTGTCCGACGTCCTCGTGGTGGGAGCCGTCGCCGGGGTGCGGGCCGCCGCCATCTACTCGGTGGCCCAGCGGCTCGGTCAGCTGCCGCTGAAGGTCGTGCAGCCCCGGACGTCCATCCTGTGGGCGAAAGGAGGGGAGCTGGCCGCCCGGGACAACTGGCACGGTCTGCGGGAAGGCGTCGACGAGGTCGTGCGGTTCGTCCTGTGCCTGAGCATTCCCGCCGCCATTGCGCTCGGTTTCCTGGCCGGTCCCGCCCTTGAGGCTTGGGTGGGGCCGCTCTATCGCGAGGCAGCTCCCGTCATCGGTCTCCTCTGCCTGGCCGCCGTGGTGCAGGCCTGGGCCGCGGCGCTCAAGGTCACGATGAACGGGGCCGGCCGCCCGAAATTCGTGGCGGCCGTCTACGCCACCGAAGCCGTGCTCCACGTGGCCCTCGGCGTTCTCCTGGCGTCGCGCTATGGCGCGCTCGGTATGGCGGAGGCCGCACTCATCGGTGTCGTGGTGATGGAGGCGATGGTTCTGCTGCCCCTCGGCTACAGGAGACTGGGGGATTCGCTGTTCCGCCGGGCCCTGCGCTCCACGCGGGCATTGGCCTTGCCGACGGTGGTCACCGCGGCGCTCGCTTGGTTCGTCGGGCGGGGAGGCGGCCGGCTGTACGTCTTCACCGACACACATGGCCGGTTCATCGGGCTGACGGCGGTTGCGGCAGCGGGGATCGCGCTCGTGATCGTCTTCTACGCCCTCTTCTTGGTGTCCGCGCCCGCTGCGCAACGCCAGGCGTTCCTCACCCGATTCCGAACTTCGCTGGACCGATTCTCGGCCTGGCTGCACTAGGGTCGATCGCCGTGCGAGGTGCCCCGGCAGTGATGGGATCTGAACCCGTGTCGTGGCGCGGCTGGATCACGTGGCTTGACGACTGAGGACCTTCCACTGACCAGAGTGAAGTCCGAGCCACGGTGGCTGGGGTCGCCGGACCGGCCGCTTTTCGCGTGGCTCGACGTGCCCGAGCACGGTCCCGTCGCCGGCGCCGTGGTGTTGTGCCCGACCATCGGTCTTGAGGCGATCTACTCGGCGCGAGCGCTCCGCGACCTGGCCCACCGCTTGGCCGGCGCTGGCTGGGCCGCGCTCCGGTTCGACTATGCGGCGACGGGAGACTCGGCGGGCACATGGACAGACCCCGATCTGGTGGCGGAATGGCTCGACGGCCTCCGGGGCGCCATCGAGGACGTCCGCGCCCTCGGGGCCCCGCGGGTGGCAGTCGTCGGGCTCCGGTTCGGAGCAACGTTGGCCGCCTCCGAGCTGGCCCGGGGCGGGACGGTGGACGACCTCGTCCTGTGGGACCCCTGTGCGACGGGAAAGGCGTTCCTCCGCGAGCAGCGCGCGTTGACGGCGTTCCGGCGCGAACAGGCGATCGAGCGGGGGTCGCTCGGTGAGGATGAGCTCGTGAGTATCGGCGAGGTCTACGAGGACGGGTCGCTCGAGACACCGGGCGCCGTGTTCTCCGCCGCCACGCTCTCCGCGCTGGAGCCGCTCGCCGTAGCTCCCGGCGACGTGCGCCTGGCCGACCGGGAACTGCTGCTGCCGCGTCGGGGCCGGAAGCTCATCCGCGCGCTGGCGGAGCGCAACGAGTTGCCTAACGTCGACACGACGGAGATCACGGGCCAGGAAGAACTCCTGGACGTCCAGGCCATCACGCCGGAGCCGACGCTCGAACGCATCGTCGCCTGGCTCACAGAGGCGGGAGGTTCGGCCGTCCCCCTGGCCATGCCCGAGGAGCGGCGGACCGCGGTCCACCGGACGGAGAGCGGCGCCGGCGTGATCGAGCGACCGGTCGAGCTCGGGACGGCCCGTCTCTTCGGCATGCTGACTGAGCCGGAACACACGGTCCGCCCATCACCTGCCGCCGTGGTCGTTCTTCTCAATGTGGGCCGGATGGGTCATTCCGGCCCGGCCCGACTGTGGGTGGAATTGGGCCGGTCCCTGGCGGAGACGGGAGTGCGCTGTCTGCGGGTCGACCTCAGCGGCCTCGGCGACAGTCCCACGCGGCCGGGTCGAACCGAGCTGGTCGAGTTCCCCGCCGACGCCGTCGAGGACCTCGCCGACATTCGTCGGGCGGTCGCGACGGACGGCAATGCACTGATCCTCGTCGGCCTGTGCTCCGGCGCCGACCACGCCATTGAGGGTGCGCTCGACGGCGGTGTCGCTTCCGTGTGCGTGGTCAACCCGGCCCTCAACTTCGTGCGATGGGGTCAGCATCCGTACCGGCGCTACGAGCCCAACGAAGAGGTGCTGCTTTCGAGCGACCGTGACAGCTGGGGGTCGACCCGGCCCCTGGTGTCGCGCGCCATGAAGCGGCTGGCGCCGTTCCGGAACATGACGCGGCGGGTTCCCAACGTCGGCTGGTGGGTGGTGAACCGGTGGTTCGTCAAAGGAAGCCCGGCGAAGACTTTGGAGCGTGTCACGCAAGACGGGGTCGACGTCCTCGTCGTAGCCGGCGTTCCCGAGGCGCACCGTATCCGTCGCGGTGAGCACCGGCGCATCCGCGCCCTGGTCCGCCACGGTGGCTTCCGCATGGAGATCGTGCCTAACCTTGAGCACTCGCTGTTGGAACGGAGCGGTCGTACCCATGTGGGGCACATGCTGCAAGGGCACATCGAGGCCTTCGTTGGTGAGAATGGTGATCCGTCACCGTGAGCGTCCGAGCCGAATTTCTCTTAGCATCGAGCGTGGACTGACGTCGTGACCGGTGACAGCGATGGACGAGTCTGGGGGTGCCGTGACAGATCGCGGGAAAGGGTTTCCAACATGACGACGACAGCGGTGAGCGCCCCGGTTCCCAAGCGAGGCCTCATGCATTCCATCGGCAGGCGCCAGCTCTACAAGTACCCCAACACGTGGCCGCGACTGGGGTATCTGGCCATCGTGGTGTTGACCACGATCATGCTCTACTACCTCTACTACGTGGAGGGTGCGGTCACGCCGCTGCTGCTGCCCTACTACCATATGTCCTTCCAGTTTTTCCTGTACCTGTTGGTCGTCTCCAACGCTATTGGGGCCTTCAGCGCGTTCATCGGTGGGCTGTCGGACAAGATCGGCCGGGCCAACCTCACCATCTACGGCACCCTCGTCGTCGCGCTGGTCCAGCTGCTCGCCATCCCCCACATCCACGACAAGTGGGGTTTCGCCGCGGCGTACTGCGTGATCGGCTTCGTGGAAGGCGTCATCCTCGTCTCGACTCCCGCATTGATGCGGGACTTCTCGCCACAGATGGGACGTGGTGTCGCCATGGGGTTCTGGGCGCTGGGTCCCACCATGGGCGCGCTGTGCGCCAGCCTGGTGGCCACGCACACGCTGGACCACCTCAAGCCATTCCAGGACCAATTCATTATTTCGGGACTCGTGTGTCTCGGCGTCGTGATCATCGCGTTCTTCTTCCTGCGCGAGCTTTCGCCGCAGCTCCGCGATCAGCTCATGGTGACCGAGCGCGAACGGGCGCTCGTCGAAGCACGAGCCATGGGGATCGACGTCGAGCAGGCGACGAGGCACCCGATCCGCTCCATGATGAAGCTCGACCTGATTTCCTCGTCCATCGCCATCTCGCTCTTTCTCCTGTTCTATTACGCCTCGGTGAGTGTGCTCACGATCTATTGGGTCGTCATTTACAATCGTTCGACGCCGCAGGCAAACGGGATCAACGTCTGGCTCGCCGCCTTCCT
Source organism: uncultured Acidimicrobiaceae bacterium (assembly GCA_963745665.1). GTDB lineage: Bacteria > Actinomycetota > Acidimicrobiia > Acidimicrobiales > RAAP-2 > Bog-473. The sequence goes on along the minus strand of CAVUYE010000001.1, from coordinate 683,079 downwards.
CTCCGCCGGGCTCGTCTTGGCCGGTTTCCTCTCCGATTGGGCCCGGGTGCGCAAGCCGTTCATGCTCTTCGGGGCGGCGTCCTCCATGGTGATGTTGGGCTTCCTCATCGTCCAGACCGGTCACCCCCATACCGGCTACTACGCCAACGTCCTCGTCATCGTCCTGCTGGCGGTCTCCATCTCCATCGCCTACGCCCCGTGGATGGCGAACTACACCGAACAGGTCGAGTCGCACAATCCGGCCCTGACCGCGTCGGGGCTCGCGGTGTGGGGATGGATCCTCCGTATCACGGTGGCGCTCTCCTTCCTGGTGCTGCCCTACGTGATCACCACCTCGACGGTGCTGGTCGACAACCAGGCCGCGGGTGCCACTCTCCAGACGATCGAGGCCTCGCAGCCGTATGCACCGAACACGACCACGTTGAAATGCAATCCGACACCAGCGCCGACCGAAGTCATCGCGAACTTGCAGGCGACCGATGAACCCGGACCGCAGACACTGGCGACGATTCTGAGCGGGTGCAACGCCACCCACAACCTGTTGAAAGTGATCACCGCCCCCGGGGTGTCCACTCCCCAGGTCTTAGGCCTGAAGGCGTTCAATCCACTCGCGCTCGAGGTGGAGAAGGGCGTCGCGGTCAGCCGGGCGGAAATTGAGTCCCAAGTCGGCGTCCACTCGCAGGACCTGGCCAACCTGCTACTGGCAGCAAAGAAGCTGGCGCCAGCGCAGAAGACCGCGCCGGGTGAGTGGAAGCGCTGGTGGGGGGTGTGTCTCGCCGGACAGTTCGTCTTCGCCGTCCTCGTCTTCTTCATGCGGGGCCGTTGGAGCCCGCGGGCGGCGCGTCGTGACCTCGCCGAGCATGATCGGATAGTCACCGAGGAGCTCGCCAAGCTGGCCAAGGAGCCGGCCGCGGTGTCCTGAGGTCGCCGGCGGAGACCCAGACCGGACCCCGTCACCTCCGATGCGGTTGACGCCCGGTTGGAGCTTCAACCGCCCCGGTCAGCTGGCGGGCCGGCGAGCAGCCGCTCGTAGAGATCCTCCAGCTGCCGCGTCATGGCCTCGGTGGTGAAGCGCGTCAGGACCTCGGCTCGGCCGGCCGCACCGAGCCGTGCGGCCAACGCAGGATCGGCCAGCAGGCGGTGCACGGCGGCGGACATTCCGGCGGGCGTTGCGGGGGTGCGCAGGCCGGTTCTCTCGTCGTCGACCATGGACGCGGCGCCGCCCTGGTCGGCCACGACGACCGGGAGCCCGGCGGCCAGCGCCTCGAACACCGCCAAGGGCTGATTGTCGGTGGGGCAGGGGTGGACAAAGACGTCGAAGGCGGAAAGCAGGCTGACGGCGTCGGAGCGGAAACCCGGAAGGCGAAGGTCCACCCCCTCCGCCAGCGATCGCAGCCGCTCCTCCTCGGGACCTTCACCGAGGATGACCACCACTGCTTCGGCCAGCCCGCGCCCGGCGTCGGTGACCAGTTCCGGACGCTTCCAGTCGACGAGGCGCATGGAGCCCCCTATGACCGTGGCCGTCGGAGCGATCTGCAGCTGTTGCCGGGCCTCCTGGCGCGAGTAGAGATCGGGTACGGCGATGCCGTTCGCCACGATCTGGGTGGCGCCGTGCAGTTGATGCAGGCGGACAAGCTCCGCCTTGGTCCATTCGGAGGGCAGGACCTGCATGTCCACGCCGCGGAGAATGAGGCGACCGAGGCGGATGCGCATTGGTTTCTCCGAATACGTCGGCAGGTGCGCCGTGGTCACCACCACAGGCGTGCGCAGCACGATCGCCGCCATGATCGCGTATTGGGCCGCGTGCGAATGCGAGAGCATGGCGTGGAACACCACGGGACGGGCGTGCCGGATGGCCTGGAAGGCCCGCGCGAATCCCCGGAGATCCGCGTTGCCCCGGATGCGCTCCAGACGCACGACCGGAACGTGGCGCGCCTCGAGCTCAGGTACGAGCTCGTCAGCCATAACGCCGAGCACCATCGGGTCGAACCGCCGCCGGTCAAGGTCGTCGAAGAGCCCGAGCAGGTGACGCTCCACGCCACCGAACGAGTAGCCCTCGACGAAGTAGACGACTCGCATCGGGTACGTGATGGCTGTCTTGGGTGACGTGGGCAGGGCGACGGACGCTTCCTGGGAGGCCGCGACGGCAGGTGCCGGCGGAAGGTTTCTGGAGGGAGACGGTACCGGGCGCCATTGTCACGCCGACGAATCCCCGGCTCGGCACCGCCTTCCCGTATTGTCGCGTGCGCAACGACTCGGAAAATCCCAGGTCACTGCTCTGGATGACCCAGTTCGGCCAGTCGGACCGCGAGTTGTGCCGTGCTGCTGGGGATCTTCGGGTTGGACTCTCAGAGCCCTACGACACCGTCAGGGCGCGACGGTCAGGCTGAAGCTTTGAGTGGTTGTTCCCGCCTTCGATGATGCCCTGATGGTCACGATGTAGGTTCCAGCCAAATTTCGCGTTAGGCGTGCCGATGATGGTGGCGGTCTGGTTGTCGTTGTCGGTCAACATCAGGCCCGAGGGCAACTTGGCCTTGATGGTGGGCACCGGGTAGCCGGTCGTCGTCAAGATGAACGGCGTCATGGCCACCCCAGTAGTCACAGTGTCACTGGCGGCGCTTGTGATCGACGGGGCTTGGTAGACGGTCAGGGTGAAGGTCTGGTTGACCGGAGCACCCACCCCGTTGGTCGCGGTGATCGTGATGGGGTAGACGCCCCCGGCAGTCGGTCCGGGGGTCCCAGTCAGACTGGCCGTGCCGTCGTGGTTGTCATTGAGGGTCACCCCACCAGGCAGGGCGGAGCTGGTGGTGATCATGGGCACCGGGTAGCCGTAGGCGGTGATGACCGGGTACGCGAAGGTGACCCCGGCCGTCGCCACGTACTTTGGGTTGGACTTGAATATCGGGGCTTGATCGAGGGTGAAGACGAATACCTGATTGGCCTTCGTCTGGCCCTTGACGATTGCCCTGATGGTCGCCGATTGCTGGGAGAGGTCTTTGACCCAAGGCGTTCCCGAAATCGTCGCCGTTCCGTTGTGGTTGTCGACCAGTCGGAGACCCTGCGGTAGGCCGAATGCCCTGATTCTTGGCACGGCAGTGCTGCAGGTCGTCACCGTGAAGTGGAATGGGCTCCCCACCACCGCCGTGGCCGAATCTGCGCTCGTGATGATCGGGGGATCGCACTCTACGGCCCTCACCGTCACCGATGACGGTGCCGAGCTGACCACGATGCTCTGCGGGTTGGTCCCCGAGGCAGTTGCGACGTTGGTCACCGACCCGGCGGTCACGTCACCTTGGGTCACCGTGTAGCTCCCGGTGCAGGTCTCGAAGACCCCGGGGGCCAGGGTGCCCGAGGGGCAGCTCACGGTGGGCACCAGGTCGTCGCTGACGCCAACGCCGGTCAGTGTGGTGGTCCCGGTGTTGGTCACCAGGTAGCTGTAAGGGATGGTCTGCCCCGCGGCCCCGTAGCCGGTCGAGGTGGTCGACTTGGTCAGGCTGATCGACGAGGTGGCCGCGTTGGCCGCAACGGTCACCGATGACGGTGCCGAGCTGACCACGATGCTCTGCGGGTTGGTCCCCGAGGCAGTTGCGACGTTGGTCACCGACCCGGCGTCCACGTCACCTTGGGTCACCGTGTAGCTCCCGGTGCAGGTCTCGAAGACCCCGGGGGCCAGGGTGCCCGAGGGGCAGCTCACGGTGGGCACCAGGTCGTCGCTGACGCCAACGCCGGTCAGTGTGGTGGTCCCGGTGTTGGTCACCAGGTAGCTGTAAGGGATGGTCTGCCCCGCGGCCCCGTAGCCGGTCGAGGTGGTCGACTTGGTCAGGCTGATCGACGAGGTGGCCGCGTTGGCCGCAACGGTCACCGATGACGGTGCCGAGCTGACCACGATGCTCTGCGGGTTGGTCCCCGAGGCAGTTGCGACGTTGGTCACCGACCCGGCGTCCACGTCACCCTGGGTCACCGTGTAGGTCGCGGTGCAGGTCTCGAAGACCCCGGGGGCCAGGGTGCCCGAGGGGCAGCTCACGGTGGGCACCAGGTCGTCGCTGACGCCAACGCCGGTCAGTGTGGTGGTCCCGGTGTTGGTCACCAGGTAGCTGTAAGGGATGGTCTGCCCCGCGGCCCCGTAGCCGGTCGAGGTGGTCGACTTGGTCAGGCTGATCGACGAGTTTGGCGCGTTGGCCGCAACCGTCACCGAAGACGGTGCCGAGCTGACGAGTCCCTCGGAGTCCGACGCCGTTGCCGTAGCGGTGTTGGTCACCGACCCGGCAGTCACGTCACCCTGGGTCACCGTGTAGCTACCGGTGCAGGTCTCGAAGGCCCCGGCGGCCAGGGTGCTCGAGGGGCAGCTCACGGTGGGCACCAGGTCGTCGGTCACGGCGACTCCGGTCATGGTCAGGCTCCCGGTGTTGGTCACCAGGTAGCTGTAGGGGATGGTCTGACCGGCGACGGAGTAGCCGGTGGAGGTGGTCGACATCGACAGCTTGAGCGGCGAGAAGAATCCGTGCCCCAGGCAGGTGCCGCCGTCGTAGTTGCTATTCGTGCCGTCCGGGCAGGTCGTGTCGAGCCAGGTGACGCCGGTCACATCGGTCGTGGTGTCTCCGGTGGTGCCGGTGAATGTCGCGTTCTCCAGGTTGGCGTCGCCGAACTCCGTCCCAGAAAGGTCCGCGCCGGTCAGGTTGGACCCGTCGATATTGTCACCGGAGAAGTCGGCGCCGGTCAGGTTGGCATCCTCGAAGCCTGTGTCGAAGACCGAGTCGCCGGTGAAGATGGCACCGGTGAGGTCGTCACCGGTGAACTTCGCTTCGCTCACATTGGCGCCCGAGAGATTGATCCCCGGCATATTGTCACCGGACAGCGCCGCCCCCCGCAGGTCCGCTCCGGCGCCGATGAGGAACCCGTTGAAGAACGTCCAACCAACCGGTAGGGACGCCGGTGTCCCGGTCGCCTGGCCGTGCACGCCGGCCAGGTTGGCCCCGGCCAGCTGCGCGCCGTTCAGATCGTCATTCTGGACGATGGTGGCGGAAAAGGTGGCCCCGGAGAACGTACCGTCGGAGAAATTGGCGGAGGTCGCGGTCACGCTGTCAAGGTCGGCGTCGGTGAAGGTGGCGTTCGTGAAGAGTGCTCTCTGCGCGTACGAGCCGTCGAGATTGGCACCGGTAAAGTCCGTACCGGTGAAGTTGCCTCCGGTGAGAATGTCATTGGTGAGCGTCGCATTCTGCAGGTTCGCTCCGGTGACGGTGGCGCCTTGAAAATCAGCGCCCGCAAGGTCGGCACCGGAGAAATCCACACCGGCCAGGTTGCAGTGGTAGTAGTCGACCCCCGCGGCGGGCGGCGCGCTGCAGGTGACTGTGGCATCGGCTGGCGCCACCATCGGGACGGTGACGGCAGCCAGCCCCAGGGCGACCCCTAGAAGCGCAGTCAGACCGACCGAGCGAACCTTCGAGGGCAGATGCACGGGACCGGTTCCTTTCAGTCGAAATTATCGGGCAATAGCTGTTTCCGCAGCGTCGGATACTTCATTGCTGTCCGATGCCGGGCTCCAGCCGGACGGCGAAGACGTGACAAAGATGAGTGTCGATACGACCAGTCCGACCGCGGCGATGATCATGAGAATGACCCCGGCCGGCGAAACCGCAAACCAGGGGCTTGGCGTCGCACTGCGTGCCTGGTACATGGCGGTCTGCACGGCAAGCGTGACAGCGCTGAAAACCAGATCCAGTCAGTCCCCATAGCCTCCCGCAGCGCCCAGGCAACGTGCCAAGTATGAAGGAGCGAGGCAGAACGTCAGTTCGGTCCCGACACCGTCAGCCTGTGCAATGCAAGTTACTAGCTTGACGCATTACGTTCGGGGATCCTTTGACTGAGAGTTCCCTCGTCCGCTTGGCAGTTGCAGTCCGACGTGGATGGCAACCTCGGGCACGTGACGGATCCCGGTCGAGGGGATGAACGGCCTCGTCAATGACGGCGCCAGAGAGGCCCTCGCCCTGATGTTGTCGGTTGGTTGGTGGGCGAGGGGGGACTTGAACCCCCACATCCTTTCGGACACAGGAACCTGAATCCTGCGCGTCTGCCAATTCCGCCACTCGCCCGGGTGACCGGATAACCGTAGTCGCTGTGCGGGCCTCCCAGGTTCGGCTCCGTCCAGGCTTCTGGAGTAGGTGACCAGGTCAGACGGCCTCTGAATCCCTCCTGGGCGCAGCGGCCCGGTAATCTCTGGGAGACCATGGGACTCCAGCAGTTTGAGGAGCGCCTCGAGCGTCTGGTGGAGGGCACGTTGGCCAAGCCATTTCGAAGCAACCTCCAGCCGGTCGAGATCGGCCGCAGGTTGACCCGAGAGATGGACCTCCATCGACGGGTGGGGGTGCGGGGCCTCATCGCGCCCAATGCGTTCGCCGTGACGCTCTCGGCGGCCGACGTCGGTCGCTTCGCCAATTTCATCGAGGCCCTGTCCCGCGAGCTCTCCGACGCTGCCCGCGAGCACGCGCGGATTGAGGGCTACTCGTTCGTCGGCCCGGTGGAGGTGGAGATCTTCGAGGGTGCCGGCCTGAAGGCAGGGCGCTTCACGGTCACGGCGGAGGTGCGCGAGAGCGAGGACGGCGGATTCCTGGCCGAGCTCGTGCTGCCCGACGGCCGCCGGGTGCCGGTGGGCTCGGAAGCCCTGGTCATCGGCCGACTGCCCGAATGCGAAGTGGTGTTGCCGGATTCCAACGTGAGCCGCCGGCATGCTGAGCTCCGGCGCAAGGGTGACGGCGTGTTCGTCACCGATCTCGGGTCCACCAACGGGACGAGGGTCAACGGCACCCCGGTCCGTGAACAGCTCCTCGCCAGCGGGGACGAGGTCAGTGTGGGTTCGACGAAGCTCGTATTCGAAATGTCGTGACGCCACCTGAACCGGTCGCGATCCTCATCGCTACGCAGAATCTCAATGCGGTCCTCCGGGTCATGCAGTGGGGCGTCATCGCGCTGATCTTCCTGTTCTTCCTGCGCGTCATCCGGGCCGTGTGGGTGGAGATGAGCCCGGCCACCATCCGTAAGCCGCGTTCCATGCGCCGCCAGGAGCGCCGGGCCGAGCGCGCCGCGGTCGCCGTCCCGAGCCAGCCCCGTCCGAACCGCCGCCGCCAGCTCTATCTGAAGGTGGTCCAATCGCCCGAGCAGAGCGGGCGCACCTACGACCTCGACGACGAGCTGACCATCGGTCGATCGCCGGGCTGCGGCGTCGCCATGCCGGAAGACATCTACACGTCGACGCTGCACGCCCGCCTGTTCCGGCGCAACGACCAGCTGTGGGTCGAGGATCTCGGCTCGACCAACGGGACGTTCGTGAACTCCGAGCAGATCACGCAAGCGATGCGTCTGGGCAAGGGGGACCTCCTCCAGATCGGTTCCACCGTCTTCGAGGTCTCGCGTTGACGGTGCTGCGGTCGGGGTCCGCCTCCGACGTGGGGCGGGTCCGCACCGTCAATCAAGATCTGCCACTCGAGCGTCCCAATCTCTTTGCCGTGGCGGACGGCATGGGCGGCCATGTCGGGGGCGAGGTGGCGGCCCGAGTGGCGGTCGAGACGCTCGAGCAGGCCTTCGAGCGGCTCCCCACGATCGAGGGGCTCCGCGAGGCCTTCTCGGAGGCCAACGCCGCCGTGTGGCACGAGAGTCAGATGAACACCGAGCTCCGTGGGATGGGTACCACGCTCACGGCGGTGGCCCTGGTGGGCGGGACCGAGGGCCGGGACGTGCTGGCGCTGGCCAACGTGGGCGACTCCAGGGCCTACGTCTTCTCGGACGGCGCCATGACCCAGGTCACCGATGACCACAGCCTGGCCGAGGAACGGATGCGCCACGGAGAAATGACCGAGGAGGAGGCGGCCGTCCACCCCCAACGGCACATCCTCACCCGCGCCCTCGGCGTCTACGCCCAGGTGGAGACCGACATGTGGGAATTGGAGCTGCGCACGGGTGACCGGCTGCTGCTCTGCTCCGACGGTCTCACCAACGAGGTCGGGAACGAGGAGCTGGCCGGCATTCTGGGCGGCGTCGACGACCCGGGCGAGGCGGCGCGGGAACTGGTCGACGCCGCCAACCTGCACGGAGGTGCCGACAACATCACGGTCGTCGTGGTCGACGTGCAGGTGGGGGAGGAAGGCGACGACGGCGCGACAAAGGTGACGCCCCTCGCGTTGGGCGCCGCGCTAGCCGCTGATGGTCCGACCACGGCGGCCGTGGCGGTGGTGGAAGACGACACGGCAGCCGCGCCGCCGGAGCCCGCACCCGAGGCCGGGACGGTGCCCCGTTCAGACGGGCCCTATCCAGAGTCCGACGTCACGGCGGTCGTCCCCGCGGTGGCACCGGACGAGTCGCTGGCACCCGGCGCCCGCCTCGCCTTCGGCGACGAGCCCACCGCGTTGGTGGAGACCGGCCCGCGCAGCGACGAGTTCTTCGTGGGTGCAGCCGCCGCGGTGCCGGTGGCCCGCTCCACGACGCGGGTGCCGCCCCCGCCGGGACGGCGGGGGGACGACAAGCCGCAGGGCAAAGAGACCCGCGGGGCACGCCGGCGGCGTCTGGGCATCCCGCGCCGCATCACCCCGCGCGTCATCGGTTTCGTGCTGCTGGTGGCCGCCGTTCCCGTGGCGGCGTACTACGTCCTGAAGTGGTACGCCTATGACAACTGGGTCGTGACGTCGCAGGGTGAGCAGATCGTGGTGAAGCAGGGCCAACCCGGAGGCGTCCTGTGGTTCCACCCCAGGGTCGTGGATCACACCGGCTACACGACCCTGGACGTGTCGCCGACGGCCATCGGAGCCCTCAGAGCCGGTGTCCAGCGGCCCTCGTTGCAGTCGGCGCGGAGCTACGTGACCAGTATCACCACCACCACCACGACGACCACCACCACGACGACCACGCTGCCGACGCGCCGGATCGTCGTCACCCCGCATTCGCCGCCGACAACGACACCGACCACCGTGCCGGTCACGACGACGACCATCCCCGTCACGACCACGACGGCTGCGCCATGACAGGCCCGTCCGTTCGCCGTCGGCGAAGGCTCCCAGCGTAGGCTCCTGGGCGCCATGGAACCGGTCGACACACCGCGCATCTACTCGGGTCGCTACGAGCTCACCCATCTGATCGCCCGTGGCGGTATGGCGCAGGTCTACCGGGCCATGGATCGCCAGCTCGAGCGTCCGGTGGCGCTCAAGGTCCTCTTCCCCGAGCTCTCCGTCGACCGCACCTTCGTGGAGCGGTTCCGGCGCGAGGCCCAGGCCGCTGCCAACCTGTCCCACCCCAACATCGTCCCGGTCTTCGACTGGGGGGAGGACGACGGCTCGTACTTCATCGTCATGGAGTACGTCGAGGGCCGGCCGCTCTCGGCCATACTGCGCGACCCCGAGCGCATGCCGCCCACTCAGATTGCCTCCATCGGGGCCGGCGTCGCGGCCGCCCTGGCCTTCGCCCACCGCCACGGCGTTGTCCACCGCGACGTGAAGCCGGGCAACGTCCTGATCACGCCGGAAGGCGACGTCAAGGTCACGGACTTCGGCATCGCGCGGGCCATGAACACCGAGGAGAGCCTGACCCAGACGGGTGCGGTCATGGGTACGGCCGCCTATTTCTCACCGGAGCAGGCGGAGGGCAAGGGCGTGGACGCGCGGAGCGACATCTACTCCCTCGGCGTGGTGCTCTACGAAATGGCCGTCGGCCGCCCGCCCTTTACCGGCGACTCGCCCGTGGCGGTGGCGTCGAAGCACGTGCGTGACATGCCCGTGCTGCCCCGACAGGCCAACCCCGCGGTGCCGGCGGCGCTCGAGGCGGTCGTCATGAAGGCCATGGCCAAGAACCCCGACGACCGCTACGGCTCCGCCGAGGAGCTGCGCGCCGACCTGCTCCGGTTCGCCGACGGACGACCAGTCGAGGCCGGTGATCCTGGACTCACCTCCATGATGACGGCCGCGGTGGGGGTGACCCAGGTCGTGCCCATGAGCACCGGGCGCACCATGGCCATACCGGCCGGCGCCGGGGGGCCCGCCAGCCGGGAGGAGCTCGAGCGCAAGAAGCGCACCCGCAACCTCATCATCCTGTTGGTCGTGCTGCTGTTGGCCCTCGCCGTGATCGCCTTCTTCCTCTTGCGCTCCGTCGGGGTCTTCGGCAGCAACGTGACCGTGCCCGACGTCGTCGGCCTCCCGGCCGGCCAGGCCACGCAGACGCTCCACAACGAGCATCTCACCGTGGGAACCAGCTCCGTTAGGACGAGCAACACCGCCAAGGGCGACGTCCTGTCGACCGAACCCAGGGCGGGTGCCTCGGTGGCCAAGAACTCCGCTGTGAACCTCGTCGTCAGCGGCGGCCCGAACATCCCGACCGTGGTCGTCCCCGGCGTGACGGGCAAGCAGCTGACTCAGGCCATCGCCGTCCTGCAGGACGCCAATCTGGGTTACACCGTGAAGTACATCACGAGCGATCAGCCGGTCGGGACGGTGCTGAGCCAGGACCCCACCGCCAACTCGAAGATCCTCGAGACGCGCAAGGTGACCCTGACCGTCTCGGGCACGCAGAGCTCGGTCTCGGTCCCGAGCGTGGTCGGGCAGTCGCCCGCCCGAGCCGGCGGCATCCTGCAACAGGCCGGGCTGAACGTGGGCAGTCAGAGCAGCGCCTGTTCGAGCCAGCCGGCCGGAGTGGTGTCGGCCCAGACACCGGCTTCCGGCATCAGCGTCCAGCCCAACACCCCGGTCAACCTCGTCATCTCGACCGGCAACTGCGTCTCGGTCCCGGGAGTCGTGGGGCAGTCCCAGGCCGCTGCCACCTCGGCCGTCACCGGCGTCGGCCTGGTGGCGAACACCACGTTCGACACGGCGTGCCCCAACGGGGCCCAGCCGGGGAACGTCGACAGCCAGAGCCCGGCGGCCAACGCACAGGTCAACAGCGGGAGCACCGTCAACATCTCCGTGTGCCAGTCGGCGACCACCACGACGACGACGACCACGACGCCCTCGTCCACGACCAGCTCGAGCACCACGAGCACGACCAACGGCTCCAACCACGGGCGCGGCTGAACCGGGCTCCCGCCGGCGCAGTCAGGCGGGGGTACTGGCGCCCAGCTGGCCGAGGAAGTTGGCCAGCAGGGTGGGTCCCGACGCGGTGAGCACCGACTCGGGGTGGAACTGCACCCCTTCGACGCCCAGCGTGCGGTGGCGCAGTCCCATCACCACCCCGTCGGTCGAGGTGGCGGTCACCACCAACTCGTCGGGCACCGAGTCGGGGCGCACGACCAGCGAGTGGTACCGCGTGGCGACGAAGGGGTTGGGGAGTCCGCTGAAGATGCCCGTGCCGTCGTGGTGGATCTCAGAGGTCTTGCCGTGCATGAGGTGCGGGGCGGCCACGATGCTGCCTCCGTAGGCCTGGCCGATGCACTGGTGCCCGAGGCAGACGCCGAGGAGCGGGATCTCCCCGGCCAGCTCCCCGATGGCCTGCAGGCTCACCCCGCCGTCCTCGGGCCGACCGGGCCCCGGCGAGATGAGCACGGCGTCGGGTCGCTGGGCCCTGATGCCGGCCACGTCGATGGCGTCGTTGCGGAAGACCACTGGGTCGGCCCCGAGCTCACCCAGCTCCTGGACCAGGTTGTAGACGAAGGAGTCGTAGTTGTCGATGAGCAGCACCCGGGGTCCCACGCCGCACGAGCGTACCGGGCGCGTCCGGAGGCGCTCGCCGCGGGTGGCTAACCTCTGACCCCGTGGCCACCAGCACTAAAGGACCGGGCGGCGCGTCCCGCAAAGGCAAGTCCGCCACCGGCCGAGCCGCGAAGGTCGGCCGCTACAAGACGGCCGAGGAGAGCGGCCGCTACACGGCGCCGATTCCCAAGAGCGTGCGCCACAGCCCGCCGTGGTTCGGGGCCCTCATTTTGGTGCTGCTCGTCGGAGGCGTGGCCCTCATCACGGTCAACTACCTGGCCCACTTGCCGTTCATGGCGCACGGCTCGCCGTGGGGCCTCGTCATCGGCCTGGCGGCCATCTTCATCGGCTTCCTGCTGGCCACCAGATACCGCTGACCTGACACCGCTGCACGCGACCCGCCCGGCGGGTCCGCGGTGGTTCAGCCCAGCCGCTCGATGATCATGGCGTTGGCTAGCCCGCCGCCCTCGCACATGGTCAACAGCCCGTAGCGGCCGTTCGTCCGCTCGAGCTCGTTCAGCAGCGTGGCCGTGAGCTTGCCCCCGGACGCGCCCAACGGGTGACCCAGCGCGATGGCGCCCCCGTTGGGGTTGACCAACTCCATGTTGGGGTGGTGCTCCTTCTCCCAGGCGAGCACGACCGAGGCGAAGGCCTCGTTGATCTCCACCGCGTCGATGTCGTCCATCGTGAGCTTGGCCCGCTCCAGCACGGTCGTGGTGGCGGGGATCGGGCCGGTCAGCATGGTGACGGGATCGACGCCGGCCAGGGCGAAGGCGTGGAAGCGCGCCCGGGGGCGCAGCCCCAGTGCGTTGGCCTTCTCCTCGCTCATGATCAGCACGGCCGAAGCACCGTCGGTGATCTGCGAGGAGTTCCCCGCCGTCACCTTGCCGTCCTCCTTGAAGGCGGGCTTCAACTTGGCCAATGTCTCGATGCTCGAGTCCGGCCGGATGCCCTCGTCGGCGGCGAAGACCTCGTCGGTGTCGTGGCTCTCGTCGTCGCGCACGAGTACGGGCACGATCTCGTTCTCGAACCGGCCCTCGGCCGTGGCCCGGGCGGCCCGCTTGTGACTCTCGACCGAGAAGGCGTCGAGCTCTTCGCGCGAGATGCCCCACTTGTCGGCGATCATCTCGGCCCCGATGCCCTGGCCGGGCAGACCGGTCTCGGTGTAGCGCTGCATCATGCGCGGCCCGAAGGGGTACCCGAGGTCACGCACGACGGAGGACCCCATGGGCGTGCGGGTCATGGACTCGATGCCGCCGGCGACCGCAATGTCGTAGGCCCCGGCCATGACGCCCTGGGCCGCGAAGTGGACCGCCTGCTGCGAGGAGCCGCACTGGCGGTCGATGGTGGTGGCGGGCACCGACTCGGGCCATCCCGCCGCGAGGACGGCGTTGCGGCCGATGTTGAGCGACTGCTCGGCCACCTGCATGACGCAGCCCATGATCACGTCGTCGATCAGGGCCGGGTCCAGCTGGTTGCGCTGGGCGACGGCCATGAGGGCCTCGGAGGCCAGGTCTACCGCGTGCCAGTTGCGGAGCTTCCCGTTGCGCTTGCCGCCGGCGGTCCGGACGGCGTCGACGATGACTGCGGTGGTCATGGTGTCTCCTCCCAAATCCGGCGGCGGCGATCGGCGCCGTACCGGTTCAGATCGGAGAACATGCTACCCGGCACCACCTGGCGGCCGATCTGGCGGCCTCCCTCGAGGGTTCCCGCGACCGCCAGTATGGTCTGCCTCCAGTGAGCCGCACCGGCAAAGACATGGACCGCTGGCTGGGTGACGGGGGCATGCCGATCATCGATCTCGTAGGTGGGGTCTTCACCGCTTACGGCGTCGACGGCGAGGACCTGGGCTGGGTGGGCGGGAGCTTCAGCCCCACCGACCTGGCCTGCAACCCCCACGGGATCGCCCAGGCCGGCGTCCACTCGCTCGTGCTCGATGCGTGCATGAACTTCGCCATCAACGCCGCCCTGCCGGGCCGGGCCCGCACCCGGGGCACGCTCGAGATGAAGACCGAGTGCATGCGCCCGGCCCTGAAGGGCGACACCTATCTGCTGCGCGGCGAGGTGGCCCGTCTGGCCAAGCAGGTGGCCTTCGGCGAGGCGACGGTGCACAGCGTCGACGGGGTGTTGGTCAGCCGGGCCACGGGGACCTTTCTCCTGCATCGACCCGACCCCGACCCCCAGCCGGGCCCTCCAACCGCCACCTGATCCGTTCCGCGTGCCGGCCCCGGGGCCCGGGGTGTGCGCCATCTGCCGCGGCCCGGCCGCCGCTGACCGGTTCGTCTGCTTCGCCTGCCGGGCGGTGGCCCGTCGCCTGGGCCTGGCGCTGGCGCCGGTGGTGCCGGTGCGACTCTGCCCGCTCCCGAGCCCGCTCTACACGATCCTGCTCGGGTACAAGGAGTCCCCGGTCGCCGAGGCCAGGCGGCGCTTCGGCGCCATCGTCCGCGCTCTCGTACATGGCTTTCTGCTTGGCCACGCGGCGCCGCTCGACGCGCTGGCGGGCGGACCGATCGACGTCGTGACCGTCGTGCCGTCGACCCACCGGCGCGGCCCGTCGCCCCTCGCCCTCGTCGACGGCCTGGGCGACGACGTCGTCACCACCTTGCCGTGGGCGCTCTGGGCTCCAGACCTGCTGCGCCGCACCGTTTCTCCGGGCGGGCCACCGCCCATCGCGCACATGCGGCCCCATCCGGCGGCCTTCCACGTGGCTCCGCCGGACCTGGAAGCGGTCGCCGACGCACGGGTGCTCCTGCTGGACGACACCTACGTGAGCGGAGCGCGATCGCAGAGCGCAGCGGCGGCGCTGCGCCTTTCGGGCGTGCGCGTCGCGGTGATCGCCCCTGTCGGGCGGGTCCTGCGACCCGACCGGGTGGCGCGGCATGCCCACTTCCTGGGCCGCCAGGCCCGGTGAGCCTGATCTCAGACCGGGGCGGCCACCGAGTAGCGCACGGCGGTGAGTTCCTCGGAGGCCTCCCAGAGCGCGTGCGCCATCTGGAGGTCGCAGGCGCGGCGGGAGGGTCGCGCCACCCGCGGTGACCCGAAGAGCCCGCCCACATGAGCCGGGCCGATGTACTGGCCGGGGCCTGCGGACGAGGAGGTGGCCGCGCACAGCACCGGCAGAGCACCGGTCGCGGCCGACTGCCCGAGCATGGTGCCCGCCACCCGTCCGAGCTTCCGGCGCAGGCGGCTGCTCCCGAGTGCAGCGCCGCTCCCGGCCAGGTTGCTCCTCGTCCAGCCCGGATGTGCGGCGACCGCGATTGTCGGCAGCGAGGCCGCCTGCAGGCGCCGGGAGAGCTCGGCCGTGAAGAGCAGGTTGGCGAGTTTGGAGGTGCCGTAGGCCACCCACGTGTTGTGGAACCCCGCGCCCGCGACGTCATCGGGCCGCAGGTGCCCCATCCGATGCATGTGCGAGCTCACGGTCACGATGCGCGAGCGCTCCGTGGTCACCAGGCGGTCGAGGAGGAGCCCGGTCAGGGCGAAGTGGCCAAGGTGGTTGGTCGCCATCTGCAGCTCGAAGCCGTCAGCCGTCTGGCGGAGGGGGGTCCCCATAACCCCGGCGTTGTTGACGAGGATGTCCAGCCGCGCGTGTGTGGCGAGCACCTCGTCGGCGGCCCGACGGACTGAGAACAGGTCCGCCAGGTCGAGGTGGAGCACCTCCAGCGACGAACGCTCGAGCTCGCTCTCCAGCTTGTCGCGTGCTCGTCGCGCCTTTTCGTCGTCGCGACAGGCCAGGATCACGCGTGCGCCGTGTCCGGCCAGCGCTCCTGCCGTCTCGTAGCCGATGCCGCTGTTGGCTCCGGTCACCAACGCCACACGACCCGTGAGATCGCCGATGTCGGCTGCGCTCCAGGTCTCGGCGCCGGTCACTTCGCTGCCGGCAATGGTGCGCATGCGATGCGTGGCGCTCAGGAGGCGTCGAGGCTGGCGACTTGTTCCGGCGTCAGCGAGATGTCGGCGGCCGCGGCCGAGGCGACGGCCGTCTCCGGGCGGCTGCTGCCGGGAATCGGAATCACTCGCGAGCCCTTGGCCAGCATCCAGGCCAGCGTCACCTGTTGGGGGCTGGCGCCGACCTCGGCGGCCACCTCGGCGAAGGCCGGGAAGCTCTGCTCTATGCGGTCGGAGCGGCCGATGCCGCCCAAGGGGCTCCACGGAATGAAGACGATGCCGAGCTTCTCGCAGTGCTCGAGCTCGCCCTCCGAAGAGCGAAAGCGCGGGGAGAACTCGTTTTGCACGCTGGCCAACCGGCCGCCCAGGACGCTCTGAGCCTCGTCGATCTGGGCCACGGTGGCATTGGACACACCGGCCATGAAGATCTTGCCCTCGTCCAACAGGTCGGCCAGGGCGCCCACCGACTCGGCCCACGGGATCGAGGGATCGGGGCGGTGGTACTGGTAGAGCCCTATGGCGTCGACGCCGAGAGCCTTGAGGGAGGCTTCGCAGGCCTCCTTCACGTAGGCCGGATCCCCGTGCACGGTCCAGCTTCCGTCACCCGGCCGGCGGTGCCCGCCCTTGGTGGCGACCAGCACGTCGTCGGTCGGGCCGCCGTAGGCGGCCAGTGCCTCAGCGACGAGCTGTTCGCCGTGGCCGTGTTCCTGCACGCCGAGGGAGTAGGCGTCCGCGGTGTCGATGATGGTGACTCCGGCGTCGAGTGACGCGTGAATGGTGGCAATCGCCTGGCGACGGTCCGGTCGTCCCTCAATCGAGAGCGGCATTTCGCCCAATCCGATTGCGCTGACGGTCCTGTTCCCGATGGGGCGTTGTTGCATGTGGTCCTCCTGGTGCGCTGCGGCGGCTGCCCGAGCAGGTCTCCGCGTCCGACGTTCGTCTACTACCCGACCATGCGCAACGCAATCCGGTGCAACCTGGCACGACGCCGGAGCCGGGAGGCCGCTGTGCTGTCGCCGCCGGCGCTCAACGCGTCAGACGCCACCACAGGCCCGGTCCCGAGAGCGCGCCGGCTGTCCTCAGCTGCACATGTGTGGAGCTGCGCCCCACCCCTGCCCGCAAGGTCGCGACAGTTGTGCCGACAGCTATGGGACCATCGATCGGGCCATGCCCAACGGCGAGCGTGGCGACGAGTCCGGGCCATCCGATCACACGCACCGTGGTCACTGCCGAGAGCAGAGCAGTCGAGCCCCAAGGTGCGTCGATCGTGGCAACGTGCTGGCCGGGTGCGAACAAAGTGAAGCTGTGAAGGGCGGCCTCGACACTCTTCACCAACGTGTCGCCGGCGTCGACCGCCGCGGTGTTGGGACCGAGAGTGCCGCCCGGCTGACCCAGGACAGCACCGACGACCGTGACACTCTTCCCGTCGATGCTCTGTTGCGCCGCGAAGAGGTAGCAGCCCTGCGCGCTCGAGTCGGAGCCTGTCTTGATGCCGATGATGCCGTCCTGGCCCAGATCGAAGTTTGGATTGAACACGACGTTGGTCATCGGCACGCTCGCCTGGCCCAGGGAGACCATCTGCCGCAGCACTGAGACGGACAGCGACGCCTCACCCAGGCGGACCAGATCCTCGGCCGTGCTGGTCGTGGCGGGGTCGATACCGCTCGGATCGGTGATGTGTGTCGACGTCAGGCCAAGCGTTCTCGCTGCCGTGTTCATTTTGGCCACGAAGTTGCTGACGCTGCCCGCGTCCCAGTCGGCCAGGACGGTCGCCATATCGGCGCCGGAGTCGATCAG
This sequence comes from uncultured Acidimicrobiaceae bacterium, assembly GCA_963745665.1. Lineage (GTDB taxonomy): Bacteria > Actinomycetota > Acidimicrobiia > Acidimicrobiales > RAAP-2 > Bog-473. Next base: position 665,740 of record CAVUYE010000001.1, on the reverse strand, counting down.
TAGCCCTTCGAGGGCCTGGAGCTCGGTAAGGGACTCTCCCGTTGCAATGGGCACCTCGGACTCCTGGTTTGCCAGTCCGGTCTGATAGGCGGCGAGCGCGTCGGCGGTGACAGGGATCGCCGGCCCGTCTGCGCCCGGGGCCAGGTGATGGTCCGAAAGGATCACGTAGGCCGCGAGGAGCTCGGCCAGCCCGGCAACCGGGACGGGCTGGGACCCGTGGACCTGGCCCACCGGGCCCACGCCCACGACCGCCGCCGCCGCCTCACCGGTCGTCGGCCACGCGAAGGTGGGAGCCGGCCCCGGGAGGTGGACCGCCTGGGTTTCGACGGTGGCGTGTGGGAGCGGCCGGACCCACTGGGCGATGGCACCTGCGCAGAGGACCGCGACAAGAAGCGCTGCACTCCATGACAGCAGCCGCCGCCGCCGGCGCGCCGGCGCGCAGTGCGGCGGTGATTGTGAGCTCCTCCTCGCTCGGAGGCGGGAGCTGCCGTCCGATGTCGGCAAGGCGTTCCTCGGTTTCCCGGGGCAACACTCGCTTCCTGGCGTGGGCGGGACCCTTTCGGCCCCCGATGCCGGTGCCGTCCATGCCACAACGCTAGGACCATGTTGGGGCGGTGTGCGCGCGTCCTGGCTGGCGGCGCGCTCGGTGGAGTTTCCGATTGGTCAGTGGTGACTCCATGGGGACGTGAATTCACCTTTTGCAGGCCGACGACCCAGGCGCGGCAGTCGCGTCGGCGCACAAAAGGGGGACGGAGGTACACGAATCCCTGTCACGAGGCGAGCGTAGGGTCCAGCATCGCCTGCGCGAACCGGAAGGCGCCCGACGAGTAGACGTTGCACACGGCGACATATCCCTCAATGGTCGTGTCCCCGTCTGGACAGAAGTGCACCCCGTCTGGCGAACGGACCACGTTCGTGCCCGAGGGCCCGGTGCAGGGTTCGGTGGGAAGACAAGGAAGGGTCCACGTGAAGACCCCGTTTGCCATGACTGCCTGGCCAGCATCGACGTAGGTGACACCGGGATTGGCCGCCGCTTCCGACGCGTAGAGCTGATTCAAGTTTGCGACATTCTGGTTCTGGGTGCTCGACGCGTTGTAGGGAATGCCTATGAGAAACACCTCCGTCCCGAACGGGCGGAAGATGTCGATCGCCGTCTGAATGTCTGTTTGATACTTCGCGTAGTACTGCGGCGAACCGATCGGATCACCCGTCATGCACGGCGTGAAGCTGTTGCCGCTGAATTCGAGGACCGCCGCGGTCGGCTGCCAAGTGGTCACGTCGGACCCCATCTTCGCCAGCAGATCGCATGGGGCAAGCCCTCCATACGTCTGCACGAGAGCGGAGGCGCCGACCGCTTGCGCCAGGGACGAGAAATAGACGCCTGCCTCCATGCCCAGTGAGTCCCCGTACAGGGCGATCCTCGGTGGCCCTGGCGGTGGGAGGTCTGCAGCCGAGCCCTCGAACTCGGCGTCCCCGAAAGCGAAGACGCCGCCATCTGAAGCCTCCACCCAGTACCCGCCACTGTCAGCCGCCGCCAGCCCCACCACCGGCTTGTTCAGACGGAGTGAGCCGGCCGAGCCGTGGAAGCTGGCGTCGCCGTAGTCGAAGATGCCTCCGTCGGAGGCCACCAGCCAGTAGCCGCCGCCGTCTTGGGTGGCCGTCATCCCCACCACGGGCTTGTTCAGACGGAGTGAGCCGGCCGAGCCGTGGAAGCTGGCGTCGCCGTAGGCGAAGATCCCGCCGTCGCTCGCCACAAGCCAGTAGCCCCCGCCGTCCGGGGTGGTCGTCATGCCCACGATGGGCCTGTGGAGCGTCAGATTGCCTGTCGAGCCGTAGAACTCGGCGTCGCCGAAGTTGAAGACGCCGCCGTCGGACGCCACCTCCCAGTACCCCTTGCCGTCAGGGGTGGCCGCCATCCCCACCACCGGCTTATTGAGATGCTGGCCGCCCATCGACCCCTCGAATACAGCGTCGCCGTAGTTGAAGAGGCCGCCGTCGGACGCCACCTCCCAGTACCCCTTGCCGTCAGGGGTGGCCGCCATGCCCACCACCGGCGCATTGAGATGCTGGCCGCCCATCGACCCCTCGAATGCAGCATCCCCGAAGGCGAAGATGCCGCCGTCGGACGCCACCTCCCAGTACCCCTTGCCGTCAGGGGTGGCCGCCATGCCCACAGTGGGGTGGTCGAGGCCGCTGGCTCCGGCCAGCCCCGCCGGAACGAGGGCACACACGCTGGAGATCACAGCGGACGCGACGGCGACACGTGCAAACCTCAGCACCGTCAGAGTGTGGCAGACAGAGAAAGAGCCTCGTCGGTTGATGGCAACCGCGAGGGCACTCCTGCTTCGGATCTGGTGCACATTCCTCTTTCGAGCCACTCGCGGCGAGATCCAGGCGGGAGGCAGTTAAGGAAGCCAGCCGGATAGACCGGCGGCAGGCATTTAAGAGAGCCAGCCCCGTCGGGACCTCTCAACGCTACGGATCAGCCGTTGCGTCTGCTCAGAGTCTCAATCAGGCACGACGGGGGCAGGGTGCCGAGTGGTTAGGGCCTGCCCCGGCGATCGTCCTCTACCTTCCTACGGCGTTGCGTCCCCGAGCTTCTTCGCCAAGGCGGCGACGAATGTCTCCGCGTGATGATCACCCTGTTCCAGAAGGGTGGCACAAGCATTAGCTCTGGCCTCTCGCTGATCGCCGTCCACATCAGCCAGACTCTTGAAGGCGACCGCGGCATTCCGGTAGACACCGGCTGCCGCCCCTAGCTCACCTCCCGCTTTTGCGAGGCCTCTTGGTGCGTGCCCGCTTCGTAGCCAATCGTTGAGGCTGCTGCAGGCTGACACGACATGTGAGGCAACTGCTTCGTCAGGGCCGGAGGGAGTCTGCAAGTCCGCCTCGAAGACCCCCCGGAGGTTGTCAACGGCCTGAGTGACGGCCGCCAGGTAGTCCTGGGCTTTAGAAGCCCATTGGCGGCTTGCAGCGACAGGATCAGGAGCTCGGGACACCATCGCAATATACGCAGGTCAGGAGGGTCAGTTTGCCAAACATTCGCGAGCTGTTCACGTTTAGATAACCCAACGTTTGCCTCTTCGTCACGCTGGCCTGCGACATTGCAGCGGGGCTTCAACGAGAGGGAAGGCAAAGATCGAGTGAGCGAGTTGACCGTGACGGGTTCGGAGGGGGGCGAAGAAATCGCAGAGATAGCTCCGACGAGCGTTGTCGCCTCGGCGCAAACTGTCACCGATCTCCTCAACGAGGCTCCGACCAGCAAGTTCCATCGACGCACCGTCATCATTTCGGGTGTCGGATTCTTCACCGACGCCTACGACCTCTTCGTCATCGGGACCGTGGCCGCCCTGGTGGCCGTCCAGTGGCATCTGAGCACGCTGCAAACGAGTTGGGTTACCGGCGCAGCCATTCTCGGCGCGTTCATTGGCGCATTCGTATTTGGCCGCATAGCGGACCTGATCGGTCGCAAGAAGGTCTACGTCACGGTCGCTGTGATCATGATCTTTGGGGCGATCGCCTCAGCACTGGCCCCTGGATTCATCTTCTTGGTTGTTGCCCGGCTCGTCCTGGGCTTCGGCATCGGTGGCGACTATCCCGTGTCGGCCGTGTTCATGAGCGAATACTCCAACCGTAAGGACCGGGGACGCCTCGTCGGTCTCGTCTTCTCCATGCAGGCGCTGGGCCTCATCGTCGGCCCGTTGGTGGCGCTCCTGCTTCTGTCCTCGGGAATCGGAGACTCGTTGACCTGGCGCATCCTGTTGGGCCTGGGCGCCGTGCCCGCTGCGGCGGTCGTCTACCTGCGTTCCAGGATGCCGGAGTCCCCGCGCTATCTGGCCCAAGTGCAAGGCGAGCACGACCGTGCTGCCGGTGAGCTGGAGCACTTCAGCGAAGGCGTCATCGCCGAGCCCACTCGAACCGGCTCTGCATCGAAGCGGATGCGTCTCGGCACCTTCCTGACCGACCCGCACATGCTGAAACTCCTCCTCGGCACAGCCGGAGCATGGTTCCTCTTCGACTACGCCTATTACGGCAACACGCTCTCCCTTCCCGCCATCTTGAAAGAGGTAGACGCCACGGCAAGCTTGGAGACAAAGCTCCTGTGGTCGCTTGGGATGTTCGTCATCTTCGCAGTCCCTGGCTACCTACTCGCGGTCAAGCGAATGGATCGCATTGGCCATCGGCGGCTCCAATTCGTCGGGTTCTCGGTTATGGCCCTGTGTTTCATCGTGCTCGCCATCGTCCCCCAGCTCACCCAGCAAGTGGCGCCCTTTCTGGCCATCCTCGGCCTGAGCTACTTCTTCATCCAGTTCGGGCCGAACATGACGACATTCGTATTGCCCTCCGAAGTCTTCCCAGTGAGCATGCGCACCACCGGACACGGGATAGCCGCCGGGATCGGCAAACTCGGAGCCTTTGTCGGGGTGTTCTTGGTCCCGGTTCTCCAAGACCACATTGGCCTGCGCGGCCTTCTTGCGGTTGCCGGTGTCTCCGCGGTGCTGGGGTTCGCCGTGACTGGGCTCTTGCCCGAACCTGCGGGACGAACCTTGGAGGATGTCGCCGACTACCCATTGGAGGTTGCAGCAGCAGCCCCTGCGCGAGTCGTCGCCACCGATGATCTGACGAGTCGGCAGCTGAAGACCGCCTAACAACGAGTCCGATAGTCCGCCGAATTGGCTGAGACTCTGGGTATCTCCTAAACGCCGGGCTTGAGCCACACGGAAGTCATAGAGTTTGTTTGGTGCGGATGAATCGGGCGGAGTCCATTTACATCAACAGTGGACTGCGAACCAAGCGACTGCGGAGAAGCGTGATTCCGAAGCTGATCGCCTTGGGCGGGCGTACCGAAGGACTCGAGGTCCTGGACGTTGGCTGTGGACCGGGCGAATGCGTTGCAGCAGAGATCGAGGAGTTCGGTGCCAGTCGCGGTACTGCGATCGACTTTGATCCGAGGATGGTCAACCGAGCCAGAGCTCGACTTGCCCAGTATGGAAATCGAGTGACCCTCCTAGAAGGTGACGTCACGAACCTTCCATACGAGAACGGAACGTTCGATGCGGTCTTCAACTTCGCGGTGTTGCATCACGTGCCTGACTGGAAAGCAGGGCTACAGGAGATCGCCAGAGTTCTGAAGGTGGGGGGCCGACTGTTCTCGCAGGATCATGACGTCGCCAATCATGACTGGCTGTCTCGCCATCTGTTCGAACACCCTCCGGATCGGTTCACGAATGTCGACTTTCTAGGTCAAGTAGCGAGTGTCGGTCTGCGGCCATTGGAGATAGAGGACCGGCCCGGGCAACTCCTGGTCGCTGCCCTCAAGCACGAGGAATGTTCCAACTAGTGCCGGGGTATCGCCTACCGCCGGGGTCGTGGGCAGGCCTACCTCGGGGGAGCCCTCCAGAAGAACTCAAGCTGGATGTTGTCGAGATCACGGAAAGTGAGCATTGCGTTATCGGTGTACTCGGGCGTCTTCACTCCTGAGTGGGGAATCCCGAGCCGATTTAGCTTCGCCTCCCATTCGTTGAGGTCTTCTTTGCGATCCACCAAGAACTCCAGGTGATCAAGGCCTGTATGGAACTCACTGAACGGCTCGGCGGAATGCTCCTGGTGACCGACGAGGCAAAGGACGAACTTCGTGTTCGGCTCAACGAGAGCGACGTAGCGCATCCGACCGTCCTCAGCAGTGAAGTCGTACAGCTCTTCTAAGTCCAAAAGCTCTGAGTACCAGGCTGCACTACTCGCAGGGTCACGGACGGTCAGATTGATCTCGACACGACCCGAAATGGCTGGCACACACTCGATTCTGTCAGCTACGCCCGGCCTGCGGCAGAGTGCCCCGATGCGGCCAATGCCCCCGTAGGCCGGCACGGAGGCGTGGCCTATGGCTATTCGGTGGAGTCGAGACTGGCCAGGTACTTGCCTGCTCGTACCGTTTCTTGATTGCTCTTACCAAGAGTGACCTTCCGAACCTTCCTTGGTTTCTGAGGTTGAGTGCTAACCACATCTCGGCATCAAGCGTTCCCGGATGATCCTCGCCGAGATTCCGACGACAAGCATCGAGGACTTCCTGCCGCAGGTGCTGGGCGTCTTGAAGACGACCCATAGCTTCTCGTTGCCTTGCCACGTCAGCCCGGGCCTTAGCAGATCGGTCAGCAGCAGTCGTCCGAGACCCCCCTCGGCGTCGCACACACAGTCTTGCCCGCAGCCAGCCGGTCTTGCGGACCTTCAGGCGAATCGAGAAGTGGCGTGCCGGATCGCACGGTCGCTCAGGGACAGGATCGACCAAATCCGTGAAACAAAGCTGTCTGAGAAGACATACATAGTCTGAGGGCAAGCTGGGAGGTGGCAGGGGCGTGGCAGCCGAAAGGCGCGTAGAGCGTTTTACTGCACTCTATGAGGAGTTCGCGCGCCCGTCTACTTGCCTATGCACTCAGGAGGACTGCTTCGTCCGAAGACGCCGCTGATGCGGTGGCTGAGACGTTTGGCATCGCTTGGCGGCGGTTCGACGAAATCCCACAGGGGGAATCGAGCGTTCTTTGGTTATACGCGACCGCCCGTCGAGTGATAGCCAACCAAACGCGTCGCATCCAACATCGCTCACAACTCCTTCAGCAGATCGCGAACGCTCTCAGTACTGAATGGAGTGTCCAAAAGGACGCGAGCGAGCAAGACGGTTTGGAAGCGGGCGTCGCGCTTGCCCGCATGACGGATGAAGATCGTGAACTGCTGATGCTGGCTGCATGGGAGGGTCTCACTTCTACGCAGCTTGCCTGCGTCCTGGGCTGCTCTTCGACTGCGGCACGAATCCGACTCCATCGGGCCCGGTCGCGCCTTAACGCAGAAATGAAGGGATTAGGAGCATGGATCGACGGTAGCGATACCTCCCGACAATCCATGAGCCGAAGATCGGCTCCTGTATCGATATCCGAGGAGACATGAAATGACCAGCTCCCAAGCTCTGACGAGAGCCGATCCAATCGGCTCTATGGACATTGAAGCTCTTTCGGCGGATCCTCTCTTCTACCAACTTCTGAACAAGATCGTCGCGGAGAATCCCGATAAGCCGAGAGCGACCCCCGCGGCGGCAGTTAGGGACAATGACCTGGGCAACGTGATGCTCGGACGACTACCCGAACGGCTTCGCCTCCAGCGACGACTCGCACTCGCAGCGGCGGTCGTCGTTGTGATCGGTGGGACGGCTCTCTCTATGGGGCTCTCGAGAAGTGACTCAGGGACAATGACAACGCCATGGAACGCAGCAAGAGTGTTGCCAGGAAACGGCGAAAGCATCGCAGGAAAGCGAGCGATGGGTTCTTGGGAGCTCGTGGGCGACGTTGTAAGCACTGGTTGGCAGCAGAACACGGTCGGACCACCGCCGGCCAACATCACTTGTCCCAGCATCACTGCGTGTTATGCGCTCGCCGGCGACTACGCCACGCCATATGTGAATGCCCCTTTGTTGTCAGAATCGCTCTATGTCACCGGCGACTTGGGTAACACATGGTCTCTCTTGCCCATGCCGAGTGGCTTCGATCCAACCAGCGGCCTCGCGTGCGCGGACTCTTCGAACTGCTCAGCTGGTGGAACTTTCAGCGGAAGCTCGGTGTTCATCACTACCACTGACTCAGGGCATCAATGGACCATCATTCCGTTGACTGTTACACCGGGCTACCAGCTGTTTGAGCTCAGCTGTTCATCGGAAAGTGCCTGCCAAGGCGTGGTAGGGCCATCTTGGGCTGCTCAATACATGTCGAAAGGCGTCGGCCTCTTGACCCCGCGTCCTCCTCAGGAGCTCTTCGTAACGACTTCGAACGCGGGTAGAACGTGGGCGTCAACGCCGTTTCCACCCTCATACTGGGTAAGCACCCTTGCCTGTCCAGAGGCGTCCGATTGTGTTGTCATGGGGATTTCCAAGGTGGCATACGAGCCGGTTTCTAAGCAACAACTTGAGGAATATCCACCAGCAACGAGAAACAAGATTCCCAAGCGTTACCCAGACGCTGTTGGGTACTTCGTCCAGTCGACAAAAGACGACGGCGCCACCTGGCAGAATGGAACCTTGCCCCAAGCGGCGGGATTCCCGAGCAAACTTTCCTGCGCGACCTCGTCCGACTGCGCGGCACTCGATTTGACGACTATTCCGAACCCCTCACCGTGTCTGAGCAATGGAAGCGTCCCCGGAGGGGAGAACTCTTGTTTTGGTGGTACGACCGTTGCGGTGTCAGACGTCGTTACCACGAGCGATGGTGGAGTTACGTGGCAAGCTCGCACATTTCCGGCGACCGTCCCATTACCAACTATGTCTGCTCTGTACTGCCCATCGAGCAATGAGTGCTGGGTCACTGGATCCGAAGCGGTTCCGCAGGTCATCGGAAGACTTCATGACGGCGGTTCCTCCGTAATCCTCCATACGACCGATGGAGGACTTACGTGGTCCAGGACCACTTTCGCGGTGCCTGCTGGGGCCCCAAATCCGTACGGACAATCATTCACGAACATAAATTCCATCAGTTGCCCGACTCCGAACACCTGTATAGCTCTCGGTGAATCCGCACAAAGCGCCAAGACCACCCCGGTTTATAGCTACGTCGGCCAACGGTAGGCGAGCCCGTCTTGTCAAGCTTGGCGACGCAGATCTGGTATGAGGTTCGAACACGTCCTCAGGATACTTAGGGCGCACCGAGTGGCATCACTGACATGTCCCTGCCCAGATCGATGCCGCGATAAGGAGCCAGCTCGTCGGAGTCCCTCGTGTTTGTCGCCTCTAGCCCGGGCTCGATCGCCCGGTCCTTGGCAAAAAATCGTCCTGGCGATCCTGGGAATTGTCGTAGTCGCAGGCGGAATCGCGCTTCTCGTTCTGCGGACGCTCTGGCTCGGCCGGGACGCACCGCTTGTTTCGGTACCGGCCTGACCGCACGGCTGGCGGCTTCCACCTTCTATCCAGCAATGGGAACTTTGCGAGTGGGGCTAGCTGGAATCGAACCAGCGACCTCAGCATTATCAGTGCTGCGCTCTAACCGACTGAGCTATAGCCCCCGATGTCCTAGCCGGAGGACGTTTGAGGCTACACCACCGATTCTCGGCGTCCGCCACGCCACCACCGACGGAGTCACCCGTTGGACAGCGTCGAGGCGACCAGCGATGCCAGCGCATCGGCCCCGGGGCCATCGATCGCCAGGTGGGTGCCGTCCGCCCCGAACCACTGGGGATTCTGCGCGGCCAGCGTCGCCCAGTCCGCGACGACGACGTTCGGGTAACGCGCTGCGCCGTAGGCCAGCACGGCGTTGTTCACGTCCTGCCACGGGCGATCGACGTGCACGTTGACGAAGACGACGCGCGACGCACCTCCGAGTATGGACATCATGTCGTCGAAGTCAGCGCTGGTGATGGGCCCGTTGGTACCCAGGCCGACGATGACGTCAGCGCCCAGCAGGCCGTACGCCTTTAGCGTCTGCAAGATCGATTCGCCGTCGGTCCACTGCCGGCTGACTGCGGCGTCCACTTTGACGCCCGGTATCGACATCTCGAGGGGGTCCTGGTAGTCGAGCATCACCGAGTCGCCGATTGCGGTCACCTGGCCGGGGTTGAATCCGGGACCCGGGGGGCGGGTGGTCGTCGTGGTGGTGGTCGGGGCGGTGGGCGCCGTCGTCGTCGCCTTGGGGCGGGCCGGTGCTCCAAGGTGGTGTGAAGGCGTCGACGTCGCCGAGGTCTCAAGCACGAGGAAGGCCGTCCCGACGGCGAGCAGCGCCACGACAGCGAGTACAACGGCCGTGATCCTCCCGGACGGCCGCCACCGGGTCGGGGTGCTTGCGTGGCGGGCCATGGTGCACAGTTTCGTCGCTTTGGCGGGTGATCACCCCGTCGCAGCGCGACTCAGCGGGGGAGCTCGGCGTCCTCGGGCCAGAGGCGGACCCCGATCGACTGGCTCGCCGTTGCCAGCAACTCCCTGTCCTCCGACCAGAGGAAGGCGATGCCCTGGGCGTAGCCGCCAATGAGAGCGTGCATACGGATGTCGCAGAGCACCCACTCGGTCTGCTTCAGCTGGACCATGCGCAGCGTGTTGTCGAGGCTACGTCCCATGGCGCGGCGTCCGAGGGGCTGCGAAACGGCACCAGAGACATAGTCGCCGATGATGGCCAGCGTTGCGGCGGAGGGCGTGAGGTGGCCTGGCACCCGTGCCCACAAGGCGGAGTCGGGGCTCCCGGGCGTGCCGTTCATCTCCTCGAACGACCGCCCCCCGGCCGCCCGCACTTCGACGCTGTCCATGATTGTGTTGCGGAACATCTCGGGCAGATAGCGCTGCGGGCACTGTTCCGGTGGAGGGACGTCCGGCGGCCGGACCCAGACGCCACCTGCCGCTAGTTCGTCCTTGCCGAGCGCCGCGTTGACGGTGAGGATCTCGCGGCCATCGACGTTTCCGACGGCTCGCCCCTGCGTCACGTGCCCGCCCACGGCGGCGAGCGTCACGTCCCAGACCAGCTCGGCATCAATGACGGCGTAGGACAGATAGTGCCCTGTGGCCCACACGGTCGGGCGCCCGGAAGCGGCCTCCAGTGCCACGAGTGCCGCTCCGAGTGCGCAACCACCAAAGAGGAAGTTGCCAGGGGTCGTGAGCTGCTTTGTGACGTGCATGCGCCAATGCAAGTCGTCGCTGTCCGGCTGCATGCCCAGGAATGTCTGTGCGTCCACGGGGCCGCACCCTACCGGCGCCGAACAGGGTCGTGGCTCTTTGGGCGAGCTACAGCTTCAGGGGGCTGCTCTCCCGGCCTACGATGGTGACCCCGGCCGGCAGAGAAGGAGCGCTGCAGGTCTCGATTGGTCCGGGGGTGTAGCTCAGCTGGAAGAGCGGCGGCTTTGCAAGCCGTAGGCCGAGGGTTCGAGTCCCTTCACCTCCACTCTGTGCGCTTGTGATGTTGCAGAGTTTCTGGGACAGCTGATCCTCGCAGGCGAGTTCCGCCGACCGGCAGACCGTTTCGGAGCCACGGTCGCGACCCGGGACGCGTGGCAAGGGACCACGCGGCTCTTACACGGCGCCCTCCGCGGCCAGGCTCGCAATATCGTCCCAGGAATACCCGGCCTGCAAGAGGACCTCTTCCGTGTGCTCCCCAAGTTCAGGGGCGCGTGGGCGCGCGTCGGGAAGCGGGTCCGAGAAGCGGACGGGAGCCCGGACGACCTCCGCGACGGTCCCAGGGGCGTCGGGGTCTTCGACACCGGCGATGTAGCCGTTGGCTCGCACGCCGGCATCTGCGGCGACCTCGGCATGGTCCAGGACCGGGGCGAAGCGCAGGCCGGCGGCACCCAAGAGCTCGCACCATTCCGCCGTCCGCTTGGTGGCGAACACCTCGTCGAGGATAGGCCACAGTTCGGCCTTGTCGTCCTCGAAGTAGAGGAGCGTGTGGAAGCGTTCGATCAGGTCGGGCCGGCCGATTGTCCGGTAGAACACATCGCGGGCAGGTCCCGCCGTGCCGACGATGGCGATCCACCCGTCGGCGGTCGGGAACACGCCGTAGATGCCCGGGATCATCGGGTGGCTCCGCCCGCTCGGCCCCGAGATCTCCCCCGTAAGGAGATACCGCGTGTACTCGCCGGCCTGAGCCCAGAGCTGGCCACCGAGAAGCGAGGTCTCGACCAGCTGCCCGCGACCCGTGCGCTCCCGCGCGTACAGCGCCGCCAGAATGCCCGACAGGAGGTTCTGGCCGGCGATGTGGTCGGCGATGGTGGCGCCGATCGCACTCGGGTCGGCGCCCTTCCCGCCGGTCGTGCTGATCAACCCGCCCGCCGCCTGGGCGCTCAGGTCGGCTCCCTCACGCGCCGCGTCGGGGCCTTCCGGCCCGAACGATGAGCCCATGGCGTAGATGATCCGTTCGTTGCGGGCGGCCGCGGCGGCGTACTCCAGACCCCATTCCTCCATCGTCCCGGGCTTGAAGTTGGTGATCACGACGTCGGCGTCCTCGACCAGACGGAGGAACACATCACGGCCTGTGGGCAGGCGGAGGTCGACGGTGATGCTGCGCTTTCCCCGGTTGTACGCCGCGAAGAAGGCGGCCCGGCGGTCGCTGCGCGAGATCGGGAGCCACCGGCTCTGATCGCCGAAACCGGGAAGCTCGATCTTGACGACGTCCGCTCCCCACTCCTGCATCGTCAACGACGCCTGTGGGCCTTGCACGAGGAGCCCAGCCTCTAGAACGCGAATCCCGTCGAGAGGTCCCATGCTCAACGTGCGTCCGGAAGCCCGACGGCTGGCGTCATTCGCCCACCCTTGTGACTTTTCACGGACCGGTCAAGCCGGTCGGATCGAATCAGGAGGACACGTGTGCTTGGGAGCGCCGCCGAAACCACTCCCACAAGGTGACCAGTGCCAGCGCGGCGAAGGGCATGAACAGCCCGAGGGTCGGCCCCATATACCGGACGATCGACAACACGGCGACCGACATCGCCAACATGTAGATCCCCACGATGATGACGAAGGCGGCCAGCCATCGTCTGAATCCGCGGGCGCGCCAGGCCAGGACGAGACCGGCAACCATCAATATCAGGTAGGGAGCTTGCACCACCCCAATAAGAGACTCATTTTTCAGGGAGTTCGTGCCGATGAAGGATTGGCCCGCCTTGATTGCCACGAGCTCAATGACGGCCAGCGGGTGCGACTGCAGTTGGTCGAACATGTAGCGGGCGATCTTGCCCGTCGACGTGAGCGTCTTCTGATGGGCGAGGACCCCCTTCTCGAGCGCGACGACGTCCGAGGGGAGCTGGAGATGACCTCGTTCGTCGATCGGGTGGAAGTCGACGGTCAAGCCATTGAGCACGGCCGACGCACCGCCGTTCGACAACGCCACGGTCTGACCCGTGTCCGCCTTGACCCAGCCCTCCCAAGGCGCCAACGTCGCGAGATAGGCGACGACCAGCACGCCGGACAGGGCGAGGACTCCCCAGCGCCGGACGGCGGGGGGCGGTGCCGACGGATCGGAGAGTTTTCTCAGTTGGCGGCTTCGGATCCAGAGCGCCAACGCGTAGGGGACGACGAGGAGAATGGCTTGAGGTCGGATCAGCGCGTCAACCCCCACGAGAACACCGACGACAGCCATCCGGCGCCAGCTCGGTAGCCCGCGGATGCTGCCGTCGATGAAGATCAGCGCAGTCAGGTAGAGCACAAGTGTGAAGGGCACCTCGGAGAACCGGTAGGGCGCCATCTCCATCTCGATCGGGTAGGTGATCCAGAGAATCCCGGTCAGTACTCCGACCTTCAACCCGAACATGGCTCGGCCGACCCGGTAGATGAGGACACCGGCCAACGCCAGGATCAGGACGGTGGCCACGTTGACCATCCCTTCGCGACCAACGTGCAGGATGTCGGCGATTGAGTATTCGAATGCAAGGAGCAGGGGATAGCCGGGCGGGTCGTGCAGCTCTGTATGGCCGTTTGGGCCAAGGTACCCCCGACCCGCGAGGAGATTCGCTGCCGGCGGCTTGTAAAAGCTCAGGTAGTCGTTGTAGCCGGGGGTGGGACGAAACGAGCTCGGCGCGCCCGCCATCACAATGCCCATCACAAGGGTTCCGAAGGCGAACAGACTGAGTTCGATCATCCGGGGGTTTCGGGCAAACCACAGGAGCGTGGCGTGGAACCTCCCCAGCTGGACGCTCGTCCCCGCTTCGTGAGTCCCCTCTAGTTGCAGGATCGGCTCCAGCCCGGACGCCATCTCATCGGTGGGAACGTTACTTGAGCTGTTGGTGACGCTGCAGGATCGCCCGACACGGAGGTGGCGCCACCGGCCCCCTCTTTGCGGCCGCGCTGGCATCCTCGCACTGTCCGTGCGAGCGACAGCCGAAGATTTCGTGTCGCCTTGGAACGTCTGTTCAGCGCCAGCCCACTCGCCGCAGGACGTGCGCATGGCATCGCTTCGCACGCGTGATGTCGAAGATGCACTCGGCTTCGGTCATGCAGTCGCAGCCGATCGCCTGGCCGTGGCAGGCGGGGCACCGCTCCATGCAGCAGCCCGGATGGTGGATGCCCCCCAGCGGTGTACTGCAGTCACGGCACTCCTCTGGCTCGTAGCGGTGCCGGGGACGGAGCTCCTGGCCCCAGGGGATCGGGGCGTAGGCCCTGCCGTCGATGATGACGGGGTCGGTCAGGCAACTGATTCCCTCCATCATCTCGCCGCCACAGTGCGAACAAATGGCCATGACTCTCCTTTGTTCAACCCTGTCGCCGATCATCTCAGGCTCTTGTGACACCGGCGCGGATAGCACGGGGCCCGTAGGTCCGCCCTGCCCTACGCTTCGCTCATGACGACTCAGCAGAGCGAGGAGGCAACCATGGCCCGTGCCGGGTTGTTGTCGGGCAAGGTGTGCGTGGTCTCGGGCGTCGGGCCGGGGCTGGGCCGGCAGGCCGCCAAGGCCCTGGCGGCCCACGGAGCGGACCTCGTGCTGGCGGCGCGGCGCCAGTCCACCCTCGACGAGGTCCTGGCGGAGGTGTCAGCGCTGGGGGCCCGGGCCATTGCCGTGCCGACCGATATCACCGACCCCGAGGCCTGCGCCCGTCTCATGGCGGCCGGTTCGCAGGAGTTCGGGGGCATCGATGTGTTGGTCAACAACGCCTTTCGCTTCGACGCCTTCCAGAGCTTCGAGGACGTCGACCTGGCGCAATGGCGCAAGATCATGGACACCAATCTCTTCGGCTCCCTGCAGATGACCCGGGCCGCCTTGCCCGCGATGCGTCTGCGCGGTGGCGGTTCCGTCGTGATGGTGGCTTCCATGGTGACGCGGCAGCCTCAACCCGCACAGGGTGGCTACGCCATCTCCAAAGGAGCGCTGCTGACGGCGACGCGCGTGCTCGCCTACGAGTTGGGCCCCTCAAAGGTCCGGGTCAACGCCGTCGTGCCCGGCTGGATGGCGGGGCCGTCTGTCGACATCTACGTGGAGATGACCTCGACCGGCCGGGGCGTGCCGGCCCAGGTCGTGGTCGATGAGCTGAACGCGCGGGTACCGCTGGGTCGTATCCCGAGCGATGGGGACGTTGCCGGATCGATCGTCTACCTCGCCTCGGACCTGTCGTCCGCCATGACCGGACAGGCGCTCGACACCAACGGAGGCGAGATCTTCGCCTGAAACGCAGCTCTTCGATCTGGAGCCGGAGGCCTCAGCTCCCTTCGCCACCGCTGGTCGTGCACGATCGAGGGTCCCAGGGCTGCAGCGCCTCCACGGTCGGCGTCGGAGCTTGAAATGCGCCCGAGTTCCCCGTATTCCCGCTGTCCCCCGAAGTCGTCGTCGTGGTTGGCGTGGCCGCACCGGGCGGGGCGGTCGTCGGCGTCGCCGGTGGGGCGTTGACCGAGAATTCGGTGCCCGTGACGACGGTGACCTGGGAGCCCGCCTTCATCTGGTTCGGGTCCATGGCCATGATGACCGCTCCCGACAGGGAGTTGGCGACGGCCTGTGCCGCCGCCAGCTGGGCCGGCGTCTTGGACGCGTAGTACACGACCGTCTCCGCCTCCTGGCCCACGGGAGGACTGTCGCCGATCGTCCCGATGTGGAAGCCGAGGGCCTGCAGGCCCTGGGCCGTCGTCGCCGCCTGGTTGTAGGCACCCGATCCGTTCAGCACCGACACCGTCACGCTCGACGGTGAGGGGAGCGCACCGCCGGAATAGGTGTCCTCGCTGCTGGACTTGAGGCCGAGGAACTGGTCGACCGCGTTGTGGTCCTGCGGTTGGGCCGGGAACTCTATGTCGCCGTAGTTCCCACCCTGGTATACGTAGTTGCCGAACTGGTCCACCGCCACGGGCACGGTGAGCTGGGGCGCGCTGCTCACGTCGATGCTGTGGTAGCCGAGAACCAGGCTGATCATGTCGGAGGCCGAGAACCCCGTGTCGACGGTGAGCTGCCCGACGACGCCGGAGACGATCTGCTGATCGGTCAGGGGGTTGCCGAGCCCCTTGGCCTTGACGGCCGCAGCCAGAACGCGCAGGAACTCGTGGTCGCGTCGGATGCGCGCAATGTCGCTCTGTGCCTCCTGCGGCCAATAGGCGGGGTCGGTCGTCGTCACGCCCGGCCCCTTGTACTGGACATGACGCGCCCGCACGACCTGGAGTGCCTGGGTACCGTTCAGCTCGAGGCAACCGGTCGTCTGGATGTTCAGGCCCGAGTAGGCGTCGTACACCGGTTCGGGGAAGTACATCTTGATTCCGCCGAGGGCCTGGACCACGTTGATGAAGCTGTCGAAGTTCAACTCCACGAAGTGCTGAATCGGAATCCCGAAGTCCTCCTCGATGGCGGCGATCAGTTGGTCCGCTCCCTGGTACAGCGCGGCGTCGATCTTGTTGCCACCGTCGGACCGGGCGTTGGGGACGAACAGGTCGCGCGGAATGGACAGGATCGACACCGAGTGATTCGCCGGGTTCAGGTGGAGGATCATGACCACGTCGCTGTTCACGCCGTTGACGCCCTGGGAGCACAGCCCGTAGGCGGGATTCTGCACTTTCAGGGCGCAGCGGTCGGTGGAACCGATCATGAGGATGTTCTCCGTGCCCGCGTCGTCGCCCTTGACGGGCGCGGAGGTCAGGTTCTTCAGGTCGATGTGGTGGATCTCGTTGTTGAGGTACCAGGCATAGCCGGCCGCTGCGCCGACCACCAGCACCAGTGCCAACGTGATCGTCCCTCCGACCCAGGCCAGCGTGCGCTTGCGGGACCGCCTCTTCGTGGCCGCGTGGGCCGGGCCCTGGCGCCCCACCTCGGCGTGTGCCTTCTTGCCCCGCCGGCGTCCGCCAGCACGGTTCGCCTCGTCGATCTGGCGACCGAGGTCCTGCAGACCCTGCTCGACGGGGTTCCCCGCTGCGTCGTCCGGCCCGCCCGGTGGCGACGGGGTCTCGTCGATCTGGCGCCCGAGCTGTTCGAGGCGCCGGTGGACGGGTTCGTTCTCGGGGTTGGAAGGACTCATCGTGCCGTGTGCAGTGCCCATACCCCCGAGACAGCTCCGGTTCGGGCGGCCGGAACGAGACGAGAGCCTAGCGATCACCGCTTGCAAGGGGCGGTCACTGAGTCGGTCGATCTGACGTGGCCACCCTGATTTGCAATGCGGGATGCACGTCCGGGAGGTCGACGCCCCCCAGGGCGCCTTGCGCCACCTGGTGGAAGGATGATCCGGACCCATGGGCGTGACGAGTGCAGGCTTGCTGCTGTTCCGGATCTCCCCCGGAGGCGTGGTCGAGGTCCTGATCGCCCACCCGGGCGGGCCGTTCTGGGCGCGAAAGGAAGACGCCGCGTGGTCGATCCCCAAGGGTGAATACCTCGAGGGTGAGGATCCCCTGGTCGCCGCGTACCGGGAGTTCCAGGAGGAGGTCGGACTCACCCCTCCCGAGGGCCGGGCAGACTTCCTCGGGGAGCGCCGCCAACCCGGTGGCAAGCGGGTCAGTGTGTGGGCGCTGCGGGGCGATCTCGACATCACGAACGCGTCGAGCAATACCTTTGCGCTCGAGTGGCCGAGGGGATCGGGCCGTATCCGGGAGTTCCCCGAGGTCGACCGGGTCGAGTGGGTCGCCATACCCGACGCACGTCGCAAGCTCGTGAAAGGCCAGGTTCCGTTTCTCGATACGCTGCAGGAGTCGATCGCACCCGGGTCCGAGCGGTCTGACCCGGGATCCACCCTCCCGGCCTCGGGCTGACCGACCATCTACCCTCTTATGACGGGTGCCGGCGGACCTCCGATCGGCGGGGCGACCGCCATTTCGACAATTCGTGCTGCGGCCTCTTACTGGGGACCGGGTCATCGACCGACGTTCTGAGACAAGGGGCAGCAGTGGAGCGCCATCGGAGGCCGCCATGGAAGAGAACGACGGGACGGCGACCTCCCGCCGCCGCCAGTTCTACGTGCGGGCGTTCATCTTCATCGGGCTCGCGGCAGTGGCCCAGGCCAGTGCCGCCCTGCCACCGGGACCGATCAACCCCGGCCTCTACTGGGCCAGTCTGGCCGTCTTCGCCGCCTGCGCTCTGTCGGTCTTCCTGCCGAGGCACGGCGCACCCCGCTGGGCCGTCCTCGTCCCGACGATCGGATACCTGGTCTCGGTCACCTTGTTGCTGATCTCGGGCGGCACCGACCCGAGCGTGCAGAGCACCGCCGGCGGACTCTCGGCACTGGTCCTTCTTCCCGTCCTCGCAATGGCGCTCTATTACACGAGCCTGTACACGGCGATCGTGGCCGGCGCCGCCATGGTCAGTCTGGTGGTGGTGGGTGTGGCCGTGCAGAGCAGCGCGGCCACGGATCTCCGACGGCTATTCCTGTGGGCTGCGGTCTTGGCCGTCGTCGCCGTCACCGTCCACCACCTGCGAAGGAGCCTCGAGGGCAAAGTGAGGGACTCGGCGGAGCTCGCCCGCCTCGGCCGGCTCATGAACAGGGCGACCCAATCCCTGACGTCGTTGCGCGAGCCCGGCGACGTCATCGCCCAGGGGACACTGGCCATGTTCGAAGTCGCCGGGAGCGGGTTCGTGAGCGCCTCGTACCTGCGGGTCTCCGATGGTGTCGTGACCCAGGAGGCCCTCGCCGACGGCCGGGGCACCCTGCCGACGAGTTACCTCCTAAAGGACGATCCCTACGTCAAAGTGGTGGTCGACAACGGCGAGGCCCTGGTCACCAGAGTGGAGCGGACGTCCATGGGCGCATCCTTGCGCTCGGTCAACGACGAAGTGGATATCACTGCTGCCGCGCTCATTCCCGTCACAGTGAGCGACGAGCTGCACGGCATGTTCCAGATCAGCAGTGAAGGAACAGCATTCTCGGAGGACGTGCTCGCCCGCTGTCGCGCCGTCGCCAATGTGGTCGAGCTCGCCCTGCGCAACGCCATCGCCCACCAGGAGCTCGAGATACAGGCGAACACCGATCCGCTCACCGGGCTCTCGAACCGGCGCGGCCTGTCCATCTACCTGGACGGAGACCGGCGCTCGAACGCCATGGGCATCCTCGTCCTCGATATCGACCATCTGAAGGCGATCAACGACGCGTACGGGCACGATGTCGGGGACAAGATCCTCGTCGCGGTGGCGCGCGCCGCCTCGGGCGTTCTGCGCGGGGGCGACCTCCTGGCTCGCACCGGGGGCGACGAGTTCCTGGCTGTCGTGGCGGAAGCCGACGAGTCGATCGCCCGCCGCGTGGCGGACCGCATGACCGAAGCGGTGGCGCGGGTCATGGTGCAGGGCGTCCGGACTTCGGTCAGTGTGGGGTTCGCCTGTTGTGGCAGGAACGGCGACGTCGACCGGCTCCGGCAGCAGGCGGACGAGGCCATGTACGAGGCAAAGCACGTGGCGCGTCGCCAGCACGCCCGACACCCGCGGGTGACTGACCGGGGCTGATCTCCGGTGCAGGCTCGGGCTGACGGGGCCGTTCGCCGG
Source organism: uncultured Acidimicrobiaceae bacterium (assembly GCA_963745665.1). Classification (GTDB taxonomy): domain Bacteria; phylum Actinomycetota; class Acidimicrobiia; order Acidimicrobiales; family RAAP-2; genus Bog-473. The sequence continues at coordinate 646,369 of CAVUYE010000001.1, read as the reverse complement.
AGTAACGTCACGTGTCCCGCGAAAGGATCGGTCTTGGTGCGCCGATGCTTCTCGTGAGATGAGACCCGGCCCGGTGGAGAGCGCGATGACCGACGGCAGCGAGGCAGCGACAGGGCCCCATCGGGTGGCGACGACGGGGCAGTGGATCGGTCCAGCGGAGAGGCCTCTCATGTCATGGCTCACCGCGCCGGTCGACGAGACGGGTACGACCGGTGTGGTGCTCGCGTCACCGGTCGGCTACGAGTATTGGAGCGCGCACCGGACGCTGCGAACCCTGGCCGAACGCCTGGCCGAAATCGGCCATCTCGCCCTGCGCTTCGACTACGACGGCACAGGGGATTCCGCAGGGGACCAGTGGGATCCGTCCCGCGTCGAGGCCTGGCAGACAGGGATCGATGTGGCGTCGCAGGCCCTCCGCGGATGGGGCATGACCAGACTGGTCGTCATCGGTCTCCGTCTCGGAGGCACGTTCGCGCTGCTCGGGGGAGCGGCGGTCGATGCTGACGCGGTTGTCGCCTGGGCGCCTGTGGTCCGGGGACGACGCTATGTCAGCGAGTTGCAGCTGCTGGGTCTTCCGGTGCCCGACATGCCGGACTCTCCCGAACGGTCGGGCGGAGTCGTGCAGGCGGGTTCGGTCTTCTCTGCCGAGACGCTGGCCGACTTGGGAAAGATCAACTTGGCGACCCTGCCGGTCCGCCCCGCTCCAGAGGTGCTCGTGGTGGACCGTGTCGACAAGCCGGTGAGCGCCCCCCTCCTCGATCGGCTCGCCGAGCTCGGGGCGGAGCCGGACCACACGGTGTGCTCGGGGTCGGAGCTCCTGCTCGACCGGCCGACCGAGTACGCGACGGTGGCCGGTGAGATCGTCGACGAGATCTGCGGCTGGGTGGGACCGGGGACGGTTGCCCCGGCGACTGTCGTGCCCGAGCGGTTGACGAACGCGACCATTTCGTGGCAGGGCGGGGCAGTCGAGGAAGAAGTCGTGCAGCTCGGCGACAACGGCCTCGTCGGGATCCTGACCCGGCCTAAGGATGCTTCCCGCGGCATCGTCGTCTGGCTCAATTCAGGCTCTGAGCACCACGTGGGACCGGGGCGGGCCTGGGTGGAGTACGCCCGTGAGCTCGCGCTCTCCGGATTTAGCTCGTTGCGGCTGGACTTCTCGGGCTGGGGCGAGAGTCCCGACCGGGGCCACGCTCCGGGGCGCCCGTATGACCAGCACGGCATTGCCGAGGTGGGTGAGGCGGTCATCGCGTTGCGCGCTCGGGGACACCGTCGCATCGTCCTGGCCGGGCTCTGCGCCGGCGCCTGGATCGGCCTGCAGGCGGCCCTGACCGTCGACGTGGAGGGCGTTGTCGCCATCAATCCGCAGCTCTACTGGCAGGCAGGCGACCCCGTGGAGGCGGACATGACCGAGACCAGGGCCCGTCGCCTGCCCGAGATCCGCCGGAACAAGCGGCTCGGGTCGGTCGGACTGTGGTCGTTGCTGGACGCCCTCGGCAGTCGTCCGCCCGCCGCCACATGGTTGGGACAGCTGGCGGATCGTCGGACGCCCGTCCTGGCCATGTTCGCCGAGGGCGATGACGGTCTCGAGTACCTTCAGGACCGAACCGGCCGGGCCTGGCGCCGAGCCATTCGGCGCGGATCGATCGGCTCCACCACGGTGGCCGGCATCGATCATCCGATGCACAGGCATTGGCAGCGCGGGTCCATGGTCGACGCGATCGCGTCCTGGCTCGACGGCACGCTTCCGGTCGATGCGCCATGAGCGCACGCACCGGGATCGGCGATCACCGCAACATTGGTAGCGTTTTCCGGGCATGCTTCGCCAAGTGACTGGAGCGGAATGGGCGACGTGATCACACAGTCCGGCGGAGCAGAGTCAGCCGCTCTTCCTCGGGTCGTTGTCGTGTACGACGGCGCGTCCATCACGCCGATGGTGCTTGCCGAGGCGGCCAGCGGCGTCTGCCGGATCGTCTGGGTGGTCGACGGCAGCGATCCGATCATGGCGCCGTTGGTGCGGCTGTTGCGCCGGATGGGTGACGTCGTCGACAGGACGGGGCTGGACGCCGGGTCGATGGCCGATGCCCTCGTCCCGTACGCGCCCACGGGCATCCTCACGTTCTCGGAGGCTCGGATGCCGCTCACCGCAGCTCTTGCCGCGCTACTGTCCCTCACTTACCACGCGCCGTTGACGGCCGAGCGCTTGGCGGACAAGTACCTGCAGCGCCTCGCGCTGCAGGACGCGGGCCTGCCTGGCCCCGCTGTCTGGGAGGCGCCGTCACCGACGGCAGCCGGAGAGGATTTCGGCCGTGCGGTGACGGAGCTGGCCGAGCGCGTCACCTATCCGGCAGTCGTCAAGCCCCGGCGCGGGACCAGCAGCGTGGCGACGGCCCGGGCCGACGACGCGCTTGGGCTGATCGACCTCGTGACCCGGTTCGGTGGCCAGGACGGCGGTCTCCTGGTGGAGGAATACCTCCGCGACGGCGTGAGCACGAGCCCGTTTGCCGACGACATGGCGGTCGAGCTGCTGTCCCAGAAGGGCCGGGTCTGGCACCTGGCCACGACGGGCAAGTTCAGTTACGCCCCGCCCTTCCGGGGTCGTGGTTGCTTCCTGCCGAGCCACGTCGACCCGGCCACCGAGGCTGAGCTGTTCGCTGGCGCGGAGGCTGCCCTCCGCGCCGTGGGCATCACTGACGGCTTCGCCAACGTCGACATGAAGCTCACGCCCGAAGGGCCCCGCATCGTGGAGGTGAACGGCCGTCTCGGCGGAAACGTCCACGTCCTGATGGAACTGGCCGGCGGCCCGCCGATCCTGTCGTTGGTCTTCAAGCTGGCTCTGGGCCAGGAAATGGCCGCCGATCCGGCCGTTGCTCGCGTGTCGGAGGGACGCTGGCCGCGTACCGGATATTTCGCCTGGCTCCAGACGCCGATGTCCGCGACCCGTTTGACACGCGTCGACGGGCTCGACGACGTGGCCGCGCTGCCCCACGTGACGACGGTGGTGCGGAACCAGCGGCTGGGGGACGCCCTCGATTGGGCCGTCGGGGGCCGGTCCAACGTGTGCGAGGTGTTCGGATCCGTCGAGCAGCTCGCCGAGCTGGCCGCGGCGCGCAACGAGATCGACGCCACCGTCACGCTCGAATTCGACGAGACCCCTGCTCGGGCAACTTCCACAGAGTCGCCCTGAGCCCGCGTCGCCGGGTCAGCCCGCTCAGTGGCGGGTCACGGAGTGACCTCGAGAGGGATCGAGTAGAGTCCGTTGAGCGCCCGCACCCGCCCCTTGGGTGACGCGCCGTCGGCCAGCGGGCGGAGCGCCACGGCGTGCTCGCTGTCGGGTGCCACGTGGAACCACGAGTCTTCCGGCGCGAAGCCGGGGATGTCGAGGGCGACCCACTGGGCGAAGCGGCGTGCGCGAACGGTGAGCCGCCAGGCGTCGCCGTCCGGCGCGGCACGGGCCTCCAGCCCGAGGTCGGCTTCGCGCGGCCGTCCGGAGCCGCCGGGGAGGTAGAAGTCCTCGCTGACGGTGCCGTCCGTCTCCAGCCTGACTCTGACGACGTCATAGGCGAGCGGCCCGAAGCGGTACGCGTTCGTGACGTCGCGGAAACCGCCGAGCATCGTGGCGGCGTTCCACACCTGCTCCGACCGGCCGTCAACCGCAACGTCGATCTCCGCGTGCTCGACCCGCGAGCCGCTCATGTTGTACACGGTGAGCTCCAGGCGCCCCGAAACGGGCGACGCCGTGTCGTTGAACACGTGGATCCGCAGCCCGGCCAGCCCCTCGTCGGTCAGAAGCACCGCGACCGGGGCAAGGACGCGCCGGAGCGCATACCAGGGCGCCTTCGGTGTCGTAAACGAATCAAGCAACCCCCACCCCGCCCCGGGGCACAGATCCTGCCAGCTGAGGATCAGGCCGCCCGCGCAGCTCGATTGCCGGCAGCGCCACTCCCCCATGACCGTGGCCATCAGATGCGCCACCGTGGCACGGCCGAGATCGAGATACCGCTCCGGATCGGCGTAGCGGGTGCGGAACGGGTCGACGTCGAAAATACGCCGCACATAGTCGTCGCGAACGTCCTCGAAGTCCCATGACGTGCCACTGTCCCGGGCCACGCCGGCCTTCCAGGCCGGGCTGTGCCCGGCGGCGTTGGCCCCGCCGAAGGACCGCTCCACAGTGGCCTGCTCCGGCGGGACGGCGAAGGAGAGGCATTCGGCCGCGAAGCGCACACCAGCGGTGCGGGCGTCGCTGAGCGGCCGAAGGTAGGCGCCGACGCCGAAGTAGTGGGCGACCCCCTGGCCCGGTTCGAACGGCAGGTCCCCCTCACTGGGCGACGAGACCACGTAGGGCAGTCCCGGCAGGAGTTCGTTTACCAGGGCCGGAATGGTCTCTTCGAGGAGCGTGCTCCGGTAGCGCTCGCGGGGCAGCCCGAACATCGCCGCCTGTTGGTGCGTTTCGCTGCTGCCGCAGACCACGGTCAGCGAAGGACGGTTCTGGAGCGTGCCCAGCTGCTGGGTGAGCTCGACCCGCACGTTCTCCACGAACGCGGGCTCTTCGGGCGGATCGAAGCCCGCCAGCATGCAGTCCTGCCAGACGAGGATGCCCAGCTCGTCACAGAGGTCCCAGAACCCACGGTCCTCGTAGGAGATGTAGCCACCGATCCTGATCATGTTCATGCCGGCATCGACGACGAGTTGGAGTGACGCACGGAGAGCGGCCGGAGACGCGGCCAGGGTCACGACGTCAGGCGGCACCCAGAAGGCCCCTCGGCAGAAGATCGGCACTCCGTTGACCGCGATGCTGAACCCACCGCCGCCGCGGTCGACTTCGACGCTCCGGAAGCCGACCGTTCCGAGGTCCATCTCGGTGTCACCCACCGTGAGGCCCATCGAATAGAGCGGTTGGGCACCATGGGTGTGCGGCCACCACCGCTCGACGTCAGGTACCCGGATGCTCGACTCAACGACCGGCCGGTCAACGCCACCGACCACCGTTGCCGTCTGCCGCTCGTCCCCGACGCGGATCTCGACCGTCATGCCGGGGTCGACACCCTCGAGGGCGAGTCGGAGGTCGACCGTCCCGTCCTTCCCGTCACACGCCGCGGTGACGTGTCGTTCTGCCACGAAGGGTGTCTCGTCCTCGCGGGAGAGGCGCACCGGGCGCCACGGCCCGACCGGCGCGGCGCAGGCGGCCCAGCCCGGGACGCGACCCAGAAGGGTTGTGCGGTACCAGCGTTGGTTTTGTGAACGCAGCTGCAGGCTGCGCCAACGGGGACGGGGCCGCCGCTGGGCCAGCAGCGGCGCCAGTGCGGCGAAGCGGAGGAGCAGGACGTTGTGGCGATCGAGGCTATCGATTCGGACCCGGTGGGCCACCCACATGTTCTCCGAATGGAGGACCAACTTGCCGTTGCACCACACGTCGGCCACCGTGGCCAGCCCCTCGAGCTCCAGCCGCCACGGGCCGGCCAGTGCTCTTTCCGGGGCCTCGAAGCGGCACCGGTACCACCACTCGCTCCCGTCGAGGAGACCTTGGTCGTCGTCGCCCCAACTCCACTGGCCGAGCTCCCTCAAGGCAGCGGCCGCTGTCCCGGGCACGATCGCCGGGACCCACGTTCCGTCTTCGCCCGACAGGTCGTCCGCGCCGACCCCCGCATCGGGTTGGTTCCAGCGGCATTCCCACGCAGAACCGGCCAGGACGTCGGCGGAAGCCGCGTCCGCCGGTCCAGGTCTCATGGGGGCCCATTTCAGCACACCCCCGATTGCCGGCCCTGGCGCATTTTCTGGTTAAAGGCGCCGCACCCCTCGTCCGACATAAGGGGTGCGGGCAAATTCCGGCGCCTAGATTATTGGGTACCGGCGTTCCGAATGGGCGTTAACCTTCGCAGTCGTTCGCCGGCAGAGCCGGAGGACGACGTTGATGTTCTTGTCCACTCGGAGAATTCCCGGTCGACGCCGGCGGAGTCGCAGCCCGTGCTGAGATGGCGGCGGCTGGAATAAGAACCTCTGGCAGAGGAGAACGGGATTCATGAGCACGGGAACAGCACTGCGCGTAGGGACGGATGTTGTCGCTGTCCACGACGTGGCGGCGAGCGTCGATACCTTCGGCGCCCGGTACCTCGAGCGCGTGTACACGGAGCACGAGCTTAAGAGTTCCGTGGGCAGTCCGACGGTCCGGGCCGCCAGTCTCGCCGCGCGTTTCGCCGCTAAGGAGGCGACGATCAAGGTCCTGCGACCGATCGGCCATCAGCCCGATTGGCGCTCTGTGGAGGTCCGCCGCCACGCCGAGGGATGGTGCACCATGGCCCTGACAGGTCATGCCGCCGCGCTGGCCGATGAAGCGGGCATTGCCGAGCTGGCGGTCAGCTTGACCCACGAAGGAAACATCGCGGCGGCCGTGGTCGTCGCCTTGTTGCGCTCGCCGGCCGACACAAGCGAGCAATCCGGGAAGGCGCTGGTCCCAGGCGATTCCGAAGGGGACGACTGATGGACGACACGATCCGCACCATTCTGGCCGAGTACGGCCACCTCCCCGTCGAGGTGGACAAGCTCCGCGACGAGGACGACCTGTATCAGGCGGGGATGACCTCGCACGCCAGCGTCAACGTCATGCTCGCGCTCGAGGACGAGTTCGACATCGAGTTCCCCGAGGCGATGCTGCGCAAGAGCACCTTTGAGTCCGTTGCCGCGATCCGCGTTGCACTCGGCGAACTGACCGGTGCCTAGGCCGGCGGGACACGCATCGTGACCGCGGTGGACGCGCCTGCCAAAGACCTGTCGCGCCGAGCGGGACGTATCGGCGCAGAGGTGGCCGGACCCGCCGCGGCCGAGGTCGACCGGGACGCGCGCTTTCCCATTGAGGCGTTTGAGGCGTTGCGCGAGGACTCTTTTCTCTCCGTGCTGATCCCCGCCGAGCTGGGCGGGCTCGGCGTGAGCGTCGGGGATGTCGCCGACGTCGTGTTCGAGCTCGGTCAGCATTGCGCATCCACCGCCATGATCTACGCGATGCACCAGATCCAGGTGGCCAGTCTGGTGCGGCACGGCCGTTCCGCATTCTTCCGCGACTACCTCGCCGACGTGGCCGCGCGCCAACTGCTCCTGGCTTCGGCGACGACCGAAATCGGCGTCGGTGGTGACGTCCGCTCCAGCGTGTGCACGGTCGAACGTGACGATGGTGCCATCCGTCTGGAGAAGATGGCGCCCGTCATTTCGTACGGTGCGTACGCCGACGGCATTCTCGCCACGGCCCGGCGCTCGCCAGAGAGCCCGCCCAACGACCAGGTGCTCGTGCTCTGCCAGGCACCAGGGCTTTCACTGGAGCCGATCAGCGGGTGGGACACCCTCGGCTTCCGAGGGACCTGCAGCCTGGGCTACCGGCTTGTGGCCGAGGGCGAGGCGGACCTCATCCTCGACGACCCCTACGGCGACATCTCGAGCCGGACGATGCTGCCGGTGTCGCACATCCTGTGGAGCTCGGTTTGGCTGGGCCTGGCCACCGCAGCGACCGACAAAGCCCGGCATTTCGTCCGGACCGAAGCACGAAAGAAGCCGGGCGTGACGCCGCCGTCGGCACTGCGCCTGGCCGAACTGATCGCCCAGCTCCAGCGCATGGAGGAACTTGTGCGTGGCACGGCCCAGCGCTACGACCGGCAGTGCGATGATCTCGACGCGCTCGCCGGCATGGGCTTCGCCATCGCCATGAACTCGCTCAAGGTGTCCACCTCCACGCTGGTGGTCGACATCGTCAACCGGGCCATGGCCATCTGCGGGATGTCGGGCTACCGCGAGGACTCGCAGTACAGCCTCGGCCGGATTTTGCGCGATGCCCATGGCGCCGCTGTCATGGTCAACAACGATCGGATCAACGGCAACACCGCACAGATGCTCCTGATCTACAAGGAAGATTGACGTCCCGCGGTGACTGACGACGCGCATTTCCGCGACGAGCTCGTCACGGCCGGCCACCTCATCCTCACTGGCACCGACGGCATCTACGGTCGTTCCGCGGTCTACGAGGACATCGTGGCCGCTGTCGACCTTCTGGCGGCCCAGGCGGGGGCGTCCGAAGGGGCTGTCACGCTGCGCTTCCCCCCGGTGATGCCGCGTCACGTCTTCGAGCGGACGGGCTACCTCTCGTCCTTTCCCGACCTGATCGGCTCGGTGTCGACCTTCACGGGCGACAACGCCGACCACAGGAGGCTGATGGACGTGGCGCAAGCGGGCGGAGACTGGACGGAGCTGCTCAACGCGGCTGGGGTGAGCTTGTGCCCGGCCGCCTGCCATCCGCTCTATCCGACCCTCGCCGGGACCATGCCCGAGGGTGGGAGCCGGTACGACGTCGCCGCATGGTGCTATCGCCACGAGCCCAGCGAGCACGCCGCTCGGATGCAGAGCTTCCGGATGCACGAGCTGGTCTACGTCGGCGACGCCGCCGGGGCCACGGCACACCGCGACCGCTGGTTGCAGCTGGGAGTCGACATCCTGGCCTCCATCGGCCTTCAGGTGGACACGGTGGTCGCGAACGACCCGTTCTTCGGCCGGGTCGGCAAGATCCTGGCGGACAATCAACGCTCGGAGACGCTCAAGTACGAGATCGTGTCGCCCATCGACTCCCTCGAGCGACCCAACGCAATTGCGTCGTCCAACTGCCATCTGGACCATTTCGGTCAACCATTCGGGATCACGAGCGCGGACGGGGAGGTGGCCCATTCGTGCTGCTTCGGGTTCGGCCTCGACCGCATCACCTTGGCCCTGCTGCGCGCACACGGGATGAAGCCCGCTGACTGGCCGGCATCGGCCCGCGACCGACTCTGGCCGTGAGCCCGGCCACCGCGCTGCGGGTCGTTCCGGTCGACGCGGCCACCTACCAGTCGCATGACCTGCACGCAACCGAGCGCACGTGGACCGAGACCAACTGCTACGTCGACCTCTGGGTCGAGCTGCTCCACGCCCTCGGTCTCGATCCCCTGGCGGCCGGCGCGTTCACCCTCAGCACGGACTTCGAGGGCGATCAATGGACCTTCTTCAAGTTCCCTCCCGAGGATCTCCGCGCCTTGTTCGGCCTGCAGGTGGCCGAAATGAACGTGTGGCGTACCGTCCTCGAGCACACCGTCGAACAGCTTGAGCTGGGACGGCTCTTGATCGTCGAGGCCGATGCCTGGTTTCTGCCGGACACCCAGGGTGTCTCGTACCGACTCGCCCACACCAAGACGGCTGTGGTCCCCAACTTCATCGACCCGGCGCGTCGCCACCTCGGGTACTTCCACAACGCCGGGTACTTCGAGCTCGAGGGCGACGACTTCGACGGTTTGTTCCGGCTGGGCCCGGACGCGGACCCCATCGCGCTGCCGCCCTACATCGAGACGGTTCGACTCGACCGGATCCACCGTGACCCGAGCGACCTCGTGGTCGGGGCGATCGCCCTCACGAAGGCTCACCTGGCCCGCCGTCCCGTCGACGATCCCATGCTCCGCTTCGAACAGCGCCTCGAGCGCGACGCCGCCTGGCTCGGGACGCAGGACATCGAGACGTTCCACCTCTACGCCTTCGGGTCGTGTCGCCAGTGCGGCGCCAGTGCGGAGCTCGCCGCGTCGTATGTCGACTGGCTCAACGCGCACGATCCGGCCGTCGGCGGGGCTGCCGACCTGGTGCTCGTGGCCGACGCTTTCCGCGCAGTGGCCACCACGGCCAAGGCGCTGCAGTTCAGCCTGGCCCGGCGGTCCCGCGGCCGCACCGTCGACCTCCACGGCTCGTTCGATGTGATGAGCAAGGCGTACCGGGCCGCCATGGAGGGTCTGGTGGCCCGCTACGGCGATTGAGTCGCCGCGTGCCGCCTACTTCTTCGCCTTGGACCGATTCAGCGTCACCGCGGCACGGATCAGCGCCTTGAAGGCGGACTTGTTGATCTTGTCGCCTTCGTGGAAGTCGATGGCACGACGCACGTTCCCCTCGAGACTCGAGTTGAAGAGGCCGGAAGGGTCCTGAAGCAACGCGCCCTTGGCGAAGGTGAATTTCACCACGCTCTTGTAGGTCTCGCCTGTGCAGATCATGCCATCGAGGTACCACGTCGGCACGCCACGCCACTTCCACTCCTCCAGCACGCCTGGAGCGGCATCCTTCACCAGGCCGCGCAGCGTGCTGAGCGTGGTGCCCCGCCAGTCATCCAACTCTTTGACCCGCGCGTCAATCAACTGTGAAGGCGTCTTCTCTTTTTGTGACCCGCTCGTGGGCATGTCGGTGTCTCTTCCCCCATCCTTCTGTGTCCCAGCGCCACTCCCGCACACAACCTTCAGAGTCGGGCTGCCCGGATTTGAACCGGGGACCTCTGCGTCCCGAACGCAGCGCGCTAACCAAGCTGCGCCACAGCCCGTCCGCTCCCCGGAGGGAGCAACGGGCAAGACTACCGCGGCCTCAGCCGGCCGCCTCCCCGGAGCCGTTGGCCGAGGTGTCCCCGGTCGCTGGGCCGTGTTCGTCCGCAACGGCCTCTCCCGGTGGCGGCTCGCCGCCGGCGAACGTGGCCACCACCTGGGCCACCCGCCGCTTGTCCATCTCCACGACCCGCATGTCCCAGTCCCCGACGCGGACCGCCTCGCCTTCGGTGGGGATATGGCCGAAGCGCTCGAAGAGAAGCCCACCCAGGGTGACGTACTCCCCGTCGGGGATCTCAATGCCGATGCGCTCGCGCACATCGTCGACGTTGGTCTGTCCGTCGATGAGCCAGCGCGTGTTGTCGACCCGGACGATGTGCGGTTCCTCGACCTCGTCGAACTCGTCGTGCAGATCCCCCACGAGTGGTTCCAGGAGGTCTTTCACGGTCAGTAGGCCGGCGACCCCGCCGTACTCGTCGACGACGACGGCGACGGCGCGGTGGTGCTTGCGCATGTCCGCCAGCGCCTCCAGGACGCCGAGCGACTCGGGCAGGAGATAGGGCTGACGCACCTTGCGGGAGATCTCCAGCGGGCTCGGGTCGGTGGCGTCCCGGGCCTCGTCACCTTCACGGTCGGCGCTGGACCCGGGCCGGTTCGTGCGGAAGATGTCGTTCACGAACAGGATGCCGATGAGGTCGTCGAGGTCGTCGTGTACCACTGGGAAGCAGCTGTGTCCCGATGTCCGCACCGCCTGCGCAATGTCCTCGGCCTGCACCGGGATGGTGAGGTAGGTCACGTCGACGCGCGGGGTCATCACTTCGCGCACGTCCATGTCGCGCAGGTCCGCCAGCGCCTCGATAATGAAGCGCTCCTGTTCGGAAGCCTCGGCCTCCAGCGACTGGCTGTGGCGTTCCGATCCTCCCTTCTTGTCGGCACCGACGGAACGGCGCCACAGTCGTCGTGATCGCTGCGACACGGCGCCGCCGGTTCAGGGACGCGGCCCGGGTCCCGCCTGCAGCTGGGGTCCGCCGCCCACCAGCACGGGGACGGGCGTGAACGAGTCGTCGGCGAAGGTGCCCCCGTCGAGCAACGCGGCGACAGCGCGCCGGAGCCGGAGCGGGTCGAGCGGCTTCACCAGCCAGCCCTCGGCGTCCGATCGGCGGGCGAGGAAGACATCCGGTCGCCGGTCGAGCAGCATCAACACCGCCACGTGGTCGAGCGCGTCGTAGGACTCCTGCAGCCGCAGCTCCAGGCACACGGCCATGCCGCCCATGTTGCCCATCTGCATGTCGACGATGAGCAGGTCGGGCGACTCCTCGGCCACGAACGCCACCACCTCGGGCCCCGAGGTCACGGCCCGCACTTCGATGTCGGGCCCGCTGACGACCGCCTCGACGTCCTTGCGGAGCGTGGGTGCGTCGCTGGCGACCAGGATGGTCTGCACCGCCGGGACACTATCGGACACGTCCCGGGGCTGAAACTCCGGCCGGCGCGATCAGGAGAAGAGTGCGTCGGCCGCGTGCTGCAGTCCGACGACCTCGTGCACGTCCTGGCCGAAGAGGGGGATGCGGCCGACGGGAGCCGGCGCCACCTGTGCGGCCAGGCCGGAGAACGCGTGCTCCTCCCGGTCCGCCCGCGCGTCGAGCGCCGCCAGGTTGGCCTCCAGCGCCTGCAGTTCCGGCGCCCGTTCCGCCGCCGCGCCGTCGGCGCCGCCGAAAGAGGGTGCGATGCGGTTCACCACCAGGGCGGCCACGGCCACGTCGCGTTCGGCCAGCTTCTCGGCGAAGAAGCCGGCCTCGGTGATGGCGTCGGGCCGGGCCGAGGTGACGAGCACGTAGGCCGTCGCCGGGTCGGCCAGGAGCTCGTGCACTGCGCTGGCCCGGCTGCGGAACCCGTCCTCCATCCCCTCGAAGGCCTGGAAGAAGCCGACCGCGTCCTGCACGATCTCGGCGCCGGCCACCTTGGCGATCGTGCGCAGGAGCGCCTGGGTCGCCACGCCCACTGCCCGCAGCGACATGCGCGTCGGTACCAACAGTGCCCGGAAGAGTCGGTTCTCCAAGAAGCGCGTCAGCCGGCGCGGCGCGTCGAGCAGGTCGAGGGCGTTGCGCGTGGGCGGCGTGTCGACGACCACGATGTCGAATTCCTCGGAGTGGACCAGCTCGTAGAGCTTCTCCATCGCCATGTACTCCTGGGTGCCCGAGAGCGCGCCGGCGAGATTCTGGTAGAGCCGGTTGGCCAGAATGGCCTCGGCCTGTTCCGGCGTCCGCGCGTAGCGCTGCACCAGGTCGTCGAACGTGCCCTTCGAGTCGAGCATCAGCGCGTGCAGGTGTCCGGGCCAGTCGCCCTGCACCTCCGAGGGGGTGTTGGGCAGCGACTCCACGCCGAGCGCGTCGGCCAGCCGCCGCGCCGGGTCGACGGTCACGACGCAGGCACGCCGGCCGGCCCGGGCCGCCGCCAGGGCGAAGGTGGCCGACACCGTCGTCTTACCGACGCCGCCGGAGCCGCAGCACACCACGACCGACCGCTCGGTCACCAGGTCGGGCAGGGTCGCCGGCACGCGGCTCTCGGGCTGGGCGGTCTCGGGTGCCCCCCCATCGCTCCCGCCAGCGGTGCTGCTCACGCCGCTCCCTCGGGCACGAGCGCGCCCACGGCCTCGGCCAGGACGGCGGCCAGAGCCTCGGTCTCGGGCCGTCCGATGGACGCGGCGTCGAGCGCCGGCACCAGGAGGTGGGGCAGGGGGAGGTCCCGGCGTAGGCGCTCGATCTGTTCGGTCGAGACGGCATGGCGCGCCAACCGGAACGTGCGGGCCTCCTCCAGCGCCGCCAGGTGTTCCGGGGCCACGGTCAGGCCCGCTGCGGCCGCCACCTCGGCTGCCGGGCGCTCGAGCCCTACGGGCTCGGGGTCGCAGGCGTTGACGATGACCGGGCCCAGCTGGACCCCCGCCTTGTCCTCCAGCGTGTAGGCCGACTCGATCGTCTCGGAGACGGGCAGCTCCTCGGGCAGCGTGACCAGGATCACCCGGCAGCGGGCCGGATCGCTGAGCAGGTCCACGACGTCCTGGGCCTGGGCGCGGAGCGGCCCGCCCCGGGCCGCGCTGACCAGGCCGCTGGCCGAGGTCAGGAAGGTGATGGCGTGGCCGGTCGCCGGGGCATCCACCAGGATCAGGTCGGCGACGCGGTCCCGCTCCAGCTGCTTCACCTTGCCCAGCACCAGGACGTCACGGATACCCGGGATCGCCGTGGAGACCACGTCGAGGATCCCCGAGCGCGCCAGCCGCTTCGACACCCGCTTCAGGCCGTGGTCCTCGAGATACTCGACCAGCGCGTCGTCGGGTGTGAGCCGCCGGGCCCGGACGGAGCCCGGCCGGCCCGGTCTCGGCGGCGCCAGCAGGACTTCTTCGTAGCCCAGGTCCCCGTGGCGGCCGAAGGCGGCCGTGATGCCCGACTTGCCCTCGAGCTCGACGATCAGCACCGATTTGCCCGCTCCGGCGGCCATCTCGGCCAGCGCCGCGCTCATGGTCGTCTTGCCCACGCCACCCTTGCCGGCGACGACGAGAACGTGGCTCTGTGCGCAGAAGGTCCCCACGTCCATGCGGGGCCGAGCGTAGTGGCCGGGCCTCGCCCGCAGATCGATCGCCACCCAAAGATCCTGGTCACACCCCTTGAAAGCGCCAACCCCCGGCGGTAGCTTGACCCCAGCGAGGGGATTCGCAGTGCCCTATCGGGGGGTTTTGATGCACCAGGGACAAGATGTATGGCAGTTGAAGGCAGCGTGTCGGGGACCGCAGGCTGCGGTGTTCTTCCCCCCGTCCCACGCGGAACGCAAGGAGGAGAAGGCCTCGCGCGAGATGCGGGCCAAGACCATCTGCGACCAGTGCCGCGTGCGCGGTGATTGCCTCGAGTACGCCATCAGGATTCGCGAGCCACACGGCATCTGGGGTGGAATGAACGAGCTGGAGCGCAAGCTCATGCTCGACCGCCGGGCCAGCTGATCCACCGGGCGGCCGCTCCGCGCCGGCCAGCGCTGCTCAGTGCGGGGGCGGGATCTTCAGCACGTCGTCCGCCGCCTCGACGCCCTTGCTCGCGCACAAGGCATCGGGTCTGTCGCCGTCGACGGCGCAAATGCTCGCCGTGATCTCGTTGGCCGCCGTCACGACGGCCTGGGTCAGCGGGCTGGCCGGCGTGGCGAGGCTCCCCGCGATCTGGCTCTGTGAGAGATCGTCCAGCACGCTGGGGGCGAAGCTGGCACCGTTGAGGACGTAACGGTTCGCCACGTCGGTCAGCGCGAACGAGTTGGCGCCGGCGCCGTAGGTGGCGACGGCTGCGGCCTCCCGGGCGTTGGGTGTCTGCAGGCCGAGATAGCGCCCACCCGTGGGGTTCAGGGAGCTGTAGCGCTCGACCGCCTCCAGAATGAGGTACTTGCTCGAGTACTGGACGTGCCAGAAGGTGAACGTCGAGACGCCGCCGAACGCGGTCGTGTCGCTCGACTGCATCATCCCGAGCTGTTGGAAGGTGCCGAAGCGCGAGAGCGCCAGGATCAACGGCCAACGCTGGACGGCGGCGTAGGGCGCGAACTCGGCGCCATAGAAGAAGACCACCGGGAGCGGTGGCCCGCCGCCGGCGGTGGCCAGCCACAGCGGTGCGCTGCCGTTGCCGGCCGGCAGCGGCGCCAGGACGGGGACGGCCGGCGAGCTGGTTCCCACGGCGTCGTAGACCGAATGCGGGACCGTCGACACGGTCGCGACGAGCGACGACGGCGCCGGGCTGAACGTCTCCACCGTCGAAGTGGTGCTCGGGCCCGAGTTGTCACGCACCAGGACGAGCGCGCCGAGCAAACAGATGGCCACGATGATGAGCCCGAGAGCGAGATAGCGACGCGGGATGTGGCGCAGGGCGGGCGCCGACGCGGGCTCGGTGATGGGCTGGCTCATGGACCGGGTCAGGTTACTCAAGGGGTACCCCCGTTCTGGGGGCGCCGCCTCCTGCTGCCGGTACCCTTCCCGGCGTGGCTCCATCGGTTCCTCCCCCACCGGCCTCGGCGGACGCGTCGGAGCCGGCCCCCGTGGAGATCCGTCCGGCAGCCACGGTCATGCTGGTGCGCGACGCGCCCGTCCCGACGGGCGGGACCACCCTGCAGGTCCTGATGGTGCGGCGCAACCTGCGCTCGGACTTCGTGGGCGGGGCGTACGTCTTCCCCGGCGGCGCCGTCGACCCGCTCGACGGGGGCAGCGAGGCCGAGGCCCTCTGCAGCGGCCGTACCGACGCCGGGGCCAGCGCGCTGCTGGGTTTCGAGACCGGTGGCCTGGCCTATTGGGTCGCCGTGGTGCGCGAGACCTTCGAGGAGGCTGGCATCCTCCTGGCCCGGCGCGAGGGCGGCCCCGACCTGCTGGCGGGGGACGCCGGAGAAGCGGCGCACTTCGCCGCGGAGCGGGTCGCCGTCAACGGGGGCACGCGTCGCTTCCTCGACCTCTGCCGCGAAGAGGGCCTGCGCCTCGCGGTGGGTGACATCCACTACTTCGCTCACTGGATCACGCCGCGGGGTGCGCCGCGCCGGTACGACACGCGCTTCTTCGTTGCGGCGGCGCCGCCGGCCCAGATCGCCGCGCACGACGCGGGAGAGACGATCGCCGATGTGTGGATCTCCCCGCACGACGCGCTGGCCCGTCACCGCGCAGGCGAGATCGAGATCATATTCCCGACCATCCGCAACCTCCAGGTGATCGGGCGCTTCGCCACCAGTGCAGCGCTGCTGGCGGCCGCCGAGGAGGCGTCGAGCGCCGTCCCGGCGATCGAGCCGCGCGTCGTGCCCGACGGCAACGGCATGCGCATCGTGCTGCCGGGCGATCCGGGCTACGAGCGTGGCGCCGTCCCCGACCCCGCTGGCGGCAACGCCCGGGGGGACTTCAACGAGGCGGTGCGCGAGGTCTCCATGCGGGCCAACGAAGAGGGCCCTGACGGCGCGCCGGGCCCCCGCCCCGCCGGACCTCCTCCCGACCGGCCGTGATCCCGGCGGTGCCCGACTTCGGCACCGGGCCCGCCCCCGAGCCGGGCCGCGTCGACGAGGTGGCCCCGGGCGTGCTGCGCCTCACCGCCCCCAATCCGGGCCTCATGACCGGACCGGGGACGAACACCTATCTCGTGGGTGGCGCCGAGCCGGTCGTCATCGACCCCGGCCCGGCCGATCCGGCGCACACGGCCGCCATCGTGGCGGCGGCTGCCCCGCTGGGCCCGGTCCGCACCATCCTCGTCACGCACACGCACGTCGACCACGCCCCCGGCGCGGCCGCGCTGGCCGCGGCCACCGGGGCCAGGGTGGTGGGCTACGGCCCGGGTGAGGACTTCACGCCCGACGAGCGCGCGGAGGAGGGCTGGTCCCTGACCTGCGCGGCGCCGCCGGGCTCGGGCGCACTGACGCTGCGGGCGCTCCACACCCCGGGCCACGCCTCGGACCATCTGTGCTGGCTCGTCGAGGAGCACGCGCTCCTGCTTACCGGGGACCACGTCATGCACGGCTCGACCGTGGTGATCCGCCCGCCGGACGGCGACCTGCGCCAGTACCTGGCCAGCCTGGCCCGGGTCCGCGACGCCACGCCCGCCGTCCGCCGGCTCGCCCCCGGGCACGGACGCGTGATGGACCACGTGCCCGAAGTGATCGACGCCCTGGTCGCCCACCGGCTCGGGCGACACGAGGCCGTCGCCGGCGCCCTTCTCGACCGGGGCGAAGGGACGGTCGACGAGCTGTTGCCCCTTGTCTACGGCGACGTCACCGAGCGGCAGCTCCCCGTAGCCCGGTTCTCGTTGTGGGCCCACCTGCGGGCGCTGGGCCAGGAGGGCAGGGCCCGTCCCACCACTGACGCCGCCGCCGGGACCGGGGACACCATCGACACCCGCTGGGCCGCCGCCTGAACGCAGGCGGCCCGGCCGAGAGCTCAGCCGGCTGCGGCGTCCCCCTGGGCCACCGCCGCCTCGACATGGTCCAACAGCCGGGCGGAACACCCCTGGACGTCGACGATCGGCGCCACATCCTCGGCGATCACCCGGGCCATCTCCTTGAAGACGGCGCCCAGCTCGCTGCCCTCGCCCTCCATGGCAACGGGTACGCCGGCGTCGCCGCCGGCCGCCAGGTCCGGGTGCAGCGGGATGGAGCCGAGCAGCGGCACCCCGAGACCATGGGCCAGGCGGGCGCCGCCGCCGGAGCCGAAGAGCGCGTAGGTGGTGC
Organism: uncultured Acidimicrobiaceae bacterium; assembly: GCA_963745665.1. Lineage (GTDB taxonomy): Bacteria > Actinomycetota > Acidimicrobiia > Acidimicrobiales > RAAP-2 > Bog-473. Next base: position 628,796 of record CAVUYE010000001.1, on the reverse strand, counting down.
CGTGCTCGCACGTGAAGTCGCTCATGTTCTCAATGACCCCCGCCACCCGTAGGTAGCCCCGGCGCGCCATGTCTGCCGCCCGGGATGCCACCTTCTGCGCTGCCACCGGCGGTGTCGTGACGACCAGGAGCTCGGTCCGGGGGAGCAACCGGGCCAGCCCCATCTGCACGTCGCCGGTCCCCGGGGGAAGGTCGATGAGGAGGTAGTCGAGGTCGCCCCAGTGGGCGTCCTGCAGGAACTGCTGCACCGCCCTCGTCAGGACCAGCCCGCGCCACATGATCGCCTGCTCCTCGTCGGCCAGGAAACCCATCGACAGCACCCGCACCGTGCCCGGCCCGATGGAACGCTCGAGCGGGATCATCTTCCCGGCCCTGGCCTCGACGTCGCCCTCCATGCCCAGCAGGCGGGGGACGGAGAAGCCCCAGATGTCGGCGTCGAGGATCCCGACGACCAGGCCCCGCAAAGCCAGCGCCACCGCCAGGTTGACCGTGACCGAGGACTTGCCGACGCCACCCTTGCCCGAGGCGATGGCCAGGACCCGGGTGGAGGCGGCGATCGCCGTCTCGGGCGCGTCCTCGCGAGCCTTCCAACGTGCCCGTGCCATCACGGCGGCACGCTCGTCGGCGTCCATGGCCACCACCCGTACGTCGACGGCACGCACCCAGTCGAGGGACTGCACGTGGGTGACCACATCGCGCTCGATCTGGCCGCGCAACGGGCACGAGGCGATGGTCAGTGCGACGTCGACGGTGACGTCGCCACCGTCGACGCTGATGGCCCGGACCATGCCGAGGTCGACGATGGTGTCGCCCAGCTCGGGGTCGACCACCGCCCGCAGGCGGTCCCGGACCTCCTCCTGGCGGGACTCCCGGGCCGCCTCGCCCGGCGGCGGCGTAAATGCGGCGGGAGGTGTCATGGACGACAATTGTACCTGCGTGGCGGGGAATTCCGTCCCTGGCCGGCTTGGGTGCCGAGGTCGGCCCAGCGCCGGTAACATGGTGCTCGTCCGTGGGCGCACCGTGCACCCGGGCGGTCGGTCGCCAGGCGTGCGGCGCAATGAGGAGGATCCAGTGACGACGATGTCCACTTCCGTCAACATCGGGAAGAAGCCGGCACCGGTGACGCTCAGCGACGACGCCGTGGCCAAGGTCGGCGAGTTGCTCGCCCAGGAAGAGGGCGAGGAGCTGGCGCTGCGGGTCGCCGTCAAGCCCGGCGGCTGCTCCGGCTACAGCTACGAGATGTTCTTCGACACCGAGGTCATGCCCGACGACGTGGTGCGCGAGTTCGGCTCCGTGCGTGTGGTCGTGGACTCGGCCAGTGCGGAGCTGCTGACCGGCTCGACCCTCGAGTACAGCGACGGCCTGCAGGGCGCCGGCTTCAACATCATCAACCCGAACGCCACCCGCACCTGCGGATGCGGCTCCTCCTTCAGCTGAGGGTCGGGCACCCCGCCTCCTGAGCGGAGCAGGCACCACCCCCGAGCAACAAATGGGCCTCGGCGCGCCCGCGCCCACGTCTGTCGCGTTCACCCTCAACGGCGACGCCGCCGCGGTGGAGGACAACATCAGCCTGCTGGACGCGTTGCGCGAGGAGCTCGGCTGCCGATCCGTCAAGGACGGTTGTAGTCCACAGGGCCAGTGCGGCTGTTGCACGGTGTGGGTCGACGGAGCTCCGCGCGTTGCGTGCGTCACCCCCGTCCGGCGCATCGCCGGTCGCCATGTCACCACGCTCGAGGGAGCCCCCGAAGCGCTGCGCGACCGATGGGCGGCCGCCTTCGTCGAGCATGGAGCCAGCCAATGCGGCTTCTGCACACCCGGCATAGTGATGCGGCTGGCCGCGCTCGAGCAGACGGGAACCAGCCGGCCGGCGACGCGGCGCGATGTCGAAGCCGCGTTGCGCGCACACGTGTGCCGGTGCACGGGCTGGCAGTCGATTGTCGAGGCCGCATGCAGCGCACTTGGTGTCGACGGCGCGCCACCGCCCCCCTCTGGCGATCCCCGCAATCCGTTGCTGGCCGCGTGGCGCGCCCAGGTCGAAGGGCCGGCTTTTCAGAACTCTGGGCCCGACGTGGTCCTCGGCGCCGGCGGTTTCGCCGACGACTCGGCACCACCTGCCGCACGGGTCCAACTCGGGGCCGACGGGGCACTCGCCCCCGACCTACGTGCCGCCCGTGCCGCCAGCGGGCGCGTGCAGGGCCGCAACAGCACAGTGCCCTTGTCGCATCCCGTCGCGTTGCCCCGAGGTGACTGGGCCCTCACACTGCAGACGTCGTGGCTCGAGCCGGCCTACGTCGAGCCGGACGCCAGCTGGGCCCGACCTGGCCATCTTGCAGCCTCCCCGCTGGCCAACGGCGGGGCGTTCGGGGGCAAACGACACAGTCCGGTCCCCACTGTCGCCCGGGCGCTCGCCGACGCGACCGGCGACGTCGTCCGCGTCCTGTGGCGGCGTGAGGATGTCGTGCGGCTCGGCCCCAAGCGCCCGCCCCTGGCCGTCGCGCTCCGTTCCGATGGGACCGGGGTCGTCCGGATGGGCCGCACGCCGGGATCGGCCGACCTTCAACCGTTGGTGCGCCGGCTGCAGGCCGGCAACCCCGGCCTGGAGGTCGGGCTGGTCGATGTCTCCGGGCCGCCGGTGTCGTCCGACCTGCGCGGCGCGGGCTGGGCCGAGGTGCTGGCGGCGCGTGCAGCGCTCCTTGCAGCGCCTGGCGCGCCGGGCGGTGGCGAGGCGCACGTCGCCGTGCCCGGGGCCGGCAGTGCCCGCGTCGAACTGCAGGTGAAAGAAGGGTCGCGCGGCTGGGTCGAGGTGGACGTGTGGGCAGGTGCCGTCCTCTGCCCGGTGACGCTGCGTTCCTACGCGCTCGGCGCGGTGCACCAGGCGCTCGGCATGGTGTGGAGCGAGGGGATCGCCCTCGACCATGCCGGTGAACCCGTTGACCTCACGATCCGCTCGTTCGGCATCCTCGCCGCCCGTGACATGCCCCAGGTCACGGTCCGGCTGCACGAGGAGGATGGTTGGCCCGTCAACGGCTCGAACGCTGTGTTCGCCGCCACCTTGGCGGCAGCCTGGATCGCCGAAGGGCTGCCGGGTCGCTGGCCGACCCGGCGCGATGCCGTGCGGGCGCCGTCGCGTGACGTGGCAGCATCGGGGAGCCCAGAGGAGCGCGCATGAGCCCTGCCGTTGGTCCCTACTCCCCCGTCCGTCGTGTCGGCGACTGGGTCATCACCTCGGGTCAGGTCGGCCTGGCCACCGACGGCAGCGGGAAGCCCCGGTTGGTCGAGGGCGGGACCATCGCCGAGCTCAGACAGGTCCTGCAGAACGTGGCCGACGTGCTCGCGAAAGAGGGCGCGACGCTGGCCGACGTCGTCAAGACCACGGTGTTCCTCCTCGACATGTCCGAGTTCGGCGCCATGAACGAGGTGTGGGTGGAGTACTTCACCGAGAACAGACCGACGCGTTCGGCCGTCGCGGTGGCGGCCCTCCCCATCGGGGCCCGGATCGAGGTCGAAGCTTGGGCCTACGCGCCGGTGGGCTGAGCCGCCGGCGACGGCGTTGTCGGTGCCGTCGGTGCCGACGTGGCTCCATTGCGCTGTGCCACGCCGGGATGCCAGGCCACCTGACCGAAGCGGTAGCCGACCGAGCGGACCGTCTGAATCAGATGGGCGTGCTCCTCGCCGAGCTTGGCCCGCAGGCGCCGGATGTGGACGTCGACCGTGCGCGCGCCGCCGTAGTACTCATAGCCCCACACCCGGCTGAGCAGCGTCTCGCGGGTGAAAACCTTGGCCGGGTGGCCGGCCAAGAAGCGCAGGAGCTCGTACTCCATGTAGGTCAGGTCGAGCACGCGACCCGAGACCGCGGCCTGGTACGTCTCGAGGTTGAGCATGAGGGGCCCGTACTCAATGATGTCGGGCCGCATGCTCTGCCCCGTACGCCAGAACAGGTGCTGCAGACGGGCCGCCAGCTCATCCGGCCGGGCGGGTAGCACGCAGAAGTCGTCGTAGAGGTCGTCGCGCAGCAGGAGCTCACCGACCTGTCCCGTCCCGATGGCGAGGAGCAACGGGGTCACGGGCACCTCGCGTAGCCGGAGGTGGCGGCAGAAGGCGATGGCGGCGGACATGTCGTCGCCGGTGACGACGAGCGCGCCCGAATAGCCCGTGACGCGGCCGTCGGGGCCCGAGGCGACCACGTCGTCGGGTCCGGTCACGCTCCGATGGCCGAGGCCCGCGTTCTGCAGCGCGAGCGTGACCTCGGCGGGGAGGTCGACCGGAAAGCAGAGGAGAGGGTCCATCATTCGTCGAGCTCAGAGAAGGGGCAGGTAGCGGTCCAGCTCGAACTGGGTCACCTGGGCCTGATAGGCGTCCCACTCCTCCCGCTTGTTGCGGATGAACCATTCGAAGACGTGGTCGCCCAGCGTGTCGGCCAGTAGCTCGGAGCCCTCCATCTCGTTGACGGCATCGTGCAGGCTCGAGGGCAATTGCTCGATCCCCTTCTTCGCCAGCTCCTTGGGGGTGAGGGTGAACAGGTTGTCGTCGGCCTCGGGCGGCAGCGGATAGTCCTCGGCCAGGCCGCGCAGTCCGGCGGCCAGAATGACCGCGAACGTCAGGTACGGATTGCAGGCGCTGTCGGGCGCCCGGTACTCGAGCCGTGTCGACTCGGACTTCCCCATCTTCACCACGGGCACCCGGACCAGTGCGGAGCGATTGTTGCGGGCCCAACTGACGTGGACGGGCGCCTCGTAGCCACGGATGAGCCGCTTGTAGGAGTTGACCCACTGGTTGGTGACAGCGGTGATCTCGCGGGCGTGGAACAGCAGACCGGCGATGAAGCGCCGCGCCACCTCGGAGAGCCCGTACTGGTCGTTCTCGTCGACGAAGGCGTTGCGCTCGCCCTCCCACAACGAGATGTGCGTGTGCATCCCCGAACCCTGCACTCCGGCGAGCGGCTTGGGCATGAAGGAGGCGAAGACGCCCTCCTGGCGCGCCATCTCCTTGATCACCATGCGGGTGGTCATGACCGTATCGGCCATGGTGAGCGCGTCGGTGTAGCGGAGGTCGATTTCGTGCTGGCTCCGGGCATCCTCGTGCTGGGTGTGCTCGACGGGGATACCCATCTCCTCGAGCATGAGCACGGACCTTCGACGGAGGTCGCTCGTCAGGTCGGCGACGGACAGGTCGAAGTACGAGCCGGCGTCGAGGGTGACCGGGCCCCGCCCCGGGTCGGCATCGGCGAAGTAGAAGTACTCCACTTCCGGCGACGCAAAGAAGGTGAAGCCGGCGGCGCGGGCCCGTTCGAGCGTCCGGCGCAACGCGTGGCGGGGGTCACCCTCGAACGGCGTGCCGTTGAGGTTGGCGATATCGCAGAAGACTCGGGCCACCTGTGCATCGTCGTGGTGCCACGGCAGGAGCTGAAAGGTCTCTGGGTCGGGGCGGGCCAGGACGTCGGCCTCCTGCACCCGGCTGAAGCCGTCGATCGCCGAGCCGTCGAAGGTCATCCCCTCGTCGAGCGCGTTCTCGAGCTCGGCCGAGGTGATGTTGAACCCCTTGGGGGTCCCCAGCACGTCCGTGAACCACAACTGGACGAAGCGGATCCCTCGCTCTTCGGCGGTCCGGAGCACGTAATCCCGCTGGCTTTGCACCACACAAGCTTCGCATGCCCGGGAACCCCGATCTTCCGGGAGCCTGGGCCGGCCGGCCGGCCAGCAGGCGGGGCGGGGGCCGCCGGTAATCTGGAGCGATGCCGTCTCTGCGCCTCGCCGCCGCGCAGCTCAACACCGTGGTCGGCGACCTGTCCGGCAACGTGGAACGGGTGCTTTCCGCGCTGGCTGCCGCCGAGGCGGCCGGGGCCGACATCTGTGTGATGCCCGAACTGGCGATCCCGGGCTATCCGCCCGAGGATCTCCTTCTCAAGCCGGGGTTCGTGGCCGACAACGTGACGGCGCTCGAGAAGGTCGCCGCCGCCACGGGGCACTGCGCCGTCGTGGTCGGGTTCGTGGGCGCCGCTCCGGGCGGGGTCGGGCTGGCCAACGCCGCCGCGGTGTGCGCCGGCGGGCGCGTGGTCGGCGTCTACAACAAGCGCTTCCTGCCCAACTATGGCGTCTTCGACGAGCAACGGTGGTTCGTGCCGAGCCACGAGCCGCCCCCGCTGTTCGGGGTGGCGGGCGCCTGGGTCGGAGTCTCCATCTGTGAGGACATCTGGTTCGACGACGGCCCCGTCGCCCAAGCCGGGCGCGCCGGGGCGGACGTGGTGGTGAACCTCAACGCATCGCCGTACAACCGGGGACGGCGGGTCGAGCGACTCGCCATGCTGGCGGGCCGGGTGGCTGAGGCCGGGTGTGCCGTCGCTTACGTGAACCAGGTGGGAGGGCAGGACGAGCTGGTCTTCGACGGCGACTCGCTCATCGTCGACGCTGAGGGGACCCTGGTCGGCTCGGGCGCCCAGTTCGCCGAGGATCTCGTCGTCGTGGATCTGCCCATCGGGCCTCACTCCCCGCGCGCTGTCACCGAGCTCCTGCCGCGTGTCGTGGTGACCGGGGCCCCTCGCACCGACCACCTCCCCCTGGCGCCGATGACGCCGCGCCCCGTCCTCAGCGACCACGCCGAGGTGTACGCCGCCCTGGTCCTGGGCACTCGCGACTACCTCCGCAAGAACGGCTTCTCCGAGGCGGTGATCGGCCTCTCGGGCGGGATCGACTCTTCGCTGGTGGCCGCCATCGCGGTGGACGCGCTGGGTGCATCGCGGGTGCACGGCATCTCCATGCCGTCGCGCTATTCGAGCGAGGGTTCTCGCGACGACGCCCGCGCACTGGCCGAGCGGCTCGGCGTCGACATGAAGACCGTGCCCATTGAGGAGGCGCACGTCGCGTTCTCCTCCATGGTGGCGCCGGTGCTCGGGCGCGAACCGTTCGGGCTGACCGACGAGAACCTGCAGTCGCGCTTGCGGGGCGTGCTGCTCATGGCGGTGTCCAACGCCAAGGGATGGATCGTCCTCACCACGGGGAACAAGAGTGAGATGGCTACCGGCTACTCCACGCTGTACGGGGACTCGGCCGGGGGTTTCGCGGTGATCAAGGACGTACCCAAGACGCTCGTGTACGAGCTGTGCCGCTTCCGGAACACGCAGGCCGTGCTCGAGGGCCTGCCGGGCCCCATCCCCGACAGCGTGCTGGACAAGCCGCCCTCGGCTGAGTTGCGCCCGGATCAGCGCGACGACCAGTCCCTCCCGCCGTACGAGGAGCTCGACCCGGTCCTGCAGGGCTACGTCGAACGTGACCGCACCGCGGCGGAACTCGTGGCGGAGGGGTTCGACCCGGCGGTTGTGGACCAGGTCGTCCGCCTGGTCGACGGCGCCGAGTACAAGCGCCGACAGATGCCGCCGGGCGTGCGCATCACGACGAAGGCCTTCGGCAAGGACCGTCGCATGCCCATCACGAACCGCTATCGCTCCTCGGCTCTGGAGGAGTCGGAGCGTGCCTGAGCCGGAGGTCGCCACCGCGACGTGGCGGGACATTGACCAGTTGGCCGCGCTGGTCGGCGCTTATTGCTGGGCCGAGAAGCAGATCTTCGAGGTCGCAGGAGCCTGGGCGACTGGGGCCGACAACGCTCGGGACGGCGGGCTCCAGCCGGAGCTGCGGGTCTGGTGCGCCAGCGTGTCGCGGCGCCACGGCCTGCTGGCCGCCTGCTGGGCCGAGCGGCTGCCGGTGCGGGCGGGCGTCGAGAGGACGGGCCTGGTGACGCCACCGCAGGGATCCTTGGCCGAGGCGTTCGACGCTGTGGCTGCCGCGCCCGACGCCCGGGCCGGTGTGGTGGCGCTGGTCGAGACAGCGCTCCCCCGGCTGCAGGCCGTCTACAACGCCCACCGACAGACGCCGAACCCCGTCAGCGAGGCCTCGGTCCTGCAGGTTCTGGCGAGCGCCCACAGGGATCTGGCCGTCGAGATCGCCGGTGGTCGTGCTCTGCTCAAGGGGTCGCCGACGGGTTGACGAGGGAAGCTGCTCGTGGGCCCGCACCGGAATGGGCGTTGGGCTACGACACGTTTCCCCTGCTGTGCCTACATCTTGACAACCCCATTACACTGTCTGGGCAGCCCACGTACGCCCGAAACGGTCGTCGGCTGCGTTTTCACGAGCGCGACAGCCCGGCCAGGTTCCCCTGCCGTGGTCATGGGACGGAAGGTTTGGCGAAGATTTTGGCCAAGGAACGAATTGAGCGCGACGACGAGGATCTCGTCCGGCTCTACCTGACAGACATCGGTCAGTACCCGCTGCTGACCAAGGACGACGAGGTCCGCTTGGCCCAGGCCATTGAGGCGGGGCGCGAAGCCGAGGCCGACGTGGCCAAGGCGCCCAAAGGGCTCACCACCGCGAAGAAGCGGGAGCTCCGTCGCGCCGTCATGGAGGGCGAGCAGGCACAGCAGACCTTCGTGCAGTCGAACTTGCGCCTGGTGGTCTCGATCGCCAAGAAGTACCAGGCTTCGGGGCTCCCGTTGCTGGACCTGATTCAGGAGGGCAACCTCGGCCTCATGCACGCGGTCGAGAAGTTCGACTGGCGCAAGGGCTTCAAGTTCTCCACGTACGCCACCTGGTGGATCCGTCAGGCCATCACCCGTGGCATCGCCAACACGGGCCGGACCATCCGCCTTCCGGTCCATGCCGGCGACACGCTGGCCCGCGTGCAGAAGGCGCAGGCCCGCCTTGAGCTCAAGCTCGGGCGCCCCGCCACGCTGGCCGAGCTCGGCATTGAGGTCGAGATGCCCGAGGACAAGCTCGTCGAGGCCCTGCGCTTCCGCGCGGAGCCCCTGTCGCTGTCCGAGCCGTTGCGCGAGGACGGCGATGCCGAGCTGGGCGATGTCGTCGAGGACCGGTCCGCCGAGTCGCCCTTCGAGGTGGCCGCGGTTTCGCTCCTGCCCGACGAGATCGGCCGGCTCCTGTCGCCGCTCGACGAGCGCGAGCGGGAGATCCTGCGCCTGCGCTTCGGGCTGGACCGGGGCGAGCCCCGCACGCTCGAAGAGGTTGGCGAGCACTTCAACCTGACCCGGGAGCGCATACGCCAGATCGAGGCCCGGGCCATGTCGAAGCTGCGCCACCCCTCCTCGGACACCGGGGCACGCGATTTGCTGACCGTCTGACGGCGCCTAGGCTCCGGTCATGAAGAAGCTGCTGATTCTCGCCGTGCTGATCGCCATCGGCGTCCTCGCCGCCCGTCGGCTGCGCGAAGCGTAGAAAACCAAAGACGCCGGCTCAGGCGGCGCGTCCGGCCAGCCTGGCCGCGGCGTGACGGCCTCGGAGGCCGCGTCGCCACAAGATGAGTGCCGCGCCGGCCACCGCCAGGCTCGTCGTCACGACGGGCGTAGTGCGCCCCACCCGGTCGCGCAGCCGAATCGGCTTGGTGAAGTTCCGCACCTCCCAGCCGCGCTCGCGTGCCACCTTGGCCAGCGCCCGGTCCGGATTCACCGCCACCGGGCGGCCGACTGCCTCGAGCATCGGGAGATCGGTGCCCGAGTCGGAGTACGCACTACTGGCCGCCAGGTCGAGCCCGGTGCGCTCCGCCAGCTCGCGCATGGCGGCGGCCTTGGACTCGCCGTAGGCGTAGAAGGCCATGCGGCCCGTGTAGCACCCCTGCTCGTCGACCTCGCCGCGTGAGCAGATGGCCCCGTCCACGCCGAGCAGATCGGCGAGAGGCAGCACGATCTCCTCGGGCGACGCGGAGACCAGGTAGACGCGGTGCCCGGCGGCCCGGTGGAGCTCCATGAGCTCGAGCGCCTCGGCGTACATGATCGGCTCCATCGTCTGGAGCATCGTTTCGCGGACGATCTGGCGGACCTGGGCCCGATCCCATCCCTTGGTGAGCGCCAGCATCGACTCTCGGACACGAACAAGGCGTTCCTCGTCGGCGCCGAAGTAGAGGTAGATCAGCTGGGATATGGCGGCCCGCGCCACCGTCCGCCGGTTGATGAGTCCACCCTTCAGGAAGGGCCGGCCGAACGCGGCGATGGAAGCTCGGTCTATGACCGTCTTGTCGAGATCGAAGAAGGCCGCCTCCATACCTTTAATGCTACGGGCGACCGGGGCTCCGGCTTGAGCGGGCGTGACAATTCGAAGACGCGAACGCGAACGTTTGGTGCCCGTGAACTGGGACGTCGCGGGGGTTGCGGGCTGGTTGCGGCTAGGCCCGTTGCTCCGCGATGAACAAGGCGTGCACGGCGTCCTCGGCGTCGGCCGTCACCAGCACGAGCACCTCGTCGCCGGACTGGAAGGTGGTGTCGCCCCGGGGGACGATGAGACGGTCGCTGCGGACCACGGCCACGACGACGGCGTCCCGCGGGAAGGCCAGATCGGCGATCGTCGTGTCGTTGGCCGGGGAGTCCTCGGCCAACGTGATCTCGACCAGGTGGGCCACGCCGCCCTTGAACTGCAGCAGCCGCACGAGCGAGCCGACCGAGACCGCCTCCTCGACGAGGGCGGTCAGGAGCTGTGGGGTCGACACCGAGACATCCACGCCCCAACTCTCGTTGAAGAGCCACTGGTTCTTGGGATGATTGACCCGGGCCACGACCCGGGGGACGGCGAACTCCTGCTTGGCCAGGAGCGAGATGACGAGATTGTCCTCGTCGTCACCGGTGGCCGCCACAACCACGTCGACGGTGGCGAGCCCGGCCCGGTCGAGCGAGGAGACCTCGCAGGCGTCGGCCGCCACCCAGGTGATATCCAGCGTGGGGCGCAGGCGTTCCACCAGTTCGGGGTCCTGCTCCAGGAGGAGCACCTCGTGACCGTTGGCGTGCAGGTCCGACGCGATGGCGGTGCCGACGCTGCCCGCCCCTGCGATGGCCACCTTCACCGCGCAGCGTCCTTGTCCGCGCCCTCGGTGCGCGCCAGCATGGCGTCGAACTCGTTCAAGGCGTCGTCGATCACAGCGAAGAGCAGGACGTCGCCCTCCTGCCCCACCAGTTCGCGTCCGTCGAGCCGGGGCACGCCCGATCGTGTCACCGAGACCAGGCTGAGGCGTCCGGGTTGCTCCATGTCCGACAGAGGGCGCCCCGCCCACTTCTCGGGCAACGAGCGGTCGACGAGGGTCAGGCGCCCGGTGGCGTCGGACCAGTCGCCGACGTCCTCGTCGGGCAGGAGGCGCCGGCGGACCTGGTCGATGGTCCACGTCACCGTGGCCACCGTGGGAATGCCCAGACGCTGGTAGATCTCGGCGCGGCGGGGGTCGTAGATGCGGGCCGCGACATTGGGGATCTTGTAGGTCTCCCGGGCGATGCGCACGGTGAGGATGTTGGTGTTGTCCCCGCTGGTGACCGCGGCCAGGGCATCGGCCTCGAGAGCGCCCGCCTTCTCGAGGTCGTCACGGTCGAATCCGGACCCCAAAATGCAGGGCCCGTCCCACTCCTTGAGGCGCCGGAAGGCCTTCGCCGACTTGTCCAAAATGGCCACCGAGTGGCCCTCGGCGCTGAGGGAGAGGGCGAGGCCCGAACCCACGCGGCCACACCCGACGATGATGACGTGCACGCCACAGTGCAACACGCCGCGTCGGGTCTTGCAAAGGCTGCCTCTCGGCTGAGCGGATTGCTTCTACTGTGTGCCCGTGGCGACCCCGGGTACGGCGACCCCGACTCCGGTCGGCCCGTCGCCGGGCCCGCTGCCCGGGATGGCGGCCGACTCCATCCCCGAGAGCCGCCGCTACCGCTTGAAGAACAGGCTGCTCGGGCCGCCCTTGGTCACCGAGCAGCTGGCGAGCGAGCGCCTCAACAAGATCATCGCCCTCGGGGTGCTGGCGCCGGACTGCATCTCGTCCTCGGCCTACGGCACCGAGGAGATGCTGACCCAACTGGTGCCCTACGTGGGCCTGGCCGCCTTCGCCCTGGTCGTCCCCATCACCCTCGCCATCCTCGGCGTCCTGTTCTTCGTGACGCTCTCGTACCTAGAGGTCATTCAGCTCTACACGAAGGCCGGCGGCTCCTATGTGGTCGCCCGCGACAACTTCGGGCCGCGCATTGCGCAGATCGCCGCCGTAGCGCTGTTGATCGACTACACGGTGACGGTCGCTGTGCAGACGTCGGCGGGGACGGCGGCGCTCACCAGCGCCGTGCCGAGCCTGGCCAGGTTCACCGTCGAGATCACGGTGGCGGTCGTGCTGCTGCTCCTCTACGGCAACCTGCGCGGCATCCGTGAGGCTGGGAGCTACTTCGCCATCCCCACCTACTTCTTCATCCTTTCCCTTTCGAGCGTCATCGTCTTCGGCTTCATTAAGGAGGCGCTCGGGACGCTGCACGCCATCCCGTTGCCGCCGGCCAGCGAGGTCTACGGCGGCAAGATCGGCACACCGGGAGAGGGCTGGCTCATGGGGCTGGCCTTCATCTTCCTGCTGCGGTCCTTCGCCAACGGCGGTTCGTCGCTGACCGGGCTCGAGGCGATCTCCAACGGGGTGAGCAGCTTCAAGCGGCCCGAGGCCAAGCACGCCCGCCAGACGCTCGTCGCCATGAGCTCGACGCTGGCCTTCCTGGTGCTGGGCGTCACGCTGCTGGCCCGCTGGACCCATGCCGTCCCCTACGCCGGCGGAACGCCCACCGTGGTGTCCCAAGAGGTGAAGGCCGTGTTCGGCACCAGCCCGCTGGGCCACCTCTTGTTCTACGTCGTGCAGCTGGCCACCATGCTGATCCTCTACACGGGCGGCAACACCAGCTTCAACGGCTTCCCCTACCTGGCCAGCTTCGTGGCCGGCGACCGTTTCCTGCCGCGCCAGCTGACGCGGCGCGGCCACCGACTGGCCTTCTCCAACGGGATCCTGGTGCTGGCAGGCGTGGCCCTGGCGCTCATACTTGTCTACAAGGCACAGGTCAACGGGCTGGTGGCGCTCTATGCCATCGGCGTGTTCACCGGCTTCACAATGGCCGGGTCGGGCATGGTGAAGCACCACCTGACGGCACGGGTGGGGCACTGGAAGCGCAGCGTTCTGGTGAACGGCTTCTCCGCCTTCCTGTCCTTCACGGTCGTGCTGATCTTCGCCGTGGCGAAGTTCAAGGAAGGCGCTTGGCTCATCTTCGTCGTCGGGCCGTTGCTCTACATCGGACTGATCCGGCTGCACCACCAGTACGAGACGGAAGCCGAGATGCTCGAGACAGGGGTGTCCGAAGCGACCGAGGAGCCGCTGCTGCGACGGCACGTGGTCGTCGTGTTCGTCGACCGGCTCGACATGGCGACGGTGCGGGCCCTGCAGTACGCCCGCACCTTGGCGCCCGACGACCTGCGCGCGGTCCACTTCGACATCGACACCAAGGCGGCCCGCGAGCTCGAGGCCGAGTGGGGCCGGTTCGGCCTGGGTCGCCTGCCGCTCGACATCATCGAAGTCCCGGACCGCCGGCTGGGCCGGGCCGCCATTGAGCTCGTGGCCGACGCCACCCTGGACGGCGACACCGAGTGCACCGTGCTCCTGCCGCGCCGCAGCTACCGCCGGGTCTGGCAGCGCTTCCTGCACGACCGCACGGCCGACAAGATCGCTGCTGTCCTGGGCCAGGTGCCGCACGTGAGCGCCACCATCGTCCCGTTCGCCGTGAGCGGCCAGTTCGGTGAGCGGGTGCGGTCGTACGGCCGGTCGGTCCAACGGGCCCGCCTCGGTGCTGCTCCCGGTGACGGGTCCGGACCGGTCGACGCCGAGGGGAGGAGCGGCCTCGACCGCATCGGGCGTCGGGACGGCCCCAGGCGCCCGGCGACCGTCCTGGCGGCCGACCAGACGCTGGCGCAGCGGGCTGGGGCCACGACACCCATCGCCTCGGTGCTGCCCCGCCAGCGCGTCCGGGTGGCCGGCCGGGTCAAGTCCGTCCGGGTCCAGCCCCGGGCGGGGACGTCGAACCTCGAGTGTGTGCTCAGCGACGGAACGGGGGGCCTGCTCCTGGTCTTCCAGGGGCGTCCCAAGATCGCCGGGATCGAGCCGGGCGCCCGCCTGGTGGCCGAGGGGATGGTGGGCACCTGGGGCCGCCGGCCCGCCATGCTCAACCCCTCATTCGAGCTGGTGCAAGGGGCGCAGAGTGATCCGGCGGAGTCCTGACGCGCCCCCCGCACGAGCCACCGGTTCGATGACAGTCAAATTGCCCGGCCCGTCGTCAGTCGCTAACGTGCCCCCCGGCCCGACGTCGGGTGCGACCCCACCGGCGCGCCGTCGTCCTGGGGTGATGACATCGAATGCAATGGTGCTGAGTGCTGCCGCACCGCACGGAGGGGGGCGCCTCCATCCCCTCCTCGCCAGACGGACAGGAACAGAAAGGGCACACCGGGAATGATCAAGACGCTCGCAGCCGAAGGCGCAGGCGGCTACCAAGCCTTCCACCTCGGCGGGGTCGACAAGACGTGGCTCTATATCTGCCTGTTGGCGGGCATTGTCGGCATCGTGTCCGGCCTACTCCTGGCTCGCAACGTCCTCTCTTTCGACCAGGGCACCGCCAAGATGAAGGAGATCGCGCTGGCGGTCCAGGAGGGCGCGCAGGCGTTCTTGTCCCGCCAATTCCGGGCCATCGTGCTGATCATCATCCCGTTGGCGGTCCTGATCTTCTTCACCGCCACCAAGGTGGTGCGGCCTGACGGTTCCATTGCCCTGAGCTTCACGCAGGACGGGATCTACCGGGTGATCTGCTTCCTCTTCGGCGCGACCTTCTCCGGCCTCACCGGCTTCATCGGCATGAGCATCGCCGTGCGGGGCAACGTCCGCACGGCGGCGGCGGCCTCCAAGGGCGGCGGCATGAAGGAGGCCCTCCGGGTCGCCTTCCGCACCGGCGCCGTGACCGGCATGCTCTGCGTGGGTCTCGGCCTCGTGGGCGCCACGGCCATCGTCCTCATCTTCCAGAACTCGGCGACCGCCGTGCTCATCGGCTTCGCGTTCGGTGCTTCCCTCCTCGCCCTCTTCATGCGAGTTGGCGGCGGCATCTTCACGAAGGCGGCCGACGTCGGCGCGGACCTGGTCGGCAAGGTGGAGGCGGGCATCCCCGAGGACGACCCGCGCAATGCGGCCACCATTGCCGACAACGTGGGTGACAACGTCGGTGACTGCGCGGGCATGGCCGCCGACCTCTTCGAGTCCTACGAGATCACCATCATCGCTGCGCTGATCCTGGGGTACTCCGCCTTCCGCTTCCACCACACGACGGCGGCGGTGCTGTACCCCCTCATCGTCCCGGCCATCGGGATCTTCGCCTCCGTTATCGGCGTCGTGGTGGTGCGGGCCCGCAACAACGACCGCAACGCACTGGCCCCGATCAACCGCGGGTTCTGGCTGGCGGCCCTCCTCACCGTGATCGGCGCCTTCTTCGTCGCCCAGTACTACGTGCATGACCTCAAGGTCTTCTATGCGGTTCTCACCGGGGTGATCCTTTCCCTGGTGGCCAGCCAGATCACCGAGCAGTTCACCTCGACCGAGCGCGGACCGGTGAAGGAGATCGCGGCCTCGGCCCGCACGGGACCGGCGACCACGGTGCTGGCCGGCATCGCCATCGGCCTCGAGTCGTCGGTGTGGGCCATCATCGCCATCGCCATCGCCATTGGCGTGGCCATCGGGCTGGGGGACGGCAACATCGAGCTGACCTTCTACCTGGTCGCCCTGATCGGCATCGGCCTGCTGGCCACCGCCGGCATGGTCGTGTCGGAGGACAGCTTCGGCCCGGTTTCGGACAACGCGGCGGGCATCGCCGAGATGTCGGGCGAGTTCACTGGTGAGGCCGAGCGCGTGATGGTCAGTCTCGACGCCGTAGGCAACACCACCAAGGCCATCACCAAGGGGGTGGCCATCGGCTCGGCCGTCATCGCGTCGGTGGCACTCTTTGCCTCCTTCATTGAGACGATCGGCCAACAACTCCCGAGCCTGCACGCGACGGGGGCCAAGCTCTTCTCGATCATCCAGATCAACGTGGCCAACCCCACGACGTTCATCGGCCTCCTGATCGGTGGCTCGATCGCCTTCCTGTTCTCGTCCCTCGCCATCCGCGCCGTAGGACGTTCGGCCGGCACCGTCGTGCTCGAGGTCCGCCGCCAGTTCCGCGAGCACCCGGGGATCATGGATTACACCGAAAAGCCCGAATACGGGCGGGTGATCAGCATCTGTACGGCGGCGGCGCAGCGTGAGCTGGCGACCCCGGCACTGCTGGCCATCCTGTCCCCGGTGATCGTCGGGTTCGGCATCAACTATCTGGCGCTCGGCGCCTTCCTGGCCGGAGCCATCCTGACTGGCCAGCTCATGGCGAACACGCTGTCGAACTCGGGTGGGGCGTGGGACAACGCCAAGAAGTACATCGAGGACGGAAACGAGGGCGGCAAGGGATCGGAGGCCCACAAGGCCGCCGTCATCGGCGACACGGTGGGCGACCCCTTCAAGGACACGGCCGGACCGGCGCTGAACCCGATGATCAAGGTCATGAACCTGGTGTCGTTGCTCATCCTGCCCGCCGTGATCTCGCTGCGGCACCACACGGGTGCCCGCCTGGCCATCGCCGGCGTCTCGCTGGTCATCCTCCTGGCGGCGCTGGCCTTCTCCAAGCGCGGGGCCGAGGCGATGGACGCCGACGATGCGGCCGATTCGACGCCGGCGCCCGCCGCCGTGGCGTCGGCCGATTAACCTGGTCAGGCGCATTACGAACCGCATTGCCGGCGCCCTCGTCGTGCACCCCGCCCTTGACAGGTGGGGTGGCGGACCCCCACTCTGACGTGACCATGCCCTCCCTTTCCTCTCTCCGATCGCTGCCCCGCGGGGTGTGTCATGGGTAAGGCGCTCGTCATTGTGGAGTCGCCGGCCAAAGCACGCACCATCGGCGGCATGCTCGGGCCCGACTTCATTGTGGAGTCCTCCATCGGCCACATCCGCGATCTGCCGCGCGGTGCCGACGAGGTCCCCGCCGCCTACAAGGGTGAGTCGTGGGCGCGGCTCGGGGTGGACGTGGACAACGGCTTCAAGCCGCTCTACGTGGTGTCCGCGCCGAAGAAGTCGGTGGTGGCCAACCTCAAGAAGCTGCTGAAGAACGCGGACGAGTTGTATCTGGCCACGGACGAAGACCGCGAGGGCGAGTCGATCGCGTGGCACCTCTCCGAGGTGCTGTCGCCGACCGTGCCCGTCAAGCGCATGGTGTTCCACGAGATCACGCCCACCGCCATCGCCCGCGCCGTGGAGGAGTGGCGCGACCTCGACCGCCGGTTGGTCGACGCCCAGGAGGCGCGCCGCATCCTCGACCGCCTGTATGGCTACGAGGTGTCGCCCGTCCTGTGGCGCAAGGTCATGCCGCGCCTGTCGGCCGGGCGGGTGCAGAGCGTGGCCACCCGGATGGTGGTCGAGCGCGAGCGGGCCCGCATGCGCTTCCGCTCCGCCACGTGGTGGGGTGTGGACGGCACATTCACCAACGCCGCCGCGGCATCGGGCTTCGGCGCCGCACTGGTCGGTCTGGGTGGTGCCACCATCGCCACGGGCAAGGACTTCGACGAGCACGGCGAGCGCACCGGCAAGAACGACGTCCGGGTGCTGGCCGAGGAGGAGGCGACGTCGGTCGCCGCGGCCCTGGCCGGCCGTTCCTTCACCGTGAGCAACGTGACCGAGCGGCCCTTCCGCCGCTCGCCCGCCGCGCCCTTCATGACGTCGACGCTGCAGCAGGAGGCCGGCCGCAAGCTGCGTTTCAGCGCGCAGCGGGCCATGCAGGTGGCCCAACGCCTCTACGAGCAGGGCTTCATCACCTACATGCGCACGGACTCGACCACGCTGTCGGACCAGGCGCTCACCGCGGCCCGGAGCCAGGCCCGGCAGATGTACGGCGACGCCTACGTGCCCGAGGCGCCGCGCCGCTACGAGCGCAAGGTCAAGAACGCGCAGGAGGCCCACGAGGCCATCCGCCCCTCCGGCGAGACGTTCCGGACGCCCGAGCAGGCCGGCGGCGAGCTGTCGGGGGACGAGCTCCGCCTGTACGAGTTGATCTGGAAGCGCACGGTGGCCTCCCAGATGAACGACGCCACCGGGACGAGCGCCCAGGTCCGCCTCACGACCGAGGTGCCAGAGGGTCTGGCCCAGGGACAAGAAGCCGAGTTCTCCGCCAGCGGGCGCGTCATCGCCTTCCCGGGGTTCCTGCGCGCGTACGTCGAGGGTGAGGACGACCCGGACGCCGAGTTGGCAGACCGGGAGGTCGTGCTTCCCGCTCTGGCCGTGGGCGACGTGGTGGTGGGCGACGCCTTCGAGCCCGGCTCGCACACCACGCAGCCGCCGGCCCGATACACCGAGGCCTCGCTCGTCAAGGCCATGGAGGAGCTCGGTGTGGGGCGCCCGTCGACCTACGCCAGCGTCATCGCCACCATCCTCGACCGCGGCTACGTGTGGAAGAAGGGGACGGCGCTCGTCCCGAGCTTCACCGCCTTCGCCGTCGTCGGGCTGCTGGAGCGCTACTTCGGCGACCTGGTCGACTACGGCTTCACGGCCTCCATGGAGGACGACCTCGACGAGATCGCGGCCGGGCGCGAGGAGGCCTTGCCCTGGCTGACGCGCTTCTACTTCGGCACGAACGTCCCAGGTGCGGCCAACGGGCACGGCGACGAGGTCGAGGCCGTGGGGCTGAAGGCCTCGGTGGCGACGCATATGAGCGCGATCGACGCGCGCGAGATCAACTCCATCCCTCTCGGCGACGGGAGCGACGGCGAGCCGATCGTCGCCCGTGTCGGCCGCTACGGCCCCTATCTGCAGCACGGGGAGGACCGGGCGTCCATCCCCGACGACATGGCGCCCGACGAGCTGACGATCGAGCGGGCCGAGGAGATCCTGGCCGCGCCCTCCAACGACCGGGTGCTCGGCACCCACCCCGAGAGCGGGCTCGACGTTCAGGTCAAGGCCGGTCGCTTCGGTCCCTACGTCCAGGTGGGCGAGGTCACAGAGGGCGGCGACAAGCCGCGCACGGCGTCGCTCTTCTCGTCCATGGAACCGGGCACGCTGACGCTGGAGGAGGCCCTGCAGCTGTTGCAGATCCCGCGCGTCATCGGGACCGATCCCGAGACGGATGAGGACGTGGTGGCCCACAACGGCCGCTTCGGCCCCTACCTCAAGCGCGGCGCCGACACGCGCAGCCTCGGCAGCGAGGAGCAGCTGCTGACCGTCACGCTGCCCGAGGCGCAGGCCTTGTTCGCGCAGCCCAAGCAGCGCCGAGGCCGGGCGTCGGCCGCACCGCTGCGCGAGCTGGGCACCGACCCGGCCACCAACCTTCCGATCGTGGTCAAGGACGGCCGCTTCGGCCCCTACGTGACCGACGGCACCACGAACGCCAGCCTGCGCAAGGGCGATGCGGTGGAGTCGATCGGCATCGAGCGCGCGTCCGAGTTGCTGGGCGAGCGCCGGGCCGCCGGGCCGTCGACCCGCAAGAAGAAGGCAACCAAGAAGACCGCGCCGGCCAAGAAGAAGGCGCCCGCCAAGAAGGCCACGGCGAAGAAGGCGGCCAAGAAGAGCGGCGCGGCGAAGAAGGCGACGGGCGCCAAGAAGGCGGCCACGTCGTCCGACCCCTCCGGACCCGCTGCGATGAAGGCTCCACCGACCGAACCCTTCTGAGATGCCCGCCCGGGGTCGCCTCATCGCGCTCGAGGGCATCGACGGCTGCGGCAAGTCCACGCAGGCCCGCGCGCTGGCTGAGGCCCTCGGGGCCACCCTGACGTTCGAGCCCGGCGCCACGCCCGTCGGGGCCCGGTTGCGCGAGCTGCTCCTGGCGCCCGAGGCATCCCCGCCCTCGCCCCGGGCCGAGGCCCTGCTGATGGCGGCCGACCGGGCCGAGCACGTGGCCCGCGTGCTGGAGCCGGCCCTCGAGGCGGGCGAATGGGTGGTCAGCGACCGCTACGCGGCCTCGACCATCGCCTACCAGGGCTACGGGCAGGGTCTCGACGTCGTCGCACTGGGCGAGCTGGTGGGGTGGGCCACCGACGGGCTGGCCGCCGATCTCTCGGTCCTGGTCGATGTGGGAGTCGAGGTTGCCGCGGCCCGGCTGGCCGCGGCGGGCCGGGGCCGGGCCGACCGGATGGAGCGGCTGGGGCCGGACTTCGCCGCCCGGGTCCG
The DNA here is from genome assembly GCA_963745665.1 of uncultured Acidimicrobiaceae bacterium. Taxonomy (GTDB): domain Bacteria; phylum Actinomycetota; class Acidimicrobiia; order Acidimicrobiales; family RAAP-2; genus Bog-473. The sequence goes on along the minus strand of CAVUYE010000001.1, from coordinate 608,760 downwards.
CCAGGGGTTCCTGACCCAGGCGGCGCTGGACCCGGATCACTGGATCGTCGTGGACGGGTCCCTGGATGTCGCGGCGCTGACAGCCCATATGGTGGCCCTCGTGCACGAGCGGCTGGGTGACGCGCCGGCGGGGCGCCAATGACCGCGGACATTCCGTCCCCCGCACTCTTCGCCGGGGTGGTGGCGCAGGACGCGGCGGTGGAGGCCTTGCGCGCCGCGGCCGTCAATCCCGTGCACGCCTATCTCTTCCGCGGGCCGCCCGGGAACGGGGGGCTCGCCGCCGCGCACGGGTTCGCCGCCGCGTTGCTCTGCCCCGAGGGCGGGTGCGGGGAGTGTGCCACCTGCCGCGCCGCGCTGGCCGGGACCGATCCCGATCTCCATATCGTGCGCCGCAGTGGCGCCTCGGTCTCGAAGGAGACCCTGCGCCAGGTCGTCACGCTAGCCCAGCGGCGCCCGCTGCACGCGGCGCGCCAGGTGATCGTCATCCTCGACGTGCACCTCGTGCTCGACCGTGCACCGGTCCTGCTCAAGACACTGGAGGAGCCGCCGGGTGACACGGTCTTCGTGCTGCTGACCGATGACGTCACTCCCGACCTGGTGACCATTGCGAGCCGTTCCGTCGAGGTGGACTTTCCGCCGGTGCCCCGGGCCGAGCTGGTGCAGTGGCTGACGGATTCGGGCGTGGCCGCCGACGTGGCCGCCGTGGTGGCCGACAGCGCCGGTGGCAATCCCGAGCGGGCCCGGGTGATGGTCGACGACCCCGACGTCGGGGCACGCGTGGCGTTGTGGGCGTCGGTCCCCGAGGAGTTGACCGCTGCCGGCATGACGGCCGCCGGCATGACCCGCCGCGTGCTCGAGTCGGCCGACCGTGCGGTGGAGCCCCTGCGCGCGGCCCACGCCCAGGAGATCGAATCTCTGACCGCGGCGGCCAAGGAGATGGGCGAACGCGGGCTGCCCGGGCGCAAGGAGATAGTGGAGCAGCACCAGCGCGAGGAGCGCCGCTTCCGCACCGATGCCCTCCGGGCGGGACTGGGCGTGCTGGCCCGGGCCTACCGCGGTCGCGTCGTGCAGGCGGCCCGCGGCAAGGTCGCCGTGGGCGATCCGGACGTGCGCAGCGCCACCGAGGCAGTCGGGCTGATCACCGAGACGGCGGAGGCGTTGCCGCGCAACCCGAACGAGACGCTCCTCGTTCAGTCGCTCTTCGTCCGACTGGCCGCGCTGGCGGCGTAGGGAGGCCTGGGCGGCCGCGGGGTCTCCGGCCTGACGCACACCGGTTGCAGAAGGGTTAGCATCTCCCGATTCGCCCGCTTTGGCGATGAAGGGGGCCGGGCAGTGCTGGCAGTCACGTTCGCGGACCTGTGGTTCCGGTCCCGGCAGTTCCTCATCGCCGTCGTCGGTGTCGGGCTCGTGCTGGCGCTGGCACTCGCCTTGAGCGGGTTGGCCGACGGCTTCCATGCCGAGGTCGCGTCGACGGTCGACGGGGTGGGTGCCACTTCGTGGGTGATGGCTCCTTCTGCCCAGGGCCGCCTGACCGCCTTCGCGGCCTTTCCCGCCGCCGACGTCAGCGCCGTGGCGCGCGAACCCGGCGTGCACCGCGCCTCCGCCGTGCTGTTCGCGCCCGAGCAGGTGGTCCTCGTCGCCGGGTCGACGGTGCCCCAGTCGGTCAATCTCATGGGGGTACAACCCGGTGGGTTGGGTGATCCCCAGGTCGTGTCGGGTCACGGGCTCTCCGGTCCCGAGCAGGCCGTGGTGGACTCCAAGGTCCACGCGCCGGTCGGCAGCGTGCTCCATCTGGGCGGGCAGCCCTATGACGTGGTCGGCGTGGTCGACGACCGCACCATGGACGGTGGGATCCCGGTCGTGTACATGCCGTTGGCGACGGTGCAGCGGGCGGTCACGGGCGGGCGGCCGCTGATCACGGCCGTCACGACGGAGGGCACGCCGGCGGGCGTCCCGACTGGGCTGGTCGTGCTGGCGCCGTCGGCAGTGGTCACCGACACCGTGGGGGCGCTCGGCAGCGCCGTGAGCTCCATCGACAACACACGCTCGCTCATGTGGTTCATCGCCGCGGCCATCGTCGCCTCCATGCTCTACGTCGCCGCGCTCGAGCGAAAGCGGGACTTCGCAGTGCTCAAGGCCCTCGGGTCCTCGTCGCGGACGCTGTTCCTCAGCCTTGTCGTGGAGGCAGTGGTCGTCACCCTGTTCGCCGCCATCCTGGCCGAGCTGCTGGCGAGCTTGATGGGGCCACTCTTCGCCCAGCCCGTCGACATCACGCCTGATGCCCGCCTCGTGCTGCCACTCATCGCGGTGATAGTCGGCGTCATCGCGAGCATCTCGGCGCTGCGCAGAGTCACCGGCGCCGACCCTGCGACGGCCTTCGGATGAGCGACGACCTCCTTGTCCAGGACCTGACCGTCGCCTTCGACTCGGGTGGCTACGTCATCAAGCCGCTCGACGGACTGAATTTCAACGCCGAGGACGGCGAGCTGGTGGTGCTCCTGGGGCCGTCCGGCTGCGGCAAGACGACCCTTCTCTCGTGCCTCGCTGGACTGCTCACCCCGACCGATGGGCATATCACCTTCGGACCCCTCGTCGTCAACGAGTTGCGGGGCCCCTCGCTGTCCGAGTACCGCCGCCACACCGTGGGCGTCGTCTTCCAGGCCTTCAACCTGATCCCCAGCCTGACGGCGCGCGGCAATGTCGTCGTGCCGCTGCGCCTGGCGGGTATGTCCCGGAGCGCAGCCAAGGCGCGGGCCAACGAGTTGCTGGGTCGCGTCGGGTTGGACGAGCGTGCCCACCACCGCCCCGCCCAACTGTCCGGCGGCCAACAGCAGAGGGTGGCGATCGCCCGGGCCCTGGTGCACGATCCGCCACTGCTGTTGGCCGATGAGCCGACGGCTCATCTCGATCACATTCAGGTGGAGGGTATTCTCCGTCTGATGCGCGAACTCGCGAGCCCAGGCCGCATCGTCGTCGTGTCGACCCACGACGACCGGGTCAGCCAACTGGCCGACCGGGTGATCGAGCTGGCACCGAACTTCGCGCAGGCCGATCGGGAGCCCGAAGAGGTCAGCCTGGCTTCCGGAGAGATCCTCTTCCGTCAGGGCGAACGGGGTGAACTGATCTACCGGGTCGAGTCCGGGCAGCTCGAGGTCTATCGCGAGCTGTTCGACGGTGGCACCGAGGTGTTGGCACTCATGGAGCCCGGGAACTACGTCGGGGAGCTCGGGCCGATCCTCAACCTGCCGCGCAGCGCCTCCGTCCGTGCGCTCGAGGACACAGTCGTGACGGGGTACACGGTGCGGGCCTTCCGCAGGGAGCATCCCCACCTTGTCACCGAGCAAGCGGCGGGGTTCGTGTACGACAGCACGGGATAGTCGGGTGGAGCAGCGGGTTCCGTCGGGGGGTGCGGCCGGGCGCCTGGAGATTCGGGTGCTCGGACCCGTCGAGATCGCCTGGGACGGGCGTCCAATCGACATCGGGGGCGCGAAGGCGCGTGCGCTCATCGCCCGGCTCCTCATCGATCGCCACATCATCATCTCGGTGGACCGCCTGGTGGACTCCTTGTGGGGCGATCACGACGGGCCGGGAGCGGAGATCGCGCTGCGTTCGACGATCTCGCGCCTGCGCAAGCGGTTGCGTGACGCCGGCGCGCCCGAGGACCTGATCGTGACGAGGGCCCCGGGCTACGTCCTGGAGGTCGCCGCAGAGATGACCGACGCCTTCCGGCTCGAACGCCTGGTGGCAGACGGACGGGCCCAGCTGACGAGCGGGCAGCCCGGGGAATGCGTCCGGATGCTGGCCGAGGCGGAAGGTCTGTGGCGCGGACCGGCCTACGGCGAGGTCCGCGATCAGCCCTTCGCCCGGGCCGAGGCGCGCCGGTTGGAGGAACTGCTCTTGACGGCCACCGAGACGAGGATTGACGCGGAGCTGACCCTGGGGCGGCACGAAGCCGTCGCCGGCGAGCTCGAGGCGTTGACGAGCGCCCACCCCATGCGAGAGCGGTTGTGGTCGCAGCGCATGCTGGCGCTCTACCGCTCGGGCCGCCAGGCGGAGGCGTTGCGGGTGTTTCAGGATCTGCGCACCATCCTCGTGGCAGAGCTGGGCATTGAGCCGGGGCACGACGTGACCTGGATGGAACGCGCCGTACTGGCCCAGGACCCCGCGCTCGACTTCCCCGTCCCGACCCCGCCCATCCCTGGCCCTCGACCCCCGGCGACGGCAACAACCAGCTACCGGGTCCGGGTGCCGGCCTCCCCGCGTGACGCGCCGTTGGTCGGTCGCTCCGGTGAGATGACGCGCCTGCGCGACTGGTGGGCATCGGTCGGCCAGGGCGCAGGGCGCCTCCTCCTGGTCGACGGCGATCCCGGCATCGGCAAGACCAGGCTGGTGGCCGAGCTGGCACGTGCCGTCGAGGCCGACGGCACGCTGGTCCTGTGGGGCCGCTGCGACGAGGACCCGGTGGCACCGTTCCAGCCTTTCGCCGAGGCACTTGGACGTTACTTCCAGTCCCTCTCGGCGGACCGGATCTCGCGCATGCCCGACTGGCAGCTCACCGAGCTCTCGCGGCTGGTACTGCGACTGCGCGAGTACGCGCCGACCCTGGAGGATGACAGCGGCGATCCGGAGAGCGAGCGGTTCCGGTTCTTCGAAGCGGTCACGGCGACGTTCAACGAGTTGTCCTCCGGCGGCCCCGTCCTGCTGGTGATCGACGACCTGCACGCCGCCGACCAGCCCACCTTGTTGTTGCTCCGCCACCTGTTGCGCGGCACCGACGACGGCACGCTCGGCGTCGTCGGGATGTTCATCGACACCGAGGTGCCGCCCACCCACCGGCTGCGCGCCACGCTGGGTGATTTCCGGGCGGTGCACCCCGTGGCGACGGTCCATCTGCGGGGACTGCGCAGTGAGGCGGTGGAGGAACTGGTGCAGGGCTGGCCGAATGTCCCGGCCGACCTCGTCCCCCAGCTGTGCCGGCTGACCGACGGGAACCCACTCTTCCTCGACGAGCTCCTGCGTCAGGTCGGATACCGGGAGGCCGAGCAGAGTGAGGAGGGCGATGCGCCAATTCCGCCCAGCTTGAGCCCGACCGAGGCCATCCGCGAGCTGGTGGCCCGCCGCGTCTCGCGGCTGCCCGAGGATGTGATCTACCTGTTGCAGGCGGCCGCCGTGGCCGGGCCCGAGTGCGATGCGGGGATCGTGGCCGAGGCGGCCGAGCTGACGGCGGAGCAGCAGCTGGACGCCTTCGACCGGGCCGAGGAATCGCGCCTGTTGCGGCGGGTCGGCCACGAAATCCGTGACCGCTACGTCTTCACCCACACGCTGGTGCGGGACGCGATCTACGGCGAGCTCCTGCGCGGCCGGCGGGTGCGCTACCACCACAAGATCGCCGTCGCTACGGAGAAGGCCCATGCCGACCAGCTCGATTCCTCTGTCAACGAGTTGGCCCACCACTTCTTCCTTGGCGCGGCCCTGGCCGACGCCGATAAGGCGGCGAGGTATTGCCGCGCTGCCGGGGAACGTGCGCTGCGCCTGCTGGCCTTCGAGGAGGCGGCGATCCATTTCGCCCGCAGCCTGGAAGTGGCCGAGCAATTCGGACCGCCCGACCCCGCGACGCGCTGCGACGCACTCCTGGCGCTGGCCGAGGCACAGAACCGGGCCGGTGACGTCGCTCTGGCGGACACCAACTTCGCGCAAGCGGCCGCGCTGGCACGGGCCATGGGCGACGCCGAACGCCTGGCGGTCGTTGCGCTGCGCGCCGGGCCGCTGAGCTATCTCGGGATCGTGCGGGCCAACGAGGAGCAGGTGCGACTCCTCGAGGAGGCCCTGGCCGTGCTGCCCGAACGCGAGGACACCCATCTGCGTGCCATGGTGACGGCGCGGCTCGGCCTGGTGGTGGTCTACGGGACGGATGTCCCCGACCGCGGAACCCTGGCGCGCGCGCTCCTCCTCAGCAACGACGCGGTCGCCATGGCACGCCGGCTCGGGGACCGGGTGGCTCTCGGCTACGCGCTCAATGCACGGATGCACGCGCTCTGGGGCATTGAACGGGCGCCCGAGCGCCTGGCTACGGGGACAGAGCTGGGGGAGATCGCCGACGACATCGGTGACGAACTGCTGGCGCTCCACGGGCACATGTGGCGTATCCGCGAGCTCCTCGCCCAGGGCGACGTCGACGAGGTCACCGAAGAGATCTCGAGGTTCCGGGCCCGTGAAACCGGGCCGGTGCACCCGCTGGAGGCGTCCTATGCCATCAACGTGACGGCGATGATGGCCTTGCTGGAGGGCGAATTCGAGACGGCGGAGGAGCTCGGCCAACGGGCACTCGAGGTGGCCGAGGGCCACAACGAACTGGCGCTCAGCTTCTACGGTGCGCTGATGCTGTGGACCTGGTGGCAGCGCGGCGACCTGGCCGCATCCGACGGCGCGTTCCGTCAGGTCGTCGCCCAGGCCCCGAGCGAGTACCCCACCGTGTCGGCGACGCTCGCCCTCGTCCATGCGGAAGGGGGCGACACGGTGGCGTCGCTGAGCCAGCTGCACTCGCTGGCGGCACTCGGGTGGGAGAACGTGGCCGACGATCAGAGCGAAGGCGTATCACTCGCCATGGCCGCCGCCGCCTGCAGCGTGCTCGGCGCGGCGGCCGAGGGTTTCGCGCCGCAGCTCTACGACGTGATGCGGCCCTACGCCAGCACCGCCGTCGTCGTCCGGGCGCCGGCCGCGGCCTGTGTGGGCCCGGCCGACCACTATCTCGGCCTGCTGGCCGGGACCATGGGCGACCTCGCACTGGCCGAGGTTCATCACGAGGCCGCGCTCCGTCTGGCGCGTCGCATGGGCTCGCCCCCTTTCGTGGCGGCGGCGGAAACTGAGCTGGCCCGGACGTTGCGCCAGCGGAGGCCCACGGCGGACGAGGAGCGCGTGGCCGGGCTGTTGCGCACGGCGGAGGAAGCAGCTCGGGCCATGGGCCTGCACCGGTTGGCGCAGCGGGCCGCGTCGCCCGGCTAACGCAGCGGTTCGCGCCGGCGCCGCGTCCTCGGAGACGCCAGGTGCCGGGTCCCCGAGTTCCTCGTAGGCGGCGAGCCGGTCGTCCGCTTCCCGGATACGCCGGCTCATGCCGCTCAGCAGCGTGTTGCGGAACCCCGGGATGTCCATCATCGTTTCGAACTCCCGGGGCCCGATGATGAGGACGTCCAGATCCGTCTTCGCCTCCACGGTGGCGCTCCGGGGTACGGCCTCGATGGCCGCCAGCTCGCCGAAGTAGTCGCCGGCGTGGAGGGTGTTGACGACGCGCCCTTCCCGGGTCACTGTCGCCGTCCCCTCCAAGATGACGAAGAGCTCGCGACCAAGGCGTCCCTCACGCAGGATCACCTCACCGGCCTGGATCCGGAGTGCCTCGGCGATGCGCGCCATCTCCGCCAGCTGCGCTTCGGTGCACGTGGAAAACCACGGGACGCCCTGCAGGCGTTCCGGCCCGGCCCGTTCGCTTCCGTCGTCGTCCGTGGCCATGGCGCCCCCAGCAGGCCGGCGGAGTGCCGTCCTCGCGCCCTCAGGGTACGCGTTGGGAAACGCCCGATGGCGCCGGAGAGGGCGCAGGCCGGGACGAGGGGCCGACGGTCACCCGTTGTGCCGAGTCGGCACCCCGGACACGCTGGGATCCTGCGCCCCGAGGACGGCGGCCAGGCGGGCTTCCACGGTCCGGAGGCGGTGGGCCATGCTGCGGAACAGGGCGCCCCGGAACCCCGGGATGTCGGACATGGCGGAGAGCTCCCGGGGCCCGATGATGAGCACGTCGAGGTCGCTCAGCGCAGTCACGGTGGCGTTGCGAGGGCCGGGGTCCATGGCGGCCAGCTCGCCGAAGAAGTCGCCCGACCCCAGGGTGTTGACCAGCCGGCCGTTCTGGGTCACCGCCACCGAGCCGGAGAGGATGAGGAAGAACTCGCGACCGATCCGCCCCTCGCGGGCCAGGACCTCCCCGGAAACCACCTGGACCCGTTCGGCCAGGTGGGCCACCTGCAAGAGCTGGTCGTGCGTGCAATTCCGGAGCAGGTCCACCCCCTGCAGCCGGCCGACCGTCTCCTCTGTTCCCATGGTGGCTACCACGCCGCGTCTCCTCCTGCGATGCGATGGCGTTCGCTGCGAGTGCATCGGTCCCAGCGCCGAGCATTCTGCGCACCCGCGCTTGCAGCGCCATTGCACAGATGTTGCAGACGCCTGTGGCCCCTCCTCCAATCCCGGCTGCTCGTTCGATGGTCGGCCCCAGTGCGGCGTCTACCCTGGCGGCGGGCCGAGGACGGGGAGACCGAGACCGATGAGGACACCAGGGGAACTGTTCGACCTCAGCGGGAAGGTCGCGCTGGTCACGGGCGGCAGCCGGGGCATCGGGCGCGGCGTCGCCGAGGGGCTGGCGGCAGCAGGCGCGGACATCGTGATCGCCAGCCGGAAGCTCGAGAACTGCGAGCGGGCGGCCGCCGAGATCGCGTCGGCCACCGGCCGGCGTACCTTCGCGGTGGCCTGTCATGTGGGCCGTTGGGAGGAGTGCGACCGGCTGGTCGACGCCGTCTACCGCGAGTTCGGACGCTGTGACGTGCTGGTGAACAACGCCGGTCTGTCACCGGCGTACGAAGGCCTGGCGTCGGTGACGAAGGATCTCTACGACAAGGTTCACGCCACCAACGCCAGGGGGCCGTTCCGACTCGGCGTGCTGATCGGGGAGCGGATGGCGGCGGGCGAGGGAGGATCGATCATCAACATCTCGTCCGTCGGTTCTTTGCGGCCCGCCTCCATCGATCTGCCGTACGGCATGGCGAAAGCCGCACTCAACGCGTTGACGCTTGGGCTGGCCGGCGAATGGGCGCCGAAGGTGCGGGCAAACCTCGTGCTGCCGAGCGCCACCGAGACCGACATGAACAAGATGTGGCCCGCCGAGACCAAGGCCCGGATCGCCGAGTCGAATCCCATGAAGCGGCTCGGGCGACCCGAGGACGTGGCAGCTGTGTGTGTGTTCCTGGCCAGCGACGCCGCAGGTTACGTCAACGGCGCGCAGGTGTCGGTCGACGGCGGGTTGTACCGGGCAATGTAAGAGGCGCCGGTCGCGCTGACGTGATCAGGGCGTCGTCAGGTAGCGGTCGATCATCCGGTGCATGTGCAGGACGTTGCGCTCCTGGCGGCGATTCAGACGCAGCGGGGGACCGCCGCGTGACTTCATGCCGATCTGCACGTGCGCCATGTTGGCGTAGTCCTGGTTCGTGATCTCGCCCCAGTCCCGTTCGCTCCAGTCAGGGAAGAAGCGCCGCGTTGCCCGCTTCGGCGGTTCGCCGTCCTGGGGCCACTGGAGGAACCAGGTGTCCTTGATGCAGCTGTCCGGGTCGAGCCCGTTCGGGCGGATGCGGAAGATGATGGCGATCCCCGGATAGATCGGGCCCACCATGTTGGGAAAGAAGAAAACGTCGTCCGCACTGGTCAGCTGGTCGTCGGCGAAGTCCTCCACCGCGACGCCACGAGCGGTCAAGAGGGCGCGCCGCCCCTTCTGGTAGTGGCGCAGCATGGTCTCGCCGTCGAGCGCCGAGGCGCGAATGTCCGCGACCAGTGCCGCCTCGTCCCGATAGAAGAGGCCGCCGAGGCCGCGGATGAATGCCTCGAGGATCTCACCCTCGTCGTACTCGCCCTCGCGCAGGCCGAGGCGCGGGCTCGGTCGCAGCTGCCGCCGGGCCCTCGGCAACCGTCCATAGTGGGCGTGGATCCCCAGCGGCTCGTACTCCAAGCTGACGTCGTCGGTCCACGGCAGGAGCTGCGGGTGGGTGCCCTGCACGTGGTAGCCCTCGTTGAAGGCGTCGACGGCCACCTTCCAGTTCGCCGGCAGCACGGTCGACAGGTACGTGCGGAGGTGAAGCCGGTCGAGGTGGTAAGGCGCCAGCAGGGTGGGCAACGGGTCGAGGAACTCGAGGAGGGGCGGAGCCTTGGGATCGAGGCTGACCCAGACGAAGCCACCCCACCTCTCCATGCGTACGGTCTGGAGGCCGGTGCCTTCGGGAATCGGATCGAACTCCTCGGCGTCGACCACCTCGATGAGCCTGCCGTCGAGGTCGTAGCGCCAGGCGTGGTAGCGACACCGGATGCAGCCTTCCGGGAGTGTCCCGGTGCCTTCGACGAGCCGCGTCCCACGGTGCAGGCACGTGTTGTGGAAGGCCCTGATGACGTCCGGCGCGGCGCGGACGACCAGGATCGACTGGTCGCCGATCAGGTACTCGCAGAATTCTCCGAGCTCGGCGATCTCCTCCTCCCGGCAGGCCACCTGCCAGACGCGGGACCACAGGAGGTCGAACTCCAGCGCGGCGAACTCCGGACTCGTGTAGCGGGCGCGCGGCACGGTGTTGTCCTCGCCGATCAACACGCTCTCGAGGTCCATGTGGCCGCTCTCCTCCGCTGCTCGGCCCGCTCGGGACTTGTCTGTTCGCGCCATGCTAGAGCGCGGTCAGCCAGGGAGACTTCCGTCGCCATCGCGTAGGGTGTCGACGCCATGCGAGCCGACCCGTCCCGGTGAGAGGAACGTGACCGTGCCGAACGACGCCGGAGGGCCCGCGGGTGCGCCGCCACTCGCCGAGGTCCCCCTCCCTGCCGCTGACGTCGCGGCCCTGCTGCGGCGCAACGCCGAGCAATACGGCGACCGTCCCGCTCTCCGCTTCGGCGACGGGATCTGGACGCACGCGGAACTCTTGGCCGAGGCGGAGCGCTTCGCCGCCCTCTATGAGGCCCGCCTCGACCCGGCGCGTCCGCCGCACGTCGGCGTGCTGCTCGACAACACCCCGGACTATGTCTTCGCGCTCTGCGGCGCCGGGCTCTCGGGGGTGGCGGTCGCCGGACTCAACTACACGCGCCTCGGCGAGCATCTCGCCCGAGACATCTCCCACACCGACCTCCAGCTCGTCATCACCGAACCCCGTCATCAGGCCCAGCTCGGTGAGGCCCTCGCGTACGCCGACCTGCCCGGCGGGGTGCTGGTCTCCGAACGGTTCGCCGACGGTGACGACCCGCCCCGGAGCGGCGACTCCCTGGCCGCTGCGCTTGACGCCGCCCCGGACCGGCGCTCCTCCGGGGCCGATTCGACCGCCGGCGCGCGGGACCGGGGCGAAGGCGATGTCGACCTGCTGTGGGCGTTGTTGTTCACCTCTGGGACCTCGGCCGCGCCGAAGGCGGTGCGCTGCACCCAGCGGCGCCTGCTGACCACCGGGAACCGGATGTCCATGATGCTCGAGCTCAGTCCGGACGATGTCGGCTATGCGGCGATGCCCCTGTTCCACACCAACTCGCTGATGTCCGGGTTCGCCGCCGCTCTGGTGGGCGGGGCGTCCCTGTCGCTGGCCCGTCGGTTCAGCGCATCCGGGTTCCTCGTCGACGTGCGCCGCTACGGCGTCACGTGGTTCAACTACACCGGCAAGCTCTTGACCTATCTGCTGGCGACGCCAGCCCGTCCTGACGATGCGGACAACACGGTGCGGGTCGCCTTCGGCAACGAGGGCTCGCCGCATGTGGTCGAAGCGGCCGCCGAACGCTTCGGCATGAGGATTATCGACGTCTTCGGCTCGACGGAGGGTGCCATCGCACTCGACCGGACGGGCAACCGCCCGAGCGGCTCCATCGGGCGACTCCGTCAGGGGATCATGGTGGTGGACGAGTCGGGCCAAGAGGCGCCACGAGCGCAGTTCGACCCCCAGGGACGCCTGGTCAACGCCGACCGGTGCGTCGGGGAGATCGTCAACACCCTGGGCGTCGGGCCCTTCGAGGGCTACTACCGGAACGAAGAGGCCATGCGTGCGACCACGCGTGACGGCTGGTACTGGAGCGGGGACCTCGGGTACGTCGACGACGACGGATGGGTCTTCTTCGCGGGGCGCACGTCCGATTGGCTGCGGGTGGACGGCGAGAACTTTCCCGCCGCTCCGATTGAGGCCATCGTCGGCCGTCACCCCGACGTCCAACTGGCGTCGGTCTACGGCGTACCCGATGCGGACTCGGGCGATCAGGTCATGGTGGCCGTCGTGCTGCGGAACGGTGCCGACTTCGACGCCGCGGACTTCGCCAAGTGGCTCGACGCGCAGGCGGACCTCGGCCCCAAGTGGCGGCCACGGTTCCTGCGGCTCTGCGGCGCGCTCCCGAGCACGCCGACCAACAAGATCCTCACCCGCACCCTGGTGCACGAGAAGTTCCGTTCCGATCGCCTACAGGGTGACCCCGTGTTCCGGCGGCCACGGGGTGACGCCTCGTTCCGTCCGTTCACCAAGGACGACGAGGCGGCCCTCCGGGCTGCCTTCGAGGAGAACGGGCGTGCCACGGCGTGGGAGCTGTAGCCCCGCTGTGGCATGCCATGATGTAGGCGAGCTGGAGTAACACGCCACTGCGTGGCGGATACGGGCGAGTCCGGTCCCGCATCGACGCAGGAGTGAGGTCCAGCGTGCCTGGGTAGCTCAGTCGGTAGAGCAGCGCACTCGTAATGCGCAGGTCAGGAGTTCGAATCTCCTCTCAGGCTCCGGTTGTTACGGTCCCAACGATCAAGGTTCTCCGTTCGACGGCAGATGCAAAGCAAGTTCGACCGCCGCGTTGAGCTGGAGTTGCCGGCCCGTCTCATAGGCGGAGTCGAATGCTTCGCCCATCGCTTCGTGCAATTTGCTCAAGCTCAGCTGTTGCGCCCTGGCCGCGGGTGCCTCAGGGGGATGACCGAGTTCCTCGAAGAGCGCATCAGACGCGCCGTGCAACATGGCGCTCTGCCCGACGAGTCCCAACGCGGATGCCGCGGCGGCCAGACTCAAGAGCCCGTAAGCCAGAAATCGCCGAGAGCCGATGCGACGTGCGATCCGCAGGCTACGGCAGAGATCAACGAGGGCAAGGTCTGCGTCTCCCTCCTCCAACGTGAGGTCCCCCAGGCAGTTCAAAATGATGCTCTGCCCGAGCTCGTTGCCAAGCTCATTGGAAATCGAAAGCGCGTCATTCCAGGACTCCCTTGCGAGGTCGAGGTTGCCTTGCATTGCCTCACATAGGGCCAGGTTGGTCAGGGCTCCCTCTTCCGACCGACGATCGCCAATCTTTCGAACCAGCCCGAGCGCTCGTCTGCAGAGAGCCGTGCTCTGGTCGAGGTCGCGTTTATCGATGGCGCCGGCCTTGCGCTGCAGGGCCCAAGCGAGCAATCGGTCCGATCGAATACTCTCCGCAACTCGCGCTGCTTCATCCGCCGCTTCCTCGCACGTTCGCTCGTCGCCCTCTAAGAACGCTACGAACGAGAGATCTACGAGTAATCTCGCCAACACTGCTCGGTCGTCGACAGAGCGCGCAATGGCAAGGCCTTCTTCTAGATACCCCCGCCCCTCTCGACCCTCGAGCCGGGACCCCAGCTCCCCGAGGGCGGCTGCTCGGAGAGCACTTGGGGTCTGGGCCCCGGGATGCGCTAGCGCCGCCGCGATGGCCTGCGCGCTGTCTGGGCGGCTTCGGACATTCCAGAGTTCCGAAGCGGCCACGACCAGACGTAGCGCTTTTACACCGGCATCGGGGTCGGCGACGAAGTGGTCAATGGCCGTGATGATGTTGTCCTGCTCCGTGTCAAGGCGATCGATCCATTCGAGCTGGCGATCGCCGCTCAGATGTGGAACAGCCTCCTCTGCCAGGGTCAGGTAGGTGTGGGCATGGGTGGCCCGGGCTTCGACAAGTGCATCTTTGCCTCGTTCAGCAAGGCGTTCGTCGGCGTATTGGCGGATGGTCTCGAGGAGCCGGTAACGCAGGCCCCTGTTCGTCTGGTCTGCCTGGACCAGGCTCTTATCCACCAGCGAGCCAAGGACGTCCACAACCTCCCACGCTTCGATCTCGGCGAGGGCGCATACAGTCTCAGTTGCCGTTAGGTCGAAGCCCCCGGCGAAGACCGACAGGTAATCCAGGATCGCCCGCTCGCGCTCGTTCAAGAGGTCATAGGACCAATCAATGAGCGCGCGCAGCGTCTGCTGGCGCGCCAGGGCTCCCCGGTCGCCGCCTGTGAGTAGCCGGAAGCGCTGGTCGAGGCGGGACTCGATGTCCTCGAGGGATAGCGAACGCACCCGCGCGGCAGCGAGTTCGATGGCGAGCGGCATGCCGTCCAGGCGGCGGCAGAGCGCACCGAGAACCGCGACGCTCTTCTCGCCAAGGACGAAATCTGGGCGATGTTCTTGGGCACGTTCGAGGAACAGCTGCACCGACTCAGCGACCAACGGGTCGTCGCCGGGGAGGGTGAGCGGGGGGACCCGGTAGATGCGCTCGCCGCTGAGCCCCAGGGGTTCTCTGCTGGTGGCCAGAACGTGGACCCCGGGGCAAGACCGCATGAGGGCGTCAACGAGCTTCACGCATCCGTCGATGAGGTGCTCGCAGTTGTCGAACAGCAAGAGGAGACGCCGACTCCGCAGGGCGTCGAGCAGAGTCTCGATGACTGGGCGCCCCGGCTCGTCGCGTACCCCGATCGCGTTCGCGGTGGCGCTTGCCACGAGTTCAGGATCGCCCAGTGAAGCGAGGTCGACAAACCAGACCCCGTCTCCCAAGCCGTCTAGAAGGTCGGCGGCGACGGCCAATGCCAGGCGGGTTTTGCCCGCACCGCCCGCCCCGGTGAGGGTCACCAGGGGTGACCCGTCGACGAGAGCTCTCACATCTGAAAGCTCGCGGTCGCGTCCGACGAAGCTCGTGAGCTGGATCGGCAAGTTGTTGTCGAGTGTGGGGTTGTCAAGCGAGCGCAGAGCGGGGAACTCGTGATCACTGCCAGCGATGTCGAGTTGGAACACATGCTCGGGTTGACTCAGGTCCCTCAGGCGGTGCGCTCCAAGGTCGCGTAGTGAGGTGTGCTTGGGAACTGTGTCCGAGAGAAGCTGTGCGGTGGTTCCCGAGACGAGGACCTGACCCCCATGGGCTACGGCCGCGAGGCGCGCCACCCGGTTGACGGCTGGGCCGAAGAAGTCCCCGTCGCGTTCCTCACAGCTGCCTGAATGCAAGGCAATCCGCACCCGGAGCTCGATTGGGTCGGGCCACACCTCTGCTCCAAGGGTCTTTTGAGTGTCCGATGCCGCCAAGATTGCGTCGGACGCAGTGGCGAAGGCCGCGCAGAACGAATCGCCCACCGCCTTGAACACGTATCCGCCCGCACCCTCGATGGCAGTGCGCATAAGCTCGTCGTGGCGGCGCAGCGTGAGAGCCATGGCGTCTGGGTGCTGTTCCCAAAGCCGGGTCGAGCCCTCGATGTCGCTCATGAGCAGGGTGATCGTCCCCGACGGCACGCTGGGAATCGCCATCTTTTGGGCCGACGCCGACTGCGATTCGGGAGCGGCGATCTTGGGGTCCTGGCGCAATATGGCTACCTCAAGGGCTTGGAGCTCGGAACTCGGGTCGATGCCCAACTCCTCGGCCAAGAGTTCACGGCCTTGTTTGTAGACGGCCAGGGCGGCGGCCTGGCGTCCCGACCGGTAGAGGGCGATCATGAGCAGGCGACGCGGGCCTTCGCGCAAAGGATCGGCATGAACCAGGGCCTCGAGCTCGCCCACTAGGTCGAGGTGGCGTCCCAACGTGAGGTCCGCCTCGATACGGCGCTCTAAGGCGACCCGACGGAGCTCGTCGACTCGGGTCTTGTCGCCGCGGAGGAGGTCTGAGTCCACATCGGCCAGAGTGGGACCGCGCCAGAGCGCCAGCGCGTCAGCCAGTCGCTTTGAGACCTCGGCCGGGTCGCCTGTCGCTCCTTCGATCATCCGCTCGAAGCAATTCAAGTCGACCTGGTCCGGTCGGGCCCGGAGTACGTAGCCATGAGGCACCGATTCGATTTTCTCCCCGGCGGCGGCCCGCAGTTTCTTCCGGAGCTTCGAGACATGGACCTGTAGCGAGTTGGAGGCTGTGGCCGGTGGGTCGTCTCCCCACAGGGCGTCGATCAGTCGGGAGGCTGTGACCACCTGATTGATGCCCAGGGCCAGTGTGGCGAGGATGACCCGCTCGCGGTCGCCACTGAGCGCGATGGCCTCACCGTCGTCGGCAATAACCTCAAGTGGCCCCAAAAGCCGGTAGTTCATGACGCCCCCGTCCGGGTTCGGAGAACTAGGTCGATGCTATCCAGTGACCAGGGCCTTTGTAGGGGAGCCAAGGGGCCTGTCGGGGCATTTCGACCGCGAGGTGGGACCTTCAGCACCTCCGCACACCTTGAGACCGCCGCCACCGTGTCCGTGAATACGACATTCAGGGAGTTAAGCGATGAACAACGACTCAGGATTACGAGACGCGGTCTTCAGAATGGCAGCGCACCTCATGCGTACATTGCCGTCCGTGCCCCGATGAATCGCCTCAGTGGCGATCGGGTCTTTCCCTTTTGGGCGTCCCAGCTCCGTCGCGACTGCGACCGCCGGACCCGCCGCCGCGGACTTTGTTTGCGGAGGGAGTAGCTCAAACCTCGGTGCCGAGCTCGTGAACGGCGAGAAGATGAGTGCAGGTCAGTACCTTCGGGTGCCCGGTGGACAGTAGAAGCTCGTCATGCAGTCCGACGGCAATCTGGTTGAGTACAACGCCTCAGGTGTCGCTCTGTGGGACCCACCGCCCTAAACCCGTGGCCTGCTTTCGTCGTAGCCGTCGCGACTATGCGACCTCCCAGGGAGACGGTAACTTCGTTCTCCACACGCCCACAGGTGGCGCCCTTTGGGCCAGTTATACGCAAAACAACGTTGGGGACACGTGCTGTGTGGCGACACTGCGGAGAGTGTCTGGTCAATTGCCGTCACCGATCCAAGCGGCACGACGCGAGGGATCCCCGGTCCTGCCGGCGGATTGATTGCCACCGTCAGGTCCGGGGATCGACCCGTTGAATCCTATGGGTTCAGGTAGATGTACTGGATACCGGGATTGCCGACCCCGTTCGTGATTGTCGCAGTCGTGACTTGTGAGTTGCCAAACGGGACGTCCATTTGCGTGAAGACGACCTTGCCCGTGCTCGGGTAGAAGGCTGTAACCCACCCGACATGTCCTGCGCTCCCCGCACCATCGACACCCTTTTGGAACACGATGATGGATCCGACAGCTGGACCAGAACCAACCGACCGCCAACCCATATCCAGAGCGTCTCTGCCCCAGTACTGGGCGTCATCGCCCGCCCAATGAACTATTTGCGGGTACTGATGGATGTAGTTGGCGGCTTCGAGCTCAGCCCAGTAGGTGCACTGACCGTACGAGTAACCGTCGCCGCTCGTCGTTGCGCCGTGCATATACGTGGCTCCAGACATGGTTGCCCACAACGCCGGTGTTCCAGGCGCCGAGCTGGCGTAGATCACGATGTTGCCATCGTCTTGGAGTTTCAGGACGTCGCCCGGGTGACCGTTGGTGTAACTCGCCCACAGTGGGCTTCCGCTCGCCGCATAGATAACGAAGTTGCCATCGTTTCCTTGCAGGTTTGCATTCGAGTTGGCATGACCCGCTGGACCCGGCGAAGTGGGGGTCAGGCCGCCAGGCGGCGGATCCCACACGGCAGCTCCAGTCTTGGTGTTGTACTCAACAAGGTTCCCGTCACCTTGCTGCATGATCAGCTCGTAGTTGCGCGAGGGGGAGAGCAAGTACTGCCCAGGAGCCATGACTTCGCCGGCAGTCAGCTGCGAACCAAGATACGGGCTGACGTACGTAGAAGCTGAGGCATTGGACGCCGCTGAAAGCACCGGAGCAGCCAGTGCGATGATCGCCGCCGCTGTCACCGACCGCAGAAGCGTGCGGCAACCGTACCCATTCTCGTTCTTCAGCCCCGAGATGTTCGTTTGATTGCGAGTCATTTGTCCTTCTCCTTGTCTCCTCACCGACGGGCGCCGGTGACATTGACAACCTGCGGGAAGGCGCTGAAAGGAGGCTGACGGGTGGCTGAAATATGAGACCCAGAGTGTTGAATACCCAGGTCGGAGCTGGTCTCTGGGCGTCAGGCAGGCTGGGCGAAGGCAGTTTGCTTATTCGACTCTTGGGTCCACTCGGAGTTGATCGGGGTCTGATGACTGAGCCGGTCCGGGCGCGCTTCGCGGAGTGTCCTCTCTAATTACTTCCCCCTGAAAAACCCGAAGTGACGTCAGGCCCTCCTGGGCATCGCCTGCATCTTGTCCCCGAGTGATTTTCGACTCCGATCCTGGTGGCGGTGGGTCCGATCCGTCCTATTCGGAGGTAGTCAGTGCTCCGATCTTCACCAGGTTGTGGTTGAAGACCCCGTAACCGCACCAGGTGCGGGCTCCTTCGATCCCGTCGATCTGTGTCCGGCTCCCCGAAGTCTCGTTTGAGGCAGCTGATGCGGCCTTCGCTTCCGGTTCTCCACTTCACCAGGCGCTGGAACTGCGCTCGGTTCTCGACGGCGCGCTGAGGCGCGCTCGGTTTGCCCTTTGTCGGAAGCACGACTGTCCTCACCCCGAGCGTGCTGAGCTGGTCTCTCACCGCGTTCTCGCCGTAACCGCGATCTGCGGTGACCGCCGTCGGCATTCGCCTTGCGCGTTTGGCGACGCGTTTAACGGCCGGGACGAGCATCGGTGCATCCGCTGGGTTGCCGACCTCGACGTTGTGGTCGAGCACCACGCCGTCCTCGTTGTCGACGACCTGGGCCTTGTAGCCGAACTCGACGGGCTTGCCGAGCCGACCTTTGCGGATGGGCCGGGCATCGGGGTCGTGCAGCGACACCAACCGGGTCGCCCCGTCGGGAACCTCGCCGCCGAGACGCTTCTCGGTCTGTTCGGCGATCTGGGCGACCCGACCGGCGGTGATCACCAGTTCGCCGGCGATCGAGCAGAGCCTTTTCGGGGCGGCGTCACCGAAGTCCTTGAGTGCCCGCAGAGCGTTCGCGGCCACGTGCTGAGCCTCGGCGACGGCGGCCCGAGCGATGCGGACCATGTCGGCGTTGATGGCCATGACCTCGTCTTTTGCCTCGCCGCTGCGCCGTCGCAGGTTGGCACCGATGGAGCGGGCCCGGGCCCGCATCATCCGGGTGCGGTCCCGCGACCTGGTCCTCGAGGCCAGGCCGGCACCCTTGAGCTTCTCGATGCTCTTGGCCATCTTGGCCACACCCTTGGCCAACAGGCCCGAGTCCGTCGGATAGGCGACGTTGGCCGGGACCACCGTGGTGTCGGCACGGACCTTGTTGGTCTTCAAGACCTTGGCCGCCTGGGCCTTGGCCAACAATGCCTCGTTCAGGCCGTCGACCGCGGATGACCCGCACCGGGTGGTGATCTTCATCAACGTGGTCGGGTGCGGCACCGCCGTGCCCAACGGGATCCGACAAAAGCGCTGCCACGAGATCGAATCGGCGACCTCCCGGCACAAGGGCTCGAAGCCCAGGCGATAGCGGTACTTCAAGAACATCAGCCGGAGGTAGGTCTCGATCGGCACCGACGGGCGCCCAAGGGCAGCGTGGAAGTGCGCCCGGAACGGCTCGAAGAAGGCCGGATCGTCGAGCAGGCGGTCGACCGCCTCGAGCTCGGCCGGCATCCCGAGGCACATCTCGGGGAGGATCGCTTCCCACAACGTGGGCTGCGCGTTTACAGTTCTCAACACGATGGCCTCGATCCGTACTAGTCCTACGGTTCGGGGCCATCCTTATGGATCGGGGCTCAAATCGCGAGCATCTACGGCGACTTTTTCAGGGGGAAGTAGCTAGTAACTAAGCCTTCGAGTTGCCCTTGACCAGCCTTATCAGTCGGTCTGCGTGCCGTTTCGGCAGCCTCAGCATTCGGTGCTGAGTCCGCGGTTACTCCGCAGTAGGACCAGCGAATCGATCCCAACTTCATCCCAACAATTGGGTCCCAGCCCGTCCCGCCGAGTCCCGAAGCGTCTCACTTTCAAATTTCGCGAGGCCGATGAGCAGCGAAAATGGGACCCTGCTGGACGTGCTGGGACCGAGCGAGACTCTGCTGACTTCGCTCGTAATGCGCAGGTCAGGAGTTCGAATCTCCTAAGTCGAGGGATGTCAAGATATGTGGCCATCCCAACAATTGCCGCATGGACGGTGACCCTCACTCGTTTCACGCGGGGTCGCGGGAGTTCGCAGAGGCCGGCTGACCCCTCAGGGAGGGTGCTCATTTACCCGGCCTACCTATCTCGCGCTTCACGAGGAGCAAACGGCGCCCGCTTCCGTCACCTTCTGTCGTTTCCACCGGCGAGGATCTCCGGATGGTTCGCCAACAATTCCTGGGAGACGCCTTCGGACTCGTAGGGAGTGTGGTGCAGCACGACCCCCCGGCCGTCTTGAATGAAGGAGATCGACGGGTCCGACATGACCAGAGACTGTGGCGAAAACGGTGAGCGGGTACGAGTGGACGAGGGACGGAATTGAGGTGCTGGTATCACCCTCCGTTGCTGAATGGAAAGTCTCCGGTGTCGACAGTGTGACGAATATGGGGTCATCCGGATACCGTCATAGAGGTGAGCGGCAGCGACACGGCGCCAGCGCCCTTCGTCTTCGAACCCTCCTGCGCCGTCTGCGGGGCACCTTCTGCCCACGTGGAGCTTCGCAGCGAGGTAGATGAATGGCGGTTCCTCTATAGGGGTCCTGCAGCAGGCAACGGCTCGAGGGACCTCATCGATGCGTCACGAGCGGCTCTCATCCTGGAGGCGTTCACCGGTCCACCTCACTTCGATTTGATGAGACAACTCAAGCTCTACGACAAGGCTGGGTATTGCGAGCCCTGTGCCGTCGCCTATTGCTACGCACACTGGAACCCGAGTTACGACTATGGATGCTGTCCCCAAGGGCATGGACAGTCCCTTGATCCTTTGTGGTCACCCGATCGTCAGTAGGATTAGCACCGGAAGCCGTAGCTAAGACGTTAGGCCGGGAATTGGGAAACGGGCATGGCCGCGTGCCGGTGGAAGGGATACTTCGGGCGAGAGCTGTGATGTAGGCACTGACTTACTCGCGAAAAGATCACCACTTTGTCTGCCCAGACCGTCCCAATTAGCGAGCTCGTCGAGAGTCTCGCCCCGTCTGTGAGGAGGTTGTCGCCGATGCCTCGGGCGTCGAAGCAGGAGCCGAAACAACTGATTTCGGTGCCCTCACGGGCGACTGACCGGATAATTCGGTCAAGGTCGTTCTCCTCGGAATGAGGAGGTCTATTGGGGATCCAGGACCGGTTGACGACCGCAATCGAACGCGAAACGCTTTGTCCATAACCGGTCACTTGAACCTCCGGAGGGTTCACAAGCCGTTAGGGAGCAGGCGCAAATGAAGAGATTCGTGACCTTTGGTTTGGGAGCAGCCATTGTGGTTGGGGGCGTTGTGCTTATCCGTCATGGAGCACATGCTGCCAAGAACGCTGTCGGTTATATGACTACAAACTCAACGTTTGTTGACCTAGGCACTGCCATACTCATCATCGGGGCCATTCTGGTCCTAGTCGCCGTATTCGCACTACGCCCTCGGCGCCCGGCACCACCGCCTCAGCCACCACTTTCCCGGGAGGAGTACGCAAGGCGGGCCGCACTCGCCCAGTACTTCCACCAGAAGGACATGGGTGGCTGACATCACATGACCACCGTCTTCAACCTCAGCTTCAGAAGCCAACTGACGAACGAGGATCGCGCGATCCTGTCATCAGAGCTCGGCCTTAACCTCGAGGGTGAGTTCAACAACTACTTCAACCCGTACCGCGGAGGCGAGGCGAAGGGGGCGAGAGCCTCTCACGGAGAGATCTCGCTCTGGCTGACGGCGAAGGGCGATCCGCCAGACGTGTTCTCCCTATATGCCTACGCAAGGGACGATTCTGCGCCGATCAATGCAGAGAGCCTTACAGTGACCGCTCATTCCGTCGTATCGCGCATCGCGACCCTGGTCGAATCGGACGACCAGCCTCCGATCGTCCATCTCTTTGTTCCCAATCGGGGGCGACCGGCGGGCACGCTCTACCGGCTTGTCTGTAGTGATCCACCGCAGTTCGAGCGGCACCACGGGGGTGCATGGGTGCGGGCAGTTCCGGATCTCTACTGGGTCCTCGGCAATCGTCTGGGGACCTTCGAGGTGGATCCCGGAACGGCCCGACTCTTCGCCAGCCAATTGGATGAGGAGCTAGAGGCAGACTTCCATGATCACAACGCAGAGGGGTAGCGAGGAGGTCAGGTTTTGCTCTTACGTTTGAGGTCAGTTCTTGTCGGCGGTATCTGTTTGGCAACCAGTCTCTCAGCGTATTCAGTGACATGGCTCACGAAAGCAGCGGCTGGTGCAACCATTTCAGATCACTGTGCGCCGTCTGCCTATCCCAAGAACGGATATCCCAAGTGGGGGTCCGTGTGCGTGCAGGGAGCCGCATGGGCTCCTTCGTCGGTCGTCGCTGCAGACACCACCTACCACATGGATGTGTTCAGCAATGGAGCCAGGTTGGGGCTGACCAAGCACTCGAATCAGTTCGCCAATGAGTGGCAGTGCACTGAACTTGCAGTCCGGTGGGCTCATTATGCATGGGGGGAAGGGAACGCCAACAGCTGGACAAAGAAAGGTTGGGATGGCGCAGGCGTCGATATGTATCGGATTGGCTCAAAGCTGTCCATCCCGCTGCAGAGGATTCCCAACGGTTCAAGTGGACAAGCTCCTCTCCCTGGAGATCTCATCGTCTTCCGCGGAGACACTGTGGGACACGTTGGCGTCGTGTTGGGCATCAACCGGTCCACCAAGCGCCTCACGTTCATCGGGGAGAATCAGTACGCTGCGCCAGCGGTCGTTCGGATCCCGATAACGCCCGGAAACTACGTGACCTCTGGGAATTTCTCCCGTTCGTTGGCGGTCGTCGGGTGGTTACACGATCCAAATTGGACCTGGAGTGGCGGCACTAGTTCGGGCGGGAGTGGCACTGCTCCCACTCCGGCACCGCCAAGCCAAGGCGGGACCATTGCGTATGTGACCGACGACAACCTGAACGAGATCAGTCCTGTTGACGTTGCAAACGGGTCACTTGGCTCGCCCATCTCGGTCCCCGGCGGTCCATCGGGAATCGCGATTACTCCTGACGGCAAGACGGCGTATGTGGTCGCGACGACCAGCAACAACGTGATCCCCGTTACTTTGGCCACGGGCGCTGTGGGAACGCCCATCTCCGTGCCCGGTGTCGGCGTCAACATCGCCATCACGCCAGACGGGCGAACGGCCTATGTGACCGTGGGCCTCGGGAATTCGATTACACCTATCACGCTGGCCACCGGAACCGTTGGTACACCGATCGCAGTTCCCAACTCTGTGGGGGGCATCGCCATTACACCCAATGGGCGAACGGCCTATGTCACCGACGTCGGGGGTACCGTCACTCCCGTGGACCTGTCCACTGGTACCGCAGGAACCCCAATTTCGGTGTCGGGGGGGCCGGCTGGAATCGCAATCACTCCCGATGGGAGAACTGCCTACGTGGCGAAGACCGCCAGTGACACGGTCGTACCGATCGACCTTGCGACGGGGACGGTCGGGTCTGCAATCTCTGTGGCCAACGGCGTCGAGGGAGGCATCGCGGTCACCCCCAATGACAAGACCGTGTATGTGACCACGGGCGGAGGCACCATCAACCCCATCGATATTGCCACCAAAGCGGTCGGTGCCCCCATTGACGTGCCAATCGGGGATGGTGCGGGGTTGGCGATCGCACCGTAGTTCCCAAGGCCACGGCGGATGGCACAATGGGGCACCGGCGGGGCGTGCACGACCCGTCGTCGTCGTTCAGTGCTGGGAGGCCCTCAGCCGTCTCGGCGCCGAGGACACCAGCCCTACTGTCATGGACAGGGAAGTACGTCACAGCTGGTGTCCGCGATTTCTGAATCCTCCCACCTTGATCACCGAAATTCCCACCCTGTCCCGGTGAGCTGAACCATCCACCCTAGGCAGAGATCAGGCCTTGACCTGATTCGGACTGACTGCGACGATATGCGATTGGATTCAAGCCCCAGGCGACGGGCATTTGAGGGTGGACCAAATCACGACGGGGAAAACGTCGACCGGATCACAAAAGAGGAGCGCCGATCTCATTGTGGCATTGGCTCGGTTAGGCGTCTCAATAGCGAGGTCATTCCGCCAGCCGATCATGCCCCTCATGGCGCTCTCGATCGGCGCGCTGACCCTCGCGTCTTGCTCGTCATCAGCCACCCGTAGTTCTCCGCCGGTACGACACAGTTCGCATCCATCTCCGTCGCAGACCGCAGGACTCCCAGGACGATTAGCGAGCATCGTCTTCACCTCAGACCAATCCATAGTCCTGCCGGGGTCGGGCTCTACGTATCGGTTTGAGGCCAAGGTCAAGACAGCATCTGGCCGCTTGCTGCGAGAGCCCCTCCGGTGGAAGTCGGACAACCCGAATAACGTTGTCGTAACCAAGACGGGTGAAGTAACGACTGAACAATCTCTTGGATCAGCGAGCATCCTCGTCAGCGCGTCTGGCGCCCAATCACAGGCGGCTCAGGTCACGATTGCCCAACCAGGTCCTCACACCGTCCTCGTTCCGAGCTCTGACGTCAAGGCTGACAGCAATGGAATCGTAACGCTGACCCTCAACGCCGACACCTCAGCCATCACTGCCGGCGACATCGTCGTTAGTGGCAACAAGGCAGGCTTGCTTGTCAAGGTGCTCTCCGTGACTCGAGGGAGTAGTTCGCTCACGGTCACAACCCAGCAATCAAGCTTGCTGGACGCCTTCCCGCAGCTCTCCATTCACGCCGTCAGTGCTCCGACAAAGATTTCGCTCAATTACGGCGCCCTGACCGCTGCATTCAGCCCTAATCGCGCCTCGGCAGGAGATGATCCGGTCAAACTCAGCGGATATGGCAGTCGATATGACCCTGCCGCCATTCTGGCAAGCAATTCTGGCAATTCAGGCAGCACAAGCCAACCTACCTGCACGGTCCTGAGCAAGGCGGGCAACTGCTATAGCGCGGGACAAACATGTTCGCCTTCTTCGCAGGCTGGAGAAACGATCCAAGGCAAGAACGGCTTGCTCACCTGCGTGGACAAGAAAGGATGGCGGTGGGAACCGGCGGCAGCACCGCCCAAGAGTTGCACGTTGAGTCCGACGGGCTCCGTGACGGCAAGCGTCCAACGTCCTACGCTCTCAGACTCTGCAACGGTCAATTTGGTTGCAATCCTCACGCATAATTCAGAGGGCACCAAGTTCATGTTGGCGGTACAGGCGTCGATCCCTGTGACGGTTACGACGGGCTCGGTTACCATAAACGCCTCGGGAACGCTCGATGAAACGTGTCAATGGAGCGTTGGGACGTGGCTTATTCAGACGCCCCTCTGCATGGTGTCACTTTGTCTCTTCGGTGTTGTGAGCCCGTCGGTCGGGTTTAGCCTGACTGGCACCGTCTCGGGCAGCGCCACGTTCACCGGCCCCACGGTTAGCGACACGGTAACGGCATTTGACGGAATTGAGTACTCGGACAACAACTGGCGGGCACTGGATACCAACATTCAGAGCGGGGTCCAAGTGACTCCTGGTTCTTCCAACCTCAGCCTCAGTCTCTCCGCCGATTTGTCGCCGTCGGCAGCACTAAATTTCGGCATCTCCCTTAAGCCGTGCCTTGATGACAACACCAATCTCTGCGCTTGGACGCTTGGTCAAGCCGACCTCGCTTACGTCAAAGCGGCAGGCGATGCTGATCTGAGCATCTCCTCCCCCTTCTCCTACCTTGACAGCGGGTACACAGGGCCCACGTGGAGCGCCGAATTCGACATCACGGCTGGGCCGGAGATCACGAGTGAGAGCGGCGTCATCCCGACTCTGCTCACCGCCGCAGGCGTCACACTCCCCGATCAGACATGGAGCCCCATCAAGGTGAAAATCCCGCTCGCCGGGTCGCCAACCGTCACCTACAACAGCCCGAGGTCCTCGCCGGGTCGGTCGGTCACGCTGTCGGCTTCAGTGCCATCTGGCGGCAGCGGAGACATGGTCTATTTTGTGCTGTACCCCACGACGGGGGACCCCACGCTGCTGGGAAAACCAGTGCCAGTTATGCAGCCGCAACCCAACCAACCCGGAACAGCAAGTGCAACATGGACGGTCCCTGCCAGCGGTATGAATGGGACCATTGAGGCACTGCTCGACGTTTCTCCGCCTCTCGGTTTCGGTCCGGACTTGCCGTACGCCGGGACAAGGGCCTCAGTCAACGCTCCCGGTGGGACGAGCTCTGGAAAAGCGCCCGCGCCCGGAACAGGTCCGACAACTTCGTCTTCAGGCTGGGGTGCTCCGGTGCCCATCGACCCAGGAGGCGGTGGTCTCACCTCGATCTCGTGCACCAATCCGACCTTCTGCGTAGCAGTTGACGCCAAAGGCAACGCGCTTACGTACAACGGCAAGACGTGGTCGAGTCCTCAAACCGTCGACCCACATGGTGGTGGGCTCACGTCGATCTCATGCACCTCTCAGACCTTCTGTATGGCCGTCGATGCCGATCACGAGGCGCTTACGTACAACGGCCAAGCCTGGAGCCAACCTGAAACGGCAGACTTTGGGTCCGCACTTGCGAGTGTGTCTTGTACCGGGCCCGATTTCTGTGTGGCGGTTGATTCGAACGGCGACGCCTATACCTACAACGGCACCACTTGGAGCGTTCAATATTCGATCGGGAATTCTCAAACCGATTTGGCTAACTTCGACACCATGACGGTTGCCTGTGTAACCGATTCATTCTGTATGGTGGTCGACGGAAACAACGAAGCGTTCACCGGCGGGACAACTCCGTCGCCGCCGTCAATAATCGATCCGGCAGCCGACGGACTCACGAGTGTCTCGTGTCCGAGCCAGTCATTCTGCTTGGCCTTCGACGACGACGGTTACTACCTTACGTACAACAATGGCCAGTGGAGTGAGCCGATGAGCGTCGACCCACAGGTCGTAGGCATCGGTCCGGTCTTCGGAAACGGAAACCACAACTTCTTTTCAGTCCCGGACTCAGCTACCTGTGTCAGTCCATCGTTCTGCATGGCTGTCGATGAGGAAGGTGATGCCCTCATTTACAACGGGCAAACGTGGTCGGGACCCGCGAAGGTCGACCCAAGCAATTTCACCGACGTATCTTGTCCGACGACATCATTCTGCGTGGGTGTGGACCTCGACGGAAACGCACTGACTTACTCCAAGTAACCTCGCCGAGGGGCTCAATGCCCTCGGTCTGACTCCGTTGTTTCGAGCGCGACCATTTGTCTCTCCTTCTTCGGAATAGCTGGGACGAGGAAGTTCCCGTTCGCGACGCCGGCCGGGTCGGCCTACCCGAGGCTGGTGATGATGAAGTCTGACAAGAAGTCCCATGGGCGTTCCAAATCGGGGATTGAGCTGACGCCCGATGTTCTCGGACGAATGAGCGAGGAGGCCCAGGCTAGACGTGTCCTGGCCGCCCCCCAATGGGCTCCGCCGCTGCCGGGGCCATGCCGGTGCGCCTCGATCCCGAACTCAGGCGAGCCCTCGACGATCGTGCTGAGGCGGACAAGGTGACCTCATCTGAGGTCATCAGGGAAGCCCTCCGGCGATATCTGAAGACGGGCTGACGATCCCAACTCCATCCCAACAATTGGGTCCCAGGACGTCCCGCTCGGTTCCGCTCCGTCCCACGCCTCACGTACCGAGACCTTTTGACCAGGACGGAGCGGGACGCAATGAGACTCTGCGAGACGAGAAGAGACCACATCGAGCCTCCTCGTAATGCGCAGGTCAGGAGTTCGAATCTCCTCTCAGGCTCGTAGGTCGGAGGCACTTTTTGCGGCTCTACGCGTTGAACTGGGGAGCGTGAGGTTGCGAGGTATCCGCGTGCGCGGCCAGGGGCCCCGACATCGTTGAGGTTTCTTGACGACTTCAACGAGGAGGACCCCTGACGATGGATGACGCTATCGGTCTGGCTGAGGCGCTGTTGGGACTCGACGGCTTCGGGGT
Source organism: uncultured Acidimicrobiaceae bacterium (assembly GCA_963745665.1). Taxonomy (GTDB): domain Bacteria; phylum Actinomycetota; class Acidimicrobiia; order Acidimicrobiales; family RAAP-2; genus Bog-473. The sequence continues at coordinate 580,888 of CAVUYE010000001.1, read as the reverse complement.
GCTGGCGGTGGAAGAGACCCCCTCCGAAGTGGTCGTGACCGTCGAGACGGTGGCGGACTTCGTTGGGTGTCCGACCTGCGGTGTGCGCGCTGAGGCCAAGGATCGGATCCGGGTCGACATCCGGGACTTGCCCTGCTTCGGACGCCCGGCACGGCTCGTCTGGTTGAAGCGCCGCTGGCGCTGCGTCGATCCCGACTGTGCGGCCAAGACGTGGACCGAAGGGACCGAGCACGTCGCTCCACGGGCCGTGCTCACGTTGCGGGCAGGCGCAGAAGCCACCCGCCAGGTCGGCGAGCTCGCCCTGCCGGTCGCTGTCGTTGCCCGCGAGCTCGGAGTGTGCTGGTGGACCGTGATGGACGCCGTGGTGCTCCATGGCACGCCACTCATCGACGACCCGACACGCGTGAAGAGGGTCCGGGCCCTCGGCATCGACGAGACCTCCTTCCTGTCTGCGACCAGAGAGCACCGGACGATCTACGTGACCGGCTTGGTCGACCTCAACCGCAAGAACATGATCGACATGGTGGAGGGAAACGCTGCCACTGACCTGCGGAGATGGTGTGCCGAGCAGGACCCCGACTGGATGAGTGCCATCCGCGTCGTGGCGACGGATCTCGCTGAGAGCTATCGCTCGGGCACGTCCCCGCACCTTGACCACGCCATCCGCGTCGCAGACCCGTTCCATGTGGTCCGCATCGCCAACCGCTGCGTCGACAAGGTGCGCCGGCGCGTCCAGAACGAGACGCTGGGCCATCGCGGCCGCAAGGCTGACCCGCTCTATCGGATCCGCAAGCTCTTGCTCGCCGGCTATGAGCGTCTCGATGAGCGGGGCCATGACCGCGTGCTGCTCGGGTTGCGCCACGGCGATCCCCACGACGAGCTGCTGGGAGCCTGGTTGGCCAAGGAGTCGGTGCGCGACATCTACCTGACCGAGGATCCCAAGGAGGCCCGGGTTCTCCTCGACAAGGCCATCGTCGGATGCAAGAGCGACGAGGTCGATGAGATCCGATCCCTCGGCGCCACGCTCGAGCGCTGGCGCACCGAGATCTTGAACCACCATCGCACCGGAGCCTCCAACGGCCCGACCGAGGGCCTGAACCTGTGCGTAAAGAAGGTCAAGCGCGCCGGACGGGGCTTCACCCGCTTCGATCACTACCGGCTGCGGGTACTCCTTCACGCTGGCGGCGTCACCTGGCCCAGGCGTCCGTCACCACCGAAGATCAGGACCCGCTCTCCCCACTCAAACGCGTAGGGCCCTTTTTGCTCTGACAGGGCCGAATTTCCGGTTCGTATTCCTTGTTCAGCTCTCTGGCCGCTACCAGAGTTTGTCCAGCGCCGGTACCCGTTTCCAGTCATGCTCCTAGTGACGGATCGAGGTCGAGACCTGCGCAATCGCAAACACACCTGTGGTGATCTAGTCAGGTGAGTCGGCGACATTCACGGCTTGTAGGGCCGCGTCCCGGTTCTATTCCTGAGGTGGTGCCTCAGTGCCTTTGCGATTCGGTCTTTCCGGGGAGATGCCTGCAACATGAACAAATCCAACAGGTCCACTGCGGGCGCATCCTTGGGGCCAGCCAACCACGGCGTAAGCGGAACGTGGACGACGACACCGATTTCGCGCTTGCGCTTCGGCCAGCGAGGAATGTCCTCTCTCAGCACAGCGACAGAGGTTTCGGAGTTGCCCGAGTTGAACAGCCATTCCTCAATGCGGCCAACTTCGTCCACTGGCGCCGCCACCTCAAACCGTTCCCACACCGACGTAAACATCACTGCTTAGGCTACTCCCGGCGGATTCAAGTAGCTGTTAACCTTGCCCCGTACCGGGACCCTGGGGGCACCCCTCGGCGCCGCAATAGCGCGCACGTTATGGGACACCTAGAAAGCAAGCCTTCCGTAATCGCCTATCTGTGCTTGGATAACGTTTACGAAGACGCCGGGGCAGCCCGACGACGTTCGTACGCTCCGACACCCACTGATGGCCTCCACGACCACCTCCATCGTCAGCAGAGGCGCACCTCGGCGCTTGTCAGCTGCATGGCCTGTCGGCTTCACATTCGAGCGGAGCCCGTGGCGGCTCGTAACGCTGAGCATGCTTACGCTCTTCCTCGAGCTCGCACTCATCCGCTGGACGGCCGCCAACAACGTCCACCTGTCGAACATCCCGAACTTTGTGCTCTTGGCCAGCTTCTTGGGAATCGGGGTGGGGTTCCTGCGCGCTCATTCGTCACAGAATCTGTTTCGCCTAACGCCAACAACCCTTGCGGTCCTTGTCGCGTTCGCGCTCATTTTCCCCGTGAAGCTCGTCACCTTGCACGGACCCCACGCGTTCGAGGGCCTCTCGGGGCACCATCCGCTGTCGCAGTGGGTGAGCCTGCCGGTGATCTTCGCACTGGTGGTCCTCGTGATGGCCGGTCTCGGCCAGGCCGTCGCGCGCTCCTTCGCACACTTCAAGCCGCTCGACGCCTACCGCTTCGACATCATCGGCAGCATCGGAGGGATCGCGCTTTTCTCGGCGCTTTCTTTCGTCGGGCTCCCGCCCATCGCTTGGGGTGCGGTGGTGGCCGCGTTGTTCGTGTTGCTTCTAGGTATGAAGGAGCGGTGGTGGCAGTGGGGCATGATCGCTGCCGTGGTGCTGATGTTGCTGGTCGAATCGCTCTCGAGCGTCGATGTCTGGTCCCCCTACTACAAGATCACCACGAGCCAGGCCACCACGACCGTCAACGGCCATAGCTACCGCGGGGTGTCGGTCTCGGCCAACAACATCCCCTTCCAGACCTTGTACTCGATCTCCACGTTGCACAGGATCGAGCCTTTTTACTTCTTTCCATACCGGCATGTGACACGCAGCTCTCTCTCCGACGTGCTCGTCATCGGAGCGGGCACGGGCAATGACGTTGCCGTGGCACTGTCGGCGGGGGCTCGCCACGTCGACGCCGTCGAGATCGACCCGGAGCTTGTGGCTCTCGGGAAGCAGTACAACCCAGAGCACGCTTACGAGAGTCCGCGTGTCAACGTCTATGTTGACGACGGACGGGCGTTCCTACAGGACGCGAAAAAGCGCTACTCGCTGATCCTCTATGCGCTGCCCGACTCCCAGACAGCGCTCACGGGCCAGTCGGCACCAGTCGGACTCGAGAACTACTTGCTCACGACCCAGGCCATTCAAGTTGCGAGATCTCACCTGGCCCCCGGCGGCACCTTCGTCATGTACAACTACTACCAGCCGTTCCTGCTCGACCGCTATGCGACGACCCTCGACGATGTGTTCGGCTCGCGTCCGTGTGTCGAGGTGGGAAACACCCTCGGCGGACGCGACCAGGCAGTTCTCACGGTCGCGCTCGACGGCAACACTCCGAACTGTTCGAGCTTCTGGGACGGAGAGCAGGTGGCGCCGGTCTCAGACGACCGTCCATACCCGTACCTGCCGGTTCCTTCGATTCCGAACTTCTACCTCTTGGTCCTAGGCCTGATCCTGGCGGCGTCCCTGCTCGTGGTGCGGGTAGCGAGCGGGCCGCTCAAGAAGATGGCTCCCTTCGTGGACCTGTTCTGGATGGGAGCGGCGTTCTTGTTGCTCGAGGCAAAGAACATCGTACAGTTCGCCCTCTTGTTCGGAACGACTTGGTTCGTGTACTCGCTCGTGTTCGCCGGTGTGTTGATAAGTGTCTACGCGGCGATCGAGACCGCGCGACACATAAGGCTCCCGCGCCCGATGTTGCTGTACTTTGCGTTGCTCGTATCTCTGGGCGTCTCTTTCGTCGTCACGCAAGAATCGTTGCTGGATCTTCCAGTCGTGTTGCGCTTCGTGGCGGCGACAGCGCTCGCGTTCGCCCCGATCTTCATCGCCAACCTCGTTTTCGCCCAACGCTTCAAGGACGTGGGCTCTTCCACGACCGCCTTCGGTGCAAATCTGCTTGGAGCGATCGTCGGTGGAGCCCTCGCGTACCTCTCGCTGATCACGGGGTTCCGATTCCTTCTCGTGGTGGTGGCAATCCTCTACGGCCTGGCTTTTGCCTTCGGCCGCCGCCATCTAGCCGTGCGCTCCTGAAGGACGACACCTGCCCGACGCGTTGGTCGTCCATCCGGTGGCCCAACGCCCCGGACTTTTCCGAGTTGGACGTACTTGAACGGACCCGACGTTCGTCGTGTCCTTGAGCTAGATGGCGAAGGGGCGGACTGCCCCAAAATGTCGGACCCGATGTACTTGCCAGGGTGCCCCTGACCCGCCGGCTATGTGTCGCATCTGTCAACGAGAAACGATCTCGAATGATGCTAGCGACGTGTAGTAGCTCGGAGAATTGCTGGCGGCCGGCGCTGTAATGTCGGGACCACTGACATCTCCGATTGCCCTGTAGCGGCCAGGCCGAAGGGGCGAGCTTCCATCGCGGATACAGCGAATGGTAGATCCAAGAATGGCGACCGATAGGGACTGACCAGCACGAAGAGCCCCGCCGAAGCCCGTGCCCGCAACCGATCCGGAGTAGGCGCCCACGATTCTGCGTGACTTTGCGTCGATGATCTGCACAAGAATCGGTTGCACGGTATCGACCGTTACCGTCGTATTCGCTGGATTGTGCAGAACGACTTGCCCTCTGAGGCGCTGACCCATAACTACCTTGGAAGGAACGATGCGTAGCTTCGCGGTGTACCCCGGTGGTTGGCTGGCCACCTTCGGGAGCCACCCGCAGAAGACCGCTGTGGTCCCGGTCGACGCCGCTCCCGCATCTTGAGCGTCGGACGTTGGTAGGGCCAGCAGAGCGAACGCTGCGACGAACCAGCGCAACTTCATGATCGCGGCAGCGTAGCCCTGTCCCAGCTCACTTCTACGTCTATCCCAGTAACGCCGGCTCGGTGTCAACTGCCGCCGAGCCAAGAACGGCGCAAACGGATCAGGTGTTTGAGACGTCGACGTACAGCTCGATCTCGTTCTCGTCCGGATCGAGGACGTGAAGACTCTGCGTGAACTTCCGCTCGGCCTCGTAGAGGACTGGGGTTCTCTCCGTCTCGAGCACACTCCGTGCGAGGCGGAGCTCTTCAGCTGAGCTGCCGATTTTGAATGCCACATGAGCGAGGCCGGTGGCGTCGTGAGCCAGTGTTGACGCGACTGCATCGATCTCCATCAGGGCGAAGTCATGATGGTTCCCTGGTGTCTCAAGGGTGAAGAACGTCATCCGTGGATCTTCGATCCTCAACACGACTCGCATGCCCAAGGTGCGCGAATAGAAGACCTCGGCTAGTTGCAGATCGCGAACCTTGAGGACGACATGGCCGAGTGCTTGCACCTGCACGGCGCTACCTCCTTCGCGCGATGACGCTTCAAACGCCAGCGGCAAGTACCGCGTCGCTCTCTTCGACGGTCATCGGCGGCCCAATTGGCCTGAGGTCGTGCGAGGCGGCTATCCGCGCCAATTCATCCATCGGTGGAAAGTGCGGCTGGGTCGGAACCACGTGCGCCCTCGCGGGGCTGCTCAGCTCGCGAATGAAGTCACGGAAGCTGGGGTTGTCGTGCACGAGGAGAATCCGCGCTTCACGATCACCCACCACCCGGAACGTGTGGGGAACGCCACGTGGCATGGAGACCCAGTGCCCCGCGCCGACGACCAATTCGTCGCCGCCGCAGCGCACGACCATCTCGCCCTCGAGGATGTACCAGGTGTCGTCCAGGTCGTCGTGAATGTGCAGCGGGGGCGACGAACCGGCCGGGAGAGTCATCTCGAGCACGACGGTCTCCATTTCGGATGCACGACGGTGCTCGACGACCAAGGTGTCGAGGAACCACCATGCCTGCGCCTGCTCGTTCTCGGGGGAGTCAACAACTGCTGTCGTCACTTCGGCCACCTCCTGGTCAGAACCTGTCCCGTTCAGGTAGTCCGGTATCCTTACGATCTAGATCGTATGGTAACCTTACGACTATGTCAAGCGATTCCTCCGTCCCGGACGGCCAGCGGCCCGCGTACGTCGGCGCCATGCTCCGTGTCGTTTGGGAGTGGGTCCGTGTTCAGCTGTATGCGAGAGTCGTTGCGGCAGGATTCGACGATCTGAGCGCAGCGCATGTCGCGCTCTGGCGCTATCCCGGCCTCGAGGGAGTACGTCCCAGTCAGGTCGCGGATCGTGTGGGGATCACGAAACAGTCGGTCAACGACCTGCTCGTGCACCTGGAAGGACACGGGTACCTATTGCGCGTCCCCGATTCGGTCGACGGTCGGGCTCGTGTGATCCGACTTACCGCAAAGGGACGGCGGCTCCAAGAGACCATTTACGCCGCGGCGGGGGCGGCTCAGCAGCAGATCGAAGAGATTCTGGGACCACGTCGCTTCGCACAGCTGCACAGCTCGCTCGAGCTCCTGACCGAACAACTTGAGGGCTCACCGACCGTCCCCTGACGCCGGGGCGGGGGTACCCGGCGTGGCCGGAAGGACTGCAGCGGCCCTGGCGGGGAAGCGGTCCGCCGGTTCTGGGAGCCGGCTTCCGACGGCGGCTTGCTCGCATTCCGATCGTCACGACCTCGGTACTCACGGCACAGTGAAGGGTTAGTCTTCCGCGTTGATCGACACCGACGGCCGTTCACTTCACGCACGACGTAAGCGAGGTAGACCATGAAGCGAGGCATTGGTTCGGTCGGGATACGCGTCAGCGCCTTCCTCTTCCTGTTCGGGACAGCGTTGGCCATTCCGCAGATCGGCCAGGCCGCCGTCGCGGGTCCTTCATTGGCGGCGCAGGCGGTCACGGTGACTCCGAGCAACACACCGGCGTTCGTCCCCAATGCGGGTTGCGGAACAGGTACGCCGGCGTACAACCATGCAGGAAGCGGGGACGCGGCTGATCCTCAGGTCGTGTACTCCGGGGGTAACTATTACGCCTTCACGACAGGCAACGCCCTCGGGAACCACATTGCCGTGCTGGTCTCGTCATCCCCGGACTCTGGCTACGCGCCATACACAGGCAGCTGCTTCGGCTCCACTGCGCTTCCGAATCCTTCCTCTTGGGAGCAAACCAATACCCAGACGTCGCCTGGCGTCTTCCAGTACGACGGCCAATGGGTCATGTTCTATGACGCGGCCCAGTCAGGCCACTTAACCGACACGGGCTACGACTGCCTGGCCGTCGCGACCGCTGGCTCCATCTCCCCGAGCAGTGCCCAGTTCAGTGACGTGGCGAATAGCCCATTGCTCTGCCAGTCGACGGGTTCCATCGATCCCGAGCCCTTCGTCGACCCGAGCACTGGCACCGCCTATCTCGTCTGGAAGCAAAACGACGGCGGATCGGCTGCTCCAGCCTACATCTGGTCGCAGCAGCTGAACTCGACAGGAACCGGCTTCGCGCCCGGCTCCCAACCGAGCCAGCTGCTCACCAACGACACGGTGGCGTACCCCTGGGAGACGACGGTCGAGGACCCGTCCATGAAGGTGGCCGACGGCGCGTACGACCTCGCCTTCTCGGCTGGTGTGTACACGAGTACCGGCTACTCCGAAGCGATCACGACCTGCAGCGGGCCCTTGGGGCCGTGTGGTGCGCAAAGCCAGATCCTCACCACCTACGGGTCGGTGCTCGGCCCGGGAGGAGGGTCGTTGTTCTCCGACGCCGGGGGGAGCTGGTGGCTCGACTACGCGGCATGGCAGGGCGGGTCCGCCGGGTGCACGAGCTACTCGTGTGGCGCCGCCCGCCAGATCTTCGTGGCGCCGATCAGCCTGCCCGGCGGCAACGGTGAGGTCCCCTGCAACGCTCCGGCCGGCCCGTACGGCTACTACATGGCAGCCTCCGACGGCGGTGTCTTCAACTACGGCAACCTCCCGTTCTGCGGGTCCGAGGGTGGCCGACCGTTGAACAAACCCGTGGTCGGCATGGCAGCCACCCGTGACGGAGGTGGTTACTGGTTGGTGGCCTCAGATGGTGGCATTTTCAACTACGGCGACGCGGGTTTCTACGGATCCACTGGGGGCATGGCTCTGAACGAACCCATCGTCGGGATGGCGGCCACTCCCGACGGCGGTGGCTACTGGTTGGTCGCCTCCGACGGCGGCATCTTCAATTATGGGGACGCCCACTTCTATGGCTCACGGGGCGGCCAGCCGCTCGAACGCGCCGATCGTCGGCATGGCCGCCACCCCCGATGGCGGTGGCTACTGGTTGGTCGCCAGCGACGGCGGGATCTTCAGCTACGGCGACGCGCGCTTCTACGGCTCGCGGGGTGGCCAACCTCTCAACAAACCGATTGTGGGCATTGCCTCGGACCCTGCGGGTCCCGGCTATTGGCTGGTGGCCAGCGATGGGGGGATCTTCAACTACGGCGTTGCCGGGTTCCACGGCTCGACGGGGTCGATCGCTCTGAACAAACCCGTCGTGGGGATGTTCCCGACCACTGACGGTGGCGGTTACTGGTTGGTGGCCACGGACGGCGGCATCTTCAACTACGGCGACGCCGCCTTCTACGGCTCGACGGGGTCGATCGTGCTCAACAAGCCCGTGGTGGGGGTCTCGAGCGGCTGAACACCATCCTCAGAGGGCCGGCTCGGGGACCAGGTTCTCGACCTGCAGGTCGTCCTCGGTCGTCCTCGGCGCCGCCTTGCCGCCGCGCGTCCACGAGGCGGCGGCCCCCGCCAGGCACATGACGATGCCGAAGGCGAACGCGGTATCGCAGGCCGTCGCGGAACGAGTCGGCAATGAGGTTCGGGAAGAAGCGCTCCCCCGTCACGGTGCTGCGCTGGGCCGGTGTGAGTTGCGACAGCACGTGGGGCCCGAGGAGGTGGCCGGCCGGGTTGTAACCGAGGAAGGCCGCGAACAGCGTCGACACCGGCGGCAGGTGCGAGATGGTGACCGCGGTGGCCTTGGGGACACCGTGCGCCGTCAGCCCGCTCAAAAGGGCGCTCGGGAGATGATCGGCCAACCCGAGGATGATCAGGGTGAAAAAGATGCCGATGGAGAGCACCTGGGCCGAGTTCTGGAAGGTCGTGTTCATGCCCGACCCGGCGCCGCGGTCCTGTGCCGGCAGGCTGTTCATCACGCCCGTGCGGTTCGACGAGCCGAACGACGACATGCACAGGCCGGTGACGAAGAGCAGCACCGCGAACTCGGGATAGGCGAAGTTGATCGGCAGCAACAAGAACAGCGAGAAGCACACGGCCGTGCCGAGCATGCCGAAGGTGGCGAACGGGCGCGGGCCGAAGCGGTCGGACAGAATTCCCGCGAGTGGTCCGGCGATGAGAAAGCCTGTCGTGAGTGGGACCAGGAAGATCCCGGCCCACAGCGGGGTCACCGCGAACGTGTAGCCGTGTCGGGGCAGCCAGATGCCCTGCAGCCAGATGATGAGCATGAACATGAGGCCGCCGCGGCCGAGGGCACCGAGGAAGCTGGCGAACACGCCGGCAGAGAAGGCTCGGATCTTGAAGAGCTGCAGCCGGAACATCGGCTCGTCGGTGTGGACCTCAATGAAGCAGAAGAGGATCAGGAAGGCGACGCCGGTTCCGAGCTCGAGCAGGACGACCGGGTTGGTCCACCCCATGGGGTGGCCGCCGTAGGGCTCGATCCCGTAGGTGATGCCGACCATGACGAGGATCAGCCCGATGGCGAAGGTCACGTTGCCGGCCCAGTCGATGCGGGCCCGGGAGCCGGTCTGCACCTCCTGCAGCGAGAAGTAGCCCCACACCGTGGCGAAGAGCCCGATCGGCACCGAGACCAGGAAGATCAGGCGCCAGTCGATGGGGGCCAGGAGGCCTCCGAGGAGGAGCCCGATGAAGGTTCCGCTGATGGCCGCGGCCTGGTTGATCCCGAGGGCGAAGCCGCGGCGGTCCGGCGGGAAGGCGTCGGTCAGGATGGCGGCGGAGTTGGCCATGAGCAGCGCGGCACCGACGCCCTGGAAGATGCGCATGACGATCAGCCAGATGCCGGCCGCCGTCCCGGTCATCCAGGTGATGCTCAAGCAGGAGCGAGAAGAAGGTGAAGACGGCGAAGCCGAGGTTGTACATGCGCACCCGGCCGTAGAGGTCGCCCAACCGACCGAAGCTGACGACCAGCACGCTGGTGACGATGAGGAACCCCAAGATCATCCAGAGCAGGAAGAAGGTGTTGGAGGGCAGGAGCGGGTCGAGGCGGATGCCCCGGAAGATGTCCGGCAGTGCGATGAGCACGATGGAGGCGTCGATCGTCGCCATGAGCATGCCCAGCGTCGTGATGAACAGCGCGGTCCATTTGTGGGTCTCGTTGGAGTGACCCAGCCCCGCGAGGGAAGGCGTCGCGGTCATGCCCGTGCCCGCCCCGCCAACGGGCCCCCTTGCTCAGTGGTGTGTTGGATGCCGCCTCCTGCTGACGTCGCGGGTTCCCGCATGCGCTTCCGGAATACCGACTTCCGCTTATGGTAGCTTATCCGGAACACGGCATTCCGGCTCTGGCGATCGGATCTGCATGGCGACACGGACCACCAACTACGCGCTCACCTTCGCCGTGCTGGGGACGGCCGCACTCGCCTTCGCCCTCCTGCAGTCGCTGATCATCCCTGCGATCCCCCAGCTCGAACAGACGCTGCACACGTCGGAGAGCGGGGCGAGCTGGTTGCTCACCGCCTACCTGTTGAGCGCCGCCATCGCGACCCCGATCCTCGGGCGCGTCGGCGACATGCTGGGCAAGGAGAAGATCATCGTCGCCGTCCTGATCGCCCTGACGGTCGGGTCGTTGATCAGCGCGCTGGCGACCAGCCTGCCCGTGATGCTGGTCGGCCGCGTGATTCAGGGCACGGGCGGGGCCGTGTTCCCGCTCGCCTTCGGGATCATCCGCGACGAGTTCCCTGCAGAGCGCGTGGCGGGCGCCATCGGGGTCATGTCCGCCATCTTGGGAGCCGGTGCGGGGGCTGGGATCGTGCTGGCCGGCCCGATTCTCGTGCACCTCAACTACCACTGGCTCTTCTGGATTCCGATGATCATGTCGGCCATCGCGACCGTGGCCACCTACCTGTTCGTGTCGGAGTCGCCCGTGCGGGCTCCGGGCCGCATCAACTGGCTCGGCGCGGCCCTCATGTCCTCCTGGTTGGTGACCGGCCTGCTCGCCATCTCGTACGCACCGCTGTGGGGCTGGGGCAATGAAACGGTGATCATCCTCCTGGCGGCCACCGCCGTTCTGCTCGTGGTCTGGGCCGTCGTCGAGAACCGCTCCGACTCGCCATTGGTGGACATGAAGATGATGCGCATCCCGGCGGTGTGGAGCACCAACCTGGCGGCGCTGCTCTTCGGCTTCGGTATGTTCGCCATGTTCGTCACGCTGCCCCAGTTCACGGAGACGCCGACCCACGCGGGCTACGGGTTCGGGGCGTCGGTCACCCAGTCGGGTCTGTACCTCGCGCCGTTTGCCGGCGCCATGGTGATCTTCGCGCCCATGACGGGACGTCTGTCGAAGGCGTTCGGGTCGAAGATGATATTGGTCGTCGGATCCCTCATCACCGCCTCGAGCTACCTCCTCCTGATCCTGAAGCACACCGACGAATGGTCGATCTACATCGCGACGGGGCTTCTCGGCATCGGGATCGCCATGGGCTTCGCCAGCATGGCGAACCTCATCATTGAGGCGGTGCCCGCAGAGCAGACCGGCGTGGCCACCGGCATGAACACCAACATCCGCAACATCGGCGCCGCGCTGGGGAGTGGGATCGCCACGAGCCTCGTCGTGAGCGGCCTGCTGCCGGGCGGTTTTCCCAAGGAGCACGGCTACATGTTGGCGTTCGCTGTCAGCGGGCTGGCGCTGGTCGTCGCTGCGCTCGCCGCGCTCGCCATCCCGAGGCGGTCTACGCCGTCGATCATCGACCGCGAGTCGCACCCAGCATTGACCGCGGAGGCCGAGGTCGTCGTCGGCGCCATCGCCTTCGGCCTCGAGGACCTGGCGTGACGCCGAGCACCGCCCCCCGCGCCGGGGTCGAGATCGTGGAGCGGCCGCTGCGGCGGGACGCCGAGGTCAACCTGAGCCGCATTCTGGTGGCGGCCCGCGACGTCTTCGCTGAGCATGGGTACGAGGCCTCCATGGAGGAGATCGCTCTGCGGGCCGACGTCGGGGTCGGCACCCTCTATCGTCGGTTCCCGAACAAGGCCGACCTTCTCGACGCCGTGGTTGAGGCCGCGCAAGTGCGCAAGCGCCAGATCGCCGAGGCAGTACTCACCGATGTGTCGGCCGAAGAAGGGGTCTTCGAATTCGTGCGCCGCTGCATCGCGGTCCCGAGCTGCTGGCGAGCAACGATCTCGGCGGCGCCGTGGCGGACGAGCGGGACGGGACTCGGCGAGACGGCTCCGCTGCTGGAGGAGATCCTCGTCCGAAGCCAGCGTGCGGGATCGGTGCGTCCCGACATCGTGGTGCCTGACATCGTGGTGGTGCTCATGGCCGTCCGGTCGATCGCCGACGTCTGCGACACGAAGTCATCCAAGCCCTCACTGCGGTTTCTCGAGTTCGCTTTGGACGGTCTCCGCCCGGGCCACCCAGGCAATTCCCAGCCGCCCTTGACCGTCTCCCAGCTCGACCGGGTACTGCGCCGGCGCTGAGAGACCCGCGGGGAAGGCCCGCCGGGGGACACTGCCGACGACGGCGCGCGAGTGTGATCAGGGCGAACGCCAGGAGAAAGACCCCTACGACCTGCGGCAATGCCGGTTTTACCGGGGGTTGTGGCGGGCGGCCCGGTCCGATGGACCAAGCAGGTTCGTCCGGCGTTCACCCGCTTGTCACGCCGCTGCAACGTGCGCTTGTTTGTCTGTTGCGGAACGACCGTTCATCACCCAAGCTGTGCACCTGAACGGGCGTTGGCGAGCGCATTTGACCTCGTTCAGCACACCGGGGAACGGAGACGAATCATGACAACTGTCCGAGGTGCCGGATGGTTCGGTCGAGACGCCCGACGGGGGTTGCGTCGACCGGCGGGCTGGGTGGCGTGCGCGTTGTCGGTGCCGTTGCTCCTCGCCGCTCTGGTGATTGCGCCCGCCAGCCCGCAGGCGGGCGCGGCGGAGACGCCCGTGATCTCCGAGACGTTCAGTGGGGCGAACGTCGCAGCACCGTCTTCGTGGGTCGAGCCGGCGGCGCCGAGCCCGTACACCAACGGCGCCTGCCTCACCGCCGGCACCGCCGCCGCGAGTCAACAGCAGCCGATCCCCGGTTGTGCGAACCCCGCGGTGGACTCGCCGGGCGCGGGTGTCCTCCGTCTGACTGACGCTCAGGACGGCCAAGAGGGCGGGGTCATGACATCGAGCGTCCCGGCCTCGAGTGGCCTGGACGCCACCTTCGAGAGTTACCAATGGGGCGGTGATGGTGCAGACGGGATCGGCTTCGTGCTGGCCGCGGAGAACCCCGCGAATCCGGCGGCGCCAACAGTCATCGGGCAGCCGGGGGGTTCCCTCGGCTACGCCTCGGGGCAAGGTTCCGGGGCCGAGGGTTTGGCCTTCGGGTACCTCGGGGTCGGTCTCGACGTGTACGGGAACTTTTCGAACCCCGGGGCGGACGGCTCCGGCTGTACCGATCCCTCGTGGGACACGGGCGCGAATCCCGGTCAGGTGGTCGTGCGGGGCCCCGGCAACGGTGGAGTGGGCTACTGCCCCCTGAACAGCTCGGCCGTCGCCGGCGGTTCCCAGCCGCTCCACGGGAGCACCCGGGCCGGGTCCGCGGTGCCCGTCGAAGTGGTCATCAACACGACCAGCGGCCCCGTCAGCATGACCGACGAGCGCGTTCACCGGTGACACCGTCCCGAGCGGGGACTACGGAGTGGCCTGGACGCCGATCGGCGGCTCGGCCCAGTTCTATGCCGGCGCGCTCCCGACCGTGGCGAACGGCGGCATTCCGAGTACGCCGAGTGCCCTGTACCCCGCCGGCTGGGTCAACCCTTCCACGGGCGTCCCCTATCAGTTGGGCTTCGGTTGGGTCGGGTCGACCGGCGCGCTCACCGACAACCACGAGGTCTCGAACGTGGTTGTGAGCACCTTGCAGCCGGTGCCCGTGCTGACCGCAGCGATCAGCGACAGCGACAACGGGCGTCTGCAGGTGCCCGGCACGGTCAACTACACGGTCACGGGCGGCGTCGCCGCGGGGAGCAACGAGGTCGACCCCGTCAGCATGACCACCACGCTGCCGAGCGGTGTCACCCCAGGCACGGCAACCGGGACCGGCTGGTCATGTGCGACCGCAGGGCAAGTGGTCACCTGCACGTACACCACGTCGGTCGCTGCGGGGACGACGCTACCGCCGGTCACGCTGCCCGCAACCGTGGCCCAAACCGCTTCCACCGCGCCCGGTGCCCTGAGCGCCTCGGTGAAGGTCTCGTCGAACGACGGCACCTCGGCGACGGCGACCGACGCGGGGACCGGAGTGAGCCTTCCCGCCACGCTGCAGCAGGTCACGCTGTCGGCGTCGGTGCCGAGCGCGGCCGCCGGCATCGGCACCATCGGGTTGGACAACAACGGCAGCCTGCCGTCGGTGACACAGCAGACGTCCACCACCGGCTCGAGCTCGACCGGGCTGAGCGGCAGCCCCAACGCGGCGATCGCCTCGACGAAGATGGCCACCCTCAAGTTCGCCACCCTCAAGTTCGCCACCCTCAAGTTCGCCACCCTCAAGTTCGCCACCCTCAAGTTCGCCACCCTGAAGTTCGCCACCCTTACCATCGGTTCGCAGAGGGTTGCGCCGCTGTCGCAGGACTTGCTCTCCAACATCGGTGTGACCTACCCCGACGGATGCGCGGGATCGGCCTGTACCGATTGGCAGGGCATTCTCGCCGGCTCGCAGTATGCGAACTTCCCTCTCCAGTCTGTCAGCCTTCAGAACGTCCTCAACACGACCGGCTCCGACGCTCCCGATAACTCGAACCCGGCGGCCCGCCTCAACGCACTGCCGCTCTCGGACATCGACGTCAGTGGGTCGCCGCTCGGCGCGCTCCCGGTGGCGGCCTACGCCCTTGGAGGGACGTCGATCGACGAGATTCCGCTGAGCAGCGCCGACCTCAATTCGGACGGGAGCGTCAACGAGGATCAGACGCTCACAGACTGGTGCAACGACCTCGCCGGCGTGCAGTGGCCCTGCAGCGACTTCGGCATCACCAGCGACACCGACACCACCGACGCAGCCAACGTCACCGTGCTCTCCCTCGGGATTTCGGGCGTGCCCCTGGCCTCCATCCCGCTCAACAGCGTCCCCCTCCAATCGTCGACGGTCGACGCGTCTCCTGTCGGTGCCCTCTCGCTCGCCGGTACCGACCTCAACGACACGGGCCTGGGAACCCTCAAACTCGCCACGCTCAAGTTCGCCACCCTCAAGTTCGCCACCCTCAAGTTCGCGACCCTCCCCATCGACCAGGTGAACACGGGCTCCATCGCGCTGGGCTCCATTCCGCTCACGGACATCAACATGGCAGAGGACATTCCGCTCTCGGACGGCACCACCGGTCTGATCCCGTTGGGCCAGATCGCACTCAGCGCGATCCCGAACGTGGCCAGCATCGTCAACTGCTCCCTCACGCCGGACAACTGCGCCACCGACACGCTGGCCCAAGCGCAGGCCGATTTGGCCATCCTGCCCAACGCGGTGCTCTCCGACGTCTCGGGCTACGACTCGACGACGACCGTCGCCGAGATCGAGGCCGCCATCACCAACGGGTACACCGACACGACCACGCTGGCCGACCTCCTCACTGCCGAGGAGGTCGACTCTGGCACCACGATCGCCCAGTTCATCGATGCCATCACCTCCAACGACCCGTCCGCCCTCAACGGCCTCTACTTCGGTGACCTGCTGGCGGGCCTGGTGCCCCAGTCCACCTACCCCTGGCAGGACGTGAACCTGGCGACGCCAGGTCTTGCTGCGGCATCGACGGGGGGCGGCGAGTTGACGCTGACCGCGACCACGACGGTGGCCAACGGTCCTGTCGGCCTGACGGACGTCTTCACGGTCCCGGCCGGCTTCTCGCTGATGCCGGGCTCGGCCCTGTTCGACGGCCAGCCGTCGCCGGATCCGGCCGTGTCGGGCTCCACCCTGACCGCCACTCCCGGCAATTCGACGGGCACCGACACCTACTCGGTCGACGTCCGGCCGAACGAGGTCCTGGGTGCACAGCAGGTGAGCGTGACGGCCTCGCTGGCGACCGGCGGAAGTTCGTCGGCGAACGCGTCGGTCAACGTTACCGATCCCTTTGGAGGGAACGGTTCGGCCACGACGCCGTCGACGTTGCAGCCCGACTCGCTGAATGCGTCCTTCCTCTCGGCGCCGAACGTCTCTGCTTACTGGGACATCAACGTGCCAGCTGGGGACGCGCTCTCCCTCGACCTGTCCGACCTCCCGGCCGACTACGACATGGTCCTGTACGGCCCTCCGACCACCGAGCTCTCGAGCAATCCGACGCAGAACACGGCAGGGGTGACCGAGACGCCCCCGGCCGACCAGTCCTCCGGCGGCCAACAGGACGCACCGGACGCCGGGACGCTGCCGCTTCTCGCCACCTTGCCCGTCGAGGCGATATCGGCCAACCGAGGCCTGACCCCCGAAGAGATCACAACGCCGGCGCTGACGGGCGGCACCTACCTCGTCCAGATCAGCGGGTACAACGGGGCCTACAGCACCACCGCTCCGTACGTGCTGCGGTCCGAGCTCATCGAGACCGCGGCGTCGCCGTCGTGTTCGGTGCCGAACACCTACGCCAACGACGCCCTGACGCAGAACGTGGCGGTGCCCGCTGCCGGCCAGCCGCTGACGGAGACCTGGAGCGCGTCGAGCGGATGGTCCGTCCAAGCCCCACCGGCCAACGTCAACACGCTGTTCCTGGTCGACCCCGACCGCCTCTACGACGCCTACGGCCAGTCGTCGTCGGGCGGCGGCCAGCCCGGTGTCAACGACGTCCTCCAGCAGCTGACCTCCACCATCAACAGTGGAGCGGGCGGCATGGTGGGCGCCATCGTGCCCGTCGAGGGGAATGCGCAGACGGCGGCGGGCTACAGCGCGTGGGACGCCAACGCGTGCTCGGTCCAGGCCGCCAACCAGGTGGTGAGTGACATCAGCGCCACGGTGCGCGGCCTCGAGGCTGCCTATCCCACCATTGCCAACATCGTGATCATCGGCGCAGACGACCAGATCCCCATGGGTCGTGTGCCTGACATGACGGTCTCCGACAACGAGGCCGACTACGCCGCCAGCACGTTCCCCGGCATCAGCGACCAGCTTTCGTCGGCGCTGAGCCAGGGGTATTTCCTGAGCGATGACCCCTACGCGTCACCGGACCCGCTCGGCGTGGGCGGCCAGACCCTGTACACGCCGTCGCTGGCCATCGGGCGCCTCGTCGAGACGCCGACGCAGATCGACAACGCACTGTCGCGGTTCCAGAGCAGCAACGGCCAGCTCACCGCCACGTCGGCACTTTCCACCGGCTACGACTTCGTGACCCAGGCGGCCAACGCGGTCGCGGCCTCGCTGAGTGGTCCGCTCGGTGCCGCCAACGTCCAGAGTCTGATCAGCGATTCTTGGACCACATCCGACCTTCTGAATGCCATCGACGGCGGGACCCCGACCAGTCCGAAAAATGCGCCGGACATCGTCTCGTTCAACGGGCACTTCGACTTCAGCCGGCTCTTGTCGGCCAATGGAGACGAGACCGGGGATCCCACCCAGATTCTGGACACCAGCGGCGTGCGCGCTGCCGACGCCGGCAACGAGATCACCCAGGAACGACTCCTCTTCTCCCTGGGCTGTCACTCGGGCCTCGAGATCCCGACCAATGAGGTGTCCAACGTCGTTCCGGGGGGCGTCGACTCGTGGGCCTCGACCTTCGCCGACGAGGGCGCCATCTGGGTGGGCAACACGGGCTACGGCTATGCCAACGACCAGTACATCTCGTACTCGGCCAAGCTCATGGGCCTCTTCGCCCAGAACCTGAACGGGTCGGTCTCCATCGGCGACGCGCTCTCCGAAGCCAAGCAGCTGTACGCGGCACAGAGCGGCGTGCTCGATCCCTACGACCTCAAGGCGGACATGGAGTCCACCTACTACGGCATGCCGAACTACACGCTCAGCGGGTTGGCCAAGCCGGTCGCCAACTCGGCGTCGGCGACCACGCCGCTGTCCCTCGGGCAGGACCCGGCTACCGGTCTGCAGACGGCTCCGATCAGCCTCAACCAGAGCGTCGGCACCAATCCCAACCAGCTCGGCACGGTCACGCCGCCTGAGGGTGGGACCTACTACGAGGTCAACAACTCGACGTTGGAGCAGACCACGGCCGGGTTCCCCATTGAGCCGCTGAGCAGCATCGACGTCACCATCCCGGGAGCCACCGGCGGGCTCGCATCGGTGGCACACGGTGCGCTCATCACGGGGCTGACCTCGACCGACCATGGCGACTTCACCCCGTCGATCGCCGAGGCGGACAGCGACAGCTCCGGGCCGGAGAACCAGATCTCACAGTACGAGACCTCGTTCCCGGCCACGCTCCAACGAGTGGCGACCTACCAACTCTTCAACGCGACCGGCGCACCCGTGACCCACCAGGCGGTCGATCTCATCACCGGACAGTTCATCCCGGATCCCAACAACCCCGGCACAGGGAACCAGCGGCTCTTCACCAACATCTCGGCGAACGTTGAGTACACGCCGCCCTCGGACACGCAGTTCACGCCGCCGACCATCGACGAGGCGACGGGAGTGGTCAGCGGGTCGACGGCCGCCTTCAACGTGGTGACCGCCGCCGCGCCCGGTGGCGCTCCGGTCAAAGAGGTGCTCGTGCTCTTCACCGACTCCACCGACCCCGGCACCTGGACGCCGGTCAGCCTGAGCCAGGGCGCTGACGGCGCCTGGACGGGCGGCGGTCCCGCCCCAGCCAGCGGGCAGATCGACTACATCGTCCAGGCGGTCGACGGGGACGGGAACGTCGCCATGGACTCCAACAAGGGCGTCGAGTTCACGCAGGTTCCGGAGAGCCAGGTCCAGAGCACCGGACTGGGCGGCCTGAGCGCCTCGTTGTCCCCGGCACAGAGCGCGGAGACCACGTACCAAGGCTTCTACGACGGCCCGGTCGTCGTGACGTTCAGCGGAGCCCCCGGCGCCACCGTGACCTACCAGGTCGACGGCGGCAGTTCCCAGACCATCTCCCTCGGCACCAACGGGCAGGGCTCGTTCACGGTGACAGGCGACGGGACGCATTTCATCACGGCGTCGGACCCCGGCAACCAGAGAAGCCAGGTAGTGAAGATCGACACCACGCCGCCGACCATCACGAGCTCCGTCAGCGCACCGCACTCGGGCAACGGGTGGACGAGCGGAGGCACCACGCTGAGCATCAGCGCGTCCGACGCCGGATCGGGTGTGGCCTCGCTCACCTACCAGACAGGTGGCGGTGCCGCGACCCCGGTCACGGGGCCGATCACACCGCCATCGGGCATCACGACGTACGACGTGACGGCGACGGACTTCCTCGGCAATACGAGCACGGCCACCATCACGACTCAGGTCGACAACACGGCGCCGAGCAGCATCATGTGCACCCCCGCCGTGGCCCCGACCACCTGGTTCTCCGCCGACCAGGGTGTGACCTGCACCGGCACCGACACGCAGTCGGACATCGCGGGCGGGACGTCGAGCACGGGCAGCGTCACGTTGCGCACCTCGGTGCCGGCCGGGACCGCGACCTCCAATGCGTCGACCTCGTCAGGACAGCTCTGCGACAACGTCGGGAACTGCACGCCGATCCCGGCCATCACCGGCTTCATGATCGACAAGACCGCACCAGCGATCAACTGTCCGTCAGCCGGCACCAGCTGGCACACCGGAACGGTCTCGTTCACGTGCACGGTGACCGACTCCGGCTCGGGCGTGGCCGCCAATCAGACCGGCGTCCTGCTGTCGAATCAGTCAGGCACCCAGGCCACCGTCACGCTCACGGCGTCCGCGCCCGGGGGTACCACCAACCCTGACGCCTCGACGAACTCAGTGCAGGTCTGTAACAACGTGGGCACCTGCGTCACCGCCGGGCCGATCACTGGCGTCATGATCGACAACGCGCCGCCGACGGTGAACTGTCCGTCGGCGGACACGAACTGGCATAAGGGCACGGTCTCGTTCACATGCACGGCGAGCGATTCCGGCTCGGGCCTGGCCGCCAACCAGACCGGCGTCGTGCTCAATCAGGCAGGCACCCAGGCCACCGTCACGCTCACGGCGTCCGCGCCCGGGGGTACCACCAACCCGGACGCCTCGACGACCTCAGTGCAGGTCTGTAACAACGTGGGCACCTGCGTCACCGCGGGCCCGATTTCGAACGTCAAGATCGACAACCAGGCGCCGACCATCACGAGTTCCGTCAGCGCACCACACTCGGCCAACGGGTGGACGAGCGCAGGCACCAAGCTGACCGTCAGCGCGTCGGACGCCGGATCCGGCTTGGCCTCGCTCACCTACCAGGTAGGGGGCGGGTCCCCGACCCTGGTCACCGGGCCGATCACTCCGCCGTCGGGCATCACCACGTACACGATCACGGCCACCGACGCCGTCGGCAACACCAGCACGGCCACGGTGACGACCAAGGTCGACACCACGGCGCCGACCATCACGAGCTCCGTCAGCGCACCACACTCGGGCAACGGGTGGATGAGCGGAGGCACCAAGCTGACCGTCAGCGCGACCGACGCACAATCGGGCCTGGCCTCGCTGACCTTCCAGGTCGCCGGCGGGGCTGCGACTCCGGTCACCGGGCCGATCACCCCGCCGTCGGGCATCACCACGTACACGATCACGGCCACCGACGCCGTCGGCAACATCAGCACGGCCACGGTGACGACCAAGGTCGACACCACAGTGCCGGCCGTCTCGTGCCCGTCGGCGGACTCCAACTGGCACGCCGGAACGGTCTCGTTCACCTGCACGGCGAGTGACTCCGGCTCGGGCCTCGCCATTCCCTCCCAGGCCACGATCACGCTGACGACGCCGCCCATTGCGGCGGGGACCAGCAACCCGAGCGTCTCGACCAACTCGGTGTCGGTGTGCGACAACGTGGACAACTGCGCCACCGCGGGCCCGATCAAGAATGTCAAGATCGACGACACGGCGCCCACCGTCTCAATCACCAACCCGACCAAGAACGCGGTGTACGTGCTCAACCAACCTGAGGCGGCCACCTTCGGCTGCGCCGACCCGGTATCGGGGATCTCCTCGTGCAGCGCCGTGACGGGCACGACGACCCTGTCGAGCGGCGGTACGTTGCCGACCACCCAGGTTGGATCACACACCATCACGGTGACCGCGATTTCGAAAGCCGGCGTGACCACGGCGCAGACCTACACGTACGTGGTGACCTATAAGCTCTGCAACTTCATCGGCCCCATCGAGCCATTGGGCATCGCCGTCATCTTCTCCGTGACGCTCTGCAATTACAGCGGAACCAACGTCGGATCGTCGAGTCTCGCCATTACGGCGCTCAACATCGACGGCACCAAGACATTGAAGGCGGGATCCACCTTCGCCTGGTCGTCGTTCTTCAAGGTGTACGCCTACGCCATGTCGACGAGCGGGCTGACAAGCGGCAGCCACGTGCTCAACGTCTCGGTCACCGGAGACCCCGTCACCCACCCGCTGAGCTTCACCGTGAAATCCTGAAAGAATGGGCCCGAGGCTGCAGTAAGAGGGAGGGAGTGACGCTGGCGGCACCTTCAGAGCTTTCTCCCGACCCAGAGCCGGGCACCCTACGCCCCTACGTGCCGCGGCTGGCGGCCGAGTGGATCGGTCGCCGCCCGAACGAGACGTGCCACCTGGTTCCGGGCACGCTCGTCTCCGCCGATATCTCGGGATTCACGCGTCTCACCGAGCAGCTTTCCTCCATGGGCCGGCGCGGTGCCGAGGAGCTCACTGACCTCTTGAACTCGTGCTTCGACTCCATGATCCGCATCTGTCTTGAAGAAGGCGGGGACGTCATCAAGTTCGGAGGGGACGCGTTGCTCGTGCTCTTCACGGGTGACGGCGACGCGGTCAGGGCCTGCCGGGCATCGCACGGGATGCGGGCCCTCATCGCCAGGCCGGTCCAGATGCGAGACGGGGGGACGGTCCGGCTCGGCATCTCCATCGGGCTGCATCGCGGCACCTTCCCCGTCTTTCTCCCGCAAGGCGTGCACCGCGAGCTTCTGCTGACCGGCCCCGACGTCACGGAGACGCTTGCCTGCGAGTCCAATGCCGAAGCCGGCGAGATTCGTCTCAGCCCGACCGTGGCCGAGCGGGTTCCCGACAGAGTCGTCGGTGCGCCGGTAGAGGGGGGTTACCTGCTACGACGCAATCCGGACCCGGTTGGGGGCTCGGCCGGCGGGACCGAATCGGACTGGGCCAGGGGGGATCTCGAGCGACTCATTCCTTTGGAGCAGCGACTCGGGATAGAGGCGCAAGGGGTCGGCGAGCATCGCCAGGCCACCATCGCGTTCATCTGCTTCAAGCACACCGACGAGGTGATCACCCGCCAGGGCCCTGAACGCCTCGGGGCCCTCCTACAGGAGCTCACCGACGCAACGGCCGCCGCCGTGGCACGCCATGGGGTGCATTGGCTCTCCAGCGATGTCTACGGCGACGGCGGCAAACTCATCCTCGCCGGCGGCGTCCCGACGGCGGGCCTCAACGACGACGAGCACCTGGTACGTGCCGTGCGGGACATTGTCGATGCCACGCAGGGCCTGGAGCTGCGCGCCGGCGTGAACCGCGGCGTGGTCTTCGTGGGCAACCTCGGGTCCGAGACCCGACGGACGTACACGGTGATGGGAGACGCGGTGAACCTGGCGGCCCGGCTGATGCAGCGGGCGGGACCCCAGGAGGTGGTGGTGAGCCAAGCGGTCCTGGCACGGTGCCGGTCGAGGCTTGTGCTCACGCGTCTGGAGCCCTTCCTCGTGAAGGGCAAGGAAGCGATGATCGACGCAGCCGTCGTGCACGAGGTCACCGACGAGGCCGTGGACGAAATCGATCGGCCCTTTCCCCTCATCGGGCGTGACGCCGAGCTGACCCAGCTGCTCGAGCACGCCCGTGGCGCCATCGCCGGGAGCGGGAGCGCCGTGGAGATCGTCGGCTCTGTGGGCACGGGAAAGACTCGGCTGGCTGCCGAGCTGCGCCTGATCTGCGAGGGCATGGGTATGGGCGTTTCCCGCTGGTCGTGTCAGCCCTTCTCCAAATCCAAGCCCTACGGGGTCATGGAACCGCTGCTCCGGCGGACGCTGGGCCTGCGACTCGACCTTCCGCGAGCGGAGGTGGGCGAGGCGCTGACGGATCTGGTGGGACGCACCGCTCCTGAGCTGTCGCCTTGGTTGCCCCTGATTGCCGGACCCTTCGCCGCCGACGTTGCACCGACCCGCGAGAGTGACGAAATCGTGCCGTCGTTCCGACGGGCCCGGGCCCACGAGGCGGTGGCGGCACTCCTCCATGCCACGATCTCGGCCCCGCAGCTGATCGTGCTCGAGGACACCCAGTGGGCGGACGAGGCTTCGCTCGACCTCTTCGGGACCCTGGCCGACGAGGCGCGGCAACGACCCTGGTTGCTGTGTGCAACGAGCCACGGTCCGGACGCCTCGGTGAGAGGCACGGCCAGGGTCGATCTCCAGCCGCTGAACGCCACGGACGCCGCGACACTCGCCCTGGCCACTCCTGCCGGCAAGGCGATGGACGCGGCGATGATGACCAATCTTCTCGATCGTGCCCACGGCAACGCGCTCTTCGTCGTTGAGCTGATGGCGGCGAGCGAGAGTGGGGCCCTCGACGAGATCCCCGACACCGTCGAGGCTCTCGTCACGACGCGGCTCGACGGTTTCTCGCCAGCGGATCGCGTCCTGGTCCAGGAGGCGTCGGTCTTCGGCATGGACATCGACCTCGCATTGCTGGGCGCAGTTCTCGGCGGCACCGCCGGCGAAGCGTCTCGCTGGGAGCGTCTGGACTCGCTGGTTCGCCCCGTGGCAGCTGGGATGTTCCGCTTCGGCCACGACCTGTTTCGCCAGACCATTTACGAAGGCATCTCGTTCCGCCGCCGCCGTGAGCTCCACATCCGCATCGGCGATCTCCTCGAAACCCGGGTCGACGTGGCAGAGCAGGCCGCACTGCTCGCGACGCACTACCACCTGGCCGAGGCACACGGCCCGGCGTGGAATTACCTCGTGGCGGCTGGGAAGCACGCCGACGTGCTCTTCGCCAATGTGGAAGCCATGACGTTCTTCGACCAGGCTCTCGGTCACGCCGTCCACCTCCCCGACCTGGCGACGGAGGAGAAGGAGCAGGTCGCCGAGTCGCTCGGCGACATCTGTGAGCGCTCCGGCGAGCTCGACCGTGCGGCGGCGGCTTACTCCCGCGCCCGCGGGTTGGTTCCGGCGGACCCCCGTGCCCGGGCGCGCCTGTGGCGCAAGGCAGGCATCCTCTACCAGCACCGGAGCAAGTACGCCTCGGCGCTCCGGCTCTTCAGCAGCGCGCGCCGTTTGCTGGCCGATGCGGACATTGCGGTCGATCCCGAGTTGACGGAGATCGCGGTGGCGTATTCGGCCGTGCGCTTCCGGCAGAGCAAGTACCGCGAGTGCATGAAGTGGGCCACGCTCGCACGCACCGAGGCGGAGGCGTCGGGTCACCGTTCGGGGCTCGCCCATGCGTTGCTGCTCCTCGACGTGTGCGCCATCTCGCTCGAGGAGAACAATGGTGCGTTCGGCCAGCGCGCCCTGGCGATCTACGAGGAGCTGGGCGACCTGGTCGGCCAAGCCAACGTGCTGAACAACCTGGGGACTGCCGCCTTCTACCTCGGTCAGTGGGCTCAGGCCCTCGACGTGTACCAGAAGGCAAGCGAACGGTTCGGCCGGGCGGGCGACAGGCTGCGAACCGGAGCACCCCTCAACAACATGGCCGAGATCCTGATCGATCAGGGAAAGGCCGCCGAGGCGGAGGCGCTGCTCGAAGAGCTACGGACCGACTGGGGACGACTGCCCTATCCGCTCGGGGTCGGCGTGGTGACCCTGAACCTCGGTCGCGCGGCATTGCGGGCGGGCGACTTTGGGCGCGCCGGAGCCGTGTTGGCCGACGCGAGCGAGCAGTTTGCCGGTTTGGAGTCGCTCTACTACGTCTCGGAGTGCGAACTTTCTCTGCTCGAGTTGCGGCTGCGGGCGCGTACGGGTGAGAACGGCGTGGCCGATGTCGAGAAGGTGTCGGCCGATATCGAGTCGCGGGAGGGCGACCCGTACCTGGCCTACCCACTGGGGAGGATGAAGGCGGTGGCGTTGGCTCGTTCCGGCGATGCCTCACGCGCCCTGCAGGTGATCACGACATCAGTGAACGAGGCCGAGGTGGCGGGCTATCTCTTCGACCTGGCCGCCGCCCTCCGGCTCCGGGCGGCCTTGGCGCTGCTGGCGGGGCAAGAGCCCGAAGAGAACGATCAGTCCCGCTCCGACAACCTCTTCGAGAGCCTCGGTGTCGTCGAGTCCCCGCGCTGGGACCTGGCCCCGGCCTGACGGAGGCGAACCCCGACGAGAATCCGGCCCGCCGTCGTTCGTACGCCGCGTTCAGCCGAACGAGTCGAGGGCTGTCAGCACGTGACCGAGTTCTTCGTGGAGTCCCCGAGGCGTCGCCGACTGGTACAGCGGGCCCGTACCGTCGGCCAGGAGAGTCCGCACGTGTGCCACGCCACTGACGCCGACAGGCCCTGACGCAGTGAGGCGACCGGCGACGGCGGCCAGCTCGGCCCGGGACTGTCGCACCGGGCCGACGCAGACGGGCGTCCGGAGACGTCGCCCCACCGGTGCATCGGCAGCAGCCACGATTCGCGCCAGGCTGCGCGCCAGGAGGCGGCGCTGAGCCGGCCGGCACAGGCGCCCGGCGTGGAGGGCAAGGGTGACGCTCGATTCGGGGGACGCGCCAGCGGCGAGCTGGTCGTCGAGCGCCGACGCCCGGATGCGCACCATAAGGCGATCCCGCCAGCGGACCCGCCGGAGGCCGAGTCCGACGCCCTCGTCGAGCACCACGATCATCGGGAGGCATCTCGAGGCTCTCTTCGTGACCATTAAAACGATTATGCACGTCACTGCGAGACCAGTCAAGCGCGTTTGGAGGTCATGCAGCTGGCTAGGATGAGCTTGTGCTCACGCCGAGCTGGAGCCCAGAGGACGAGACCAAGCCCGCCCCCATGCCGCTCCGGCTCCTGCAGTCCTTCGTCAACACCTGGGAGGGCGACACGGGGGTGGATCTGCTCGCCGACGCCGAGACGGGGCCGCCGCGGTGGCTCCAGGAGGCGGGGCTCTTGCCTGATTCCGACGTCGATCTGGCCCGGGTTCGCGAAGTACGCGAGGGGATCCGGGCCCTGCTCGTCTCCAACAGCGACGAATCAGATCAGGGGCAAGCCGACGCGGGCTTTCTCCGTGCGCTCGCAGACGACGTCCGACTGCAGCCGGTCGTGCTCGACGACGGGACCGTGGACCTGCGGTCCGCCGGCGCCGATGGCCTCTCGTCTTTGGCCGCCGCCTTGCTGCTCATCATCCGGGACGCACAATGCGACGGCTCCTGGGCCCGGCTGAAGGCCTGCCGCAATCCGGACTGCCACTGGGCCTTCTACGACCGCTCCCATGCCGGTCGCGGGGCCTGGTGCGACATGGCGGTGTGTGGCAATCGGATCAAGAACCGCAACCTGCGGACGCGCCGGTCGACCCGGAGCGGCGCGACACCCGACGCCGCGAGCTGAGCAGGCTGGGGACGCGGGGGCGTCCTGCGAGCTGCCCGCCACGACCGGTCAGCGGACGAGTGCCGCCGCCACGAGTCCGAGCGGCGCCAGGATCCAGCCCCAACGCACGGCGGCCACGACCACTTCGGAGCGATACCCGTAGAGCACCGAGAGCTGCACGGGCTGGAACGAGGGGGCGCTGAGCGCCGTGAGGACGGCCACCACGGCGAGTGCCGTCGACCCGGCCAGCAAGGCCGCAGTCGCCACCAGCGCGTAGAAGGCGACCCGCACCGCGGTCAACCACCCCCAGCGCCGCACGGCGGGCCCGGTCCGCGGCACCGCCAAGTTGTGCGGATGGATGACCGACCCGGTGAACAGGGCGGCGCCCGAGAACGCCAGTAGGGGACCGGCCAGGGTCAACACGTCGGCCGTCCAGGCGGGGGCGGCGCCGAAGGCGTGGAGGAGGAGCCCGACGAGGGAGGCCAGGACGGGGGACTGGTCCACCCAACTGGTCGAGCGGCGCTGACGGAACGGGGCGTCTCGACGCATCAGGTGGACCGCCACGGAGTTCCAGGCCGTGGTGATGACATTGGCCAGGACGGCGATCATCGTGCCCGCCGATCCGGCGAAGGCGGCCGCCGTCGGGACCACCCAGAAGGCCGCGTTGGGGCTCACGGCCCACGCTTCGAGCGAGCTCTGACCGGCGCTCCGCTCGCCCCGGGACACCAGGGTGGCGCCGAGGAGGAGCCACATACCGGCGGACAACGCCAGGGGGCCCAGGAGCTGGCCGACCGAGGTCAGTCGCCAGGCCGCCACCAGCGACAGGGTCGCGGACGTGGCCAGGATCTGGACGCGGAGGAAAACGGGCCAGGCCCGCTGCACGGCCGGTCCCCCGTGCGCCGCGCCCCAGCCGACGAGCCCACCCACCATGAACCACACCAGGGTGAGCACACCCCGATTGTGGCCGCTCCCGGACCCCTGGCCGGCCCAGTTGACGCGACACAGGGAGCGGATAAGGTGCGCCGATGCACACGCAACCGATGCACGAGGTGCTGGCGGAGGCGATTGTCGGGCGTCACTTGCTTACACACCCCTTCTACCGTCGCTGGGAAGCCGGCACCCTCACCGAGGGCGAGTTGGCCGCCTATGCGGAGCAATACCGCCATATCGAACGCGAGCTCCCGATCACGCTGGCGGCCATCGCCGACGCGTTACCGCCGGGGCGGGCCCGTGACCTCGTCGAGGCGAACCTGGCCGACGAGCTCGAATCGCCCGAGCCCCACACGGAGCTCTTCGAGACCTTCGCACGGGCGAGCGGCGCCACGCCGGACGCGCCGGCCACGCCGTCGACCGCGGCGTTGCTCTCCGTCGTGCGCACGACGGCGGGGAACGACCCCGTGGCCGCGCTGGCCATGGTGGCGGCCTACGAGGTCCAGGCCGCCGACATCGCGGTGTCCAAGGGCGACGGTCTCCGCCGGCACTACGGCTTCGATGAGGAGGGCACCCGCTTCTGGGACGTCCACCGCACGCAGGAGGTGGCGCACGCCGGCTGGTCCATCGAGGCCCTGACGGCGCTGCAGGCCGACTCCGATGTCGTGCAGGCGGCCGCCACCGTGTCGGCCGACTCGTGGTGGCTCTTCCTCAGCGAGCGTGAAGAGCTGGCGTCTGTCGGCGCAGCCCGCTGACGCTCAGCTGAGGCTTCCCAGGCGTCCCGCGGCGGCGGCGAAGGCGGCCGACCGCTCCTGGTAGTCACCGAAACGCCCGAAGCTGGGCGCCGCCGGCGAGAGGAGCACCACGCCGCCGACCGGGGCCCAATGGAACGCGCTCTCGACCGCGGCGTCGAGGTCGGGGGCGTCGCGCACCTCGACGCGCCCCTCGGTGGCGTCGCGCACCGCCTGCCCGATGCGCGGCCCGTTGTCCGGCATGGTCACGACGAGCGTCGGTGCCGTCCGGGCCGCAATGGTGAGGCCCAGCGGCGCGTAGTCGAGCCCCCGGTCGTGGCCGCCCACGAGCAGTGCCACCGGTCGCGTCGCGAAGGCCTGCAGTGCCGCTTGCGCCGGCAGCACGTTGGTCGACAGCCCGTCGTCGACGAACTCGACGGCCCCCACCGAGCCCAGGGACTGGCAGCGACTGGGCAGCCCGACGAAGCCCCGCGCCGCAACGGACAGCCGCTGCTCGTCGGACGCGCCCGGAATGCCGAGGCCCTCGAGCACCGCGCGGGCCATCGCGGCATTGCGCGCGTTGTGCGGTCCGGCCAGTCCGAGTGCCGCCGACCATCGGGCGCCCCGCTCCACCTCGGCCGCGCGCACCCAGCGGAGGTGCGGGCCGAGGAGCTCGCTGTGCGCGTGCAGCTCCTCGTCGGCATCGTCGGCCAGGGCGAGCGTCACCCCGGGCTTGGTGCAGAGCGACAACTTCTCGGCGTAGTAGCGCTCGGTCGTCCCGTGCCAGTCCAGATGGTCCGGGGACAGGGAGGTCACGGCCACCACCGATGGACCGCATTCGAGGTCGGGGACCTGGAAGCTGGAGGTCTCGATGATCCAATACTCCGGCGCCGGTCCGCCGGCGGGGTCCCACGGCGCCAGCCCGATGTTGCCGCCGGCCCGGGCATCGACGCCGAGCCCTGTGAGCAGGTGCACCGCGAGCGCCGTAGTCGTGCTCTTCCCCTTGGTGCCGGTGATGCAGGCCACGCGGGTCGGATCGGCTTCCGCCATGAACAGGCCGAGGCCGCCGCAGACCGCGACCCCAGTCGCTTCGAGCCGGGCCACGTCGGGCCGGGAGCGGCTGATGCCGGGGCTCTTCACCACGACATCGCACCGGCCGAGCTCGTCCAGCCCTCCCGCGTCGGTGGCCAGGACCTCGAGCCCGTCGAGCGCGGGCGCCGTGGGCGCGTCGTCGACCAGGAGCGGGCTGCGGCCCATGGCGCGCAGCCGGCGGAGGCTGGCCTGTCCTTCGACGCCGAGCCCCCAGACGCCGACGGACGCGTCAGCGAGCGCGGACCAGGAGATCGGGTGGCGCATAGCGATCCGGAATCCGGTGGGTGCCCTTCGGCAGCAGGAGGGCAGCGGGGTCGGCGGGTGCGACGTCGCCGAGCTGGTCGCGCAGCCGTGCCAGGAGGTCGTTGCCGGCGCGGTCCTGGCGCTGCGCGGCCAGCAAAGCTGCGGCCCGGCATTCCTCCACGTCCCCCACGCACTCGAACGGCTTGGCACCGGTCCCCAGGCCGAGCAGCGCGCGGAAGCGCTCCTCGTTGGCGGGGTTCTCGAGGGGCTCGTCGCCGGCGAACACAGCGTCCAGGTCGGCCCGGTCCATGAAAGGAGCGAGGACGAGATCGACGAAACAGCACTTGTCACAACGACCGCACCAGTGGTCCAGTCGTTGGGAGGGGTCCTGGTGGAAGGCGCGGTTGCAGCTGCGGAAGGCGCGGTGGAATTGCGTGAGACGTGCGAACTGTTCCGAGACCCACAGCTCACTGCGCGGGCGGAGGTAGGAGAAGACCGAGAGAGCCGGCCCGAACGTGGAGAGGACGAGGTCGCCGAAGGCCCGCTCGAACGCCTCCCCCTTCGACCACTGATGGTTGAGCGCCAGCTCGTCGGTGACGAGGGTGGGGACGGAGGCGGACCACTCGTTGGACAGCACGACCGCGTCACGTCGCCCGAGGACGGCCGCCACAAGGACGGCCGCCGTGATCACGGCGGTGACGGGCACGTGCCCGTTGAGGAAACCGTGCTCGGACGAGTGTCGGACGAGGGGGTCGATGGTGCGCTCGACGCGCAGCACGGGGAGGCCGGTCAGGGCGGCGGCATCGTCGATGGCGGCGAAGCGGCCTCCGGGTGGCTCGACCACACAGAGCGCCGCGTCGGGATGGTCCACCGCGAGCGCCGCCACCGTCACGATCGAATCGATGCCGCCGCCAAAGGGGATCAGGGGCCGACCGGGGTGCGGCTCGTAGCGCAACGGTGCGACGGCTCCCGCGTCCGGCCCCTCCACGCGCAGGCCGCGCAGATCGAGGCCGTTGCGGTAGGCGAACTCGCCCAGGCCGTTGACGTAGAAGGCGCGGAGGAAGTCTCGTTCCGGCGCGGTCGTGGGCAGCTCGCCCAGGTCGATCAGGGCGGCGGCCGTCGTCTTGTAGTAGGAGACGCCGGCCAACAGGAACAGGAGACGCACGGCGGCAACGACGGCCGGGTCGTTCCAATCACCCCCGGGCGCGAATGTGAAGCGCTCCGTGAAGCGGTGGTTCTCCGTTGCGTAGTGGCAGAGGACGACCGAGCCCCCCGGGTCGATGGCGTATCCGTCGTAGCGGAACCGGTCGGGTGGTGGCATGCGGGAAGGGAACGGGCCCGGCGGTGCGGGCCAGCCCATGCTATGGCGCAGCCGGTCCCGCCCCGGCCTCAACCGGCGAGACGGGCCAGCAGGGCGAACCGCCCGCAGGGCCGCTGGGCACGGTCGCTGAAGAAAGCCTCGTCGGCGGTGGTGGCAGCGCTGGCGGCGATGTGATCGCCCCGGACACCACCGGCGACCAGCTGCTGGTGATTGGCGGACCGCAGGTCGACCAGCCAGTGACCGGGGCCGTCCGCTCGTGCCACGACGTCGTCGAGGGCGGCGGGCCGCACCGCTTCGGCCAAGGCTTCCCGGACCTCCTCGGAGACCTGGTAGCGGTCCGGCCGCACGGCGGGCCCGAGGAAGGCGTGCACCCGCCCAGCGTCGGCGCCGTGATCCTCCATGCAACGAAGGGCGCGCCCGACCGCCCCGGACGCGGTGCCGCGCCAGCCGGCGTGCACCGCGGCGAGGACACCCGCATCGGGGTCGACGAGCGCCACCGGGAGGCAGTCAGCCACCAGGATGGCCAGTGCGACCCCAGGCGACGTCGTCACGAGGATGTCGGTGTCAGGAATGGCGTCCTCTTCGGACCGAGTGCCACGGCCCCGGTCTTCGAACCCGACCACGGCCGGTGTGGCGCCGTGCACCTGGCTCGCGAAGACGATGTCGTCGAGCGCCACGCCGAAGGCCGCCGCGGCCCGCGCGCGGTTGTCCACCACGGCCGCAGGTTCATCCCCGACGTGCAGGCCGAGGTTCAAGGTGTCGTAGGGAGCGGGCGAACTGCCGCCGTGGCGCGTCGTCACGGCGACGAAGGCTCCGTGGTCCGGCGCCTCGTGCCAGCGCAGCAGCGGAATGGCCGGGACTTCGGGCACGGCGGCCGAGGCTACCGAGCACCCGGGTCACCCGCTCCGGCTACGAAGCTTGGCTCTCGTCCCAGACTGTCGTCGGGATCACGGAGAGGAACGGACGTTCTCGCCGCGGCGTCGAGCGGGTCGGCTGCAGCTCGGCGAAGCCGTAGAGGTCGGAGTCGACGTCGCCGTCCGTGCCGCCCGACTCCGCCACGCCGAGGACGTCGTCCAGCGAACGCCCCGCCCGCAGGGCGTCGAAGAGGAGGACGAGGGACTCGAGCGAGAACCCCTGGCGTTGCAGGTGGAGGACCGCTTCCAGCCGGTCCCGGTGGCCCGCGTCGTAGAGACCGATGCGGCCGTGCAGGGTCGGGTGGGGGAGCAGCCCCAGGGTCTGGAGCGAGCGGATGCGCCGGGTGGTCGTGCCGGACGCCACGGCCAGGTCGTCGATGGTCAGGGTCTGTGCGTCGGCCGGGCCCACCTGGCCAGGCTAACAGTTTTTCATGTAACATCAAACGCTGTCAGCGATACGACCAGAAAGAGGTGTGGCGATGGGACTGAATCTCGATGCGGTGGGAGCGACCTCGGAGCCCTTCGAGCGCTCGTGGGATTCCAAGGACGCCCTCCTGTACGCCCTGGGCGTGGGTGCCGGCTCGCTCGATGCCACCGGGTTCGAGCTCGAGTTCACGACGGAGAATTCGGACGGTGTGGCCCAGCGCGTCCTCCCGACGTTCACCACCATCGTGGGTCAGGGCGGTGGTGCCGCCATGTCGCTGGGCGACTATGACCCGGCGATGCTGGTCCACGGTGAACAGTCCATCCGGCTGCACGGCGAACTTCCCGCCGCGGGGACGGTGTCGACCACGACGACCGTCGCCGGCATGTACGACAAGGGCGCGGCCGGCCTCGTCGTCCTCCAGAGCGCATCGCGCCATGTCGGGTCCGGCGAGCCGGCCTTCTCCACCCGCACCGCGCTGTTCATCCGCGGCGCCGGCGGGTTCGGCGGCCCGCGCAACCCCGAGGGCGATGACGAGAGCGCGCTGGCGGGAGAGCCGCTCCCGACGCGCGAGCCAGACGAGGTCGTCTCCTACTCGACCCGTCCCGACCAGGCGTTGCTCTACCGGCTGAGCGGGGATCGCAACCCGCTGCACTCGGACCCCACCTTCGCCAAGCGGGCGGGCTTCGACAGCCCGATCCTGCACGGCCTGTGCACGTACGGCTTCACCGGACGCGCGCTGCTGCACAGCGTGTGTGGCTCGGACCCGGCACGCTTCGGTGCGATCGCGCGCCCGCTTTTCCAAGCCGACCATGCCCGGCGACACGCTCACGGTCTCACTGTGGGACATCGGCGACAGGGTGCCGGGTGCCTACCGCTTCCGTACCGAGACGCAGCGCGGCGAGACCGTCATTGATGCGGGGTTGTTCTCGGCCGCCGGCTGAGGCGGCCGGGACCGGTCAGCCGCCGAAGAGTAGGGAGTAGTCGGCGCCCCGGCGGAGATGGTGGCCACCATCGACGCCCAGGGTCTCCCCGGTGACGAAGGAGGATTCGGGGCCCATGAGGTAGCGGACGGCGGCCGACACGTCCTCGACCGTGCCCACCCGGCCGAGGGGCATCTGTTCGAGGTAGTCGTCGAGCAGCGGTCCCCCTGCGGTGATGAAGGCCATCAGCTCGTCGGCGATGATCCCGGGGGCGACCGCGTTGACGCGGATGCCCAGCGGGCCGAGCTCCTCGGCCGCCGTCTCGGTCAGGAAGCAGATCCCCGCCTTCGAGACGCCGTAGGCCCAGAGATGTGGATGGGGGAAGCGGCCGGCGCCCGACGACATCAACACGATGGAGCCGGGTCCACCCTGCGCTTGCATGGCCCCGCCGCCCTGCTTCACGCAGATCACCGAGCCCGTCAGGTTGAGGTCGATCGTCGCCCGAACGGCCTCGATGTCGGCGGTGAGCACCGAGCCCAGGTGGAGCGAGCCGCCGGCGCAGGCGAACAGTCCGTCGATCCGACCCGTGGCTTCGGCGGTCGCGGCGACGGCCGCGGCGACCTGGTCTTCGACCGTGACGTCCGCCACCACGCAGCGGACCGACGCGCCGCCGGTCGCGGCCGCGGCGATGCGCTCCCGGGCGTCGAGGAGCTTCTGCTCGGTGCGCCCGCAGATCGTGACGTGCGCACCGTCAGCGGCGAACCGCTCCGCCGTGGCCAGCCCGATACCGCTCCCGCCCCCGGTGACGAGGATGGACCAGCCG
Organism: uncultured Acidimicrobiaceae bacterium; assembly: GCA_963745665.1. GTDB lineage: Bacteria > Actinomycetota > Acidimicrobiia > Acidimicrobiales > RAAP-2 > Bog-473. Next base: position 546,861 of record CAVUYE010000001.1, on the reverse strand, counting down.
GCAATGCCGGCCGAGGGGTTTGGGCTCGTCATCAGGCCGCGCCCGGGCGCGGGCCGAGCGGCGCGGAGGGTGTGAACTCCACCGGCAAGGACTCGAAACCCGAAATGAAGTTGGCCGGGCGGCGGGGCAGGGTGGCGCGCTCGGCGGCGAGGTGGATGTCGGGCATGCGGACCAGGAGCCGCTCGAACATGACCTTGAGCTCGAGTCGGGCCAGTTGGTTGCCGAGGCAGAAGTGGGCGCCGAAGCCGAAGGCCACGTGCGGGTTGGGACTGCGGGTGATGTCGAAGGTGTCGGGGTCGTCGAACACCGTCTCGTCCCGGTTGGCCGACGGGTAGAGGAGCAGGAGCTCCTGACCCTCGTTGATGGTGGCGTCGCCGAGCTCGACGTCGCGCGTCGCCGTGCGGGCCATATTCTTGATCGGCGACACCCAGCGCAGCATCTCCTCGACCGCGCCGGGCATGAGCCCTTCGGGGTCGGCGGTCAGCCGGGCCAGCTGGTCCGGGTGGGCCAGCAGCTCCTCGAGGCCACCGCTGATGACGTGGCGGGTCGTCTCGTCGCCGCCGATCAGGATGAGGAGCGTCTCTTGGATCAGCGAGTCGTCGTCGAGCGAATGGCCGTCGATCTCGGCCTGGCAGAGGACGCCGACCAGGTCGGCCGTGCTGCCCGTTGCCTTGCGATCGGCCAGGACGGGATTGATGTAGGCGGTGTAGCCCTCGAAGGCCTGCATGGCCCCCACCATGGCCTCGGGGTCGGGCGAGCCCTGCGCCTTGAGCATCACGTCGGACCACTCGAGCAGCACGGCCCGGTCCGCCGGCGCCACCCCGAGCATGTCGCCGATCACCGCAATGGGCAGTGGGGCCGCGATGTCTGCCACGAAGTCGCAGTTGCCCTGTTCGCACACCGTGTCGAGGATGAGGTCGCAGGCCACGCGCAGCTGGTCCTCCATGGCCCGCACGCGCTTGGGGGTGAAGCCCTCCGAGACGAGCCGGCGCCGGCGCACGTGCTCGGGGGCGTCGAAGTCGATCATCATCGGCAGGGGCGGGTACTTGGGTCGAATGCCCTGGGCGCTCGAGAACGCCTCGGTGTCGACCGAGGCCTGCTTCACGGCGGCGTAGCTGGCGGCGGCCCACAGGTCGTTGGCCTGGTCGTAGTAGACGGGGGCGTGGGCCCGCATCCAGGCGTAGGCGTCGTGGGGCTCACGACCGAAGAAGGCGCCGCTCATCAAGTCGATCCCGAGTTCCTCGGGTGCTGTGGTCACGGGCGAGACGATATCCCCGGGTGGGTAGGGTTGGCCCATGGCAGACCAGGCGACCTTCACCGACGCCGCCATGGAATTCATGCCCGGGCTGTATTCGGCCGCCCTCCGCATGACGCGCAACCGCGCCGACGCCGAGGACCTGGTGCAGGAGACCTACCTCAAGGCCTACCGGTCCTACGGGTCCTTCACCGAGGGCACCAACCTGCGGGCCTGGCTCTACCGGATCCTCACCAACACCTACATCAACAGCTACCGGGCGGCGCAGCGGCGCCCCGAGGTGGCGGACGTCGAGGATGTCGAGGACCTCTACCTCTACAAGCGCCTGGCCGGCTCGGGCGGCAGCGACCCGGGACGCTCGGCCGAGGACGAGGCGCTGGACCGCTTCACCGACGAGGACGTGAAGGCTGCGCTCGAGGCGTTGCCCGAGGCCTTCCGGATGGCCGTGCTCCTCGCCGATGTGGAGGGATTCAGCTACAAGGAGATCTCCGAAATCACGGACGTCCCCATCGGGACGGTGATGAGCAGGATCCACCGGGGAAGAAGGGCACTCCAGAAGGCGTTGCACGATGTGGCGACGGCGCGCGGCCTGGTCGGCAGTGTGCCCGGAGGTTCGAGGGAATGAGCGAGGACATGGGTCACAGCGACCACAAGAAGGACAGTGGGACGGTGGACGCGGGCGGGCTCTTCGGGGTGTCCGTCGACTGCGAGGAGGCCGTGCACGAGCTGTACCACTACCTCGACGGCGAGCTGACGGAAGAGCGGCGCGAGGAGATCCGGATCCACCTCGACTGGTGCGGGCCCTGCAACGGTGCGGCCGACTTCGAGGCCGAGCTGCGCCGCGTCATCGCCAACCGCTGCAAGGACCGGGTGCCCGAGAGCCTGATTCAGCGGGTCGCCCAGGCCATCGACGAAGAAAGCAAGCAGCATCACGGCGAGCACTGACCTCACGCCGGCGGTCGCGGATGCCGTCGCCGACGGTCCGGACATGGTGGACTGGGCCCTGGCCCAGCGGGTAGCGGCGGGCGCCCTCATCCTCAAGCCGGCGCCGGCTTCCTACCGCTCGCGGGACCTGCAGGGGCAATTCGACGAGCTGACGGCGCGGGCGGAGATCCTGGTGAGCGAAGCTACCGGACTGCACTCCGCGCACGGCGTGGCCCGGGCCAAGGTCACCGACCGCGCCGGCTGGGCCGCCGCCAACGTGCGCTCGGTGGAGCGGCTGGTCGGTCCGGCGATGCTGGAGCTGCAACGCAAGCGCGGCGTCAAGCTCGGCGGACCGTCACTCGTGGTGGGCCGCGCCGTCGCGGGGACGCAGCTCGGCCTGATGCTGGCCTACATGGCGACCCGGGTGCTGGGGCAGTACGACCTCCTGCTCAACGACGAAGCCCCCGAGGATCAGGACCTGGTCTCCTACGTCGGCCCGAACATCGTGGCGGTCGAGACGCAGTACGGGTTCGCGCCGAGCGAGTTCCGTCTCTGGCTCGCATTGCACGAGGTGACGCACCGCCTGCAGTTCACCGCGGTGCCCTGGCTGCGCGACCACTTCGTCGGGCTGGTGAGCGAGCTGCTCGGACCGCTCTCCGGTGACCCGGCTGGGCTGGCCGAGCTGGTGCGCCGCGTCACCGACGAGCTGCGTGCCGGGCGCAACCCGGCCGGCGAGGGCGGTGTGGTCGGCCTGCTCGCCACGCCCGAGCAGCGGCTGGCCCTCTCGAAGATCTCGGGATTGATGAGCCTGCTCGAGGGCCACGGCGACGTGACGATGGACCGGGCGGGTGCCGCCGAGGTTCCCGGCGCCGCCCACTTCTCCCAGGTCCTGCACGAGCGGCGGACCCAGGCGCGGGGGCTGACCAAGCTGATGTCGAAGCTGCTGGGCCTCGACGCCAAGATGCGCCAGTACGCCGAAGGCGAGCGCTTCGTGGAGTCGGTGGAGGCGTCCGGCGGGCCGGCCCTGCTGGCCCGGGTGTGGGACGGGCCCGAGTGGCTGCCCACCCTCGAGGAGATCCGCGACCCGGCGGCCTGGGTGGCTCGAGCCGGTGGCTGAGGAAGGTCCCACCCTTCCCACCTCCCTCATCCCCGAGCTGCTGAGCCGGTGCACCTTCCCGGCGGAGGGTGTGCCGCTGGCCTGCGCCGTGTCGGGGGGTGCGGACTCGCTCGCCCTCCTCGTGCTGGCCGCTGCCGCCGGGTGCGCCGTGACCGCGATCCACGTCGATCACGGGTTGCGCCCCGTCTCCGCGGCCGAGGCGGAGGTCGTGGCGGACGCCGCCGCGCGCCTCGGCACGAGATTCGAGCGTCGTCGGGTCTCGGTCGCACCGGGGCCCAACCTCGAAGCCCGGGCCCGCGCCGCCCGCTTTTCCGTGCTGCCGGCCGACGTCGCCACCGGGCACACCATGGACGACCAGGCCGAGACCATCCTCGTCAACCTGTTGCGCGGGGCGGGCGCCGACGGCCTGGCGGGCATGACGCCGGGTGCCCGCCATCCGATCCTCGCGCTGCGCCGGAGCGAGACCCACGCGCTGTGCGCGGCCGCCGGTCTGGCGCCGGTCTGCGACGACAGCAACGATGACCCGGCGTTCGTGCGCAACCGCATCCGGCACGAGCTCCTGCCGCTGTGCACGCAGGTGGCCGGGCGTGACCCGGTCCCGCTCCTGGCCCGCCAGGCCGGCGTGTTGCGCGACGAGGTGGCACTGCTCGACGCGCTCGCCACCGAGCGCCTGCCCGACCCGGCCGACGCCCGGGCCGTGGCGGCCGCGGAGCGCCCCCTGGCGCGTCGGGCCCTGCGGCGCTGGCTGCGCGAGGCGGGTGAGGGCGCCCACCCGCCGTCCCTGGCCGAGGTGGATCGCACCCTGGCCGTCGCCGCCGGCAACGCCGTGGGGACCGAGCTGTCGGGGGGCCGGCGGGTGCGCCGGACCGGCGGCCGGCTCCGGGTCGAGCCCGGTCGGGCCTCCGGTAATGTCACGCCGGTGACCCTCGACGAGTCCGGAGCGGGCGTCCCGTCGTGGGCTGCAGCCGATGTCGGCCCCCTGCTGGTCGATGCCGAGCGCCTGGCCACACGGGTGGCCGAGCTCGGTCGCGAGATCACCGCCGACTACGCCGACGAAGCCCCGCTGCTGGTGGCCGTCCTCAAGGGCGCCATGCTCTTCATGAGCGACCTGTGCCGGGCCATCGCCCTGCCGGTCGACGTCGACTTCATGGCCGTGTCCTCCTACGGCAGCGCCACCAAGACGTCCGGTGTGGTGCGGATCGTCAAGGACCTCGATTCCGAGCTCGAAGGGCGCCACGTGCTGGTGGTGGAGGACATCATCGACAGCGGCCTGACGCTGAACTACCTCCGGCGTTACCTGACGGCGCGGGCGCCCAAGAGCGTGGAGATCTGTGCCCTCCTGGTGAAGGAGGGCGAGCAGCGGGTCGATCTCGACCTGCGCTACATCGGCTTCACCATTCCGCCCGAGTTCGTGGTCGGCTACGGGCTCGACGTGGCCGAGCGCTACCGAAACCTGCGAGGGGTCCACCGCTACAAGGGAGCAGAAACGTGAGCGTCGACGTCGAACGGGTGCGGGCCGCCGTGCACGAGATCCTCATCGCCATCGGGGAGGACCCGGACCGGGACGGCCTCCAGGCGACGCCGGCACGTGTCGCCTCCATGTACGAGGAGCTCTTCTCGGGTCTGCACGACGACCCCGCCCGCCATCTGAAGGTGACTTTCGCGGAAGAGCACGACGAGATGGTGATGGTGCGCGACATCCCATTCGCTTCGCTGTGCGAGCACCACCTGGTGCCGTTCCTCGGCAAGGCGCACGTGGCCTACATCCCGGCCGAGGACGGCCGCATCACCGGCCTGTCGAAGCTGGCCCGTCTCGTCGACGGCTTCGCGCGCCGGCTGCAGGTCCAAGAACGCATGACCACCCAGATCGCCGACGCCATCGCGTCGGTCCTGTCGCCCCGCGGCGTGCTGGTGGTCATTGAGGCGGAGCATCTCTGCATGTCGATGCGCGGCGTGAAGAAGCCCGGCACGGTCACGGTCACCTCGTCGGTGCGCGGGCTCTTCCGTTCCGACGTGGCCACCCGGGCCGAGGCCATGCAGTTCATCCGGGGCCACTGAGCCCGGTGCGCGCGGGCGCAGGGCGGCCCTTGGTCATGGGCGTGCTCAACGTCACGCCGGACTCCTTCTCCGACGGTGGCCTCTACGCCACGGCGGACGCCGCAGTGGCCCGGGGCCTCGACATGATGGCGGCCGGCGCCGACCTGATCGACGTGGGCGGCGAGTCGTCGCGGCCCGGGGCCGAGCCCGTTCCCGTCGACGTCGAGCTGGACCGGGTCGTGCCGGTGGTCACGGCCCTGGCCGCCGCCGCAGCGACGGGCGGGCGCGACGTGCGGGTGTCGGTGGACACGGTCAAGCGCGAGGTGGCCATCGCCGCCGTGGCGGCGGGGGCGAGCCTGGTGAACGACGTCTCGGCCTCCCTGTTCGAGGTGGCGGCCGAAGCCGGTGTCGGGTGGGTCGCCCTGCACATGCAGGGCCGGCCGCGCACCATGCAGGAAAACCCCCGGTACACCGACGTGGTCGGGGAGGTCCGGGCCTTCCTGTTGGAGCGGGCGGCCCGCGCCCTGCAGGCCGGGGTCGGTGAGGTCTGGGTCGACCCGGGCATCGGCTTCGGCAAGACGCCGGCCCACAACCTGTCGCTGCTGCGCCACCTGGGGGACCTGGTGGGGGCGGCGGCCGGCGCCGGGTGCGCCGGGGTCCTGGTCGGGACCAGCCGCAAGCGCTTCCTCGGGGTACTGGCCGCCGGCCCCGGATCGGAAGCGCCGGCACCGGTGGCCGACCGGAGCGAGGGATCGCTGGCCACCGAGGCCGCAGCCCTGGTGGCAGGGGTGGGCATGGTCCGGGTCCACGACGTTGCGGCCACGGTGCAGATGACGCGGCTGTATGGTCCTGCCGCATGAAGGGCAAGTGGGCCAACGGCATTCCGCCGCGCAACTTCACCTGGGTGATCACCGATCACCTGGCCGTCAGCGAGCGGCCGGGCGGGTTCGCCGTCAACCACCGCCGGGTGCGGCGCCAGGAGGAGATCATCTGGCTGCGCATGCAGGGTTTCGGGCGCATCATTTCGTTGCTGTCCTCGCCGCACAATCTGTCGGCGTACGACGACGAGGGACTGGCCTGGGCCCACTACCCGCTCGAGCGCACCGGTGACCCGCGGCCGGTCCTGGCCGCCTGTTACAAGGACATCGACGACTCCCTGGCCGCCGGGCTGCGCATCCTGGTGCACCAGGACGAGCTGGGTGACCGGGTCATGGGCGTCCTGGCGGGGTACCTGGTGTGGTCCGGGCGGATCGGCAACCAGCCGCAGGCGGTGGCGCTGGTCGAGCACGTCGTCGGGCACGCCATGGGCGAGCCCGGCCGCGAGCTGCTCTCGGAGCTGGAAGGCATGCCCTCGCGTGGAAAGTCGCAGTGAGCGACCGGATCGAGGTCCGTGACCTGCGGGTGACGGGGACCCACGGCGTGCTCCCCGAGGAGCGCGACCGGGCCCAACCCTTCTCGGTCGACATCGTCGCCTGGGTCGACATGAAAGCGGCACAGCAGAGTGACGACCTGGCCGACACCGTGGACTACGGCGCGTTGGTCCAGGCCGCGGCTGACGTGGTGGGGGGTCGCTCCTATCGCCTACTGGAGGCGCTGGCCGGCCGCCTGGCCAGCGTGTTGCTGATCGTGGACCCCCGGCTCGAGGCCGTCGAAGTGACGGTGCGCAAGCTGCGCCCCCCGCTGCCCCTCGACGTGGGCTCGACCGGGGTCAGGGTGCGGCGCACCCGCTGATGGCGGCACCGGCACCGCCCCGCTGGCGTGCCTTCATCGGACTCGGATCGAACGAGGGGGACCGGCGTGCCCTCCTGCGCCGGGCGGTCGAGGAGCTCCGGGCCTCGGGCGACGTCGTGGGCGTCTCACCGCTCTACGAGACCGAGCCGGTCGGGGGCCCCGACGGGCAGGGCCCCTTTCTCAACCTGGTGGTCGAGCTGGCGACGAGCGACACGCCCCACCGGCTGCTGGAGCGCTGCCGTGCCCTCGAGGCCGCCGCCGGCCGCGTGCGCACCGTCCGCTGGGGCCCGCGCACCCTGGACGCGGACGTCCTCCTGGTGGAGGGGTGGCAGGTGGACGACGAGGACCTCACCGTTCCGCACCCCCGGCTGTGGGGGCGGCGCTTCGTCGTGCAGCCGCTGGCTGACCTGGCCCCGGACCTCGTCACAGCCGACCAACTCAGGGCCTCTGGTGGGGAGGTCGTCGCTGTGGGTAGTCTGTAGGCGTCGTTATCTTCGATCGTCTGTAGGCGAACGGCACCCGCGAGGGGCTGGAACGCCGAAGGAGGTCAGATGCACTCCATCCGGATCATCGGTCCCGGTAGGGCCGGCACGTCCCTGGCCGCTGCGCTGTCCGCGCGCGGCTGGGCCTTCGCCGGCTTCCTCGGCCGCCACGACGAGCTCAGCCGCGCCGCCAACGGTGTCGATCTGCTCGTCATCGCCACCCCCGACGACGTCGTGGCCGAGGTGGCGGCTGCCGTCGTCCCCTCGTCGGGCACCACGGTGGCCCACCTGTCGGGTTCGCTCGGGCTCGATGTCCTGGCGCCGCACCCGCTGCGGGCGGCCGTGCACCCGCTGGTGCCGTTGCCCAATGGCGAGGTCGGCGCCACCCGACTCGGCTCGGGCGTCACCTTCGCCGTGGCCGGGGCGCCTCTGGCTCGGGACGTGGTCACCTGCCTGGGCGGCCGCATCGTCGAGGTGGCCGACGCCGACCGGGCCGCGTACCATGCCGCCGCCTGCATCGCGGCCAACCACGTGGTGGCGCTGCTGGGACAGGTCGAGCGCGTGGCCGACGTCCGTCGGGCTCGACCTCGAGTCCTTCCTCCCACTGACCCGGGCCGCCGTCGACGACGTGGCGGCTCTGGGAGCGGGTCCGGCGCTGACCGGCCCGGCCCGCCGCGGTGACTGGGCCACGCTCAGCCGCCATCTCGATGCCTTGCCCGAGTCCGAGCGGGCCGGCTACCAGGCCGGCGCGGCCCTGGCGACCCGGCTGGCCCAGGCGGATGCCAAGACGCCCTCCGAGCCGGCGGACGCCGCGTTGCCGGCCGAGCCGGCGGCGGTGTAGGGGCAGCCACGGTGGAGGTCGTCGAAACCGTCGCCGCCTGTCGCACCGAGCTGGACCGGGCCCGCGCCGCCGGACGCGCGGTCGGGCTGGTCCCCACCATGGGCGCGCTCCACGACGGGCACACCTCGCTGATGAACCGGGCCCGGGCCGAGTGCGACGTGGTGGCCGCCAGCATCTTCGTGAACCCGCTGCAGTTCGGAGACCCCGAGGACATGGCGCGCTACCCGCGGACACTCGAGCGCGACCTCGTGGTGTGCGCCGAGGCGGGGGTCGACGTCGTCTTCGTGCCGAGCGTGGCCGAGATGTACCCGTCCTGGCCCGACGCCCCCGCCACCACGGTCACCGTGCGCGGCGTGAGCGAGCGCTGGGAGGGCGCCTCCCGCCCCGGCCACTTCGACGGCGTGGCCACCGTGGTGGCGAAGCTGTTCACCATCGCGGGTCCCTGCCGGGCCTACTTCGGGTTGAAGGACTTCCAGCAACTGGCCGTCGTGCGGCGGATGGCGCGCGAGCTGACGCTCCCGGTGGAGGTCGTCGGCTGCCCCATCGTGCGCGAGGCCGACGGCCTGGCCCTGTCGAGCCGCAACGTCAGGCTCTCCGCCCCCGAGCGCCGGGCCGCCACCGTGCTGGCGCGGGCGCTGGCCACCGGCCGCGCCGTCCTGGCCGACGGCGAGCGTTCGGGCGCCGCGGTGAGCCGGGCCATGCGCGCCGTGGTCGCCGCCGAGCCACTGGTGGCGCTCGACTACGCCGTCGTCGTCGGGGCCGGCACCCTTCAGGAGGTCGCCACGGTGACGGACCTCGGGTCGCTGCGCCTCTTGATCGCCGCCCAGGTGGGCCCGGTCAGGCTGATCGACAACAGCGCCGCGCTGGCGGCGGCCGACGATGCCCGTGCCGTACCGTTCGCCGCCGAGAAGGTGCGCCGACTCGAAAGGATCGGGTGAGCCGATGCGCCGCCGCATGATGAAGTCCAAGATCCACCGGGCCACCGTGACCGGGGCCAACCTGCACTACGTGGGCTCGGTGTCCATCGACACCGAGCTGCTGGCGCTGGCCGACATCCTCCCCTACGAGCAGGTCACCGTCCTCGACATCGACAACGGGGCGCGCTTCGAGACCTACGCCATCGAGGGCGAGCGCGGCCAGGTCTGCCTCAACGGCGCCGCGGCGCGCCTGGTGCAGCCGGGCGACAAGGTGATCATCATCACCTACGCCGACTACGAGCGGGCCGAGCTCGAGTCCTACGTGCCCCGTGTCGTCCACGTCGACGGGCGCAACCGTGTGATCGACGAGGTGTCGGCGCGCCTCGATGCCGAGCTCACGCTGACCGAACCGGCGTGACCACCGGGGGCCGGCCCGGACCCTTCGACGTCCTGGTCCTCGGCAGCGGCGTCGCCGGCCTTTCGGCCGCGGTGCGGCTGGCCGGGCCGGTCGGGTCCTCACCGTCGCTGTCCCTCGGCGTGCTGACCAAGGGCGCGTTGTCGCAGTCGGCGACCCGCTGGGCCCAGGGTGGGGTGGCCGCCGTGCTCGGGGCCGATGAGGACTCGACAGACCTGCACCTGGCCGACACGCTGGCGGCCGGCGCCGGCCTGTGTGACGAGGAAGCGGTGCGCATCCTCGTCGACGAGGGCCCGGGACGCGTGCACGAGCTGATCGCCCTCGGGGTCGAGTTCGACCGCGAGGCCACGGGCCTGCTGGCCCTGGCCCGCGAGGGCGGCCACTCCCGGCCACGCGTCGTGCACGCCGGCGGCGCCGCCACGGGCGCCGAGGTCGAGCGCGCCCTCGTCGACGCCACGTACCGCTCGGCCAGCGCCGTCCTCGAGGGTTGGTTCGCTCTGGATCTCCTCGTGGAGGGCGGTCGCTGCACCGGCGTCCTGGCCCTTCCCCCGGGCGGCGCGGGCGGGCCCGTCCCCGTGCGGGCCGACCACGTGGTGCTCGCCACCGGCGGCGCCGGGCAGCTCTTCTCGGTCACCACCAACCCGCCCGAATCCACCGGCGACGGCGTGGCCATGGCGTTGCGGGCCGGCGTCCCGACGGCCGACGTGGAGTTCGTGCAGTTCCACCCCACCGCGTTGCACCACCCGGCCATGCCGCGTCCGCTGCTTTCCGAGGCGTTGCGCGGCCACGGTGCGCTCTTGCGCGACCGCGACGGCGAGCGCTTCGTCGACGAGCTGGCGTCCCGCGACGTCGTGAGCCGCGCCATGGCCGCCCGCATGACCGAACAGGGCGTCGACCACCTGTGGCTCGATGCCACCGGGCTCGAGCGCTTCTCGGCACGCTTTCCCACCATTGCCGCGTCACTGGCGTCCATCGGTCTCGATCCCCAGTCCGATTCGCTGCCGATCGCGCCCGCCGCGCACCATCTCTCCGGCGGTGTCGTGACGGACCTGTGGGGGGCCACGGCGCTGCCCGGTCTGTGGGCGGTGGGGGAGGTGGCCTGCACCGGCGTGCACGGGGCCAACAGGCTGGCCTCCAATTCGCTGCTCGAAGGGATGGTGTTCGGCGCCCGCCTGGCCGAGCGGATCCCTTCGGGCGCGGCCAGCCCGGAGCCGAGCGGCGTGCTGCGGGTGGTGCTCGGCGAGGAGCCGATTGACGGCATCGGGTGCACCGTTCTGGAGACGCCGGCCACGCCGCCGCCGCCGGACCCAGATCGGTGGCCGGGCGTCGACGTGACCAAGCTGCGCGACACGGTGCAGCGCGCCATGACGCGCGGTGCCGGAGTGGTGCGCAGCGCCGAGTCGCTGGCCGGCGCGCGCGCCGTCGTGGAGGAGGCGACCTCCGTCCTCGTGGACGCGCCGGCATCGGTCGCTACCGGCGAGCTGGCGAACCTGTTGCGGCTGGCCGACGCACTCCTGGCTTCGGCGCTGGCGCGCACCGAGAGCCGCGGCGCGCATGCCGCGCCGCGAGTACCCCGACTCGCACCCGTCGTGGCGACGGCGTCTCGTCCATGCCGGTGGCGCCGCTGACGGGGGGGACCGGCATGGGTGACGCCGACGCGGCGGCCTACGCGCTGGCGGTGCGCGACGCGGTCGGCCGCGCCCTCGCCGAAGACCTGGGCCCCGAAGGGGACCTGACGGCGGCCCTGGTGCCCGAGGACGTACGCGCCCACTTCGCGCTGCGGGCCCGGCGGCCGGGGGTACTGGCTGGTCGTGACTGCGCCGCCGAGACGTTCCGGCGCCTCGGCCCCGACGTCGAGCTGGTGTGGCTGGCCGCGGACGGCGACGAGCTGGCGGCCGGCGACACCCTGCTGGAGGTCACCGGCCCGCTGCGGCCGATCCTGACGGCCGAGCGCACTGCGCTCAACTTCCTCGGACGCCTGTCCGGCATCGCCACGCTGACGGCGCAGTTCGTCACCGCCGCGCACGAGCGCAATCCCTCGGTGGCCGTGCTCGATACCCGCAAGACGACACCGGGACTCCGCGTGCTCGAAAAGGCGGCCGTGCGGGCGGGCGGGGGGACGAGCCACCGCTTCGGCCTGTCCGATGCCGTCCTCGTCAAGGACAACCACCTGGCCGGGACGAGCATCGCCGACGCGGTGGGCCGGGCCCGCGCGTTGTGGCCCGGGCGGATGGTGGAGATCGAGTGCGATGCCCTCGACCAGGTGGCCCAGGCCGCCCGAGCCGGGGCGGACGCCGTTCTGCTCGACAACATGGATCCGGGCACGGTCGTCGAGGCCATTGCGGTGGCCCACCTCGACGCGGCCGGGCCCATCCTCACCGAGGTGTCGGGCGGGGTGACGCTGGCCACCATCGGGGCGTACGCCGCGGCGGGGCCCGACCGGATTTCGGTCGGCGCGCTGACGCATTCCGCACCCGTGCTCGACCTCGGGCTCGACCTGGTCTGGACCAGGGCGGGGTCCGACAGCGTGCGCACCGGGGGGCGGTGACGCGTGCTCCTGGTCATCGACGTGGGGAACACCGAGACGGTCATCGGCCTCTACGCGCCGGACGCGGACGGCCACGTGCCGCCGCCCGAGGAGAGCATCGGCGTCGGCATCGGGACCGAGCACGACCCGACGGCGCCGCGCGGGCTTACCCATCACTGGCGCCTCTCGACCAGCTCCAGCCGCACGCCCGACGAGCACGCGGTGCTCCTCACCCAGCTGTTGGATCTCGAGGGCCTCGACATCTCCACGTCGGTCACGGGTATCGCCGTCTGCTCCTCGGTGCCCCACGTGACCACCGAGCTGCGCCAGATGGCGTCGCGCTGGTTCTCCGAGCTGCCGAGCGTCGTGCTCGGGCCCGGGACCAAGAGCGGCATGCCCATCCTGTACGACAATCCCAAGGAGGTCGGCGCGGACCGGATCGCCGACGCGGTCGGCGCCTATGATCTCTACGGCGGCCCGTGCGTGGTGGTCGACATGGGCACCGCCACGACGGTGGAGGCCATCAGCGCCAAGGGCGAGTACATGGGCGGTGCCATCACACCCGGCGTGGGCGTCAGCCTCGATGCCCTCTACCAGTCGGCCGCCGCTCTGCGCCGGGTGGAGCTGGTCGAGCCGCGCAGCGTCATCGGCCGCTCCACGGTGGAGTCGATCGAGTCGGGCACGCTCTACGGCTTCGCCGGCCTGGTCGACTCGCTGGCCCGGCGCTTCATGGAAGAGCTCGGCCCGGCGACCGTGGTGGCCACCGGAGGGTTCAGTTCGCTCATTGCGCCGTATTCGGACACCATTGAGCACGTGGAGCCCTGGCTGACCCTGCACGGCCTGCGCATCGTGTACGAGCGCAACGTCCCTTCATGAGCGAGCCGGCCCAGGAAGGATCCGCGCCGGCGGAGATCCCGTACCGCTTCGATCGCACGCACGAGACGGCGGCCGTCGTCGAGGCCTGGTCGGCCCTCGCCCCCGGCGAGGAGTCCGGCGTCACCGTCGGGGTGGCCGGCCGCCTGATGCTGCTCCGCAACCAGGGCAAGGCCGCCTTCGGCGAACTGCGCGACGCGTCGGGCGCGCTGCAGCTGTTCGCCCGCGCCGCGGTGACGGAGCGCTTCGACGAGTTCGTGAAGCTGAATCTCGGTGACTGGATCGGCGCGACGGGCGAGGTCGTGCGGACCCGGCGCGGCGAGCTCTCGGTCATGGTCAAGGAATGGACGCTGCTGGCCGTGGCGCGGCGCAACTTCGGCGACAAGTGGCACGGCGTCAGTGACGTCGAGACGCGCTACCGCCAACGCGAGGTCGACCTGTGGGCCAACGAACGCTCGCGCCAGCTGCTGCAGATGCGCAGCGACGTCGTGCGCCACATGCGCCGGCGCCTGTGGGAGCAGGGCTTCGTCGAGGTGGAGACGCCGCTGCTGCACCCCATCGCCGGCGGCGCCACGGCGCGCCCGTTCGTCACCCACCACAACACGTTCGACACCGACTTCTACCTGCGCGTCGCGCCGGAGCTGTACCTCAAGCGGCTCGTGGTCGGCGGCTTCGACAAGGTGTTCGAGATCGGCCGCAGCTTCCGCAACGAGGGCATCTCGCCCCGGCACAACCCCGAGTTCACGACGCTCGAGCTCTACCAGGCCTACGCCGACTACACCGACACCATGGTCGTCTTCGAGGAGCTCGTGGCCGGGCTGGCGCTCGACGTGCGCGGCACGACGAAGCTCTCCTACGGCGGCCGCGACCTCGACCTGACGACGCCCTGGCGGCGCGCCACCATGAGCGAGCTCATCGCCGAGGCGACCGGCTTCACGCTCGACGTGCGCACGCGGCGCGACGAGCTGGTGACGGTGGCGACCGAGGTCGGGATCGAGGTCGAGGACGGATGGGGACCGGGCAAGATCCTCCTCGAGATCTACGAGAAGACGACCGAGACCGAGTTGTGGGGGCCCGTCTTCGTGATCGACTACCCGGCCGAGGTGTCACCCCTGGCCCGGCGCCACCGCGACGGACCCGAGCTGGTCGAGCGCTACGAGCCCGTGGTGGCGGGCCGCGAGCTGGGCAACGGGTTCACCGAGCTCGTCGATCCCGACGACCAGCGGGCCCGCTTCGAGGAGCAGGCGGCCAAGGCCCGGGCCGGTGACGACGAGGAGTCCGCGGTGGTGGACGAGGACTATCTCCGCGCCCTCGAGTACGGGTTGCCCCCGACGTCGGGGTTCGGGCTCGGCGTCGACCGGTTGCTGATGCTGCTCGGCGACGTGGCCAACATCCGTGAGGTCATCGCCTTCCCGACGCTGCGGCCGGACCGGGGTTGACGGGTTTCTTCGGATGTCCTTATGCGGCGGGACCTTCCTTCAAACGTCGCTCACGGTTCCCTCACATCTCGCGCCCAGTGTGGAACGTGCCGCCACATGGCGGTGGAGCGTGCAGAGCGCACCGGACATCCAAGGAGAACACCATGTTTCGCACGATCATCGCGGGCGCCGCAGTCGCCGGCGTCCTGACCCTCGGCGCGGCCGGCATCGCCGGTGCGTCGACCCCGACCTCCGGCTCCACGGGGACGCCTTCGGCCGCCGTGTGCGCCAAGCTCCCCACCATTCAGGCCAAGGTCCAGAAGGTGGAGGCCAAGCTGTCGACGTGGGCGCCCAAGGCGGAGGCCCGTGAGGCCAAGGCCAGGGCGGCCGGCCACACCAAGCGCGCGGAGGCCATCGCCAACCGGATCACCAGGGTGCAGAACCGTGAGACCAAGGTGAACGCCCGGCTGGCCAAGGCCCAGGCGGCGTGCAGCGCCAGCCAGACGAGCGCCAGCTGACGCTGCGTCACGAGCGAGAAACATGCGGCCACCGTCCGGGCAGACCCCGGGCGGTGGCCGCTTCGCAATTCCCGGTCAACGTCAGCGCACCCCGGTCCCAATTCTGCGCCGTCCGGGCGAAAGATGTGGGCCGCCCCGCGACGACCGCCGGCTGACCGGGCGGGTCAGCCCGGAAGGTCGCTCAGCAGCTCGGCTCGCCAGCCGCGGAGAGCCCGGCCCGCAGCTCGGGCCGGCTGATCCCGGCGGTGGCCTCCTGCGCGTCGGCGACGTAGCGGCGGGCGACATCCACCGACTCGGCGATCCCCGCCGATGCCATCACGATGGCGCGGGCCTTGTCGCGTTCGGGTTGCGCCAGCGGCGTGCCGAGCAGCGACCGCAGGTCGGGCCCGGCGTCGGGATCGGCCAGCGCCACGAGCGCCGGCAGCGTGTAGATGCCCTCGGCCAGGTCCTGTCCCGCCGGCTTCTGCAGCTGGCCGTCGGTGGCCGTGATGTCGAGGATGTCGTCGCGGATCTGGAAAACCATGCCGAAGCAGAGCCCGAACTCGGTGCAGGCGTCGACCTCGGCCGTCGGCAACCCGCCGGTCAGCGCGCCGATGCGGCACGACGTCGCGGTGAGCGCAGCCGTCTTGCCGCTGATCGACGCGAAGTAGTCGTCGCGACTGCGGGTGATCTGGAAAGCCGAGCGCACCTCGGTCACCTGGCCCTGGCACAGCCGGCCCAGGGTGTCGGCCAGCAGCTTCGCGATGTCGGTGCCCAGGCTGGCCGCGATGGCGGCGCTGCGGGCCAAAAGGTAATCGCCGGCGACGATGGCGACCAGGTTCCCGAAGCGGCTGTTGACGCTCTCGACGTTGCGCCGGATGGTCGCCTCGTCGATCACATCGTCGTGATAGAGCGAGGCCAGGTGGACCAGCTCCACCGCCACCCCGCCCATCAGCTCGTCCTCGGTGGCGTCGCGGCCGCCGGCGGTGGCCGCAGCCAGGGCCAGGAGGGGTCGCAGGCGCTTGCCCCCGGCCGCGATCAGGTGGGTGGTGACCTCGTCGAGGAAGCCGTCGCCAGTGACGACGGAGGCGGTGAGCAGGGGTTCGAGACGCCGCAGTCCCTCTTGCAGGCGGGGCAGGCCGAGGGCCTCTGTCGGATTCACTGCTCCAAACGTTAGGGCACGACCGCCGAATGCCGACAACTACCAGGTAGAAGGGGACGCCGGACATCGTGCATGGCATCGTTTTCCTCCCGGATGCGGGACGCCGTGGCTGCGGCGTGATGGACTAAGGCCACAGGTACACTGAGCCGAGAAGCAAGAGGAAACAAGGAGAGGCGGTCAGGGTGTTCGAACGTTTCACCGACCGGGCCCGGAGGGTGTTGGTGCTGGCGCAGGAGGAAGCGCGCCTGCTCAATCACAGCTTCATCGGCACCGAGCACATTCTCCTCGGGTTGATCCACGAGGGAGAGGGCGTCGCCGCGAAGGCCCTCGAGTCCCTGGGGATCTCCCTCGAGGCCGTGCGCGAGAAGGTGGAAGAGACGATCGGCATGGCCGGCACCGCGCCGAGCGGCTCGCCGCCCTTCACGCCGCGCGCCAAGAAGGTCCTGGAGCTCTCGCTGCGCGAGGCGCTGCAGCTCGGCCACAGCTACATCGGCACCGAGCACATGCTCCTCGGCCTCGTCCGCGAGGGCGAGGGCGTGGCCGCCACCGTGCTGGTCAGCCTCGGGGCCGACCTCGGCCGCGTGCGCCAGCAGGTGATCCAGCTGATGTCGGGCAACCAGGGCAAGGAGTCCGTGGGCGCCAGCCAGGGCTCGAGCTCGGGCGACAACCCGTCGGGCTCGCCGGTCCTCGACCAGTTCGGCCGCAACCTGACCCAGCTGGCCCGCGACGGCAAGCTCGACCCCGTCATCGGACGCGGCAAAGAGATCGAACGGGTGATGCAGGTCCTGTCGCGCCGCACCAAGAACAACCCCGTCCTCATCGGCGAGCCCGGTGTCGGCAAGACGGCCATCGTCGAGGGCCTGGCCCAGCGCATCGTGTCCAACGAGGTGCCCGAGACGCTGACGGGCAAGCAGCTCTACACGCTCGACCTCGGCGCGCTGGTGGCGGGCAGCCGCTACCGCGGTGACTTCGAGGAGCGCCTGAAGAAGGTCCTCAAGGAGATCCGCACCCGCGGCGACATCGTCCTCTTCATCGACGAGATCCACACCCTCGTCGGCGCCGGGCGCGGCCGAGGGTGCCATCGACGCCGCCTCCATCCTCAAGCCGATGCTGGCCCGCGGCGAGCTGCAGACCGTCGGCGCCACGACCATCGACGAGTACCGCAAGCACCTCGAGAAGGACGCCGCCCTCGAGCGGCGCTTCCAGCCGGTCAAGGTCGACCAGCCGACGGTGGCGTTGACCATCGACATCCTCAAGGGCCTGCGCGACCGCTACGAGTCGCACCACGCGGTGAGCATCACCGACCAGGCCCTGGTGGCCGCGGCCAACCTGGCCGACCGCTACCTGGCCGACCGCTACCTGCCGGACAAGGCGATCGACCTCATCGACGAGGCGGGCAGCCGCCTGCGCATCCGGCGCATGAGCACGCCGCCGGACGCCAAGAAGCTCGACGAGGAGATCGCGCGCCTGCGGGCCGACAAGGAGGCCGCCATCGAGAAGGGCGCCTTCGAGCAGGCCAAGAAGCTGGCCGAGCAGGAGAAGGAGCGCCTGGACCGCAAGGAGAGCCAGGAGGCCGAGCTGCGGGCCGAGGGCGTCGACCTGTTCGACGTCGTCGACGAGGAGGTCATCGCCGAGGTGCTGGCCGCCTGGACCGGTATCCCCGTCTACCGCCTCACCGAGGAGGAGACGGCCAAGCTCCTGCGCATGGAGGACGAGCTGCACAAGCGGGTCATCGGCCAGGAGGAGGCGCTCAAGGCGCTGTCCCGGGCCATCCGCCGCACGCGGGCCGGCCTCAAGGACCCCAAGCGCCCGAGCGGGTCGTTCATCTTCCTCGGGCCGACCGGCGTCGGGAAGACCGAGCTGGCCAAGACGCTGGCCGAGTTCCTCTTCGACGACGAGGACGCGCTCATTCAGCTCGACATGTCCGAGTACATGGAGAAGCACACGGTCAGCCGGCTGGTCGGCTCGCCTCCCGGCTACGTCGGGTACGAGGAGGGCGGCCAGCTCACCGAGGCCGTGCGGCGCAAGCCGTTCTCGGTCGTGCTGTTCGACGAGGTCGAGAAGGCGCACCCCGACGTGTTCAACACGCTGCTGCAGATCCTCGAGGACGGGCGGCTCACCGACGCCCAGGGTCGCACGGTCGACTTCAAGAACACTGTGCTGATCATGACCTCGAACCTCGGGACGGCAGACCTGCGCAAGGCCAACATCGGCTTCGCCAAGACGTCGGAGGCCGTCACCTACGAGCGGATGAAGGCCAAGGTGGACGAGGCGCTCAAGGCGCACTTCCGCCCCGAGTTCCTGAACCGCATCGACGAGGTGATCGTCTTCCACGAGCTCTCGCGGGCCGAGGTCACCGAGATCGTCGACCTCCTCATGTCGCGCACGGTCAAGCAGCTCTCGGACCAGGGCATCGGCTTGGAGCTGACGCCGGCCGCCCGGACTCTCCTGGCCGAGAAGGGCTACGACCCCCAGCTGGGGGCACGGCCGCTGCGCCGGGCCATCCAGCAGCTGGTCGAGGACCCGCTGTCCGAGCGCATCCTCTGGAAGGAATTCCGTGTCGGCGAGACCATCGTCGTCGACGTCGAGGAGTCGCCCATCGACGGCGAGGGCCCGCAGCTCAGCTTCACGGCGATTGAGGGCATTCAGCCCCCTCCGCTCGAGCTGGCCGGCGCCGGAGCCGACGCCGAGTAACGACGCTGCTGTCTGCCCGGGCAGGCGCGCCCGGGCAGGTCATCACTCCCAGCAGTAATTGAACTCCCCGCGCAACGCCGCTGTGTACCCCGGGAGTTGGCGCGCCTGGAAGTTCGGATTGCCCGCTCCGACCGGCGCATAGCTCAGCCCGAGCGTGCCGGCCGGTTCGAAGTGGAAGCGCCCGTAGTAGGCCGGTTCGCCGAGCAGCACCAGCAGAGGCCACCGCCGCTCCTCGGCGGTGTGGAGCAGGGCGATCATGAGCGCGGTGCCGACACCCTGGCCCTGGCTCGACGTCGCCACACAGACGGGTGCCACTCCCGCCGCCGCGGTGGCGTCGCCGTCGAGGCGACCCGGCGCAGCCTGCAGGTGGCCGACGACCGTCCCGTCCTGGTCGGCCACCAGCTCGATGCACGCCTCCCCGGGGCATGCCGCCCAGGTGTCCCGGACGATGTCGAGCTCCTCGGCGGGGTCGCGCGCGCCGCCGTAGGAGAACGCGTCCCCGACGACGGTGAGGATCCCCGCGGCGTCGTCGGCGCGGGCGGGACGGATGGTCGGCGTCACGGGCGTCACGGAAGTCGCTCGTCGTTCCTCGTGGTGCCCACGCACTGAGCCTGCCATCGACCGGGCCACCGCGGCAGGCCGGGATCCCGCCCGGCGTGACACCCCTCCCGTAGGGTGCCGCCATGGCCCCGGTTTCCCGTTCGCGCGCCCGTGCCGAGGGCGGCTACCTCTGCGCCGCGTGCGAGGCGACCTCACTGCGCTGGGCGGGAAAGTGCCCCGCTTGCGGCGAGTGGAACACGCTCGGCCCGGCACCCGTGCGCCGCGCCAAGGCACGCGCCGGACGGACGGACGGGCTCACGGCGCGCCCGCTGGCCGATGTGTCGAACGACGCCATCCACCCGCTCCCCACCGGGGTCAGCGAGCTCGACCGCGTCATGGGCGGCGGCGTGGTGGCCGGGTCGGTCACCTTGGTGTTCGGTCCCCCCGGCATCGGCAAGTCGACGCTGCTCTTCCAGGTCCTGTCCTCACTGGCGGCCACCGGGCTCGACGTCATGCTGGCCTCGGCCGAGGAGTCGCTGGCCCAGGTGCGCGGCCGGGCCTCGCGCATCGGGCTGGTGCCCCCGAACCTCCTGGCCATTGAGGGGCCCGACGTGGAGGCGATCGAGGCGGCAGTGGCGCGGCACCGCCCCGCCCTGGTGGTAGTCGACTCGCTCCAGTCCGTCTCGGATCCCGACCTGGGGCAGCCCGCGGGCAGCCTGGCCCAGGTGCGCACCTGCGTCGAGCGCCTGACCCGCATGGCCAAGTCGAGTGGCGCGCCACTCCTCCTGGTCGGTCACGTCACGAAGGACGGTGACCTGGCCGGCCCCCGCGCCGTCGAGCACCTGGTCGACACCGTGCTCTCCTTCGACGGCGACCGCCACCACGCCCTGCGCGTGCTGACGTCGGTCAAGCACCGCTTCGGGCCGACCGGGGAGGTAGGGATCTTCGAGATGCGTGACGACGGCCTCCGTGCCGTGCCCGATCCCGGCCCGCTGTTGTTGGGGGATCGCATGGCCGGCGTCCCCGGCAGCGTCGTCGTGCCGGTCCTCCAAGGGCGTCGACCTCTCCTGGTGGAGGTGCAGGCGCTCCTCGGCCCCGGCGCCGGCGGAGGGAACGGGCCGCCGCGGCCGCAAACCCTCGGCATCGATGCGGCCCGGGCCAACCTGCTCCTCGCCGTGCTGGCCTGTCGCACCGCGGTCGAGGTCCCGGCCTCGGCCCAGATGTTCGCCGCTGCCGTGGGCGGTATCACCGTCACCGAGCCGGCCGCCGACCTGGCCGTCGCGTTGGCCATGGCCTCGGTCATCACGGATACGGCCCTGCCGCCCGACGTCGTCGTCTTCGGCGAGCTGGGCCTGGCTGGCGAGCTGCGCACCGTCCCCGGTGCCGACCGGCGCCTGGCCGAGGCGCAACGAGCCGGGTTCACGCGTGCGCTCGTTCCGGCCTCCATGGCCGCTGCGCCCGGCACCGTGCCATCGGGGCTGCGCGTGCACGGGGTGCGCACGCTGGCCGAAGCCCTGAGCCTGGTCCGATCGGAGGCCGGGCGGATGGACGGGCCGGGTACGATGCCGGGGTGGCCGACGGTCCGGGCGGCAGCCAGCCTCTGAACGACGCGCTGGCGATGATCGCGCCGGGCACCAAGCTCCGCGAGGGTCTCGACCGGATTCTGCAAGCCAACCACGGCGCCCTGATCCTCGTCGGTGACGACCCCGCCGTCCTGTCCGTCTGCACCGGCGGTTTCCTGCTCGATGCCGAGTTCTCGCCCCAGCGCCTGTCCGAGCTGGCCAAGATGGATGGCGCCATCATTCTGGCCGCCGACGCCTCGCGCATCGCCCGGGCCAACGTGCATCTCGTCCCGAAGGCCACCATCGCCACCTCGGAGACCGGGACGCGCCACCGCACGGCCGAGCGGGTGGCCCGCTCCATCGACGTGCCGGTGATCGCCGTCTCCGAGGCGATGGCGACCATCGCCGTGTACCGCAACGAGCGCAAGCACACGACCCAGTCCGCCGGCTGGCTCATCGACCGCTCGAGCCAGGCGCTTTCCACGCTGCAGCGCTTCCGCTCCCGCTACGACGACGCCCTCTCCACGCTGAGCCGGCTCGAAATGGAGGACACGGTCTCGGTGCGCGACGTCGTGGCAGTGCTGCAGCCCGGCGAGATGCTCTGCCGCATCGCCCAGGAGATCGAGGGGCACCTGGTCGAGCTGGGATCCGACGGCCGCCTCATCCACCTGCAGACCGAGGAGTTGCGCTCCGGCGTGCCCGAGAGCCTGGAGCTGGTTCTGCGCGACTACGCCGACGACAAGGGCATCGCCCATCTGCGCTCACTGTCCAATGACGGGTTGATGGACCTGCCCAAGGTGGTGGCCGCCCTGCACCTGCCCGCCTCCGACGACCAGCTGCAGGTCGGGCTGGCCCCGCGCGGCTACCGGCTCCTGCACAGGCTGCCCCAGCAGCTCTCCGCGGTGCTGATCGAGCGCGTCGTGGACCGTTTCGGCTCCCTGCCCGAGATCCTCTCGGCCTCTGCCGCCGAGCTGGAGTCGGTGGAGGGCATCGGTGCGGCCACCGCCCGCCACGTCCGCGACGGCCTGGCCCGTCTCGTCGAGGCCAGCATCTTCGAGCGCTACGAATGACCGGGTGATCTGGTAAAATAGGCAGTCACCTTCGGACGGGCCACCCCCGTCCAGGCTGCCACCGCACAGCATCGCCGCAGTTCCGCGTGCCCGTGCGGGCGCAGCCGATCCACCCAAAAGGGAGCCCTGAGTCCTGTGTCCTTCAAGGTCGGAGACAAAGTCGTCTACCCCCACCATGGGGCCGCCGTCATAGAGAAGCGGGAGACCAAGGTCGCCTTCGGTGAGAAGCGCGAGTACCTGGTCCTGCGCCTCGCCTACGGCGATCTCATCCTGAATGTCCCCGCCGACAACACCGAGGGCGTGGGCCTGCGCGAGGTCATCAACGACGAGGAGGTCGAGGAGGTTTTCGCCGTGCTGCGCAAGAAGGAGGCGCGCATGCCGACGAACTGGTCCCGCCGCTACAAGAACCACTCCGAGAAGCTGCGCTCCGGCGACATCTACCAGGTGGCCGAGGTGGTGCGGAACCTCTCCATCCGGGACAAGGACAAGGGCCTGTCCGCCGGCGAGAAGCGCATGCTGCAGCGGGCCCGCCAGATTCTGGTGTCCGAGCTGACCTTCGCGCTCAACGTGGACGAGGAGACGGCCGAAGAGCGCCTGAACGAGGCCCTGACCTGATCGACGGTCCGGGTCCGACCATGGCACCGGTGTGGTCGATCGTCGTGGCCGGGGGCTCCGGACGGCGTTTCGGCCGGTTGAAGCAGTTCTCCCTCCTGGGTGGCCGCCCGGTCCTGCAGTGGGCCGTGGCGGCGTGCCGGCCGTGTTCCGCCGGGGTGGTCCTGGTGGTGCCGGCCGACGCCGACGCCCCGGACGATGCCGGCGCGCCGCCGTACGGCGCCGATGTTTTGGTCCTCGGCGGGGCCACGCGGGCCGACTCGGTGCGCTGCGGCCTGGCCGCTGTCCCCAACGAGGCCGAGGTGATCGTGGTGCACGACGCGGCGCGGCCACTGGCCACGCCGGCCCTCTTCGCCGCCGTCATTGCGGCGGTGACCGACGCCGGTGCGGACGGAGCCGTGCCCGGGGTCCCGCCGAGTGACACCATCAAGACCGTGGACGAGTCGGGGCGGGTCACCAGCACCCTCGACCGCACCGCGCTGGTGGCCGTGCAGACTCCCCAGGCCTTCGCGGCCGGCGTGTTGCGCCGGGCCCACGCCGTGTCCCTCCCGGCCGGAGCCACCGACGACGCCATGCTGGTCGAGGCGATGGGCGCCACCGTGCTCGTGGTGCCCGGGGATCCCGGCAACCTCAAGATCACGGACCCCGACGACTTGGCGGCGGCCGAGCGCCTGCTGGCGGAGCGCCGGACGTGAGTATGCGCATCGGCCAGGGCATCGACGTCCACCCCTTCTCGGAGGATCCTCACCGCCCGCTCGTCCTCGGCGGTGTCGTGATTGAGGGCGGCCGTGGGCTGGGCGGCCACAGCGACGCCGACGCGGTGTGCCACGCGCTGGCCGACGCCGTGCTGGGCGCGGTCGGGCTGGGCGACCTGGGTCGGCACTTTCCCGACAGCGACCCCGTGTGGCAGGGGGCGAACAGCGTGGGCCTGCTGACCGAGGTGGTCGCCATGGCGGCGCAGGACGGGTTCGTCTGTGCCAACGCCGACTGCACCATCGTCGCCGACGCCCCCCGCCTGGCTCCGCACACCGCGGCCATGGTGGAACGCCTCACCGCCGTGTTGCGGGCACCGGTCTCGGTGAAGGCGACCCGGGCGGAGGGGCTCGGCGCGCTGGGCCGGGCCGAGGGCATCGCCTGCCTGGCGGTTGTGCTGATGGAGTCGGCGTGAGCCGCCGCCCGCCGCCCCGTGGGCCGTCCCGCCGGGCGCCGGCGCGCCCGGATCCGCGTCGCGGTGGAAGTGCGCGGGGACGTGGCGAGGCGGACGGTGCCGGTGGGCCGCGCCCGGAGCGGCGCCCGGGCCCGCGCAGCGAGCTCGGCGGTGACCAGGTCGAGGGACGTCGTGCCGTGCTCGAGCTGCTCTCGGTCGGGCGCCGGACGGTGCGCCGGATCATGCTGGCCGAGGACCAGGACCCCTCGCCCCAGCTCGACCGCATTGAGGAGTTGGCCGGGCGGTTGCGGGTCCCGGTCGAGACGGTGCCGCGGGCCAGGCTCGACGCCCAGGCCCGCACCGAGTCGCCCCAAGGCGTGCTCGCCCTGGCCCGCCCGCTCGAGCCGGTGGCGCTCGAGGACCTGGCCACTCCCGACCGCCGCGGTACCGCGCCGTTCCTCCTGGTGGCGGCCGGCATCACGGACCCGCGCAACCTGGGCGCCCTCCTGCGCAGTGCCGAGTGCGCCGGGGTGACCGGCGTCGTGCTGCCGCGGCACCGCTCGGCGCGGCTGTCGCCCACGGTGACCAAGACGGCGGCCGGCGCGATCGAGCATCTGCCCTTCGCCGTGGTGGGAGGCGTACCGGCCGCGCTCAGCGAGCTGCGCGATCTCGGCGTGTGGTCGATCGGCCTGGCCGGCGAGGCGGACCAGTCGCTCTACGACCTGCCGCTCGGCCAGGGCCCCGTGGCGCTCGTGGTGGGCAGCGAGGAGAAGGGGCTGGCTCCGCTGGTGCGGCGGCGCTGCGATGCGGTGGTGGCCATTCCCCAGCACGGCACCCTGCCCTCGCTCAACGTCGGCGTGGCCGGGGCCGTGGCCTGCTTCGAGGTGGCCCGCCAGCGGGCAGCGGGCTCCGGCCCGCGGGCAGACTGACGCCACGAGGTCCTCGACGAGAACAGGCCGTGCAACGCCCTCATCGCACGCGCTGCCCGCGCCGACCGTGGTGGCGACGAAGCCACTGGCGGGACCTCAGATGTGCAAGGCACAGCGCCGCGCCGCGATGGGAATGTCGCTCAGGCACTCGACCACCACGGCCACCGCAAGGTCCACGTTGCCACGCAGCACGAACTTCTTGAAGTCAGACAGCATGCAGGCCCTCCCCGTGGTGACCGGCTGGCGCGCCGGATGCTGTCAGACCTGTACCCGACTTCGCTCCTTCGGCCACACGAGGCATGACCGGAACGGCCCGGAGGCAGGGGAGCCCGAGGCAGGAATCGAACCCGCGACATCTTCATTACAAGTGAAGTGCTCTACCAACTGAGCTACTCGGGCAGCAGACCCATTCTAGGTCGTGCGGCGTTGCCAGTCGCGAGACCCGCCGTCAGGATGCGGCGCGTGACCTTATGTGACCCTATCGATTCGCAACCTGTTCAGGCCTGCCGGTCTCCCACCGAGCGCGAAGCAAAGGAGGGCTCACACCAGAGGTGACAACAGGGAGATTGGTGTTGTGATTACGTAGCCACCAATCGACAAGCTGAGGGCAGCCAGCCGGTGTTAAGTCCGGTCCGGGAGATGACCCAGGAGCCGGCGCGTGTGGCCCGACTTGAGGTGCCCCACGATCCCCGACGACTGTTCGGGGGCACCTATCGTTTGGGCTGTGGATAGTGCTCCGAGCGGTTGATCCCAGGCACTTAGCCGGTACCTGCGGTGGCTGCCACCGACATGGTGATGAAGTCACGCGCCCATGCCGGGTCGAAGAAGGTCGCCGCGTTCTGCACACTGCTCGGCTGCAGACTGCTCCCGTTCGACGGCGCGGCCAGGCCGTTGGGGGTCGAGGGGTCGTAGGCGGCGAAGACCGGCCAGTTGGGATTGATGTCGAGCTCCATGCCCCGGATGACCCCCGCTTGCACGAGGAGCCGGGCCAGCTGCAGCGGTGTGAGATCGGGACCCGCCGTGTACACGAGAGCGCCATCGGCAGTGACACCGGCACCCGATCGCCATTGGTTCTCTATACCCGGGACCGTAGATGAGCACGATGTCACGCCACATGTGGCGCCCCAAGCCTGCCAGTGGGGACTAGTCGCCTGGGCGGCCGGTTGGCCGCCTGCGACGAGCGGAACGAGGTTCTGCCGGACGGCGACGACGTCGGGTTCCATGGACACATCGGTTCCCCATGCGCCGACCGTCATCGACCCGTTGGTGTAAATCACGAGGGATGCCGCCCCGGCGACCAGGGGGACGATGGTCCGGCCCTCCGTGTAGTAGCCGCCCTGGGCGGCGTTCATCATGAAGCCGCCGTTGAAGGCAGCGACCAGCGTCGCGGCCTGGGCGGGTTGGACCGGTGCGGTGAACTCGTACGGGCCGCCGCCGGGGCTCTTGGAACCCGAGTACAGCTGTGCCGAGAGGAGGCGCGTGTCCATCCAGGCGATCCCGGCCGCTTGCGCGCCGCCGGGAGGAACCAGCGCGGTCTCATAGACGGCCGGGATACCGCTGACCGGGCGGCCCACAGCGGTCCAGGCGCCCTCGCCGGACGGTGCCGGTGAGGTCAAGGGAGTCAATGGCGTCGGAGTCGGGAGGGGGACCGGCGTCTTCGGGGCTTGTGACGTCGAGGTGGTCGTGGCGGGGGTCGTGGTCGTAGTGGTGGTCGGCGCCCGGGGCGAGTTCGTGCCCGATCGGCCAGCTGCCTTTGCTTGCGCGGCGCCGCGAGCCGGCGTGCCGCTGCTGCATGCTGCGAGGATCAGTGCGAGGCAAAGCACGAAAACGGCCGCCATGGCTTTTTGCGCGGCTGGATGGACCCGAGGGCGCACAATCAACGGTTGCTCCCAACAGGGAGTGGGGAGGGCGGCGTACCGCTCGAGCCCCGCTGTGCCGCACCAGGGTGCGCCCAAGGGCCTGTCGCCTGCCATGTTCCGATCATCAGAGCGACCACGAGAGCCAAGAGTCGGCCTATGACCAGTACACCCACGATGAGCCTTTGCCGGGCACTCGCCCCGTGTATCTTCGCTCTCGTGCGCCAATAGAAATTCCTCGGAGCCAGGCGTCGCGTCGAAGCCTCCGAGTTTTGGTCCCCGGCGGCGCCGCCAAGTACTGCTCAATAGCCTTCGCCAGGCCGCCCGCGATCACTTCTTGGCCCGACGGGCTGGCGGCCAGGGTGCCCTCGAAGGGGTCGGTGATGAAGAGGGGCTCGATGAGCGCTCCCGGCATCTGGCTCGGCGTGGTGAACCACCCGGGGTCGGCTGGGCCGAGCAGCAACAGGTGCCCATAGTCGGCCGCGGCGGTGCTCAGAGCGGGCCCGCCGAGCAGGCTGTCGTCGGTCACCCCGAGGTTCGGGATCCCCCAGCCCTGCGCATTCATGGCGCCGAGGACGTCGTTTTGGATCAGCGTCGCCAGACGGAGATTCTGCGCAGAGAAGGATCGGGCGGTGTCGTACCCCGTCACGGCGCCGGCGTTATAGGTGGAGTCCCCGGCGTCGAAGTAGATGCCCACGAGGACGTTCGCTCTCGCCATATTGGCGCAGATGTCCCGGGCCGCCACGTCGTCGTGCTCGCCCTGAACCGTGAATAGGCCTCCCGAGACGTCGCCAGGTTGCGGGCGGATCACCGTCTCGGCCTCCGTCCGTGACACAACCACTGTGAACCCCTTCGTCCGGAGCAGCTTCATCGTGTCGAGCTCGACCGGGAGCGTCTCGTCGGCTTCGTAAATTGTCTCGCCCGACTGGGTCTCGCCTACGCCCCCCGGGTCGAGACCGCCGTGGCCGGCGTCGAGGAAAACGGTCAGGTGGTGGTCACCCGACGCAGGCGGGTACTCGATGCACGCGCCGGGCTCGAAGTAACTCGGGTCAATGGCGCGCGACGTGGCGATGCGCTGCAAGGCAGACGTCCGAAGCTTGGGTTCGGACGCGAACGACGACTGTGACACGAGCGCCATGACCGCGGCAGCGGTGACGACCACCAGTGTCGAGCGTCGACGCCTTCCCTGGGGCCTCAGCCCGGCAAGCGGCGCCACAGTGACCCCGGGAGGAGACGAAGCGCCGAGAACGCCCACTTGAGTGCGCTCGGCGACCAGATCACCGTCTGACCACGTGTGAGGCCTCCTGCAATGTCGGGAGCAACCCGGGAAGCATCGATGGCGAAGGTCGCAGGAGAGCGACCGGCGGTCATCTTGGTACGAACGAAGCCGGGTCGGACGATGTGCAAGGTGACGCCGGTGCCACGAAGGGCTTCGCACAGCCCTAGGGCGAAGCCGTCGAGCCCCGCTTTGGCCGCGCCGTAGACGAAGTTGGAGCGGCGGACTCGGAAGCCGGCCACGGAGGACAGTACGACGATGCGCCCGTGGCCCTGCCGCCTGAGCTGATCCGCCACCACCGACAGCGCCGCCGCCGGCCAGGTGAGGTTGACCGTCATCATGCGGGCAATCCGGTGAGGGTCGACCTCGTCGACCTCCTGGCGTCCGAGCTCCCCCACGGCCACGGTGACCAGGTCGACCGCCTCAGCCGCCGCCTCCAAGCACCGCACGACGGTCTTGTCGTCGAGCTCCTCGAGAGGCGGGCTCAGCACTGACGCTCCACCAGATGCAGGGCCTGCTTCGGGCACGACCGCACCGCCCTCACGGCATGCTCGAAGAGGGCGGGGGCGATTTCCGCGCTGTCGATAACGGGATATCCCCAGCGATCGAGTTCAATTCGCTCGGGCAGTATCTCGGCGCACACGCCGCGCCCGTCGCACGCCACCGGGTCGAGGACCAGTTCAAGGCTCCGACGGCTCATGCCCGGCTCACCAGCCTTCTCCTTCCCGTCCGGCCCGCCACCGGGAGCACCCGCGTCGCCCGCGTCTGGGGGCACGGGAGGCGGCGCTGGTGCGAGGCGACTTCATCGGCGAACACGCCGAGGCCGGTACGCACGAAGCGGGCAACGCCGTCGGGGTGGCGGCAGGCGCCCCTCCCCTCGACCAATGTGCAGGTCTCGAGGATCCGGTCGACATGGGTTCCACCCCGTCCGCCGTAGGCCAGCCGTTCTATGCTCTCGGCCAACTCGGCCAGCCCATGCACGCACGGGCCACACTGGCCAGCGCCCTGCCCCTCCATGTACCGCACGACGTCCGCCATCTCGGCCAGTGGGCAGACCTCACGAGGCAGCGGCACGATGACGCCGGCGCCGAGTGTCGCGCCGGCGCGGCGGGCGGCTTTCTCCGCGACGGGGAGCTGCGCAAAGACCTGAGGGGAGACCCAGGCGCCCCCGTAGCCGCCCAGCAGATAAGCGCGCGTGCGGGCAAGATCGTCCTCCCCGACACCGACCACAGCTCGGAGGGACGAGCCGAGCGCCGCCTCGACGACGAGAGGCCCGCCGGGGCGGCTGACCGTCAGCAGCATGGTGCCAGGGTTCGCTGCCGTGCCGACGCCGCGGAACCAGTCCGCTCCGAAGCGGGCAAGGAGGGCGACATGGGCGAGCGTCTCGACGTTCTGCACCAGGGTGGGGCGGCCTCCGATCCCGCGCTCGCGGATAGTCGTTAGACCGACGAACGACGGCACTGCGCCCCGGCGCCCACCGAGCGCACTGACGACAGCCGACTCTTGACCAGAGATGAAGGTGTCGGGTGACTCGGCGAGCTCGATGGCGATCGGATCGAGGCGGTGGGCGCGACGCTCGGCTAGTGCGGCCTCGACGGTTGGAAGGCTCGAGGCCGGGACGTACACGATGGCCTGCTGGGCGCGCAGCGTGCTGGCCGCCACCGCCAGTCCGTCGAGCACCAGATGCGGTGCGCGCGAGAGCAACAATGCGTCCTTTCGGCTGGCGGGTTCGCCTTCGGCACCGTTGGCCACCACGACCGGGCGGCGGCGCGAGGACCCGGCAACCGCCCGCCACTTGGCTGCCACGGGGAACCAGGCTCCACCGTGACCGACAAGCCCGCTCGCCTCGAGCTCGTCGATCAGCCGGTACGGCTGGTGATTGAGCTCGCCCCATCGATCGAGGTGGGTCCGAAGCCCCGGGTCCGGAGCACCACCGCCCACGAGTCCGTGCAATAGGCGGGTGGTGGTCCGCGGCGCGGCGGGGGCGCCCTGAGGAAGGGTGAGGCTCATTACGCGGAGCTGCCCGAGAGCTGGCCGGTGAGCGTGCCGGCGCCAGGGTTCAGCGACAGGTTCATGGTCAGTTTGAGAGAGCGGGTCGGACCGGTCACGTATGCACCGATGCTGGACCCGTCGAGGGCCGTCACCTGCCCGCTCAGCGGACCGAAGGTCACCTCGCTGCGGTGCAGGGCGACACCGCCGTTCACGGCTGGGCCGATAATGCGCACCACGAGGGGCAGGGTCGTGTCTGCGGGCTGCACGGTGAGGGTGACCTCGGCGTCGCCGTCACCATTGGGGGGTGAGGTGGCGACCGTTCCCGACACGGTCGTCTCGAAGGGCGCGCTCGGGATTCTCGAGGCGGTTGGGGCGGAGGTAGAGGGCGCGGTCGACGCCGGAGCCGAGGAGTACGAGGCCGAGGCGGAACCGGACAGCTGGGCCAACAGGGCGGAGGAGGTGCCGGCCCGGCGGGACCAACCGGGCCGGAGCGGACCGACGGCAGCGAAGACCATGATCACCACCAGCACCGCCGCGCCCGCGACGGCGCAACCGAGCCGCCAGGTCATTGAGCGCGCCCACCCGGCTGCCAGACGCCAAGCCACTGCGGCAGCGACAGCGGTCGTGCAGAGGACGAACACGATCATCGCCCCGGGAAGCCGGGCGTCGGAGCCTGAGCCCAGACCGTGAAGGACGGCGATCGGCCAGCAGGCGTAGGCCAGCCAATGGACCCCCCGCCACGCGGCCACCCCGATGCGGCGGCGGAGCGCGCTCGTGATCCCGACGGCCAAGAGCATGTCGAACGCCACCGCCCCTAGCCCCACCCAGATCGGGCGGTAGGGGGAGCGGAACGGGATGACGGCATCGGCCAGTCCGATCGGGACGTAGCCGTCCCCCACCGTGGTGACGACGTGCACACCGATCAGGACGATGCAGAACAACGACAGGTTCCGATGCAGTGATTGGGAGAGGAAGCGAGGCCAGCGGTCGCTCGTCCATCCCACTGACGCGATGGTCCCGAGCACGACCGTCGCGGAAAGCAGGATGAGCGAGACGAGACCGGTGGCGCGCGTCAGATACCACAGAGCGGTCGAGCCGTGGCCGACCGTGGCCAATAGGGTCACCGTCATCGGGTGCTCAACTCCGGCGTAGACAGACGAGGTCCCGGGATCGGCCAGCCTTGGGTGCAGATGACCGTCCCGTCGACCCGCACGAGCCGCGCCGGGAGCCTGTGGTCCTCCAGCCAGTCGACTGCGGGCTGCCCCAGCACCATCGCTGCCGTGGACGCCGCGTTCGCCTGTACGCAGGTCGCGGCGGCCACCGAGACCGTCCGCCAGTAGGGCGCCGCAGACAACCCGGTGGCCGGGTCGACAATGTGATGGACCTGGTGTACTCCCAGTCGCCAGTGGCGGACGCCGATGCCCGAGGTGGCCAGTCCGCCCGACGATATGGCGATCGCCTCGGCGGGAGCGGTGGAGGTGCAGGTGTCTGCGATGCCGATGGCGAAACCCCCGACGGGAGCCGGGCCGGCCACGGACGCATCGCCGCCGAGCGAGACGAGAACGCCACACCCGAGCCGGCTGTGGATGGTCGCCGCCGCTCGGTCTGCCGCCAGCGCCTTGGCTGTCGCCCCGAGGTCGAGGGAGGTGTCCGCCGGGAGCCGGACGGCGCGTCGCCTGCGGTCGACGGACACGGAGCGCCACCCTGGCACGGCTCGCTCCGGCGGGAGTTCGCCGTCAACCCCGGGACGGACGTCGGCGAAATCGCGGTCGTAGCCCAGGAGGTTCATGGCCACACCGACCGTGGGATCGACCAACCCATCGGTCGCCGCGGCCATGGCCAGCGCCACGTCGATCGCCTCGAAGAGATCGTGACCGACCACGACCTCGGAACCCGCGGCGGCATTGAGCCGGCTCAGCTCCGAATCGCTCCGGAACCGGCTGGCCACAAGGTCGATGCGCGCAAGCTCCAGTTCGAGCAACTCCGATGCGGCGAAGAGTGCGTCGGCGTCGGTGACGACCTCTGCGATGGTGCCGAGGGCGCGGGTTCGATAGACGTGCTGGTTGGCGGCGGAGGCGTCGGCCTCAGCCATCAAGTCGATCCGCTGGTGACCGGCGGAGGCGCCGAGGCAGCCTGGGGCGCAGTCGACGGCGGGTTGAGAGAGTTCGAGGAACTCGAGGCGCCTGCGCCCTGACCGGTGTTGCCGGCGGGCACCGTAGCTGTGGACGCCCCGGTGCTGGCGCCCGCGTGGTGCCCCGGCAGGGCCTTGGCGACATAGATGCCGAGGGCCCCGACCGCGGCGACGGTGGCGACGGCGATGGACCCAGTGATGCTGGCCAGCCGGTTCAGCGCACCGTCGCGGCGCAGGGAAGCTGCACGGCGCTGCTTCGCCGGGTCGGGCTTGCGGACAGGTGCCATGTTGTGAAGGGTAGGGACGCACCCTGACGCCTACATGAAGGCCACTGGGCTCAGGCTAAGGATTCGCTAAGAGGTTCACCGGTCTCGCTGGGCTTTCCCTTGAGCGCCTGTACTTTTCGCCACGAGACCTCCAGGCGAACGCCACCCAGCTCGGCGACCCCGATCGCCCCCTGGCCTGGGTGGAGCTGATACTCGGGGATCCCTGGGCCGGAGTCGTCGACTCGGAAGTCGACCCGAGTGCCGCAGTCGCGCACACCGACCTCGGCGCGGCCCTCTTCGCCCGCGAATTTGCACGCGTTCTCGGTGAGGACGAATGAAGCACGACTCACCTCGCATTCCAAATCTCACCAACGAAATAGCACTGCGAGGGCAGCGAAGGACACGACCACCAGCACCTCGAGCGCGATGACCAGCACATCAAGCGCAGGGCCATCGTAGCGTCGACGAGTCTTCCGCCATGGGGTTTTCCCTGAAGCGCTCAATGTCCGACCCCGCGAGTTGCCGACATGGCTCCGGTCAGCCTCCGGACTGCACGCCAGTGGTTGTCGGTGGAGGATGCACCACGGTGACCTGACCCTGCTGTCCGTGCTGACCCTCTGCAATCCACGGACCCACCTTGGGTGCCACAGCGACAGCGAGTAAGCCCCCGACACACAGCGAACCGACGAGTGCCCATTGGCGCTTGCCGGCGCCTCGGACCTGACTCCTCGTGCGCCAATAGAAATCCTTGGGTGCCACCTGCATGGTCTCGACAAAATGACCGAGGACGTGGATCGCCATTGCTCCGAGCCACAAGATGAACGTCGCCTTGTGCACCAGGAGCAGCTCATGGCGCATGCTCGACGGGCCGAGCAGGAGTGCTATTCCGCTACCCAGTACCGCCAGCGTCAGCGCGACGACGATGGGCCCGAGTAGTCGAAGCAACATGGGCGGTGGGCCTTTTCGCCTGTACGCCGATGACCCAAGGTAGTAACGCGCAAAGCGCCAACTGGTGGAGCCGATCTTTAACAGGACCGGCGGAACCAATATCATCCCGATCACCACATGGAGTGTCAGATGTGCACCCACCCGCAGGATTGTGTAGCCCTCTGCTGCGAGCAACAGGAGCAGGACTAGGGCCGTCATCCCCGTCAGCCGGGCGTTCGCCTCGACTCCGTCATCGGTGTCGTCATCATCGAGGGCAGCCGACTGATGGCGTGGATGTGTCACCGCGGCTTCCCAGGCCGTCACCGATGATCGAGGGAAATCGGCACTTCTGCCAGCCCTCGAGGTTCCACGGCCGGTGGAACTTGTCAGCCACCTCAGCTCTGGCGATCGGGAACTTGCCGTCTGGCCCGGTCGGTGGGCCGCCGGGTGGGCGGTGGGTCTGGAGTCTTCGCGTGCCACTAGCTCAACACCCAGACACCGGCCTCGGTTATTCGTGTCCAGTTCGGAGAACACGGGGTCCGCGGAGAATCACTGGAGCCCAAAGCCACCGCGTAAACATATGGATCAATGCTGACGGCAACATGAAGGAAGTGAGACAGATGCTCTCGCAGGGCATTTGGAAGTCAGTGGTCGTTGCGACCTCCAGGCGCTGATTGCACGCCATTGCGCGTGGAAGACAATCGACCAGGTTGTGCAGGGCGTGCTGGCTCTTTCGGTCAGTGCTACCGGTCAGCACGGATATCCCAGGGTGATCAGTTCTCTAATTGGGCAGCGCGTCGTGACTCACAGGTCAGCAGAACCACCAGAACGGGCTCGGTGGAGTTTCAGCTGCGAGCTATTCAATTCGCGACGTGGGGCGGGCCCGACGACGCCATGACGTGAGGTGTCGAAAAGCCCGATTCAAGACAACCCAGGTTCAACCTGACAACGCAATGAGTGGCATGTAGTGGGGATCAACCGACACGGCCTTCGATGCGCAACATCGCATCTGAACAGCATTTACGCAGAAACGAGCAGATCAGACGATTTGCGCGACAAGCCACCGTGGGCATGACAAGTGAAGTGCTCTACCGACTGAGCTACTCGGGCGCTGCAGCCCAGGCTACAGGCCCGCGACCCCGTCGCCCGTCTGGCCAGCGGAAAGGCTTGCTTCGGGCGGGGGGCCGGGGCAGGCTGGACCCTCAATGGATGACGATCAGTCGAAGACACCACCGTCCGGCTCGCTTTCGATCGTCCGGGCGGCGGCAGTTCTCATCCTCTTCGCCGTGGCCGTGGTGATCCTCGTGTCGGTCGGGACGCGGCCCAGTGTGAGCAGCACGCCCGCCACGACACCGACAACCGCGAGCGGTGCGGCCGGTACCACGACGACGACGGCAGCGGCCGGCGGCGGGGCCACCACGACGACGACGGCGGCCCACACCACGACGACCAAGGCCGGTCACAAGGGGTCCAAGGCCACGACCACCACCACGACGGCGCCGCCGAGCGCGACCAGCGTCGTGGTGGCCAACGCCACCAGCGTGAACGGTCTGGCCGCCCACTACTCGTCGTTGATCGGTGCCGGCGGCTGGATGATGCAGACCCCCATCGATGCGTCGACCACCGAGGCCACGTCGGCCGTCTACTACGCGACGGGCCAGCAGGAGCAGGCGGCGTCCATCGCCGCCTCCATCGGCCTGAAATCGGCCGCGGTGTTGCCGCTGACCACGGCGACGCCGGTCAGCGGCGTGTCGGGCGTCGACGTCGTGGTGGTCATCGGCGCGGACCTGGCCACGACGACGACCACGACCACCTGACGTTGTCGGCGCCGGGCGACGCCGCGGCACGCCTGCCGGCGGTCCTGCGGCCGTTGGCGGCCGAGCCGGCGCGTGGCGCGCTCTTCCTCGACTTCGACGGGACGCTGGCGGGCATCGTGAAGGACCCGAGGGAGGCCCGCCCCCTCCCCGGCGTGCCGGCCCTGTTGGCCGCCCTCGCCGCCGCCTTCGCGGTCGTGGCGGTGATCTCGGGCCGTCCCACCGCGTTCCTCGCCGACGTCCTGGGCACGCCGCCCGGTCTGACGCTGGCCGGCCTCTACGGTCTCGAGCGCGCCTTGCAGGGGCCGGCGCACGATACCTGGGCCGCCGTCATCGACGAGGTGGTGGCCGAGGCGATGGCCACGGCGCCCGAGGGTGTCTACGTCGAGCCCAAGGGCCTGACGGTGACGCTGCACTTCCGCCTCGCCCCCGACCGCGAGGACTGGGTGGTGGGCTTCGCGGCGCGCCAGAGCGCGGCGCACGGCCTCATGGTGGTGCAGGGCCGGCACGAGCGCGAGCTGCGCCCGCCGCTCGACGTGGACAAGGGGACGGTGGTCCGCGGTCTCGTGGCCGAGCATGCGGCGCAGGCTGAGCCGTTGCGGGCCGCCGCCGCCTTCGGCGACGACGTCGGCGACCTCCCGGCCTTTGCCGCCCTGGCCGCGTTACGTGACGCCGCGCACGCCGGCGCGCCGTTCACCGCGGTGCGGGTGGCCGCCGTCGACACCGAGAGCCCGGCGGCCGTGGCCGACGCCGCCGACCTGACGGTTCCCGGGGCCACCGGCGCGGTGGCGATGCTACGCGACATGGCCGAGGCAGCCGGCGCCCCGCCCGCCTCGACGTAGGCGCGCCGCGCCCCGACAACTCAGCGCCGAGCGGCCGCCAGCTGGTCGGCCCACCAGTCGGCCGCCGTCCGCCCGCGCACCGCGGCGCGCAAGGCAGCGGCGCGCGCGGCGCGCGCCGGCTCCTCCATGGTGAGCGCGGCGTGCAGCGCGTCGGCCGTGCCGACGACATCGAAGGGGTTGATGCCGAGCGCGCCGCCCCCGGCCAGCGCCAGCTCCTCCCAGGCCCCCGCCTGGCGCGACAGCACCACGACCCCGTCGGACGCGTTGAGCAGCGGGCCCTCCTTGGCCACAAGGTTGAGGCCGTCGCGCACGGGATTGACCAGCAGCACGTCCGACAGGGTCAGCGCGGCGAGAGAACGGGCTCGGTCGTCCTCGACCGAGAGCAGGATCGGCGTCCACCCGTCGGACCCGAGGGCATTGTTGATGCGCGCCGCCGTGTGCTCGACGTCCGCCGCGTAGGCGAGATACTCGGAAAGTCCCTGCCGGCTTGGATAGGCGAACGCCACGTGCACCACCCGGCCGCGCCACTCGGGGTACGCGTGCAGCAGTTCCTCGAAGGCGAGCATCCCCCGCACGATGTTCTTCGAGGGCTCCATGCGATCCGCCCGGGCGATGATGCGGCGCCCGCCCGCCTCGGCCCGCAAGGCCGTCGCCGCCTCGGCGCACTGCGGTGACGCCACCTCCTCCTGGAGCACGCGGGGGTCGGGCCCGAGCGGTGCCACGAAGGTCGCGGGCGCCTGGCGTCCGGCGGCGGCGTAACAGGCCAGGAAGCAGGCCTCCCACTGGTGGCAGTGGAAGCCGCAGGCCGAGTAGCCGGCCATGCCGTGGAGCAGCTCGGCCACCACCTCGTCGGGCAGCACGCCGAGCATGTCGGGAGCGGCGAAGGGCGTGTGCAAGAAGTGCACCGTGCGCAGGTCCGGGCGCGCCTGGGCCAGCATCCGCCCGAGCAGCGAGAAGTGGTAGTCCTGCACGTACACGGCGGCGCCCTCTCCGGCCCGAGCCACGATGACGTCGGCCATGGCGCGGTTGTAGGCCCGGTAGCCCTCCCAGGCCACCCGCCAGTGGCGGTCGAAGCGGGGCCGGTGCGGCAGGTCGAAGAGGTGGTGGTGGCAGTACCAGAGAGTCGTGTTGGCCACCACGTCGTAAGCCTGCCGGTAGGTCTCGTCGTCGATCACGACGGGCAGCAGGTCGAGCCCGTCCTCGCGCATGAGGCCTTGGGCGACCGCCTCGCGGTCCGCCGCCCCCATCGTCACCGAGGCCCACGTCGTGCCGCTCCCCGCCAGAACCCGGTGCAGGGACGAGGCCAGCCCCCCGCCGACCGGCACCCCCACCAACGCGCCATCGTCTCCGGCCCGGAAGGTCAGGGGCCCGCGGTTGGAGACGACGACCGGGCCGCTCACGGTGCCGCCGGCGGGACGCGCTCGAGGGCCGCCCGCAGCACGTCGACCGCCTGGGGGCGCAGTTCGTGCAGCGGCCGGTTGCGGTGGATGCGCTCGCCCAGGTCCACCTGGGCCAAGCGGTCCGCGCCGAGTTGCTGCGCCACGTCGATGAGCAGGCCGAGCTCGACCCCGTAGCCGCCGGCGAAGCCGAGCTTCTCGAAGACCCAGCGGTGCGCCGCCGTCTCGCCGGCCAGGGGCTGGCGCACCCAGGACAGCTCGGGGAAGAGGAGCTCGAGCACGGGCCGCGCCACCAGCTCGGTCACCCGGCCGCCCCCGGTGGGGTCGCCGTGCAGGGGCCGGGTGTAGAAGCCCTTGACGAGGGCGATGTCGTCGGTCGTGAACAGCGGCCCCAACAGCCCGGTCACGAAGGCCGGGGTGGTGTTGGCCACGTCGGCATCGAGGAAGGCGACGACGTCGCCGGCGGAGGCGGCCAGCGCCGCCGCCATGGCCTGGCCCTTGCCTCCGGCTCCGCCGGGCCCGGCCACCACCATGGCGCCGGCGTCGCGGGCCTGCTCGGCGGTGTCGTCCAGCGAGCCGTCGTCGAGGACGATGACCTCGTCGACCAGGCCGTTCCCGCCGTGCCCGGCCAGGAAGGGCTGCACGACCGCCCGCACCACCGAGCCGACCGTCGAGCCCTCGTCGCGGGCGGGGATGCACACCGAGACCGTGCGGCCCGTCCGGCCCTTGGCCTCGAGCACGAGGCTCGTGGGGAAATCGCCGTGGTGGGAGGTGTGCGACACGCCCTCGATTCAAGCAGCCGCACCGCGTTGAGGCGGCAGTCCCCGGCGGGCTACCATTGGAGGATCATCCAGAGCGACTGAGGGACGGGCCCGTCGACGTCGCGGCAACCAGTGCACTACGGAACACCGTGCGCACCTGGTGCCAATGCCCGACCGATGAGGAGGACCGATGGTCGATTTTGTGACTGGGCTGCGTTGTCGTGAGTGTCAGCGTGCCTTTCCCGCCGAAGCGCTGCACGTCTGCGACTACTGCTTCGGGCCTCTCGAGGTCGCCTACGACTACGAGCGGATCGCCGGCACGGTCAGCCGGGAGCGCATCGAGGCCGGCCCCCGCTCCATCTGGCGCTACCGGGACCTCCTCCCGGTGGACGACGCCACGCCGGTGGATCTCGGCGCCGGCTTCACCCCGCTGGTCCGGGCCGACCGCCTGGCCGCCGAGCTGGGGCTGGGCGAGGTGTGGATCAAGGACGACACCGCCAACCCCACCGGTTCCTTCAAGGACCGCGTGGTCTCGGTGGCGCTCACCAAGGCCCGCCAGCTCGGCTTCAAGGTGGCCGCCTGCGCTTCGACGGGCAACCTGGCCAACTCGGTGGCGGCCCACGCCGCCCGGGCCGGCATGGACTCGGTCGTCCTGATCCCGCACGACCTCGAGACGGCCAAAGTCACCATGACCGCGGTCTACGGGGGCACGGTGATCGCCGTCGAAGGGAACTACGACGACGTCAACCGCCTCTGTGCCGAGCTGACCAGCGAGCGGCCGAGTTGGGCCTTCGTCAACGTCAACGTGCGCACGTACTACGCCGAGGGCTCCAAGACGCTTGCCTTCGAGATCGCCGAGCAGCTGGGTTGGCAGGCTCCCGACCACGTCGTGGTCCCCATCGGCTCGGGCAGCCAGCTGACCAAGGTGGCCAAGGGCTTCGCCGAGCTCGGCAAGGTCGGCCTCCTGCCCGAAGAGCCCGCCGTGCGGGTGTCGGGCGCCCAGGCCGAGGGATGTTCGCCCGTCGCCACCGCCTTCCTCGACGGCAGCGACGCCATCCGGCCGGTAAAGCCCAAGACGATCGCCAAGTCGCTGGCCATCGGCAATCCGGCCGACGGCTGGTACGCCCTCGACGTCGTGCGTCGCACGGGGGGCTCCTGCGCCGTTGTCACCGACGCCGAGATAGTGGACGCCATCGGGCTCCTGGCCCGCACCGAGGGCATCTTTGCTGAGACCGCCGGCGGGGTGACCATCGCCACGCTCTGCAAGCTGGCCGCCTCCGGGGCCGTCCGCCCCGACGAGCGCGTCGTCGCCCTGGTCACGGGCCACGGCCTCAAGACGGTCGAAGCCCTGGCCGGCGCGCCGGGCAGCACCCCCACGGCGACCATCGCCCCCACCCTGGATGCCTTCGACGCCGCGCTGGAGGACCACGAGACCAAGGAGACCCCCCGATGAGCGTCACCGTTCGCGTTCCCACCCAACTCCGCACCCTCACCGGGGGTGCCGGCGAAGTCGAGGCGGAAGGCTCCTCGGTCGGTGATGTGCTCAAGGCAGTCGACGCCGCCCACCCCGGGCTGGCCGAACGCCTCTTCGACGAGGCGGGCAACCTGCGCCGCTTCGTCAACGTGTTCCTGGCCGACGAGGACGTGCGCTTCCTCGACGGCCTGGCCACTCCGGTCACACCCGGCCAGACGCTCTCCATCGTCCCCGCCGTCGCCGGAGGCTGATCCCTCAGCCGGGCGCGTGCCCTTGCGCCGGTCCGCCTAAGGTGGTTGTATTAGCACTCACAAGACGAGAGTGCTAATGGAGGAAGAGACCTGATGGCCAAGATCATCGCCTTCGATTCCGAGGCCCGCCGCGGCCTCGAGACCGGCATGAACAAGCTGGCGGACGCCGTCCGCGTGACCCTGGGCCCGAAGGGCCGCAACGTCGTGCTCGACAAGAAGTGGGGCGCCCCGACGATCACCAACGACGGCGTGTCCATCGCCAAGGAGATCGACCTCGAGGACCCGTTCGAGAGGATCGGCGCCGAGCTGGTCAAGGAAGTCGCCAAGAAGACCGACGACGTCGCCGGTGACGGCACCACCACGGCCACGGTCCTCGCCTGGGCCATGGTCCACGAGGGCCTGCGCAACGTGGCCGCCGGGGCGAACCCGATGTCGCTCAAGCGGGGCATCGAGTCCGCCGTCGAGACGGCCGTCGGTGCCATCCGCGGCATCGCCAAGGAGACCGAGTCCAAGGCGCAGATCGCCCAGGTGGCCTCCATTTCGGCCGCAGACACCGAGATCGGCGAAATGATCTCCGAGGCCATCGACAAGGTCGGCCGCGACGGCGTCATCACCGTCGAGGAGTCGCAGACCTTCGGCATGGACATGGATCTCGTCGAGGGCATGCGCTTCGACAAGGGCTACATCGCCCCGTACTTCGTGACCGACCCCGAGCGCATGGAGGCCTCCCTCGAGGACGCCTACGTGCTGCTGGTGGGCTCGAAGATCACGGCGGTACGCGACCTGCTCCCCGTGCTGGAGAAGGTCATGCAGAGCGGCAAGCCGCTGCTGATCGTGGCCGAGGACGTCGAGGGCGAGGCCCTGGCCACCCTGGTAGTGAACAAGATCCGCGGCACCTTCCGCTCGGTCGCCGTCAAGGCGCCCGGCTTCGGCGAGCGCCGCAAGGCCATGCTGCAGGACATCGCCATCCTCACCGGCGGCCAGGTCGTCACCGAGGAGGTCGGCCTCAAGCTCGAGAACGTGACGCTCGACCTGCTCGGCACCGCCCGCAAGGTCGTCATCACCAAGGACGAGACGACGATCGTCGAGGGCGGCGGGTCCGAGAACGACATCAAGGGCCGCATCAACCAGATCAAGACCGAGATCGACAACACGGACTCCGACTACGACCGCGAGAAGCTCCAGGAGCGTCTGGCCAAGCTGTCCGGCGGCGTGGCCGTGATCAAGGTCGGCGCCGCCACCGAGGTCGAGCTCAAGGAGAAGAAGCACCGGATCGAGGACGCGGTCTCGACGACCAAGGCCGCTATTGAGGAGGGCGTGGTCCCCGGCGGTGGCGTCGCCCTGCTGCGGGCCCAGACCGCCATCTACGAAGGTGCCGAGAAGCTCGAGGGCGACGAAGCCACCGGAGCCCGCATTGTGGGCAAGGCCGTGGAGGAGCCGCTGAAGCAGATTGCGGTCAACGCCGGCCTTGAGGGTGGGGTCATCGTGGAGAAGGTACGCGGCCTGAAGGGTGCCCACGGCCTCAACGCCGCCACCGGCGAGTACGAGGACCTCTTCAGGACCGGCGTCATCGACGCCGCCAAGGTCACCCGCTCAGCGCTGCAGAATGCGGCCTCCATCGCGGCACTGTTCCTGACGACCGAGGCCGTCATTGTGGACAAGCCCGAGGACGACGCGCCCGCCATGCCCAGCGGGATGGACGACTACTAGACCGGCTGGGCCGCAGGGCCGGCGTCAGCCGACCTGGCCTGACCTGGGAAGGGGCTGTCACCCCGTTGCCACGGCGCTGCAACAGCCCGGGGTGACACTGGGACTGCCTCACCCCCAACCGAGGCTGAAACGGTGCGCCCGGCCGCAAGGCCGGGCGCACTGTTCTTTTGTGGGCTCGTCACGAGGGGTCCTGACAAGGGGTCGTCGCGCCTTCTCTACACTGACGGCGTGCCTCTGACCCCGACGACCGGCTGGGGTGTCCTCCACCTCTTCTGCCGGCTGGCACCCGATTTCGACCCGCAGGCCCTGCGCAAGGCCGTGACCGCCGCCGAGGCGGACGGCTACCAGGTGGTCCCCGTGGCCCTTTTGGGCCACAAGGCAGACCTGGGGCTGATGGCGCTCGGCCCCGACGTCTGGCGCCTGCGCCGTCTGCAGACCGAGGCCACGGCCTCCGGCCTGGTCGCGGTGGAGTCGTACGTGTCGCTGACCGAGGTCTCCGAGTACGCCGCCGGGGTCCCCGAGGAGCTGCGCCAAGCCCGGCTCTTCCCCCAGCTGCCGCCCGAAGGCAAGGACGCCTTCTGCTTCTACCCGATGAGCAAGCGCCGGGGCGAGCAGCAGAACTGGTACGCCTTGGACTTCGAGTCCCGCAAGAACTTGATGATGGGTCACGGCAAGTTGGGACGGACCTTCCATGGCCGGGTGCTCCAGGTCATCACCGGCTCGACCGGGCTCGACGACTACGAGTGGGGAGTGACGTTGTTCGGCGTGCATCCCGACGACCTCAAGGACTGTGTCTACGAGATGCGCTTCGACGAGGCCTCCGCCCTCTATGCCGAGTTCGGCCCCTTCTACACCGGCATGGTGGGGACGCTCGACGAAGTGCTGTCGGTGCTGGGCGCATGAGCGCGACGTCGTGACCGTCACCGTCCCGCCCGCGTCCGGTCCGCGTCCGCTTCGTCGGTGTCGGTTTCTTCGACCGCTGGGGCGGCCTCGCTCGACGACCTCAGGAGTGCGCTGCGGCGGCTCGGGCGCGTGGTGGTGGCGTTCAGCGGCGGCGCCGACTCCTCGCTCCTGGCCAAGGTGGCCCACGACGCGCTCGGGAGGGACTCGGTGCTCTGCGTCACTGCGCTCTCACCGTCGTTGGCCGGCGCCGAGGAGGCGGACTGCCGCGCCCTGGCCAACGAGTGGGACCTGCGCTGGGTCGGCGTGCCGACCGGCGAAATGGAGGACGCGGCGTACGTGGCCAACGGCCCGGACCGCTGCGCCCGCTGCAAGACGGCCCTCATGGATGCAGTCGGCCCGCTGGCCGCGGCCGAGGGCGCCACGGTGGTACTCGGCGTCAACCTGGACGACCTGGGCGACCACCGGCCTGGGCAGGCCGCCGCCGCCGCCGCCGGGGCCGCCTTCCCGCTGGTCGAGGCCGGCTTCACCAAAGATGACATCCGGCGCTGCGTCGCGCCGGCTCGGGTTGCGCACCTGGGACAAGCCCGCCGCGGCGCTGCCTGGCCTCGCGCCTGCCCTACGGCACGCCGGTCACACTCGGCCGCCTGGCCGCCGTCGAGGCGGCCGAGTCGGCGCTGCGCGCCCTCGGGTTCGGGCAGCTGCGGGTCCGCCACCACGGCGATGCCGCCCGCCTCGAGGTCGAGACGACGGCTCTGGGCGAGGTGGTGGCCCGCCGCGACGAGGTTGTGGTCGCCGTGCGCGCCGCCGGGTTCCGCTTCGTGGCTCTGGACCTGGAGGGCTTCCGCTCCGGCAGCCTGAACCGTGGCCTGGCGCAGCCCGGGGTAAACGAGGAGGGAATGTGAGTGAGGTCCGCGTGAAGGTCAAGCTGACGTTCCCGGAAACGGAGGTGCGCCGGGCCGTCCTCGCCACCCTTGTGCGCCGCTTCGACGTCGACCCCGACATCCGCCGCGCCGACGTCGAGGAGCACCGGGGTTGGATCGTGTGCGAAATGGACGGCCAGTCGGGCCAGGTGGAGGCCGCGCTCGAGTGGCTGCGCGGCGAGGGCATCACCGTGGACCTGCTGGGGGACGTCCTCGAGGGCTGACCGCCGGCGGCTCAGCTCCCGTCGGGGTCCTGGGGGACGTGCCATCCCGCCGAGGAGACCCGGCGAGGCTCGTAGAACACGCAGCCCTCGGGGCATCCGAAGGGCAGCGGTTCGTTGGCATCGACCTTGCAGCGCTCGAGGCGCTCGCCGCCCGGCGTCGTCCGCATGACGTAATGACGACAATCCTCGTTGACGGCCATGCCCCATTCTGGCCCAGCCGGCGGGCCGCGGTAGCGTCACGCTCGTGGACCCGAATGCCGACCGTGACGTCCCCCTCAAGACGCTGCTGCGCTGGAGCGAGGCGCTCTCGGGCATCGCCCGCACTGGGTTGGGCTTCACCGAGAGCCTCTACGAGCGGGAACGATTCGAGGAGATCCTCAAGGTGGCGGCGGATATCCGCACCGAGGCCGACGGTGCGGACGACGACCCCGACTACGCCGGCGGTTTGGTCCAGGAATGGATGGACACGGTCGGCAAGGGTGTGCCGGGCTACGTCACCCCCAAGGTCGCCGTCGGTGCCGCCGTGGGCAACGACAAGGGGGAGCTGCTGCTGATTCAGCGCGCCGACTCGGGCATCTGGCTCTACCCGACCGGGTGGTGCGACGTGGGCTACTCGGCGGCCGAGGTCGTCGTGAAGGAGGTGGAGGAGGAGACGGGCATCATCGCCGAACCGGTGCGCCTCATCGCCGTCCTCGACGGCCTGCGCCTCGGCTTCACCCGCGTGCCGCTGTACTCGCTCCTCTTCTACTGTCAGGCCGTGGGCGGCGAGTTGGCGCCGCATCCACTCGAGACGCGTGACGTCGGCTGGTTCACCCGCGAGACGCTGCCTCAGCCACTGGTCGGTTCCGATCGTTGGGGCGACCACGTCTTCGCCGCCATCAACGGCGAGCGCCGCGACGTGCTCTACGACAGCGTGCGCCAACCGATGTGGCGGGGCGAGTCGGCGACGTCGTGACGTCGGTCCGGATCGCCGCGTCGGTGGACGCCGACCTGGTGGCCGCGGTGACCGCCCTGCTGCCCCAGCTGTCGAGCTCCGCGCCACCGCCCACCCACCAACAGCTGGCGCGCATCGTGGCCGACCCGGCCACCACGTTCTTCGTGGCGGAGGACGACGGGCGGATCGTGGGCTCGCTGACGTTGGTCGTCTTCGACATCCCGACCGGCCGGCGGGCCTGGATCGAGGACGTCGTGACCGACACCGCGGTCCGCCGCAAGGGCGTGGCCAGCGCCCTGGTCGACGCGGCGCTCACCCACGCGGCGACGATCGGAGCCCGCACCGTCGACCTGACGTCGCGCCCCGAACGCGGCGAGGCGAACAACCTCTACCTGAAGCTCGGCTTCGAGCAGCGCACGACCAACGTGTACCGCCGGACGTTCGACGCGCGGGCGTAGTCGGCACCACCAGGTCCGCCCGGCTCGCTCCTGTCCGACTATTCGTCGGTTGGGAA
The DNA here is from genome assembly GCA_963745665.1 of uncultured Acidimicrobiaceae bacterium. GTDB lineage: Bacteria > Actinomycetota > Acidimicrobiia > Acidimicrobiales > RAAP-2 > Bog-473. Next base: position 501,919 of record CAVUYE010000001.1, on the reverse strand, counting down.
CGCGGCGGGTAACAGGCGCATCAGCGTCGCGAACGTCGAGGTGAACCTGCCCTCGCCCCAGGGGAGGTCAGGTTCGTTGGCGAAGGCCTGGCTGAGCACGCCGACGATCATCGTCGACACCAGATAGATCGCCCCCTCCTCGTTGGCCGCCGCGCCGAGTTCGCCCTTGGCGAAGGCCTCCGCGAGAGCGCCGCGCTGGAGCTGCACCATCTCCGTGCTGACGGCGAACGCCTCCGGTGAGGGATGGAAGCTCGGGACGGGTCGCCAGAAGAGCAGCTCGGCGACCGCGCGGTTGGCCAGACACCACCGCCCGCTCGTTTCGAGGCCCGCAGTGAGCGCCGCCAGCCCCGGCTCGGCCCCCTGCATGCCGGCGCGCATCACCTCGAGGTTCTCGCGCTGCCCCTCCAGGAACAGCGCGTCATAGATCGCCATGAGCGATGGGAAGTACTTGTAGAGCGACGGCGGCTGCACGCCCAGGCGACGCGCCACTTCCGCCAGGCTCAGGCCGTTGACACCCTCCTCCGTCATGACCTGGCGGGCAATGTCGAGGATCTCCCGGATCGTCTCCTGCCGGCGACGGGCTCGGCGGTCCGGCCCCTTCGGAGGTTCCGCCGCCGTGCCTGCCCGTGCCGTCTCCTCGATCCGCGTCATCGGTTCAACTGTAGCATGTTTACATCTTGACAGCTATAGCTAATGCTATTAGTCTACCGTCGAGAACGAGGAGGATGAAATGACCCAACCTGAGGCCACGGAGGACATGACCGAGAACCCGAGCAGCCGGTGGTGGTTGCGCCAGGACTCGGAGTCCCTGGTGATCGAGGCGCCGGCCGAGCGCATCTATGCACTCGTCGCGGACCTGCCCCGCATGGGGGACTGGAGCCCGGAATGCCGGCAGGTGGAGTGGCTCGACGGAGCGACCGGGCCCGCCGAGGGCGCCAGGTTCATCGGCCACAACAAAGGTGGTCCACGCGGCCTGATGAAGTGGTCACGCCAGGGCCGGGTGCTGACCGCCGACCCCGGTCATGAGTTCGTCTTCGTGACTGAAGAGGGCGGCCGGGAATCGACCGAGTGGCGGTACCGGCTGGAGCCGTCGGGGGTGGGCACCCGGGTCACCGAGTCCTACACCGTCCATTGGATACCGACGTGGGCCCGCATGGTCGATGTGCCGACCAACCGCGCCCGCGAGTTGCGCCAGGCCATGCAGCACACGCTCGAGCAGCTGCGGGTCGCCGCTGAGGCGCCCCCGACCGCTTCGTAGACCTGTCCTTCATTCGACCATTCGAGAACTGAGGAGTCCTTCATGATGCACACCTACAATGCCGCGCCCGATGTCGACGTCGTGACGTCGACCGCCACGGTTGCCGGCTTCGGCGACCTCGCCATCAACGCCTTCGTCATTCACGCCGACGAGCCGGTGCTCGTCGACACCGGCACCGTGGTCGGGAGCGACGACTTCATGACCGCATTGGGGACGGTGATCGATCCGGCCGACCTCCGCTGGATCTGGCTTACCCACACCGACTTCGACCACATCGGCTCGCTGCACCGCCTGCTCGACGAGAACGAACGGCTGCGGGTGATCACGAGCTTCCTCGGGGTCGGAATCATGAGCCTGGCGGCGCCCCTACCGATGGACCGGGTGTATCTGGTCAATCCGGGCCAGACGGTCGACGTGGGTGACAGGATCCTGACCGCAGTGCGGCCTCCGGCCTTCGACAACCCCATCACGACGGGCCTGCGGGACGAGCGTTCGGGCATCTTCTTCAGCTCGGACTGCTTCGGGGCCCTGTTGGAAGAGGTGCCCGAACGTGCGGAGGACCTCTCGGAGGAGGCGCTGCGTCAAGGTCAGGTCTTCTGGGCAACCGTGGACTCCTCGTGGCTGCACAACGTGGACCGTGCCGTCTTCGCCTCGGAGCTCGACCGCATCCGCGCGCTGGAACCCTCCATGGTCCTGAGCAGCCACCTGCCTGCCGCGCGGCGCGTCGCTGGAGCGGCTGCTCGGCGCCCTGGCCACCGTTCCCGACGCCCCCGCCTTCGTCGGACCGGACCAGGCCGCGCTGGAACAGATGCTCACCGCGGTGACCGGAGCGGCCGTATAGCGCAGCGGCGGGCGTGTCCCGCAGGACGCGCCTGCTCACCCCATGGCAACGACGGGTGCGTCGAGCGCCAGGCCGCCCGTCGAACCATGGAAGAGGGCGTCGCCGTAAGTGAAGATGCCCCCGTCGGAGGCGACGAGCCAATAGCCCCCTCCGTCGGGGGTGGGCAACATCCCGACGATCGGCTTGGCCAGGGTCAGGTGTCCGGCTGATCCGTCGAAGCTGGCGTCGCCGTAGGTGAAGATGCCCCCGTCGGAGGCGACGAGCCAGTAGCCGTGACCCGTTGCGCTCGACGCCATGTCGACGATGGGCGTGTGCAGGGGTTGCCCGCCCCGCGAGCCGTAGAAGGCGGCGTCGCCGTAGCTGAAGATGCCCCCGTCGGAGGCGACGAGCCAGTAGCCCCCACCGTCGGGGGTGGCCGCCATGCCCACGATCGGCTTGTTCAGGTGCATGGAACCGGTCGAGCCGTGGAAGTCGCGCGTCGCCGTAGCTGAAGATGCCCCCGTCGGAGGCGACGAGCCAGTAGCCCCCACCGTCGGGGGTGGCCGCCATGCCCACGATCGGCTTGTTCAGGTGGAGGGAACCGGTGGAGCCGTGGAACTGCGCGTCGCCATAGCTGAAGATGCCGCCGTCGGCGGCCACCTCCCAGTACCCACCGTCACCGGGCGTCTCCGCCATCCCCACCATTGGAGCATTCAGCTGCTGGCCGCCCATCGATCCCAAGAAGGACTGGCAGAACGAGAAGATGCCGCCGTCGGTGGCCACCAGGCTGTACCCGGGTGCCGACCCGCAGTTGACAGCGGCACCGAGCTGGCGCGCCTGTCCGGAGTTGGGGTCGATCATCAAAGATGACTCGTCCACCGCCTCGAACGCGCTGGCCGGCACCTGCTTGAACTCGTCGACGAGCGCGAGGGGCCAGTTGTCGTCCGCCGTTCCCCCGAAGTACCAGTTGGAGCCGTTGTCGGCGAGGATCAGCCCGTACTGCTGCATGGCGCGCAGCACCACCTGGGCCTGCGGGGAGTAGCCCGAGATGTCGTAGTCGGCCTTCAGCCGGAAGCGGGCTCCCATGGGCGGCAGGTTCGGGTCCGACGAGGTGCCGGCCTCATGACGGGCCGGCCACAGGTACGACGTGTCCGTGGCCTCGGCCGTCATACGGATGGCATGCGTGATGACGCCGGACTGCACCTCGTCGTAGCGCACGAGTCCCGGGAGGATCGGCAGGCCGGCCGCGTCGGCCGATGTCCAGCCGGCCGGTCGCAGCGCGTTCGAGTTGAGGTTCCAGATCGCCCCCGACCCTGCGGTCGAACCCGACGGGCTGTACTGCGCGTCGTAGAGCTCGTAGAGGGTGCACGTCGCCGGGTTGACCATGATGGCGTGGCGGTCGCCGGTGGAGTCCTGACCGCCTTCAATGGGCGTCGTCGCGCTGAACGGATACGGCCCTGGGTCGCTCTGGTCGGCGTACTGGAACGTGATGGGCACCCCGGGCTGCGTCGGGGACACGACGGTATAGGGAATGCCGTAGGGAGTCGAAGGGTCGCCCGAGGGCCCGAAGTCGGGATGCAGGTTCGTCGTGCCGGCATCCATGCTGGCCAGCCACGCCGCGCTGTTGGGGTTGACCGGGAGGTTGGCGATGGGCGTGTTCCAGACGTTGTCCGCCGGGAACATGGGGCAGTTCGGCGCGCCGGGCACGGGCGTGCCGGCGGACGCCGGCGTCGGCGCACCAACCACGGTGAGGCCCAGCCACATCGTCGCGGCCGCCATAAAAGCGACCCGTCCCGCGGTCCTGCTTCGTCGCACGAACGCCCCCTCCCTGCCGGAAACGACCGTACCCGACCAGCCGGACGGGCCAGGACGGTGGGCCGAGCGCGACAACGGACAGCCAACGGCGGGGCGGGCGACACCTCGTACAAGAGCCTCGCGGCGCCCGGGCGACCCCATTAGGGTCACTCCGGAGTCCGGTCGCGAGGGAGACGGCGTTGAGCGGCAACGGGATGCAGGGACGCAACTGGGTGTTGGCCGCCATGATCTTCGCGGTCTCGATGACGTTCATCGATCAGACGATCGTCTCCATCGCGGTGCCGAACATCCAGCGCGAGCTCGGTCTGACGTCCACCGGTGTGCAGTGGGTGGTCAACGGCTATCTGATCTCACTTGCCGCGCTCTTCGCCTTGGGCGGGCGGCTGGGGGACATCTTCGGGCACACCAAGATGTGCGTGGTCGGGGTCATCATCTTCGTCGCGGCCTCGACCATGTGCGGGCTGACGCCCAAGGGCTCGGCCGCCGAAGCGTGGATCGTCGGGTTCCGCGTGCTCCAGGGGGCCGGCGGCGCGCTCATGTTCCCGGCCGCGCTGGCCATCGTGGTGAACACCTTCCCACTCCGCGAGCGCGGCAAGGCGCTGGCCCTCTTCTTCGGCATCGCCGGCGGGCTCACCGCGGTCGGGCCGATTCTGGGCGGGTACCTGACCCAGTGGACCTGGCGGGCCATCTTCTGGGTGAACATCCCCGTCGCCATCATCGCGTTGGTCCTCATCGCAGCCTCGAAGCCCAAGACCCAGTACCGGCGTGCCCCGATCGACTACCCAGGGGCCGTGCTCATCGCGGCGGGCATCGGGTTGAGCATCTTCGGGCTCCAGCAGTCGGTGCCGTGGGGGTGGAGCAACCCCTGGACCTGGATCTGCATCATCGCCGGCCTCGCCATCATCGGGATCTTCGTCCTCGTCGAATTGCGCACTGAGTCACCTCTGATCAAGGTCGAGATCTTTCGGATCCGGCCGTTCGCCGTGGAGAACCTCGTGTTGCTGATCGCCATGATGGCGTTCATCCCGGTCTTCTTCTTCGCCAGCGAATATGCGCAGATCGCGCTGCGCGAATCGGCCTCGGGCGCCGGCATCTTCCTCTTGTGGTTCTTCCTCGGCTTCGTGGTCCTGGCCCAGGTGGGCGGACGGATACTCGACCGCGAGGGGGCGAAGCGCGCGGTCGTCATCGGCTGCGCCATCGCCGCGGTGGGATTCGGGTTCTGGGCTTCCAAGGCCACGACTCTGTCCTTCGGGAAGCAGCAGATCTGGGTCATCGTGTCCGGTGCCGGCATGGGGATGATGCTCGGCCCGGCCAACACCGATGCCGTCAACCGGGCCGGGAACCTCTCCTACGGCGAGGCGACCGGCATCACCCAGACCATCCGGAACTACGGGGCCAGCCTCGGACTGGCTGCGCTCGGGACCATCCTGCTCTTCAACTACCGGTCGCACCTGACGTCATCGCTCCAGAAGATGGGTGACCCGCACGCGGTCGCCGAGGCCAACCGGATCACGCAGACCCAGCAGGGCAAGGGGTCGGTGTCCTCCATCCCGCACTTCGTCTCGCTCGACTTCGCCCAGGCCACCCAATCGGTCCTGTACGTGATGTGCGGCATCATGGCGTTCGCCGCCCTCGTCGCGCTCGCCGGCTTGCGACGGGGCCGCCAGGAGTTGGCGCCGGTCGAGGACGGCAGCGTGCCCTCGCCAGCCGGGTGCAGCTGAGCGCACGCGGCGGACGCCGGTGCCGCGGTACGGCGCCGGTTTGCCGTAACCTCGTACCGGCGTCGCCGTCTCAGTTCCGACGGTTTCTGGAGGAGGTAGGCATGTCGCACCGCAGCCGCAGCGGACTCCTCATGACGCTGGTTCTCGGTGTGGGTGTCGTGGCCACCGGGTGCAGCGTGGTGAGCAAGGTCAAGCAAGCGGTGCACACCGTGGAAGCGAACAAGGCGACCATCGATTCGTTCACCCAGAATTTGCAGTCCACGAAGGACGCGCCGTTCGAGGCCACCTACACGACGACGGGAACCTCACCCGCCACCGTGGTCTACGCGGTCGACCCGTCGAGCGGTGGGCTGGCGTTCCACGAGACGCAGACGGGCTCCAACGCGTCCAACCTGCAGTTGATCGTGAACTCGTCCGGCGAGTACGCCTGCAGCCAGAGCGGATCCGGCGCCGCCTGGTCGTGTCAGAAGCTGGGTCAGGCCGACGCCGCGACGGAGAACAAGATCTTCGACTTCTACACCCCGTCGCACTGGATCTCGTTCCTGAAGGGCGTCTCGCTGGTGGCCGGACTGTCGGGCGACAAGGTGACGAGCTCGACAATGTCTCGCAATGGCTTCGACATGAACTGTGTCGACCTCGTGGCCAAGGGGGTGGCGGGCACGAGCACCATCTGCAGTACGTCGCAGGGGATCCTCGGCTTCGTGCAGGTCGCGTCGGAATCGACGAGCTTCCAGATCACGAACTATTCGACGTCACCCCCGGCGTCGCTGTTCCAGCTGCCCCCCGGCGCCACCGTGACGACGCAGACGACCACGGGGTGACGGCCGGGCGCGGCCGGCTCCGCCCATCTTGGGCACAATGAGCCGATGACCACTTTCATCACCCGCTACGAGACCACGGGTCCCGGCGTCCGCCTGGCCGTCAAGGACCTCGTCGACATGGCGGGGGAGCTCACGACGGCGGGTTGCCGCGCCGTGGCGGACCGGGCGGTCCCCGCTGACCGGGACGCGGCGTGCCTGGCGGGGGCGAGGGAGGCGGGGGCCCGGATCGTCGGCCGCACGAACATGCACGAACTGGCTCTCGGCGTCACCGGCGTCAACCAGTGGTACGGCACTCCGGTCAACCCGCTCGATCCGACCCGCGTGCCCGGCGGCTCGTCGAGCGGCTCCGTGGTCGCTGTGGCCACGGGGGAGGCGGACGTGGCCTATGGCAGCGACACGGGCGGCTCCATCCGGATTCCGGCCGCCTGCTGTGGCACGACCGGGCTGAAGACCACGTGGGGCCGCATCCCGCTCGACGGCGTCTGGCCGCTGGCGCCCAGCTTCGACACCGTCGGCCCGATGGCCCGCACGGTGGCCGGGCTCGTGACGGGGATGGAGTTGCTCGAGCCCGGGTTCAGCGTGGCCGGTCAGGACGCGGGCGACCTCGTGGTGGGCCGGCTCCCGATCGATGCGGATCCGGCCATCACCGCCGCGATCGACCGGGCCTTGGAACAGGCCGGGTGGGATTGGCGGGAGGTGGCGGTCCCCGGGTGGGACGACGCCACCATGCAGGCCGGCCTGCTGCTGGTGGTCGAGGCGTGGCATTCCGACGCGGTGTTGGTGGCGGAGGACCCCGAGGGGATCAGCGAAGGTGTGCGTTCCCGGCTGGAGCTCGGGGGATCATTCGACGAAGCGACCGTGGGGCGGGCCTGGGGTGTCCAGCGCGCCTGGAAGGAGACACTCGAGCGGGTGTTCAGCGACGTCGATGTCCTCGTCACCCCGACGTTGAGCATCTTCCCGCCACGCCTTGAGGACGGGGACGACCTCCTCGTCTCGCGCTGCACCCTTCCGGTGAACCTGGCCGGGGTGCCGGCCCTGTCGCTCCCGGTGCCATCGACCGGTCCGCTCCCGGCCAGCGTGCAGCTGATCGGGCCGGCGCACAGCGAGGAGCGGCTGTTGGCGGCGGGGGCGGTTCTCGAGGCCGCCGTGGCGGCGGCCTGACGCCATGCAGCGGCCGTAAGGTTGCCGCTGCATGCTGATCGATGTGTGGTCGGACTACGCCTGTCCGTGGTGCGCGCTCGGCTTGGCCCGGCTCGACGTCGCTCTGCGCGACTTCGAGCACGCGGACGAGGTCGCGGTGGTGCACCGTTCCTTCGAGCTGCACCGTGGGGCGCCGGCCCACAGGCCGGGCTCTCTGGAGGAAGTGGTCGGGCGGAAGTACGGCATGTCTCCCGAACAGGTCCGGGCCGGCCATGCGCAACTCACCGCCTTCGGAACGGAAGTGGGATTCCTCTTCGACTTCGATCGAGTGCGCCTCGGCAGCACCTTCGATGCCCACCGGCTCACGCGGGCCGCCCGCGGGACGGCTTGGGAGCCGGCGCTGGTGCGACGCCTGTTCGTCGCGCACTTCAGCCAGGGACGGCAGCTCTCCGATCATCAGGTGCTGCGGGAGGTGGCCCACGGAGCGGGGCTCCCCGACGCCATCGTTGACGACGTGCTGCGCAGCACGGCCTGGGCCGACGAGGTGCGCGCCGACGAGGCGGCCGCCGACGAGCTCGAGGTGACCGGGGTTCCCTACTTCCTCATTGGTGGTGTCTGGCCGATCCCGGGCGCGCAGGACGTCGAAACGCTGCGCATCCTGTTGCAACGTGCCTGGTCACGCTTCGGCCATTGAGCCGATGATCTCGTCCACCATCTCGACGGTGGTGTTGGGGTGCAAGAAGGCGAAGCGCGCGACCGTCTCGCCCTCCCAGGTGGTCGGCGTGACGAAGCCGATCTGCGCGGCGAGGAGGCGGGCCGACCAGGACTCGTAGTCGTCCTTGACCCAGCCGAGGCGCCGGAAGAGCACGATGGAGAGCCCCGGATCGCGCACGAGCTCGACGTGCGGCGACGCGTTGATGCTCTCGGCTGCGTTCTGGGCCATGGCCAGACCCGCCTCGACCGCGTCGCAGTATGCGTCGAGGCCGTTGACGGCCAGCGAGAACCACAGCGGCAGCCCACGGGCGCGGCGGGTGAGGTGGAAGGCGTAGTCGCTGGGGTTCCACTCTTCGGGGTTGTCGCTGTGGAGCACGTCGAGGTACTGCGCGTCCTGGGTGTGGACGGCCTTGGCCAGGTTGGGCCGTCGGTACAGCAGCGCGGCGCAGTCGAACGGGGCGAAGAGCCATTTGTGCGGATCGACGATGAACGAATCGGCCCGATCGAACCCGGTGAACCGCGTCCGGACCGACGGCGCGAACAACGCGGCGGCGCCGCCATAGGCGCCGTCGATGTGGAACCACAGGGAGTGTTCGGCGGCCACGTCCGCTATTCCCAACAGGTCGTCGACGATGCCGGCATTGGTCGTCCCCGCCGTGGCGACGACAGCGATGACGTCGCCGCCGCGCGAGTCGTCGCGCAACGCGGCCCGGAGCGCAGGACCGGTGAGCCGATGGTCCCGCGTCGCCACCGTGAGGGCGCCCACCCCGAGCACATGGAGCGCCTTGCCTACCGACGAGTGCGCGTCCTCGCTCAGCGCGACGAGAGGACGTGGCGGCGGGTCGGCGTGCCGCCGGTATCCGGCCGTGTCGCGGGCCACCATGAGCGCGGAGAGGTTGCCGGCCGACCCTCCCGCCACGAAGCATCCTCCGGCGGTCGGGGGGAGGCCGGCCTGCGCCGCCAGCACGCCGAGGGCCTGGTTCTCGGCCACGACGACGCCGGCCGCCTCGAGCCAGGACGTTCCGTGCAGCGACGAGCAGGAGACGAACATGTCGAAGAGCAGGGAGGCCTTTGTCGGTGCGGCCGGGATGAACGACAAGAAGCGGGGGCTGTCGCACGAGACCACGGCCGTCGAAAGCTTGTCCACGAACAGCTTCAGCACGTGGGCCGCGTCGTTGCCCTCGGGCCGCATGAGCCCGGCCAGTTCGGCATCGAGCGACTCCACCAGCCCGCCGAAGTCCAACGCGACGGGGTCCATGGAGAGGCGTTCGCGGCACGCCGCCACGACCAGGTCGGTCATCGCCTCGTCGTAGTGGAACATCGCGCTCGTCATCAGGCGGACGTGCCCTCCGGCTCCGCGCCCGGCCCCTCCGCGGCGCGCCAGGCCTCCTCGGCCCGGCTGGCGACTTCGTGGGGCGGGGCTCCCGTCTTGGCCGCCACCAGGGCCACGTCGTCGAACTCCGGCTTGGCCCGTCCGCGGCTGACCTTCATCCGGATGACGATGCCGTCGACTGTCACGTGCGCGAGCTCGCGGGCGACCGGCCAACGCTCCACGGCGGTGGCGCGGGTGCCCATGGTCCCGGTGACACGTTCTATGACCGCGCGTTGCGTCTCGGCGAGCATGGCGTCGGTCAACACGTGGAGGACGTGACCGGGCCGGCCTTTCTTCATGGTGACAGGGCTGACCCAGGCGTCGAGCGCTCCGGCCTCGAGTGCGGCGGCCACGGCCAGGCCCAATTGCTCACCCGTCACGTCGTCGAGGTTGGTCTCCAGCAGGAGCGCGCCCTGTCCTGGACCGACGGCCCGGCGCCGCACCCGCCGGCCGATGACCACCTGGGTGCAGTTGGGCAGGTCGTCCATTTCGCCGGAGCCCCCGCCGAAACCCGACGACGCCACCGTCATGTCGGGGAGGGGGCCGAACGCCGTGGCGAGGCCGGCGAGCAAGGCGGCGCCGGTCGGTGTCGTGAGCTCGATGGAGACGTCGCGTCCGTAGCTCGGAATCCCCTCCAGCAGGCGGACCGTCGCCGGCGCGGGATTCGGCAGCCGACCGTGCGCGCTGCGCACCATGCCCATTCCCGTGGCGACAGCGGAGGCGCACACCTCGTCGACGCCGAGCACCTCGAGCGCGGCGGCCGTGCCGACGACGTCGATGACGGCGTCGTGCCCGCCGACCTCGTGGAAGTGGACCTGGTCGATCGGCCGCCGGTGCAGCGCGGCTTCCACCGACGCCAGCTTGTGGAACACCGCCTGCGCCCGCGCCGCCACACGGGCCGGCAGCGCGGCGTCTTCGATGAGGGCGGCAATCACGCCGTGAGTGCGCACCACTACGTCGTCGCCACCCACGATGGCGCGGGTGCAGGCGATGCCCCCCCGCAGAGCGTCCTCGAATTCGAGGTGCCAGCCGGGCAGGGCGAGCCGATTGAGCAGTCCGCGGATCTCGTCGACATCCGCCCCCGCGTCGACGAGTGAGCCCAGGGCCATGTCGCCGGCGATCCCGGCGAAGCAGTGGAACCAGGCGACCGTCGACGGGTCCGGCGGCGGGTCGGTCACGGGAGGACCCGGGCGATCGCGCATGCGGCGCCGTATCCGTTGTCGATGCCGACGACGGTGATGCCCGAGGAGCATGCCGACAGCATGGACAGCAGCGCGGTCACGCCCTCGAACGCGGCGCCGTATCCGGTGCTCGTGGGGACGGCGACGACCGGGGCCGGTGTGAGGCCACCGACCACGCTGGCGAGCGCGCCCTCCATGCCTGCGATCACCACCACGGCATCCGCCATGGCCAGTGTGTCGAGCTCGGCGAGGAGCCGGTGCAACCCGGCCACGCCGCAATCGGTGAGTTGGGTGGGGGCAAACCCGAGTGCGCCCAGCACCGCCGCGCACTCTGTCGCCACCGGAAGGTCGGCCGTTCCCGCGGTGATGACGACGACGTTGCCCACCCGCGGGGCTGCCGGCCGGAAGACGACCGTGGAGAGGGGCCCGCTCCCCGCACTCACGCTCGCGCCGGCGCCCAGGGCGAGCCCCGCCGCCGTGACGGCCTTCACCTGGGCTTCGGTGGCCCGGGTCAGCAGGACGGGGCCGTCGGTGGCCGCCAGGAGCTCTTCGACCACGGCCGCGCAGTGCTCCGGCGTCTTCCCGGGGCCGTACACGGCCTCGGGCAGGCCGAGGCGGAGGTCGCGGTGATGGTCGACCCGGGCGAACCCCAGGTCCGCATAGGGCAGGCGGCGCAGCTGACGCACGGCGTCGTCGGGTGAGCAACGCCCGGCGGCGACATCTTCGACGAGCGTGCGAAGCGAGGAAGCGTCCATGACCTGCTCTATCCTGCCCAACTGTGAACCCGCCTGCGACCACCGTGGCCTTCTTCGGCCCGGAGGCCACCTTCACCCAGGAGGCGCTCCTGACCCAGCCCGACCTGGCCGCGGCCGATCTGAGGGCCCTCGCCTCCATCTCGGCCGTCCTCGAGGCCGTCGCCCGGGGCGAGGTCGACCTCGGCTTCGTGCCCATTGAGAACGGCATCGAGGGGACGGTCAGTGCCACCATCGACGGGCTGATTCACGACGTCGACCTGCACATTCAGCGTGAGGTCGTCATGGACATCCACCTGCACCTCATGGCCCGGCCGGGCACCGGTCTCGGCGACATCCACGCCGTGTCGTCCTACCCCCACGCGCTGGCCCAGTGCCAGAAGTACCTGGCCCGGACACTGCCCGACGCCGAGCAGCGGGCGGCCAACTCCACGGCCGACGCGGCCCGGCTCCTGGGCGAGTCGGGCGCCGCCGGCGAAGCCGCCATCGCCCCGAGGCTGGCGGCCGAGCGCTACGGCCTCCTGATCGTGGCGGAAGACGTCGAGGACCACCCGGAGAACCAGACCCGGTTCGTCCTCGTCGGCCGGAGCCGGGTGCCCGGCACCCAGCGGGCACGACAAGACGAGCATCGTCTGCTTCCAGCGGGCGGACCACCCCGGGAGCCTGCACGGCATCCTCGGGCAGTTCGCGGCGCGCAACATCAACCTGAGCAAACTCGAATCCCGGCCTACGAAGCAAGCGCTCGGTGACTACTGCTTCGTCATCGACCTGTCGGGTCACGTGGGCGACGAGGTGGTGGCCGACTGCCTGCGTGACCTCCATGCCGGCCTGGCCGGGGTGAAGTTCCTCGGTTCGTATCCGGCCGCCGGGGAGCACGGCCCCGAACAACGGCGCCAGGCTGACGCGGCGTGGCAGGCGGCGGACGGCTGGCTGCGCGACATCCGCGGCTGCTATCGACTGACCGGTGCCTCGACGGTGCGCGCCAGCGAGCCGGGCAGGCGGGGTGCGATGACCAACGCGAGCACGGCGGCGACTGCAGCCGCGGCGTAGGCGATGACCACTCCCGCGGCGACAGGCCGGTCGCCCCGTGAGAAGGCGGCCACCGCGGCCCCGCCGATCCCGACACCGAGCGCGATGCCCAGCACGTCGGCCAGGTTCAGCGATGCCGAGGCCCAGCCCTCGCGCCCCGGGGGAGCCGCCCGCAGCATCATGAGGGAGATGGGCGCGTAGGCGAGGCCCATGCCGAACCCGGCGACGGACCAGGCCACGAAGGCCTCCCAGGCGGGAACGCCGGGGTGCAACTGGAAGGCCATGCCGGCCGTGCCCAGCACAATCAGGACCAGGCCGGTCCGCACGAGCCGTGCCCCTTCCCACCGGTCGTTCAGGCGCGCCTGGACCCAGCTCCCGACCGTCCAGGACAACGTGGCGGCGGTGACGACCGCGCCGGCCATCAGGGTGCTGTGGCCGCGCACGGTCGTGACGGTCAAGGTGACGTAGGCGTCGGCGCCGAAGAAGGCGAACGTCAGGAGGCCCCGGCTCAAGATGGTGGCGGGCAGCCCGCGGGCGGCACGCAGGGTGCCCGCCGGGAGGAGCCGGCGCATCGGCGCCACACCGACGATGACGCCCAGCGTCGCCAGCGCGAGCCCGACGAGGACGTTGCGCGAGCTCAGGGCGCCCAGAACGAGGGCGGCACCGACCGCGCAGCGGACTGCGTCGGCGATGCGATGTTCCTCCGCCGGGGGCGCGTCGGTGCGACCGAGCCGGAGCAGCGCCGGGACGGCGATCGGCCCCGCCACGGCGACCAGCGGGATCAGGCCGAGGAACACCCAGCGCCAACCGAACAGGTGTGCCACGGCTGCCGCCAGGCCCGGGCCGACGATGCCCGGTACCACCCACGCCGTCGAGAGGACCGCCATCATGCGCGCCCGCTGGGTCTCCCGCAGGGTCCGCCCGATGACGACGTACGCCACGGCCGGCACGGCGCCGGCGCCGAGCCCCTGCAGGCAGCGACCGGCGACGAGGACCCACATGAACGGCGCCAGGCCGGCCACGAGGAGGCCGGCCGCGAACAGGACCAGGCCGGCGACGTACGGGCGGGCTGGGCCGTGACGATCGGCGTCGCGACCGGCCGCGACGATCCCGACCAGGCTGGCCAGCTGGAAGGTCGAGAAGACCCAGCCATAGAGGGCCAGCCCGTGCAGGTCCTGGGCCACCAGCGGCATCACCGTGATGACAGCCAATGCCTCCGACGCGACGAACGTGACCGTGAGCACCAGCCCGAGCGTCAGCGCGCGGCGGTGCGGCGCCCACAGGCCGTCGCCCCGCACGCCCCCGTTCATACCGGCGAGACTACGGGGAACGGCCGCTGGTACTCTGCGCCGGGAGGGCATATGACGCTGCACACCATCGACGTCGACCAGCACCTGTTCGAGTCGAGGACGACCTGGTCCGAGTACATCGACCCGGCGCGTCGAAGCGATGCGCTCTCCATCGCCGACGACGAGGCCGGGTGGCCGTGGTTGACGTGGCGCGGCAACCGGCTCACGCCCCTTGAGGTCCCGATCCCCGAGCGCTCCAGCCTGATCGGGGAGGACCGCTTGCGCCGGCTGCGCGGCGAGCAGGCTCCGGCTTCGTTCGACGAGCTGGTACCCGACTCGTACCGGCTCGCCGGTGCCCGCGTGACGTCGCTCGACGCGTTCGGGCTCGACGCCGCGGTCTTGTTCCCGAACTACGGCCTGCTGTGGGAACAGCGGCTCGCCACGGATCGCGCCGCGCAACGCGCCAATGCCCGCGCCTACAACCGCTTCGTGGCCGATGTCTGCGGCGAGGCGCCCGGCCGGCTCTTCGGCGTGGCCCACGTGCTCCTGCACGACCCGGTCTGGGCGGTGGAGGAGATCAGGCGTGTGCGGGCCGACGGCCTGCGCCTGGCCATGATCGCCCCCGCCCCGGTGGACGGGAAGCCACTGTCGCATGCGGACTTCGATCCCGTCTGGGCCGCCTGCAGCGACGAAGGGGTGGCGCCGGTCTTTCACGTCTCGGAGTTCGAGAGCCCGCTGCACCCGGCCTGGCGAACCGGTGAGCACGAGGACGGCGAGCAGCTCTTCGACTCGATCTTCCTCTACCTGGCGCCGGCGGTCGCCCTCGCCAACCTGATCCTGAACGGGGTCCTCGAGCGCTTCCCGCGGCTACGCATCGGCGTGGTCGAGCTCACGGCCAGCTGGGTGCCGCACTTCTTGCTCCACATCGACGGCGCGTCGGACTTCTACACGCTGCGCCACGGCGAGCCGTTCCACCGGCTGGCGGACCGTCCCTCCAACTACTTCCTGCGCCAGGTGAGGGTGGCCGCATTGCCCTACGAGATGCCGAATCGTCTCGTCCCCAAGGTCGGCGACGAGACGTACATGCTGGGGAGCGACTGGCCCCACGCCGAAGGGGTGGCGGACCCGATGGCGCAGGCCCTGCGCGCCGTGGCCGGCCTGCCCGAACCCGCCCGGGCCAACCTGTTGGGCGCCAACGGGGCGTGGCTCCTCGGCCTGTGACCATCGATCTCGCGGCAGCGGCGTCCGAGCGGGAGCGTCTGCGCGCGGCCTACCTGCAGGAACCGGGGGCCCGCCCGTCGTCGACGGCCCGCGGCGTCCACCATGTGGCGCTGCTCTGCTCCGACGTCGAGCAGACCATCCTGTTCTATCAAGGCCTCCTCGGGTTCCCCTTGGCCGAGCTCTTCGAGAACCGCGACTACGAGGGGTCGACACACCTCTTCTTCGATCTCGGCCACGACAACACGCTGGCCTTCTTCGACTTCCCGGATCTCGGTCTCGGACCTTACGCCGAGGTGCTGGGCGGCTTTCATCATCTCGCCATCTCGGTCGGCCGGGAGCAGTGGGATGCGGCGCGTGCCCGCCTCGCCGAGGCCAGCATCCCCACCCAGATCGAAAGTGAGATCTCCCTCTACTTCTCGGATCCTGACGGCGTGCGCCTCGAGCTCATCGCCGAGGACCTCGGCTCCCTGTACGGGACCCCGCTGCACTGATGGCGGTCACGGGCATGGCCAACCTGGCCGTCAAGGTGGCCGATCTCGAGGGAGCGTGCGCCTGGTACGCCGCCGCCGGCGCAACGGTCACGGAGCCGATCGAATGGGAGAACGGCCGCCGGGCCGACGTGCAGCTCGGCACGCTGTCGCTCACGCTCTTCACCAAAGCCATCTACGAGGACGCCTGCACGCTGCCCGCCGAGGGCTTCCTCCACCCGGCGCTCTTCGTGGACGATTTGGATGCCGAATTGGCGCGCCATCAGGTGCTCTGGGGACCGCGGACCGTCAGCGGCACCTTCGGTACCCGGCGCATCGCCTTCGTCGAGGCTCCGGGCGGCATCCGGCTGGAGTTCATGGAGCAGATCGCGGAGCCGCCCGGCTGATCCGAGGCGATCCGAGCTCGGGCGATCGTGTGAGCGACAGCGGCGACCGAGTTGTCCGGTCGGTGACAGACTCGGAAGCGTAATGAAGGTGCACCTGGTCGATGGGACCTACGAGCTGTTCCGCCACTTCTTCGGCGCGCCACCCCATCAGACCGCGGACGGTCGTGAGGTGGCCGCGGTCCGGGGTGTCGTGGGCTCCGTCCTGCAACTGCTGGCGGAAGGAGCGACGCATGTGGGGGTGGCGACCGACCATGTCATCGAGTCCTTCCGCAACGACCTCTGGCCCGGCTACAAGACAGGTGAGGGCGTCGACCCCGACCTGTGGTCCCAAGCCCTGCCGCTCGAGTCTGCGCTCAGTGCACTGGGGGTGTTGGTCTGGCCGATGGTCGAGCTCGAAGCGGACGACGCCCTGGCCAGTGGCGCGGCCGTGGCCGGCGACGACCCGGAGGTGGAACAGGTCATCATCTGCACGCCGGACAAGGACCTCGGCCAGTGCGTGCGCGGGAGCCGCGTCGTCCAGCTCGACCGGCGCAAGGACACGCTGCTCGACGAGGGTGGAGTCACCGCGAAGTTCGGGGTAGGCCCGATGTCGATCCCCGACTACCTGGCGCTCGTCGGTGACAGCGCGGACGGGTTCCCGGGACTGGCGGGCTGGGGGGCCAAGTCCGCCGCCACGGTGCTGGCCCGGTGGCGCCATATCGAGGACATCCCGGCAGACGCCGGCGACTGGGACGTCGTGGTGCGGGGATCCGCCAAACTGGGCGCCACCTTGCAGGAGGGTCGAGACCTGGCCCGGCTCTTCAAGGACTTGGCGACCCTGCGCATCGACCGCTCCCTCCTCGGGAAGGTTGACGAATTGCGCTGGCAGGGACCGACGCACGACTTCGCCGAGGTGTGTGCCGCGCTGGACGCTCCCGGGCTGGCACGGCGGGCAGAGGCACTCGCCGCAGGCCGCTGAGCCCGCACTACCCGGACATCGCCACCGTGGGCGTCGGGCCGGAGAAGGAGATCCGGCGGAGGTAGAGGTCGCGGCTGTTGGGGAATCCCACCGCACCCGGAACCCACGCATGGAAGGCGATCCAGTAGTCCCCCGACGTATCGGCGAACACCGACTCGCCCCCGGGGCCCGCCACGCCGTGCCCGCCCGCGAGGATCGGATTCGGTGTGGCATCGCTGCACGGACCGAGCGGCCCGGTGCAAGCGGCGACGCCAACCGCGTAGTTCGCGCTGTTCCAGTCGTTGCCCGAGAAGAAGAGGTAGTCGCGCCCACCAGTCGTCACCAGGTTCGGGGCTTCGACCGTCCCGGCCTCCCATGGCTGGCTCGGGACGAGCAGCAAGGCTGGGTTGGTCCCGGGGACGAACGACGTGCCGGACGGAGCGAGTTGCTGTGACCAGATCTTGGACGAGCCTGGACCGCCGGACTTCCACACCAGGTACGGGGTCCCGTTGGTGTCGAGGAACGACGCGGGGTCGATGGAGCCGCCCAGAGCCTTCTGGCACTCGAGCGGCGCCGACGACGTGTCGGCGAATGGCCCCTGGGGTTGGCTGGCGGTCGCCACCGAGATGCACTCCCTCCCCGTGCCGGCGACGTCGACCGCGTAATAGAGGACGTAGGACCCTCCGATCAGGGCGACCGAGGGGGCCCAGGTGTAGTGCGCCGACGCCCAGGCGGGGAGCTGCGGCAGGGCATTGCCGACCGCGGTCCAGTGGATGAGGTCGGTGGAGTCGATGATCTGGATGTTTCCCGCCACCGAGTTGGTGGCGTAGGCGTAGTAGGTCTGGCCGGCCAGGATCACGGAGGGGTCGGGGAAGTCGAAGGGATAGACCAGCCCCGTGCTGGTGCCACCCGCCAGCTCCGTGCAGGCGCCGGAGACGGTCGAGATTTCCTTGGCCGCCCGTGCGTTGTCGTTGGCCGCAATCTGTACGAAGGCGCTCTTGACACCACCGAGGCAGGTTTGCAACGTGCCGATACCCACCCCCTGCACATAGGCATGGACGTTGGCGCTGGCCAGTGACGTGTTGGTCGCCGCCAGCTGGCTCATCGTCGAGGCGATCGATGCCTGCAGGGCGTCCCGCTTGGCCGACGTCACCGCCGTGGCGTACTGCGTCACCGCCCTCTGATGGCGAAGCTCGGCCAAATGCGCGTTGGCCGCGCCGAGTGCGGCCTGCTCGTTCCGGCTGCGCGTCCGAGCGTCGACGTCGGTCCAGACTGCGGCGACCAGGACAGCGGCGCCGAGCACGACCACCACCGCCACGAGCCATCCCCGCCGCCCGGCCCGCCGGGGGTCACCCACTGGAGGCCTCCGCGGCGGTGCAGCTCGCCGAGACGGAGTTCAACGCGGCAATCGCACCCGGTTGCTTTCCGACCGCGAGCTCGTTCAAGGCGTGTTCGACGCCGACCAGACAGGTCTGGAGCGAGGTGATGAGCGACGCCTGTTGGCTCACATGCTCCTGCGCGGCGGACAAGGACGTCTGCGCGCCCAGGAGTTGGGACGCGTCCTGACTCAGCGCGGTGGTGTCGCTCCCGACCTGCGTCTTGAGGACACGCAGATCACGCTGCAGTTCGTCCAGTTGCACGGAGACGGTCTGCGTGTGTTGCCGGGTGAGGACGAGCGAGCTCTGGGCTTGGTCATAGTGCGCGTGCGCCTCGATCTGGTCGG
Organism: uncultured Acidimicrobiaceae bacterium; assembly: GCA_963745665.1. GTDB lineage: Bacteria > Actinomycetota > Acidimicrobiia > Acidimicrobiales > RAAP-2 > Bog-473. Next base: position 483,252 of record CAVUYE010000001.1, on the reverse strand, counting down.
CCACCAGATAGCCGACTGTGGCGAGGAACAACGCGCCCACCGCCAGGCCGACGATCCAGCGCATTGGACGCGACAGGCGCGGTGGCGCGGGTGGCTCGGTGGGGATGGGGCGACGGTCAACCTCGAGCAGGCTCTTCATCGCCGCCGCCTCGGTGCCTCCTCACGCCCACCCGGGCATGGTTTATTTTGGCACCCCGGGGGGAGGCCGCCTGTGTCAGGCGCCGAGGTAGCTGGTGGACAGTGCCTCTTCCATCTCGGCCGGGGACCCGCGGTGCGCGATCACGCCCTGCAGGACGACGGCTGCGCTATCTGCGATGGGCAGGGCGGTGCGGGCGAACTGCTCGACGAGCAGGATCGAGAGGCCCGCCTCGGCCAGTTGGCGCACCTTGTCGTAGAGCTGGCCGACGACGATCGGGGCCAGCCCCATGGAGAGCTCGTCGAGCAGCAGGAGCTTGGGTTGGGTGGCGAAGGCGCGGGCCAGGGCCAGCATCTGCTGTTCCCCTCCGGACAGCGTCCCGGCCATCTGCCGGCGTCGCCCGCTCAGTTGGGGAAACTGCGCGAAGGCCACGTCCTCAATCCGGTCCATGGGCACGCCGACTTGCGTGGCCATCAGGAGGTTCTCCCGCACGGTGAGGTTGGGAAAGATGCCGCGCCCCTCGGGCACCGTGCAGATGCCCCGCCGGGCCCGGTCGTCGGCGGACACGCGCGTCACCGTCGTGTCCTCGAAGCGCACCTCGCCGCTGCTCGTTGCCAGGGTGCCGGCGCAGACGTTGAGCAGGGTGGTCTTGCCGCCCCCGTTGGGCCCGAGCAGCGCCACCACGGTTCCGGCCGGGACCTCAAGGCTGACCCCGTGGACGACCTCAATCGGCCCGTAGCCCGCCCGGACGTCGCGCAGCTCGAAGATCAGTGGGACCGCGGGCTCGCCACCCGCCGCGGGCGCGGCCCCGTTCACGGGGCACCCAGGTAGGCGTTCACCACGACCGGGTCGACCTTGATCTGCTCGGGCGTCCCACTGGCGATGACCTCGCCGTAGTCGAGGACGTGAATGTGCGCACACGTGTCCATGACCAGTCCGACATCGTGCTCGACGAGACAGATGGCGAGGTCCCGCTCGGCGACGAGCTGTTGCAGGAGCCGGCCGAACGCCTCGGTCTCCTGCTCCGTCTGTCCGGATGCGGGCTCGTCGAGCAGGAGGATCTGCGGCTGTGTCATGAGGGCCCGCGCCACCTCCACCACCCGGGCCCGGCCCGTCGGCAGCTCGCTCACGTCGCGGTCGGCCACGTCTCCCAGTCCGACCAGCTCGAGCACACGGTCCGTCTCGACGCCGACGTCGATGCGGCCGCGCCGCCCCCAGGTGTTGCGGATCTCCCCGGCCACCCGGATGTTGTCCCGCACGGTCAAGGAGGTGAAGAGCTCGAGTCGCTGGTAGGTCCGGGCCAGGCCGCGCCGGGCCCGGGCGGCGGGACCGGACCTGGTGACGTCGTGGCCGTCGATCCGCACGCGCCCCGACCGCGGCTCGAGCAGTCCGCTCACCACGTTGAACAGGGTGGTCTTGCCCGCCCCGTTGGGCCCGATGAGGCCGGTGACGCCGCCGGCGGCGACCGAGAGGGAGACGTTGCTCAGCACCTGGGCCCCCCCGAAGGCCACCGAGACATCCGAGATCTCAAGAACGGACATCGGCCACGTCTTCCACCGCCGGCACCGCCGGTGCGGCCACGGCCGCGGCGGGCCGTTCGACCGCGCCCGGGGCGGCGACCGGCGCGGCGCGGAACACCTCAGGCCGCACGAGCCGGCCCAGCCCCGGCAGGGCGAGCGCGATGAGCGCCGTCGCCAGCACGAACCACCAGTTCCCCATCACCTTGGTCAGGACCAGGAGGTAGACGACGACCTCGGCCGCCACACCGAGGGCGAGCACCCCCTTGACGCGCCAAAGAGGGCTGTAGTTCGCCACGATCTGCGGCACCGCACCACTCGGATTGCGGCCCAGGCTGACGCCGACCAAGGCCGGAGCCACCAGCGCCACGTTGGCCATGACACTCCAGAAGCCCCCGCCGTTGCCGTGGTCCATGCTGAGGTTCGTGAACGTGGCGTTCAGGACCTGGAACGCGGATCCGGCCAGGATCCCGCCCATGAGGGCGCCGGCCACATTGCCGATCCCCCCCACCACCGTCAGCATCACGAGCGCCAGGCTGATGAAGATGATGTAGGTGGTGGCGCTCACGCTGAGCGTCGCCGCGGAGAGCAGCACCCCGCCGATGCCGGCGATGGCAGCCGACAGCATGAACACCGACAGCTTGAGCTTCACCAGGTTCTGGCCCAGGGTGGCCGCGGCGGCCGGGCTGTCCTTCATGGCCGTCAGTCGCCGGCCGTACCGGCTGCGCCGCAGGGCGATCAGCCCGATGCCGATGAGCACGAAGATGCAGACCGAGGTCGTGAGGAACGTCTTCGGCGAGCTCAGGTCGATCGGTCCGAACTTGGGCGGCGGTATCTGCAGCGTGCCCTCCGGGAAGATGGAGAAGTGCACGTGGAAGATCGGCAGAATGTGCGGGGCGATGTCGTTCAGGATCATGTCCGACACGAAGACCCCGAAGGCCAGGGTGGCCAGCGCCAGGTAGAGGCCACGGAGGCGGAGGGCGGGCAGGGCGATCAGCCCACCGACGAGCGCGGTCACGACGACGCCCAGGAACAGTCCCCACAGCGTGATCCGCTGGTCGAGCCCGGTGCCGCTCAGACCGAGGTGGAACACGATGATCGTGGCGATCGCGCCGAAGGACACCGGGGCGAGGTTGATCTCTCCGGCGTAACCGGTCAGCAGCGTGAGCGACAGGGCGATGATGGCGTAGGTGATGCCGATGGTGAGCGTCGACATGTCGTTGGTGCCCATGATCTGTTCCAAAGCCAGGACGGCGAGGACGAGGATCACGCCCCAGGTGACGGCTGAAAGCATGGTAGGGACGACGAACCGCTCCCTCGTGCGGAGCAGGGTGGCGCCACGCAGCCGGTCCTGGGGGAGCACCAGCAAGACGACGAACAGGGTGATCATGGGCAGGGCGATACGGAAGTCCGTCGCCCAGGACCACGAAGACGGGAAATAACCCAGGACGTAGGTGGTCGACAGTCCGAGGAACATGGCGCCGGCGAAGGTCATCCAGATGCTGCGCAGTCGACCGAACATGGCGGCGGCGATGGAGTCGAGGACGAGCAGGGTCAGCACGTGGACGTCGAGCGTGCCGCCGCTGATGGGCGTGATCAAAATGCCGGCGAGCGCGGCCAGTGCGCCACCGAGCGCCCACGAGATGGCCGCCAGTCGCCCGGGGCGGCCACCGTTGAGCTGCAGCAGGGCCGGGTTGTCGACGACGGCCCGCATGGCCACACCGGTGCGGGTGCTGGTGAAGAGCAGGCGGATGCCCACAGCGATCAGCACACCGCAGCCAAGAGCAATGGCTTCGTGATCGGTGACGTAGACCCCGAGGAACTTGAACTTCGCCGCCTCACCGAAGAAGAGCTGGTCGGTCCGCGGCACGCCGGGATTCCAGATCCACTGGGCCAACGCGATCAGCCCGAGCATGATGCCGACGGTCACCACAATTTTGGTGACATCGGCTGTCTCGCGTAGGCCGCGCATGATGCCGACGTAGAGGACCGCTCCCAGGAGCGGTGCCAGCACGGCGATGACAGCGAAGAGCGCCAACGGTGCCGGCCAGTTCCAGCCGTAGCGGAATTGCCAGTAGGTGAACGCCGCCAGCATGGCCATGGCGCCCTGGGCGAAGTTGAAGATGCCCGAGGTCGTGTAGGTCAGGACGAGGCCCGAGGCCGCGATCCCGTAGACGGCGCCGGTGACCAGGCCGAGGATGGTGTACTCGAGGAACAGGTGCATGGCCGGAGATCCTGTCGCTCAGGTCAAGGGCCAGATGAGCTGACGTGCCCGGCGCTCACCCCTGGGGCTTGATGACCGAAGAGGTCGCGTACTGGGTTGCGTAGCCCTGGGCGTTCAAGGTGGTGCCGATGACGGAGCCGGTGTTCGCAACAACGTACTTCGACGAGCAGTCGAACGTCCCCAGCTTCTTCGGGTAGGCCTGGACCCACTTCGTGCCGTCGAGCTTCATCAGGAGCCCGCAGTTCGGCGGGATGTTCTTGGCCGGGTTCCCCGAGGCGTTCAGGCCGCCACCGGTCCAGGTGGTGACCTTGGCCAGGTGGTTGATCATGCACTGACGGGTCAGCGTAGAACCGCACGCCTTGGCCTGGGTCGCCCACAGGAGGAACGACGAGGTGGCCTGCTCTCCCAACTGTGAGGTGAGGCCGCCGTACTTCTTGACGATCGACAGGTACTGGGAGACGGCCGGCACGACCTTGGCCGCCTCGAGCGGCTCGTAGGAGATGCGAACGTAGGCGTTGTTGGCCAGGCCTTCGGTGTTCCACTGCGCGAAGGCTGCGGTGTAGGCGCCGGAGTCCATGACCCAGATCGGGTCGTAGCCGATCTGGTTCTCCGCCTCGAAGGCGCCGTAGAGGGTCGGCCCCGGGGTGGCGTCGTTGAAGATGACCTGGGCCCCACAGCTCTGGAGCTTCTGGACGAACGGCGTGTAGTTCGCCTCGCCGTTGTAGTCGATGATGGCTGAGCAGTTGGGAATGAACTTCCAGCCCGCTGCGGTGAAGGCCTGCACGGCCTTGGCGGTCGAGGACTGCTGGGTGGAGAGGGTGGAGTCGTAGACGCCGGCATGCTTGACCTTCGACCCGAAGAGCTTCTCGGCCTGGTAGGCGCTGGACACCGGGCTGGCGTTGGCCGGGTTCGGCGACGCCTGGTACATCTCGTAGGCGTTCGCCACCGTTGGCGCCACGGTGAAGCCGGGCACCGAGGCCAGGTTGCAGCCCAGGCGGGTCTGCTCGGCGGTGCCGTCGAGCGCGAAGCCCTCCCCGACCAGCATGAAGTCCTGTTTGCAGGCCTGTGTCATCACCGAACCGACCTGGGTTACCGCGGCGTCGTAGTAGTCGCCGACGATCTTGCGCCCGTTGATGCCGCCCTGCGCGTTGCACCACGCGATCATGTCCTTGACGGCGTCACCCATCTCCTGGTCGAGGCCGGGCAGACCGGAGAAGCCACGGTCGTCGCCGTAGGCCACGTTGATGGTCGAGTTGGTGACCCCCTGGTCCGTGGCGCCCGTGGCGTGGCCCTTGCCGCAGGGCGACGGGAGCGTGCCGAACGTGGCGGACGACGTCGTCGAGGCGGCGCCGCCGACCCCGGGAGTGACCAGCACCCCCGCTGCCGTCAGCGTGGTGAGCATCACTGCCGCCCCCAGGGCCCGCAAACCGGTGACCCGCTTCATCAAATTCCAACCCCCTGTTCATGGGACCGGACCCGATCGGGTGCCGTCCCAATTCCCTCAGAAATCTCTAGAACACGTTCTTGTTTGGGCACACTAGCAATTCGGGGGTCAGAAATCATTGCGGGACCTGAGTCCCAGAGTTACGGACGCTGTGCCGTCTCGATCTGGTACCGCTTCGTGTAGGCCTCGAACTCGTCGGCCAGGCCCGCGTAGGTCCAGCCGAAGTCGGCGGGGTCGTAGCGGTGCCGGCCGAAGGCGTCCTGCGGGCGGTCCTGCAGGTAGGCATCCATGCGGCGCGCGTGAAGGGTGCCGACCTCCTCGCCGAAGCCCTCGTAGAGCGTGCGGACGGCGGCGACCGGGTCGGCCACCAGGGATTCGTAGTGGAGGTGCTGGCACCAGCCGTCATCCGCCTTCTCGTCGAAGGCCATGGCCGAGCCGAGCGCGAACGCGCACTTGCGCTTCCACTCCTCGGCGGTGGGACGGGGATCCTGCCGGCTGGTCAGGACGCGCTGGCCGGCATTGGCCAGGCTGGCCAGGGACGTGACGACCGGGCCCGGATCCCGGTGCGTCCAGATCACCCGGGCGTCGGGGTAGGCGGCGAGCATGGCGTCGAGGTGCCAGAGGTGGTTGGGCGTCTTGAGGATCCAGCGCTCGGTGGGCTGGCGTGACTGCAGCGTCTGGAGGGCGAGCCGGTGTTGGCCGTAGGCCGACGTCATGTCCGCCTTCTCGAGCCAACGGGCGTAGGTCGGTACGTGGGCCTGGGTCTCGAGGGCCAGCGCGCGCACGTCGTACATGAAGAGCGCGACGCATTCCTCGGCCACGGTGGCGCCGAACGGATGCATGGCCTTGAGCGGCGGGTTGAGCTTCATGAGCCCGTCCAGGTCCTTGGCCGTCTTGGCGATGCGCGGGTCCTCGGCCGCCTCCTCCAGTGTGGTGGGCGGGACCGGATGCGCCGCCTCCCATTGCAGGAGCGGACGGGCCACGGGGTCGAGCCCGAGCAGAATGGAAAGGAGGCTGGTGCCGGTCCGAGGCAGGCCGACGATGATCCACGGGCGCTCGATGCGCCCCTCCCTCACCTCGGGGTGTTCGGTGGACCAGCGCTGCAGGGCGATGCGGTTGGCCAGGGCGCCGGCCAGCATCTTGGAGATGAGCAGGCGTCCGAAGGTCGTGAGCTCCGCCTCTTCCTCGCAGGCGCGGAGGTAGACCTCCAGGGGCTCCCGGTAGGAGTCGCCGCCGAAGTCGTCCGAGCCGGCCTGCTTGGCCGCGGCGGCGACCACCGAGGAGGGGCTCAGCGAGGGCAGCTCCGTCCCGAAGCGGGCGAGCCGCGCGCCGGTCCAGTTGAGGGCCCGGAGCGGCGGGCTGCGCAGTGCGGAGTCGCGCCAGGTGTACTCGACCGTGCTCATCGGTCGCCCTTCACTGCACCTCCACCACCGTACGGCCCACCGAACGCCGCGCCGCGTGCTCGTCGAGCGCCCGACCCGCCTCTTCCATGGGGACACGCCGCCCGATGGCCGGACGGATGGCGCCGCTGGCGGCCAGGCGGAGCAGATCGGCGTGGATCCCGTCCGCCACGTCCCGCCCGAACGGATTGAACCCGAACCGGCGCATGCCCGGATCGACCGAATCCGCCCAGGCCACCATGACGGCGACGATGTCGATGTTGCCGATGCAGGCCATGCGCAGGGGCCGGCCGGTCATGCCGTTGGCGTCGTCGTCGGCGAACCCCACCGCCAGGTAGCGGCCCCCGTGGGCCGTACAGCGCCACGAGCGCTCGACGAAGTCGCCCCCCGTCAGGTCGTAGACCACGTCCGCGCCGGCGTCGCCCGTGGCGACCAGGACCGCTTCGACGAAGTCCTCCGTCGTGTGATCGATGACCAGGTCTGCCCCGAGGGACGCGCACAAGGCACCCTTCTCCGGTCCCCCCGCCACCGCGATGACCCGGGCTCCGGCGGCCTTGCCCAGTTGGATCCCGGCGCTGCCGAGGCCGCTGGCCGCCGAGTGCACCACCAGGGTCTCACCCGATTGCAGGCGGCCGCGGGTGAAGAGGGCGAGGTGGGAGGTCTGGAAGGAAAGGAGGAAAGCAGTGGCCTCGGCGTCGTCGAACTCCGGCGGAGCATCGAACACCGAGATGCCGTCGGCAATGGCGTACTCCGCCAGGCCGCCGAGCGCGTTTTTGGTGATGGCAACGACCCGGCGGCCCAGCCACGACTCGGCGCCCTCCCCGGCGGCGTCGACCACGCCGCAGACGTCCATCCCCAGCGTGAACGGGGGAGGAGTGGGCACCGAGACGAGATTGCCGAGACAGCGGTCGATGTCGTTGAAGTTGAGCGACGCGGCGCTGACCTGCACCCGTACCTCGCCCGGTCCGGGCTCCGGACGTGCGATCGTCTCGACCTTCAGGACCTCGCTCGGTGGCCCGTGTCGGGTCACCTGCACGGCTCTCATGTCTGCCACGCGCTCTCCCCCTACGTTCTCAGCTCGTCGGAACCGAGCCTCGGCGAGGTGTCGCGAGCGGCCCTCACCGAAGGGCAGCGAGGTTACCCCTTCGCCCGGGGGTTCTCCCCCGGGGCAATGACGGCCTTTGGGGAGTGCCCTGCGCTATGGCCCACCCAGAGAGGCGAGGGCCAGCACTTCGGCGATGGACTCCTCGTCTTCGGAGAGACCATCGAACTCGATGCCCGCCCGGACGAACCCGTTCGGGCAGATCGTGGCACTGCGAATCTCACCCTCGAGCACGAGCTTGATCGAAGCGCCGACCGTGGGAAGGTCCACCGAGATCCGACGGCCGATCAGATCCGACGGCCAGAAGTGTTGGAACTCGATGCCCAGACCGAGCTCCGACACATCGATGACGCGGCACTCTCGCCAGCGGTTGAGCGATTCGCCCTCGACAGAGCAGACGCCCCTCCAGCTCCCCGTTTGGCGCGGTACCCGGCGGCGATCCTCCATGGTGCCCCCTTCCTTCCCCGGCGCGTGGATGCGCCCTTTTCATCGCCCCCGCCACTGGGGACTGTGAGCTGGAGACGGCAGGTTTCTCGGTCGTCTTGAGGGCGGAGAGATGCGAGCGACGAACCGTCCAGTCGAAAGTGATGGATCGCCTATCGGATGGGGCGCACAACTGGAGTTGTATCGGCGGTTGACCTGCCCCGACGTGTGCGTTCAGTTCCAGTTGCCGGGGCTCCCCCGTACTGATTGGATTGGTGCGGCCATAGGAGATGGACATGGGCGTTGGACCGGGTGCTTCGGAGAGCAACCAGGAGCTCCAGGCGGACTCCGCCGGCCCCGAGTCGGCAGCGCGGGCGGAGGTGGTCCCCAGGACCAGTTCGTCCGAGTTCCGACCGGTCCTCGCAGCGTACGAGTACCCGCTGATCGTCTGGGAATCGGCGAATACGTCGATCGTCCTCGCCAACATGCGGGCCGCTGATCTGGTCGGCCTGCCCTTGGAGGAGCTCGCCGGTCGTCAGATCTACGATTTCTTCCTGCCCCGCGACGCCGTGGAGAGGGCCGTTCTGGGCATCCAGTCGGGCACGCTCTTGCGACTCCAGGCCAGACGGATCGTTGTCCGCCAGGGACAGGAGCAGGTTCCCGTCTGGGTCTGGGTGCGTGCGCTCGAGATCGACGACAGGCGCGGCGGAGTGGCCTTGGTGGTCCCCTCGACGGAAGTCGGGAGCTTGAGCCGTGATCCCGACGCGCCCTGGCGCGACCTCTGCCCGATCGCGGTCGGCATGGCCGCCGCGGACTGGCGCATCGTCGGCATAAGCGCCGACGTCAGTGCGGTGCTCGGGCTCGTCGCCGACGCCTACATCGGGCTCTCCCTGTTGGACCTCATCCATCCGGACGACGTTGCCCTGGTCGCCGAACCCGGCGGTGCGCCCGAGCAGGCCGCCATGTCGTTGGGCAGCCTGCGTTTCCGGTCCGGAGATGACGGCTGGGTGGAAGTGAGCCTGCTGCTGGCCCGAGTCGGCAACGGGCAGCACGGGTTCGCCTTCGCGCTGATCGGCGCACCGAGAGCTGTCGCAAGCCCGGCCTCCGACCGGGTCGCCGAGCTCGAATGGCGCCTCCGCCGCATCGGGTCCGAGGTCCGTGCCGCCGGGGTCCTCGACAAGGTCGACTGGCTTCCGGCCGTGAGCGAGCACCCGCAGCTCGGGGACCTGACCACCCGCCAGTGGGAGATCCTCAGCCTGCTGCTCCAGGGAGAGCGAGTGTCGACGATCGCCGACACGCTGTTCGTAAGCCAGAGCACCGTGCGCAATCATCTGGCGACCATCTTTCGGAAGTTCGGCGTCCACTCACAGGCCGAACTGCTGCAGCTTCTCCGCCCGCGAGCCGGTACCCGTCAGGAGTGAGCCGGGCGCCGTCGAGTTGCGCCACCAGCGGAGGGAGTGGGATTTGAACCCACGGAGGCTTGCACCTCGCAGCTTTTCAAGAGCTGTGCATTCGTCCGCTCTGCCATCCCTCCAGGCGGCTCATGCTAGGGGAGGGATCCCTGTCGGCACCGCTCATCCGCCGCTCATGGGCCGGCCCATTCGGCCAGCTCGACCACGACGCCCGGCCCGTCGAGGAAGACCAGCTTGCGGTCGTGGTAGTCGAGAACCTCGTTGCGCGGCGTGATGCCGTTGGCCGCCAGGTGCTCGAGCATGGCGGCGAGGTCGTTGACCCGGAAGCACACGTGGTTGAAGCCCGTCCGGTCGAGCGTGCCCGCGCCGCCGTCCACCCGTATCGGCGGCTTATGGAAGAAGAGCAGCTGAATCTCCTGGTGCACGCCGGCGTCCGCCCCCTTGAGCACCAGCGTGACGTGGTCCGACTCCCAGTCGGGGATGCCCATGTAGTCCGACACCAGCGGCCCCGACGCCACCACCGCCATACTCTCCTCGAAGCCGAGCAACCCGAAGAACCGTCGCGCCTCGGGTAAGTCGGTGACCACGATGGTCATGTGATCGAAGCCCTCGTTCCGCGCCGTCGCCATGCGTCGCCCCCCTGTGTGTGCGCTAGCCCTTCGGCGTCTGCTCGCGCTGCGCCGCGTCCCGGGCCCGGCTGCGCAATCGTCCGCGCGTCGCCTGGTCGAGCAACACCTTGCGCAGCCGCACCGCCTTGGGCGTGACTTCGACGCACTCGTCCTCGCTGATGAACTCGAGCGCGTGCTCCAGTGAGAAGTTCATGGCCGGCGTGAGCCGCTCGAAGTCCTCGGCGGTGGCGGACCGGATGTTGTTGAGCTTCTTCTCCTTGGTCGGGTTGACGTCCATCTCCTCGGCCCGGGCGTTCTCCCCGATGATCATGCCCTCGTAGACCTCTTCGGCCGGGCCGATGATGAGATTGCCACGCTCTTGGAGATTCATGAGCGCGAACGTCGTTGACATGCCCCGCCGATCGGCCACCATCGACCCGTTGCGCCGTGTCCGCAGGTCTCCGTGCCACGGCTCCCACCCGTCGAACACGTGGTGGAGGATCCCGGTCCCGCGGGTCTCGGTCAGGAACTCGGTGCGGAAGCCGATGAGACCACGGGCCGGCACCCGGTAGTCGAAGCGCACCCAGCCCGTCCCGTGGTTGACCATCTCGAGCATGGTGCCCTTGCGCAGCGCCAGCAGCTGGGTGACCACGCCGAGATACTCGTCGGGCACGTCGATGCTCACCCGCTCCACGGGCTCGTGGACCTTGCCGTCGATCTCGCGGGTGACCACCTGCGGCTTGCCCACCGTGATCTCGAAGCCCTCGCGCCGCATGGTCTCGACCAGGACGGCCAGCTGGAGCTCGCCGCGCCCGAGGACCTCCCACATGTCCGGGCGGTCGGTCGGCGCCACCCTGATGGCCACGTTGCCCACCAGCTCGGCGTCCAGGCGCGCCTTGAGCAGGCGGGCGGTCAGCTTGGTGCCGTCCGCGCCCGAAAGGGGCGACGTGTTGATGCCGATGGTCATGGCCAGGCTCGGCTCGTCGACGGTGATGGCCGGCAGGGCCACCGGGATGTCGGGATCGGCCAGCGTTTCGCCGATGGTGACCTCGGCCAGCCCGGCCACCGACACGATCTCGCCCGGCCCGGCCGACTCCGCCGGCACCTGATCCAGCGCTTCGGTCACGTAGAGCTCGGTGACCCTGGCCTTCTCCACGGTGCCGTCGAGTCGGCACCAGGCCACGGGACTGCCCTTGACCAGCGTGCCGTTGTGGACCCGGCAGATGGCCAGGCGGCCCACATAGGGGGAGGCGGACAGGTTGCAGACCAGGGCCTGTGTCCCGGCGGTCGGGTCGAAGGACGGGGCGGGGACGTGCCGGATGATGGCCTCGAAAAGCGGCTCCACGTTCACGCCCTCGACCCCGGGCTCCGTGCTGACCCAGCCCGCCCGGGCGTTGGCGTAGAGGATCGGGAAGTCGATCTGGTCCTCGTCGGCGTCGAGGTCCAAGAAGAGCTCCTCGACCTGGTGCACCACCTCCTCGATGCGGGCGTCGGCCCGGTCGACCTTGTTGATCACGAGCACGACGGGGAGCCGGGCCTCCAGCGTCTTGCGCAGGACGAAGCGGGTCTGGGGCAGGGGGCCTTCGGACGCGTCCACCAGCAGGAGGACCCCGTCGACCATGGTCAGGCCACGCTCGACCTCGCCGCCGAAGTCGGCGTGCCCCGGCGTGTCGACGATGTTCAGCTTGACGCCGCCCCAGCGCACGGCCGTGTTCTTTGCCAGGATCGTGATGCCCTTCTCGCGCTCGAGGTCGCCGGAGTCCATCACCCGGTCGGTGAGCTCCTCGTGCGCGCCGAAGGCGCCGGTCTGGCGCAGGAGCGCGTCGACCAGGGTCGTCTTGCCGTGGTCGACGTGCGCCACGATGGCCACGTTCCTGATGTCGTCGCGGGTCTCCATGGGGGGACCCCACGATAGAGGACCGGGGTCGGCTTCCCTTCAGGCCGCCGGTCGCAGCGACGTCCCCGCACCGCCGAGCGCCAGCTCGACCGCCTCCGCCCCGAGGGTGAGGGCAGCCGGTTCGGGCTCGAGCCGGACCAGGTGGCCCGAGTCGGGCCACCAGCCGACGACCCGGCCCGGCCCGTCGTTGCCGCGCCGGCGGAGGGCCTCCACGAGGGTCACCAGGGCGAGCTCGGCGCGCACCGAGTCGCGGCGGGGCCCCGACAGCACCACGAGGTGCGTCTGCGCCGTGCGCACGTCGGCCCGCCCGCGCAGCGCGAGCAGAGCGGAATGGGGGCTGTCCCACCAATGGTCGCGGCCGATGACCGGGACCGAGGGGAACGACGACCAGTCGAGGGCACACCACAGGCGGGTGGCCCACGTCACGGCCGCCGCGCCGACGGCGGCGCGGCCGGCGGGCGGGAGGCCGTCCACCCAGCGGTCGAGCTGTGTGGCGGAGGCACTGCCCTCGTGCACCCAGCGCGAGGACTCGGCCAGCCGGGACCGGACGGCCTCGAGCGGGGAACGCGCCGTCCCTCCGGCCAGGAGACGGACGGCGGCCACACCGATGGATCGCCGCGCCGTGCCCGTCGACCAGGCGAACGGGTCGGCGTGACCCGGTTCGTCGGCGACGGCGTCCATGGCGAATGCCGTCCGCACCTCGTGGTCGGTGACGCGGAACCGTGCGGCGCCGGCGCGCCGGACGGCCAGCCCGGCCAGCTTCGCCTTCGCCTCGTCGAGGGCGCGACCCCACGACCCCGGGTCGATGACGGGGACGGGGTCCGCCAGCGCGGCCATGAGCCGGCTATCCATCCGTCGTGACCCGGGCCAGCCAGGCGGCGATGTGGGAGGCGATCGCCCGCAGGTGTTCCTCGCGCACGTCCTCGACGCCGTAGCGGCCGGAAGCGGACTCGAGCAGCGCCAGCCGGAACGGGGGCGTGCCGCTCCGGAGGGTCTCGAGCAGCGACAGGTAGTGCAGTGACCGCCGTGAGGATGCCCAGGGGGAGCCGGTGGAGAGGCCCAGCGCGCACAACGACGCCGTGCCCGGTTGCGGCAGCCCCACCACGAGGTCGAACATCCCGTGCAGGACGATCCGGCCGCCCCCGAGCGGGATGGCGACGCGGTCGTCGGTACGCGGCATCCAGCCCGGGGCGAACCGCGGGACCAGCCCGCGCAGGTTGCGGGCGTGCAGTGCCAGCGTCTCTGCGAGCGCCGTGCGCTCCGCCGCCGGCAGCGACTCGATCGTCCGCACGTCGGCATCGTCCCCCGACGCCCGCAGAGCGTCGAGCGCGTCGGCCAGCGGGTCGTGGATGTCGCCGGTGTGCACGAGTTGGCGCAGCAGCGTGTGCACCAGACGGGACAGGAGGAGCCCGTGGATCGCGCCGCCGCCGCCCTGCTCCTCGAGCGAGCCGAGCAACCGGCGCGGTCCGAGGACGAGGGGGGGTGCGTGCTCGCCCCGGGTCGCCACCACGTCGTAGGCGGCGTCTTCGAGCCAGGCCCGCAGCCCGCCGGCCAGCCCGGGATCGAAGCAGGGACGGGCCGCCGCGTCACCCCCGCGGAGCAGCGCCAGGACCTCGGCTCCCGTCCCTCTGTCCGTCGGCGCGTCACCCGGCGGGGTGGGCCGGAGGAGGGGACGCGGTGCGACGAGGACCATCGGTGCAGTGTGGCCACCGGCTGTGACACCGGTCCCGCTGCTCTACCCTGAGACGGACATGGCACCCGCGCTCGTGCTGGCGTCGGCCGGCAACACTGCCTTCTTCGTGATCTTCGGGATCTTCGTGGTGGCGATGCTCACGCTCGTGGTGATCGTGATCCGGTGGGCGGTGCGCAACGACATCGCGGGGCGCAAGGCGTGGCGCGCCCGGCAGCAGGAGAGAGGTCAGTTTCCCCCGGACCATCCGGGCGGCGCCCGGTGACCGACGCCAACCGCTTCGCCGGCGGGCCGGCACCGTCCTTCACCGCTCGCCTCCGCGCGGCGTGGGCGCAGCGCCGTCGCACCCCGGAGGACCGGCACCACACGCCCCACCGCACCGCGTTCGTTCTCGGCGGCGGGGGTAGCCGGGGTGCCGTCCAGGTGGGCATGCTCCAGGAGCTGACCCGGCGCGACATCCGGGCCGACCGCATCTTCGGCGCCTCGGTCGGCGCCATCAACGGCGCGTCCTACGCCGGTCAGCCGACCCTCGAGAACGCCGAGAAGATGGCCGACATCTGGCGTGCGGTGAAGGGCACCGACATCTTTCCCCGCGGCCCGCTCGATGGCCCGTGGGCCTTCTTGCAGAAGCGGCAGTCGGTGCACGCCAACTCGGGGCTGCGGGCCATCATCGAGGCGGGCATCGACTACGAAAACCTCGAGGACGCCATCATCCCGATCGAGGTGGTGACGACGTCGCTCACCGATGGGCGGGAGCGCTGGATCGGCCACGGCCCGGCGGTCGAGGCCATCCTGGCCTCTTCTGCCATCCCGTCCATCTTTCCGCCGGTCGTCATCGACGGCGATCTGCTCGTCGACGGCGGCGTGGTCAACAACGTGCCGATCAGCCAGGCCATCGCCGCCGGCTGCGACCGTATCTATGTGCTGCTGTGCGGGCCGTTGCACTACCACCCACCCCCGCCGCGCCGCCCGCTCGAGGCCCAGCTGACGGCGTTCTTCGTCGCCATCCACGCCCGCTTCATCCGCGAGCTGGCCTCCCTCCCGCCGGGCGTCGAAGTGGTCGTGTTCTCCGGGGGCGGCGAGCCCTCGGGCGAGTACCGCGACTTCTCGGGCACGGCGGCCCTCATCGAAGAGGGGCGGGCCGAGGTGGCCGACGTCCTCGACCGCTACGTCGGCACCTCGCACGACCTGGCCCCGGCCGCGTCCTGACGCCGATCTGGGAGGGCCGCACTGGTGCCACCGGACCGGTACCGGCGGCCGGACCGGCGCGGCCGTCACTACATCCTGGTGAAATGGGAGGGTGCCCGAAGCCTCGCCCGACACGCTCTTCCACCCGGCCGTCGCCAGCTGGTTCGCCCGTCGCTTCCCCCTCGGCCCGACGCCGCCGCAGTCGGCCGCCTGGCCCCACATCGCGGCAGGCAGCGACGTCCTGGTCGCCTCGCCGACGGGCTCGGGCAAGACCCTCACGGGGTTCCTGGTCGCCATCGACGCCGCCTACCGGGCCGCCCAGGAGGGATCCGGCCCCCGGGGCACCCCCGATGTCCTCTATATCTCCCCGTTGCGGGCGCTCGCCGTCGACGTGCACGAGAACCTCCATGTCCCCCTGACCGAAATCCGCGAGGAGGCCGCCCGGCTCGGCTACGCCGACCCGGGGTTGCGCGTCGCCATCCGCACCGGCGACACGCCGGCGGCCGAGCGCGCCGCCATGAAGAGGCAGTCACCCGACCTTCTCGTCACCACACCGGAGTCCCTCTACCTCCTGTTGACAGCGCCCTCGTCGCGCCAACTCCTGCGGGGCGTGCGCACCGTGATCGTCGACGAGGTGCACACGCTCGCCCGCGACAAGCGGGGCAGCCACCTGGCCCTCAGCCTCGAGCGGCTCGACGCGCTGGTGACCGAGAGCGGCGGGAGCCTCCAGCGGATCGGGCTCTCGGCCACGCAGCGGCCGCTCGACCTCGTGGCCCGCCTGCTCTCCGGCGTGCACGATGACCGGCCCCCCACCGTCATCGTCGACTGCGGCCACGCCCGCGATCTCGAGGTGGCCATCGAGCTCCCGTCCACCGAGCTCGAGGCGGTCATGAGCGGCGGGCAGATGTCGGACATCCTCGACCGCATCGCCGAGCACACCCGTGACCACCGCACGACGCTCGTCTTCGTCAACACGCGCAAGATGGCCGAGCGGGTGGCCCATCAGCTGGCGGAGCGGCTGGGTGACGATCCGTCCGCTGCCGGCGACGATGTCGACGCCTCGCTTCTCGTTGCGGCGCACCACGGCAGCCTCTCCGCGGCGCGACGGCGCATCGTCGAGACGCGACTGCGGGCCGGCGACCTGCGCGCGCTGGTGGCCACGGCCTCGCTCGAGCTGGGCATCGACGTCGGCCCGGTCGAGCTGGTGTGCCAAATCGGCTCGCCCCGCGCCATCGGCACCTTCCTGCAACGGGTCGGGCGGGCCAACCACCATCGCGACGGGACGCCGGCGGGGCGCCTGTTCCCGACCACGCGCGACGAGCTTGTCGAGTGCACGGCCCTCCTGGCCGCGGTGCGGGAGGGCCGGCTCGACTTGCTCGAGCCCCCGGTCGCCCCGCTCGACGTCCTGACCCAGCAGCTCGTGGCGGAGGTGGCCTCCACCGAGGAGCGCGACGTCGAGGCGATGTGGGACATGACGCGTCGCGCCGCCCCCTACGCGGAGCTGTCGCGGAAGGACTTCGACGACGTCGTGGCGTTGGCGAGCTGGGGCATCGAGACAGGGCGCGGACGGCGCGGCGCGCACCTGCACCTCGACGCGGTCAACGGGCGCTTGCGGGCGCGGCGGGGCGCCCGTCTCGCTGCGCTCACCGGCGGGGGTGCCATCCCCGAGACCGGCGACTACCGCGTCGTGCTCGACCCCGACGGCGTCACGGTCGGCTCGGTCCACGAGGACTTCGCGGTCGAGGCGACCGCGGGCGACATCTTCCTCCTGGGCACCCATTCGTGGCGGGTGGCCAAGGTCGAGGTCGGCACGGTGCGGGTCTACGACGCCGGGGACCTGCCCCCGACGATCCCCTTCTGGCTGGGCGAGGCCCCGGCCCGCACGGCCGAGCTGTCCGAGGCGGTGAGCGATCTCCGGGCGGCGCTCGAGCCGCTCCTGCAGGCCCAGGACGGAGACGGGGCGCGCCGGCTCGTGCGCGAGCGCGCCGGCGTGTCCGCCGAGGTGGCCCAGCAGGTCGTGGCCTACTGTGCCGCCGGCCTGGCCGCGCTCGGGCACCTGCCGACCCGGGAGCGGATCGTCGTCGAGCGCTGCTTCGACGACAGCGAGGGCTCGCAGCTGATCATCCACGCGCCTTTCGGTGGCCGCATCAACCGGGCACTCGGTCTGGCCCTGCGCAAGCGTTTCTGCGTCTCGTTCGACTTCGAGCTCCAGGCGGCGGCGGACGACGACACCGTGGTGCTGTCGCTCGGGCCCCAGCACAGCTTCCCGCTCACCAAGGTGCAGTCCATGCTGAGCAGCGCCAAGGCCTCGGAGGTCCTGACGCAGGCCGTGCTGTTGCATCCCATGCTCGGTGCCCGCTGGCGCTGGAACCTCAACCGCGCGCTGGTGCTGCCTCGCATGAACGGTGGCAAGCGTCGCCCCATCCATTTGCAGCGCATGGAGGCCGACGACCTTCTGGCGGCCGTGTGGCCGGGCTTGGCCGCCTGCCAGGAGAACGCACCGCCCGGTCCCGTGGGTGTGCCCGATCACGTCCTGGCCCGCCAGACCGTGCACGACTGTCTGCACGAAGGTCTCTCGGTGGAGGGGTTGGTCGAGGTGTGGTCCCAGGTCGAGTCGGGTGCCATCGCGGTGCACACGGTCGAGTCGTCGGAGCCGTCCCCGTTCTCCCACGCCATCTTGAGCGGGCGGCCCTTCACCTATCTCGACGACGCGCCGCTCGAGGAGCGGCGGACCCGGGCATTGTCGTTGCGGCGTGGCCTCGGCGAGCTCGGTTCCGACGGGCTGCCGGTCCCGGCGTCGGAGTTGGCCGCCCTCGACCCGGAGGCCGTCGCTGTCGTGCTCGACCAGGTCCGTCCCCGCCTGCGCAACGCCGACGAGCTGCACGACCTGCTCCTCTCCCTCGTTGCGGCGCGCCCGCACCGCGAGTGGGAGCAGTGGTACGAGACCCTCGCGGCCGACGGCCGGGCCGGCCTGGTCGACGGGTGCTGGGTGGCCACCGAGCGCCGTCACGCGGCGCTGTTGCTCGCGGACGACGACGATGCCGCCGCGGCCTGCATCGCAGGCCACCTGCAGCTGGCGGGCCCGGTGACCGTTGAGCAGCTGGTGGCGGACGCTGCCCTCCCGTCGGGCGCACCCATGGGGGCGCCGCTGTCGGGGGCCCGTGCCCGCACCGCGCTGGCGCGCCTCGAGGGCAAGGGCTCGGCCATCGAGCTCCCCGATGGCCGCTGGTGCGCGCGCAACCTCCTCGTCCGGCTGCACGGCGCCAGCCGCAGCCGCCGCCGCGGGATGGTCGACGCCATGCCGATCGCCGAGTACGTGCGCTTCCTCACCCACTGGCAACACGCGACGCCCGACAGCCGGCTCGAGGGCCGGGCCGGCCTCCTCGAAGTCCTCGAGCAGTTGCAGGGCATCGAGGCGCCGGCGGCGGAGTGGGAGGCGCAGATCCTGCCCGCCCGTGTCACCGGTTACGACGCGCGCTGGCTCGACGAGCTCTGTCTGTCGGGCGAAATCGTGTGGGGGCGCCTGACACCGCGCGCCGAGCGGACCGGGCGCAGCGGCACGCCCTCGCCGGCCACACCGCTCGCCTTCGTCGTGCGCGACGACCTCGAAGACATGTTGCGCGCCGTGCGAGCCGGAGCGCTCGCACCGGAGCCCGAGGTCGGCGCGGCCGCCGACGTGCTCGCGGCCCTGCGAACGCGCGGTGCATGCTTCCGCCCCGAGTTGGCGCCGGTCACCGGCCGGCTGCCGGCCGAGGTCGACGAGGGACTGTGGGATCTGGTGGCGCGTGGCCTCGTCACTGCGGATGCCTTCTCGGCGGTGCGGGCGCTGTTGTCGGCCCGCGACCGCTGGCGCACGCGGACGGTACGCCGCCCGTCCGTGCGCCTGGCCCGTCGCCGCGCCCCGGTGGGGACAGGCATCGGCGAGGGCCGCTGGTCGCTCCTGCCCGGGCCCGAGGTGTTGGGCGCGCCGGCCGTGGACGACGGTGTCCTCTTGCCCGGCAACGAGGCGCTGGCCGAGGCGGTGGCGCAGCAGCTGCTGGTGCGCTGGGGCGTCGTCGCCTGGGAGGTGTGGAGCAGGGAGTCTTTCAAGGTGCCGTGGCGCGAGGTCGTGTGGGCGCTGCGTCGGCTCGAGGCGCGTGGCCTTGTTCTCGGCGGGCGCTTCGTGGCCGGGCTCTCCGGCGAGCAGTACGCGCTGCCCGAAGCGTTCGACGAGCTGCAGGCGACGCACCGCCGGGGTACCCATGGTGAGCAGGTCGTGGTGGCCGGGGCGGACCCGCTCAACATGACGGGCTCCATCCTCGGCGGGGCACGCGTGCCGACGCGCCGCAACCAGCGCGTGGTCTACCGCGACGGCGTCGTGGTGGACCAGCTCGAGGCCGGCTGACGTCGTGCATCTGAAGCGGGCGATCGATCTCAATGCCGACGTGGGCGAAGCGACCGATACCGCCGGAATGGAGGTGGAGCGCGCGCTCATGGGGTTGGTGACGTCGGTGCATGTCGCCTGCGGCGGTCACGCCGGGGACGACAAGTCGATGGCTGCGACCGTCGCCGCTGCCTTGGAGCACGCGGTGCGCGTCGGCGCCCATCCCTCCTACCCCGACCGCGCCGGTTTCGGGCGCCAGCCGATGGAGATGGACCGCGGCGAGCTCGGCGAGTCCCTGACCGAGCAGCTGCGCGCGACTCGACCGGGTGTGTCGGACCGCCGGCACGGAGGTGGCATCGGTCAAGGCGCACGGCGCGCTCTACGAAGAGGTGGCCAAAGGTGGTGCCGTCTACTTGACCTTCCGCGACGCCGTGCGTGCCAGCGTTGGTGACGCCGTAACCATGGTGCTGCCGTCGGCGTGCCGGGCCATGGCGATGGTGTTGCGCGATGGGGTGCCCGCCAGCGAGGAAGGGTTCTGCGACCGCGCCTACCGGCACGATGGCGGGCTGGTCGACCGGGCGACCGTCGGCGCCGTGCTGGCTGAGCCCGAGGCGACGGCCCAGGCGCTCAGCCTGGCCCGCGGTGCGGTGGTCGCCGATGACGGGTCGGTGCTGACGCTCTGGGTGGACACCCTGTGCGTCCACGGCGACTCCCCGGGAGCCGTCGCCATTGCCACCGGAGTCCGTCGCGTCCTGGCCGACTCGGGGATCGAAGTGATCGCGCCGGCGCGTGCATGATCCGGTCCGTCCCCGTCGGGGAGGTGCGGCCCCTCGGTGACCGCGCCTTCCTGATCGGGGTGCCCGACGCCACGGCGGCACGCGTGCTGGAGGGACAGCTGGCGGCGGCCCTGGCCGGGGAGGCCGAGGTGGTGTGCGGCGCGGCCACCGTCATGGTCCATGTCACCGACCCTGACGCGGAGGTCCCACCGGTGCTGGCGTCCGCTGACGCGGTGCGCGCCGAAGTGGCTCGACGCGCCGCGTCCCACGGCTCCGACGGTCCGGACGGCCCGGTCGGTCCGGGCCGTCTCATTTCCATCCCCTGCCGTTTTGACGGGCCCGATCTCGACGAGGTGGCCGCGCTGGCCGGCTGCCGACCGGACGAGGTGGGCGCGCTCCTGACCGCGCAGCCCTTGACCGCGGCCGTGGTCGGGTTCTCGCCGGGATTCGCCTACCTCGAGGGCCTCCCGAGTCCGCTCGACCGGGTGCCGCGGCGCGCCCGGCCGCGCCCGGCCGTGCCGGCGGGGTCGGTGGCCATCGCGAACGGTCAGGCCGCCGTCTATCCGACCGCGTCGCCGGGCGGCTGGCAACTGGTGGGCCGCACCGCTTTCCCCCTGTTCTCGGCGGCGCGTCCGCCCTACGCCGTCCTGGCACCGGGCGATCAGGTCCGCTTCACCGTGGCCGGCGTCGACGCGCGAGTCGAGCCGGAGCCCGTGGCGCCGCCGCCGTGGTCCTTGCCGTCCGATGCGCGCACGGTCTTCGAGGTCGCGGCTCCGGGACTGCGGGCTGTCGTCCAGGACGCCGGTCGCCGGGACGTCGCCGCGGACGGGGTTCCGGGCGCGGGCCCGGCCGACCCGGTGTCCTTCGAGTTGGCCAACCGGTTGGCCGGCAACGCCCCGATGGCCGGCACGCTCGAGCTGACGGGAGTCGGCACCCGGCTGCGCTGCCTCGGCGCGTGCCATGCCGCGGTGGTAGGAGCCGCACCGGACATCCGCGTCGACGGCGCGCCGGCGCCGGCCGGGCAGCTCCTCCCTGTGGTCGCAGGGCAGACGCTGGAGGTCCGTCGTCAGCACGCCGGCTGCCGCACCTACCTGGCGGTGGCCGGTGGCTTCCTCGGGCCACAGTGGTTCGGCAGCAGCGCGACCGACCAGTTGACCGGGCTCGGCGCCGGTCCGCTGCAGACCGGGGACGTGCTGCACGCCGGCGCATGGGCACCACCGCTCGGGGACCATCTCGTAGGGGCCGGTTCCACCGACGTCGACGCGTCGTCGGTCGTCGAGCTGCGCGTCCTGCCCGGCCCGCACCCCGAGCAGTTCGATGCCGCGGCGTCGGCCAGGTTGTCCGACACGGTCTTCGTCGTGCAGCCCGCGTCCAACCGGGTGGGGATGCGTCTGGGCGCCGAGGGAACGGTGACGCTGCGGCAAGGATCCGACGGGGGAGGCCTCGACTCTCACGGTGTGGTGACGGGGACCGTGCAGGTGCCGCCGGACGGCGATCCGGTGGTCCTCCTGTCCGATCACGCCACGCTGGGCGGCTACCCGGTGCTGGCGGTCGTGGTGTCCGCCGATCACGGACGGCTGGGCCAATGCGCACCGGGGACGCGCCTGCGCCTCGTGCCCGTTGCGCCCGAGGCGGCGGAGGACGCCCGGCGCACGCTGCGCCGTCAACTGTCGCGCGCGGTGGCCGGCACCTATCCGTTGGCCGTGGACTGACCCGGCGCTGTCATCAGGTGAGCAGCTTGACCGCCGTGCCGACCCCAATAACGATCACGACCACGCGCAACGCGGGTGCCGGCAGCGCCAGAGCCAGTCGCGCGCCGGCGTAGCCGCCGACGAGACTGCCGGCAGCCAGCAACCCCACCGCCTCCCAGGCGAGCCCGCCATGGATGAGGAAGACGACGGCGGCGATGCCGTTGACGATCATCGACAGCACGGCGCGCAGCCCGCTCGTGTGGGCCAGCGAGAGGGGGAGGGCCAGGCCCAGAATGGCGAGGAACATCACTCCCATGGCGGCGCCGAAGTAGCCGCCGTAGACCGAGGCCGCGAACACGCCGGCCACCAGGAGGACGGGACGGGTGCGGGGGTGCGCGGCACCGCGGTCCAGGGCCCGCCGCAGCACCGGTTGGGCGGCGAACAGCGCGGCGGCCCCCAGGACCAGCCAGGGCACCACGTCGTCGAAGGTCGCCGCGGACGTCGTGAGGAGGAGCAGTGCACCGGCGACCCCACCCGCCAGGGCAACGGGGGTCAGGCGGAGCAGGCGCCGGGACTGGTCGCCGATCTCGCGGCGGAAGCCGGCCGCCGAGGCCAGGTAGCCGGGCCAGATCCCGATGGTGTTGGTGATGTTCGCGGTCAGGGCCGGGTAGCCCAGCGCGAGCAGGATCGGGAACGAAATCAGGCTTCCGCCGCCGGCCACGCCGTTGAAGATGCCGGCACCGAGCCCCGCCAGCAGGAGCAGCACGACGTGGGACGCGGGCATTTCGGAACACAGTACGGGACGACCGGCGTTGCCCCGCTGACCTGCCCGGGAAGCGCTGTGCACGGGAAGCGCCCCACACGGGGGTATCCCAACTCGAATTGTTCTCAGGGCGGCGCAAGGTTCGCCAGAGTGCCCCGTTTCATCCCCGTAGGCAGAGGAGTCCTCCGTGTGGCGGCGGGACGGTCAGGGGTATCGGATGAGGGGTGGGGTGAGGATCGCCGCGGTGGGGCTGGTGGCCATGATGCTGCTGGGCGCCATCTCGTCGACGGCGGGCGCGCAGAGCAACACATGGAGCGTCCAGTCCAACGGTGGATTCGTGTCGCTCGACCTCCTCAACACCCTGCAGTTTGCCGGTGGCGGCTCGGAGGCCGACGCCAGCAACGCACCGATGGCCGAGGCGTCCGGCACCGGTGCCTGCCTCTCGACCGCGTCGTCCACCAACCCGTGCCCGACGAGTGCGTCCTCGTCCCTGTCCGGTCTGGCGTCGTCCTCCACACAGGATGCGGTGGCCTCGGGGAACGGCGTGACCGCCAGCCCCACCGGATCGAGCGCCTGTCCCATTCCGCTCAACACGACCCTCCTCGACGTCGACGTCACCTGCGGCAGCGCGTCGGCTTCCGTGGACGGCAACGGGAACCCCGCCGCCAACGGCGCCGGCAGCCTGGCCAAGGTGTCGATCAGCCTGAGCCTCACCGATTTCCTGCAGAGCCTGCTCGGCGGTTCCTTGCCGTCGGCTTCGTCTGTCTGCGACGACGTCCCGGCCGCCTCCGGCACGGCGGGATCCAACTCGACCCCGCTTCCGTCGTCCGTCCAGTCACTGCTCGGCACCGTCAACGGGATCCTGCCGGCCAATCTCGCCCTCAACCCGAGCAGTGTCGCCGGGGGTAGCAGCCTCAGCGGCGAGTGCTCCATCCTGAGCGGCCTCCTGAGCCAGCTCGACGCCGCCGACGGCACGTCGCCCGTGACGGGTCTCGTCACGGGGATCCTCAATCAGGTGCTCGGTCTCACCGGCGGCAACGCGGCTGCTCTGGAGCCGCTGCTCATTCAGCTGGGCGGCTCGACCTCGTCGGTGAGCACCAGCGGCAACGTCGTGACCGACTCGGTGACGCAGAACACCCTTGAGGTCAACCTCTTCGGCCTGGCCGATCTGCAGGTGGCGCCCACGACCGCGTCGGTGGCGCTCGACCGCAGCACCGGCACGGTGACGCCCAGCTGCAATGCCGGCCTGGTCTCCTACTCGACCAGCGGCTCGCTGCCGACGTTCGTCAACATCACGCAGCTGACCAGCCTGGTCAACGAGATCCTGGCGCAGGCCGGGGCTAGCAGCGCGCTGGGCTCGGCACTGGGGAGCCTCCTGACGGGGATCATCAACTACACCCCCGACGGGAACCTGCTCACGTGTGACACCTCGGCGCCCGGCACGACGGCCAGCGCCAAGGTGGGCGTGGTCAACGTCGGCCTGCTCAGCGCCCTCGAGGGCGGCATCGGGCTCAACGTCGGTGACGTCAGCGTGACGGGCAGCTCGACCAACGCCACGCCGGCCGTCGCCACCTCGCCCGCCACTCCGGCCTCACCGGTCGCCGCACCGGTGGCGGCTCCGGCGGCCGTGCCCGGCGTGACCACCGTGCACACCGGCGAGTTCTGGGCGGGGACCCTGCCCGTCTTTCTGTTGGCGGGCATGGGTCTGGCCGGCGTGCTGCTCATCGGCCGGCGCCGTGTCGCCTCGCTCGCTCGATCTCTCAGCTCACCCCTCCGCCGTCGTGGTGGCTCATGAGCCACCACTGCCGATCCGTTCGGGGTCGGACGGCGGACCGCCACCGGGCCCGGCCTTCGGGACCTCCTCCGTTCCCCCTCCGGTCTCGGGGGCCGGCCCGGCGGCGGCCACAGCAGACGCGACACGACGGACCACTGACGCCCGGAGGCCGACGAGGGCTACGACAACAGGGCAACACAGCGGGACGACGCAGGAAAGATCTTCGGAGGATCTGGAGGGAGAGGCAGATGCAGCGGGAACCGGTGCTGCGAACTGCTCGGGGCGGGGTGGCGGAACCCCGCTCCGAGCAGGTGCGGTCGGAAGCACTCCGGCTCACAGGGGCAAGGACAGAGACAGAGCAGTGAAGACGTTGCGCGATCTGCGGCGGGTCGGCATCACGCTCGTCGGGGTGGTCCTGCTCTTCGTCGCCGTGTTCGCGGCGAGCTACGCGCTGGCGCACCAAGAGCACCAGCACCACGCGCAGGGCGTGCTGATCAGCAGCGAGCGCGCCGACATGGCCAGGATCGCACGCGAGAGCCACGGTGCCTCCTGCCAGGTGGCCGGCGTCCGCCCGGGCCAGCTGTCAGGCATCCTCACCGTTCCGGCGCTGCACCTCAGCGCGCCGGTGGAGGAGGGCACCGACGACCAGGAGCTCAACGTGGCCGTCGGGCACGACCCGCAGTCGGTCTGGCCCGGAGTGGATGGCGCCGCGGTCTTCCTGGCTCACGACGTGAGCTACTTCGTGCACCTCGACGCGCTCAAGGCAGGAGACCTGATCACGTACCAGACGGCGTGCAACACGGTGCAGTTCCGGGTGAGCAACCAGCAGGTCGTCGCGGCGGGCTCGGCGGTATCGAGCACCACGGGCCCCAGCCTGGTACTCGACACCTGTTGGCCTCCCAACGCACTCTTCTTCACCCCGGACCGCCTGCTCATAAGGGCCACCGAGGTGGGCGCGGCCACCAAGGGCGCCAACCTCGACCCGGGCGCGCAGTTCGTACGCACCGTTTCGTCCACCGACTACCGGACGTCGGCGCCGCAGGCGTTGCAGGCGCAGGGTCTGACGCTCGAGCAGAACGAGGCCCCCATGGGGACGATGAGCCTGGTGAATGCGTCTGTCGCCTTCGCGCAGTCGCCCGGCCCGCTCTCCTTGGAGGCCGCCGCGCTCGAGACGTACTTCGGCGGGTTGCACGCCGGTGCCCAGCGCCAGACCGAGTGGTGGACAGCCATGGCCCCCGGCCTGCCCATGCCCCCCCAGCTGGCCGGCGCGGCGGTCACCGGGCACGACACCGCGCTCAACGTGGAGATCGACTCGTCGGGTGGGAGCCCGGACCAGGTGGTACTGCGCACCTCCGTGACCCTCTCGGGGGGACCCGCTCCGGGTGAGCACGCCATGACGGTCGTTCTCCCTGTTCACGGCTCTGTTGTGACCATCGGGAGCTGGAGTTTCGCGTGAGCCGCCGCGGCACTCCGGCCGGGGCGGGAGCCCCAGAGGAATCGCAAGGACGGGTGCGCTGGCCCGTTTCCACCATGAGGGCCCGGAGAGGGGCGTAGGGGAGGAGGAGGCATGACGGCGAACCTGAACGACATGTACGACGAGGTGCTCCGGGGGGAGTTCAGCTCCAGGGGCAAGCACGCGGCGCCCGAGGCCGGGCCGACGCTCCGCGAGGCGGCGCGGCCGCACGGGCTGCACATGGCCGTCGCCGACGCGCCGATCCATGACGAGTTCGAAGCCAAGCCGCTGCCGGCGGCCGTCGAGGAAGCGCCTGTGGAGGGCGAGGGGCCGAGGGGGTTCGCGCGCTATCGCAACGCCGTCATGGTGGGAGCCGGGGGGCTGGCCTGTGCGGCGGCGGGAGCCTTCCTCGGCGGCCTCGGCGGCTATTTCACGGTCAACCCTGCCGCCGCACACTCACTGGCCTCGTCTGTCTCGCCGGAGCAATCCGCGGCCGGCGGCGCCAACCAGGGCGCCGCGTCCGCGAGTGGCACGGAGGCGGTGGTGACCGCGGCGTTGACGGCGCTGTCGGGCTCACTGACCCAGAACGCCGCGCCGTTGCAGTGGCTGACGGCGCAGTCCGGCACACCGGGCGCGACGACAGGCACCCTGGCTGACCTGTCCGGTGCCGGCAGCGGGAGCGACACGGGCGCCGGGGCGAGTGCGGGCAGCGGTGCGGGAAGCGGCAACGGATCCGGCTGCACGGCCACCACGAGCGACCTCGGGCTGGGGTGTGTCGTCGGAAGCCTCACCAGCGCGCTCGGCAGCGTCGGCACTCTGCCGAGCGACCCCACCGAGGAACTCAGCACCCTCGTGCCTTCCCTGACCGATGTGATCACCGACGTGACCGGGACGCTGGCCGATCTGGGCTCGCTCATGCCGATCACCTCCCTCCCGCTGCCCGCCGGTGGGCTCCCGTCCTTGGGCCTCCCGGGACTGGCGGGGCTGCCGGGCTTGCCCGGTCTGGGTGGCTTGGGTGGAATCCCCGGGCTCGGCACGGTGGGCAGCGGCCTGCCGGGTGTCAGCGGCACGGGCACGTCCTTGCTGTCCGGCACGGGCGCCATTACCGCGCTGCTCGACGGCGTCACCGCGGCCGCCACGGGCGCCACCGGCGGGACGGGCACGACATCGACCACGATTCCCTCGCTCCCCATCGTGGGCAGCGGAAGTGGCAGCGGCAGCTTGGTGCCGAGCCTGCCCGTCACTGCGTCGGCCGGCGGCAAGGCGACGACCCCGGCGGGGAGCGCCTCGGGCGGTACCACGAGCGGTTCGACCACATCGACGAGTACGACCACGACCACGGTGACGGTGCCGCTTCCGGCCTTGCCTCTCCCGGTCAGCACTCCGCCGGTCTCGGTAGGTGGCGTCTCGGTCGGCGTCGGCACGAGCGGCTCGGGCTCCGGGCTGACCCTCTCCCTCCCCTGAGGCCCCGGGCCGCCGATAGCCTGCGGAGACGCCGGCCGGGTCTACCGTGCCGGCGCCACACCCGACAGGAGGTCCCATGGTCAGACTCACATGCCTGCTGCGGCGCAAGGACGGTCTGACACCGGCGCAGTTCCACGCGTACTGGAAGGACGTGCACGGCCCGCTCATCGTGGCGAGCAAGAGTGGGAGCCACGTGGTGCGCTACGAGCAGCACCCGCGGCCGCTCGACGACTACAACGGTGACGGCGACACCGGGTTCGACGGGGTGACGGTGCAGTGGTTCGAGGACATGGACGCATACCGGGCCCACATGGGGGAGCCGGACTTCTCCGACATCTGGGCCGACATCGGCAACTTCCTCGACACCGACAAGCTGCACTTCATCGTCACCGAGCATCCCCGCGTCGTCATGGGAGACGACGCGGGCTCATTCCCCCTGGCCTGACCGCGGCGGCGGTTCCAGGGCCGTGAGACCCGGCACGACGGCGTGGATCGGTCCGGGGTTGGTGGCCGGCGGATCCGCCGCCACGTCCCGCGGCTCGGTCTCGGATTGCGGCCGCGGAAGCGCGCGCAGCGTGGTGCGGACAGGCGGCCGGGCGGCCTCCGCCTCCGCACGTCGGTCCTCCATCAGATCGCGCAGCTCACGCCAGGCCCTTCCTCGGATGCGGGGGAGCTCGCCGGGCAGTCGTTTGAGGAGCCGGTTCACCTGGCGCCGGTGCTGCTCGGCCACACCGCCCATCATGAAAACGGTGGCGGGGGGCAGGTGTGCCTCCCCCATCGCCAGCGCGGCGAGTTGGAGCGACGCCACCTCGGCGTCCTGCATCTCGCCGAGCTCGCCCTGCAGCACCGTCAGCTCGCGCACGAAACGGGAGGTCTGCCCGTCGTAGACGTCGCTGCCGAACTCGAGGGCGTAGCGCAGCCGCTTGCAACGGATGCGCAGGGCGTGGAAGTCCGTCACCACGCCTGACCGCTTCGCCCGCTTGGCCGCCGTGGTCACCTTGTCGTAGCGCGTCAGCACCAGGTCGGGCAGGCCGATGGCAGCCGGCACCCTCGTGGCCAGCGAACGGCGCGCCGGTCCCTGCTGCGCCATGGCGGTGAGGCCTTTGGCCAAGCGATCCCAGCGGACGGAGTCGAGCCCGTTCAACATGTCGCTGCGGGCCATGGCGCGCTCACGGCCGAGGAGCGCCCGCAACCCGGCCAGGGGATCGGGCTCGTCGGGCGCAAACCCGATGGACCTGTCGATGACGCCGGGCGACAAGCCGGCCAGGCCCTCCAACTGCACGTCGAGGTCGCGCACCGCGCCGAGCAGCCGGGCCAGCCACCCGAGCTCTTCCCGGAAGACCTGGGCCCGGACGGGGAACACGCCTTCGAACAGGACAAGGGCGGCCCGCAGTCGCCGCGTGGCGACCCGCATGTCGTGCAGCTCTTCGGGGTCTTCACCCAGCCGCGTGCCCGGGCTCCTTGGCCCGCAAGCACGGCGAGCTGACGCCGCAGCACGGCGAAGGCGAGGTCCCCCATGGTGGAGGTGGCGGAGACCTCGGTCGGCCCGAGATCCGGTGTGCCGGGGATCTCCTCGCCGAGCGCCAACAATCCGGCTTCGAACTTGGAGAGCCGCGCCGGTTGGAGTCCGCACGACGTACGCAGTTGCTCCACGATCGGCTCCAGCGCGTCGAGCCAGTCGGGATGGACCTCGACCTCGACACGCCGCAGCTGCATGGGGCGCTGCCCGGTGCCGACGACGATCATGGTGTCGTCGAGAGCGATCTCCGCCACGTCGACCCCGCCGATCCGCAGCGCGAAGGGACGCCGGCGGGTGCGGACCTGGAGCACCTCGCGCAGCGGGCGGGAACCGACGATGGCCCGCAGACGGCGCCCGACCGGACCTTGGGCTCCCAGGGCCTCCAACCCGGACGCTGGGAGAACCTCGGTGACTTCCAGGCGTTGGCGGAGACCGCTGCCCTCGGCCGGCCGGGTGTCCTTCAAGGTGATCTCGTCATGGCGGCCGCGGCGCCGGGTGCGCACGACGTAGCCGGCCCGGGCGATGCGCCAGTCCTCGCTGTCGAGATACGAGTCGACCAGCCGGCGCGGCGGGCGGGCGAGCGCGGTGATCGTCCCGCCGTCGCGGGTCTCGATGGCCAGGGTGGGGAGCGTGGCGAGCCACCGCTCCACCGGACGCAGATCGAGGGCGTCGAACTGCCACTCGATCTCGACCGGATCGTGCTCGCCCGTCTCGTCGACCTTGGACTCGGACATCACGCTGCACGCTACTGCGGGTCCTCGTCCGGTTTCCCGGCCGACCGCGATTGCCGCGGTTGACACGGGGGACGACGGTAACCTGCCACCTAGTGGCGCGACGATCAATGACGGCCGAGCTCCCTCTCCCAAACAGATGTAGTCCAGGCGGCAGGCGGGCTGGTCGTGCGCCGCCAGGGCAGGATGCTCGAGATCGCCATCGTGCACCGGCCGGTGCAGCACGACTGGTCGTTTCCCAAAGGCAAGCTCGAGCCGGGCGAGACGCTCGACATCGCCGCGCCTGCGCGAGGTACGGGAAGAGACCGGCATGACCTGCGATCTGCTCCGCTTCATCGGCCACACCGAGTACGTCGACCGTAAGGGCCGGCCCAAGACGGTGGCCTACTGGATCATGGCGGCGACGGGGGGGTTCTTCCGTCACAACGAAGAGGTCGACGAACTCCGTTGGCTGCGCCTCGAAGAGGCGTCCCGACTGCTCTCCTATCCACGGGATCGGGAGTTGGTGGCCGTTCTCGATGGCCGCTGACCAGGTGGAACCCGTCATCTAAACGCTTCCAAAATTTCCTGAAAATCTGTGTTTAGTGGTCCTCGGATCGGGAATAATGGGCGTTAGCGATCTACCGCCTGATCGCACTGCCGGCGTGCGTGCCCCAGTCGAGAACTCCAGGACCTATCGCCAAGGGCCCTGTGACAGCGCTTTGACGTGAATCGACTGGGGCACCGTCGGCGTTTGTCTTTTCCGGGAGCGATTGCCCTGTTCGGAGCCTTGGGGCGCACCTTGCTGCGGCCCGACTTCGGTCCGGCGCCGGCTCCCGGCAGACATCTCCACGGCGCTCAGGCCACGAGCACGGCCGCTCCGTTGACCCGGTCGTCTCGCAGGTCACGCAGCGCGGCGTCGGCGTGCGTCATGGCGTAGGGGACGGCGGAGACGCGGAGAGCGATGCGGGCCGCCTCGGCCAGGAACTCCTCCCCGTCGCGCCGGGTGTTGGCCGTCACGCTCCGCAGCGCCCGCTCCTCGAAGAGATGTTCCTGGTAGTGGAGGGTGGGGATGTCGCTCAGGTAGATCCCGGCGACGGCCAGGGTCCCGCCCCGGTCCAACGCCGCCAGGGCGGGCGGCACCAGGGTTCCGACCGGCGCGAACAGGATGGCCGAGTCGAGCGGCTCGGGCGGTGCCGCGTCCGCGTCCCCGGCACTGGCGGCGCCGAGCTCGAGGGCGAGCCGCTGGGCTTCTGCGGAGCGGGTCATGACATGCACGCGGGCGCCGCGTGCCAGCGCCACCTGGGCCGTGAGGTGGGCTGAGCCGCCGAAGCCGTAGATCCCCAGCCGGCCCCCGTCGGGCAGGTTGGCCTGCTTCAGGGCGCGGTAGCCGATGATCCCGGCGCAGAGGAGCGGTGCCGCCTCCACGTCGTCGAACGCCTCGGGCAGCGCGTAGGCGTAGGCCTCGTCCACGACGGCGTACGCCGCGTAGCCACCGTCGACGTCCCAGCCGGTGAAGCGAGGCGACCAGGCAGAGGTTCTCGCGGCCGGACATGCAGAACCGGCACGTGCCGCAGGTGTGAGCCAGCCACGGCACCCCGATGCGGTCCCCCTCCCGCCAGCGCGTGCTCCCATGACCGATGCGGTCGACCTCCCCCACGATCTCGTGCCCCGGCGTCACGCGCGGGCGGCGTGGCACCAGATCGCCCTCGGCCAGGTGGAGATCCGTCCGGCACACGCCGCAGGCCCGAACGCGCACGCGGACCTCTCCCGGGCCCGGTTCGGGGACAGGCCGCTCCACCTGGATCAGCGGGTGACCCGGGCCGCCGACGGGCCCGGGTCGGTCGACGACCCACGCCGTCATGACTGCCACCATCACCAACTAGCCGGAGGACCGCGCCGCTCCGACGGGACGGTGGGGAGGAGGACATAGCATGTGCCGCGGGAGGCACCATGACCGCCACGCCACAGGGCTCGCCCGCTGTTCGGCGTCACGCGGTCACCCGATGACGACGCTTGTCGTCGCCGGGCCAGTCGGGGCTCGCGGAGCACGACGGCGGCCCCCGCCATCCGGAGCGTCCGACCCGCCTCGCTGCCGTCATGGAGGGCGTCCGCATGGCTCGGACCCGAGCACGAGATCGTCACGCCGGCCTTCGCGGAGGCATCCCTGGACGAGCTGGCGCGCGTGCACGACCGGGCGTATCTCAGCCGGCTGGCGTCGTTCTGCGCCGAAGGGGGCGGGAACGTCGACGCCGACACCTTTGCGGCGGTGGACTCGTGGGCCGCGGCCCGACGAGCCGCGGGAGCGGGTCTCGCTGCGCTGCAGACACTGGAGGAGCGTGACGAGGGCATCGCCTTCGTCCCCGTGCGTCCACCCGGTCATCACGCCTCCGCCGACCGGGCCATGGGCTTCTGTCTCATCAACAACGTGGCGGTCGCTGCGGCGTCGCGCACGGCGCGGGGCGAGCGGGTTCTCATCGTGGACTGGGACGTGCACCACGGCAACGGCACTCAGGACATCTTCTGGGACGACCCGCACGTGCTCTACGTCTCGACCCATCAGCATCCCCTCTATCCGGGCACGGGCCGCGTCGACGAGGTGGGTGGCCCGGCCGCGCCGGGACTCACGCTCAACTTCCCGTTGCCACCGGGAGCGACGGGCGATGTCGTGCGGGCCGCCCTCGACGAGGAGGCGCGCGCCGGCATCGAAGAGTTCGCACCGGATTGGGTCCTGGTCTCGTGCGGGTTCGACGCCCACCGGGACGATCCGCTCGGCGACCTGCAATTGTCGAGCAGGGACTTCGCCGAGCTCGCCCGCGTCGTACGGGGCTTCGCGCCTCGGCCGGGCCGGCTCGCCCTGTTCCTCGAAGGCGGGTACCAGGCGGCCGCGCTGACCTCGTCGGTGCAGGCGACACTGGGCGCGCTGCTCGGCGGCGGGAGAGACGGACCCCCGCCGACGGCAGGCGGCCCCGGGCTGGCCCAGCTGCGGGCAGGCGGCATGGCGCGCCGGCGCGCCGTGGACGCGGTGCGAGCGGAGACCGCCTAACTCGGGAGCCGATGCACGAGCACGGGGCAGTGCGCGTTCGTCACGCAGTATGCGCTGACCGAGCCGATCACCATGCCAACGAACTCCCCGTGGCCACGGCTGCCGACGACGAGCACGTCGGCTCCCTTGGACGCCTCGACGAGTGCGGGCGCGGGATGCCCACTGATCAACCTGGGTTCCACTTTGAGGGTGGGGTGGTCGGCCCGCACGTCCGCAACGGCAGTGTCAAGAGCCTGGCGAACGCCCGACTCGGGGTCGAAGTCCTCGGGGATCGGCACGGCCCAGCCGTAGCTCGTCGGCCACTCCCATGTCATCACGATCTCGAGGGTGCTCTCCGTGAGGATCGCTTGGCGGACCGCCCAGGAAAGCGCGTCGCGCGAAGAGTCCGAGCCGTCGAAGCCGACCACGATCCTGCCGGTGCCCGAAGACGGTTGTGCGCTCATTGGTCTGCATCCTCCGTGGTGGGATTCGGGCTCACCGGCGACCCGGCGCCCGGCGTCAGACGCCGCGACATCGACCTCTGCAATGTGCGGATTGCACGGCTCTCAGCATAACGAGCGAGCGACGCGACCTCCTCAGGCGAGTCGCAGCGGTGTGGCCGGAATGCGATGATGTGGCCCGTGCCACTGGGCGTCTTCCTCCTTGACGACCACGAGGTGGTCCGGACGGGTCTGCGTGCCTTACTCGAGGCCGGTCACGACATCGACGTGGTGGGTGAGGCCGGCACAGTGGCTGACGCCCTGGCGCGCATTCCGGCTGCGCAGCCCGACGTCGCCATTCTCGATGTCAGGCTGCCGGATGGCAGCGGCGTCGAGGTCTGCCGCGAGATCCGAGCGACGTCGCCGCAGATCGCCTGTGTGATGTTGACGTCCTACGCCGACGACGAGGCGCTCATCGCCTCCGTCATGGCGGGGGCCGCCGGCTACGTCCTGAAGCAGGTGGGTGGGCTCGATCTGATGGAGACGATCCGCCGCGTCGGTGCGGGCGAGTCGCTGCTCGACCCCTCCTTGACCGAGCGAGTCCTCGACCGGTTGCGTGACGGGCCGCACATGGACCCACGGCTGGCCAGCCTCACCCCGCAGGAGCGGCGGATCCTCGATCTCATAGCAGAGGGTTACACCAACCGCGAGATCGCCGACACGATGTTCCTGGCCGAGAAGACGGTGAAGAACTACGTCTCCAACTTGTTGGCCAAGCTCGGGATGGACCGTCGTACCCAAGCGGCAACGTTCGCCGCCCGTCTGCACGAGCGATCGACCTATGAGATACGCAGCGACGCCACCGGCACCTGATCGCAGGCGCTGACCAGGGTCTCAAGCCGGCGGGGCTGTCGTGCCACCGGACACGGATTGCGGGTGCAGCATGATGCCGCGCGCCCTGAGAGCCCGCTCCAGGCGGGCGCGTTCGTGCAGTGGCTGTTCGAAGCGGCTCGGATCCGTCTCGATGCCCACCACCTCGGCCAGCTCGAGCAGCGCGACGTCGTAGCCGATTTCGCGGGAAAGGGCGATGGGGACCGCATCGGAGTCGGTGGGCGGCGGCCTGTCCTCCTCGAGCTCCCCGCAGCAGCGTCGCACTGCATCGAGCGCGCCGCGCTCGGTCGAACTCACCATGACGGGACTGCGCTGCCCGAAGGCGCTCTGGAGAAGCTGGGTGTACATCGACATCGCCGGCTCCGTTACCGCCCGTTTCTGCCCCTGAGCCGACGCGGTCTCCTGGCCGCGGCGCGTCGTGCGCGCGCGACTCGGCTGACGCGCCCGGTGCCGCGGCCCAGTCGTCGCGACGACCAGATGGCTTCCCCTCACCCACCCTCCTTGTCCCACCGTTCCTGTCGGTCCCCCTCGGGTACTCACGCAAGCATGCAACGACCGGCCCACATCCGGCAGGGCCGTAGGTCCCAAACACAGGGGTTTCTCGGGGTGGTCACCCGCTCGGGCCGCAACACCCCGGAATTGGAAAATGGCGACCGAGGGGGGTGGCCGCCATTCTCCAAGCACCTTTGTCTGGGAAGAGGAGGGTGTTCCGGTCATTCTGTTGGTGCACCCCGGGTGAGGGTAGAGCCGAAAGTCATGGATTGCTCGTCTCTGCGAGGCGCGGCGATCGAACTCCGTGGTCACGGCCTGATCTGGTACAGAGTGGAACCCATGCCGCCCGTCCGCACCCTGCAGGAGGCCGTTGCGCTGGTCCGGCCGGTCGATCGGATCGGCTTCGGGCTCGGCCCGGGTATCCCCGACGCGCTGTTGACCGCGCTCGGAACCCGTACCGACTGGGAGGACCTGCAGATAGGCGGTGCGCTGTGCCTCAACCTCTACGAGGTCTTCACGCGTGCCGGGGTGAGCTACCGCTGCGGTTTCTTCGGGCCGGCGGAGCGTCTGCACCTCGCACAGGGTCACCGCGTCGAGCTGGTGCCGGGAGGCTTCCGGCAGATGGGACCGATCATGGCCCGGTTCGCGCCTCGCGTGATGGTGGTACAGGGGGCTCCGCCCGATGAGGACGGCAGAGTCAATCTCTCGCTGCATGTGGGTGGGACGCGTGACGAGCTGCTCCGCGCCGGACGGGATCCCGACAGACTGCTCATCGTCGAGGTGAACCCGCACCTGCCCCGCACAAGGAGCCTGCCGCCGCGCTACGACAACACAATTCCGCTGGACGTGATCGACGTGCTCGTCGAGTCCGACGGTGCACCTTTCGCACTCGAGGACCCGCCGAGCAGCGAGGTGGACGAGGCCATTGCACGTCACGCACTCGCCTATGTCGACGACGGGTCGACGTTGCAGACGGGCATCGGGGCGATCCCCAACGTCGTTGCGGCGGAGCTGGCGCGTGGGCCGCTCGGTGGGTTCGGCATCCATTCGGAGATGTTCACCACCGGGCTCATGCGGCTGCACCAGGCCGGAAAGGTCACCAACGACGCCAAGGGCGTGTTCGACGGCGTGTCGGTGACGACCTTCGCGCTTGGTGTGGCCGAGCTCTACCTCTGGCTCGACGGCAACGACGCAGTGGCCTTTCTCCCGGTGGACACGGTCAACGACCCCACCGTGATCTCCGAGAATGCCAATCTGGTCTCCATCAACGGCGCCCTCGCGGTCGACCTCTACGGCCAGGTCATGGCCGACAACATCGACGGGGGCCAGATATCGGGAGTCGGTGGGCACGAAGACTTCGTCGCGGGCGCCGAGCTCCACCTCGACGCCCACTCGCTGATCTGTCTCCGTTCGACGACGCAGCGTGACGGGGAGGTCGTGTCCCGCATTGCGGGCGTCCCGCCCGAGGGTTCGGTCGTCTCGACGCCGCGCCATCACACGGGCGTCGTGATCACCGAATACGGAGCGGCCGAACTCACAGGTCGGACCGTGCGCGAGCGGGCGCACCTGCTGGTCGACATCAGCCATCCGGACTTCCGTCGCGACCTGCGCAAGGCGGCCGACGGGCTCGGCCGGGCCTGACCTCAGCGCTCCAATGCGAGGGCCTCAGTCAGGTCTGTGGAACCCAGTGGTGGCGCGTGGGCCAGGACACGTGCGATGAACCGGTGCACATGGCTGAAGACCTCGCGGCTGTTGTCGGCCCAGGGCATCAGGATCTCGAAGACGTGGAACATCCCCTCGAACTCCTCTCCGTCCGTGGGGATGCCCGCGGCGCGGAGGCGGTCGGCGTAGCGCCGTATGGCATCGCGGAACATCT
Source organism: uncultured Acidimicrobiaceae bacterium (assembly GCA_963745665.1). Taxonomy (GTDB): domain Bacteria; phylum Actinomycetota; class Acidimicrobiia; order Acidimicrobiales; family RAAP-2; genus Bog-473. The sequence goes on along the minus strand of CAVUYE010000001.1, from coordinate 446,974 downwards.
CGTCGCCGCCCCAGATGACGCAGGTCGGTGGGAATCCGCTCAGGTCGGCGCTCAGCGGCGACACGGGGCTGCTGCTTATGTCGGCGCCGTGGAGATACGCCGACGTGGGGATGTTCCACGGCAAGATGTCGTGGTCCGCGTTCGCCGTGACCGAGTCCTCGTCGAGGCGGAGGTCGACCTCGGGCGAGAAGAGCAGGAGACCCGCCGGACGTACAGGTTTGATCCGTGCAGGGTCTTCGAGGAGCACGGTGTTGGCCAGCCCGCCGCCCCCCGAGTCGCCGGCCAGGAAGATGCGCTCGCACGGGACGCCCCGCCGGATCAGCGCGTAATAGATCGCAGAAGCGTCCTCCGCACCGGCCGGGTAGGGGAATTCCGGGGCCAGGCGGTAGTCGGCCACGAAGACGGCGCAGCCGGTCTGGCGGCACACCTGTGCCGTGAAGAACGCGTACATGTTCGGCGAGGTGCCGATATAGCCGCCGCCGTGCAGGTAGAGCACGAACCCCTCGGGCATCTGGTGCCGCGGCACGTAGAGGATCCCCGGCACGCCACCGAACTCGGCCGGGCGGCCATCGACGTCGAGAGAGCGGACGAAGGGCGGCATGATCACCTTGCAGATGTCGTCGAGCACCAATTCGAGTGAACGGAACTCGGGGATGCGGAGCGACGAGGAATACCCCATGAAGGCGCGAATGACTTCGCGGGTGACGGTGATGCCCAAGTTGGAGAGCCGCGACGAATCGCCGCTGAATGGATGGCGGAACGGCACCCGGGCCAGGGCGGTGGCGAAGTGCGCCGCCAGCAGCGAGACGTCCAGCGCCACGATCGGCGCCGGTGCCGTCTGCACCTCCGGCCGATTCCCCATTGCCACGTGCGTACGCTCTCGCGCCACGGTTTGCGACGTCAAGACGACAGTCGGTGCCACGGCGGACGGCATTGATGGTCCCAAGGCACGGAACGCCGTGGTGGCCGGACCACCCGCGTCGCTACGCGGCCCGGCCGGCCCACCGTGGTACCGTACGCCCAGCAAGACCTGCTGTCGCAGTACTGCCCGCGAGGGGAAGCCGGTGAAAATCCGGCGCTGGTCCGCAACCGTGAACGGTGTGCCGCAAAGGCGACACCGTGAGCCGGGATACCTCAAGGGCAGCTGAGTTCCCACCGTCGAGACACAAGGACCGGGACTCGGTGTGACCCCGCTGGTGCGGAGTTTTCCGGGTCGAGGTCCGGGAAGCGAGAACCATGTCACGTATCCACCGCACCCTGATGGGTGCTTCCGCCGTCGGTCTGGCCACGGTACTGGCCGCCGCCACCGTGATCTCGCTGGCCACACCGGCCGGCGCCACACCGCCGACGCTGCCACAGACCGCGGTGGCCCAGACCGCAGCCGGGTGGCTCGGGGGTCAACTGACCCCGCAGGGCACCATCGACGACATGACCCCCGGAACCCCGGACCTCTCCGCGACGGTGCAGACCGTGCTGAGCCTCGGAGCCGCCGGCGTCGATCTGACGGGCGCCCGGGCTGGACTGTCCTACCTGAAGGCGAACTCTGCGACGTACATCCCGGTAAAGGGCAGTGACGGTCCCGGGCAGTTGGCGAACCTCATTCTGGCCGCGCATGCCCTGGGCGCCAATCCCTCCAACTTCGGGGGCACCAATCTGGTGGCGCGGCTGCTCGCGACGGAGCAGACAAGTGGGCCCAACGTGGGCCGGTTCGGTACGGACGCCCAGGACGCCGACTTCAACGCCGGCAACTTCGATCAGGGGCTGGCGTTGGCGGCGCTGGCCGCGGCAGGTGTGAAGGCCGATGCCGCGTCCATCTCGTGGCTCCAGAACCAGCAGTGCGCCAACGGAGGATGGACCCTTCCGGACAACGTCACCACTCCATGTGACCCGGATCCCATTGGTGCCGCGTTTCCGAATGAGGACACGAACACCACCTCGCTGGCGATCCAGGGTCTCGCTGCGCAGAGCGCACTGACGCCTCCGGTCTCGACAAACGCTCTGGCCTTCCTGACCTCAGCCCAGGACGCCGACGGCGGATGGCCCTACTCCCCGAACACGGCCGACAATCCCGAGACGTCCGATCCCGACTCGACCGCGCTTGTGATGCAGGCCCTGCTCGCTCTGGGGCAGTCGCCCACCAGCCCGACCTTCGACCAGGGGGCGAACACCCCGCTGACGGCACTGCTTTCGTTCCAGGTGACCTCGGGTGCAGATACCGGCGCCTTCTCTTTCCCGGGAGTCGGGACGGCCACGACCGGAAACATCCTCGCGACCAGTCAAGTGGTCCCGGCCCTGGAAGGGTTGACGCTGCCCTATCCGCCGAGCAGCGTCGGGGGTAAGTCGTACTGGGTGTTCACCGCCAGTGGTGCTGTCTATCCCTTTGGCACCGCCGCCTCCCACGGCTCCGCTGCCACCATCGCGCTCCACGCCCCGATCGTCGGGAGCGCGGCCACGCCCGACGGCGGCGGCTACTGGCTGGTGGCCTCCGACGGCGGGGTCTTCAACTTCGGCGACGCCGGGTTCTTCGGCTCTCGCGGCGGTCAGCCCCTGAACGAGCCCATCGTCGGCATGGCGGCCACGCCCGACGGTGGCGGCTACTGGCTCGTGGCCTCGGACGGGGGTGTCTTCAGCTACGGCGACGCCAAATTCTCCGGCTCCCGCGGCGGTCAACCCCTGAACAAGCCCATCGTCGGTATCGCGACCACGCCCGACGGCGGCGGTTACTGGCTAGTGGCCTCCGACGGCGGCGTCTTCAGCTACGGCGACGCCGGGTTCTTCGGCTCCCGCGGCGGCCAGCCTCTGAACAAGCCCATCGTCGGCATCGCTTCGGATCCGAACGGCGCCGGCTACTGGCTGGCGGCATCGGACGGCGGCATCTTCAACTACGGCGATTCCGCCTTCTTCGGCTCGACGGGGAGCATTGTCTTGAACCGGCCCATCGTCGGCATTTCGTCGGCACCCGATGGCAACGGCTACTGGCTGGTGGCATCGGACGGCGGGATCTTCAACTTCGGTGATGCGGCGTTTTCCGGTTCGGCAGTCTCCAACGCAATCAGCAATGGCGTGGCCGTCGCGACCAGCCCGACATAACCGTGCGCCGTCAGGGACGCCGGGCCCGGGTGCTCATGTGGGGGCTCTTCGTGGGCGCAGCTGCGGCAGCGCTCGCACCCGCCGGGCCCGGGGCCCTGATCCCACTCAAAATGGCCATCGCCTCGGCGGACTCCGTCGGTAACGACGTCTACGTGGCGGTTGTTGTCGACTTCGGGAACGGGTCGTCCATGTCCACCGTGTCGAAGTGCGTCCCGGTGGCGTCGAGCGCACACGATGCCGACGCGTTGGCCGCCGCCGTCGGCAGTGGCAACGTCGCCTATGCCAATTCGGGCCTGCTGTGCGCCATCGACAACTATCCAGCCAACGGCGTGCAGAACTGCGGCGAGAGCGTCGGATCGGGGAAGTACGACTATTGGTCGTACTGGCACGGAGCGACGGGCTCGTGGGTCTATGCCGACGACGGTCCCGCGGAGCAATCGGTCTCCAGCTCGGCTGACGACGTTGAAGGCTGGATGTATCAGCTCAACGAGCCGGACAACCTCACCGATCCCGCGCCTGCCGTGACGCCGTCGTACAGCCAGATCTGCAATGCATCGACCGAGATCCCTCCGGTCGCCTCACCGTCTGCCCCGACCACGACGAGCACGAATGCGACGGATCCGGCGTCGGTGACGCCGACGACCGCCAAGACGAACGCTGGGCTGGCGCCGGCTGCGACCACCAGCACCGCAGTGAGCACCAGGTCAAAGTCGGTCGGTGCGACGAGCACCACGACAACGGCCGCGGCGTCGGGCACGACGACCACGACGCTCGCCGACGGTGGGTCGGACGGGACCGGGGGGACGCGGAACCAAGGATCGTCCGACGCGCGTCGTTCGGCCGTGGCCAGCGCCCCTTCACATGGGGGCTCCGGCGGGGGTTCCTCCGGCAATCTCCTCCCGGTCATCCTGGTCGCGGTCGTCGTCGCCGCCCTGGGTGGGTTCGCTCTTGTCCGGTGGCGTCGTCGGCCGGCCGAGGAATGACACGGGCCGCCGCTCCCAGGCGCCGCTCCTTGCACCCGGTGGCATGGTGGCTGTGGGCGGCCGGCCTGGCGATCTGCGCAATGCGGACGAACAACCCGTTCCTCCTGGCGTTAATCGGAGTTGTGGCCTGTGTCGTCGTGTCGGCCCGGCGCAGCAGCGCACCGTGGTCTCGCTCCATCGCGTTCTTTCTCCGCCTCGGCCTCTTCGTCATCGCTCTCAGGATCGTGATTGAGATCCTGTTCGGCCAACGCGGCGTCCCCGGGCACGTCCTCTTCACCGTGCCGCAGGTGCCGCTGCCCTCGTGGGCGGCTGCCGTGAGCATCGGCGGTCCGGTGACGTTGGAATCCATGCTGAATGCCTTTGTCCTCGGGTTGCAGCTCGCGGTGATTCTGCTCTGCTTTGGCGCAGCGAACTCGCTCGCCAGTCCGTACCGGCTGCTCCGCTCGCTCCCCGCGGTGCTCTACGAGACAGGCGTCGCGGTCACGGTGGCGCTGTCGTTCACTCCTGAATTGGTGCAGACGATCGGGATCGTGCGTCAGGCGCGCCGTCGAGCGCGGCATTCCCACCAAAGGGCTGCGCGGTATGCGGGGTGTGGCCGTTCCGGTACTGGAGGGTGCGCTCGACCGCTCCCTGCAGTTGGCCACCAGCATGGACGCCCGAGGCTACGGACGGCGGATCTCCGTCGGCACTCTGTCTCGACGGCTGGCCAGTGGAGCCACCGTCGGCGGACTGTCGCTGGTGGGGGTCGGGATCTACGGCGTCATTGACGGAGGATCCCTCTTCGGACTGGGTCTCCCGATCCTCGCCGTGGCCGCGGTGCTTTGTGGGGTCGGTCTGGCCGTGGGGGGTCGCCGTACGGCGCGCTCGCGCTACCGCCCCGATCCGTGGCGACAGCCGGAGTGGATTGTGGCCGGGTCGGGACTCGCTGCACTCGTGGCCATGTCAGTTGCCCACGCCCTCGATGTGCCGGGACTCACCATCTCGTTCTCCCCTCTGGCGTTTCCCAGTATTCCGCTGTTGCCGGTCGTGGGGATCCTGATCGCCTTGGTCCCCGCCTTCGCCGCCCCGAACCCGATTGCCCCGCCGCCAGCGCTGAGCGAGCCCGTAGCGGGCGAGCTCCGCGCGCCGCCGGCGAGCGGGCAACGTGATCCTGCGGAGCCGGACCTCTCGGGCGTCTCGACATGATCACGTTCGACCGGGTGTCCTTCACCTATACCGACGCGCCACACCCCACGCTGCACCGGGTCAGCCTCGACATACCGGAAGGCGAGCTGTGCGTCGTCGTGGGGGAGACGGGGACGGGCAAGTCAACCTTGCTGCGGGCGATCAACGGGCTGGTCCCGCACTTCAGCGGCGGAACGCTGATGGGAACGGTCACGGTCGACGGGAGGAGCACCAAAGACAACCGGCCGCGCGATCTGGCCGATGTGATCGGCTTCGTCGGCCAGAATCCCTTGGCCAGCTTCGTCACCGAGACCGTCGAGGACGAGCTGGCCTACACGATGGAGAACCTGGGCGTGCCCGCCGATGCGATGCGTCGCCGGGTGGAGGACGCGATCGACCTGCTGGGCCTGCAGGATTTGCGCGACCGATCGCTGCGTGCGCTGTCGGGCGGTCAGCAGCAGCGCGTGGCCATCGGGGCGGTGCTGACCGCGTCACCGCGGTTGCTGGTCCTCGACGAGCCCACGTCCGCCCTCGATCCGGCCGCGGCCGAAGAGGTCCTGAGCGCATTGGCCCGCCTGGTGCACGATCTGGGCCTCACCGTCGTCATGGCGGAACACCGGCTGGAGCGGGTCGTGCCCTTCGCCGACCGGATCGTTCTGGTGCCCGGTGGCGGAGCGCCGCTCGTCGACGGGGCGCCCGAGGTCGTGATGCGGTCGTCCCCGGTCGCCCCGCCGCTCGTCGAGTTGGGCCGGCTCGTCGGCTGGGACCCGCTCCCGCTCTCCGTGCGCGACGCCCGCCGCAAGTCGGCTCCGCTGCGCGAGCGGCTGGCACCGATCACACCACCGCGACGGGCTGCTCCGCGCACCCCTCCGGCAGAACGCATGGAGGCGGCTTCCGCGCGGAAGCTGGCCGTTTCGTACGGACCAGTGGCGGCGCTCGACGGGGTGGACCTCACGATCATGCCTGGCGAGGTGCTGGCGCTCATGGGGAGGAACGGTTCGGGCAAGTCCACGTTGTTGCACGCGCTGTCCGGAGTGCGCCGGCCGACGCGTGGCGCCGTCACGGTCGACGGCCGGGACCCACGGTCGTTCCGGGCCGCGGATCTTGTCCATCACGTCGGATTGGTGCCACAGGACCCCGGACTTCTCCTGTACGGAGAGAGCGTGCACGCCGAATGCCAGACGGCGGACAAGGCATCTGGACTGGCCCCGGGGACGACCGTGCGCACGCTCGACCGGCTGCTATCCGGCATGCCCTCGGATCGCCACCCGCGTGACCTGTCCGAGGGCCAGCGCCTGGCCCTGGCCCTGGCCATTGTGGTCGCCCCGTCCCCCGCCCTTCTGCTGCTCGACGAGCCGACGAGGGGCCTGGACTACCCGAGCAAGGATCGCCTCGTTCGGGTCCTGCGCGACCTCGCAGGCGACGGTCACGCCATTGTGCTGGCCACGCACGACGTCGAGCTCGCAGCCCGCGTGGCGGACAGGGCCGTGGTCCTGGCGGACGGGCAGATCATTACGGACGGCCCGGCACGCGAAGTGGTCTGCCACTCGCCGATCTTCGCCCCCCAGGTGGCCAAGGTACTGGCCCCTGAGGAGTGGCTCACCGTGGATGAAGTCCGCGCAGCACTCGACGACGCGGTACCGGCGTGACCGTCACGGTCCCGCCGCGCGGGCACGGGCGAGGGGTCGGTTGACGCCGGCGATCCGGTTCGGCTCCCGCTCGTCCTTCCTGCTCCTCCTCACAACGTTGTTCGGCGTGGCCGCCTTCGGCTGGCCGCTCTTGATCCATCAGACCGCAGGCCAGAACACCGCCCACAGCGGCGATGCGCCCTGGATCTTCGTGGGCCTGTTGCCGCTCCTCCTGGCCATTGTCATGGCGGAGCTCTCTGAAGGAGCGATCGATGCCAAGGCGGTGGCGCTGCTCGGGATCCTGGCGGCGTGCTTCGCCGCACTGCGAGTGGCAAGCCCCGGCATCAACGGATTCGAGCCCGAATGGTTCCTCCTCATACTGGCGGCGCGCGTCTTCGGGCGTGGGTTTGGATTTGTCCTCGGCTCTGTCGCGTTCTTCGCGTCGGCGTTGATCACCGGCGGAGTGGGCCCGTGGTTGCCGTTCCAGATGCTGGCAGCGGGATGGGTCGGTTTCGGCGCCGGTTGTCTGCCGCCGATGCGGGGATTCCCGGAACGGCTGCTGCTAGCGGGCTACGGCGCCGTGTCTGCCCTCGTCTACGGGCTGCTCACCAATTTCTGGTTCTGGCCCTTCCTCGGGTCGACTACGACCTACTCGTTTGTACCCGGGCTTGGCACCGTGGCGAACCTGCACCGGTTCATCCTCTTCGACCTGACCACCTCCATGGGTTTCGATCTGACCCGAGCCGTGACGTGCGCCGTCTTGATCCTCGTCCTCGGCCGGCCCGTCCTGGCGGCACTGCGCCGAGCCTCGCGGCGGGCCGCCTTCGAGCCCCAGGTCGACTTCTTCATGGAGGAGCGCGTCCCGGGCGGTGGAGTGTGACGAAATGAAGATCGTCTCCCTCCTGCCCTCCGCCACCGAGATCGTCTACGCCCTGGGACTCGGTGAGGACCTCCGCGGCGTCACTTTCGAATGCGACTATCCCGAAGCCGCTCGATCCGTTCCAGTGGTCTCGGGGACGGCGCTGCCCACGGACGGTTCACTCGAGCGCGCTGGAGATCGACGCCGAAGTCAGCGCTCGCGTCGCAGCAGGGGAGTCCATCTACACGCTGAACGACGCGCGGATCCGGGCCATCGATCCCGATCTCATCCTGGCGCAGGACCTCTGCCAGGTCTGCGCGGTGCCGTCGGGCGCAGTGGAGGAAGCGCTCGACGTCATCGGGTGTCATGCCAAAGTGGTTTCTCTCGACCCGAGCCGGCTCGACGAGGTGATCGAGTGCATCGGGGCCGTGGGGGCCGCCACTGGAACCAGCGCCAGCGCGGACGCGCTGATGGAGCGTCTGCGCGGCCGGGTCGATGCGGTGCGCGGGCGGGTCCGGGGCCGGGAGCGGCCGCGGGTCCTGGTCCTGGAGTGGCCCGACCCGGCCTTCAATGCCGGCCACTGGGTGCCCGACCAGGTGGAGGCCGCAGGGGGCGAGCCGGTCCTCGCGGTGGCCGGCGCCCGCTCGCGCCGGCTCACCTGGGAGGAGATCGGGGCGGCAGACGTCGACATCACGATCTTCATGCCGTGTGGGTTCGATCTCGAGGGTGCGGTGGCACAGGCGCCCGGGCTCCTGGCCCGCCCGGAAGCGGCGGGCTTCGGGCGCGTCATCGCCGTCGACGCCAACGCGTATTTCTCGCGTCCTGGGCCACGGGTGGTCGAAGGGGTGGAGCTGCTGGAGAAACTGCTGCACGGTGCATCGGGGACCCAGGTCTCGGGCGCGCAGGTCATCCGCCCCTGAGGGCCTGTGACGAGGCCAATCGCCAGCCGGCGTCAGTAATCCGGCGTCGGATCCCCGTGCAGCTGCGCCAATATCCGCACCGGGCGTTCGCCCAGGGTCGAGGATGCAATATAAGGTGAGCCTTACCTAAGGAAGGATGAAGGAGACGCTGCGTGTCCGGTCTGACGGATCGTTCGAAGTGGAGTCGGTGAACATGGGGTATCCGACCCAGGCGGCGCCGCCCGCGGGTTTCTGCCAGAAGGTCATGGGTGTTCCTGTCGGACGGACCGGATCCCGACGCCGGCCCCGGAGTGGCTCCATGAGACGGCGCACCGTCCTGACCGCATGCATCAGCGCGGTGCTCGGCGCAACCCTTTTGACCGCCTGCAGCCCAGGAGGGAGCTCGTCCTCGACGGATTCGATCACGCTCTACAGCGGACAACACGTGCAGACGACGGAAGCGCTGATCGCGGCGTTCGAAGAGAAGACCGGGATCACGGTCAACGCCCGCTACGACGACGAGGACGTGTTGGCGGACCAGATCGTCACCGAGGGATCTCATTCACCGGCGGACGTCTTCTTCACCGAGAACTCGCCTCCGCTCGAGTACCTGGCGTCGAAGAACCTCCTGGCACCGATTCTTCCGTCGACGTTGGCCAACACGCCCGCGAAGTACAACTCACCGGACGGGAAGTGGGTCGGGATCTCGGCCCGGGTGAGCGTGCTGGTCTACAACACCTCGCTCCTCAAGCCCAGTGAACTCCCGACTTCGGCCATGCAACTGGCTGATCCGGAGTGGAGCGGCAAGTTGGCCATTGCCGGCGGCGAGACCGATTTTCAACCCATCGTGACGTCGATCGCCCGCACACACGGAGACGCGGCCGCCCTCAAGTGGCTCGAAGCGGTCAAAGCGAACGCAGGCAGTCACAACTACCCCGACAACGAGACCATTGCGGACGAGGTCAACCGGGGTCAGGTGGCCATCGGCATCGTCAACCAGTATTACTGGTACCGCGAGCGGGCCGAAATCGGCGCATCGAACATGCACTCCGCCATTGCGCACTTCGCTCCCCACGACGTCGGTTACGTCGTGGACGTCTCCGGTGCGGGCATTCTGCAGTCCTCGTCGCACCAGGCAGACGCGCAGAGATTCGTGGCCTTTCTCAACTCGGCCCAAGGGCAGGAGATCATCGCGCGCAGCGAGAGCTTCGAATACCCGATCGCGTCCGGGGTCACGACGGCACAGCCCGAAACCCCCTTCGATCAGCTGCAGCCCAACTCGATCACCATCCCTGAACTCGGCACAGGCGCCGAGGCCATCAAGCTGCTGCAGGAGGCCCAGCTGCTCTGACGGACTGCCGTCGGGTCGAATGCCCGAACAACTCCCTCCCGACCAACCGCCCCCGGGGCATCCTGCCGAGAACGAGAGTGCTCACGTCGGTATATTGAGGTCCGTCGCGGGGACTTACTCGCGTGGCCGTTGGGGGAGCAACTCATGAGGGTTTGCCGGAACGCACCACAAGGAATCGCGAGGGGTTCGTCGTCGTCTCGCTCGATCGCGACGCCGAGGCCATCCTTCGCTTCCTCGTTGCACCTCAACCTGCGCACGCTGCAGTGCGCGCTCGGCCTGATTTGGGTCATCGACGGCTTGTTGAAGTTCCAGCCGGACATCTTCAGGTCCTCGTTTGTCTCGGATGTCATCAGCCCGATGGCTGCAGGCCAACCGAGCCTGGTGGCCTCGACGATCAACCACGCGGCGGATCTGCTGTCCCATGGGACGACGCTCTGGGTCGCGCTCTTCGGAGTCATTGAGATCGCCATCGGAGCGGGTTTGTTCTTCCGGCGGACCGTGAAGCCGGCCCTCGTCGTCTCGTTCATCTGCGGCGCCGGCATCTACCTTTTCGGCGAGGGATTCGGCATGGTGCTCACCGGTCACGCGTCTCCCTTGCAGGGAGCTCCAGGCGCCATGTGCTTCTACATCCTCCTCGGCCTGTTGGTGTGGCCCAGGACCGATCCGGTCGGGAGCGGCGGTCGGACCGGCGCGGACTCTTCTGTGGCAGGCCGGGGTCTGCTCGGCGGGACCGGTTCCCTGTTCGTGTGGGCCGGAATCTGGCTGTTCGAGGCGGTCATCTGGCTCCTTCCCTCGAACCGCACCGCCAACTCCATCGCGAACCAGTTGGCGGGCAGGGCGAACGGCGAGCCGAGCTGGTATGCGCACGTTCTGAATTCGGTAGGTCATGCCTTCTCCGGCTCCGGGATCTGGATGGCCGCGATCCTCGCCACGCTCTCGGTGGTCATCGGCCTCGGACCGCTGGTATCCAGGCGAGCCGGGATCTACATCGGGCTCGGGATCGCTCTTGCCTTGGTCTACTGGGTCACCGGGGAGGGGCTGGGGGAGCTGCTGACCTTTGGCGGCACCGACCCGAGCGGTGGGCCGCTCATTGCGTTGATCGGATTGTCCGTCTTGCCGTTGGAGCCGGAGCCCGCCAGCGAACCGACCGCCGCCACCAGATTCCTGGCTGCCAATCCGCTCGGGGCATTTGGCGCGCTCTTGGCCGTTTTACTGATCCCCTCCCTGGTGGCGGTGATTCCGGCCTCGGCCGACTCGGCCGCGTCGGCCGCCCCATCGAAGTCATCCTCCTCCATGAAGGGGATGCAGATGGGGCCGTCCGGCACGTCGTCGAGCGCCCGGACCCATTCGGATTCCATGAACATGGCCGCCATGGCTGGTCTCGGTGTCACGGACCCGAACTGGAAGTACACGGGTCCCCCGCTGTCGGCCGCCGAGGTTTCGGAGCTGACGACTATCTCGGCCAGGACGGACGACGGACACAAGATGCAGACACCCAACTGTGACGCCAAGCCGACCTCGGAGCAGGTACTCGGCGCTACTGAGTACGTGCAGGCGACGTCTGCGGCGGTTGCCAAGTACCGCAACCTCAGCACGGCCACCGCCGCCGGCTACATCCCGATCACCAATCCCCGCTATCCGGTGGTCCACTACATCAACCCGTCCTACATGAACATGAAGGACATGATGAATCCGACGACTGTGGACTCCTTGGTCTATGCGACAACTCCCTACGGGCCAGTGCTTGTTGCTGCGATGTACCTGATGCCCGGTCCCGGCAACGGTCCCATGTCCTACGGCTGCCTGGTCCAGTGGCACCAGCACACCAACCTGTGCACGTCCGACACGACCCATCAGATCGACGGGTTCACACCGTGCCCGCCGGGTACCTCCCGCTACGGACCCACGCCGATGATGACCCACGTCTGGCAAGTTCCCGTGGCCGGAGGGCCCTTGGCCATCGACCCATCCGACCTTCAGGTGGTGGAGGCGGCCATCATGGCCCAACAGCAAGGGCTTGCACCCACGACGACTGGAGCACTCCCCACCTGATCACGATGCAGTGGGCCAAGGGATGCACCTGGCGAATCGCTCCGCTATTGCGGCGGATTGACCTCTTCGAAACGCATCTGCACCCTCGCTCCGGCGATCTTGTTGATCATCCGTAGCTGGTCGTAGTCCTGTGCGACACCGGTCACCGAATAGACGTAGTCGTTGGTTCCGGTGCGCCAGTCGATCTCGGTTCCAGGTGGCCGATGGAGCGTCGCGGTCGGTGCGCCGGGCAATTGGCCGATCTGTTCCAGGTTCTCGACCGCCAAGACCTTTCGTGCTGTCATCGGCGCATGGAAGAGGAGCCTGAACCCGATTCCCTCGCGTGGCGCCAGGGCGGCAGTGTCAGGGGTTCGACCCAGTGCCACTTCCATGGCGAGCCGGGGCGCGGATGCAGCGCCCATCATTTCGAGCATGAGGGGGACGCCGCCACCGAGCCGGCCGTTGACCTCAATGACCCTCAGGCCGTCCGGTGTGAACTTGATTTCTGTGTGGAGTGCGCCCGTCTCCACGTCGAGCGCGTCCAAGGCCGCACGAGCGACGTCAAGCGCCGCGATCCTCTGGTCCGGCGTCAGATCGGCAGGAATGAAGAACCCGGTTTCTCGCAACGGAGGTGCCAGAGGAAACCGACCGGTGACGGCGAAGTGCTCGACACGTCCGGCAACGACCAGGCTCTCGACCGACAGGTAGTTGGCGAAGCCCTCGCCGAGACAGGGATCACCGTCGGCCAGATACTCCTCAATCACCATGTCGGGGCGGCTGTCGGCAAAGAGCGACCGAAACGCAGCCAAGAGCTCGTCGGCATCATGGACCCGAAGGGTCGTGCGGCTATCGGTCCCGTGCACCGGCTTGAGGACCGCGGGGTACCGCACATCGGTCGCGATGTTCTTCAGGGCATCTTCGTCCAGATGGCTCCCGACGGCGGTCGATGTGGGCACGGGCAGGCCAGCGCGCCGGAGAGCGTCCCGTTGGAGCCTTTTGTCCGTCAGCCGACGCGCCACGACTGGCCGGTGAAAAGGCAAGCCCAGGTCTTCGGCCAGCAACGCCACGTCGGCCATCCGATCGTCGGAGAACGTCACGATGCCGTCAGGCCGAAATGGTCGGACGGTGTCCGCCCACCGTTCAGGAGAATGGCCGCCCAAGTCCGCGACCTGGCCAAACCGCTCGAGCGCCCGCACGTCGACCTGCACGGAAGGATCTTCGCCGTCCACGAGCCACAGAATTGAGCACACGCCGCTCGCTGCTTGAGCTGTGGTCATTACGGCTGGCGAGAGCCCGGCGTATGGGATGGCCAGCAGTGGAAGGCACTTCGCCGTTGATTGGTCTGTCTGGCTGTTCCCGATTGCGGGCATGTACGGCACTACGACGGGGGGGCACAAAAGGTTTGTTGTGTCTCGACGCGACTCTGTGCCATCACCGTGCGTTACCCGTTTCGTCCATGAGGCGTGCCGTGGATCGACCTTCCGAATGCCGGGTGGTTCCTGCCGGCGCCCGCCGTCATGCCAGGGCACAACGTGAGCAGACGATCCGGTTCACTCCGACTAGGGATCAAAATAACGCGGGACGGACGAGGGACCCACCGTGGACCCACTGTGGGATCGCTGTGGAACCTGTTCGGGTCCGTGTGTTGTGCAGCAGTCGATCAATGCATCTGGAGTTGAGATCCGTTATCGGTGCGCGCAGCACCGGTTGCATCTCGCGCTTGCTGGACTCGGCTCGTCTCGTCCGCGCGTGCGCCGGCGACCGGGTCGCCTTGCGAATGGTAAACGGCTGTGTCAGCGCGAAACCGGGTACGCGGCTGGTGTTCCTGCGCGCCCGCTCTCCCTGTCGGTCGTCATCTCGGCCGAGATGGAGATTTCACGCAACGAGAGGTGCCACGAGCGTGTGGAGTTCAGACGCCGTCGGGACCTCCGCTCAGCTCGCCAGGATCTTGGCCTTCTCCGCGTCGAACTCGGCGTCGGTGAGGACACCTTGGGACTTGAGGTCCGCCAGCTTGGACAGCTGGTCGGCAGTATTCCCGCCGCTCGTCCCGGCCGTCTCCTTCACGTACTGGTCGAAGGCCTTCTGCTGCGCCGCTGCCTCCTGGGCTTGGCGTTCGTGCATCTTTCCGCCCCGTGCGATCAGGTACACGAAAACGCCGAGGAACGGGATGACGATGATGAAGATGGCCCACAGGGCTTTGGCCCAGCCACCCAGGTCGTGGCTCCGGAACACATCCATGAACACCATGATGAGCAGCCAGATCCAGATGATGAAGAGGAAGAAGTACAGCATCGTCAGAAAGAAGTCGAGAATCGGATATTGATAGCTGGTCGCAAGCACTCGTTCTCCTTATGTCGAAGGAACTGACTTGGGTTGAAGGCTACTGCGGTTGAAGGCTACTGCGCTGCCCTTAGCGCGTTCGAGTGCCAGGATGAAGGGTCACATCGCCCCCGTCAGAGGGTCCCTGCACGACCGAGCCCGTGCCATCAAGCTTCGACTTGTACATCGCAGCATCGGCCCGGGCTACGAGCGCATCAGGCGACTCGTCGATCGCGCTGGTCCAGGCGAATCCGACACTCGCCCGCAGCATGACGTGTCCGTCGGTCACGGGCATTCGGCAGTGCAACGAGATCGCAATCCGCTCGGCGACCGCGAGACCTTCGTCAGCGTTGGAGACTCCCGGGCAGACGACGAGGAACTCGTCTCCTCCCAGACGACCGGCCACGTCTTCGGCCCGGAGAATCGACCGGATCTTCTCGCTCGTTGCAACAAGAACCTGGTCGCCGGTGGCGTGACCATAGGAGTCGTTGATGCGCTTGAAGCCGTCGAGGTCGATGTAGATGGCGGCGACCCCGGTTTTCAATCTGGCTGCGGTTCTCAGGGCCACGTCGAGGAGCTCGAAGGTGGCGCCACGGTTGAGGCAGCCTGTCAGAGAGTCCCTCGAGGGCGCGTAGTTCGAGCTCGCGGCGAAGTTCCACGCTGTCCGTGACGTCGCTCAGCGTGCCGATCAGCCCGGTAACCGCGTTCGTTCCGTCGGTGAGAGGACGCAGGCTCACCTGGCACGCTCGGACCGGGGTGAGGTCGGGCGGGGAAGCGACGCGGAAGCGAAGCTCGAGGTCGTCGACGACCTCACCCCTCAGCGCCATGTCGATGGCCGCCTGCAGCCGGGGCCAGTCGCCGTCGCCGACAATGGCGAATTGGCTCGCCAGGTCCCCCGAAGGGGGACTGCCCAAAATCTGGTGCAGGCGGCCGTTGGTCGCGAAGACGCGGCGATCAGCGTCGACCTGGAAGATCCCGACGGGCAGGGCGTCCGACAGGCGGCTGATCAGCTCTTCGCGTGCGCGGAATTCCTCTTCGACGCTGACGAAGTCAGCCTGACCCGGCTGGATCGTCGTGAATACCCCGGGGCCCGTGGGATCGTCGAGCCGGTTCGTGTTGATCGTCTCGATCCAGCGCCACTTGCCCTCAACAGTGCGGTAGCGCCCGCGCCACTTGCGGGTCGATCCCGGCACCTTGATCATTGCGAACCAGGTACTGACCGCGCTCGCCTGGTCGTTGGGATGGATCAGGGCTGTCGAAGGGATCCCTATCAGCTGATCAGGACGCCATCCCAAGAGGCCGACCACCGAGTCGTCGACTTCGGTGATCAGGCCGGCCTCATTGCGAACCATGCGACACGCCGGACCCGGGGGATCCGGGGGATTCGAGAGACGAGATCCATCACCCACGGAGTGAGTATCGGTCCAGCACATGCCATCTTGATCGAGGAGATGCTCTGTTGTGCGATTCGGCCGGGTCGTGGCACGCACAACGCGGGTTGCCGAACAAAAGGCCGTTGGGGCCGGGGGACAGA
The DNA here is from genome assembly GCA_963745665.1 of uncultured Acidimicrobiaceae bacterium. GTDB lineage: Bacteria > Actinomycetota > Acidimicrobiia > Acidimicrobiales > RAAP-2 > Bog-473. The sequence goes on along the minus strand of CAVUYE010000001.1, from coordinate 431,116 downwards.
ATGAAGCACGGAATAAACCTTCGTCACGCTCCAGCTTAATTAGGGTTACTTGATAAACCTCTCTAAAGAGGTGGACTCTCTTAATCCCTTCATATGGGACGCGGCCTTGAAGGCTCGATTGCGATGGCCCACGGTCACCTGGTCCGACGCAGACTCTGGCCTGCCAAACGCCCGGCGAGCGTTCACGTAGGCTTTCCCGCACGGGCTTCAGCGTCGTAACTCTGGACAGGCTATGGACAGCCCGTCCTGTCAGATCGCGAAAGTCCTGCTGGAGAGGTGCGAGAGCGGCCGAATCGGACTCACTGCTAATGAGTTGACCTGGGTAACCGGGTCCGAGGGTTCAAATCCCTCCCTCTCCGCTCGGGAGTCGGGCGCATGGTGTTCGACGATCCGGATGGTTGGCCCGCTCCGGCGGGCCTGCCGGGTGACGTCGCCCCGACGGGACCCGGCCTGGTGCGAGGAGTGTGTGACGGCGTGGGCCTCTACTGGCTGCAGACCCTGGGGTGCCCGAAGAACCAGGTCGACTCCGACAAGCTGGAGGGCTATCTCACTGCGCAGGGCTATGGCCGCGCCCCGGACGCCGACACCGCCGACCTCGTCGTGGTCAACACGTGCGCTTTCATCGAGGCCGCCCGGCAGGAGTCGATCGAGACCGTCCTGACCCTGGCGGATCGTCGCCGGCCGGGCGCCCGCCTGGTCGTGACCGGCTGCATGGCGGAGCGCTACGGCGACGAGCTGCGCGACGCCCTGCCCGAGGTCGACCTCGTGGCCGGCTTCGGCTCGGAGCTCATCGACCCGCTGGAGGCGACCGCTGATGCCGTCCCCGTCACGCTCACGCCCGGGCGCCGCGCCGTCGCGCCGGCGCCGACGACGAACGGTTTCGACCTGCTCGAACTGCCCCGCCCGGCTGCCCGCGCACCATGGGCCTACGTCAAGGTTGCCGAGGGCTGTGATCGCATCTGCGGCTTCTGCGCCATCCCGTCCTTCCGGGGCAAGCAGCGGTCCCGCTCGAGCCGCGGACGTGTTGGCCGAGGTCGACGCGCTCCGTGCGCCCGCCGACGGCGCGCCGGTCCTGCGCGAGATCGTCCTCGTGGCTCAGGACCTGGCCTCCTACGGCCGGGACCGGTCGGGTCCGGGCCGGCGGACACGCATCGCCAACGGCCCGTCACCGATCGCCGCTCTCACCCGCGCCGTCTCGGCCCGGGTCGAGCGCACCCGGTTGCTGTATCTCTACCCGTCGGGATTGACCGACGAGCTGATCGACACCGTCCTCGCCACGGGTGTGCCCTACTTCGACCTCTCGCTGCAGCATGTGTCGCGTCCGCTCCTGGCAGGCATGCGCCGCTGGGGCGACGGCGATCGTTTCCTGCGTCGCATCGACGACATCCGGTCGGCCGAGCCCGAGGCCACCTTCCGCTCCTCCTTCATCCTCGGTTACCCGGGCGAAACCGAGCGCGATCACGATCTCCTGCTCGACTTTCTGTCGGCGGCGCAGCTCGACTGGGCCGGCTTCTTTCCGTACTCCCGCGAGGACGGCACCCACGCCGCCGGCCTCGACGAGCAGGTGCCGGCGGAGCTCGCCCTCCAGCGCCTGCGCGAGTGTGCCGAGGTGCAGGATGCCATCACGGCGGCGAAGCGGGACGCGCTCATCGGCGCTACCCACCGGGTGCTCGTCGACGCGCCGGGCCAGGGCCGCACGGTGCACGAGGCGCCCGAGATCGACGGTGTGGTCCATGTGCCCGCCGACCTCCAGGTGGGCAGCCTCGTCGATGTCACCATCACCGGCGCGGAGGGGCCCGACCTGTACGCCGTCCGCTCGACCGACCGGGATCCGGTCGCCGCCGCGGCAGGAGCACCGTGAGCGAAGCCACGCACGAGCCCGCCTCGCAGCAGCAGCAGCAGCAGCAGTACACCTTCGGCCCGAGCGCGTTGGTCACGCCGGCCAACGCCGTCACGGTGGCCAGGCTGCTCGCGGCACCGGTCTACGTGCTCATGCTCGTCGCCTGGGGTGCGTCCTGGGTCAACGTGGTCGTCGGGTTTCTGCTGGCGGCGAGCGACGGGCTCGATGGCTACATGGCGCGCCGCCACGGCACCACCCGCTCGGGTGCGTTCCTCGACCCGCTGGCCGACAAGGCGTGCGTCCTCGGCGCCATGATCACGCTCGCCGCACAGGGGCACCTGCCCTGGCTGCCCGTCATCCTCATCACCGCGCGGGAAGTCGGCATGCAGGTCTACCGCTCCTGGGTCGGCCGGAGCGGCGTGTCCATCCCGGCGCGCAAGTCGGCCAAGCTCAAGACGCTGGTGCAGGACCTGGCGATCGGCGCCGTCATCATCCCCCCTCTGGCCCACCAGCACACGCTGCAGGTCGCCATGATCTGGTTCGCCTGCGCCCTCACGCTCTACACCGGTACCGAGTACCTGCTCGACGGCCGGCGTGCGCTGCACCGCCCAGCCGCATCGTAAGGTCAGCGCCGTGAGAATCGAGATCGTCGCGGTCGGGACCGAGTTGCTGCTCGGCCAGATCGCCGACACCAATTCCGCCTGGTTGGGCGAGCACCTCGCCGCCAACGGCGTGGCCTCCCACTTCCATCAGGCGGTGGGCGACAACCACGAACGCATCACGCTGGCCCTGCGCACGGCGCTGGCCCGGAGCGACGGCGTCATCACGTGCGGCGGGCTCGGGCCGACCCAGGACGACATCACCCGCGAGGCCATCGCCGCGGTCATGAACGTCCCACTGCTGCGCGACCAGGCGATCGTCGACGTCATCGCCGGCTTCTTCGAGGCCCGGGGCCGCACCATGACCGAGAACAACGCGCGCCAGGCCGACGTACCCCAGGGGGCCGCCATCATCCCGCAGGTCGCCGGCACCGCCCCCGGGCTCATCTGCCCGGTGGGGAACAAGGTCGTCTACGCGGTCCCCGGCGTCCCCTACGAGATGGCCGAGATGTTCGAACGGGGCATCCTGCCCGACCTGCGCGCCCGCATGGCCGAGACGGGCGAGGAGAGCGGCGTCATCGCCAGTCGCGTCCTGCGCACCTGGGGCGCCAGCGAGTCCGGGCTCGCCGAGGCACTCCAGGACCGCATCGATGCACTCGATGCCACCGGCGACGTCACGCTGGCCTTCCTGGCTTCGGGTATCGAGGGGATCAAGGTGCGCATCACCGCCAGCGGCGCGCACGCACGAGGACGTCACCGCGCTGCTCGACAAGGAGGACGCCGAGGTGCGGCGCGCCATCGAGGAGCGTCTCGGCGACATCGTCTTCGGCGCCGACGACGAGTCCATGGAGGTGGCCGTGGCCGCCCGTCTCATCGCCCAGGGCCTGACCTTCGGCGTCGCCGAGTCACTGACCGGCGGCCTCATCGCCTCGCGTCTGGTCAACGTGGCCGGCGCCTCGTCGTGGTTCCGGGGCGGCGTCGTCGCCTACGACTCGCAGGTCAAGTTCGATGTCCTGGGGGTGCCCGCCGGGCCGGTGGTCACCGAATCGGCCGCGGCGGCCATGGCCGAGGGTGCCGCCCGGGTGACGGGGGCCGATGTCGGGCTGGGCATCACCGGTGTCGCCGGCCCGGACGACCAGGAGGGCGTGACACCGGGCACGGTGTTCGTCGGCCTCCATTTGCCGGGCCAGCCGGCGCAGACCCGTGAATTGCGGGTCCCGGGCGACCGGGAGAGGGTGCGTCAATACGCGGCCATTTCGGCCCTCGACCTGCTCCGACGCGCTCTCGACGCCGATATCGCCTGAGCCGGCCGCGTTCACAGGGGGCCCACAGCCGGGTCACACTGGACGGGCAAACCATGGCGCGACCCTGTGCGTCAGGGAGGTATGGCCAAGTGAAGATGGACAACAACGGACCGCGGGTGCTGGTGGTTGACGACGAACCTTCGATCGTCGATGCAGTGGCGACGTCACTGCGCTACGAGGGATTCACGGTCGACGAGGCGATGACCGGGCGCAAGGCCCTGGCCCAGGCCCAGGAGGATCCGCCCGACCTGGTCATCCTCGACGTCATGCTGCCCGACCTCGATGGTCTCGAGGTCACCCGGCGGCTGCGCTCCGACGGGCTGCGGGTGCCGGTGCTCTTCCTGACGGCACGCGACACCCTGCAGGACAAGCTGGCCGGTCTCACCGTCGGGGGCGACGACTACGTGACCAAGCCGTTCGCCCTGGCCGAGGTCATCGCCCGGGTGCATGCCATCTTGCGCCGCACCGGTTACGAGCCCGAGGACGACGGGGTTCTGCGCTTCTCGGACCTCGAGCTCGACGAGAGCGCGCACGAGGTGCGCCGGAGCGGGAACACGATCAATCTGACCGCCACCGAGTTCAACCTCCTGCGCTACTTCATGCTGAACCCGCGTCACGTGCTCTCGAAGTCGCAGATCCTGGACCACGTCTGGCACTACGACTTCGGCGGCGACGGGAACGTCGTGGAGACCTACGTCAGCTACCTGCGCAAGAAGCTCGAGAGGTTCGGGCCGCCCCTCATCCACACCATCCGCCTCGTCGGGTACACCTTGCGGGAGCCTGAGTCGGCCAACGGAGCTGCCTGAGTGTCACTCCGGCTGCGCTTGCTCGTCGCGGTCGGGCTGATCGCCGTCGTGGCGCTCGCGGTGGCGGACCTGGCCACCTATTCGGCGCTGCGCTCCTCGCTCTACCAGCAGGTGGACCAGGAGCTCGCCCAGCAACCCCATCGGTTGCCCGGCAACCAGGTCACCGGATTCGCCTGCCCATCCCCGGAGAGTCACTTCGGCGATCCGGGGGAGAGCAACGGTGGCGGTCCGGGGGGTGGGGGGAGCGCGGGCTTTCCCAATGTCTCGGGTATCAGCTACGTCGCGGTGGTGCAGCAGAGCGGCGCGGTCATCGAGGGGAACGAGTGTCCGGCCTACGTGGGCGCCCATTCCTACCGGCCCGCCCTTCCGAGCACGATCACCGGCTTCACCACGCAGCCCGACGGGGAGGAGGTTGCCTACTTCACGACCGGCTCCATCGACCCGAACGGGCCGGCGTTCCGCGTGCGGGCCGAGAAGGTCGACGTCATCACCAACAGCGGCACGCAGATGCAGGCGGTGCTCGTGCAGGCGCAGCCACTGGTCGACCAGAACAGCACGCTGCACACGCTCTTCCTGACCGAGCTGGCGGTCACCGCTGGCGCACTCGTGCTCGCCCTGGCCGGTGGCTGGTGGTTGGTCCGGCTCGGCCTGCGCCCGCTTGAGGACGTGGAGCGCACCGCCGACTCCATCGCCGCGGGCAACCTGGACCAGCGCGTGCCCGGCGCGGACCAGCCCACCGAGGTGGGCCGGCTGGCCCGTGCCCTCAACGTCATGCTCGAGCGGATTCAGGTGGCGTTCTCGGCCCGGGTGGCGTCGGAGGCGCGCCTGCGCCAGAACGAGCGACACCTGCGCCAGTTCGTGGCCGATGCCTCGCACGAACTGCGCACCCCCATCGCCGCCGTCTCGGCCTACGCCGAGCTCTTCGAGCGGGGTGGCGCCCAGCACTCCGAGGACCTGCCGCGCATCGTCTCGGGCATTCGCACGGAGACGGCCCGCATGGACCGCCTGGTCAACGACCTTCTCACCCTGGCCCGTCTCGACGAGGGCGTCCCCATGGAGCTGGCGCCCGTGGAGCTGGTGGCCCTGGCCTCCGAGGCTGTGCGCACCGCGGCCGCGGTGGGCCCCGAATGGCCGGTGCAGTTCTCCGCCACGCGCCCGCTCGAGGTGACGGGCGACAAGGACCGTCTGCGCCAGGTCCTCGACAACCTGCTGGCCAACGTTCGCGCCCACACGCCACCCGGGACGACGGCCACGGTGCACGTGGACCAGATCGGCGACCAGGCGCAGATCGAAGTACGCGACACGGGTCCCGGCATGCCAGACGAGGAGGCCCGGCGCATCTTCGAGCGCTTCTACCGCGCCGACGCTGCCCGGACCCGCACCCGTGGCGGCAGCGGGCTGGGGCTGTCCATCGTCGCCGCCATCGTGACTGCCCATGGGGGGATCGTCTCGGCCGCATCCTCACCCGGCCAGGGGCTGGCGGTCACCGTCTTGATCCCCGTGAGCGGCACCCGACCCGATCAGGAACCCGCTCCCGCCGTGAGCCCGCCCCCTCCGCCATCGTCCTGAGCAGGCCCGACCCGGCGCGGGGGAGATTCACATCGGAGCCACAGCCGAGCTTCACCGAGCCCGGAGCCGGAGCCGGCAGCATGCCTGGTATGACAGCCCTGGCTCCCTTCGAAGCCGACGCCGATCCTCGCCGGGTCCCGCTGGACGTCGAGATCGTCGTGCCGGTCTACAACGAGGCGGCACAGCTGGCGGAGCGCATCACCGCTCTGCGCGCGTTCCTCGACCACTCGTTCCCCTTCCGGGCCCTCATCACCATCGTCGACAACGCCAGCACCGACGACACGGCCAAGGTGGCGCGCCACCTGGCGGCGACCGTGCGCGGCGTGGCGGCCATGCACCTGCCCCGCAAGGGCCGGGGTTACGCGCTCCGTGCCGCATGGTCGACGAGCGAGGCGCCGGTCGTGGCCTACATGGACGTCGACCTCTCCACCTCCCTCCCGGCCCTCCTTCCCCTTGTCGCGCCGTTGCTGTCCGGCCATCGCGACGTGGTCATCGGTTCCCGGCTGGCACCGGGAGCGCAAGTGGTGCGCGGCCCCAAGCGTGAGTTGATCTCGCGGGCCTACAACCTGCTGCTCAAGCTGACGCTGCAAGGTCACTTCACCGATGCGCAGTGCGGTTTCAAGGCGCTGCGTCGCGATGCAGCGCAGAGACTCCTGCCGCTCGTCGAGGACAACGAGTGGTTCTTCGACACCGAGCTGCTGGTCACGGCCGAGCGGCTCGGCCTGCGCATCGGCGAGGTCCCGGTGGACTGGGTCGACGACCCCGATTCGCGCGTGCAGATCGTCTCGACCGCCACCGACGACCTGCGCGGGGTCTGGCGGATGTTGGTGCGGCGACCCAAGGGCCTTCGCCGCGTCCGCTCCAACGAGGTGGCGGCCGACCAGCTCCTGCGCTTCGCCGGGGTGGGTGTCGTCTCGACGCTCGGCTATCTCTTCTTGTTCATCGCCTGGCGGCCGCTGCTCGGCGCCTTCGGTGCCAATGCCGTGGCCATGGCCATCGCCACCCTCTTCAACACAGCGGTGCACCGTGAGCTCTCACGCAGCACGGACGGTCAGCCTCGCCGCGGCCGGCTCTTTGCCGTGGCCGGAGGCCTGTATCTGGTGAGCGTCGGCCTGACGTCGCTGGGATTGCTCGTGGCCCAGTGGGTCGCCCCGTCGGCGCTGCTCGCCGAGCTGGTGGCCCTCGCCGTGGCCAACGTGCTCGCTGCCGTGTTCCGGTTCGCCGTGCTGCGGGCCTGGATCTTCCGCCCGAGCGCCCGCCCCGCCGCCGGCCCGATGGAGGTATCTCCATGACCGACCTGACCCCCGTCCCCGACGCATCGGTGGGGGTCCTCGACCCACCGCCGCCGCCGCCGGCTCTCTCGCCGGAGGCTGGCGCGGGAGTTCCGTCCACCGACGCGGCGTGGCCGCCCGGCCCCCGCCGTCACTGGCTCTCCCGCTTCGTACGCGGCAAGGAGAGCGACGCCGCCTGGGTCCGTCCCGCCCTGCTGGCGCTGCTGGCGGCGACCGCCGTCCTCTACCTGTGGGATCTCGGAGCCAGCGGCTGGGCCAACTCGTTCTATTCGGCCGCCGTCCAGGCGGGCACGAAGAGCTGGAAGGCGATGTTCTTCGGGTCTTCGGACTCGTCCAACTTCATCACCGTCGACAAGCCACCGGCCTTCTTGTGGCCGATGGAGATCTCGGCGCGGATCTTCGGCCTCAACTCGTGGAGCATGTTGGCGCCGCAAGCCCTTGAGGGGGTGGCCACGGTCGGATTGGTCTACCTCTCCGTGCGCCGGTGGTTCAGCGCACAGGCGGCGCTGCTCGCCGGTGGGGTGGTCGCGCTCACGCCCGTGGCCGCCATGATGTTCCGCTACAACAACCCCGACGCCCTTCTGGCGCTGCTCCTCACCGCAGCGACCTATGCCACCATGCGCGGCCTCGAGAAGGCGCAGACGAAATGGCTGGTCCTCGCCGGCGCGCTCGTCGGGTTCGGGTTCATCACCAAGATGATGCAGGCCTTCCTGATCCTCCCCGTCATGGCCGTCGTGTACCTGCTGGCCGCGCCGACGGGATGGTGGCGCCGGGTCTGGCAGACCTTCCTCATGGGTGTCTCCGTGTTGGTGGCCGCCGGGTGGTGGGTCGCCATCGTCGCCCTCACACCCGCAGCGGACCGGCCCTACGTGGGCGGGTCGCAGAACAACAGCATCCTCAACCTGATCTTCGGCTACAACGGCTTCGGCCGGCTCGACGGCAGCGAGTCGGGCAGCGTGGGCGGCGGGCGGGTCGCCGGCAGCATGTGGGGCCCGACCGGTCTCACCCGCCTCTTCAATTCCGAGTTCGGGAACATGATGTCGTGGCTGCTCCCGGGTGCCCTCGTGATGGGGGCGGTCCTGCTCGTCGTCACGCTCCGCGCCCGCCGGACCGATCGCGAGCGCGCCGGGCTCCTGTTGTGGGGTGGCTCACTGGTGAGCACCGGCCTCGTGATCAGCCTGGCCCAGGGCATCATCCACCCGTACTACGCCGTTGCGCTCGCGCCGCCGCTCGGCGCGCTGGTGGGCATCGGCACCATGGGCTTGTGGCAGCGCCGTGCCTCGTGGGTCGGCCGCGTCGGCCTCGCCGCGGGCTTGGCCGCAACGGTGGTCTGGAGCTACGCCCTGCTCGGCCGTACCACCGACTGGTTCCCCGCGCTGCGTCCATTCGTGGCCGTGGTGGGCGCGCTCGGTGTCGCGGCCATCCTGGCCCTCCCGTTGCTGCGCCACCTCCCGAAGCTCGCCATCGCACTGGTGGCCACACTCGGCTTCGGCGCCGCGCTCGCGGCGCCGTTGTTGTCGACCGTGGCCACTGCGGCCACCCCGCACAATGGGGCGATCCCGTCGGTGACGCCAACGCCGGCCGGTGGCGTCGGAGGTCCCGGCGGTGGCTTCCCGGGCGGCGGGGGTGGTGGCTTCGGCGGCGGCGCGGGCGCTCGCCACGCCTTCGGTGGCGGAGGGTTCCCCGCCGGTGCGCCGGGCGGTGGGTTCCCGGGCGGCGGTCGCTTCCCCGGCGCCGGTGGGTTTCCGGCCGGCGCGGGCACCGGCGGCTTCCCCGGTGGTGTGCGCCCGTCCGGTCCCGGCGGCGGGTTCCGTCGCGGCGCCGGATTCGCCGGCGGTGGCGCGGGGTTCTTGAACTCCAGCCAGTCCAACGCCGCGTTGAACAAGGCCCTGCAAGCCGACGCCGGACGGTACACGTGGGCCGCCGCCACGGTGAACTCGAACAACGCGGCCGGTTACCAGTTGGGGAGTGGCGAGCCCATCATGGCGATTGGCGGGTTCAACGGCACCGACCCGGCGCCGACGCTGGCCCAGTTCGAGCAGTACGTCTCGGCAGGAAAGATCCACTACTTCATCGCCAGTAGTGGCGGCGGCTTCGGCGGTGGTGGTGGGACCTCGGACGACGCGTCGCAGATCGCGTCCTGGGTGGAGTCGCACTTCACCGCCAAGACGTTGGGCGGCGTGACCGTCTACAACCTGGGTGTGGGCGCCTCGTCCTGACGTCTCAGCCGAGCAATTCGACGTACAGCGCCAGCGTCGCGTCGTCGAAGGCGATGAACCGGATGAGCGCCACGTCGGTCTCCGCCGCGCGGGCCGTTGTCACGGCGATCGCGGCGGCCTGCGCCGGCGGGAAGCCGTAGACACCGGTCGAGATCGCGGGGAAGGCGACAGAGCGCGCGCCCACTTCGTCGGCACGCGCCAGCGTGTTCCGGTAGCAGGCGGCCAGCGTCTCGGGCTCGCCCACGGTGCCGCCGTGCCAGACGGGGCCCACGGTGTGGATGATGAACCGTGCCGGCAGGTCGAACCCGTCGGTGACCACGGCGTGGCCGGGCGCGCACTCTCCGATGGCCCGGCACGCGGACTGCAGGCGCTCGGCGCCGGCGGCGCGATGGATGGCGCCGTCGACGCCACCGCCGCCCCGCAGCCCGCGATTGGCCGCGTTGACCACGGCATCCACCTGCTCCATGGTGATGTCGCCCCGCGCCGTTTGCAGCAGTGGCGCCACCCGACGCGCTACCCGGCGGTGTTGGGGGACGCCGAGGCCGGGGTCAACGTGAGCAGCGACACGGCGCCGCTGGGCGCGGACTGGCTCTTGTCCTCGCCCCAGTGCGTGAACGTCACGACACCATGGATGGCGGACGAGCCTGAGGCGGCGCCGACGTTCGTCACCTCTTGGATCGGCAGCGGGTTGCCGGTGGCCGGGATGTACAGCACGACGGGGACCTTGCCCCCGCTCTGGTTGGCGACCGATCCCTCTATCGCGGTTGCCTTCTTGCCTTGCACGGTGGCGGCCTTGCCGTAGGTGTAAGGCCCGCCGATCTGGAGCTCCTTGGACACCTGCGAGGAGAGCAGCCCGCCGACGAGCTCGCCGAGGCCCTGGTTCGAGGTCGGGAACGACAGCCACTTGCCGGCGTACTTCGTGGACTCGGCCTTGGTGAGACCGATCACGTGCAGGAGCGCGGCGTCGTTGCCCGAGACGTATCCGGTCGACCCGACCACACGGGCGGTCATGCGTTCCGTGACGCTCTTGTCCTTCACCACCAGCGTCTGCGCCCCCGAGGTCCTGCCGGCGTCACCGCTGACGTCGAGCTCAGCACCCTGCTGCTTGGCGACGGACGAGAAGTGCACCCCCTTGCTGCCGATGGCCTTGAGCGCCGCGTTGTATTGCGCCGTCGCAGCGGCGTTGCCGGCGGCGGCGGCGGTCGTGGTCGTGCTGGCGGCGCCCGCCGGGGCGGCCGCGATGGCGAGGGTGGCGACGGTGGTGAAGCCTGCGAGGGCCAACGTGGTCAGCCCGGTGGTGGTGGCCGCGGCGATGCGGAAAGGGTTCTGGCGCAAGGGGTGCATGACCTTCACTCTCCTGGAGGCCCGGCACGGTGGAGCGCCGAGCGCCGACCCCGCCAGGGGATGATGGCCATATCTTCCCACGTCCCCCGAACGGGCCGGAGTCGTCGGTCCTCTTTCTTAGACCGCGCTTATCGAGCCGACCTTGATCGTCGCTGTGGGTGCCTCGGGGCGCACCAGCTCTCCCCACTTGGAATAGGTGATGTGCTCGGTGTCGGTCGACTGCCCCTTGGTGTTCACCGAGTCCTCCTGCACCGGAACGTGGGTGCCTTGGGCCCGGACGTAGAGGACGACGTGCTCGGACTTGCTCCCGAAGGTCTGGTTCCCCTCAATGGCGTCGACCGTCTGGCCATCGAGCGTGCGGGCGCGCCCGAGCGAGAGCGGGGCCTTGAGCGCCAGTTCCTTGGACAGGTCAGCGGAGCGGACTCCCTCGACCACGGCGGCGAAGGCCGCGTTGTCCGTCGAGAACTCGATCCACTGCCCGGTCGCCTCGGTTGCTTGGGATGAGCTGAGTCCGGCCAGGTTCTCGAGGCCAGCGGCGTTGCCCTTGACGTAGGAGATGCCGCCGATCACGAGGATGGAGATGGTGCCGTTGCCCATCGTGACGGTCTGGCTGGCCGAGGCCGGTCCGGCGTCGCCGCTCTCGACCAGGGTCACCTTGGCCTCGGTCGAGTTCGACTCGTAGTGGACGGACCAGGCATGGGTGCTGGCGAGCGCCTCCTCGTAGAGGGCCGAGGCGGACGTGGTGGCGCCGGCCGGCACCGCCGCGCCCACGGAGACGCCGACGCCCACGGCTCCGGCCAACAGCATGCCGACCACGAGCCTTCTCACTCCACCACCAGCCTCCTCCTCGCCCCGCCCGCCCGGGAGCCGTCAGCTTCGCATGGACACGACGCTGCTTCGGGTCGCCGATCCTCTCCGCCGGACGACGTCCCGGCGGCCGGCGCGCGACCGTTCTCCGGCCACCCCTTTCCGTCGGGGAAAGGGTCCACGTTGTACGAACACACGTTCGTTATGCTGCCAACCAGGCAGCGCCGGCGGGGTCGTCACATCCCCACCGTAGGGTCACCACAGCGGTGCCGAGCGGGGCCGGCACCACACAGTCGCAGCACCACAGACAGAGGAGAGAGGGATGGCCGAAGCAGAACGGGAAAAGGCATTAGATGCCGCGCTGGGGCAGATCGAGAAGCAGTTCGGCAAGGGCTCGGTCATGCGCATGGGCGACAACGTCGGGATGAACATCGAGTCGATCCCGACCGGCGCACTTTCCCTGGACCTCGCGCTGGGCATCGGCGGCCTGCCCCGGGGGCGCATCGTGGAGATCTACGGCCCCGAGTCGTCGGGGAAGTCGACGCTCGCCATGCACGCGGTGGCCGAGGCGCAGCGCAACGGCGGCATCTGCGCCTACATCGACGCCGAGCACGCCATGGACCCGGTCTATGCGCGGGCCATCGGGGTCAACGTCGACGACCTCCTGATCTCGCAGCCGGACACCGGTGAGCAGGCGCTCGAGATCGCCGACATGCTGATCCGATCCGGGGCGCTCGACGTCCTCGTCATCGACTCGGTGGCGGCACTGACGCCGCGGGCCGAGATCGAGGGCGAGATGGGGGACACCCACGTCGGTCTCCAGGCGCGGCTCATGTCTCAGGCGCTGCGCAAGCTGACGGGCACGCTGTCGAAGTCCAGCACCATCGCCATCTTCATCAACCAGCTGCGGGAAAAAATCGGCGTCATGTATGGATGTTTTGCCTATGGCGCCCGGGTCGTCTTGGCCGACGGCAGCACGGAGAAGATAGGCAAGATCGTCAACCAGCGCCTGCCGGTCGAGGTCCTGTCCTACGACCCTGAAGTCGGCGCCATTGCGCCCAAGCGGGTCGTGAACTGGTTCGACAACGGGACCACCGACCAGTTCCTGCAGATCACCGTGGCCAAGCCGATGAAGAACGGCCGGGCCCAGCTCGCGTGCACCTCGAACCACCTGATCCGTACGCCCAGTGGCTGGCGCGAGGCCGGTCAGTTGAAGGTCGGTGACCGGGTGCTGGAGGCGCTCCCGCACTACCTCTCCGACTTCCAGTGGGAAGCCCTGCGCGGAACGCTGATGGGTGATGGAGCCCTGTCGTCGACGCGCAGCGGCCACGGGGCCCGATTCAGGTACAGCCATTGCGAGAAGCAGACGCCGTATGCCGACTGGAAAGCCTCTCTGTTCGCCAATCTGGGGAGCAGCCGCATGGTCCGGAAGGACGGGGTCGTCATCTATGACTTCCAGCCGCTGCCCGAGCTGGCCCCGCTCCGCCAGGACGTCTACGTCGACAAGAAGAAGGTCTTCGACGACGACTACATGAAGCGCCTCTCGCCGCTCTCGCTCGCCCTCTGGTACATGGACGATGGCAACCTCTCCATCCGGTCGAAGGGAGTGCAGAAGCGGACGGCGGGACTCACGGGACGCACCACCATCTGCATCGAGGCGATGGAGCCCGCGACCCGGGAGCGCCTGGTGGCCTATCTGGCCGACACCTGGGGTATTCAGGCGAAGCTCGTTGCCTCCGGTGCAGCGAAGAAGGCGCTGTTGGTCTTCAGCAACGGTGAGACGGCGAAGTTCCACGCCCTGATCGCCCCGTTCGTGCACCCGAGCATGGAGTACAAGCTCCTCCCGGCCTACCGGGGCCGCTTCGCGGTTGAGCCCCACTTCTCGCCGATGCGGTACGAGCTGGTGGCTCTCCCCGTGACCGACATCCACGTCAAGCCCCCGACCCGTTCCATGCACCGGTTCGACATCGAAGTCGAAGGCAGCCACAACTACCTGGTCGACGGCGTCGTGGTGCACAACTCGCCCGAGGTCACCCCGGGTGGTCGTGCGCTGAAGTTCTATGCCTCCATCCGGCTCGACATCCGTCGCATCGAGGCGATCAAGGACGGGGCCGACGTGGTGGGCAACCGGACCAGGGTCAAGGTCGTCAAGAACAAGTGCTCGGCCCCGTTCAAGCAGGCTGAGTTCGACATCATGTACGGCAAGGGCATCAGCCGCGAGGGGTCGCTCCTCGATGTCGCGGTCGACCTCGGGTTCGTCAAGAAGTCGGGCGCCTGGTTCACCTACGAGGGTGAGCAGCTCGGCCAGGGTCGGGAGAACGTGAAGACGTTCCTCATCGAGAACCCCCAGCTCATGGCCGAGATCAACGACCGCGTCCGCGAGTGCCTGGCGCCCAAGGTCGAGGACGACCTCGAGCTGGAGGGCGCCGTCGACCCCGACGACGTTCCGATCTCCATCGATTCCTAGTAACGCCCCGCCCCTCACGGCATCGAAGCCTCCGGGCCAGCCCCCGCTTTCGTAGGGCAAAGGCCCGGAGCGCTTCGCGTCCGGACAACAATGGTGCGATGCCGGCTCGCGAGTGGAAGCAACGGACCTATCGGATCCTCGACCGCTTCGTCCCCACCATCCCATTCCGCTACCTGCCGCCGAAGCAGTCGGTGCGGCTGGCCTTCAATGTTGTGTTGGATCGCGAGCCTGATGCGGCCGGCGATGCCGACTATGTCCAGAAGCTCACGGACGGTTCGTTGTCGCGTCATGGCGTGGCCGAAGCGCTGGCTCACTCGGAGGAGTTTCGCCGGCGTGTGCCCATCGGCAACGTGTTGCTCTCCATGCATGTCAGCCGCAGCGAGTTCGTGGCCGGCCTGCCGCGGGCGGCGCGCATCCTGGATTTGGGCGGTACGCACCAGGGCCTGCCCGACGGGGCGCTGGTTCACCTGGGCTACCCCTATCCATTCGAGCGCTTGGTGGTCGTCGATCTCCCGGTCGACGAGCGTGATGGCATCTACCAGGGCGGCTCGTCGGGCGAGGCGGTCCAGTCCGAGCTCGGCCCGGTGGAGTTCGCGTTTCACTCCATGGTGGATCTCGGGCGCTACGGGGACGGATCGTTCGACCTGGTCTACAGCGGCCAGTCGATAGAGCACGTCAGCGAGGCCGACGGCGACGCGGTGGCGCGGGAGGCCTTCCGGGTACTGGCCCCCGGTGGTTGGTTCTGTCTCGATACGCCGAACGGTCCGGTATGGCGATTGCGTTCGGAAGCGCTGATGAACCACGACCACCAGATTGAGTACGCCGCCGCTGAGTTGGTGGCCAAACTGGAAGGCGCCGGCTTCGAAGTGACCGAGTGCAAGGGCCTGAACCTGATGCAGCGTGGTGTGGCCTCAGGCGTGTTCGACGAGGCGGAGGCCAGCGGGTGCCCGGGCGTGTTCGCCGCGGCCGAGGATTGCCTGCTGCTGGCAGTGGTGGCGCGCAAGCCTGCGGCCTGACGACACCGCTTCGGCGCGGTTTAGGGAGTGGTGGTGGCCATGATGGTGTTGGGCACCAGCTCGACCCACGTCTGGCCTGGTTGCATCGGGATGGGCACGCCGAACGCGTTGACGAACTGGGTCGGGGAGCCGAGGGTTGAGCGGTGCCAGGTACCCGGGATGGTGTACCCATTGCGGTAGATGACCGCGGTGCCGCTGGCGTCGGGGTACAGGTCAGCCTGGACCTCCAAGCCCCCTTCGTCGTTCTCGAGCCACGGCCCGTAGCTGATCTGCACGTATTGCACGACGACGTTGGCTGCCTGGTTCTGCACGTTGTCGGCCAGCATGTCCGGGGTCGTCCCGTTGTAGTAGCGCAGGAAGGTGTCGGTGGCCTTGTTCCATTTCCACGTGACGTTGGACGTCCCCGAGAAGTCGATGTTCACGCTGGAGATGGCGGTCCCGCCGGGAGGCGTGTTGTCCGAGTAGGTGAATAGGGGCTGGGGCGGCGTGTTCATCGTCGGATGAGTGCCGTAGACGATGGCGCTCGAGGTGTAGTCCGCGTCCGGCGGGACGTGGCCGGCCGGGTGGATCATGAGCGAGTTGCTGTCGCCGATGTCGACGTTCACGACTGGCGAGGCGTCGATGTTGGCGAGCACCGGGTCGATGCCGCCCACATGCGCCAGCAGCGGGTTGCCCAGCTGCCCGAGGATGCCGATGTCGATGTTGCGGGCCGAGCGAACGGGACCGATCAACGCCGCGTCCTGGCACTGGAACACGGCGGCGAAGCGGGTGATGCCGCCCTCGACGGGCTCCTCGAAGATGATGTCGGCCTTGTCGAGACCCGATTGAGGCCGGCCGGCCGGGTAGTTGTCGATCTTGACTGCCATGGCGGGACGCTGGGGGACGGCACCACCCGGCGCCGGGACGCCGGTCAGCGGACAGGCTGGGGCGGGCGCGGTGGTCGTGGTGGTTGTCGTGCGCTTCACCTTGGCCACTGCTTCGTGGGCCGAAGAGGCTGCGCAGGCGCTCAGCAGCAGTCCGGTGAGCCCCGCCGCCGCCAGCGCGCCCCAGGCGTGCGGGCGGCGCACCCTGGAACGTGTGGTCTCTGATTTGAGCATCGCTGGGCCTCGATCGTACGGGGACCGGACCCAAAAGTGGTGGCATCCCCCATCGCGCTGGGGCCTGGGCAGGTCCAAGTAGTCCGAAACCTCAGGCGGAGGGGGTACCGGCCGCGGACCCGACTTTGGCTGCGGCACCGGTATAGACGTCTGCCCAATTGCCGGTCGAGCTGCCGTAGGACGTGGCCGGGCCTAGACCGAAGCGGCCGTAGACGTTCTCCATGGCCCGGCGGATCACGTCGGTCACCCCCGGAATGGCCGGCCTGATGACGTTGGGCGGAATCACCCCGGTCGTCCCGAGCAGCGACACGAAGCTGGCCGAACCGCTGGCCAGCACACCCCCGCCGTTCCCAGGCGCGGTGAAGTAGGTGATGTCGGACCAGTTCGCTTGGCCCGGCACGGGCGAGTGAGCCAGCACGTCGGTGTTCTCAGGGCCGGGCATCGACGGGACGTAGCGGTCGTACTCGCCGAGGATGACGGTGCTGAAGGTGTTGCCGTCGGTGAGGTTGCACCCGTTGTAGAACCAGGACGACGCGTCGGTGACCACCATGTCGGCCTTGGCTCCGACCGACTGGTACATCGACCCGATGAGAGTCGACTCGGGATTGTTGACCGGCGCCTGGTTCCAGTTGACCGTGGTGAGTTCCGGCTGCTCCTTGGCGATCGGGTCCTCGGTGGCATCCTTGTAGCAGACCTGCAGGCGATTGGGACCGACCGAGGTCGGCTGCATGCGGATTTGGCGGTAGCAGGCATTGGCTCCGAGGAAAGCCAGGTTGGTACCGCCGGCGTTGGCCGTGGCCGCCCCCAGGCGCATGGCCGCGGACCAGTACTCATCGTGGCCCAGGCTGAAGAGGCAGCGATGGTTCATGAGGAGCCCGGGCTGGGCATGCAGGTCGACGTCGGTCCAGTAGGTCAGATCCAGCCCGAGGCTTTCGAGGTGGAACAACAGCGGGAGCTCGTTCCCGACGAAGTCGGCCGCTCCCGAGGCCCAGGTCTGCGGGTAGGGGCGATCGAAGGAGACAGCTCGGGCGCGGTCGGCGAAGGTGGTGTGACCCTTGCCGTCGGGCCCGTAGTAGAGGCTGTAGCTGCCCCACAGGTTGTAGGCCTGCCATGTCGTGACGCTGTTCTGCAGCACGTACGACGCCATGGACGTGTCGTCGCGGATCGTGAGCGGGACGAACTGCTCCTGGCCCCCGTCTCCGACCAGTTTCAAGAGGTAGCAACCGGGCAGCCAATCCTTGGTGATGTTGAGCGTCAGCGTGGGTGACCAGGGACAGGTCACCGTGCCGATGCCGGGCGTGATGACCGGCGCGGCCTGGACCTTGGCCGGGAGGAAGTCCGTCTGCACGACGAGGCGACCACCGAGCCCCTGATAAAAGCCCATCCGGTAGGCCTGCACCTGCACGGCCTGCGCGACGGTGCTGATGAACAACGCCACGTCGTCGCCGGGCACAGCGCTGACCTGGCTGGCGAACCCTTCGAGCGCGTGGTCGGGTTGGTTGTGGTTGCAGATCCAGTTGAGCGTGCCCGGCTTTGCGTTCTCGGCGATCAGCCAGGGCGCTGTCGGAACGATGACGCCACTTGGCAGCCGCTGGTCGATCACGGCGGGCAACTGCTCGGTGACGCGGTGCTTGGCTTTCGCCGGGACCCTTTGCTTTGCGTGCTGCGTGCTCAGACGCTTTGCACCGGCGAATCCGACCGCGCCCAGGGCGGAGAGTTGCAGGAAGTGGCGTCGGTCCATCGGGCTCTGCGACGGCGGCGCAACGGGGTCGGAGCCACCGTCCGCTGGGAGGCTCTGCACGAGACGAAGTGTACCCATGCACCCGCATTGCGGATTTGGCGGGGCGCCGGTGACGAAGGGGTCGGCACGACCACCTACCATTCCTGCGTGAGTTGGGCCCGCTCCCTCCCGGCACCGCTGCGGCGGCCCTTGTCCCGGCTGGTGCACGCGGCGTGGGAAGGCGCGGCCGATCTGGGGGCGGTCGGCCCGGGTGATCCTCGGGGGCGCCGTTTCGGGCGGATGGGCGCCGGCTCATGCCTGCTGTTCCCCCAGGGCGCCATCTACAACGAGCACCTGATCCACATCGGCGCCGAGACGATCGTGGGGCCATACGTCTCCATTTCGGCCGGTATGGCACCGGGACAGGTGATGCCGACCGACCCGGTCGTCTCCATCGGGAGCCGCACTCTGATCGGGAGGGGCTCGCACATCGTGGGGCATTGGGAGATCGTCATCGGGGACGATATTCAGACGGGGCCCTACGTGTACATCACGGATCAGAACCACTCCTACGAGGATCCTGTCGAGCCCATCGGGCGGCAGTGGCCGACCGAGGCGCCGGTGCGCATCGGGTCAGGGAGCTGGCTGGGCGCCAACGCGGTCATCCTCCCCGGGGCCCAGATCGGCGAGCACGTCGTGGTGGCGGCCGGTGCAGTGGTGCGCGGCGAGGTACCGGACCGCTGCGTCGTCGCCGGCGTGCCGGCGCGGATCGTCAAGCGCTGGGTGGAGGGCGCCGGTTGGGTCACCGAGAAGGCGTCGCGCGTACATGACCGATAGGCGCTCACCGTTCCTGGTCACGGTGAGCGGGCAGGACGGCTCGGGTATCTCCGCGCGGCTCTTCGAGGCACTGGCCGAGCGCGGCGTCGAGATCGACGACGTGGAGCAGGTGCGCGTCCATGGCCGGCTCCTCCTCTGCGTGCAGGCCGACATGCTGCGCACCCAGGTGGAGCCGGTGTGCGCTCTGTTGAAGGAGCGCTTCGACGGTGCTGGGGTGGAGGTCGCAGTCGACCCCCTGGTCGAGGTGGACGATGGCGCTGACGTCGCCGAGGTGCACCTGGTCACCCTGCTCGCACCGGAGATCGACGCCGCCACCCTTCAGACGATCACCGGCGCCATCGCGCAGAGTGGTGGCAACATCGAACGCATCGTGCGCCTGGCGGCGTACCCGGTGCACAGTTACGAGTTCACCGTGGCCGGTGCCGCAGTCGACAGGTTGCGCCGCGCCCTGGCCGAGGCCGCAGCTCGTTGCCAGGTCGACGTTGCCGTGCAGGCAGCCGGCCTGCACCGGCGGGCCAAGCACCTGATCGTGCTCGATGCCGACTCGACCTTGCTGCAGGGGGAGATGATCGACCTGTTGGCGGAGCGGTGCGGCTGCGGTCAGGAAGTGGCAGCGGTGACGGCGGCGGCCATGGCCGGAGAGTTGGACTTCACCGATGCCCTCCGCCAACGGGTGCAGCTCCTGGCCGGCCTGCGTGAAGTCGATCTGGAGGCCGTGCGCGCGGGCATCGTCTTGACACCCGGCGCGCGCACCCTTGTGCGCACCCTCAAGCGTCTCGGCTACGAGCTGGCGGTAGTCAGCGGCGGCTTCACCCAGCTGATCGGCCCGCTGGTCGACGAGCTCGACATCGACCACGTGGCGGCCAACGTGCTCGTGGTGGAGGCAGGAGTCGTCACCGGTGAGCTGGACGGAACCATCGTCGACCGGGAGGGGAAGGCCACGGCGCTCGAGCGGTTCGCCGTGGCTGCTGGCGTGCCCCTGGCGCGCACGATCGCGGTGGGCGACGGCGCCAACGACATCGACATGCTGGCGGTCGCCGGCCTCGGCATCGCGTTCAACGCCAAGCCGGTCGTGCGCGAGGCGGCCGACGCCGCGCTCAGCGTGCCTTACCTCGACGCGATCCTTTTCCTGCTCGGCATCTCACGCCGCGAGATCGAGTTGGCGGACCGGCTTGACGACGGTTCCCTGTGACGGCCCTGGCGCAGGGCGAGCAGGGCAGGACGGCCGACAACCGTGGCGCCCGCCCACTCCTGCGCGGTTGGTTGCACGCCGGCGCGTTCTTCGCCTGGCTGATCGGTGGCCCCTTTCTGATTGTCGCCGGCCCGGACGCGGCAGCGACGGCGGAGTTGGCGATCTACGTCGCCGGCATGCTGGCCATGTTCGGCACCAGCGCGGCCTTTCACCGCCTGCGTTGGTCGGCCCCGGCTTGGCGGCGCATGCGAAGGGCCGACCACAGCGCGATCTTCATCGGAATCGCCGGGACGTGCACGGCGGTGGCCGGCCTGGCATTGACGGGGTGGGCCGAGGTGCTCGTGCTCGCCTTGGTCTGGGCCGGCGCGTGTGCAGGCATCGTGCTGCGTCAGGCGTTCCTCGATGCGCCGCAGTGGGTCGTGGCCATCCCGTACGTCGTCGTGGGCTGGTGTCCGGTCATTGTGGCGCCCCAGCTGGTGCGCAGCCTGGGCTGGACCGGCTTCGCGCTGATGCTGATCGCCGGGTTGGCCTACACCCTGGGCGCCCTCGTCTACGCCCGCAAGCGCCCGGACCCGTGGCCGCGTGTCTTCGGTTTCCACGAGATGTTCCACGCCTGCACGCTCGTCGGCGCCGGGCTGTTCGCCTACCTGGTCGCCTTCATCGCCCTGCCGCGGTACTAGGAGACTGTTGAACAATCGCCTTTCGAGGCGTACGTTGAGTTCAGCAAGTCCGGGATATGTCCGCACCGAAGCGCCGGCGTGAAAATGGGTTGAAGCCGGCCACCCTGGATGGGCAGTGCCCGAGGTGAGGTCCCATTTTTGACGACCCGGACTTGCGCGCCCGGGGTCAGCTGGGTCTGAGTTGCCACCCCCCTTCGTTCACCAGCCCGAGGTTCACCAAGCGGCGGAGGTTGATGGCGGCAATCCGATGGGAGAGCCCGAGCTGGTTCTTCTCAACGCCGCGGAACCGGACCCGTCGGCTGCCGTTGGCCACCAGCCAGGCGATGGAGCGTTCGACCATGGGACGCCATCGTCGGTAGTCGTCGGCAAAGTCACCCTCGCGCCACGCCCGACGGGACTCGACGAGTTCGGCATCGTGGGGATGAAGGTGGAGTGTCCGGCCGTCTTTGGCATTTGTGCACCGCGCTCGGAGTGGACAGCCCGAGCAGCGGATCCCGAATACAGCGGCTCGCCCGGGAGTGATCCTCACGGTGTGTCCGGCCGGGCATGTGGCGGTCCCCGCCTGCGCGTCAACGACAAAATCGTCTCGGTCGAACCCACCCAGAATCGCTGCTGACATAGGCCAGGGCTTGATGGCGCGGCGGTGGGTGGCCTTGGCTAGCGCGTTGAGTGTCTCGCCCGATCCATACGCGCCGTCGGCGAGGACCTGGAGTCCGGGTGCTTCATCGGCCAAAAGATCGACCCCCGTCGGCCCGTCGGCAGTATTGGCCGGGGTGAGCGCGGCGGCGGTGATCAGTCCGGTCTCGGGTTCGATGGCGATGTGCGCCTTGTAACCGTCCCGGTACTCAGAGCGGGACTTGTGCATGTGCCGGGCCTCGGGATCGACGGTCGAGATGATCCGGTCAGGTGCCACACGCTGGGCGATCTTCCACGTGCCATCGACGTCTTGTTCGACGTCTTGGCCGGCGACGAGCGCCAACAACCCGAGAGCCGAGGTGGCTTCGGGCTCTTCGTTCTCGTTCTCGAAGGCGGCCAACAGAGCCAAGGCGTCGTTGACCAGTTCGTCGACCAGGGCTGCCTTGGCCACCGGATCGTCCCAGGCAATGAGTGGCTTGCCCTGGGACTCGTAGTCATGCGCGGACAGGGGCACCAAGTCGGCTCCCGGGACGACCCGGCGCACCCGGCGGATGGCGGCGATCAGCTGTGTCACGGTGTCCTGGGTGGCCACCGCATCGTCGAGCAGGGTCGAGTCGAGCGCTCGACGGGTCTTGCCCTTCAACACCCCGGTGGCATCGATGACAGAGCGCACGGCATCGAAGATCCGCTCCGGACGATCTGACCTGCGCAGCCTGGTCCGCCAATAGGTGAGCACCGAGAAGTCGAAACCTTCGTCATCGAGCGCGAGGCCGCAGGCCACCTTCCAGCTGATCCGGTCCCGCAGCGCCCGAGCCGCATCACGGTCCGAGAGGCCCTCGAGGGCCTGGAGGACCATGACCGAAGCCACCACGTCCGCGGGGATCGACGGTCGACCACGGCCCGAGGGGAACAGGTCTTCGAACATCTCGTCAGGAAACAGATCATGGCGGTGATCAGCCAAAAACGCCTCAACGCTTCCTTCAGGAACGAGTTGCCGGCACAAGGCCGCGGCATCGAGCAGCTCAGGGTTGGATTCGCTGTGTCCTTGCACCCGCCAATTCTTGACGATCCAGGCTCAAATCGCGAGCACCAAACCCCGATTTGTTCAACAGTCTCCTAGCGGGTTGGCGAGAGGCATCACCTCAGCCCGACGGCGTCGACGGGCCGATCACCCCGTCGGCCCGTAGAGCCGCCAGCTCGTCGGCACCGAGTCCGAGCTCGGTCGCCAGCACGTCATCGGTGTGCTCGCCGAGCCACGGCACCCGCGTCTCGGGGCCTTCGGCCACATCGGCGAACTTCACGGGCAGCCCCGGGATCAGCACCGGTTGGGCGACACCGTCGGTGCGCGGGTGCTCCACCAGCATGTGGCGCCCCGCCAGGTGCGGATCCGCCACCACCTCCTCGTCGTTGGCGACGGGCCCGGCCACCAGACCGGCAGCGTTCAAGGCATCGCATGCCTCGCGCTTCGTCAACGCAGCGGCCCACGACTCAAGGGCGGGCCGGATGTCCGACTCGAGGTGGTCCAGCCAGCCCTGCGGCGTGGCGAAGCGCGCGTCGTCGGCCCACTCCGGCCGGCCGATGGCGCGGGCCAGGTCCGGCCACTGGTGCGCCCGCAGCACCTGCAGCATGAACCACCCGTCGGAAGCCCGGAAGCCGTGCAGGATCCCCGGCCACGGTGTCCCCATCGGCATGCCCATGGACCAGAAGTTGGGGACGACATCGAGCACGGCGACCAGGGCGTCGAGCATGGCCACGTCGACGCGCTGCCCCCGCCCGGTGCGGTCGCGCTGGCGCAGCGCGGCCTGGGTGCCGATGACGGCGAACAGCCCGCTGACGATGTCGCCCAGGCCACCCATGGGTGAGCCGATCGGTGGCTGCCCCTCGGGACGCTTGAACTCGTAGGCGCCGCTCATCGCCTCGACGATGGAGGCCAGCGCGGGCCAGTCGGCGTACGGGGACTCCGGGGTCCCCGCCGGGACCTGATGCCCGAAGCCGGAGATGGAGAGGTAAATCACTGCAGGGTGCGCCGCGGCCACCTCGTCGTAGCCCAGGCCGAGCCGTTCGATGGCGCCGGCCCGGAAATTCTCGGCCACGACGTCGAAGCGCGGCGCCAGCCGCAGGACGAGGTCGCGCCCCGCCGGTTGCTTGAGGTCGACGACGACGGAGCGCTTGGACAGGTTGTTGCGCAGGAAGGTGGCGCCGACGGAGCGCCCGTCCGGATCGGTCATGGCCGGCGAGGCGCTGCGCCCGAGATCACCGTTCCCAGGCGACTCGATCTTGACCACCTCCGCGCCGAGGCGCCCCAGCAGCTGGGTGGCGTAGGGGAGCGCCTGCATCTGCTCGAGGGCGAGCACGCGAATGCCGTCGAGCGGTTTGCCCCATTGCGCCGCCGAGGGGTTGACGACGTCGCCGAGCTTCACGGTCCTTCCAGGCCGAGCATCGTCATGGCGTTGCCCCGCATGATCCGGTACACCTCCTCGTCGGAGAGGTTGCGCACCAGCTCTTCGGCCACGGCCCGCGTGTCGGGCCAGGTGGAGTCGGTGTGGGGGTAGTCGGTCTCGAAGGTGACGCGGTCGGCGCCGATGACGTCGAGCGAGTCCAGGCCGTGCTGGTCGCGGAAGAAGCAGCCGTAGACCTGGCGGTGGAAATAGGTGGACGGCGGCTCGAGAATGGTGTCCTTCACGCCGCCCCAGGCGCGGTGCTCGCGCCACACGTCGTCGACGCGCTCGAGGATGTAGGGCAGCCAGCCGATCTGGCCTTCCGAGTAGGCCAGGACGAGCTCGGGAAAGCGGATCAACACGCCGGAGAACAAGAAGTCGCACAGCGACGACATGGCGTTGCCGAAGGAAAGCGACGCCGCCACGGCGACGGGCGCGTCGGCAGACGTCGCCGGCATTTTGGAGGAGGAGCCGATGTGCATGGAGACCACGGTTCCGGTCTCCGCGCAGGCAGCGAAGAAGGGATCCCAATAGCCGCTGTGGATGCTGGGCAGCCCGAGGTGTGGCGGGATCTCGCTGAAGCAGACGGCGCGCACGCCGCGGGAAGCGTTCCGGCGGACCTCAGCGGCCGCCTTCTCCGCGTCCCACAGCGGAATGAGGCACAGCGGGAGCAATCGGCCGCCGCTGTCGCCGCACCACTCCTCGACCATGAAGTCGTTGTAAGCGACGACGCAGGCCTCGGCCAGCTCCTTGTCCTTCGCCTCCAAGAAGGTCTGGCCGCAGAAGCGCGGGAAGGTCGGGAAGCACAGGCTCGCCTCCACCCAGTTCGCCTCGTTGTCGGCGATGCGGGCGCGGGGCTCGTAACAGCCCGGGCGCATCTCGTCGTAGGTGATGGGAGACATCGTCATGTCGTCGCGGTCGAAGCCGACGGCGGCCACGTGGCGCTTGTTGATGTAGACGAGATCCTCGTAGACCCAGCAGTCGGCCTGGGGCCCGTCGGGGTCGAAGGTCTGGCGGTAGGTGCCGCCGCCGATGTGCTCCATGTCGCCGATGCCCCGGCGCTCGGCCCTGGGGCCGCGGTCGCGGTAGCGCGCCGGCAGCCAGGTGTCCCAGAGGTGCGGCGGCTCGACGATGTGGTCGTCGACGCTGATGATCTTCGGGAGCGGCGTGGTGCTGCCGAGCCGGGGGGTGGTGTCGATCGGGTCGGTCATGGTGACTCCAGTGTGGCCGCGAAGGGGACGAGCGGTGCCAGCGAGTCCAGCTCGGCCCGCACGGAGGCTTCGCCGCCGGCCCGCACCCGGAGCACCACCTCGGTGATGCCGAGCCCGGCGTAGTGCTCCAGCTTGCCCTCGTCCGCGATGGTGCCGAAGGGCACGACGTCGAGGGCGGCCGGGTCGCGCCCGGCTTCGGCGGCGAGCGCGTGCAGCCTGGGGATGGCGGCGGTCAGGCCGCTGCCGCCGATGGGTATCCAGCCGTCGGCGCTCTCCACGACGGCGGCGAAGACCGCGTCGTTGGCGCCACCACCGACGAGCGTCCGCACGCGGGGCTGCTGCACGGGCTTTGGCCAGGACCACGTCGGCCCGAAGTCGACGAACTCGCCGTGGTACTCAGCCTGGTCGGCGGACCAGACGGCCTCCATGGCGGCGAGGTGCTCACGCACCACGTCGTGCCGGCGGCCCCATTCGATGCCGTGGTCCTCGGCCTCGGTGCGGTTCCAGCCGAACCCGACGCCGAGGGTGACCCGCCCGCCCGAGAGATGGTCGAGCGTCGCGACCTGCTTGGCAAGCAGGATCGGCTCGTGCTGGGCGGCCAGCAGAATCCCGGTGCCCAGCCCGATGCGCGTGGTGACGGCGGCGACGGTGGCCAGCGCGACCAGGGGGTCGAGGCAGCGCTTGTAGTCGTCAAGCCGGACGCCCTCGACGAGGGCGGGGGGTGTGTCCTCCTGCACGGGAAGGTGCGTGTGCTCGGGTAGATACAAGGAGTCGAAGCCGAGGTCTTCGACGGCGGCGGCGAGGACGGCCGGCGCCAGGTCGCAGTCGGTCAGGGCGGCGGTGATGCCGATCCGCACGGTCAGGTCCCGTCGGAGACGGCCGGCCGGGAGGCGAACTCGGCCAGGGCGCCGCTCCCGACTGCGGTGCGGAGCAGCGTGCCGAAGGCGGCCTGCTCGCGGCGGTTGGCCTCGACCACGGCGTCGCGGCGGGCGGCGCGCACGAGCGAGGTGCTGGCCCGGGTGGCGGCCCGCGGGTGCGCGGCGATGCGCGCCGCCAGGGCCACCGTCTCGTCGAGCACGGTGCCGGCCTCGCACACCTTGAGGGCCACGCCGAGCTCGACCAGCTCGGTCGCGCCGACCCAGTCCGAGGTGAGCAGGATCCGCGCCGCCTGCTGCCAGCCCATGAGCGCGGGGAACAGGACGCTGCTGGCCGCCTCGGGAGGCACGCCCAGCTCGGCGAACGGGACGCGCAGGCGCGCCTCGGCGTCGACGAGGACGAGGTTGCAGTGCGGCAGCAGGGTGAACCCGAGCCCGACCGCGACACCGTTGACGGCGGCGAGCATCGGCACGGAGAGATCGATCAGGCACTCCAGCATGCTCATGAAGCCCTGTCCGGCGCCTTCGACGGCGGTCCCGGTGGCGATGGCGGCCATCTCGGCCAGGTCCTGCCCGGAGGTGAAAGCGCTGCCCCGGCCGGTGAGCACCACGGCTCCGACCGCCTCGTCCGAGTCGGCGGCGCGCAGGGCGGCGGTCACCTCCTGGTACATGGCCGTGTCGAAGGCGTTCCGGACCTCGGGCCGGTTGAAGGCGATGACGCGGACTCCCGGTGCCGCCTCCTCGACCTCGATCCGGCTGGGCATCAGGCCCCGACGTCGTCGCCGGCGCCCGCGTGGCGGCGGATGACGTTTTCCGCCGCTCCGCTGACGCCCGTGGAGAGGGGCCAGCCGATGTAGTGGGTGAGATGGACGACGACCTCACGGACCTGGTCGACGGTCAGCTCGCCGCGCCGGAGCGCGTTCTCGAACTGGATCTCGAGGAGCTCCGGCTTGTCCTGCGCCGCCAGGACGCCGATGGTCAGCATGCGCCGGTCCCGCAGCTCGAGAGTGTCGTCGGTCCAGACAGTCCCGAAGAGGTGATCGACGGTGACGTCGATGTAGCGGCCCGGGAGATCGGCGGGGTCGACGGTGAAGCCGTAGACCTCCTGCATCTTGGCCATGCCGGCGGCGCGCCTCTCCTCTTGATCGCTCACTCTCGCTCCTCTGCTGTGACGACGTTGCGCTTCTCTCCCGGCACGGACCGACCCTACCGACATCAGATGTCGCCCTCGAACCCGTAGATACGGCCACAGCGTCGCTCGGCCAGGGTGGCGAGAGGGAGGTCGACGCCGAGCTCCTCGCCGGGCCCGCCGGGCGGGGACCCTAGATCCGGACAACTGTCTGGAATATAGTTTGGACCGATGACCGACGAAAATGAGGCAGGGGCCGGGCCGGCCTGGCCGGCAGTGGCGGCTGGGCGGGGCGACTACTCGGGCGCTTTCGACCCCGGGTTCGACTACGAGGACCTCTCGAAGGAGGCCCTCGTCAGGCTGGTGCGCGAGTACGGGCTCATCGTCCACCTGCTGGACCGGTCCATGTGCGCCGCCATCGGCATGAAGTACGGCGCCGAGGCGGTCAAGGAGCTGGCCATCGAGGAGTGGGCCGGGGCCAGCCCCGTCTACGGCGACCGCCTGCGCCAGATCATGCGCGTCGAGGGCGACGGGGTCTCGGCCATCTTCAAGGTGCTGCAGCTCGACCCCGGCTTCCCGCACCATTACATGGACGTGCACTACGAGCTGGTCGACGAGCGGCACGGGTACTTCGAGCTGGCCTACTGCGGCGCACTGATGGACGCCGAGCCGTTCGGCGATGCGATGGTGACGAACATGTGCCATCACATTGAGGACGGGACGTTCGACGTGACGGCGCAGGCGGTCAACCCCAAGGCGCACATCCGGCACGTGCACCGTCCGCCGCGGGTCCCGACCGGCCGGGTGCCGCACTGCCGCTGGGAGATCGTGATCGAGGACGAGACCGAGACGCTGCCCGAGAAGGACATCACCAAGATCACGCGCATGACGACCGCCGCCACCTTCACGTTCCCCGACATGAAGGACGGGACGCCGCACGTGCCGCCGGCCGCGGACGGATGAGCATGTTCGACGCCGTCGAGGCGGATCGGCGTGACGCGCCGGCCGTGCACGCGGGGCGCCGCCATCTCTCCGAGCGCCAGGCCGAGGTCATGGAGCGGCTGATCGCCGCTGCGGCCGAGGAGGCCGAGGAGCGGCCCTACGCCGAGATCTCGGTGCGGACGATCGCCAAGCGGGCGGGAGTGGCGCCTGCGACGGCCTACACGTATTTCTCGGGGAAGGACCACCTGCTGGCCGAAGTCCTCTTGCGGCGCACGCAGGCGTCCCCGAGCCTGGTCGACCTGACGCTGCCGCTGCCCGACCGGGTGGCCGACACCGCCCGCACCATGGGCTTCGGCGCCATGGGGTCGGCGGCCGTCGCCGTCTGCACGACGGCGCTGCTGGGGGACGGCCCCGACGTGAAGCGCGTGCGTTCGCGGCTGGGCGCCGAGATCACGCGCCGTCTGGACGCCGCTCTGGGTGCCGGGGTCGATCCGGGCGTGCTCGACGTGCTGCAGGTGACCTACACCGGGGCGTTGCTCAGCGCGGGCATGGGCCACCTCGCCTTCGACGCCGTGCCGCCGCTGATGGCCGAGGCGGCCGCGCTCATGACGGGCACGGGGGCGTCGGCGGCGTGACCACGGTGGCCCCGCTGGCCTACAGCCCCTACGACTACGGCATCCACGAGGATCCGTACCCGACCTACGCCCGCCTGCGTGCCGAGGCGCCCGTCTTCTACAACGAGGAGCTCGACTTCTTCGCCTACCGCGCGCCATGCCGATGTGCTGGCGGCCTTCCGCGACGTCGACCACTACTCGAACGCCTACGGCGTCACCCTCGACCCGGCCGCCTTCGGGCCCGACGCGCACCGCGCCATGTCGTTCCTCGCGATGGACCCGCCCCGGCACACTCGCATGCGCTCCATTGTGGGCAAGAGCTTCACGCCACGCCGGGTGGCGGCCATGGAGGACAACATCCGCGCGCTGGCCGTGGCCCATTTGACGCCGGCGCTCGAGGCGGGATCGTTCGATTTCATCGCCGACTTCGCCGGACTTTTGCCGATGGACGTGATCTCCGAACTGGTTGGAGTGCCGGCCTCGGACCGGGCCGAGATCCGGCGCCTGGCCGACCTCCTGCTGCACCGCGAGGACGGGATGACCGACATACCGGCGGAGGGGCTGGACGCGGCGCTGACCCTGGCCGGTTACTACGCGGAGATGGTGGCCGACCGCCGGCGCCACGAGTACGACGACCTGACCTGGTCGCTGCTGCAGGCCGAGATGGACGGCGACCGCCTGACCGACGACGAGGTGATCGGGTTCCTCTTCCTGTTGGTGGTGGCGGGGAACGAGACGACGACCAAGCTGCTCGGCAACGCCTGGTACTGGGGCTGGCGCAATCCGGACCAGCGGGCCAAGGCCTTGGCCGACCCGGTCCGCGTGCCCGACTGGGTGGAAGAGACGCTGCGCTACGACACCTCGACGCAGATGCTGGTCCGGGTGACGAGCCAACCGGTGCGCGTGCAGGACGTCGACATTGAGGCGGGCCGGCGCATCCTGCTCCTGCTCGGTTCGGCCAACCGCGACGAGGACGTCTTCCCTGACTCCGAGCGGTACGACCTCGAACGCCGGACCCAGGACATGGTCAGCTTCGGCAGCGGGCGCCACTTCTGCATGGGGGCCGCGCTCGCACGCATGGAGGCGCGGGTCGCGCTGACCGAGGTGCGGGCGCGGGTGAAGGACTACGAGGTGGACCCGGCGGGCATGCGGCGCGTGCACTCCATCAACGTGCGGGGCTTCGCCGCGCTGCCGACCTCCGTGACGCTGCGCTGATGCCGCGCGTCGAGCCTCACCCCGAACGCCGGCCGACGGCGGTGACCGGCGCCTCCTCGGGCATCGGCGCCCAAGCGGCGCGGGCATTGGCCCGGGCGGGCCATCCCGTGGTGCTCGGGGCGCGCCGCGTGGAGGTGTGCGAGGAAGTGGCTGCATCCATCCGGGCCGAGGGGGGAGAGGCGGTGGCCTGCCACCTCGACCTAGCGGATCGCGGCTCGGTGACGCGGTTCGCCAAGGAGGCCGACGCCGCGTTCGGGCCGGTGGAGGTCCTCGTGTCCAACGCGGCCAAGATTCAGCCCGGGACGGCACTCGAGACCAGCCCGGAGGACTTCGAGGAGGTCCTGCGCGTCAACATCGGTGGAGCCCAGCAGCTGGTGCGCGCTTTCGGCGCCGGCATGGTGGAACGCCGCCGGGGCGACTTGATCTTCGTGACGTCCGACGTTGTGGCCCACCCCCGACCGCGCATGGCGGCCTATGTGGCTTCCAAGTGGGGGCTCGAGGGCTTCGTCACCGCGCTGCAGATGGAGCTGGAGGGCACGGGGGTGCGCGCCGTGATCGTGCGGCCCGGCCCGACCCTGACGGGCATGGGGATGGACTGGGACCCTGACGTCACCGGCGAGCTGTTGGCCGAGTGGACGCGCTGGGGCCTGGTCCGCCACATGGCGTTGCTGAGCCCCGAGGGTGTGGCGTCGGCCATCGCCCACGCGGTGGCAGCGCCGCGCGGGACGCACCTCAGCGTCGTGGAGGTCCAGCCGGAAGCACCGATCAGTACGGAAGGAGCACGGTGACGACGGAGGCGACGTTGAGGGAACCGCCGCGCGTCTCGGGCGGGGAGGGCGAGAACGGCCACCTGGACGAGCTCAGCCGCGACCCCATCGGCCTGATGGCGCGCGTGCGGGCCGAATGCGGCGACGTAGGTGAGTTCACCCTGGCCACGCGCGACGTCGTGCTGTTGACGGGCGCCGACGCCAATGAGTTCTACTTCCGGGCGCCCGAGGAGCAGCTCGACCAGGCCGAGGCCTACCCGTTCATGACGCCCATCTTCGGCAAGGGCGTCGTGTTCGACGCGCCGCCCGAGCGGCGCCGCGAGATGCTGCACAACCAGGCGCTGCGCGACAAGTTCATGCGCGGCCACGCCGCCACCATTTCGCACGAGGTGGAGCAGATGGTGGCGGGCTGGGACGACGAGGGTGAGATCGACCTGCTGGAGTGGTTCGCCGAGCTGACGATCTACACGTCTTCGGCCTGCCTCATCGGCCCGCGCTTCCGCAGCGAGCTGGACGGCCGCTTCGCCCGGCTCTACCGCGACCTCGAACAGGGAACGGATCCGATTGCCTACGTCGATCCCTACGCGGACATCGAGAGCTTCCACCGCCGCGACGCGGCACGGGTGGAGCTGGTCGAGCTGGTCGGCAACATCATGGAGCGCCGGGCCTCCGGTCCGCCGGCGCCCGACGGCGAGGCCGACCTGCTCGACATTTTGATGTCGATCCGCGGGGAGGACGGCACGCCGCGCTTCAGCGCCGACACCGTGACGGGAATGTTCATCTCCATGATGTTCGCCGGCCACCACACGACCTCGGGCACGGCGGCCTGGACGCTCATTGAGCTGCTGCGCCATCCGGCCGAGCTGCAGGCTGTGAACAACGAGCTGGACCAGCTCTACGCCGACGGCTCGGAGGTCAGCTTCCAGGCGCTGCGGGAGATCCCGCACCTCGAGTCGGCGCTCAAGGAGGCATTGCGGCTGCACCCGCCGCTGATTCTGCTGCTGCGCGTCGCCATGGAGGAGCTGTCCTACCGCGACTACCGGATTGCCGCCGGCAAGTTCGTCGCGGCCAGCCCCGCCATCTGCAACCGGATTCCCGAGGACTTCCCGGACCCCGACGCCTTCGTCCCCTCGCGCTACCTCGAGCCGCGGGAGGAGGACCGGGCCAACCCGTGGACCTGGATCCCTTTCGGGGCGGGGCGGCACCGTTGCGTCGGCGCCGCCTTCGCCATGATGCAGCTGAAGGCGATCTTCTCGGTGCTCCTCCAGGGGTGGGAGTTCGAGGCGGCGCAGCCGCTGGACTCCTACCGCAACGACCACTCGAAGCTGGTGGTGCAGCTCCAGCAGCCTTGCCGGGTGCGCTATCGCCGCCGCACGGCATCGGGCTCGGGATCGGAGCCGCCGCAGTGAGGGTGGTCGTCGACCGCGACCTGTGCCAGGGCCACGCCGCCTGCGAGGGCGAAGCGCCCGAGGTCTTCTCGGTCTCGAAGAAGGGGGAGCTCACCATCCGCCACCCCGAACCGCCCGAGAGCCGGCGCGCCGCCATCGAGCTGGCCGTCAAGTACTGCCCCACCCACGCCCTGTCCATAGAGGAGGACTGACTGCCGATGCCCGCCTATCCGCGTGCCGAGATGGAAGAGATGGTCGAGCGCTGGCTCGAGGCCAACCGAGCGGGGGAGGCCAAGAAGGACTGGAAGCACATGGCCGACCTGTACACCGAGGACGCCACCTACGGCTGGAACGTCGGGCCCAACGACGAGTTCATGGCCGTGGGGCGCGAGGAGATCCGCGAGATCGCGCTCGGCCTGGAGATGGCCGGCCTCGAAGGCTGGACCTACCCGTACCAGAAGGTCCTCATTGACGAGCAGCAGGGGGAGTTCCTCGGCCTGTGGAAGCAGGTCGCCGATGCCAAGAGGTCGGACGGCACCAACTACGAGATCGCCGGCCTCGGCGGCAGCTGGTTCCGCTACGCCGGCAACTTCCAGTGGTCGTGGCAACGCGACTTCTTCGACGTGGGCAACGCCGGCGCCGTGTTCATGGCGATGATCAAGGACGGCACGCTCCTCCCCGGCATGCAGCAGCGCATGGAGCGCGCCATGTCGGGCGAGCGCCTGCCCGGGCACTACCCGCTGGGAGAGGCCCCGGTCGGCCTGTGGGAGGTGCCCCCGGGCGCGTAGGGCGGGAAGGCGCGGGCGACGCGATCGGCCAGGTCGCGCCGGGCGGCCGGGCCGATCGGCCCCGGTGCCCCCAGGGCGCGGGCGAACGCCCGGGGCCAGGCGACGAGCACGCCTTCGAGCGTGAAGGGCCGGGTGAACAACCCGACCTGCACGCCGGTGAAGCACAATGCGGCGCGGACGAGTGACCCGGCGCCCGGCTCCTCGGCCGCGAGAGCCTCCGCCACGAGGGCCTGCTGCCGGCGTGCCGCCATCACCAGGCGGCTCTCGTCGCGTCCCGCCACGAAGAGGCGGGGGCGGGGGACGAACCACCCCCTGAGCTCGCGGCGTTCGAGCCGGCCCCGGTAGTGCTTCGTGTCGATGACCCAGACGCCCGACGCCACCACGGCGATGTGGTCGATGTTGGTACGCCCGCGGGGGAGGGCCCGGTCGTGCAGGACCACGCCGTGCCGGCCGACGGCACGGTCGAGCCACTGCCCGACGCGCTCCTCGCTGTCGGCACCGCGGCCCCAGGCCTCGGTCGACGGCTTCGACCCGACGAGCAGGCGGACCACAGGCGCCAACGGCCCGAAGACCGCCCGCCGGCGGGCATCGTCCCTGCTCCCACGCCGCTCGTACTCGGACCGGGCGGAGGCGCCCGCCCGCCCGCGCCGGAGCGATCCCTCCGTCTCGTCCTCCGCCTGGGTCATCGTCGTGCTCCTCCCATGGTGGGTGTGGTTCGGGCCCACGGGAGAACGGTGACGGCACGGCCCAAAAAGCACGTGCAACGCTTGGCCCGGTGTCAACGAGGCGAACGCACCTGCTGCTCCTCGTGCTGGCGGCCGCAGTGGTGGCGTCGGGTTGCACGAGCGGGGGAACGCCGGCGGCCCAGGATCGCGGATCGTTCAGCCCCAAGGTGGCCCACGCCGTTGCCGCCACGACGACCTCCACCACCCAGCCGCCCGTCACTCCAATGGTCTGGACGCCGTGCAACGGCGACCTGCAGTGTGGCACGCTCGTCGTGCCGCTGGACTACGCGGACCCCACCGGCCCCACCATTCCCATCGCCGTGGCGCGCCATCCAGCGGAGGACCCTGCGGCCCGCATCGGCTCGCTCGTCATCGACCCCGGCGGACCCGGTGTGTCGGGCATCGACGACATGGCCAACGAGCTGAGCGTGCTCACGCCGCAACTGCTCGACGACTTCGACATCGTCATGTTCGACCCCCGCGGCGTCGAACGCAGCGACCCGGTCTCCTGCGGCGTCGGCACCGGCGGCGGCACCGGCAGCGGCAGCGGCAGTGCCAGTGCGCCCCCGGACCCCGTGCCGTCCACGCTCAGCCAGCAGGCGGCGACCATCGCGGGGCTCCGGGCCTTCGCAGCGGCGTGCGAGAAGAACAGCGCCAACCTGTTGCCCTACGTGGGGTCGGTGGACGTCGCCCGTGACATGGACCGGCTGCGTCAGGCGCTCGGCGACAGCGCGCTGACCTACATGGGACAGTCCTACGGCACGCTGCTCGGGCTCACCTACGCCGCGCTGTTCCCGACCCACATACGGGCCATGGTGCTCGACAGCGTGATCGACCCGGCGCTCACCTTCGACCAGATCACCGAGGGGCAGGCCGCCGGCTTCGAGGACGTCTTGGACGCATTCTTCACATGGTGCGCCGGCAGCGCGTCGTGCCGCGTGGCGTCCGTCCGGGGACCCGACGGCCGCGCTGCTGGCCTTGCTGGGCGCCGCCTCAGCCGCATCGGCGCCGGGCGGGAGCGGCAGCCAGGCCGGGGCAAAGCAGCTATACGACGCGCTCTTGAACGATCTCTATTCGCAGTCCGACTGGCCCCAGCTCGGCACGGCGCTGGCGGACGACGCGACCGGCGACGGCGCACCGGCCGTCGCGCAGTCCAACCACTACAACACCGGCGGCTCGACCAACGCCGACGATGCCGTGACCGCCATCGACTGCCTCGACCATCCCGTGTCGCACGACCTCGCCTCGTTCGCCGTCCTGGCCGACATGCTCAAGGCGTCCGCTCCCGTCTTCGGCCCCCTGCTGGCCTGGGGCGAGGCCGGCTGCGCTGTCTGGCCCGCGGCGCCGACCCGGACCGTCGGTCCGGTGGCCGCCCCCGGCGCGCCACCCATCCTGGTGGTGGGGACGACGAACGACCCGGCCACGCCCTACGCCTGGGCAGTCAGCGTGTCCAAGGAGCTCGACCACGCCGTGCTGCTCACCCATGACGGCGACGACCATGTCGCCTACTTCTACAGCGCCTGCGTGCGGGCAGACGTCCAGACCTATCTGGTGAGCGGACAGACGCCTCCGCCGGGCACGGTCTGCAGCTCCTAGCGAGCGCCAGCCCCGTCCTCAGGTGCTGGTGAAGTGGTAGGTCCCGCTCCCCACCGAGAGCACGACAACCCCGTCGGCCGCCGAGACGACAGTGACGCCAGGCGCCCGCGCCGCCGCCGCGCCGCCTTCGCGCACACTCGCCGGCGCACTGGCGGGCAGCCGCACGGTGGCCCCCGCGTTGGCCGGGACCGTCAGGGCCATGGTCATGCCCTTGCCGCGCCGCTGCCATGACACCTGGACCGGGCCGGCCACCGTCGGCACCGAGCCCTCGGCGCGGTCGAGGCCGGCCGAAGGTGGCGCCACCGTCGCCCGGACCGTGCCGTCGGCGTCGGGCTCCCCGAGGCTCACCCCGAGGAGGGTCTCCTGCATGGCGATCAGCGCGGAGGAGCCCCAGCCGTGCGACATGGAGTCGCCGATGAGGTCGCTCGGCTTCCATTCCTCCCAGGTGAAGGTCCCGCCGGCCGCCACGATGTGAGCCCAGCCCGCAATGGAGGTGTCGGTGAGCGTCTGCACCATGGCCGCGGGGAGATCCGCCACCGCCAGGGCGCGCATGAGCTCGAGGCCGTGGTTGGGTCCCAGGTCGATGCCGAGGCTGTGCACGTACGCACCGACCGCTGCCACGTCGGCCGCCGGCACCACGCCGTAGGCCAGCGCCAGCACGTTGGCCTCCTGCGAGGCGCTGCCACTCTGGGCGCCGTCGGCGTCGACGCCGTCCACGTAGACACCGTCGGCGCGCCGGAGGGTCGCGTTGACCGCCCCGGCCAGCTGGACGGCCCGCGCCTGCTGGGCCGCCGCGCCGGCGGCGTCGCCGGCCAGGTCGGCCAGCTGCGCCACCCGGTTGAAGGCGTTCACCGCCAGCACGTTGCTCGCCGTGTCCGCCGCCACGGAGAGGTCGTAGCCGTAGACGGGGTCACCGTTGCTGGTGTCGGCCAGCCCGTAGAGGAGCCCGTTGCCGGCCTGGCGGGCCGACCACAGCCAGTCCACCGCCCGCGTGACCGAGGGGTAGGACTGCACTGCGGTGTCCGTGTCGCCGGTCGAGACGTAGTAGCGCCACAGCCACTCGGCGTAGCGGGCGGTGGAGGTCCCGAAGAACCGCGCACCGTCACCGTTGGGGTAGACCGCGTTGACGCGGCCGTTCGGCCAGTAGCGGACCTGACCGCGGGCGACGTCCCGCAGGGCCTGCCAGCTCATGTTCTGATCGCCGTAGACCCGCATGACCGCCTCGGACTCGTTGGCGGCATCCCACAGGAACTGGCCCTTCTCCCGGGTCGGCGTGTCGACGAATTGCTCCTGGCTGCAATACAGGCAGGAGCGCGCCATGAGCCGCCATACGGCGTTGAGCATCCGGTTGTCCGACGAGAACGTCGCCGTCGGGACGTCGGGCATGGCGGCGCGCCGGGTGATGGCGACGATCTGGTCCCGGCGCAGAGCCTGGCCCGGGTTGTCGATCTGCACGTAGCGGTAGCCGAAGTAGGTGAAGGCCTCGAAGGCCTGGTGGCCCCCCGGCCCCATGATGTAGGAGAACGAGAGGTTGGTCTCCTGCGTGCCGTGCAGCGTCGAGACCTGCCCGTCCGGATCGAGCAGGTAGCCCGACCCGCATGGAGATGGTGTTCCCGGCCTGGCCCTGCGCGAACTGAATCTGCGGCCGCGCCGCGTAGACGGCGCCGAAGTCCGCCACGACCGCACCGCTGGCAGTCGTGTGCAGGCTCACGGGGAGGACGGGCGTCTCGCGGATCGTCGTGCGCTGCGCGTAGGTGGTGGTGAAGGGCGCGGTCCCGGCCGGGCCGATGACGGTAACCGGCGACCACGCGCTGTCGTCGTACCCGGGATCGGACCAGCCCTGGGGATGCTCCCGCCCGTCGACCCACTCCACGAAGTCGCCGCAGTCGGGGTTCCGCTGCGGTGACGGGAGCCATTCGGCAGGGTGCTCCCGCCAGCTCGCATCGGACACCACCACGTCGTGGCGTCCGTTGTCGTACTGGAGGGACAGCTGGAAGAGGAGGCCCGGCGCGGACGCCGGCCGGCCCTGGCCGGGCCCGTACCAGCGGTGCAGCACGCCGATGGCGCTGGTTCTCCCGCCGGCAAGGGCGCCGGTCAGGTCGACGGCACGCGCGTACTGCTCGTCGGGGTAGGAGAAGCTGGGCCAGGCGTCCACCGCCGTCCCGTCGACATAGAGGCGGTACGTGTGGGCGGCGGAGACGTAGGCAGTCGCTCGGCGGAGAGCCCCTGCCGCCGGTGTGACCTCTGTGCGCAGGTAGGTGACGCGGTCGGGTTGCTGGGAACTGCCGGCGGGCTGCAGCCATTGGGCCTGCCAGTCGGCCGCGCGCAGGGCTGTCGTGAAGCGGGCCGGGGCAGACACCGGTCCCCAGCGCCCGCCGGCGCCGCGCGGCTGCATCGTCCACTCGTACGCCGCGTCGGCGGCGAGAGGGGGTCCCGCGTAGGCGACGAAGGCCTGCCGAGCCGACAGCACCGTGCCGCTGTCCCAGGCGAGCCCGCTGTGGGCCGGGTCGGTCCGGCGGACGACGATGCGGAAGGCCGTCTGCGCCCCGCCCCGCCCCGACGACTGCAGGGTCCAGGCGAACGAGCAGTCGTCGGGGTCGACGCCGACGGGGTCAACGAGACCGTTGACCGTGAGTGTCGAGGCCCGTAGCGCGCCAGTTGGCCCCGCCGACATGACAACGCTCCTCAGGGGCCGCTCCGCACCTTCGCCAACGGCCGGCTCCGTGCCAGCCGGCAGCGCGCCGGCCACTGCGGCGCCCGCGGCGACACCGGTGGACGAGGCGA
The DNA here is from genome assembly GCA_963745665.1 of uncultured Acidimicrobiaceae bacterium. Taxonomy (GTDB): domain Bacteria; phylum Actinomycetota; class Acidimicrobiia; order Acidimicrobiales; family RAAP-2; genus Bog-473. The sequence goes on along the minus strand of CAVUYE010000001.1, from coordinate 393,219 downwards.
GGAAGGTGCGCCGGCCGAACCTCTTCATGTCATGCTCCCTGAATCACCCGGACCATGTCGAGACTGGCGTCGCTGTAGTAGAGGGCGCCAGCCGACGACACCGCGATGCCGATCGGTGTCCCCATCCGAGTGAGGACCCAGCGGGTGCCGTCCCCGGTTCCCTCGGCGGTCGCGACCGGGAGCGCACCGGCGACGCTGTAGAGATCGCCCGCCTTCATCGCCCTCCCGAACAGCAACCCCGTCGTCGAGGGCACGACTCTGACGACCGACATGAGGCCGTCGGTGACGAATAGCGCGCCGGTCGGACCGATGGCGAGCCCGCTGGGGTCGTTGAGCTCCGAGGCCGCGCTCACGGCGGGGACACCGTCAGCCAGATACGGCTGGTAACTCCCCGTCCCGCCCACGACGACGCCGATGTCGCCGGCGCCGACGGGCGTGCCGTAGTACGTCCCGGCGTGCGCGGGCGCGAGGAGCACCGACTGGTCGCCGAAGTCGGCCACGAACAGGTCGCCGGCGCTGTCGACGGCCACGGCCACCGGGTTCCACAACTGCGCCGCCACGAGGGGTCCGCCCTGGCCGGCCGAGCCACAGACTCCGGTGCCGGCCACGGTGTAGAGGTGCCCGACCGTCATGACCCGACCGAAGGCCGTCGCGCTCCGGGCAGCGAGCACCCGCACGCGGCAGTTGGCGGTGTCGGCGATCACCACGTCGCCGGTGCCGTCCACGGCCACCCCCGTCGGCTCGTCGAGCTCGCTGGCGGGCCCGGCGAGACCGTCCCCGTTGAAGCCGGCCCGGCCCGTGCCCGCCACTGCCACGACCGCCCTGCCGGTTGGTCGCACGACCTGCACCCGCTGCGCGGTCGCCTCCGCGATGTAGACGTCACCCTGCGCGTCGACGGCCACCCCGCTGGGGTGGCCGATGGAGCCGGCGCCCGAGCACGAGCCCCCGGCCACCGTGGCGGCTTGCCCCGTACGCAGGTGCAACCCGTAGCGCGTCCCGCCGATGGCTGGCACCACGACGACGCGGCAGTGCCCGGCGTCGGCGACGAAGAGGTCCCCGGCCGCATCGAGCGCGATGCCGCCCGGCGCCGCCAGGAGGCCGGGGCCTACCACGGTGCGCACCGCCGGCGCCGACCCGGCCGCCGTGGTGCCTGCCCCGACGACGGCGGCCAGCGCGACGAGGGCGACGGAGGCGACGAGGGTGGCAACGGTACGGCGCACGGGGCACATCATGCCGGTTGCGGCCGCGCCGAGCTTGGGCCACGACGCCATAGTGTCGCGACGCAGCGACTCCCGTGCGCGCCAGGGCGCCACCGATAGAGAGAAAAGGAATCCCCATGCCCGCACCCGAAGAGGCCCTCAGCGCCGGGAACATCACGTACACCGGCTACGAGGGCGCCGCCATCAACGCCTACCAGGCCCTGCCCGCCGGCGACGGGCCCTTCCCCGGGGTGCTGGTCATCCACCACCTGCCCGGCTGGGACGGGTCGACCAAGGAGATCACCCGTCGCTTCGCGGCGGAGGGTTACAACGCTCTCTGCCCCAACCTCTACGCCCGCCAAGGACTCGATGTCGATCCCGACGACGCCGCGGCCGCCACCCGTGAGGCCGGTGGTATCCCCGACGACCAGTTCGTGGGCGACGCCGAGGCCGCCGTCGCCACCCTCCGGGCCCTCCCCACGTCCAACGGCAAGGTCGGCGTCATCGGCTACTGCTCGGGCGGCCGCCACGCCTTCCTCACCGCGGTGAGCGTGCCCGTCGATGCCGCCGTCGACTGCTACGGGGCCTTCGTGGTCGGGACCGTCCCCGACGGCTTCCCGCTCAAAGTGACGGCGCTCGTCGACCGGACCCCCGACCTCACGTGCCCGCTGCTCGGCCTCTTCGGCAACGAGGACCAGTTCCCCAGCCCCGAACAGGTCGACGCGCTGGAGGAGGCGCTCAAGGCCGCGGGCAAGACGTACGAGTTCCACCGCTACGACGGCACCGGCCACACGTTCTTCGCGGTGGACCGACCGGCCTACCGCCCCGAGTCGGCCACGGACGGTTGGCAGCGTATCTTCGAGTGGTACGGCCGCTACCTGGCGGGGAGCTGACCATGTGCTCCTACCTCACGGTCGCCACCGAGATCGCCGGCAGCGCCAAGGGACCCCAGGGCTGGATGCCGGTCACCTCGGCCAGCGTGTACTTCGACCACCCCTTCCACGCGCCGTTCGACCACACGCTCAACATCGACTTCGCCGACCCGGCGCGCGGGCCCGGCGCCCGCGTCGCCGTCGAGCTCAGTGCGGCCTCGGCGCGTCGGTTGGTCCAGAGCATCAACGAGGCGTTGGCCGCTGCGGGAGCCGCCGCCACGTGACCGCCCCCACTGGCCCGGCGGCCGGCGTCCACCTGCCCTGGGCCGAGGTGCCCGCGGCGGTGCGGACGTGGGCGGCCGGCGTCGGCGGCGGCTCGCCTACCTCCACCCGTGACCTCCCGGGCGGGTTCTCGCCGGGTGCGACCACCGTGCTCGACTGCCCACGGGGCGCCATCTTCGTCAAGGCGGTCGGCGCGGCGCTCAACGCCGAGTCGCCCGACTTCCACCGGCGGGAAGCCGTCGTGTCGGCGGCACTGCCGTCCGGACCGGAGTTCCCCCGCTTGCTCGATGTCTACGACGACGGCGACTGGGTGGCACTCGCCTTCGAGGCGATCGACGGTCGGGCCCCGGCGCACCCGTGGGACGGGCGCGAGCTGGCATCGGCCGTGCGCGCGCTCGATGCACTGCACGACGCGCTCACACCCAACCCGGTGCCGGGCGCGCCGTCCGCGGCCGACCGGTTGCGCCACCTCTTCGGCGGCTGGGCCGAGCTCGCCGCCATGGCGCGGCCGCACGATGGCCTCAATGCGTGGAGCAGCCGCCACCTCGACCGTCTGGCCGAGCTCGAGTCGCGGTGGCCCGACGCCGTGGCGGGGACGACGCTGCTGCACTGCGACGTGCGCGCCGACAACCTCCTCGTCACGAGCAGCGGTGGCGTGGTGTTCGTGGACTGGCCGCACGCGTGTGTCGGTGCGGCGATCTTCGACCTGGTGGCCTGGGCGCCGTCGGTGGAGCTGGAAGGCGGGCCCGCTCCCGAGGATCTCCTGGCCCTGTCCACTCCTGCCTCCGCGGTGGACCCCGCCGCCCTGGCCGTCCTGGTCGCCGCCTTCAGCGGCTTCCTGGTGCGCCATTCGCTGCAGCCACCCCCGCCCGGGCTCCCGACGCTGCGCCCGTTCCAAGCGGCGCAAGGCGCGGTCGCGCTGTCCTGGCTCGGGCGCCTCACCGGCTGGTGACGTCGTCGCCCCTGTCCCACTAGGTTCGCCTGCATGCGCTTCGGTCTGCAGATTCCCAACTTCACCACCGACGAGACACCCGGTGCCCTCTTCTCCGGGGTGGCCGCCATGGCCGGCGCGGCCGAGGAGACCGGATTCGACTCGGTCTGGGTCATGGATCACTTCTACCAACTGCCACCGATGGGCGGGCCGAGCCAGCCGATGCTCGACTCGTACACGTTGCTCGGCGCCCTGGCCACGCAGACGTCGCGGGTGCGACTCGGCACCATGGTGACAGGCGTGACGTACCGGAACCCGGCCCACCTGGCCAAGATCGTGACGACGCTCGACGTCCTCAGCGCCGGGCGCGCCATCCTGGGCATCGGCGCTGCCTGGTACGACGTCGAGCACGAGGGCCTGGGCTTCGACTTCCCTCCCGCAGGCGAGCGGCTGGACCGGTTGGAGGAGGCGCTGCAGATCTGCCGCTCCATGTTCACCGAGGAGGCACCGTCATTCGACGGTCGGTATTACCGGATCCACGAGGCGCGCAATGTGCCGCCACCGGTGCAGCCGGGCGGTCCCCCGATCCTCATCGGTGGTGGTGGGGAAAGGCGGACCTTGCAGCTGGTGGCGCGCTACGCCGACATGACGAACTTCTTCGGCGATGCCGCCACGGTGGCCCACAAGGTCGACGTCCTGCGGGGCCACTGCGCGGCGATCGGACGAGACCCCTCCGAGGTGACGGTCAGCCGGCTCAGCACCCTCATGCTGACGGCCGACGCGGCGGAGACGGAGGCCACGCGCGATTTCGTGCGCCAGGTCACCGGGGAGGAGCCCACGACCTCGGACATCGGGACGCCCGACGAGCTGGTGGCCCGCATCGAGGAGCTGGCGGAAGCAGGAGTGCAGTACTTCGTCTTCAACATGCCCACCGGCACCCCGGACACGGTGCGGCAGCTGGGCGAGCTCCTCGTCTCCCGCTTCGGCGACTGAGGGCGCGCCCGCCAGCGCTATTCGACGCGCAGCAGTCGGGACGTCGGTGTGCGGGCCGCCAGGCGGCCGGGAATGCTCGCCACGAGCACGGCGAGCGCGAGGGCGACGAAACCGATCACCGCGATAGTGCCCGCCGGCACGGTGGGCAGGGGGACGGCGCTGATCTGGTTGGCGAAGAGGTCCCAGAGCACGCGGCCCAACGCAATGCCTGCCGGGATGCCCACGACGCAGCCGATGAGGGCGGCCACCCCGGCTTGCACGGCCACGGCGCCCGCCAGCTGCCGTCGGGTGAACCCGAGCGTCTTGAGGATGGCCAGGTCACGCCGGCGGCGCCGGACCGAAGCGACCAAGGTGATCCCGAGTGCGGTGGCCGCGCCGATGGCCAGGGCGGTGCCGAGCAGCATGGGCGTGGAGCCGAGGGATCCGTAGTTGAGGATCTCGGCCGGCCGGTCGACGGGCAGGACGGATCCACCGTTGGCCTCGATGTCGAGCTTGACGCCGATGGCCTGCAGCGACCGCAGCGCGCGTGGGCTCGCTCCACCCTTCATCCGGACCAGGATGGCGTTGGGGCCGGGCGTGCCCGCGAAGAGGTTTCGTGCCGCCGGCGGGATCAACGTGTAGGAGAGGATGGCGCCGGTGCCCATCTCGAGGTGGGAGGAACCCGTCACACCGATCGGCGGCAGGGTGGCCGTTCCGACGATGGCGAGCGTCACCGGCGGGCCGCCGTGCGCCTGCACCACGACCGTGTCGCCCACCTGCTTGTGCAGTTGGCGCAGGGTGGCGGCGCCCAGCACGACCTGGTTCCGAGAGTCGAGCCCGTGTCCGCTGACGAGCGGCGGTGCCACCGCCGCTCCCGGTGTGCTCCCGAGGACCGGTTCGCTCAGGCCGTCGAACTGCAGCGTCGAGTAGGAGACACCCGTCCAGGCGGCGACGAGCGGATCGGCGTCGAGCAGCTTTGCCGCAGCGGAGCCCGGGATGTCGCCGAGCCCGCCGCCGCCGTCCATGTCGTAGGTCCAGTTCCAGCCGTAGAGCGAAGGGTGAGAGACCAGCGTGTTGAGGCTGGACCCGAAGGTGACGGTGGAGACCACGACGGTGACGGCCAAAATGGCTCCCAGAATGGCCGAGCGCACCGGCACCGCGGTCCGCCCCGCCCCAGGCTCCAGCGCGAATCGGACCCCGGTGACCGCGGTCGGGGGCATCCCGGCCCGGATGGCTCCGGTCGCCACCCATGAAGAGGCGATCGGCTGCGCCCGGCTACGTGCCCGTCCCGGGAGGGAGACGAGCGCCACCGTGACAGCGATGGTGGTGAGTGTGAGAACCAGGGCGGCGACTCCGAGGCCGATAACGGTCCAGTCGGCGTGAATTTCGGTGCGCAAGAAGGGCCGGACCGGACCGAGCGGCGCCAGGGGCGACAAGGCGAGAGCCACCAGTCCCGCCAGGAGCGAGCCGGCCAGCACCGCCCCGAACGTACCGACGAGGTCGTCCGACAGGATCATCGATCGGTCGGCGCCCAGGGCGCGGACGATGTCGAGGTCCGTGGCGCGGAAGCGGATCCGGCGACTCACGACCTGCCCGGCGACGAGGAGCGTTGCGATACCGGCGATGCCGCCGAACACCGCCAGGGCGATCGCTTCCGGGCGCAGCGTCTCGTTGGCGGTGCCCTGAAGGCTTGCGAGCTGCACGTAGACGAAGGGCAAACCCTTGGGAAGTTCCTGGCGAATGGCTGACTCCGTGCTGGCGAGGTACCTGTTCCCATCCTGGAGGGTGAGTGCGCTCAGCATGTCGTTGCTGCAGCAGGCCAGGAGCTTGTTGGTGAGCGCCGGCGAGAACAGCATGATCGCATTGCCGTTGGCGTCGTCCTGGTCCCGGAACAGCGAGGTGGCCTGACCTCCCGAGATGCCGACGAGCTTGACCATGGCGCGCTGGGGGGCGGGAATGGGCTGGTTCGGATTCAGGTTGCCCGAATAGGCCTGCGTGTTGGTCAGCCACCCGACGGGGATCTCCTCCCCGACGTGGTAGCCGAGGCTCTTGGCGGTGGCCTGGTCCACCACGAATTCGTCGGCGCGCCGGGGGTCGAGCATCCGTCCCTGCGCGATGGAGACGGGGTCGACCGTGAGATCCAACCCGTTGACGCTGGCTTCGGCGGGGACCGATGAGGTGCTCGCGATCGGCCGGTCCTTGTGGTCCAGCGTCCCCATGTTCAGCTCGACGGTCGTCGAGACCCGCTCGACGTGGGGCAGGCGGGCCAGCTTCCCGAGGAGAGTCGGGTTGTAGGCCGAATCGAGTCCTATGCCGGGATTGATGACACCGTCGAAGACGAAGAGCTGCGGGACGTGGGCGCTCGCGACGTAGTCGGAGAAGGAAGATTCGGTGCTGCGGGCGGCGGCGATGGCTCCCATGGACAGGCCTCCGAGCGCGCCGACGAGCAGGACGATGGAGACGAAGGAGGAGAGCTCCGAGCCGAAGGTCGCCCGGAGGCGGTACGACGCGTACGACGCGGCCTCCCTCATCGGGTCATGCTGCGTTCGATCGGTCGAAGCCGAGGTCGTGCAACGCGGCACGGGCGGCCCCGACCCCGCACATGCCGTGCACGCCTCCGCCGGGTGGCGTGGCGGCCGAGCACAGGTAGACCCCCTTCAGGGCGGTGCGGTACGGGTTCCACCGCGCCGTGGGCCGGAGGATCATTTGACGCAGGGTGGCGGCGCCGGCGTTGATGTCGCCACCGACGTAGCTCGGGTTGTGCTCCTCGGCGTCCACGGCCGTGAAGCTCGAGCGCGCCAGGATCAGATCGCGGAACCCCGGCGCGAACCGCTCGATTTGCGCCTCGATGCGTTCGGTCATGTCCACCGGTGAGCCGTTGGGCACATGGCAGTAGGCCCACAAGGTGTGTTGGCCTGCCGGTGCCCGGCCAGCGTCCACGACGCAGGGCTGCGTGACGAGGCAGTAGGGGCGGTCCGGATGCCGACCGGCGTTGACGTCCGCCTCACTCCGGGCGATCTCCTCGAAGGTCCCGCCGACGTGGAGCGTGGCGGCCTGGTGGCAGCTCGCGGCCCGCCATGGGACCGGCCCGCGCAAGGCCCAGTCGACCTTGCACACTCCGGGCCCGTAGCGGTAACGGGCGAGCGCGCGGCGATAACCCGACGGGAGAGCATCGCCTCCCAGGTGGATGAGCTGGCGTGGGGTGACGTCGAGCACGACGGCGCGGGCCGGGGGCAGTTCGTCCAGCCTCTTCACCAGGTGGCCCGTCTCTATCCGCCCGCCCGCGGCCGTGAGCTCGGCGACGAGCGCATCGACGATGGCGACGCTGCCACCTGCCACCACGGGCCAGCCCAAGCGGTGCGCCAGCGCGGTGAAGAGCCGGGGGAACACGCCGGAGAGCGGTGCCGTGAGCGGCAGCATGGAGTGGGCGGCGGTGCCGGCCACCAGGGCCCGGCCCTCGTCGGTCTGGAAGCGCCGGGCCAGTTGCTGCGCCGACTGGAGTCCCCGCAGCGCAAAGCCGGCTGCCCTGAGGGGGTGCGGGGGCACGTCCCGCATGGAGCCCAGAAAGGCCGGGAGCAGCTTGTCCAGATCCCTCACGAGAGGGGCGTAGAGCTGCGTGTAGGTGTAGCCGTCCGGTCCGAGGGAGTCGGCCACGTCAGTGACGTCGGGCCCGACGGCGACGGCGCGGTTCCCGTCGAGCGGATGGGCGAATGCGAACGGGGGCGTGAGCAGCCGCACCCCGTGAGCCGCCAGGTCGATGTCACGAAAGGCCGGAGAAGCCAGGAGTAGCGGGTGCACGGCCGAGCACACATCGTGCCGGAAGCCGGGCAGTGTCAGTGCCGCGGTGCGGCAGCCCCCGCCGGGTTCGTCCGCGGCCTCGTACACGTCGACCGCCAGTCCGGCGCGGGCCAACAGGAGCGCCGCCACCAGTCCGTTGGGCCCGGCGCCCACGACGACGGCGTCTGGGTCCCTCACCGGAGGATCACAACCGCATGCTCAACGTCTCTGCGGCTCCCATGACGGGCACGGGGTTTCCCGCAAAGCGGCAGACCATCCCTTCGATCTCCGCATCGCTGCGCTCGGGCCGGTGATGGAAGAGTGCGATTCGGCGCGCCCCGGCCATGGTGCCCAGGCGCACGGCGTACTCGGCGGCGGCATGGCCGAACGATCCTTCCGCCTCCACCTCCTCGGCCCGGAGGTGGGCATCGTGGATCAGGAGATCGACGTCGCGGGCCAGCTGCAGTGCCGACTCGTGATACTCACCGATGCCTTCGGGTCCCGGGCCCGAAGCGGTCGGGCAGTGGTCCGGGATGTAGGCAACCGACGAGTGTCCGTCGCTTATCCGAAAGCCGACGGTGTGCCCACCCTTGTGGGGGACGTCGACCGCGAGCACACTGAAGCCCTCTGCCATGAAGTTCTCGTGAGGAAGGTAGCCGAACTGCCAGTCCCCGCGCAGCGCCGAAGGCTCGATAGGAAAGAAGGGCGGCGACATCATGCGCGCCAGGACCGCCTCCGCATCCGCTTGGTCACCCTGATCCGGCAACAACATGCGCACGCGCGCGCCTTCGCGGTCACCGGACCGGAAGAAGGGCAGGCCCTGCACGTGGTCCCAGTGCAGATGGGTCAGGAGGAGGGTGCCCTGGAAGGGGATGTCGCCGAGCAGCCCGGAGAGTCGCCGGAGACCGGTCCCGGCGTCGAGCAACAGTGTCGGTCGGTGCGCCGGGCCTTCGCCGTCGTGCGACAGCGCCACGCATGAGGTGTTGCCGCCGTAGCGGACATAGTCGAGACCGGGTGCGGGCGTCGATCCCCGGGTCCCGCAGAATGTGACACGCACTCGTTCAGTCTCGCGCTCGGTCCTCGCGGCGGTGCCCCGCGGAGAGCTCCTCCAGATGCGAGCGCTCGATCAGAGCGGCGTCGAAAAGGGCAACGCGACAGGGTGTCACTGCGATGTTGCTGGAGGTGCGGACGCCACCCTCCAGGTGCGCCCGCTCGCCGAGCAGCGCGCCCGGCCCGTACTCGGCCAGCCGCTCCCCGCCCCGCTCGACGCGGACGATGCCGTCGAGAACAAGGAGAACCTCGGTGCCCGGCTCGCCTTCGCTGAACAGGGCCGTGCCGGCCGGGAAGCGCTCGATCCGGCGCTTGCCGCCACCCTGCATCAGCTGCGCCGACAAGGACGTCTCGAGTGCCGACTCGACGGCGGCGACCAGCGCCTCGGAGTCCTCGTCCCCCCAGGGGCTGTGCTTGCCGAAGGACTTGCGGTACCAGTCCTTGAAGTCGGTGAGGCCGGATTTGTGCGAGAGCGCTTGGTCGGCCCCGTAGACCCAGTGGCGAGGGAATCGACTGGCGCCAATGAGCGCGTGCTCCGACCGACCATCAGCGTGCAGCGTCAACGACAGCGTGGTCCACACCAGTGGCGCCTGCCACTGGACGAAGGGGCGTCGCCGCACCCGACGCGGCGCCGGGATCCCGGTGCGACCGCCGCAGGTCTGGACGAACGTGACCCAGCCATCGCCTTGCTCGGGCGGGCGCTGAATGTCGGGCAGTTGCACTGCTTGGAAGCGGTGGCGCACCGCCCCGAGGTTGACCAGCGTGGTGCCCATGAGACCCCCACCTTCGTACCCGCAGTCCACAATCCGTCCGCGGTCGACCGTGGCAAAGGCCCTGAGCTCGTTGGCAAAGCGGAAACGGTCCTCGTCCCGGAGTCGCTCGACGTCCATGTGCTCAGTCGGCGGAGGCGGGTCGTAGTGCGTGATGCCCGAGTCGAACGCCAAACGCTGGGCGCCCTGAATCGCCTCGGTGGGGATCCAGGAGAGCGAGGTGACGAGACCGGTGTGGCGGGTCAGCCCTTCTGTGCTCATACGGACCAGCCTCTACCCGTGGATCCGCCCTGACGAGTGTGCTGACAGGCGTCGCATGGTGTGCCTAGCACCACCAGCTGTGGGATGGTCCCCACCTGTTCGTGCTCCCGGCCTTGTGGGAGAACTAGACCCGTGGATGACCCCGGCACGATCTCGGTGTTCCTGGCCGATGACAACCTCATCGTCCGCGAAGGCGTGAAGGCCCTCATTGAGCGGCACAAGGACCTGCGGATTGTCGGGGTGGGGGCGGACTACGACGAGGTCGTCGACGGAGCCACATCGTTGCAGCCACAGGTCCTCGTCACCGACATCCGGATGCCTCCCGCGTTCAACCGCGAGGGCATCGACGCTGCCAAAGAAGTGCGTAAGCGGCATCCTGGCACTGGTGTCGTGATCCTCTCGCAGTATGACGACCCCGAATATGCGGTGTCCTTGTTGGCGGAGGGCTCAGCCGGCTACGGCTATCTCCTGAAGGATCACATCGCGCAGGGGGACCAGTTGGTGGATGCGATCCGTTCCGTCGCCAGTGGCGGGAACGCGCTCGACCCGGCAATCGTCGACGCGCTCTTGCGCCCGATGACCGTGAACGGCGGGCTGTCACCCCCCGAGGAAGAGCTCCTCGGCATGGTGGCCGAGGGCAAGCCGATCAAGGCGATCGCGGCGGCCAAGCGACTTCCGCCCGAGGCAGTCGACGCCGAGGTCGAGGCGGTCTTCGTCAAGCTGGCCGAGGGCGTCTCTGCCGGCACCGAGGGCGCATTGCAGCGCCTGAGGCTTCTGCACAAGGCGATCGTGGACCGCGAGGAGCAGGGAGAGACGTTGTCGCGTCTCCTTCCCGGCGGGCTGGCCGAGAAGCTCCGTCGGGACGGACGTCGGATCGGTGAGACCGAACGGGTCACCGTCACGGTCCTGATGAGCGACATCCGCTCCTATTCCACCATCGCTGAGCATGCTGACCCGAGTCAGCTGGCCGGACAGCTCAACACCCACCGCGCCGCCATGAACGACGCCATCCTCGGTGAGAACGGGACCGTCATGCAGTTCGTCGGGGATGCGGTGATGGCCGTGTTCGGCGCACCCTTCGAGCAGGTGGACCACGCCGACCGCGCCGTGCTGGCGGCGTTGGCCATGCACGAGAAGCAGTCGACCATCAACTGCCGATGGGAGGAGGAGGGATTGCCGCCGTTCGGCCTCGGGCTGGGCCTCTCGACCGGGGAGGCCGCTGCTGCCCTTCTCGGTTCCGAGGAGCGGTTGGAGTACACCCTGGTCGGCGACACGGTCAACATGTCCCAGCGGCTCCAGCAGCTCGCCGATGCAGGTGAGATCGTGGTCTCCCAGGGCACGGTTGACGCCTGGGAGGTCGCCCGGGAGACGGTGGCGCTCCCGCCCCAACTGGTCAAGGGACGCGATACTCCCGTCATCGCATACAAACTGGTGGAGGACGGATGCCGGTCCGGCGATGTCCCCGTGAAAGAAGGAACCTGACATGGACGCCTTGGTGGCAGACAAAGTCCGGAAGACGTTCGAGGCCGAGAATGCCCCGGTGCGGGCACTGCGGGGCGCCAACCTGGTGGTCCCGTCCGGTGACTTCGTGGCGCTGATGGGCCCTTCGGGCTGCGGCAAGTCGACGCTGCTCAACCTGATTGCGGGCCTCGATGTGGCCGACGAGGGGACGATCACCGTCGCCGGCGAGCTCGTCACCGGACGTACCGAGGACGAGTTGTCACAGCTCCGTCGACGCCACATCGGGATCGTCTTCCAGTTCTTCAATCTCCTCGAGGGCATGACTGTGCTCGAGAATGTCGCGCTGCCCGCGGTGATCGCCGGACGGAAGCGCAAGATGGCAGAAACCCGTGCCCGCGACCTTCTCGACCTGCTCGGGATCGGCGACAAAGCCGGAACGGTACCGGGCATGCTCTCGGGTGGGCAGCGGCAACGACTGGCCATTGCGCGCGCCTTGGCCAACGAGCCGACGTTGTTGCTGGCCGACGAGCCAACGGGCGCCTTGGACTCCGAAGGTGGCCAGGAGGTCATCGAGTTGCTCAGCCGCCTGCACGCCGGAGGACAGACCATCATCCTCGTCACCCACGATGCCGGCGTCGCGTCCGCGGCCGCGCGGATCGTGCGCATGCGCGACGGCAGGATCGCGGCGGACGAGGAGTCGGACCTCCCCGTCACCGTCCAGTCGTAGGCCGCCTGTCGTGTCCGTTCGCGACGAGCTGCAGGTGGAGGTCGACAGCGAACTCTCCAGCGTCGCGTCTTCCCCAGCGTCGAGCGGCCCCCGGCCCTTCAGGTTGCTGCAGGTCCTTCTCTTCGGACTGACCGTGGCCGTGGTCGTCGTCGGCCTGCGGGTGACTGTACCCAGGGGGACCGCGCCGGCCAGCTCCGTGGCCTTTGGTCTGACGCTGGCATGGGCCCTCGTCGGCATTGTCGACACCCGTGCCCGGGACCGGGGGCGGAAGGCGTCCCCCTTCCATCTTCTGGCCGCGATCGACGCCTTGGTCGCCGCCGTGGCACTGGCGGCCGGTCGAAAAGCCGAGGTGCTGCACGCGTCGAGCAGCGCACGCGACGTGGCCACTCTGACCGCACTCGTCGTGACGGCGATCTCGTTCCATTTCCTGGTGGCACTGCCCGACGGCCGGCTGCACGATTCCGCCCGCCGCGTGATGGTGGTCTGCATCTACCTGGCGGCCTTGGCCGTTGGGCTGGTCTTCGTCATCGACCAGCGGCCCTTCAGCCTCGCCGACGGCGCGATCAGCTGGTCCATCGCTGCTCTCCTGGCCATCGCGCCGATGCGCGGCCGTTACATCGGATCGATCGGGTTTCACCGCGAACGCATGGAATGGTTCGGAATCGGTGTGACCCTGGCCGCCACAGTGGCCCTGGTGGTCACGGTGCTCCACCTCCTGGTCGGCTGGCCGGGTCAGCTCGGTGCGGTGTCGGCGGCTGCGACCGTGTTCGTCCCACTCGGGCTGCTGGCCGGCGAGAACAAGAGGTTGGGCCCGCACGCCAGCCGGGGCCTCGTCCAGGTGTTGGCCGTGTTCGGATTCGTGGTCGTGGTCTCGGCGATCTACCTGGTAGTCGTGCTGGGGCTCGGCCACGCGCCGAAGACCACAGGTGACAAGGAGGTCTTGGCCCTCTCCATGGTCGCCTCCGGAGTGGCGGCGCTCATCTTCGTGCCGGTGCGGGCCCGCTTCCTCGATTCCGCGACCCGGTTCGTCTATGGCTCGCGCGAAGCTCCGGACGAGGTCCTCCGGACCTTTGGCAGCAGGCTCACCCGCGCCATCCCGATGGACGAGCTGCTCCTTCAACTGGCCGAATCTCTCCGCAAGACCATGGATCTCGCCAGTGCCGAGGTGTATACGGGAACGGGTGAGGTCCTGGAGCGCACGGCGTCGGTGCCGGATCTGGGCCCGGGGTCGCTCGTCGTCTCTCCGCGAGAGCGTCCTGTCGTGACTCGGGCGGGAGTGTCGGGGACGGCCTGGGCTTCGGTCTGGCTGCCCGCGCTTGTCAAAGGCCGTGAGGCGGAGCAGATCCGGGTGGCGCCCGTCAGTCATGCAGGGGAGCTGTTGGGCCTCATCGTGGTCGAGCGGTCGTCGATGGCCGGCGCCTTCTCAGAGGATGATGACCGGGTGTTGGCCGACCTGGCCCGCCAGGTCGGGCTAGCCCTGCACAACTCCCAGCTCGATACCGCACTGCAGACAACGCTGGACGAGGTGCGTAAGCAGGCGGACGAGCTGCGCGAATCGAGGGCCAGGGTCGTGGCCAGCGGCGACGCCGAGCGCCGTCGTGTCGAGCGCAACCTGCACGACGGGGCCCAACAACACCTGGTGGCGTTGGCCGTCAATCTCCGCCTGGCCAAGGACATCATCGTCGACGACCAGGAAGCGGGGATGGAGATGCTGGACCAACTCGCGGGTGAGGTCCAAGAGACCATTCAGGAGCTGCGTGAGTTGGCGCACGGCATCTACCCACCCCTCCTCGTCGACAGCGGGCTGGTCGAGGCGCTGCGCGCCGCCGCCAACCGGAATCCGCTGCCCGTGGACATCGTCGCCGATGGCATCGGTCGCTACCCGTCCGAGACGGAGGCGGCCGTCTACTTTTGCTGCCTCGAAGCACTGCAGAACGCGGCGAAGCACGCGCCCGACGCGCGGGTGAAGGTCCACCTGTGGGAGGAGTCAGGCGGCTTGCTGTTCACCGTGATCGACGACGGGCCGGGATTCGACCCGGAGACGGCGCAACGCGGGCACGGGTACATCAACATGGCGGACCGCCTCGGCGCGATCGGCGGGACGGTGCGGTGGGACGCGGAGGTCGGGAAAGGGTCCCAGGTTCGGGGTTCTGTACCGCTCGTCGAGAGCTAAGGGGCGGCCGTCAGGTCGACACGAACCGCTCCCCGTTGCGTCCCTTCCAGAGCTGCCGGAGCGTCTCGGCCCCCAGGTGCTCCTTGTTGAGGTAGGCGCGGGCACCGCTTGTTGCCACCTCCGGCGGCAGGTCGCTGGCGTCGTAGGTGGAGCACAGGATCACGACGACCTCCGGGTGCCGGGACACCATGGCGCGGGCCGCGTCGATCCCGTTCAGCTCCGGCATGTTGATGTCCATGAGCACCAGCGCCGGATTCAGCTCCTCCTCGAGCGCCACGGCCTCGTTGCCGTTGGCCGCTTCGCCCACGAGCTCGAACTCGGCGGTCCGCCTGAGCACGGCTTTCATCGCCGCCCGGAAAGGCGCCTGGTCGTCGACGATCAGGACGGGGAGCCGATCGCTCATCCGTCCATTGTCGCACGGCCTCGGACGTGGTGACCGTGGTGGTGCCACCCCATCGGGGAGGTGGTGTCACCCACCTCCGGGGTCGCTGAGATAGACCAGGACGGCCTTGACCCGCCGGTTGACGTCGCGCTCCTCGGTGAGCCCGAGCTTGGAGAAGATGGAATTGGTGTGCTTCTCCACGGCCCGCTCCGATACCTGCAGGGAGGCGGCGATGGCGGCATTGTTCTTGCCCTTCGCCATCTCGCCCAGAATCTCGGCTTCGCGCGGGGTGAGCCAGGACAGGTCTGATTTCCGACGGGAGGACTTGGCCTCGATCAGTTCGTCGACGATCTGCGGATCGATCATCGATCCCGACTGGGCCACCGTCCTGATGGCCTGAGCCAGCTCGTCCGCTCCCGCCACCTGCTCCTTCAGGAGGTAGGCCCTGCCCGCTGACCCGGTCTCGAGGAGCGCCAGCGCGTAGGAAGGGGATTTGTACTGGCTCAGCACGACGACACCCACTTCTGGCTTGTGCTCCCGCAGCCACGAAGCGGCCTGGATCCCCTCGTCTGTCCCGGTGGGAGGCATCCTGATGTCGGTGACCACAACGTCCGGCGACGTGTCCTCGATGAGCTCCAGGAGTTCTGGAAGATCAGCCGACCGGCCCACCAGGTCGAGGTCGGGCTCGCCGTCGATGATGCGCGCGATGCCCTCCCTGAGGAGTGCGTTGTCCTCCGCCAGAACCACTCTGATGCTCGCCATGCCATGGGTACGGTAGCCGCGCCAGACGCCGATGACCTGGGCGTCCGTGGTGGTGCCACCCCTGCGAGCAGGTCAGGGTGGCACCCTTGGCGCATCCCTCCTGGTTGGTGAGACTGCGGACCGGAGAGGCAGGGCGAGCGGGGAGGATCGACGTTGTGAACGAACGGAGGTTCGGCACCGTCCTCTACCGCGCTCGTGCCACTTTTCGCCATCGCTGGCCTAGCCTCCTCTCCTTGATCGTGCTGGTCGGCCTGGTCGGTGGCCTGGGCCTCGGCAGCCTGGCCGCCGCCAGGCGAACGCAGTCATCGTTCTCGGTTCTCATCGCCGGGACCAACCCGTCGGATCTCGATGTGTCGATGTACACCAACGGAGTGGGTGGTTCGAGCCTCGGCTATTCAGCCTCGCTCACGAGAGAGATCTCTCGATTGCCGGGTGTCCGTCATGTTGCGCCCGGCTTCATCCTCACCGGCGCTCCTCTTACGAGCGACGGATCCCCGCGTATCCGGGTCAGCGGGCTCGCCTATACGGTGGCGAGCGTCAACGGGTTTTTGTTCACTCAGGACCGGTTAGTGGTGAACCAGGGCCGCCTGGCCTCCCCACAACGGGCGGACGAAATCGTGGTGGCCCCCGTCGTGGCCAGATTGCTCGGATGGCATGTCGGCCAAATTGTTCCGTTCGGCTTCTACTCGGCCGGACAACAGAACCTGCCGGGCTTCGGAACCAATGCTGTGGCCCCAGCCCTGCGCGCCAACATGAAGATCGTCGGCTTCGCGTCGTTGAATTCGGAGATCGTCGAGGACGACGTCGACATCCTTCCCACGTTCATTCCGTTGACGCCTGCCTTCACCAAGGAGGCGCTGGCGCGCCCGGGCATGTCGAGCGCAGTGACCTTCGGCATCAAGACCACGGGCGGATCGACAAATGTAGCTCTCGTCGAGCGTGAGATCACCCGTCTCGCGCCACCGGGTGCACAGGTGACGTACCACGAATTGACGCCAGTCGTCGCCAAGGCGGATCGCGCGCTCAAGCCGATCTCCATCGCGTTGGGGGTCTTCGGAGGGATCGCCCTCCTTGCTGCAGCGCTCGTCGCGCTGCAGATCATCGGCCGCAGACTGCGCAACGACCGCGATGACCTGAGGATCCTGCGGGCGCTGGGTGCCGATCCGCTCGACATTACCCTCGACAACCTGATCGGACTTGAGGCAGCAATAGTGCTCGGATCGATCCTGGCTGCAGTCATTGCCGTGGCCTTGTCCCCATTGTCGCCACTTGGTCCCGTGCGTCCCGTCTATCCGGACGGCGGCCTGTCCTGGGACTGGACGCTCCTCGGTTTTGGCGTGCTCGCCCTGACAACGGTTCTGGGGAGCCTTGCAGCGCTGCTCGCCTATACGACCGCGCCACACCGCGTGGCCTTCCGGTCCCGACTCCGCGCGACCCCCGGAGCACGGGTGGTCCAGTCAGCGGCCCGCGCCGGGCTGTCAGCCCCTGGTGTGGTCGGAGTGAGGATGGCGCTGGAGCCCGGCGAGGGCCGGGCTGCCGTGCCCGTGCGCTCTGCGCTTCTCGGGTCTGTGCTGGCGGTCGCCCTTGTCGTCACGATGTTGACGTTCGGCGGCAGCCTGCACACGCTGATCTCGGACCCGCCTCTGTACGGGTGGAACTGGACGTACACCCTGAATCCCGTCGGTGCGGGCAGTGGGGACGTCCCACCGGTGGCGCTCACAATGCTCAAACATGACAAGGACGTCGAGGCCTATTCGGGAGCGTCCTACAACGACCTTCAGTTGGACGGCCAGGAGGTCCCATTCCTCCTCGAGAACGACGGAGCCACCGTGACGCCACCTATCCTCAGCGGGCACGGTCTCGAAGGGCCCAATGGGGTTGTGCTCGGCGCGGCCACCATGGCAGAGCTGCACAAACACCTCGGCCAGGAGGTCACCCTCTCCTATGGCGCGCCAACCGACGGGCCCATCTACATCCCGCCGACACGGCTTCGGATTGTCGGCACTGCCACGTTCCCAGCCGTTGGGTTCGCCAGCACGGTGTCCGATCACACGTCCATGGGTACGGGCGTGCTCATCCCGTTCCAGGTGTTGCCGAAGTCGTTTGTCGCCGCCATCAATGGCGGGCCCGATCCCGCACTCGATGGACCCAACCTGGTGCTCATCCGGATCCGACCGGGAGTTCCGACGGCCGCCGCGCTGGCGAGTCTCCACCGTGTTGTCGTAGCGGCCGACCGAGCCTTCGCGTCAGCACCGGGGGGATCGGCCGGCAACGCGATCGTTGTCCAGGGGGTCCAACGTCCGGCCGAGATCGTGGACTACGGGACGATCGGGCTCACCCCCTGGTTCCTTGTCACCGGCCTGGTGATCGGCGCCATCGCCGCATTGATAATGACTCTGGTTGCATCGGTGCGGCAACGTCGGCGTGATCTGGCGCTCTTGAAGACCATCGGATTTGTGCGCCGTCAACTTGCCTCGACCGTCGCTTGGCAGGCGACGACTGCGGCGTTGGTTGGGATCGTGGTGGGGATTCCCTTAGGGGTCGTGACTGGACGGTGGCTCTGGGATCTGTTCGCGCGGCAGATCGATGCGGTGCCTTACCCGACGGTGTCGGTCCCGTCAGTTGTCCTGGTCGCTCTGGGGACATTGCTGTTGGCCAATCTGGTCGCAGCGATCCCGGCTCGAACTGCGGCACGCACGCCGACCGCCCTGATGTTGCGCGCAGAATAAACGTCCGAACCGTTTGGTCGAGTGCCATCACCGCGACGGCCGAAGAAGTGACTACTGCTTCGGTGCGACCACGAGCTTGAGCTCTTCGAGCGCGGCATTGAGCTCGGCGGCGCGGCTACGACGGGCCGAGTCGGCGGAAGCGAGCTGTTCCCCGGTCGGGGTCTGACCGCCGGAACGCATGAGGTGATCGGCCTCGATGGCGAAGGCGAGGCCACGGAGGCTGTCTGCGCAGCGCTGGCAGAGCCTGCGGTGTGACTCATCGGGTGCTGCGGCCGCAGCGCGTTCGAGGCTGTCAACCGCATCGTCGACCTGGACGCCGACCGTCGCCCTGTGTTGGGCATCGTCGGCGTTCGTTTGCGCAAGAATCAGCTCCCGTGCCAGCTCGGCCGCAGTTATGGCGGGCCGCACTGAGCGTTCCCAGTCGACCTCGCGTCCCTGCCGCCGCGTGCGACCGATGAGGAGGCCGACGAGGATCGCCGCCAGCGCGATGACGACGGCCAGAAGGATCCAGCCCCAGGTCTTGGAATTCGACGTGCTTTTGGTGGGCGCCGTCGTCGTGGTGGTGGAGCTCGACGTGGTCGTGGTCGGACGCACATGCGTCGTCGTGGTTGTGGGAAGCGATGTGGTCGTCGTCGGCGCGGTTGTCGGGGGAACTGTGGTCGTGCTTGGCGGCGCCACCGTGGTCGTGGTGACGGGAGCCGTCGTGGTCGTCGTGTCCTGGGCTGCAGCAGGCCCCGACAGCACACCAAGCAAGACGGGGGTGGCGGAGACGGAGAGCAGCAGCGCGACCGCATGGCGAGTCACCTTCGAATGCATGGGAGCAGCCTACGATTCGCGGTCGCCGTGAAGCGGGGACCATGGCGGCCCAGGGCCTCTTGGGGGAGGGATCGGGGGTGTGGCCGCCGCCCCAGCCGGACGCCGCGCTCGCTTTGGCCGACCCCGAACTGAGATTCACTGGTGGCCGCGGGGCGCGTGGCACCGGGCCATCACCCGGCTAGACCGTGTGGATACGCTCGACACGATTGACGGAGGACGACATGCAATTGGACATCCATGTGCCCCGTTTCACCTGGCCGGGCGGGCCGGAGGCGATCGGGCCGACGTTTGCCAACCTGGCCCTGACGGCCGAGGCCGTCGGCGTGCGCACTTTGTCGGTCATGGATCACTGGTTCCAGATGGAGTGGCTCTGGCCGGCTGAGGAGCCGATGCTCGAGGGGTACACGGCACTCTCCTTCGCTGCGGCAAAAACGCAGCGATTGCGCTTCCGGCTTCTGGTGGGTGGCGTGACCTACCGCCACCCGGGACTTCTGGCCAAGACCATCACGACGCTCGACGTCCTGTCGGGCGGCCGCGCCGAGCTCGGATTGGGTGCCGCCTGGTACGAGCGTGAGCATCGCGGGCTGGGCGTGCCGTTCCCACCTCTGAGTGAACGCTACGAGCGGCTGGAAGAGACACTCCAGATCTGCTTCCAGATGTGGAGTGACGACAACGGTCCCTACGAGGGCACCCACTACCAGCTGGCCGAGACCCTTTGCTCCCCTCAACCGGTCAGCTCACCCCGGCCACGGGTGCTCATCGGTGGTGGGGGAGAGCGCAAGACGCTGCGCCTCGTGGCAATGTACGCCGACGCCTGCAACATCATCGGCGACGTCGAGACCGTTGCGCACAAGGTAGACGTGTTGCGGCGACACTGCGACGATGTCGGCCGCGATTTCGGACAGGTCGAGGTCACGGCATTGATCGGAGTGGCGGACGATGCCGGACCGGACGCGATCTTGCGCGAGGCTGAGGCACTCTCTGACTCCGGTGTCCAGGCGATAGTGATCCGAGTGGCATGTCCCGAACCTTCCGAATGGCTCGAAGAGCAGTGGGGACCTGTGTTGCCGAGGCTTGCTGCGATCGGCTGAGCTCGGGCCGTCGCGCGAGGGCGGCCGGTTGTCCGTTATCTTGCAGGCGTGGGCCGCTAGCTCATCCGGAAGAGCAGGGGACTTTTAATCCCAAGGTGCCGGGATCGAGACCCGGGCGGCCCACTCCATCCGAGGTCACGATGTTGTCGGCCTCGTCCGCGGGAGCGACTGCAGCCAAACGTGCAGCCAAAGGATCGAAATCGGGGAGATCCTCGAGCCACAGCGCTCGCCGCATCGCCTCGGCAGCCTGCATCTTGGCCGGCGCCAGCAGGTGCCCGTAGATGTCCATGGTCACTCTGATGGAGGCGTGGCCGAGCGTGTCGGAGACGACCTCGAGCGGCACGCCCATGGCGAGCAACAGCGAGGCACACGAGTGCCGGAGCTCGTGGATGCTCCAGTGCCCGAGACCGGGCTCCTTGCAGATCCGCGGCACCGACTTGCCGAACACCTCTGGATCCTGCGGCGTGCCGATCGTCGATGTGAAGACCAAGGCAGCAGGATTACGCCACACCCGGGCCGTCATGCGCTCTTCCTCCTGACGGGAACGGTGTGCCCTGAGGGCCTGGACCACGGGCTCGGACAGGTGCAGCGTGCGCCTGCTCCCCGCTGTCTTGAGCTCTGAGAGCAGCACCCCCTGTCCTTGATGGCGCAGGAGCTGGCGCCGGATCCGCACCAGGGGCATCGGGCCGTCGAGCTCGAGGTCGGACCAGGAGAGGCCAGCAGCTCCCCACGGCGCAGGCCAAGGGCGAGGGCGACCACGTACGCCGCCTCGAGCCGGTTGCCCTTCACGGCGCCGAGGAAGGTCTTGGCCTGATCGGGGGTCAGGGTGCGGCCCTCACGGTGCGGCACCTTGGGGCCGTCGGCGATCGCCGCCACGTTGCGGCTGACGATACCCTCCTGCTCCGCCCGCCGGAGTGCCCGGCGGAGGACGGCGCGGGCCTTGCGACGGGTTTCAGGTGCATACCCACAGCGTTCGAGGCTGGCCAGCATGCGGCTCACGTCGGCCGGCGTGAGCTTGCCTAGCTTCGTCGACCCCACCGTGGGCACGAGATACGTCCGCACGATGTTGGCGTAGATGTCCTCGGTGCGCGGGCTCACCGTTCCCGGCAAGAACTCGTGCAGCCAGGTGTCGAGAAATCGTCCGACGGTCAGGTTGGCGGGCGCCGGCATCGCACCTGACGCCACGACACGCTGCAGGGAACGGAGCTTGTCGCGGACCTCTCCTTGGGATTGCCCGTAGACCCATCGGCGCTTTCGTTTCCCGTCGATCAGCCCCAGGTCGACCGATCCCACCCAGAGTCCATTCTGGCGCCGGTAGATCGATCCCTCCCCCGGACCCCGACGACCTCGTGTCACGCTGTCCTCCTTCAGCCAATTTCTGCTCGGGCAAACGTGGCCCATCCCCTAGAACGGTTGACCTCTCTCAGGCGATGTCAGAGGAATTTCGTGGTGTACAACTCTGGTCCACTCGAAGGCGCTGGACGTACTCGGCCAGGGCCGATCGCGGAATCCGGCGGCTGGAACCGATCCGGATCGACTCGAGCTGACCGTTGCGGAGCAGCTCGTAGACCTTGGTACGGCAGATCGCCAGCGCATCGGCGAACTCCTCCGCTGTCAGCAGCAGTCGGCCGGATGGCCCAGCCTCGTCGTCGGTTGTGTCCACTGTGTAGACATCCATGATCGGCCCCTTCCAGAGCGGGAAGAAACACCCCTCCCACTTACTAGAGCCTCTGAGCGAGCCCGTTTCGGACAACATGCAGGTCAGAGCGGTGGTGTCATCAGGCGCATGAGCGTTCAACCTTGGCGCCGAAGGTCACGAACAAACACCGGAAAGCCAGACAAGGAAACGAACACGGTGAGGAGCAGGTGGAACAGTGCGCAACACAGCACGACACCAACAGCACTGAAGAAGCGGCTGAGACAACTAGGGACAGGGTGAGACAACTAGGGACAGCAGGCGGTGTGGAGAGGAGGCTTCAGAACCTAAAGGGGAGCCAAGATCCGATGGACATCCGAACCCATGCCGGGAGAGATCCGATCCCAGTTGTGACAATCCTTCTCTACTGAATCAAGCCCGACCTCGCCTCGGCCGGCGGCTGCGCCGCCGCCTCGGCGGCCGGGAGGGCATTTTCTGTGCACCCGAATCCGATGCTCGCGCGACGACCTTCATCTCGCATTGGTTCATTGCGGTTCACCCTGTCGGGATCCGCCCCGTCGGTTCCCATCGGCGCATTGGTGAGTTGAGTCCGCCAGAGTGGTGTACGAGGGGTAGCCCGGCCTGAGGGTCCCCCAGACGCGACGACCACCGCATCAATCTTCAAGTTCCGTCGAAAGAACGCGAAGGAGAAGATGCGGTGGAAGTCACCAACACGATGGGCGCGGGCGAGCTCGTGCGCAAGTACCTGGAGAGTCCTGCGGGATCCGACCTGCTTGGAGAGATGGTGAAGATGGCAGCCGAGCTGCTCATGGACGCCGACGTCGACCTGCTCTGCGGGGCGGGCTACGGCGAGCGCACCGAGAGCAGGGTCAACAGCCGCAACGGGCACCGTTCGAGGCGCTGGGACACCAGAGCCGGGACGATCGACCTGGACATCCCGAAGTTGCGCAAGGGGAGCTACTTGCCGTCCCTGCTCGAGCCGCGTCGGCGGGCCGAGCAGGCCCTGGTCAGCGTGGTCTGCCAGGCCTACGTCGAGGGGGTGTCCACCAGGAGGGTCGACGACCTGGTGCGCGCCATGGGGATCGACGGGATGTCCAAGTCCCAGGTCTCAGAGCTGGCCAAGAACCTCGACGCCCGGGTGGCCGAGTTCAGGAACCGGCCCCTCGATGCCGGTCCCTACACCTACGTCTGGCTCGACGCCCTGTTCCACAAGGTGAGGGAGGGTGGCCGCGTCGTCAGCGTGGCGACCGTCATCGCCACCGGCGTCAACGCGGAGGGTCATCGCGAGATCCTCGGCGTCGACGTGTTCACCACCGAGGACGGGGCGGGGTGGACGGCGTTCTTGCGCGGCCTGGTGGCCCGAGGGCTCTCGGGCGTGGCCCTCGTCATCTCCGACTCGCACCAAGGCCTCAAGAACGCCATCGCGGCGGTGCTCCCCGGAGCCACCTGGCAGAGGTGTCGGACCCACGCCATGCGCAACTTGTTGACCCGGGTCCCCAAGGCGGCCCAGTCCATGGTGGGGACCCTGGTGCGCACGGTCTTCGCCCAGTCCGACGCCACCCAGGTCACCGCCCAGTTCGCCCGGGTCATCGACCAGCTCGAGGACCAGTTCCCCGCCGCCGCCGAGTTCCTCATCGACGCCCAGGCCGACCTGTTGGCCTTCGCCAGCTTCCCCGTCGAACACTGGCGCCAGATCTGGTCCAATAACAACCAGGAGCGTCTCAACAAGGAGCTGCGTCGGCGCACCGACGTGGTCGGCATCTTCCCCAACCGTCCCGCCCTCATCCGCCTCGCCGGCGCCGTGCTCGCCGAGCAACACGACGAGTGGGCCATCGCCCGTCGCTACATGAGCACCGAGTCCCTCGCCAAGGCCCGACTCCGCGTCCTCCCCGGCGAGCCGATCGACAAGGAGGTGAACGCAGAACTCGAAGCTGCCAGCTGATCAATCACGAGATTGGTGCGGTGGGGCGTCTTACACCACGTGCGTGGACTTGACCCACGGCGGCCGCCGTCCTTGGGGCGAGAACTGACCGGCGTGCGCCAACGCACAAGGCATCTCTGAGCCCCCTTTCTTCTCATGTTGGGACACTCGCGGAAACCAGTGGATTTGGTCCCTGTACGAAGAGTCAGCTCAATCGTTTAGCAAGGCACGTTCCTGTACGGCTTTTTCCTTTAGGACCGTCCCCTCCCTCGCCGGAGATGGTTGCAGCCGTCCCAAGTGTCATTCCGAGCCAAGGAGTGGTCGTTGACGGTAGCTTCGAGATGTTTCCGCTGCCCAAGACCGTCGGACCACTTCAGGTAACCTCGGCTCAGCAAGCCGAGAGCGTGCTCTCCGCAGGTGGCTTCTCGGAACTGGCGAGCCGGGCACTATCGATTACTGCTTACGAAGGTTCGTTTACTTACCCCGCCGGCGCGCCGAAGGTTAATGGCTCGGAGGAAAGCCCCGCTTGGGTCGTGGTTTACACCGTGCCTCCTTATTGTTTGTACAACGACTTGACTGGGCAAGAGGCGACAAACCCGCCCCAAACCCACAATGTGGAGGTCGTCGACGCCGTCAGCGGTCAAGGGATCTTTGGGACGTCAACCCCTTAGTCGCCGACGAAGGTCGGCTTTTCTCAGTGCAATAAGTATCTGACCCGTCTGGGTTTCGCTGAATGCCGGGCCGGAGGAATGAGGGTTTGCCATGCCTCATCTCGCACATGGACAGGTAGCCCCCTTTCGCCGGGACAGCGACGATCCGACCTGTGGCAGGCTTGCGTAATGGCCAAAGGCGGATACGTGGAGCTCAAGGGTTGGCGGGCCGTTTGATACGGACTGGCCGTGATGAACTTTCCTCTCGGGAACCTTCTGTCGTGGCTCAACTGTTCAGTGCCAGGAACTCGCAGGCGCTTAGATCGGATCGTTATGCCTCGGGAGATTCGCAGCAAGCGACATTGAAGCAGGGTGCCCCCATTCGCCGGAGACAACTGAATCCCAACCGAGCGCGCTTGAGGAACGTTTCGTCGCAGCGCACAATGGCAATCAATGCGTCGATCCCTCGCTGTGCTCGGAGTGGCAGCAATCCTTCTTGCGCTCGGCTTCCTCGGCCTGTTCGCCAGCGGAGGAAGCGGCGATGTCTCGGGCACGGGATCGTTGCCAGTTCTGACGACCACCACGACGACGCCGACTCCTACAACCGTGACGACGATCGTCGCCCTACGAACTATCGACGGGAGTAAGGGCAAGGCGACTCTCGTCTTCATATCGGCGCCCAACGTGGTGGGAATGACGTTGGCACAAGCGGACGCCACCCTGGGATCCCTCGACCTGGGAATGGGTGAAGCGAGCCCGACGAGTAAGCCCTCCAACGGGCAAAGCGAGACCGGGACGATTCTCGCTCAATCTCCTGCCGCGGGATCGCAGGTAGAGAGGAGCAGCGACGTTCAAGTCACCATTTCTGGCTATTGAGATTTCCTGTCTTGACGTAAAGACCTAAATATCCCACTTCGCCGGGTAGGGGAGCCTTCTTTCGGATCTGATGGACTAGCGGCGTGCGAACAGACAGGGCAGTCGGAGTGGCCGTTGCCACGATCCTGGCAGCTGCAAGTATCGCTTCGCTGTCCTCGCCTCGGGCCGGCGGCACAATCGCTGCCATCAGGGATCAAACCTCGAAATTGCTCGATCCAACAGGGAGCACCGTCAGCTGCTCCACTGTTGTCGCATCTGCCCCGATGCTCACTCAGGTTGACACTCGTTTCGTAAGCGGCCTGCTCGAGCCGTTCGGAGTGGCCTTCGCGTCCGACAGCAAGCGCCTCTTCGTCGACTCCCTCTTCAACCCGCCGCCGCCATCTGCGTTCAACCCGACACCGGACCGCGATAACAGCGGCATCAGCGCGTACTCGGTCAGCGCGTCCGGTATGACGCCCCTGCGGGTCGGCACCTTTCCCACCGGTTCGCTGGTTGGCATGGCCTTAAGCCCAAATGGCCGTGAGTTGGCAGCGGCGAACGCGAGTGGCGCCAGCATCTTTTCGGTATCGCGCATAGAGCAGCCGAAGTCGTCACCGTCATCGTGGCTCCGCGGGTCCTTCGCCAGCAAAGGTCAGGGCGCCATCGAAGCCGCGTTCTCGCCCGATGGGGACTACGTGTTCGTCGCCCTCGAATCGAGCGATGAGATGGCGGTCTTCAACTTGAAGAAGGCCGAGAGCAATAGCTTCGGCCCCTCTGACCTGATCGGCTATGTGCCTCTGGGCGTTGCCCCAGTAGGAATGGCCACCTCGCCCAATGGTCGTTATCTCTACGCAACCAGCGAGGCTGCCACGGCAAGCGGTGGAGAGGGAACGCTGAGCACCGTCGACCTGCGCCGCGCTGAGCAAGATCCGTCTCGCTCGGTCATCTCCACAGTGTGGGCGGGATGTAGTCCCGTGCGGGTCGTTGCTTCACGATCCACCGTCTACGTGACCGCCCGCGGAAGCGACGACCTCGTCGAGTTCTCGGCCGCTGGCCTCGTGTCGAACCCCGGAACGGCGATGAACGGGCAGGTCCAAGTCGGCGAGTCCCCGGTCGGGCTGGCCCTCGTGGATCACGACAAGAGAATCGTGGTTGCTGACTCGAATCGCTTCTCGGTCAGCGGGGCTACGTCGAACCTGGCTGTGGTATCGACGAGCGACAACGGATCCCTGAGGCTCCTTGGTTACGTGAGCGCAGGTGGATTCCCACGAGATATGGCCGTGAGCCCGAACGGAAAATCCTTGATCGTGAGCGATTTCGATTCCGGCGATGTCGAGGAGATTGGCGTATCAACCTTGCCATGATCGCACAATCGAGCCGAAATGGGCTTCACAGGAGGACGATCACTCGGAGTGGGACCCAACCCTGCCCCCGTACATTGCTCGCTGCCGGGATTGAGGCGGCGGATTCGGGTCCGATTCCGCCGGTTCCAGTCAGCGAATCGACGGCAGGCCGCCGAGGAATGGAAGACTTCGCCTGAAACCGGAAACAGGAGGCGACGTAATCAAATCGATGGCGGTTGGGACTCGAAGGTTCGTGGACCTCGCTCTGTCGATTCTGGTCGCGGCGTCCTACCTCCTCCTTTCCGGCCCCGGCACTGCTTCTGCGGCCACTCCGGGGGCTCAGGTCGGGTTCTGGGTGGGAGAGAACTCGGTCAACCCAGAAGGACTACCGATGGATCAGACCTACTGGTTTCCACGGGACACCCATGAGCTGACTCCGGCGGTCTGGTCGGTGCTAGCCCAGTACCACGCCCCTCTCTATCTCGCCCTCGACTACAAGCGAGATTTCGGTCCGATTCCGCCCGGGGAACCTCACCGCTACGACGGACTTCGGCTGATTCAAGAGGCGAACCGGCGCGACGTGCCGGTCGTCGCTTGGCTCTTGATGCCCTATGCCGATGGGCTGTGGTCAAACCAGGGGAACGCACATGAGTCGGCGACGGCGACCTTGACGCTCTTTCGATGGGCTCATAAACATCATCTGAGGCTTCGTGGGGTAGTCCTCGACCAAGAGATGTCCTTCCAGACCACCACGCAGCTCACCTCGGACATATTGAAACCCGCGGCGATGGCAACCCTCATGAAACAGAAACTAAACCTCAAGACACAGTGCTCAGCGGTCCAGACTTATCGTCACCTCATCTCCGAGGTGCACGCCATGGGGGACAACATCTCCGAGACCCCGGTGCCTTTTGCCTTAAACGATCTCTTCGACGGACACATCGCGCTGCAGGACGCCCTCGGGGTGGCTGCTTTCCCGCCCCTCGGCTACAACGTCATCTATCTTCAAGCTTACCGGAGCGAAGTGGCTCAGTCCGCGGCCGATCCGGGATCAGGATGGGTCGCTACCTATTTCAAACAAATGCAGTACTACTTCGGGCGCACCGGTCAACTGACACTTGGGGTCGCTGGTTCAGCCCCGTATAACCGGCTCTCGGTGCTCACCGGCGATATCAGGATGCTGGCCGGGATGGGAGCTACGCAGATACCGATCTTCTCCCTTGAATCAACTGTGGACCGCTTCGGGGTCGCCGGTGTCAAAGCAGTCATAGAAGCCGGATTCAATCCCATAAACAAGGCCCAACTGGCGACCGCTACGTCCATGACGTCGCCAATCGCTGGCATCTACAACACGTTGTTTAACAATCTCGACAAGGAGGCCGTGGCACTTACCCCGAGCGTCAATGGTGGCAAGACGGCTAACTCCTATCCGAATGGCTGTGGAACGTCGAAAGCATCGTGACTCTGGAGTCCAGAGATGGTTCAACCGGTATCCCCGACCGCCGGGAAGGTGGCATGGTCTGGTAATTCGATATTGCAGTGCCGGTAAGCAAGCCCCGCCCACTTGGCTAGCCGGTTGGGCGCGCGAATCGAAGCAAAACCTTTTCGCGGCTGTAGTAGTCCAACCACGCGAGGAGGTCCCTTCGCTGGTCATGCCCGTGCCGATGCGCCGAGACTGGAACGAAACCGAGCTTCAAGTTGGCAACAGACGCGGAGAACCCAGCGCCCTCGAAGGCCCTTGCGACCTCGTCGAGACCGTAGAGGCGTGGCAGTCCTAGTTCGACTGCGTTTTCTGCGTGCCACGCCGACATTATGGGGCTGCCGTCGTGGACGCCCATGACTGCGAAGTATGTCCCACCAGGCCGCATGGCATCAAAGAGACTGGCCGCGTGGGCCGTGAGGTCCTCTAACAAGTAAAGGACTTCATGGCTAAACGCCACGTCGAAAGCGCTCCATCTCTCCGGCACGGTGTCGGCAATTTCGAAAACAAGGGGTCTGCCGCTGGTGAGGCGGCGGGCATCAGTGACGGCGCCCGAAGCTGGGTCGTATCCGTAGCCCTCCGCGATCCCCGCGGCATCGACAAGTAGTCGCAGAAAGCCCCCACGGTTGCAGCCCGCGTCGAGCACCCGCTTTCCTGTCAGCTCGATGTCAATGGTGTCGAGCATCGCCTTCCAAATGAAAGCGTGCTCATCTTGCATGGCCTCGTCTTCGACGGCGCCACGCCAGTAGGAGGTGCTCATGTTCGCACCCTACGCCGACTGACCCGAGGGTGCCCCCATTCGCCGGAAGTGTGGGACGTTCCGTTCCTCCCATGCGTGCGGACTTCATTTGAGTCCTATGCCAGCGAAAGGAACGGGATCAGTGTCTTGAGGAACCATTCAGTGATGATCATGACTGGGGTCTGTTCGGAGTCAATGCGATAGGTCCGGGCAACGAGGTAATCGCCGACCTTCATGTCGTTGTTCGATCCAGGGACGCCATCTGGCTCGCCGACGTCTTGACGGGTGACAGCGACCCCCATTTCCTCGAGTATCCGACCAATCGGATCCGTGCTGGTCTCAAGCTGGTTGCCGAACCCTGTCGGTAAGCGACCAACGATAATGACGCTTTCCGCGTACACGTATGAACGGCCGGACGTGCGACCCCGAAGGGTGGCCGCCCGGTGAAGCAGTAGTTCACCCTTTTCAACTCCTAGACCGTTCGCGTTGTCGGCTTCGATTATGTCGTGGCGATGAGCATGGGCATCGATTGTCTCGCCGACAAGCTGCTCCAAGAAGTCCGTCACGGTGCCGCTCGTCCGGTCCAGAGCAGCCCTTAGACCCAATCGATTTGCCACGAGCACCATTGAATCGCGACTTCGCCACCGGGTCACTGAGGTGACCTGAGCCGAGGGCCGGCCGTCCTGAAGGGATAGCCGATCAACGCCGGGACGGTGCGAACTTCGGAGGCACGAGTAGGCGCCCAGCATTCCTACGGTTGATGCGGAGGTGCTTCCCCCCAACCCCATTTGGGGACTGGAGCGTGTTCCATGATGGGGGCGCCCTGCTGCGAGTTACCAAAGGCGATACGGGTCCCCCATTCAAGGTAGGCAACCAACGCCGATCGGAACTCGGGATCATCGGGCATCCCGGCGTCGTCCGCCGCCAGTCGCATCAGCGTGGCGAACCGAAACCTCTGCTCTTCGCTGATTCCGAGATCCAGGTGCTTGCTCAACATCCGCTCGTAGCCGCCGAAATCGTCAGTGTATCGAGCGGGACCGCCAAATACCTCAGCCCACCATGCGGTCACATGACGGCGGTGGTCCTCGTGGACTCCTCCGGGAAAGAACGCCGACAGAAGGTCATCCTGCTCAACCCGGTCGTAGAACGCGTTGATCATCCGTGAGAATGCACCCTCCCCTCCCGCCCATTTGTAGAGCGTCGGGGGATTGGTCACCAAACGAGAGTACCCGGAGGTGTCACGCCTTAGAGCCCCTCAAGGAATGCCCCCGTACATTGCCGGACCTGTGCGCACCCTGCGGCGCCATGGGACACCACGAATCGGCTCGTACGTCAGCTGTGTCACTTCCTGTCCTGCAACGAGGCGGATCGGTTGGCCAGCTACCTCTCTATTTGGGAATCGGCGGGTACGGAGGATCCGGTCCCTTGTGCTGGTTTCTGCGACCGTCTATGGCACGCCGTACTAACGACTCCAACCAGTATCAGGAATCCAACGGCTCCGATCCCGATCATGTGATTGGAGCAGCCTTCATCCCTTGAGCCTTGCATGGCAGAAGGGATGCCCCACAACGCCGAGGGCGGACCGACGGGGGAGAAGCGATGATCACTATTCGACGAAGTCGGAGCCGACTTCGCCCTTGAAGCCGAGTACCCTCAGGACAAGCTTGCCAACCCGGCTCGGCTTCCTACGCCGTTGAGCCTCTGTGGCCTCGTGCTCGTGGCCCTTCGTGACATGGATCGGAAAGTTGTAGCCCTTCGGATTGGCCTCCACTTCTGGAAATCGTACCTCTCATCAGAGCAGTTCACCCTTCCCCTGTACGCTGGTTATACGGGTGATCCACTGCCCGGGAAGGTGTCCCCATCCGCCGGTTCTAGGAGATCACGAGCCCGTTTGAGGCAGCTATGCGGTGGCGCCGGTCCCTTGGCGCTCGCGGGCCCGTTCGCTGGCGGTGTGAGGCAACATTTCGAGGCGGTGGCCGTCCGGGTCGGATATGAACACCGAGTTGCGCGGGGTACGCTCGGACGCATCGACGCCAGCCTCGGAGAGGCGGCCAACGAGCTGGTCGAGGTCATCGGCCGTCACGTTCAGCGCCATGTGGTTCATCTCCTGTCCGCCGTGGGCATCACTGGGAACCTCGAACAGGTCAAGGCCTTGCATGCCACATTGCAGGAAGCCGGCCTTCATGTTGGGCGGCCCGCCGGAGATGTTGCGGTCCTCGAAGCCAAGTATGTCGATATAGAAACTCTTCGATCGCTCCATATCGGTGACGTGAAGCACCACGTGGTTGATGCCCGTCACCTGGAGCTTCGGAGCAGCCATCGGCACCCTCCCTGCGTTTGCCCAGCACTCCTTCTGATCATATGCCTCAGCTCTCTGTGGCGATTGTCTCGACCCTGACCGCGACGTGTCGGATGGGTGTGGCATATCCAGCTGCGTCCTGCAAGGGATCGTCCGAAGGGAGCTGGAGTGACCCCCGGTCGCCGGGACATCGGCACGACAGTTCAACGGCCTTCTTGAATGAGTGCGGATTCGCCTTGCGGTGCTGCCGGCGCGGCGCGGCATGCCAGAGTTACAGCCATGTTCGGGGGAATAAAGGTGGCGGCAGCGGTGGCACTCGTGGTGGCGGTGGGCGTGCTCGCCGTATTGGCGCCGGAGCCGCCTGCGACGGCAGCGCCCGCGACTGGCACGTCTACCCCCACGCCCTCCAGCGGACCGGCGAGCAAGTACGACTGCGCCCTGAGCATCCGACCCGCCGATGCCGACTACACCGGCATCGACGGCACCGCGTCGGAGATCGGCTGGGAGGGCAATCACCAGGGCGTCGTCACCTGCCTCGGCGGGGTCTTCTACATCCAGGACACCCTCCTCAAGAACGACGCCATCGGCTTCGGCACGAACTACGGCTTCGGTATCTACGACGGCGGCCCGACCACCTGGACCGATGCCGACGGCTACCTCCCGGCTCAGATCACATCGTTCAGTCGGGACGGTGCCAAGGTCTCCATCACCGAGTTCTGCGACGAGGTGGTATCGGGTGGCGACGCCTTTGTCGCCGTCTACAGCCGGGTTACCGTAACGAATCCGACAGACCATGTGATCGAGGCGGACCCCCAGCCTTCACCCGGACTGGTGCCACTCGATGCCGCGCCCGATGCGGTGGCCCCCCACACCTCGGTCGACCACGACTACGTAATCGCCTCGGACCGCTTCGGGGCAACCTACCCGTGGCCGAGCGCGGCCGCGCTGGCCGGTGCCGGCACGTTCGACCAGCACTTCGCGCACATGGCCAGCTTCTGGAACGAACAGCTGGCCGCCATCACCGGGATCAGTGTTCCCGATCGGTCCCTCGACGATGCCTACCGCAGCGGGTTCATCTACACCCAGATCGCCCGGAGTGGCGACGACCTGGACGACGGGGTCAACGGCTACGAGGCCGAGTTCAACCACGATGTCATCGGCATCTTGTCCAACCTCTTCAACCAGGGCTACTTCACCGACGCCGACGCGCTCCTCCTCGAGGCGCGCAACGCCATGGAACAACCGGGCGAGGGCTTCTACGATGACGGGGTCTGGACGTATTCGGTGCCATGGGCCATCTACCTGATGAAGACCGGAGACCTGGCCTTCGTGAAGCAGAACTTCGACACGGAGGGACCACTCGGTGCTGCGCAGCCCAGCATCGAGGACACCGCCCACGCGATCGCCGCCGGGAGGACAAGCCCCACGGGGATCATGGCGGCCACCAACGACATCGACACGCAGGGCTATTGGACGACCGATGACTACTCGGCTCTCATCGGCCTCGCCGCGTACCGCTACCTTGCCCAGCGCGTGGGGGACGCCAGCGAAGCGGCCTGGGCGACCGAGCAGTACGCCAGCCTGCTCTCGGCCACTGACAAGGCTCTGGACGCGACCATCGCCCGTTACCACCTCGACTACGTCCCCTGCTCGATCTTCCGACCCAACACGGCCAATCGGTGCAAGGATCCCAAGGACGCCAACTGGATGTCCCCGCTCGGTGCCTGGGCCTGGGAGGCGTCGCTCTTCGGAGCGCCGGTCAATGGCCCGGGCGCGACCATGATCGACGCCACCTACGACTACGGCTTCGGCCGCCTCAAGGGCAAACTCCCACCCAACACCTTTGGTGGATTCCCCGGCGACTACTACTCGACGGCGTACAACGCCGGCTACGGGACGGCCGGCCTTGCCAGCCAGCGTCACCGGGACCAGGGGATCTTGAGCTACGAGTTCATGATCACTCACAGCCAGAGCGGCCCATACTCATGGTGGGAGAGCTCGTCTGCCCCCTCGACCCAAAACCCGTGGCTCGGACTTCACCCGGCGACCGGTCAGGGCGCCTCCCCGCACGCCTGGGGAATGTCGCAGGCCAACGGCGTGCTTCTTGCTTCGCTCGTGGCCGTGCGCACCGACGGTGCCCTCGTCGTGGGCCGGGGGGTCGCCCCCCAGTGGCTCGGCAATGACCGGTCCATGTCGGTGACGAACTTCCCGACAACCGATGGCCGGAGGCTGAGCCTCAAGATTTCGTCGAGAGGCCAGTCGGTATCGCTCACGCTGCGCGGCCAGCCACCTGCAGGCCCGGTGCTCTTCCAGCTGCCGCAGTTCATCGACAACATCGAGACCACCTCGGCCGGCCGGATCGACCAAGGGACCGGGACCGTGACATTGTCACCAGCCACGAAGAGTGTCACCGTCCAACTCCGCGCGGCGCCCGGGGGCTGAGCGCATAGGGATTGTCTTCTCATGACAATCAGGATGGATCCGTCGTCGTGATGAGTCGAGTTGGTCTCGCCCCTCTCCGGAAACCGGGAGTGTCCCATATATTCATCGACCGCGGCTTTCAGTCGCTCAGCACGCCGGATCGGTGGGACACCTCATGGGGCGTACCTGAAGGCTGCACCGCCGAACGGTCTGTTTGATCCGACAATCAAACACCGGGAAGCTGAGATGCAAGTGATCGCGTTCAGTTTAACGTTGGAGGTCTCGTTCTTCGTTGTCCAGTCCAGCCCGCCGTCGGTTGAATTTGCGAGGATAGGTGTGGAAACCCCGGAGCCGATACCTACGCAGCCGCTTCATCGGCAAGACGGTGGTGAAAATCGGCATCGGCTCTCGCTTCCAGATGATCACAAGTCGTTTCCCGGTCAGGAAGAGGGGCGCCTCACAAGCGTCCCAGGTGCCTCATCGCACGATCTCACGAACGCTTCCGGCGCGCCATCAATACCTCGCAGTTCGGCTATCTTCCTGCCCGAAGCCAGCCGGCATCCGAACTGAATCGCCTCTAGGCCGATTGGGCTCGGGAGCCCTCTCCCTAGAGAAAGACGTGTGTTAGTGAGAAAGCCGACTCCGAATCTCGTCGTCGCGGGCAGCATTCTCGCAACCGTTGTTGCGGTGGCAGGGTCCATAGTCGCGGTGCCCGCGGCCGCGGCCACGTCCTTAGCTTCGAAGCCATTGACCAGCTCGCTCGTTCCTGTATCCGCGGCTAAGCAGGCGGGATTCACGGAGGTCGTCAGCGCTCCCACCACCTCAACGAACACCGGCGTCACCGGGTGTCCCGATGGAGCCCGAGAGGAATTGGCGAGTGCATCCGGAAAGCTCGGTTTGGAGTCTGAAGTGCTCTACTGTGAATCAACAGTAGATGCGGAAGCGCTCTTGAAAAATCTTGGATCCAACGACAAGGCGCAAGCGGGACTCAACCCTCCGAAGAGTCTCGGAACAAAAGCCGTCGAGCGGGTGAGCTCAGATTCGACCTACATCATCGCCTGGCACCGCGGCGCTGCATTCGAGTTCACGGCCCTGTCCTTGGGCCTGTCATCGAGTTCGACGACGAGTACCACCACGGGAACACCGATTCCACTTACCGCGCACGACAAACAGGTGCTGGCGACCGCAGCGGCACAACAGAACTCGAGATTCACGAATGTAACGGTCTCCTCGGGGACCGGCGGTTCGGCAGCCCAGGAGAAGGCTCAGGCAGCCGCAAACGCAGCTTCGGTGGCTGCCGGCTGTCCAAAGAATCCCGCAACGGCGCTGCAGAAGCCGAAGTGGAGCACCGCACCGGCCACGATCATTGACGCCGCTAAGGCATATTCCGCCACGGTAAAAACCGATGTGGGGACGTTCGTTATTGCGCTTGATGCAAAGGATGCACCCCAAACCGTCAACAGCTTCGTCTTTCTGGCTCAGCACCATTTTTTCGACTGCGTGATCTTCCATCGGGTCATCCCGGGATTCGTGGATCAAACAGGGGACCCTACCGGGACGGGGAGCGGCGGCCCGGGGTACACCATCCCCGACGAGCTGCCCGCGAAAGCAGCGAATCCTGCCGACCAGTACCCGCTCGGATCCGTGGCTATGGCCAACACCGGCCAACCGCATAGCGGCGGCAGCCAGTGGTTTATCGTCGCCGGCGCGGAGGGCGAATCGCTACCGAGTTCGTACTCGCTGTTCGGTCATGTCACCTCGGGGATGAGCGTTGTCGAAAAGATCAATGCACAAGGAAGCGCCTCCGGAGTCCCTCCCGACGTCACCCACCGGATGCTCAAGGTCACAATCACATCGTCCTAACCGTCGCTACAGCCAACTCTTAAGACTCCAAATACGTTGCCCTAACCCAAGTCACCTGGGCCACCAAGAGACCACGATGAAGATGACAACATCGACCGGCCCGAAACTGACAGATCCGAGTTGAGCACCGGTAGCCCGCTTCCGAAGTGTCCCAGTACGCCGGGAAGGTGGGACAGTTCAGGCACTTCTGGGGCGGACCAGAGTGGTTGCACCTGTCGGAGGTCACAGCGCAATTTCTGGATAGAGCGGGTGTCGTGTCAGCAGGTCAGCAACCTTCGAGCGTGCGGTGTGGGCGATGCGCTCCTCGAGGCGGAACTGCACGAGCGAGGGTTTGCCCTTGCTTGGTCCGGATGTCACGACGCCGGCGGAGGTGGCACGGAGAACAGCGGCGACAACCTCGGCAATTTCGTCCATCTCGTTGGCACCCATGCCGAGCGTAGTGACGGCGGGTGTGCCCAGTCGCAGGCCGCTCGTATACCAGTACCCGTTCGTCTCGTTGGGTACGACGTTGCGGTTCAAGGTAATGCCAGCGGCTCGCAACGCCGCCTCTGCTTGGCGCCCGTTGAGCCCGAACCTGCGGACATCGACGAGTACGAGGTGGTTGTCTGTTCCGCCGGTCACCACAGGAATGCCACAAGCGACCAGACCCTGTGCGAGCGCCCGCGCGTTGTCGACTACTGCTTCTGCGTACTGGCGAAACGACGGCTGCGCCGCCTCAGATAGGGCTACGGCCTTGGCGGCCATGACATGCGGAAGTGGACCACCGAGTACCAGCGGACAGCCGCGGTCGACGAACTCGGCGAGGTCTCCCTGGCAGAGCACCATCCCGCCGCGTGGACCGCGCAGCGTCTTATGCGTCGTAGTGGTCACGATGTGGGCGTGAGGGACTGGGTCGTAGTCACCGGTGAGCACCTTGCCGGCGACTAGGCCGGCGAAGTGCGCCATGTCGACCATGAACGTTGCGCCGACCTCGTCCGCGATTTCTCGTAGCACACGGAAGTTCACGAGCCGGGGGTAGGAGCTATAGCCGGCGATGAGAATCAACGGCCGTTCTTCGTGCGCCCGCTGCCGGACCACGTCGTAGTCCAACAGGAAGGTGTCGGGGTCGACGCTGTAGGAACGGTGGCGGAAGAGCTTCCCGGAGATGTTGGGACGGAAGCCGTGGGTAAGGTGACCGCCCGCTTGGAGCGACATCCCCAGCAACCTTTGGTTGCCGAGCTGCTGGCGCACCATCTCCCAGTCCTCATCGGACAGATCGTTCACGTGGCGTGCCGCGAGGCGTTGCAGGGCCGGCGACTCCACTCGCTGAGACAGGACCGCCCAGAACGCGACCAGGTTGGCGTCGATCCCACTGTGCGGCTGTGAATACGCGTGGTCGGCGCCGAAGAGGGCACAGGCCAGTTCGTTCGTCCGCGACTCGACCGTGTCGACATTGTCACACCCGGCATAGAGACGATGACCGGGCGCGCCCTCGGCGTACTTGTCGCTCAGCCAGTTGCCCATCGCCAACAGCACCGCTGGGCTCGCAAAGTTCTCGCTGGCGATCAGCTTGAGGTGACTGCGCTGGTCGCCCAGCTCTTGCACGACAGCCTCAGCGACGCCTGGTTCGA
This sequence comes from uncultured Acidimicrobiaceae bacterium, assembly GCA_963745665.1. GTDB lineage: Bacteria > Actinomycetota > Acidimicrobiia > Acidimicrobiales > RAAP-2 > Bog-473. The sequence goes on along the minus strand of CAVUYE010000001.1, from coordinate 356,126 downwards.
GACGAGCGACCACATCAAGAGCGGCGGCGAACCCGATCGTCTCGACTGAGAGCCCTTCGGTGGAGATCCCGAATCGCGAGAGGTATGTCTCCAACAACCTGCCGACGGCCACATTGAGCTCCTTGCTCTCCAATGGCCCAGGCGTTCGGCACGGCTCGAAGGTCGCTCCCCGGTGGTTGACTCCACCTTGCAACGCCAGTCACGACCTCAAACCACGAGGGTACCGGGGAACGCGCCGACACGTCGACAAGTCCACCCCACGCGGCGCAGACACCGAGAGGCTGTCCCCCAACGATGCTCCTATGGGTTGTCAAGGGCGAGTTCTGACCTCGGGAGCGCAGCGAACACCTCGCGAGCGACGTAGCGCTTGAGGCAGCGGATCGCCTCCTTTTTGGTTCGACCATCCTTCATCCGACGCTCGATGTAGTGCTTGGTCCTCGGGTCGTTGACCATGCGGGTAAACACGATGTGCCACAGGGCGGAGTTGGCTTGGCGATCGCCACCGCGGTTGAGACGATGACGCTCCTGCTTGCCGCTCGAGGCGTCGAGCGGGGAGACGCCGCAAAGCTTGGCGAAGGTAGCCTCGTTCTTCAGGCGCTCGGGGTTGTCCCCGGCGGCCACCAAGAGGGCCGACGCCACGTCGGTGCCCACCCCGTCGATGGCCCTGAGCTCGGGAGCGGTCTCGGCCACAAGGGTCTTCAAGATGCGGTCGATCTCTTTGACCTCCCCTTCGAGGGCGAGGGCCCGGCGGGCCAGCATGCGCAGGGTGAGCTTGGTGACACCCGTGACGTCGGTCCTTCCGGTGTGCCGATACACGCTGGCCAGTTCGAGGACTTTGTAGATGGAGAGGTCACGCAGTTCGGCGCGCAGTTCGTCGGGAGCGGTCGAGATCAGGCTGCGCATCTGGTTGATGGCCTGGGTCCGGCTGCGCCGGGCCGAGCTGCGAGCGACGCGTAAAACCCGCATGGCCTCGACGTTTCCGGTCCTGGTCTTGGCCGATCCGTTGGCATCTCCACCTTGGGCGGCCCGAGCGGCGGAGACGGCGTCAAGGGTGTCGGACTTGCCTTGGCGCCGGCGCTTTTGGCGGTTGGGCCGATCCACTTCGACCACTGCCACCCCGCGGCGGTGCAGGTGGCGCGTCAGCCCGGCCCCGTAGCTGCCGGTCCCTTCGACCCCGATGAGCTCAAGGGTCCCGAAGCTTTGCAACCAGGCCAAAAGTGCCTCGTACCCCCTGGGCGTGGTGGCAAAGCTCTCGGTCCCTAGCAGCGCTCCTCGTTCGTCGAGCGCGGCCGCCACATGGACGTCGAGATGCGTGTCGACCCCTCCGGTGATCGTGCGCGCGATAGTGGTCATTGTCATCTGTTCCTTTCGCTTGGGGTGGGTGGCACCGCACGGCCGGAACGATGGACAGGACAGCGAAGGGCCTGTGAAGGCAGGCTCCTATGAGGTCACTCCGTCCGACCGGTTGGCGTCGGGTGAGTGTCCGAGCCGGGCCGACGGATCGTCTTGAGGACAGTCCCGAGGGACGTCAGCCGGACTTGCATTGGGTCAGACCTGGCTCGGGCACACACCCACACGCTGACCAGTTCTGCCTCTGCAGTGGTGGACCGTCAGCGGGCTACGTCAATCCTCGCTGCCGGGTGCCGGGACCGTCCGACGGCGTCGTGCGTAGCCCGATCCATACTCCGTCTGTCACCGAGGCCTTCCTAGCCACTTCAGCCGCCAGACTGCCTCCTAACGCTGCCGGATCGTGGGCAGCATCCGCGTCGGCACAAATACGCGGGCAGCTTGGCGACGAGACGCGTCGGCACTTTAGATGTGCATCCGGCGACCGCCACAGACCTGGTGCATGAGGTGGTGCATGTGAGTAGGGTCCTTTTCGCAGTACATGATCCACGATCCTGAGGAGCGAACATGTCGGTATTGGCGAGGTTGTCGGTTTCAGGAATGACGACGGATGCGTACGACAAGGTGTCAGAGCATCTGACGCCCCCTCTTCTGGCCGCGGCGGGATTCGTCGCCCACGTGGCCTTCCTGAGAGATGGCGATTTTCACGTGTCTGAGATATGGGAGAGCCGTGACGACTTCCAGAACTGGTTCGACAACAATGTGAAGCCGAACGTCCCGGGTGTCAAGGTTGACGAGCTGACGGAAGTTCACAACGTCATACTCAAGAAGTAACCAGGAAGCAGCCATCGGCGACCTGCTCGTCCGCCTCTCGGGCACTAGCGGCTACCAACGTGCGCTGAAGAGATTCATCGGTGAGGTAAGGACAAGCCTCAACCGCTATTGCGGTACGCACGATCTACCGTCGAGATACCCTCGTACATTGCCGGGAAGAGGATAATGCCAGTCTGCCTTGATCGGATCAGTTCCAGAACGGGCTTGGTGGCATGATTTGTCGCGATGAGCCTCGAACCACCCGAGCGAACGCGCGAGTACCGCAATCACCACCTCGACAGCACACGTTGGGACCAGTTCGCACCGCGCGATGACGACATCTTCGTTACGACCGCATACAAGGCTGGCACGACATGGACGCAGCGCATCCTGGCTGCTCTGATCCTTGGACCAAAACCCCTGCCTGCCAGATTGAGCGAAATATCCCCGTGGGTCGATGCTCGGTTCATGGGACCTCTTCAACCGATTCTCGATCGTCTAGATGCACAGCGTCATCGCCGGTTCATAAAGAGCCATCTGGCTGCTGACGGGCTTCGGTTCTTCCCACAGGCCAAGTACATCGTCGTCGGCCGAGACACCCGGGACGTCTTTATGTCGTTGTTCAACCACTATTCGTCCTATACAGACATGATGTTCGAACTGTTCAACGACCCTGATCGGCCTGGGCCGGAATTTCCACGTTGCCCGGCGACGCCGGGCGAGTTGTGGCCAGTGTGGGCAAAAGAAGGATGGTTCGGATGGGAATCTGATGGCTGGCCATTCTGGTCACATCACCACCATCTCTCGACCTGGTGGGCGATACGAGAGCTTCCTAGTGTGTTGTTCGTCCACTTTGGTGATCTCCAAGCCGACCCTGAAACCGAGATGCGTCGGATTGCTGAGTTCTGCGCCATCGATGTCAGCGAGGACTCCTGGCCTGCTCTGCTCGCGACGGTCGGACTCGACGCCATGCGCAACGAAGCACGCCACTTCGATGACCGCATGGCCATGGTCTGGAAGGGCGGCGCAGACAGCTTCTTCTACAAGGGCGACAGCGGTCGATGGCGCGGAGTGTTGACGCCCGACGACCTTGCTCTCTATGAGACCTCCGCGTCGGCTCTCGATCCGGCGCTTCGACTGTGGCTCGAAGGCGGGCGCCATGCAGCCGGGATCAGAGTGTAAGTCGCTTCGCGGGTGCCCCCTATCTTCATGCCGGTTAGGGGCTAGGTCCAGACAGACAGTCTCCAGTCGGGGTTTGTGGGCGTCCCCCCTCCGACACTTGCTGTTACGCATGCGGAGAACCGCGATCCCACCGGCGTCAACCCGAATCAGGCGCACCGCATCGCGCTCGCGGCGCCCATCGTGGGAGGCCCTACGCGACCATATCGAACTCCCGACGCGGGCACGCCCGGGCGTATCTCGTTCCTGAATCCTCAGGTCGGGCTACGGATTTGGAGCGCTTGCCGCCCCACCCGTATGGGTATGCAATCCGTGTGATACCTTCGCCTCCTTCCAGACGAAATGATGCGCGCCTTCAGTTGGAAAGGAGCAATCATGGCGATTGCAAGCGGACGCCTTCGTGCCGGGCGGTTCTTTGTTCCAATATTGCTGGTGGCTGCTCCGCTGGCGTGGCTCGGCTTCGGCGCTCAGCCCGCCGGTGCCCTCACCGGGATTCCGGTGACGACAAACGCCGACTCCGGTGCGGGTTCGTTGCGCGCCGCCTTGACGAGCGCCAACACCACTGCGGACGATGTTGAGATCGACGTGAATGCGGGACTGGGCACGATCGCGCTCGCCAGCGCGCTGCCGCCCTATGCCGGAGGCACGGGTGGCACCCACAACCTGACGATCAAGGGCAACGGCGTGACGCTCGACGGCGTCGCCGCAGCCAGTGTCATCGAGGCAGGACCCTCGTACAGCGGCTCGATTGCCGTCGACGACGTCATGATCAGCGGTGGCGAAGAGGGCATCGACGGTAGCAACAGCGCGTCGCTCACCTTGACGAACTCGACCATCACAGGCACAGTTGACGACGGTATCGACGCCTCCTCGGGTTCCATTTCGGTCACCAACTCGACCATCACGGGAACAGGCGAAGACGCGGTGGACACGGGGAGCGGCCCGGTCACGGTGATCGATTCTGCAATAGCCAGCGCCACCAGCGACGGCATCGACAGCGGCGCGGACACCGTGACCGTCACAGGCTCAACGGTGAGCGGCAACGGAGGCGATGGGATCGACACCGGCACCTCCACCATCGACGTCACCAACTCGACGATCGCCAACAATCTGGGAGATGGGATCGACACCGGCACCTCGACGATCAACCTGGCCTACGACACGATCAACAACAACGCGGCCGCAGGATTCGCCCAGCTCGACGGGGGTGGACTGGCGATCACGTCGTTCGCCACCGTGATCACGCAGCCGGGCGGAGGCAATCCCAACTGCGCGTTCGAGGGAGGTCTTGTCTCGCAGGGATACAACTATTCCGACGACGCCACATGCGGGCTCACCCAAGCGAGCGACAAGCAGAGTGCCGTCGAGCCTGGCCTCGGTACCTTGGCCGCCAATGGTGGACTGGGGCTGACGATGGTCCCGAACACGGGCAGCCCGCTCATCAACGCCATCCCGATTCCCAGCTGCCAGACAGGTCTGGCCAGCGGCATCACCACCGACGAGCGCGGAATCACTAGGCCTCAAGGATCTGGGTGTGACATCGGTGCTGTGGAGGTGGCCGTGGCCGCTCCGGCATTCAACCCCAACGGGTACCGGCTCGTAGCGGACGAGGGCGGCATCTTCGACTTCGGTCTGAACTTCAACGGATCCCTGGCTAACACCAAGCTCAACGCCCCGATCGTCGGGCTGGCCAACTCGCCCGGTCCGGACGGCTATCTGCTCGTCGGAAGTGACGGCGGCGTCTTCGCCGAGGGCGGGGCGAACTTCTACGGCTCCCTAGGTGGCCAGGCCATTCCCTCGCCCATCGCCGCCATCGCGGCGCCGCCCAGTGAGAACGGCTACTGGCTGGTGGCCCAGAACGGCAAGACCTATCCCTTCGGCTCCGCACCGTCGTTGCCGGCCGTCCAGCTACCGCCCGGCGCCCGGATCGTCGGCATGGCGTCGACCACCGACGGCCAGGGGGCCTGGCTGACCGACCAGTTCGGCGACGTCTACGCCGAGGGGACCGCCCAATACGTGGGCGGCCTCGGGAGTCTCCACATCAACGCCCCGATTGTCGGGATCGCGGCAGCCGCGTCCGGCCAGGGCTACTTGCTCGCAGGGGCCGACGGCGGGGTCTTCCGTTACGGCACCCAGGGCTTCTTCGGCTCCGTGCCCGGGGTGCTGATGCGGGGGCAGCACATCGTGGCGCCCATCGTGGGGATCGCGGTGACTCACTCGGGGAACGGCTACTGGGAGGTGGGGGCGGACGGCGGCGTCTACGCATTTGGCGACGCGCCGTTCCTCGGCTCCACCTACACCACGGTCCCGGGCGACAAGCTCAACGGGCCAATCGTCGGGATACAGCACCTGGGAGCGGCGTCGGGCTGACCGCCATCTGCCACCCGTCGCAAGCGGCGATCCCATTGACGATCGCTTGAACCGCTCGGTCATGGCTCAACGTGTGTCCTTGTCGTCGGATTCGAGGCACTACAAAGCAGGAACACGGTGCTTCGCGGTTGGTAGCAGACTGCCCCCTAATCGCCGGGACGGGGTGCCACCCTCCGGCACAACTGAGGCAGTGGGAAGACCGCAAGATCGCTGCTGATCGGACTACCCAGTTCCACGCCGAGAGAGTCGACGCGATCCGATGAAAAGCGATGCGCCAGCCAGGATCAGAGTCAGCGCTGTGAGGAGCATCCCCGTTACGTTCAGCCCGGTACCCGCCAGGGGCGCCGTGGGTTGCGTGGTGGTCGTGGTCGGGTGCGCAGTCGTATCCACCTCTGCCTCGAGAGATGTGCGCTGTGACTCTGACAGCATCCAAAGGTCGACGACGACGTTGCCCGGGTCCACGACCACTGCCTCGGCGGGAGGCACGATCTCCACACCATTTCCCGGATCGGTGATCGGGGGGGGAAGCTCAGAGGGTGGGGCTGTGGTCGGGGTCGTGGTGGGCGGCAGCGTCGTGGTTGTGCCTCCACCCGGGTGCGTTGGCGCAGTGGTACTCGAAGAGCTCGACGATGTAGTGGTCGAACTTGACGTGGACGTCGTAGATCCATGGGTGGTCGTCGTGGAACCGGACGTGGTGGTCGTGGCACCGGATGTTGTCGTCGTGACCTCTGGCTCCGGTGGTGGCTCCGTGGGAACAACGAGACACCCGCCGTTCCAGACCGCCTGGCCGTCTGTGTCCCCGTGGAGTCCGGGATAGATCGAGGTTCCACCCTGATCGTTGGTGTACGGGAACGACGGAATGATGTCGCCCCAGCCCGGCTCGGGATAGACGGGGCCGGTGTGCGTGTCGTGACCCTTCGGTGTGCCGTTCGCCTTCACGATCGCGTTCTTGTTGACTGTGTTCAGAACGTAGGGGTTGCTGACCGAGCTAGTAGCATGACAGATAGTGACCTTGTCTTGGGGCGGGCCCGCGGCCGGTGTCGCGAACACCCAGACGAGGATGAGTACGAGTCCCGACCCAGCGCCAACCTTCAGCAAGCTTGAGCTGTGGTGCTCCATGTGGCTCCCCTCTTAGCTGCGGAGCCTCTACGAGTCCCTACGACCCTCTACGTCACGACCCTCTACGTCCAGTCTGACGCAACAGCTTCGGCAGGCCACGCCGAAAGAAAGCGTTGTTCGTCTGTTGTGCTTACTCGGACAGAGCGTCCGCGTGAGAGAACCTGCGTCGACAGCCCGAGCCATGGGCATGGGTGCGAGCCAGACCAATACGGGTGCCCCCGTTCGCCGGCTCCTGGCGGCATCCTGCCTCTCCTACCATTGCCCTACGCAACCAAAGAGAGGCATTGAGTGGAACCGCAGCCGGGCTGGGACAGCGCGTTAGGGCTCAGAATCGACGAGCTGACACCGACGCGAGTCGTGGGATATGTCGATATCGATGAACGACATCAGCAAGCGTACGGCATCGTTCACGGTGGTGTGTGGGCCTCGATAGTTGAGTCCGTCGGCAGTCACGGGGCCGCGGTCGCCGCCCGCGAGATCACGGGCAGCATGGCCGTCGTCGGCGTAGCGAACTCCACCGACTTTCTACGTCCCCACCGCACCGGACCAGTGCGGGCCATCGGCACGCCCGTCCTCGCTGGTCGGACGCAACAGATTTGGCTCGTCGAAATCGAAAGGGAAGACGACGGCAAACTCATCGCAAGAGGGCAGTTGCGGGTGCAGAACTTGCCTACACCACCAGAGCACCGAGACTAAACGTGTTCCGTACGCTGGACCGAGGCGCCCATCGGACCAATGATTCACTCCGACCGGGGTTATTCCCCTGGGAACGCTTGAGCGAGTCGCACCCGAATGAGCTGCTCGACCAAGGACTTCGGTAGCGACGAGTCGATTGGGAACTGGAGCGCTCCCGTTGATGTCTTGTAGCTTGCAACCTCGTCTCGAAGCACCGGAAAGACGGAGCCGCTATGGGGTAGGTAGCTCAGATGGTTCTTGAAGGCGGCGAATCCGGCGATGACCTTCCCGTCGACCCTGAAGGCGGGGACTTGGTACGAGATCCCTTCTTCCGCCTCTGGAACCACCTCGAGGATCGTCTGACGAAGTCGTTGCAGTGTGGATCTCTTCGGCTCCTCGACACCCGCCAAGTACTGATCAATCTCGTCACTAGACATGTATCCGATTTTCGTGACACGACCCGGCAACGGTCAAGTGGCCGGGTATCTGCGACTGCCCCACTTCGCCGGGTCGGTGGGACGGCTCGTTAGGGTCGCCGTATGGATGGGCTGGAATGGCAGCAGGACCTAGTGCTTTCGCGCGTAAATCATTGTGACTTACGCGACTCGTAGGGGCTTGCCGTCGTAGGTCCAGCGGAACGGCGCGGCCCGTCGGTTGTAGTCGTTGATGAAAGCGATGACCTTGGCAGCCAGGTCGTCGAGCGAGTCGAATTCACCGCGTCGCAGCAGCCTTCGTTCGAGGATGGAGAAGAACAGCTCGACTTGGTTGAGCCAACTGGCATGGGTGGGCGTGTGATGGATGTGCACCCTTGGGTTGGCCTCTAGGAACTCGGCCACCTTGGCCGTCTTGTGGGCGGCGAAGTTGTCGGCAATGCAGTGCAGATCGAGGTGTGGTGGTGTCTGGTCCACCAGGTCACCCAAGAAGGTGACGAAGTTGTCGCTCTTGGTCGAGTTGGTCACCCATCCCGCCAGTGTGCCTTCGTGGACGCTGAGGGCGGCGAACAGCACGGCGGTGCCGTGGCGCTTGTACTCGAACTCGCGCCGTGACGGCTTTCCCGGAATAGCCGGCTTGCTCGGGTTGACCCGTGATTTGGCCTGCATCCCCGACTTCTCGTCGACCGACCACACCACGGCATTGTGTGGTGGATTGAGGTAGAGACCGCACACATCGGAGGCCTTGGCCCAAAAGTCCGGATCATGGCTGGTCATCCAGCTCTCGACCTGCCAGGGCTTGAGGTCGAGGGCCTTGCAGATGCGCCAGGCCTGCGACGCCGAGATGGGGACACCGTGAGACGCCATGGCCTCAGCGAGTGTCTCCATCGTCCAGCGGGATGCTCCAGCGGGGGGATCCTCGGTGACGAGCTTGACCAAGAGCAGCACGTCGTCGTGGTCATAGATAACCGGACGGCCCGGACGCTCCTCATCTTCGAGCCCGGCCAACCCGAACTCCTCGTAGCGCGAGCGCCACATCCCGACTTGGTTGTAGTGCAAATCGACCAGTCCGCCGATCGTTCGATTCGACTCGCCGTCGGCCATGAGCAGGATCATCCGCGCCCGCTTGGCCGCTCGCGCCTCAATGGTGTTGGACCGCACGCGCGCTTCGAGTTCAGCACGGTCACCTCGACGAAGTTTCAGTGGAGGAAGTCGCATCCCCCCATGAAATCACATCAGTGTTATTATCGCGAGGATCCACTAGATCGACGTGCCTAAAGGTTCTCACCACCACCCAGGGGGCCACTATGAGCCAAGAAGTCGAAGTCGGAACCGTTGCAGAACTGCAACCTGGCGTCGTCCGAGGCGCAGGTCGTTATGCCGTCGGGAATGCTGGGGGCGAACTATTCGCCGTGAGTCGACGGTGCCGGCATCTCCGCGCCGATCTCGCTGAGGGTTCGATCGACGAAGAAGGCTGCCTGGTGTGCCCGTGGCACGGTGCAAAATACGACGCCTCCACCGGTCGGATGACCCTGGGCCCACAGGGCGCCTTCGCCAAAGTCCCGGGCCTCGATTCTGGTTACCGACTGTTGACCAAGGTGATTCCGTTGCGGCGTGGCAAGGTGACCGAAAAGGAAGGGAAGGTCTTCGTTCAATAGGGTGCCTTTCACCCGGCTCCGATTGTCCCAGAACGCCGTGTCGGTGGGATGGTTCGTCGTGAGTTGGCAACACAGCTGCGATGCCTCGGATGAGTCAGCCGTCATCGAATGTCCCGAGTTCTTAGGATTAAGCAATGACCTCATTAGCCGGCCGAGTTGCCATCGTGACCGGAGTGAGCAGGCGAGCAGGTATCGGGTTTGCCATTGCTCGGGCTCTGTTGGAATCAGGAATGACCGTGTTGATCCAGTCGTGGGCACCCCATGACACCCAACAGCCATGGGGTCGTGATCCTGCCGGCATGCCCGGAGTGATCGAGGCGCTCCACCAACACGGAGAGCGCCTTGAACACCTTGAGGCCGACTTCTCCCTGCCGGACGCTCCGGCTACAGCTGTGGACAGCGCGGTCCAGCTCTTCGGACACGTCGATGTGATCGTGGCCAACCACGCCACGAGCTCTCGGCCCAAGAATCTCAGTGAGGTCACAGTGGAAGAGCTGGACGTCAGTTGGGCCGTCAATGCCCGCGCCAGCGTGCTGCTGGCCCAGGCGTTTGCAGCCCAGCACGATGATCGACGAGAAGGTGGAAGAGTGATCCTCTTCACGTCAGGACAACACCTCGCCCCGATGGCCCGAGAGATTCCCTACGCCATCAGCAAGGGAGCGATCCATCAGATGACGCTGACCTTGGCCGATGCTCTCGTTGATCGCGGGATCACCGTGAACGCCGTCAACCCAGGACCGACCGATACGGGATGGGCCAACCCGGAACTCTTCGATCAGGTCCGGGATGCACTTCCGGCGGGTCGGTGGGGTTCTCCCGAAGACGTCGCGCGCCTGGTGAGTTGGCTCGTGTCTGATGACAGCGCCTGGATCACAGGCCAAGTCCTCAATTCGGAGGGTGGGTTTCGCCGCTGGAAGATGTGAGCTTCACCCCTGCCCCAGTACGCCGGTTGGGGGCCATCGTGCGGCACAACTGAGACAGCCGAACCAAACCGAGGCGACATGCGTCAAACTGTTGGACGGATCTGTATCAGAAGTGGAATGAGGGTGAAGTGTCCTTCAGGAGATTGACTGCTTTCTTGGTGATCGGCGTTCTAGCGAGCGTCGTATGTCCTCTATCGGGAGCCTCCGCCGCAACGTCCACCCAGCGGAGCCATAGTTATGCGCTGCCGAGCGATGGGTGGAAGCCCGGACAAGCTGCCATGGAGGCGCTGTCCTCGGCGCCATTTCAAGCCACACTCACTCAGGCAGGAACGTGCAGCTCGGATGGATCATTCGACTATCTATGGCCTGCGGGGTACCGAGTCCGATTCCATCCGACGGTATTGCTCGATCCATCGGGCAAGGTCGTGGCGCATCAGGGCCAGTACGTCACCGTTGGCGGTGGATCCGTTGGTACTGCTTCGTGGCCAAGTGCAGCTCGCTGCTACAAGGGAGGCCAGGTGTGGGCGATTCAGGGTGCTGTCCAGGTGGGCAGACCGGGGTTAGCTCCCTGATTGCCGAAACGTGCCCTCGCTGCCGGGAATGGGCTCTCCTCATCAAACTCGGCATATCCTTCGCCAGAGTTCGGTGGTCGACTGACCCCTCGAGAAGGACCCGACCGCTACTACTGCGATGTGAAGGGTCGTAAGAGTGTCGCCAAAAGCAACCGAGTTCGAATTCATCCTCCCCAGGGGCTACCTCGACGAGAACAGCCGACTGCACAGGACGGGAGTAATGCGCCTGGCGACGGCCCGCGACCAACTTGAACCCCTTAGGGGCCCATCAATCAGTGGACCCGATGACCCTCACCTCATGATCTTGGTCCTCTCGAGGGTTGTCGTGTCTCTGGGGACGATGACGACCGTATCGACTGGCGTGATCGAGAACCTTTATGCATCTGACCTTGCTTATCTTCAGGACTTCTATGCGGTGATCAATTTCGGCGATGAAGAGAAGGTCGCGGCGCCCACGGAACCTCGCGTTTGACGCTCACTGAGGTTCGCGGTCACAGCTGGAGTTGACCCGCTTCGATGGACGAGTGCTTCCATCTGAGCATCAGCCCTGGTGCCCACGGGGTCGCCCAGTACGGACGGTGGGATACTTCGGCGCACAGTGACAGTCCAGGCCCTGGTCTCAAGCTCTCAGACTCTCGGCTCCTCCCAGGAGTGCTCATTGCCTTCGTCAGGAGTGATCCACAGCATCGTCACTCCGCCGGGTGCGTTGTTGGAGTGCCAATGACCCCTCGGAACAATCGCAAGATGGCCCGCTGAAAGGGTTCGTATTGAGCGGCTGTCCTCCTCTAGCACTGTAAGTTCCGACTCGCCCGCCAGGATGAAAAGAAGCTCGTCGCCTCGGCCGTGGTGCTCCCAAGGTGGTCGGCCTTTGAAGGCGGAGACGCCACCCGTGCATCCGTGGAACGAAAAGACCCCGATCGGACTTTGTGGTTCTCGGTCCACAGTCGCAAGGTCCACCTGGATCATCTTGGCAACCGATTCGTCATCAAGGTTGTGCACCGTCACCATTGGCCACCTCTCGGTCTTCAGATCGACCCAACGGAACGATAATCACATCTGCGAATGAGACCCCGACGGTGCCTCGGTACGCCGGCTGTGGGATATGGAACCCGACCGGATCACCCGATCAGGGCACTGATTGGTTCCTAGTAGTCGTCGGCGAAGGCCTGGGCGGTTTCGACGGCCACGCGCCGGTCGACGGTTGGCACCGTGAACGAAAGCACCGTCTTGCCGCTCACTGACGTGTCTTGCACGATCACGTCCACGTTGATCGACCTGTCGGCCAAGGCGCGGAATAGACTGGCGGCTACGCCGGGCCTGTCAGGCACCCCGCTCACCGTGACCCTGGCTTCCGAGGTGTCGTCGGTCATCGCCGACCTCCTACCAATCGTCAGCGCAGCCTTGCGTATTGATCAGGCTACCGCAGGGCTGATCCGATGTGCTCGGTGCCGAACCGGTCCGCAGTGACGCTGCGGACTGTCCCAGAACGATGCCGGGAGAGTGAGCCGCTCTTCATGCCTCTCACGGCTCGGGCGGGACGAAGGTCTTCCTGAAGAAGGTTGCCGAATCCTTGTAGCCAATCCTGAGGTAGAAGTCACCCGCCTGCGGGAGGCTAAAGCGATGTAAGCCGTGGGGATCGTCCTGGCCCAGTCCTCAGCCGAGGACATCAACTTGGTTGCCACCCCATGGTGGCGGATGGACTCGCTGACCATCAGTTCTTCGATCCATGCGACGGGACCGTTGGCAAAGAAGGTTCCGTGATAGCTCCCGAGCAGGTAGCCCACAACGGCGCTCGTATTCGCCACCGCGACGAGTACCAGCGTGTCGGGTCGCTCGATCAACTCGCTGAAGGACCGCTCGAATATCGAGCGCTCCGGTCGATAGGAAAAGGCCAACTCCTGCACCAGGGGCCAGAGTTTGGCCACGTCCCCTCAGCTCTGGCTCCGCGAATCTCCACGCTGTCACTCGGCATGCAAGATCCTGCCACCCCAGGGTGTCTCCGAACTCCGGGAATGGGATTGCTGCTCTTCGGAGTCCTGCGGTCATGTCCCTATGGAATGGCACCGCCGCCGAAGTATTGCAAGGTCACCACGCACCGAGTGGGGCTGAGCCCTGGCAGGCGCTGAAGACTCGTGACCAGATGCCAGGAGGTCTGCCCAACCGATACTCCTGCGCCGGTCTCGCCGAGCCCCGGATTGTGGACGACTACATGTTCAACCCGGAGATTCTTGGAGCTGACGACGTTCAGTTGTAGTTCCTGTGCGCCTACTTGTTGCCCTTCGGCGTCGAACGGAAGCGTCGGTGGTGGTTTGAATGTGCCCCAAGCGACTACCTGTGTGCCGGACGAACTGAGCGTGCACTGGCTCGGGTGAACACTTTTGCTACTACCTGGGCCGACCGAGATCGGAAGACTCTTCCCAGGAGACGACGAGACTAATGAGCAGGCAGAAATACTCACGGCCACCAGGAGAAGTCCCACTCCCATCATCGCCCGAATCCTCTTGGTTACCCGGAGGAACTGTCGCCTCATGGAGCCCACCTCAGGGCTTGGGGCATGCCGCGATCATGCCACCGCCAGCGAGACCACCTGTCACGGACCCGGCGGACCAGGGTGCCCCCGTTCGCCTGTGGAGATCCGGTGGCCTGACAACGGTGCGGAATGACTTCGGACTTCGCGACCCGCCGAAGGAGTGACCGTCGGGCACCCGAATCATCCCATGGGCGTAGGAATGGCTCTTGGTCTCTTGAAAGGCGATCTGTAAGTTTAGGGAGTGGATCTCAGCCGCCAGTACGCTGACGATCCGCTCGATTCCGGCGCCTCAGTCGATCGAGCGAATTCTTCTCGGGATCCGGAAACCCCAGAGGGAGATCTCGTCCTGGCTCCGAGGCGGAGGCGGCGACGAAGGCGGAGGCTCACCCGCCGGAGCAGACTCGTATGTGCATTCATCGTGACACCACTCGTCGTCGTGCTGTTATGGGCGACCGTTTCGTACACGGTCTGGATGCTGCGGCCCACGAGCCTCTCTTGGAGCGTGAACACCGTAGAATGGGTGCGGTATGAGGTGCCTTTCGGCATCGGCAATTGGGCCGCCGACCACGTTGAGCAGATCTACTACAGCAGCCAAGCGCCCAAGAAGGGTGGGCCGCAGTTGAAGAGTCTGCCGAAGGTGGGTGTGCGACACCCCACGGCTGCAGCTGCCCCTCCCACGACTGCATGGCCGCCGGCGATCACACCCGTCTTCTCCAGTCCGCTTCCCGGTGAAGGGGTCTGGCAGCCGACCGGACCATCGGTCGATGGGGGTCCACCCATACTTGTCACGACCTATCGCCCTGACCCCACCTACCCACAGATCGTGGCGTACGTCGCCTGGTTCGACCATTCGCGGACAGAGCTCGGCTATTACCCGGGCCGCTATGAGCCGCCGAATGCGGCTGTGCGCGGACCGGCGATGGTTCCCTACAGCCAGCGCTCTCGTCTGCTTGCGACCTTCAACGGCGGGTTTACCTATGTTGATGGCCAGAACGGGTCTGCGGACAACGGCCAAACGAACGAACCGCTGACGGACGGCAACGCGACACTCATTGGTTATACGGATGGCCGCGTGGACATTGTGAATTGGAGCAGCGGCCCCAACCCCGGCCCGGGCGTCGCGTGGGCTCGGCAGAGCTTGGCTCCGATCGTGTGGAACAGCCAGCTGAATCCCGCTTTGAACACCGATCCCAACAGCCCCCAGTGGGGATACACGCTCGGCGGAGTCACTCGCGTCTGGCGCACCGGTGTTGGGATCGACGCTCGAGGCAACCTCATCTACGTCGCCGCTGATTATCAGACGGTGGTCAGCATCGCGCAGATCCTTCAGCACGCCGGAGCAGTGCGGGCCATGGAGTTCGACATCAACCCGGAATGGCATTCGCTCAACACCTACAATCCCCCTGGTCTCAACCCGACGCAGGTGGGACCCAACCCGAATCAGTCACCCGATCGCTACCTCGTCCCCGACGACCGTGACTTCTTTGCCGTCTACCGACCGATCCCGGGCCCGGTGACTGTCCCCTTCGGGTAAGGATCGGTGTCGCCGGCGACACCGCCCATCGCATTCGCCTGCAACACGACCCCACTCCACGCCGACCTATCCCAGTTCGCTGCCGGGACGGAGTTGGACAGCTGGGCAAGATTCTGGGTCGTCAACCCGCCTGCATCTTTCGCCATACCCGCGCTTCTCGAATGACACCAGCTGCGGCTGCTGCCATCGCAAGGACCATCAGAGCCACCGTGGCGACGAGCCAAACGTCCCATGGTGACCCGGGGACGCCGCCGGGACTGGTATTCAAGAAGGCAGGTGCGTCCTTCGCCATCGCACCCCACCAAACAGCTGTGGCGCCGACCATGACGACCATTGCCCCAGCAAGGACAACGGCCAGGATTGCCTCCGCGGTCAGGATCGCTTTGGAGAACACAACGCGACTGCCTGCGACAATCGCGACGACAGTCCACAGGGTCAGGGTCATGACTATGAGTGCCGCCCAGATCAAGAACAGAACTCCGCACAGGTGGAGGCCGCCATTGCGTTGGTGAGCCGTGAGGTGATGGGCCCAGATGACGAGCGGCACCGTGACTGCGACGGTGAGCCCGGTGCAGGCGATGGCCCGCAGGAAATGCCCACGCACTGAGGGCCAGCCGTCAGCTCGGAGGTATCGCACGAAGGCAGGAAGAGCGAGGAGAGTCCCAGCGACGACGAGGATACTGGCGACGCCAGCGACGGTTTGAAGCACTGTGAAGGAGAGATCGGTCAGGCGATGAGATCTCATGCCGTGAGGCAACGCTTGATCGAAGTGCTCAGAAAACTTGGCGAAGCTGGCGCCAGCGATAACGAAAGCAACCCAGGCGGCGAGAACCACGAGCGCACCCGCCCGGACTCCTTCGGCCGCGGGTGCCGAGTTGCCGGTCAGGCCCGATTGCCTAGCCCGCTGTCGGAGTCCGCCGGTCACGAGGCCGAGGTGAACCAGAGTCGGAAGATGTCCGTCGTACTCGTCGTTGAGCAGCGCGATGAGTTCCTCTCCGTACCGGGCGCGCCAAGACCGCGGGTACCAGCGGAGACGGGGGTCCCCGGGTCCTTTATTTAGGTGAGCGTCCTTTGCCCTTGATCCCGATTGGCGCATCACGCCAGCCTCGGGCGTGGCGTACGGGCCATCTTGAGCCGGGCTTGTCCCACCCGCACGAGTTCACGCATCTGAGCGACGGAATCGGCGAGAACCTCAGAGCCCGTTGCCGTGATCTGGTAGGGGCGACGGCGGTCATCTGACTCGAGCGGCTCGATGAGGCCACGCTCCTCCAACCTGGTTATCGCTCCGTAAAGGGCGCCGGGACCGAGTTTCACTCCGGCAAACTCCTCGATGTCCTTGAGGAGGGCGTGGCCGTGTTTGGTCCCGCCAGCAAGGCTCATCAGGATCAGGATCGGCGGGTCGTTCGACCGACGCCGAGACGACGGCATTCCAGAATCGAAAACGTCGGGGCGGGTTCGCATGCACGGCATAATACTACGTACTACGTAGCTACGCAATACGGAGCTACTCGTGACTCGGGGAACTATCCCCGTACATTGAGCCGGGCCGGAGACCCTTTTCGACTACCAGTCCTGGCGATGCATATCCGCCATGTGTGCGCCGACGAGTTCATCAACGAGGACTTGGCGGCCCCCGTGGCGTGGTACGGAAGTATTGGTCATACCAGTCGGTCGCGGTGCCGCTCGCAGTCGCGTTGATGACCTTTTCGTTCAACTCAAGCAATGCCGCGTAATGGGCATAGATGTAAGCACCATCGTCGGTGACCATCTGGCCCCGCACGTCAATCTCTCCCCACCCGTTGGTGCCCAAAGTGATCCAGTCGCCGCCCCCCGACAGAAGAGTGCCGTTCAGTCGCTCCCCGCTGACCTTTCCTTCGGCTATCTCCGAGAACATTCGACTCCCGAAGGTCACGGCTGGTTTTACACTCGCCGCAAGGTCAAATTCGTGAATGAGCTCCACGGACACCTCCCATTCTCGTAGTCGCGAGCGTACGGCGGGTTCCGTTTTCCCGGCAAGGCATCACTTGATCGCCCAAATGTTCCACGAGGAAACGTTCGGATCAGGTGAATGCCGCACCATACGCAAAGTGGTGTTCCTTCGCCCCCGGGGTACACGCTGGCGAGAGCACCTAACCCGTAGATATATGGCAGGATCTGTCGGCGCAAAAGGATTGCTAACTGCATCTGGCCGACATCGGTCGGCTTCCGATATCCATCGCGTCAAGGGGAGGGCCTCGTGGAACTCAAAGTCGTCGGAGCCGGCGTTGGCCGAACGGGGACGCACTCACTCAAGCTGGCACTCGAGCAGCTGCTCGATGCCCCGTGTCACCACATGCTCGAGATCCTCGGGGATCCCGACCAAGTACCAGCCTGGATCGACGCCATTGAAGGCCGGCCCGTGGACTGGTCACGAATGTTGGCGCGTTATGGGGCAATCGTGGACTGGCCGGGTGGAGCGTTCTGGAGAGAATTGGCACAGGCCAACCCCGATGCGCTTGTGCTGCTTTCGGTTCGCGATCCCGAAGAGTGGTACCGCAGCGCGTCGAACACGATCTTCCTCACCTTCGACCACCTGCCGCCGGAGCTCGCGCCCTGGATGGACGCGGTGCGCAAGCTTTTGAGGGACCGGTTCAGTGACCGCTTTGACGACCCGGAAGCAATGATCGATGCCTATGTCCGTCACAACGACGCCGTGCGTGCCGAAGTGCCGGCGACGCGCCTGCTCGAATGGAATCTTGGCGACGGCTGGGATCCGATCTGTGAACGGCTCAGGCTGCCGGTTCCTGCACAGCCATTCCCAGTCACGAACTCGACGGACGAGTTTCGCGAAATGGTGGGCATTCCACCTCTGACCTGACCGTCAACGATCGAACACTCATCCGGAAGGTGCGGGAATCTGGACGGGTTCCAGGTATCCCCGTCCGCCGGTTCCGTGGGATCGTCGGAGGTGCATCTTGGCCTCTTCTTTGGCTGGACCTCTGTTCTTGGGAGACTGTCTCGGTGTCGTTGCGATCGCGCTTCACCGAGATGCTGAACGTCCACGGGCGTGCCGTCGGAGGCCACGTCGTCAGACGCCCGGCTGATCTGCGCCGACGCCACCCCGCCGCTAGCCTGGTCGGTCATGACGATCGACTTCCGCACCCGCGACGACGTGGACGTCGAGACGATCGATGTCGCGTACTTCTTCGGGACCGAGCTGCCCCGCCTGGCGGCGGAACGCTCTGAGCTCGCGGTCCCGGGCGCTCGCGAGCTGGGCGTCCTCCCGTTCACCATCGAGACGACGGCCCACAGCTGGACGTTGTCGGTCGACGACGATTCCGTCCGGGTGGACCCAGGCGGCGGTGGGCACGCGACGGTGCGCCTCGACGTGGACGAGATCACCGACATCGTGAGCGACCGCCGGACGCCGATGACGCTCCTCGCCGCCGCAACGCTCGACATGCCCAGCGGTAACATCAACGACTTCCTCGACTGGTGGGTCGTCCTCCGCTCCTTGCTCGATCTCCGCGCCGTTCATACCGCGGGTGACGTCACATTCACCGACCGTGACGGCGGCCCGCTCGACCTCCAGCGCTCGTTCACGGTCGACGACGATCCGGCCGAGCTGGCGTATTACCTCGGCGAGGCGGGCTACCTCCACCTGACCGAGGTCTTCACAACCGACGAAATGGCGCAGGTGTCGGCCGACATGGATGCCGCCCTGCCGCGCTATCACGAGGGTGACGGCCGGTCCTGGTGGGCCACCACCGCCGACGGCGAGGAGCGGGCGGTGCGCCTGCAAAGATTCCAAGAGGAGAGTCTTGCGACAGCGGCCTTGCTGGAGGACGACCGGCTCCTTCGCCTCGCCTCGCTCACGGGCGACGGGCACGTGCCGCGGGACCAGGGTGGCAACAAGATCGAGGCGCTTATCAAGCCAATCGGCGTCGTTAAGGGCATCTCCGACCTGCCGTGGCACAAGGATTGCAGCCTCGGGCGGCACTCCTCTCGCTGCTGCAGCCTGACGGTTGGGATCTCGGTCACCGGCGCCGACCAACGCTCGGGCCAGCTCGGGGTCGTGGCCGGCTCCCACCGGGCCCTCGTCCAACCCGCCTTCTTCCGCGACTCCTGGGGGTTGCCCCCGGTCCCGCTCCCGACCCGCACTGGCGACGTCACCGTCCACTGCTCGTGCACCCTGCACATGAGCCATGCGCCGGTCACGCGGGAACGCCGGGTCATGTACACCGACTTCGTCCTGCCCGCTCGTGCCGGTGACGATCCAGCGCCCAGCAGTGCGGGCGTCATCGATCGGGTGCGCGAGCAGGCTTACAAAGTGGTCAGCCAAGTCCCGTCGGCCGTCCGTCCTTGAGCGTCCGCGGTCACCTGCCGCTGTCCGAATTGTGATCGCCACCACCTTGAGATAGCTCACCAAAGCTTGAACCCGCCGAGCAGTCACCATCGTGTGGAGAGCCCAGCGCAGAACCGGGTCAAAATGCCTCCGAACGCCGGGACAGTGAGATAGCCGATAGATACACTGCAGAAATGGACGTAAAGGAGTCCGAAGGGATTTTCCGAGCTGCGCCGTCTGTTGAGTTCCTTCCGGTGAAGCTTGATGGGCGGCAGGTCGGTATCCTCTCAGTTGACTCGCCGGGAGTGCGGGACGAGTGGGAGATGCATCCCGAGCAAGACGAACTGTTGTACCTTCTCGAGGGCGCCATGGATGTTGTGCTCCGAGCCGACCTTGGGGAGTCCGAGGAGGACAGGCTGCACGTCAAGGAAGGCCAGGCTTGCCTCATTCCAAAGGGAATGTGGCACCGCCAAGTGGTTATTGCTCCCTGCAAGATGTTGTTTTTAACCCCAGAGACCATGCACCGTCCCTATGTTCCCAAGTCCGGGTGGAGCGAACCGACTAGCTGATCCCCGACGACTGCCCCAGTACATTGCCGGATCGGCGGCGCTCCTTGTTCAGCGATCTCTGGCTCACGAGAGTCCGAGTCGATCGGCCACGCTCGGACCGACGATCGTCACGTGGTATTCAGCGTTGAGCCGTTCCATGCCCCCGTGGTCGTCCTTCGCGGCGAGCTGGTCGATCTGACTTATGTAGCGATCGAAGCCGACACCCGGTGTCAAGAGGTTGACCGCCCGGCAGGCACTCTGGTCAGCGTATGCGTTCGTGAGGCTGTGCGGGACGACGGGCGGGGTTTGGGGCTGCGGCCCAGTTTGGCCCGCAGGAGATCAGGCGGAACCGATGACCTCACCGAACTGGATGGTGCGCACCGTCGCCCCGGGTGCCTCGGCACCTTCGGGAGGAGAGGTAGCGCGGGCTAGCTCTTCGGTTTCGAATACCTCGATCGAGATCCCGTGCGAATCGTTGATCGCAACGAAGTAGGCGCCCAAGAAACCCCAAGCCTCTTTTATCCCCCGAATGACCTCCTCGTCGAGTCCTCGCCTGGCTTCAGCCAGGTCCGAAATGTCGGCGTGGATCACTCTGGCGTGCATGGCTCATCTCTCTCTACTCATTTGGCCACTGCCACGCGAACCACGCCTGAGCGCCATTTCTGATGTGGAACCTCTCACTGGACCATCCCCGTTCGCCGGATCGAAGAGCAGCGAGCCCTTTGCCTTACCTACGCACGCCGACCCAAAAAGTAAAGGAACTGGGTCTGCAGGTCCGCATCTCCGGGCGGTTCCAACTTGGGCCCAAAGACGTTGGGCAGGCGGATCATGGAGTCCATCGGCTTGAGAGCCTCGTAGGCCCGGCGGACGGAGTCCTCGTCGAGGCGCTCGTCCGCACCGATCGTTCGTGCCAGGTCCCAGGTGTGGACGAGCACGTCCATGGTCACGAATTGGCCGATGATCTGACCCGCAGGCATCTTGCCCGTCGGCCCGTCCATCTCCTTGGCCGCCTCCTCCGGATCTCCGGTGATGTCGCCGATCGCACGAGAGGCGTTCTCCCAGGCCTGCTTTGGGTCCTCGTCAGCCCCCAGGGGTTCCGACTCACCACCCCTGACACTGGCGATCACGCCGCGATGATTCTCGACCACGTGCGCCAGCAAATCACGTGCCGTCCACTGCTCGCAGGGAGATTGAGCCCCCCACTGGTCAGGGGCCACCGCCTTCACCGCGGCGCCGAAACCGCTCGACACCACCAGGTAACTCTCTTGGACGTCGGTCATCCCAAGAGCGTACGTCGAGTCTTGACCGCGCTGAAAGTGCCGAGTCCGAGCGGGGCGGGTGGTAGCCCTGACTCCGACCAACTAACGAGTTGATCGTGGACCTTGCGGGTGGATGGTCTCGCCTCGGGCCAGCATCTCCACAAACTGCTCGATACGTCTGGCTCGGGTCTCCATCTTCTTTGCGCTTCCGATCCGATAGAGGATGGAGTACCGATTCGCACTTGTGAGCGTCTGAAACCTTGCCTGAGCACGAGGATTTGCGATCAGGGCGTCCGCCAAATCCTCTGGAACCTCCACGCTCGCTTGTCCGGCGTAGGCAGTGTTCCACCGACCATTCGCTTTGGCCTGCCGAACTTCGTCTTCCCCTGACCGATGCATTCGGCCCGAGGCGCTCAACCTCTCGGCGATGGCGACGTTCCGTTGAGACCAAGGGCTCCGAGCGTTTCGGGGTGTGAATCGTCGCCGGAACGTTGCGTTGTCACGACGCCCGAGCTGCCCATCGATCCAACCAAAGCAGATCGCCTCGTCGAGTGCCTCGTCGTAGGTGAGCGTTGTCGGATGCGTCGTGCCCTTCTTGGCTAGGACGAGCCACACGCCTGGTGACTTGGAGTGTTGGCCCCTCAACCAGGTCCGCCATTCGGCAGTATCAGCAACCAAGAGCTCTGGAAGATCCACAGTTTCACGGTATCCCGTTGTGCCGGATTGTTCCCACCGTTCCGGCGTTCGGGGGCGGTAGCGGCGGGCTACTCCAAGATGAGGCTCTTACTTGTCTTCGCTGTACGGATGGCGCACATCGAGGAGTCCGGATTGTGCAAACGAATCGAGGGCTTCCATTACTTGCGACGGTGAATCGTAGGGATCGGTCTGCTCTGCATCGTCGGCGCGAATGAGATCGGCACCGTTGACCGCAGTGGGGTCCTCTTCTAACCTCTCCGGAACCACGGTCGGTGGTCCCGGCGGAGGCTCATCGTAGGATTCGACCGCGCCGTCACG
The DNA here is from genome assembly GCA_963745665.1 of uncultured Acidimicrobiaceae bacterium. Lineage (GTDB taxonomy): Bacteria > Actinomycetota > Acidimicrobiia > Acidimicrobiales > RAAP-2 > Bog-473. The sequence continues at coordinate 333,830 of CAVUYE010000001.1, read as the reverse complement.
CACGAGCTTCGTCGGCCGCCCATCTGAAATCCAGCGAGCCTCATGGACTGCGTACGGGTCGGTGAACCATCCTTCGAACTGTTGGTTGCTCATCAAGCATAGTTTGCAACATCTGAGGCACGCTCGTCGCAGAGTTCGCGAAAGGTTCACCAACTCAGATTGCTGGCAGCGCTACAACCCCTGATCCGGTGAATGGGGCCACCCTCATCCCTTCTTGGCATAGACGAAGCACCCTCGCATCGTCAGGGTCAGCGGCAACTCGAGCGTGTTGGCAGACGCCGTTGCACCTTCTTGACTCATCCCCATAGTCCGCAGAAATGCGGCTGCATGGGTCGAATCGCCCAAGGTGTGCATCGGAGTGTCCCATCTGACCACCTCTACCTCGTCCTGCGGACCATTGAAGACAGAGGCAACCATGGGGGCCGAGTCTTCGCCATCGAACGTGCCTGCCTGCCCCCAGAAGGGCAGAACGGTGGAGAGTTCAGGCGTGCTGTCTCGATTCGCCGAGCAGGCAACAAAGAGCCCACCGGTCCGAAGCACCCGACGACACTCCTTGATCGGGACGATCGGGTCCTCGTAGTGGTAGAGCGTGTACAGCGCCGCCACGGCATCGAAGCTGGCGTTGGCGATGGGCAGCCGCCTGCCATCCGCCCGAACCGCCGGACGGGTGCCACGGGCCAACATCGTTGGCGACATGTCGAGCAGGACGCCTTCGATGCCGAGGTCAGGCAGGAGTCGCGTGAGAGCGCCTTGTCCGCCGCCAACGTCGAGGACCCTGGTGGCCCCGGCCTGAGCGATCCGGAGCGCCACATGGGGATGTACGTCCTCATGGTCCCATTTCGTATTCGATAAGAACCGCTCGGGGTCACTGTCGTAGTCGGGAGGTAAAACGGTCACCCACTCATTGTGCGCGATCAGCTTCCATGGTGCCGGATGGTCTCCGAGCCGGGGAAATGGGGCAGTGGTTTGGTACCCTGCCTCCTGGCGGTACGGGCAGAATGAGGTGCGATGCTCGCCGTCCTACAAGCGGTTCGCAAAACGGTGAGCGTTCCATATCCGCAATGGGTCACGCCGCCACATGGCAGCCGCTGGGATGACCTGATCACCGTCGTGGCGATCTTGGCCATTGGCGTGATCGCCTTTCTGTTGTGGCGCAAATATCGACTCCCTCGCATGCAGCCGAGAGCAGCCCGGCGAAGTGGGGCAGGCCATTGATGATCTGACACACTTTGGGAGTGCGGTTTCGCAGCCTGAATTCACGACAGCGTGTCGTCATCGTGGCTGGGCTCGCCTTTGCCCTGTACTGGGTTGGACGCTGGATCATCTCCGCAGGAAGTACCGACGGGTGGATTGCTTACGCTCCACTGAGCGGAGCCTCGTCTGGCGCTCCATTTCTCCTCACGCATCTTTGGGCACAGCTCTTGATTTGGATCGTTCTTGTGCTCGTCTGGGTGGTCGCCTCCCTTCTCATCTTCCGAGATGGGCGAGAGCGCGATCACGAGACGGAGCTCCCTGACTGACCGGCGTATCTACTCGGCGATGGGGGGCACAACGACCGGTCACGAGAGTCGGCCATCGTGACTGAGTGGGAGAACGCTCACGCCGCAATTCGATCTACTGGTCGGTGGGACCACTACCAGGAGATGCGGATGGGCGCTGGGGCGAACCTGAGTGTCATGCAGCTCGAAGATGACCACGGCCGGCCGGTCTTTCGGGCCGAGGCTGCGTGGGACAACTGAACCTTGTTCAAGATCGCCGCCGACTATGACAGCGCCGACGCTGCACTCGCTGCCCTTCCAGAGTTCGCGGTCGCTCTCACCGATCTGCTTGGTGAAAAAGGGGCGTGGAAAGGGCTGATCACAATGGCGCCTGCAGATGGGGAATAGCGCCTTGGTCCCGGCGTACCGGGATACCCGAGTGCGGTGGAGAAGTCGGCCGTTCGGCTCCGCCCGCGAGCACCAACGCTAAGATGACTGGGACATGAATGGTTCCGTCCAGAGAGCACTTCGAAGGCTCACCCAAGTGACGAGACCGCTCGCCATGCGATCGGCGGGGACCGAACAGTCCAACACCTCTGTCGTCCGTCACGTTGGACGCAAGTCGGGTCGCAGCTACGAAACGCCGGTCGTCGCGGTTGAGCACGACGACAGCTTCCTCATCGCCCTTCCATATGGAGAGCGGACAGATTGGACCAAGAACGTCCTATTCAGCGGGGCGGCGAGCGTCGTGACCCATGGGCAGTCATATGAAGTCGATGAACCACGGGTGATCCCGATGACGGACGCGACACGGTACTTCGGTCCGAAGGAACAAAAGTTACACCGGCGCTTCGCCGTCGAGACGTGCCTTTCGGTCCATCGCGCCGCTCCGTAGAGCCGAATACTCCTGAGAGCACCGACCGTCTGCATGGGTTCTGATTCAGGAGCTCGGTTGTGTTGGGGCCGGTGCGGTCGAGCGATGAAGCCCTGACGGACGAAGGTCACCGTCTCGAACCCGAGGGGGGCTGGGGAAAGCCCGGCACGATGCTGCCGTGGTACATGGTCCATCCGTCTGACCCGGAGAAGTCGATTCCGATATCGCGTGCTTCGAGCGAGGCCTCGGGGCCCACGTGCCCGTTCGCCGCCGGGTAGCGGTCGAGATGGTGCACGCAGGGCCGGCCGAGAGGAACGGTCTGGAGCACCTGATCGGGCACCTGGGCGAGCCTCACGATCTGGGGCGACGTTCGTTCCGGGCCGGGCCTCCCGGCACACCCGATACGGCACCCATTAGCGTGAGGGCCAGTCGCACCGCATCCTGGGAGGGCATCGTGCAAACCGAAGCAGCCGTGTTGTGGGACCGTGAGGCCTGGAGCGTCGAGCCCATCGAGCTCGATCCCCCCAAGGAGGGCGAGGTCCTCATCAAGTTGGCGGCGTCGGGCATGTGCCACTCCGACGAGCACCTGCTGACCGGGGACATGCCTGTGCCCCTTCCCGTCATCGGCGGCCACGAAGGTGCCGGGGTGGTCGAGGAAGTGGGCCCGGGCGTGACCGGCCTGGCACCGGGCGACCACGTGGTGCTCGGCTTCGTCCCCGCCTGCGGGAAGTGTCCGCCTTGTGCCACGGGGCACTCGAACCTGTGCGACCTCGGCGGCATTCTCATGACGGGGAAGCAGCTGGACGGCACCGTGCGCCATCACGCCCGGGGCCAGGACGTCTCGACCATGGTCTGCCTCGGCACCTTCGCCCCCTACACGGTGGTCAATCAGGCGTCGTGCGTGAAGATCCTCGACGACATCCCGCTCGACAAGGCGTGCCTCGTCGGTTGCGGCGTCACCACCGGCTGGGGCTCCTCGGTCTACGCGGCCGACGTGCAGCCCGGGGACAACGTGGCGGTCATCGGGATCGGTGGCATCGGGGCTTCGGCCGTGCAGGGCGCCCGTCTCGCCGGTGCCGAGATGATCTTCGCCATCGACCCGGTCCAGCTGAAGCGCGACCTGGCTCCCACGTTCGGCGCCACCCACGTCGCACCCTCCGTGGAGGAGGCCTTCGAGCTCATTCACCAAGAGACCTGGGGGCACATGTGCGACAAGGTGATCTGCGCCATGGGGATCGGGTCGGGACCGATGATGGAATCGATCCTCAACCTGGCTGCCAAGCGGGGTCGGGTCGTGGTCACCAACATCCATCCGTACAACGAGACCGAAGTGACGATGAACCTCATGATGCTGACCATCTACGAGAAGCAGGTCGTGGGCAGCATCTTCGGCTCGGCCAACATCCACTCGGACATCCCCAAGCTGCTGAAGCTCTACCGCAGCGGGCTGCTCGACCTGGACTCCATGATCACCAACACCTACAAGCTGGGCGACATCAACCAGGGCTATCAGGACATGCGTGACGGCAAGAACATCCGGGGCGTCCTCATCTACGACAGCTGACGGCACTTGTGGCGGAGACCGCGTGGCGCATGGCGGGTGGCGTTGGGCGTCAGGCCGCTGAGCCCTGCGCCGCCCAGATGTCATTGCAGCGCGCGCAGACCTCCTCGGGCACCACGCCGGCGCGCATGAGGAGGGCGAAGGTCCTGCACCCGAGGCACAGGCCGAAGGCGGACTCGAGCAACGCCGCCGCGGCCAGCAGGCCGAGGAAGACCTCGGCGGCCGTCCAGTAACCGAGGCCGGCGAGGATCAGCGCAGTCACGGAGAAGGCGACACCCATGCCTTGTGCGAAGCGTTTGGGCGGGCCGGCCACCGGGCGTTCGGCCAGGCCGAGGCGGGGCGTGACCACTCGCGTCACGAACTGGCCCAGCGGGCTGAGCGTCGGGCCCGTCAGCACCCGGGCCACGAAGCCGTAGGCGATCACGATCGTGGCCCAGCGCAGGCCGAAGGCGATGGTGAGCACGCACATGAGGACAACGCCGGCGGCCACCAGGCGGGCCGACACCTCGTTGACCGGGTTGGGGAACGAGAAGAGGGTGCGCGCCCGGCTGGTGGTGCCCGATGCGGTGGGGCCGACGCCCATGACCTGCTCCTTCCTGAAGCCCTGAACCCAGACCAGTTTAGTCGGGATTCGCCGGGGAAGGGCCGGCGGTGGGGCGCCCGCTTGGGTCCGGTACAGGCTCCGGTTCAGGCCTCGGGCGGCGGGACCGGCTGCGGCGGAGGCGGGCCCACGTAGCGGGCCGCCGGTCGGATGAGACGGTTGTGGGCCGCCTGCTCCATGACGTGGGTGCACCACCCGATGGTGCGCCCCGCCGCGAAGGTGGGGGTGAACATCTCACGCGGGATCCCGCAGGAGTGCATGACCACGCCGGCGTAGAACTCCACGTTCGTGTAGAGCTGGCGGCCCGGCTTCAACTCGGCCAGCAGGTCCACCGTCGTGCGCTCGACCGACTGCGAGAACTCGACCAGCGGCCCGCCCAGCCGCTCGGCCACCGAACGCAACAGGAGCGAGCGCGGATCGTCCGTCTTGTAGACGCGGTGGCCGAAGCCCATGATGCGGTCGCCGCCCTCGACCGCGGCTCGGATGTAGGCCTCGGCCCGATCGGGCGTGCCGATGGCATCGAGCATGTCGAGCGCGCGGCTCGGCGCGCCGCCGTGCAGCGGCCCCGACAGCGCGCCGATGGCGGCCACGATGGCGGCACCCAAGTCGGCACCGGTCGACGTGACCACGCGGGCTGTGAAGGTCGACGCGTTGAACCCGTGGTCGATCGTGAGGATCATGTACTGCTCGATGGCCCGGGCGTGCGGGGGAGTGGGCTCGCTGCCCGTGAGCATGAAGAGGTAGTTGGCGGCGAACCCGAGGTCGTCCCGTGGTTCGACAGGATCCTGACCCTGGCGTAGGCGGTAGGCCGCCGCCAATATCGTCGGCACCACGGCGCACAGGCCGAGGGCCTGGTCCGCGAGCTCGTCGGCCGCGATGTCGTGGGTCGGTCGCCATCCGAGCTCGGCGCCCAGGAGGGAGACGGCGGTACGGAGCACGTCGAGCGGAGCGCCGCGCTGCGCAATGGCGGGCAGCACCGTGTGCAGGCCCGGCGGGAGGGTGCGCCGCCGCCGCACCTCGTCTTGGAATGCGCGCGCGGCCGCCCCGTCAGGGAGTTCGCCCCGGAACAAGAGGTACCAGACGTCCTCGAGCGAGCGCTTCTCGGCCAGTTCGACCGCGGAGTACTGCCGGTAGTGGAAGAAGCCCTCCTTCCCGCGCACGTCGCCGATCGTCGTCTCGGCCACGACCACGCCTTCGAGCCCGGCCGGGACGTCCCCGCTCTCCTCGCCGGCGGGCCGGATGCGCGCCACCGCCATCAGGTCACGCAGCGACACGACGCCGACGCAGCGGTCACCCTCGACGACCGGCAGGTGGCGGTAGTGGTGCGAGGTCAGGCTGGCCCAGGCCGCGTCGGCGCGCTCGTCGGGACCGAGCACGTCGGGCCGGGCCGTCATCCAGAGGCGGACCTGCTCCCGATCGGGGTCACCCTGCCCGGCCGCGGCCCGGAGGAGGTCGCGCTCGGTGAGGATGCCGACCACCTTGCCGTCGTCGGTCACCACGACCGAGCCCGTGTCGGCCTGCTGCATCGTCCGCGCCGCGGTGGCGAGGGTGTCGTCGTCGGCGCACGTCACAGCGGGAGAGGTCATGAGATCACGCACAATGGTTTCCATGCATCCCACTATGACGCTCTTTCCCTGCGTCTGTAAACGTTGATCAAGTCAATGTAAGATCAGGCCATGGAGCGCATGCTCAGCACGGAAGAGGCGGCGCGCCGGCTCGGGGTCAAGGTGCCGACGCTCTACGCCTACGTCAGCCGCGGCCTGCTCGAGTCCCATCGGGACCAGAGCCTGGGCCGGCGCGGGAGCCTGTTCGACCTCGACGACATCGAGGCGCTGGCGGTCCGCAGCCGGGGCGGTCGCCAGACGGCGACCCGCCTGGCCACCATCACGACCGGTGTCACCCAGCTCGACCAGCGCCTCGGGCCGATCTACCGCGGCCGGCCGGCCACCGAACTGGCGCTCCATTCGACCTTCGAGGAGGTGGCCGAGCTGTTGTGGCAGTCCGCCGAAGGTGGGGACTGGACCGCGCCCGACGTCGGTCCGTGCTCGCTGACCCCGACGCTCGAGCGCATGCGCTGGGCCCTCGTCATGTGCGGCGCCACCGATCCGCTGCGCTCCGACCTGCGACCGCCCGCCGTCGCCCGCGCCGCCCGCCGGGCCATCGCCGCGCTGACCGACGTCGTGGGACCGGGGACCGAAGGGGAGGACGCCGACGCCTCCATTGCGGCGCGGCTCGCGGCCGCGCCTCACCGCGTCCACCGTCCCCGTGCCGGCAGCCGCCGTCGACGCCGCACTCATCCTGCTGGCGGACCACGAGCTCGCCACGTCGACGATGGCCGTGCGCGTGGCGGCCTCGGTGCGGTCCGACCCGTACGACGCCTTCCTGGCCGGGTTGGCCACCCTGGCCGGGCCGTTGCACGGAGGCGCCAGCCAGCAGGCCTACGAGCTGTTGGTCGTGGCGGAGCGCGACGGGGTCCCGCGCGCGCTGAACGACGTGCTGCGCGAGCGCGGCCGGCTGCCCGGTTTCGGGCACGCCGTCTACAAGAGCGGCGACGCCCGCTTCGACGCCCTGCTGACGCTGGCCGAGCCATTGTTCGCGCGAGGACCGCCGCGCCCTGCTGCGCGAGGTCATTGCGTTGGCGGCGGCCCATGACGTGCCGCTGGCCAACTGTGATCTCGCGCTCGCCGCGCTGAGTTGGGGGACGGGCATGCCCCCCGATGCGGGCCGCACCCTCTTCGCCGTGGCCCGCGTGGCCGGGTGGGCGGCCCACTACATGGAGGAGCTGACGGAGCGCCCGCTGCGCTTCCGGGCCCGGGCGGTCTACAGCGTCTGATCAGCCGGCGCCGATGACGATGGCCGAGGGATGGCCGCCGACCAGCAGCGGGACGCCCACCTGGCCTGTCGCCAGAGCGACGGGGACCAGCGTGCCGGCCTGTTGCGTGACCCAGGCCGTCGAGCCGTCCGCGCTCAAGGCGATCCCCTGCGCCACGTCGGGCAGCGCCACCGGCGCCCCGAGCGTCAGGCCGACGACGGCGACGGGGACCACCGCTGCGCTTCCGCAGACGTAGGCCAGTGGCACCCGACGGGGCGACGGCGATGCCGGTCGGGTTCAGCGGGAGGGCAATGGTGCCGCCCGCCCGCAGCACCGTCGGGTTGACCGCGGTGAGGGTGCGATTGCCGAAGTTGCCCACCAGCACCTCCCCCGGCGCGGCGGCGATGGTCTGCGGCTCGGGGCCGACCGCAATGGCCGCCTCGGGCTGCAGCGTGGCCGACGTCGATCGGCGTCACCGTGTTGCTGCCGTAGTCGGCCACGAAGGCGGTGGCCGCGCCCGCGGCCACCACCGAGACGGCGATGGCCACCGGCTCGGACCCGACTGCAATGGGCTTGCCGGCTCGCCAGGTGCCGAGGTCGACCGGGGTCACGCTGTTCGAGTCGAGGTTCGCCACCAGCGCCACGCCCTTGCCGTCAGTGCCGCCGGGTGCGACCGCCACCGCGTCCGGCTCGACACCCACGCCGATCGCGCGCAGGACCTGGTGGGTCGCCGTGTCGATCTCGTGCAGCTGGTCGTCGCCCTGCGTCACGACGAGGAGGTCCTTGCCGCCGGGCGTGTAGGCCAGCGCGGACGGCAGGCTGCCGACGGTCACCTTGGCCTGCACGTGCCGGCGGGTCAGGTTGACCGGCGTCACGTCCATGCCCGGCAGGGTCACCGAGGCGTCGGTGGCCACCCAGGCCACATCGCGGACGGACGTGCTGCCGACGGGCCCGGCGCAGGCGGCCAGCATCGGGAGGACGGCGACGAGGGCGAGGGGAAGGAGCCGGCGACGCACGGGCGTGCTCAGCCCCGCGCGCAGGCGGCGCCCGCGGGGCGTTCGTCTGCGCTCCATCCGGCGGCGTCGCCCGCCGGCCAGAAGTCACCGGTGACGTCGTCCTGCACGTAGGGCACGGGCGCCGGCTCACCGGCGGCCAGGACGCGCAGCGCGTCGAGCAGCGCGTCGACGTCGTCGTCGGAGGTGCCGAGCCCGCAGCTGGCGCGGACCGCCCCCGGGATGCTGCTGCGGTCGCCGCGCTGCACCGCCGCCCGCGCCCGGTCCACGCCGGCTCGGCCGACCCCGAGCAGCCGGATGAGGTAGGGGTGGGCGCAGAAGCAGCCGTGCCGGACCCCGATGCCGAACTCCGCGCTCGAGCCGGGCCGCCACCAGGGCGTGGTGCATCCCGTCCAGCGTGAACGTGGCCACCGCCAGCCCGTCGCGGCCGCCGGACTCGGACCACGGCCCGAGCACGCGCACGCCGTCGATGGACCGCAGGCCCTCGTGCAGCCGCGTCGACAGCGCACCCTCGTGGGCCGCGACGGTCTCCCACCCGATCCGCTCCAGCTCGTCCATGGCCGTCCCGAAGGCGACGGCACCGACGACGTTGGGCGAGCCCGCCTCCTCGCGCTCGGGCGGATCGGTCCAGATCACCTCGTCCAGGTCGACCAGGTCGACGGCGCCGCCGCCGGCCAGGAAGGGGTCGCCGCGCTCGAAGACCCGCCGCGGCCCGATGAGCGCCCCGGCGCCGAAGGGGGCGTAGAGCTTGTGCCCGCTGAAGGCGACGAAGTCAGGCCCCGTGGGCAGGGGGCGATGCGGCGCCAGCTGCGCCGCATCGAGCAGGACGGGGACGCCGCGGGCGTGCGCCTCGGTGCAGATCTCCTCCACCGGAGGCAGCCAGCCCGTGACGTTGGATGCTCCCGTGAGCGCCAGGAGGGCCGGCCTTCGCCCGTCCTCGAGCACCCGCACCACGTCGGCGGTCTCGAAGGTGCCGGCGGTGCCGCACTCCACCCAGCGCCGTGTGGCCACCCGGGCCCAGGGGAGCAGGTTGGCGTGGTGCTCGACCACCGTCGTGGCCACGACGTCGTCGGGGCCGAGCCCCAGCCGGTAGGCCAGGTGGTTGATCGCCTCGGTGGTGTTGCGCACCAGGACCACGACGTCGTCGCCAGCGGCCGGGCGGCGGGCAAAGCGGTGCACGCTGGCGCGGGCCTCCTCGTAGGCCTCCGTGGCGCGCCGTGACTTGTAGCCGGCGCCGCGGTGGACGCTGGAGTACCAGGGCAAGAACGCGGCCACCGCCTCGGCGACCGACTCCATGGGTGGCGTCGAGGCGGCGCAATCGAGGTCGCGGTAAGGGCGCTCGACGCCGTCGAGGCAGGGAACGGGGATGTGGGCGCCCACGAGCGACACCACGGCTGCCTCCTTCTGCACGCCGTCACCTTACGAAGTGCCGGCACGCCGCGGTATCCGGCGGTCAGAGCAGCTCGGGGTCGTCCACCTGGCGCCGGGCCGTGAGGACGACGATGTCGTCGGAGCTCCGGGCGTCCGCGGTCATGGCGTCGATGACGAAGTCCGCCACCTGGCTGGGCTCGTCGCTGGGGGAGGAGCGCAGCGACGACTCGAGCAGAGCGAGGCGCTCGTCGAGGTGGCTCCCGCGGCGCTCGACCAGGCCGTCGGTGAACATCACCAGGCAGCCCCGATCCAGGTGGAACTCGTGGTCCTTGTAGTCGCAGTGCTGCACACCCAGCGGTGGCCCCGGCGGCACGGGGAGCTCGACGGCCAGACCCGACTCGACCCGCACCGGGGAGGGGTGGCCGGCCGAGGAGAACGCGATGGAGCCGGTCCGTGTGTCGAGCACGCCGACGAGGGCAGTGGCCAGGCGACCGCCGACTCCCGCCAGCGAGACGCGGTTGAGCCGCTGCAGCGCCTTGCCCGGCGCCCGCTCTTCGAGGAGCAGCAGGCCCAGCATGTGGCGCAACCGGCTCATGATCCGCGCCGCCGCGAGGTCATGGCCCTCCACGTCCCCGACGACCAGCGCGACGAGGGACTCGCTGATGGGCACGACGTCGTACCAGTCGCCGCCGACCTCGACACCGACGGCCGCCGGCCGGTAGCGGGCCGCCACGTCCCATCCGTCGATGGCGGGAATGGCGTCGGGCAGCAGGTGCCGCTGCAGCTCGTGCGAGATCCGCCGCTCGCGGTCGTAGGCCCGGGCCCGGATCACGACGGAGCTGACCTGCTTGGCCAGCTGCTCGGCCAGGCCGAGGTCCTTCTCGGAGAAGCGGCGCCCCGACCCGGCCGAGACGAGGGTGACCGTGCCGAGGACCTGTTCGTCGCGCAAGCGGAGGGGCACGGTCACGTACGACGTGAAGCCCAGGGTCTTGAGGATGGCGTAGTGGCGCTCGTCGCGACTGGTCTGGCGCAGGAAGTCGTCGTCCATGTCGGCGCTCCACATCGACCGGCCGCTGCGCATCACCTCTATCGCGGGGTGGACGCCTTCGGTGTCGACCGGGTACGACGCACGGAGCTCCTCGGTCAGTGCCCGCTTCTCCGGGTCGGCGTGCCAGGCCGCCATCCGTCGCATCCGGCCGTCCTCGTCGAGGATGTCGATGAGACACAGGTCGGCCATGACCGGGACCGACACCTGGGCCAGGCGCTCGACCATCTTGCGGTAGTCGACTACTTCGGACAGGACCTGCGTCGCCAGCAGCAGGAACTCGTTGCGCCGCCTGGCCTCGAGCAGGTCCTCCACCAGCTGCTGGCGTTCGATGGCCTGCGCCGACGCGTAGAGCAGCTCTCCGAGGTGGTCGCCCACCGCATCGGCGAGCTCGACCACCGAGGGGTCGCGCTCGCGGGCGTGGCGGCTGAGCATCTTGACGATCCCGACACACGCGCCGTGGTAACGGACCGGGAAGGCGTAGGCGCTCTGCAGCCCGTCCTCCACCAGCGCGTCCGTGACGAAGCGTCCGTCGGCCACGAGGTCGGCGACCCACAGGCCCTCGTCGTGGTCCATGACCCAGCGGGGGAGGCTGTCGCCCCCGCTGGTCGGGTGGTCCGCCTTCTCCCGCGTGAAGGCCGGCGCAATGCCCGGCGTGCGCGCCCACACGTGCCGGCAGACCAGCTCCTGGCCGGGCGAGAGTCCCCACAGCGTCGTGACGTCCCAGTCGAGCCGTCGCCCCAGGGTCGAGAGGACCCGCTCGGCCGGCGGCTCGTCGACGGGGGCCTCGGCCAGGATCTCGAGCAGCTCGCTCGTCAGCTCGGACCAGCGCTGCAGCTTCTTCTCGTCGCGGGGCCGGAGGATGCCCACGACCACGGGTCCCGCGAACGGGTGGTCGAAGATGCTGATGACCAATTCGGTGCGGACGTCGGTCCCGTCGGCCCGCTTGATGTCGACGTCGAGCCGGCGCCCGACGAGATCCGCGGCATGGGAGTGCACGAACGTCCGGTAGTCGTCGCCCACCGCCGCCGTGAGCGAGTCGGGCACGAGGTCGAAGACCGGCCGGCCCACCAACGTGCCGCGGGGCCATCCGAGGAGGTCCTCGGCCGCATGGTTGACGTAGCGGATCTGACCCTCCTCGTCGGTGGCGACGACGGCGTCGCGCAACCCGTCGAGCACGACCCGCACGCCCGGCACGGGCCAGGGGGGCTCGCCCGGCGCCGTGGGGACGGTCGCCGGCGCCGGCGTCGAGGGCACGGTGGTGCGGGCCGTCTGGGCGTCCGACCGGTCGGGGCCGGGCGGGACGAGCGGCCGCGGCGGGCCGTCGCCCTCCGGCGGCGACAATGGGGACGAGAACCACACCGTCTTGCCGGGCCGGTCGCGCCGCACTTCGACGCCCCACGCATCGGCCAGCGCGCGGACGATGAGCAGGCCCCGCCCGTGGGGCGCATCGGGGGCCTCCGCCGCCGGCGTCGGGAACCCGTCGCCGTCGTCGCGCACCTCGACCCGCACGCCGGCGCGATCGGGGGCGACGTCGACGGCGACCTCGAACTCGGTCGATGCATGCTGGACCGCGTTCGTCGCCAGCTCGGACAACATGAGCACGAGCGCGTCGGCGTCCTCGCTGCGGGCGGCGGCGGGCAGCTGGCCGAGGAGGAACCGGCGGGCCTGGCCGACGGCCGACGTGGTCGCCGGGAACCGGCGCGTCGCCGCGGCCCCCCTCAGCGTGTCGAAAGTGCTCGTTTCGGCCGTGAGCCCTCCCCCCACGAAATCGGGGCCTTCATACCGGTTGCGGTTATTCTGCCCCGGCCGGACAACCCCCAAACAGGCGGCGCGTCCGGGCCGGCCCGTCGGCGTTTCCGTCGGGCACGATTCCGACGCTACCCTGCTCTTCCGTGGAGGAGCGTTACGAATCCGAGCTGGGCCGGGCCTCCGCCGTCCTCGACGGTGTCGACCGGGCCCTCCAGCGGCTGAGCGAAGGCACCTACGGGCAATGCGAGACCTGCGGCGCCCCGGTACTCGATGCCGATCTGGAGCGCGACCCCACCCGCAGCCGCTGCGAGCAGCACCTCACCACGGCCTGACCAGCGGCGGCCTGACCAGCGGCGGCCTGATCAGCGGCACCCACGAGGGCGCCCCTCCGTTCAGCCCGGGATCGTGAGCTTCTTGGCGGCGTCGAGACGACCCGCCACGTCGGGCCAGTTGACGACATTCCACAGCGCAGCGAAGAAGTCGGCCTTCACGTTCTTGTACTGCAGGTAGAAGGCGTGCTCCCACGCGTCGAAGACGAGGAGCGGGACCGAGCTGTGCCCGACGCTGCTCTGGTGGTCGTAGACCTGCTCCACGATGAGCCGGCCGGCGAGGGGCTCGTATGCCAGCACGCCCCAGCCTGAGCCCTGGATGGTGGAGGTGGCCTGGGTGAACTGCGCCTTGAACTTGTCGAAGGAGCCGAAGTGCTCGTCGATGGCCGAGCCGAGCGCGCCGTCGGGCTTGTCGCCGCCGTCGGGGCTCTGGTTGTTCCAGAAGATGGAGTGCAGCACGTGGCCCGAGATGTGGAAGGCCAGCGTCTTCTCGAGCCCCACGATGGCGCCGAAGTCGTCCTTGTCGCGGGCCGCGGCCAGCTTCTCGAGCGTCTGGTTGGCGCCGGCGACGTAGGCGGCGTGGTGCTTGTCGTGGTGGAGCTCCATGATCTGGGCCGACACGTGCGGCTCGAGTGCGGCGTAGTCGTACGGCAGGTCGGGGAGGCTGTAGTCGGCCATGGCGGATCTCCTCGGTGTTCGTCGTCGTGCGGTCGTGGTGCTCCTGCGGGGTGACCATACCCGAAGGGGGCAACATCCCAACCGGGATCAACGGCCATACGAGCTGGGCGCCGAGCCGCCCACGGGCACCCGGCGAACCCCGCCGCTTGCCGCGGCGGCGGTACGCTTGCAGGAGTGAGCACGGACCCCAAAGACCGCTGGCTCGATCTGGGGTCGTTCATCCGGGAGCAGCGCGGCTCGGCCCGGCTCTCCCTGCGGCGGTTGTCCGAGCTGGCCGGGATCTCGAACCCCTACCTGAGCCAGATCGAGCGCGGGCTGCGCCGGCCCTCGGCCGAGATCCTGCAGCAGATCGCCAAGGCGCTGCGCATCTCCGCCGAGACGCTCTACGTGCAGGCGGGCATCCTCGAGCCGCCTTCGGGGACCCCGGACCTGACGCGGGCGATCATGGCCGACCAGTCGATCAGCGAGGAGCAGAAGCAGGCCCTGGTGCGGATCTACCTCTCCTTCCGGCGCGACCACCAGGACGAGCGGGGCGAACCGGACGGGCCCGGGTCCCCGGTGGCGGCCACCGACCGCTCCGCCACAGCCTCCGCCGATCCCTCCGGCCCGGTCCAGCGCGCGCCTCGGCCTGAATCTCCCCCCGGCCACGCCGGGCCGGAGCGCGTTTCCCCGCCGCCGGTAGGCTTTGGGCGCCATGCGCCGGCTCGCTGTTCTCTCTCTCCACACGTCCCCCCTGGCCCAGCCCGGCACGGGTGACGGTGGGGGCATGAACGTCTACGTGCGGGAGCTGACCTCGGCCCTGGCCCGCTCCGACGTGGCCTGCGACGTCTTCACCAGGGCCTGGTCTCCGGATCTGCCGCCCGTGGTCGACCTCGAGCCGGGGCTGCGGGTGCACCACGTTCCCGCCGGGCCGCTGCAGGTCCTGCCCAAGGAGTCCCTCCCGTCGGTGGTCGACGAGTTCACGGCCGGCGTGCTCGGCCGCATGGCGGCGGCGCCCGAGGAGGGCGAGCTGCCGTACACCTCGGTGCACGCCAACTACTGGCTGTCGGGCCTGTCCGGGCACGTGATCAAGCACGAGCGCAACCTGCCCCTGGTGTGCACCTTCCACACTCTCGACCGGGTCAAGGCGGAGACAATGCCCGAGGAGGTGGAGGCCGACATGCCCCACCGCCGGGCCGAGGCCGAGGCGTCCATCATCGAGTGCTCCGACGCCGTGCTGGCCTCGTGCACAGTGGAGGCCGACCAGATCGCCTCGCTCTACGGCGGCGAGCCCGGGCGCATCCGCATCGTGCCCCCCGGCGTGGACCACGCCTTCTTCGGTCCCGGCCACCGGCCGCAAGCCCGCCGCGCCCTCGGTCTGCCGCTCGACGGGCGGCTCCTCCTCTTCGTCGGGCGCATCCAGCCGCTCAAGCGCGCCGACGTGGCCATCGAGACACTGGCCGAGCTCCGCCAGCGCGACGGCGAGCCCTACCGCCTGGTCGTGGTCGGCGGCCCCAGCGGGCCGCACGGCGAGAAGTCGCTGCAGAGCCTGTACGACGTGGCCGACGCCCGTGGCGTGCGCCAGCACGTGCACTTCGTGGTGCCCCAGCCCCACGAGCTGCTCTCGTCGTACTACCGGGCGGCCGACGTGTGCATCGTGCCCAGCCGCTCCGAGTCGTTCGGGTTGGTGGCGCTGGAGGCGGCCGCCTGCGGGACGCCCGTCGTCGCCTCGGCCGTCGGCGGGCTGACGACGCTGGTCGACCACGGGCACACCGGCTACCTGGTGGACGACCCGGACCCGGTGGCCTATGCCGCCGCCGTCCGCAAGGTGTTCGACGAGCCGCTGGCGGCCGAGCGGCTCTCCACCGCCTCGGTGCTGCGGGCTCGCCGCTATACGTGGCGCGCTGCCGCCCGCACGTTGGTCGAGCTGCACGACGAACTGGCCTCGAGCCGTCTCGTCGAGTGCGGCTGAGCGCACCGCGCCCGCTCCGCCTGCGCGCCATGCCGATCGTCGACCTCCCCGACGACGAGGAGATGGCGGCGGCGGTCGCCTGCATCGACGCCTGGGCCGCGCGCGAGCTGGCGGCGGACGGGCCGTTGGTGGCGGCCGAGCGCCAGGAGGTGACCGACCGCACCGCGTCGTTCCAGTGGTATCTCCGCTTCAAGGGTGAGGAGAAGGACTTCATCACAGTGTGGTTCACGCTCAAGCAGCGCACGCTGTGGCACGAGGCCCAGTTCATGCCCGTACCGGACGAGCACAAGGAGGAGGTCTTTGCCTACCTGCTGCGGCGCAACATGCAGCTGTTCGGCATGGCGTTCGCCCTCGGGCCCGAGGACGCCGTGTACCTGGTGGGCCGGGTGCCGGCTCGCTTGATCGACGACGACGAGCTGGATCGCATCGCCGGGGCGTCGGTCGTCTACACCGACGACCACTACCCGACGGCGATGACCCTGGCCCACCCCTCGACCTACCGCCGCCGCCCGCGCCGTTAACACCCGGGGCCCGCGCTCGGTAACGTCGCGACCGTGTCCAGCCTGCTCATCGTCGGAGGCGGAAAGATGGGGGAGGCCCTCCTGGGCGGTCTGCTCCGATCCGGGTGGGCCGACAGGGCGGACGTGGCCGTGGTGGAGCCGGCGGCGGCGCGCCGGGACGAGCTGACCCAGGCGTTCCCCGGCGTGCGCATCGTGGCGGCGCCGGAGCCCGGTCTCCTCGACCCCGACGACAACGGCGGCGAGCGCGTCGCCGGCGCCGTCCTGGCGGTGAAGCCCGACGTGGCGGAAGCGGCCTGCCGGTCTCTCCGTGCCACCGGGGTGACACGCCTCCTCTCCATTGTGGCCGGTGTGCCCGCGTTACGGCTCGAGGCCGCGCTGGGCGGTGAGCCCGCGGTCGTGCGGGCGATGCCCAACACGCCCGCCCTCGTCGGCGCGGGCGTGACCGCCATCTCGGGCGGGTCCTTCGCCACGGCGCAGGACCTGGGCTGGGCCGAGGACGTGCTCTCGGCCGTCGGGACGGTCGTGCGCTTGCCCGAGCGCCTACTCGATGCGGTGACCGGACTGTCCGGCTCCGGTCCCGCCTACTTCTTCCTGGTGGCCGAGGCACTGATGGAGGCGGGCGTGCAGATGGGGCTCACGCGCGAGGTCAGCCGCACGCTCGTGGTCGAGACCATGCGCGGCTCGGCCGCCCTGCTGCAGGAGACGGGGCGCGATCCCGAGGCGCTGCGCGCCATGGTGACCTCGCCGGCGGGGACGACTGCCGCCGGCATCCGGACCCTGGAGGCCCGCGCGGTGCGCTCGGCCTTCATGGAGGCGGTGGCGGCCGCCACCGAGCGATCGCGCAACCTGCAGCGCTGAGGATCGGGACGAGGATGGAGCCGTGACGAGTGAGCCCCCGCGCACCGTCTTCTTCCTCTCGGACTTCGGGACCGAAGACGAGTTCGCCGGTGTCGTGCACGCGGTCATCGCCGCCGGCGCGCCGGGCACCACCGTCATCGATCTGACGCATCACATCCCGCCCTTCGACGTCCGGGCCGGCAGTCACACCTTGGTGCGCGCCGTGCCGCACCTCGGGCCCGGCGTGGTGCTCGCGGTCGTCGATCCCGGGGTCGGGACGGAGCGCCGGGCCATCGGCCTGCAGGTCGGGCTGCACTCGGGCGCGTCCTTGGCCTTCGTCGGGCCCGACAACGGGCTGCTCGTGGCGGCGGCCGAGGCGGCGGCCGAGGCGCCGGTGGCGCGTGTGGTGGAGCTGGCCCGACCGCCGACGCGGGCCGACTGGGGCTCCACGTTCGACGGGCGCGACCTGTTCGCGCCGGCCGTGGCCGCCCTGTGCGCCGGCGCCGCGCTCGGGGACCTGGGAGAGCCCATCGACCCGGCATCGTTGGTGCGCCTGATCGGCGGGGTGGTCGAGGAGGGCCGGCTGCGCGATGGGCGCGTCTGCCTGCGGACCGAGGTCACCTGGGTGGACCGGTTCGGCAACCTGCAACTGGCGGCGACGGTGGCCGACGCCCGCGTCGCCGGGATCCCGATGACCGGCTGCGTCGAGCTGGCGGCCCGGATGGAGTCGGGACGTGCCGATCCCGACGGGTTTCCCCACTCGCTGGTGCCCGACGGCGTCGAGTTGCGCTGCGTCGACGCCTTCGGCCAGCTGCAGAAAGGGGAGTTCGGGCTGCTGGTCGACGCCAACGGGCATCTCGCGGTGGTGGCCGGCGAGGCGTCGGCGGCCGGCTGGCTCAACGTCGTCGCCGGGGAGCTCCTGATCCTCGCCTGGTGACGGCGCCCGGCCGGCGATTTGGTGCCGCCGGGAGTCGCCTCGGTACCATCCCACGCAGTGAACGACGAGCGGCGGAGTTCCGACGAGGCCGCCCCCCAGCGGCGGATCCCCGAGGCCACGGTCCTCCGGCTGCCCATCTACCAACGGATCCTGCTCGAGCTGGTGCGCGGTGGCACGCAGACGGTGTCCTCGGAACAGCTGGCCCACCTCGCCCGCGTCAACGCGGCGAAGGTGCGCAAGGACCTCTCCCTGCTGGGGTCGTTCGGCACCCGGGGTTCGGGCTATGACCCCGAGTTCCTCATCGCGCAGATCGACCGCGCCCTCGGGGTCGACGAGAACTGGGCGGTGGCGGTGGTCGGCATCGGCAATTTGGGCCGGGCCCTGACCAATTCGGCGGGCTTCGCCTCGCGGGGCTGCGAGGTCACGTCGCTCTTCGACGTCGACCCGGCAGTGGTGGGAGAGGAGATCCGGGGCATTCGGGTGCGCCACATGGACGAGATCGCCACCCTGCGCCCCGCCGACCGCCCGGACATCGGCGTGATCACGACGCCGGGCTGGGCCGCCCAGGGGGTGGCGGACCTGCTGGTGCGGGCCGGGGTGACGTCGTTGCTCAACTTCGCCCCGCGCGTGCTGACCGTGCCGCCCACGGTGCACCTCCGCTACGTGGACCTCTCCATCGAGCTGCAGGTTCTCGGGTTCTACCGGGCCCGCGGGGAGGAGCCCGGCCGGGAAGGGGCACGCGCACCCATGATGGGAACCGTCGGGCTCTCACAACGATCGGAATTCGCCTGACGGCCGGACCGGGCGCCGGCGACTGGCACTCTGGAGGTGGGGACCGGCACAATTGCGGTCCGACCCAGGAAGGAACCGAGTGTCCGTCGTCGTCATAGGGCTCCAGCACACGCAGACCCCCCTCCCACTGCTGGAGGCGGCCGCCGTCCCAGAGGCCGACCTGCACAAGAGCCTGCGGGCGCTCAACCACCGGCGCAATGTCCAGGAGGCCGTCGTGCTGTCGACCTGCCTGCGCACCGAGGTCTACGCGGTGGTCGACCGCTTCCACGACGCCGTAGCGGAGATCTACGACGTCCTGTCCGAGCAGTCGCACCTCTCCGTCGAGGAGCTGTCGGCGCACGCCGTCGTCCGCTTCGACGACGACGTGACCGCCCACCTGTTCTCGGTCACCTCGGGCCTCGAGTCGGTGGTGACCGGGGAGACCGAGGTCGTCGGCCAGGTGCGCCGCGCCTTCGAGCGGGCGCAGGAGGAGGGCTCCTGCGGCCCCGTCCTGTCAGCGCTCTTCCGCCATGCATTGCAGACAGGGAAGCGGGTGCGGACCGAGACCGGTATTTCGAAGGGCACCACCTCGTTCGCCTACGCCGCGGTGACCGTGGCCCGCGGCGAGGACCAGGCGGGGCTGCGCGGCGCCCGCGTCGTCGTGGTCGGTGCCGGTGACATGGGTCTCGGTGTGTGCCGCGCCCTCTCGGACATTGCGCCGGAGGACGCGCCGCAACGGGTCGTGGTGGCGAACCGTTCGCTCGCCCGGGCGCGGGATCTCGTGCGCCAGACGGCGACCGGGCCGTTCGAAATGCGGGCGGCACCGCTCGAGCGTGTGGCCGGCGAGCTCGCCGACTCCGATGTCGTCCTGAGCGCGGTGGCCGCCGAGTCCCACGTGCTGCGCGCGGCGGACTTCGCCGGCGTCGACGGCCCGCTGCTGGTCATCGACCTCGGGGTGCCGCGCAACGTCGACCCGGAGGTGGCGGCGCGCCAAGGCGTAACGCTGCTGGACATGGACGCGCTGAGCGTCTCGGTGGCGCGGGCGCTGGGGGACCGGGCGGAGGAGTCCGTGGCCGCCCGGGCCATCGTTGCCGCCGAGGTCGACCGCTACCGCAGCGCCAGCCGCCAGCGCGGCGCCGCCCCGATCATCGCGTCGTTGCGGTCCCGCCTGGAAACGCTGCGCGTCGCCGAGCTGGAGCGGCATCGGGCGCAGCTGGCGGACCTCAGCGAGGAGGAGTGGGACCACGTGGACGGCGCCACGCGGGCCGCCCTGGCCAAGATGCTGCACGAGCCGACCATGCTCTTGAAGGAGACGGCCGGGACACCCCGCGGCGAACGGCTCGTCGAGGCGCTGCGCATCCTCTTCGACCTGTAGTCGCGGCCATGGGATAGTCGGACCATGGCAACCGTCCGCCTCGCCACCCGAGGCTCGCCGCTGGCATTGCGCCAGACCGAGTTGGTCGCCGCGCTCCTGCGCCGTGCCCACCCCGGGATCGACGTCGAGCCGTTGGTCGTGCGCACACAGGGGGACCGGGACGCCACGTCCCCGCTCGACCACATCGGGGGCCAGGGCGTCTTCGTCACCGAGGTGGAGGCGGCCGTGGCCGAGGGGCGGGCTCATGCCGCGGTGCACTCGGCCAAGGACATGACCTCGGTCATGCCCGCGCAGCTGGTGCTGGGCGCCGTGCCCCGGCGCGCCGACCCGCGTGACGGCCTCGTCGGCGCCACTCTGGCCGGCCTGCCCGCCGGCGGCCTGGTGGCCACCGGTTCGGCCCGGCGGCGGTCCCAGCTGGCCGCACTGCGCCCCGATCTCGTGTTCAGGGACCTGCGCGGCAACATGGCCCGCCGGGTCGCCGTGGCCGAGGAGGGGGAGGTCTCGGCCGTCGTCATCGCCGTCGCCGCCATGGAGCGCCTGGGCTGGCTCGACAAGGTGAGCGACGTCCTCGACCCGGTCGACGTGCTGCCGCAGGCCGGACAGGGCTGCATGGCGGTCCAGTGCCGCGCCGACGACGCGCTCACGAGGGAACTGCTCGCCGCCGTCGACCACGAGCCGAGCCACCGGGCCCTGCGCGCCGAGCGCGCCGTGCTGGCGGCCCTGGGCGGGAGCTGCACGGTACCGGTCGGTGCCTTCGCCGAGGCGGACGAGGGCGGCGAGGGCGGCCCGCACGGTGCGCTCCGCGTGTCGGGACTCCTGGCCAGTGCGGACGGGCACGTCGTGATCCGTCTGACCCGACAGGGCGACGACCCCGAAGCGGTCGGCGCCGCGGTGGCGCGCGCCCTGCTGGAGGGCGGCGGTGCCTCCATCGACGGCTTCGACGGCTTCGGCGCCCCCGGCAGCTTCGGCGGGCTGCAGGACGCCGCGCCGTGACCGTCTACCTGGTGGGCGCCGGCCCGGGTGACCCGGGTCTCCTGACCCGCCGGGGCGCGGCGCTGCTGCGGCGGGCCGATGTCGTCCTGCACGACCGCCTGGTCAGCCCCGCCCTCCTCGACCTGGTGCCGTCCTCCGCGCTGGTGATCGACGTGGGCAAGGATCCCGCGCCACCGGCGGGGGGACCCGACCGCCAGGAGGAGATCGCACGCCTGTTGGTCGAGCACGGGCGGGCGTCGGCCGTGGTGGTCCGCCTCAAAGGCGGCGACCCCTTCCTCTTCGGCCGCGGGGGGGAGGAGGCGGCGGCCCTGGCGCAGGCCGGGGTCGCCTGGGAGGTGGTCCCAGGAGTGACGTCGGCGTTCGGCGTCCCCGCCGCCGCCGGCATCCCGGTGACGCAACGCGGGGTGGCCGCCTCGGTGACGGTCGTGACCGGCCGGGTGGGCGCCTCGGACGGGACCAGCGAGCACGACTGGGAGGCGATGGCCCGCGTCGGCGGGACACTCGTGATCCTCATGGGCATGACGAACCGGGCCGCCATCGCCGCCGCGCTGGTGCAGGGGGGCCGGGCGCCCGACACGCCCGTCGCCGTCATCGCCAGTGGGACGACCGCGGCCCAGCAAGTGCGGAGGACGACGCTGGCCGGCCTGGCCGACGTCGAGCTGGGCGCGCCGGCGGTCATCGTCGTCGGGCCCGTGGCGGCCCTCGGCCTGGACGAGGCGGCGCCCGCATCCGAAGGCCCGCTGGCCGGGCGCACGGTGGTGGTGACGCGCGCAGTCGGACGCGCCCGCGGTTTGGTGGACGCGCTGGAGCGGGCGGGGGCCGTGGCACTCGAGGTGCCCCTGACCCGGCAGGTCGACGCGGCGGACGGGGGAGCCGCGCTGCGGGCAGCGGCAGCGGCGGTGTCGGACAACAGCTGGGTCGTGCTGACCTCGGTCAACGCGGTGGACCACTTCATGGGCGCGCTGCGTGACGCCCGCGCCCTCGCCGGAGTGTCGGTGGCAGCGGTGGGGCCGGCAACGGCGGACGCGTTGCGCATGACCGGTGTGGAGCCCGACCTGGTGCCTGCCGAGCACAGCGGGTACGGACTCGTCGAGGAGTTCCCCGACGCGGAGAGCGCCGCGGCGCGGCGCGTGCTCTTCCCGTGCGCCGACCTCGCTCCAGACACCATTCCCGAAGGGCTGGCCCAGAAGGGATGGGATGTGCGGCGCGTGGAGGCTTATCGCACCGTGGCGCGCGCCGCGCCGGAGCCGGCGCTGCTGGAACGGGTGGCCGCCGCCGACGCGCTCACGCTCACCTCCACCTCCAACGTGCAGGCCTTCCTGGCCCTGCGCACGGCGGCCGGCCGTCCGGTGACCCCACCGCCGCACATCGTGTGCATCGGGCCGATGACGGCCGCGGTGGCACGGGAGGCCGGTCTGCCGGGTGTGCACGAGGCGTGGGGCGCGTCGGCGCAGGGCATCGTCGCCGAGCTGATCGGGGAGTTGGGCCCTGGGGGCGGCGACGGCCCGTAGGCTGGACCGATGGTCGAGGCGACGTCTGCGCCCATTCCGGGCGGGTTCCCCGTGCGCCGGTTGCGCCGGTTGCGCCGGACACCGGCGCTGCGGAGGCTGGTCGCCGAGACCCGCCTCGGTCCCGACGACCTGGTCGCCCCGCTCTTCGTGCGGGAAGGGGCGGCGGAGCCCGTCCCGATCGCGTCCATGCCCGGTGCGGTGCAGCATTCGC
Organism: uncultured Acidimicrobiaceae bacterium; assembly: GCA_963745665.1. Classification (GTDB taxonomy): domain Bacteria; phylum Actinomycetota; class Acidimicrobiia; order Acidimicrobiales; family RAAP-2; genus Bog-473. The sequence continues at coordinate 311,209 of CAVUYE010000001.1, read as the reverse complement.
TCGACTCGCTCGTGGTCGAGGCCAAGCGGCTGGTCGCACTCGGCGTTCCCGGCCTGATCCTGTTCGGCGTGCCGTCCCACAAGGACGCCGAGGGGAGCGGCGCCTGGGATCCGAACGGCGTCGTGCAGGTGGCGCTGCGCGCCGTGCGCGACGCGGTGGGCGACGAGCTCGTGCTCATGGCCGACCTCTGTCTCGACGAGTACACCGATCACGGGCACTGCGGCGTCCTCGGTCCCGGCGGGGAGGTCCTCAACGACCCGACGCTCGACCTCTACCGGCGCATCGCGCTGGCCCAGGCCGTGGCCGGTGCCGACGTGGTGGCGCCCAGCGGCATGATGGACGGCCAGGTGGCCGCCATCCGGGAAGCGCTCGACGGCGGTGGCCACGAGGGAATCGCCATCCTGGCCTACGCGTCGAAGTACGCCTCCGCCCTCTACGGCCCCTTCCGCGACGCGGTCGACGTCACCATCGCCGGCGGGGGCGACCGGCGCGCCTACCAGCAGGATCCCCGCAACGGGCGCGAGGCGCTCGCCGAAATTCAGCAGGACCTGGCCGAGGGAGCCGACATGATCATGGTCAAGCCGGCCATGACGTCCCTCGACGTGCTGGCCACCGTGCGCGCGGAGGTCTCCGTGCCGCTGGCGGCCTACCACGTGAGCGGCGAGTTCGCGATGGTGCAGGCCGCGGCGGCGGCGGGGTGGATCGACGGGCCGGCAGTGGCGCTCGAACAGCTCACGGTGCTCAAGCGGGCCGGCGCCGATTTCATCCTGACTTACTTCGCGGCCGAGGTGGCCGAGGCGCTCGGTGGCTGAACCGGCGCCGGCGTCGTCGTCGAACGCCGCCTGGTTCGACCGGGCCTGGCGTGTCATTCCGGGCGGGGTGGACTCGCCTGTCCGCTCGTTCGCCTCGGTCGGTGGGACGCCGTACACGGTGGCGTCGGGCGACGGCGCCTTCGTCGTCGACGTCGAGGGCAACCGCTACGTCGACATGGTCCAGTCCTACGGCGCGGTGCTGTTGGGGCACGCGCACCCGGTCGTGACCGCGACCCTGACCTTGGCGGCGGCGCGGGGCACGACGTTCGGCGCGCCGACGCCGGGCGAGGTGCTGCTGGCCGAGGCGATCTGCGCCCGCGTGCCCGGCTGCGAGCAGGTGCGCCTCGTCTCCTCGGGCACCGAGGCGGCCATGAGCGCGGTGCGTCTGGCTCGCGGCGTCACCGGACGCGACCGCGTGATCAAGTTCGACGGCTGCTACCACGGCCACTCCGACGGACTGCTGGCGGGCGGGGGTAGTGGCGTGGCCATGCTCGGTCTCCCCGGCTCCGTCGGCGTGTCGGCGGGCGCCGTCGCCGACACCGAGGTGGTGCCCTACAACGTGGTCCCCGAGCTCGACGAGCGGGTGGCCTGCGTGATCGTCGAGCCCGTGGCGGCGAACATGAACCTGGTGGCACCGGCACCGGGTTTTCTCGAGGGACTGCGGGCCGCGTGCAGCGCCAGCGGTGCCCTTCTCATCTTCGACGAGGTCATCACCGGCTTCCGGCTCTGCCCGGCGGGCGCGACCGGATGGTCGGGCGTCACACCCGACCTGTGGTGCTTCGGCAAGGTCATCGGCGGCGGGCTGCCGGTGGGCGCCTTCGGCGGCCGGCGCGAGCTGCTGGCCGAACTGGCGCCGGGCGGGCCTGTGTACCAAGCGGGCACGTTGTCGGGGAACCCGCTCGCCACCGCGGCCGGGCTGGCCGTGCTCGACGCGGTGGGGCCGGCCGACTACGAGGCCCTGGCCGCGCGCGTGGCCCTGTTCGCCAAGGGCCTCGAAGCGGCGGTGACCGGCGGCGGCCTCGCCGTCGTCGTGCCGACCGTGGGACCGCTGGTCGGGCTCTTCGTGGCGCCGGGCGAGGCCGGTCCGCTCGCGGCGCCGACCGACTACGAGAGTGCACGGGCGATCGCCGCCGGCGACACCTACGCGCGGTTCTTCCACGCCATGCTGCGCCGCGGCGTGGCGCTGGCGCCGGGCGCCTACGAGGTGATGTTCCCGGGGCTGGCGCACAACGAAGGCGTGCTGGCCCGGGTAGTCGAGGCGGCGGGGGAGGCGGCGGCCGAAGTCGCTGCAGCCGCAGCCGCAGCCGCGCGACGCGCTCGCTTGCAGGATTGAGCAGGACTCATGGAGCTGCTCGCCGAGGGGCGCACGGCCGAGGTCTTCGCCTACGGCGAGGGCCGCGTCCTCAAGCTCGATCGGCCTGACTGGCAGGGCCTGTCCGCTTTCGAGGACACCGTGCTGGCGGCGCTGGCTGACGCCGGGCTCCCCGTTGCCCGCACCCACGGCTCCGTCATCGTCGACGATCGCAGCGGCGTCATCCTCGACCGGGTCGATGGCCCTTCCCTGTTGCAGGTGGTGGAGGCAGCCGGCCCCCAGGAGATCGACCGCCTCGCCGACGAGTTCGTTTCGCTGCAGCTGCGGTGCAACGACACCGTCGTCGACGGAATGCCCGAACTGGTGCCGCGGCTTCGCCGCGAAGTCGAGTCGAGCGTGCCCGAGGACGGGGGGTGCGCTGAACTGCTGGCGCTGCTGGACAGGCTCGACGATGGCGGGCGCGGCGTCTGCCACTTCGACTTCCACCCCTCCAACGTGCTTCTCGGGCCGGGCGGCTGGGTCGTCATCGACTGGATCACCGTGGCCGCGGGGCCCTCGGCGGCCGATCTGGCCCGCACCCTGGTCTTGTGGGGGCGGCGCTCGACCGGGCCGGTCGAGCGTTTCCTGTGCGCCGTCCGGCGGGAGGGACAAGCTCGGCGCAACCTGACGGACGATGACCTCGACGCCTGGGTGCGCGTCGTGGCGGCGGCGCGTGTTGCCGAGGGCTTCGAAGGCGAGGAGCGAGCGTGGCTGTTGCGGGTGGCGGGCAGCTCGGAGCGGCTGTTCGCCTGAGTGGCGGTGTGACGCAGGCCTGATGATTCAGGTGGCGTCAGTACGACGTGATCGCCACCTCGGCATCTTGCAGTCGGGCGAGGACGGCGTTCTCGCGCTTCGGGACGACGGACGAGAACAGAATTGTGTCGAGCGGGTACCAGAGGCCCACCCAGGCGAGGACCCATCCCGCCAGGTTGGGCAGCGTGTAGTCGTCGTTGGTGTTGGCCACCGCTGTTGCCACCGCGATGGCCAACCCGACGAGGGCGACGGGTATGCCCACCTTCAGCGCGCGGCGTACCCGTCGCGTCGCGTGCCACGGCGTGCGCGATTGTTGCGCGCAATGCGGTCCTCGCAATAGCGACCGATCGACTGGTACAGGTGCGTCGAGGTCGCCGGGTCGACGCGCTGCGAGGGGAGCGAGAGCTCCAGGCGCACGGGTGCCCGGGAGCGCCGGCCGCGGAGCTCGCTGATGCAGAAGTCGATCCCGGGTTCGAAGCGCACCGGCGGCGACGCGCCGTCCCACCCCGGCGTCTCGAACATCTCCTCGACGCGCCCCAACTGCAGGCTGATCACTTCGGTCTCGTCCATGCAGATTCTCTGCGGAGGCGCCCTTGCGAGTGCTCCGTCAGGCGGCGGGGATCTCGAGCCCGCCGTCGTCGGGCAGGAGGCGCGACACGAGCTCCATGGCCCGGAAGCCGAGCTCGGCCGGACCGGCGGCATCGGGCCGCATGAGGTTGGCCATGATGCGCAGCAGCTGGGTCATGAGCAGCTCGGAGCGCATGCCGAGGCCGACGCACAGGCGCATGGCCTCGGGGTTGGAAATGAGATGCACGAAGGCCCGCGCCACCTTGTAATAGGGGCCATAGGCCGCGGTCAGCTCGCGGTCGTAGTCCGTCAGGGCGCGCTCGCCCTCCCCACTCAACGCGTGTCCGAGGGCGGCGGCGGCCAGACGGCCGGTCTCGTAGCCGTAGGCGATCCCCTCGCCGTTGAACGGGTTGATGGCCCCGCCGGCGTCGCCCGTGATGACGACGTTGCCGCCGGCCCGCGGCCCGACCGAGAGCCCCATGGGGAGCTTGCCGCCGGTCGGCGGGCCGAGGCTCGTCTCGGGCCGGATCCCCCACGACGCCGGGGCGAAGTCCACGAAGGCGTCCATGAGATGGCTCGTGTTGAGGCCCTTCCAACGCTGGTCGGTCGAGAGCAGGCCGACGCCGACGTTCACCCGGCCGTCGCCCATGGGGAAGATCCAGCCGTAGCCCGGGACCACATTGCCCTCTGCGTCGCGGATGTCGAGGTGCGATTCGATGTACGGGTCGTCGTGGCGCTCCGAGCGGTAGTAGCCGCGCAGGGCCATGCCCATCGGGAGGTCCCGCCGGCGCGTGGTGCCGAGCATGCGACCAATCCGCGAGTTGGAGCCGTCGGCCACCACGACGTAGCGGGCCTTGATGGTCCGGGTCTTGGCGGAGCCCTTCTCCTTGACGGTGAGGCCGGTCAACGTCGGCAATGGGCTGGCCAGTGGCGCCGCCTCGTCCACGACGGGTGCGGTCACTTCGGTTCCCTGCAGCAGGGTCGCCCCGGCCGCCGCTGCGTGCCCGGCCACCAGGCCGTCGAGGTCGTGCCGCGTGATGGTGTACCCGTAGTCGGGGAAGTTCGGGTGCTCGGGCCAGCGCATGTCGATGGAGCGGCCGAAGCCGAAGGCGCGCAGGCCGCCGTAGCGGTGCGAGCCGGCCAGAGCACCCTCGAGGTCCATGTCGGCCAGCTGCCGCACGGCCCGCGGGGTGAGGCCGTCGCCGCAGGTCTTCTCCCGCGGGAACTCCTTCTTCTCCACCACGACCACGTCCCAGCCGGCGTCGGCCAGCCAGTAGGCGCACGCGGCGCCGGACGGTCCGGCACCGACGACCACCACGTCGTGCACGTGTTCGGGGGCCCGCCGCGGCGTTGCCGCCCGGCGCGGGGCGCGGGCCGGCTTGCTTGCGCCCGCGGCTGTCGCGGGGGTTGCCGCCTTCTTGGCGGCTGCCTTGGCCGACGTCGCCTTCTTGGTCGCCGCCTGCTTCTTCGGCGGGTTCTTCGCCGTCCGCGCCGCCTTCTTGGGAGCGCCGGGCCCGGGGGTCGAGTCGGGAGCCGTCACGAAGGCATCGTAGGTCCCCCGCCGGGGCCTCTGACCAGCGGCGCGGATGTGCCTGGTCTGGGAGTCCCATGGTAGAAACGGGCCTCAGTGGTCCAGTACCTCCCGATCCTGATTTTGGGCGTGCTCGCCCTCGCTTTCACCATCTTCTCGCTGGTGTCCTCAGCGATCCTGGCGCCGCGCAAGAAGCCCTCCATCGCCAAGCTCGCACCCTACGAATGCGGCATCGTCCCCGACGTGGAGCCGCCCCAGCGATTCCCGGTGCGCTTCTACCTGGTGTCGATGATCTTCATCATCTTCGATATCGAGATCGTGTTCCTGTACCCCTGGGCGGTGGTCTTCCACCAGATCGCGACCTTCGGCCTCATAGAGGTGATCGTCTTCGCTGCGGTGGTCTTCGTCTCGTTCGTCTACCTCATCTCGAACGGAGCCCTGACCTGGGGCCCGTCCAAGACGTTGCAAACGGGCATGCCGAGCCGCACGTCGGAGTCGACCATCACCCGGATCAGTGCGTCGAAGACGCCGGGTGAGGCGGCCTGAACGATGGGGTTCGAGGACCTCCAGCACAATTTCCTGACCGGTCGCATTGAGGATCTGGTGAAGTGGGCCAGGCGTAACAGCGTCTGGCCGGCCACGTTCGGCCTCGCCTGCTGCGCCATTGAGATGATCTCGGTCGGGGCCGCCGACTACGACATCAGCCGGCTCGGCATGGAGGTCTTCCGGAGCTCGCCGCGGCAAGCCGATCTGATGATCGTGGCGGGACGGGTCTCGCAGAAGATGGCTCCGGTCCTGCGCCAGATCTACGACCAGATGATGGAGCCCAAGTGGGTCATCTCCATGGGTGTGTGCGCGTCGACAGGAGGGATGTTCAACAACTACGCCATCGTGCAGGGGGTGGACCAGATCGTGCCGGTGGACGTCTACGCCCCTGGTTGCCCACCGTCGCCCGAGACGCTCCTGCACGCCATCTTGACGCTGCACGAGAAGATCCGCACCGGTGAGATCACCCGTCGCCCGGGATCCTCCGTGCCAGCCGGTGAGCAGGCAACCGGTGGTTGGGTGCCCACCATGCCCGACGCCGTGCGGGTGGCAACGCCGCGGTGAGCGGGACGACCCCGACGACCGCGCCGGTGGCCTCCCCTGCCAGTGTCCTCCCCGATGTGCCGCGGCTGCCCGACCGTCTGGTCGATCAGCTGGCCTTTCCTCACCGGGAGACCTACAAGCAGATGGTGGCCGCCTTTCGCGAGGCCGGCTTCGAGATGTGCAGCGACCTGTGTGCCGTCGACTACCTGACCCACCCCGGGCGCTCCCTGCCCGAGGGGGTGACGGCTGAGCGCTTCGAGGTCGTCGTCAACCTGCTCTCGCTCTCTTCCCGCCAGCGCGTGCGAATCAGGGTGCAGGTACCCGAGTCGGATCCGACCGTCGACAGCGTGGTGAGCGTCTACCCCGGCACCGACTCCATGGAGCGCGAGGCGTACGACATGTTCGGGATCATCTTCGAGGGCCACCCCGACATGACGCGCATCCTCATGCCCGATGACTGGGAGGGCCACCCTCTGCGCAAGGACTACGGCGTCGGGCGGGTGCCCGTGCAGTTCAAGGAAGCGCCCGGGCCGCGATGACCGACAACGAGAACGAGCACGAGCACGATCACGGCCATGGGCGCCACGGTGAGTACACGACCGAGGACGAGAAGCAGGCGCCCCTTCACGAGGACGAGGAGCGCGCCCTGGTGGCTGAGACCTCGGAAGGCGTGCAGGGCCTCCGGTCGCGCACCACCACCAGCGCCGGCGAGCTCCGCCAGGAGGTGGGCGCGGTCCTGCGTCTGCCCGAGGGTGGCTACGCGGATCCGGCTGACATCGACATTGAGCGCCGTGACGACGAGACAACGATCATCAACATGGGTCCCCAACACCCCTCCACCCACGGCGTGCTGCGTCTCATGCTCGAGCTGGACGGTGAGACCATCCTGCGCACCAAGCCGATCATCGGCTACCTCCACACCGGTATGGAGAAGCAGGGGGAGGAGCTGACCTACGTCACGGGCTCGACCAACGTGACTCGGATGGACTATCTGTCCCCGCTGCACAACGAGCTGGTCTTCTCCATGGCCACCGAAGCCCTCCTTAATGTGGAGATGCCACCGCGCGCCACGTGGATCCGGATGCTGATGGTCGAGTTGAACCGGGTCTCGTCGCACCTGCTGTGGATGGCCACCAACGGCGGGGACCTCGGCTCCACCTCCATGTTGATCTACGGCTTCCGTGAGCGCGAAATGGTCCTCGCCTTCTTCGAGAAGACGACCGGGCTGCGCATGAACACGAACTACATCCGCCCGGGCGGCGTCGCCGCCGACCTCCCCGACGGCTGGGAGGACGACATCGACATCATCTGCGAGACCATCCTGGCCCGCACCTACGAATACGACGAACTGCTGACCGGCCAGCCGATCTTCCGGGAGCGGACCGAGGCGGTGGGCAACATCTCGGCCGAGGAGGCGCTCGCGCTCTCGGTCACCGGGCCCATCCTGCGCTCCACCGGCGTGCCCTGGGACCTGCGCCGGACGATGCCCTACCTGGCCTACGACAAGCTCGACTTCGATGTGATCGTCGGCACGTACGGCGACAACTTCGACCGCTACTCGGTGCGCCTGAACGAAATCCGCGAGTCGATCAAGATGATCCGCCAGATCGCCGACATGATGCCCCCCGGCGACTTTCGCGTGCAGGACCGCAAGGTGACGCCGCCGCCCCGCGCCCGAATCGACGAGAGCATGGAGGCGCTCATCCACCACTTCAAGATCTTCACCGAGGGCTTCCGGGTGCCCGAGGGCGAGGTCTACGTGGCGATCGAGTCTCCCCGGGGCGAGTTGGGCTGCTACCTCGTCTCGGACGGGACCTCCAGGCCGTACCGCATGCACATCCGGGCGCCGAGCTTCGTCAACCTGCAGGCCCTGCCGCTGTTGTTGCGTGGCGGCACCATGGCCGACGCGGTCGCTGTCATCTCCTCGGTCGATCCGGTCATGGGCGAGGTGGACAGGTGAGCCACCTCAACGCGGACATCCGCACCCGGGCCGAGGCGTTGCTCGCGCTCTACCCCGAGCCGCGCTCGGCCCTCATCCCGCTGTGCCACCTGGCCCAGGAGCAGGACGGCTGGCTGCGCCCCGAGGCCACGAGCGAGATCGCCGATCTGTGCGGCGTGACGGCGGCCGAGGTGCGGGGCACGGCGACCTTCTACGACATGTTGCACACCGAGCCCGTCGGCACCTACGCCGTCTCGGTCTGCACCAACATCGCCTGCCTGCTCGGCGGCGCGCTCGAGTTGCTCGAGCACGCCGAGGCGACCCTCGGTGTGCGCGCCGGCGGGACCACGGCCGACGGCGTCTTCACGCTGGAGGAGGCCGAGTGCCTGGCCGACTGCGACCGCACGCCATGTGTGCAGGTCAACCACCGCTACGTGGGGGGGCAGACGCCCGAGAGCTTCGACGCGCTGGTCGAGGACCTGCGCGCCGGCCGGCTCTCCGACACCATCCCGCATCACGGAACGCTGGTACGGGTGCGCCGCACCGTGGGCCTGCAGGCGAACGCTGACACCATCAAGGCCGAGCGGGCCACCGTCGCCCAGGAGCAGGCCGCCCGGGCGGCCGCCGCCGCACCCGCTGCCGACGGGAAGAAGAAGGCCTGATGGCCATCACCGACGCTCCCAAGATCATCACGGCGCGCCTCGGCTACGAGGACTCCTTCACGCTGGAGCGCTACCTGGCGACCGGCGGCTACACCGGGCTGCGCAAGGCCCTGACCATGACACCCGAGGCGGTGGCGGCCGAGGTCGACGCGGCCAGCCTCCTCGGTCGCGGTGGCGCCGGCTTCCCGGCGGGGCGCAAGTGGTCGATGCTGCGCAAGAACCCGCTGACCTACCTGGTCATCAACGGCGACGAGTCCGAGCCGGCCACCTTCAAGGACCACATGCTCATTGAGGGGGACCCGCACGAGATCCTCGAAGGCGTGCTGATCTCCGCCTACGCGCTGCAGGTCAGCCAGGCCTTCATTTATGTGCGCGGGGAGTTCGCCCTGGGCCTCGAGCGCCTGCAGACCGCACTGAACGAGGCGTACGCCCACGGCTCGGTGGGGAGCAACATCTTCGGCTCGGGCTTCTCGCTCGACGTCGTCGTCCACCCCGGCGCCGGCGCCTACATCTGCGGCGAGGAGACGGCGCTGCTCGAGTCGCTCGAGGGCAAGCGCGGCTTCCCACGCATCAAGCCCCCGTTCTTCCCCGCCGCCATCGGCCTCTACGGCGAGCCCACCGTGGTCAACAACGTCGAGACCATGGCCAACATCCCGTGGATCGTGAACAACGGCGGCGCCGCGTTCGCCGCGCTCGGTGCCGGCCGCTCCACGGGGACGCGCTTGTTCGCGCTGGCCGGCCACGTGCGCAACCCCGGCAACTACGAGCTCGAGATGGTCAAGACCACGTTCCGCGACCTCATCTACGCGCCGGTGCTGGGCGGGGGCATCCGCGGCTCCAACACGCTCAAGGCCTTCATCCCCGGCGGCGTGTCGGCCCCGTGGTTCGGCCCGGACCAGGTGGACCTGCCGCTCGGCCAGGACGAGGTTGGCGACGCCGGCTCCATGCTGGGCTCGGGGTCGGTCGTCGTCTTGGACTCGGCCACCTGTATGGTGCGCGCCGCCTGGCGCATCACCAAGTTTTTCTCCCGCGAGTCGTGCGGGCAGTGCACGCCGTGCCGTGAGGGGTCCGGCTGGCTGGAGCGCATCATGTACCGAATTGAGAACGGCGAAGGGCGCGAGGAGGATCTGGACCTCCTCATGGACCTGTGCGACAACATCTCACCGGGCATCGCTTGGCCGCCCCAGCAGACCACGATCTGTGTCCTCGGGCCGTCGATCCCGTCCTCCATCGCGTCGGGCATCCGCATGTTCCGCGACGAGTTCCTCGTGCACGTGAAGGAAGGGGGGTGTCCCTTTGACTGATGCCTCCCGTGAGCTGCACACGGAGGTGCAGCCGGACGAGCACCTCACCTTCACCCTCGACGGGCGTGCGGTGACGGCCGAGAAGGGCGAGCTGCTGATCGCGGCGGCCGAGCGCGCCGGGACGTACATCCCGCGCTTCTGCTACCACCCGCGCATGGAGCCGGTCGGCATGTGCCGCATGTGCCTCGTCGACGTCGAGGGCCCCCGGGGCGCCGCCTTGACGCCGGCCTGCTTTGTCGCGGTGACCGATGGCATGGTGGTCGACACCACCAACGATCGCGTCAAGAAGGCCCAGGACGGGGTCCTCGAGTTCCTGCTGGCCAACCATCCGCTCGATTGTCCCGTGTGCGACAAGGGTGGCGAGTGCCCCCTGCAGGACCAGACGCTGGCCTACGGCCCTGGCGAGACCCGTTTCATTGAGGAGAAACGGCACTTCGAGAAGCCCATTGCCATTTCGGACCTCGTCCTGCTCGACCGCGAGCGCTGCATCCAGTGCGCCCGGTGCACGCGCTTCGCCTCGGACGTGGCCGGCGAGGCGCAGATCGACTTCGCCGGACGCGGCGAGAACGTGGAGGTCGCCACCTTCCCCACGGAGCCCTTCTCCTCCTACTTCAGCGGCAACACCGTGCAGATCTGCCCGGTCGGCGCGCTGACCGCCACGCCCTACCGTTTCACCGCTCGCCCCTGGGACCTCGATCAGGTGGAGTCCACCTGCACCGGTTGTTCGGTCGGCTGCCGGGTCGCCGTGCAGTCGTCGCAGAACCGTCTGACCCGGCTGCTGGGCATCGACTCCGAGCCGGTCAACCACGGCTGGCTGTGCGACAAGGGTCGCTTCGCCTTCGAGTCGGTCAACGGCGACGAGGTCGACAACGGTCCCCGGCCGACGGAGCTGGCGGACGAGGCCGTCGACGTCGTGCCCGCCACCGCGTCCCAGGTCGTCAGCCTCGGTGCGAGCCGTGGCCAGTTCCTGGGCGAGGCCCGCGAGACGGGACGCTTCGAACACGGCCGGCTGGTGGAGCCACGCGTCCGCAAGGAGGGCGAGCTGGTCGCGGTCAGCTGGGGCGAGGCCTTGGCCGCCGCGGCAGCGGGGCTGTCCGCGGCCAAGAGCGCCGGTGGCGCGGGCGCGGTGGCCGTCGTCGGCGGGGCACGCTTGACGAACGAGTCCGCTTACGCCTGGGCCAAGCTGGCCAAAGGCGTCATCGGCACCGACTCGGTCGACGCCCAACTGGGCGACGGCCTCCCCGCCGAGCTCGTGCTGGGACTGCCCCGCGCCACCATCGACGAGGCGTGCGGCGCGCCGGTGCTCATCACCCTGACCGGTGATTTCCGCGAGGAGCTCCCGGTGCTCTTCCTGCGCCTGCGCGAGGCCGTGGTCGACAAGGGCACCACGCTGCTCGAGATCTCGCCCGGCCCTACCGCGCTGACGGCGCACGCCAGGGCAAGCCTGCGCATCCGCCCGGGCGACGCGCCGCTGATGGCGCGCGCGCTCACGGGCGATGCCACTGCCGCCACCGCGCTCGGCTCGCACCCCGAAGGCGCGGCCGTGACGACGGGGCAGATAGAGGCCGCCCGCGCCGTGCTGGCGGCCCACCCCGACGGTGAGGGCGTCGTGATCGTGGCCGGCCGGCCCTCCTACGCCGAGGCGGGCGAGATAGCCGCCGAAGCCGTGCGCGCACTCGCCGCCGCGCTGCCCAAGGCGACCTTCCTGCCGGCGCTTCGCCGGGGCAACGTGTTCGGCGCGCTCGACATGGGACTGGCCCCCGGCATCCTGCCCGGCCGGGTCAGCCTCGATGCCGGCCGCCAGCGCTTCACCGCCGCCTGGGGCTCCGTCCCCGCCGCCACCGGCCTGTCGACGGCCGACATCCTCGCCTCTATGGCCGGGGAGCGCGACGGAGGGACCGGCGTGCGCGCGCTCGTGTTGCTCGGCGCCGACCCGCTCGACGATTTCCCCGACCGCGCCGTCGCCGCCAAGGCGCTCGGTGCCGGGCACTTCGTCGTCGCCGTGACGGGCCACCCGTCCGAGTCGGTCGACGCCCACGCAGACGTCGTGCTGCCCTGCGCGGTGACGCACGAGCGCGCCGGCACCACCACGAACATCGAGGGACGGGTCAGCCGCCTCGGCCCCAAGCTCTCTGCCCCCGGCTTCGCCTGGCCGGACTGGATGATCGCCGCCGAGCTCGCCGCCGCCCTCGGGTCGGACCTGGGCCTCGCCAGTGACAACGACCTCTCCGACGAGTTGGCACGGACGGCACCGGCCTACGCCGGGCTGACCCAGCAGGTGCTGCACTCCGACGTGGCGCACGACGGCATCCTCGTGCCGCTCACGGGCAACGAGGACCACCGCGACGACGTGTCTCCCATCGACCCGGTTGCCCTGCCCGGCGTGGAGTCGGTGGAGCGCCAGGGCGCGCCGCCCCGCGTCGGCACTGGAACCAGCGACCCCGCCTCGGAGCGGACCTTCGATCTGGGCAGCCCGCCGCCCCTGATCACCGGGACCGGTACCGGCGGGGCCGAGCCGCTGCAGATTCCCAAGGCCGACAGCTACAGCCTCCGGCTGACGTCGGGGCGCCGCCTGTACGACGCCGGAAGTTCGGTCACCGGCTCGCCGTCGCTCACACCGCTCGTGCCCACCTTGGTGGCCCGCGCCAATCCCTACGACCTCGACCGCCTCGGTGCGAAGACCGGTGACCGCGTGAAGGTGCGCTCGTCCCGGGGCGAGCTGATCCTGGCCGCCGAGTCCGACGAGGGTGTGGCCCGGGGCGTCGTCGCCATCGACTTCAACGTGCCCGGGGGCCAGAGCGCGCCGCCCAATGCGGTGGCCACGCTCATCGACAGCCGCCAGCTGGTGACCGACGTGCGACTGGAGTCGGTGTGATCGCCGCCGCCGCCCTCCTCTCCAACTCCGCCCCGCTGCTGACGCACAGCGCGGACGCGGGCAACGGCGACCCGCTCTTCGTCTTTGGCCTCAACTGGGAGGTCTGGCTGATCGTCATCATCAAGTGCCTGGCCGCTTTCGTCGCGCTGCTGGTCGCCACGGCGCTGATGATCTGGTTCGAGCGCAAGGTGATCTCGGACATGCAGAGTCGCGTCGGGCCCAACCGCGCCGGTCCGTGGGGCCTTCTGCAGACCCTGGCCGATGGGACCAAGCTCATCTTCAAGGAAGACCTGCTGCCCGACCGGGCGGACTCCTTCGTCTTCAAGCTGGCGCCCTACCTCTCGGTGATCCCCGCCGTGCTGGTCTTCACCGTGGTGCCCATCGGAGGCGTCATCACCATCGGCAGCCACACCTTCGAGCTGCAGGTGGCCGATCCGCCCATGGGGATCCTGCTCGTCCTCGCCATGTCCGGCATCGCCGTCTACGGCGTCATGCTGGCCGGCTGGTCCTCGGGGTCGAAGTACCCCTTGCTCGGTTCGGTGCGGGCGTCCGCGCAGGTGATCTCCTACGAAGCGGCGCTCGGCATGACCACGGTGATGGTGGTGCTGGTGACCGGTTCGCTGTCGACCCGGGCCATCGTGGCATCGCAGTCGAACGGGTTCTGGAACTGGAACCTCATCCGGCTGGGCTTCCTGCCCTTCATCTTCTTCATGATCGCCATCACGGCGGAGCTGACCCGGCCGCCCTTCGACCTCACCGAGGCGGACACCGAGCTGGTTGGCGGCTTCCACACCGAGTACTCGTCCATCCGCTTCGGCCTCTTCTATCTGGCCGAATTCATGAACACCATCACGATGTCGGCGATCGTGGTGACGCTCTTCTTCGGCGGCCCCAACGGCTACATCTTCCACATCCCCGGCGCGACGATCTACATGCCGATCATCTACTTCCTCTTGAAGACGGTGGCGTTCTGCTTCATCTACGTCTGGTTCCGCGCCGCCCTGCCCCGCCTGCGCTACGACCAGCTCATGGATCTCGGCTGGAAGCGCCTCATCCCGATGACGCTGGGGTGGCTGCTCCTGGTGGCCGGCATCATCGCCTGGGGCTGGGCCGGGCTGTTCCTGGTGCCCGTCGTGGTCCTGGCTTCCTTCCTGCTCGTCCGGGCCAACAAGCTGGGCCACAGCCGCAGCGACGAAGATCCGATCATTCCGGCGGTCGGAAGCAGGGTGACCCGGGCCCCCCGGCTCTCGCCGGTGCCCGATCCTGTCGGGGGAGGGAAGGCGTCGTGAGCGTCGGCGACGAAATCAAGGACCAGCTCTCCTTCCTGGGCGGCTTCAAGCTGACCTTCCAGCATCTGACCCGGCCGCGGGTGACGACGAAGTACCCGGACGAGAAGAAGCCCAAGCAGCCGCGCCAGCACGGTCGCCATGTCCTCAACCGCTACGAGGACGGCATGGAGAAGTGCATCGGCTGCGAGCTGTGCGCGGGTGTGTGCCCGGCCGACTGCATCTACGTGCGGGGGCTGGACAACCCGCCCGATCACCCGGTGTCGCCCGGGGAGCGCTACGGCTACGTCTACGAGATCAACTACCTGCGGTGCATCCACTGCGACATGTGCGTGGAGGCCTGCCCGACCGAGGCCATCACCGAGTCCAAGCTGTTCGAGTTCTCCTTCACCAACCGTTCCGACGCCATCTACACCAAGGAAGAGCTGGTGGTGAACGACGACGGCACGCCCAAGAAGCTGCCCTGGGAGGACTGGCGCGAGGGCGACGACCTGATGACGTCGGGCTGGATGCGCGCCACGTCCCCGTCCGGCAGTGCCGCCTACGAGGGCGAAGTCCAGTGGGAGGGCGAGCTCGGCTACGGCGTGCGCGCCCCGGAGGGTGGCCAGTCGGCGCACCGGGACGACGAGGCCACCGGCTCCAAGCCGCTGCGCGAGGTGCTCGAGGCCCACCTGCTCGACGAGGACATCCCGCTGGCCCACCGCGGCATGCAGGGACGCCTGTGGCGGGCCAAGGAGGGGGCGGCGGCCAATCGCAAGAAGATGGACGCCATGCGGACCCGGATGAAGGACCTGCGGGCGACCCGCAAGGCGGCCAAGGCCGACGCCAAGGCCCAGCGGGCGGACGCGGCCGCGGACGAGGCGGCGGATGCCGAGGTGCACGCGGAGGCCGCCATCACGGGCTCGGTGATGGGTGCGGAGGCCAGGGACGGCACCGCCGAGGGGAGCGACTGACCCATGCTCCACGCCGTGCCCCTGCTGGCTGCCACGCGCGCCACCTGGCCCGACATCCTGGTCTTCGCCGCCGCCGCAGCGGTGATCTTGGTGGGCGCGATCGGCGTCGTGACCTCCCGCAACCCGGTGCACGCGGCCCTCAGCCTGGTGATGACGCTCTTCGGCGTCGCCGTGCTCTTCATCGAGCAGGAGGCCGACTTCCTGGCCGCGGTGCAGATCATCGTCTACGCCGGCGCCATCGTCGTCCTTTTCCTCTTCGTGATCATGTTCCTCGGGGTCGACCGGGCCGAGGACATCAGCGTGGAGCCGCTGGTCGGCCAGCGCGCGCTCGCCGTCGTGTTCTCCCTCATCACGCTCGGTGGCGTCCTGGCCATGGCGGCCACGGCGCACTGGGTCACCGGCGCCAAGCAGGTGGTAGGCCCGATTCAGGGCCACGTCGCCGGCCCGACGTCGCCGGCGGGGGAGCCGGCGCAGCTGGGCAAGCAGCTGTTCACGACCTACCTGTTCGCGTTCGAGGCCACGGCCGCGTTGCTCGTCATCGCCGTAGTCGGTGCCGTCGTGCTGGCCCGGCGGCCGCCGACGGCGCAGGCCGAGCACGACGACAGCACAGGCAGCACACAGAGCAGCACACAGAGCAGCACAGAGAGCAGCACAGAGAGCGGGCTGCCGGCATGAGCCTCTCGGGAGCCTGGTACCTCGGCCTGGCCGCCATCTTGTTCAGCATTGGCGCCATCGGCCTGCTGGTGCGGCGCAACGTCCTGATCATGCTCATGTGCATCGAGCTCATGCTCAACGCGGCGAACCTAACGTTCGTCACGTTCGCCCGCATGCTCAACGACATCGGCGGGCAGGCCATCGTGTTCTTCGTGCTCGTGGTGGCCGCGGCCGAGGTCGTGGTGGGCCTCGGCATCGTGGTGACCAACTTCCGCCGTCGCGAGACCACGGTGGCAGACGACCTCGATTCGTTGAAGGGCTGAACCGTGGTCCATCTCGCGTACCTCATGTTGCTGTTGCCCCTCGCGGGCTTTCTGTTCCTGCTGGCCTTCGGCCGTCGCATCGGGGACCCGGTGGCGGGCTGGATCGGGACCGTGGCGATCGGCGGCGCGTTCGTGGTGGCCTGCATCGTGTTGGCCGGCCTCCTCGGCCTGCCCGACAACGGCCGGGTGGTGGTGGACAACTACTTCACCTGGTTCAGCTCGGGCGGACTGACGGTCCCCGTGGGGACCCTGGTGGACCCGCTGTCGATGACGATGTGCATGTTCATCACCTTCGTCAGCGCGTTCATCCACCTGTACTCCATCGGGTACATGAAGAACGACCGGGACTACTCCAAGTTCTTCATTTACCTGAACCTGTTCGTGTTCTCCATGCTGCTGCTGGTGCTGTCGGACAACCTGCTGCTCACCTTCGTGGGGTGGGAGGGCGTGGGCGTCTGCTCCTACTGGCTGGTGGCCTTCTGGTTCCAGCGCGAGTCGGCCGCGTCGGCCGGCAAGAAGGCGTTCATCTACAACCGCATCGGGGACATCGGCTTCCTGCTGGCCATCTTCCTGATCTTCGAGCGGACCGGCACCGTCCAGTACGAGAGCGGTCCGGGCGGTGGCATCTTCGGGCAGCTGCACCACCTCGACGGGGGTGCCGGCCTGGCCGCGGTGCTGTTGCTGTTCCTGGCCGCCGCGGGCAAGTCGGCCCAGATCCCGCTGTTCAATTGGCTGCCCGACGCCATGGAAGGCCCGACGCCCGTGTCGGCCCTCATCCACGCCGCCACCATGGTCACGGCCGGGGTGTACCTGCTGTGCCGCATGAACCCGCTCCTGCACGTCACGGCCACGGGTTCCGAGATCATCGCCACCATCGGGGCCGTCACCGCGTTCACCGCGGCCACCATCGCCTGCGCGCAGCAGGACATCAAGAAGGTGCTCGCCTTCTCCACCGTGTCGCAGATCGGCTACATGATCCTGGCCGTCGGCACCGGTGCGTACATCGCCGCCATCTTCCTCATGGTGGCGCACGCCTTCTTCAAGGGCCTCCTCTTCCTCGGGGCGGGCTCGGTCATCCACGGGCTCGAGGACGAGCAGGACCTCAAACGCATGGGCGCGCTGCGCCGCTACATGAAATGGACCACGGTCACCTTCACCATCGGGTTCCTGGCCATCGCCGGCATCCCCCCACTTTCGGGCTTCTGGGCCAAGGGCGACGTCCTCGACAACACCTTCGCCCACTTCAAGCCGCTGTGGGTCATCGGCCTGATCACCGCCGTCCTGACGGCGTACTACATGACCCGCCTCGAGACCCTGGCCTTCGGTGGCAAGGAGCGCTTCGACAAGGAAGGCCCGCACGGCGAGCCGCCGCTGCACACGCCGCACGAGTCGCCGTGGATCATGCGGATCCCGCTTATCGTCCTCGCCTTCTTCGCCTTCTTCGCCGGCGCGCTCGACCTGCCCTGGGTCCACACGGACAACCTGTCCAGCTTCCTGGCCCCCGTGTTCGCCGGCACGCTCTACAACGACCACCTGGGCGCGGGACCGGAGTGGGAGTTGGCACTGGCCGACATTGCGGCGGCTGTCATCGGGGTGATCGTCGGGTGGTGGCTGTGGCGGGGTGACGAGGTCTACCAGCCCAAGCTGGAGCCGGCCTTCCTGCAGCGGGTCTGGTACTGGGACGACTTCTACGACACCGTCATCGGGCGGCCGGCGCAGCGACTGGCCACCTTCCTCGCCTGGGTGGTCGACGTCCGTATCATCGACGGGGCCGTCAATGGCACGGCCCAGCTGGCCCGGGCCACGGGGAACGCGGCCCGCAAGCTGCAGACGGGGTACGCCCGCAACTACGCGCTGGGGATCGCCATCGGGATGGCCCTCATCATCGCCTTCATGCTGAGCCGGACGTGGTGGGGATGACGCACACCATTCCGTTCCTGACGTTGCTGATCCTGCTGCCGGCCATCGGTGCCGCCGCGCTGGGCGTGATCGGCCTGGACCGGACGCTGCAGAGGGAGATCCCCTACGTCGTGGCGTTGCTGGTGTCGCTGGTCACGGCAGTCATCGCTGTGTCGGCCCTCGTCGCCATGAAGGTGCACGACGGCGGCTTCCAGCTGGTCTCGAACCACGAGTACACCGGCACCAGCCTGGGAGTGCACTGGTACCTCGGCGTCGACGGCATCTCCATCTTCCTGGTGCTGCTCACGGCGCTGCTGTTCCCGCTCACCATCATTCTGGGGCGCAACCGCGAGAACGCCCGCGTCTACTTCGCCTGGATCCTCCTCTTGGAGGCGGCCGTGATGGGAAGCTTCCTGTCGCTCGACCTCATCGTCTTCTTCTTCATGTTCGAGCTGACGCTCGTGCCCGCGTACTTCATCATCGCGGGCTGGGGCCACCAGCGACGCGCCTACGCAGCGATCAAGTTCTTCCTCTACACCTTCCTCGGCTCGGCCTTCCTGCTGGTGGGGATCCTGGTCCTGGCCTTCATCCACCAGTCGCAGTACGGCTACCTCACCTTCGAGCTCGGGCCGCTCATGCAGACGCACCTGTCCTCGTCGACGGAGACCTGGCTCTTCTTGGCCTTCACGGCCGCCTTCGCGGTGAAGGCCCCCCTGTTCCCGCTGCACACCTGGTCGCCCGACGCCTACACCGAGGCGCCCGAGGAGGGCTCGGTCCTGCTCTCGGGCGTCCTGGCCAAGATAGGCACCTACGGCATCATCCGCTTCGACCTCAACCTCTTTCCGCACGCCACCAGGACGCTGGGACCCCTTTTCCTGACGCTGGCCGTCATCGGCGTGGTGTACGGCGCCATCGTGGCCTGCGCCCAGCGCGACCTGAAGCGACTCGTCACCTATTCGTCTCTGGCCGGCATCGGTTTCATCGCGCTCGGCACCTTCTCGCTCAGCACACAGGGCCTGGACGGCGCCGTCCTGCTCATGCTGAACCACGGGATCATCGTGGCGGCGCTCTTCATCCTCATCGGCTTCATCTATGAGCGCCGGGGCACCTGGCAGACCGGCGAGCTGCGTGGGCTGCAGAAGGCGGCGCCGGTGATGGCCGCCGTCTTCACCGTGGTCATGTTGGCCTCCATCGGCGTGCCCGGCCTCAACGGCTTCGTGAGCGAGTTCCTCGTGCTCTCGGGCACCTTCATCACGCACCGCTGGTGGGCCGTCGTCGCGATGCTGGGCGTGATCGTGGCCGCCATCTACCTGCTCTGGGCCTACCAGCAGGTCTTCCACGGCGAGCCGCGCGAAGCCGACGAGAAGACGCGCGACCTCGTCCTGATAGAGCGCCTGGTGATGGCGCCGCTCATCATCCTCATCGTGTTCCTGGGCGTCTACCCCAAGCCGGTGCTCGACCGCATCAGCCCCTCGGTCAACCAGCTGGTCGCGCACGTCGAGTCCGCCACGGGCCACGCCGAGCCGCCGGTGGCGGTCCGCGGCGTCGAGGGGACGAAGTGATCGCCGCCCACCTCGCCGCCGCGCACGTCGCCGCTGCCGCGACCGCTCACGCGGCCTCGAACTCCATCACGGTGCCCCCCATCCGGTGGCTGGCCATCCTGCCGCCCATCATCATGATCGGCGGCGCGGTCCTCCTACTCGGCCTGGCCTCGCTGGTGCGTCGGCCGATGCGGGTGCGCGTCGCCACCATCGCCACGGTGATCATCTCGGGCGGCGCGCTGGGTGTCGCCCTCTGGCAGTGGGCCGACGTGCAACAACACGGGGCGCACACCTATGTGAAGCAGGCGGTGGTCATGGACGGCTTCAGCGTCCTCATCACCATCCTGGTCGCCATCGCCATGCTGCTCAGCGCGCTCGTGGCAGACGGGTACCTGCGCCGGGAGGGCATGCACGGAGCCGAGTTCCACGTGCTGGCCCTGGTCTCGGCCTCGGGGGCGATGTTGATGGGGCTGGCCAACGACCTCATCATCGTGTTCCTCGGTCTGGAGATCCTCTCCCTCGCCCTGTACGTGCTGACCGCCTTCAACTACAAGCGGCCCGCATCGGGCGAGGCCGCGCTCAAGTACTTCATTCTGGGCGGCTTCTCCTCGGCCATCTTCATTTACGGCATTGCGCTCACCTACGGCGCCACGGGGTCGACGAACCTGACCCAGATTTCGGACTTCCTCTCCAAGAACGTCGTCCTGACCAACGGCCTGCTACTGGCCGGCCTCTCCCTCATGCTGGTCGGGTTCGCCTTCAAGGTGGCCGCGGTGCCCTTCCACATGTGGACGCCCGACGTGTACGAGGGTGCTCCTTCGCCGGTCACCGGCTTCATGGCAGCCGTGGCCAAGGCGGGCGCCTTCGCCGCCATGCTGCGGGTCCTCTTCTCCTCGTTCGGCGTGATCGAGACGGACTGGCGCCCCATCATCTACGGGCTGGCTGTGCTCTCGCTGGTGCTGGGCGCCTTCGTGGCCCTGCGCCAGCGCGACGTCAAGCGGATGCTGGCCTACTCCTCCATCAACCACGCCGGGTTCATTCTCCTCGGGGTGTCCGCCGGCACGGCCCGCGGCGCCAGCGCCTCGCTGTACTACCTCTTCGCCTATATGTTCATGACAATCGGCAGCTTCGCCGTCGTGACGGTGCTCGGTCGGCAGGCCGACGCGGACCACGACCTCTCGCGCTACCGCGGTCTGGCCAGCCGGCAGCCCGTCCTGGCGCTGGCGCTGGCGGTCCTGTTGCTGGCCCAGGCGGGCGCGCCATTCACCACCGGGCTGTGGGCCAAGCTGCAGGTGGTGTTCGCCGCCGTCGGCGCGGGCGAGGTGCCCCTCGGTGTCATCGCCATGGTCACCGCGGCGGTTGCCGCCTACTTCTACCTGCGGCTGGCCGTCCTCATGTACGCCGGCGGCGGGCTCGGCGAGGCCGAGGGCGGGAGCGGTGGCTCGGCCGCATTGGGGGCCGAAGGCGGCATGAGCGCCGGCGGCACCATCACCGCGGTGACCGAAGGCGGCGGGAACGGCAGCGGGGGCGGGCTGGCCTGGGCCACACCGGCGTCGGCCGCCGGCACCGTGACCACGCTCAACGAGCAGATCCTGCTGGACGACGAGGCGAGCGAAGGCGACGAGGCGGTACCGGAAACGGTGCCCGTTCCAGCACTCAGCAGCCTGGCCATCGCCCTCTGCACGGGCGTCACCGTGCTCTTCGGTGTGTGGCCACAGCCGCTCATCGACTTCGCCAACCACGCCACCCTGCTGTTCCTGCCCAAGTAGGGCGTCAGTCGAGGACGCTGTCCGCCTTGCCACGACGGATGGCGGCGACCAGTGCAGCGTGGTCCCGTTCGTTCTGATCGGCGTAGCGGCGGGCGAACTTGCGCATGGCCTTTGTGAAGACGTCGCTCTTGCCCATGTAGGCGTCGATCGCCTCGGGGTCACCCGACCGCGCGTGCGCCCGGGCCAGCGTGTTCCCGCAGGCGATGGCGAACTCCACGAGGACGGGCGCGATGAGGTCGGTGGTGGGAATCAGCTTCATGTCGCGGAACTGGCGCACATAGAAGTCGCGCCCGCCCAGTGAGCCCCAGCCCACGAAGATGTCCGTGGCGCTCTGCACCATCCGTTTGCCGGCGATGACCCGGGCGCCATGGTTGTCGTGCCCGCTGGCGTAGGTATAGGACTCGTAGACCGAGGGGCCGGCCTGCTTGCACTGCAGGAAAAGTGGGTCGCCGGTGGAGCTTCCTTCCAGCAGCACGAGATACACCACCATGCCGACGCTGCCGACGCCCACTACCTGGCGGACCATGTCCACCGGGATGAAGCGGTCGAACAGGCGGCGGCGGTCCTCTTGCAGCGTGAGGCGATAGTCCCCGAGAAGACCCTCCACGATGTCGCCCTGCTCGTCGTCGTCGAGCGTCACGCGCAGCGGAGGGTGCGGGGTGATGCGGGCCCGGCCACGCCGCTCCGTGGTCAGCTTCTCGAAGGCGCCGCGACTCGTCCGCGACTCCTTCTTCTTCTCGAACTGCACTTGCACCTGGCCGCGGTCGGCGGGCTCGAAGGAATCGATGAACTGGTCGAAGCGCGTCCCCTCGTACCAGATGTCGAGGATGGGCAACATGGAGTAGTAGCGCATGCGGTTGCGGTAGGCGTCGACGGCCGCCGTCACCGCCGCGTCGGACTTGCTCTGCTTCACGCCGTTCTCCCGGGCCGCCACGACCAAGCTGGCGGCGAGGCGGGCCACGTCCCACTCGAAGGGTCCGGGGAGAGTCTCGTCGAAGTCGCGCAGGTCGAAATTGAGGTTGCGCTCGGGGGTGGCCCACAGCCCGAAGTTCAGGACGTGGGCGTCACCGCAGAGCTGCACCTCAATGCGGCTGTGCGCCCGCGAGGCCAGATCCGCCGCCATGACAGCGGCGGCACCGCGATAGAAGTTCCATGGCGAGAGCGACATGCGCTGGTGCCGGAGCGGGGTCAGCTCGGAGAGCCGGATGTCGTTCTGGGCCAGGATCGTGTCGACAGGGTCGTGCCCGCGGTTCCGCTCGTCCCAGTCGCCGAGGTCGGCCCGGGGAGCCAGGATCCGGGCCTGCCGCCCGATTTCCCGGCGCTCGGCGGCGGTAGCCGCGAGGTCGTGCCTGGCGGCCACTGTCGCGGCCACAGACTGCGGGTTGCTCACGGCGTTCCTCCCTCCCTGCCCGGTCCTCCATCTTTGCCCAGGTCGGTTAGCTCCGGGACGCACGGGCCGTCTGGCGCCACCGGAAGCCGCCCGCACCGCCCGTACCGCACGCGTGCGTTGGCTCGGCCGGGACCCGTGTCACGCAGTCCGGGCCTCGAAATGGATCGTCACGAATGCCGAAGGGGTTGAGCCGAGGTGAGGACGGGCGGGCCGGTGCCGGAGCTCCCGGCTCGGGTCGTGGATGGTGGGAGAGCAGTGCCGTCCTCGTCGGGATCAACGGGACGACGTCGACAAAGTCGACGACACGAACCGGGCGCCGCGCCGTGAAAACGCAACCGCGACGCGGCGCGCGCCGATTGTGCGGCTCGCGAAAAGAGGGCGGGGTGACTCCCAGACCACCTCGGCCACCCCGCCCTTCCGCGATTGTGGTGGCACCCTCAATCGGCGTGTAGAGCCGTTCGAACCAATCAGCGCAATAGAGGGACAACGCTCACACGGGTTGCAGTGTCACGTGCTCGTCGTGCGGGTTACACGTGGTGGGGCGGACGGTCTCGTCGCTGCTCGTCGGACCAGCAGCGGTCGCAGTCCTCGCAAGGGCCGTTGTCGCCGCGTCGCTGATGCACACCCGGATGTCCGCAGCGCGGGCAGCGGGACTCGGTCACTTTCGTGGGGCTGCCGTCCCGGCCTCCTGCCGGGTGGGCGTCCCATTGCCGGCGTGCTGCTGTGCGGCCAGCACCTCGTCGGGGACGGCCGGCCCCGCCCGCTTGGCCCCACCCGTCGTGAGAAGGCGGCCGATCACCGGGACCTCGGTCAGCGATTCTGCCCGCATGATCTGCACGACGACGGGCACGAACTGCTCGGCGGAGTCGAAGACGATGTAGCGCGGCAGCCAGCGCGGCTCGTACTTCGCGTTGAACCGCCACAGGGTCTCGATCTGGAGGACCCCGGAGAGACGGCGCAGCGCCCAGCGCTCCACGCGCTGGGTCACGCCGTCGCCTTTGTCGCCCTCGAGCACTGATCGCAGCGCGGCGAAGTTCAGGCTCAGGCCCTTCATGCGCATCTCTTTCAGATGGTCGATGGTCGAGCACAGGGCGAAGTCGAGCAGCCCGTTGGGATGTTCACCCGGATCGCGGCGCATGAGGTCCAGCGAGTAGCCACCGATGGCCGGTGAGGGCACGAATTGACACATGGCCACCGGCGTCCCGTCCGGACCCTCCACCAATGTCAGCAGCAAGCCCGTGTCCCGTCGGTCGAAGAGGCGCCCGAGCATCATGGAGAAGCCCCGCTCCTGTTCACCGCGCCGGCTCTTGGCCATCAGTTCCGCCATGCGTGCGGCGTCCGCCGGATCGAGGTGGGCCGGGTCCAGGAAGCGGACCGTGTAGCCGTAGCGCGCCACCCGGTTGACGGCCTGTCGCAATCCCTTCATCTTCCCGCCCTGGAGGGAGAACTCCTGGGGGTCCACCACCGCCTCGTCGCCGATGTAGAGGAAGCGCATGCCCGACGCCTGGTAGGTCGGCAACCACTCCTCGCCGGCACCCATGACGCCGAGGCCCCACCCGTTACGGTCGACATAGTGGCGGAACGCATCCCAGACGTGGGCTCGTTCGGAGAACGGACCGATGGGGTCGGGGGACACCAGGCAGACGCCGCCGAAGACGGCGTACGCGACGAGCGAGTCGCGATGGAAGAACCATTGCTTGTCGTCGCGTAGTGCGAAGTAGTCGAGCGTACCGGTTCCGTGGCGCCGCACGATGTCGCGCGCCCGGATCTCGGCGGCGCGCCGTCCCATGGCGGCTCGCCCCGATGAAAGGCGGCGATCGACGACCGGCCGAGTCAGGAGGAACAGCGCCACCACAATGAGGCTGAGGCCCACGGCCAGCAGGCTGACGGATGCGTAGCGGTCGATGGTCGGTGGGAAGGTCACCCAGTCCACGCCGACGAGCCGTTCGGCAGAGCCGAGGAGGACGTCGGGCCACGCGGGCAGGGGATGGTGGTGGACTCGGCCGGCCAGTTCCACGCCGATGAAGCCACCCGTCGTGGCCAGCACACCGCCCACCGCGAGGATGACAAAGGCGGTGACGACCGTCGCCCGCTCGGTCTGAGCCCGGAAGCGCTCCCGTTGGACGATCAGCAGCGTCAGGACGCCGGCGCAGACGAGGAGCGTGACGATGTCGGCCGCATGAAGGAGGTGGAGTGCCAGCGATGCGATCAGCAAGAGCACGGCCACCAGCCACGAGCGGCGCTGCCCTCTCAGGACGCCGCGGGAGAGCATGATCATGCCGATGCCGGCGATGGCGGTCAACGCCCCGGCCGCCTGAACGACGGCAACGGGGAGGTACTGCGCGATCAGATGCAAGTGCGCGCGTAGGGGTGCCGTCACAGAGGAGAGCAGGTCGATGGTCCCGGCCACGAACAGCGAGACTGCAGCGAGGCGCCGGATGCGCCGGGCCCGGACGTGGTCCGCCGCCACCTCGGGCGCCGGCGGCCACGACGCGCCGCCCGGCCAGCTGGCGGCCAGCTCGGGATGGACATCGGCCGCCTTCGAACGCCCCTTGACGACGGTGTCGGCGGTGACGAGTCGCTCACCCATGGTGGCCAGCGGCAGGTCGGCCTCGGCGAGGAGCAAGCGGACGTGCAGTTCCGCCCCGGTCTCGATCTCGAGGGTCGACTCCTGGCGATGGTGCAGGAAGGTGGGTGGCAGCCCGAGGCGCCCCCGGTGCTCGTGCACGACCTCGGCCGTCGCACCCGGGCAGGCGAAGAAGCCGGTATCGAGGTGGGTCAGCTCGGGCACGAGTGCCCCACCCACGATCACGCCCGAGACGCCCGACTCGACAGCGTCCCGCGCCGCGTCGAGGGCGTCCTGACCGTCCAGCTCGATCAGCTCGTGTGCGATGGGCCGCGCACCCGACGGACCACCGGCCCACGGAGCCGGGAGCCCCTCACCTCCCAGTGCCCGCCAGATGCCGCGCGACGTGATGGCGACCACGAGGGCGAGGACGGCCAACAAGGCCAGGGCGATGACCACGGTCGCGATGAAGCGCGAGGGCCACGTGGCGTTGTAAGCCCGCTGGAGCGCGTCCTGTTGGCGGGGCGTGCGGAACACCCGGCCGAGACCGTCGACGACGAACTCGAGGCGCAACAACAGCGCGATGACGGCCAAGGCCAGAGGTGGCGCCCAGAGGTAGCGGCGCAGGCGTCGGTAGAGCACGCGCGAGGTGACGAAGCGACGTGCCAGCCGCGGATCGTCGAGGCGCTCCATGCCGGCCAGCCAGGGCCGGTCGCCGGTCGGCACGGCGTCAATGGGGGGGTTCCCGTCCGGTCGGAGCGTCCCCGTGCGCACAAGGACGGTCCGCATGCCGGCGCCGGTCTCGCACGCGAGGTCCACCCCGTCACGGACCGCCACACCGCGGCGTTCCAGCGCCGCGACCAATTCGGCGTCTTGCTCGGAAGGCGCCATCACCACGATCACCCGGGACTCGGCGCGGGCCGCGAACAGACCGAGCGCGTCGGTGAGTTCCGGATGTCTGTCCACCGCAACGGACGGATCGCCGGAGCACCCCGGGGCCACCAGCCGCCCGCAGAGGATGACGACGCCGGGTCCCTGCCATTCCTCGAGCCGCAAGGCGACGTCGCGGCAGGCGGCGCGCGAGCTGTCGGTGGGCTCGGCAGGGAGCAGGAGATCGCCGATGACCTCCACCCGCCGGCCGAGGGCCACCGGGAGGGTGCGGTCCGCGTCGACCGTCATGGCCACGTCGCCTCCGACTCCCGTGTCGCCGTCTGTTTCCATTCCTCGTCCATCGTGTCACCTCGGGGGTCTCCGCTCTTCCCCCGCAGGGCGGAATCACCTATTCCGGGGGTGGAGTCGCCGCCGTTAGGCTCGTCGTTCGTGCCCCAGACCAGGACAGACGGCGACCGGATCAACTGGACGTGGCACGCCGACGACGGCGAGCTCCGCCGGCAGGGACCGGCCGTCATCTTCGACATCGACGGCGTCCTGTCCGATGCGGCCGGCCGGCAGCACTTCATCGAACACGGGAGGCGGGACTGGGCGTCGTTCTTCGAGGCCTGCGGCGACGATCCAGTGATTGAAGAGATCGCCCGACTGCTTGAGTTGCTCGACGCTTCGCTCGTCGTCATCCTCCTGACGGGCCGCCCCCACCGCGTCCAACCCCAGACGCTGGCCTGGTTGCAGCGCTACGGGCTGCGCTGGGACCTTCTCGTCATGCGGGCCCGAGGGGACTACGCCCAGGTGACCGAGTTCAAGGAGTCGGTGGTGAACGACCTCCGCGCCTATGGGTTTGACCTGCGCCTCGCCTTCGAGGACGACCCGTCGAATCACGCCATGTACGTGGCGGCCGGCGTGCCCTGTGTCTACATCCACTCCGGCTATTACGAGTAGCGCAGCTGACGGCCCCACCCGGCAACGAGGGCCAGCGCGGCGAGGACCAGGACGGGGAGATCGCCCCAGTGGTCGTACGGGGTGAAGCCCCGGCGCAGCGCGACGGTGGCGAAGAGCACCTGACGGTTGCCGAGCGCGCTGCGCTGCAGGACGACGCCGCGTTGGGTCACGACCGCGCTGAATCCCGTCGGAGCAGCCTGGACGAGGTCGCGTCCCGTCTCGACACTCTGGACGATCGCTGCGGCGATCTCCTGCGCCGGCACCTGCGAGGTGCTATAGGACGACGTGTTGGTGGGCACGGCCAGCAGCTGGGCACCGGCGCGCACCGACTCGTGGCTGCGGCTGGCGTAGAAGATCTCGAACGAGACCAGGAGCCCGAGTGGACCGGCGGGTGTGCGCATGAGGCCCGTGCCGTCGCCGGGAACGGCGTCGACCGGCACGCCCGAGAGGTCGGCGAAGTGTGAGAAGAGTGAGCGGAGCGGCACGTACTCGCCGAACGGCACCCGGTGCACCTTCTCGAACACGCCGACGATGTGGCCGTTCGGCCCCCAGGCCACCACTTCGTTGCGAAAGGACGTGGAGGACGCCGGCTCGGTGACCCCGACGACGAGCGTCGTGTGGAGCTGCCGGGCCAACTGGCTCAGGAGAGCTGCCTGGGGCGAGCCCGCCAGCGGGCGGTCGAGCGCGACGACGTCCTCGGGCCAGAGCACGAGTTCCGGCGAGGGATGCGCCCTCGACACCGTGAAGGTCGCCGCCAGCTGCGCGGCGAGGACGAAGCGCGGCGGGACCTCCTCCTTGCTCAGACCCCGTTGCCCGCCCCCTTGGACGAGCGCCACGCGCACCGTCCCCACGGGCGCACCACCGTCCGGCGCCACGGCGCCGACGACCACCAGGGCGACGACCCCGGCGGCAACAACGGCGGAACCGATGATCGAAGGTCCGCCGAACCTGCGGTGGCGGGCCCACACGGCCGCGCCGACCGTCGCCACGGCAACCCCGCCGGCCCACACGCCGGCCGTGATCAGGAGCGGTCCGCCCAGCCGGGCCAGCTCGACCAAGGGGCCACGGGCCTGGCCGAGAAAGACGCCTCCGAGCGGCAGTCCGCCGAAGGGCCACGTCATCCGTACGGCCTCGGCCAGTGTGCATGCCCCCACGAAGGCAAGCGCCCGCCCGCGACGCGGCGGCGTGGCGGCGGCCGTCGCAGCGAAGAAGAGCGCTTCGACGAGGACGAGTACGACGGCGCCGTACCAGTTGAAGGACCGGGCCCAGGCCAGCCCGATGACATAGCAGCCCAGACCGGCCAGCCAACCGGACCAGATGCGGGTCCGCAACGGTTGGCCGGCCAGGCGCCAATAGAGGATGGCGGCACCGACGAGCGCCAGGGGCCACCAACCCCACGGGGGCAGCGAGAGCGCCAGCAGGACGCCCGCCGCCGCGGAAGGCCCGGCGATGCGGCCCCGGCGCGGCAGGCCGCTCACAAGAGCGAGTGCGCCGCAGCCCGGCCGCTGGCGATGCAGGCGGGGATCCCGACGCCGTGGTACGCCGCGCCGGCGACGGCGACCCCGCCGAGGCGTGCCAGTGCGGACTCGACACCGGCCGTCCGCAGCAGGTGGTGCACCCGGTACTGCGGAAAGGCGTCGGCGAAGCGGACCACTCGCGCTTCGAGTGGCGGCGCGCCAACGCCCAAGAGCGCGCCCAGCTCCTCCCAGGCCCGTTCGGCCACCTCGCCGTCGTCCCAGCCTTGGGCCCGGGTGTCATCGACGCGCCCGAGCGAGGCGCGCCACAGGACTTCTCCGTCGCGTTCGAGGAGCGGCCACTTGCGGTCCAAATAGGTACACGCCGTCACGGCCCAGGGTTCGCGTCCTTTGTGGGGGCTGTGGCGGGGCACCAGGAAACCCGTCCCATGGAGTGTCGCCGGCACGTCGTCGGCGCCGACGCGGAACGTCACGAGCACGACGGAGGCGTAGTCGATCCCGTCCAGGAGCCCGGCTGCCTCGTCGTCGTGCGGCCGGAGCAGCGCCGCGGTGACCGGTGCCGGTGTGGCCAGCACCACGGCGTCGGCCTCGAGCGCGTCGCCCGCGGCCACCAGCGTCCAGATGCCTTCCGCTGACCGATCGAGACGGTCGACCGGGGAGGAGAGCCGGACGTTCACCCCGCGGTTTTTCAGGCTCGCCGCCATGGCGCGTACCAGCGCGGCCATGCCGCCGTCGAGGGCCCAGAAGAGGGGCGGCCCGTCCGGATCCGGAGCGGGCACCTCGGCTCGCAGGGCTCGCATGAGGCCGCCCCGGCGCTGTGCGGCTGCCAGGAGGGGGGGGAACGTGGCGGCGGCGGACATGTCGTCCACGGAGCCGGCATGGATGCCGCCGATGAGCGGGTCAACCATCATGTCCACCACGCGCCGGCCGAGCTTTCGCGTCACGAGAGGGCCGATGGCCCGGTCGCCAATCGGTCCGCGGACATCGGGTCGCGGCAGGACGGCATCGCGGGCGAGGCCCAGCGCACCCCGCACCCCAACGATGCCGCTGCGGGCCGTGGGCCAGAACCGGGTGGGGATCCCGAGTGCGTGGCCGTCGGGGAGTGCGCGGAGCCGCCCCCGGGCCCAGACCGAGGCGCCGCGGGCCCCGATCGGCACGAGCGCGTCAGCGAGTCCCACCTCGCCGCACAGGTCCACCGCCTCGCGTCGCCGACCGAGGAACCCGTCAGGGCCGAGGTCGACGGTGCGTCGGCCGAAGTCCTCGCTCTGCAGCGGGCCGCCCAGACCAGGAGACGCCTCGAGCAGTGTGACCGCGGGCGCATCGGTCTGCTGCACCGCCCCACCGGTCAGCTCCCAGGCCGCGGTCAGGCCGCTGATGCCGCCGCCGACGACGACCACCCGCCGCGGCGCCACGTCAGGGCTCCCCGTCGGCGGCGGTGATGAGGTCGGTCAACACCGCAATAAAGGCGGGGTCGTCGTTGAGCGACGCCGTTCGGGCGTAGGCGAGGCCACCCGCCGCCGCCAAGCCGGCCACGTCGACGTCGAGGTCGTAGAGCACCTCCAAGTGGTCGGCCACGAAGCCGATCGGGCAGACGACGACGGCGTCGGCGGCAGCATCATCGGCCAGCCGGCGCACCACGTCGCGCACGTCCGGGCCGAGCCAGGGCTCGGGGGTTCGTCCCGCGCTCTGCCAGGCGACCAGCCACTCGTCGAGCCCTGCCGCATTGGCGACGAGCCGGGCCGACTCGGCCAGCTGCTCGGGGTAGGTGTCGCCGATCTCCCGGATGCGCTCGGGCAGCGAGTGGGCCGTGAAGATCACGGTGACCCGCCCGGTCACGGTGGTCAGCGCGGCCCGCACACGGGCCGCCAGCAGCGCGACCAGTGCGGGGTGGGCGTACCACGGGCCGACGGGCACGAAGGGTGTCGTGGTCCCCAGAGCGCCCGCGGCGCGCTCCATGTACTCCTGTGAACCCATGGTGGAGCCGTGCGGCGTGAGGACGAGGCCGATGACCCGGTCCAGGCCTGCCGCGCCCAACGCTGCGGCGGCCTCCTCAATGAGCGGTTCGGTGTGCTTGGCGCCGTACACCACCTGATAGTGACCGGGTGCGCGCCCTTCGAGTGCGACGCGTACCGCGTCGTACTGCGCGCTGGTGCGGACGGCCAGCGGTGACACGCCTCCGATGGCGGCGTACCGTGCTTCGAGATCGGCCAGCTGTTCGGGCGTGGGCGGACGGCCGCGCCGGATACGCGTGTAGAAGGAGGCGATCTCCGTCGGGCTCGTCGGTGTGCCGTGCGCCATGAGCAGGACGCCCGTCGTCATTCTCGTGCCGTCTCCGCGTGGACCAGGTCGACGACGGCAGCCAGGATGCCCGGGTCCGACTCGGGCAGGACGCCGTGACCCAGGTTGAAGACATGGCCGGTGGCGGTGCCATCGTCCGCGCCGGCGAGAACAGATCGGGTGGCCTCCGCCACAACGGGCCATGGCGCCAGGCACAGCGCGGGGTCGAGGTTGCCCTGCAGCGCATGGCCCGTGCCGACGCGCTGACGCGCCAGGTCGAGAGGGACGCGCCAGTCAATACCGACCACGTCGGGTCCGGCGCTACCCATCAGCCCCAGGAGCTCGCCGGTGCCGACACCGAAGAGGATCGTCGGCACGCCGAGGTCGGCGATGCCTTCCAAGACGGTCCGTGTGGCGGGAAGGGCGAAGCGGGCGTACTCGTCGGGTGCGAGTGAGCCGGCCCAGCTGTCGAAGATCTGGACGGCCTGCGCGCCGGCCTCGATCTGCGCCCGGAGCGAGGCCACCGCCATGGCGGCCAGTCGCTCCGTCAGCTGCCGCCACAGGTCGGGGTCCCCATGCATGAGGGACTTCACCTTGGCAAAGGTGCGCGACGGCCCACCCTCCACCGCGTAGCTGGCCACCGTGAAGGGCGCGCCGGCGAAGCCGATCAGCGCCACGCCCGACCCTTGCAGCTCCTGGCGGACCAGGGCGACGGTCTGGGCCACGTAAGGGGCATCGGCCGCCGGCTCGAAGGGCCGGAGACGGGCCAGGTCGGCCTTGCTGCGGAACGGCTCCGCCACGACCGGTCCGCGGCCCTGCTCCACCTCGACGCCGAAGCCGATGGCCTGCAGGGGGACCACGATGTCCGAGAACACGATGGCGGCGTCCACGCCGTAGCGCCGTACCGGCTGCAGCGTCAGCTCGGCCGACAACGAGGCGTCGCCGATGGCCGCCAGGATCGACCCCGCGCCGCGAGCCGCCCGGTATTCGGGCAGCGCGCGCCCCGCCTGACGCATGAACCAAACCGGCGTGCGGGACACCGGCTCCCGCAGGCAGGCGCGCACGAGGTCCGGGCGCGCCGCTGTGGCCAGGCTCACCCGATCGGCTCTTTGACGACGGCCGTCCCGTAGGCACAGACGTCGTTCATGGTCGAGATGAGCATGCCAATCCTTTCGGTCCGGCTCATCGTACGCGTCAGCACCCCGGCCTCCCGGCCGTGGTGAGCCGTCTAAACTGAACCGTTTCCCCGTGGGGCGGGGGAGGAAGGGGAGAGGTGCCCGAACATCCCGATCTGCAGGATGAGCAGGAGTTCCTCAACCGTGCCTACGACGGGTTGGAGTTCATGCGGGGCGAGGCGCGCCAGATGCTGCAGGGCGTGCTCGACCTCGGCCGGGGGGGCACGTTCCAGTCGCGCACCGAGCGCGACATCGTGGTCCGCACCAGCCTGGCGCGCCTGGAGCAACTCGACATCGGCGACCAGGCGCTCTACTTCGGCCGCATCGACCGCCTCCCCGAGCCCGGCGTCGAGACCACCTCCGAGAATCCACTCCTGGGAGAGTCCTTCCACATCGGCCGGCTCGCCGTCTCGGGCCCGGACCACGAACCGCTGGTCGTCGACTGGCGCGCCCCGGTGGCGGAGCCCTTCTACCGGGCGACCGGGCTCGACCCTCAGGGACTCGCTCGCCGTCGGCACCTCGCCGTGCGGGGCCGCAGCATCCTCGGGCTCGAAGACGAGTACTTCGTCGACCCCGAGGGCCGCGCCGGCGTGCCCGCGCCGGCCGGCGCCGGCGGCGCCCAGTTCCGAGAGGGGGGCGAGCGCCTCCTGGCGGACGGGTTGGTCCTGGGTGGCCCCGGCGCGCTCGCTGTCGGCGCTCGGCCAGGCGCGGACGGGCCAGATGGGCGACATCATCGGGACCATCCAGCGCGAGCAGGACGAGATCATCCGCTCGCCGCTTCCCGGGGTGCTGGTCGTCCAGGGCGGGCCCGGCACAGGCAAGACGGCGGTGGCCCTGCACCGGGCCGCCTACCTCCTCTACACCCACCGCTTCCCGCTGGAGCGACAGGGCGTCCTCGTGGTGGGGCCGAACCCCTTGTTCTTGCGGTACATCGAGCAGGTCCTGCCTTCCCTCGGTGAGACCGGGGTCAGCCTGTCGACGGTGGCCGGACTGGTGCCGGAGGTCCGCGTGCGCGGCGTCGACGACCCCGCTGTCGCCAAGCTGAAGGGCGATGTGCGCATGGTCAAGGTGCTGGCGCGTGCGGTGCGGACCCGCGAGCGGCCGCTCCGTCACGATGTCGAGGTGCCGTTCGGCGCCGGGGTGTTGCGCCTCCGCGCCCGGCTGACCGAGGACATCGTCGGGATGGCCCGCCGTCGGCCGGGCCCCCACAACGCCCGGCGACGCTTCGTGGAGTCGCACGTCCTGCGCGCACTGTCGGACGAGTACCGCGCCCGGCTCGGTCGCAGCGGGGTCGACGGGGCGGACGACGCGCCGACACCCGAGGAGCAGAAGGATCTGGCCCAGAGGCTGCGCCGTGTGCCCGAAGTCAGCGACGCCCTCGACCGGATGTGGCCACGCCTGTCGCCGCACGAGTTCCTGCACGATCTCCTCGGCGCCCGTGCGCTGTTGACCGCCGCCGGAAAGGGGATCCTGGCCGCGCCAGAGACCCAGCGCCTGTACCGGCCCCGCAGTACCTCCCTCGACACGGTGCAGTGGACGGTCGGCGACGCTGCGCTGATCGACGAGGCGCGGACGCTGCTGGGCCCGCGCCGCGGGCCGGTCCGGTCGCGGGCCAAGCGGGTCGAGGAGGGCACGGCCTCGGAGATGGGGTTCTGGCCGCAAGGGTTGGCGGCCTCGCCCGAGCCTACGGCCACCTCGGCGACCGCGTCCGAGGACGAAATCCGGGCCTTCGGTCACATCGTGGTGGACGAAGTGCAGGACCTCTCGCCCATGCAGCTGCGGATGCTGGCGCGCCGGTCGCTCTCGGGCTCCATGACCGTGGTGGGTGACATCGCGCAGGCCACAGGGCCCTGGGCCCCCTCCGGGTGGGACGACATCACGCGCCACCTGAGCCCGCAGCGACCAACACGACTGGTGGAGCTGACGGTCAGCTACCGGACCCCCGCCGAGGTGGTGGCACTGGCCGCGCTGGTCCTGGCCGTCGCGGCGCCCGACATCGCTCCGCCGCGCCCCGTGCGGCAGTCGGGCTTCCCCCCGCGGGTCGTGGCCACCGGCAGATTCGGGCTCGGCGCCAGCCTGGCCGAGCTGGCCCGCGAGGAAGTGGCGGCGGTCGCGCCGGGCCGGGTTGCCGTGCTCGGTCCGGCGGTCATGCTCCCCGAGCTGACCCGGGCGCTCGACGAGGCCGGCCTCGACCCGATCGATCCGCGCGATCCCTCCGGGGACGGTCTGGCCGCCGGCCTGGTCGTCCTTCCGGCCGATGAGACCAACGGTCTCGAGTTCGATTCGGTGATCGTCGTGGAGCCCTCTCTGATCGCCGCCGTGGGGGACGAAGTCGCGGGGGAGGGGCCGCCGGTCGCCACCACACGGGGCTTGCGGACGCTCTACGTCGCTTTCACAAGACCGACCCGGCGCCTGACGGTGCTGCACGCCGACCCCCTCCCCTTCGAGCTGCGCTGACCTGGGTCTTCGGGACCCGGGGAGCCGCCGCCGCCGCCCCACCTCTTAGTTGGCGTGTTCGCGGTCGGGTCGACTAGAAATTCACCTGTGACCCAGGCTGTCTCGGCGGAGGTCCCCGCTCCCCAGGGAAAGATCGTCCACGACCGGCCTCCGATGCTGGCCATCGGCGTCATGATCTGGCTCGGGTCCGAGTTGATGTTCTTCAGCGGCCTCTTCGCCGCTTTCTTCACCATCCGGGCCAATACGGTCGGGCCCTGGCCGCCGGCCGGGACGGACCTCGACACCCTGCGCGCTGGCTTCTTCACCCTGGTCCTGGTCTCGTCGAGCTTCACCATGCAGCGGGCCGTGTTCCAGCTGGAGTGGCGCAAGCGGCGCTCGGCCCGGATCTGGATCGTGGCCACGATCTTCCTCGGCGTGGCCTTCCTGGGGAACCAGGTCTACGAGTGGCTGTTCAGCACGACACGCTGGTACACCAACTCCTACGGGTCGCTCTTCTACGTCATGTCGGGCTTGCACGGCCTGCACGTCTTCATCGGGCTGCTCGCCATGGTCTTCCTCCTCGGTCGCCTGCGTGGCGAGAAGGGCGGTGACCCGGGCGAGCTCTCGGCAGTGCAGGGGGTCTCCTATTACTGGCACTTCGTCGACATAGTCTGGGTCGGGCTCTACAGTTGCCTGTTCCTCCTCAAGTAGGTATGCGAGGCGTGCGCGCTCCACTCAAAAGGACACTGACGAGCCGGTTCCTGCTGCCGGCGGGCCTTCTTTCGGTGGCCGGTCTGGCTTCGCTGGCCATGTGCTTCCCCGGCAACTCCGCCGCGGCGAGCGGCCATGACGACGCGGCGCAGGTATCGGTCAGTCCGACGCATGTCACGACGCACTCGTGCGGCACGGTCAACGTCAAGGGTGTGACGAGCGTGGTGTCAAACGCCGGCAACCCGTTCCTCAGCACCTCGCGGACCTGCCTCAACGGTCACCTCATCACCTACGGCAACACGGCCATCACGTACTCCAACCCGCCCCGGTCGTTCATCTCCGCCGGCCAGCTGCTGTTCGCCCAGACCTGTTCGGCCTGCCACGGCAACCAGGCCAACGGCGTGAACCCGGACGGGCAGGCCACCATCGGGCCGAATCTGCAGGGCGTCGGCGCCGCCACGGTCGACTTCTGGGTGAGCACGGGCCGCATGCCCGCCACCGACGTCAAGGCCGTGGAGGCTGAGCGCAAGCCCACCCGGCTGACGCCTGTGCAGGCGTTGGAGCTCGCAGCCTGGGTCAACTCGCTCGACCCCTCCGTCCCCGCGGTGCCCACCCCGCACCTCTCCGGGGCCAACCAGTCGCTGGGGCAGGACCTCTTCTCGCTGAACTGCGCCGCCTGCCACACCATTGAGGGGTCCGGCGACGCGCTGGCCTTCGGCACCAACGCCCCCTCGCTGCAGAACCGCTCGGTGTCGGCCCAACAGGTGGCCGAAGCGGTACGCATAGGGCCGGCCAACATGCCGCGCTTCTCCGGCAACCTGACCGACCAGCAGGTGACCGACATCGTCTCGTACGTCACCGGCCGGCTGCAGCACCCGCAGAACCCAGGCGGGGCCGCTCTCGGCGGCGTGGGCCCGGTGGCCGAGGGCTTCGTGGCCCTGCTCATCGGCGTGGGCGGTCTCGCCCTCATCTGCTTCTGGATCGGGGAACGTTCGTGAGCGACGTGGACCACCAGCCCTCGCGCACGCGGGTGCCCATGCCCATCGCCGCTCTGAGCGACCCCCACATGGGCGACGCGGCGAAGAACCCGGACCGGACCGAGAACATCATCGGCCTCATCCTGTTCGTCGGCCTCGTCTTGTTCGCCGTGGCCGGTGCCGCCTACTGGCAGAACTGGAGCCCTTGGACGTTCGGGGGCGCGCTCGGCGCCGGCTTGTTCGCCCTGGGCTTCGGCCTCACCGCCTGGGGCAAGTACCTCATGCCGCAAGGCCCCTTCGTCGAGGAGCGCCACACGCTCGCCTCGACCCCCGAGGAGCGCGACGTCATGTCGGCTGCCCTGGTCGAGCGCTCGGCCGTCGTCGTCAAGCGGCGCCGGATGCTCGGTGGCCTCTTTGCGGCCGGCGCCGGCATCTTCGGGATCGTCGCCGCCTTCCCGCTGATCCGCTCCCTCGGGCCGCTGCCCGGGACGTCCCTCGAGACCACCAGCTGGCGCAAGGGAATGGTCCTGGTGGACTCGAGCGCGCGTCCCGTACGCAAGGACACCCTGGTCGTCGGCGGCATCATGACCGTCTACCCCCAGAACACGGTCAGCGCCCTGACCGGGTTCATCACCGACGAGGGGCAGGCCGTCGACCAGACCGTGCTCATCAGGGTGTCGGACCAGCCCTTCACGACCGAGCCCGGACGCGAGGACTGGACTCCCGACGGCTACGTCGCCTACTCCAAGGTGTGCACACACCTGGGCTGCCCCGTCGGGCTCTACGAGCAGCAGCTCGAGTTGCTGGTCTGCCCCTGTCACCAGTCGATGTTCAACGTGCGTAACGGCGCCGTGCCCCAGTTCGGGCCGGCGCCGCGGCCTCTGCCCCAGATGCACCTCGGCTACAACGAGGACGGGTACCTCATCGCCATGGCGCCGTACAATCAGCCGATCGGGCCTGGGTTCTGGGAGCGGAATTCGTGAGCGCTACCCCCGCTAAGACCAAGCGCAGCAGCCGGCAGGCCCTGGGCCCCTACGGGCACGTGGGCAAGGTCGTCGGCGAGCTCGACGACCGTCTGGGCGTGGCTAAGGGCGGCCGCGTGTTCCTGGACAAGATCTTCCCGGACCACTGGTCCTTCATGCTCGGCGAGATCTCCCTCTACTCGTTCGTGGTGCTGCTGGCCACGGGCGTGTTCCTGTCGCTCTACTTCGTCCCGTCGACCCAGCAGGTCATCTACCACGGCAGCTACAAGCCGCTCGACGGCCAGTGGGTCTCCGAGGCCTACCGCTCGACCGTCGGCATCTCCTTCGACGTGCGTGGCGGCCTGCTGATCCGCCAGATGCACCACTGGGCGGCCGACATTTTCACCGGGTCGATCATCGTGCACATGGCCCGCATCTTCTTCACCGGGGCCTTCCGCAAGCCCCGCGAGCTGAACTGGCTCATCGGCACCACCATGCTGATCCTGGCCATCTTGGAGGGGTTCATCGGCTACTCACTGCCCGACGACCTGATCTCGGGAACCGGGTTGCGCATCGGCTACTCCATCGCCGAGTCGATCCCGTTCGTCGGCAGCTACCTGGTGACGTTCCTGTGGGGCGGCCAGTTCCCCGGGAACGGCGTCATAATCCCGCGCTTCTACATCATCCATGTCTTGATAATTCCGTTGGTCCTGATCGGCCTGCTCTCGGCCCACCTCGGCCTCCTGGTGCTCCAGAAGCACACCCAGTTCAAGGGGGAGGGGCGCACCGAGCACAACGTGGTCGGCTCGCCGATGTTCCCGACCTTCATGGCCAAGACCACGGGATTCCTCTTCATGGTCACCGCGGCCACGGCCCTGCTCAGTGCTTTCGCCCAGATCAACCCCATCTGGCAGTTCGGGTCCTATGACGCGTCGAAGATCTCCTACGCCGTGCAGCCCGACTGGTACATGGGTTGGCTCGACGGCGCGCTGCGCATCATGCCGTCGTGGGAGCTGGCCTTCTGGGGCCACACGGTCCCGCTCGAGGTCGTTCTGCCGGCCGTGATCTTCCCCGGCATCGTCTTCACCCTCGCCATGATGTGGCCCGCGCTCGAACGCCGGTACACCGGAGACGACGAATTGCACAACCTGCTGGACCGGCCGCGGGACAGGCCCAAGCGCACTGCCGCCGGCGTGGCGTTCTTCTCCCTGTTGTTCACGCTCTTCGCGGCGAGCTCGACCGATGTTCTGGCCAACTTCTTCCACGTCTCGCTGAACGAGGTGCTCTGGTTCTTCCGGTTCGCAGTCTTCATCGTCCCGATCGTCAGTGGTCTCGTGGCCTACCAGCTGTGCGTCGAGATGCAGGGCGTGCACGGAATCGGCAAGCGCAAGCGTGCCGTCATCGTGAGCCTCTCCGTCGAGGGCGAGTACTCGACGGTCCCGGCAGCGCCCCGGCCCGACGACGAGCATCACGAGCTCGACCCAGAGCCGGTGCCGGTACGCATCGACATCGAGCCGCTGACCAACGGCGGTCCCCGCCAGCCGGAGAGCTCGCCCACGGGCGTTCGGCAGGTCAGCCGCTGAACATTCGGCGGGACCGGGCCACCGCGCGCGATTTGTGGGTCGCCGCCGAATCCATCCACGCCGTCACCTACTTCGCCCCGGAATGCCGCAGCGCTCTTCGTGAGACGGGACTGCGCGGCTTCTGGTCCGGGTACTTCGCCGCACGCGCCGCCCCACTCGGCCGCGTGGGCGCCGGCGCGGTGGCCGCCGCCTTCTGCAATTTCAAACCCGCCATGGTGGCGGAGGCCGTGCCCCGGTGCTGGGAGACGGTGGCGCCCGACACGCTCTGCCGGGTGCGCGCCATCGCCGCGGCGGAAGTGCTCGGTGAGGTGTGCCGCACAGAAGCGCGCTCTGCTCTGCTGGCCTCGCTGCCGCTGCTCCGACGTGCCGCGGAGGGGTGCGACGGATCGGGACGAGTCATGGCGGGCGCCAACCGGTCGCTCTGGCCCCGCATCGCCACCGCGTTGGGCACCGGAGGGCTCGGCGAGGTCTGGCAGGCCTGCACCACGCTGCGCGAACACCGCGGCGATGGGCACGTCGCCGCCCTGGTGGTGCACGGCATCAGCGGCCTGCAGGCACTTGTCCTCGCCGCCGGGACAAAGGCGATCCCTGTCGAGATGCTGCGCGACAACCGCGGCTGGAGCGAGCCCGAATGGGAGGACGCCACGGCAACACTCACGGGTGCGGGCCTGCTGCACGCAGACGGGCGAGTGACCGATGCCGGTCGCACCCTGCACGGCCGGGTTGAGGAGTTGACCGACGAACTGGCCGAGCCCGCCTACGCCGCCCTCAGCGATCTGAGCCTCGGGGAGCTCCTCGGTGCGCTCAGTGCCTGCGCCGCCGACGTGGCGGCGTCGGGTCTGGTGCCGTTTCCCAATCCGATGGGGCTGCCGCGCCCGGCCGGTTAGGCGGACCGGGGCGGCGGCCAGCCGGGCACCAGCGAGAGCTCCTTGCACAGCTTGCGCGACGACACCATCTGGCCGGCGTAGCACACGGCTTCGGGGTCGTCACCCAGCCAGGCGGCCACCTCGCCCGCCACTTCAGGCGGGGCGGGAACATGACCGGCCCCCACCAGGACCTCGTCCATGCCCGACGCCCGCATGGACTCGGTCAGGGTGAGGCCGGGTGCGATGGAGAAGGCCGCGATGCCCGCGCCGCGAACTCGACGTGGCACATGTCGGTGACCCGGTGGAAGGCCGCCTTGGCCGCCGCGTAGGCCACCCCCCATCCGCCCGCGCCGGCCGGGGCGGGCGGCGTCGTGAAGGCGGCTTCGGAGAGCATGTTGACCAGCCGGCCCTCCCCGCGCTCGAGCATCCCCGGCAGGAGGAGCTGGGTCAGGAGCAGGGGGTGCAGGTAGTCGCCGACCAGGCAGCGTTCGGCCAGCTCGAGAGGCAGGTCCAAAATGCGGTCCATGGTGCCGGGCCCCTGGTAGATGGCGTTGTTGACCAGGACGTCGACCCGCCCCATGTCGGCCAGGGCCACCGCCGCCACGCGCTCGACGGAGGCGCGGTCCATCAGGTCCATGGGTACGGCCAGGCAGGTTTGCCCCAACGCCTCGATCTCCGCTGCCGTGCGGTCGAGGCTCCCGGCGATCGGCAGCGGCTCGTCGGCCACAAGCGTGCTCGAGGCGTGGGCGCGGCCGTCACCCTCGTGCACGGTGCGGGCGGTGATCACGACGTCGTAGCCGCGGCGCGCCAGCGCCACCGCAGCGCAGCGGCCGATGCCCCGGCTGGCGCCGGTCACCAGGGCGACCCGGCTGGACTCAGGCATCGACCACCTACATCATCCCGGCGATTTGGTGCCCACCGTCGACGTGGATCACCTGGCCGTTCACGTACGCCGCGTCGTCGCTGCAGAGGAACGCCACCACGCGGGCGATGTCGTCGGGCGCGCCCAGCCGCCGGGTCGGGTTCGCCTCGGCCAGACGCGCCTGCACGTCGGCGGGTACCTGGGCGGCGGCCGTCTCGGTGAGGATGAACCCGGGGGCGATGGCGTTGGCGCGGATGCCGTCGCGTCCGTAGCGGACAGCCAGGTGGCGGGTCAGCTGGTTCAGGGCGGCCTTCGCCACGCCATAGGCCACGCGGGTCGATTCACCGATGGTGCTCGTCCCCGACGAGATGGTCACGATGGAGCCCCCGCCCCCCGCCACCATGATCGGAATGGCATGGCGCGCCAGCAGGAGTGCACCCCGCGTCGTGATCTCGATCGCCCGCTCCCAGACGCCGAGATCCACTCCGACGGCGTCGGTGTCGAGCCGCGGGTGACTCCAGGCGGCATTGTGATCCACCGCATCGATCGTCCCGAATGCAGCGACGGCGCGCTCGACGAAGGCAACCACCGACTCCTCGCGGCGGACGTCGCACAGCAGCCCGACGGCTCGGCCTCCGGTGCCCTCGACCTCCTCGGCCACCGACCCGGCGCCCTCCGTCGAGACGTCACCGACCACCACGGCGGCGCCGGCGGAGGAGAGACGGAGCGCGGTGGCGCGACCGATGTCGGAGGCGCCGCCACTGACGAGCACGACCTTGCCCTCGAGCTGTCGCCCCGTTGACGCCACGCGGCCATCGTAGGAGGGCGGCCCCGGTGGCACCATCTCGGTCCCGCGTGTCCCGGGAATTGGGTCGGGACGGCGCTGACATGGGAATATCTCATCGTGCGGGTGCAT
This sequence comes from uncultured Acidimicrobiaceae bacterium, assembly GCA_963745665.1. Lineage (GTDB taxonomy): Bacteria > Actinomycetota > Acidimicrobiia > Acidimicrobiales > RAAP-2 > Bog-473. The sequence continues at coordinate 269,872 of CAVUYE010000001.1, read as the reverse complement.
CGCAGCTTCGCCTTCGTCGACGTCTCGGGCTTCACCGCGCTGACGGAGCTCGAAGGTGACGAGCGCGCCGTCGACGTGCTGACCGCCTTCCGGGCCCTGCTGCGCGACATCTGCTCACGCCGGGGGGTACGGATCGTCAAATGGCTGGGCGACGGCGTCATGCTGGTGTGCGTCGATACCCGACCGCTGCTCGAGACCATCTTGGAACTGCACTACGTGGTGGGCGAGGTCGGCGCCGTCGAGACGGTCTCCATTCGTTCGGGCCTCACCGCGGGCGATGTGATCCTCATGGAAGGGGACGACTACGTCGGCCACTGCGTCAATGTGGCCTCGCGTCTGTGCGACCTCGCCGCCGCCGGCGAGGCGCTGGCGACTCCCGCGGTCGTGGACCACCTCCCCAGTTGGGGCGAGATCGTCTCGGAGACCCACGTGTCGTTGCGCGGGGTCGAGAAGCCCGTGCCGGCCTCGAGCATCCGCCTGGCCTCGAGCGGTGCCGACGGTTCGCACGACCCCATCTGCGGGCTGCCGCTCACCGAGGACACGGCGCAGGAGATCGCCCACGACGTGCGCGGCTCCATGGTGCTGTTCTGCTCGCCGGGGTGCGTCGACACCTGGCGCCGCCGGCCGGCTCGCTCGCTCACCAGCTGACGGCCTCCCCTCGCCGGTGCCTGCGCCCGGACGCCCAGACGCCCGGACGCCCGGACGCCCGGACGCCCGACCTTGCCAGGGAGTTGTTTCTCAACATCCGTTGTGAATCGACCGATGGAACGAGGACGGACAAGGGAACAGAGGAACCAGTCATGCGTCAACGTCCAGCACTGGACATGTCGTCCAACGTGACCAGATTCTGGCGCAGCTACGTCTACGTCGGCGTGCTCACCTACAGCCTCGGTGCCCTTGCCGTACTGGTCTACTCCGTGACCACCTCGGGGCCGCACCGCCAGGCGCTGGTGATCGTGAGCGCGCTCAGCCTGATCGCCTCCATCGGTCCGTTCCGGCTGCTCGGCCTGCGCCTTGTGGAGACCCGGTGGTCCAAGCTGTTCTTCACCTCCTGGGCCGCCTGCACATTCGCCTTCGTCGCCTTCGGCGCGGTCCTCGACGGTGGGGTGCGCAGCCCCATCTCGTATTTCCTGATCCTCCCGATGCTCTTCGCCGGTCTGGCCTATTCCGCCGGCACAGTGACCTTCCTGGCGGGCTTCGGCGTCGTGACGACGCTGGTGGTCAGCCTCCTGACGCCCGACCGCAGTTGGCCCACCGCCGCGTTCCTGGCGGTGGGGATGGTCATCGCCGGCATCATCACGGCGGCGGCTGCAGCGAACCGGGACCGCCTCATGCGCCAACTGTTGGCGGCGGCCAGTCTCGATGCCCTCACCGGTTGTCTCAGCCGAGGGGCGTTCCAGGAGCGCCTGGAGCACGAGTCGCTGCTGGCCGAGCGCCACTACGCCACCTTCAGCGTGATCGTGGCCGACGTCGACAACCTCAAGACGCTCAACGACGCCAACGGCCACCACTGCGGGGACCGCGCCCTCAAGCTCCTCGCCGGTGTCCTGCGCCAGGCCGCGCGTGAGACCGACGTGGTCGGCCGGCTGGGCGGTGACGAGTTCGCCCTCCTGTTGCACGAGACCGATCAGGAAGGCGCCATGGTTGTCGCCACACGCCTGCGGGATGCCCTGCACGACGTGACCGGTTCCGACTGGGTCACGGCCAGCATCGGAGTCAGCACGTGGCTCGGTCCCAAGGACGCGCCCGACGCGTTGGTGCGCCGGGCCGACGAGGCGCTCTACGTGGCCAAGCGATCCGGCCGCGACTGCGTGGCGGCGTGGGAGCCACCGGCCGCGGAGCGACAGATGGGGCTGCAACGGTTGCGGTCGCGTCCTCGCCACACGCCGCCCCGACGCGCCACCCCCGCAGAAGCGGCCGGCTGATCTTCACCCTGAGCGGCCGCACCGCGCGCCGCCGCCTCCCGCCACGAGCCGCTCGGGATGGCACGCCAACCCCGAGGGACGGCCGTCATGAAGTCCCTGGGTGGCGACCCACGCAGTGATCCCTGGCGGGTGCCCTCCTGCCGGGCTTGACATGTGACTAAATAGTCACATATAGTCCCGGAACGTGGATGGAGTGTTCAAGGCCCTGGCCGACCCCACCCGGCGCGACCTGCTCGACGAGTTGTTCCGGGAGGACGGGCAGACCTTGGGCGTGCTGGAGGAACGGTTCTCCATGACCCGCTTCGGCGTCATGAAGCATCTCAAGGTGCTTGAGGAGGCGGGTCTTGTGGTGACCCGGCGACGGGGCCGTCAAAAGCTCCACTTCCTCAACCCTGTCCCTATCCGGCTCATCCACGACCGCTGGGTCAGCAAGTACGCGGAGCCCTGGGTGGCAGGGCTCAGTGAGATCAAAGAGAGACTGGAGAGCCAGATGGAAAAGGTGTACGAGATCTTCATCAAGACCACGCCCGAGCGGTTGTGGGAGGCCATCATCGACCCCGAGATCCGGGCCAAGTACAACTTCGGGGCGGCGGTCTACTCGGAGTGGAAGGTGGGCGCGCCCATCAGCGTGGACGTCCAGAAGCACGACGTGCACCTGGGCGAGGGCGAAGTGCTGGAATACGACCCGCCTCGCCGTCTGGTGCACACCATGGCGGCCTTGTGGGACGACGACGTGAAGGCGGAGGGGGTTTCCCGCGTGACGTGGGAGATCGAGACGGTGGGCGGCGACTCCTGCCATCTGACGCTCACCCACGACCAGATGCGGGAGGGCGCCAACTCGCAGATCTACGGCGGCTGGCCGATGATCCTGTCGGGCCTCAAGACATGGCTCGAGACGGGTGAGGAGCTGACCACGCCCGGATCCATCCGGTACAGCTGAGAGCGGGAGGGAGAGGTCATGCGGCAACTGATCGTCATAGAGTTCGTGACGCTCGACGGCGTCATGCAGGGGCTCGGGTCACCCGATGAGGATCGTGACGGCGGTTTCGCCCACGGTGGGTGGGGCGCTGCCTACGCCGACGACATTCAGCAGGCGGCCGCGCTCGACGGGATGGCATCCACCACGGCGTACCTGTTCGGGCGGCGCACCTACGAGAAGATGCAGGCGTTCTGGCCGCAGCAGCCGGACACCAACCCGATGGCGGCGCACCTGAACGCCGCCCCCAAATACATCGCCAGTCGCACCCTGGACGACTCGCAGCTGACGTGGGCGAATGCCCGGATCCTCCAAGAGGACCTGACGGCGGGGGTGCGACAGGCGCAGGCCGAGGGGGACGGGACCCTGGCCGTGCTCGGGAGCGGCGTGCTGGTCCACCAGCTCGCCGCCCTCGACCTGGTCAACGGCTACCGCCTTTTCCTGCATCCACTGCTCCTGGGCGGAGGCAAGCGCCTCTTCGACCAACTGGACCAACCCCAGCCACTGCAACTGGTCAGCGTGCAACAGACCAGCACCGGTGTCGTGATGCTCAGCTACGACTGCATGTGATCAATGAGAGGAGCGGGCATGACACTCATCACCGGCCTGCACACGGTCGCCATCCCGGTCACCGACCAGGACCGGGCTCTGGCGTTCTACCGCGCGCTCGGATTCGAGACGCGCCTGGACGTGCCCATGGGTGAAGGTAAACGGTGGATCGAGGTGGCGCCTCCCGGCGCGCCGGTGTCCCTCGCGCTCGAGCGGGCCCACGCGGAACGACCTGCTGGTGTGGAGACGGGTATCCGTTTCACCACAACCGATGCCGACGCGACCAACAAGACGATGCGGGCAGGCGGCGTGGATGCGGACGACGTACTGCGCTGGCCCGGCGTGCCGCCGATGTTCGCCTTCCGCGATCAGGACGGCAACGGGCTCGAGATCGTCGAGACCTGAGCGTGGGCTGGCGGGCGCATGCGGTCGTAGACCGACATGGCGAGGGTGAGGACGCCCAGGCCGGCTCCGAGGAGGCACACCCCGGCCCAGCCGTGCGCGCCGTAGAGGGCACCGGCGGCCAGCGAGCCGGCTGCGCCCCCCACGAAGTAGCAGACCATGTAGGCGCTGTTGATCCGGCTCCGGGCGTCGGGACGCAGCGCATAGATGATCGCCTGGTTGGTGATCTGCATGCCCTGGGTCCCCATGTCGAGGACCACGATCCCGATGATGAGGGCGGCCAGTGACGTGCGGCCGGCCCACAGCAGAGCGAAGGAGCCGGTCAGGAGGACACCGGCGACAACGGTGGTGACCGTTTGCCGGGACGAGTCGGCCAGCTTGCCGGCAAGGTTGGCCGCCACGATCCCGCCGGCCCCGACGAGGCCGAAGAGCCCGATGACCGCGTTGGAGTAGTGGTACGGAGCACCGGAGAGGAGGAAGGCCAGCGTGGTCCACAGCACGCTGAAGGCGGCGAAGGCGCAGGCACCGTGCCAGGCCCGGCGCCGAAGCAGGGGCTCGGTCACGAGGAGGCGCAGCGACGAACCGACCAGCTCGCGGTAGCTCCGGTGCGGACGCGGGCCCTCGCCGGGCAGGGCGCGCCACAGCACCAGTCCGAAGACGACCATGAGGGCGGCCGAGAGCCAATAGATGGCCCGCCAGCCCGCCGCCTGGGCCACGAGCCCCGACACGGTGCGGGCCAGGAGGATGCCCAGCAGTAGGCCGGTCATGATGCGGGCGACCACGCGGCCCCGCCGTTCCTCGGGGGCGAGGTCGGCGGCGAAGGGGATCATGACCTGACCGGCCACCGACGCGCCGCCGACCAGGACCGAGGCCGCCGCGAAGACCCACAGCGCGGGGGCGAGAGCGCAGCCGATCAGCGCCAGCGCGCTGAGGAGGAAGAGGCGGGTGACGAGGCCGCGGCGCGGGTGGAGGTCGCCGAGAGGGACGACGAGCAGCAGGCCAGCGGCGTAGCCGATCTGCGAGGCCGTGATGATCGCCGAGGTCGGGCCCGGCCCCGAGTGGAACGTCCGGGAAATCTGGTGCAGGACGGGTTGCGCGTAATAGAGGTTGGCCACCACTGCGCCGGTGGCGACGGCGATGAGGACGACGAGGCCCCGGGGAAGTTGGTGCGCGTGCAACGGCTCGCCCGTGTTCGTCCTTTGCACCGGTTCAGGCTACCGGCGCCCTCTGCAGGGTCAGACGGTGCCGCCGCGCCGGCTCTCGGCGGTGACGCCGGTCAACGCGGTCAGGATCAGCGGGACACCGATGAAGGCCAGCCAACTGCCGAACACCAGGGCGAGCACCGTCATGAAGGCGCCCATGCCGAGGACGAAGGGCCAGATGGAAGAGCTGGGGAACGAGTCGACGTTCCCCGCCCCGTCGGCCATCTCTGCGTCCTCGCGGTCTGAGGGCCGATCGCCCGGCGCGTGGACCTTGCCCCAGATGAAGTATCTGTGACCGTGGAAACGGCGGTGCCAGAAGAAGTAGTAGAAGCCCGGGAGAAATCCGAGCAACGTGGCGCCGAGCAGCATGACGCCGCCGCCGTCGTCGTAGCCCCAGAACCAGTAGATGAGCCCGATGACCCCGAAGAAGGCACCGAGGAAGATCAGGAAGAGCGACTCGACCTTCATACGCCCGCCGTCACCTTTCCGTTGCCCGTGCCGTTCCCGTTGGTCTTGCCGTGCCCGTTGGTCTTGCCGTGCCCGTTGCTGTTGCCATTGCTGTGGGCGTTGCGGCCGTGCGGCACCGTCAACGCGTCCGGGTGGTTGTAGTCCCACGTCGGGCGCTCGGAACGGATCGGCGGCAGGTGGGTGTAGTTGTGGTGCGGGGGCGGCGAGGTGGTGAACCACTCCAAGGTGTGCGCGTCCCATGGGTTGTTCCCGGCCGGCTTCGGATTGCGCCATGACACGAAGAAGTTCACCAGCAGGAAGGCGAACGAAATGCCGATGATGAAGGCGCCGACCGTCGAAACGATGTTGTAGCTCTCCCAGCCCAGATTGGAGGGGTAGCTGGCCACACGGCGGGGCATGCCGAGGAGGCCGACGACGTACTGCGGCATGTAGCAGATCCAGAAACCGATGAACATCAGCCAGAAGTGCCACTTGCCCAGGCTCTCCCGGAGCATGCGGCCGAACATCTTGGGATACCAGTAGTAGACGCCGCCGAATCCGGCGAAGACGGCCGTCCCGAAGAGCACCTGGTGGAAGTGGGCCACGACGAAGTAGGTGTCGTGGGTGGCGAAGTCGATCGGCGGCGACGCCAGCATGATGCCGGTGACGCCTCCCATCAGGAAGGCGAAGAGGAAGCCGATGGAGAACAACATGGGCACGGTGAAGGTGAGCTGGCCGTGCCACATGGTGCCGATCCAGTTGAAGAACTTGATACCGGTCGGGACGGCGATCAGCAGGCTCAGGAACGAGAAGAACGGCAGCAGTACGGCGCCGGTCGTGAACATGTGGTGGGCCCACACGCCGGTGGACAGCGCAGCGATGGCCATGGTGGCGAAGACCATGCCCTTGTAGCCGAAGACCGGCTTGCGGGAGAAGACCGGCAGGATCTCGGTCACGATGCCGAAGAACGGCAGGGCGAGGATGTAGACCTCGGGATGGCCGAAGAACCAGAAGAGGTTTTGCCATAACAACGGTGACCCGCACGACGCCGTGGGTGCGCCGCTGACGAGGTGGCAGCCCACCGCCGAGTAGATGTGGGTACCGAAGTGGCGGTCGGCGAACAGCATGATCAGCGCCGCGGTGAGGACCGGGAAGGCGATGAGGATCAGGATCCCGGTGACCAGCATGTTCCAGGTGAAGATGGGCATGCGGAACATGGTCATGCCCGGGGCGCGCAGGTAGAAGATGGTCGCGCACAGGTTGACGCCGGTGAAGATGGCGGAGAACCCGGTGAGGGCGAGCGCCATGATCCAAAGGTCGGGACCGGCACCGGGGGAGCTGGTGGCACTCGAGAGCGGCGCGTAGGCCACCCAGCCGAACTGCGCGGCGCCCCCCGCCACGAAGAAGGTCATAAGCATGGTGATGGAGCCGGTCAGGTAGAGCCAGTAGCTCAGCGCGTTCAGGCGGGGGAAGGCCATGTCGGGCGCGCCGATCTGCAGGGGCACGATGTAGTTGGCCAGGCCGCCGAAGGCGATCGGGCCGGCGAAGAGGTACATCATGAGGCTGCCGTGCATGGTGAAGAGCGCGTTGTACTGCCCGAAGCTCAGGAGCGAGGCGTGCGGCGTGGTCAGCTGCAGCCGCATGATCAGCGCCATCACGCCCGAAAGGTAGAAGATGGCGATGGCGGTGATCATGTAGCTCAGCCCGATGACCTTGTGGTCGGTCGAAGTGAGCCACTTGAGGATGCCGGTCGGCCCGTGGGCCTCGTGCCCCTCGTCATGACCGTCGCCGGGGACCGAGGGCGGCAGGTGGAGCTCTTCGTGCTCCTGGACGCCCGGTGGGGCGATGACGTCAGTCACCGTAGAGGATTCCTCCTGTGTTGCCGGTGTTCCCGCTGCCGGAATTGCCAGAGTAGCTGGGCACGGTTCCGTTCTGGTTGGCATGCAGGGCGCCCGGGAGCTGGCCGATGGACGAGGGGTGGGCGGTCTGGAAGGCCCGCGTGGTGCGTAGCCATGTGGTGTAGGCCGTCGGGGAGACCGAGCGCACGTTGAAGAACATGATGGAGTGGTAGAGCCCGCACAGCTGGGTGCACTGGCCGCGGTAGACCCCGTCGTGCAGGACGTTCAGGTCGAAGCTGGTCCAGTACCCGGGGCTGGCGTAGCGGCTGAAGTTGAACTCCGGCACGTAGAAGCCGTGCAGGACGTCGTAGGAGCGCAGATAGATCCGGGTGGTCTGCCCGGTCGGCACCACCATTGTGGGCGCTTCCGTGGTCTGGCCGATGACCTTGACGCCGTTGGGATACTGGAACTCCCAGCCCCACTGGAAGGCGTACACGTGGATCACGGTGCCGGGGTTGGGCTCGATCGCGGTCACCGTGTTCTCCACCACCACCGTGGCCCAGAACAGGCCGAGCACGATCAGGATCGGCAGGACGGTGTAGGTGATCTCGGTGAGCGTGTGGTACTGCGTCTGCACAGGCATGTCGTCGGAGCGGCGCCGGTAGCGGAACATGGCCCAGCAGATGAGCAGGAGAGTGAAGCCGCCGACGACGATGCCGGCGATGAAGAAGCCCTGCCAGAGGTGGAAGGTCGAGCGACCCTGGGACGTGGCGCCCTTGTAGCCGCCGAACGTCGGGAGCTGGCAGCCGGTGAGGAGCAGGGCGCCGAGGCCGACGACCACAACGGCCAACCGGCGACGTGGACTCTTGGTGCTGCGACCTGGGGTTTCTGGTGCGTCGAAAGACGGGCTGGTCAGCGACGAGTCCACCGCGCCGACACTATCGAACGCGGCAAAAAAATTGGAAATCGCAGATCAGTGCGGATGGGCGGCGGACTCGTTGGCGGCCCAGGTGAAGACGCCCCGCGCCATAGTGGAGGTGGCCCGGGCGGCCCGGGCGGCGAAGACCTGCTGGCGCGCCCGCTGCACGGCCTCGTCGTCGGGCCCGGCCAGCCAGGCGTGCTCGGCCAGGTGGCCGGCGAGGCGCAGCGCCCCTTCTGCCGCCGCGGGGTCGGACGTGGCCACGGCCAGCAGCTCCAAGGCCCGCTCGGCCAGGGCACCGGGTCCCCCGGCCAGCGCAGCCAGCTCGGCGGCCAGGGCGCGCTCGGGGGCCGGCTTCAGCGTGGCCGGATTGCCGTCCCACCAGCCGCCGTACTGGCGCCACACCGTGTGGACGATGAATTCCGGCTCGTCGTAGACCGGCTGCAGGAAGGGCCGTGACTCCAGCGCGGCCGGGACGCGCACGGAGTGGATGGCGTCATCGAGGCGCCCGCCCGCATTCATGACGGCCAACGTCTGGTCGACCAATGAGTCCAGGAGGTCCGCCGTGTCGGTGAGGGCGGTACGGACGCGGTCGGCCCCGATGACCGGGAACCCGTGTCCGGGGAGGAGGAATTCGGCATCGAGCTGCAGCATGCGGCGGAGGGCGGCGGCCCACTCCCGTGGGTAGCGCTGCACCTTCTGGGGATTGCCGGCGTTGGGGGAGGCCCAGATGAAGAGGTCGCCGCAGCACAGGACCCGGGTGTCGGGTTGCCAGGTGACGGTGTGGTCGTCGGTCTCGCCCTTCTCGTGGCGGAGCGAGAACCCCAGACCGCCGACGGAGAGCTCGAGGGTGTCGCGGTAGGTGCGGTCCGGGTAGCGGTACTCGGTGGGCCATTGCAGGTCGGTGAAGCCGAACTGCCGCCGGTTGATGATCGTGTTGTAGCCCGCGGTGAAGATGTAACGGTCGAAGCGCGCCGGCAGCGCGTGGTGGGCGACGACCTCGGGGGCCTCCCAGCCCTGCGCGGCGGCCTCGGCCTCCCAGACGGGCACGCCGAAGACGTGATCTATATGACCGTGCGAGTAGATGGCGGTGTTGAGGCGGGCCGCGCTCCAGGTGCGGATGTCGTCGTGCACGGTATGGGCCAGCGGGGCGCTCCCGGTGTCGACCAGGAGGAGGCCGTCCTCGGTGGCGAACGAGGACACGTTGGCGAAGGAAGGGCAGAACCCCACGCCGTCGGTGATCTCGACGAAGCCGCCGATGTGATCGACGGGATGGAAGGTGGAGGTCGAGAGCTCGCCGTTCCAAAGTCGTTCGGCGACGGCGAGGACGTCAGATGACATGGGCCCTTTTGATGTGGAGGCCGGCCGGGGGCGGCCGCGGCCTCAGGCGCCGGGTGCCTTCTCCTCGGCCGACGGGGTGGGGGCGGGTGCGGGTGCCGGCGCCGGTGCCGGTGCCGGTGTATCGGTGGCGGCGGACGTGGTGCCCGACGCCTTCCCCTCTTCCATGCCCTTCTCGAACTGGTTCTTGGCCGAGCCGAGGTTGCGGGCCAGCTTGGGAATGGCGGCACCGCCGAAGAGGAGCACGACGAGGACGATGGCCACGATGAGCAGGTCGGGTCCGAAAATGTCAGCGAGCACTGTGTTCTCCTTCACCTAAGTCCAAAGGTCGGTGAACTGGGTTCCAGGTTAGACCCATTCCCGGCCGGGGGTTCCTCACTCCGCGGAACCCCGCGTGGTATTCGGAATCACCCGGCAAGAAGGATGCCCATAACCAGCGCGGCCACGCTGGCCAAGCCCCCCACCGCCCCCCAGAGGGCCAGGCCCCGTTTCGTGCTGGCGCGCTGGTGCAGCAGCACGCCCAGGCCGGCCAGCACGACCACGGCGATCTTGGCCATGAGAACCGCCTTCCAGGCCGAGTCCATGGAGGAGTAGCCGTCCGCAGTCACGTTCCAGACACCGGTGGCCAGCAGGACCACGTAGGCGGGCCAGGCCAGGCGGGCGAAGGCCCGGGCCAGGGTCTTGGGGGCGTCGACCCCCAGCCCGCGGGCCGGGCCCACGAGGCCGGTCATCACGATCTGGCCGCCGACCCAGACCGCCGCCGCCAGGACATGGAGGGTCAGGCGGATGGTGTCGAGGGCCGGCGTCAGCACCGCCTGACGCTCTACTTGCTCTACTTGCCCTGCCAATTGGGGGGGCGCTTCTCGGCGAAAGCGATCGGGCCCTCCATGGCGTCGGCCGAGGTGAACACCACGCCGACGGCCTGCGCGTTGATCTTCCAGCCCTCCGCCTCGGAGACCTCGCCCGCCTGCTTCATGACGCTCTTGGAGTAGCGCACGGCCAGCGGAGCGTTCTCGGCGATGCGGTCGGCCAGGGCCACGGCCTCCTCCACGACCACGGTGGCGGGCACGACCCGGTTCACCAGGCCGAGGTCGTAGGCCCGGGCGGCGTCGATGGGATCACCGGTCATGGCCATCTCGAGGGCGATGGCGATGGGCAGGCGCTTGGGCATGCGGATGAGGCCACCCGCGCCCGCGATGAGGCCACGCTTGGCCTCGGGGATGCCGAACGTCGCGTGCTCGGCCGCGACCACGATGTCGCACGAGAGCATGATCTCGAAGCCGCCGGCCAGGGCCGACCCGTTCACCGCGGCGATGACCGGCTTGGGGAAGTCGCGCTGGGTGAGCCCGCCGAAGCCCCCCGGGGCGCCCATGATGTCGCCGCCCTCGCCGCTGCTGAAGGCCTTGAGGTCCATGCCGGCGCTGAAGGCCTTGTCGCCGCTGCCCGTGATGACCACCACCGCGCACCCCGGGTCCTCGGCGAGCTCGTCCATGGCGGCCGACATGGCCAGGCTGACGGGCCCGTTGATGGCGTTGCGCGCCTCGGGGCGGTTGATGGTGAGGATCTCGACATGTCCCCGGCGTTCCCGCAGCACTTCGTCTGCCATGGTGCTCCCTTCGCTGGCTTCGCTGGCCCCGCCGTCGGACGGCGTGGTGCGCCGCCGAGGCTACCGAACCCGGGGTCGTGGACTTGGGGGGTCGCCGGGTCAGGGGAGGGGCTCGGGCGTTTCTGTGTCGGCGTCGGGCCCGGGCTCTCGTGCCAGGCCGGGTGCCGGCTCGGATGCGATGCCGTTCGCCGCCGCCGGCGGTTGCGCCGCCTCTGCATGTTCCGCCACCTCCGCCGCCATCGTCCGTTCGTGCACGATGCGCCCCATCAGCGCAGCAGCCATGAATTGAGGCCGCCTCGTGTAGACGGCGGTGAAAGCGAGCAGGCTGCCTATCACGGTGGCGGTGATGAACGGGGAAACGGCAATGAAGGTCCCGGTGGGCAGTATGTCGGCCAGCGTCAGACGCGCCGAGGCCTCCACGACGAGGCCGATCCCCCAGACCACCGACAGGGTGCGGAAGGCGTGGCGCCCGAAGGGCATGTCGTGCAGCTGGTCGTAAGCGGACACCTTCGCCGGGTCCGTCCCGGCCGAGAGGTAACGGCCGACATAGAAGATGGCCGGCCGGTCGTGCGTGTACAGCGTGACGATGCAGGCGATGCCGAAGAGCAGCGTGAAGAAGCCGTCTCGCACTTTGAGCATGTAGTCGTTGCCGCCGAACACGGTGGAGGTGATGAGGCCGATCGCGAACCCCGCCAGGACCGCCGCGCCCACGACGTCGACCGTGCGCCGGCGGACGAACTGGAAGAGGATCCAGGCGACAGAGAAGCAGCCGGCAACGATCAGGGCCTGGGTGTCGCTGTGCACGTGCGGGCGCGCCAGGAAGTAGGCCCCGATCGGGAAGGCGGCCCCGAACGTCAGGCTGGGCAGATGCTCGCGGAGGGACGGGATCCCTGGCTGCCAGGCCGCCTCGGGCGGAGGCGGGTCCGACGGGCCCTGGGCGCCCCCCGGTCCATCCGGTTCCATGCCTGCAGGGTACCGCCCGAAGTTCCGGATTTGGCCACGTAACATTGCCCCGTGACCTTCGTGGCCCACGTCGTCGAGTTCTTCGTCATTGCGGGCCTGGTCGTGGCGCTCGGGTTCGCCGCCGCCTTCTTCGTCGGGCGCCGGTACGTCCGGGCGCACTGGCGGATGCTGCACGGGCACGTGGCCGTACGCGGTGTCCTGGCCACGCTGGCGCTCCTGGCCGCGGGCCGCGAGCGCTACTCCGGGCGGGCCACGCCGGAGGACCTGAGCCGCGGCGCCACACCCCGCGTCCGGCGGCGCATGCGGGTGGCGGTCGAGGACGCCGACATAGCCGTGGCGCACGCCGAGTCGCGCGACGCCCCCGTGGCCGAGCTGCCGGCGGTGTGCCGCTCCCTGCACACGGTGGCCGACGAGCTCGATGGGCTTCTGCGCCTGGAGCGACGACTCCCGCCGGGTGCCAGCAAGGCCGACGTGCGGCGCCAGGTGGCCGAGGTCATCGGTGCGGCGCGCGACGTGCAGGCGGCGGCCGTGCGTGCCGGGAGCGACGCCACCGAGCCGCAGGTGCGCTCGCTGGTGCGCCATGCCCGCGACGAGGTCGACATCGTTTCCGCGGCGCTGGCCACCATGCGCTCGGTCGCCCGGCCCCGCTGATCAGGCCGCCGGGCCATCGCCCGGCCCGGCACGCCCACCCGCTCCGCCTGCCAAGCTGATCGGATGCCCGCAGCCGCCCGGTCGCACCGTCGTCCCGCCGCAGGGATGAGCCTGCTCGGCGACGGCTTCGCGGTGGGGGTGGCCACGTCCGGCTACCAGGTCGAGGGCGGCTTCAACGGCGACGGCGAGCCCCACAACAACTGGGCCGCCTGGGAGGGCGCCGGCCGGGCCGCCCGCTCCGGTCTGGCCTGTGACTTCTGGCGCCACCCCGAAGAGGCGCTCGACCGCGCCCGGGCCATCGGCTGCAACGCCTTCCGCCTCTCCATTGAATGGGCTCGCCTCGAGCCCCGACCGGGCGCCTTCGATGTCGCCGCGCTCGAGCGCTACGCCGAGATCCTCTCGCTCTGCACCGCCCGGGGACTCGAGCCCATCGTCACGCTGCACCACTTCACCCATCCGTTCTGGCTCGGCGAGGAGTTCTGGCTCCGGCCGGCCTCACCCGACGTCTTCGCCCGCCACGTGGCCCGGGTGGTCCCGGCCCTCGCCTCGCATTGCCGGCGCTGGGTGACCATCAACGAGCCCAACATCGTGACCCTGATGGGCTGGATAGAGGGCTCGTGCCCACCGGGGCGGCGCATGGCGGTCTCCGACGCCTTCTGCGCCCTCGACAACCTCCTGACCGCGCACGTGCTGGCGGCCGATGTCGTCACGGGCGTGCAGCCCGACGCCGAGGTCACGATGAACACGAGCTCGTCGTCGGTCTACGAGCACGACCGCATGTTGCTCGACCTGCTGCAGCTGCGCGACGCCGGAGTGGATCGCGACGAGGTCGACCGCTACATCGACGAGCGTCGGACGGTGCACGACGCCGCCTTTCCGCCGCGCCACGCCGGGGAGGCGGCGATCCGCCGGTTCTTCGCCGCGGTGTCGCCCTACGGCGCGGTGCACGAGCCCAGCCGTAGTCCCGCCTGGGGACGGCTCCGGGAACGGACGCGCCGCCACGCGCCGCGCCGCGTGGTGGAGGCGGTGTATATGTCGGCGCGGCCGCGCGGCATCGACGCCGTCGGCTTCGACTGGTACGACCCGGTGGCCAGCCACGCCATGCGCTTCCCGGGCCGGCCGCGCCCGCAGCGCGGGCGGGACTGGTCGTTCGGGCGCGCCCACTGGGACGTCGAGTCGCACCCGGCCGCGCTGCGCGCCTGGTGCGTCACCGAGTCCGCGCTGCGGCCCGGCCTGCCGTTGTGGGTCGTGGAGAACGGCATGGCGACGCGGTTGCTCGACGGGCGTCCCGGAGCGCGGGAGGACGGCATGGACCGTCCCCGCTACGTGCGCGAGCACCTCGGCGCGGTGGCGGACGCGGTGGCTTCGGGGGTGCCCGTGCGCGCTTACTTCCACTGGTCGCTGATGGACAACTACGAGTGGGGCAGCTACGAGCCTCGCTACGGCCTCTTCGGGGTGGACCGCAGCGACCCGGCCGTGGTGCGCTTCATGGACACCGATGCCGCCGGCGACGACGCCGCAGGGGAATTCGCCCGGGTCGTGGCCGGCCTGCGGGCCGGGGACCGCTCGGTGCTGGGCGGGCCCGCCTGATCAGTCCGCGGCGCCGCCCCCCGGCTCCGATGGTGCCGCCGGCTCCGATGGTGCCCCCGGCTCCGATGGTGCCCCCGGCTCCGATGGCTCCGATGGCCCCTCCATCGCAGCCTTGTCCCTGCGCCAGTGGCGCACGACGAGCACGACCGTCACCACCAGGATGAGACCGAGCACGACGTCCGACGCGATGCCGGTCGCCTTCTCGACGCTCTGCCCGACGAAATAGCCGAGGAGGACGTAGAGCACGCCCCAGCAAAGACCGCCGGCGGCGTTGGCGGTCACGAAGGTGCGGTAGTGCATGGAGGACAGGCCGGCCAGCCCCGGGACCACGGCGCGCAGGAAGGCGGAGAAGCGGGCCACGAAGACCGCGAGGGGGCCCCGACGGTTCAGCTGACGGAGCGCGGTGTCGATGCCCTTCTGGCGTTTGCGCAGCGGACCGAGCTGCAGCAGCTGGTGCCCCCAGCGCTCGCCGATGGCGTAGCCCACCGAGTCGCCCGCGATGGCGCAGACGACGACCACGGCGGCGATGCCGGCCAGGTCCACCCCGCCCTTGGAGGCCAGCACGCCACCGAGGATGGCAGCCGTCTCGCCGGGGAAGACGAAGCCGAGCATCACCGCGGCTTCGGCGAAGACGAGGAGGCCGACGAGTGTGTAGGCCGGCCAGCCGTGCAGGGACAGCAGCGGCTGGAGCAAGCGGTCGATCATGGCGCGCCCGCTGGAGCGCGGGCGCGGGCGCCGGCGCCCGCGACGTGGTCGGCCCGCGGCACGGTGTCGGTCAGTTCACGGCGCGCAGGGTGTACTCGCGCGGGGTGAACTGGCGCCAGCGATCCTCCACCTTCGCCATGAAGGCCCCGCCTTGCACGAGATGCGTGAGGATGTCGGCCTGACCCTGGGGCCGCGCCAGCATCCAGCTGTGGCCCCCGGGCACCCAGACCACCGGCGAGCGCGCGATGGCGGCGAACTCGAGTGCGGTGCCACTGGGCGTGATGCGGTCGAAGCAGCCCCACTCGTTGAGGATGGGGATCTGCTGGGCCGCCAGGTGACGCACCTCGCTGCGCTGGTCCACGCCCATGAGCATGCTGCCGACGGGCAGCGTCTGGGACATGGTGCGGATGTTCTGGCGCATGTCGGGCAGCACGGCACGGACGGTGGAGTACATGCGGCCGAGGAAGAGGTCGGGCAGGTCGAAGACGACCGCAGCGACCATGTCGACCATGGGTGCCACGTCGGGCAGGAAGGGCGACAGCACCGTGGGCAGGAGGCCGCGGCGCTCCTTCCAGCCCGGGGTGCTCACACCGTCGCGGTAGACGAGACCGAGGGTCCGCCGCGGATGGTCGTGAGCGAACTGCACGGCGACGGCCCCGCCCATGGAGTGGCCGAGCAGGACGACGGGCCCGGCGTCCACCTTGTGCACCACCGCCATGACCTGGTTGGCCAGATTCTCCATGGAGACGTCCGACCACTCGAGCGGGTCGCTGCCGCCGAAGCCGGGCAGGCTCGGGTTGATGACCCGCCAGCCCAGTTGCTCCGCGAGCCGTGCGCTCTCGCGCCAGTACATGCCCCCGCCGGCGAAGTAGCCGTGGATGTTGACGGCCCAGATCGGCGGCGACCCCGGTCCGTCGGGGCCATAGGCGTCGACGTTGTCGGAAACGGCGAAGCGCAGGCGCCGGCCCTCCACCATCATGGAGCTGGGGACCATGCGGATGGTCGGGCTCTTGCGGATCTTGCGTTCGTACTGGTCCCGCACGACCCCGAGGCCGTGCGGGGCACGGCCGGCGTCGACGAGCTGGACCGGGGAGGGCCCGTCGGAGGGGGCGACGATGGCGCCCGAGATCTGCAGGGAGTCATCGGGCGGGGTCGTTGCCTTGGAACTGAAAATCCGACCCGCCATGCACACTCCAGTTCGGCGCTCCCTGGCGCGTCGACCCACCCCTACCGCAATTCCTGCCTACCCAGGGTATCCGAATCGGGCTGCGAGCCTGCTCTCGCGCGTGCAAAGGGGCCTGAGGGCTGCGACGATGGGTCAATGCACGCAGACATCGTCATTCGAGGAGGAACCGTGGTCGACGGGACCGGCGCTCCCGGTCGCTCCGCCGACGTCGCCGTCACCGGCGGCCGTATCAGCGACATCGGCGCCAACCTCCAGGGCGACCGCGTCCTCGATGCGTCCGGCCAGGTCGTGAGCCCCGGCTTCGTCGACATCCACACCCATTACGACGCGCAGGTCTTCTGGGACCCGAACCTGACCCCGTCCTCCTTCCACGGGGTCACCTCGGTCATTGCCGGGAACTGCGGCTTCTCCATCGCGCCCATCCGCGCCGACGGCGTGCCCCTGCTGGCCCGCACGCTCCAGCACGTGGAGGACATGAGCTTCGACACCCTGGCCGCCGGTGTGCCGTGGGGTGAGTTCGAGACCTTTCCCCAGTATCTCGACGCGGTCGAGGCGCGGGGCGCCGCCCTCAACTTCGGGTGCTACGTCGGGCACACCGCAGTGCGGCTCTACGTGATGGGCGAGGACGCCTACGAGCGCCCGGCGACCGAGGACGAGATCGCGGTCATGCAGGCCGTGGTGGCCGACGCCATGGCAGGCGGCGCCGCGGGCTTCGCGTCCAGCGCGTCGCCGACGCACAACGGTGACAGCGGCCGGCCCGTCCCCTCGAGGGTGGCCGACCTGGCCGAGTTGCGCGCCCTGCTCGAACCGGTCAAGCAGTGCGGGCGCGGGGTGGTGGCGCTGCTGCCGGGCGGCGTCTTCCCCAACCAGGAAGTCTTCCGGCTCCAGCGCGAGGTGGGACGGCCCTTCACCTGGACGGCGCTGCTCACGGTGAAGGGCTACCCGTACCACGAGAAGGTGATCGCGGAGCACGATGCGGCCTGGGCCGACGGCGTCGAGGTGTGGCCGCAGGTGTCGTGCCGGCCGCTCGTCTTCCAGATGAACCTGTCCGAGCCCTTCACGCTCAACATGCGTCCCACCTTCGCCGCGTTGATGGGCAAGTCGAAGGAGGAGCGCCTCGCCGCCTACCGCGACCCGTCGTGGCGGGCGACGGCGTGGGACGACGTCAGCGGCAAGGCCGGCGGCTTCCCCCTCAACTGGGCGGCCATTTCGGTGGCCGAATCGCGCACCCACCCCGAGCTGGCCGACCACCCGGTGGCGGTGCTGGCCGAGGAGCGAGGCTGCACCCCGCTCGACGTGATGCTCGACGTCTCGCTCGACGACGACCTCGAGGCGCGTTTCTGGTCGGTGCTGGCCAACGACGACCCCGACGCCATCGCCTGGCTGCTGCCCCGTGACAACGTGCTGTTGGGCCTGGCCGATTCCGGGGCGCACGTCTCGCAGCTCTGCGACGCCTGCTTCTCGACCGACCTCCTCGGCAACTGGGTCCGCGAGCGCGGCGTCATGCCGCTGGAGCGCGCCATCCACAAGCTGACGGGCGAGCCCGCCCGCGTCTACGGCCTGGCCGACCGGGGGACGGTCGAGGTGGGCAAGGCGGCGGACCTGTGTGTCTTCGACCCCGACACGGTGGGCCCCGGACCCGTTGCGCCGCGTGCGCGACTTCCCCGCCGACGGCGAGCGTCTCACCGCGGACGCGCCGGTGGGGATGACCCACACGATGGTGAACGGTGTGCCGATCCGGGTCGACGGTGCCCCCGCCGAGGAAGGTCTGGCGGAGCGGCCCGGCGTTGTCCTGCGCGGCTGAGGCCGAGGGGGCGCTGCAGCGCGCGTCCGGCGGGCGCCGTCAGGTGACGTCGCGGCGGAAGGTGGTGAAGTAGCCGAGGGCCAGCGGCCCCAGGCCCCAGGCCAGCAGCGCCAGGCCGCCCTGCCACCAGGTCAGGAGGCGGAACGCGTTGGGACCGTTGCCACCGTCACCGCCGCCGCCGAAGCCCCGGGCGATGTCGCCGGCCAGCGCGGCACCGGCCCCGTTGGGGAGCCAGTTCAGGTCGTAGTGGAAGATGGCCTTGGCCAGCGCGATGAGGATGCCCTCCAGAATCAAGGTCCCGCCGATGGTGAGCAGGATGGCGGCCACCTGGTTCTTGACCAGGGTCCCGAAGCCCAGGCCGAAGAGGCCGAGCAGGACGGCCGACGCCAGCAGCCCGGGGATCACCGCGCCGATCTGATCCGTCACCTGGGAGGTGACACCACCGAGGGCGGCGTTCCAGGGCAGCGCCACGGCGGCCACGGCCACCAGCCCCAGGAGCGCGATGAAGAGAGACCACAGCGCGACGGCGATGACCTTGGCCAGCAGGACCCGGCTGCGCACCGGGACCAGGACGAGCGAGGTCGTGATGGTCTTCTGGCGGTACTCGCTGGTGATGCACAGCACGCCGAGGATCGGCGCCAGGATCTCTATGCCGAAGTAGCCCGAGCCCAGGAGCCGACGGCGCTGGCTGAGCGACGAGACGAAATAGAACGTGTGGCCCGGGAAGCCGCCGGCGGACGCCAGCACGATCAGGATGCCCAGGACCGTGAGTGGGAACGCCAGGGCGAACGTGACCCACACACCGGGCATGGTGCGTATCTTGAGGAGCTCGGCCCGCAGGGCGTTTATCACGTCGGTGGCGCCGGCGCCGGTGGCGGTGGCGGGGACGGGGATGGGGATGGGGACGGGGCGACTATGTCGCCGAAGCCGAGCCCGGCGGTGAGGGAGAGGAAGACGGACTCGAGGTCGCCGCCCTCCTGGATGAGCTCATATAAGACGATCTGGTTCGAGGCCAGCAGCGGTCCGACCTGCTCGGGCGTGACGGCGTCCATGGCGACCTCGTCGTGGGTGAGCCGGCGGAAGGCGATCCCCGCCTGGGTGAGGACGCCGGCCAGGCGGTCGGCCTCGGGGGTGCGGGCCCGCATCACCATGCCCGTGATGCCGGCGGTGATCTCGGCGAGCGTGCCCTGGGCCTTCAGCTGCCCGAACGACACGATGACCGCGTTGTCGATGGTCTGGGCCATCTCGGACAGGAGGTGGGAGGAGACGAGCACGGTGCGGCCCTCGCTGGCCATGTAGCGCATGAAGTCGCGCAGCCAGGCGATGCCCTGCGGGTCGAGCCCGTTCGACGGCTCGTCGAGGATGAGGACGTCGGGGTCGCCGATGAGGGCCGTGGCCAGCTCCAGACGCTGGCGCATGCCCATTGAGAAGCCGCCGATCTTGCGCTTGGCGTCGCCCGATAACCCGACCAGCCCGAGGACCTCGTCGACCCGCTTCTCGTCGTGGCCGCCGGCGCGAGCGGCCATGCGCAGGTGCGTCCGGGCGCGCCGCGCCGGGTGGAAGCTCGTCGCTTCGAGGACGGCGCCGACACTGGACGTCGGGTTCGTCAGGTCCTGGTAGTTGCTGCCGGCGATGGTCGCCGTGCCCGCGGAGGGGTGCACGAGGCCGAGGAGCATGCGCAGCGTCGTCGTCTTGCCCGAGCCGTTGGGCCCCAGGAAGCCGGTGACGCGCCCGGGCTCGACGGTGAACGAGAGGTTGTCGACGGCCAGCACCGGCCCGAAGTGCTTGGAGAGTCCCTGGATCTCGATGGGCAGCCCGCGGGTGGTGGCGCCGGCGGTCATCGGGGCGACCCTAGCGCGGGCGTTCTCGCCGGTTGGGTCAACCGTGGCCCGCGGCGGGCCGATGGAAGGCCCAGGTCAGACCGGTGTGCGCTCGACGAGCTGATCGGGCAACAGGAGGCGCACCGACACGGCCAGCTCGTCGTAGACCCGCGCCATGGTGGACCAGCCGTTGACCCAGCCGACCAGCGCGGAGTACCAGACGTGGCCGATCATGCGGGCCCGGTCGGCGAAGTCGGGGACGTCGCGCTCGCCCATGGCCCGCGAAATGATCCCTTCCATCAGCAATGTGATCTGCTGCTGGCAGCCCACCGCCGCCGGGTCCGGCGACGACAGCGAGGTGAACACCGCGGTGACCAGCTTGGGCTGGCGGCCCATGGCGCGCAGCGCGCGGTCCAGCACGTCGAGGACGCGGTCGGCCGGGTGCTCCCCGCGCGGCGGGTGCTGCCCGATGCGCGTGTCGAGCAGCTCGACCCAGTGCACGAGCGTGGCCGCCAGGAGGTGGTCCTTGCTCGTGAAGTAGCGGTACACCGTGCCCATGGCGACGTCCGCCCGGGCGGCGACGTCGCGCATCTGCACCGCCTCGTAGCCCCCCTCGAGCCCCAACGCCATGGCCGCGTCGATCACGCGCTGGCGCCTGGCCTGCTGCGCGCGGGTGAGCGGGCGGGTCAGCGTCTGCTCCATGCCGACAGCGTATCCGCACCGCCACCTGGGTCTTCGGGGGCGGGGCCGGTACGCTGGGCCGCCATGTCAGGAGGAAGCCCCGGGCCTGAGGCCACCGTCGTCGACCTCGAGGCTTACGCCGAGCAGGTGGCCACGACCGATGGCAGGGTGCCGGGAGAGCGGGGTCGCCAGACCCGCCAGCGCCTGCTCGACGCCACGGTCGAGCTTCTGGCCACGACGTCCTGGCGGTCCGTCAAGGTCACCGACATCGCCCGCCAGGCCCAGACCTCGCCGGCGACCTTCTATCAGTACTTCGCCAACGTGGAGCAGGCCATCCAGGTGTTGGCCGAGGGCATGGTCGACCAGGCGGGCCAGCTGGCCGACCTGGTCGACGGGGACTGGTCCGACCAGGCGAGCTGGGACACCGCGCTGGCGGTGACGGAGGGCTTCCTCGGTTACTGGGAGGACAACCGTGCCGTGTTCCGGGTGGTCGACCTGGCGACCGAGGAGGGCGAGGGGCAGCTGCGGGGCATCCGGGTGCGGGCGCTCAACGCGGTGACCGTGGCCCTGGCGCAGGTGATCGCCACCGCCTCACCGTCGCCTGAGGGAGGGCCGGCCGGGGCCACCTGCTCACCGGCGGGCGTCGACCCGATGGCCGTGGCGGGCACGCTGGTCGCCATGTTCGCCAGCGTGTCGGCCCACCGCTACGGCTTCGAGTTCTGGGGGATCCGCACGCGTCACCTCATCGACACCCAGGCGCGGACGCTGCACTGGGCCGTGACCGGGCGGGAGGTGCCGCCGGCCGAGATCCCCTCGCGCGAGCGCACCAGGCCCCGTACCGGCCCGGTGCTGGGTGGCGCCACGGCGCGCCGCAACAGCAGCGGCAACCGCTGACCGATGACCGCTGATCGCTGACCGACGACGGCGGAGAAGGTCTATTTGAGCGCGAGCGGGTTGAGGGGCGTGCCGAGCCCATGGGTCAACGGCAGCGGGGTGGCGTCGAGCAGGAAGCTGTAGCGCCCGTCGGCGGCGCAGTCCTCGGCCAGCGGGTCGAGGACCCAGTTCTGACCCTGGGTCAGGCCCATCTCCACCAGGTGGAGCAGGTGGACCGGCAGGTACGCGTCCTCGTACTGGCACGGGAAGACCTCGAAGGGGAGGGTGTCGGTCGCCACCGCGGCGACGTCGTGGGCGTGGAACCATGCCGCGGTGTCGATCGTCAGCCCGGGAGACGGGTAGGTGTAGGCCACGAGGTCGCGCTGGCCGGTGCGCAAATGCACCATCTGGCCCGTGCGCACCAGCACGATGTCGCCCGGCTCGGGCACGACATCGGCCAACTCCAGGGCGGCGTCGAGGTCGTCCGGCATGATCGGGTAGCCCGGCTCGAGGACGTCGCGCCCCAAAGCACGGGCTACGTCGAGCAGGACGCCACGGCTCACGACGGTGCCCAACCGGTGGATGCCGCAGCGGGTGGCGCCGTCCTCGGCGGTGACGCTCGTGGCCGGATACCCGTTATAGATGAGGCCGCCGTAGGTGGCGTGGGCCAGGGCGTCCCAGTGGGTGGCGCACTGGGTGGCCAACGTCAGCACGTCCTCGCTGAAGGAGATCCATTCGGGTTGGTCGGCGTTGACCGGCTGATTCACCTGGACCATGGTGCGGGTCGGGTTGACCCGCCCCTCGACGAATCCCAACTGGATCCCCTCGGCCGCCGACAGCGGCAGCCCCAGGGCGAACGCCCGGCCCGACACCACCGCGGCGGCTCCCCGGCGCCGGGCAGCCTCGTCGATCAGGTTGAGGGTGCCGATTTCGTCGTCGGGGCCCCACCGCCCCCAGTTGCGCACCCGGGCGGCCATGTCGGAGTACACGTCGGGCACGTCAGGCACGGGCACGCGCGCACCTTACCGCCGGGCCCGGTTGTCCCCGCCCGGGTGGGGGGCGATACTGAGCATGCGAACCAGTTCGCCGCAACCTCAGGGAGGGATTGCCAATGACCACGACGCGCGCGGCGGTGTGTACGGGGCTGAATGAGCCCTGGAAGACCGAAGAGATCGAGATCGACCCCCCGGGCAACCGCGAGGTGCGGGTGAAGATGGTCTGGGCCGGCCTCTGCCACTCGGACGAGCACCTGCGCTCGGGCGACATCAGCCAGACGCCCGAGGTGCTCGAGATGATGGGCGTGAAGTCCATGTTCCCGGTGGTCGGCGGACACGAGGGCTCCGGCATCGTCACCGAGGTCGGGACCAATGTGACGCAGGTTTCAGAGGGTGACCACGTCGCTGTTTCTTTCATACCCTCTTGTGGGACGTGTCACTGGTGTGCCTCCGGACGGCAGAACCTGTGCGATCTCGGGATGATGACGCTGGCGGGCGGCATGATCAGCGACGGCACCTACCGCTACCACCTCGGTGGCGAGAACCTCAACCGCATGGCCCAGCTCGGGACGTTCGCCGACGAGATGGTCGTGCACGAGAACTCGCTCGTGAAGATCAACCCGTGGGACAACATGAAGGCAGCCGCGCTTATCAGCTGCGGCATCTCTACGGGCTTCGGCTCCGCCGTGGACCGGGCCAAGGTGAAGCCCGGTGAGACGGTGGTGGTCGCCGGATGCGGTGGCGTCGGCTCGGGCGCCGTGCAGGGCGCTCGCATCGCCGGGGCGCGCAACATCATTGCGGTCGACCCTGTCCCGTTCAAGCTCGAGAAGGCCAAGGAGTATGGCGCCACGCACACGGCGCCCTCGCTGCTCGACGCCCAGCTGATGTTGCCCGAGCTGACCATGGGCCGCAACGCCGACGTGGTGATCCTGACACCGAGCGTGCTGCACGGCGACCTGATCGCCGCGGCCTGCGCCTGTGGTTCCAAGGACGCCCGCGTCGTCGTGACGGCGATCGCGCCCTTCGACCAGATGGACGTGAAGCTCAACTTGTTCAGCCTGGCCATGTTCAACCAGGCCATCCTCGGCACCGTCTTCGGGTCACAGAGCCCGCGGGTGCAGATACCGAATCTTCTGAACCTCTACGAGAAGGGCGCGCTGAAGATCGACGAGATCATCACGCAGGAGTACACGCTCGACCAGGTGCAGCAGGGCTACGAGGACCAGGCCGCCGGCACCATCGTGCGCGGCGTCGTGAAGTTCGACAGCTAGAGCCCGCGCCCACTTACCACGGCGCGGCAGCGCCCACTGATCAGCGCCGCCGCGGTCTCAGCCGAGGTGGCGGCTGAACCCTTCGGGGATCACCAAGTCGCCGGGGTTCAGCTCGGCGACGGAGGCGTGCCCGAGCCCGAGGAGCGCGGACTCCATTCCGCTGCGCATGATGTCGAGCACGTTCTCAACACCGGCCTGCCCGTTGGCCGCCAGGCCCCACAGCGAGGCGCGGCCGATCATGACGGCCTTCGCCCCCAGCGCCAGCGCCTTGACCGCGTCGCCACCCCGCCGGATGCCTCCGTCGAGGAGGACGTCGATCTGGTCACCCACGGCAGCGGCGACCGCAGGGAGGGCGCGGATGGTGGCGGGGGTCCCATCGAGGTTGTTGCCCCCGTGGTTCGACACCGAGATGGCGCTGACGCCGGCGTCCACGGCCCTCTTTGCGTCGTCCACCCGGCTGACGCCCTTCAGCATGAACGGCCCGCCCCATAGTTCGCGTAGCCAGGCCACGTCGTCCCAACTCGGTGGCGGCGTGCCCATCCAGTCCCCGTAGGCGCCGAAAAACGTCGGGCCCGGCTGGCCCTTGGGGACCATGTTCGGCGTGGTCAGGTCGGGCCACTTGCCGGTGCGGGCGAAGGAGAGGAGCCAGCGCGGGTGGGCCAGGGCCTCGGGGGCGAAGCGCACCATGGCGCGCAGGTCCACGCTCTCGGGGATGGTCGGGCTGCCCCAGTCGCGCCCGTGCGAGAAGGACCAGTCCAGTGTCGCGATGAGGCCGACCGCGCCGGCGTCCCGGGCCCGCTCGACCCGCGCCGCGATTTGGTCCCGCGTGCCGATCCAGTAGATCTGGAAGAAGGTCTGGGGGTTGGCCGCCACGACATCCTCGACGGGCATGGAGGCGAACGAACTGAGGCCCATGGCGGTCCCACGGGCGGCCGCGGCCGCGGCCATAGCGACCTCACCTCCGGGGTGGACGGCCTGGACGCCGGTGGGCGAGATGAGGACGGGGAAGGAGATCTCCTGGCCCATGACCTTGGTGGCCAGGTCCCGGCTGGGGGCGAGTCCGGCCACATGGGGGGCGAAGCCCAGTTCGGAGTAGGCGGTGATGTTGTCCTCGAGCGTGAGACCGCGCTCGGAGCCGGCAATCAGTGCGCTGTAGACAGACTTGGGCAGGCGCTTCTCGGCCCGCCGCTGGGCCTCGGCCACCGTCTCGAACCACTTGTTTGCCATGGCGAACCTCTCGTGCTGCCGACTCGTCCCCGCGCCCACCGAGGCGCAACGGGGACCGAGAGACTCTACGCGCCAACGTGTGCAGGCCCACCCGGGCACTCCGGCGCCCACCCGGGCACTCCGGCGCCGGCTCGGCCTAGGGTCGGCGCCATGCCCGAGCCCACTTCCCTCACGCCCGAGCAGAAGGCCAAGCGGGCCTCGAGCTTCGGCTCCGCCGCCGAGCAGTACGAGCGGTACCGACCGGGCCCGCCGGCCGACGCGGTGGAGTGGATCCTGCCGGCGCACGTGCGGACCGTCGTCGACCTGGGCGCGGGCACCGGGGCGCTGTCGCGGCTGCTGGTCGAGCGGGCCGAGGAGGTCGTCGCGGTGGAGCCCGACGACCGCATGCGGGCGGTGCTCGCCGAGTCGCAGCCCGGCGTCCGCGCCGTCGCCGGCCGTGGTGAGGCGATCCCGCTGCCCGATGCCAGCGTGGACGCCGTCGTGGCATCGTCCTCGTGGCATTGGATGGACCCGGTCTCCACTCTCCTCGAGGCCGGCCGTGTCCTCGTTCCCGGCGGCACGCTGGCCGCCGTCTGGTCGGGGCCCGACCCCGATGCCGGCCTCATCGCCCAGGCGCGAGCCCTCCTCAGCGGCGACGGCTCCCCGGACCTGGCGGCCATCGACGGCCAGAGCCAGGCTGAGCTGTCGACCGCACTGAACGACCGCAACGCGCTCGTCCAGGCACTCGAGATCCCACCGGGGGTTCCTTTCGATCAGCCCGAGCAGGCCGTGTTCACATGGGACGTCGCGCTCAACGCCGACGAGCTCATCGGGCTGCTCGGCACCTTCAGTTGGGTCATCCTCATGGAGGACGACGCCCGCACCCGGCTCTTCGAGACGGCGCGGCGGGTCCTGCGCGACGCGCTCGGCGTGTCCGGCGACGTGACCGTCGACATCGGGTACCGGGCCGAGGCGTTCAAGGCGCGCCGCCACGACTGACACGTTCCTACGATTGACCCGTGGCCATTGCGCTCCGGCCGGCAACGGCGGACGATATCCAGGATGTATTGACGTTCTGGCGGGAGGCCGCGGAGCCGACGTCCACAGACTCGGCTGAGGCGCTCGCCGGCCTGTTGCGCCGTGATTCGGGTGCGCTGATCGTCGCCGAGGAGGACGGTCACGTTGTGGGATCGGTTATCGCCGCGTGGGACGGCTGGCGCGGCTCGGTCTACCGTCTGGCGGTGGGGCCGGGCCATCGCCGCCGCGGGCTCGGCCGGTTGCTCCTGCAGGCGGCGGAGGACCGCTTGCGTGCGGTCGGGGCGCAGCGCCTGCACGCGATCGTCCTCGGGTCCAGCGACAACGCCGTGGCGTTCTGGACGGCGACGTCGTGGGACCACCAGGACGGACAGCTCCGGTTCGCCCTGGGATAACCGGCCGGCCATCGTCGTGTACGGGCCGGTGGTTCAGCCTCTCTCCGCCGGTGGCTGCAACGAGTCGCGCAGCGCAGGCGACGACCAGACGCGAGAGCGCCACGCGATGCGGGGGATGAGCGGCACGAGCGTCCGCTCCCGTGCGCATCCGATCCAGACCCCGGTGCCGTAGGCAACGTCGTCGGCCACGTGGACGGCGACGGCGCGGACCGGATCGCGCTCCTGCCGGTCGGCGGCCCACTCGTCGAGCGCGGGGACGACCAGGGCCAGCGCCGACACGGTGCGGGTGCGGCGGAAGGCCAGCCCGAACACGAGCGCGGGCGACCAGGCCCGGGTCAGCGAAGCGAGTGTCGGCAGGGCGGCGCGCGCCGTCCCGCCGCCCGCGATGTGCGTGGCGACGCCGACCGGGTCCCGCACCAGCCCGCGCAGGCGGTGGGCCAGGATGGCGATGGACGCCGACAAAGCGGCCAGTGCGAGCACGGGCCGTCGCCGCAGCATCAGACCCCAGACAGCCAGCGACCAGCCCGACACGTGCGCCGGCGCCAGCGCGGCGCCGTGGCGCCGGGCGAGCGGGCCGGCGGTCGTCCCGTAGAAGGCCCGCCGCGACAGGAACTCTCCCAGCGTGGCCGGGCCGTCGTGAGCGACCGTGCTCGACGGGGCGTAGCGCACGTCCCAGCCGGCCTCACTCAGCCGCCAGACCAGGTCGACGTCCTCGCCGCCGCTCAGCGCGGGGTCGAAGAGCTCCGGGCCCGTTGCCACGCCGGCCCGGACGACGAGGGCCGCGCTGGGCACGAACGGGATGCGGCTCCCGGCGCGGCACGGGGCCTGCACGGTCGCCCCGGTCGAGCGACCCCCGCGCCGACTCGTAACGGCCTGGCGCGCCGGCGTGCACGATACGTGGCGCCACGGCCGCCACCAACGGGTCGTCGAAGTGGCCCAGCAGCGGATGGAGCCATCCTGCGGCGGGCACGCAGTCGGAGTCCACGAAGGCGACGAGCGCGGTGTCGACCGCGGCCAATCCGGCGTTGCGAGCGCCCGCCGGGCCGACGTTGGCCGGCAGCCCGACGAAGGCTGCGCCCCGCCGCTCGGCCAGCTCCTTGATGGCGCCCGCATCGACCGACGCGTCGTCCACCACGATGCAGGACAACCCTTGCAGCGACAGCGCATGCAACAGGCGGTCGAGTTGTGCGGGCCGGTCGCGCACCGGTACGACGACCGTCACGTCGTCGGTTCCCAGGGTGCCGCCGGGTGGATGAGGGCAGAAGGCGCCGGCGGACACCAGACGTCGCGCCAGCAGCCCCGCCGGCCGACGCGGCCCCACGACGGCGCCGTGTCGCCAGCGCGCCACCAGCTCCCGGGCCCGCTCTGTGATCCGGAAGAGCCGCAGCGGGCTCCCGCCCAGCAGCACGGTCCCGCCGTCGAACTCCTGCGTCGACGCGTCCTCGGTCAGGGTGAAGGAGCCGGGCAGCGGCGTGGTGGTGCGGGAGGGCGCGGGCCGCACCGGTGAAGGCGTGGGTGCGCTGAGCTGGGCCACTGCTCAATCTTGGCAGTCCGGGACGGGGGATAGGCTGGCCGTGTGCCCAGAGGAGGTCGGGATGCTGGCTGAGGACCAAGACACCGAGGACGTCGACGAGCTGACCGACGAGGATGCCGTGGACGAGCTCCTGGTCGAAGAGGTCTCCATCGACGGGATGTGCGGCGTCTATTGAGCGTGACCGAGGCGCAGCCTGCGGGGGCCGCGTTCGCACTCGAGCTCGAGCAGGCGTGGCAGCTCAACCCCCAGGTCGCGCTGCGCGACGAGTCGTTCGGTGCTTTGGCGTATCACTACGGCAACCGCCGGCTCGTCTTCCTCAAATCCCGCCTGCTCGTCGAGCTGGTGTCGTCGCTGCGGGACTACCCGAGCGCGGCCGCGGCCATCGCCGCGCTCGTGCCCGCAGGCCAACAGCCCTCCTACCGGCGGGCCCTGGCCCGGCTGGCCGCCTCGGAGGTCATCGATGTCCGATGATCCGGGGCGAGCGGTGCAGGCGCCGTTGCCGCTGAAGGAGCAGTTCAGCCGTGGCCTCGATGCACCCATCTGTCTCACCTGGGAGCTGACCTACGCCTGCAATCTCGCCTGCGTGCACTGCCTCAGCTCATCGGGCCGGCGCGACCCGGGCGAGCTCACGCCGGCCGAGGCCCGCGGCATCGTCGACGACATGGCCGATCTGAAGGTCTTCTATGTGAACATCGGCGGGGGAGAGCCCATGCTGCGGCCCGACTTCTTGGACCTCGTGACCTACGCCGTCGATCGCCGGGTCGGCGTGAAGTTCTCCACCAACGGGACCCGGCTCACGGCCGAGCGGGCCCGGCAGCTGGCGGCGCTCGACTACCTCGACGTGCAGATCAGCATCGACGGTGCCACGGCCGCCTCCAACGACGCCCTCCGTGGCGAGGGGTCGTTCGCCGCCGCCCGCACCGCTATGGACAACCTGGCCGCTGCCGGCTTCGGCCCCTTCAAAATAAGCGTGGTCGTCACCCGGCAGAACGTCGAGGAGCTGGACGCGCTGGCCGCCATCGCCGACTCGTACGGCGCCCAGCTGCGCCTGACCCGCCTGCGCCCCTCCGGCCGTGCCGTCGACACCTGGGACGCGCTGCACCCGACGGCGGATCAGCAACGCACGCTCTACCACTGGCTGCTCGAACGCCCCGGCGTGTTGACCGGCGACTCCTTCTTCCACCTCTCGGCCCTGGGGGAGCCGCTCGACGGCCTGAACCTGTGCGGAGCGGGGCGCGTCGTCTGCCTCATCGATCCGGTGGGCGACGTCTACGCCTGCCCCTTCGTCATCGACCGGCAGTTCCTGGCCGGCAACGTGCGCGACCCCGGGGGCTTTCCGTCGGTGTGGCGTGACTCGGCGCTGTTCACCTCGCTGCGCGAGCCGCAGAGCGCGGGCGCCTGCGCGTCCTGCGGGTCCTTCGACGCCTGCCGCGGCGGCTGCATGGCGGCCAAGTTCTTCACCGGGCTGCCGCTCGACGGCCCGGACCCCGAGTGCGTGTACGGGCACGGTGAGGCGGCGCTGGCCGCTCTTGAGGGGCGACCGCAGTCGGTGGTGGGCCACTCCAAGGTCGGGCGGGACGGGACGCCCCTACCGGTGCCCATGCCCGTCCGGGTCCGCTTTCGCTCGCCGGCGCCCGCCTGAGCGTGGATCTGGCCGGGGCCACCTGGCTGCAGGTGGAGGCGACCGGGGGGCGCTCGGTCCTGGCTGTCCCGCTGGGCTCGCTCGAGCAGCACGGGCCCCACCTGCCGCTCGACACCGACACCCGCATCGCCGGCGCGATCGCCGGCGGACTGGCCGCCCGGTGCGGGGGCGTCGCGGTGTCGGTGGCGCCCGCCGTGGCCTACGGCGCCAGCGGGGAGCACGCCGCCTTCCCCGGCACGCTACTCATCGGCCATGCGGTGCTGGCCGACCTCCTCGTCGAGCTCGTGCGTTCCGCCCGCGGTTCCTTTGCCGGGGTGGTGTTCGTCAACGCGCACGGCGGCAACGAGGACGCGCTGGTCGCCGTCGAGCGGTGCGCCGCGTCCGAAGGCGACGACGTGCTGGTCTGGCGGGTCCTGACGCCGGGCGGGGATGCGCACGCCGGACGGACCGAGACCTCGATACTGCTGGCCATCGACCCTGCCGCGGTGCGCCTGCATCTGGCCGAGCCCGGCCGCACCGAACCGATCGCCACGCTGCTGCCCCGGCTGCGCGCCGAGGGGGTGCGACCGGTATCGTCCAACGGCGTGCTGGGCGATCCCACGGGGGCGAACGTCGAGGAGGGCCGCGCGCTGCTCGAAGGCCTGGTGGATGAGCTGGCCGCGGCCGTGTCGGCCCGCTGGTCGCCGTCGTGAGCCCCGCCGCGGTCGTCACCGGGGCCGGGCGTGGCATGGGCGCCGCGACCGTGGACGCGCTGGTGGCGGCCGGGTGGCAGGTGGTGGCGGTGGACCGCTCCGCCGACGAGCCGGCCCTCGACTACCCCCTCTCCACCAAGGCCGACCTGCAGGAGGTGGTCGACCGTCACGGCAGCGCCGTGCGCGCCGTGGTGGGGGACGTACGCAGCGCGTCGGACATGCGCGCCGCCGTGGACGAGGCCGTCACGCACTTCGGGGGCCTGCAGGCGGCCGTCGCCGCGGCCGGCGTGATCAGCGGTGGCCCGGCGGCGTGGGAGATCCCCGACGCCCAGTGGGACGTGCAGTTCAACGTCAACGTCAACGGCGTGCGGCGCCTGGCGGCCGCCGCGGTGCCGGCGCTGCTGGACGGGCCCAAGCCGCGCCAGGGACGCGTGGTGGCCGTGTCGTCGACCGCCGGGGTGCTCGGGCTGCCACGCCTGAGCGCCTACAGCGCGTCGAAGCACGCGGTCATCGGCTTCACCCGTTCCCTGGCGGCCGACCTGGCCGGCAGCGGCATCACCGCCAACGTCGTGTGCCCGGGCTCGACCAGGGGACCGATGCTCGACGCGTCGGCCGCCGTCTACGGTCTGCCCTCGACGGACGAGTTCGCCGGCCACCATCTGGTGGGGCGCCTGCTCGAGCCGGCGGAGCCGGCCGCGTTGATCGCCTGGTTGTGTGGCCCTGCTTCGTCGGGCCTGACCGGTGCGGTCCTCCCGGTCGACGGCGGCATGACCGCTTCGTAACGATCGACAGCTCGACAGGAGGATCCCCATGGCCGAGTGCACCCATCTGGACCAGATGGCGGAGGTGGAGCCGCAGACGCCCGCCGGCTGCGGCGAGTGCATGAAGATCGGCGGCACCTGGTTGCACCTGCGGCTGTGCCTGTCCTGCGGGGAGGTCAATTGCTGCGACTCCTCGCCCCACAAGCACGCCACGGGGCACTTCCACGCGTCGGGCCACCCGCTGGTGCAGTCCTTCCAGCCCGGCGAGGACTGGGTCTGGTGCTACGTCGACGAGGTCGCCATGGAGCCCGGCTAAAGGCTCTGCCCGTAGGTCGTGTCGCGCCGGTCGGTGCGGCTGGCGCCGACCGCGTCGACCGCCCGCCGGAGGTCGGCCACCAGCAGAGGCACGGTGGCCGCGCTGCCGGCGTGCACCGTTGCGTGGAGCGAGTCCGGACGGTTCTGGCGGTCCAGATACCAGCCCTCCGCCGCCAGGTGTTCGCCCACGGCGAAGATGTCGAGCGCGTCGGGGTCGACCGCACCGAACGCCAGCACGGTGGCCGGCGGGTCGCCCCGCACCTCAAGGCCATATATGGACTCGATACCGGCCCGTAGCTCCCAGGCCGCGTCGTGCGCGGCGCGCGTGAGCTCGAGGTACCCGTCACGGCCGATGTGCATCAGGGCGGCCCAGGCCGCAGCGACGGGCCCGGCCGGCCGGGTGCCGGCCATGGCCGTCGAGGCGTAGAAGCCGCCCAACCAGTCGGTGGTCACGAACAGCTGCTTGCGGGCCAACTCGTGGGTGCGGTACAGGATCACCGAGACGCCCTTGGACGCGTAGCCGTACTTGTGCACGTCGGCCGACATGGACGTCACGCCCGGCAGGCGGAAGTCGAAGGGCTCGTTCAGGCGGCCGAGCTCGGCCAGGAAGGGGAGCAGGAAGCCGCCCATGCAGGCGTCGACGTGGCACAGGATGTCGCGCTCGAGCGCCAGGGCGGCAATGTCGGCGATGGGGTCGAGCACGCCCTGTGGGTAGGTCGGGGCCGAGCCCACCACCATGATCGTCTCGTCGGTGCAGGCGTCGGCCAGCGCCTCGGCCCGGACGCGGAAGTCCGTGTCCACGGGCACGCGCACCAGGTCGACGTCGAAGTAGTCGGCGGCCTTCGTGAACGCGGCGTGCGCGCTCTCGGCCGCCACCACCTGCGGGCGGGCCAGGCCCCGGTCCCGGCCGACGTCACGGGCCGTCTTCACGGCCTGCAGCAGGCTCTCGGTGCCACCCGAGGTCAGATAGCCCTCCACGGCGCCGCCGGCGGCGGGGTCGTCGGCACCGAGCAGCGACGCGGTGTTGGAGACGATGTCGTGCTGCATGACTCCGATGCTCGGGAAGGCCAGGACGTTGAGGCCGTTCTCGGCGCTGTAGAGCGCCAGCGCATCGGAGAGGAGCTCGTGGATGTCGTCGCCCGCCGAGTAGACGAGGCTGAAGACTCGCCCGCCCCGCCAGTCCTGGTCGTCCTGCTTCATGGTGATCAGCCGCTGCATGACCTTGTCGCGGGGGAGGCCCTGCGCCGGCATCGGCGTGTGGGGGAACGTCGCCATCCACTGTTCTTACCCCACGGGCGCTGCGACCGGCTCTACGGGCCCCGCGCACCCGGAGCGTACGGTGGTCCCTATGACAGATCAGGCTGACCACGGCGATCTCGAACGACGCGACTTCGTTGCAACGTTGGACAAGCATCGGAAGTTCCTGGTGCTGACCGTGCGCGACCTCTCGGAGGAACAGATCCGGCTGCGCCCCACGGCCAGCGCGCTCTGCCTCGGAGGCGTCATCAAGCACGTGACGGTGGCGGAGCAGAACTGGTCCCGGTTCATCACCGAGGGCCCGTCGGCCATGGGCGGCGCCGATGCGGGCAGCTACGCCCGTCACGCCGACACTTTCGCGGTGGCGGACGACGACACGAAGGAGGCCCTGCTCGAGCGCTACGACGAGACGGCCTGGAAGACCGATGACCTCGTCATGGCCTTACCGTCGCTCGACCTCGCACACCCGCTCCCCGACCGACCTTGGTTCGAGCCGGGGGCGTCGTGGTCGGCCCGGCGCGTGCTGCTCCACGTCATCGCCGAAACAGCGCAGCACGCCGGCCACGCCGACATCATCCGGGAGACGATCGACGGCGCCAGGACGATGGGCTGAACGACCTCGTCTCTACGAGCTCCAGATGATGGCCTGGGGCTCGGTGTAAGCCAGCAGCCCGTAGTCGCCGCCGTCACGGCCGATGCCCGACATCTTGAAGCCGCCGAACGGCGCGTCGTGGTTGCGCTGCGCGGTGTTGACGCCCACGTGCCCGGCCTGCAGTCGCTTGGCCACGCGCAGCGCACGGGCGCCGTCCTTGGAGAAGACGTAGTCGTAGAGCCCGAACTCGGTGTCGTTGGCGATGGCGATGCCCTCCTCCTCGTCGTCGAAGGGGATCATGGTGATGACCGGGCCGAAAATCTCCTCGCGGGCCACCCGCATGGTGTTGTCGCCGGTGATGAGCGTGGGGGCCACATAGAAGCCGGTCGGCAAGTCGGCCGGGCGCTCGCCGCCGATGACGATCTCGCCGCCGTCCTCGAGCGCCGTCTGGATGTGCGCCTCGATCCGTCCCCGCTGCGCCGCCGAGATCACGGGCCCGACGATGGTGGCCGTGTCGGTCGGGTCGCCGACCTTGAGGTAGCCCGCCATCTGCACCAGCCCGTCGCGCACCTGATCGAACAGGCTGCGGTGCACCACGGCGCGCGTCGGCGCCGTGCAGATCTGTCCGGAGTGGAACGACCAGGTGGAACCGATGCAGCCGATCGCCCCCTTCACATCCGCGTCCTCGAAGACGACGCAGGCGCCCTTGCCGCCGAGCTCGAGCAGCGTGCGCTTCATGGTGCGGGCTGCCTGCTCGCCGATCTTCACGCCGACCTGGGTCGAGCCCGTGAAGCTGACGCAGTCCACCTCGTCGGAATCGACCAGGGCGGCGGAGGAGGCCGGACCGTTGCCGTTGACGAGGTTCACGACCCCCGGCGGGAAGCCGACGTCGTTCAGGATGCGGACGAGCTCCACAATCGCCAGCGGGTCCTGCGGCGCCGGCTTGACCACGACGGTGTTGCCGGCGGCCAGCGCCGGTGCCACCTTGCCGGCCATGTTGACCATCGGGAAGTTGTAGGAGGTGATGCAGGCCACCACGCCGAGCGGCTGGCGGTTGACCATGCCACCGATGATCCCGCCCGGTGCCAGCGGTGTGGCCTGCGCCGGCTGGGGGAGCAGTGGGGTCTGCAGGACGGCGCGCGGGTCGCGGGCGTAGCGCTCGAAGCGGTCGGCGGCGACGGGCACCTGCATGCGTGAGCCGACGGTGGCGGTCGCCCCCGTCTCGGCGATCACGAGCGGCAACAGCTCGGAGGACTTGGCGCGGATGGCTGCTGCGGCCTCCCGCATGAGGGCGCCGCGCTCGTCGGCCGACCAAGCCGCCCACCCGGGCTGGGCCTCCTTGGCTGCGGCGGCGGCGGCCAAGGCGTCGTCCGCGCTGGCGTTCGGTGCGTGGCCGACGATCTCCTCGGTGGCAGGGTTGACGATCTCGTAGGTCCCGTCTGACGCATCGACCCACTTGCCCCCGATGAGGAGCTGGTGCTCGTTGCGCTGGGTGGTCTCGGCCATGTCTGCTCCCGACTCGGGTGCCGCCAGCCGATCTGACGGCGCGTCACATTCAACCCCGCCCGGACGGGGGTCCGCCAAAGCCGCAGCCCAGGCGTCGTTCCGGGTTCCTGAGAGCAACCTGAGCGCCAGGGGCCCCCTCAGGGAGAACAATCCTGTCATTTATGACTTTTGTCACTTCGCAAGGTCATAGGACCTGTGGGATTCTCTAAGTTAGTAAACGTCCTCGGGGGAGTGAACGGAGTGGGTCATGAGTAGGCCAGCCGAAAAGGTCCCTACCCCGGCACGTCCCGGCGAGGAAGCACGAGCCAGCCTGGCCACCAGTTCCGTCTCGGGGATCGTGGGCGACACCATCCTGGGCAGCGCCGACGTGGCCCGGGCCCGTGAACGCCGTCGCATCTCCCGGCTGCGCCGCCTGGTGGCCGTGGCAGCCCTCGTCCTGGGCTGGGTCGTCATCCGTCGGGCCAGCGGCCATGGCATCTTCCCGACCGTCCACCTGCCCCACGGGCTGGGCACGGTCATCCCGGTCATCCTCATCATCTGCATGCTGGGTGCGGTCATGCTGGCGCCGCTCCTCGCCGCTGGCCGGTCACCGCACACCCTCATCCGCCCCGGCGAAACACAGGTCGGCCTGGAGGACCTCGTGGGCATCGACCCGATTAAGGCCGAGGTGGTGCGCTCCATCAACCTGTTCCTGGCCCATCAGACCTTCCGCGACGCCATGGGAGGGTCGGCGCGGCGCGGCGTGCTCTTCGAAGGGCCGCCCGGCACGGGCAAGACCTTCGTCGCGAAGGCCATGGCCAAGGAGGCCAACGTCCCCTTCCTCTTCGTGTCCGCCTCGGCCTTCCAGTCCATGTACTACGGGCAGACGAACCGCAAGATCCGCTCCTTCTTCAAGCAGCTCCGCAAGCACGCCCGCAAGGAGGGCGGCGCCATCGGCTTCATTGAGGAGATCGACGCCATCGGCGCCACCCGGCGCGGCATGGGCGGCAGCGGCGGGACCGAGGGTGTCTCAGGCGTGGTCAACGAGCTGCTCGTGCAGCTGCAGTCTTTCGACACCCCGACCCGCGGCCAGCGCGTGACCTGGGCCTGGATCGACGTGCTCAATCGCTACCTCCCCGACGGCAGCAAGCTGCACAAGCCGCCCGTCGTGCCGGCCAACGTGCTGGTGGTCGGCGCCACCAACCGCAAGGACGATCTCGATCCGGCTCTCATCCGCCCCGGACGCTTCGACCGCACCATCTACTTCGGGTTGCCGGGGCGCCGCGCCCGGGCCGATATCGTCGCCTACTACCTCGGCAAGAAGGCGCACGCCGCCGACCTGGACGAGCACGGCGCCGTCGACATCGTCGCCGGCATGACGTTCGGCTATTCCCCCGCCGCGCTGGAGCGGCTCATGGACGAAGCGCTCGTCATCGCGCTCACCCACGGCCGCTCGGCCATGACCATGTCCGATGTGGCCGAAGCCAAGATGCTGGTCGAGCTCGGCGTCACCGACGAGACCATCTACACGCCCAACGAGCGCGACCGCGTGGCCACGCACGAGGCGGGCCACGCCACCGTGGCCTACTTCGTGGGACTGACGCGCCAGCTCGACGTGCTCTCCATCGTCAAGCGCCGTGACTCGCTGGGCTTGTTGCAGCACTCCGACACCGAGGAGCGCTTCACCAAGAGCAGCGAGGAGCTGCACGCGCTGCTGCAGATCGCCATGGGCGGCATGGTGGCCGAGGAGCACTGGTTCGACGAGGTGTCAACCGGTCCGGCCTCCGACCTGGCGGCCGCCACCTCCATCGGGGCGCAGATGATCGGGGCCTGCGGCATGGGCACCTCGCTCATCTCCGTCGCGGCTGCGGGGAACGGCTACCTCGAAGGCAGCCTGGTCGACAAGGTGCTCGGTGACAAGGCGGCCCGGGCCGAGCTCGACGCGCTCCTCATGGGGAGTTGTGACACGGCCAAGGACATCGTGACGAATCATCCAGAGGTCGTCGAGGCGCTGCGTGACGCCCTGCTCGAGCGCGACGAGCTGGTCGGTTCCGAGATCACCGAGGTGATCGAGGCGGCCCTCCACGCGCCCGACATCACCGAGCTCCGCCCCAACCGTTCCGCGGGCGGCCTTGCCTGATCCACCTCACTCCGGAGGGGCGGCCTTCCCTCCCCCGAGCAGGCGCAACAGCACCCGGCCCAGCCGGCCAGGGCGCTTGGCGGCGTGCGCCGCCTTTGCTTCGGCCTCGTGGTCCTTCGTGAGCGGGCCCCCGAGGCGCCAATAGCGCCGGCCACCGCCCGAGTAACGCACGTAGTCGCGGACTGGGGGCAGCGGACGTTTGGGCTTGCGCCGATGCTTCCGGTTTCCCCGCTGGCTCACCAGGCGAGTGTGGCGCACGAATGACTGGAGTGCTGGGACGGCTGGTGCTGGTGGTGGCCGCCCGGTTCAGGCTGACCCGTCCCTCACGCCTCAGCCCGACCCGCCCGCCCGGCGCCCGTCGGTGATCCTCGTCCAAAGGGGAGAAGGGCGCGACGTCATGACCCGGCCGCTGGGGCCGACCATGGTGAGCTCCTCATTGGCATTCCCGGCCATGGTCCAGCCCTTGCGGTGCACCACCCCGTGATGGTGGCGGCACAGGAGAACCAAATTGTCCAGGTCGGTTAGACCTCCGGGTTTCCAGGGCACGATGTGGTGCACGTCGGCGAAGTGCACGTTCTCACAGCCCGAGAAGCGGCAATGTCGATCCCGGCGCATGACCTCTCGGCGCTGGGCCATTGTCGGGAAACGCCGGGCCCGGCCCTCGTACATGGTGTGCCCGACGTCGTCGTCGACGGCGACGGCCACCGTCGCGTCACAGGCGATCTTTTGCACCGTCTCGGTGTCGATGAGGCCCACCCGCTCGAGCTCGCCGGCCAGCTCGCTGGCCTCGTTCTCGCCCTCGCCGCGGCCGACGCCTTCGACCAGGGTGCGAAGAGCGACGTGGGCGACGACGAAGAACGGGTTGGCACCGCCGGCCGCAGCGCCAGCACCAAGGGCCGCCGAACGAACCAGGTCCATGAGCCCGTCGGCGCAGCGCTGGTCCCAGGGCGTGGGCGTCTCGGCCTCCCCCTCAGAGCCGATGGCCTTGGCCCGGGCTTCCAGACAGGCCTTGGCCTCGGCGTAGTCCTCGGCGCGTAGCTGGGCGCTCAGCGTGCGCAAGGCGTCGTTGAAGCGCAGGTAGCGCCGCTCGTGCGCCCAACGCGACGGATCCGACGAGCCGCGGCGTCGCCGGGCCACCTCGGTGCGGGCGATGTCGACCAGCTCGCGCACACTGTGCACCTTGGCCCGCGCACAGAGCTCACGGTCGCTCTGAGGGGTGGCCACCTCGGCCAGGGCGCGGACCTTGTCCAAGGAGACCTCGCCCGCACACAGGGCACCGAGGAGGTGGGGCAGCGCCGCGGCCTTCTCGCCCAGCTGGCTGAGCGCCCGAGCACCCGGGCCAGAAACCCCGAAGCGCGTGGCGACCCAGGACTCGGCCGAGGTCGCCCCCTCGACTCGATACGACTCAGAGCGCGCCACCTCGCCCAGGTGCACGGCGATCTCGCCTTCGATGGCCGCCTTGGACCGAAAGAGCACCTCGAGGCGCTCCTCGCGCTCCTCGGGTGACATGGCGGCCGCCGTGGTGATCACTGCAGCGCCGGGGGCGCCGGTGTTGGCGAAGCCGGGGGCGGCGCCGGTGTTGGCAGTGCCGGCGCCGCCGGTCTCGTCGGTGAGCAGCTGGGTCATCGGGAGAAGAACGGTCGCCCATCGGGGCGCCGCGCCCTATGGCTAGGCCGATATCTCCAGAGCGGCGGCGATGGCGGCGCCCGTCGGCCTGGAATTCAGATAGGGCTCGGGCGCATGGGCGCGGTGACCGTTGTCGATCACGAACTCTTCGACCCGCGGCCCGAAGCGGTCGGCCAGGCAGACCTCACATGCTTTGTCGTTGCGCGCCCGCACGTTGACCCAGCGCTGCACCGAGCCGGGCCAGACGCCCTGGCCGTCGACCGGAGCGGGCTCCAGGCTGTCGAAGAGCAGCGGCACTCCCAGTGGCGAGCCGAGCGTGACGAACGTGTGGACCGGCCAATCCTCGTGCCGCGCCAGCGTCCCGTAGGAGAGGACCGTGCCCAACGAGTGCGCCACGAGCACGCGGGTGTCGTCGGAGATCTCGGCCTCGATGCGGGCGCGCAGCCTCTCCTGCAGATCGGGCTCGGTCAGCATGGCTGTCGCCATGTCAACGGTGCGATCGAACGTCGCCTCGCCGGCCGCCTGGGCCAGCCCGGCGATGGCGTCGCCGCCCATGTCGGCGAGCATGTCGGCGACGCCGGCGCGCGACTGTTCCAGCTGGCGTTCCTCGTCAGTGCCGGGATGGTGCCGGAACAGGTCGCCGTAGAAGCAGACGTCGACATCGTCGGCCTCGATCCGCACGCCGTGGTGCCACAACCCGTCGCGCACCGCCGGCAGCCAGCGGGCCTTCAACTCGTTGGGCCCCCAGAGCTCGTTGAACGCCCCGTGGACGATGACGATGCGCGCCATGGCGGTCAGCCGACCAGGTGCGCCGTGTCGTTGTAGCCGCGGATGATCCAGCGGTCGGCCGTGACCACGAGGCGGGAGATGGACGCGTTGTCCGGGCCCATGAAGGCGAAGGGGGCCGAGCCGCTGGCCTGCGCCAGGATCTCGCCGATGGCCGCGCCGTGGCTGAAGGCAACGACGCGGCCGCCCGGGTGAGCGGTGGCGATGCGCTCGATGGCGCGTCGGAGGCGACCCCCGAAAACCTTTCGTGACTCGGCGCCGGGGATCACGTCCCAGCGCTGCTCGGCCATGACCTGGTTGAAGACGGGGTCGTTGTCGGCTGCCTTCGTGCGCAGCAGGCCGCCCTCCCACTCGCCGAGGAACACCTCGCGCAGGTCGGCCTCGATAACGGGCGTCATGCCGCACCGAGCCACCAGCGGCGCCGCCGTCTGGGCTGTGCGCTGCAGGTTGGTGACGTAGAGCGCATCGAAAGGCTCCTGGGCCAGGCGGAGGCCCACCTGTTCGGCCTGATGTCGCCCGGCCTCCGAGAGCGGCGGGTCGCCCTGGCCCTCGACGAGCTCGAAGGTCTCGCCCTCGAGTGAGTCGGCCGAGGCGCCGTGGCGCACGAGCC
Source organism: uncultured Acidimicrobiaceae bacterium (assembly GCA_963745665.1). Taxonomy (GTDB): domain Bacteria; phylum Actinomycetota; class Acidimicrobiia; order Acidimicrobiales; family RAAP-2; genus Bog-473. Next base: position 230,055 of record CAVUYE010000001.1, on the reverse strand, counting down.
ACAGCTCGGTCGAGCCGACCGGGCCGACATAGGGCCGCTGGCTGAAGCTGCGGAGCGACGTCACGGGCGCCGAGTGTAGGGAACGCTCAGCGCGGTGCGTGCAGCTCGGGTGGGCCGTGGTCGTCGTCGTCCTCGACCACCTCGGCGTCGATGATGTTGGGATCGTCGGCGAACCCCCCGCCCGTCGGGCCAGGTTGCTGCATCCGGCCGGCACCCGCACCCGTACCCGGGCTCTGCCCCCATCCCGCCGGTCCGGTGAAGGTGGCGAAGAAGGCGCCCGGCGCCTGCGTGAACTGCACACCCAATGGCCGGCCGGCGTCGGGCCCGAGTTGGGCCCACAAGGGCAGCGCCCGGCGGTACACCACGTAGTACTGCACGCACAGGGTCACGCCCAGGTAAAGGAGGAAGCTCGCCCCCTCGAGCCCCGCCGCGCCGGCGTGGCTCTGTGCGTTGTCACCGACGAAGTGCACCAACAGGGACACCAGCCACAGCGCCATCGTGATGGCGGTGCCCTGGCGCAGCACCCAGCCGTTGCCCGACCACACCCGCATCGAGATACCACGCAGGATGCCCAAGCCCAATGCGCCGATGACCAGGGTGCCCGCCACCCAGAGCCACGCGCTCGACGAGACGTGGTGGTTGCCGGCGTAGGAGAACATCTCGAAAAGGCCGATCACCCCGATGACGACCGGGAGGCGGGGTTGGAACACCCGGGGCACGGGACGGACCCTGACCTGGCGCAACAGCACCAAGATGAGGATCACCGCGCCCAGCGCGTAGGAGAAGAACGACATCGCCTACGAGCCTATGGCTGCAGCCCCCTCAGTGGTTCAGCAGGTGGCCCACTTCGACCCCGAAACGGGCGGTCTGCTCGCAGAACTCCTCCGCGCTGCGGGCCATGAAACGCACCTGCAGGTGGTTCACGCCCATGTCGACGAGCTCGCGCAACGAGGAGGCCACCTGGTCGGCGCCGCCGGAGAGGACCCAGCCCGGCAGGTCCCAGCCCGAGCCGCACCGACGTCAGGTAGATGGGCTCGACGATGGTGCCGATGTCGATGGGAGCCCCACCACGTAGCTCATCGCGCAGCTCGCGCAGCCGGGCGATCTGTCCCGGCAGGTCGTGCCGACGCGTTCCCTGGGGGAGCCAGCCATCTCCGTATGTGGCCGTGCGGCGGATGGCCGCGGGGGATGAGCCGCCTATCCAGATCGGCGGACGGGGTCGGCGCGCCGGACGGGGCGCGACCCCCATATCCCGGGCGGGGAAGCGCGGCCCGGGCAGTTCGGGGAACTCCTCGGTGAAGGCGAGCGCCAACGCGGAGACGGCCTCGTCGGTGTGGCGGCCGCGCTCGGCGAAGTCTCCGGTGAAGAGCTCGTACTCCTCGGGCACGTGCCCGGCTCCCACCCCCACGATGAGGCGCCCGCCCGACAGGCAGTCGATCGTCGACAGCTCCTTGGCCGCCCGCAGCGGGTGACGCTGGGCGAGGATCAAGCACGTGCGAGAGGAGGTGGGTCTGCGTCGTCACCGCGGCCAACCAGCCCAACGTGGCGGTCGTGTCGTACCAGATGGTGCCCATGGCGTCGGCCAGGCGCCGCGGGATCGCGGTGTGGTCGCACACGCCGAGATAGAAGAAGCCGGCTTCGTCCGCCACCCGGGCGATTCGGGCCAGCTCGACCGGACCGGACTCCTTCTCCCAATCGGCCACGTACAAGGTCGACTGCGACTGAATGGGGAGCTGCATGCCGTAGACGACCTCCCCTTCGGGGACGGTGCGCACGACGTCGGCGGGAATGAGGGAGGGATCAGTCATCGGGGCACTCCGTTCGGGCGAGGGCGAGCTCTGTTGCGGTCAGCGAAAGCATTGTCACGCCGCCGGTGGTCGGACCAGGCCGCCGAGCAGGCTCGACAGGAACGCCGATGTCCCGAAGGTGGTGGCGAGCACGCGCGACCGCTTGAGGTGCAGGTGCAGCGGCACCTCCCACGTGTAGCCCATGCCGCCGTGGACCTGAATGGCGACCCGGGCGTTCGTGATCGCCGCCTCGTCCGCCAACAGCTTGGCGCCGGCCGCGGCGCGTTGCTGCCACGCGAACGGCGTCGTTCCCGCCGCCGTCGCCTCGGACTGCGAGCACGTCGGGCGCGTCGGCCAGGCAGGCCGCCGCGTGCACGGCGGCCCGCGCCACCTCGGCGCGCACGAGCATGTCGGCGCACATGTGCTTGATGGCCTGGAAGCTGCCGATCGGCTTGCCGAACTGCTCCCGTTCCTTGGCGTAGGCGACCGCGAGCTCCAGGGTCTCGAGCGGCGTGACCCACCTGCAGCGCCGCCGTGAGGATGGCGCCGTCCCGGAAGAGCTCGTCGTCGGGATCGTCCAGATTCGGGGACGCCGGCAGCTGGGACAACTGCCACAGCGGCGTGAGCGGGTCGAGAGGCGTGGTGACCCGTTGCGCGGTGGGCGCGTCTCGGATGGCGGTCATCAGGCTCCGGCCCCCGCCGATCCCGCCAGTGGGGAGGAAGAACGCGGCGTCCGAGCGAGGACAGGTGCTCGACCAGCCATGGGGCCGGTCCGTCGCTCACGACTCCGACCATGGCCCGGCCCTCGGCCGTGCCGGGCACGAGGTCCCTGGCCGCGGCCAGGAACGTCCCGACGAGCGGGCCGGGCACGAGCGCCCGTCCCAACTCCTCGAAGACGACGGTGGCGTCGGCCAAGCCGAGGCCGGTGCCGGCCGGCTCGGGCAGCGTCAGCGCGAAGACGCCGGTGTCACCCAGGGCGGCCCAGTCGTCAGCGTCGATCACGTGCTCCTCGCCCTCGCGGGCGCGGATCCGCTCGAGCGGCAATCGCCCCGCCAGCATGGAGCGGATCCCCTCGGCCAGCTCCGTCTGGGCCTCGCTCACCCGGAAGTCCATCAGCGCGTCCTCGGGCAGGCCGAGGATCCGCTCGGCCACGATGTTGCGCTGTACCTGGGACGTGCCGGCGGCAATGGTCAGGTTGATCGACTTGTACCAGTTGTGCACCTGCTCGGCGTTGCCGATTGGCCCGCTGGGCGCAGTCAGGGGGTCGGCGCACAGCGCGGCCGTGTCGAGCATCTCCATGGCCAGGTCGCCGAGCGCCTGAGCGTGCTCGGAGAACGAGAGCTTGAACACCGAGCCCCCGATGCCGGGCACGCCGGTCTGCGCCGCCTCCGAGACGTTGCGCTTCGTGAGGGCCCACAGGGCGTCGAACGCCGCGACGAGGCGACCGATGCGCTTCTGCAGGCCGGAGTCGTTCCGAAAGAGATCCAGCCGGGTCCCGATGTCGTGCAGCTCGCCCAGCAGCCGCATGCACTCGAGGAGCTCGCCCACGAAGGCCGTGCCCCGTTCGAAGGACAGCGTGACCATCGTCACGCGCCAGCCGTCGTTCTCCTCGCCGACCCGGTTCGCGACCGGGATGCGCACGTCGTTCAGGAAGAGTTGGGCGAACTCGGTCGTCCCCTCAATGGTCCGCAGAGGTCGGATCTCAATGCCGGGAGAGTCCATGGGCATGATCAGCCACGAAATGCCGCGGTTGCGCTCCTCACCGGTGCGCACCAGCAACTCGCAGTAAGTCGGCCACCTCGGCGTGGGACGTCCAGATCTTCGAGCCGTTCACCACGTAGTCGTCGCCGTCGCGCACCGCCCGGGTGCGCAGCGAGGCCAGGTCCGACCCCGGCGTCGGGCTCGCTGAAGCCCTGGCACCACACCTCTTCGCCGCGCAGGATGGCCGGCAGGTAGCGCTCCTTCTGCGCCGCCGTCCCCTCGGCGATGATCGTCGGCCCGGCGTGCAGCAGGCCGACGAAGTTCACCCCGACGTAGGGCGCGCCGGCCCGCTCGCACTCCTCCTTGAAGATCAGCTGCTCCACCGGCGACGAGCCGCGCCCGCCGCCCTCGGCCGGCCAGTCGACGCCGGCGTACCCCGCCTCGAACAACAGACGCTGCCAGTGCAGGTCGTAGGCCGACGACGACCGGGCCAGTCGTCGTGCGGCGGCGGTGCGCCGACGCCGGGCAACGTGGCGGCCAACCACGTGCGGAGCTCGTCACGGAAGGCCTGCTCCGGCGCGGTGTAGCGGAGGTCCATACGTCAGACGCGGGGCGAGCGAGCGGCGCGATGGGAGCGAGCGGCGCGGGACGCAGCAGCGGGCAACGGTCGGCGCTCGACGGCAGGTGATCAGGCGGGGAGGTCGAGGCCGAACAGCTTGATCGCGTTGCCGCGCACGATCTTGCGGCGCTGCTCGTCGCTGAGGTCCGCCATCTGCTCCTCGGCGATCTCGCGGGTGCGGGGCCAGGTCGAGTCCGAGTGCGGGTAGTCCGACTCGTACGTGATGTTGTCCTCACCGATCTCGTCCACCGAGCGCAGCCCGTGGGCGTCGTCGAAGAAGCAGCCCCATACGTGGTCCTTGAAGTAGCTGCGAGGGTTTCTCCGGCACGATGTCGGCGACCCCGCCCCACCCCCGGTTGTCCTCCCAGACGCGGTCGGCTCTCTCCAAAATGTAGGGAATCCAGCCGATCTGCCCCTCCGAGTACGCCACCTTGAGGTCGGGGATGCGGACGAAGACGCCGCTGAAGAGGAAGTCGACGAGCGAGAAGGTGGCGTTGGTGTGCGTCAGCGTCGAGCCGACGGCGGGCGGCGCGTCGGCCGAGGTCGACGGCATCTTCGACGACGACCCGATGTGCATGTTCACGATGGTCTGCGTCTCGGCGCAGGCCCGGAAGAAGGGGTCCCAGTAGTGGTCGGGGTCGTGCACGCTCGGCAGGCCGAGGAAGGGCGGGATCTCGCTGAAGCACACGGCGCGCACGCCACGGTCCGCGTTGCGCCGCACTTCCGTCGCCGCCAGCTCGGCGTCCCACAGCGGAATGAGGCAGAGCGGGATGAGCCGGCCGCCCGAGTCGCCGCACCACTCCTCGACCATCCAGTCGTTGTAGGCCTTCATGCAGAGCAGGCCGAGCTCGTGGTCCTTGGCCTCGGTGAAGGTCTGGCCGCAGAAGCGGGGGAAGGTCGGGAAGCAGAGCGCCGCCTCGATGTGGTTGACGTCCATGTCCTCGAGGCGGGGCTTCACCTCGTAGGAGCCCGGGCGCATGTCCTCGTAGGTGACGCCCTTCATGGTCACCTCGTCGCGCGGCACGCCGACGGCGGAGTCGACCCGCAGCAGCGGGCGCTTGAGGTCCTCGTAGTACCACCAGTCGACCGGCACGCCCTTCGGAGCCCGGGCTTGACCTTGAGCGACCCGCCGCGGTACTCCACCTCGGGCATGGGGGCGCGCACGATCCGCGGCCCGACCTCGGCGTACTTGGAGGGGAGGCGGTCCTGCCACACGTTGGGCGGCTCGACCACGTGATCGTCGACCGAGATGATCATCGGCAGGGGCTCAGGCATGGGCATCGAGCGTAGCCCGCACCTGACGGGGCGTCAGATGCGATGGATCGGCCGTCCGCCGGGCGGGCCGCCGCTCAGAAGACCTCGTTGAACAGGTCGACCATGGCCTGCCAGGACCGGCGGTCCGTCGCCTCGTGGTAGGCGATGCCGGGGAACGTGTCCGGCGAGGCCAGCCTTGTTGGTGAAGGAGTGCACGGCGCCGCCGTAGACGTTCATCTCCCAGTCGACGCCGCCGGCGCGCATCTCCTCCTCGAAGGCCCGGCGCTCCTCGATGTGCACCATGGGGTCGTCGGCCCCGATGCAGGGCCAGCACCTTGCCGGTGATGTTGCGGGCGTCCTCGGGGTGCACGGTGGAGAGGCCCGAATGGAAGCCGACGACCGCCTTGAGGTCGGCCCCGCCGCGAGCCAGCTCCAGGGAGAGCGTGCCGCCGAAGCAGAACCCGATGGCGGCCAGCCGTGCCGCGTCGGTGCGCGGCTCGGCCCGGAGGATGTCGAGACCGGCCGTCCCGACGGCATAGGTCCGCGGCGGGTCGGACCGCAGCTCGCCGATGCGGCCCATCATCTGGTCGCGGTCGGTGATCGGCTTCCCGTCGCCGTGGTAGTCGAGCGCGAAGGCGACGTAGCCCAGCTCGTCGGCGATCCGCGTGGCCCGTTCCCTGGCGTGGTCGTCGAGCCCCGGCCCCTCGTGGCAGACCAGGACGCCGGGGCGCTGGTCGCCGGCGCCGCCGCCATCGTCGGGCAGGGCGAGGGTGCCGATCATGGTGCGGCCGTCGGCTTCGTACGTGATGTCGCGGGTGGTGGCCATGGGTGCACCGTATCGTCCGCCCGTTGCACGCCATACTGGCGGCAATGCGCGGGAACCCTGGTCAGCGGCTGCAATTGGGATTGGTCGGCTGCGCTGGCGGCGCCATTGGTGCTGGCGGCCTGCGGCTCGGGCTCCCCGACGCCGACCTCGCCGCGCCAGCACGCTCGACCACGACGACGACGGCGCCGGCGGCCGCCTCCACCACGACCACCACGACGGCCAGCACCGGGCCGTTGCAGCTGGGCGCGCCCATCGCGCTCCCGTTCTCGGCCGACCGGGTGACGGCGGCGGAGAGCCCCGACGGCGCCGTGTTCGCCGCCCCGCAGGATCCGACCAGCCCGCCCCGTCGGTGGCCTGGGTGGTCGACGGCAACGGCCCGGCCCAGATCGCCGAGCACGTGCCGACCGGCATCGCCGCCATGGCGGCCGACGCCACCAACTTCTACGTTGCCACGTACGCGACGGTGTTCGCCTACAACCGCACCAGCGGGAACCAGGACGGGCAGTGGACCATGCCGTCCGTGCCCACCGCCGAACAGCTCGAACGACGACCTGGTGGCGCTGGCCGCCGCCAACGGCACGGTGTTCGTGTCCATCACGCGGGGCAACACGGTCAGCGTGTACAGCATCAATCCGGCCGCCACCGCCGCACCGCACGTCGTCGTGACCGGGCTGGGCGACGCCATCGGATCCGACGGCTCCATCTACTACGAGCGCACCGATCACACCTGGCGGCCCGGCGACCCAACGGGGCCACCGCGCTCGGCCCGGCGCTGGCCGACAAGCCGAACGGCCTGGGCGGCGGCGTGCAGTACCTCGACGTGGTGGCAGGCGGCGCCGTGTGGGTCAGCGAGCCGGCCGGCCAGGGCCTCGATGCGTCCTACGCCACCTACGACGCCGCCACGCTCCACCCGCTCGGGTCCTTCCAGGGCTCGGTGACGACCGCGGTCGTCGACTCCACCGCGGGCGCCCTGGCCCTCGAGTCTTCGGGCAGCAACCCCGCCTGCCCGCAGGCCGGGCCGTCCACACCGACGTCGTGTGTGTTCAACATCACGGCGCAGGGCGCGGTCAGCAACGCGGTGGGCGTGGGCTCCGCCGTCACGCTTCTCGGCCCCCAACCGGCGGTCATCGCGTCCGACACCGGCACGGGCCAGTTCGACCTCATGCGCCTGTCCTGAACGAGGCGCCGAGGTGTCCGGCCGGACTCAGTACGACATGGAGACGCCGCCATTGGGGCTCAGCAGCTGTCCCGTGACGTAGCTGCTGGCGTCCGAAGCGAGATACAGCACGGCGAAGGCCACGTCGGCCGTCTCGCCGACGCGCCGCAGCGGGGCGAAGCGGGCCATCGGCGCCAGGATGGCGGCCTTGGCCGCCTCGTTCACGGTGCCGTCGGGGTTCGTGTAGTAGCGCGCCGTCATGTTGGTCGGGACGAAGCCGGGCGCCACCGAGTTGACGCGCACGCCGTGCTTGCCGACCTCGACCGCCATCGACATGGTGAGCTGGGCCACCCCGGCCTTGCAGATGGCGTAGGGCCCGATGCCGGGCGCGGGAGCCAGGACCGCCGCCGAGGTCATGTTGATGATGGAGCCGCCGCGCTGCGCCACCATCACCTTCCCGGCGGCCTGGCATCCGTACAGCACACCCTTGAGGTTGACCGCCAGGATGCGGTCGAACTCGTCGGGGTCGACCTCGATGATGGGGCTGTCGATCATGATGCCGGCGATATTGCACATGACGTGCAGGCCGCCGTGGCGCGCCGCCACGTGCTGCACGAGCGTCTCGGCCGCGCCCCGCGCCGCCACGTTGAGCTCGGCGCTCTCGGCGCGGCCGCCCTGGCCGATGATGGCGGCGGCAGTTTCGGCTGCGGTGGCGCCGTTGATGTCGGCGCAGACCACCGTGGCGCCGGCGCCGGCCAGCACCTCGGCTGTCGTGCGCCCGATGCCGCTGCCGGCCCCGGTGACGAGGGCCACCCGGCCCATCAGGTCGAACGCGTTGCGGACACTCTGGGCCGTTTCCATCGCCGCACCGTAGCCGTGCGCCCTATGCGCTGACACCCTCCAGCGCGAGCAGCGCGCGCTTCACGGTGAGCCCGCCGCCGTAGCCGCCGATCCCGTTGCTCGCCAGGACGCGATGGCATGGCACGATGATGGCGATGGGGTTGCGGCCGTTGGCCTGGCCCACGGCGCGGGGCCCCCGGGGCCGGCCGACCCGGCGGGCCAGCTCGCCGTAGCTGATGGTCTCGCCGTAGGGGATGCGCGTCAGCTCGGCCCACACCTCCTGTTGGAACGGCGTGCCATCGAGTTCGATGCGCAGGTCGAAGTCGGTGCGCTCGCCGGCGAAGTACTCCTCGCAGTTGGGTCGCGGCCTCCTTCAAAATCGGCGACTCCTCGTCACGACGGCCGCCGAGGCCCACGGCATTCGGGAGCCGGAGGCCGATGAGCACGTCGCCGTCGCCCTCAAGGACGATCTGCCCGATCGGGGTGTCCAGGGGCATGGTGGCGGTGAGGGTGGTGGTGGCGGTCATGCGGCACGTCCTTTCGTCTTTTGGATGGGGAGTTGCGAGGTGGCGGCGGCGGGCATTGCCCACAGGTGCGCCATGGCGTAGCTGCGCCAGGGCCGCCAGTGTTCAGTCAGCGCACGGAGATGGACCGGGTCGTCGGGCAGGCCGAGGGCGACGGCGGCCCGCCTGATGCCGAGGTCCGTCGGCATGAAGGCGTCGGGGTCGCGCAGCGCGCGCATGGCGACGTATTCCGCGGTCCAGGGGCCGATGCCGGGGAGGGCCACGAGTGAGCGGCGCAACTCGACCGGGTCGGCGCCGGGGTCGATGACCACGTCGCCCGCTTCGACCGCTTGGGCCAACGCCACCAGGGCACGGCGGCGTCCCGCCGGCATGGAGAAGGCACCCGGCTCACGCCCGGCCAGCTCGACGAGCGCGGCGGGTGTGGGGAAGAGGTGCGTCACGGCGCCGGCCGGCGCGGCCAGGGGCTCGCCGGCGGCCAGCACCAGCCGGCCGCACACCGTACGCGCCCCGGGTACCGAGACCTGTTGCCCGATGACGGCGCGCACGGCGAGCTCGAAGCCGTCGGCGGCACCCGGGACGCGGCGCCCGGGCGCGCGCCGCACCAGCGCGCCGACGAGCGGGTCGTCGCGCAAGGCCTCCCAGATGGCGACGGGATCGGCATCGAGGTCGAGTAGCTGGCGGCAGCGCGCCACGGCGGTGTGCAGGTCGCGCAGGTCCGACAGGACGAGCTCGCCCTCCACGTAGGCCGGGCCTTCCGTGCCGTCCGCCTCGGGTGCGCGCAGCGTGACGATCCCGGGCCCGTGCGGGAGCCGCATGCTGCGTGTGTAGGACGAGGCCTCGAGCTGCTCGACGCCGGGCAGCGCCCGCACCCCGAGGAACTCGAGCACCGACGCGGGCTCGAAGGGCCGCCGGCAGGGGAGGCGGAGCCGGATGGCCTGGGTGGCCGGTTCCTGCCTGTGACGGCGGCCCAGGGCCGTGCGGGCGGCCCGGGCCCGCAGCCCGCTCGGCGTGTCGGCGAACGTCTGGCGCACGGTGTCGTTGCACTGGCGCACGCTGGCGAAGCCGGCGGCGAAGGCCACGTGCGCCACGGGCAGATCGGTCGTCTCGAGCAGGATCCGCGCCGTCTGGCTGCGCTGCGCCCGCGCCAGAGCGAGCGGCCCCGTCCCGACTTCGGCGGTGATGAGGCGGTTCAGCTGGCGCGTGCTGTAGCCGAGCCGCCCGGCCAGACCCTCGACGCCCTCGCGGTCGACGACGCCGTCACGGATGAGGCGCATGGCGCGGGCCACCACGTCGGCGCGGATGTTCCACTCGGGCGAGCCCGGCGTGGCGTCGGGCCGGCAGCGCAGGCAGGCGCGGAACCCGGCCTGCTGGGCCGCCGCCGCAGTCGGGTAGAAGCGCATGTTCTCGCGCTTGGGGGTGCGGGCGGGGCAGCTGGGGCGGCAATAGATGCCGGTCGAGGTGACGGCACAGAAGAACTGGCCGTCGAAGCGGGCGTCCTTGCTCTGCGCCGCTTGGTAGCACCGGTCCGGGTCCTCCATCACGGGTGCCAGCGTGGCACGTCGCTGTGACGATTACTGGCGGGAATCGGACAGGGCCATTTCGGTGTGCCGCAGCGAGCAGAACCTATCGTTGGGGCATAGCCGAACCTGAGGTCTTTGACTGGGACGAGTGGGAGAACGGCAATGCGTACAAGCTCTCGAACGACGAGCTGGTGGGTGCCCTGCTCAGTGAGGTCAGCGTCCTGCGCAAGCGGGTCAAGGCGCTCGAGGAGAGTCAGCCGGGTCGCTGAGGCGGGCGCTCAGACGGGGGCTCAGACGGGGGCTCAGACGGGGGCTCAGACAGGCGAGCCCTCCGGCTGATTCACCCCGCCCGGAGCTGCGCTAGCACCAGCCGGCGGTGCGTCGCCGCGTCGCCCCAGGCCCGCGAGAGCGCCCACGTCTCCTTTAAGAAGAAGTGGAGGTCGCACTCCCAGGTGTAGCCGATGGCCCCGTGCACCTGCAGGGCCACCCGGGCCGCCAGGTCGGCGGCGTCCGAGGACATGGCCTTGGCCATCGACGCGTCGTGGGAGAGCGTGGGCTGCGCCGTCGCCAGCGACCAGGCGGCGCGGTAGGTGGCGGGCCGCGCGAACTCCAGCGCCACCCGCGCGTTGGCCAGCAGGTGCTTGACCGCCTGGAAGCTGCCGATCGGCTTGCCGAACTGGTGGCGGTCCTTGGCGTAGGCCGCGCTCGAGCGCCAGCATGCGCTCGGCCAGCCCGACGAGCAGCGCCGCGGTCCCGGCGGCGGCGCGGTCGGCCAGCAGGCCCACGGCGGCCTCCGCCGCCACGCCGTAGGCCAGCAACGTGTCCGACGCCAGGGGCCAGTGCACGGTGGAGAGGTCACGGGACGCGCTGAGGGCAGGTGTGCGGAAGGCGGTGCACGAGGCCGCCGGCACGGCGTGGAGCTGCCAGCCCGAGTCTGGGTCGCGCACGGCCAGCAGCAGCAGCACCGCGTCGCGGGCGCCGACGACACGCGGCGTGCGCAAGGTGCCGTCCGCCGCCACCTCCGTCGGCGACACGATGCCGTCGGACGTCACGTCGATACCGCCGACGGCGAAGCTCACGTCGTCGCGCACCAGTGCCGCCAGCGCGGCGGCGGCAGCGGGGTCGGGGAGCAGGGCGGCGAGCGTCGGCGCGGCGAGGGCCGCCGTCTCGAGCAGCGGCTCGGGCAGTCCCGTCCTCCCCGCCTCCTCCAGCACGCCGACAAGGTCGACGTCGCTCAGGCCCAGGCCGCCGGCGGCCTCGGGCACGACGAGCGCCGGCGCGCCGAGCTCGGCCAGCACGGCCCAACGGTTCGCCGATTGCGCCGTCCGTCCCTCTTCGTCCGCCATTTCGAAGGCGCGCAGCGCGTCGGGGGTGCACTCGGTGTCGAGGACGGTGCGCACTCCCTCGCGCAACGCCTCCTGCTCCTCGGTGAAGGCGAAGTCCACGCCGCGCCGTGCCCTTAGCCCCGAGGCAGCCCGAGCAGGCGCTCGGCCACCACGTTGCGCTGTATCTCGTTGGTGCCGGCGTAGATCGGCCCGGCCAAAGAGAAGAGGTAGCCGTCGAGCCATTCACCCGGCGCGCCGGCCTCAAGGAACTCGGCCTCCGGGCCCAGCAGGTCGAGCGCCGCGGTGTGGATGGCGACGTCAGTCTCGGACCAGAAGATCTTGTTGCAGCTGGCCTCGGGCCCCACGGCGTGGCCGCGTGCCACGCGCGAGGCCGTCCAGTACGTGTGCAGCTTGTAGGCCTCAGCGTCCATGTGGGCCTGCGCCACGGCGTCGGTGGACGCGGGTGGGCCGCCGCGCGACGCGTACAGCTGCAGGAGGCGGTCGGCCGCCTCGGTGTAACGAGCCGGCGAACGGAGGGAGAGGCCGCGCTCGGACCCGGCCGTGGCCATGGCGACGGACCAGCCGGCGCCGATCTCGCCCAGCACCTGGTCCTCGGGCACCTCGACGTTGTCGAAGAAGATCTCGGCGAAGCCCGTCTCGCCGTCGATCTGCGGGATGGGGCGCACCGTGACGCCCGGCGAGTCCATGGCGACGAGGAAGTAGGTCAGCCCGCGGTGGCGCTCGGCCTCGGGGTCGGTGCGGAAGATGCCGAAGCACCAGTCGGCGAACGCGCCGCGACTGGCCCACGTCTTCTGGCCGTTCAGGATCCAGTTGCCGTCGTGCGCCGTGTCGCGCGCCGCGCGCGAACGGATGCCGGCGAGGTCGCTGCCGGCGTCGGGCTCGGACCAGCCCTGGCACCAGATCTCGTCGCCGGCGGCCATCGGGGGGAGGTAGCGCGCCTTCTGGGCGTCCGTTCCGTACTCGAGCATGGTGGGGGCGAGCAGGAAGATGCCGTTCTGGCTCACGCGGGTGGGGGCGCGGGCCCGGTAGTACTCCTCCTCGAAGACGAGCCACTCGAAGATGCCGACGTCGCGCCCGCCGTATTCGGTGGGCCAGCTCACCACCGACCAGCGGTCCTCGAACAGGGTGTGCTCCCAGGCGCGGTGCGCCTCGAAGCCCTCGGCCGTATCGAGCGAGGGGAGAGGGTCGGTGGGGACGTGCGCTTCCAACCACGCCCGCGCCTCGGCCCGGAAGGCCTCCTCGCCGGGAGTGAACGTCAGGTCCATGACGCAGGGAATCTTCCACAGCGTTCGCGCGGGTGCCAACGTCGCGGCCCGCACGCTCGGCCGCCTGGCCGGGATCAGCTGCCCGGGGGCAGGGGCTGGTGCTCCATGAGTGTCCGCACGAAGAAGCCGACCACCCCGGTGATGATCGCCGATTCCGGAGGGTATTCCCCCACCGTGTCGAACTCGTGCCCACCGTCGTGCACGGTCAAGAGCTCGCGGGGTACGCCGACCAGACCAAGGTCCCACGCCAGCTCGTCCGATTGTTCCGGGTAGACGATCTCGTCGTTGTTCGAGTCGAGGATCAAGAAGGGCGGGTCGCCCTTCTTGACGTACGTGGTCGGGCTGGCCTTCTTCAGGTCGGCGCCCAGCTGCTCGTGCGGCACGTCGCCGAGCAGCGAAATGAAGCTCTCGGCGACCAGCACGGCGTCGCCCTGGTCCCCCATGGTGAGCAGGTCGCTCGGCCCCGCCATGTCGACCACGGCCTGCACGCCGCTCGACTCGTTGCGGTAGGCGCCGATGTCCCATCCCGCCGAGGGTCCGGCCGTCCCGAGGAGTGCCACGAGATGCCCGCCGGCACTCTGACCCCAGGCCCCGATTTCGGAAGGGTCGATGTGGAGGTGGCGGGCGTTGGCGCGCAGGTAGCGGATGGCGCATTTCACGTCCACGATCTGGTCGGGCCAGTGCCCGTGCGGACCGAGGCGGTAGTCGAGGCTTACCACCACGAAGCCGCGGGCGGCCAGCGCCGGCCCGATGCGGTTGATGATGAAGCCGCCGGTGTCGTAGTCCCCCGAGACCCAGGAGCCGCCGTGGACGTAGACGGCGGCCGGGGCGGGGCCGTGGAGGGTGCCGGGCTCGGTAATCCGCGCCTTCTGGTTGCTGCAGTAGCGGATCGTGACCTGCTGGCCGGCGGCCAGGGCCTGGGCCGAGGCCGACGAGGCGGTGGCGGCCGTGGCGCCCGCCCCCGTGCCGGCGGCGCCCGCCAGCATCCCGATCCCAAGCACGCAGACGGTCGCCAATGCCCAGCCCCTCCGCATTGTCCTCAATGTTGGCCGATCGGGGCCCGGCTGCGGTTCCGCCCTGCCCGGGAGTCGCGTCTGGCGGACGATCTGATCCGGCGTCCTAGAATTGGCCCCTTATGCCAAACGCCGTGATCGTCGACGCCGTCCGAACCCCGGTGGGCCGCCGCGGGGGCCGCCTCTCGGGATGGCACGCCACCGACCTGGCAGCCCAACCCCTGGCCGCCCTGCTGGCGCGCAACGACCTGGACCCCTCGCTGGTGGAGGACGTGGTCATGGGATGCACCATGACGGTCGGGGAGCAGGCCATGAACATCGCCCGCAACGCGGCCCTGGCCGCCGGGTTTCCCGAGTCGGTCCCGGGCACCACGGTCGACCGCCAATGCGGCTCGGCGCAGCAGGCCATCCACTTCGCCGCCCAGGCCGTCATGGCGGGGGCCATGGACGTCGCCATCGGGGCCGGCGTGGAATCGATGAGCCGGGTGCCCATCGGGTCGACGACCGAGCCGGGTCCAGGCGAGGCCTACGGGCCGCTCTACACCCAGCGCTTCGAGCTGATCCATCAGGGCGAGTGCGCCGAGGAGATCGCCCGGCGCTGGAAGGTCACGCGGGACGAGATGGACGAGTTCGCGCTGCGCTCGCACCAGCGGGCGGCGCACGCGCAGGACGAGGGACGCTTCTCCAACGAGATCGCGCCGCTCGAAGCGCGGGTGCACCCCGACGTACCGGGAGCGGCGGAGGTCACCGGACTGTTCTCGGCCGACGAGGGGGTGCGGCGCGACACCTCGCTCGAGAAGCTGGCCAAGCTCAAGCCGGCCTTCTCCGAGACGGGCACTGTGACGGCGGGGACGTCTTCACAGATCTCCGACGGTGCCGCGGCCGTGCTGATCATGAGCGAGGAGCGGGCGTCGTCGCTCGGTCTCACGCCCCGGGCGCGTTTCCACACCTTCGCCGTGGCGGCCAACGATCCCCAGATCATGCTGACGGCCGTCATCCCGGCCACCGAGCTCGTGCTGAGCAAGGCCAAGATGTCGCTCGACGACATCGACGTCATAGAGATCAACGAGGCCTTCGCCTCGGTAGTGCTCGCCTGGGAGCGCGAGTACCGGCCCGACATGGCGAAGGTGAACCCGAACGGCGGCGCCATCGCGATCGGCCACCCCACCGGCGCCTCGGGTGCCCGCCTCATGGCGACGCTGCTGAACGAGATGGAGCGCACAGGCGCCCGCTATGGCCTCCAGACCATGTGCGAGGGCGGCGGGCAGGCCAACGCGACGATCATCGAGCGGATCGGCTGATGACGGCCACCGAAACCACGAGAGTGCCGGCCATCGAGGGCTGGTTCACGACGGGCGAAGACGGATCAGCACCGGCACTCCTCGGCTCGCGCTGCACCGTGTGCGGCACCTATGCCTTCCCGGCCGAGGCGCGCTACTGCGGGAACCCCGACTGCAGCTCCACCGACTTCGAGACGGTCGAGCTCTCCCGGCGGGGCCGCATCTGGTCCTACACCGACGCCCGCTACCAGCCGCCGCCGCCGTATGTGGCAGCCGATCCCTACGTGCCCTTCTGCCTGGCCGCCGTGGAGCTGGCGGCGGAGAAGCTGGTGGTCATGGGCCAGGTGGTGCCCGGCGTCACGGTGGACGACCTGACCGTGGGCGACGAGGTCGAGCTCGTGATCGACACCCTGTATTCGGAGGACGGCACCGACTACCTGGTGTGGAAATGGCGCCCCCTGGGCACGATCGCCGGGGAGGCCCGACCATGACCACGTCGTCCGACGACAAGAAGGTGGCCGTCCTCGGTGCCGGCATGCACGAGTGGGGCAAATGGGGGCGTCCCTTCGTGGAATACGGCTTGGCCGCCGCCCGCGACGCCATGGCCGACGCCGGCCTCGGTTGGCGCGACATGCAGTTCGTCTCCGGCGCCGACACCATCCGCAACGGCTACCCGGGCTTCGTTTCCGGCGCGACCTTCGCCCAGGCACTGGGCTGGACCGGCGCCCCCGTCAGCAGCGTGTACGCCGCCTGCGCCTCGGGTGCGGTGGCCATCGCCAACGCCCGCGCCCAAATCCTCGCCGGGCTGTGCGACGTGGCGCTCGTCGTCGGCGCCGACACCACGCCGAAGGGCTTCTTCGCGCCCGTCGGCGGCGGCGAGCGCAAGGACGACCCGGACTGGTTGCGCTTCCATCTCATGGGTGCCACCAACCCGACGTACTTCGGCCTCTACGCCGCGCCGGCGCATGGACCGCTTCGGCGCCACCGAGGAGGACTTCGCGCAGGTCAAGGTGAAAAACGCGCGGCACGGGTTGGCCAACCGCTACGCCCGCTACCGCAAGGAGGTGACGGTCGACGAGGTGCTCTCTTCGCCCATGGTGGCCGACCCGCTGCGCCTGCTCGAGATCTGCGCCACCTCCGACGGCGGGGCGGCCCTCGTCTTGACCTCCATGGAGTTCGCCCGCCGCCACGCCGGCGGGGCGGAGCCGCTCGTCACCATCGACGCCGTCTCGACGGTCACGCCGACCTTCCCCAACACCGTGATCGAGATGCCGAACTTCTCGACCGACTCGGCCGCGGCGACGGGCTTGCCCGATGACGCCAACGACAGTGCGGCAGTGGCCGCCGCGGGCTTCCGGCCTTCCATCGCCACGGCGGCGTACGCCGAGGCCGGCATCGGCCCCGAGGACGTCAGCCTGGCGGAGGTCTACGACCTCTCGTCCGCGCTCGAGCTCGACTGGTACGAGGACATCGGCCTCTGCGGTGAGGGCGAGGCGGAGAAGCTGCTGCGCGACGGCGCCACCGCCATCGGCGGCAGGGTGCCGGTCAACCCCTCGGGCGGCCTCTCGTGCTTCGGCGAAGCCATCCCGGCCCAGGCCATCGCCCAGGTGTGCGAGTGCGTCTGGCAACTCCGAGGCGCGGCCGTGGGACACCAGGTCGAAGGCGCCCGGGTGGCCGTGACGGCAAACCAAGGTTTGTTTGGGCACGGCTCGTCGGTCGTTCTCAGTCGCTGAAACCCTGGTAGCCGGAAAGTTCCGGCCTGCGGGCCCGCATCGTGTGTGAGCCGGAGGGTTTGGGGTATTGGCAGGGCTGACGCCGCACGCGGGCGTTGCCTGTTTAGGCTGGCGAACGCGTGAGTCGTCTGATTTCGGGGCCGGAGCGGAACGACCCCCTGATTGGAGGAACCACTGCATGTTGGCCACTGATGCGACCGAACTGCGTGACGACGAGGCGCGGCGAAGAGGAGCTGTGAACGGAATGCCCGACCAGAACCACGACCGGAGCGGGACCGGGTCGGACGAGGTGCTCAACGCCCTCGACGAGCTCGAAGTCGTGCTGCGGGAGAACGCCGAGAGCGAGCGCCTGCTGGCGCAACGCATCGCCGAGGTACGTCTGGCCCGACAGAACGGCCGGGAATGGAAGGCCATCCTCGGGGACGAGGACGAGCCGGGCACCGTGCAGTTGGTGAGCACCATTCTGCGCCGGCAGTCCGAGGCCAGCGGCTACCTGCGCCGCGAGCTGGTGGTGGCGCTGCGCGGTGAAGGCCAGAGCATCCCGAGCATCGCCCACCTCTTCGGTGTGACCCACCAGCGGGTGTCCAACCTGCTGCGCCGTGTGGCCCAGGGCAATGCCGCCGCGGCGGCGAACGGCGACAGCGCTTAAGTCGAAGCGCTCCACCGCCGCAGCACGGCGTCGGCTTCAGTGATGACGCCGGCGATGATGTCGGCCACCGTCGGCAGCGACTCAATTACCCCCACGACCTGACCGGTCGGCAGCACGCCGACATCGGTCTGCCCTTCGACCAGCGCGGCCTTGGTCATGACCGGCGCGTTCGCCGCCATCACGACCTGCGCCCAAGTGAGCTCGTTGCCCTCCTTCATGGCGCGGCCCTCGCGCAGCAGCGAGCCGAACGTGGCACCCGTCTCCTGGCGGAACTGGTAGGCGCTGCGCAGCGCGCGCGGCAACGAGCGCAGCCACGACTGTGCCTCCAGGTGGTCGACCAAGTCAGTGCGCACGACCCGCTGGGGCGCGCCGTCGACCTTGGTCGTGACCACGGTGCCGGTCACGGGCGTGCCGAGGTAGAGCGCCTTGACCGCGTCTGGCACCCTGCTTTCGGCCGAGAGCAGGAAGCGGGTACCCATGGCCACGCCGGCCGCGCCGTAGGAGAGGGCGGCCACCAGGCCGCGCCCGTTGTAGAAGCCCCCCGCCCCGAGGACGAGCACGCGGTCGCCCACCGCGTCGACCACCTGGGGGAGCAGCAGCGTCGTGGGGACGGTCCCGGTATGCCCGCCCCCCTCGCCTCCTTGCGCAATGACGGCGTCCACCCCCCACTCGGCCACCTTCTCGGCGTGGCGACGGGCGCCGACCGTGGGCATGACGAACAGCCCCGCCTCTTTGCAGCGAGTGACCAGGGCGGCGTTCGGTGCCTGGGCGAAGCTGGCCACCCGGGCGCCCGTCTCGATCATGAGCTCGATGCGCTCGTGGATGTCGGCCACGTCGGTACGCAGGTTCACCCCGAATGGGCCCGTGGTGCGGCGACGCACCTCGGCGATGGCAGCCGCCAGCTCGTCGAGGCTCATGGTGGCCGAGGCCAGGATCCCCAGCCCGCCGGCCTCGGTGGTGGCCGCCACCAGACGCGGGCCGGCCACCCAGCCCATGCCGGTCTGGACCAGCGGGTAGCGCACGCCGATCCGCTCACACAGCTCGGTGTGGAGCGCTGGGTGCAGCGCGCCTCCGATGTCCGCGCTCAGGTCCGCACCTCGCGGTCGCGCTGCGAGCCCGGGTCGAGCACGACGCGGATGAGCTCGAGCTCCTCGGGTGTGGGGAGGCGGGTCTCGGCCACGTCGTCGGGGATGGTCAGCGTGAAACCGGTGGCGGCCACGATGTCGTCGACGGTGACGCCGGGGTGGTGCGAGCGCAGCCGCATGGTGCGCTCCGGCGTCTCGAAGTCGAACACGCCGAGATTCGACACCACGCGGGGGACCTCGTGGAAGCGGGTGGCGCCGGCGCCGGCCGCCGCCGCCCGGGCGTAGCCCACGCCGCTCACCACGTCGACCTGTTCCACGAAGGTGCGCACCGTGTGATCGGGCACCCAGTAGCTGGTGGGGTGGTTGACCGAGTTCCCCGGCGCGCCGCGCACGCCCACGAGCTGCACCTTGGGCTTGGCGTGGGGCCCGATGGCCGAGATGTTCTGGTTGCCGGCCCGGTCGATCTGGCTGGCCATCATCATCATGTTGCGCCGGCCCGACCACACGACGTCGAAAACGGTGCGGTACGGCATGGCCGCCTCACGCACCAGCTCGTCGGGACGGGTGGCGATGGGCGGCGCGCCGACCATCAACGCGGCCTCGCCGTCGGTGAGCACGATGTCGGGCGAGAAGGTCCGCTTGGCCAACCGGGCGCCGAGGGAGGGGATGGTGCCGAAGGGGCTGACCATGACCTCGCCCGCGTCGCGCCAGGTGTCCGCGCAGGCGATGACGCACGACTCGGCCCGGGTGACGCCGGGATCACTCATGCCGACCGCGCCGCCGACCGCTCCGCCACGTTGGCCCGGTACTCGTCGTCGTCCACGAAGACGTAGCGCTTGGCGAAGGCTTCCCACTCGGCAGGGTCGGCCGCCGACGCCGCGTACTCCTTCTGGAACGCCTCGTCGCGTCCGTAGTCCGGTGGGTTGGCCGTGAAGTGGGCGCCGCCCGGCGACTCGGCCACGCCGTCGACCAGCATGCGGTGGATGGGCACGGTGGCGATCGGGTGGGCCCCATCGGCGAGGGCGCCGTTGTCGAGCATCGACTCGGTCGTCATGAAGCGGCGCTCGGCCGCCCCCAGGAAGAGCGGGTCGAAGAAGGCATCGGGGCTCAGCACCTGGCCGTTGCCGGCGGCGTCGGCCCGGTTGGTGTGGACGAAGGCGGCGTCGAGGTGGAGGGCCGGCATGGCGACCAGCTCGACGTCGGCGTCGGCGGCGTCGGCCAGGTACGGGTGGCCGGCGCCGTAGGGGGAGCGCACCAGCTGCAGGTCGGGGTTGAGGGTCAGCACGTCGGAGCCGAGCCCGGCCCGGGTGGGCAGGAAGGGGACCCGCCAGGAGGCCGCCTGCAAGCCGAGGAAGAACATGCCCTCGTCGACCTCCATGACCTCGACGCGGCCGTGCTGGCGCGCGGCGCGCCAGTGGGGATCGAGGGCGATGGAGTCCAGGGTGACGAAGCCGCAGACGACCTTGCGCACCTTGCCGGTGGCGCAGAGCAGCCCGACGTCGGGGCCTCCATAGGCCACCACGGTGAGGTCGGTCAGGTCCGAGCGGCACAGGGCGCGCACGACCGCCATGGGCTTACGGCGCGAGCCCCAGCCGCCGATGCCGATCGTCATGCCGGAGCGGAGCTCGCCGACCATGTCGTCGATGGTGGTGCGCTTGTCGGCCATCAGCGCTTCATCGGGAGGTGTCGGCGTCGCGCTTCTCGACGAAGGCGGCGCGCTGCTCGTCGGCCACGCCGCGCACGTGCAGCTCGTACGTGAAGCCCTGCTCGAAGCGATAACTGCGCTTCACGTCGACGGGGTCGATGCCGTTCAGCGACTCCTTGGCTCGGCGGATGATGGTGGGGCTCTTGGTGGCGATGTCGGCGGCCAGCTCGAGCGCGGCCGCATGGAGGCGGTCCGGTGGCACCACGGCGGCGACCGAGCCGTAGGCCGCCAGCTCGGCGGCGGTGATGGGCTTCGCGGTGTAGACCATCTTGCGCATGGCGTGCTGGGGGACCAGCCGGGCCAGGTGCGTGGCGGCGCCGAGCGCGCCGCGGTCGACCTCGGGCAGCCCGAAGGTGGCGTCCTCGGAGGCGACGAGCATGTCGGCGTTGCCGGCCAGGCCGATGCCGCCGCCGAGGCAGAAGCCCTGCACCGCTGCGATCACGGGGACCTCGCAGTCGTAGACGGCGGCAAAGGCGGCGGCGCAGCCGCGGTTCACCCCGACCAGCGCCTCGTCGCCCTTGGCGTTGATCTCCTTGATGTCCACGCCGGCGCAGAAGCCGCGCCCGGTCGCCCGCAGGATGGCCACGCGGTTGGTGGGCACGCGGCCCACGGCGAGGAGGGCGTCGGCCAGCTCGAACCAGCCCGCCACGTCGAGCGCGTTGACCGGCGGGTGGTTGATGACCACCTCGGCGATCCCGTCGTGCTCCTGCAACACATCGATGGGCATGCGGGCGCGGGTTCTCCTCGGTCTGGGCCCTGACGCGGCGTCAGAAAAGCCAGGGCGAACTTAGGTCAGCGTCCTGTGGCCCGGCCAGTGCGGACTCCTGGACATAGGGTTTGCCCGGTGACCCAGCCCATCTACGACTTCAGCGAGCGTGTCGTGGTGGTCACGGGGGGATCCCGCGGGGTCGGGGCGGGCGTGGTGGCGGCGTTCGCCGCCGCCGGGGCGCACGTCGTGGCCTGCGGGCGCAACGAGGCCGAGGTCGAGGGAGCCGTCTTCGTCACGGCGGACATCCGCAAGCCGCCCGAGGCCGAACGGGTCATCGCCAAGGCGGTCGAGGTCTTCGGCCGGCTCGACGTCCTGATCAACAACGCCGGGGGCTCGCCCCACGTGGCGGCGGCCGACGCCTCGCCGCGCTTCGTCGAGGCCATCGTCGGTTTGAACCTCCTGGCGCCTCTGTGGTGCGCCCAGTCGGCCCACAAGGTGATGGCCGTGCAGGAGGACGGCGGCGCCATCGTGAACGTGTCGAGCGTGTCGGGGATGCGCCCGTCGCCCGGCGCATCCGCCTACGGCGCGGCCAAGGCGGGCCTCATCAACCTCACGGCGACGCTCGCCGTCGAATGGGCCCCCGTGGTCCGCGTCAACTGCGTCACCGCCGGGTTGCTCGACACCGGGGCCGGCGACGACTTCTACGGCGGGCCCGAGGGTATGGCGCGGGCGGCCGCCACCGTGCCGGTCGGGCGCATGGGTACGCCGGCCGACGTGGCCGAAGCCTGTTTGTACTTGGCGAGCGACGCCGCCTCCTACGTCACGGGGGCCAATCTGGTCGTGCACGGAGGCGGGGAGCCGCCGCCGTTCCTGGGGGCCGTCGCCGGGCCCTGACGTGGCCATTCAGTGTCCTGTTCGTTTTCCGCTCGATTAGGGGCAAACGCGGGTTCAGCTGCTAAACAGAGCGTCCGTGAAATTGGCGGTCCCCACCGAGACCCGTCCGGGCGAGCGCCGCGTGGCCATCGTCCCCGACGTGGCCAAGAAGCTGATCAGCGCAGGCTGGGAGGTTTGCGTGCAGGCCGGCGCCGGCACGGAGGCCGCCTTCAGCGACAGGGCCTACACCGAGGCCGGTGCCACGGTCGCCCCCGACGTCGCCGCGACGCTCATCGGCGCCGGGCTGGTGGTGCGGGTCAACGCGCCGAGCGCGGACGATGTCGCGGCGCTCCCCGAGGGCGCGGCGCTCCTGAGCTTCTTCGGCGTGGCGCAGTCCGCCGACGCCGTGCGCGCCCTGGCGGCCAAGAAGGCGACCGTCTTCAGCTTCGACCTGCTGCCCCGCATCAGCCGGGCCCAGGGCATGGACGCCTTGAGCTCACAGGCGACGGTGTCGGGGTATCGAGCGGGGCTGAGCGCGGCCGAGCACCTGGCCAAGTTCTTCCCGATGTTCATGACGGCGGCGGGTACGGTGCCACCGGCCAAGGTGCTCGTCATGGGCGTCGGGGTGGCCGGCCTGCAGTCGATCGCCACGGCGCGCCGGCTCGGCGCCGTGGTCAAGGCCTACGACGTGCGGGCCGCGGCCAAGGAAGAGGCTGAGAGCCTGGGTGCCACCTTCGTCGACACCGGCGTCTCGGCCGAGGGCACCGGCGGCTATGCCCGCGAGCTCTCGCCCGAGGAGCTGGACCGCCAGCGCGCCGCCCTGGCCGAGGAGGTCGGGCGCTCCGACGTCGTCATCACCACCGCGGCCGTGCCGGGCCGCAAGGCCCCGGTGCTGCTCACGGTCTCGATGGTCGAGGGTATGGGCGAGGGTGCCGTCGTGGTGGATATGGCGGCGGACCAGGGTGGCAACTGCGAGCTGACGGTGGCGGGTGAGATCGTGAACCATGGGGGCGTCCACGTGGTCGGCATGGCGAACCCCCCGTCAGGCATGCCGACCCACGCCAGCTTCCTCTTCTCCCGCAACGTGGCGAATGTGCTGGCGTTGATGGGCCCGTCGGGGACGCTCGAGCCGGACTGGGACGACGAGATCGTGGCCGGCATGTGCGTGCTGCGCGAGGGCGCCGCGGTGGCGCCGGCCGCGGTGGAGCTGCTCGGCGGGACCTCCGACGGGGCCGGCGGGACACAGGGAGCGCAGTCGTGATCCATTTGCTGCTGACGTCGACGCCGACCGGATCGACCACAGGGATCGTCGAGTACCTGACCGTCTTCGTGCTGGCCGCCTTCGTGGGCATTGAGGTCGTGTCGAAGGTGCCCAGCATTCTGCACACGCCGTTGATGTCGGGATCGAACGCCATCCACGGCATCGTGTTGGTGGGCGCGTTGACGATCATGGGCGAGGCGCACGGCGCGGCCGAGGTCACGCTCGGCTTCCTGGCCGTCTTCCTGGCCACCTTGAACGTCGTGGGGGGCTTCGTGGTGACCGACCGCATGCTCGAGATGTTCAGGGGCAAGCCGGCGGACCGGGCCAAGCCCCAAGTGGCCAAGGCCCAGGACACGACGGCACAGGACGCCGCAGCCCCGGGATCGTCCGGCCCGCCTGAGCCCGGCGGAGGCGCCGCCTGATGCTGGCCGTCTCCTTCACCCTGACGACCGCGCGCGACCTGGCCTATCTGGTCGCGATCGCCGGGTTCATCATCGCCCTCAAGGGCCTGAGCTCTCCCCGCCACGCCCGCCTCGGCAACCTGGTCGGCGCGGCGGCGGCGACCCTCGCCATCGGCATGACCTTCACCCTGCCGTCGTTGCGGCACTCGGGCTGGAACC
The DNA here is from genome assembly GCA_963745665.1 of uncultured Acidimicrobiaceae bacterium. GTDB lineage: Bacteria > Actinomycetota > Acidimicrobiia > Acidimicrobiales > RAAP-2 > Bog-473. The sequence goes on along the minus strand of CAVUYE010000001.1, from coordinate 206,289 downwards.
TCGTGCTGGCGCTCATCGCCATGGCGCTGGGGGCGGCCATCGCCGTGCCGGTGGCCCGCTTCGTGAAGATGACCGCGATGCCCCAGCTGGTGGCCATCTTCAACGGCGTAGGCGGCGGGGCTGCCGCGCTGATCTCCATCGTGGAGCTGCTGCACCTGCACTCGCTCGGGTTGCAGCCAGCCGTCTACGTCACCGCCGAGGTGCTCCTGGGCGTGCTCATCGGGTCGGTGTCCTTCTCGGGCAGCGCCATCGCGTTCATCAAGCTGCAGGAGCTCATCACCGGGCGGCCGATCACCTACCCGGGCCAGCAGGTCATCAACGCGCTGGTGGGCGCCGCCATCGCCGTCATGGTGATCCTGGCGCTGGTCACCGGGAGCATCGTCTATGTCTGGATCATCCTGGTGTTGGCGCTCGTGCTCGGCGTGATCTTCGTCCTGCCCATCGGCGGGGCCGACGTGCCGGTGCTGATTTCGTTGCTCAACTCCTTCACGGGCCTGGCCGTCGCCGCGTCGGGCTTCGTGCTCGACAGTGATCTGCTGATTGTGGCCGGCACGCTCGTCGGAGCGTCGGGCATCATCTTGACCCGGTTGATGAGCAGCGCCATGGGGCGCTCGCTGCCGAACATCCTCTTCAGCGCGTTCGGCTCGGTGATCACGGCCACCGGCGGCGAGGCGGGCGACGCGACACGGCCGGTCCGGACGGGGACGCCCGAGGACGTCGGCGTACTGCTGGCCTACGCGCGCAAGGTCGTCATCATCCCCGGCTACGGGTTGGCGGTGGCCCAGGCCCAGCACACGGTGCGCGAGCTGGCCGACGCGCTCAAGGAGCGTGGCGTCGACACGTTCTTCGCCATCCACCCGGTGGCCGGGCGCATGCCGGGGCACATGAACGTGCTCCTGGCCGAGGCCAACGTGCCCTACGACGAGCTCAAGGAGATGGACGAAGCCAACACCGAGATGGCCACGGCCGACGTCGCCTTGGTGGTCGGGGCCAACGACACCGTCAACCCGGCGGCCAAGTCGACGCCCGGCAGCCCCATCTACGGCATGCCGATCATCAACGCCGACGAGGCCGAGAACATCATCTTCCTCAAGCGCTCCATGCGGCCTGGCTTCGCCGGCATCGACAACGAACTGCTCTACGACCCCAAGACGACCATGCTCTTCGGGGACGCCAAGGACACCTTGCAAAAGCTGGTGGCGGCCGTCGGGGAGGCCTGAGGACTGGACGTGGCCGGGCGGGCCGGGCGGCGCCTGGCGGGCCGGGGATGGTTTCTAGAAGTCTAAACAGATCTGTTTAGAGTCCACGAAACCCGTCGGGGGTGGCTCGCGCAGCGGAAAACCGGCGCCGGGGGTTGGCAACAGCAGCTGCCGCACCCGATGTTGAACGCCGAACCGTGAGTTTCCGAGGCTCGAGCCAGTTTCCCTAGGGATGGAGCTGGCTGACAGGCTGGCCCACCTCGTCAGGGGAGGAATCCCGTCGGGGTTGGGAAGGGGAGCTGCGAGCGCACGGGCTCGGGTCCGGCAGTACGCGCCTTTCCTGCGCCGGAAGCGGGCGGCCATCGGCGCCATCACCTTCTGTTTGGTCATGCTCTGCGTGGGCTTCACCGTCGGAATGAGCAGTTCGGCCGCCCCCAAGGCCCTCGCCACCCGGGCCCACCACGCCCGGGTCGACGCCAACCTGGCCGACAACCCCGGCAACGCGTCGCTGAAGCAGCTCGGCGCCACGGCCACCCTGGCGCTGGCGCCGGCCACCGCCGCGCCGACGGCGGCTCCCGCCACGCTGATCGACCAGCCGCCGCTGGCCGCCCGCGAGGACTTCGCCTTCGCGCCGTACTGGACGCTGGCCCAGTCGCCGATGTTCGACATCACGGGGTTGTCGACGATCGCCTACTTCTCCATCGGCGTGAACGGCGACGGGACGCTCGACGAGAGCGGCCCGGGCTGGGACGGCTTCCAGAGCCAGGATCTCGCCGACCTGATCACGCGGGCGCACGCGGCCGGGGAGCGCGTCGTGCTCACCGTCAACGACTTCGGGCAGAGCTCGCTCGACTCGCTGACGTCATCGCCCACCACCGCCGCCACGCTGTCCGGCGCGCTCATCCCCCTGCTGCAGGCCAAGTCGCTCGACGGCGTGAACTTCGACTTCGAAGGCGAGGGGAGCGGCGACCAGACCGGCCTCACCAACCTGATCACGTCCGTGGCGGGCTCGCTGCGGTCAGTCGATCCGCACTGGCAGATCACGATGGACACCTACGCCTCGTCGGCCGGTGATCCCGGCGGCTTCTACAACATTCCCGCCTTGGGCCAGGTCGTCGACGCCTTCTTCGTCATGGACTACGAGCTCAACCTCGCGGGTACGGCGTCCGGGGCTTCGCCGCTCACGAGCAGCATGTTCAGCACTCAGACGACGCTGGCCCAGTACGACGCCGCGGTGCCAGCGTCGAAGGTGATCATCGGCACACCGTTCTTCGGCATCGACTGGCCCACGAACAACGGCACCATGGGGGCGAATGCCACCGGTGGCGCGGCGGACATCGCCGACTCGCAGGCCGCCGGGAACGGGCCCGAGTACTGGGACCCGGTCACCGACACCGCGTGGACGAGCTACCAGGTGGACGGCCAGTGGCACGAGTCGTACTACGAGGGCGAAAACGGTCTGTACGACGTCTCGCAGATGGTGACCCAGGACGGTGCGCGGGGCGTCGGCATCTGGGCGCTGGGGATGGAGAGCGACGGGGCACAGATGATCGCCGCGCTCGACGGGATCTCACCGGGCGAGCCACCCGGCACCGGCCCCCAGTCGACCTCGTCAAGCACGGCTGCCGTAGCGGCACCCGCGTCGACATCCGCCCCGGGCGCGTCCGCGTCGGCGCCCTCGCCGAGCCGCACGGGCGGGACGGCTGCGCCGCCCGCCGCCGCGTCGCCGGCCCCCACCAGTGGCAGTGGCGCAGGCTCGGGCTCGGGCTCTGAATCCCAGACCGCGGCACCCTCCGCCCCGCCGGCCGCGACCACCACCACCACGACCGCGTCCGTCACCGGCGTGTACAACGGCACCACCGTCGACCTCACGCCAGTGGCCTCGAGCACGGTGCTCGGAGTGCTGCCCGCCGGCACGCTGACCGACTTCCAGTCCAACGTGGTGGCGTACTCGTGCCTCAACGGTGCCGCGCTGGACGTCTACGACAACGTGAACGGGAGCCCGGTGGCCGAGGCCGTCATGCCGACCGACTGCATCGCCCAGGACTTCGAGTTGCCCTGACCCGGCCATCCGGCAGGCCGCCGGTAGCGTAGAGCAGGGCATGGAGCGCGACCCGGGCACGGAGCAGGAAGAGCAGGAGGAGCAGCACAGCCGCTTCCCGCTCGCCGTGCGCTCGCAGCGGGTGCTGCAGATCACCCTCGGCCTGCTCTGGATCCTCGACGCGGCCCTGCAGTTCCAGCCCTTCATGTTCGGCCGCGGCTTCGTGGACTCGTTCATCCTGCCGAACGCTGGCAGACAGCCTTTCGTCGTCGGCGACCTCATCACGCACATCGGGAACTTCGTTGCACCCGACATCGCGGTGTGGAACACGTTCTTCGCATTGGTCCAGGTCTTCATCGGCGTCGGGCTGCTCTTCCGGCGCACGGTGCGCCCGGCGCTCGTCGTGTCGTTCTTCTGGGCCGTAGGCGTCTGGGTCATCGGTGAGGGCCTCGGCATGGTCCTCACCGGCACGGCGAGTGCGCTGACCGGCGCTCCCGGCTCGGTGTTCATGTACGGGCTGCTCGGTCTCATGGCCTGGCCCCGGTCCCCGCGGCGCTGGGTCGGCTGGAGCGACCGCCCCGCCGGCGTCGCCTCGTCGGCCGCCGCTCAAGGCATCGGCCGCACGATCACGCCACTGGCCGTGTGGGCCGGCTACTGGTCGCTGGCCGCCGTGCTGTTCCTGCTGCCCGCCAATCGCACCCGTACGTCGACCCAGAGCGCCATTGCCGGCATGAGCCAGACCGTGCCCGGCTGGTACGCCCACTTCCTGACCAACCTGGCCAACTTGTTCTCGACCACCGGGACCCAGACGGCCTGGATCCTCGCCGCCGTCTCCGTCGCCATCGGCCTCGGCCCACTCGTGGCCCGCCGCCCCGGTTGGTTCCTCGCCGCCGGCGCGCTGCTCTCCTTCTTGCTCTGGATGGCCGGGCAGGGCCTCGTCGGCAACGTCTTCAGCGGCTCGGACACCGACCCGAACACCGGCCCGTTGGTGATCCTCCTGGCCGCGGCCATGGTGCCCACCTTCATTGCGTCCAAGGAGGCCTGGCGTTCCCCCGCCGGCGAAGTCCTGCGGCAGAGCCCCGCGGCGGCCGTTCTCGGCATCGCCGCCCTGGGGGCGGCGCTGGCGTTGAGCGCCAGCTATCCCGCGGTGGCGGCCGAGTCGACGAGCAGCGCCATGAGCGGCATGGTCATGGACGCGAGCAGCACGCGCTCGAGCTCGCAGTCCCCCACGGTGAGCACCTGCACGCCGCACCAGAGCGGCCTCAAGATCTCGGGACTCGATCTGGCGAATACGCCGTTCATGATCATGAGCGGTACCAACGGCATGGATATGAACGGGGCCGATGCCAGCGCGGCGGCCGGCTTCAACACGACGACGCCCGACTGGCACTACACGGGCCCGGCCATTCCCCAGGCCGAGGCGACCACGCTGCTGGCCGACGGCAACAACGGGCCGAGCGACATTCACATGGCGGAGAGTGGTTGTGCGCCGAGCTTGACGGCGGCCGACGATATCGGTGCCGTGCAGTACGTGCAGGCGACCAGCGCGGCCGTCTCCGGTTACGCCAACCCGGCCGCGGCTGTCGCCGCCGGCTACGTGCCCGCCTCACCGACGGACTACCCGGTCGTGACCTACGTGAACCCGGCCATCGTGGCGGCCAACGCCGCGGCGCAGCGAACGCTCGACCCCCAGCACGTCGACGGCCTCGTCTACGCCATGACACCGTCGGGCGCCGACGTGCTCGCTGCCGCCATGTACATCCTCCCCGCCACCGAGACCAAGGTCCCCATGCCCTATGGCGCGCTCGTCCAGTGGCATCGCCGCACCCAGGTCTGCGGACCGGCCACGCGGTCACCCACCATGCCTTTCGACATCACCGGGTATCCGCCGTGCGCGAGCGGCTCGACGCTGCAGCCGACGCCGTATGTCTCCCTGGTGTGGCAGGTCCCGGTGGCGGGCGGACCGCTGGCGATTCAGCCGCCCGACGTGCAGATCGTGGAGGCCGCCGTCATGCACGCGAGCGGCACCGCCGTTGCAGCGCAGGGATGAGGGGCCGCCGCACGATTCCGCCGCCAGGCCGACCAGGCGGGGGCCGCCCCCGTCCGTAACCTGTGGGGCCATGGCGGCTTCACCCGACGTCACCCAGCGGGCCCTGGCCTGGGCACGCATCGACCTTTCGCCCTCGCACCGGCCGCCGGAGTGGTGGCGGGTGGCCCTGGCCACTGTCCTGTCCGTCGCGCTGTCGCTGGCGGCGGACGCTGCGCTCGTGGCCATCGGGACGCGGGTGTTCCCGACGACCAAGGGCTACGTGCACTTCGAGTTCCACGACTACGCCAAGCTGACTGTCATCGGCGTCCTTATCGCGTGCGCGGCTTGGCCGGTCGTGGCGCGACTGAGCTCGGCGCCGCGGCGGTTGTTCTTCCGGCTGGCCATCGTGGTGACGCTCGTGCTCTTCCTGCCGGACCTCTACATCTGGCATCAGGGGCAGCCAGCGAAGGCCGTGCTGGTATTGATGTCGATGCATCTCGCCATCGCGCTCGTGACCTACAACCTGCTCGTCCACGTGGCGCCGGTTCGGTCCGGTTCTCCCCGGAGCGAGGCGGAGCGGGCGCGGTAGCGGGCGCCGTCTAGTAGCTAGCGCGGCGCGATGGCGTCGACGGCGGCGAGCACCTCGGCCGGGGGCATCCAGGTGCCGGCCGCGACGTTGGCCGTGATCTGCTCGGTCCGGGTGGCACCGGCGATGACCGAGGCGACCGCGGGCCGGGACAGCAGCCAGCCGAAGGCGAGGTCGAGGACGCCGTGGCCGTGTTTTCCGGCCAACTTGTCGAGCTCGGCCACGGCGGCGAGGCGTTCGTCGGAGAGTTGACTTGCAGCGCCGTCGCCCATGGCGGCCAGCCGGGTGCCCTCGGGGGGCGGCTCGCCGGCCCGGAACTTCCCGCTCAGCAGGCCCATGGCCAACGGGAAGAAGGGCAGGAACGCGGTCCCGGTGCGGTCGCACCATTCGAGGACGCCGTCCTCGGGCTCGCGGTACAGGATGTTGTACTGGTTCTGCACGCTGACGAAGCCGGGGTTGCCGTCGGCAGTGGCCGCAGCCGCCTCCGTGAGCTGCTCCACGTTGAAGTTGGAGCAACCGAATTCGCGGATCTTGCCCTCGGCGACGAGCTCGCCCAAGACCCCGATGGTCTCGGCGATCGGCGTCTTCGGGTCGGGAACGTGCATCTGGTAGAGGTCAATGCGGTCGGTGCCGAGGCGGGTCAGGCTGTCTTCGACGGCCGTGCGCACGTAGGCAGCCGAGCCGCCGCCCTCGTGGCCTTCGTAGGGAACGCCGAACTTGGAGGCGAGCACGATCTCGTCGCGGCGGGGGCCCAGGGCCTCACCGAGGTAGGTCTCGCTCTTGGTCCCGCCGTAGATGTCGGCGGTGTCGAGGAAATTGATGCCCGCATCGAGCGCGGCGTGCACTACGACCGCCGTTTCCTTGCGCCCAACGCGCATGCCGAAGTTGTTGCAGCCCAGGCCGACGACGCTGACCTCCAACGAGCCGATCTTGCGTGTCTGCACCGGCACACTCCCTTCTGGCGGCCGGTCTCCTGCGAGTGGACCGGGTCGGCAGTACTGTACCGGCGAGTTCAGGTTGTGGAACCCAGCGCAACGAGGAGGCCGCAATGGCAGCAGGCGCAGTCGACGTCACGATCGCAGCCACGCCCGACGAGGTGTGGGCCAAGGTGGGCGACTTCGCCGGCGTCGAGGTGTTGTTCCCGGCTATCGAGTCGTTCCGCCTTGAGGGGGACGATCGCATCATCGGCATGTTCGGCATGGAGATCCGAGAGCGGCTGCTGGCCCGCGACGAGGCGAGCCGCGTCCTGACGTACTCGGTCGTCGGCGGCGTGCCGCTCGAGAGCCACACCGCCACCATCTCGGTCGAGCCCGACGGCGAGGGGTCCCTGGTGATCTGGGCCTACGACGTCACGCCCGACGAGATGGCGCCGATCTTCGGCGACACCTACAAGGGCGCGCTCGCCGCCTTGGAGAACGCCTTCTCGTAGCCACCCGACCAGGGGAATGGGAGGGCGCGCCGGCGCCGCGCCTACCCTGACGCCGTGGACCAAGGCGCGGCGGACGCACCTGTTGGCACGACACCCCGGGTGCAGGCCCCGATCCCGTTGCCGCACCCGCTGACCGAGGACGTGCCGCGTATCTACCCGCGGCGCCTGCCGGACCCCACCCACCGCGAACTGCTCCGCCGCAGCCGCACCATCGCCAAGGTGGTGGCCATCCACTTCACGCCCACCGCCTTCCGCCAGCTCCGCACTATCCGCCAGGGACCGCTCCCGGCGGCCCAACTCGCCCGGCCGTTGCGCAAGAGCTTCCAGGACCTGGGCGGGACGTTCATGAAGTTCGGCCAGATCATCGCCTCGTCGCCCGGCATGTTCGGTGACGACGTGGCCGACGAGTTCCGGGCCTGCCTCGACACCGGCCCGCCCGTGCCGTTCCCCGACGTGCGCCAGCGGGTGGAGGAGGACCTCGGACGGCCGCTCAGCGAGGCCTTCGCCGAGTTCGAGCAGGACCCCATCGGGACCGCCTCCATCGCCGTGGTGCACCGGGCGCGCCTGCTGGACGGGCGCACGGTGGCGGTCAAGGTGCTCCGACCCAACATCGAGCACGTCGTGGCGACCGACCTCGACCTCATGCAGCCACTGCTCGAGATCCTGGTGCGCCAGACCGGTGACCAGATGGCCGGTTCCACCCTGCAGCTGCTCGACGGCTTCCGGGTGCAGATCGGCGAGGAGATGGACCTGCGAAACGAGGCGCGCTCGCTCGCCCACTTCCGGCGCCTGCAGAACGAGTTCGACCTGAAGCTGATGGCCGTGCCCGAGCCCTATCCGGAGCTCTCGGGCCGCAACGTGCTCACGATGGAGTTCTTCGACGGGGTCCCCATCGACGACCTGGCCCGGGTGGCCGACCTCGGGTTCGACCCCACTCCGCTGGTCCAGGAGGTGATGCGGGCCTTCTTCCTGACCACGGTGCGCTGGGGCGCCTTCCACGGCGACGTGCATGCCGGAAACATGATGCTGCTGCGCGACGGGCGCATCGGCGTCATCGACTGGGGGATCGTGGGCCGCCTCGACCCCTCGACGCACCGCTTCTTCATTTCGTTGCTCTCCGCCGCCATGGGCGACGAGTCGGCCTGGCCCGTGGTGACCAAGCACATCACCGACGTCTACGGGCCCGCCATCGGCGTCGCCGTCGGGCTGTCCGACGAGGACCTCACCGCCTTCGTCCGCTCCATCATGGAACCGGCGCTCACCCGCCCTTTCGGCGAGGTCAGCCTGGCCGGCATCATGCAGACGATTCAGCTGCAGATGGCCAAGGCGCAGGGGGTGGAGGCGCACCGGCGCAGCGTGCGGGCGATCTTCCGGCGGCTGCGCACCCAGCGCAAGGTGCGCCGGATGGCCGACCAGTCCGGCGGGCTCATGTCCGACTTCGACCGGGGCACGTTCCTCCTCGCCAAGCAGCTGATGTACTTCGAGCGCTACGGGCGCATGTTCGTGTCGGAGGTTCCGATCCTCAACGACCGGGCCTTCATTGAGCAGCTGCTGGCCGGTGTGGATATGTCCGACCTGGGCTAATGGGCCGGACCTGGCAAGAAACTGGAATCTGTTCTAGTTTCACTCGGGGCCTGTTGGAGGCCCGAAGAGTGGGGAGGTGACATGGCAGAGGAAGCGGTGATCTACCGCTCCGACCACGTCCTGGAGTACCCCTACGTGCGCTCCGTGGGACCGGTCGTGGGGGCCTTTCTCACCGGACTGCGGGACGGCAAGGTCGTCGGCATCCGGGGCACGGGCGGACGCGTGATCGTGCCGCCGACGGAGTACGACCCCGAGACGGGGGAGGAGACCGACGGCATCGTCGAGGTCGGGCCCGAGGGCACGGTCACCACCTGGTCCTGGGTGGCGCACCCGCGCCACAAGCACCCCCTGCAGGAGCCCTTCGCCTGGGTGCTGGTGCAGTTCGACGGCGCCGACACCTCCTTCTTGCACGTGTTGCCTGCAGCGAGCCCCGACGAGGTCTCCACCGGCATGCGGGTGCGACCCGAGTTCGCCCCCGAGGACGAGCGGGTCGGGCACGTGAAGGACATCAGCCACTTCTTGGCGGTCGGAGGCGCGTCGTGAGCGAGCGCGAGCCGGTGACCATGATGGCGGCCACCACGCACCTCGACTACGTCTTCACGGCGGGCGTGGCCATGAGCAAGAACCTGCACGGGTACGAGCAGGGCAAGTTCATCGGGCAGCGGTGCCCGAAGTGCAAGAAGGTCTACGTGCCGTCGCGCGGGTCGTGCCCGACCGACGGCCTGCCCACCGACGAGATCGTGGAACTGCCCAACACCGGCACCATGACCACCTACTGCATCGTCAACGTGCCCTTTGCCGGCCAGTCCATCGAGATCCCCTACATCTGCGGCCAGATCCTGCTCGATGGCGCCAACCTGTCGTTCATGGGCCTCATTCAGGAGATCCCGATCGACGAGATCCGGATGGGCATGCGGGTCGAGGCCGTGTGGGCCCCACCCGAGGAGTGGGGCCCGACGTTGGCCTCGGTCAAGTACTTCCGGCCGACCGGTGAGCCCGACGCCGACTACGAGACCTACAAGGAGTACCTGTGAGCGAGTTCCCCGGGCTCGTCTCGGGCCATCGGCCGGTCGGCGTGGTGTCCTTCGCCCAGTACGACAACGTGCGGCGCGAGGACGCCCGCAATGAAGTCGAGATGCTCATGCCGGTGGTGGCCGAGGTGTTCGGCAACATCGGCATCACCAAGGACGACGTCGGCTTCATCTGCTCGGGATCGACCGACTACCTGATCGGCGGTCCCTTCTCGTTTGTGGCCGCGCTCGACGCGGTCGGCGTGTGGCCGCCCCGGGCCGAGTCGCACGTCGAGATGGACGGCGCCTGGGCGCTCTACGAGGCCTGGGTGTTGCTGCAGGAGGGCGAGATCGACGCCGCCCTCGTCTACGCCTTCGGACGCTCGTCCATGGGCGACCTGGGCGAGATCATGTCGGTCCAGCTCGACCCGTACTACCTGGCGCCGCTGTGGCCGGACCCGACGTCGCTGGCCGCATTGCAGGCGCAGGCCATGATCGACAAGGGCACGGCGAGCGAGGCGGACTTCGCCGCCATTGCCAGCCGGTCCCGTCGTTCGGCGCTCTCGAACCCAAAGGCCCAGGTCGCCTACGACCGCTCCCCCGAGGAGCTGCTGGCCGAGGAGTACGAGGTGGCGCCGCTGCGCCGCCATGCGCTGCCGCCGCTGACCGACGGCTGCGCCGCCATCGTGCTGGCCGCGGGCGACCGGGCCTACGAGCTGTGCGATCGGCCGGCCTTCATCACCGGCATCGACCACCGCATTGAGACGCATTCGGTGGGCGCCCGCGACCTCACCCTTTCGCCCTCGACCAAGCTGGCGGGGGAGAAGGCCGGGGTCGGGGCCAAGAAGATCGACGTGGCCGAGCTGCACGCGCCCTACGCCCACCAGGAGCTCATCCTCTCCGAGGCGCTCGGACTGGGGGATGGCGTGGACGTCAATCCCTCGGGGGGCCCGCTGGCGGCCAACCCGATGATGTCCGCCGGGCTCATCCGCATCGGTGAGTCGGCCCAGCGCATCTGGTCGGGTCAGGCGGACCGTGCGGTGGCCCATGCCACGTCGGGGCCCTGCCTGCAACAGAATCTGGTCTGCGTCCTGGAGGGTGTGTGATGGCGGAGCGCTGCGCAGTCATCGGGGTGGGCCAGACGGTGGCCAAGTCCAAGCGCGAAGACGTCTCGATCGCCGGGCTGGTGCGCGAGGCCGCCTTGGCCGCGCTCGAGGACGCCGGGCTGACGTTCGCCGACATCGACGCCGTGGTCGTGGGCAAGGCACCGGACATGTTCGAGGGCGTCATGATGCCCGAGCTCTACCTGGCGCCGGCGCTCGGCGCGGTGGGCAAGCCGATGTTCCGTGTCCACACCGCCGGCTCGGTCGGCGGGTCGACGGCCATTGTGGCGTCGCACCTCGTGGCCTCGGGGATCCACGAGCGCGTGCTGACGGTTGCGTTCGAGAAGCAGAGCGACTCCGACGCCATGTGGGCCCTGTCGGTGCCGCAACCGTTCTCCGCACCGTTGCTGGCCGGCGCGGGCGGCTACTTCGCGCCCATCATCCGGGCCTACATGTACCGCTCCGGTGCGCCACGCGACATCGGGATGATGGTGGCGGTCAAGGACCGGCTGCACGCGCTGAAGAACCCCTATGCGCACCTCCACCTCCCTGACATCTCCATGCAGATGGTGGAGGAGTCGATCATGCTGTGGGACCCGCTGCACTATCTCGAGTCCTGCCCGTCCTCGGACGGCGCTGCTGCCATGGTCATCGGATCGGAGAAGGCCGCCGGTGCGGCGACGGCGGCGACCGGGCGGCCACCCGCCTGGATCCACGGCATGGCCATGCGCTCGGAGCCCACGATGTTCGCCGGCCGGGACCAGGTGAACCCCCAGGCCGGGCGAGACTGCGCGGCCGACCTCTATCGCCAGGCCGGCATCACGAACCCTCGGGCCGACTTCGACATGGCCGAGGTCTACGTGCCCTTCAGCTGGTACGAGCCGATGTGGCTGGAGAACCTCGGCTTCTGCCCGGAGGGCGAGGGCTGGAAGCTCACGCAGGCCGCTGCAACGTCGATGATCGAAGGCGGGGACATCCCGTGGAACTGCTCGGGCGGCGTGTTGTCGTCGAACCCGATCGGCGCCTCGGGCATGCTTCGCTTCCTCGAGACCGCCCTGCAGGTGCGCGGCATGGCGGGCGAGCACCAGGTGCCCGACGCCCGGCGCGCCCTCGGACAGGCCTACGGTGGTGGCTCCCAGTTCTTCGCCATGTGGGTGGTCAGCGCCGACAAACCCTGAGGCGAAGGGCCGTGCCGATATGCTCGGCGGGACCAAGCCAGCCCTGACCAGGAGGTCTCCGTGAAGGTCGTCGTGGACTTCGACGAGTGTGCCAGCAACGCCGTGTGCATGGGAATCCTGCCCGAGGTCTTCGAGGTGCGGGACGACGGTTACCTGTACGTGCTCAACGAGAACCCGCCCGAGGAATTCCGCGAGCGCCTGCGCGAGGCGGTCAACGGCTGCCCGACGGGCGCCATCTCCATCGAGGAAGACTGACGCCCGGTCCCTCCCTTGCATCCCGCCTGCGCCCGGGGTGCGCCGGCACACAGCATGACTGATCCGACCACACCGCCCCGGGCACGTTTCGCGCCGTCCCCCACCGGGTACTTCCACGTCGGCAGCGCGCGGACAGCACTTTTCAACTGGCTCTTTGTGCGCCAGCACGGGGGGACGTTCGTCCTGCGCATTGAGGACACCGACGAGGCGCGCAACCGGCCGGAGTGGACCGAAGGCATCATCAGTGCGCTGGACTGGCTCGGGATGGCGCCTGATGAGGGGCCGTACTTCCAGTCGGCGCAGGAGGCCTCGCACGCGGTAGCGATCGAGGCGCTGTGGGACGGGGGCTCCCTGTACGCCTGCGCCTGCACGCGCGAGGAGATCGACGAACGGACGCGCCAGCGGGCGGCGGCGGGGGACCCGACGCCGGGCTACGACGGGAACTGCCGGGACCTCGGGCTGCCCCGGGGTGACGGGCGGGCCCTGCGCTTCCGCACGCCCGACGAGGGCGTCGTGGAGGTGCACGACCTCGTGCGGGGCGACGTCGAGTTCCCGCTGCGGGCGCTCGAGGACTTCATCTGCGTCAGGGGGGACGGCAAGCCGCTCTTCGTCTTGGCCAACGCGGTCGACGACCGGACGATGGCGATCTCACACGTGATCCGGGGCGAGGAGCTGCTGCCCACGGCGCCACGACAGATCATGCTGTGGGACGCGCTCAACCGAAGCGAAGGGATCGAGCTTGCTCTGCCGGCGTACGCGCACCTGCCGTTGCTGGTCAATGAGCAGGGGAAGAAGCTCTCCAAGCGCCGTGACCCGGTGGCGGTGGAGATGTACCGCGCGCAGGGCTACCTGCCGACGGCCTTCCGCAATTACCTGGCCCTGCTCGGCTGGAGCCCTGGCGACGAGGAGATCGTGCAGGTGGACGTGATGCTGGAACGCTTCCGCTTGGAGGACGTGCAGCGCTCGCCCGCCTTCTTCGACATCAAGAAGCTGTCGCACATGGACGGCGTCTACATCCGCGACTTGTCGGTCGACGGGTTCGTAACGGCCGCCCGGCCCTGGGTCGACCCCGTGCCGGGGGAGTGGGCCCCGGATAGCTGGCGCAATCCCGATACCGGGGCGCCGGAGGTGGCGCCGCCCGCCTGGGCACCGGAGCGCTACGACGCCGGGGTGTTCGCCGCGCTGGCCGAGGTGACCCAGGAGCGGGTGAGCGTGCTGAGCGAGGTGCCCGAGCTCGTGGACTTCCTCTTCCTGGCGGACGCGCCGGACGATCCCGACAGCTGGCAGAAGGCGATCGGCGGCGACGAGGGTGCGCCGCGGATTCTGGCCGACGCACTGGCCGCCTACGAGGCCTGCCCGTCGTGGGACAAGGACGCGCTGCACGAGGTCACGCTGGCCATCGCCGAGGCGGTAGGACGCAAGCTGGGCAAGGCGCAGGCGCCCATCCGGGTAGCGGTGATGGGCCGCACGCGGGGGTTGCCCTTGTTCGACTCGCTGGCGGTGCTCGGCCGCAGCGAGACGTGCCGCCGGTTGGCGGCCGCGCTCGACCGCGTCACGCCTGCCCCCTGATGCTCCTGGCGCCGCTCCGCTGGGCACTGCGCATGGCGGTCCTCGTCGTGACGGTGATCGTGCTCTACTTCGCCGTCACGCTGGTGCAGGTGTGGCTCACCTCGCGCCAGTACGACCCGCACGCGGCGGGGGCCATCCTCGTCATGGGGGCGGCTCAGTACGACTGCGTGCCGTCCCCGGACCTGGCGGCGCGCCTGGACCAGGCGGCGATCCTGTACCACCAGGGGTATGCACCTTTGATCGTGGTGACGGGCAACAAGAAGCCCGGGGACAAGTGCACCGAGGCGCAATCGGGTGCGATGTATCTCGAACAGGTCAAGCACGTGCCGCACTCGGCGATCCTCGAGGCCGGCGGCGACGACAGCTACCAGAACATCGCGGACGCGAAGCCGGCGCTCGAAGCCCACGGGGCCAAGGTGATCCTGGTCACCACGGACCCCTTCCACGAGGACCGCTCCATGGCCATTGCGTCCAGTCTGTCGCTGACGCCGTCACCCACCCCGACGCAGACCTCGCCCATCACGGGCTGGTCGACCGTGCCGTACTTCCTGAAGGAGGCGCTCGGCGTGGGGTTCGGCCGCATCATCGGCTACAACCACCTGGAGTGGCTGCACAACGCCTGAGCCAGGGCGTCAGCCGGCGGTCGTCGATGTCGTGGTGGTGGTCGAGGCGGCCGCGGGGCTTGTCTTGAAGCTGATCCGCACGACGGTGCCCGCACCTTGGGCCGTCCCCACGCCGATGACGCAGGTGGCGTGCCCGGCGGTTCCGCAATAGCCGTCGCCGATGATCCCCGTCGTCAGGCGGTAACGGGAACTGAACGTGCCCCTGGCGCTGACCCGGAGGGTCTGCGCGTGCGTGATGTCGCAGTGGGGGGTGTCCGTGGCGGGGTCCATCCGGCCCCGGACGGCGGCGGTGCACTCGGTCACGAACCAGGTCAGGGGGGCGTCGACGGCGGACTTCGACAGCCCACGACCGCTCACTGTCACCGTCTGACCCGACGCGAGACCCTGAGCGGGTGTCACCTTGACGAAGAGGCCCGTCGTGCCGGCCTGGGCCGGCAGCGCAGGCACGGCCCCGCCGATCGCCCCCGCCAGGGCGACTGCTGCAACGGACCACCGGTGCATGCCGCGGACCTCCGAACCCGGTTCACGCCCGGGGAGTGCCGGGGCGACGCATCCTTCCACGGGACACCCCCGGAGATACAGCGCGCCCCTACCCGCTCGAGCAGGGCGAACTCCCGACGCAGGCCGCTCGGCTAATCTGACTGCCCACCCATTCGGGGGTGGTGTAATCGGCAACACGACTGGTTCTGGTCCAGTTATTGAGGGTTCGAGTCCTTCCCCCCGAGCACCGGCGTCCTCCATTTGTGTCGTGGAGATCACCGCTCGGCCCCATCGTCTAGAGGCCTAGGACACCACCCTCTCAAGGTGGCGACACGGGTTCGAATCCCGTTGGGGCTGCTTCATGAAATACCCAGTTCAGAGGCATTGAGCAGGGAACGAAGAACGCACCAGAGCCGCCGAGTGACGCTCGATCCCGACACTGTTACCGCCCTCGTGGACAGCCGAAAGCGTGCCGAGGGCGTCGCGCACTCCGTTGGCTCTGCGATCACCAGCGAGTCCTTCGTCTTCAGTCACGAGATCGACGGGTCGGCTCCAAGGCGTCCGGATTCGACCACGAGGGCGTTTCGGATGCTCCGCGAGAAAGCGGGTGCCAGTGGGGTCCGACTGCACGACCTGCGCCACTATGTCGCCACCCGGTTGCTGGCGTCAGGCATCGATGTCAGGACAGTGGCCGGCCGCCTGGGCCACCGAAACCCGGCCACCACGCTGAACGTCTACGCCCACTTTGTGCCGGAGGCGGACGAAGAGGCGGCTAGCGCGCTTGCCGACGTGTTCGTCCAGCACGTGAAGCGACCGACAGCCGGGACCGCGACCGCGACCGCTAGGCACTACACAGTGCTAACCCGAGTTAGCACTTCCACATATTGGATCTCCGTCCACTACATCCGCTTCAAGCTGGAGCTTTGCTCAGAGCGTGTCACGCGGTCAGTGGCATTCAGCCTGCGTTCATGAACAGGATAATGGACAGACATTTGACGCTCTTCGGTTGGGTTTGGCAGTTCTTGGGACGCGTCCGTACATGACACTGTGGGCCCAGATCCGTTTGTCACATTCGGCACACATTCCTCTCGTCTCGGATCGGCCCGTGATGCGAAGATGGGGAAATGGGCCGCCTGACGCACACCGGCGAGCTCAAGAGCTGTTCGACGTCGTACAGGCATTGCTCGCGAATGAGTCGGCGTCCATGACGCAAAGGGCTTTCGCACGGTGAGCCGATCATCAAAGTTGGCGGTCAATCTCGTGCTGGTTATAGCGATAACCGCCGCGTGGCAGGCGAGTGAGCATCGATTGATCTCCAGCGGCACATTCACCGGGATTTGGATAGCTCTCTCGGGTGTGACCGTGATAGTCGATTTCTTCTGGCTGGCCGGCAATCCGTTCAAGTTTGCTTCCCAGGAACTCGTACTTAACGAAGTGGCGTCGGAAGCTCGGCGTCGCGAGATCCGCGAGCGCGACTATCTGTTACCAGAGATGAGGCCGATTGAGGTCACCATGTCGACTCACACCGACGCGACTTTGGTGCACTGGGGCGAGATATTCGACTACTTCGTTAACCTGTCTCCTGCGCGCTTAGTGGTTACCGGTGGTCCTGGATCGGGAAAATCCACCCTCATCGCTGAGCTCTGTAGATCCTGGCTGATCGCTCTAGACGACGATACCGATCGCGTGATGGGCACTTGGAAACGCCGAATCCCCCTCCGTGTTCCTGCGTCCTCGTGGAGTGGGCAGAGCATCTCTGAATGGATCTGTGACGAACTCGTACAGACATATTCAGTGCAACGAGAAGCTGCCGAAGGGTTGGTCTCGGACAGGCGGATAGTTCCTGTCATTGACGGCGTGGATGAACTCGACTTAGTGGAAAGTGAGCCCAAACAGGCGGCTCGACTGCTGTCGGAACTCAACGCGTACAGGGACCGGAATCAGGAAGCGCCGATGGTTGTGGCGTGTCGGGAATCGGTCTATCGGAGGATGATCGACACGACATCACAACTCAGACATGCAAATGTCGTAAGCCTGGATCCGATCGCACCACCGCAAGTCATTGAGTTCCTGCAAGCGCGTGACGACGCAGCCGAGTGGGCTCCGATAATCGAGATCCTACGAGAACAGCCGGCCGGATCGCTGGCGACACTGCTTTCGGTTCCGTGGAGACTTACTCTCGCCGTGGCGGCCTATGGCGATGGAACTCTTGACCTTTCTGAGTTGTGTCAAGACGTCCCAGATGAGCTAGACAACTATCTGCTTTCGCGCTTTCCTTACGCGGTGACAGATCGAGAGAACGCAAAGCCCGGGCGTCGGTTCCGGCCACGTTCAAACAGAGTTCATCACTGGTTGCAATTCCTGGCTCAATTCCTGAATGAGCATGGCGGGAGAGAGGATCACGGTCGAGTCGTGTCTCGATCCGATCTGCGTCTTGAGGAAATGTGGTTAGCGACCGGTTCGTACTCCACACGGTGTGTGGACGCAGCGATCACGAGCATGGTCACGATGGTCATCGTTATTGCCTGGTCGGGCTTCCACTTTCGTGTTGGGCAACTCGTCATTGCGCTGCTCGTCGGTCTCGTCGGGCTTATTCCGTGGTCTCAGCCAAGATCGCTCTATGGGCCACTACTGAATCGCGAGAGAGGGATCTTTTCCCTTGTCCTCGTAAGAATCGGTTTGACAATGATTTACGTGACGCTCTATTGCGCTATCTGCATTCTCCTGGCGGCGTTCACATATGCAGTGTTGGCCGTCGCCATCGGATCGATAGGGTTTCTGGCCTTTGCGCCCCCCCTTCTCGTCGCCTATGCAGTCGCTGAGCTGATTCGTCCCGGACTGGCGGACACGTCATGGTATGGGTTGGTCCTTCTTGGGACGATCGTCACGTCCCTTTTGATTGTGGCGATACTTGGACGTTTCAATGTGTTTCGATCACCTGCCAGAAGGGTGCATCGAGCTGTTGCGGCACAATGGGAGTTGTGGTCCGATCGGCTCACAGCAGCCCTCGTGCTGCCGGCCGTTTGGCTTGGGCGATTGTGGCGGGGAGATCCATGGATACTTAGTTTCCGTCCGACTGTCGAGGGTGATGTCAACGATCCGATCAAGATGATCAGCAACGACTCTACGGTCAGCGTTGCTTGCCTGTTCCTCTCGGTGTCCCTCTTCTTCGTTGCCGGTCAGGCCACCCGACAACGCGCATCGTGGTGGGGCTTGCTGGCTGTCGTAGGAATATTCTGTTTCGCTCTTGGCGCATTTCGATCGGGCCGGGTGTCTCGCCGCTACATTGCCATGTTGATCTGTTGCCGGGGCAAGTTGCCCTGGCGACTAGGTAGGTTCATGGATTGGGCCAATAAGGCAGGTCTGCTAAAGCTGACCGGGACGGCCTACCAGTTTCGTCATCAGGAGCTCGTCACTGCTCTGAGCTCGGACCACGGGGTGTCTGGTAATCAATAGGAAAGCGTTCGCGATGTGTCAGCTGAGACTTAAGGTGCCGTAGATGGTGTAGCCGGATATCAAGAGTTCGACTGCGTTTCGGATCGTGACGAACCGCGCCGACGCCTCGGGGACGCTCCTCAACGGTCCGATCATCGCAGCGACGGGGTTCTGAGGGGATTTCCCCGATCGCTCCGATGCTTGTAGATCCCACGAAAATCCCGGACTCAGATCTTGATGTCACAGAACGGTTTTCCTGGTCAGGATCGGTGGTGTCTCATTTCCCCCGGTAGAGGATCGAATCAGACGAATTCGTCAAGTTCGCCGAGTCCAGTTAAACGAAACGAATAGGTCGGCGGCCTATTCCCCATAGGCCGAGCCAGCGTTGTAAGAGTTTGGTCGTGAGCTACCAGGAGGTAGTCCCATGCCCAAGCAATATGCAAGAGAGTTCCGCCGGGCCGTCTGTGAGCGACTGGTGGCCGGCGAGAAGGTCAGTTCGCTGTCCAAAGAGGTCGGGGTTTCTGAGGGCACCCTCTTTCTGTGGAAGCGCCAGGCTCTGATCGATGCTGATCTGCGGCCAGGCACTAAGAGCGTCGAGGTCGACGAGCTCGCCCAGGCGCACAGGACGATCGCCGAGCTCGAGGCCGAGCTCGAGATCACCAGGGCTGCGGTCGCCATCTTCAACGGCGAGGAGCCCGTTGCCCCAAAAGGCGGTGCCAGGTTGCCGAGGGCCTGAGCAACCTTGGTCGCCGATCCCGTGCCACACTGCGCGCAGTTTGTCATGAGAGGTCGCGCCTGCTCAGGCTATCCGGGGTCACCCCGATAGTGATCTAGCGTCACGACAGAACGGACTCGAAGGCTCCTTACAGCGGAGCACCCATAGACTGAGACCACGTTTTTCTACGGCCATGGCTCCTGGGTATTCATTATCTTCTTCTTGGCGCTCTTCGCTATGCGGGCGCTCCCGTCGCGCCGGCGCCGGCGGGGGGTGCCAGGGGCCTCACCTCCGCCGAGTTCATTCACTCACACCACGGCCGACGAGTCATCCGGCAAGATCGGGTTCACCGGGATCGCCCCCGGTTGGTTGATCGACCCGACGGGGCGACACGAACAGCGGTACTGGTCAGGGTCCGAATGGACCGAGCACGTGACCGACGGTGGTGTCCCTGGCACCGACCCGCCACCCAATACTGGTCGTGAGTCGTCCTAGCAGGACGGCGGCAATGCCTGCGATGGTGAGGTCCGGATCCGGCCGCCGACCGCAGGAGTGAGCGCGGACTAAGGCCCTACCATTCAAGAGGTGGGTGCCGAAGACCTGGGTCCGTGGGCGCCCCTCGCACTCAGCGAGACGCGTGACCTCTTCGATTCATACGAGGGTCGCTGGTGGATAGCAGGTGGCCTGGCTCTCGAGCTGTTCGTCGGAGATTCGTGGCGAGACCATGACGACACCGATGTCGGGATTCTTCGTCAGGACGCCAGAGTGGCCTGGCCGATTCTTGAGGTGTGGGATCCACATGTCGCCGCTGCGGGGAACCTGTCGCGCTGGGACGGGAGCGACCTGCTTGTCGAACGCCAGCAAAACAACGTCTGGTGCCGACGCAATGAAGGTGGGCCCTGGTGCCTCGACCTGACCATCGGCGACGGTGACGCGGCATGCTTGGTCTATCGACGCGATCCTTCTGTGCGTGTCGAATGGAGCAAAGCTCTCCTGCAGAGCTCTGAAGGCATTCCCTATTTGGCGCCAGAACTGCAGATGCTCTACAAGAGCAGCGAGGTTCGGCCGAAGGATGACGTGGATGCGGGCCATGTATTGCCGGGACTGGGCAAGGAGCGACGAGCGTGGCTCGCCGGACACCTGCCTGTTCGGCACCCCTGGCAAACGCTCCTGAAAGAGCAAGGCGCAGATCACCCCAATCCGTCCTGCTGAGAGCCCGTCTCGGTCTCCGGAACAAGCGGCGAACCATTCGCCGCCGTTAGCATCTCTGCGTGCATTTCTATTGACCCCGCCCACAGTTTCATTGTCACTCTCCTCCTCTGACTCGGTTCTGCACGTCGTCCGACAAGAACTGAGAGGAGCAGAGCAATGACCATCGAGATTGATGCCCGCGCTTTGCGGGCCGGACTGATGAACGACGGGTACGTCGTCTTCCGAAATGCTGTGCCAGTCGTACTGTGCCGAGCCGTCCTGAATGCCATCGGAACCGAGCTGGGCATCTGGGTGGACGACCCGCAAACCTGGGACCGGGTCTCGAGCGAGATCGAGGAGGTTCCCTTGCGGGGTCACCAGAGCCAGTGGGACATCCGCCAGCTCCCAGAGCTCTACGCCATCTGGACTGCGGTCTGGGGCACCGATCGACTGTGGGTGGATCGGAACGCATGTCGGTACACGCCTCCCTGGCGCGAAGGTCGAGCGGAACCGCTTCCGCTGCACTGGGATGTGGATCCATTGGATCGAGACGTGCTCTGGTATCAGGGCATCTTGGCGCTCACGGACGCCCCTGCCGGTGCCGGAGGCTTCTGCTGCGCGCCCTCGCTCATGTGCAACCGGGATCGTTGGCCGACTTCATGGACGAACTCTCGTCACGGGGTGGAATACCGACCCGTCGGAGTGACAGAACACGAGATCGTCGAGATCCCTCTCGGCGTCGGTGATCTGCTGGTCTTCGACAGCCATCTGCCTCACGGAACAGTCCGAAACACCGCCTCTACCCCACGGGTGGCCTTTGTCCTTCAGATGTTCCCCCAAGGTTCGCCCGAGGAGGCGGAAGCCAACATCGCTGACCATCTGGCGGGAATCGCACCTCCGTGGTGGCGGTGGAAACCCGGACACGACCGAATCGAACCAGGGCCCCCATCGGCGCTCACTGACCATGGAAAGCGGCTGATCGGGATGACGACGCCGGGTCTACAAGGGTGCGTGATCACCCCGCCGGCGGGCCGGAGTTGATAGAGAGGGGGATTGTCGCCGAAGATCCAACAGGGGCAAGCCCGCCCGCTGGGCAGAATCCGGTCCAGGCGAACGATTGAGAGGGAAGGTGTGAGCGTGACGCACGTGATCCTGGGGGACCTGAGCCTTTCCTCCGAAAACATGGCGCTGCTGATCCTCCGGGTGGCGGTCGGCGTCGTCTTCCTGGCCCACGGCATCAACCACATCTACGGCGGCGGCAAGATCGCCGGCACGGCGCGCTGGTTCGAGTCGCTCGGCATGAAGCCCGGCATCCTGCACGCCTGGATGGCCAGCCTGGTCGAGGTGGCCGCCGGCGCGGCGCTCGTGCTCGGCCTCTTCACCCCCGTCGCCGCCGCCGGCGTCGTCGGCGTCATGCTGGTGGCCTTCATCACCAACCACATGAAGAACGGCTTCTTCATCTTCCGGCCGGGTGAGGGATACGAGTACGTCATGACCCTGACCCTCGTGGCGATCGCCATCGGGACGATCGGGCCCGGCCAGTGGAGCATCGACGGTCACATCAGCGCGCTGCAGCACCTGTGGGGCTGGCCCGGCTTCGGCATCGCGGTCGGTGCCGGTGGTCTCGGTGCGGCCGGGCTGCTCGGCGCGTACTGGCGCCCGGAGAAGCCGGCCGCCGCCGGCGACTCCTGAACCGTCAGAAAGACCGCGCGGCCGTCAGTCCCAGCTACGGGCCAGCAGGAACCCTGCGGCCGCGTTGGCCGGCGGGAACGAGTTGGTGATCCCGGAGCTCACGTAGCCGGCGTCGCTGATCAGGGTGATGCCCGAAATCGCCGACGCGGCGTCGCTGCAGAGGAAGACCAGCGGGTAGGCCTGCTCGAGCGGGGTAGAGGCCTCGATGCCCGTCTCCTCGCGAAAGTCGGCGCCGAAGCCGAGCCACATCTCCGCGTTGGCCTGCGCCAACGGGGTGTCCGTCGGGCCGGGGCAGATGGCGTTGATGCGGATGCCCTGCTTCAACAGGGGGAAGGCCTCGCGGGCCACGTAGGCGCAGACCGCCTGCTTGGAATGGAAGTAGTCGGCGTAACCGTGCTCCTGGGCCCACGCGGCGCCGGAGTCGAAGTCGGGCGTGTCGAGGTACTCCTTGATCTCGCCGAGGCTGGCCTCCCAGCCCAGGCCGGCGGCGGACGAAATGAAGCCGATAGCGGAGCCGCGGGGCAGCATCCCCCCGGCCAGCATCCGGTTGATGAGGTGGCGGTGGCCGACGAAGTTGATCTTCTCGATCCCGGGCGTGCCGTCGGCCACACCGGCGCACGAGAACAGCGCGTGGATCGGCCCCCCGCACTCGTCCACCGCGGCGTCGATGGAGGCCTCCTCGGCCAGGTTGACGTGGATCGCCTTGGCGCCGGGCAGCTTCACCTCGGCGAAGTCCATCACGACGACCTCGGCGCCGGCGTCCTGCACCAGCTCGGCCGTGGCCGCGCCCATGCCGGTAGCGCCCCCGACGACCAGGACTCGCTTCCCGTCGTAGCGGTATGCATCGAACAGTGACATGTGTCTCCTCCTGAATTAGCGCAACAAACGAATGAACGACATGAACGGATGCGGAAGAACGACGCGTCTAACCGACGACCGAGCGAACCTTGAGGTCGACGATGGTATCCCAGTCGACCCCGACTTCTTCGAGGATGGCGTCGCCGTGCTCGTTGAACTCGGGGGCCCGTCGCACCGGTGCGGGCTCGCCGCCGAACTGCACGGGTGAGGCCACCAATTGGAAGGGCGTGCCGCCCGCCGTCTCGCAGTCCTGCATGTAGCCGTTGGCGATGGCCTGGGGGTCGACGGCGCACTCGAGCGTGTCCTGCACGACGCACCACTGCCCGGTGAAGTCGGCCAGGAGCTCACGCCATTCCGCCACCGTGTGCTCCGCGAACGCCTCCTCCATGAGGCCCTGCGCCTCGATGCTGTTCTCGACCAGCCCGGCGTGATCGGCGAAGCGGGGGTCGGTGCCGAGCTCGGGCCGGCCGACGGCCACGCAGAGCTCGGCCCAGTAGCGGCTGGCCTGCAGGCAGCAGAACGAAAGGGAGCGCTCGTCCTTGGTCTCGTAGTTGCGCACCAGCGGGTTCAGCCGCGGCGCCCCCGCCGGCGGGCCGCTCCATGGCTTGCCGCTGACGAGGGAGAGGGCGAAGGCCTGGCCCATGGCCCACATGCCCGTGCCGAGCAGCGAGACGTCGACCGTCGTGGCCTCGCCGGTCCGCTCCCGGTGGAAGAGCGCGCCCATGATGCCGCCGGCGATGGTCATGGCACCGATGGAGTCGCCGAAGCCCGGCCCGGGCGGCCCGGGGAGTCGCTCCTCGTCGGCGGGCTTCACCCCGAGGGAGACGCCGGCGCGGTACCAGAAGGAGAGGGAGTCGTAGGAGCCCTTGTCGGCGTCGGGGCCGCGCTCTCCCTGTCCGGTGCCGGCGACGTAGATGATGTTCGGGTTCTGTGCGCGGATGTCCTCGAGCTCAATGTTGAGCTTCTTGCGCACCCGCGGCAGCTTGTTGATCAGGAACACGTCCGCAGTGGCCGCCAGCTTGTAGAGGATGTCGAGGCCCTCGGGCGTGGTGAGGTCGAGCGCCAGGCTGCGCTTGCCCCGGTTCGAATGCTCGAGCAGCGCGTGGACGTCGCCGGCGATCGACACCACGCCGGTGGCGGCGAGGCCCCGCATGGCGTCGCCGCGCTCGATCGGCTCGATCTTGATCACGTCGGCGCCCCAATCGGCCAGGAGCGCCGAGGCCGCGGGCACGAAGGTGTGCTCGGCCACTTCGAGGACGCGGACGCCCTCCATCACTGCGGTCACTGCATGCCTCCCTCTGTTCGCCCTGCTCGGGGGTCTTCCCGGGCTTCGGCGAATCCCGAAACTGACATCGACGTCGACAATAGCCCTGTGTCCGGAGGGGTCGCCCCCCGGGTTCCGCCGGGCCTCATGCCGGGGGGGTCACCCCGAGCAGCACCTTGCCCACGGCGTGGCCGTCGGCGACGTGGCGCAGGGCGGTCACCACGTCGGCCAGGTCGAACTCGGCTCCGATGAGGGGTGCGGCCCGGCCCTCGGCCAGGAGGTCGAGGAGCTCGCGGTCGTTGCGCGCCACCTCGCCGGGACGGTGGGTGACAAAGTCCCGGAACTGGAACCCGAGGATGTGGATGCCCTTGAGCAGCACCAGGTTCAGGGGGATGCGCGGGATGGAGCCGGCGGCGTACCCCACGGTCACGAAGCGGCCGCCGTAGTGCAGCGAGCGGAGGGCCGGTTCGGCCAGGTCGCCCCCCACCGGGTCGATGACGACGTCCGCACCGCCCGGCAGGGCGTCGCGCAGCGCCTGCCGCAGGTCTCCGGCGCGGTGCTCGATCAGCCGCTCGGCCCCGCAGGCCTGCGCCGCCGCCAATTTCTCGGGGGACGAGGCGACGGCCGTCACGGTGGCGCCCAGCGCGGCGCCGAGCTGCACCGCGGCCGAGCCGACGCCACCCCCGGCGCCGAGCACGACGAGCTCTTCGCCCGGCTGCAGGGCCGCCACGGAGCGCAGCACGTGGTACGCCGTCTTGTACGCGACTCCGAAGGCGGCGGCCACGCGGTCGTCCACCTCGTCAGGGATCGGCGTGAGCGCGCCGGCGCCGACCACCACCTCGTCGGCGAAGGCGCCGACGAAGCAGGAGCCGAAGACGCGCCGGCCGGCGCCCAGGTGCTCGACGCCGTCGCCGACCTCGGTGATCACCCCGGCGAACTCGCTGCCCGTGATGAAGGGCAGGGGAGCCGACATCTGGTAGGTGTTGGCGATCACCAGCAGGTCGGGAAAGTTGATGGCCCCCATGTGGACGCGCACCCTCGCCTCGCCGGCGCCGAGCGGCGGAACCGGGACGTCGGTCACCGTGACGACCTCCGGCCCGCCGTAGGTCGAGCACAACGCGGCACGCATCAGCTGATCCTTACGCCGTCACCGAGTAGTCGGTCGACGCGGCCAGGTCGGCCGCGGACTGCATGAGATCGAGCACGACCGCCCCGAACGCCTGCAGCTTCTCGTCGCCTCCGGCCCGCTGGTAGCCCTGCTCCAACACGACCGCCAGCTTCCACTTGGCCAGCACGCAGTAGTAGTCGATGTCGTCGACCTGCCGGCCCGACGTCTTGGAATAGTGCGCGAGCACCTCGTCCCGCGACGGCATGCCCGTCATGTCGACGTAGCCGCCCGTCCTGTCCTCGTCGCTGCTGGTGTCTTCGGGCCAGGACTGCACGACCCAGCCCAGGTCGAGCTTGGGATCTCCCACCGTGCCCATCTCCCAGTCCACGATGGCGGCCAGCCGCGCCGGCGCGCCGTTCTCGAACATCACGTTGGCGAACTGGTAGTCACCGTGCATCAGCCCGGGGATGTAGTCGATGGGCCGATGCGCCCGCAGCCACGCCGCCGCCTCATCGAAGCCGGGGAGCTCGCGGCCCTTGATGCGCTCCAGGAAGGCCGTCCAGCGGTCCACCTGGCGCTCGTGGAAGCCTTCGGGCCGGCCCAGGTCCGCCAGTCCCTTGGCCTGCCAGTCGACGTTGCCCAGCAGCGCGATCCCCTCGACTAGCTGGAGGGCGAGGCCGCGCCGCGCCTCGAGGTCCGTGTCGAAGGGCGCGGGCCACTGCCGCCGGGTCGACATGGGGGACCAACCGTCCACGAAGCCCATGAGGTAGAAGGTGCGACCCAGCACGGACGTGTCGGTGCACACGGCGACGGCCTCGGTGTGGGGGACGTTGGTCCCGGTGAGCGCCTCGATGATGCGCCACTCGCGCACGATGCCGTCGTCGCGCGAGGGCGGCGCGCTGAGCGGTGGGATGCGCATCGCACAGTGCAGGTCGCCGCGCCGCAGCTCGTAGATCTCGTTCTGGCTCCCCCCGGAGATGTACCCGTGCTCGAGCGGCGCCCCGACTCCGAGGCCCTGGCTGTCGAGCCAGGCGGTCAGCTTGTCGACGTCGGCGATCGTCGGCGCGTCGCCGATCGGTTCGGAATCTTCGATCACGCTCACAGGTTCCCTACCTCCAACTCCATGTACTGGCCGTACTTCGCCCTGGCCGCCTCCTGCCGCTTGGGCAACCACTGGGTGGGCCAGATGTCGTCGCTCTCCCTGTAGTCACGCAGCACCTGGCGGGCCACCGTGATCTTGTGCACCTCGGTCGGTCCGTCGGCCAGGCCCATCACCGCGGCGCCGTGCACCATGCCCATGAAGGGCATCTCGTTGGTGGTGCCCAGCGCCCCGTGGATCTGCATGGCCCGCCACGCGATGTCGTGCAGCACGGTGGGCATGACCACCTTCGCCGTCGCGATGTCCTTGCGCACCCGCTTGTAGTCGTTGTACTTGTCGATCTCCCACGCGGTGAAGAGCACGAACAGGCGGAACTGAATCAGCTGGGCGTACGAGTCGGCGATGTAGCCCTGCACGAACTGCTTGTCGGCCAGCTTGCTGCCGGCGGTCTCCCGGCTGAGCGCACGTTCGCACATCATGTCGATGGCCTTCTGGGCCATGCCGATGGTGCGCATGGCGTGGTGGATCCGCCCGCCGCCGAGACGCGTCTGGGCGATGACGAAAGCCTGGCCCTCACCGCCCAGGAGCGCCTCCTCGGGGACGCGCACATCCTCGTAGTGGATCAGTGCGTGGGAGCCCTCGTTGACCGGCTCGCCGAAGAGGCCGACGTTGCGCACGATGTTCACGCCGGGCGTGTCGGTCGGCACCAGGAACATCGACATACCCTTGTACGGGCTGACGTCGGTGTTGGTGACCGCCATGACGATGAGGAACGACGCCGTCTTGGCGTTGGACGAGAAGTACTTCCACCCGTTGATCACCCACTCGTCACCGTCCTTGACGGCCTGCGTCTTGAACATGGTCGGGTCGGCACCGGCGTGCGGCTCCGTCATGGAGTAGCTCGAGAAGCACTCGCCGTTGAGCAGCGGCTGTAGATAGCGCTCCTTCTGCTCGTCGGTGCCGTAGTGGGCGATGATCTCGGCGTTGCCGGTGTCGGGGGCCTGGCAGCCGAACACGACCGACGCCCACTGCGACCGTCCCAGGATCTCGTTGAGCAGCGCCAGCTTCAGTTGGCCGAAGCCCTGGCCGCCCAGCTCGGGCCCCAGGTGCGTGGCCCACAGGCCCTGGCGTCGCACTTCTTCCTTCAACGGGTCGATCGCCTCCCGGCGCTTGCCCTCCAGCGGCACGAATTGCAGGTGCGGGAACACGAGGTCGAGCGGCTCGACCTCCTCGCGGACGAACTGGTCCACCCAGTCGAGCTTCGCCTGGTACTCAGGATCTGTTTCGAAGTCCCACGCCATGTGCCACCCTCCCTCGGTCGGGAATCAGAATATGATTCTGGCTATCAAGAACGCAATACCAACCTCCCGGGCCGACGGGTTCCCGCCTGACGACGTGGCGGGGCGCATCGTCCGCCACACTTTGGCCAAGCGGGAGGACCAGTACGCCGACGAGGTCCGGCGCCTGCTCGATGCCGCGCTCGAGGTCATCCGGCACTGCGGCACGTCGTCGCGGCCCCGCGTGGCCGACATCGTCGCCGAGGCCGAGCTCTCCAACGACGCCTTCTACCGTCACTTCCGCTCGAAGGACGCCCTGGTCACCGCCATCCTCGAGGACGGCGGCGAGCGGCTGGGGAGCTATCTGGCCCACCAGATGGCCAAGGACCCGACACCCGAGGGCCAGGTGCGGCGCTGGGTCCGCGGTGTGCTGTCGCAGGCGGACAAGGAGATCGCGGCGACGACCCTGGCGGTCCTGTGGAACGCCAGCGCGCTGGGCGGCGGGCCGGCGGCAGGGCGCCACTTCGCCAGCGCGCCGCTCTCGTCCCTCCTGCACGAGGCCTTCGCCGCCCTCGGCAGCACGGCACCGGCATTCGACGCGGCGCTGGCCGCCCACGCCACCCTCGGACTGCTGTCGGACTGCCTGTGGCAGCAGGTCGAGCCGACGCGGGCCGACGTCGAGCGCGTCAGTACCTTCTGCCTCCGCGCCGTGACGAAGGCCTGACCCCTTCGCTTACGCGAATTCCTCGGGGACCCAGCTCGGCGCCCGCTTCTCCATGAAGGCGAGCATCCCCTCGCGCGGTTCGGGCGACTCGGCCAGGGCCCAGAACATCGTCTGGTAGTCGATGAGGCCGTAGCGCTCGTTGAGCATCCGCTTCACGTGCATGCGCGCCATCGGCGGTGTCTGGAGAATCTCCCTGACCGCCTGCAGCGCGGCGTCGCGGAGCTGCTCGTGGGGCACGAGCCGCGAGATCACGCCGATCCGCTGGGCCTCGGCGGCGTCGAAGCGCCGGGCCGACAGCAGGAGGTCGCGAGCCACGGCCAGGCCGACATGCGCCGGCAGGACGGCGGCGTAGGTGGCGTCGGGGATGCCGCGCAGCAGCTCGGGCACGCGGAAGGTGGCCCGGTCACTGGCGACCGCGATGTCACTGAGCATGGCGATCAGGAGTCCGCCGGCCTGGCAGATCCCGTTGATAGCCGCCACCACCGGGGCGCGGCTGTCCCGGATGGTCAGGAAGGGGAGGATGTCGTGCCCGATGTCGGGCGTGGGCTCGTCGCCGGGGTCCCGCCGTCCGCCGAGATCCCCGCCGGGGGCGAAGACGTCCCCGGTCCCGGTGATGATGAGAGCCGCCAGGTCGGGATCCTCGTTCACGATGCCGACGGCCCGCTTGATCCCGAAGTACATGGCGGGCGTGAAGGCGTTCCGGGCCGCCGGCCGGTCGATCACACACCAGGCGACCGCACCCTCGCGCTCGAAGCGCAACCCCGCCGCGCCGAGTTCCTCTGACACGCGTCCTCCTTCGTCCGTCGCTCGCCGGGCGACACTATCGGTCGTCTCGTGCCGGTCGCCCAGCGCCGGTCGCCCGGGGCAGCCGGCCTACGGCAGGGGAGCGACCCGTTCGATGAGCTGGTCGATGTACGTTTCCATCGCAGTGGCGAGGTCCACCCGCTCCGGGTCAGTGAACCACTGGTACTCGACCCCCATGATCGTGGCGACGACCTCGAGTGCGATCTGGTCGATGTCGACGTCGTCGCGGACCCGGCCCTGCGCCTTCTCGTCCTCGAGCAGGGCGCGCACGAACTGGCGGCCCGTCTCGTAGCGCTCGACGAAGAAGTCGTGCAAGGGGTCGTTGGCGTCGAGGCTCTCGGTTCCGAGAACGAGGTAGAGCCGGGTCAGGATGGCGGTCTCCACGTTGTGGCGGCCGACGTCGCGCAGGCTGGAGAGCGTCAGTTCCAGCGGGAAGGCCCGATCGGAGTCGATGGCCTCCATGCGGTCGCGCTCGGCGACGACCTCTCGCAGCAGTCGCTCTTTGGTGCCGAAGTAGTAGAGGAGTCCCGTGGCGGTCATCCCGACCCGTTCGGCCAGGGCTGCCACCCCCGTGCCGCGGTAGCCCTTCGACGCGAAGAGCTCGACAGCAGCGTCGATGATCTGTTGCCGGCGCAAGTCGCCGCGCGGCTGCCGGGAGTGCTCGTCGGCGCCCGCGTTCTCCCCGTACGGCGCCTCCCCGCGGCCCGCGAGGCGCCTCCGCTCCTGCCGATCCTCGCCGCGACTCGCCATGCGGTCATTGGACCCGGAGTCCGCGCGCGGCGTCAATTGAGCTCGTCTGGAACTGGCGGCGGGCGGAGGTGGGACATGGGGAGGTTCCCCGTCGTGCTGACGGCCGAGGACAGCGTGCAGTCCACCGACGCCGTCGCCTCCGACCAGGAGGTCCAGTCCATCGCCCAACGCTTCCAGAGCGCGGGCGTCAACGTGGTCGTCGGTGTCGGCGGCTCCGGCTCGACCACCTGGCCCGCCTGCGTCAAGCTCTGGGAAGTGATCCCGGCCGGCCCCACCCCAGCGACGAGGTGTCTCACAAGTGCCGGCGCGCCGGGGTGGAGCCGGGCTCTGGGAATGGGGCTGGGTTGAACGAACACCATGGGGGTGACGTGCCCTTCGCAGGCTCCGACGCCCCGAGCCCGGCCGAGCTGGCGCAGCTGGTGGTCGACTCGGCGGCGGAACGGCAGAAGGCGGCGCAGGTGACGACGGAGGTCCTGCTCCCCCAAGAGATGCTGCCGGGCGCCGGCGAGGAGCAGGTGACCCTGCGCAACGGACTGCGCAAGGCAGGCTCCCGTGCCTTCATCACCCTGGCCATCATCGTGACACTGGACAACCTTCAGAGCTCGGGGCTGGCTGTCCTGGCCCCGAACATCCAGTCGTCCTTCCACGTCTCGACCGGCGCCATCACCTTCGTCTTGGGCATCTCGGGTGGCTTCGTGGTTCTCGGGATCCTCCCGATGGGCTGGCTGGCCGACCGCTTCCGCCGCCCGCCCATCATCGGGTGGGCCACGTTCGCCTTCGGGTTGATGGTCCTCGCCTCGGGCTTCGCCATCAATATCTTCGTGTTCTTCCTGGCCCGCTTCGGTGCCGGCATCTCGCAATCGAGCACCAACAGCGTGCATCTCTCCCTGCTCTCCGACGCCTACCCGATCAACGTGCGCGGCCGGCTCTACGCCGGCATGGGGATGGCCACCGGCGCGGCGATGGCCGCCAGCCCCCTGCTGGTCGGTCTCATCGCCACCCAGGTCGGGGGCACGAACGGCTGGCGCTGGGCCTTTTACCTCCTGGCCATCCCGATCCTCGTGGTGGCGATCTTCGCCTTCCGGATCAAGGAGCCTCCCCGCGGGCAGTACGAGAAGAAGGACGTTCTGGGTGACGTCATCGGCGACCCGCGCCCGGCGGCACCATCGCTCGAGGCGGCGTTCGAGCGGATCATGCGCATCCGGACCATCAAGACGGTGCTCATCGCCTTCTCTGCCATCGGCTTCGGGCTGTTCACGGGACCGGTGCTCGGCAACCTCTACCTCAAGCAGCGCTTCGGGCTCGACGCGTTCCAGCGCGGCCTCATCGGCACCATCGGCAGCCTCGGGGTGCTGGTGGCCCTGCCTCTCGTCGGCCAGTACTACGACCGTCTCTATCGCAAGGACCCGGCGAAGGCCCTCTCGTTGATCGGCAAGGTGATCCTTCCCGTGGCCTTCCTCGTCCCCATTCAGTACTTCATGCCCAACGCAGTCCTCTGGGCCATCTTCAGCGTCCCGACCGTGGTGCTCCTCCTCACCGGGTTCTCCATGATCGCTCCGGTCCTCACCTCGGTGGCTCCCTACCGCCTGCGCGGGATGGTCGGCGCGGTAGGGGGCATCTACGTCTTTTTCGTCGGCGCCACCGGGGGAGCGATCCTGGCCGCCCTCCTCGACAGCGCCTTCGGCCTCCGCGCCACCGTTCTGATCATCATGATCCCCTCCACCCTCTTCGGGGCCTTCATGATCATTCGGAGCGCCCACTTCATCCGGAACGACCTCTCCCTGGTTGTGGTCGAGCTCGAGGAGGAGCTCGAGGAGCACCGTCGCCAGGAGGCCGACCCCGAGCAGATCCCGGTTCTCCAGCTGAGCAGCGTCGACTTCAGCTACGGGCACGTGCAGATCCTCTTCGGGGTCAGTTTCGAAGTGAAGCGGGGCGAGGTGCTCGCCCTCCTGGGGACGAACGGTGCGGGGAAGTCGACGGCGCTGAACGTCGCTGCCGGGCTGGAGGTCCCGGCGCGCGGGGTCGTGCGCCTCAACGGTCGCGACATCACCTACACCACGCCGGAGCAGCGTGCCCGGCTGGGCATTCACCTCCTCCCGGGCGGCAAGGGCGTGTTCGGCCCGATGACCGTGGCGGAGAACCTCGAGATGGGCGGGTTCGTCTACCGCTCCGACCGCGACGAACTGCGCCGGCGGACCGACCGGGTCTACGAGCTCTTCCCCGCCTTGAACGATCGCCGTGGCGAGCCGGCCGACTCGCTGTCGGGCGGCCAGCAACAGATGCTCGCGTTGGCCATCGCCATGCTGCATGACCCCGCCGTGCTCATGATCGACGAGCTGTCTCTCGGCCTGGCCCCGATCATCGTCCAGGAGCTCATCGAGGTGGTCGACGGCCTGAAGACGGCGGGGGTGACGTTGATCATCGTCGAGCAGTCGCTCAACGTGGCGGCCGCCATCGCCGACAGGGCGGTCTTCCTCGAAAAGGGACGTGTCCGTTTCGAGGGCCAGATTCGGGACCTGATGGAACGAGACGACCTGGCGCGCGCGGTGTTCCTCGGGGATCAGGAAGTCGAGTGATGCTCGCCGTCACGTGGTTGAACAGCCAGATCGTCTTCGACGGAGTGGTCCAGGGGCTTGGCATCGCGGTGATCGCCGTCGGCGTGGTGCTCATCTACCGTGCCACTCGGATCATCAATTTCGCCGTCGGCAATATGGGCGTCGTCGGGGCCGCCATCCTGTCGCTCCTGGTCGTGCAGTACCACGTGCCTTTCTGGGTGGGCCTTGCCATCGCCCTTCTCGTGGGGCTGGCGTTCGGGGCGGTCGTCGACCTGGCCATCATCCGACGACTGCGCAAGTCGCCCCGTGTCGTCGTGCTGGTGGCCACCATCGGCGTCTCGCAGCTGGCCGAGGCCATCGCCATCAAGATCCCCACCCCGAGCACCATCAGCGTCCACTACCCGGCTGCGATCGGTGGCATCTGGACGGTGGCCGGCGTCACCGTGAGGGGATCGGATCTCTCGATCCTGATCATCGTCCCGGTCACCCTCGTCGCGTTGACGTGGTTCCTGGACCGGACGACGCTCGGCCGTACCGTCAAGGCCTGCGCCAGCAACCCGCGCTTGGCGCGCCTGTCGAGCATCAGTCCCGAAAATTGTCTCGACCCTGGTGTGGGCGCTGGCGGCGGCGCTCTCCACGCTTTCGGTCATCCTCATCGCGGGCCAGAGCGGGGCGGCGGGGGACCTGACGACCCTGGGGCCCCAGACTCTCTCGCTGGCCCTGGTCGCCGCGGTCATCGGTGGCATGACCTCGTTCCGCCGGACGATCGTCGCCAGCGTCGCCATCGGCCTGCTCCAGAGCATCGTGAACTTCAACTTCATCGACGAGCCGGGCCTGATCAACCTGTTGCTCCTGATCATCGTCGTGGTGGCCGTCCTCTTCAACCGTGAGCGGGCCGACGAGAGCGAAGTCTTCGCCTTCACCCCCAGGACGCGCCCCATCCCCGAGCGGCTGCAGTCCACCCGGTGGGCCCGCAACGTGAACAAGAGCGGGATCCTCGTGCTCGCCGCGATCGCCATCGTCCTCCCGTTGATCTTCACCGAGCCGTCCACCCAGCAGACCTTCACCGAGGTGCTGGCCTTTGCCATCTGTGCGACCTCCCTGACGGTCCTCACCGGGTGGTTGGGCCAGCTCTCGCTCGGTCAGATGGCTTTTGCCGGCCTCGGCGCCCTGTTCGCCGCCCGCCTGGTGGAGGGGGGTGTGCCCTTCTGGCTGGCGATCGTGGCGACCACCGCCGGCTCAGCCGTGCTCGCCGCGGTCCTCGGGCTCACCTCGTTGCGGGTAAAGGGTCTCTACCTGGCCGTGGTCACCTTCGTCTTCGCGCTGGCCGCGCAGCAGTACTTCTTCAGCCTCGGGATCCTGAGCGGCGCTTCCTCGGACGGGTCCGATCTGCCGTTCGTCCCGGGCAAGCTCTTCTCGCTGTCGTTCCCGGGCCAGCGCACGTATTACTACGTGGTCCTCGTCATTCTGGCCGTGGTCCTCCTGGTCGCCTACCGGTTCAGGGACAGCGGGATCGGCCGCTCCATCATGGCGGTGCGCGACAACGAGAACGCGGCCTCCGCCTACCGGGTGCGTCCGGTCTGGGAGAAGATCCGCGCCTTCGCCATTGCGGGGGCGCTGGCCGGCATGGGTGGTGCCCTCCTCAGTGGCGCCTACGCCAACGTCGCGTTCGGCGGACCGGGGAGTTTCTTCATTGTGGACATGTCTCTGAGCCTGGTGGCCATGGTGGTCATCGGCGGCATGGGCTCGGTGACCGCGGCGGTCATCGGCGCGATCTGGGTCATCGGGATCCCCGCCCTGGCGCCCAACAACCTGGTCCTCGGGCTGCTCACGTCGAGCATCGGGCTGCTGGGGGTCCTTCTCTACTTCCCCCGGGGGCTCATGCAGATCGCCTACGACGGACGCGACGCGCTCCTGTCCTGGGCTGATCGACGATTCGGCAAGGAGGTCGTCGCACCGACTCCGAGCGCGCCGGCCGAGGTGGCGTTGCCGGTGCCCGCGCACCGCGAAGGTGGCATGCCGACGCTCGCCGTTTCCGACCTCCGTGTCACCTTCGGCGGCAACACCGCCGTCGACGGCGTCACGATCAGCGTGGACGCACGCGAGATCGTCGGGCTGATCGGGAGCAACGGCGCCGGCAAGTCGACGCTCATGAATGCGATCGGGGGATTCGTCCCGGCGTCGGGGTCGGTGCGGCTGGGTGACGAGGAGGTCGGAGACAAGCCGCCCGCCTACCGAGCCGGGTTGGGCCTGGGCCGGACGTTCCAGTCGGCCACGCTGTTCCCGGAGCTGACGGTGACCGAGACCCTCCTGGTGGCGCTCGAGGGGAAGACCGAGACGGGCGTCCTCTCGACCGCGCTCGCCCTGC
Organism: uncultured Acidimicrobiaceae bacterium; assembly: GCA_963745665.1. GTDB lineage: Bacteria > Actinomycetota > Acidimicrobiia > Acidimicrobiales > RAAP-2 > Bog-473. Next base: position 171,363 of record CAVUYE010000001.1, on the reverse strand, counting down.
CCCGGGCGACGCGCCGCAGCCGGCGCGACCGGGCCGCTGTCAGTGACCTGGTCGAGCTGCTCGGTCTGGGGTCCTACCGGGACCACTACATCGCCGACCTCTCGACCGGGACCCGGCGGGTGGTCGAGCTGGCCGGGCTGCTGGCGCTCGACGCCAAGGTGCTCTGCCTCGACGAGCCCACCGCGGGCCTGGCTCAACGCGAGACAGAGGCCTTCGGCCCGCTGATCGTGACCGTGCGGCGGCAGCTCGATGCGTCGGTCCTTTTGATCGAGCACGACATGCCCCTCATCATGGGTATCAGCGACCGGGTGTATTGCCTCCAGGCCGGAAGCGTCATCGCCGAGGGTGCACCGTCCACGGTGCGCGACAACCCCCGGGTCATCGCCAGCTACCTCGGCACCGACGAGCGGGCCATCAACCGGAGCGGTGCCGCTCCCGTTGACGCGTCCCCGGCCTCCGCCGCGCTCGGATCCGAGCCGAGCCCGGCCTGACGTCGCAGTAACGTCCGGTTCGACCATCCACCGGGGAGGAGGCGCGACATGACAGTGGGGATCGTGACGGGCGCCGCCCGCGGCATGGGCGCGGCGTGTGCGGCACGCCTGGCCGACATGGTCGACGTCCTCCTGCTGGTCGATCGCGACGAAGTGCTCTTGGCCACCCAAGCCGACATGCTGGCGGCCGCCGGGCAACGTGCCGCAGTGGAGCCCTTCGTCCTCGACATACAGGATCCCGGCGGCATCGCCCGTCTCGCGGCCCGGGTGGCCGAGCGCGGCCCGCTGCGTGCCGTGGCGCACGCTGCCGGCCTGTCGCCGACGATGGCGGATTGGCGGGAGATCCTGACCGTCAATCTGGTCGGCACGGCCCGGTTGGTGGGGGCCTGCCGTGTGCTGGCGGTGCCGGAAACCGCGGTCGTCTGCTTCGCATCGGTCGCCGCGTTCCTCGCCCTCGACCAGGTGGACCTCCCTCCCGACCCCGTGCTCGACGACCCGCTGGCCGACGGATTCCTCGAGAAGATCTGGGAGGCGGTCGGGCCTGACTTGGAGGACCCCGGCATGGCCTACACATGGAGCAAGCGTGGTGTGCACCGGTTGGTACGGCGGGAGGCCGTCAGCTTCGGCCAGGTCGGGGCGCGCATCTGCTCGGTCACGCCGGGGATGATCGACACGCCCATGGGACGCCAGGAGGCCGAGGCCCGTGACACGAGTGAGATGCTCGTCGGAATGACGCCCATCCGCCGGGAGGGACGCCCCGAGGAGGTGGCGTCCGGGGCGGCCTTCCTCCTCTCCGAGGAGGCGAGCTTCATCAGCGGGATCGATCTCCCGGTCGACGGCGGCCTGGTGGCGGCCATCCGCGGGGGAGGGATCACGCTGACATGAGCTCGATCGTGAACGTCAAGGGCCTGCTTGATCCGGAATTGCGGCCCGTGCTCGACGCGTTCGAGCTCCCGGCCATCGACGCCGAGGGCGTGGCGGCCATGCGGTCGGCCTCCTTCGCGTCCCCGGACCTCTCCGACGACGTGGCGCGCACTGAGTACCAGGTGCCCGGTGACCCCCCTGTCCCGGTCCGGGTGCACCGGGCCAAGGCCGCGGGGGGACTGCTGCCCGCCATCGTCACCATCCATGGCGGCGGCTACGTCATCGGCTCATACGACATGGACAGCCCGCAGCTCGACCGCTGGTGCCCCGGCCTCGGTGTCGTCGGCGTCTCCGTCGAGTACCGCCTCTCGCCCGAGACGGGGTACCCGGGCCCGCTCGAGGATTGCTACGCGGCGTTGCGCTGGACCTACGACAACGCGGGCGATCTCGGCATCGACCGGGAGCGCATCGGTCTCTACGGGCTCAGTGCCGGGGGCGGTCTGGCCGCCGCGCTGGCCCTGCTCGCACGCGATCGCGGCGACATCCCGCTTGCCTTCGTGGTGCTCGACTGCCCCATGCTCGATGACCGCCAGCAGACGCCCTCCATCCGATCGGACGGCCTCTACGTGTGGGGATCAGGTTCGAACGAGTTCGGTTGGCGGGCCTACCTCGGCGCGCTCTACGGCTCCGACGAGGTCCCTCCCTACGCCGCGGCGGCGCGGGCCGCCGACCTGAAGGGGCTGCCTCCCACCTGCGTGGTCGTCGGCTCCATCGACGGCTTTCGCGACGAGGACATCGACTACGCCCAGCGCCTGAACCAGGCCGGCGTGGCGTGCGAGCTCCACGTCATTGCGGGATTGCCACACGCCTACCTCCTCGTGCCCGGCGCGACGGCCGTCCAACTCGCCATGCACTGCATGGACGATTGGCTGACCCGTCAGCTGGCTCGCTTGCGCGCCGGCTGACTCCCGATCACAGCGCGCCGGCGCCGCCCGAACGGGCACGGATCATGGCGTCCTGCACGAAGGAGGCCGCCAGCTGCCCGCCGCTACGGAAGATGTCGCCCTGCCCGTAGCTGCGACCGTGCCCGGCATACGAGCTCCGCTGCTGCAGCAGGTGCCATTCCGCCGCTGGGCAGCGCTCGTGGTAGGTGAGGGTGTGGCTGAGGACGCCGGTCGACAGCGTCTGGTGGGCCTGGGCCTGACCGACGCCCGCGTGGGGGCGCATGGCCGTCCCGATGAGGAAGCCGTCGGTCGAGTAGGCGACAAGGGCTTGATCGGTGGCCGGATCGTCTGGAGCGTCCACGAAGCGGACCCAGGCATCGAGCTCGGGCGGGCCGACCAGCTCGGGATCGTTGATGTCGACGTCGCCGACGATGAGGATCTCCCAGGCTCCCTCGCCCCGCACGGTGGCACCGGCCTCGTCAGGTCCCGTGGCCGAGCGCGGCGTGTCGGCATGCCGGATCACGTCCGGCTCCTCGGCACTGAGGAGGACCAGGGAGCGGGTGACCAGCGTCTCGCCCTGGCTGATCGTGACTGTGCTGCTGGCCACCGAACGCCCGCTGTGCATGCGTTCGACGGTGATGTCGAGCGGCGCCTCGGGCGACGCGCCGCGGGCGAAGACGGTATGGATCGTCTTGACCGCCTTCCCCTCCTGGCCGGCCAACCCCGCCATGACGGACTGCGCCAGCAGCTGACCGCCGAAGACGACGCCGTGCGTGGAGCTCAGGCTTGTGGCTCGGTAGCGGTCGGCGCCGACCTCTTCGAGCATCAGCGCGTCGACGAACGCGGAAATGGTGAACATCGGGGTCTCGATTCTCCTCTGGGGGTGGGCGGCCCACCACTGTGGCACCAAGGCCCCTGCTGGCGGCCGGAAAGCGGGATCCTACCGTAATTTTTGACGGCGACGTCAAAGTCAGATACCCTCCGAGAAGAGGCTTCCCAGGCACGAGTCAGCGACATTGCGTGTCGTTGGCGGCCGCGCCCGCCGTCGTGACCTGGGTGAACCGGACGACGAGAGGATGGGCCCGTGAGTGATGCAGTGAAGGTCAACCCCGAGCAGAGGATGCTGCTCGACGGCAAGCTCGTCGAGGCCGACTCGGGCCGGACCTTCGAGAACGTGAACCCGGCGACGGAGGAGGTCATCGGCCTGGTCGCCGACGCCTCGAACGCGGAGATGCAGCGCGCCATCGACGCCGCCCGGCGGGCCTTCGACGAGACCGACTGGTCGACCAACCACGCCTTCCGCAAGCGTTGCCTCCAGCAGCTGCACGAGGCACTGCAAGCCGAGCACGAGGAGCTGCGCGAGCAGCTCATCCTCGAGGTCGGATGCCCCCGCATGACGACGAACGGCCCGCAGCTGGACGCGCCTATCTCGGAGGCCTTCGCCTGGCCCGCCAAGGAGATCGACGCCTTCGAGTGGGAGACCGTGCTGCCCGACGCCATCAACCTGCAGGGCTCGCTCGACTCGCGGCGCATCTGGCGCGAGCCGGTCGGCGTGGTGGGCGCCATCGTGCCGTGGAACTTCCCCTTCGAGGTGACCTCGCACAAGCTGGGGCAGTCCCTGGCGACCGGGAACACGGTCGTCCTCAAGCCGGCCCCCGACACGCCGTGGAATGCCACGCTCCTGGGCCGCGTCGTAGCCGAGAAGACCGACATCCCCGCCGGGGTGCTGAGCATCGTGACGTCGTCGGACCACCTGATCGGCGAGCAGCTGACGCTCTCGCCCAAGGTGGACATGATCTCGTTCACCGGCTCGACCGTGGTCGGCCAGCGCATCATGGAGAAGGGCGCCGCCACCATGAAGCGCGTCTTCCTCGAGCTGGGCGGCAAGTCGGCCACCATCGTGCTCGAAGACGCCGACCTGGGCCTGGCCACCATGATGGGCATGGGCGCCTGCTTCCACGCCGGCCAGGGCTGCGCCATTCAGACGCGGCATGCTGTTGCCCCGGTCGCGCTACGACGAGGGCGTCGAGATGCTGAAGGGGCTCTTCGCCGCCGTGCCCTACGGCGACCCGCAGCGGCCCGACGTCATGATGGGGCCGCTCATCTCGGCCAAGCAGCGCGAGCGCGTGCTCGGCTACATCGAGAAGGGGAAGGCGGAGGGCGCCACCCTGGCTGTCGGCGGCGGCCGCCCGAGCGGAGACGAGTTCGCCAAGGGTTGGTGGGTCGAGCCGACCCTCTTCACCGACGTCGACAACGCCATGACCATCGCGCAGGAGGAGATCTTCGGCCCCGTGCTCGTCGTCATCCCCTACGAGGACGAGGATGACGCCGTGCGCATCGCCAACGACTCGAAGTACGGGCTGCAAGGGGGGGTGTTCTCGTCGACGCTCGAGCACTCCCTGGCGGTGGCCAGGCGGGTGCGCACCGGCGGCATCAGCGTCAACGGCGGCGCGCCCTACGGTCCCGACCTTCCCTTCGGTGGCTTCAAGCACAGCGGCATCGGCCGCCAGAACGGCGTGGCAGGCTTCGAGCAGTATCTCGAGACCAAGTCGCTGGCCTGGCCGGCGGCCTAGCGAGAGGAAGTCGCGCCCATGACCGTCACGAGCGAATCCGACGTGTATTACGACCCCTACGACTTCGCCATCGACGCCGACCCGTACCCGGCGTGGAAGCGCCTGCGCGACGAGGCGCCGCTCTACTGGAACGAGAAGTACGAGTTCTTCGCGCTGAGCCGCTGGGCCGACGTAGACGCAGCCATGCTCGACTGGCAGACCTACATCTCGGGGCGCGGCTCGGTGCTCGAGCTCATCAAGGCCAACATCGAGATCCCGCCAGGATCCATCCTCTTCGAGGACCCGCCGGCCCACGACATGCACCGCTCCCTCTTGTCGCGTGTCTTCACGCCCAAGAAGATGCAGGCGCTCGAGCCGCAGGTGCGGGCCTTCTGCGCCCAGGTGCTCGACCCGCTCGTCGGTTCCGGCACCTTCGACTTCGTCGAGAACCTGGGCAAATTCATGCCCATGCGGGTCATCGGCATGCTGCTCGGCATCCCCGAGCAGGACCAGGCGGCGATCCGGGACCGCCTGGACGAAAGCCTTCGTCTCGAGGAAGGCGTCCCCCCCGAAACCGAATACGACGCCCTGGCCCAAGCCTCGGTGTTTTCGGACTACATCACCTGGCGCGCCGAGCACCCCTCCGACGACCTGATGACCGAGCTGCTCAACGCCGAGTTCGAGGACGATCAGGGGACGACCCGGACCCTGACCCACGGCGAGATCCTCACCTACGTCGGCCTGCTGGCCGGGGCCGGGAACGAGACCACGACCCGCCTGATCGGCTTCACCGGCGAGGTGCTGGGTCGGCACCCCGACCAGCGCGCCGAGCTGGTGGCAGACCGGTCCCTGATCCCCAACGCCATCGAGGAACTGTTGCGCTTCGAGTCGCCCTCGCCCGTGCAGTCCCGCTACGTGAACAGGGACGTCGAGGTCCACGGCCGGACGGTGCCGGAGGGCAGCGTCATGGTGCTGCTGAACGGCTCGGCCAACCGGGATGAGCGCCACTACCCCGATGGGGACAGCTTCGACATCCACCGTGAGGTCGGTCGTCACCAGGCCTTCGGTTACGGCATCCACCTGTGCCTCGGCGCCGCGCTGGCACGCCTCGAGGGCCGCGTGGCGCTCGACGAGGTGCTGAACCGGTTCCCCGAGTGGGACGTCGACTACGACCAGGCCAAGCGGGCCCAGACGTCGACCGTGCGCGGCTGGGAGACACTGCCGACGCGGCACGACGTGAGCGACGGCGGCCGGCGCCAGCGAGAAGAGAGGAGCACGACATGAAGATGGACGACATGATCCTGGTCAGCATCGACGACCACATGATCGAACCGCCCGACATGTACGAGAATCACGTGCCGAAGAAGTGGCTGGACGACGCTCCCAAGGTGGTGCACGAGGACGGCATCGACCGCTGGGTCTTCCAGGGCGAGAGGACCAGCACCTCCTTCGGTATGTCGGCCACCGTCGGATGGCCGAGCGAGGAGTGGGGCTTCAACCCCGGCACGTACTCCGAGCTCCGGCCCGGCTGCTTCGACGTGCACGCGCGGGTTCGCGACATGGACGCCAACGGGGTCCTCGGCTCCATGTGCTTCCCGACCATGGCCGGATGGAACGCGCGGACTTTCGCCGAAGCCCGCGACAAGGAGGTCGCCCTTGTGATGCTCAAGGCCTACAACGACTGGGCTATCGACGAGTGGTGCGGGGCCTACCCGGGCCGTTTCATCCCGCTCGGCATCGTCCCCATGTGGGATGTCGAGGCGGCAGTGGCCGAGGTCAGGCGGCTCGCCAAGAAGGGCTGCCGCTCCATCAGCTTCCTCGAGACCCCGCATGTGCAGGGCTTTCCGAGCTTCCTCTCCGGCTACTGGGATCCGATGCTGGCCGCACTCAGCGAAGAGAACATGGTGCTCTCACTCCACATCGGTGCCGGCTTCAACGTCATCAAGAAGGCCGAGGAGGCGCCGGTCGACCATCTCATGGTGCTGGCCTGCCAGATCAGCGCCATCACGGCCCAGGACCTCCTGTTCGGGCCTACGCTCCGGCGCTTCCCGGAGCTGAGGGTGGCGCTGTCGGAGGGTGGCATCGGCTGGATCCCCTTCTACTTCGACCGCATCGACCGCCACTTCAAGAACCAGGAATGGCTGCACAGCGATTTCGGCGGGAAGCTCCCCTCCGAGGTGTTCCGCGACCACATCCTGGCCTGTTACATCACCGACCCGTCAGGCCTGTTGTTGCGCGACCGCATCGGCATCGACATCATCGCATGGGAGTGCGACTACCCCCACACCGACACGACATGGCCCGAATCGCCTGAGTTCGCCTGGCGCGAGTTCCAGGAGGCGGGTGTGACCGACGCCACGGAGATCAACAAGATCACGTGGGAGAACGCCTGCCGTTTCTACAATTGGGACCCCTTGGTGCACACGCCCAGGGAGCAGGCGACGGTCCAGGCGCTGCGCGCCCGGGCGCGTGACGTCGACGTGACCCGTATGTCCAAGGACGAGTGGCGCCGGCGCAACGAGGCTGCGGGCATCGGCGTCGTGAGCGCGGTCTAATCTCGCCGCTCCTGTCACCCCTATTCACATGACCACACACGCAGTCAGGCGCAGCGCGCCCGAAAGGACCAGAGAGAACCACGTGAGCGAGCGTCGAGGAGCCCCATGCTCCTGAACCTGACCGAAGAGCAGCAGTTCTTCCGCGAGACCACCGACCGCTTCTTGAACGAGCAGGTTCCGCCGGACACCCTCCGGCAGCTGCGCGATGACCCGGTCGGGTTCGACGCGGGGTACTGGTGCCGCGGCGCCGAGCTCGGGTGGACCTCGCTGCTGGTGAGCGAGGAGCACGGTGGCGGCACCATCAGCGACTCCGGCCTGATGGACGTTTCCCTGGTTGCCTACGAGTTCGGTCGCCACGCCGCGCCGGGACCGCTGGCCGCCGTCAACGTGGTGGCGGCCACCTTGAGCGACCACGACAAGGCACCGGAGGTCCTGGCCGGTCTTCTCTCCGGCGAGGTCATCGCCACGTGGTGCGCGCCGCCCTTCGGCCACGACAAGTGGTGGCCGACGGTCGAAGCCACCCGGGAAGGATCCGACCTCGTCCTGCGCGGCGAGGCGCAGGTGGTCGAATCGGCCGGGCGGGCCGACCACCTGCTCGTCACCTGCACCGACCAGGGTGGCGTCTCCCAGGTCCTCGTGCCGGCAACCACGCCTGGCGTGTCCACGGCGCCAATGAAGACCGTCGACCTCACCCGGCGCTTCGGCCTCGTGACCTTCGATGCGGTCAGCGTCCCCGCGGCAGCGGTCGTCGGGGCTGCCGGTGAGGCGACCGCCGACGTCCACCGCCAATTCGAGCGCTTGATCGTGCTGCTCAACGCAGAGTCGGTTGGTGCCATGCAGGCCGCCTTCGACATGACGGTCGAGTGGGCTTTCGACCGCTACTCATTCGGCCGGCCGCTGGCGTCGTACCAGGCGCTGAAGCACCGGTTCGCCGACATGTTGATGTGGCTCGAGTCGAGCAACGCCACCAGCGACGCTGCCTGTATCGCCGTGGCGACGGGCGATCCTGACGCCGCCGAGCTCGTGAGCACGGCCAAGGCCTATATCGGCGAATACGGGGCAGAGCTCGTACAGGACTGCACGCAGATGCACGGCGGCATCGGGGTGACGTTCGAGCACGACCTCCATCTGTTCCTGCGCCGGGTCACGATCAACCGTGCCCTCGCCGGCACCCCGGCGGACCACCAAGAGCGGATCGCCGGATTGATCGACGCAAAGGAAGGGGCAGCGGCGTGAGCGCGTTGCAGGAAGAGCCGATGGAGGAGCTGGAGAGCCTCGAGGACTTCCGGCAGCGGGCAAGGTCGTACATCCGGGCCAACCTGCGAGAGGTCACCGTCGAGGAGATGCGCTGGGAGCGCAACAACACCAATGACGAGGCCGAGCTGGCCGTCGTCGCCCGGGACCGCGAGCTGCAGCGCATGCTGTTCGACGCTGGCCTGGCCGGCATCTGCTTTCCCCGTGAGTACGGCGGGCAGGGACTGACCATCGAGCACCAGAAGGTGTTCAACGAGGAGATCGCGGGCCACGAGTACCCGTTGCGGTTCCAGGTGCCGACGCTGTCGCCGTGCGCCGCCGTCATACTCGAGTTCGGGACCGAGGAGCAGAAGCTGCGCCACCTGCCCCCCATCTTGAAAGGCGAGGCGCTCTGGATGCAGTTCCTGTCTGAGCCCAGCGGCGGCTCCGACGTGGCCGGCGCGTCGACCACCGCCGTCAGGGACGGGGAGCAGTGGGTGCTCAACGGCTCCAAGGTGTGGACTTCGGGCGCATGGTGGTCCGACTGGGGGCTCTGCCTCGCCCGGACCAACTGGGACCAGCCGAAGCACCGTGGGCTCACGGTCTTCATGCTGCCCATCCACCAGCCCAACGTCGAGGTCCACCGGATCGAGATGAACAACGGCTCGCGGGAGTTCTGCCAGGAGTTCATGACCGACGTCATCGTCCCCGACGCCGATCGCATCGGTGCGGTGGACGAGGGTTGGACCGTGGGTACCCGCTGGATGTTCCACGAGCGCATGCTCTACAACTCGCCCTACGTGACCGAGCCCCTCGGCATGGCCCATGGCAGCCAGGACGCGAAGGTCGTGTACGACATCGCCCGCGCCCACGGCCGCCTGGACGACGCCTCGGTGCGCCAGAACATCGGTGAGGCACGGATGCTCGAGATCGTGGTCAGCCAGCTGGCCGAGCGAGTCGGCGAGGGGATCCGGACGAACCGCATGACCGATCAGGCAGCTGGGCTCGTGCGGCTGTTCAAGGGCACCTCGGTCTCACGGATCGTCACGCTGGCCTTCGACACCGCCGGCCCTTCCGGCGCGGCGTGGACCGAGGACGACCCGGCCACCATGAGCGCGATCAACTTCCTGATGCGCCAGGCCGGGAGCATCGGGGGCGGCACGACCGAGATGGCCCGCAATGTGATCAGCGAGCGCGTGCTGGCCATGCCGCGGGAGCGCCGCCTGGACAAGGACGTCCCCTTCCGCGACGTGCCGCGCAGCCGCGCCGCACACACCTAGCCATCCGTCGGGCGTCGCCGCCCGCCGCCGACAACCGAGGAGTCCATTCGTGCCCATTGCAGAGATCAACGGGGTGTCGCTTGCCTACGAGCTGATCGGCGAGGCGGGCCAGCCCTGGGTGATCACGCCGGGAGGGCGCTTCACCAAGGAGTCCGCCGGCGTGCGCCAGCTGGCGCAGATCCTGGCCGAACACGGCAACCGGGTGCTCATCTGGGACCGTCCCAACTGCGGCGAGTCCGACGTGTGCTTCGAGGGCTCCTCGGAGTCCGCCATGCAGGCCGACGCCCTGGCCGGGTTGCTGACGCACCTCGACATGACGCCGGCGATCATCATCGGCGGCTCGGGCGGTGCCCGCGTCTCCCTCCTCACCGCGGCGCGCCATCCCGAGACGGCGGCCGGCCTCGCCATCTGGTGGATCAGCGGGGGCATCTACGGTCTTTTGACGCTGGCCACGCACTACTGCGGCGGTTCGGTGGGCGCGGCGTGGATGCACGGCATGGAGGCGGTCGCGGACCTGCCCGAGTGGGCCGAGGTGCAGGAGCTGAACCCCTCCAATCGTCAACGGTTCCTGGACCAGGACCGGGCCGAATTCATCGCCACGATGGAGCGCTGGATGCTGGCCTACTGCCCCCGCGACGACGAGCCCGTGCCCGGCCTGCCCGAAGCCGAAGCCCGCGCCCTCGCCATCCCAGCGCTGGTCTTCCGCAGCGGGGAGAGCGACCCGCACCACACCAGGGCCACGTCCGAGGCGCTGGCGAAGATCCTGCCCAACTCGCGGCTCGTCGAGCCGCCATGGGGCGACCGCGAATGGATCGAGCGCGGCGAGGCCCGGGACGAAGGACTCTTCGCTCGCTGGACTCTCCTGGCTCCGCAGCTTCTGGAGTGGAAGGCCGAAGTTCTGGGCTGACAGCGTCTTTCTGCGCGCTTCGTCTGGGCGGACGGGACCGTTCTCCCGTCGATGCTGATCTCTTTTGGCGCTGCTTGGCCTGTTCCTCGTTACTTCCTGCTGGCTACTGGGTTTATCGGTGAGCCAGTTCTGCATTTGCAGTCTGAAACGGTAAGAATCTCTTCGTGAAGCGGGCCGTGGTTCTGGTAGTCACCCTCTTGATGCTCGTCGGAGTGCTCACCGGATGCAGTAGCCCATCGAATCGCAACTCTGCCGCCAAGGCCACAACCACCGAAGCGAAGGCAGCGATGTCAACAACAACCTCGACGGCTCTGGCGCTGCCACCGACAAGCACCTCAACTTCGACGCCCATCCCCCCACATTCGCCGCAGTGCACGGCAACGGACCTGCGACCTTCCTGGCCAGGGATCGGTGATGGCGCATCCGGGGTCCTCTATTTCACCGTCAACCTCTTGAACTCGTCTCGGGCGACTTGTGTCACAGGCGGCTATGTCGGGGTCTCCGCGTACGAACCCTCGGGCGTTCTCATCGCGGCATCCGATTCGCGGGAGCTACTCAGCCCGGCGAACTCTCCACCCACGCTCGCAGTCGATCCAGGCCAGTACTTGCACTTCATCGTGGGGCTGCCCGACGTGAACCAAGCTGAGGGCGGAGCTGACTGCTTGACTACCGTCGGCGCGCTCCACCTGATACCGCCGAACGAGAGCACCGAGGTGCAAGTCGCCACGCCCGTCCACTCGACCTACCCATCGCTCTGTATGGGCACCATCTACGTGGGACCGCTCCAAAGCGGTGCTCTCAACCTTTGACGGGATGCCCCTGAACGCCGGCTAGGTGTGTGGGTCCCGTGGTCTGCCTTCGATACCAATCGAAATGATGCTGTTGGCTAGTTGGGCTACGTCAACGTGCCCTGATGTGTCGACTTCGATGAGTGGGGCGTCGAGTTCCAGCGGTAGTTGTTCGGTGGATCTCCAGCGCTCGATCACTTTGTCTGTTTGATGCTGAGGGAGGTGGCCAGGGTGACGATCCGGCGAGGTCGCACGGTTTCGGTAACGGTCGACCGCCAGGTCCAACGGGCAGCGGCAATAGACCTGGAGCAGCGGACGTTGAATCTCCGTGAGTTCGGACTCGGCCACACCGCGCCAGAAGTGAGACTCCAGGACCGCCGACCTTGCGTCCCGGGCCAAGGAGTACATGATCCTGTGGGATGCCCGGCCCAAGTTCTCCGACCATTCGAGGTCACCGGTTCCCAGGGCGTCAAAGAGCGCCTCTTTGATTGCATCTTTTGAAAGCAGAGGAAGGTTGAGGAGTGGAGCCAGACTTCGGGCAAGAGTGGTTTTGCCGCTTCCAGGCACTCCTGAAACCACAACGATGCCGTCGAAGACCATGGTTCAAGTCTCGCGCTCGCTACGTGAGCGCAAAGTGTCCCCGGGCTAGGGGGAAGGGGCGTCCCCGCTCGGTAACCGGCAGCTGCGGACGGTCGGCTCTGTCGAGTGTTCGAACAGACTCGCAGCCCGACAGACCTGGGTCACATGTCGAGGTCGAGCCGCATGGCCACCTGCCCCTTAGGCGATAGTCCTCCGGCCACGTCGTGCTCGCCTCTGGCCAGCATCTCGGGTCCCAGTTCCGACTCATCCAGCACTCGGAAGCCGAGGTGCTCATAGAGCGGACCGTTCCATGGCACCTCATAGAAGGTCCCCAGGGTTATTGCCGGTCGTCCCGCCGAACGCGCCCAACTCTTGACCTGCTCGATAAGTGCTTGCCCGACCCCGTGTCCCTGGTGGCCGGGATGCACGCAGACGTGGAAGATGTGGGCGGCGTTGTCAAGGACACCGACGAGTATGTAGCCCACTACCTCGTCGTCAACCACAGCTACCCAAGAGCGTTCTGACCGCGCATACTCGACCAGCAACTCGATGGAGTCTGGGGAGCTGGCGGCAACCTGGTCATAACCGATGGCGGCGAACTGGCCTTGGGTGGCCAACTCGATGTGTTGGAGACGTGGGGCGTCCTCGGGGCGAGCCGGACGGATGGTGGACCGGCTGTCGGGCACGGGTTCATGGTGGCAGGTCAGAGCGACAGGGATCTGCCGATACCCGGGCGCTCTTGGGTATCCCTGATCGCCGGGCTGGAGCGCCATCTGACGGCATGGTGCTTGAGCCAGATCAATTTGGTTGGGCGAACGGTCCCGCTTTCGGCGCCAACTGGCTGCATCTCATACCATTCGCACGATGCTGACACTCGGGCTCGACGACAAGGTGGCGTTGGTGGCCGGATCGGGTCCCGGGTTGGGTCGCTCCTGCGCGCTGGGACTGGCCGAAGCCGGCGCAGCCATTGCCTGTGTCGACCTCGAACGTGCTCGGGCTGAGACAGTCGCCGGCGAGATCCGCTCCAGAGGGGGCGTCGCCGTCGCTCTCGCCGCTGACCTCCGCCACTCGGCTGAAGCCGAGGGAGCTGTGGCGGAGACAGTCGGTACCTTGGGTCGTCTCGACGTGGTGGTCGACGTCATTGGGGAGATCCGCTACGGCGAAGTGGTGAATCTGACCGACGAGGACTTCGACTACAGCGTCGACGCCGTGCTTCGCCAGTTCTTCAACCTCGCCCGCGCCGCGGCGCGCCACCTCATAGCGCAGGGCACCGGCGGGAGCATGGTGACGATCTCGTCGGTCAGCGGGCTGGCCTCCGCCCCTTTTCACGCCCCCTACGGGGCCGCCAAGGCGGGCCTCTTATCGCTGACACGGTCGCTCGCCATCGAGCTAGCGCCGGCCTCCATTCGGGTCAACGCGATCGCCCCCGGGTCGATCGCCACGCCCCGGGTGCTCGAGCGACTGGGCGGCCGGGCGGCCAGTCGAGCTCCGCTCGGGCGCATGGGGGAGCCAGACGAGGTGGCCAAAGTGGTGGTCTTCTTGGCTTCGGAACTGGCGAGCTATGTGAGCGGAGAGACGATCGCCGTCGACGGGGCGGCCACCGCGCAGTTTGCCATGGGGGCGATGAACGCCGATCTGCTCCCCGACAACGCCACCTTGGACCAACCCCGCTAGGCGAGTCGTTCAGAGCGATGGTGACGGGCCTGCCGCACACGACATCGGTCCCGAGGGTCGAGCTCGTCTTCGGGCTCGTCGACGCCGGCAGAAGTTGGCTCCTCACATGTACCTGACCCAGTACGACCTGGGCGTGGCTCAACGGCATATAGGGGATACGCGGTGAGAGGTGCTTGTCAGTGACTCAAACACTCACGAGCCTCTCGGATGGCGTGGGTAGAGCAGCACGTATCCGGCCAACGGATCGACCCACCACCACCCAGCGGCGGCATTGAGAAGTGTCCCTTCGACTTTGGGAGCCGCAGCGACGCGCCGATAGCGTCATACCTCGATGAGGGTGCCGGATCAATGCTTGGCGGACCTGGGGGAGCGGGGCTATCTGGTGTTCGAGGGATTCCTCGGGACCGACGAACTGGAGCTGGCCCAGAATGCGCTGTGGCTGCACTACCCCAGGCCTGAGGAATACTTCGCCGACCCGACGGCGCACGCCTTTCTGGCAACGAGCCAGTTCGCCGGCATCATCGGGGGACCGTGGCGATCCTGGGAATTGAACCGCCTGACCTTTCATCCCGACCTCCTCGACCTGGCGGAGCGCTTCTTGGGCTCGGACGACCTCCGTCTCTACGAAGCCGAGCTGTGGGCCAAATACGCCGGGGCCGTGGACTACGACCAGAGCCACCACCGCGACTTCGGCAACCACACCCTGGTCGTCCCCAAGAGGTCCGACCCCGCCACCCAGATGCAGAGCTTGATCCTGCTTTCGGACGTCACCGAGGAGGATGGACCTACAAAGGTCGTCCCGCTGTCCGTCGGGAAGAGCGTTCCCTTCTGGCCGAGTTCTCTGGTCGATGGGGGCACTGACTCGGCCAAGACCTACCTTCCGGCCGGGACGTTCGCCGAGGAGGAGATTCCGGTTACGGGGCCGGCTGGGACTCTGTTCTGCTACCGGCCCGACGTCTTGCATCGTGGGTCGCGCATGACCGGCGAGCGCTCAGCCCGATTCACTTTGTCCGCTCACTACGACGTGTGGGGGCCGCGCTGGACCGGAAGAGTCGCTTGGCCCGCCAAGGCACTCGGCCCTAACTGGTGCGAGCTGATCGAGCGGGCGACGCCCCGAGAGCGCTCGGTCTTTGGGTTCCCTGCAGCGGACAATCCGTACTGGAACGAGCAGACCCTGGCCGACAGCCAGGCGCGCTACCCCCGGGCCGACTTGACGCCCTACCGCTGATGGCGGTCGATTAGGACCGCTCTGGGAATGGCTCGCACCCTCTGCAGCGCCCCTTAACTGCATCGCCTCTAATCGGGCGGAGTGCCCCCATCCGACCGGGGCGTCTCGATTAGGTGGCGTTCATGCCATATATGGCCTCACAACGAATGAGGTGGCACGATTGGGATCGATGACAAAGGACATGGACGAGATCGCAGTGCTTGTGAGAAATGCGCTGGCAGCAGAGGATCTGTCGGCCTTTACCGAACTGCTTGACCCCGCAGTGACGTGGGGAGCGCCTGGCGCTCGCAATCCCAGCTGCAGGAATCGCAGCCAGGTGCTGAGTTGGTATAAGCGGGCTCAAGACGCTGGTGTCCGAGGGAGCGTCTATAACGTTGAGGTCCTCGGTGATCGCCTTCTTCTCAGTATGAGTGTTGGAGGTACAGAGAATGCCAGGGAGCGTGGTGGAACTGCCCTTCGGTTTCAGGTGCTGACTGTCCGGAGCGGCAAAGTCGTCGATATCGTCGGATTCGACGACAAAACAGAAGCAGTTTCTTACGTCAGTTAACGAACGGCGATGGCTCCTCGGATCGTGAATAGGCCGTTGTCATCGTCCCGATGTCGGGCTGGTTCCGAGTAGACCAATACGCCGGGATTGAGACCCATATCGACTACCAGTCCTGGCGATGCATATCCGCTATGTATGCGCCGTCGAGTTCATCAACGAGGACTTGGCGGCCCCCGTGCTGGTCAGCTGACTCTAAAGACGCGGTACTCGACGCCGCTCGCCAATCGACGGCCCTCAGCAACAAAGAGGCTCGTGGTCAACCAGCGGTAGCGTTCGTCTCCGGTTTCGAATCGTGGCGTGGTACGGAAGTATTGGTCATTCCAGTCGGTCGCGGTGCCGCTCACAGTCGCGTTGATGACCTTTTCGTTCAACTCGAGCAATCCCATGTAATGGGCATAGATGTAAGCACCATCGTCGGTGACCATCTGGCCCCGCACGTCAATCTCTCCCCACCCGTCGGAGCCCAAAGTGATCCAGTCGCCGCCCCCCGATAGAAGAGTGCCGTTCAGTCGCTCCCCGGTGACCTTCCCGTCGGCTATCTCCAAGAACATTCGACTCCCGAACGTCACGGCTGGTTTTACACTCGCCGCAAGGTCAAATTCGTGAATGAGCTCCACGGACACCTCCTCTTCTCGTAGACGCGAGCGTACGGCGGGTCCTGTTTCCCCGCCAGGCTTCACATGATGGTTCACGCTGGCGAGGGCAATCGACTTTCGATAGTGGTTGGGCCAAGCTTGCGGCGAGCGTGTCCCCTTACGCCGGACCGGAGCGCACCCTTCGGCACGTATGGGGTAGGGGCGGGACGTGCAAGTCGACTCTGGTAGGACCAAACTGGAGTGTGCCCGAAAACCGATTCGTCGGCGAGATCGCCAGAACCTATGACCAACCTGGGACGGGGATGTTCACCGACCGCGTTCTCGAAGCGACCGTCGATTGTCTGGTCGAGTTGACCGACGGTGGAGCGGCGATGGAGTTCGCTATTGGGACTGGCCGGGTCGCCGTCCCTTTGGCTGCCCGGGGTGTTCGGGTCGCCGGGATCGAGTTGTCCGCAGACATGCTCGACGTGCTGCGGTCCAAACCCGAGGCGAGCGATATTACGGCGGTCGAAGGCGACATGGCCGTGACATTAGTGGAGGGCGAGTTCTCCCTTGTGTACCTGGTCTTCAACACGATCCAGAACCTGACGACGCAGGACGAACAGGTGGCGTGTTTCGAAAACGCTGCCCGGCACCTTCGCCCCGGCGGCCGCTTCGTAATAGAGACCAGCGTGCCAGCTCTTCGCCAGCTACCACTGGGCAACTCCGGTGTCGCGTTTGCATTGACAGAGGATTACATCGGCATCGACGATTTCATTGACCGCACGCACAAGCAGATCTCCCGTTCGCGGCACTTCAACCGACTTCCTGATGGCGGCTTCAGCGAATTCACGCTGCCGTTCCGATATGTGTGGCCGGCTGAGTTGGACCTGATGGCTCGGATCGCGGGAATGAGGCTGGAACATCGATGGGGCTGGTGGGATCGCTCGCCGTTTACAAGTGAGAGCGCTTGGCATGTCAGCGTGTGGCGTCTCCCGGAGGCTTAGACGCACGCAGACTGGATCGCAGGGCTCCTGCAAGTCGTGAGGGGCAGCCTGCCCCCATACATTGCCGCCGGCACGGTGGGCACTTCGGCACCTTCACCGCTCCTAGTCAAATGCGTAATCAGCGGCGTCTCTGCTCAGGTAGGTTGCGTCGGGACGTAGAGCTCCAGCTTCGCGGAGGTGTTGGGCCAGTCTGTGACGATGTGCAAAGCGCTGCGAGTCTTGGACGGTCTGCCAGGGGACCGTTGACAAGCTCCGGGGAAGCGGCGATAAGACGGCGGACGGATTCGATGTCGCCACCGTGAATCGCATGGACCAGCCCAGCTGCAGCGTCAGGGTTGGGTGGGGTCACGTTCGCTTATCGGGGAGGCTCGTGCAGCAGCATTCGGGCCTGCCGCAGCGCTCGACGACTTCTCCTCGGTCTACGAGGCATCCGCAGGCTGCGCAAAGCATTTCCATACAGGGGTCATTGTCCCACGAGACAGGTGTCCGGACTTGTCTGGGAGAGTTGAGTCCGCCAGAGTGGTGTACGAGGGGTAGCCCGGCCTGAGGGTCCCCCAGACGCGACGACCACCGCATCAATCTTCAAGTTCCGTCGAAAGAACGCGAAGGAGAAGATGCGGTGGAAGTCACCAACACGATGGGCGCGGGCGAGCTCGTGCGCAAGTACCTGGAGAGTCCTGCGGGATCCGACCTGCTTGGAGAGATGGTGAAGATGGCAGCCGAGCTGCTCATGGACGCCGACGTCGACCTGCTCTGCGGGGCGGGCTACGGCGAGCGCACCGAGAGCAGGGTCAACAGCCGCAACGGGCACCGTTCGAGGCGCTGGGACACCAGAGCCGGGACGATCGACCTGGACATCCCGAAGTTGCGCAAGGGGAGCTACTTGCCGTCCCTGCTCGAGCCGCGTCGGCGGGCCGAGCAGGCCCTGGTCAGCGTGGTCTGCCAGGCCTACGTCGAGGGGGTGTCCACCAGGAGGGTCGACGACCTGGTGCGCGCCATGGGGATCGACGGGATGTCCAAGTCCCAGGTCTCAGAGCTGGCCAAGAACCTCGACGCCCGGGTGGCCGAGTTCAGGAACCGGCCCCTCGATGCCGGTCCCTACACCTACGTCTGGCTCGACGCCCTGTTCCACAAGGTGAGGGAGGGTGGCCGCGTCGTCAGCGTGGCGACCGTCATCGCCACCGGCGTCAACGCGGAGGGTCATCGCGAGATCCTCGGCGTCGACGTGTTCACCACCGAGGACGGGGCGGGGTGGACGGCGTTCTTCCGCGGCCTGGTGGCCCGAGGGCTCTCGGGCGTGGCCCTCGTCATCTCCGACTCGCACCAAGGCCTCAAGAACGCCATCGCGGCGGTGCTCCCCGGAGCCACCTGGCAGAGGTGTCGGACCCACGCCATGCGCAACTTGTTGACCCGGGTCCCCAAGGCGGCCCAGTCCATGGTGGGGACCCTGGTGCGCACGGTCTTCGCCCAGTCCGACGCCACCCAGGTCACCGCCCAGTTCGCCCGGGTCATCGACCAGCTCGAGGACCAGTTCCCCGCCGCCGCCGAGTTCCTCATCGACGCCCAGGCCGACCTGTTGGCCTTCGCCAGCTTCCCCGTCGAACACTGGCGCCAGATCTGGTCCAATAACAACCAGGAGCGTCTCAACAAGGAGCTGCGTCGGCGCACCGACGTGGTCGGCATCTTCCCCAACCGTCCCGCCCTCATCCGCCTCGCCGGCGCCGTGCTCGCCGAGCAACACGACGAGTGGGCCATCGCCCGTCGCTACATGAGCACCGAGTCCCTCGCCAAGGCCCGACTCCGCGTCCTCCCCGGCGAGCCGATCGACAAGGAGGTGAACGCAGAACTCGAAGCTGCCAGCTGATCAATCACGAGATTGGTGCGGTGGGGCGTCTTACACCACGTGCGTGGACTTGACCTCTGGGAGGCAATGCCTCATGCCGGGAGCGCCACAGGCACATCGGGGTCAGCCGTGGAGCCGACTAAGTCCCGCTCGGTACCGGCACTCCCGGACGGTCAGCTCTCGATCCGCACCCTATGAGCCAGGTGGAAAGCCGTGGGCTCAGCAATAAACGAATCAACGGTTAGGGCTCGAGACGCTGCTCACCGGCGCCGATAGAACAGATTCGCCTTGAGTTCTCAGGCCCATCGCGGCGTCCCGAGCCGGGCACTCACCACTGAGCATCTGTCGGAGGATGCTGACCAACTGCGACGAGCCTTCCCGATTCCACCTGCACGTCTTCCGCCCCCATCGCGTTCACGACGCCGAGCAAGATGTGCTGCCCGGAAGAGTCAATGGACAACCCCTGAAAAGTTGAACCTTGCGGTGCTGACGCGATCAGTGCCACCGGCCTTCTGGTAGCAGTGCTGAATACGAGAGCGCCGCTGGTAAGCAGCTCTCCGGCAGAGTCATAACAGGTCTGGATTGCCGCGATCTGCGCTTCTGTCAGAAAGGCGGGGCTCGCCAGTCGACAGCCAGCGGAAACTTTCAGCGCCGAATCGGACTCGGGCGAGGGATTCGTTACATGAAGCACTTCCACCGTCGACCCGCTCTGCACGGCGAGGAGTTCCCCATTGGGACTCCACCCAATCTCGGTGTCGCTGACCTGGCCAGAATAGCCCCCGAGGTCACTTGTGACACGCGTACCCAAGTCGGTCACGTAAAGATTGGAACTCGACGTGGTGCCGCTGGGACCACAGGTGGCACCCACCCAGGCGACTTCATCTGACACTGGACTCGGCGATGGTGCGAGTGCAAGGTCTCCCGGCGCTGAGATGACAACCGCGGGTGCAATGGTCCCGGAGACTGGGCCACTGAGGATTTGCCCGCTGCATGGTCCCGAGGGTTGGGCGAAGTAGACGGACTTACGATCCTTGCTGAGCACGATCTGCTGGTCAGGACCTCCTGAGGTTTGAGGGCTCAGAGTGCGGATGAGATGGCCGCTGGTGGTCGAGTACACGCCAACACCGCCATTCCCATCGCCCGCTACGAAGACTGTTGGAGCTGGCTTAGGTCTCGCCAGTGACGGCGCCCACCTCGGCAGGCCGACGCGTCGGACGCTTGGGTTAGTGGCGTTGGAACCGTAGGAAAGGAGCAGGGCCAATCCCGCGCCTGCGACGACAACCAGCACCGCGATCCCGATCACCCACCGACGGTGCCGTCGCTGACGGGCTTCTGGAAAGAGGACCTGCGTCTCCGAAGAGGCTGTCCTCGGTGCGTCGGTGGTGGTCATCGTCTCCTCGCCAAGCATTCCATCACAGGACTACTATGGCTAGTACCATGATCCATGTCAACATCGACCGATCAGAGCCCACGCCCTTACACGACCAAGTGGCAGCGGAGATTCGACGCGCCATCGCCGAGGGCGAGGCAGGGCCGGGAGACCGGCTCCCTTTGGTGAAGGACATCGCGGCCGTACTGGGGGTCAACAAGAACACGGTGCTGCGAGCAATGCACATTCTGCGCGATGAAGGCCTCTTGGAGTTCACCCGCGGACGTGGGATCACGGTCTCGGGTACACCGGAGAAAAGTGCAGTTCTTGAGAAGGTGCGCGAGTTGATGGAGTTCGCTCGTTTTCACGGTTATAGGCGAGAGGACATCATCGAGTTAATTTCGGGCATTCCATGATGGTGGGCTCAGACGATGACAGACAAGGACGAGCGGCTGGTCGAACTGGCGAAGAGGCTTCGTAAGGAGGCACGCACCACGACGGGGCAGAGGAACACCGAGCTGGATAAGGATCGATGGGACCTCCTGAGCCGACGGATTCACGCCCTAGAAAACGCTGCTGAGGCATTAGACCCCCGTTAGGCATATACCAGGTCGGACCGAGGGGTGACCCAGTTCGCCTGCGTCCTCAGGCGGCCTCGAGTGCGACAGACCTCGTCCGATCACGGTGGGAAGAGAAGGACCACCCGGCCACGGGTACTGGGGCTCTCTTCGAGCCATATCCGCAATACGGCGGTATGGTCTTTCCAAACGCTCCCGTTCATGGCTGAGCGTTTGGATAGGGGGCGCAGTGAACCTGCTCATCGACTCCGACACCCACCTCTTTGAGCCGTCTGGAATGTGGCAGGAGTACGTCGACCCGGCGGATCGCGACGTTGCACTGCACATGACAAAAGACGACCTCGGTTATAGCTGGTTGATGTTCGGTGATCGTCGCCTGAGTTTGGGCGGCCCACATCGGCCGGGTGACGTCGACGGTATCGGCGTTTTTCGGCAGCGCTTGTTGGATGGCTTGCCCGCGGATTTCGACCTTGACGAGTTCACGGCGAGCTACTCCGACCCAGAGGCTCGCCTCCTTCAGCTAGATCGAGCTGGTTTCGACGCCTCGATCATGTTTCCGAACTACGGGATAAGTTGGGAGCGACCTCTCCAGCATGATTTGCGCGCCACGCTGGCCAACATGACCGCGTGGAACCGTTGGATCGTGGATATCGCCGCCAAAGGTGGAGGGCGGCTCTATCCGGTCGCCCACCTGAGTCTTCGGAATCTGGCATGGCTTGAAGCTCAGTTGGCGACGCTGGCCGACGGCGGAATCCGTCTGGCCTTGATCGCGCCGTCGTTAGTGGACGGGCTGCCCTTGTCGCACCCTGAGCTCGACCGCGCTTGGGCTGCATTCGTGGACCACGGGATCACTCCGGTGTTCCACGTCGCCAATCAAGCTCGCCCATTCGATGAGGCGTGGTACGGAGAGGATATGGAGGGGGGGATCACACCGCTTAGCGTTGTCTTCATTTACACGAGTGCAGCGCTCGCGATGACCGACCTGATCCTGAACGGTGTTCTGGAGCGCTACCCAGATCTTCGTATGGGCATCATGGAACTATCCGCGACGTGGGTGCCCCAGCACCTCCAGATGATGGATGGTGGGTACCGCCACACGGCCCGCTTCAATGGGGAATCTACGGGGCTCTCGCTCATGCCAAGCGAATACTTCCGACGTCAGGTGCGGGTTGCAGCTTTCTCGTACGAGCAGCCACACCGACTGATGGCACACTCCGGGGACATCTTCATGGCGTGCAGTGACTATCCCCATACCGAGGGGACGTTTACCGCCATCGAGGACTACAAAGCCTCGGGGCTCGTGCTGGAGGAGGGCTCCGCAGGCTTCTTCGGAGGAAACGCCGCCTATCTCTTGAGGGTGCCCTGGTCGAACTGAGTAGGGAGCAGGTCGGTCCCACAACTTGCGCACCGCAACAGTGTCCCCGTTCGACGGGACGGTGGGATGCATCAGAATGGTGGGGTGCTGAAGCCACCGGAACTGGAGCGTTTCATCACGGAGGGCTACCTCGTAGTTCGATACGCCTTTCCGGCGGAACTGGCTGAGGAGTGTCGGTGCTCGGCAGCACAGCAGCTTGGCATCGACCTTGCGAGCCCAGAGACGTGGCGGCGACCAGTTGTGAGGGGTGTGCCGACGGGAGATTGCTTCAGGCAGGCGGCGAACGCCCCGCTCTTGCTCGACGCCGTTGCCCAATTGGTCAACCCGGATCCCTGGCAGGCTCGGCCCAACTTGGGAGCATTCGTCATCAGATTCCCGAGCCAGGAGGATCCTGGGGATGCCGGGTGGCACATTGATTCGAGCTTCCAACCACCAGGTGATGCCCGCTGGTTTGTAAACTACCGATCAAGGGAAAGAGGGTTGCTCTTGTTATGCCTAGTCTCTGACGTGGGAATGGATGATGCTCCGAGTCGCCTGCTCCCAGGCTCTCATGTCGAGATGGCACGGCTGCTCGCTCCCGCAGGAGAGGAGGGACTGCCTGGTCCTTACGAAGGCCAAGATTCGAAGATCCCACTCCCAGCTTCGAAGAACGGCGAGGTCTTCGCAACCGGCTCCGCTGGTGACGTGTTCGTGTGTCACCCATTCTTGGTGCATGCAGCCAGTTGGCCGCACCGTGGTGATCAGCCCAGATTCTTAGCTCAACCACCAATAGCGGTCTCGAATGGACTGAATCTCGATGGTCCTCGACTGTCCCCCGTCGCGATGGCGATTCAACTCGGCGTCAACGAAGATGATCGTTCCTGAGGGTCGCAGGCGGTGGCGTGGCCCTGCGGTGGGCTGGTGCCCCCTAAAACGCCGGTTATGGGCGTGACCACGGCATGACTCTCCAGTCGGGGTTTGGGTCCGTCCCCCATCCGACGAGAACTCCATCTATCCTCGGGAGCAGATTGCGCTGGGGGACACTCCGCAACGCTGGGGTTCGAACCCTCCCCTGCCCTGGCACATCGGGGATACCTCCTAGATGCCTTTGAGCCTCGAGATCACTGGGACGAATCCACCAATATCTCGAACGCTGAAGTAGGAGATTCCCCAGCGATCCCGGCACGCCACAAGGTGATCGGCGATCTCGTCGTGGGTCCCGATGGCCAAAAACGGCGTGCTCAGAGCATCGTCAACGCTCAGACCGGGAACTCGGGAAACGACTTGTTCGGCTGCCTTCCGCCGGCTATTCGTGACTACCACGGCTTGCACAAGCACGTTGAGTTCCATCTCGCCCCAGCGCTCCCCAGCCTGCTCGCTGATGTGGTTGACCGTGGCGTCGAGTCGCTCTGGCTCCCAGCGGGCCTCATGGCGCTGACCGTCTTCGAGAGTGCGACCGAGCATCGTGAGTCCGATGATGTCGGCATGGCGGGCCGCATGAGCGAGCGCCCGTTTGCCGTTTACGCCGACCAGGAGGGGAACCTGGTCTTGCAGTGAGCGAAGGGTCCGCACGTTGTCGATGTTGTAGTGCTCTCCGTGGTAGGTCACAGCTTCGCCATTGAGGAGCCGACGGAGGATCTCGACCGACTCCGCCAGCCGCGCCTTGCGAACTGCGGGTGGATCGAAATGCCTGGCCGATGGCCTTGTACTCGGTGAAGGAATGTCCTGCTCAAAGCCCTACTTCGAGGCGACCCCCGCTCAGATGATCCAAGCTGGTCAGTTCTTGGGCCAGATGGACCGGGTGGTGAAAGTCGTTGTTCAGAACGAGCGGGCCGATGCGGAGAGTCGTCGTGCAATCGGCGATAGCCATCAAGGGTGTCAGAGGTGACCATCCGTCCACGACGTGATCCCATGAGTGCATGACGTCAAAGCCGGCTACTTCAGCCGCTCGGGCCTGTGAGCGCAGCTCATCGGCGGAGCACTCAGCTACCTGGAAGCCAAAGCGAAACGGCCGCACACGGAGAGGTTACGACGCGGGATCTGCGTGCTGCCCCAGTACGCCGGTTATACAGGTGATCCACCTCCTGGGATAGGCATCCGGGGGAACCTCCTCGGGTGCAAACCCGACCAGGAGGTGTGCGGTGGAATGGATCCCGGCTTTCGAGTGTCACGTCCGGCCCGACGGTGAACACGTCTATCGGATCGGCCACCAGCTGATCGACGAGTTCTTGGAGTTCGTCGTTGGTCGAGCTCGTCCGAATACGGTCCGGGCTTATGCCCACGACCTGAGCGTCTTCTTCAGCGTCGTGCGCAAGGACCCGCTCGAGGTGAGGCCCAAAGACGTCTTGGCCTTCGTCACCGCGCAACGACGTCCGAAGCCCGGTTCGGAGAACGTGGTGCGCATCGACGGCTCGGCCGGTCTGTCGGCTTCGACGATCAAGCGGAGGCTGGCTGCGGTCTCGAACTTCTATGGCTACCTGATCACCCGTGACGACGTGGCGGTGACGGTCAACCCGGTTCCCCGAGGCATTGCCACGCGTCAAAGTCGCTCTCGAGGTGGTCGTGGCCTGCCGCTGGTGCGCGGGGTGCGCCGACTGCCCCGGATCCTCGACCCTTCCGAGATCGACGCGCTGATGGGTGCGCTGCGCACCGAACGCGACCGGGCCATAACCCAGGCCATGGTGCTCGGGGGTCTCCGTCGTTGCGAGGTGCTCGGGCTTCGCCTGGGCGACCTCCGGCTCGGCCAGTGGCGGGTGCTGATCAGAGAAGGCAAGGGCGGACACGAGCGTCTGGTCCCGTTGTCGCCGACGTTCTTTGCCACCGTGGCTTGTTACATGGACCAAGAGCGTCCGACCGAGACGACGAGCGACGCCCTCTTCGTCGTCCTCAAAGGTGTGCATCGCAGTCAACCGCTCTCGGTGCCCGGTCTCGACCAGATCATCCGCGCCGCCCGTGCACGCGCCGGTCTGAGCCACGGCACCTGTCACGAGCTGCGCCACACCTGCTTCACCCGATTACGCGAAGCCGGCATGGCCATCGAAGCCATCCAGGCCCAGGCCGGACATCGCTCCATCACCTCGACCCGGGTCTATCTGCACCTCAGCGTCGACTGGTTGGCCGACGAGTACCGCCGGGCCTCAGAAGCCATCGAGGCTCAGGCACTCGTCGGGGTGGCCCAATGAACGCACTGGCACGCGTGCAGCCGCTCGAGGTCCGGCGTCCAGGTGGCGGGAGGCCCGAGGTCACCTGGCCCAAGATCGCGGCCGGGGCTCCGCTCATGGTGGCCACCATGGCCTCCTACCTGGATCAACTCGAAGTCTCGGCCCGACCGGGCACGGTGAGCGCAGCCGAGCTGACGCTGCGATTCTTCGCCCATTGCGTCACCGAATCCGATCAGTCCTGCACCTCGGTGGCCGCCATCGGACGGGTCCACATCGAGGACTACAAGCGCTGGCTGGTGGCCCGGCGGGGCAACACCGGCGAGCCACTCGCCACCATGACCATCCGGCATCGACTGAGCACGGTGCGCACCTTCTTCGAGCGCATCATGGAGTGGGACTACGACGACGCCCCGGCCCGGCTCTTCATCTACATGAGCGACCTGCCCGCCCTCGACGAGCCGCTGCCGAGATTCTTGGACGACCCGACGGCGGCCAAGTTCATGGCCGCACTGGCCCAGGACTCCAACCAGCGCCGTCGTCTCATGGTCGAGCTCTTGGCCCGCACCGGCATGCGCGTGGGCGAACTGGCCGGACTCGAAGACGACGCCATGGTGCGCCACGGCGCCGTCCATCGCCTGCGCATCCCGATCGGCAAACTGCACAACGACCGCTACGTGCCCCTGCTCCCGATGCTGGTCGATTTGATTCTCGACTACCAGGCGGTGCGCGGACGGTCGCGGTCAGGTCACCTCGTCGAGCGCGACGACGGTCAACCCTTCGACCGACGCACCATCCACCGCTATGTGGCGACGATCGCCAAGCGGGCCGGGATTGGCCACGTCCATCCTCACCAGCTGCGCCACACCCTGGCCACCCAGTCCATCAACCGCGGCATGAGCCTCGAGGCCATAGCCGCCCTGCTCGGACACCGCTCCATGGACATGACGCTGACCTATGCCCGGATCTCGGACGACACCGTCGCCGACGCGTATTTCACGGTGACCGAAGCGGTCGAGGCCCAGTACTACGGACGGTCGGGCCCGGCCCTGGCGATCACGTCGACGTCGAAGGCCAAGGCGCCGGCCAGTGACCATCGTCGACTCCTGGCCAACGGTCACTGCACCAGACCCGCCCTCCTCGACTGCGCCTTCGAAAGCGTCTGTGAGCGCTGCGGGTTCTTCGAGACCGGACCCCAGTTCCTCACCATCTTGAAGCGGCAACGAAAGCACGCCGACGAGCGCGGTCAAAGCGATCGCAGCCGCCTCTTCGGCGGCCTCATCGAAGGAGTCGCCGAGGCCCGGTGAGTGTGCTTCCATGGAACAGAACCCAGGGGCCTACGGATCACCTGTATAACGCCGGGACTGGGACCGCGAAGGGCTGTACCCCTCCAATGCGGTAGCCGATACTTGAGCCGTGCCTATTTCCGAGTTCACCGATCAGCGCCAAGTGGCGATCTACGACGCGGTGAACTCATACGAGCCTGGAACGCAACCCGACTTCTATCTTGGCGTAGCTGAAGAGGTCAGGGCCGAGAGGGTCGTCGACCTCGGATGCGGTACGGGCATCATCACTCTCGAGTTGGCGAGGAGGGGCTATCGAACCATCGGGGTCGATCCTTCTCCCTTGATGCTGGAGGTGGCCCAGCAAAAACCCGGAGCGGACGGTGTCCAGTGGGTCCAGGGGGGTGCTGGAGAGCTCGGAACGCCGGGTGCGGACCTGGCCATCATGAGCGGCCACGTAGCTCAGTTCATCTTGGATGACTCCGACTGGCTGGAGGCCCTGGCTGGGACAAGAGGAGCGCTCGGGCCGGGGAGATGGTTGGCCTTCGAGAGCCGCGACCCGCGAATGCGGGAGTGGGAACGCTGGACCGGTCGCAAGCGGATAATCCCGGTCTCCCCTTATGGTCGTATCGAGTCCTGGACCGAGGTAAAAAACGTGGAAGGCGACGTCGTTCACACGGTTGGCCACCGACGTCTCTTAGACAGCAACGAGGAGCTGGTCTCGCCCTTCGCACTTCGATTCCGCAGCGAAGAGTTGCTCAGACAATCTCTCACAGCGTCGGGATTCTCAGTCGAAAGTGTCTTTGGTGATTGGGATAAGCGACCGTCTGGTCCCGGTGAGCGAGAGCTGATTGTCATCGCCAGGAGTCCATAGCTTGGATCAGGCCGACGCCACGTGTACTCAGATTCAGACGGCCCCCTATCGAATCTTCATGCCGGGTGTGCGTCACTGCCCGGCTGATACATACGGGCCCAGCCAATTGCGAGCTGCTCCGGAGTCATCGTCATGGGCATGCCAGTACCACTGTCACGATAGGTACTCCCCCCCTTGGGTGCGGTAGCAACACCCCTTACCGTGGCGATAGGAACGTTGGATGAGCCACACCCGATCCAAGGAGCAGCATGAGACTTCGCCACAAATGGGTCATCGTTGCCGTGACGGCCATCGTCGTCCAGCTGGGTGGGCTGTGTATTTCCGCTGCGGCTGCCGCGACAATAACGACAGGTGCGACGGTAATTACGGCCACGAACAGCCCGTTCGGCAAGATTCTGGTCGTGGGTTCTGGAAAATACACGGGATACACCGTGTACATGCTCACCTCGGACAACCCGCCTTCCTTCGGATGCACGACGACCGTTGAACAGCTTCCCCCCGGTCCTCTAGCGTGCACCGGTCCGGAAGGGAGCCAATCGGAGTGGCCGGCCGTCACGACGGATGGGACACCGGTCGCTGGGAGTGGTGTACAGCAGAGCCTCCTTGGGATGGTGTTTCGCAGCGACCTCGGGGCCGATCAGGTGACGTACGCAGGACACCCTCTCTACCTTTTTGACATGAGCGCGGGACAGATCACCGGCGAGGGTTGGGATGAGCCGGGTCTCCCGCCGTGGCATGGGTTGTGGTACGTGGTGTCACCCAAGGGAACCCCGGAGCCCTGGGCTGGAATGTTGACTACGAGCAGCATTGTAGGAAAGACGGTTCTGGCGGCTCAAATGCAGACGCTCGACGGATGGGTCTCGTTTCCCGTCTATGCCTACACCAAGAGCCAATGCAACGATGCCTGCTCCCTGACATGGCCGCCGCTTCTGACCGCAGGAACACCCGGAACATCCGGGCAGGTCAAGGCCAGTGGGTTGGGAAGCCGCAAGATTGCCGGTGGTTTGCACCAGGTCACCTATGACGGAAAGGCGCTCTATTTCTACGGAGATGAAGCACCGACGCTCAAGAGCGGCGTCATCGTCCTAGTTGGGAACGGTAATGGCACGAAGTACGCCGGCGGATCGTTCCATCTGGTCGCTCCGTAAGGTTGCCAGCATCCGTGGTGGAAGCAACTAAACCGTGAGATTTGTGACTGTCTCAGGGTGTCGCCCCGAACGCCAGGACGGTGGGGCAGTTTCGGCACTATCGGGATAGTCGCGGCGACCATTCGGTTCTTCGGATCGGGCCGAGGCGACACATGACGCACCCCAGTACACCCACTACCGGCTAAACGCCGCCAGCTAAGGCGGGTCCTGACCTCGCTTAAGCCACTGAGAAGTCAGGAACATCCCTGATTGCTCTGATTGCCTCGTTCCCCTATCTTGCGAAGAAACAGCTCTCCAGCGGGCGTGAGGTCGCAATTATGGGCGTTTACCAAGATCAGCTTCTCCCGCGGCTTCAGAACAAGGTCATGGACAACAAGAACCTGCGGGAAGTGAGAGCCCGCGTCTGCGCCTCGCTGTCGGGCGACGTGGTTGAGGTTGGCTTCGGGACCGGCCTCAACGCTCGCCACTACCCCGACGCCGTAGACCGGATTGCTGCCGTGGAGCCGTCTTCGCTGTGCATGCGCATCGCCGAACCCCGGATCGCCGCAACGTCGGCAAGTGTCGAGCTAGCGGGCCTCAACGGTGAGACCCTCGACCTCCCTTCGGACGAGTTCGACGCAGCACTCTCTACTTGGACGCTGTGCACGATTCCCGGAGTGGACGCCGCGCTCGCCGAGATCCGACGAGTCCTCAAGCCCGGCGGCACGTTTCACTTTGTCGAGCATGGCCGAGCCCCGGATGCCGGCGTCGCCCGTTGGCAAGCACGGATCGAGCCACCGTGGAAGCACGTAGCCGGAGGTTGCCACGTCACCCGGGAGATCTCCAACCTCGTCGAGCGGGCGGGCTTCCAACTCGACAGAATGCAGACCTACTACATGAGCGGTGAGCCGAAGGTATTCGGATACACCTTCGAAGGCGTGGCCACCAAATCCTGAGCCAAGACGAATTCTCCTAGGTCACCGATCGGTCGAGACATCGAGGCGTTCCAAATGTCTTCCATGTCGCTTTCGGCGACAACTGAGTACCGCTGATGCGTGCTCCTGCCCCAGTTCGGCTGGGCGCATCATTCGGCACACGATGGCAGGCGATACAGGACGGTTGCGGCCCATGACCTGTCCGGCCAGGACCTGTCGAACTCACCACATGAGTTGTAGCGGAGTTCCCACTGGGCTGGAGTTACATCTCGACTGCACCACGCCTTCGGGGCTCGCATACAGGGCCCCGTACCCGGGACGAACTGTCGGAATCCCCAAGATGCCTCCGTTGGTGGCCGACGACCCGCGGTTGCTCAACTGGTACCAACAGCGCCCGGTCGCTGACCGGGATGCCTCGACGATGAACCGTGTTTTGCCAATCTCGGTTATCGAGACGTCGTGGGTTGCCGACACGGGGCCGGAGGTGGTGTGTACATGCCAGGCCAAGTGGCCGAACGCCAGGGCCGTCCCGGCCCAGTCAGCCGCGCCATCGCCACCACCGACGACCGCCATCTGGAGGTCATAGACGGCGACCGTGTCAGAGGAACCTCGTGGAGGTACCTTGAAGCCCATCGCTGGAACCGTCTGTCGCCATTTCGAGTCGCCCACAAGGGAGCATTCGGTCGCGGGGCCGGGGATATCGTCGCCACCACCGTCCGCTCTAAGTGATAACTCTGTTCCCGAACGGAACCTCGGTAGCGACCGAATCCCGACAGCGGCAGAAACGTCAGGTGATTGCCCCGCACCGTTCCAGTCATGGGTACCGTTTCCAACACAGAACTCTCAGGCTCGGAAACTTGCCCGGAAAGTGTCGAACCCTTCGTGGAGAACTTGAAGTAGAGATTGAATGCACCGTCTCCGGGCCACGTGCACAGATAACCCATGCCGAGGGGTGTGTGTACCTGGATTGGCTGGCCGGAGACTGACCGTGCATCTGCGTGGGGTGCTTTCACTCCACCGGCGACCAAGCTCGCCGCCAACAACCCAACCCCGAGAAGGGTGAGGAACCGTCGGTGCGAGGTCACGCGAGAGACTGTCACATGGCGTCCAGGGATGTGCCCATATGGAACCGCCCTAGCAACGGGCAGGCTCGCCCCGTTCGCTGCCGGGACGGTGGGCGAGCTGGTAGCAAGTCAGACAGAGCGAGTTGCCCGAACGTAAACTCCGCCCATGGACGACCCCCTGGGCGTGCGACGAGGTGAGCGCGAAACCCTGGAAGGTTTCCTGGACTGGTACCGAGCCGTGGTCGAACGAAAAGTCGATGGCCTCGCTCTTGACGAGGCGAAGCGAGTAAGGACACCAACAGGCATATCCGCTCTGGGGATCCTCAAACACCTGGGCTGGGTCGAGCGAGGTTGGTTTCGCGAGACATTCGCCGGTGAAGATGTTGAAGCAATCGACGTGGATGGTGACAACACGCCCGAATTCGCCATCGGCGACGACGACACCGTTCAGTCTGTTATCGGCTTCTACCGAGCCGAGGTGGAAGAGTCGAGGCGAGTGTGCAGGGATGCACCCTCTCTAGAGGCCCTGAGTGCCAAGGAGACCCCCTATCGGGAGCAGGTAACCCTTCGCTGGATCATGGTCCACATGCTGGAGGAAACCGCCCGACATGCCGGTCATCTTGATCTGATGCGAGAGAACATCGACGGCCAGGTAGGTGATTAGTTACTCAGCGCAACGATCGTTCACCTAACGCCACGTAGCCCAGTACGCCGGGAGCGGGTGTCCCTGGACCATCGACCGCAAGGTCGGTCGGACGTACCATTTGCACTTGTGAGTCAGCAGCCCGAGTCGGCATCTACAGGTGAAGACCCTTGGGCTCACGTTGAGGAACTCAAGCGGGTGGCCCAGCGCTATCTGGACGAACACCACCACGAGTATCCAAAGTCCCGGAACTTGCCTGTAGCGGGGTACGAGGTAATCAGGCGGCGTACCTACCTGGCCGATACCCACCAGCCGAGATGCGGGGCAAGGGCGAGAATCGAAACGAACCTCTACGGCAATGCGGTGGGAGATGGCGGGGAAGATGTGATTTCGTGTGCCCGCCCTAAGGGCCACTCCGGGCGACATATCACCGCTCCAATGTTTCGGGTGTTCCTACGTCGTGGGTGGAAGGTTGCAAGCTGGGAGACTTGACCGGGTGCCCCAGTTCTGCCGGGACGGTGGGGCAGTTGGGCAGCACCCTGGGGGCAGCCCTGACAAAGTGAACTAGGTAACATAAATGTGACACCAACGTGAACTTAAGGTAAACTCAAGTCATGGACGATGAGGCGCTTGTCTGGGGCTGGCACGAGGATCCGTATGGAATCCATGAAGATCGCTGGGTCTCGGTGGACGGCGTGCCCACAAAACTCGTCAGGGACAGTGGTCAGGAGTCCTATGACCCGCCACCCGAACTGGCGGCGCGACAAACCGCTTGACGCAATACTCGCTCGTCCGAGGACAGTCCCCGGATCGCACTAGCCCCAAACGCAGTTGAGTCCGCCAGAGTGGTGTACGAGGGGTAGCCCGGCCTGAGGGTCCCCCGGACCGCGACGACCACCGCATCAATCTTCAAGTTCCGTCGAAAGAACGCGAAGGAGAAGATGCGGTGGAAGTCACCAACACGATGGGCGCGGGCGAGCTCGTGCGCAAGTACCTGGAGAGTCCTGCGGGATCCGACCTGCTTGGAGAGATGGTGAAGATGGCAGCCGAGCTGCTCATGGACGCCGACGTCGACCTGCTCTGCGGGGCGGGCTACGGCGAGCGCACCGAGAGCAGGGTCAACAGCCGCGACGGGCACCGTTCGAGGCGCTGGGACACCAGAGCCGGGACGATCGACCTGGACATCCCGAAGTTGCGCAAGGGGAGCTACTTGCCGTCCCTGCTCGAGCCGCGTCGGCGGGCCGAGCAGGCCCTGGTCAGCGTGGTCTGCCAGGCCTACGTCGAGGGGGTGTCCACCAGGAGGGTCGACGACCTGGTGCGCGCCATGGGGATCGACGGGATGTCCAAGTCCCAGGTCTCAGAGCTGGCCAAGAACCTCGACGCCCGGGTGGCCGAGTTCAGGAACCGGCCCCTCGATGCCGGTCCCTACACCTACGTCTGGCTCGACGCCCTGTTCCACAAGGTGAGGGAGGGTGGCCGCGTCGTCAGCGTGGCGACCGTCATCGCCACCGGCGTCAACGCGGAGGGTCATCGCGAGATCCTCGGCGTCGACGTGTTCACCACCGAGGACGGGGCGGGGTGGACGGCGTTCTTGCGCGGCCTGGTGGCCCGAGGGCTCTCGGGCGTGGCCCTCGTCATCTCCGACTCGCACCAAGGCCTCAAGAACGCCATCGCGGCGGTGCTCCCCGGAGCCACCTGGCAGAGGTGTCGGACCCACGCCATGCGCAACTTGTTGACCCGGGTCCCCAAGGCGGCCCAGTCCATGGTGGGGACCCTGGTGCGCACGGTCTTCGCCCAGTCCGACGCCACCCAGGTCACCGCCCAGTTCGCCCGGGTCATCGACCAGCTCGAGGACCAGTTCCCCGCCGCCGCCGAGTTCCTCATCGACGCCCAGGCCGACCTGTTGGCCTTCGCCAGCTTCCCCGTCGAACACTGGCGCCAGATCTGGTCCAATAACAACCAGGAGCGTCTCAACAAGGAGCTGCGTCGGCGCACCGACGTGGTCGGCATCTTCCCCAACCGTCCCGCCCTCATCCGCCTCGCCGGCGCCGTGCTCGCCGAGCAACACGACGAGTGGGCCATCGCCCGTCGCTACATGAGCACCGAGTCCCTCGCCAAGGCCCGACTCCGCGTCCTCCCCGGCGAGCCGATCGACAAGGAGGTGAACGCAGAACTCGAAGCTGCCAGCTGATCAATCACGAGATTGGTGCGGTGGGGCGTCTTACACCACGTGCGTGGACTTGACCCAAACGCCGGGACCGGGTGCCATCCTGCGGCACTTTCGGGGGCAGCTCCGGCACGCAGCGGTAGCGACTCGGTCGGGACCGCCGGCTGCGTAGATTGTGCTCCGATGCACCGTCTCGCGGGCACCCAGGAAGTCCCATGGCCCTCCTGACGTATGTGGCGATCGCGTCGCTAGACGGTTATGTCGAAGACGTGCAGGGCAAATTCGACTGGGTGGCTCCGGACGAGGAGGTGCACGCGTTCGTCAACGATCTGGAGCGGCCAGTCGGCACTTATCTGTATGGACGGCGCATGTACGAGACGATGGCCTATTGGGAGACCGACGACGATCGGCCACCGGTGTACCAGGACTACGCGGAGATCTGGCGTGCGGCCGAAAAGGTTGTCTACTCCCGGACGCTTCGGACAGTGTCCAGCGAGAGAACCCGAATCGAGCGCGATTTCGACGCCGCGGCGATTAAGCGACTGAAGGAGAGCTCGCGGTCCGACATCGCCATCGGCGGAGCGGAGCTCGCCGGCCAGGCGATCGCCGAGGGGCTGGTCGACGAGTGCCATCTCTTGCTCGGGCCGGTGTTAGTTGGTGGTGGCAAGCGTGCCCTGCCCGCCGGCGTCCATGCCGATCTCGAGCTGTTGGACGAGCGCCGCTTTCGCAACGGCGTCGTTTACCTCCGTTACCGCAACCAGACCTGAGCTGCCAGTCGGCAGTGCACCGGGGCCCCAGTACGAACTGGGGTGCGACCGAGCGGCACCTGATCGCGACTGACCGCCGTGTATCCGGTGATAGAGGGCGGAACAGGACTTATCGGTGCCGGATTAGGGTCGCACCAAAGGCGGCGTCCAAGGCAACCGCAGGAGAACCAAGTGGGAAGGATCGTCATCAGCGAGAATGTGTCGCTCGACGGGGTCATCGAGGATCCAGCCGGTGACGAGGGTTTCAGGGTTGGCGGCTGGGTTGGGATGCTCAAAGACCGCGATGAAGTCAACAAGCTCGCGCTCGATGACGCTATGAGCGCCGAAGCGCTCTTGTTTGGTCGGAGGAGCTAAGAATGGTTCGCCTCAAAGTTCCCATCCCGGAGCGGCGAGTTGGCCGACAGGTTGAATGGCCTGCCCAAGTATGTCGTTTCCTCGACTCTGCAGGATCCTGCCTGGAGCAACTCGGTAGTACTAGCGGGTGACGTGCTGAACCAGGTCGCAAGACTAAGGCGGGACCAAGCCGGGGACGTCCTCGTCTTAGGCAGTTTTCAGCTCGTCCATATGTTGATTGAGCACGACCTCGCGGACGAGCTGCGGCTGAAGATCTATCCGGTCGTGCTCGGAGCAGGCCAGCACCTCTTCGGGGAGACAAGCCGGACGAAACCCATGCGCCTCCTCGAATCTCGTTCCCTTGTTGATGGCGTAGCCGTAATGACCTACGAAGCCGTCCGAGAGACGTAACCAACTACCGCTCACAGACGGGCGGCGACTGAGCGAGAAGTGCCAATACCGGCCCGGGGCCAAGGTGCCCACTTCGACGGTAGGTAGAGGCACTCCGGCACCCTCGGCCCGGACAGATACATCGAAACACCGACTGTTGGCCGCTGCCCGAAACCTAGGAGCTCGGTCTGGGAATGAGGACCATCAGGGGGATAATGCGCTCAGTCTTCCGCGCTATGTCTGCGAGCTGCGGATAGCGCTCAGCTGCTCTCGCGAAGAGGCGGTCACGCTCGTCGCCAGTGGCCTCCTCGGCTACGACGTCAATCGTCTCGTCACTGACCTCGATCTTCGTGACCGGGTGCTCCTTGAGGTTGTGATACCAGGCTGGATGTTTCGGCGCTCCTCCGTTCGCGGCCCAGATGAAGTAGCGCCCATCCTGGGGCAGGTACGCGACTGGGTTGACGCGGCTCACACCGGACGTCGCGCCGGTATGGTGGAGCAACAGAAG
Source organism: uncultured Acidimicrobiaceae bacterium (assembly GCA_963745665.1). Classification (GTDB taxonomy): domain Bacteria; phylum Actinomycetota; class Acidimicrobiia; order Acidimicrobiales; family RAAP-2; genus Bog-473. The sequence continues at coordinate 135,746 of CAVUYE010000001.1, read as the reverse complement.
TGGCGTTTCCTCCCACATGCCGCCGACCTGTCCGCCGTTGGCCCGGAATTCACCGATCACTTTGGCGTTGTACTCATCGGATGACTCAGCCATTGGGCTCCTCTCGATCGCTGTGTCACTTTGGCTTTGAGGGCGATTAGCCATGCCGACCGTCTCTACCCCAACTGCTCCTCGCTCTGGCTGCGCACCCCTACGAGGTCCGCAGCGTCGAATCAGTCTCAAGGAGGGTTTTGAGACTGGAAAGAACGGCAGGCCAGCCCTCAGAGATGGCTTGGAGAACATCGCTACCGGGCTCGAACCCGTCGTGGACAACCGTGAGCTTTACGACCCCGTTTCCGGCGTCCTCAATGTCGAAGGCCACCTTGGAGCGGGGTTCAGCCCGCCACGCGTCAGCGGTGGCTTCTTCCATCCCGACCTCGGCGGCCCATTCGGGCGTAATCGTGTGCCAGGTGTAAGCCAGCCGGCGGTAGGGATCGGACTCGAGGATCACCTGTTCGGGATCGCTCACGACAAGTCCGACCTCCTCATGGGCCATGTCGTAGGTGGAGCCCTTCTTCCAGTCCGATTGAAAGGTCTTCTCACCAGCTCTTTGGTGCCGCCAATAGCGCTTCATGAGGGCAGGGTCGGTGAGGCCCTGCCAGACCCGCTCGGGCGTGGCCTGAATGTAGATCGGATAGCTGAAGCTCGTCATCTGCTTGCTGTTTGCAGCCATTGCCTAGCCTCCAGTCGTTGGTCGCCCCATTGAGATTTACCGCCATCAGACATATCTACCCATGGTCGAAGTAGACCCAACCTGGCGCTGATAGGGCTGCCCCTGAACGATGCTCCTATGGGTTGTCAAGGGCGAGTTCTGACCTCGGGAGCGCAGCGAACACCTCGCGAGCGACGTAGCGCTTGAGGCAGCGGATCGCCTCCTTTTTGGTTCGACCATCCTTCATCCGACGCTCGATGTAGTGCTTGGTCCTCGGGTCGTTGACCATGCGGGTAAACACGATGTGCCACAGGGCGGAGTTGGCTTGGCGATCGCCACCGCGGTTGAGACGATGACGCTCCTGCTTGCCGCTCGAGGCGTCGAGCGGGGAGACGCCGCAAAGCTTGGCGAAGGTAGCCTCGTTCTTCAGGCGCTCGGGGTTGTCCCCGGCGGCCACCAAGAGGGCCGACGCCACGTCGGTGCCCACCCCGTCGATGGCCCTGAGCTCGGGAGCGGTCTCGGCCACAAGGGTCTTCAAGATGCGGTCGATCTCTTTGACCTCCCCTTCGAGGGCGAGGGCCCGGCGGGCCAGCATGCGCAGGGTGAGCTTGGTGACACCCGTGACGTCGGTCCTTCCGGTGTGCCGATACGCGCTGGCCAGTTCGAGGACTTTGTAGATGGAGAGGTCACGCAGTTCGGCGCGCAGTTCGTCGGGAGCGGTCGAGATCAGGCTGCGCATCTGGTTGATGGCCTGGGTCCGGCTGCGCCGGGCCGAGCTGCGAGCGACGCGTAAAACCCGCATGGCCTCGACGTTTCCGGTCCTGGTCTTGGCCGATCCGTTGGCATCTCCACCTTGGGCGGCCCGAGCGGCGGAGACGGCGTCAAGGGTGTCGGACTTGCCTTGGCGCCGGCGCTTTTGGCGGTTGGGCCGATCCACTTCGACCACTGCCACCCCGCGGCGGTGCAGGTGGCGCGTCAGCCCGGCCCCGTAGCTGCCGGTCCCTTCGACCCCGATGAGCTCAAGGGTCCCGAAGCTTTGCAACCAGGCCAAAAGTGCCTCGTACCCCCTGGGCGTGGTGGCAAAGCTCTCGGTCCCTAGCAGCGCTCCTCGTTCGTCGAGCGCGGCCGCCACATGGACGTCGAGATGCGTGTCGACCCCTCCGGTGATCGTGCGCGCGATAGTGGTCATTGTCATCTGTTCCTTTCGCTTGGGGTGGGTGGCACCGCACGGCCGGAACGATGGACAGGACAGCGAAGGGCCTGTGAAGGCAGGCTCCTATGAGGTCACTCCGTCCGACCGGTTGGCGTCGGGTGAGTGTCCGAGCCGGGCCGACGGATCGTCTTGAGGACAGTCCCGAGGGACGTCAGCCGGACTTGCATTGGGTCAGACCTGGCTCGGGCACACACCCACACGCTGACCAGTTCTGCCTCTGCAGTGGTGGACCGTCAGCGGGCTACGTCAATCCTCGCTGCCGGGTCGGTGGGACAGTCCGGCACGAGTCGGGCAGTCGGTGATCCACTCCTGGCAGACAGATATCCAAGCAATCCCGGTCGGTCTGGATGCTGATTCGATGCCAAAGAGACAGCGGAGCAACGATGAGTGGCATGGGCGGTCCACCCAGCGCCGAGTTAGTCGTGCGTGACTTTATGGCGGCGTTCATGGTGGCATGGCCGACGGGCGACGCCGCCCCGCTCGGCCGGTTCTTCAGCGAGGATGCCGAGTATTGCAAGGGCCCGCTTGAACCAGTCCATGGACGAGACGCCATAGTGGCAGACATGGCCCGGATGATGGCCTTGGGCGGCGAGGTGGAGGCCGACATTCGCCACCTACTGTCCGATGGCGCAGTTGTGATGACCGAGAGAGTCGATTACGTGCGATTGGACGCAAAGACGGCGGGCTTGAGGATTGCCGGCGTCTTTGAGGTTCACGACGGAATGATCATTGGCTGGCGGGACTACTTCGATCCCAAGGAGTTCGGGGCACAGCTCTCCACCGACTGACCGGCCGGGAGGGCGGAATATCGAACGGGGTCTTGGTATCCCAGTCCGCCGGTTATACATGTAATCCACCTCCTGGGATAGGCATCCGGGGGAACCTCCTTGGGTGCGAACCCGATCAGGAGGTGTGCGGTGAAGTGGAGTCCGTCATTCGAGTGTCACGTCCGTCCCGACGGTGAACACGTCTATCGGATCGGCCACTGGCTGATCGACGAGTTCCTCGAGTTCGTGGTGGGCCGAGCCCGTCCGAACACGGTGCGGGCCTATGCCCACGACCTGAGCGTCTTCTTCAGCGTGGTCAAGAAGGATCCGCTCGAGGTGCGGCCCAAAGACGTGATGGCCTTCGTGACCGCGCAGCGCAGACCCAAGCCTGGAGCCGAGAACGTGGTGCGCATTGCCGATGGTTCCGCGGGACTTTCGGCAGCGACGATCAAGCGCAGACTGGCTGCCGTCTCGAGCTTCTATGGCTATCTGATCACCCGCGACGACTTCGACGTCACGGTCAACCCGGTGCCTCGAGGCATCGCCACCCGTCAGAGCCGCTCACGGGGCGGTCGGGGTCTCCCCCTCGTGCGCGGGGTGCGCCGGCTGCCCCGGATCCTCGATCCCGACGAGATCGACGCGCTCATGGGGGCGCTGCGAACCGAGCGCGACCGTGCCATGACCCAGGCCATGGTGCTGGGCGGCCTGCGGCGCTGCGAGGTGCTCGGATTGCGTCTCTCGGACCTGCGACTCGGCGAATGGAGGGTGTTGATCAGGGAAGGCAAGGGCGGCCACGAGCGCCTGGTGCCGCTCTCGCCCACCTTCTTCGCGACGGTGTCGCGCTACATGGACCACGAGCGACCGCAGACGTCGAGCGACGCACTCTTTGTGACGCTCAAAGGAGCACGGCGCGGCCACCCACTCTCGATGCCCGGTCTCGCCCAGATCATCTGCTCCGCACGGGGGCGGGCCGAACTGTCCCACGGCACCTGCCACGAACTGCGCCATACCTGCTTCACGCGCTTGCGCGAGGCGGGCATGGCCATTGAAGCCATCCAGGCCCAGGCCGGACACCGCTCGATCACCTCGACCCGGGTCTATCTGCACCTGAGCGTCGACTGGCTCGACGACGAGTACCGCCGGGCCGCCGAAGCCATCGAGGCCCAGGCGCTGGTCGGGGTGGCCCAATGAACGCGCTCGCCCAAGTACGTCCCGAACCACGGCGCCGGGGCGGCGGAACGCTCGAGGTCACGTGGTCACAGATCGCCGCCCGAGCACCGGTCATGGTGGCCACCATGGCCTCCTACCTGGATCAACTCGAGGTCTCGGCCCGTCCGGGCACGGTGGCGGCGGCCGAGCTGACGCTGCGCTTCTTCGCCCACCGGGTGACAGAAGCCGACCCGAGTTGTGTGTCGGTGGCGCGCATCGCACGGCCCCACATCGAGGACTTCAAGACCTGGCTCCTCAAGCGCCGGGGCAACACCGGCAAGCCCTTGGCCACCATGACGATCCGGCACCGGCTCAGCACCGTGCGCACCTTCTTCGAACGCATCATGGAATGGGACTACGACGACGCCCCGGCCCGCCTGTTCATCTACATGAGCGACTTCCCGGCCCTCGACGAGCCCCTGCCCAAGTTCTTGGACGATCCCACGGCGGCCAAGTTCATGGCGGCGTTGGGGCAGGACCCCAACCTGCGCCGTCGTCTCATGGTCGAATTGTTGGCCCGCACCGGGATGCGCGTCGGCGAACTCGCCGGACTCAAAGACGACACCGTGGTGCGCAAAGGAGACGGCCATCGCCTCCACATCCCCCTCGGCAAGCTGCACAACGACCGCTACGTCCCGCTCCTGCCGATGCTGGTCGATCTCATCGACGAGTACAGAGCCGTGCGCGGACGCTCACGTTCGGGCCACCTCCTCGAGCGCGACGACGGACGGCCCTTCGACCGGCGCACCGTGCATCGCTACGTGGCCAACGTCGCCAAGCGGGCCGGCGTCGGCCACGTTCATCCCCACCAGTTGCGCCACACGCTCGCCACCCAGTCGATCAACCGGGGCATGAGTCTCGAGGCCATCGCTGCTCTGCTCGGGCACCGCTCCATGGACATGACCCTGATCTATGCGCGCATCTCCGATGACACTGTCGCCAACGCGTACTTCAAGGTGACCGAAGCGGTCGAGGCCCAGTACTGCGGACTCTCTGGTGCCACCCGTCCTCGACCAGCAACCTCGAGCGCGCCGACCGTCAGCGACCACCGCCGACTGCTCGCCAACGGTCACTGCACGAGGCCAGCCCTGCTCGACTGCGCCTTCGAGAGCGTGTGTGAGCGCTGCGGATTCTTCGAGACCGGCCCGCAGTTCGCCACCATCTTGAAGCGCCAGCGCAACCACGCGGATGAGCGCGGTCAGAGCGGCCGCAGTCAACTCTTCGACGGCCTCATCGAAGGAGTCGCCGACGCCCAGTGAGTGTGGTTCCATAGGAGACAGCCCAGGACCAACGGATTACATGTATAACGCCGGGCTTGAGCGCCCTAAATGTGAATCGTGCCGTCGAGATCGAGCGACCAGCCGGGATTGTGCGCCACCTCCCAGACGTATCCTTCAGGATCGGCAAACGCTCCAGTTGTGCCGCCCCAATCGGCGATCGCTGCTTGACGAACGATCGAACCTCCGGCTTGGAGGGCTTCGTTCAAGACATCGGTCACTTCCCCGGGCGACCGCACGTTGTAGGCCAATTCGATCCCCGGTGCACCGTGACCGCCCAGCGCGGTCCACAATCCAAGAACCATGCCCCCAGCTTGGAAGAAACAGACCTCGTCATCGGGCTGCTGCGCACCCGACCAGCCGAGAGATTCATAAAATCCTCGGGCTCGGGCGAGATCTGAGACTCCAAGCGTGATCAGACTGACGCGCTGTTCCATCTGATCATCATCGCAAACGGCGATGAGCGGCGGGAGGGCTCCGGGATGCCCCCGTTTTCGCCGGACGAGGGCCAGAGTCAGCGGCTCTCTGAGGCGGACCGTCCTATGGATGGGACAGCGTGAGATGGGTTACGCCGCTCGGGGAGCTGGCGAACTCCATTTGGAACCGCGACTCGAGTCCTTCCAACCCGTCCCATAGACGCTCGCCCCTTCCGAGAACGATTGGCACGATGGCGACGTGCACGTAGTCGATGAGGTCGGCGGCGAGGTACGCGCGGACCGTCGATGGGCCACCGCCGATACGCACGTCGAGGCCACCAGCGGCCTCCTGGGCAACCTTCACAGCGTCGCCAGGGTCGGCGTCAATGAAGTGGAATGTCGTTCCGCCCTTCATCTCTATGGAAGGCCTCGGGTAGTGGGTGAGCACGAAGACCGGGGTATGGAACGGCGGGTCGTCTCCCCACCAGCCCTTCCACTCTTCGTCAGCCCATGGCCCACGCTGAGGTCCGAACTTGTTCCGCCCCATGATCTCAGCACCGATGCCCCGGTCCCAGTTGCTCGCATAGGCGTCGTCGACGCCAGTGCTCCCCCCTGAACCGCCCTGGCTCTCGTGGAAGCTGCAGAAAGTCCGGGTGGGGAAGAACCATTCGTGGAGCCGGGTGCCGGCGTGTCCAAATGGCGATTCGAGGCTCTGTCCCTCACCGGTGCCGAAGCCGTCCAGGGACACCGAGAAGTTGTGGACTCGAACAAGTGACATAAAGCTTGGTCTCCCTAGGTAGGTGCCGCCATGGTCGATGCCAGACGCTCTGGGCAGAAGGTTTCCGTCTAGTGGAGGATACGACAGCCCTCTGTCGGGGGCGACCGGTAGTGCCCCAGTACGCTGCCGGGTCAGTGGAACAGTACGGCCATGGGGATCGTTCTGGGAGCCAAGGAATTCCCGCTCGGTGGCCCGGCAATCCCGAGTGGTCGGTCGACGTCCGCCGCCTCCTGAGCGGCCTACGCCTTATCGCTCGATCAGGCGCACCGGCATTGAAGTCGATCCTCGGAGCAACAAGCCGCCGGTTGGCACCGGTGATGCTGTGAGCTCCACGCTGGCCACCCGCTTGCTGAGCACCTCCAGTGCGATGCGGCCTTCGAGACGGGCGAGGGGCGCCCCGAGGCAGAGATGGATGCCGCTGCCGAAGCCGAGATGGTCGGTTGGGTTGCGCTGAACGTCGAACCGGTCAGGATCGGGGAAATGGCGCTCGTCCCGGTTTGCCGCCCCCATGTAGGCGAGCACGATTGCGTCTGCGGGGATCGTCGTCCCGTCGACCTGAATCGGTGCACTCGTCCCCCTCGGGATTGACTGCACCGGAGCGTCGTAGCGGAGAACCTCCTCCACCGTTCCTGGGATGAGCGCTGGATCCTCGAACAGGCGACCCAGGATCGTGGGATCGGAGGCCAACACTTTGAGGGCGTTCGACAGCAGGTTGGTAGTCGTCTCGTTTCCCGCAACCAAGAGCAGGACGCAGAACCAGACCAGTTCCTCGGCGGTGAGCGGCTCTTCGTCGTCCTCCGCCTTGTGAGTAAGCATGCTAATTAGGTCGTCGCCGGGATCCGAGCGGCGTCGAGCGACGGTCTCGTCAAAGAACCCGAGCATCTCAGTGAGGCTGGCCAGGCGGTCGTCGCCGACCTCGGGTCCACCAACGAAGATGCCAATCAGAGCATCCGACCAGCGCTTGAAGTCGTTGCGCATGGAGGCCGGGATCCCCAGGAGTTCTCCGATCACCAACACAGGGAAGGGCCAGGAGAAGTCCTTCACCCAGTCGGCACCACCGCTGGCATTCATGGCGAGGAGCTCGCCGAAGCGCTCTTCGCACATCGGCCGGATCCAGTCCTCGTGCAGGCCGATCTCTCGGGGGGTGAACGGACGACTGAGCAGGCGCCGCAACCGGACGTGGTCCGGTGGATCGGTGGCGATGAGGACCCGGAGGTCCTCCGTGCCCTCGAACCCCCCGTCAGAACCCGAGCGCTGCGAGACCGGGTCGAAGGCCATTCGCATCCCCAGCTTCGACGAGAAAGTCGTCGGGTCACGGAGGACCTCAGTGCAATGGTCATAACGGGTCACCACCCACAGATCTGGTTCATCGAGGTGGTGGACCGGCGCTTCGTCCCGAAGCCACCGATATAGAGGATAGGGATCGACCTGTTCGTAGAGAGTGAAGGGATCGAAAGCAACCACAGCATCCATGGCAGTCCTAGTCATCGCGACGGTTCGACCGATTCAAGCACGAATGGGAGACCATCACCTCAGCTTCCGTAAAGCTCCGGTCTAGAGCTTGCGCATCCATCGCAAAGTGCCCATACCAGGCGGGTTCTTGGTAACCCCCTACGCCGGAACTGCACCACGGTTACAGCCGACCAGATGCCGACCATGCGCTGAATCTGAATGCTCAGGGAGCCACTTCGGCGACCACGACGGAGAGGTTGTCGCGGCCGCCATGAGCAATGGCGCCGTCGACCAGCTTGTCAACGATCTCGGCCACGTCTCCGCCTACCGCCATGGCCTTCGCAATCTCCTCGTGAGAGAGCTCGTTAAAAAGGCCGTCGGTACAAACGACGATTCGATCTCCTGCTTCGACGGCCAGGGTTCTGCGGTCGATCTCGATATCGGACCCGACCCCGAGTGCTCGGGTGAGAACCCCGTAATGGGGATGCTGTGCTGCATCCTCCTCTCGTAACTCGCCACTCTGGATAAGTTCGGCTGTCACGCTGTGGTCCTGGGTCAGTTGGGTCAGCGCATCTCCATGCCAGAGATAGGCCCGACTGTCGCCCACATGGACGAGTGCGAGGTGTCCGTCCGTGAGGAGCCCTGCCACACAGATCGTGGTGCCCATGCCCTCGAGTCCAGGCTGGGCGACTGCACGGTCTCGTATCGCCCAGTTCGCGGCACGTAGGGCCGCTTCCAGCTCGTCTGCTGATCGGCCCGTGAAGACCGCAGGAATCACACCCGCGGCGGCATTCGCTGCGATCTCACCGCCTGGATGTCCGCCCATTCCGTCGGCGACTAACGCAAGTCGGTCATTGCTCACGATGGCGTCTTCGTTGTTCTCGCGTAACTGCCCGATGTCAGTACGTCCCGCGGTTCGCAGGGTAATCATGAGCTCCTCCTTGGAATCTGGGTAAACAGTGGGGAATCGTGGATCCTGGCTTGCCGCAAAGAGGCCGCGGGCCAGGGTCAGCGCACTCTGGCGGTGCTTAGCGTTGGTATGGAGTTTTCTCTCCCAGGCATCGAGCTGGTCCCGGGATGGTTGACGCATGAACGCGCGGATATCTGCGAGCGGCACGCTCGCTTGTCGTAGGGCATCAATCACCCGGGCATCAGCCAACTGGCCCGGCGAGTAGTAGCGGTATCCCGAAGTCGGGTCCACCGCGGCGGGGGTCAGGAGGCTCTCAGCGGCGTACGTCCTCAGCCGTTTGGCCGACAGACCCGAGCGCTCGGAGAATTCACCTATTGCCATTAGGTCGTCCACAAGTTGAAGCATGGACCCTCCCCGATGGTGAGAGTCAAGTGGGCCGATCGGAACCCGGTACCTGCCCCGTTCGCCGGCCCGGGGGTGAAACTGGCCAGCCTGTGACACACTTACTTAGGGCGCGAAACTGTCGAGGTGGACGATGAGGGCCTCCTCGCAGAGCAACGGTCGTACTATCGCGCTCGAGCGCCTGAGTACGACGAATGGTGGCAGCGACGGGGCCGGTTCGACCGAGGCGACGAAGAGCTGCTCGAATGGCGGCGCCAAGTAGCGGTCGTGGACGCCGCTCTCGCCTCCTTCGGAGCCACGGGCTCGGTCTTGGAACTGGCAGGAGGTACTGGTTGGTGGACCGAGCGGCTCGCTCGCACAGCCGACAGTCTCACCGTTGTGGACAGTTCGCCTGAGGTCCTTGCGCTCAACCAGGAACGGGTGGGACGCGCCGACGTGAACTATGTCGTGGCAGATCTCTTCGATTGGCAAGCCGACTCCCACTATGACGTGGTCTTCTTCTCCTTCTGGCTCTCGCACGTGCCAAGGGCCCGATTCAGCGATTTCTGGTCCCTCCTTCGCTCATGCCTCACCCCCTCCGGACGTGCGTTCCTCATCGACAATCGAAACGATCCGCGACCAGGGGTGACGTCGAAGGACCCATTCGTCCTCAAGTACGACACAGACCTGCACGTGCGTCGTCTGATGGACGGATCCGAGCACCGGGTCGTCAGTGTGATGTACGAGCCAGGGGAGCTGCAGTCGCTCATCGAAGGAGAGGGCTGGAAGGCTGAAATCCAGGCGACGCGGTGGTTCATTTTCGGTTCAGCGCGTCGAAGCTGAATCGGACCACTCCCTATTGCTGGCTCTGTGCGCTGCTGATTGAATTACCCGGCGCTGGCTGACGACGACTCGGATTCGCCGCCGATGGGATATTGGCAACTGGTCACCGTCCACTTCCCGTGCGGATACCCGTAGGAGACCCAGTTGTCATTGCCTACGACCGCGCTCCTTGTTCAGTGATCTCTGGCTTACGAGAGTCCGAGTCGATCGGCCACGCTCGGACCGACGATCGTCACGTCGTATTCAGCGTTGAGCCGTTCCAATCCCTCGTGGTCGCCGTTCGCGGCGAGCTGGTCGATCTGACTTATGTAGCGATCGAAGCCGACACCCGGTGTCAATAGGTTGACCGCCCGGCAGGCACTCTGGTCAGCGTGTGCGTTCGTGAGGCTGTGCGGGACGCCGGGTGGGGCGGTCGCGAAGTCTCCCGGCCCGAGCTCGACAACGTCGTCCCCTAGCTGGACTGTGAGCAAACCATCTAAAACGAAAAAAGAGTCTTCGAATGCGTTATGGAAGTGCAACGGCGGGCCGGCCCCGTACGCGAGATGCTCAATTACCAGGAAGTCAAAGCGTCCCTCGTTGTCGCGCCCATTCGCTTTCCAAGTCCAGCCTGGCGCGTCCCGCAATACATACCCATCCACGGTCTTGCCTTTCACACTTGTGAACGTCCCGGCGGCACATAGTAGGGGAAACGATCTGACGACTCACTGCCCTAGACCGGCGGGACGGTCGGCCCAGTTCGGCTCCCCGCCATGTGCGGTTAGCTGCGCGGAGGGAGGGCTGCTTGGATCGACCGCTGCCAGCGAGTAGGCCCGACGTGGTTCTCCTGGAGCCGCGTGGCGATGTACTCGGATTCGACGGGTAAGCCGATCCCGATCGGCACGGGCCGGTTGCAGGAGTCAAGCTGGCACTCTGGACAGTTCAACACCCAGCGGCCGTCGTTCCGTCTTGAGACCAGCGGGTGATGGGGACTCTGCATTGGTCCATGACCTCCTGCAATATTGCCCTGCCCTCGCGGGTGCAACCTACCCCAGGGCTGTGACGCCCTATGACCCGAACCCGGCCGACGGCGGCGTGTGAGCCCGCATCCCCAGCCGGGCACCACCCCAGGCAGCCCTAAACGCCGGGAGTGCGACACCTCTCAGGCATTCTTCTAGCCTTGCGTCGTGACGGATCGAGGTGTCGAGGGCCGCGCTGCGAACATGGCCCGATGGGAAGAGGCGGCTCCCCTTCATGCGGCGAGCGATCTGTACGACTTGGTTGGCTTTCGGGCTGGCCGTGATGACATTCGGCCCTTCGAACTTGTCGAACTAGGAGATGTCGCCGGCCTGGAGTTGGTGCATCTCCAGTGCCACCTCGGAACCGACACCCTTTCGTGGGCTCGGCACGGCGCACGCGTGGTCGGTCTCGATTTCTCATCAGCCGCCATCGAGATCGCAACCCAACTCGCCATCGACTGTGAAATTGATGCCGAGTTCGTCTGCTCCGACGTCTACAACGCTCGTGATGCGCTCGCCGGTCGTTCCTTCGACGTCGTGTACACGGGAATCGGCGCTCTTGGATGGCTGCCCGACCTCGACGAGTGGGCTCGCGTGGTGGACGGATTGCTTCGGCCTGGAGGTGCTCTATACCTGGTGGAGATCCACCCGATCGTGCTCGGTGTCGTGAGTGACGGACGCACCTTCCAACAGGACATCTTTGAGGCCCCGTATTTGAGATGGGATGAAAAGGGCGGGACGTACGCCGTACCGGACGCGACCTTCATCAACACAACGACGTTTGAACGTGCGCACTCCCTCAGCGAAGTGATCAGTGCCGTGCTCGGAGTTGGACTCAGCATCGAACTATTCCACGAGCAGTCATATACGAACGCACCCTGGCCTTGGACGGTCAAGGGCGAAGACGGCTTTCACCGCCTCCCCCAAGGATGGCCGAAGTACCCACTCACCTATTCGCTGCTCGCTCGCAAGTCATCTTGACCAAAAGATCCAAATGGCTACGTCGCACGAGCCGAACGACATCTGGCACTGGCCCGGAGCAGTGACCCGGCGCTCGCAAGCCAATCGCGAAAAGGTGTCCCAGTCGCCGGGACTGAGTGGACTCTGCGGCACGTGGCAATCAAAGATTCCCTCCGGATCACTTCAGCTTGGTGTCGAGATACGCTTTCAGGTCACCCATCCCACCCTCAGTATTGATGTCTAAGAGTTCGATCAGCTTCTTGGTGTTGTCGTCCGTTTCTTGGCTGCGGGCATCCGCAGCCAATGACTGGACCTGCTGGCCAACCATGATCACGGAGAGCAGGACGAGTTGGAAGAAGGTCTGGGCGATCCAGGCCACCAGTGCGATCAGGCTGGCCTTGACCAACCACGATGGGAACACACCCGAGAAGATCGAGAAAGCACTAAGTACGGCGGGCAACGACACCAGGGTCAGCAGGATGAAAGCGTAGGCGCACCACATCGAACCAACAATGTTGGTAACCACAACAGCGAACTTGGCATTGAAGGTGGAGACCTCCGCCATTCGGTGTTTGATATGCGACGGGCTGATACCTGCGGCAAGGTCAATGTGTTGATCAGTCTTAGCTGCCATCATTCCTCCTAGTTGATATCCGGGCGATTGGACGCCACAGGAACTGCGGCTGCGCTCAGTGTCGTGAGGAAGCCAAGCCTGGACGAGCTCGCCCCGATTTGGCACTCTCTACACGCTTGCTTCGTCCTCACGAAACGGTGGCCTTAGGGCTGCCCGAATACGCCGGGAGCGGGACGCTATCTGGAGCGCTCTGCTTTGGGCCGAAGGTCCGCAGGAATCTATGGGAGTGCCGAATCGCGAGACTCATCGATCGGCGAGGCCGGGAAACTCATCTCGCTGGGCTCAGGCTAGAACCTGAAGCGAGTCAGCCCGCCCGGCTCGGTGCCCAGTGTCACGGTCACCGAATGTGGCTTGATGCGATAGACGTTCCACGGCGGTGGTCCCTGCGACGGCGCGTTGAACGGGGCGGTGATACCTGTCCGGGTCTCATCGAGTTCGGCGGGCCACCCCTGGTCGGTCCAGGCATTGGCAAGGCGCGTCAATGTGGCCGGGTCGGTCTCTCGCTCTGCTTCACCTTCGGCGACGACGTCTGCATCGAGGATCGACACCGCCATTGAGCAGCGCGGGTCGCGGGCGACGTTGCGGCCCTTCCGAGTACCCGATCCGGTCTGGAACCAGAAGCTTCGGTCGAGCCAGAGCGCACCGACCGCGGTCACGTGGGGGCTCCCGTCCCCGTTCACCGTCGAAAGCCACGTCGTGCGAGCGTTGTGGGCGTCCGGAGCCGGCGGCGATCCTGCATCGAGCTTTTCGAGGACGTCTCCCCAATTCACCGGGGGCAGCCCGTCCGTCGCACCCAAGTTGATGATCTCCATTGCGTCTCCCTTCTGATAATCCGACGATCCTGCTGAGGTCATGTCCTCCACCAGAGCTGCTGCGTAATCGGCGGAAGAGCTCAGCAGCAGGTCGAGTCGCCGCGAAAGCTTCGTTGGATTGCTCCGCTGGAGGTCAGAGGCCTTGTCGGACCGTTCGCTCGAGGATGCCCAGTGTGGCGCGTAGGGCTGCATCGGGCACGATCGGGAATCGATCCTTGAAGTCGCCGTCCACCTTGGACCAGTCATAGTAAGAGGTGACGTTCGTTACCCCGTCCTCACCTGGCTCCAGCCGGTACCCGTAGAAATGCGGGATCCCTAACTCCGGGCCGAGGTCCCACGCGATCTCTTTGTCTCGCTCGAAGACGATGATGTTCACGGTCACGTCGTACTTGCCGAGTGGAAAGTCGTTGAGTGACTCGCGGTCCATGTGGATGACGAATCTGTCGCCAACCTTTTCCGCAGGTGAGCCGGTGAAATCCTGCAGCATCCCGGAGGCGTCGATGGCCACATGGCCCGCAGGGCTGCGGACGATGTCGAAAATGGCGGAGGGTGGCGCGGGGATCGGCCGGGTCACCTCGATGCGGTCCGGCAGGAAGACAGTCTCGGGCATCTCGGACTCCTCATGGATCGTGAGTGGGTGCCGGCAACCCTGAAGGTGTCCGGTCCGGCGAGTATCGCGCGCCGACGTTCCCGCTGCGACGTGACCTGTGTCGTTCAGAGCCGTGCGGTTCGCCGGCTTACGACAATGGTTCGACCACCGTCCAGCCGCGACGACGAAGCTCGACGGCGAGTCGCTCGGCAGGTATCTGGCTCAGCACATCCTGCTGGACCGACCGCCGCCATATCGGGACCTCAGTAGGCTTCCCTGCATCCGGCTCTTGGTCACGCAACTGTTCAAGCAGCGCATCAGCCTCGTCTCGAGTGAACTTGCCACCAGCCTGGCGTTGTGTGAAACCCATCGGGCCGCGCGCGTCTCGAAAATCAGTGTGGCCGGCTTCCTGAAGGAGGACCAACAGCTCCTGCACTTGCCTCGCCGACGCCGGCGGTCCCTGCTGCTGCCCGAATGCCATGGAGTGCAGTCTTACCGGTGGGTGCGACAACGCGGAACGATGCGACGAAAGTCTTCGATCGCCCTCTTGGGCGAGGTGCTTCAGTCGGCGACGAGGTCTTCGGCCGGGGTCGCCTGCGAGGTCGCAGCGGCAGGCTCTGGGAGCCCCAACGCGTTGACGAAGAGCCGGGCCAGTTGCTCCACGCCGAGATCGAAGTCGCAATTCACCAGGCCCTGGACGAACCACATCTCGGGGAAGCGGTAGGTCATGGCCCCCAATCCGGCCGCGGCGATCGCAGGGTCGAGGCGTTCGTCGGCCAGCCCGTGTTGCTGCAGGCGACGGATGGAGTCGGCGATCTGCGCCGATGAGGCGTGGTGGCGCTCGTTGCGGAACGCGCGGAGGGTGTCGTCGAAGCGCGACACCTGCTCGATCACGCCCATGATGCGGGCCTCGTCGCGGTAGCTCTCGAAGTTCCGACGGATCCCCTCATGGATCCGCTCGTACGGCGATGCGGTCGAGTGCGAGTCCAGGATGACGCTGTACAGCGGCTCGCTGAGACGTTGCTCCACTTCTGCCGCCACCTCTCGGAAGACCTCCTCCTTCGATTCGAAGTAGTGGTAGAAGGAACCGTGCGAGAGGCCGGCCCGCTCGGCAATGTCGGAGATCCGGGCGTCGAGGAAGCCGTCCTGCTCGAAGACGTCTTTCGCCGCAGCCAGCAGGCGCGCCCGCGTCTCGACGCCTTTGCGCGATCGGGGCCCGCTCGGCTTGTCGCTCACGAGCGCCGGCGTCGGGTCCGCGGTTGAGATCGACACGGCGTCCTCCTTCCCTGCTGAATCCGGCGACGATGGCATCAGGCGTCCTTCCGCTGCAACAGGAGCACACCGGACGGCGTGCCACCACCGGAAGTGACCACTGCCGTCTTCGCACCGGCCACCTGGCGCTCTCCGGCGTCGTGACGCAGCTGCGTGACCGCCTCGTACAGGAAGCCGAAGCCGTGCGACCGCCCCTCGGAGAGCTGTCCGCCGTGCGGATTGACGGGAAGCTCACCGTCGAGGGCGATGCGGCGCCCGCCGTCGAGCCAGTCGTAGGCCTCGCCGAACCCGCAGAACCCGAGGCCTTCAAGCCACGAGATGGCGTTGAAGGTGAACCCGTCGTAGACCAGGGCCACGTCCACCTCGGACGGTCGCACACTTGTGCGGGTCCATAGGTGGGCGGCCTGACCGATGACCTGGGGCTCATGGGTCAGGGTGTCCTGGTCCCACGACACTCGCTCGAGGATCTGCGTGCCGGCCGCTTCGATGCGCACCGCTGTGTGGGGGAGGTCGTCGGCGACCGAAGCGGCGGAGACGATGACGGCGATGGAGCCGTCGCACGGGATGTCGCAGTCGTAGAGCCCGAACGGCGAGGTGATGGGACGCGCCGAAATGTAGTCGTCCATCGTCATCGGTTCCCGGTAGATGGCCGCCGGGTTCAGTGCTGCGTTCCGTCGACCGTTGAGGGCGATGAACCCCAGCATCTCGCGGGGAACGTTGTAGCGGTGCAGGTATTGATTGGCATTCATGGCGATCCAGTTGGCGGCGGAGATCGCACCGAAGGGGGCGCGCCACTCACGGAACGGGCCCGAGACGCGCTCGGCTCGATGCCCGTCGGCGTTGGTCTGGCCCACCGCAGCCTGCGCCGCCAACACAGCGAACGTGGACTCCCAGACCGTGCGGAAGCAGAGGACGTGACGGCACAGACCCGACGCCACCGCCAGGGCAGCGGCAATGATCGAGCCACCGGGCCCGGGCAGGTCGCCACCCCCGTTGTGCCATGTCGGGTGGATGCGCAGCGCCTCTTCGATGGCGGTGACGCCCCCCTCGCTCATGCCGCCACCGCTCGGCCCTGGGTACGTCGACAGTCCGTCGATGTCGTCCAGCGTCAGCCCCGCATCGGCGATCGCCGCCAGGCTGGCATCGACGGCCAGCGCGAGCGGGTCGACCATCAGCCGCCGGCCGAAAGCGGAGCGCCCGATGCCGCTGAGGATGGCTCGGTGCTCGAAGCGTTCGTCGCTGAGAGGCGCGCGGGGGAGTGGCCGCACCGGCTCCGCGACCCAGTCGACCGGGTCGACGGATCCCGTCGGCTCGAAGAGCGGGAGCCACACGTCCTCCTGCTGCAGGAACTGGACCGAGACCTCCTGATCGATCTGGACATCGCCCGGCTCGCACCCCACGATGTTGGTCGTGAGGTGGACGCGTGGATCCTCCGCCAGCGCGACGTTTGCGATGACGTACGGCGGATCGAAGTCCGGCAGCCAGCGGTGGGTGTTGACTGTGAAACCCACGATGGTGCCGCGTCCCGACACAGCGGTCGGCTTGGACGAACGGCTGCGGCAGTACGGGCAGATGGGCACCGGCGGGTGGACCAGCTCGCCGCAGTCGCTGCAGCCCTGAATGCGGAGGGTGCCGTCGGCGCCCGAGGTCCAAAACCAGTCGTTCGCCGGGGTGAGCTCAGGGAGGGGCCGCATCACATCGCCCCGCGGCGCCGCCGGAACCGGACCGGGGCGCCGGATCCAGTATTGACATCGACGTCGCAATCGAACACGTTCGACATGATACGTGCCACGGCCGGCAATGCCCGAGCCGGCCCTCCGCTCGGCGCGGACGCCGTGCCTGAGAACCGGCCTCCAGCCAGGAACGGCAGTGGTCGAGGCTGGCCATAAGATCCCGGCGATATGACTCCCTCCTCGACTGACGTGCGGCATATCGGGCACTGGATCGCCGGCCGGACCGTACCCGGAGACTCGGGCCGGACCGCACCGGTCTACGACCCGGCCCGGGGAGTGCAGGCCGCCGAGGTGGCCCTGGCCTCACCGGCGGAGGTCGACGCGGTGGTGGCAGCGGCCGTCGAGGCCTCCCGCGAGTGGCGCTCCTCCTCGCTCACCCGGCGGGCCAGCCTGCTGTTCCGTCTGCGTGAGCTGCTCGACGCCAGTCGGGACGAGCTCGCCGCCGCCGTGACCAGCGAGCACGGCAAAGTGCTCAAGGATGCGCGGGGCGAGGTGGCGCGCGGCATCGAGAACGTCGAGTTCGCCTGCGGTATCCCGAACCTCTTGAAGGGGTCGTCCAATTCAGAGGTCTCGACGGGCATCGACATCCGCACGGTGCTCGAGCCGATCGGGGTCGTGGCGGGCATCACGCCCTTCAACTTCCCGGTCATGGTGCCGATGTGGATGATGGCCAACGCCATCGCCTGCGGGAACTGTTTCGTCTTGAAGCCGTCGGAGAAGGATCCCTCGGCCTCACTCGTCCTGGCCGACATCGTGCAGCGGGCCGGCTTCCCCGACGGCGTCTTCAGCGTGGTGCAGGGCGATCGCGAGGCGGTCGAGACGCTGCTGGCCCACCCGGACGTGGCGGCTATCTCGTTCGTGGGCAGCACCCCGGTGGCGCGCCACATCTACGAGACGGGCACGCGTTACGGCAAGCGGGTCCAGGCGCTCGGTGGCGCCAAGAACCACATGGTCGTGATGCCCGACGCCGACATCGACGCGGCTGCTGATGCAGCAATTTCGGCTGCATACGGCTCGGCCGGCGAACGGTGCATGGCGATTTCCGTGGTCGTGGCCGTGGGAGCCGTGGCCGATCCGCTCGTCGATGCCATCGCCAGCCGGATTCCCGATGTCGTCGTCGGTGCCGGCGATGACCAGTCGTCGATGATGGGCCCACTCATCACCGCGGAGCATCGTGAGCGCGTGCAGTCGTACGTCGAGCGCGCAGCGGACGAAGGGGCCAAGGTGGTGGTCGACGGTGCCCGCGCTGAGCTGGGGAACGGATTCTTCGTGGGCTGCTCGTTGCTCGACGATGTGAAGCCGGGCATGAGGGTCTATGACGACGAGATCTTCGGACCTGTGCTCAGCGTCGTGCGCGTCCCCACCTTTGACGAGGCGCTCACGCTTGTGAACGACAACCCCTACGGCAACGGCACGGCCCTGTACACCCGGGACGGTGGCATCGCGCGTCGCTTCGAACGAGAGATCCAGGTGGGCATGGTCGGCATCAACGTGCCGATCCCCGTTCCCGTGGCGTCGCATTCCTTCGGCGGATGGAAGGCCTCCATTTTCGGTGACTCCTCCATTTACGGCCCGGACGGGATTCGCTTCTACACGCGGCCGAAGGTCGTGACGTCCCGCTGGCCAGATCCCGGACCGACCAGTATGGAGTTGCACTTCCCGACGAATCGTTGACCCCTCGACGCGCGCTGGGCTTGGCGGCGTAGACTGCAAAAGTCCACGGTGAACAGGTCATTCACCGGGTGGCGAGGCGGCTGAGGTGGACCGTTGTATGACATTGACGTCATAGTCAAAAACGCTTATCCTTTTCACTATGCCGAGAGTTTGCGATTTCCCCGTTTTCGACGCCGACAACCACTTCTACGAGACCCGGGACTCGTTCACGAGGTACCTGCCGGATCGCTACAAGGGCGCCATCGACTACGTCGAACTGCGCGGGCGCACGAAGATCATGATCCGGGGCACGGTGAGCGAGTACATCCCGAACCCGACCTTCGAGGTCGTGGCCCGGCCCGGGGCCCAGGAGGAGTACTTCCGCAACGGCAACCCCGAGGGCAAGTCGTACCGAGAGGTGATCGGTGAGCCGATGCGCAGCATCCCGGCCTTCCAGCACCCCGAGCCCCGTATCGAGGTGATGAACGAACTCGGCGTCGACCGGTCGCTCATGTTCCCCACGCTGGCCAGCCTTTTGGAAGAGCGCATGCGGGACGACCCCGAGCTGACGCACGCGGCGATCCACTCGCTGAACGAGTGGATGTACGAAGAGTGGAAGTTCAACTACGAGGATCGGATCTTCGCCACGCCGGTCATCACGCTCCCCATCGTGGAGAGGGCAATTGAGGAGCTCGAATGGTGCGTGGAGCGGGGCGCCAAGACGGTGCTCATCCGCCCGGCGCCGGCACCGGGCTACCGCGGCTCGCGCTCGTTCGGTTTTCCCGAGTTCGACCCGTTCTGGCAGGCCGTGGTCGACGCCGACATCCTCGTGTCGATGCACTCCTCTGACAGTGGCTACGCGCGCTACGCGAGCGACTGGACGGGCCCGAGCGAGATGCTGCCCTTCCGGCTCGACTCGTTCACCTACATGACCGGCGGTCATCGGCCGATTCAAGACACCATGGCGGCCTTCGTCTGCCACGGCGTGTTCGCCCGTTTCCCCGACCTCCGCGTCGCCTCCATCGAGGCCGGTGGCGAGTGGATTCGAGGATTCGTCAACCACCTCGGCGACGCCTACAGGAAGATGCCGAACGCCTTTGACGGCGATCCGGTCGAGCAGTTCAAGCACAACATCTACGTGAGCCCTTTCCACGAGGACGACCTGGGGGAGATCATCGACGTGATCGGCGCCGACCACGTCCTCTTCGGTTCTGACTACCCCCACCCCGAGGGCCTGGCCGAGCCGTGTAGCTACATCGACCACCTCCCCGAGGGCCTCTCGGACGAGGACGTGCGGAAGATCATGGGCGGCAACCTGGCCCGGATTATGCGCGTCGAGCAGGCCGCCGCGGTCGTGTGATTCCCGCTCGCCCCTGCCCTGTGGCGGGTCCGCGGGGCGAGTGGCGGCCAAGGTGCATCGCAGCATTTCTAACAGTAGGGTCACTTTCCGAACGACACGCTGCACTCGTGGAGGAGCCGTCATATGCCTGACTACAAGTTCGTGACCTACGAGAAACTCGACTCGGGGAAGGTGGCGCGCATCATGCTCAACCGCCCCGAGGCGCGCAACGCCCAGAACCGCGGGCTCCTGGTCGATCTGAACGACGCGTTCCTCGAGGCTGAGGCGGACGACGAGGTCCGAGTCGTGATCCTCGGCGGCATGGGCCCGATGTTCTCCTCGGGACACGACCTGGGCTCGAAGGTCGCCATGGAGGAGGGCAGGCATGGACCGAATCCGCACTACACGAGCTCCATCAACGGTGCGACGCGCAAGGGCGCCGAAAGCCTGATGCTCCAGGAGTGGCACTACTACTTCGAGAACACGCGTCGGTGGCGCAATCTTCGCAAGATCACCATCGGGCAGGCGCACGGCGATGTGTACGCGGCGGGGCTGATGCTCCTCTGGGCCTGCGACCTCATCGTCTGCGCCGAGGGCACTCGTTTTGCCGACGTCGTGGGCACCCGCCTCGGCATGTGTGGGACGGAGTACTTCGCGCACCCGTGGGAGTTCGGTCCGCGTAAGGCGAAGGAGCTCCTCCTGACGGGTGACTCCATCGACGCCGAGGAGGCGCACGGCCTGGGCATGGTCAGCAAGATCTTTCCCGCCGACGACCTCACCCAGCGCACGCAGGAGTTCGCAGAGCGGATCGCCATACTGCCGTCGATCACCTCGTTGCTGGTGAAGGAAGCTGTGAACCAGACCGTCGACAATATGGGCTTCTACAACGCGTTGAATGCTTGCTTCACGTTGCACGAGCTCAACCACTCGCACTGGGCCCAGGTCAACGAGGACAAGTTCCCGGTGGCCAAGGAAGACAGTGGGCTGCCGAACTGGAAGAACGCGCCGCCGATCGTGCCGTCCGTCAAGGACAAGGTCCGAGCGGACTCCTGAACGGCACACGGCACCGGTGACACCTTCGGGGGCAGCCGGCGGCCGCCCCCACCGCGAGCGACGGTCGTGACGTGACGACGCGGGATGTCGCTTCCCCGGTTGCACTGCGCGAGGACGCTGAGCCCGTGCGCCGGCGGGCACCCTTCTCGGACAACCCGAGGGTGGGAGCACGCGGGCAACGGACCAGGCAGCGCATCCTCGATGCGGCGCTGCAGCTCTTCGGCGACGAGGGCTTCCATCGGTGCAGCATCGGTCGCATCAGTGAGCAGGCCAGTTGCTCGAGGGTCTCCTTTTACCAGTACTTCTCAGGCAAAGAGGACGTCTTCAGCAGCCTGGCGGGCCAGGTCGCGCGCCAGATCAGCGCGTCGACCGAGGCCATCGACCCGCTGACGCCGGAGGCGGACGGCTGGGAAGGCCTGCGAACCTGGGTCGGTCGCTACGGGGACATCCATGCGCGGTACGGCCCGATCTTCCAGGCCCTGCCCGCGGCGCTCGAGAACGACGACGGCTTGACCACCACGGTGGTCCGCCTCCGGGATCAGAGCGTGGGCCGCCTCCGCTCGAAGCTCTCCACCAGTGATCTGGCGCCACGCCAGCTCGACCCGCTTCTGGCCCTGTTGCTGGCCTGTCTGGCCAGAACGCTCGACGATGCCGCCAGCCTGCGCGCGGTCGCCCCGGAGGTGTATTCCAGGGAACGGGTCGAGGTCGCCATCACCGACGTCATCCACCGCTCGCTCTTCGGCCGCAGCGCCGTCAACGTGCACCGCTGTCCCCGCACACCTCCTCCGCGTGTGCCCTTCGGGCCCGTGGTCAGCGACATGCTCAAGAAGGAAGAGGCCCTCCAATCCGGAACGGACAAGCGCACCGCATTCAAGGCGTTAGTGGAGAACGGCCGCGACGTCTTCGTCCAGCGGGGCTATCACCGCACCCGCGTCGACGACCTCGCCGCCGCGGCCGGGGTGTCCCACGGGGTCTTCTACCGCTATTTCGAGAACAAGGACGAGCTGGCGATGGTGCTCACCGTGCAAGCGATGCGTGTCGTCGCCGACGCGTTCGTGGACATCCCGGATTTGACGACACAGAACGGTCCGGAACTGCGTCGGTGGCTCCGGCGGTACAACGCGGCGCAATCAGGCGAGGCCGCCATGATCCGCGTCTGGGTCGGCGCCGCGCTCGAGGACGCCAGGCTGCGCTCGCTCTCCGCCTCGGCGCTCGACTGGGGGCGTCGGCAGATGGTGCCGATCCTCGGCGGTCGCGGCTTCGGCGACGTGGAGGTGGACGCCGTGGTGATGGTGGCGCTGCTCGGCGCCTTCGGCGCGCAGCGGCGCGGCGCGGCGGCGGCGGACGCGGCGGCGCATGTCGTGGAGCGGGGGCTGCTGGGCCGTCCGGGAGCGAGTGCTCTCAGCGGCCTTGGCTGATCCTCCGTCCCAGGTCAACAGGCATTTCACCTGTTGTGCACGATGCCGCCTGCATCGTTAGTATCTGAATCGACGTCAATGTCAGAAATGCCCCGGCGGAGCCGGCCGGTGAGAAGGGGTCCGCAGGAATGCTCCAATTCGTGATCGCCGGACTGGTGCTGGGAGGGATCTACGCGCTCTGCTCCGCCGGCCTGGTCATCACGTACACGGCGTCGGGCATTCTGAATTTCGCCTTCGGTGCCATGGCGTACTTCATCGCCCGGCTCTACTACTTCCTCAATACGCAGCACGCCTGGCCCATTTTGCCGGCAGCGGTCGTCTCCATCGGTGTGGCTGCCCCGGCGTTGGGGGTGTTCCTCTACTTCGTCCTGTTCAAGCATCTGCGACTGTCCTCGCCGATGATCAAGGTCGTGGCGACGATCGGCCTCCTCGTCGCCATCCCGTCGCTGGCCACCTTGATCTTCGGCGACCAGGCCATCAATACGGCCCCCGGACTTGCTCCGCAGCCGGTCGCCGTCTACCAGGTCCTCGGCGTTGCGGTCACGCTCGATCAGGTCATCGTCTACGCATGCGTGTTCGTGACCGTGGTCGCCGGCGCGCTGATCCTGCGCTACACAGACGTCGGCCTCAAAGTGCGGGCGATGGTCGACTCGCCGGCGATGACCGACCTGTCGGGCACGAACCCGACCTTCATCTCCGTCGGGGTCTGGGCCGTCAGCACCTTCTTCGCCGGGTTGGCGGGAGTGCTGGCCGCTCCGATCGTCGGGCTCGATCCCGACAAGTTCACGATCCTCATTGCGGCGTCGTTCGCAGCCGTTGTGGCGGCGCGACTGCGGAACCTGACGGTCGCGGTGGTCGTGGCCCTCCTCATGGGCATTGCCACCTCGCTCATTGAGGGCTACCTCCCACCCTCGAGCGCGTGGACGACGGAATTCATCGACGCCGTCCCCTTCATCGTCGTGGCCGTCGTCCTCGTCTACGAGCTGCTCCGCCGGGGGCGCGTCGGCGAGACGGACGGCTGGGGCGGCGCGCTCGATCGCGCCATTACGCCACAGGGCGAGAGCCGTCTGGCCGGGTCCACCAGCAACGTGGTCGAGGCCGCCTCGCTCGGATTCTTCGGCCGGTATGCCGGGCCAGTGCTGCTCATCGCCGCCGTCGGCGTCCTGCCGCTCATTGTGCAGGGCTACTGGGTGGGCGTGATGGCGGCCGGATTCGCCTACGCCGTCATCCTCCTCTCCTGGACCATCGTCACCGGAGAGGGCGGCATGCTCTGGCTCTGTCAGATCACCTTCGCGGGCGTCGGGGCCCTGACCACGGCCCAGCTGGCCAACAACCACGGCTGGCCGGTTCTGCTGGCCGTCGTGGCCGGTGGTGTGGTGGCGCTGCTCATGGGTGTCGTCGTCGGCCTGTTGAGCATCCGCCTCGGCGACCTCTACGTCGCCCTGGTGACGCTGACCTTCGGGCTCCTGATGGAGAACCTCGTCTTCACGCTCCCAAGCTTCGTCAATCAGGGCCTGGGACTCACCCTGAACCGGCCGGGTTTCGCCAGCTCCGACCGCGCCTTCGCCTATCTGTGTCTGGCCATCTTCGTGATCATTGCGCTCTTCATCGTCAACTTCCGAAGATCGACGACGGGGCTCGCGCTCAATGCGGCCCGCTGGAGCGAGGCGGGAGCAAAGACCTCCGGCATCAGCGTGGTGCAACAAAAGGTCATCGCCGGAGCGCTCGCGGCCCTCATCGCAGGGATCGGCGGAGGTCTGTTCGCCCTGTCCCAGACGACCTTCCAGTCCAGCGAGTTCGCCACCTTCGAAGGCGTGGTCTGGTTGGCCGTGCTGGTCACGTGGGGTGTGCGGTCGAATGCGGCCGCGCTGCTGGGTGGGGTCTCGTTGGCGCTGCTGCCCGCCGTCACCCAGAACTACCTCCCTGTATGGACGACAAATGTGACGCCGGTGCTCTTCGGGCTCGGCGCCGTTTCGGCGGCCAAATACCCCGACGGCGTGCTGGCCGAGCAGAGCCGCCGGCTCCGTCGCCTGGTACTGCATGTGCGGCCGCGGCAAAGTGACGCAGAGACGCTGGACTTGAGCCCGGCGGCCCCGGACGGGGCGCAGGTGGCGACGGCGCGCGTGGCGGAACACATCTCATGATGCCGGCCCCGAGCGAGTCCGCTCCCGCCCTCGGAGCGGGGGACGCCGCCTTGGCGGCCAGCGAAATCACGGTCCGCTTCGGCGGTCTCACGGCGCTTTCGACAGTCAGTCTGGAGGTCCAACCGGGGCAGATCGCCGGCCTGGTCGGCCCGAACGGTGCCGGAAAATCAACGCTCCTGGCCGTACTCTCAGGCCTCCTGCGCCCCAACGCGGGCCGTGTGCACCTGCACGGAGAGGACGTGACCAACGCATCGTGCCGGGCCCGGGCGAGGAAGGGCTTGGCCCGGACGTTCCAGCAGCCCGAGCTCTTCATGGGGCTCACGGTGCGCGAGCACCTCGCACTGGCCCATCGGGCCCGGGTGTCCCCGAACCGCCTGTGGCGCGACATGCTCGATCCCCGTTCGCTTCTCCCGCCCTCGAAGCAGGAGACCGACCGGCTGAACGAGCTCCTCGAGCTGCTGCGGCTGACCAGGGTGGAGAATGCGCCGGTGGCGGCTCTGCCACTCGGCATCCTCCGCCTGGTCGAAGTGGGGAGGGCGCTGGCCAGCGAGCCGAACGTGCTGCTGCTCGACGAGCCGCTCTCCGGTCTCGACATCAAGGCGTCGGAGAGCTTGCTGGCGGTCTTCCGGCAGATCGTCGATCAACCGGACCACCCGGTCTCGCTCATCATGGTGGAGCACGACGTGGCGGCTGTCCTTTCGCTGTCCGACATCGTGTTCGTGCTCGACTTCGGTGAGCGCATCGCCGTCGGCAGCCCGGAGGAGATCCGCAACGACCCCGCGGTGCGCGCCGCCTACCTGGGAGACACCGACCCGGAGCCGGGTCCGCCCGCCGAGCCGGCGCCCGGCAGGGGAGACCCGGCATGACCGAACCCCTCCTGAAAGTCGATCAGCTCGACGTGCGCTATGGCTCGTCGCGTGCGCTCTTCGGCGTGTCGTTCACCGTGGATCCGGGCACCGTGCTCGCCGTGCTCGGTGCCAACGGCGCGGGCAAGAGCACGCTGGCCCGTGCGATCTCCGGCCTGGTGCCGACCACGCTCGGGCGCGTCTCCTTCGACGGGCAGGACATCACCGGGCAGCCGGCGCACCGCATCCGCAAGCTCGGCCTGACCTACATCCCGGAGGGACGGGGCATCTTCCCCGGGCTCTCCGTCGTCGACAACCTGCGCATGGCGGTGGCGCAGGAGAAGCGGCAGGAACGTGCCGCGGCCATCGACCGGGCCATCGACCGTTTCCCGGTGCTCGGACAGCGGCGGGCGCAGCGGGCCGGCAGCCTCTCGGGTGGGGAGCAGCAGATGCTGGCCCTGGCCCGGGCACTCGCCGTCTCGCCCAAGCTGATCATCGCCGACGAGATGTCACTGGGCCTGGCGCCGATCGTGACCGAGTCCGTCTTCCAGGGCCTGGAGGAGGCGCGGCAATCCGGCATCACGATCGTGCTGACCGAGCAGTTCGTCCACCGTGCGCTCGCCATGGCGGACGCCTGCGTGATCCTGATGCGCGGGCGGGTGGGCTGGTACGGGCCGGCAGGGGAGGCCGGCCAGGAGGTGATCGACCGCTATCTCGGTGATGCCGAGCCCGCGACCCCTGCGGCGGCCGGTGGTTCGCTAGGGTAACGACCGGTCATTACAGAGGCCGAGCGCCCGCTCAGCGTATGACCCCACGTGAGGGATCTTCCGACAGGGGATCCGGGGAGGCTTTCGAGACGTGCAGACACCGATGAACCGAGCCCGGCGCGGCACAACACGGCGACAGCGTCGGGCGATCGCCCCGGTGGCCCTGGCCACGCTGGCCGGCCTGCCGCTCCTCCTTGTGGGCACGACTGCGATCACGTCGGCCGCCGCCGCGCCCGCCCCGATCACCATCGCCTACATCACCGACCTCACGGGTGAGGGCGGGTCCGAGAACGCCACCTCACCCGCCGGCTTCGAGGCCCGGCTGGACCTGCAGAACGCCGAGGGAGGCGTGAACGGGCACAAGCTCGTCCCACTCGTCATCGACGACCAGACGAGCCCGACCGAAGTCGCCACGGCCGTGCAGAGCGCCATCGCCAAGGGTGCCTTCGGCATCGTCTCGCAGAGCCCGGTGATGTTCCTGGCGGCCAAGTACCCCCAAGAGGCCGGCCTGCCGGTGACCGGGACGTACGACGACGGCCCGGAGTGGGGCGAGCAGCCGTACACCAACATGTTCGCCTCGGACAACGGCAGCGTCGACCCGAAGTACCCGGTCAACACGCAGCTGGGCGACCTGTTCAAGAAGCTGGGCGCGACCGTCCTCGGCGCGTACGGCTACAGCATCTCGCCGTCGTCCAGCCGAGCCGCCATCGGCACCGGAGATTCGTTCGAGCACGCCGGCGGGAAGGTCGGCGTGCTCGACACCACGGTTCCCTTCGGTGGCGTCGACTTCACAGCCGAAGCGTTGACCGCCAAAGAGGATGGCGTCAACGCGATCTCGCCCTCCATGGACGCCAACTCCAACTACGCCCTGGCGACTGCGCTGAAGCAGGCCGGTGTGAAGATAAAGGCGGCGATCTACGCCACCGGGTACGAGCCCGACGTGATCCACTCCGCGGTCTGGTCGACCCTGCAGGGTGGCTACTTCCTCTCCCTGTTCCGTCCCTGGGACCTGCCCAACGCGGCGACGGAGCAGATGCAGGCCGCCATGGAGAAGTACGCGCACTTCACCAAGAGCGAATTCCCGAACTTCGGCCAGTACGAGTCGTGGGCGGGGGCCGACCTGATGATCAAGGGGTTGCAGTTGGCCGGTGCCAACCCGACCCGTGCCGCGGTGATCAAGGACCTGCGGGGGCTGAAGTCCTACAACGTCAATGGGCTGCTACCGGTCAACCTCGACTATGCGACTGACTTCGGGCACAACCCGCCCCAGACGTGCGCCTGGATCATGAAGGCGGTACCGAACGGGTTCACGCCGATCTCGTCGCAGCCCTCGTGCGGGACGGACCTTCCCGGGACGTCCACCGCGAGCTGACCATTCCGCGCCGCGCCGGGCCTCAGCGGAGCCGCCACTCGGGCCGGGACGCCGTCTCCCGGAAGATTTCCTGGCCTCCCGCCACGTTGTCGAACAGGGTGCCGAGCGTGACGAACGTGGACACCTGCGAAAGGGCGTCGCGCCGGCCGAGCTCGTGCGTCATCCAGATGGCCCGCAACGTGCCCTGAATGGCCATTGCGGGCGCCGACGCGATCGCCCGCGCCACCCACAAGGCCCGGTCAAGGAGCTCCTCCGCCGGCAGGACCTCCGAGACCAGGCCCACCTGATGGGCCCGCTCGGCCGACATGCGCTCCCAGGCCCCGAGGAGCATCACCCGCAGCACCTCACCCAGGGGCAGCTTTTGCAGCAGGTGCGTCGACTCGAAGCCGGCCACCATCCCGTACGTCACATGGGGATCGAAGAAGGTCGCATGCTCGGCGGCGATGATGATGTCCGACTCGCCGAGCATGTAGAGGGCTCCGCCACAGGCCATCCCGTTGACGGCGGCGACGATTGGCTTCCAGAGATCGTTCATCTTCGGGTTGATGTTGAACCCGGGGTCGTTGTACATGAACGGGGTCGACACGGGCCCCGTCCTCTCCTGCATCTTGTACCGGTTCTCCTCGTCGGCGAGATAACTTTCCTCGATCGTCTCGCCCCGGTCGATCCCGGTGCAGAAGGCCTCGTCGCCTGCTCCGGTCAGCACGATGGCCCTGACATCGTCGTTGCTGCGGAGGCCTCTCCACAGTTCTCGCAACTCCACCTGCATCTGGTAGTTGAACGCGTTGTGCACTTCTGGACGATTCATGGTGACGGTGGCGACACCGTCCGCCTCTTCGTACAGCAGTGTCTCGAACCCCATGCCAAATCCCTTTCGCCCCAACGCACCCAGAGCCCTGGGCCGGTGGGCAGCATCACACTAACGATGGCGCCTCCGCCATACCGCTCCGTTAGTCAGCCGGCGGGAGGTCGTGGCAGACCGACACCCGCTGGTCGTCGAAGCTCACCAGATGCTGCAGTGGCGCGGATTCCGGCAAGGCGTCCTCGTAGCTCCATGCCACGTCTGGCATTGCGACCCCGTCGACGACGGCGTTCCAATACGTGGCGGTGCCCTTGTAGGGGCAGTAGGTCTGTAACTGACTCCGCGTCAGATCGACGCGCACGACGCGCCGGTCGACATAGAGGCGTGGATCGAGTGCGGTCTCGTACACCACCATCGTGTCGGTCGTGTCGACCAGGGTGACGCCGGCCACCTCGACCCGCAGGAGCCGATGGGAGCGCAGGCAGTCCACCCGGTGGTAGGGGTTCCGTGGATGCCCGAAGATCTGCTCGTCCTCTTCGAACCAGGCATCCGCAGCGTCCCACGCCACGGTCACATAGCCGGGGGCGTCCGCCTCGTCAGCGGTCGGAAGCCCCGCCACGTCGTCGCGCGGGAAACGCGAACATGGGCGGTTGCCCCGGGCGGTGCATCAGCAGGACGCGCTCGCTGTCGATCACCGTCTCCCCATGCCTGGTCGCCCTGACGCGCCGGCGGAACGGTTCGAGGTACGAGACGTTTTCCGGCATGGAAACGGTGAACCGGCCCGCGGGCTTGGCGCTGAGCGGTCCACGACCCGTCGTGAGGCTCACAGCGCGGTGCGTGCGTCCATGGGCCCCTTCGCTCCGGCCGGCAGCGGTCGCACCATGGCATCGACGGAGAAGGAGGCCACGAGCGCACCAGCGCGGTCGTACACCCGGTTCTCGGCATGCGTCGTGCCGGCCCCGGCGAAGGTCGAGAGATGGCGGTAGAGCAGCCAGTCGTCCGCCTTGACCGGCGCGTGCAGCGAAAGGTTGATGGCGTTGATCCCCATGGAGATCGTGCGATGGGCCTTATCCTGGCCGACCCCGGCGTGCGGGCGCAGGGCGGCGGCGATCGACATGTGGCCGGTGAATTGGGCCAGGAGGCCGGCATGGATGGGTTGATCCGCCGGGAGCCTGCGGAAGCGGACCCAGGCGTCGACCGTGGGGGGCCCTGTGGGCTCGTCGGAATCGTTCGAGTAGGCGGCGTCGACCACCCTGATGTCGCGCCCGGTCACCCCCATATCGTACGGTTCGCATGCGTAGGGATCCGGCACGTCGGCGAGGTCGGCGGCATGCCGGATGACGTCGTCGGAGGGCACATCGAGGAGCAGCGTGCCCGCGGCGCAGGGGCGGTCGCGCTGGAATACCTGGACCCCCAGACCGGAGAAGGTGCGGCCGGCACTGAGTTCGGCCAGCTCGAGCCGCAGCGGCTCACGGGCGTCGGCGGCGCGCAGGAAGATCATGCTGGCCGAGACGACGCGCCGGTCCTCGACATGCCGGCCGGCGGCGACGATGGCCTGTCCGAGAATTTGGCTCCCCTCGACGACCGGCCGGCGATCGTCACTCCGGGCGACCGTGACGAAGCTGAGGCCGTCATCGGTGGGGAGCACGTCCATGACGTCGACGAGGTCGGTCGCGTCCCCCCACGTCGGAAACCGCTTGACCGTCACATCCCTGGCCGCGTCCCCTTCGGCCTCGTCGGTGACGTCGATCTGCACGCGGTCCTGGTCGAAGGCGGCGTAGCCCGTCAGCTCGGGGAGCGCTCCCGGCCGCAGGCAGTCGGAGAGCCCCTCGGATCCCTGCAGATCGATGGCAGCCACGGGGAAGTAGAGGACGGGCAGCTCGCCGGGCGCCTCGGCGCAGACGCACGAGCCGGACCGGGCCACGACCTGCCCGCCCCTCGACGCGCTCGGCTCGGTACGGGTAAGGCTCGATGTGCATACGCCGGCGAGAGGTGCTCAGCTCTCCCCAGCGGCGCGGGCGGCGACCGTGACGGAGGGGATGGAGACGCCGCCGCCGTGACGGAGGACCGTGTCGATGACGGTGATGAGGTCCTCGACGTCGACGAACGAGCCGTTCATGTAGTTGCGGGCGAACCAGACCGGCATCACGTCTGCCGCAAGCTCCTGGTCCCAGCCGTCGGCGAAGCCGGGCGTCGAGTCGCCCTGGCCGCCCATGCACTCCCCGACCACGACCCGGGTGAACCCCACGGTCGGGTGCTCCGCCCTCCACGCTTCGACGAGCTTGTCCAGCGCCGCCTTGCTCACCGCGTAGGCCCCGAGACCGGGCCACGGGGGTGTTACCGAAGCGCTCACCGAGGACAAGTACACGGCGGTGCCCGACGATTCGGTCAGGTAGGGCAGTGCGGCAGCCGTCACCAGCGCCGCCCCCGTCACGTTCGTGTCGAACACCCGCCTCCAGGTCTCCGCGTCCATGTCGGCGAGCCGGACGAGGGGACCGATGCCAGGCGCATAGACGAGGGCGTCGATGCCCCCCAGCTCCTCTGCGGCTTGCCGCACCGCAGACCGGCAGGACTCGGTGCTGGTGACGTCACACGTGACGGCCAGCGTCCCCGGTCCGGCCTCCTTGGCGGCACCCTCGAGCCGCTGTTGCCGGCGGGCCAGAAGGGCGGTCTGCGCGCCGCGCTGGGCGAGCCCGATACCGATGCACCGACCGAGCCCGCTCGATGCTCCAACGACAATCGTCCGCAACGCCCTCTCCTTCGATCCACTGACGGCGATGTTAGACACCTTTGTGCAGTGCCGCCCCGGCGGCTCCACGGGTCCCCTGGGGCCGCTCACGCCCGCAGGCATGCCGGGCCTGTTGCCGGCGCCGGGCCCTGGGGTCCGTCCGGGGGCTGCGCAATGACGCAGGTGTTAGAGACCGGGCCCTTGGCGCGCCGCAGCCCCGCTCGAGGCGGGGCTGCAACGGTGCCACCTGGTGCGTCCGAGCGATGCGACCCCGCCCCGGGGGGTGAGGGGACGCGGGGCCGAATCGCTGAGAACGACATTGACATCCGGTTGTTACAACATCGTTGCATTCACCGCGCTCCCACATTCGGAATCCATAAAAAGACCGTAAGTGGGCTGCGGTCTGCTGTCCGCCCGAGCCTGGTTCCGGGGGTGACCGATCGTTCACATGACTGTCTCGCACGCCGAAGCCGAGCGGAAAAGGGGGCACGATGCCGAAGTCCGCGATCGTCTCGGTGGACGGCCACGTGCGGGGGTCAACGTCTAGCGTGCCGCCATGGCGGAACCGCGACGGCTGAGTTTCGATCCGATCGGCGAAGCGGAACGCCAATGGGGCCTGCACGGCTGGCCGGACGAGGCGCCGGGCATGGCGGTCGTGACCTCCATCATGCGCCTGCAGCAGATCTTCCTGGCGCGCGCCGACGCGGTCCTGCGCCCACTCGGCCTCACGTTCGCCCGCTACGAGGTGCTGATGCTCCTGTCCTTCTCGCGTCGGGGTGCCCTGCCGCTGGGCAAGATCGGCGAGCGCTTACAGGTCAACGCAGCCAGCGTCACCAACGCGGTCGACCGTCTGGAGGCGGACGGCCTCGTCACCCGCCGATCGAACCCCGACGACGGACGAGGCACCCTCGCCGCCCTGACCGCGTCCGGACGGCAGCTCGCCACCAGGGCCACGAACGCGATGAACGAACGGGTCTTCACGGATATCGGCACCCCACCGCCGACGGTCTCGCCGCCTCTTCGACCTGTTGGCGGACCTCCGCCGTGCCGCCGGCGACTTCCAGTAGGGGGCGCTGGCAACGTACTTTGACGTTGAAGTAATCTGGGGCTGTGGCCGACCGGAAGACCTGGCAGGAGCAATTCGACCGTTCGCCGCGGCGATCGGCGCGCTTCGAGACGATGTCGGGCGTCCCGCTGGAGCCCGTCTACGGGCCCGAGGGTGCGGAGCTGCCCGGCCAGTACCCGTACACCCGTGGGCCCTACGCCTCCATGTATCGGTCCCGCCTGTGGACGATGCGCCAGTTCGCCGGCTTCGGCACGGCGGCCGACACGAACGGGCGCTTCAAGGAACTGCTGCGGGCCGGTGGCGACGGGCTGTCCACTGCGTTCGACATGCCGACCCTTCTCGGGCGCGACTCCGACGACCCGTGGGCCAAGGGAGAGGTGGGGACGGGCCGGCGTCGCCATCGACACGCAGGACGACATGGAGACGCTGTTCTCCGACATCGACCTCGGCAAGGTCTCGACGTCCATGACGATCAACTCGGCCGCGGCCCCTGTCCTCGCCATGTACGTCGGCGTGGCGGACCAGACGGGGGTCGAGCGGGCAGCGCTCTCGGGCACGCTCCAGAACGACATCTTGAAGGAGTACCAGGCGCAGAAGGAGTACGTCTTCCCACCGCGGCCCTCCATGCGGCTCGTCACCGACATCATGCGGTTCTGCTCGGCCGGGTTGCCACGGTGGCACCCCGTCTCGGTCTCGGGCTACCACATCCGCGAGGCGGGCTCGACTGCTGCACAGGAGCTCGCCTTCACGTTGGCCAACGGGTTCGCCTACGTCGAGGCGGCCATGGCGGCGGGCATGGCGGTCGACGACTTCGCCCCGCGGCTCAGCTTCTTCTTCAACGCCCACAGCGACTTCTTCGAGGAGATCGCCAAGTACCGGGCCGCCCGTCGTATCTGGGCCCGCTGGATGCACGAGCGCTACGGGGCGGCGGACGGGCGCTCGTGCCAGCTGCGCTTCCACACCCAGACGGCCGGCGTCTCCCTCACGGCCCAACAGCCCGAGGTCAACCTGGTCCGGGTGGCCCTCGAGGCGCTGGCTGGGGTGCTGGGTGGGACCCAGAGCCTGCACACCGACTCCTTCGACGAGGCGCTGGCGCTGCCGACCGAGCATGCGGCTCGCCTGGCGCTGCGTACGCAGCAGGTCATCGCCGAGGAGACCGGTGTCGTCCACGTGGCCGATCCCCTCGGCGGCTCCTGGTTCGTCGAGGCGCTCACCGACGAGCTGGAGCGCCAGGCGGAAGATGTCTTCGCGCACCTGCAACGAGGCCGGTTCGGGATCGTTACTGCAAGGGGTCTTCGCCTGCATCGACGACGGCTGGTTCGTGGCGGAGATCGCCGACGCGGCATACGCCTTCCAGTCGAAGATCGCCAACGGCGAGTGGACGATGGTGGGCGTCAACGGGTACGTGGAGGATGACGGCGTCGCACCCTCCACCCTCGTCCATCGGCGCGGATGTCGAGACAGAACAACTGGAGCGTCTGGCGGCCGTCAAGCAGGCGCGGGACGACGACGCGGTCCGCGCCGCGCTCGCCCGCATCGCCAAGGACGCGGCAGACCCGAGCCGTCAACCTGATGCCCGCGCTCATAGAGGCGGCGCGCCACCACGTCAGCGTGGGCGAGTCGATGCGGGCGCTCGAGTCGGTGTTCGGGCTCTACACCGAGCGCCACGTCGCCTGAACACCGCAGGGCGACGACGCGAAAGGCGGCCGGGCCGACCGTCGCGTAGCCTCGCGGTGACGGTGCACGGACAGCCCCGGAGTTGGAGGGAATTCGGATGCGAGTGGTGGTCGATTTCGATCTGTGCGAGAGCAACGCGCTCTGCATGGGGCTGGCTCCCGAGGTCTTCGAGGTACGGGACGACGACCTCCTCTACGTCCTTGACGAGAACCCGCCCGAGGAGCTGCGCCAGAAGGTCGAGGCCGCCGTGCGAACCTGCCCCAAGAACGCCATCTCCATCGAGGACTGAGCCAGCCCCCCGGGGGCTGGCTCAGTCGACGTGCGCTACCCCTGGACGGTGGTGGTGCCCGGGATGTCCGTGCCGCAGAAGGGCTGGCTCGACACCGCCACGAAGCCGCTCTTTTCGGCCTTCATGTACCACCCACAGGACTTGGGCAGGTCCTTGCCGAAGTCGTTCGAGAAGTTGATCGACTCCGGGAGCAGGCCGTTGCCGTTGTAGCTCGTGATGCTGCGCAAGTCCTTGATCACGGTGGCGTGGGACGCGGTGGGACCGGCCATCTGCAGCCCCTTGATCATGAGATCCGCCCCGAACCACGACTCGTACTGGGAGAACGACGGGAAGTCGGTCTTGCTGAAGTGCGCGTACTTCTCGAGGGCCGACTGCATCTGCTCCGTGCCGGCGTTCGGCAGGGAGAAGGGCCGAAACACGGTATCGAAGTACCCGCCCTGCACCGCGTTCCAGGCGGGGGTGCCGATGGCGCTGGGCTCGTATCCCGTCGGGAAGACCATCACCTTCGGCTTGACGCCCTCCTGCTGCAGCGCGGTCGCCAGGGCGTCGTTGGAGTTGTCGTCGAGCCCGGCGTAGTAGGCGTTGCAGCCCGCCTGCTTGGCCGCGAGCGCTTGCGTCGTCATGGCCACGGAGCCGAAGGGAATGGACGTGTCGAGCACACCCGCCTTGCCGCCGGCGTGGACGAACGACAGGTTCGTGCCGATGGCCGAGCGGCTGGACGAAGGCGAGATCCCGTAGCCGTACGAGCACACCACCGTGCCGCCATGCGCCTTCATGAATGCGCCGATGCCGGTGTTGACCGGGTACTTGTCGCTGAGGCTGCCCACGTCCGAGGCGAACATGTTCGTGAAGGGCTGCTCGCCCCACTCCGGCCCGTCGAAGAAGCCACCGGTGACGGGCATGCCCGCCTGCTGGGGGTACTTGTCACCCAGGAAGAAGAGGGGGCTGATCGACACGATGCCCGCCGGGTTCTTAGAGAGCGCGTCCTGCACAGCCGTCACGATCTCCGTCGGACTGGTCTGGTCGTCGAGGATCACGCCGTTGATCTTGTGGCCGTCGATCCCACCCTCGGCATTCTGCATGGCGATACGGGCATTGAAGCCGGCCGGGGCGATGCTGAATTCCGATGCCCCTTCGCCCGTCAGTGAGGTGATCATCACGATGGTGATGGGCGAGCCCGATGCTGCTGCCGCACCCGCGGTCCCGCCGGCGAGGCTCGTGACACCGACCCCCGCCGCGAAGGCGAGTGCCGCCAGCCCCAATCTGCCCCTGTGACCCCCCGACGCTCTGCTCATGTGCTGTCCCTTCCTCCCCAAAAGTTGCGATCCGATGACGAATCGAGTCCCTAGGCATACACGCTCCGGAGAGTGCAATGACAGTCAGGCCTCCGCGACCTGCAGTAATGCATGGTTAACCCGCTCCGGTTCGATGAGCATCAGGTCGTGCCCCGTGTCGATGTCCCACAGCCGGCCCTGGGCCCGGGCCACCACAATGAGGTCGGGGTCCCTGGTCGCCAGCGTCGAAGTGCACACGACGTGGAACTGCCGAATGGCCAAGAGCGGGGCCTCGTCGGTGAGCTCCGGCGGCTGTTCGAAGCACGTCCAGGGGTGCGCCGTCAGCCGTACCCGTGATCACCATCCCGCCGTAGCTGTGTCCCACCAGGATGACGTCACGCAAGTCCTCGAACTGAGGCCGCTGAAGCACGCGGCGATAGCATCTCGCCACTGTGATCCGCTGGGGCGTCATCGGACCGGGTGGCATCGCCACAGGGTTCGCCGAGGCGATGGAGTGGTGCGAGGGCGGCACCATCACCGCGGTGGCTTCACGGTCGGCGGAGCGCGCCGAGGCCTTCGGCGACAGGTTCGGCATCCCGACCCGGTACGGCGACTACGACGCACTCGCGGCCGACTCGGACGTCGACGTGGTCTACGTCGCCACGCCACACTCGCGCCACGAGGTCGATACGCTCGCCCTCCTGCAGGCGGGGAAGCACGTCCTGTGCGAGAAGCCCTTCGCGCTCAATGCCCGGCAGGCCACGCGGATGGCGGAGGAGGCCAAGAGCCGCGGGCTGTTCCTCATGGAGGCGATCTGGAGCCGGTTCCTCCCCGCCTACCGCGCGCTGGTCGAGGTCATCGGCGAGGGCCGCATCGGTCGGCCCCTTCTCGTCGAGGCCGACTTCGGATTCCGCCGCCCGGTGGACCCCGTCCATCGGCACTTCGCTCCTGCGCTCGGCGGCGGTGCCCTGCTCGACCTCGGGATCTACCCCATTCAGCTGTGCACACTCGTCCTCGGCTCCGTCGAGCGTGTCGTCGCCGACGGGGTGGTGGGCGAGACCGGTGTCGACGAGGTCGTCACCGCGCTGCTGCATCACGCGGGGGATCGGCTGGGCGTGGTCAAAGCGGCCCTGCGGGTGGGCATGACGTGCACCGCGCGGATAGCGGGAACCGAAGGCGCCATCGACCTGCCGGCGATGATGCACTGCCCCCAGTCGCTCACCGTGCGAAGCGCGGCAGGCGCCGAGCAGATCGACGCGGCGTATGAGGGGAACGGGCTCCGCTTCGAGATCGACGAGGTGCACCGCTGCCTGGCCGAGGGGCGGACCGAAAGCAGCGTCGTGCCCCTGCGCGAATCCATCGCGCTGGCCCGGACGCTCGACGCCGTCCGTGCCGAGATCGGCGTGGTCTACCCCGGCGAGTGACGGCCGGCGACCCGTCCCGGAGCCGGGACGACGGGGTCCGGGAAGGGGGAGAGCAGGCCGTGGGCCCGATTTGTATCGCCGACAGCCGGCTCCTGTAATATTGACGTCGAAGTTGAAAACCAGCCGCCCGCCCTGTGAACGCGAAGGCACGGCGGCCCCGTCCTCATGGAGGTGGTCATGCCCAAGCCCATTGTCGACTTTCCCGTCTTCGACGCCGACAACCACATGTACGAGACGACGGACGCCTTCACGAAGTTCCTCCCCCCCGAGTACTCGGGACTGATCAAGTACGTGGAGGTCAACGGGCGCACGAAGATCGCGGTGCGCAACGTGATCTCCGAGTACATCCCCAACCCCACCTTCAACGTGGTCGGTCGACCGGGCGCGTCGGAGGAGCTCTTCAAGCACGGGAACCCCGAAGGGAAGACACGACGCGAGCTGATGGGGGACCCGATCCGCTCGCCCGAGGCGTTCTTCTCGCCCGAGCCGCGTCTGGCGCTCATGGACGAGCTCGGGCTCGACCGCGCGCTGATGTGGCCGACGCTGGCCAGCTTGCTCGAGGAGCGCCTGGCCGACGACCCCGTTGCCACGCACGTCGTCGTGCACGCGTTGAACCAGTGGATGCACGAGCACTGGACCTTCAACTACGAGGGCCGGATCTTCGCGTCACCGGTCATCACGCTGCCCATCGTCGACAAGGCGATCGAGGAACTCGAATGGGTCGTGGAGCGGGGCGCCAAGCTCATCCTCATCAGGCCGGCACCGGTGCCGGGCTACCGCGGCTTCCGCTCCTTCGCGCTGCCCGAGTTCGATCCCTTCTGGCAGCGGGTGACCGAGCTCGACGTCGCGGTCGGCATGCACGCCTCCGACGACGGCCTCACCCGCTACTACAACCAGTGGGAGGGCACCCACGGCGGGGAGCATCTCCCGTTCGGCGGTCGCAGGTCGGCCTTCTTGGACATCGCGCACACGCAGGGCCGGGGCATCTTCGACACGGTGGCGTCGCTGATCGGCCACGGCCTGCTGAGCCGGTTCCCGTCGTTGCGCATCCTCCCGGTGGAGAACGGCTCGGCCTGGGTGCGCCCGCTGATCGACGCCATGGGGCGCTCCTACGCGCACGAGCCGGGGATCTACGACGAGGACCCCATCATGGTTCTGAAGCGCAACGTCTGGATCCACCCGTTCCACGAGGAAGACCCGCGCGGCCTCATCAAGCTGGTGGGCGCGGACCGCGTCGTCTTCGGTTCGGACTACCCGCACATTGAGGGGATGTCCGAGCCGCTCTCCTACGTCAACGAGCTGGAGGGGTTGACGCACGACGAGATGGCAATGGTCATGGGCGGCAACCTGGCCCAGGTGATGAAGATGCCGTTCGCCGCATAGGCGGCCGCTTCGCCTGGCCGCTGCCCAGCCGCCTTCACGCGCGGCGCGGAATCCGTGCACGGAATTCGATGGAGCCGCCATTAGATGTAGTCGCTGCGGCGCATCCAGACCAGCGTCGCCCAGCCCCAGATCGGCGGCAGGTAGGCGGTGCAGAAGCGTTGGATCAAGACCGCCGCCACGGCTTGGTCCTGCGGAACGCCGGCCGCGGTGAGCCCGGCGATGAGACCGACCTCGACGACACCGGCGCCGCCCGGAACGGGCACGGCGGCACCGATCGTGGCCGCCAGGGTGATCACCACGATGAGGGTGGCGAAGCTGGCGTGCTCGCCCACGGCGTGGAGCGTGGCCCCAAGACACAGGGCGATGAGGACCTGGCTGCACAGGGAACCACCCAGGACGTAGCCGAT
Organism: uncultured Acidimicrobiaceae bacterium; assembly: GCA_963745665.1. GTDB lineage: Bacteria > Actinomycetota > Acidimicrobiia > Acidimicrobiales > RAAP-2 > Bog-473. The sequence goes on along the minus strand of CAVUYE010000001.1, from coordinate 97,173 downwards.
TTTCCGTGGTTCCACTGCGATGGCCTTGACGTCGCCCCAGATCCTGACGAGGTGGGGCCGGGCCTTGTCCGCCGCCAGGCGCCGCACCTTGGGCACGAACGCCACGACCCCCACGAGGACCGCGACGACGAGGACGACAATGACGATGATCCAGACAGCGCCCTGGTGGCTCCCGCCGTCGTTCGACGTCGGCTCATGGAAATCACCCAGGGCGAAGGGGATGCACACCAGGAACAGAGCGGCCTTCATCACCCAGCTCGCCGTGCCCGCAATGGCTCCCGAGCTGATGGCCGCCGACGCGTCCAGCCCCTGGCGTTGGAAGAAGCGGACGCGGACGCCGAAGACCGCGGCGTCACCCCCGACGAAGGACGTGAACATGTTGGAGGTCTCGAGCGCAACGCAGCGCCCGAAGGGCAGCGGGCCCCTGACAGCGCCGGTCAGCGCCCAGGCGCCCGTGACCACCGGCAGTTGCGCCAGGACGAAGGCCGCGGCGACCCAGCCCCAGGCGGCACCCCGGATGACGCTCAGCGAGCCCGCCGCATCGGTGAGCACGCCGATGATCAGCCAGAGGCCGACCAGGCTGCCCACGACCATCAGCAGGTTGGGCCAGCTGATGCGCTTCGCCTCGACCAGTTTCGGCGCCTCGACCCCGGCGGCGCCGGCGAGCGCCTCACGCAGCGACTTGAGGAAACCCTTGTGCGACCGGGCTCTGCGCTCGGTCTCGGGGTCGAGCGCAGAACGCTGTAAGCAGGTGAGGACGGCCTCGATCGTCTCCGTGTCGAGCACGCGGCACGTCGCAGCGACGGCGCGTTCGACGCCGACCACCACCGCCACGGCGGCCACCGCGGCGGCCAGGTCGCGATCGGTGCGCATGGCCGGGGCCGAGGTCGAGGCGCACCGGAAGTCGCGCAGCAACGGACCCGGCGCGCTGACCACCACCGTCTCCGGGCTCAGCGCGCCATGGGAGATGCCGGCCCGGCGCAGCAACAGCACGGAGTGCAGGAAGCCGTCGACGTCGTCGTCGCGAACCTCGAACCCTTCCAGTTGGGAGAGCCGGCGTCCTTCGGGCAGCCGCGTGACCAACGCGGCATCGCGGGCCGGCCCGCAGTGCCCGGCCGCCACGACCTCGGGAACATGCGTGCCGGCGTGGGCCGCCAAGAACGTCAGGTAGGCCTCGTGCTCCACCTGCTGGAGCCGGTTGATCATGAGGGTCGGTCCCGAATCGCGGTAGATGCAGAAGCGCCATACCTTGCGCAGCCACTGCGCGTCAGCGGCGTCGCGCCCGTAGACGGCGAGTTCGAGCGGGCGGCCCGCCGTGTCGGTGCCCGCGAACGAGGCGACGCCCCATTCCTGACGTTCCATGGAGGTGAGTCCCTGCACCTCTATCTGCAGATCGCGCACGGCGTCGGTGACCTCCGCAGCGGACGGGAGCCCGTTGGGAGTGCCCATGGCGAGGTGGCAGGCGGCCGCGGTACCCCACCCGACAATGACGGCGGCGATCACGCCGAGCGGCAGTCCGTAGGCGCCGACGACTGCGCAGAGCCCGGCCAGCGCGATGGCGCAGATCACGAGGCGGTGCATCGGGCGGCTCAGGTACGGCAGCCCCGCTAGGGCCACCGCGGTGGCGATGGCGAGCTGCAGGATGGGAAAGCGTGGGTCGAAGCCGGAGAACTCCGCAATGGGCGCACGCCCGGCGGCCGGGCCCAGCAGCGCGTCGAGGAGCAGGCAGACGAGCAGTGTGCCCACGCCGGCCACGGCCATCTGCCGCACGGCCGTCAGGCGCGGCACGAGCAGGCCGATCAGGACCAGGGCCACGATCACGCCGATCGACCCGGCGAACCAGATGGCGGTGATCAACCACTGGATGCCGACCGGTGGGGGAGTGAGGAGCTCAGTGAGGTGGATCTCCACGGACGTGTTGGCCTGCGCCAGCGGCACGCAGATGACGAGGAGCACGACGGCGAGGCCGACGCGCACGGCGTCCGAGGCCCGCCGCCGGGTGGAACCACCGCCGTGCGGCCCGAGGAGCAGGGAGCGGACCCGCTGGTTCCACGAGGTATGCCCCACATCCTCGGGGACGGACGTCGGCTCGGCGATGCCCGCACCGGCTGACCCCATGACCTTCATGTCGGAAGGCCGTGCTGGCGTCTTGCGCTTGCGGGCCCCGCACCAGCTGGCATGGCTGCAATCTTGTCCTTTCCGGAGCTCCCGTCCTGGGAATATGTCCGGCACCGCTTGGGACGGGCTTAAAATCCTTAAATACGATTGACTTAGTCAGGTATGGCCCGTATCCTCTCCTAGATGCTTCCCCCGGCCCGACGCCGTCTCGACCCCCAGGAAGTGGCGAGCCGGCTCGCCACGGCCGTGCACTGGCCGGGAGCGTTGGACGCCGAACGTCGCTCGTGGCGTCTGATGGCGCGGACGGCCGACTTCGACGCCTGGCTGATCGCCTGGCCGAGTCGGGGGAGAGTGGAACTCCATGACCACGGTGCCTCTGCCGGAGCGGTCAGCGTGATCAGCGGCACCCTGGTGGAAGCGGTGCCGTGGCGCGACGACACCGGCCGGCTCTCCCTGGTGCGCCGGGAGCTGCGGGTGGGGTCCACGCTCGGATTTGGCACCGGCCACGTGCACGATGTGACCAACGATTCCGACGGGCACGCGCTCAGCTTGCACGTCTACAGCCCCGCCCTGACGACCATGACCTTCTACGAGGTGGTCGCGGAGCAACTCGTGCCGCGCCAGGTGCTTTGGTCCGCCGATGGCAGCGGCGAGTGCGCGCACGCCACGCCCGGAGCCGGGACGGGGACGGGCAGCGCAGCGGCCGCCGCCCGGTGAGCGCCCGCAGCGCCGACGATCTGCTGGCCCAGGCCCGGAGCAGTATCCGACGGGTCGAGCCCGATCAGCTCGAGTCGCTCCGCGCCGACGGCGCGCTCGTGGTCGACATCCGACCGGCAGCGCAGCGGGCCGCCGAGGGCGAGCTCGGTTTCGGCATCGTCGTCGAGCGCAACGTGCTCGAATGGCGGTTCGACCTAACCGGCAGCCATGCGCTGCCCGAGGTCAGTCGCTACGACCAGCCCGTGGTGGTGGTGTGTTCGGAGGGCTACGCCTCCAGCCTGGCGGCGGACTCGCTCCGCCGCTTGGGGTTCACCGAGGCGGGGGACCTGTCCGGCGGCTACCAGGCCTGGCGCCGCTGGCGTGAAGGGACGGCCTCGGGGTCCGCTCCCGACGTCCACTGAGAGCGCGCCGGGGAAATCCCGGTGCAGCCGTTCACGGCCCGGTGAAGCGCGCGGCCGCCTCCCCGCGGAGGCGTCCCGGCGGCAGCAGGCGGCCACAGGCCACGAGCGCCAGGGCCTGCGCCGGGCCCACCAGCGGCGCACCGGCGCCGGCCGACCACTCCAGGTCGTCCGCCCGCAACTGCACGTCGCTGAGGTCGACATCGAACAGACTGGGCGAGTCGGGCGCCGCCACCAGCTCGAGCACGGCACGGATGCGGGCGTCGGGCACGCGCCGCGCCAGCGGCACAGCCTCGGCGATGTCGAGCTCGTGGATGACGCAGTGCAGGAGCGCGCCATGCGCGCCTCCACCCGGAGGCTGCCACTGGTGCAACACGGGGGAGCGAAGGTCGGCCACCAGGGCGGGCTCGCCCAGCGCAGCGTCGCGTGCGGCCACCGCGTTGGAGAAGCGGGTGAAGTCGCCGCCGGCGGCCTCCAACTCCGCCATGAAAGCGGGTCCGTCGTAGCGGGCGGGCATGGTCATGTGGGCCACCACCTCGCGGGTGCGCCAGCAGTCGCACAGCGACGGCGCATCCCACACTTCGGTCCCGGCCGGCTCCAACAGGTCGGCCAAGGCGCCGTACTCCTCGGCGATGTCGTGCGCGATGTTCACGCCACCAGCCCGGCGAGATACGCGTCGAAGCGGTCGAGCGAGGATTGGAACCCGGCCTGCGCCTCGGGATCCAGGAAGGCCTCGGGCACGTAGGTCTGGTGGATCCTGACCTCGGTGCGCTGCGGGCCGACGGCGACGAACTCCGAGCGCACGCGCATGCCCGAGTGCGACTCGGTCCACACCAACAGCTCGGGCGGGCGGACATCGTCGTACACGGCCCTGGTCGGATACTCGCTCCCGTCGGCTTCGCTGACCATGACGGTCTCGAAGACGCCGCCGGGCCGGGCGTCGACCGTCATGCGGTCCCGCGGCGCAGTGACTCCCGTCGGTCCCCAGAAGTGGGCGAGATGCTCGGGGTCGGTCATGCAGGCGAAGACGAGCTCGCGCGGCGCGTCGAAGACGCGGCTGAAGTGCAGTTCGCCGTACTCAGGCACGGGCGCGCCCCCTTCGCTTGGCGTCGGGTTGGAGGCCGGCAAGCAGCACGTCGAGCTTGTCGAAGCGCTCGTCCCACAGACGCCGGTTGGTGGTGATCCAGTCCAGCGCGCCGTCGAGCGCACCGGCTTCGAGGTGGCAGGGACGAAACTGGGCGTCGCGCCGCCGCGAGATCAGGCCGCTGCGCTCCAAGACCTTGAGGTGCTTGGAGACGGCCGGCAGTGACATGGCGAACGGGGCGGCCAACTCGGTCACGGTGGCGTCGCCCCGCGCCAGCCGGCTGACGATGGCACGCCGGGTGGGGTCGGCCAGCGCGGCGAAGGCGGCATCGAGGGTGTCGCCAGTCGAAGTCGTCATGGCAAGTATTTAACCTGAAGGTTAGTTAGCTGTCAAGTTAACTACTGGACTTCTGCCGCCCTGTCGAGCCTGGCGGCCGGGCACCGATCCGCGTCACGATGCGAGCGAGACGATCACGAACGTAAGGAAGGACACGTGCTGCTGCAGGTCATCACCGGGACGACCCGGAAGGGCCGGTTCAGCGAACGGGTGGCGGCCTGGGTCATGGACCGGCTCGCGCACCACGACGCGTTCGCGCTCGAGCTGGTCGACCTGCGGGACCATCCCCTGCCCTTCTTCGACGGCGATTCGCCGGCGCGCACGGGGCGCGACTACGCCGACGAGGAGGTCACCCGGTTCAGCCGGGTCATCGACCGGGCCGACGGCTACGTGATCCTTACCGGCGAGTACAACCACGGCTACCCCGCCGTTCTGAAGAACGCGCTCGACTCGACCTTCGTCGAGTGGCGGCGCAAGCCCGTCGCCTACGTCGGGTGGGGCAACACCGGCGGCGCGCGCGCCATCGAGCAGCTGCGGGCCGTCGCAGTCGAGTTCGAGATGACACCACTGCGCCACGCTGTGCACATCCTGCCCGACGTGCTCATCGCCGCACGGCAGGCGCCCGACCCGGCCGACCTGTCGTTCTTCGCGCCGCTTGAGTCCCGCCTCGACCTGCTGGCGGACGACCTGGGGTGGTGGATGCGCGCGCTCGCGTCGGCGCGGGCCGCCGACGGGTAGACCGGCCGCATGGACCTTCCCCTCAGCGCCCTGCGCGCCTCAGTCGATCGCTTGCACGTGCTCGCCGCCAGGCTGGACGACGCGCAACTGTCCTTGCAGTCCTACTGCGACGAATGGAGCGTGGCCCAGGTGCTGTCGCACCTCGGCTCGGGCGCGGTCATTGCGCGGCGCGGCCTGCAGGACGTCCGGACGGGCACCACCGCGCCGGAGGGATTCAACGCGTCGGTATGGGACGAGTGGAACGCCAAGACGCCCCGGGCCCAGGCCGACGACGCGCTGGTGGCCGACGCCGCCCTGGTGGACGCGTTCGATTCGGTGGGCGAGAGCGACCGGGCGCGGCTCAACTTCCCGATGGGCCCACTCAGCCTGCGCTTCGACGAAGTGGTCGGCCTCCGGCTGAACGAGCACACGTTCCACACCTGGGACATCGCGGTATCCCTCGACGACACTGCCCGACTGCCCGAGGACGCGGTGGCGCTGGTCGTCGACAACCTGACCCTCAACGCCCGCTTCAGCGGCCGTCCCGACGGCGAGGAGCGCACGGTCGCCATCCGCACCACCGACCCCGGGCGCGACTTCGCCCTCCGCATATCGGCGGACGGCGTGGAGCTGACCGCGGGCGAGCCCGGTCAGCAGCCCACGCTCGAGCTGCCCGCCGAGGGCTTCTGCCGGCTGGTCTACGGCCGCCTCGACCCCAACCACACGCCCGGCTTCACGGGCGACGAGCGCGCTCCTGGTGGCGCTGCGCGACGTCTTCCCGGGGCCATAGCGGGACGGGCCTCGTCCGAGGATCCCGACGTCACGCGCCGGTCGGCCCGCAAGAGGGTCCGGCGCGGCCAGGACACGGCGTGGCGGGCCCGGGTCCCGACACGGTGCCCGGAGGCGAGGAGCACGAGCAGGATCTTGAGCCGCTGGGCCGGGGCGTCGGTGAGGGCGTAGTTCAGGTGGTAACCGGGAAGCTCCAGGTGGGTCAGCGGCCACGCGGGTGACACCAGGCGCTCGAGCGCCTGACCGCGCCAGCCCCGGCTGGGGAGCGGGAAGAGACCGGCCGGCGGGTCCACCCCGGCGTGGCCGGCCAGGGCCAGGGCGCCGGCGACCACGGTCAGGCAGCGGGCGTCGCGGGCCACGGCGTGCACGCGTGCCCAGTCGACGGGCGTGCCTCGGTCCGCCGCGTCACCGACGATCATGGCCAGGTCGGCGATCCAGGCCAGCCGGACGAAGCCGTGATGAGGCTTCCCGGCGTGCGCGGCCAGGACGACCAGCTCGTCGGCCAGCGGGAGGCCGAAGGCGGGCGTCCCCGCGCACGCCATCGGCTGGCGGCGTTCCCACAGCTTCCCCGGGTCGAGCGCCGTCACCCGCTGCGACGTGCCCTCGAGCCCGTAATGCAGCTCGAGCACCAGGGACGGAACCTCGTCGTGGGCCAACACGGTGTCGTAGCGGTCGGTGCCACCGGGGCGCACGACCCGCCACCCGGCCGCGCCGAGGACCCGGAGTGCACGCTGGTGATCGCGACGGGGGAGCAGGAGGTCGATGTCCTCCATCGGGCGCAGCCCCGGCGCGGGATAGCGGGCCGCCACGGCGGGCCCCTTGAAGACCACTGGTTCGAGGCCGGCGTCGGTCAACGGGCGCACGGCCAGGGCCACCGCCCGGGGGATGAGAAGGAGCGCCTCCATCCGGAAGGCGTCCGCCAGTCCGCAGAGGGCGGCGCGATCCGGGCCCAGCGCGTCGCGGCCGTCGGCGGCGCAGAAGGCCCGCCACAGCAGCGGGGCGATCCGGTGGTCGGTAGCGGCGGCCACGGCGCGGTGGATGTCGGCCCCGCCGGCGAGGGCACGCCGGAACGCGGCCGGATCGGGATCACGGCGGCAGGCCTCCCAGAGCACTCGGGCCGTCGCCTCGGCCGGCGACACCGGGGCAGGGGCCGGAGCGGCGCGGGCGCCGCCGGGAGCGCTTGTGGCCGTGGGCGTCCTCACGTGTGGGGAACGGTGGTTCCGGGGTGTGCATGCGGTGCGTCCCGGCGGGGGCGCATTCCTACCGAGATTGCGGAATTCGGGCGCCAGGGCGGTAGGAAATCCGGGGTCCTGGCGTTATCAGTGCATTGCGCCCGCCCGTCCGCGGGCGGCACAGAACGGTGAACGACATGCACGAAGAACAGCCGCAGAGCGATGGCAGCGGACGCGTGGACGGAGCGACGACTCCGGACGGAGCGGGCGACGGCGCGCTGGGCCGGCCCCGGATCTCGCGGCGCCAGGCCATGGGGCGCCTGTCCGCCGTGGCCACCGCCGGCGCCGCCGCCTGGGTCGTCCCCGAGATCCTCACCGCCAAGCCGGCCGCCGGCGCCGCCCTGTCGAGCACGTCGGGCGGGGGCGGCTCCGTCGGTGCGACGACCAGCGCCTCCGTCGGAGCCAGTCCCGGCACCGGCGCGTCCGTCGTGGCCAATGGCAGCGCCGGGGTCAATGGGCCCGACGGCTTCGCCACGGCGGCGGACACGACGGCGACGACGGAACCCACGAAATCGCTCGCCTTCACCGGGCTCGACATCCAGCGCGACGCCGAGGTCGGCGCGGCGCTGGTGGCGGGCGGCTGGGCCATGCAGCACTGGGCCAGCCGGGCTCCGAAGCCAGCCGGGTCCGCCCCGTCCGACGCCCCCCGGGCGTAGCGCGCCGGCGGCGGCGAGCGCGTGCCGGTCGAGCACCACCGGGTGCAGCGCAGCGCCGGCCGGCGCGGCCTGTCGTACCGCTTCGCCGTGCGGAGCGACGACGCCCAGGTGAGCGAGCGAGCCGAAGCCATGTTCGCGGGGCTCTCCGATCCCGAAGTGGTGGGGGTCGACCACTGGTACTCGGTCACGGCCGCGCCGGGGCACGCCGGCGCCTTCGACGTGGCCCGGGACGACGAGCTGCTGGCAGCGGCCCAGTGTCCCGGCGACGCGCTGGGGTGGGTGGTGTGGGACGTCAACCGGTCCGCCGCCGCGGCGAGCGGCCAGCACCTGCTCTTCCACGCCGGGGCCCTCGACGCCGGCGGCACCGGGCTGCTGCTGCCGGGCGCATCGGGATCGGGCAAGTCGACCCTGACCGCCGGCCTGGCCCGCGCCGGAATGGGCTATCTGACCGACGAGCTGGCGGCCCTGGACCTGACGCACGGACAGCTGCTGCCCTACGCCAAGCCGATCACACTGAAGCGCGGGAGCTTCGCCGTCGTCCCCGAGTTGCATCCCGACCGGGGCCGCCCGCGCGGCGCCCGCCCATGGGACGGAGCCGAGTGGCAGGTGGCGGTGGCCGGGGCCACCGGCCTGCGCGTGGGTGGCCCCAGCCGGCCCGCCTTGGTGGTCGTCCCGCGTTACGCGCCGGGCGTGCCGACACGCCTGACGCCGCTGTCGGACACCGAGGCCTTCCTGTCGCTCGCCCTGCACGCCGTCAACCTGATTCCGCACGGCATCGCCGGCGCCGCCGCCCTGGGCCGGCTGGTGGCGCAGTCCTCCTGTTACGCCCTGACCATGTCGGACCTCGACGAGGCCTGCGCCCTCGTGCTGGGTCTGGTGGAGGCGACGACGGCCGTGACCCCCGGAGCCGGCCGTGGCCGCTGAGGACGGGCGTGGCCTGGCGCGCCCGGCGCAGCGCCCGGGCGCGTCGACCGTCGAGCTGGACGACAACGTGGCCGTCTACGACGACGTCGGACAACTGCTCATACTGCTCAACACGAGCGCGGCGTCGATCTGGGAGCGTTGCGACGGCGCCACGACGCTCGACGACATGGTGCGCCAGCTGCAGGCGGCGCACCCGGACGACGCGGCCGACATCGGCGAGGACGTGCGCCGGACCGTGGGCAAGCTGGTGGAGCTGGGCCTGGTGGTCGACGCGGCGGGCTGAACGAGTTGCCGCGCCACCCGGCGTGTGGGGAGGATAGGGCGTGCCACTCGTCCATCTGCCGCACGACACCAGCCCCGACGAGGTGGCCGCGCTGATCGGGCGTGACGGCGCCGTCATCGTGGACGCGGTGGCTCCGGAGACCTTGTTGGGGCGCATCGAGATGGAGCTGGGTCCCTACCTGGAGTCGACCCCCACCGGGCCCGACGACTTCAGCGGTGACCACACGCGGCGCACCGGCTCGCTGATCGCGCGCTCGCCCGGTTGCCGCGAGCTCGTCATGCACCCGCTGGCACTGGGCGCGGCCCGCACCTTCCTGGGGCATGCCACCAACATCCAGCTCCACCTGACCCAGGCCATCGCCATCGGACCGGGCGCGAAGCCCCAGCCCATCCACCGCGACCAGTGGGCCTTCGACTTCTTCCCGTTCCCCGCCGGCTACGAGGTCCAGTGCAACACCATCTGGGCGCTGACCGACTTCACCGAGGAGAACGGTGCCACCCGCGTGGTGCCGGGGAGCAACCAGGGGGAGGACCGGCTGTCCTTCGGCCCCGACGACACGGAGCCCGCCACCATGTCCCGCGGCTCCGTCCTCTTCTACTCGGGGAGCGTGTATCACGGGGGAGGGGCGAACCGGTCCGATGCCACCCGCATCGGATTGAACATCACCTACAACGTGGCCTGGCTGCGCCAGGAGGAGAACCAGTACCTGTCCGTACCGCGCGAGGTGGCCGAGACGCTGCCGACCGATCTGCTGCGGGTCATGGGCTACGACCGCGGCGCCTACGCACTGGGCTACATCGACGACCTGCGCGACCCGATTGAGGCGGTGCGGCCCGGCATCGGCACGGCCGGGTTCGGCACCGGCGCCTGACACCGGGGCTGTTCCGGAGTCGCACTGCACCCCCCGTGCGATCAGTCGGTTCTCGGGTGCGCGCCACTACCGTGGGTGCCGTGCCGGTAGAGATCCGCCAGGCGGCGACGGACGACCACGACGAGCTGTACACGGCGTTCAGTCACATCGTCGGCGCAGGCGAAGGGTTCCCCCAGCGGCCGCCGCTGACCCGGGAGGACTTCGACGACTACTGGATCCGCCCTTCGGCGGCCGTGTCCGTGGCCCGCTTCGGCGGCTATCTGATCGGTGCGTCGTACATCAAGCCCAACTTCGTGGGCCGGGCCGCCCACATCGCCAACGCCGGCTACTTCGTTCTGGCGCCGTACCGGGGCACGGGGGTGGGGCGGTCGTTGGTGGAGCACTCGCTGCACGAGGCGCGCCGGCTCGGCTTCGACGCCATGATGTTCAACCTCGTGTTCGAATCGAACCCCGCCCGCGCCATGTACCGCCGGCTCGGCTTCGAAGAAGTGGGGCGGATCCCCAATGCGGTCGAGGGCGAGGAAGCGGTCATCTACTGGCGCAGCCTGGAGGACCTGGCGCCGTGAGTGGCACCGACGTCACCGTGGCGCAGAACGGCGCCCACGTCGCGGTCGTGTGCCTGCACCGGCCGCCCAACAACTTCTTCGACACCGGGCTGATCGAAGACGTGGCCGCGGCGTACGAGGAGCTGGACGGCTCGGGCTGGTGCCGAGCCATCGTGCTGGCGTCGGAGGGCCGGCACTTCTGCGCCGGGTTGGACTTCGCCGGCAACGCCGGCGCCGACATCGCCGCGCTGTACCGGGCGGCGCTGCGCCTCTTCGCCGCCCCGCTGCCCGTGGTGGCGGCGGTGCAGGGGGCCGCGATCGGGGGCGGTTGCGGCCTCGCGCTCTCGGCCGACTTCCGCGTGGCGACGGAGCAGACCCGCTTCAGCGCCAACTTCGCCCGCTTGGGCTTCCACCACGGCTTCGCGCTGACGGTGACGCTGCCGGCGGTCGTCGGCCGGCAGGCCGCGGCGGACCTCCTCCTCACCGGGCGCCGCGTCGGGGGCGAGCAGGCGCTGGCGCTCGGCCTGTGTGACCGCCTGGCCGGCGCCGACGACCTGCTGGCGCAGGCGATCGCCTACGCCGGCGAGCTGGCCGCGGCGGGACCGCTCGCCGTCCGCTCCATCCGGGCCACGTTGCGCCAGGGCCTGGTGGAGGAGGCCCGGCTCGCCATGGAGCACGAGTACGCCGAGCAGGCCCGGCTGCGCGGCACGGCCGATTTCGCAGAGGGCGTGCGCGCCGCGGCGGAACGGCGCGACCCGAACTTCGCCGGGCAGTAGAGGTGGGCGCGCCGGCCACGCACGAGCGCAACACGGCGTTCTCCTGGCGCGAGCACACCGGCCCGTTCCGCAGCGTCACGGCAGCCCAAGCCCGCCGCTACGACGAGGGCGGATACTTCGTGTTGGAGGACGCGCTGGGGCGGGCCGAGCTCGAGGCGCTGATGGCGGCCATCGATCCGTTCGAGCAACGCGGGGCTGACGCGCTGCGCGAGCTGGAAGGCGGGCGGTTCTTCATTGCGCGGGCGGACGAGATCACCTTCACCACCCACCTGGTGCTGCACTCGCCGGTGCTGCGGGAGTTCACGCGCGCGCCGCTGCTGACCGACCTGTGCGCCGACCTCGTCGGGCCCGACGTGCGGCTCTACTGGGACCAGGCCGTCTACAAGAAGCCCGGGACCGAGTCCCCGTTTCCCTGGCACCAGGACAACGGGTACGCCTTCGTGGAGCCCCAGCAGTACCTCACCTGCTGGGTGGCGCTCACCGACGCCACCGAGGAGAACGGGTGCCCATGGGTTGTGCCGGGGCTGCACCGGCTGGGCACGCTCGCCCACGAGTACTCCGACATCGGCTTCGTCTGCCTGCGCGACCCGCCCGACGCCGTGGCGGTGCCGGCGCCCGCCGGCAGCATCGTCGTGTTCTCGTCGCTGACGCCGCACTCGACCGGGCCCAACCGGACCGGCGCGGTGCGCAAGGCCTACATCGTGCAGTACGCGCCGTCGGGGGCCGCGGTGCTGCGCCCAGAGGGCGACGGCTCGACGCAGCGCGTGGTGGCCGACGACCGGGGCCGCCAGTACGAGGTGTTGCGCGGGGGCCAGCCGGTCGCCCCGTAGGGGTGCGGTTGCGCCCGCACTAGGGTGCAGGCATCCGGGTGAGTTGAGACAGCAGCAAGGGGGTCCGATGCCACATACCGCGCCCGTGCAGGACTGGGCAACCGACTTCGACGTCCTCGACCCGCGCTACGTCACCGACCCGTTCAGCATTTGGGACGAACTGCGGCAGAGTTGTCCGATCGCGCACACCGACCGGCGGAAGAGCAGCTGGCTGCCCACGCGCTACGACGACGTCACCGACATCGCCCACGACATCGCGCACTTCAGCTCGATCAAGGTGGCCGTCATCCCCGGCGACGAGGACGAGGATCCCAACGCCAACTTCGACGGCCCGAACCTCGAGTACGGCCTGCCGCCGATTTCGGCGGACCCCCCATTGCACACCTGGACGCGGCGGCTCCTCCTGCCGTGGTTCTCGCACCAGCGGGTCGACAGCTACGTGCCGCTGACCCGCGAGCTCTGCCGCGGGCTGCTCGACCGGTTCGCCGACCAGGGCCACGCCGATGCCGCCGCCGACTACGCGCAACAGATTCCCGTGCGTGTCATCGCCCGGATCCTCGGTGTGTCCACCGACCTCTCCGACACCTTCACCGGCTGGGTGCGCGACGTGCTGGAGTTCGCCGACGACGCTGAACGGCGCCAGCGCGGGGCCGAGGGCCTGCTCAACTATTTCCTGGGTCAGCTCGAGTACCGGCGCCGGAACCCGGGCGACGACCTCCTGAGCGAGCTGCTCACCACCGAGGTCGACGGCACGCCGGTCGACGACGGCATCGTGCTCGGCATGGCCGCGCTCGTCCTCATCGCCGGCGTGGACACGACCTGGAGTGCCATCGGGTCCTCGCTCTGGCACCTGGCGGCGCACCCCGACGACCGCAAGGCGCTGGCGGCCGATCCCGGATTGATGCCGACCGCGGTCGAGGAGCTCTTGCGGGCCTATGCGCCGGTGACGATGGCCCGCGAGGTGACCGAGGACATCGAGTACAAGGGCTGCCCCATGAAGGCGGGCGACAAGGTCCTGATGAACTTCCCGGCCGCCAACCGCGACCCCGAGGCGTTCGAGCAGCCGGACATCGTGCAGCTGGACCGGACCCACAACCGCCACGTGGCGTTCGGCTCGGGCATCCACCGCTGCGCCGGATCGAACCTCGCCCGCATGGAGCTGCAGGTCGCCCTGCAGGAGTGGATGGCCCGCCTCCCGGAATTCTCGTTGGCCGAGGGCCAGGAGATCACCTGGGCAGGCGGACAGGTCCGCGGACCACGTATCCTGCCGGTCGTATTCCCATGAAGATCCGCGTCGACCCCGAAAAGTGCCAAGGCCACGCCCGCTGTTACGGCCTCGCGCCCGAGATCTTCGACGTCGACGACTACGGGCAGGCCTCCGTCATCCTGAACGAGATCCCGCCTGAACTGCAGGACAAAGCGCGACTCGCCGTGGCCAACTGCCCCGAGTACGCCATCGAGATCATCAGCGAGTAGCCCCCCGGCCTGCTCCGGCGGGGACGGGTTCGGCTCCGCTCAGACGGAGGCCAAGGCCAGCGGCTGCTCGTCGGCCAGCTCGGCCTCGACCGTGTCGGGGCGGGCTCGCCGAATCAGGGTGAAGGCGCCGACGGCGGCGACCGCCAACACGATGGCGCTGAAGGTGAAGGCCGTGGTGTAGCCGTGGATCGACCCCGCCGTGAGCGAGGCCGCCGACTTCCCGTGCGCTGCGACGTAGGACACCGTGGCGCTGGTGGCGATGGTGTTGATGAGCGCGGCGCCCATGGTGCCCCCGGTCTGCTGGGTGGCGTTCACCAGTGCGCTGGCCACGCCGGCGTCCTGATCACCCACCCCGATCAGGGCCGTGCTGCTCATGGCGACGAAGGAGAGGCCCATGCCGAGGCTCACGATGACCTCGGCCGGTAGCACCGTGCTGATGTAGGCGGAGTGCACGTCGAGGGTGCTGAAGAGGATCAGACCGGCCATGCCCATCAGCAGCCCGCCGGTCATCACCGCCCGCGGCCCGAAACGGGGCAGCAGGCGACTGGCCAGGGTGGCGCCCGTGATGATGCCCAAGGAGAAGGGCACGAAGGCGAACCCGGACTTCAGCGCGGAGTAGTGCAGCGTGCCCTGGAAGTAGTAGGTCAGCGACAAGAAGGTCCCCAGCAGCGCCGTCCCCACCAGCAGAGAGGACAGGAAGGATCCGCCGCGATTGCGGTCGAGCACGACCCGGAGGGGCAGCAGGGGGTGGGTCACGCGCTGTTCGATCACCACGAAGGCCACCAGGAGCACCGCCGCGGCGGCGAACAACATGACCGTGGTGGACGCTCCCCAACCGTCCGTGCCGGCCTTGGTGAACCCGTAGACGAGGGCGAGCAGGCCGCCGGTGACGGTGACCGCGCCGGGTAGGTCGTAGCCGTGGTTGGCCGAGGCCCTGCTCTCGGAGACGAAGCGGAAGGCCGCCACAGCGGCGACGATGGCGATCGGCACGTTGATCAGGAGCGTCCAGCGCCACGAGGCGAACTCGGTGAGGAAGCCGCCGAGGATGAGCCCGATAGCGGCGCCGCCGCCGGCGATGCCGCCGTAGACGGCGAAGGCCCGAGCCCGCTCCTTGGGCTCGGTGAAGGCCACAGTGAGCAGCGAGAGCGCGGCGGGCGCCATGACCGCCGCGAACGCACCCTGCAGGGCGCGGGCGCTGAAGAGCATGGCCGAGTTCTGGGCCAGGCCGCCCAGGGCGGAGGCGCCGGCGAAGCCGATCAGGCTGATGACGAACATGCGCTTGCGTCCGAAGTAGTCGGCGATTCGGCCGCCGAGCAGCAGCAGGCCGGCGAAGGAGAGGGTGTAGGCCGTCAGCATCCACTGGCGGTTGGCCGTCGAGATGTGCAGGGCCCGCTGGGCGGAGGGCAGGGCGATGATGACCACGGAGGCATCGAGCACCACCATGAGCTGGGCCACCGCGATGATGGCGAGGGCCCGGAAGCGCTTGGGGTCGAGGTCGGGCTCTGATTGGGACGCCTGATCAGGGAGGTCGAGAGTCGAGGTCATGGTGGGTCTCCGTGTGCAAAGAGGTCCGTCCCGGCTTTCCCGCCCCGCCGTTCTGACCTGGAAGGGTCTGGTTTTCCCGGCGGTGATGGCTTAGAATCGGAAGCGGAGTTCTGGTTCCAGATACACTATACGGAACCTGAGTTCCGTTTGTCAACGGGGGGAGGAGAGATTTTGTGGAAGGAACTTCGAACGTAGAGGCAGGGTGTGACGAGGCGGCCGACGCACGCCCCCTGCGGGCGGACGCCCAGCGCAACCGGGCCCGCATTCTCGAAGCCGCCGAGACCGTCTTCGCCGTCGAGGGGATCGAGGTCCCTGTCGACCTGATCGCGGAGAAGGCGGGCGTCGGAGTGGGCACGCTCTACCGCCACTTCCCGACCAAGGAGAAGCTCTGTCAGGCCGTCCTGTTGGATCGGCTGTCAGCCCTGGCGCTCGACGCGCGCGCCTTGGCGGATTCTGACGACCCGAAGGGGGCGTTCTTCGGCTTCCTGACCCACGCCGTCGAGGAGGGCGCCGCCAAGCGCGACCTCATCGCGGCCGTCATGGGCGCCGGACTGGAGCAGGACGAGGCGTCCATGGCGGTGAAGGAGGACCTCAACGACGCCATCGGCGTCCTGTTGCAGCGGGCGCAGACCGTCGGTGCCGTGCGCCCGGACGTCAAGCCGGACGCGGTGCTCGCGCTCGTCGGTGCGACGTGCCAGGCGACGGCACACTCCACGGCGGCACCGGCCCTCGACCTCCTCACCATCGTGTGCGACGGCCTGCGCGTGCAGGGCGGCCCACCGGCCTGACTGCCGACGGGTCGGCTCTCGGGCCGGCCTCAGTGCGGCGACGAGATCCGCCGCCGGGCGTTTTCCGAGGGTGGGGTCAGCGGCGGCGGTGCTCCTGGACCAGGGGGACACCGAAGGGGACGAACGCCACGATGGCGGCGATCAGCGCCAGAAAGGCTCCCCACGCCCAGCTGAAGCCGGCCGGCTTCAACAGGAAGCTCAGCACCACGAGAGCCAGATTGACGCCCGTCAAGAGAGTGAGGAGCTGCTCCTTGGACAGGCGGCCCATGTCGGCCAGGTCGCCGACGCCGAACGCCGTGATCAGGACGTAGAGCACCAGCACGATGGAGTCCAGCACAGCGATGAACAGCCAGCCGTGGACAGCGAGCCCATCGGCGGAGAAGGGTCCGATGCTGTACCACGGCAGCCAGAACGAAACCAGGAGCACGAAGGTGGCCGAGCCGATGACTCGGTCTCTCCTGTTCACGGCGTTCACCCGTTGGCGCGACTTCCCGACGCGCTTGGGTGGCGGTCGCAGTGTGACGGGCGGCCTGATGGCGGCGCCGCACTTGGGACACAGTGCTGTCCCCGGTGGCACCTCGACCAGGCAGCGGGAGCATGCAGGCAATCGGCCAACCTCCTCTTTGATGGTGGACGCGCCCGCTCAGGCTACAGGCGGGCCGGGGAGGGCCCGGCCCTTCCGAGACCAGTTTGCAGCAGGCGTTCAAGTCCCACCGGACTCCTGACGACACTGGTTGCAGGGCGCGTTGCGTCCCCGCGTCGACGCTGCGCCGAATCGGGAGGGTGGACCATGGACGATCGCCGACGGGCACAACGCCAGTCCGCCGTGTGGATGGGCTCCTGCCAGATAGAGGGCGAGCCCGCCCACCTGTGGTTGGACTGCGGGGTCTTCGACTTCTCGACGCTGGGTGTGGGGATGGACTTTCGCCACGCCGATGCACCAGGTATGGTCGGCCGTCGCATCTCCGTGCGCCTTCCGGTGGGAGATTCCATCGACATGACGCTCACCGGTGAGGTGCGAAACGCAAGAGCTGGCCCGGGCGGAATCGCGCGCGTCGGCATCGAATTCGTCGACCTCTCCGAGGAGGAGCTCTACATCGTGGATCTCCTGGAAATCGACTCCGTGAGCATTGTGAAGCTCTGACCTATCAGGCCTCAGAAAGTCGTTCGAGGCGGCTCCCGGCTGGTGCGGTGCTCTCCCTCTGCCGGCACCACGTCGCAGAAGACGAACCCGTCTCGGGTCACGGTCTCGCCCGTCCGGATCGGAATGGGGGAGCTGAACATGGGTGCGTCCCAGACGAAGGTGTGGAATTCGCCGCGTTCGCCGCAGGGGTCCACGCCGGGCGGAAGGTCGTTGAGGAGGTCTTCGCCGAAGGCTCGCCCGACGAATGACGGGGAGATCTGCGCCGGGTCCACGCATGTCAAGACGGCCCGGACACCCTGGGCGATCATCTCTTCTGCGAGCTCGGCTGTCGGGCGGGACCAGAGCGGGAAGACGGGCACGATGCCCGTGGACGCCAAGGCCCGTTCCCTGTAGCGCCGGACGTCTTCGAGGAAGAGGTCTCCGAAGACGATGGCGCCGACCCCGTCCTGCACCGCCGCGTCCATCGCCGTCCTCATCCGGGCCTCGTAGACGTCATTCGGGCACGGTGAGGGGATGGTCACGATGTGCAAGGGCAGGCCGAGTCGATCAGCCTGAGATTCGAGCAGGGATCGCCGCACGGCATGCATGGCGACCCGGTCCGCCTCCTCGTTCACGGTCACGAGCAGACTCGTCACGGTGATGTCGGGGTCCAAGGACTGCAGAGCGAAGGTGCTGTCCTTGCCGCTGCTCCAACTCATCCATGCCCGCGTCGCCACGTGCACATGGAACCACGGCTCGGCGCGTGCGGCAACATCCACCCGCCTGAGGTCGAGCCCTTCACGACAGCCCCCCTTCGTCAACGCGCCCCCCGCTAGTTTGAGACGTGTGGTCGAGCGCTGTACAGGCGGGGTGCGGAGGAGAGTCAGGCGACCGGCGCTCCGATCGCGAACTGGGGGATCGAGCCCGCGGAACCGTTCCTCTGCGGTGCTGTTCCTCGCGCTCACTGTCGCCGCCGGTCTCTTCGGCTTCACAGCGCCGGCGCCTGCATCCGCCGCCACGGCCAACGGGGGTCCGCAACGCATCATCATCGACACCGACCTTTCCCTCTGGTGGGACGACGCCACGGCGTTGGGGATGGCTAATGTCCTGCAGCAACGGGGCGACGTCAAGATCCTCGCCGTCATGTCCGATATTCGGAACCCGGTGGCCGCCGCTGCTCTCGATGCCATCGATACGGCCTACGGACACAGCAGCATTCCGGTCGGCGTGGTGGTCGATACCTCCGCCAATACGGCCCCACACGGGTACAGCGATGTCCTGGCGGAGGAGCTGCCGCACGCCATCCGGAACAGCTCGCAGGCGCAGCCGGCGGTGCCTCTCTACCGTCGCCTGTTGGCGGGCCAGCCGAACCACAGCGTGACGGTTGTCGCTCTCGGCGGCGACACGAACCTGGCCGGTCTGCTTCGTTCCGGTCCGGGTCAGGGCAGTTCGCTGTCGGGACGGGCGCTCGTGACGACCAAGGTGAAACGGCTCGTGATCGAAGACGGGCTCTTCCCGACGGGGGGTCCTCCGTTCACCAACGAGCGTCTGGACATCGCCGCCACCACAAGGTTGGTCGGTACGCAGGGCTGGCCGACGGCGATCGCCTGGGTCGACGGGTTCACAGGTATCGACACGAAAGTGGGTGGCACACTCTGCACCACTGTGCCCCCGAAGAACCCGATGCGCATCGTCTACACAAAGCTCTTTCATTGCGGGCCACCGGGAGACGGTGACTGGGACGGTCCCACGTTGCTGTACGCGGTCGATGGTGCTCCGGGCAGTTTCGTCGAACTGGGTCAGGGCGGCGCAGCGGTCATCAACAGCCAAGGTGGACTGTCCTGGGGGTCCGGCCTGGGCCTTCCGCCCGAGGTGTACGTCCATGTCGCGAATCAAACTGCGCTCAACGACAGGATCAACTCGCTCCTCGAGAGCTCATGACGTCGACGGTTTTCGCTGACGAAAGATCGGGTCGCTCCGGTACGATCGCCTGGCGGGATCCAAGACGATGGCAAGGAGGGCGTGGACATGCCGAAGTACCTGGTCGAGGCGAGCTATACCGCCGATGCGATCAAAGGATTGAGATCCGAAGGGGGCTCTGCCCGCGTGGCGGCCACGAAGGCGCTCATTGAGGGCCTGGGGGGCACGCTCGAATGCTTCTACTTCGCCTTTGGTGACACCGACGCCTTCATCGTCGCGGACTTGCCGGACAACGCGACGGTGGCCGCGGTCCAGATGGCGGTCAACGGGAGCGGAACGATCAGCTCGCGCACGGTCGTGCTGCTGACGCCGAGCGAGATCGACGAAGCGGCAAAGCGAGACGTGCCCTTCCGCCCGCCCGCAGGCTGAGAGGTGCAGACCTAGGCTCCCGTCACCCTCAAGCGTGAGCGGTACCGTCAACCTCGGAGAGCTGAATCGTCAGTCTGAGATGGCCCATGTGTTCTCGGGCATGGCCAAGGTTCCCGATGAGCCATGCAATACCCGACCGACGATCATCGCTGGACAGCGTCGGAAGGCTCACAAGAGCTGTGCCCCGGTCATCTGTCAACGCGGGACCCAGAAGCTCGAGGAGGGCATCGGCTGTTTCGATCTGGTCAACCAAAGCAGGCTTGCTCTGTCTCCCCATTTGAAACTCCGCGTCTCGCACCCGTGGCGAGGGTTCTCCGGCTACGGCGCGCAAGGTCTCCGCCTCGGAGCCGAGCGTGTGGGTGATGATCGTTGCGACCGAGTTCGCACCCGGGCAGGGCACCCAATTGAGTGGCTCATCGCTGTGATTGGAGACGACGAATCGCAGCTCATTGTGGAGCAGCCGGAATTGGGCGATGACCTCCGCCACCGTCACCGCGACGGGAGCACTCCGAGAGCCAGAGGCTTTCATGTCTCCTGGATCTCCCAGATGTCGGTGTGCCGGGGGCGTCCGCAACCTTCCTGGTCGCATCCAACGCGATTGCCGTGCGCTGCCACTCTTGGATCCTACGTCCCATCCCACAGCCGCCCGGGTGTGACCGCCGTTCCGTCGCGGTGCTACCGAACGCCGACATGGAACACTAGGGATATGGAGGTGTGTCTGGCGTGCGACCTGTCGAACGGCCGCAAACCACTGCCGGGCGGTCTGATCCACCGGACAAGACACTGGTGTGTCGAGCACTGCATCGGTCCGCTCGGACTGGGGACCCTGATCGTGAAACCGGAGCGTCACGTCACATCGGTGGCCGATCTCACGGTGGACGAGGCGGAAGAGCTCGGCCCGCTCCTGCGCCAGACCTCGGTCGTCGCCCGCACGCTCGTTGGGGGCGAGCAGGTGTACAACTGCCTCTGGTCTCATGCCGGCGGCCATCCCGTGCACATCCACTTCGTGATTCAGCCGGTGACGGCAGCCCAAATGGCAACCTTCGGGGCGTACGGGCCCACCCTTCAAGTGGCGATGTTCGCAGAGGGGCCGCTGCCTGACCCTGAAGACGTAGAGCAAGTCGCAGAGTTGGCCCGCGAACTGTTCTCATCAATCGGGACGTAACGAGGGTCTTACTGGCCGAACAAGTGTCCCCAGTGCGTCGCGATGATGAGAAGCAGTCCCGCGCCCGCGATGAGGACACCGGCAACGACCATCCTGACCTTTTGCAGGTTCCAGCTCCGAGTCTCGCCACCCCTGTCCTCCATGAGCCACGCCACCGCAATCCAGATGCCGGCGATCAAGAGGAGCAGGAACGAGACCTCGGCAACGGTGACACTTGCGCTGTGGGAGAAAGCAAGGAGTGGGCCCACTGTCGGAGTGTATGCCTGTCCGGGGTGGACTACTGATTGCGTTCGGCCAGCAACGCGTCGACTCTCTGCATCAGCTCTTCCGGAGTGACATCCAGCCCGGCCAAGACAGCCTCTGTCGTCTCATCTTCCTGTTCGAGAAGTGCGGCGAATAGGTCCTCCGTATCGACTCCGCCGTCCGCTCGAGCCCACGATATGTGCACTGACCTCTCAATGACTCTCTTGGTGGCCTGGGACAACGGTTGCCGGCCTGAGTTCCAGTCATCTGATTGGCCTTTGCCGCTCTCAACGACCTCACGAGCTCGGTCGTAGTCAACGCCAGTGTCCGACAGTGCCTGGGTGGCTATGCACCCATCTTCTCGCAAGAGGCCCAAGAGGAGATGCTCTGGATCGATCGAGCTGTCGTGCAGGCGCTGTGCTTCCTCCTGCGCCTTGACGAGGATCCGGCGCGTGGCGTCGGTGAAGTGCTCGAACACTCCAACCAGAGTGCCAGAATCGATGGGTGTCTTGCCGTCTCCAAGAGTCGAGCTTGGGTTGGAACTCTGAGCACCCGTTCGCCCGGACGCTCTTGTGCTTGTAGGGAACGAGTACGGCACACGGCTGCCTGCCAACCTGGATGCGGCGCACGAGGCGAACGGGTTCGCCCGCCCGTTACATCTCACCGTGCCCAACCGGTCCAATCGGCTCGTAGGTGCCGAGGACGATGCCAACGTCGGTAACGGTGAGCTCGACAGGGCGCATCGTCACGGAGAGAATGCCGTTGTTGAACAGGCGGCGGCCAGAACCGAGCACGACCGGGAAGGTGATCAGGCGGAAGAGATCGACGAGATCATGCTGCAACAACGTCTGGAGCAAATCGCCGCTTCCCCAGATCTGTAGCTCGTCGCCGGGTTCAGTCTTCAGCGCCTGAACTGATGCGACGACGTCGCCGGTTACGAGACGAGCGGTGTCGGGGTGCTCGCCGCGCCATGAGGTATTGGCTTCGCTGAGCGAGTTGGACACAACGTGCTTGGGCAGTGAGTTGATCGACGTGGCGATGGGGTTGGCGGCGTCGGTTTCATCTGGCCAGTGGCCGCGGAAGATGTCGAAGGTCCTGCGACCGAGCAGGAACGCGCTGGCATGGCTGTTGAGCTCCATGACGAATTCGCCGGCAGCCGGGTCGGAGAATGGCGCCTGCCAGCCGCCGTGGGTGAACCCGTCACTCGGATCTTCTGCAGGTCCACCGGGAGCCTGCATCACGCCGTCAAGGGTCAGGAACGTCTGCACGGTGAGCTTCATGTCAATGCAGACTACGTGGTCCATAGATTCTGACCGCATCCCGGAGTTGCGATGGTAACTGCCCCGGGGACCTTGGACAGCGGGTGCAACGATGGTCCGGTGAGATAGTTTGATTCGGCCGCCGACGAGTATGACCTCGCCCGGCCGTCCTACTTGGCTGCCTCCGGCGACAGCGCCATACTCGGGAGGGTGATCCGGGACATCAGCGTGCTTCCACGAATGGTCGATGCGCCGGATGGGAAGCCCGTTCGGCCAGAGGCAGCGGACAATCAACGGTTGATGGGCCAAGTTCTCAACGACCCCTCATCCTGGACCCCCGAGCTCGCCAAAATCACAGCCGATGTGTTCGACGCGATGGCAGAGACCTGGGTGGATGAACGAGGGGGCTATCGGGCGGCGCCGCTTGTCGATGCCCTCCATCGTGGAGGGGTTCCCGCTACTGGGCGGTGCCTGGAGGTCGGAAGTGGAACGGGCGTCTTGACGTCCTATCTCCAAGAAGTCTGGCACGACGTCCTCTGCGTCGACCTCTCGATGAAGATGATGCTGCGCCAGCGTACGGGACGTCAGGTTCAAGCCGACGCAAGCACCCTCCCATTCCCCGAGAGCGCGTTCACAGTGATCGTCATCGGAGACGCGCCGCTCTTCGCTGAGGAAGTAGTGAGGCTGCTGGCCTCTGAGGGCGCCGTGATCTGGTCCAACGCTCTCGGGCAGGGTGCTCCGTATTATCTGCCGACCGTGGACATGTGGGATGCATTGGTTGGCGCAGCGCCCGACTCGAAATGGTCAGCAGTAGAGAGCGAAGCTCTATGGGGAAGCTGGGTGGTGTTCAGTCGATCCGAAGTGACCGCCACGTAGGCGTTCGACCCAGATCCCTGCGGCCCCGGCTGTTGCTCCCTGTCCCGGCGTATGGGTCAGTCACCTGAACCTTTCCGATCACTGAATACGCCCCGATTATTCCCTTCGCTGCCGTCCATCTCTCAAGCCATCGGATAGGTGTCAGCCTGTGCGGGTCAGTGAGGTCCGCCACGGCACGAGGGAGAGTAGGCCACCAGGACCAGCGAAGTCGCATCCGCTTGCGATGCTCACCCGACAGACCCACCACGTCATCTGGCCGTATACGATCGTTGCCGCAGGCGAGCACGTCCGGCAGGAATCTCGATTTGTACAACTTGTGGGTTTTCATTCACGTCGTGCGTGTGCTCGGATTCGTGCTGGCGCACGGGGCAGCACGTGGATGACCCTCGCGGTGCGCAGAGAGCGCGAGCCCGAGCGGCTACGCACGCTTCTCGATCTCTCCGCGTCCACAACCAAGGCGTTCTACATCTCGACCTTCCTTCTGCTGCTGGGCGGAGTCGGCGCTGGATTTGACGGTCACTGGTGGAGCCAGGCCTGGATCAGCGTGGCCCTCGGCGTGTTTCTCGCCGAAATGGTCTTCATGTGGGCGCTGACCAGGCCGTACTTTCGCCGGCTGCGCCGGGCGATGGCGATTGCTCAGGGCGGAGGGACGGCCGTTGGCCCGAGGGAGATCGAGCAGCTGGTCGACTCGCCGGTGTCATTGCTGAGCCTGTGGGTGGGGACGGTTGGGCTCCTGTTCATCGTTTACCTAATGATCTGGCGGCCGTTCTGAGGAGGCGCACATGGACGACCTGGTCGTGTTTCAAACTATTCTTCTCGGCACCGACGGTTCCGCGACCGCTCGGGTCGCTGAGGACGCCGCGGCGATGCTCGCGCACGCTACCGGCGGGCAGCTCGTCGTCGTCTCGGCATTCGACGGGAGCGCGGGCTCGAAGCTGGCGGCCGAGGAGGCAGTCAACGAAACGCGTGCCCGAGTGAAGGCGGCGGGCATCGGTGCTTGGAGCGAGGTGGTGGAAGGAGAGCCGGCGGCAGCGCTGGTCGAGTTCGCACGAGCGCGTCAACGCCGAGCTGATCGTAATCGGCGACGTCGGCATGGGAGCGGGAGGACGGCTACCGCTAGGCGGAGTTCCAGACCGAATCTCACATTCGGCTCCGTGCAGCGTGCTGATCGTGCGCACGGGGAACCACTCGCGTGAAACGAACGCCGTTGAGCGCCAGGCTGTTCGCTACCGCTCCGTCTTGATCGCAACCGATGGTTCGCCCACGGCCGCCCATGCCGCTCATCTCGGTGCTGCGGTCGGCCGAGCACTCGGCGCGACCATCACGCTCGCCCACGTCGGGGACGAGCTCATGGGCAGGATCGTGCTCAAAGACATTGCAGAGCGCCTAGGAGAGCCCGATCTCCCGCAGAAGATCGCAAGCGGCGATCCGGGCAAGACGATCGCCCGGTTGGCCCGTGAGGACGGAAGCGATCTCATCGTGGTGGGCAACAAGCGGCTCGCCGGCGCGCGACGCGTGCTTGGCTCGGTGCCGAACACCGTCTCGCACAGCGCCGAGCGCGACGTTCTCATCGTTCACACCGTCGGTCGCTCGCTTGCTGACTTGAAGCCGGGGGAGGGCGCGATCGTCGAGGAGAAAGGGCGAAAGATCGCCGGCTACCGTGACGCCTCCGGCCAGGTCACCGTGCTCTCGAAGAAGTGCCCACACCTCGGCTGTTCGGTGCAGTGGAACGCCACGCTCGAAACGTGGGATTGCCACTGTCACGGCTCGCGCTTCAGCGCCGATGGCAAGCTCGTCAACGGTCCGGCTCAGCGCGACCTCGAGAGGATCCAGGTCTAGCCGCTCTCGCCGAGCCATGCACCGCTCGTATTGTCATCGACCTCTCCGACACCGACAGGACTCGATTGCTGACCGATGTCGAGTCGATCCGGCGGGATGCATTCGCCAGTGGACCTGTGACCGTGCCGTATCAGACCCGTGTATGGACGGCCCGTCGGACAGCATGAGCGATTGCGGAGGCGGTGTCGCTACGTCTCAGGTACCGATGGGCGTCCACTCGGGATCTCTTCCGTACGCTGTGAGGACGCCAAGCCACGGATCTCTGTCCACAGAGATGTCCCGGAGGACCCGGTTTCCTTGCGCCACGACTAAGGCGTCGTTCGGCCGGTGATCTCTCCCGAGCGACCGCGCCATGTCCCACACGTGCACGTGCCATTCACCGATCGCCACCCCGGTGTGTTGGCCGATTGTCAAAGGACCGATGCCCGACCACTCGGCCAAAATCACCTCCCAGTCCGCTCCTTCGACCCGATCCAGATGAAGGGTGGCGAGGCTGAGGAAGAGTTCCATGCGGCCAGGCCCATCGGTGTCGGTCAGGTCGAGGAGATCTCGGGCATTCATCGCAGCGAGGTCTCGACCTCTGGGAAGCCCAGTGCGATGCGCACCAGCCTCGACGGCGTCCAGCAGTCCGTTCCAGTACCGAGCGATCGCGAGCAGATGTCCGGAGAGGTCGAGAAGTGTCCACTCTCGGCAAGGTGTCGGCAGATCCCATTGCGAGATCGACGGCCCGATCTCGTCGAATCCGTGGAGCGCCTCGTCGTAGGCCACGGTGATTCGCTCTCGGTACTTGTGGTCAGGCATGACCGGAATCCTCGGACGATGGATGGAGAGAGTTGGCCACGTCCTCGTCAGGAGCGATTGCTCGTGCGAGGGTTGATCGGACTGTACAGCGACAGCCCACCGTCGCACTCGAGGACCTGGCCTGTGACCCACTCCATGCCGTGCAGGGCGATGATCGAGCGCGCGATGTCGTCGGCCTCGCCCAGCCGGCCGAGTGCCGTACGCGCCGCCACACCGGATAGCCACGGTGACTCCTCCCCGCTGACCAAGGGCCCGAGCATGGGCGTCCGCGTCACCCCGGGTGCCACCGCGTTGACCCTGATGCCGAGCTCGCCCCACTCGGTTGCGGCGACCCGCACCAGCATCGACAGTGCAGCCTTGGAGGCGCAGTAGAGCCCCATGGACCGGTCGACGAGCCGGGCGCTGACGCTCGACACCGCCACGAACGAGCCGGGAATCCGCTGCTCCTCGAGCGCGCTGACCCAGGCGCGCATGCAGAGCCAGGGTCCACGCGCGTTGACCCGCATCACCCGGTCGAAGGCGTCGGCATCGGCCTCGCGCAGCAGCCCCGAGTGCCCGACGCCGGCCGTCACGGTGATGAAGGTCGGGACGCCCCACCGCATCCGGGTCACGCCGACGGCGTCGTCGATGGCGTCGGGCTCGGTCACGTCGCACGTGACGTCGTGGGAGCCTGCAATGTCCCAGGTCACCGTCTTGGTGCCTTGGGCCCGGTAGGCGTCGGCCAGTGCGGCGCCGATGCCCGATCCGCCTCCGATCACCAGCGCAAGCGGCCCGGCCTCGTCGCTCATGGGACTCCCTTCCACAATGCTCGGGGCCAGACCGTACCCGGCCGGCGGTGCCAAACTCACAGTCCGGAACCAGGTGTTCGGAGGCCCAGTGGCGAAGGTGCAGGACTCGACGACAAAGACGCTCGACGCCGGGCCTGCGACCACGGGTGCCGCTCGAGCATCGGCGGGCGGCCGCGTACCGCACTGGCGGGTGGCCATCATCGGTGCCGGTGCCGGCGGTCTGGGACTGGCCATCCGTCTCGCCAAGTCCCGCCGGCGCGACTTCGTGCTGTTCGAGGCCTCCGACGGGGTGGGTGGGACCTGGCGCAGCAACACGTATCCGGGAGCGGCCTGCGACGTTCCGTCACACCTGTACTCCTATTCCTTCGCGCGCAAGCCCGACTGGAGCAAGACCTACGCCGACCAGCCCGAGATCCTGCGCTATTTCGAGGAGTGCGCCGAGCGCTTCGGCATCTCGCGTCACGTGCAACCCCGCACGCGCATCACGTCGGCCCATTGGCAGGAGGGGGCGAAGCGCTGGCACCTGACCGATGCCGCCGGCAACAGGTACGAAGCCGACGTGCTCGTCAGCGCCGTCGGGACGTTCGCCACCCCGTCCCTGCCCGACATCAGCGGCCTCGACTCCTTCGCCGGTCCCTGCTTCCATTCGGCCCGATGGGAGCATGAGCACGACCTGACCGGCCGTCGGGTGGCGGTCATCGGGACGGGTGCCAGCGCGGCACAGATCATCCCGGAGCTGGCCAAGGTGGCACAGACCGTCGACGTCTACCAGCGCACCCCGCAGTGGATCCTGCCTCGTTCGGACAAGCCGTTCACCGAGGAGCAGAAGCGCCGGTTCGCTCGCAACCCTCTTGCGGCGCGGCGCCACCGTCGGGAGCTCTACTGGGCCTTCGAGAACACCATCGCCTTCCGGCATGGCGAATCGAGAGCCGAACAACTGCGGACCATCGCGCTCAGCCACATCGACTACCGGATCAAGGACGACGAGCTACGCAGCAAGCTCACCCCCGACTACCCGTTCGGCTGCAAGCGCACGCTCGTCTGCAGCGACTTCTACAAGGCCGTGCTGCGCGACAACGTCGAGCTGGTGACGGAGGGCATCGAGCGCGTGACGCCCCGCTCCATCGTGTCCGCCGACGGCCGGGAACGGCCGGTGGATGCGATCGTGCTCGCCACCGGATTCAAGGCAACCGAGTACCTGGCGGGCATCGACGTGGTTGGCGTGGGTGGGCGGCGCCTGCACGACGACTGGTCCGAGGTGGCCCACGCCTATATCGGCCTGACCGTGTCTGGCTATCCCAACTTCTTCATGCTCTACGGCCCGAACACCAATCAGGGCGGCAACTCCATCATCGTGATCCTCGAGGCGCAGGCGACCTACGTGCTGGGCGCGCTGCGGGCCATGCGCTGGCACCGGGTGGACGCCGTCGACGTCCGACGCGATGTCATGGACGAGTACAACCGCGAGCTCCAGGAGGCACTCGGCGGGACCATCTGGAACGACGGGTGCCAGAGCTACTTCAAGAACGCCAACGGCAAAATCGCCACCCAGCTGCCGCAGACCTCCAGGTGGTACGCCCAACGGACGAAGAGGTTCCGGATGCGGGAGTATGTCCGATCATGAAAGCAGCGGTGTACTACGAGACCGGAGCACCCGAAGTGTTCCGCTACGAGGACGTGCCCGATCCCGAGGTCGGCCCGGGTGACATCCTGATCGATGTCGAGGCGGTCAGCATTGAGGGAGGCGATACACTCAACCGGCTGGGCGGCGATCTGACGCGGGTGCCCCACGTGGTCGGGTACCAGTGCGCCGGCACGGTGGCCGAGGTTGGCGCCGACGTCGGGGGCTTCGCAGTGGGGGATCGCGCCGTCACCGTGGGACTGGACGGCTCGCACGCGGCGCGACGGGCGGCGCCGGCGAGCTTCGCCTGGAAGATCCCCGACACCGTGTCGACCGACGACGCGGCGTGCGTGCCGGTGCCGTTCGGAACGGCCGACGACTGTCTCTTCGAGTTCGGCCACCTGCACGCGGGCGAGACAGCCCTGATCCATGCCGGGGCTGGCGGCGTCGGCATCGCGGCGATTCAGATGGCGAAGCGGGCCGGGGCCCGTGTCCTCGCCACGGCATCGAGCGACGACCGCTTGGAACGCCTGAAGGAGCTCGGACTGGACGACGGGATCAACTACGTCACGCACGACTTCGTCACCGAGGCTCGCCGGCTCACCGACGGCCGGGGCGTGGACGTGGTGGTGGACTCCGTGGGCGGCGTGACGCTGCAGGGGAGCATCGAGGTCCTGGCCTACCGGGGGCGCTGCGTGACGGTGGGCGATGCCGGGAGAGCGGCGGCGGAGCGACTCGACATCTCGACGATGCGCGGCAACAACCAGACGCTGTCGGGCTACTTCCTGGGCGCGGAGCTGCTGCTGTCGCCGCGGCCGCACGCCATGATCGCCGGTCACCTTGACGCCATCGGGCGGGGCGAGCTCAAGGTCGTCATCGACCGCACGTTCCCGCTGTCCGATGCCGCCGGGGCCCACGCCTACATCGAGAGCCGGCAGGCCTTCGGCCGGGTGCTGCTCGTTCCTTGACGCCCCGGCCCGGCGCTTCGACGCGCCAGGTTACGACGTCGCGACGGAGGGCGGCCGTGCGGCCTGGCTGCCCGCGGTGACCTCCTTCAGCTCTTCGAACGAGTCGCCGATGAGCTGAGGCAGGTCGAGGCGGATGGGATCCACCACCCAGCGCTCGAACGCGATCTTGAAGACGGCGACCGCCACCTCGGCGGCCAGGCCGGCGGCCTGGTCGGCCACCCCGCGCCGGCGCAGCGTGTCGGCCAGCGCGGCCGAGAGTGTCGCCATCTTGATCAGCTCACGCTCCTGGAGCTCCGCGTTCGCCGCAATGATCTCGTGGCGCTGGCGCGCGAACTCCCGGCGTCCCTGTATGAGGGCGCCCCCTGCGGCGACGCCGGCGATCGCCGCGTCGACGGGCGCCAGGTCCGAGGGCGCCTCGGTGACGGCGCCCACGAGGACCTCCTGCAGTGTGGCCGCGCCCGCGAAGAGCACCTCGCGCTTGTCGGAGAAGTGCCGGAAGAACGTGCGCTCCGTCAGGCCCGCCCGCTTGGCGATCTCCGCCACGGTGGTCTCGTCGAACCCCCGTTCGAGGTAGAGGTCCATGGCGGACTGGGCGAGCCGGCCGGCGGCGTCGGGCTCCCAGCGGGTCATGGCCTCATGGTATCTGATGACAGGGACTGACATAACCTGTTAGGCTGATGTCAGTGAATGACATCGCCGCCCCGATGGCCCGCACGAAGGGCCCGGGGAGCGTTGATAACCAGGAGGTATGTGCCATGCGTCTCTTCATCACCGGCGGGTCCGGCTTCATCGGCTCGGCTGTCGTTCCCGAGCTCATCGGGGCCGGCCACGAGGTCGTGGGCCTCGCCCGCTCTGATGCCTCGGCCACCGCACTGGCCGGAGCCGGGGCCGAGGTGCTGCGCGGGGACCTCGAAGACCTCGACGCCCTCCGCCGTGGGGCCGGCGCGTCCGACGGAGTCGTGCACTTGGGCTACGTGCACGACTTCTCTGACATGGCGATCGGGGCCGCCGTCGACCTGCGGGCGATCGAGGCGATCGGGGCGACACTGGCCGGGTCGGGCAAGCCGTTCGTGATCACGACGGGCACGCTGCTCCTCGCCCTGGGTGACGTCGGCCTCGCGCCGGGAGCCTTCGGGACCGAGAAGGACGTGTCGCACTCCGCCATGCCCAGGGTGGCCTCGGAGAACACGGCCATCGCGCTGGCCGAGCGCGGGGTGCGGTCCTCGGCGATCCGCCTGTCGCCTTCCGTGCACGGGGTGGGCGACCATGGCTTCGTCCCGATCCTCATCGGCATCGCACGTGAGAAAGGCGTGTCGGGCTTCGTGGCCGACGGCACCAACCGCTGGCCTGGTGTCCACCGGCTCGACGCGGCGCGACTCTTCAGGTTGGCCGTCGAGGCGGCTCCGGCCGGCTCAAGGTGGCACGGGGTGGGGGACGAGGGTGTGCCCTTCCGCGCCATCGCCGAGGTGATCGGCCGTCACCTCGACGTGCCCGTCCGGAGCATTCCACCCGAAGAGGGCGACGCGCACTTCGGCTTCTTGGGTGCGTTGGTGTCGGTCGACAACCCGACGTCGAACGCTTTGACGCGGGAAGGCCTCGGGTGGGAGCCGGTGGAGCCCGGACTGCTGGCGGATCTCGACGAAGGCCACTATTTCGCCTGAGCCTCCGGTCCCGTACATCCACGTTCTCCTGACCCGTGCGGTGCTGCTCATCAACTGACGGGCGGCGCTAGTCTCGGCACGCCTGCTGATCGGTCGGTGGGCCCGGGGGGTCGGCGATGCGGAAGCGGAGAACATCGGGAGCGCGGCGAACGCTACCCAGGGCCATTGGTGCTGTCACCGTCCTCGGGACCGCCGTGGCACTTGGTCTCGCCGCACCGGGGAGTGCTTCTGCGGCCCCGACCCCCGTCACCCAGGCCAGCACCAGCGCGCGGGGTGTCTCGGCCGACGCCATCAACGTGCTCTTCCCGCTGATCTCGTTCAGCAGCATCGAGGGCGAGTTCGAGATCGAGTCGGATGCCGAATACGGGGAGCAGACCAAGGCCATCCATCTCTTCGTGAATCAGATCAACGATGCCGGGGGCATCAACGGGCGCAAGATCAACCCGATGATCGTGGGTTTCGACCCGACAAACCCGAACGAGCAGGAGGCGCTGTGCAAGCAGTGGACCCAGGGCAACCCGCCTGTCTTCGCCGTTGTCGACGGGCTCGGCACCTGGGAAGGGGTCAACCAGCTCTGCATTACCCAGCAAGGCCACACGCCGATGCTGTCGCAATGGTCGACGACCACCAACTGGACGGACCTCGGGTCGCCCTACCTGTGGTGGACGGGAGCGGACGAAGCGCCCATCCTGGCGGCCACCGTGCAGTGGGGGCTGAGCTCGGGCCGTCTCGGACACGGCCAGAAGGTCGGCGTCGTGGTCTCGGACGAGGTCAGCGATCAGGACGCGCTCAACTCCTACCTGCTGCCGGATCTGAAGAAGATCGGCGTCGATCCCCAGGTGGTGACCGTCACGGCGGACATCGGCGAGACCGCCACCACGGACTCGGACGCCACGCTGGCCGTCGAACGGCTCAAGGCGGCCGGCGTCCAGGACGTGATCCCGCTGCTCCCCGAGAACGCGTTCACGCCCTATATCGGCGCCGAGACGTCGCAGGAATACTTCCCCAAGCTCCTGCTCAGCGACTACCAGTCCGAGATCGAGGTCGCGCTCGGGCTCATTCCGATTCCCTACGACAAGGCGCTCAACGGCCAGGAGGGCGTCACCGCGGAGACGCTGGGTGGGATCGACGAACCGATACCCGAAGCAGATGGCGGCTACGACCCGGGCGTGCGCAGCTGCTGGACGCTGTGGCACAAGGTCTACCCCCAGACGCCCAAGGGCAACATCAATGACGACATCGAGGAGCAGGGCCCGGTGCAGGGGTGGTGCCAGGAGATCCGTCTCTTCGCCAAGGCGGCGACCATGGCAGGCAAGAACCTCAATCGACGGACCTTCGTCGAAGCGATGTCACGCATCACGAACTTCCCGGGCGGGTACTCGCCCGTCCTGAGTTACGGCCCGGACAAGTTTTCCGGGCCGACGCAGTACCGGGTGGTCGAGGTCCACGACAACCACCCGCCGACGACGCTCTGCAAGCGTGGCCCGGCGTCGCAGCCGCCGGCCGGCGTCTGCTGGGTCGTCGAACAGAACTGGAAGCCTTTGCCTTGACGACAGCGGCCCGCGGCCGGCTGCGTCCTCCCTCCGACGCGCCGGCGGAAGGGGAGCGGAGCGAGCAGATCGCCCGCCTCGGTGGCGTGGTCGTGGAGCAGATCTTGAGCGGGACCCTCAGCGCACCGGTGGACTACGACCAGGAGCATGACGAGTGGGTGCTCCTCGTCAGCGGTGGCGCCACATTGATCGTCGGCGACGAGCGCTTCGATCTCGTCGCGGGCGACTGGGTGCTGCTGCGCGCCCACGAGCAGCACCGCGTGGTGCAGACGGACGCGGGGACGAGCTGGCTCGCCCTCCACGCCGCCCCTCCAGCTGTCGCCTCCGGGTAGAGCTCCACTTCACCGCGCCGGAGGACGGGCCCGGTCCGGTCGCTCCAATCGGTACGCCGTCGTCTCCTCTGCGAAGCCCTTCAACGTCAGCGGCGCCAGGCGGTGGAACCCGAAACCGCCACAGGCGGCCCGGACCGCCTCGGACACGACGGCCGTCGAGGGTTCGGCCACTCCGACGAGCCGGGAGGCCAGGTTCACGTCGGGGCCGTAGAGGTCACCGAGCACCGATGCCATCTCCCCGGTCGCCAACCCGACCCTGACCGGCGGGAGCGTCCCGCCCGGGGCCTCGACCAGACCGAGCGCGATCCGGCAGGCGTCCCCGGCGTCCTCGGTCACGAACATCGCCTCGTCGCCGATGGTCTTGATGATCTGCCCGTTTCCCGCCGCGACGACCTCCGACGTGCGCTGATCGAACTCGACCAGGACATCGGTGAGCTGGCGCAGCGACAACGATGCCGTCGCAGTCGTATACCCCACCAGGTCGACGAATCCGACGGTGCGCTGCACCGTGACCACGGATCGTTCCGGATCGGTGGACCACATCCGCTCCGCCACGGCCACGATCTGGCGCCGCAGGACCGCGTCGAGCGTCGACACGAAGTTCGGCAGCATGGTCTGGCTCAGTTCGGCGTACTCATGCACGACGTCGACGTACGACCTGCCCTCCACCCGGCGCGGCAGCTCGACCTGCAGCCGGAAGACGCCGACGATGGTCTCGGCCAGCCGCGCCATGGTGTTGCCGGTGACCCTGGCCAGCTGCAGCGTGGCCTCCTCGCCGAGCAGGTTGTTGTGCGCGGCCGCCAAGAGCTGGATGCTGGCCGCCTCGTCGGCCGTCACGTGGAAGTCGGGGTCCGTCGGGAGGCCGGCGGCCGTCAGCAGTCGCAGTGTCGTGGGCCAATCGATGCCCGCCGCTGCCGCCACCTCGTGCAGCGGCGACGGGCCCCGTGGGCGCAGGGTCACGTCGAGCGCCAGCTCCCCCAGGTTGGCTACTCGCGCCACATCCTCGAGGGTGGCTCCCAGGTCGAGTACGTAGCGGATCAGCTGCAGACGAACGGGTGCGTCAGGCGCGTCGGGCTCGTACAGGCCCAGGCGCTCCAGCTCCTCTGGGTCGGGCGCCCGCTGGTCGTCGGTCATGGCACCAGCTTGCCCGACGCCGCTCCACGCCGGCCGTCCCGGGGTCGATCAGGTCCGCGTGGGTTTGACGGCCAGCTTCTCGTGGCGGAGCGTGGCCCAGCGCAGCTTGACGAGCACGCGAATGGCCCACCAACCGGGATCGATCTCACCCTTCGCCATCGACATGCGGCTCGACGTGGTGACGGCGTGGTGGTTGTTGTGGAGCCCCTCACCGGCGACCAACAAGGCCAGCCACTGATTGTTCGTGGCCAGGTTGTCGTGCGGCCTCTTGCCCCACTTGTGCCCGATCCCGTTGATGGCGCCTCCGCCCAGCAGGTAGATGGAGGCGTGGACGGCCCCCGCGATCAGCCCGATCTCCCAGCCGAAGAAGAAGACCAGGAGACCGATGCCGAGTGCGAGGCCCAGCAGCGCGTGGTTGAACAGCACCTTGTCCCACCGGTCCTCAGGAAGATCCTTGGCGTAGCGGGCAACCTGCTCTGCATTCTTGGAGACCCGGCGGTAGAGCACGGCGTTGCCGAACTGGACCAGCGAATAGCCGAAGATCACCGGCGAATGCGGGTCGCCCTCCTCGTCGGTGTGGGCATGGTGCTTGCGGTGCACCGCCACCCACTGCCGTGGCCGTGTCCCCGTCGACATCCAGATGACGACGCGGCACGCGAAAACGACTGAAGGCCGCAGGGTGATGGCCTTGTGCGCCATGGCGCGGTGCAGGTACACCGTCGTGACGATGAACGAGATCTGGGAAGTGATGAGCCCGATGAGAAGGGCCTCGAGGACCGCGGGCACGCCCGCAACAGTAGCTCAGGGGACGACCCTCCTCGGGGCGGTCCGCCGCGGCATCCCGCTCGAGCCGCCCCGGCGGCCTTCCATCTGCACCCCCCGGCGCAACTGAGCGAGACGCGCCAAGATGTGCGGATTGGCGACGATTCGATGCGAGGTGCCCTTCCATGAGCTTCACACCGTACGACCGGCCGGTTCGAGCTGCCTTCATCGGCCTCGGGCGTATCTATGACCTCAACGTCCGGGCCTATCTCGACAACCCGGATGTCGAAGTGGTGGCGCTCGTCGACCAGCTCAATGAGCGCCGGGACCAGCGCGGCGCCGACTGGCCGGAGGCCAAGACGTTCGCCTCCGCCGCCGAGCTGGTGGCGAGCGGCCTGGAGGTCGACGCCGTGGAGGTGCTGCTCCCGACGCCGTTCCACGACGAGGCGGTGATCGAGCTCCTGGGCTACGGCTGGCACGTCAACCTGCAGAAGCCGATGTGCAACGACCTCGACGGTGCGCGGCGAATGGTGAATGCGGCCGCGGCCAACGACCGCCTGCTGCGGGTCATGGAGAACTACGTGTTCTACGAGCCCTTGGTCAAGCTGAAGGAGGTCGTGGAGTCGGGCGAGATCGGCACCGTCAGCGGCTACCACATGAAGATGGTGGCGAGCGGCCGTGGCGGCTGGGACGTCCCGGCGAACAGCTTCGAATGGCAGTTCCGCCAGATGCAGGAGGGGCGGGGCATCCTGGTCTTCGACGACGGGTGGCACAAGATGGCGACCGCCCACTGGCTCTTCGGACCCGTCAAAGAGGTGCGGGCTTGGCTGGGCGGCACCGAGGTGGTGCCCGGCATCACGATTGACGCGCCGGCGACCTTCGTGTGGGAGCACGAAAACGGCGTGCGCGGGGTGTGGGACATCACCTTGGCGACGGACATGTACCTCCGTTCCGACTACTACACCAACGACGAGCGCTGGGAGGTCACCGGCCGCGCCGGGTTCGCCCGGGTCAACCGCTGCACCGGCCGCGGCATTCAGCAGCCGAGCCTCGAGGTCTACCTCGACGGCGTCATGCGCTCGTACCACGCCCTCGACGACGACTGGGCGAGCAGCTTCCGGGACTCGGGCCTGCACTGGCTCCACTACCTCAAGACGGGGGAGGGCCCCATGCTCTGGAGCGGCGAGGAAGCGGCCGACATCCTCCGTTTCGCCGTCGCGGCGTACGCCAGCAGCGAAGCGGGCGGCATCGGCGTCAATCCGGCCTCTCTCGGCTAGAGCGCCCCGCCCGGCGCCCGCGGCGCCGTCATCCCGCTGGTCGGCGGCGCCCGGTGCCGAACACGGTTCCTGTCATTACGCTTTTCTCCGTGGTGCAACTGCAGCCCGCGGCGAGCCTCGGCCGGCGCATCGGGGCCCTGGCCCTGGGCCTCGTCCTGGTGGTGGGAACGCTGGTCGTGGGCTGGCTCATCTGGAGCGTCTTCGAGTGGCGTCAGGGTCGCACGCCGACGTACCGCCTTCTCGGGCTGCGCGCGGTCAGCCGTTCCGACAGGCAACCGATCGGCCTCGGGCGGTCGTTCCTACGCAGCGGCATCTGCTGCCCGCTCCTGGTCGTCCCGACCGCGGCCGTCGGCGCCGTCGTCCTGCTCTGCTTCGCGTTCGGCGCCTCGCCGCCGGACGGTTTGTTCCGGCAGGCGCGCCGCGCTCCTTGGGACGTCCTCACCGCGACGACGGTGCTCGACGAACGTCCCCGGCCGATTGTCCAGTTGGGGGCGGAGTTCCAGCCCATCGATCCCGTCGATCTCGGCGGCGTCACCGGCGCCGTCGAGCGGGCACACCCTGAACTGAACTGAAAGGAACTGAACTCAACCGAGCCGCCCGGCGGCCCCGGGTCAGCTGGAGGGATTACCCCGCCAGCGGCGCTCGAAGGGAAGCCGCCAGCTGCGCGGCGCGATGAGCTCGTTGATGGACGGCGGTCCCCAGCTGCCCTCTGCGTAGGGCTGCACCGGGGGAGGGTGCTCCAGCAGCGGTGTCGACACCTCCCACAGGCGCTCGATCCCCTCGGCCGTGTTGAAGAGCGTATGGTCGCCGATCATGGCGTCGTGGATAAGGCGCTCGTAGGCCTCGAGCACGTCCGCGTCTTGGCCCGTCTCGTGCAGCGCGAACTGCAGGCTCAGCTTCTCGAGCTTCATGCCCGGCCCCGGCTTCTTCCCGTAGAAGGACAACGACAGCTTCGACGAGTCGGCCAGGTCGAAGGTGAGGTGGTCGGGGCCCTGGGCGCCGACGCCGGAGTCGTCGGGGAACATCGACTTGGGCGGCGCGCGGAAGGCAATGGAGATGATGCGCTCCCCGCCGCCGAGCTTCTTGCCGGTGCGCAGGTAGAAGGGCACGCCCGCCCAGCGCCAGTTGTCGATCTCCACCTGCAGCGCCACGAAGGTCTCGGTGTCGGACTCCGCCGCCACGCCGGGCATGTCGCGGTAGCCGTCGTACTGCCCCCGCACCACCTGGGTCACGTCGAGCGGCCGCATGGAGCGGAAGACCTTGTCCTTCTCCTCGTTGATGGGGCCGGCCGCCAAAGCCGTAGGCGGCTCCATGGCCATGAAGCCCAGGATCTGGAACAGGTGGGTGACCACCATGTCCTTGAAGGCGCCGGTGGCCTCGTAGAAGGCGACGCGGTCGTCGACGCCGAGTGTCTCGGGCACGTCAATCTGCACGTTGTCGATGTGGTCGCGGTTCCAGATGGGCTCGAAGAGGCCGTTGGCGAAGCGGAAGGCCAAAATGTTCTGTACGCCTTCCTTGCCGAGGAAGTGGTCGATGCGGAAGATCTGCTCCTCGTCGAACACCTGGTGCAGCATGTCGTTGAGCGCCACCGCGCTGGCCAGGTCGGTGCCGAAGGGCTTCTCCATCACCACCCGTGAGCGCTCGACCAGCTTGGCGTCGGAGATCAACTGGATCACGGAGCGGTCGGCCGCCGGCGGCACGCTCAGGTAGTGCAGCCGCCGGGGCTCGCCGCCGATCTCCTTCTCCGCTGCCTCCACCGCAGCGGCCAGCGCCTCGGGCCCGGCCGACGTGGAGCAGAAGGTCAGCCGCTTCTCGAAGTTGGCCCACTGCAGGAGGGAGATCTTGTCGGTCGAGAACTGGTCGACGGCGTGGCGGGCCAGGTGGCGGAACTCCTCGTCGGTCAGGGTGCTGGTCGCGCTGCCCACGATGCGGTAGTCGGGCAGCATCCCCGACATGGCCAGGTGCAGCAGGCCGGGCAGCAGCTTGCGCGCCGCCAGGTCGCCCGTGGCGCCGAACAGGATGATGACGTAGGGCTCGATCTGGTTGCCCGGCGTGGCAGACAACGCCTCGCTCTTGTCCGTCACCTCGGTCACGCGGGCCTCCGCTCGTTGAGCTCGGACACGTTGCCTCCCATGATCTTGGGTACCGACTCGCGGGGGAGCTTCTGCAGCTCGGTGACCCAGTCGGTCGGCTCCGGCAACCCCTCGATGTGCGGCCAGTCCGACCCGAAGATCACCCGGTCGTCCCCCATGAGGTCGACGATCTCACCGACGTCGTCCTCCCAGAAGGGGTTGATCCACACGTTGCGGCGGAAGGTCAGGACCGGGTCCTCGGAGAAGTAGCCGGGCATGCGCCGCGTCGTCGTGCGCAGCTTGGCGAAGAGCGGAGCGAGGAATTCGGAGCCATTCTCGACCGACGCCACGCGCACGTTCGGGAAGCGGTCGAAGAGCTTCTCCAGCAGGAGCGTGGCCAGGAAGTCGTGGGCCGCCCGCTCAATGGCGAACATCTTGATGCTCGGGCGCGACGGGCCGGCGCGGAACGAGGCGGAGAAGCCGTCCGGCGCGTAGCCGTTGGAGCTCAGCCCGGCGTCGCCGGCGTGCACGACCACCGTGATGCCGGCCTCGTTGACCCGGGCCCAGAAGGGGTCGAACACGTCGGCGGCCGGGGACAGGGGCCCGCCCGCGGTGATGGGGGCGGCCGCCCGCATGACGACGGCGCGGGCGTCCTGGTCGAGCGCCCACTCCAGCTCGCGCACGGCCTCGTCGATGTCGGCCAGCGTGATGTAGGGGGCGGCGAAGATCCGGTCCGCATAGGCCATGCCCCAGTCCTCGGCCAGCCAGCGGTTGAAGGCCCGGAACAGCAGCACGACCGCACCCGGGTCGTGCTTGAGCGCCTCCTCGTAGAGCATGCCCAGGGTGGGGAAGAGCCAGATCTTGGATAGGTGCTGGGCGTCCATGGTGGCGAGACGAGCGTCGCGGTCGCGGTACTCGGCGCGGATGGGCTCGGGTGTGCCCATGAGCTCGTGGATCGGCCGCCCGTCCGGGTTGCCCCGGAAGTAGTCGACGAGCGCTCCGGCCGGCGCGATCGGGTTGAAGGTGGGGTTCGTCACCGCCCGGCTGACCCGGCCGCCCAACGCGTGGTAGCGCCGCCCGTTGACCTCCACCCACTCGATCACACGCGGGCCGAGCTTCGGATCGAGGTGGCGCGTGAAGGCATCGAGCGCTTCGTAGTAGTGGTTGTCAGCGTCGAAGACGGGCGAGTCGAGAGCGTGCATGGTCAGCCTTCCGCGAGCGTGCCCAACAACTCAGACTCTATTGGCTGCGGGTCGGCGGCCCCGCCGCCGTGTGAGCGGTCCCGGGCGGATCGACCGCCCAGGCGGGGGCCTCGCCCCAACGCTCCCCGTACACCAGCTCGTGCAGGGGACGGCGGCGCACCGGCCCGTGGTGGCCCTGCGGGCGTCCCAGGGTGATGGTCGCCATGATCTCGGTCCCCTCGGGGATGTGCAGCAGCGCCCGCAGCTCGGCATCGGCCGCGAACTGCCAGCCCGTCATCACGCCGCCGAAGCCGAGGGCCCGGGCGGCCAGCAGCAGGTTCTGGCAGGCCGGGAAGACCGATGCACCGTCGGTGTAGCCGCTGGCGTGGCGGTAGCGGGTGAAGCAGGCCAGCACGAGCACGGGCACCGACTCGTACGTGTCCACGTAGTGCTGCATGGTGGCGGCCAGGCGCGCCTTGGGGGAGTCGGCCTTCGTTCCCGATCCGGTGTCGTACCCGTCGGCCTCCCGCTTGGCGGCCCAGAACCGGCGGGCCCCCTCGCCGATCAGCCGCTTCGCTTCCTCCGCTACCGGCCCCTCGGTGAGGACGATGAAGCGGAAGGGCTGGCGGTTGGAGCCGCTCGGGGCGCGGGTGGCGGCGAAGAGGATGTCGCGCAGCGCCTCGTCGGGAATCGGGTCGTCGGTGTAGCGCCGGATGGCCCGCGTGGTGAGCAGTCCCTCGTAGAGCGACACCTCTGCCGGCGGCCTCTCGCCCGTTGTTCCAGCCATCCGGCGACCCTACCCAATGGCCGGCTGCAGCCGTCCGCCCTCAGCCCTGGTTGCCGAGCGGGGCATAGGCCCGGCAGGGCTCACCTCGCAATGCGCCGCAGGCCGGCATGGCGGAGGACGGGACGACACCGCCCACCTCGTTGACCACCAGTGACGAGCCGTGCATGCCGCCGAGTGCCACCGTGTCGACCACCGAACCGTGGGTGGCCGGCGTGTCGAAGGTCCACGACGGGCGGTCCCCGCCGGGGGCCGAAATCACGATGCGCAGCCGCGTTCCGGCCCGGAACGTGTGCGCAATGGGATCCACCGGCACCCGCACGAGCGTGAAACGCCCCCGGGGAAGGGGCTGGCGGTCAGAGGCGAGGTAGGTGGGCACCGGGTCGAGCGGAGTCGAATTGGCCGCCGGGGTGCGGTCGCTGCTGCGTAGGAAGCCCGAGGTGACGTACTCCTCCTGCGTCTCGCCGGGCCGGACCTCGGTCACCGTCACCTGCAGGTCGGTGACGGGCGCGCTCGACTCGAGCCGCAAGTTGAGGCTGGCCGGCCCCACAATGGTGGTGGCGCTGGTGAAGGCGGATGTCTGGAAGGCGATTCCATTGGCGGCGGGCACCGTGGTCCAGTCGTAGGGGGGCTGGGCCGCCCAGGCGTTGGCCGAGGCGGCCAGGTCGTCGGCGGGGCGGACGGAGGGGTCGGGCCGGAACGAGGCGGTGGACGAGTCCTTGGCCGCGCCCGTCTGCAGCGTGCCGTCCGGTCCGAGGCCGTAGGACACGACGGTGCCGGTCGGTGGCCATGATGAGAAGCCCGCCTCGTAGCTCGGTTGGAGCGCGCCCGGCCCGAGAGATCCGCCGCCGTTGTCGAAGAGCACCCGCACCCGCGGGTCCTGGGCCGCGAAGGCGGCCTTGGCCGCGGCGACCGAAGGCTCGTTCGTGAAGCGGATGGGGTGGATCGGCGCCGACGGCGCGCCACCGGTGAGGCCTGAGTACAGGATGGGCGCCAACGCGTCGAGGGTCGGCGACGGCGTCGGCACGCGGTCGGCCACGTAGAGGTCGAGGAACTCGAGCCAGCGCGAAATCGTGTCGGGACCGAGCGAGTCGGTGTGCGTCCCGTTCATCATGGTGACGTAGACGTCACTGTCGCCGTGGAGCGCGGAAATGAGGGCGGGCCACTGCGGCCCCACCTGCTCGTCCTCGAGGGCGCCGGCCAGGAAGACGGGCACCTTGATTCGCGAGGCCCATACGGTGGGCGAGCGCGGGTTGAAGAGCGCGGGCGTGCGGCCGAGGTTGGGGCTGACCAGCGTCTCGAGGCTCTGCGCCTGCAGATGGAGCCGTTGGTTGGTCAGGCAGGTCTTGTCGCCCGTGGCGATCTCGGCCGTCGCCCACGGCTGCCCCCCGCCGGGTGCGGGAAGCGCGTCCGACGCGCGCTGGGCCACCCAGCTGGCGGCGAAGCCGTCGTTGTAGATCCCGCCCGGGTAGCCGGTCGAGTAGAGGTCGTCGGTGGGGCTGAGCGGCGTGATGGCCGCCAGGTCCGGCGGATCGGTGCCGGCCACGACCAGCTGCGAGAACCCCGAGTACGAAATCCCGACCATGCCGACCTTGTGGTGGAGGACCCAGGGCTGCGCGCCAACGGTCTGCACCACGTCGTAGCCGTCGTAGTCCGAAGGGAGGCCGAAGAGGTCGAAGGCGCCGCCGGAGCAGCCGGTGCCGCGCATCTGCACGCTGACCGTGACGAAGCCCAGCAAGGGCGCGACGGCAGAACCGACGACGGTCGCCGTGTCGGGGAGCAGGGGATCGCTCTTGGAGGCGCCCCCCTCCAGCGCGTCGATGAGGCTGTGCGGTCCGGCGACGTCGTACCCGGAGTACTCGATCACGGTGGGGAAAGGCCCGTCCGCCAGCGTCTTGCCCGGGGGCAGGCGCACGGTGGCGGCCAGCAGGATCCCGTCGCGCATGCGCACGTAGTTGAGCCCGGCGTGCAGTTCCTGCGACGAGTAGAAGGACGCGGCCGGCGTCGAGGACGTTGAGAGGACGGAGAAGGCAGCCGTGCGGCGTGCTCCCGAATTGGTTCCCTCCGCAAAGCGGTAGCCGGGGCCGGGCGTCAGGTTGCGCACGATCAGGCTGCCGAGCCGGTCGACCACCCCGTATCCCACCTTGGTACCGCGCGCGCTCAGGACGGCCAGGTGTGCGCCGGGAGGGGCACCGGTGACGTAGGCCTCCCCGATCGACCCGTGACCGTCGAACGGCAGCGGGGCCGGGGCGGCCAGGGCTGCGCCGCCTGACGCGAGGGCGCTCGCGGCGGTGAGCGCCACGACGACGCAGGCGAGCACGACCCGCCACAGAGAGGCAACGACGAAGTGATCCCGCGCCCTCGCCCTCCCGCCCTCCCCCGTTCCTGCCATCCGGCGACCCTACTCAACCGCCCCACTTGACTGCCCGGCGAGCACGCCGTCTCGCACCGCGCCCGGGCGGGCTCCAGCCGCCCATGGTTGAATTGAGCCATGTTCTACGTGCTGATCTTCAGCCTGGCGGCCGTGGTCCTGGTCGTCGCCTTCTTCGCCGCGATGTCACGCCGCCGCCGCACGCTGCGGAATGAGGACGCGCAGGACGTCAGCGTCACCGGACACACGGCGCACGCCGCCCACGGCACTCACCCGGACGCAGCCGGGCGCCGGAACCGTAAGGCCAAGCGCACCCAGTCCCAGCATGACCGGCGTAAGCGCCACTGAGCGCGGATCGCGCGCGGAGTGGAGAGGGACGAAGATCAGGCCGATTCGGCCGGGACGCGCTCGACGTAGAGCTCGGGATGGCGCCCGTCCTCCAGAAGCCCGGAGATCCCCTCGCGCGCGTAGGCGATGTGCAGGTCGATCCGGTGCACCAGCAGTTCGGCCCGGGCGAGCGAGCCCGGCACCGCCCGGCTGGCCTCCGCCACGACGGTGCCGGTGGGCGCCACGATCCGGCTGGCCCCGAGCAGCGTTGAGGTGGAGTGCGACCCGGCCTGGTTGGCCTGGACCCACCACTGGCTGTTGGTGAGCGCGACGGCGGGGTAGAGGAGGTCCCAGGCGTTGGCCCCCTCCACCTCGTAGGCCGCCGGAGCGAGGACGAGGCGGGCACCGCGCAGCGCCATCGTCCGGGCGACCTCGGGGAAGTCGCCGTCGAAACACACCACGAGGCCGACGCGCCCGAGGGCGGGGTCGTCGAAGGTCGTCAAGCGGTCGCCGGGGGTGAAGACGGATGGCTCGCGCGTCGGCGGGTAGAGATGCGCCTTGCGATGCCAGGCCGCGAGCTCGCCGCGGGGGTTGAAGACGAGCGCCGTGTCGTAGACGAGGCCGTCCTCGCCTAGCTCGGGCACGCTGCCGGCCGCCAGCCACATCTCGCGCCGCCTCGCCGCCGCGCCCAGCCGTGCCGAACGTGGACCGTCGCGCGGCTCGGCGTCCGCTCGGGCGTCCCGGGCCAGCGTCTCGGGGTCGTAGCCGCACGACCACAGCTCCGGCAGCACAAGGAGCTCGACGCCGCGCGCGGCCGCATCGTCGACCATGCTGAGCGCCACGTTCATGTTCTGGCGCGGCTCCCCTGGCGCGGCCAGCCACTGGGCCACACCAACCAGAAGATCTCGCTTCACGTCGGGTACCTGGTTTTCCCACCTTTGTACTGCGCTGTGCCGTTCACCCTAGAGAGGCAACGTTCGCAGCCCGTTTCCCGCGCGTGAATGCACTGTTACAAGAGCAGCGCACTCTTCTGGTGGGAGGGCGCCGGATCAGGTCTTCTCGGGCACCACCATGATCGCCAGCAGGTCGTAGAGGACGTGCGCCGCGGCGACCGCGGTGATCTCGGCGTGGTCGTAGGCCGGGGAGACCTCCACCAGGTCGCCCCCCACGACAGCGGCAGGGCGGAGTCCCCGCACCAGCGCCAGGAGCTCGCGGCTGGTCAGGCCACCTGCCTCGGGCGTGCCGGTGCCCGGGGCGTGCGCCGGGTCGAGGACGTCGATGTCGACCGACACGTAGACCGGGGCGTCACCCACCCGCGCCAGCACGTGCCGCACGACCTCGGCCACTCCGTGCACCGC
The DNA here is from genome assembly GCA_963745665.1 of uncultured Acidimicrobiaceae bacterium. Taxonomy (GTDB): domain Bacteria; phylum Actinomycetota; class Acidimicrobiia; order Acidimicrobiales; family RAAP-2; genus Bog-473. The sequence goes on along the minus strand of CAVUYE010000001.1, from coordinate 53,247 downwards.
CACGTCGTCGGTGGTGATCTGGGCGAAGCCCATGGAGGAGTCGTCGGAGAGGTCGGCCCCGGAGTACAGCGGCCCGCGCAACCCCACGTGCACACTGTGGTCGTGGAGCAGGAGGCCCTCCTCCCAGGCGCGCCGGAACGGCGTCCCGTGCGTGAAACGCTGCCCGAAGTACGTGTCCCAGGTATCGAGATGCGCATCGAAGTGCACCAGGGCGAGCGGGCCGTGCCGACGCGCCGTGGACCGCAACAGCGGCAGCGCGATGGTGTGGTCACCGCCGATGGCGAGCAGTCGCCCGCCCTCCCGCAGGAGCGTGTCGGCTCCGGCCTCGATCTGCGCCACCGCCTCCTCGGCGCTGAAAGGCGTGCAGACGATGTCGCCGGCGTCGACCACCTGGGCCAGCTCGAAGGGCAGCACCTCGAGCGCCGGGTGATACGGCCGGAGCAGGCGCGAGCCCTGGCGCACGGCGGCCGGCCCGAAGCGGGCGCCGGGCCGGTAGCTGGTGCCGCCGTCGAACGGCACGCCGACCACTGCGATGTCCCAGCGCGCCACCTGTTCCGCCATGGGCAAGCGGGCGAAGGTGGCGAGGCCGGAGAAGCGGGGGACGACGCTGGCGTCGGACGGTCCGACCGGCTCCCGAGCGTCGGCCATCAATCGTCGATGGCCTGATAGACCAGCGCCCGCAGCTGGGCCCGGAAGGGATAGGCCACCGACGGGAAGAGCTGTGTCATGAAGACGACGAAGAGGTCCTCGGCCGGGTCGACCCAGAAGGCGGTGCTCGCCGCGCCGCCCCAGTAGAACTCGCCGCCCGAGCCAGCCATGGCGGTGGCCGCCGGCCCCAGCCCGACCGCGAAGCCCAGGCCGAAGCCGACGCCTTCGAAGTTGGCCTCACCGAAGCCCCCCACCGCCAGGTCCTCCAACGCGGCGCCGCCCGGGAGGTGGTTGACGGTCATGAGCTGCAGCGTCTTGCGTCCGAGGACCCGCCGCCCGTCGAGCTGGCCACCGTTGGCCAGCATCTGGCAGAAGGCCACGTAGTCGTGGGTGGTCGAGACCAGGCCACCCGCTCCGGAGAGGTAGGACCGGGGGTGCAAGAAGCCGTTGGCGAAGGGGCCCTGCATGAGGCGGGGGGTGTTGGCCGGTCGGTACTGGTAGCAGGGGGCCAGACGAGGCACCGATTGCTCGGGGACGAAGAAACCCGTGTCGACCATGCCCAGCGGCTCGAAGAGCTCGCGTCGCAGGTACTCGTCGAGGGGCAGACCCGAGAGGATCTCCACGAGTCGTCCCACGATGTCGGTCGAGATCCCGTAGTTCCAATGCGTCCCGGGGTGGAACTTGAGGGGGTGCTCGGCCAGGAGCGCCGTGACGCTCTCGAGCGTCTGCTCGGGTCCCAGTTCGGCACGGGCCTCGGTGAACGCGGCGTCGATGGGGTTGTCGGCGAGGATCCCGCCGGGCAGGCCGGTCATGTGCATCAGCACGTCACGCATGTTCATCGGGCGCTCCGGCTTCACCAGCGTGACGGTGCCATCGTCGCCCTCCAGTGCGACCTGCTGGGTCCGCCACGCCGGGATGTAGCGGTGCACCGGGTCGAGCAGCTGGAAACGACCTTGTTCGTACAGCTGCATGAGCGCGACCGACACGATGGGCTTGGTCATGGAGTAGATGCGGAAGATGGCGTCCTCGGCCATCGGCTTCTCCGCCTCACGGTCCATGAGACCGAGGGAGCGGTGATAGCCGACGTGGCCGCCCCGGACCGCCGTGATCTGGCAGCCTGCGATCTTCCCCGGCTCCACGTAGAAGGACGAGAAGTGGTCAGTGATGCGCTCGAGGCGCCCCTCGCTCATCCCGGCTGCGTCTGGTTCGACCTTCATCGGTGCTCCTTGGCTACCCCTTCTTGAGCTTCTGGTCGCGCAGGTACCCCGCGGTCCCCGCCATGAACGCGGCAACGTCCTTTTCCTTGGAGGCGGCCAGACCCTGGAAGTACTCGGGGAAGTAGACCTGGGCGGCACCCGATTCGAGCCCCGCCAGAATGGCGTCGGCCATCGCCTGGACCGGCTCGGCCGGAATGGGCAGGTCGGGCACGTCGTTGTCGGGCAGCGAGAACAACGGCGTATCGATGACACCGGGGTAGACCACCATCACCTTGATCCCGGTCTCCCACAGGTCCACGGCCATCGCCTCGGAGAATGCCGTGAGCGCCGCCTTCGACGCGTCGTAGGCCGCTTCACCGGGCGCGCTGAGCTTGGCCGCGATCGACGAGATGTTGACGATGGTGCCCGAGCCGCGGGCCAGCATCTGGGGGAGCAGGTCGTAGGTCAGGCGCATCGGCGACAGATAGTTGATGTGCATCACCGCGGTGATGGTGTCGATGTCGAGCGCCGTGGTCTGGCGACGCTTGGGGATGCCGGCGTTGTTGACGAGCAGGTCGACCTCGCCGAAGGCGTCCAGCACGTCCACGGCCAGTTGGTCCACCGCGTCGGGGTCGGCCAGGTTGGTCACCCACATGCGGCTGTCGGGGGAGTGCTTCATGCAGCGCTCCAACACCTCGGAGAGCAGCTCGGCCCGGCGGGCGCAGATGCCGACGACGGCACCCCGTTCGGCCAGGGCCTCGGCCAGCCCGGCCCCGATGCCCGACGACCCCCCGGTCACCAGCGTGCGGCACCCTTTCAGGTCCAGCGCCATCGTCCACCCCACTTTCGTCTCCGTCTGAGCCGGTGCTCACCTTAGGCACAGCGGGCACTGGGCGCGCATTGACATTCTGTTGACGCGAGACCTGGGCGCGTTGACATCGGGTTCACGAACGCGCCACGACCATTGGGCCCATGGCTGATCTTCTCGCAGTGCTGGGCATCGTCGGCTTCGTCGCCGCGTTCCTGGGCCTGATCTGGGCCTTGGACCGGGTATGACCTGGACCCAGGGACTCCTGCTCGCGATTTCCATCGTGATGTTCTTCTACCTGGGCGTCGCCATGTTCAAGCCCGAAAAGTTCTGACGTGGGCTTCACCTTCACGATCATCGCCCTGGTCGTCTGCCTGGCGTTGGCCTGGCGCTTCCTCGGTTCCTACATGGCCGCTGTGTTCGACGGGCGGGTGCACTTCTTGGAGTGGGCCGAACGCCCGGTCTACCGGCTGCTCGGGACCAGTCCCGAGAAGGAGCAGAACTGGAAGCGTTACGCCGCCTCCATGGTCATCTTCTCCGGGGTCTGCGTGGGCGTCACCTACCTGATCGTTCGGATTCAGGGGTCGCTTCCGCTCAACCCCCAGCACCTTAATGCCGTTGGACCGGCCCTGAGCTTCAACACCGCCGCCTCGTTCATGACCAACACCAACTGGCAGAACTACGGCGGGGAGACGACCATGTCGTACTTCTCCCAGATCGGCGCGCTCACCTTCGAGCAGTTCGTGAGCCCGGCCATCGGCCTTGCCGTAGCCATTGGCATGGTGCGCGGCTTCTCGCGGCGCAACTCCCCGACCATCGGGAACTTCTGGGTCGACATGACCCGTGCCCTGCTCTACATCTTCTTCCCCGTCGCGTTCCTCTTCGGGATCATCATCGTCGGCCAGGGTGCCGTGCAGACACTGGCCGGGACGGTGACCGTCCACGACTATCTCAACGGCGTCACTCAGGTCCTCGCCCGGGGGCCCATCGGCTTCATGCAGTCGATCATGCAGCTGGGCAACAACGGGGGCGGATTCCTCAATGCCAACCAGGCCACGCCTTTCGAGGACCCGACGGGGTTCACCAGTTTCTTGGACATGTTCCTACTCCTGGCCATACCGTTCTCCCTGACTTACACCTTCGGCAAAATGGTCGGCAGCGTCCGCCACGGCGCCGCCCTGCTGGCGGCCATGGTGATCATCTTCGGGGTCTGGGTGGGCGGTGGCGCCTACTACGAGCACCAGAACAACCCCGCCGTGGCCGCGGCAGGGGTGCACTCCAGCGTGGGCAACACCGAGGGCAAGGAGGTCCGCTTCGGCGACACCACTAGTGCCCTCTTCGGGGTGTCATCGACCAGCACGTCCACGGGGTCAGCGAGTTCCTCCTACGACCAGTTCACCCCGATGGGCGGTTTCTTCCTCATGAGCGGGATGATGCTGGGGGAGGTGACGCCGGGTGGTACCGGCAGCGGCCTGTACACCCTCCTGATTTACGCCCTGATCGCCGTGTTCATTGGCGGCCTGATGATCGGGCGAACGCCGGAGTACCTGGGCAAGAAGATCCAGGCCAAGGAGATAAAACTCGCGGGTCTCGGGGCCCTCGTCATGCCGTTGATCGTGCTGATCTTCACCGCCATCGCGGTCTCGATCCACGCCGGCCGCGCCGGACCCCTTAATTCCGGTCCACATGGGTTCAGCGAGATCCTCTACGCGCTGACCTCACAGGGCAACAACAACGGGTCCGCCTTTGATGGCCTGGCCGGCAACACCACCTTCTACAACGTCATCGGTGCTATCGACATGCTCATCGGCCGGATCGGCATCATGATCCCGGCTCTGGCCATCGGCGGCGTCCTGGCCGCGAAGCCCACCGTGGCCGAGGGGCTCGGCACCTTCCGCACCGACAACTCCATGTTCGTGGGTCTCACCATCGGCGTGATCATCATCATCGGTGGTCTGACCTTCTTCCCTGCCCTTGCACTCGGCCCCATCGTCGAGCAGCTCAGTCACGGATTCTTCTAAATGACCAGCCACGGAAAGCTCTTCTCATGACCATGACGACTACCCAGCCGAGCCAGCCGGGGCCGGAATCGCCCCACGGTGTGGCCGAGGCGAGGAGCCTCTTCGACGGCCCCATCCTTCGCCAGGCCCTGGTCGACTCGCTCACCAAGCTGAACCCGGCGGTGCAGATCCGCAACCCCGTCATGTTCGTCGTGCTCGTGGGCTCGGTCATCACCTTCTTCGAGGCGATTGCCCATCCCTCGACCTTCACCTGGTCCATCACCGTCTGGCTGTTCCTGACGGTGATCTTCGCCAACTTCGCCGAGGCCATGGCCGAGGGCCGGGGCAAAGCGCAGGCCGACACGCTGCGCAAGATGCGCTCGGAGACCGAGGCTCGTCGGCTCCGGGCGGATGGGACTGAGGAGCTGGTGCCGGCCGCCGAGCTGAACAAGGGGGACATCGTCGTCTGCGAGGCCAACGACCTCATCCCCTCCGACGGCGAGATCATCGAGGGCATCGCCTCGGTCGACGAATCGGCCATCACCGGTGAGTCGGCCCCCGTCATCCGCGAATCGGGAGGCGACCGCTCTGCGGTCACCGGTGGGACCAGGGTCCTCTCGGACCGGATCGTTATCCGCATCACGGCCGAGCGCGGCCAGACCTTCCTGGACCGGATGATCACCCTCGTCGAGGGAGCAAACCGACAGAAGACCCCCAACGAGATCGCCCTGACCATCCTGCTCGCGGTCCTCACCATCATCTTCATCCCCGTCGTGGTCTCCCTCGAGGCGTTCGGCATCTACGCCGGCACCGCCATTTCGGTTGTCATCCTGGTGGCCCTGCTGGTCTGCCTGATCCCGACGACTATCGGGGCCCTGCTGTCTGCGATCGGTATCGCCGGCATGGACCGCCTGGTCCAGAAGAACGTGCTCGCCATGAGCGGTCGTGCCGTGGAGGCCGCCGGGGACGTGCAGACCCTGCTGCTTGACAAGACGGGCACCATCACTATGGGCAACCGGATGGCGTCGGGCTTCTACCCCGTCGGCGACCACAGCGAGCGTGACCTGGCAGATGCGGCCCAGCTGGCGTCGCTGGCCGACGAGACTCCGGAGGGGCGCTCCATCGTGGTTCTCGCCAAGGAGCGCTTCGACATCCGGGAGCGCCACCTCGAGGCCGGGCATGTCTTTGTTCCTTTCTCCGCCACGACCCGCATGTCCGGGCTGGACTTCGACGGGCGCCAGATCCGCAAGGGGGCATCGGACTCGGTGAAGGCATGGGTGGCGGAGCAGGGAGGTGGCGTACCGGCCGACCTCGACCCAATCGTGGAGCGCGTCTCGCGGGCCGGCTCGACGCCGCTGGTCGTGGCCGACGGTCCGGTCATCCTCGGGGTGATCGAGCTCAAAGACGTCGTCAAGGAGGGCATTCAGGAGAAGTTCGCCGAGATGCGCTCCATGGGCATCCGCACGGTGATGATCACCGGCGACAACCCCCTGACTGCGGCCACCATCGCCCAGGAGGCGGGCGTCGACGACTTCCTGGCCGAGGCCACGCCCGAGGCCAAGTTGGCTCTCATCAGGCACGAGCAGGAGGGCGGCAAGCTGGTCGCCATGACGGGCGACGGGACCAACGACGCGCCGGCGCTGGCCCAGGCGGACGTCGGCGTGGCCATGAATACGGGGACGACGGCGGCCAAGGAAGCCGGCAACATGGTCGACCTCGACTCCAACCCCACCAAGCTGATCGACGTCGTCGAGATCGGCAAGCAGCTGCTCATCACTCGGGGCTCGCTGACCACCTTCTCCATCGCCAACGACGTGGCCAAGTACTTCGCCATCATCCCGGCCCTGTTCGTCGCCACCTACCCGCAACTCAATGCGCTCAACATCATGAAGCTGCACAGCCCCCAGAGCGCAGTCCTCTCCGCGGTCATCTTCAACGCGCTGGTCATCGTGGCACTGATCCCGCTGGCGCTCCGGGGGGTCAAGTTCCGCGCCGCCGGCTCGGCGGCCATCCTGCGGCGCAACGTCTTCATCTACGGGGTTGGCGGCATCGTCGTGCCGTTCATCTTCATCAAGCTCATCGATCTGATCCTCGTCGCGCTGCACGCCTACTGATGGAGTCCCTCTGATGCTTGTCCACATCCGCCGTGCGGTGGTTCTCGCCGTTGTTGTGCTCGTCCTGACGTTCGCCTACGCCTTCATCGGCACCGGGGTAGCCCAGGTGCTCTTCAAGCACCAGGCCGACGGATCGCTCACCGCCAACGGGTCGACCCTGATCGGGCAGAACTGGTCCATCACGAAATGCCGTGGACATCCGTTGGGCAGCTGCGTCTTCCAGGGCCGCCCCGACGCCCTCGGGCCCTACGCCAGCACCAAGTTCAACCCCAATCTGCACCCCGGGGATGACCCTCTGTACAGCAATGGCCTGACGCAGAGCACCGCCGTTGCCTGTTCCTTCCCCAACGCGTCATCCAAGCCGATCAACGACATCCCCGGCGAATCGGGTGGGACCAGTCTCGGCCCGCGGTCCAAGGAACTGCTGGAGTACACCGAGTGCCTGGTGGGCTACTGGCACGCCCGAGGGGTCGACCCGACGCCCGATCTGGTCACGACGTCGGGCAGCGGGTACGACCCGGACATCAGCCAGCAGGACGCCCTGGTGCAGATCCCGATGGTGTCGAGGGCCACGAGGCTCTCCCCCTCTGTCCTCCGGAGCCTGGTGATCAGCCAGACGCAGGGGACACAACTCGGTTTCCTGGGGACCTCGTACATCAACGTGCTGCAGCTCAACGAGGCACTCCACAACCTGGAGAAGTGACGACGACCGCCATCGCGGCGGTCACGCTCCGCCAACGGAACACGGTGCGCGGGAAGATTGTTTTGGTGGCGTCTTTCGAACAGCCATGGGTGCGGACAGATGCCGTGCTCGGAGACGGGTCGGGGACACTCTTGCTGCGCTTCATGGGCCGCGCCTCGGTGCCCGGCCTCGTCGCCGGATGACGCGTCATCGCCCAGGGCACCCCGGGCCTCGTCCGGGGTGCGGTCGTGATGGTGAACCCGCTCTACTCGTTCGTCACGGCCGAGTGAGCGTCGGGGACCAGCTGATAGCCGACGCCGGGCACGGTCTTGAGCATCCGGCCGTCCTCGTCCCCCATCTTCTTGCGCAGGCGGTGGGTGTAGACCCGCACGTAGTTCGACTCGGCGCCGTAGCCGGGACCCCAGACGTCCTTGAGGATCATATGGTGGGTGCACACCTTGCCGGCATGGCGGGCCAGGTAGGCCAGGAGCTCGAACTCCTTGGCCGTGAGCGGCAGGGGCGAGCCCGCCAGGGTGGCCATGTGGTGCACCAAGTCGATGTCGAGATCGCCCACCTCCAGAGTGGTGGAGTTCTTGGTTCCGTCGCTCCAGGCGGCGGCGTGGCGCAGCGCAACCCGGAGCCGCGCCTCGAGCTCCGCCATGCCGAAGGGCTTGGTCACGAAGTCGTCGGCCCCACTGTCGAGGGCCTCCACTTTGCGGCGTTCGTCCCCGTAGGCGGACAGGACGACGATCGGCACGTTCGAGAACTCGCGGACGCGGCGGCAGACCTCCAGGCCGTCGAGGTCGGGCAGACCCAGATCGAGGATGACGAGGTCGGGCGCCGCCAGAGCTACCTGGTTGATGGCCTCCCCTCCCGAATGAGCGATGAGCACGTCGTCCCCGCGGGCCCGCAAGCCGATCCGCAGGACCTTCAGCAGCGATGGATCGTCGTCGACGACGAGCACCTTGGTCACGGTGGCCGCTCAGACCGTCGCCGCGATGCGGGTCTCCGCCGGGACCGTGAAGACGATCCGGGCGCCGTGGGCCACGTCGGCGTCGATCCAGATGAGCCCACCGTGTGCCTCGACGAAGGCCTTGGCGATGGCCAAGCCCAGACCGGCCCGGCCACCACCGCCGTTCTGGCTGAACATCTCGAAGACGCTCTCGCGGTCCTGCCGTGCAATGCCGGGCCCGTCGTCGGCGACAGCGATCTCCACCAGCTGCGGGTGGCCGGGCGCCCGGCGCGCCGTCACACGGATCACGCTGTCATTGGGAGAGAGGCGCTCGGCGTTCTCGAGCACGTTCGCCAGGACCTGGCTCATGAGGACGGGATCGAGGTGGAGGGGCGGCAAGTCTGCCGGCGCCACAACCGTGACGCGGCCGAAGGCGACGATCCCGCCCAACTGGGCCAGCGCCTCGTCGGCCAGGGCGGTGAAGCCGACCGTCATCGGTCGGAGCTCGAGCGACCCTGCCTCCAGCCGGGTCATGTCGAGAAGGTTGGTCACCAGCCGCGCCAGGCGATCCGACTGCAGCTCAATGAGCTCCAGCAGCTCGGCACGGTCCTCCGGACTCAGCTGGGCATCGACTTGGCGCATGCTCGAGACGGCCGTTTTGATGGAGGCCAGCGGGGTGCGCAGGTCGTGCGAGGCCGCGCCCATCAGCGCGCGGCGCCAACGGTCGATCTCCTCGAGCAGGCGCGCCCGCAGGGCCTGCTCGCTGAGCTGCGCTCTGTCGACGGCCAGCGCGGCCTGGTTGGCGAACGTGCCGAGGAGGCTGCGGTCGCGCTCCACCAGCTGCACGTCCTGGAGTACCAGCATGCCCACGGGCCGTTGGTTGACGACCAGCGCGACCGAGACTCGGCGCGGGCTGGCATCGTTGAGCAATCCGAGGGATCGCGCCTGACCGCCGCCTGAGGTGACCGAAGCGATGTCCTCGTCCCTCAGGGGCTCGCCCGCACTCGCGGCAACCCGCAGGGCTAACGCAGCTCCATGATCGGCGGCATCCGTATCGGGCAGCACCAAGGTCGTCCAGCGCGGAGCGAAGACGGACTGCACTGTGGTCACGATGTGTGTCAGCAGCTGCGACAGCGTGAGGTCGCCGATCAAGGCCTGGGACAGCTCGTACAAGCGTTCGGACTCGCCGGTCCGGCGTTCCGCCTCCTCCCGTGCGGTCTGCAGCTGGGCCACGACTTGGGAGACGACCAGGACGACGACGACATAGACGACAAGAGCGACCCAGTTCTGAGGCGACTGGACTGTCAGCGTGTTGTAGGGGGGAGGAAGAATACGTCGTAGAGGACGAATCCCCCCAGTGCGCCGACGAGCCCGGGAACGAAGCCACCGATGACGGCCCCGGCCAGCGCCGGCAGCACGAACAACAACGCCGGGAGGGCGATGCTCAGGTGAGCCCGGAAGGGAAGCAAGAGGGCCAACAGCACGCCGAGGCCGGCCAGCGTGACCGCGATCCCCAGAGCGGTCCGCTGGTACGTTGCCTTGATAAGCAGCCCTCTTGGTCTGACCTGCATCACAATTTTCCGTCCTTCGGAGCGTCATTGATTGTACCGACGCTCTGGTGGGATCGGACGAAGGGAGGTGGAAATGATTGCGAGCACGGGTGAGGACGAGGGGGTGCGCCCGACCGGCAAGTTCAGGGTGTACCTCGGAGCGGCGGCCGGCGTCGGCAAGACGTGCGCCATGCTCGACGAGGGGTGGCGTCGCTTCCAGCGTGGGGCGGACGTGGTCGTCGGATTTGTCGAGACACACAAGCGTCCCTACACGGTGGAACAGATCCGGGATCTTCCAATCGTGACGCGCAAGCACGTCCGCTACCGCGAACGCGGACTGGGATGAGATGGACGTCGATGCGGTGCTGGCCCGTCAGCCCAATGTGGTGTTGATCGACGAACTCGCCCACACCAACGTGCCGGATTCGGGTCGCCACGAGAAACGGTGGGAAGACGTCCTCGAGATCCTCGATGCCGGAATAGCGGTGATCACGACGGTCAATATCCAGCACATTGAATCGGTGGCTGACGCGGTCGAGCGGATCACCGGCGTGAGCGTGCGCGAGCGGGTCCCCGACTGGGTGGTACGGCGGGCCGACCAGATCGAGCTGATCGACTCCTCGGCCGATCAGCTGCGTCGCCGCATGCTGCACGGCAACATCTACCCCGAGAGCAAGGTTCCCGCCGCCTTGAACGGGTTCTTCCGGGCAGAGAACCTGGCCGCGCTGCGCGAGCTCTCGCTGCGGTTCGTAGCCGACGAGACCGAGGAGGAACTCCTCGAGTATCTCCGCTCCAAGGGAGCGGGCGGAGAGCTCTGGGAGACGACCGAGCGGATCATGGTGGCAGTTACGGGGGCACCGGGGAACGCTGCGGTCATTCGGCGGGCGGCCCGCATCGCGGCGCGGGTCAAGGCGCCCCTGATTGCGGTCAACGTCGTCTCGGCCGACGCGGAGTCCACCAAGGCGGGCACCTCGGAGCTGGAGGAGCTGGTCAAGGCAGTAGGTGGCACGTGGCAGACGTTGCAGGGCGACGACGTGGCCAAGACGATCTTCGCCGCAGCTGTCGACCAGCAGATCACCCAGATCGTCGTCGGAACGTCGCGGCTCACGCGCTGGCAGTCGGTCACGCGCGGGTCGGTCATTCAACAGATCCTGCGCATGGCGTCGGAGAACGACATCGATCTCCACGTCATTGCGCGCCGCGAGGTGCCAAGCCGCGCCGCGGCGGCCGACGAGGATTAGCGACCCGACAGATCGGCGAAGGCGGCATCCGCCGCCATGCTCGCCGCCAGCTGCGTGCACTTGTTGAGATGCGCCAACGCCTTGGCGCGACGCGGATCCCGTGCCAGGTACTTGGCCACGGCGACGGGGTCCGCCGATCCGTCGGGCTTACTCAACCTGAAGACAGCCTGGTCCACGATGTGCTCGTCTGGACGGTCGCTGATACCGCGATAGACCGACCACTCGACACCGGCCTCATCACACACCTCGGCCACGCCGGCCGCCTCCATGTCGACGGCACCGAAGCCCCGTTCGACGATGGGACGCCACACGTCGTCGTCGTCAAAGAGCCCGTCGGTGGTCATGAGGGCTCCCGCCGCCTGCCGCGGACCGACCGGGTGGGCGCTGAAGACAGGCCCGTCGGGATAGAGCTGCACCCGCTCCGGGACCATCAGCGACCCGACGGGGAGCGCAGGGTCCAGGCCGCCGGCGATCCCAATCACCATGACGTGGTCGATCGATCCGGCCGACAGGGCCTGGTGAGTGGCCTGGCGCGCCAGGGCGGGGCCCATACCTGTCACGAGCGCTCCTACCCACCATGCTCCCGCGGTCCCCGCATGGGAGAACACTGAATCCGTCGGTGTGGCGTCCAGGCCGAAGGATTTCACGATCGCCTTGAGCTCGGGCTGCATCGGAGCCAGCACGGCCACTCGTTTCGTCGTCGCTGTCACGCCGTCATCATGCCCGATCGTTCGATAGCGTGAGCGGCCAGGTCAGCCAGAGAGGAGCGCCAATGCCCAGCGCCGAACAGGTCGTGCAGGACTTCTGTGCCGCGGCGAGCACTCGGGATCCCCAGGTGCTGCGATCCTTCTTCTCGGACGACATCGTCTACCACAACATCCCGATGGAGCCAGCCGAGGGGATCGACGCCACCATGGCGGTGATCGACATGTTCCTCGGCATGTGCGACGCCCTGGAATTCAAGGTCCACCATCTGGCGAGCGACGGGACGACAGTGCTCACTGAACGGACCGACATCTTCACCATCAACGGGAAGTCCGCCCCCCTGCCCGTCATGGGTGCCTTCCACGTCGTCGACGGGAAGATCACCGCATGGCGGGACTACTTCGACATGGCGCAGGTGACGGCCATGTTCGAAGCGGGGTAGCGGCGCGACCGCGATCGGTCCCCACGGACGACCGATCGCCTGCTTCGGCAATCTCAGTAGCCGTGGCATTCCCCGGGTCCGTCGGGCGGACCTTGACCGTGGGCTGCTTCCCAGGCCAGCTGCACCGACACCGGCGCGCTGCCGGCGGTCGGGTATCCGTCGAAGCCGTTCCACTCCAGGATCCCGAAGTACCCGGCGTTCGGGTCGTTGCGACCACCCTCCTCGCAGATCGCCGTTGGCATCCACGAGGCCGGAATGACCTGCTCCTGGGCCGCGATGGCCTGAAAGAACTTCAGGTCCTGAATGAACGTCAGGTCCTTGTAGAAGGTGGCCACTTGCGCCGCCTCGACTGCGTTGGCGTAGGTCACGATCTGGGCGGCCTTGCGGGCCTGGGAATAGGACATCAACGTGTCGTCGATGCGCACCGGTCGGTGCGTGTCGGTACCCGGGTGGGCGCCCACCGCTTCGTGGCGGGTCGCCTGGGCCCAGGCGGCGTCGCTGTTCGACAGCGACGTGAGTACTGGAATGGCAACAGCATTGACGGCCACCGCCGTCGTGAGTGCAATGCGGATCCGCACGGCACCTCCCTTCGTCGGGCGCGCGCTCGGCGCGCGCCAGGCTCTGCTCGGTGTGGGCGGGCTCCGGCCATTGCATTCGCGCCCCGAACGGCGAGCGGGAAGGCTTCGTCCGTTCTGGCTTGTCGCCGCAGGGTGTGCGGCCGGTTGTGTACAGCCCTTCTCAATGTGTTGCTCGGTGTCGTCCTCGCTTCATGTCCCGGCCTTCACCAGGACTGGTCGATTGCTCGGTCTCTCAGAGCCCGCAGAGGTAGCGGGTCGTCCAGGGTTCCCAGCCGCGCTGGGCGTAGAGCTTGAGCGCGGCCGCGTCCTGTACTGCCGGCGGGTAGTCCTCGGCTGGCGAAGGCAAGCCCGTCAGCGCCGTCCACGTACCAAACTCGAATTGGTACGCGCCACCGTTCCCGACGGAGTAGTTCCCGCCGGACTCGTGCTGGCGGATACAGGCCCAGTCAGCCGTATTGGTGCTCGTGGCATCGGAGGCCCCGGCGAGAGCTGTGGTTGCCAGCGGCACTGCCGGCGCCGGCGCAGGGACTGGCGCCGGCGTGGGAACCGCCGCGGCCTGGGCCCTTGCCGCCGCCGTTGCCGCCGCTGCTTGCGCGGCGGCCTCCTGCTGACGCTGGGCCGCGACCGCCTTGATGTAGGAGATCTCGGTCAGATAAGTCTTGACTTCGCCCGCCTCCACGGCGTCGGCATACGTGACCATGTGGGCCACGTTCTCTGCTTGGGCGTACGACATGAGCGTGTCGTGGATTCTCACGGTCCGGTGTCGGTTGATCGCCTCGTGGCGGGACAACCGCGCCGAAGCCGCGGAGGTACTGCTGAAGAACGCGAAAAGGATCGCGGGTATAGCTATGACGGCAATTGCCGTCGCTAGTGCAATGCGGATCCGCACGGCACCTCCCTTCGTCGGACGCGCAAGGCGCGCCAGGCTCTGCTCGGTGTAGGCGGGCTCCGGCCATTGCATTCGCGCCCCGAACGGCGAGCGGGAAGGCGTCGTCCGTTCTGGCTAGTCGCCGCAGGGTGTGCGGCCGGTTGTGTACAGCCCCTGGAATGGTCCTGGGTGTCGTCCTCGATTCACTGTCTCGGCTGGCCTGCAGCCAGGCGCGCCGTGACGTCGGTCATTATGAAAACGTCCGGTCGGCCGCTTGCTTTCGGTATGCAGCTCTAACTCTTCTCACCGCTTGCATCCGAAAGGCCGTCCCGGATTTGCGGACAGCAATCTACAGCGTTGCCACTTGAACCCGTGTTCGCTGAGCCTTTCACCGGTCTGAACTGGGAGTTTAGGGGTCTTCCTTGTGACGCAAATCACAAAGTCCCTGGTCGGAGGGTCGCATTTAGATCAATGGGAGCCATAAATTTGCCATTAATTTCCCGAAAAAGCGCCTGACCAGTAGTTACGCTGATCACGCAAGACCGTCAGATCGGCCCTGAACCCCCGGCAGGCTCGCTGTGACACTGCCTAGGGTCCCGTGCCGAAACGGTCGCGAGGAGGAGGTCACCGGTGGCATCGAGCGGGAGTGTCACTGCGGAGGACCGCTACACGGTCGCAGGCTTGTTGCGTTACCTGGCGCGCCGGCAGGCGAACGACGAGATGCTGGTGCAGGGTGTGCTGCGCCGCACCTGGGCCGAGGAGTTCGACGTTGCGTGTCGCGTCGCGCAGGCGGCGCGGCGGGACGGTCTCGGAGCCGGTGACCGGATCGCCTTTCTCGACCGCAACGGGATCGCGTACTTCGACTTCCTGTTCGGCGGCTCGTTCATCGGTGCGGTGAACGTCGCCGTGAACTGGAGGCTGGCGCCGGCGGAGATGGCCGCCATCATTGATGACTCGGGTGCGCCGTTGCTGGCGATCCACGCCGACTACCTCCCCGTGCTGGCGGACATGGCCAGCGGTCTTCCTTCGGTCCGTCGGATAGTCGTCATCGGTGAAGTGCTTGGCGCGTGCACCGACGCACGGGCGCTGCCCTTCGATGCGTGGATCGACGGCGCTCCTGCGGAAGACCCAGGGCACGTCGGAGGGCCCGACGAGGTGAGCATGCAGCTCTACACATCGGGGACCACCGGGTTGCCCAAGGGGGTGATGTTGACCAACACCAACCTCTCGACGGCGATCGGCGAAGCCGGTGTCACCTTCCACATCACCGACGACACCGTCAGCCTCGTTGCCATGCCTCTCTTTCACATCGGCGGATCTGGCTGGGCGTTGTGCGCCATGTCGCGGGGCGGACGCTCGGTCATTCTGCGCGACGTCGATCCGAGCGTCCTCCTGCGCATCATCGCGGACGAACGGATCACCGAGATGTTCGTCGTGCCTGCCGTCCTGATGCTGTTGCTGGCCACACCCTCGCTGGGGGAGACGGACCTGTCGAGCCTGCGCCTCATCTTCTACGGAGCATCGCCCATATCCGAAGACGTCCTGGTCAAATGCATGGCGACCTTTGGATGCGCCTTCTGCCAGGTCTACGGCATGACCGAGACCACCGGCGCCATCACGGCTCTCCCCTTCGAGGATCACGATCCGGACGGCCCGAAGCGCGGTCTCCTCCGCTCGGCCGGCAGGCCGCACATGTCCGTCGCGCTGCGCGTCGTCGATCCCGACAGCGGACGGGACGCGGTGATCGGCGCGGTTGGGGAGGTCTGGACTCGCTCGCCGTACAACATGGCGGGCTATTGGCGGAAGCCCGAAGAGACCGCAGCGACCGTGGACGACGACGGGTGGCTCCGAACCGGAGACGCGGGCTATTTCGACGCGGACGGCTACCTTTACCTGCACGATCGGATCAAGGACATGGTCGTGAGCGGTGGCGAGAACATCTACCCGGCCGAAGTCGAGAACGTCCTGCTTTCGTATTCGGCGATCGTTGACGCCGCGGTCATCGGCGTTCCGGACCCGAAATGGGGGGAGACGGTGAAGGCGATCGTCGTCTTGGCTCCGGGGCAGACGTTGGACGAAGCGGGAGTCATCGCGCACTGCCGCGACAACCTGGCCCACTACAAGTGCCCGACTTCGGTCGATGTCGCGGACTCTCTGCCTCGCAACCCCTCGGGCAAGATCCTGAAGCGTGAGCTCCGGGCGCCCTACTGGGCGGGCAAGGAACGCTCCATCAACTGAGGAGCCATGAGCGGCGGCGCCGGTTGCTCCTTGTGCTTTGGGGCGGACGCAGGCGGCCGTGCCGGTGCTACCCGAACGTGAAGTCGTAGGCCTCCAGGCCAGGTGAGAACGTCAGGTTCAGGGTGCCGGTTTGCAGCACGGTGCCGGAGAACAGCGTGTAGAGCTTGGGAATCCCCGAGACCGGCACAGTCGTCAAGTGCTTGCCGTTGTACGACACCCCGATCGTGCCCTCCCCACTCATCACGAGGTAGACGTCGTCTGCCGTGAACTGCAGACCGAGCGTTGCGTCGTTCCCGGCCGTCGCTTCCTGGTCCTGCACGGTCCAGGTGCCACCGAACGCCAGGCTGTTCGAGGGGATGGTGGACGGAGGGTGGTAAACGGTCGCCTTGTTCGGCACCACTGCAGTGCCCACGGCGTTTTCGAGACGCTCGTCCCCGACGTAGCTCTCCGGCGTGATGTCGTTGGTCGGCGTCTTGTCGGGCACATCGGTCCGCGCCGGAAGGTCGGTGACCCCGTTCGCCGTGAGGAGCATTCTGATGTTGTTCTCCATGGAGCTGTAGCCGCCCTCACCGAAGTCGTAGGCGCGCACGATCCCCGTGGGATCGATGAGGTACTCCGCCGGCCAGTACTCGTTGTTGTAGGCGTCCCAGGTGGCCAAGTTGTCGTCGACGGCGACGGGGTAATCGATCCCGAGGTTGCCCGCCGCGTTCTCCACGTTGGAGACGACGTGCTCGAAGGCGAATTCGGTGCCGACACGCCCACGACGACCAGGCCGTCCTTCTTGTAGTCGTTGTACCAACCCTCGACGTGGGGCAGCGCGCGCTGGCAGTTGATACACGAGTACGTCCAGAAATCGATCAGCACTACCTTGCCCCTGAGTTGACTGAGCGTCAGCGGTTTGTTGCCGGGAGTGTTGAACCAGGCCGTGATCCCGGTGAAGTTCGGGGCAGGGCCCAGGTTGGGCAAGTTCGTCTTGCTGGCCATGAATACCGGCGCCTTTTGTGGCAACGAGGGGGAGGTCGTCGTGGTCGTCGTGGTCGTCTTGGCTCCCGCCACCAGGTGGCCACTCTGCGAGTTGCCCTCGTCCGTGGCGGCACAGGTCGCCTTCTTGCCCTCGAGGCGGGCGTTGGCGGCGGCGAACTGGTTCTGGTGCTCGCCGGTCAGCTGTCGCAGCTGGGTGCAGGCCGACCCCGTCGATTCGATGTGATCTTCCAGGGCAGTGGTGTAGCCGGGGACGTCACGCTGCAGTGCGCCGAGCCAGTTGAACGCGATGGCCAACGTGGCCACGCCCAACACCACACCGGCCACCTTGCGGACTGCGGGCAGGTGGCTGCGCAGCGATGACCACGAGGTCGTGGCGCGCTGGGCGACCACCGCGAGCACGAGGAGGGGGATGGTGACGCCGACCGCGTAGAAGAGGGTGACGAGGAGCGAGGTCGCGCCTGCATGGTGGTGCGCGGCCGCCACTGAGATCGCCGTCAGCACGGGTCCGGCGCAGGGGACGAAGACGAGGCCGAGGCTCAGCCCCAGAACGAAGCCGCCTCCGTGATTGGCGTAGCGCGACGCGCCGAGCCGGGCGAAGGGCCGCTCAACGACCTCGCCGAGCTTGGGGATCAAGAGGCCCAGCGACAAGAGGCCCAGGAGGGCGACACCCAGCCAGAACAAGAGGTCCTGGGGCAGATGGAGGAAGCCGAGCAGCGAACTGGCAAACAGCACGGAGAGGCTGAAGCTCACGACCAGCCCCGCAATGATCACGTACGGTCGCCACTTGCTCGTCCCAGCCGAACCGCCGGCCATGACGACGGGGATGACGGGGACGATGCAGGGAGACA
This sequence comes from uncultured Acidimicrobiaceae bacterium, assembly GCA_963745665.1. Taxonomy (GTDB): domain Bacteria; phylum Actinomycetota; class Acidimicrobiia; order Acidimicrobiales; family RAAP-2; genus Bog-473. Next base: position 35,393 of record CAVUYE010000001.1, on the reverse strand, counting down.
GCCCGGTGATCAGCCCGCCGAGAAAGGCGACGATGAGGAGCTCACCCATGGGAGTCGCTCTGTTGCGGACGGTGAGCGGGCACCGGTGCCTCTCCTTTAAATAATGTTCTCGATTGAACCTAGCGGTCTGCACTCTGGGAAGGGTGTCGCCCCTCGAGGGGTGACGGCAGCTCCGCCAGACAGCAGACTGTGACACGGTGATCAACGAGAATTGGATTTACCTGGGTACCGCAATCGGCGCGGCCGGTGCCCTCGTATACCTGAGGGACACCCTGCGGGGAACCACGCAACCCAATCGGGTGACGTGGCTCCTCTGGGCCGTCGCGCCCCTGCTCGCTGCCGCCGTCGAGCTCAACGAGGGCGTGGGCCTGCGCGCTCTGCCGACATTCATGGTCGGCTTCATGCCCCTGCTGATCTTCATCGCCTCGTTTCACAATTCCGCCGCCGTGTGGAAGGTGCGGCGGATGGACTATGTGTGCGGCGCAGTCTCCGTGGTTGGCACGGTGGTGTGGCTCGTGACTCGCAACGGAGTCCTGGCCATCGCCGCCGCCATCGCCGCCGACTTCTTGGCCGGCATACCTACTGTGTTCAAGAGCTGGACCAACCCGGAGACCGAGACGGTGCACTCCTATATCGGGGCGTTGATCAGCATGGTCATCCTGTTGTTGACGGTCGAGCACTGGACCTTTGACGTGGTGGCGTTCCCGCTCTTCGTGGCGTGCATGGCCACGGTGGAATCGGTGGTCGTCGGCTTCGAGGTCGGCCCGAGGTTTCGCCGCTTGGCTCGAGGCCATGCGGACGAAACCGTCCCGGCCTCTTCGGCAGAGGGTCTGCCGCGCTGAGAGCGCCTTCCTGGTATGAAGTCGGTCAGGACCGCCGCCCGAAGGGAGCCGACCGTGCCACAGGCCAACGTCAACGGGATCGACATCGAGTACGTCACCGAGGGCAACCCCGCCGATCCGGCGTTGCTTCTCGTCATGGGCCTGGGCGCCCAACTCACGACCTGGCCCGAGGGGTTCGTCGACGGACTGCGCCGCCGCGGTTTCTTCGTCATTCTCTTCGACAACCGAGACAGCGGGCTGTCCTCCAAGTTCGAGGGAGTGCCCGACATCGCAGCCCTGTTCAACGGCACGGACCTCTCGTCGGTTTCCTACCGGATAGAGGACATGGCCGACGATGCCGCAGCGCTGCTCGGAGCGCTGGGCATCGCAAAGGCGCACGTGGTAGGTGCCTCCATGGGCGGCATGATCACGCAGGCCCTGGTCATCAACCACCCTGATCTCTTCCTCAGCGCCACCTCCATCATGTCGACGACGGGTGACCGTGCCGTTGGCGCGCCGACGGGCGAGGCCCTGACCGCGCTGCTGCGACCCGTCGCCACGACTCGGGAAGAAGCGATCCAAGCGAGCGTGGAGGGCAGTCTCGTGATCGGCTCGCCGGGCTATCCGGCCGACGAGGGCATCCTCCGGGAGCGGGCCGCGGCGGCCTACGACCGCGCGTACTGCCCCGAGGGCACCGTCCGCCAACTCGGCGCCATCCTGGGCTCGCCCGATCGCACGGAAGCGCTGCACGGCGTCCGCATCCCCTTCCTCGTTGTGCACGGGGAGGCCGATCCGCTCGTCACGCCCAGTGGCGGCCAGGCGACGGCGGCAGCGGTGCCCGGCTCGAAGTTGCTCACGTTCCCGGGCATGGGCCATGACCTGCCCGAAGCACTGTGGGACGCCATCACCGACTCCATCGTCGCCAACACGGAGCTGGCCGCGGTCTGAACAGGCCTCAGGCGTCGAGTGCGTTTGCCGCTGCCACCGAGGCCAGCCACCGCGCACTGGGCTTCGGAGAGCGGGCGAACGTCGTGCGGTCAACGCCGACGAGGCCGAACTTGGGTCTGTACCCCAATGCCCACTCGAAGTTGTCGAGCAGCGACCAGTAGGTGTAGCCCCGGACGTCGACGCCGTCGGCGAGGGCACGCAGCACGCCGCTCAACGCCTGGCGCACATAGTCGATGCGCTGCTCGTCATCGGTGGTGCCGATGCCGTTCTCGGTGACCAGCAGAGGCACGGCACCACCCGTGTAGTCCCAGGCGCGGCGCAGACAATTGCCGAGCGCGGCGGGATAGAACTCGTAGCCCATGTCGAGAACGGGCACGCCGTCCTCGTAGCCGGCCCAGCCCTCGGGGCCGATCAGCATCCGGGTGTAGACCTGCACGCCCAGGAAGTCGTCTCCCTCGGTGGCGTCGAGGAAGACGTCCTCGGCGTGGTGCCGGATGCTCTCGAGCTTCTCCTCGCCCCCGGGGGAGAGCTGGTAGTCGGTCATCGACAAGGTGAGGCCGACGGGGACGCCCGGTGCTCCGGCGCGGATGGTCTCGACGGCCACGCGGTGTGCCGCGGCGAAGCGAGTGGCGACGGCGCGGGAGAGCGCGAGGTCTGTCTTGCCCGGTGGGAACATCCCGGCATGCCAGCCCATGGTGGCCACGATGTTCGGCTCGTTGAGCGTGCACGCACTCGCCATGACGTCCCCCAGTGCCTCGGTGACGACGCCACAGAAGCGAGCGAAGCGCTCAACTGCGAGGTCGCTCTCCCAGCCCCCCTGTGCCGTCAGCCATTGAGGGGTCGTGAAGTGGTGAAACGTCACCACCGGGTCGACGCCGCGCTCGCGCAGCCCGACACACTGGCGTCTGTAGTGCGCCAGCGCAGCACTTGAAAACTCACCCTCGGCCGGCTCGATCCGGCTCCACTCCACCGAGAAGCGGTAGTTGTCGAGCCCGAGCCCGGCCACCAGGTCCGCATCCTCCTCCCAGCGGTCCCACGAGTCGCAGCAGTCACCGGAAGGCTCTGCGCAGCCCGAGCCCGGGGTGTGCTCGAAGGCCCACCAGTCGTTGTTCGAGTTCCCACCCTCGATCTGGTGGGCCGCCGTCGCCGTGCCCCATGTGAACCCCGGCGGGAACTGCCGTCCCAGTCCATTCCCAGCCATCGGCCTGCCCTCCCGGTTGCGTAGCGTCCTGGGGCGGCACGGTATCGTTCCCTGACAATGACGTCACATTCCTCGTCGATGACTGACGCCCCCGATTCGGAGCCGACGGGGACGGGCGCGCCAGAAGCGGGTGCGACGATGCCCCCCATGGTTGAGGCGCACGGGCTCGTCAAGCGCTTCGGCGATTTCGTCGCCGTCGACGGGGTCGATTTCAGCATCGCCAAGGGCGAGTCGTTCGGCTTTCTCGGTCCCAACGGGGCGGGCAAGACCTCGACCATGCGGATGATCTCGTGTATCAGCCCGCTCAGCGCGGGCACGCTCAGCGTGCTGGGGATGGACCCGGCCAAGGACGGCCCCCGCATTCGGGCCCGCATGGGACTCGTGCCTCAGGAGGACTCGCTGGACCTGGAGCTGACCGTCCTCGACAACCTGATGATCTACGGGCGCTACTTCGACATGCCCAAGAAGGTGATCCGCGAACGGGCCGATCAGCTGCTCGACTTCGCCCAGTTGACCGAGCGGGCCAATGACCGGGTGGATCCCTTGTCGGGAGGGATGAAGCGACGCCTCACCATCGCGCGCGCCCTCATTTCCGACCCCGATCTCCTCATCCTCGACGAGCCCACGACGGGTCTCGATCCGCAGGCCCGGCACTTGTTGTGGGATCGCCTCTATCGGCTCAAGCAGGACGGCGTGACCCTGGTGATCACCACCCACTACATGGATGAGGCGGAGCAACTCTGCGATCGCCTCGTCGTCATGGACAAGGGCCGCTTCGCCGCCGAGGGCTCGCCGCGTCAGCTGATTGAGGAATATTCCACCAAAGAGGTCGTCGAGCTGCGCTTCGCGCCGGGGCAACACGAGGCAGTGGCGCCGTCGCTGGCCAAGCTGGCCGAGCGCCACGAGGTGTTGCCCGACCGCATCCTTCTCTACACCGACGACGGCGACGCCGCACTGGCCGAGGTCGCCCGCATGGGTCACGTCGCCCGGGCCACGCTCGTGCGCCGGTCGACGCTCGAGGACGTATTCCTGCGCCTCACCGGGCGCTCCCTGGTCGACTGATCGATGACGGCAGCGAGCGACACGGCGACGCCGCGGGGCTCCGCTCTCTTCGGCCACGGCCAGGAATGGGAGACCCGCCGCTTCGCCACGCCGATGTGGCTGCGGGCGGCGCGCTACTGGGGCTACCAGTACAAGCGGACCTGGCGCAGCTCCGTGGTGACCAGCTTTCTCATCCCCGTGCTGTACCTGGCGGCCATGGGTGTCGCCCTCGGGTCGCTCATCGACAAGCATTCACACGGCGTCGACGGCGTGACGTACGTCGCCTTCCTCGCACCCGGCCTCCTGGCCGGCACCTGCATGCAGATCGGCACGAACGATGCCACCTATCCGGTGATGGGCGCCATCAAGTGGGTGCGTACCTACTTCGCCCAACTGGCGGGGCCGCTCAGCGTCTACGACGTGCTCCTCGGGCACCTGGCCTGGATCGCCGCCCGCCTGGCCATCGTCAGCTCCATCTACCTCGCGGTCATGGCGGTCTTCGGGGTCGTGTACTCGCCGTGGGCCATCCTGGCCCTCCCGGCCGCCGTCTTGACGGGGATGGCGTTCGCCGGACCGGTCAGCGCGTTCGCAGCCACCCAGGAGAAGGACTCCTCCTTCTCGACCTTGTACCGGTTCGCCATCATCCCGATGTTCCTCTTCTCGGGCACCTTCTTCCCTGTCTCGCAGCTGCCAACGTGGCTCGAGGCGGTGGCCTATTGCCTGCCGCTGTATCACGGGGTCGCCCTGTGCCGTGACCTGACTCTGGGCCAGGTGAGCAGGGCCGACCTGGGGTACGTCGCCTACCTGGCCGCACTGTTCGGCGCAGGCTACAGCGCCGGCCGGCGGACCTTCGCCAAGAAGTTGGTGGTGTGAGGCCATGACGACCACCTCCACCGGATCGGGCACTTCCACGGACCAGCGGTCTGCCGGCGTGGCGGCCCGCATCACGCCCATGGCCCTTTTGGGGGAGGGCGCGCGTCCCGGGTGCTCGAGCGCAACATCCTGGTCTACCGGCGCTCCTGGATCTTCATCATCTCCGGGTTCTTCGAGCCGCTCTTCTACCTGCTCTCCATCGGTGTCGGGCTGTCTCACCTGGTCGGGCCCATCAACGTTGACGGCCGGGAGATCCCCTACACGGCCTTCGTGGCACCCGGATTGCTGGCGTCCTCGGCCATGAACGGCGCCATGCTCGATTCGACCTTCCTGGTCTTCTTCAAGCTCAAGATCGCCAAGACCTACGACGCCATGCTCTCGACGCCCCTGAGCGTGACGGACGTGGCCCTGGGCGAGCTCAGCTGGTGCGTCCTGCGCGGCACCCTCTACACGGGCGCCTTCCTCGCCATCATGGCGATCCTGGGCTACATCGTTTCGCCGTGGGCGATCCTGTGCTGGCCGGCGGCCGTTCTCATCAGCCTGGCCTTCGCGTCCGCCGGCATGGCCGGCACGACCTACATGCGGACGTGGCAGGACTTCGACATGGTCTCGCTCGCCTTCATCCCCCTCTTCCTGTTCTCCGCGACCTTCTATCCGCTCACCGTCTATCCGGGGTGGCTGCAGGCGGTCGTCCGTTGCACCCCCCTGTATCAAGGGGTGGTGCTCGTGCGTGCGGCCGACCTGGGCATCTGGGCTTGGACGCTGCTGGGTCATATCGCCTACCTGCTGGCGATGGCCGTGGCCGGGGTCGTGATCACCAGACGCCGCCTCGGGGCGCTCCTCCTGCCGTAACGGGGCACCCCTGTCGACCGGTACCGTAAGGGCCGAATTTCCGATTGCCAGAGGACCAGGACCAAATGAATATCGTCGTCAGCAACGTCAAAGGCGGGGTCGGCAAGACCACGACCGCCGTGTACTTGGCCGCGGCGGCGGCACGCCGAGGCCGTGGTCCCGTGGTTCTGGTCGACGCCGACCCCCAGGGCTCGACGGCCGAGTGGTACGAAGTCGACCCCCTCGAGGGCGTCGAGCTGATCGAGGGCCCATCGGTCCGGACCGTCACCAAGGCGATGGGCCGGGAAGACGGCATTGTCGTGGTCGACACCCCGCCGGGCGAAGGCAACGTCGTGCAGGCCGCACTCGGCCGGGCGGACTCGGTCGTGATCCCCACCCGGGCCGGCGGGGTCGAGCCGAATCGAGTGGTCACGACACTGGAGATGACACCGAGCAACATCCCGGCCGGCGTGGTCATCTGTTCGGCTCGCCTGGGCACGAACGACCTCGACGCGACCGTGGAGTGGTGGACCGAGCTGAAGGTGCCGGTCTGGGGCATCGTCCCCGAGCGGGTCTCCATTGCCAGCGGTCCCGCCGCCGCGCTGTCAGCTGAAGGCCTGGAGCACTACGCCAAGGTGTTGAAGAGGGCGACCACCAAGAATCGGTGATCGGCGCCGTTCAGCGGGCCGGCACGGCGTGCAACTCGTCGTGGAACCAGCTCTCGACCCAGGCCACCGGAGCCCTGCCGTGCAGCTGTCCCGTGAGTTCGGAGAGAAACCAACGGCGGACGGCCACGCTCGTCGGGGACGCCGGCAGGGTCAAGAGCCGCTGCGCCAGCCCGAACTCGTCGGCTTCGTCCAGCATGGCGTCGTAAAACTCGACCGCGGCCACTGCCGACTGCGGCAGCTCGAGCGTCCAGTCGAAGTATTCGACCTTGTTGTCCACGGCGGTCTGCCACATATCGTCCATGCCGGGCCCGAGTCCGTTGAAGCGGGTGCCGATCTGGGACACCAGCACGGCAAGACGCTCGGGCAGATGGGGCGCCTCGGGCGCGCTGTCTGCCCGCTCCTTCATCAGCCGGAGCTCGCGGAACAGTGCCTCGTACTGCTCGCTCGACTTTTGCAGCAGCGCCACCGGTATCCCCAGCAGCCGGATCGTCAGGCTTTCCGACTCGGCCGACTCACCGTGGAGATCCGATCGCGTGATGCCGGTCAGGTCGAAGCGGAAGCTGCCGTCGGAGATGCTGGTGGGGGTGACAGGGAAGTCGACCGGAAGCTCGAACCACACGATCTTGCCGCCGTCGACAGCCTGGACGCCCCAGTTCGACGCCAGCGTGTTGAACAGCGTGAGGCCGCGACCGGTCGCCGCGTCCTTGCCGTACTCCTTGACCGACGGGAAAGCCGGATTGCCGTCGGCGACATCCACCCGGATGCGGTCGGGCAGGGTGTGGAGCGTGACGCACATCGGCGTTCCCGCGTGCAGCACTGCGTTGGTGACCAGTTCGGAGGTCAGCAGGGTGGCGCACCCGCTGATCTCCGCCGGCAGATCGCGCAGGTGCGCCGCCATCCAGTGGCGCGCCACAGGCGTGCTTTCCACTACCGGTTCGAGATGCAGGGTTGACATGCCATCTCGTGACCTACCCACTGGCGGTGCGGTTATTCCCCCCTGGGGGAGCCCGGTGTAGTTCAGGCACAGCACCACGACATCGTCGGTTCGCTCTTCGATGCTCAACATCGACGCGAAAGTGACAGCGGGATGGTCGGGCCACCCGGCACGCGCAACGACTGTTGCCGTATTGGCCAACCGTTCCATTCCGTGTGTGATGACCTCACCGCGGCGCTCAATCAGCCCGTCCGAGTACATGATGAGTGAGTCGCCGCGGTGCAGGAGGACCTCGTCCCGTGGCCGGAGCGAGCCACTCAACCCGGCCGCGATGAGCAGCGTGCGTTGCATGGGGCAAAAGGTGGCGCTGCCATCGGCGCGCACCACCAACGGAGGCGGGTGGCCCACGTTGCTCAGGACCACCCGACCGGTCGAGGGGGTGATAGTCCCGACGACCGCGGTCACGACCCTGTCCTCGACCAGCGTGTCGAAGAGGTGATCCAGCGAGGAGAGCACCTCCGTCGGCGAGAGGCCGGAGACCGCGTAGGCGCGGATGGCACTGCGCACCTGACCCATGAGGGCCGCTGCGGGTGCCCCCTTGCCCATGACATCGCCGACACTGAAGAAGACGGAGTCGTCGCCGAGCTCGAAGACGTCGTACCAGTCACCCCCGGCATAGGTCCCCGCGACCCCCGCCCGATACTCGGCATCGAGCAACAGGCCCTTGACATCGGGGAGCGAATCGGGGAGGACGGCGCGCTGCAGCACGTCCGCCACGATGTGCTCGCGTTGGAACCGCGTGGCGTTGGACAGGGAGACTCCGGCCCGGCTCGCCACCTCGGTGGCCAACGAGACATCGTCTGCCCCGAAGAGCCGGCCCGGTCCATCCACGAAGGTCATGACGCCGATGACTTCGCCGTTGGCGGTGAGGGGCACGGACAGGGCGGTGGAGACGCCGGGGGGCTCGGGGCCGTCTCCGCTCTCATGCAGCGGGGCCAGCTGGGTTCGGCCCGTGCGGAAGGCAACGGCAGCGGCTGCGTCGGACCCGAAGGGGAGGACGTCTCGCCCGCTGGCGCCCGCGCCGGACCGGGGCGGTGATGCGGGCCCGGGCTCGCGCAAGTCGAGTCGCACGAGTCCGCTCTCGCCCGGCACCTGGACTGAGCACGAGTCGGCCAGCCGGCCCTCCACCAAGCCCATGGTGCGCCGGATCACCGTCGTGGGCTCGAGGCTCGAGCTCAACAAACGGGTCACCTCCGAAAGCAGGGACAGACGCTCGCGCCCCGCTTCCGCGTCCCGCAAGGCCTCGCGTTCGTGCTCGAACACCTGAGCTCGCTCCAAGGCCTGCGCGGTCAGCCCCGCCAAGGTCGTGAGAAACCGCAGATCGGGCTCGCTCGGTTCGGGTTGCGAGACGAAGGCGAGTGACAGCACTCCCAGCGGTCCGCTGCTGCCGATGAGCGGCTCGCTGACGATCGTCACGGGTTTCGGGAGCTCGTGCAAAACCCGGGCCACGATCTCCGCCTCGAGGTTCTCACGCACATCCTGATCGCTGGCGATGCCGGCCATGACGGTCAGGCCGCGCGTCAAGCAGGTGCCGGCGTGGCTCCCGTGAAGGGGAACCAGGGTGCGGGCGAGGAGCGCGGGGTGCCCGCTGCTGGCCAGGCAGGCCAGGCCGCGCTCACCTTCGGCCGGGACGCGCACCACTGCGGATTGTGCGCCCAAGGCGCGGCGCCCACCGGCAATGGCCGCATGGGCCACGTCGCCCGGCGTCGTGGCAGCTGCCAGCGCCGAGCTCAGCTGGTGGAGATGTTGACTGCGCTCCAGGTTGACGAACTCGGTGAGCGTGAGACGGGCTCTCTCGACGGCCTGCGCCGCGTTGCCGGTGATGGTGAAGAGGAAGCTCCGGTCGGGCTCGGAGATCTCACGATCGTCATCCCAATGGACCACCACGGCACCGATGGTGCGGTCGGACACGACCAGCGGGATGATGGCGAGGGCCCGGAACCGGTTCGAACTGATGGATGAGTAGATGTCGGGCCGATCGCGCTGCAGGTCGTCGACGCTCTCGGAGAAAAAGGCGACGTTGTGGCCCAGGACCGGGCCGTCGATCTGGAGCGAGGCCAGCACCTCGTCCGAGGGGTCGTCGGGGTCGTACCCGAAGCGACGCAGTGTGTGCAGGATGCCGCGCTCGTCGAGGAGAGCAAACGTCGATGCATCCACGCGCAATTCGTCGCGCATGGCGGCAAACACTGCATCGGCCACCTGCGCCGGGTCGGCCGCTGTCGTGAGGGCCCGCGCCATCGTCTGCATCCGTTGGGCCGTCTCGGCCGCAACGCGTCGGCGCCTCTCGTTCCTCGTTTCGGAGCGGGCGGTCCACAGTTGCACGTTGCGCTGACCGCGCAGGTAGGAGATCCACATCGCCACCGCGGCTGCCGCCAGCATCGTCACGACGCGCAGCGTGTGATTCAACTCACCGTAGCTGTGTGCCGGCGTGCTAATGACGAGCGCAAAGAAGGCCGTCAGGATTCCGACGAGCGCCACTCGGGAGGGGCGGGCGAAGGGGGCGGCGATGAAGGGGGAGAGAGCCAGCAAGCCGACGAGCGAGATGTTCCCTCCGTAGACGGCGAAGATGATCGCGACGGCCGACGCCCAGACGAGGGCGAGAAGGGTTGCCACAGCCTCGGCCCCGTCGATGCGGGCGGTGCGAGGGGTGGTCGAAAGCTGCTCGTCTCCTGGTTCGGGCACCTACTCTCCCCTGGTCGGCGGGCTTGCTTTCAAACGCTATTCCCCTGGCCGGGCTGCCCGGTCAACCCCGCAGCTCACCAGGGTTGTAGTGGAACTCCGTACCCGGGCGTGCCTTGGCGGAAACCCCGGTGACGGCCAGAAGGTTTAGGTTCAGCCTCAGGCGGCTATAGAACGTGTGGCCAATCGGCATTGCACGTCGTCCGCTGGGTGGCGCAGGATGAGCCCACGGGAGGGCGGAGTGGAACAGGAATTTCACATTGAAGAGCGGGACGGCTCGACGCCTCCGGTGATCGCGGTGAGCGGCGAGATCGACGTGGCCACGGCGCCGCAGCTGCGGGAATGCCTGCACAGTGTGATTGCGCGGGGCGAGGCGACAGTTGTCCTCGACCTCCTCGGCGTGACGTTCCTGGATTCCACCGCCTTGGGTGTCCTTGTGGGAGCTCTCAAGCGCTGCCGTGAGCTGGGCGGGGAACTGCACGTCGTGGTGGCAGATCCGCGCATCGTCAAGATCTTCGAGATCACCGGCCTCACCAGTGTGTTCACCATCGCCGACTCGTTGGAATCGGCGGGGGCGGCGTGACGGAGACGACGGACCGGCTCGAGAAGGGTGACCGCATTGAGCTGAAGTTTCCGGCCCGGGGTGATCTCATAGTGCTGGCTCGGTTGGTCACGAGTGCCATTTCCGCCCGAGCCGGCTTCGACATCGAGGAACTCGAGGACCTGCGGCTCGCCGTCGGCGAGCTCTGCCTGTTGACACTGCAGGGCAGTGACGCACAACACGGGGACCTCCGTCTCGAGCTCAGCGTGTTGGGCGATGCCATTGAGGTGGTCTGCACACTCGAGCGGGCGGAGGTGGCGAAGGCTCCGTGGCCCGAAGGGGACGAGGTCGCCCGGCTGAGCGAGCAGATACTGGACGCGCTGGTGGACGATCACGGAAGAGAGTGTCGGGACGGGTCTGCACGTGCCTGGCTCCGCAAACGCCGGGCGGGGCATGCAGAGTGACGGAGGGCCGGGAACACGATCCCGGGCCGCCGTCGGACGTCGTCGAATCTGACCGTCCTGCCCTCGGTCCTGCGGAACGCGAGGAGCTCATTACCGCCAACCTGGGGTTGGCGCATCAGCTTGCTCGACGTTTCCTTCATCGGGGCGAGCCGTTGGACGACCTTGTACAGGTGGCGTCGGTGGCTCTCGTCAAGTCTGTTGATCGTTTCGACCCTTCACGCGGCGTCGACTTTGCCGCTTTCGCGACGCGGACGATCATCGGAGAGCTGAAGCGGCACTTTCGCGACAAGGGCTGGGCCGTGCGCGCCAGTCGCCGGGTACAGGAGCTGTATCTCGAGCTGGGGCATGCCACAGGCACGCTCGTGCAGCAGCTCGGCCGCAACCCGACGGTGAGCGAGCTGGCGGAGACCACCGGAGCCAGCGAGGAAGCGGTGCTCGAGGCGATCGAAGCCGGCCAGGGGTATCGCGCCGCCTCCATCGACGCGTCGGAGAGCGAGGATGACCCGCTGTCGGCGCGGCTGGGGGAGGAGGACGACAACTTCGGCTCGGTGGAGGACCGGGCTCTCCTGGGTCCTGCTCTGGCCACCCTGCCGGAGCGTGAGCAGTCGATCCTGCGCATGCGTTTCGTCGAGGGACTGACCCAGTCGGAGATCGCGTCAGCGGTCGGGGTCAGTCAGATGCACGTCTCCCGCCTGCTGTCGTCCAGCCTGCAGAAGCTGCGCGCCGGCATCGAACAGACAGAATCCAAGCGCCGCTAACGGCGACGATATCGGGCAGCCAAAGCCCGTTCGCCCTCTGAAAAGTGGGCCAGATACCCAGTCGGCGGACGGTATCAGTGAAAAAGTGTCGAAATTCTCGCGACGCTTGAGTAGGGTGCGGGCAAATCTTCTCGAGATTGGGGGGCGACCATGGTGCATCTCGATGCGTCAATGGCTCACAAAGACGTTGGTGAGAAGGGGCTGAAGGGAGGGGCCCTCGGGTTCGTCTCCTCGGTTGTCGTCGGTGTGGCATCCACCGCTCCGGCATACAGCCTGGCCGCCACGCTCGGGTTCGTGGTGATCGCCATCGCCGGATTGCAAGCGCCCATCATCACGATCCTGGCGTTCGTCCCGATGCTCCTCATCTCTTATGGCTACAAGGCCCTCAACAGCGCCGACCCCGACTGCGGCACGACCTTCACCTGGGCCGCCCGAGCGTTCGGGCCCAAGACGGGCTGGTTGGGCGGCTGGGGGATTGTCGCCGCCGACATCTTGGTGATGGCCAGCCTGGCCCAGATCGCAGGGCAGTACGTGTTCCTGCTCTTCGATGCCAATGGCATCGGGCACAACGCCGACAGCGGATGGGTCCTCCTGGTCGGGATCTTGTGGATCGTGGCCATGACCGCCATCTGCTACGTGGGCATAGAGATCTCGGCCAACTTCCAGAAGGTGCTGCTCGGAATAGAGATAACCATGCTCACGGTGCTCTCGGTGGTTGCCCTGTACAAGGTGGGTGCCGGCACCGCCCCGGCCGGTCACCTCACGCCCACCTGGTCCTGGTTCAACCCCTTGGACGTGCCGAGCCCGGAGAGTTTCATGGTCGGTCTCACCTTGATGCTCTTCATCTATTGGGGGTGGGACACCGCGGTGTCGGTCAACGAGGAGACCAAAGAACGCGACAAGATCCCGGGGCGCGCCGCCGTCACGTCCACCTTCATCCTGTTGGCCATTTACGCCGTCGTGATCATCGCCACCCAGGCCTACGCCGGCATCGGAACCAAGGGGATCGGTCTCTCCAATCCCAACAACATCGGTGACGTGCTGTCCGTGCTCGGGTCGTCGATTTTCGGCACGTCGGGACTGGGGAGCTTCTTGTCCCACTTGCTGCTGCTGATGGTGCTCAGCTCGGCCGCCGCCTCGACCCAGACCACCATCTTGCCGACCGCCCGCACCACGCTGTCAATGGCCGTGTTCAAGGCCGTTCCGGACGCCTTCGGCAAGATCCACCGGCGCTACCTCACGCCGACGGTGTCGACACTGACCATGGGCGGCGTCTCCATCGTGCTCTACGTGATCTTGAACTACGTGTCCAACGGCAACAGTGTCATCGCCGACTCGGTGTCTGCTCTCGGGGTGTGGATCGCGTTCTACTACGGGCTGACGGGGTTCTCGTCCTTCTGGTACTACCGCAAGACCCTGCGCGAGAGCCCCCGCACGCTGTGGATGCGCGGCATCCTTCCTCTGCTTGGCGGCCTCATCCTGTGGTTCGCCATGTTCTGGTCCTTCTGGTACTACTGGAACCCGGTCAACAGTTACAGCCACTTCACCTTGCCCGGCACCCAGCGGGTCATCGGTGGCGTCTTCGCCCTCGATGTGGGCACCGTCATCCTCGGCGTGGTGCTGATGTACGTCTGGATGGCGCTTCGCCCGGCTTACTTCCGGGGCGAGATCCTCAACCGTGACACGCCGACCCGGGTGCCGACGGATATCGGGGTGCCCGTAGGCCTGTTCGGAATCGAGGCGTTCGCCGATGCCGAGGGCCACGCGAAGAACGAGCCCACGGGGTCCGAATAGGGGCACCGGGTCGCCACCGCTTCCATTAGACAGTGACGGTGCGGGCACGTCCGCCGGCACGAGGACATGGTGGAGGCTCCATGAAGAGACTGGAAGGAACGGTTGCCCTCGTGACCGGGGCCAGCAGCGGCATCGGCGAGGCGACCGCGCTTGCACTGGCCGACGAGGGTGCGACGGTCGCGCTGGTGGCCCGGCGCCTCGACCGGCTCGAGGCCCTGGCCGAGCGCATCGGTGGTGCGGGCAATGCGCTGGTGATCGAGGCCGACATCACGGACCAGGCGCAGGCCCAGAGCGCCGTCGCCACCACGGTGTCCGAGTTGGGCCGCCTGGACACGCTGGTCAACAACGCCGGCGTCATGCTGCTGGGGCCGATCGTGGGTGCGCCGGTCGAGGAGTGGCAACGGATGGTCAACCTCAACGTGCTAGGCCTGCTCTATTGCACGCACGCCGCGTTGCCGCATCTCCTGGTCGCGGCCGAGGTCGAGCCGCGCTCCGTCGCCGACATCGTCAACGTGAGCTCGACGGCCGGACGGGTGGCTCGGCTCAACAGCGGCGTGTACAACGCCACCAAGCACGGCGTCGGCGCCTTCAGCGAGTCGCTGCGTCAGGAGGTCACTACCCGCCACGTACGGGTGACCCTCATTGAGCCAGGCGCCACCGCCACCGAGCTCGGCTCGCACAACCGGCCCGAGATCCTTGAGGGCATGGCCAAGACCTTCGGCAGCATCGAGATCATGCGGGCGGAGGACATCGCCGAGGCCATCCGCTACGCCGTGACCCAGCCGCGCCGCGTCGCCGTCAACGAGATCCTGATCAGGCCCACCGAACAGGAACGCTGACATCCGACGGGTTGCTGTCGTCGGTTGCTCGGGCTCAGGGAAGACGACCCTGGCCCGCTCGTTGGCGGGCGCGCTCGGGGCGCCGCTCATTGAGCTCGATGCGATCTTCCACCAGCCCGGGTGGACGCCGCTCGACGACCGCGCCTTCTTGGCCCGCGTCATGGAGGCGACCGAGGCGGAGCGCTGGGTCGTCGATGGCAACTACTCCACGGTCCGCGAGCCCGTCTGGGAGCGGGCGGACACCGTCGTGTGGTTCGACCTGCCCTATGCCGTGGTCATGGCTCGCACCATCCGGCGCACCGTCCGGCGCACCGTGACCCGACAGGAGCTGTGGAACGGCAACAAGGAGCCCTGGTCCAACCTCTACTCGTGGAACCCCCAGAAGTCGATCATCGCCTGGGCTGCCACCCGGCATGGCGTCTACCGTCGGCGCTACGGGGACGCCGAGCACGATCCGCGCTGGGCCGGGCTCGAGTTCGTCCGCCTGGGCTCGCAGCGCCAGGTCGATGCGTTCCTGGCCGGTGTGACGACCGCCGCACAGAGTAAAGAGGAGTGACACATGGAACTGGAATTGGCCGGCAGGTGCATCCTCGTCACCGGGGGCACGGACGGGCTCGGCCTGGCCCTCGCAACCCAGCTGGCGGCCGAGGGCGCGGCTGTCGGTGTCTGCGGGCGTGACGAGGACCGTCTGCCGCGCCGCCGAGACGGCCGTCCTGGCCGCAAGCGGCGACGTGCTGGCGCAGCGGGCCGACGTCTCAAGGGTCGCGGACCTCGAAGCGTTCGTCGAGGCGGCCGTGTCCCGCTGGGGACGCATCGACGGGATCGTCCACAACGCCGGGCGGGCATCCGCCGGCTCCATCGAAGCGATCGACGACGAGACGTGGGAGTCCGACGTCCAACTCAAGTTGATGGCAGCCGTGCGGCTTACCCGCCTGGCACTGCCACACCTGCGGGCCAGCCGAGGCGCCGTCCTCTTCACGCTCGCCCTGTCGGCCAAGACGCCTGGTGCGTCGAGCGAGCCGAGTTCGGTGACCCGCGCCGCCGGTATGGCGCTCATGAAGGCGCTGTCGAAGGAACTGGCGCACGACGGCATCCGCGTCAACACGATCCTCATCGGGTTCGTCGAGAGCGGTCAATGGGCCCGAATCGCAGAAAGCTCGGGGACCGGTCTCGCGGAATTCTACGAGCGTTTCGCCGCGGACGCGGGCATTCCGCTTCGTCGCTTCGGTCGTGCAGCCGAGTTTGCCGACCTCGCTTGTTTCCTGCTGTCGGCACGCGCGTCGTATCTCACCGGGACGGCGATCAATCTCGATGGCGGGATGTCCCCGTCGGTCTGAGACCTCCGGCACCTAGGAGACTGTTGAACAATCGCCTTTCGAGGCGTACGTTGAGTTCAGCAAGTCCGGGATATGTCCGCACCGAAGCGCCGGCGTGAAAATGGGTTGAAGCCGGCCACCCTGGATGGGCAGTGCCCGAGGTGAGGTCCCATTTTTGACGACCCGGACTTCCGCGCCCGGGGTCAGCTGGGTCTGAGTTGCCACCCCCCTTCGTTCACCAGCCCGAGGTTCACCAAGCGGCGGAGGTTGATGGCGGCAATCCGATGGGAGAGCCCGAGCTGGTTCTTCTCAACGCCGCGGAACCGGACCCGTCGGCTGCCGTTGGCCACCAGCCAGGCGATGGAGCGTTCGACCATGGGACGCCATCGTCGGTAGTCGTCGGCAAAGTCACCCTCGCGCCACGCCCGACGGGACTCGACGAGTTCGGCATCGTGGGGATGAAGGTGGAGTGTCCGGCCGTCTTTGGCATTTGTGCACCGCGCTCGGAGTGGACAGCCCGAGCAGCGGATCCCGAATACAGCGGCTCGCCCGGGAGTGATCCTCACGGTGTGTCCGGCCGGGCATGTGGCGGTCCCCGCCTGCGCGTCAACGACAAAATCGTCTCGGTCGAACCCACCCAGAATCGCTGCTGACATAGGCCAGGGCTTGATGGCGCGGCGGTGGGTGGCCTTGGCTGAGCGCGTTGAGTGTCTCGCCCGATCCATACACGCCGTCGGCGAGGACCTGGAGTCCGGGTGCTTCATCGGCCAAAAGATCGACCCCCGTCGGCCCGTCGGCAGTATTGGCCGGGGTGAGCGCGGCGGCGGTGATCAGTCCGGTCTCGGGTTCGATGGCGATGTGCGCCTTGTAACCGTCCCGGTACTCAGAGCGGGACTTGTGCATGTGCCGGGCCTCGGGATCGACGGTCGAGATGATCCGGTCAGGTGCCACACGCTGGGCGATCTTCCACGTGCCATCGACGTCTTGTTCGACGTCTTGGCCGGCGACGAGCGCCAACAACCCGAGAGCCGAGGTGGCTTCGGGCTCTTCGTTCTCGTTCTCGAAGGCGGCCAACAGAGCCAAGGCGTCGTTGACCAGTTCGTCGACCAGGGCTGCCTTGGCCACCGGATCGTCCCAGGCAATGAGTGGCTTGCCCTGGGACTCGTAGTCATGCGCGGACAGGGGCACCAAGTCGGCTCCCGGGACGACCCGGCGCACCCGGCGGATGGCGGCGATCAGCTGTGTCACGGTGTCCTGGGTGGCCACCGCATCGTCGAGCAGGGTCGAGTCGAGCGCTCGACGGGTCTTGCCCTTCAACACCCCGGTGGCATCGATGACAGAGCGCACGGCATCGAAGATCCGCTCCGGACGATCTGACCTGCGCAGCCTGGTCCGCCAATAGGTGAGCACCGAGAAGTCGAAACCTTCGTCATCGAGCGCGAGGCCGCAGGCCACCTTCCAGCTGATCCGGTCCCGCAGCGCCCGAGCCGCATCACGGTCCGAGAGGCCCTCGAGGGCCTGGAGGACCATGACCGAAGCCACCACGTCCGCGGGGATCGACGGTCGACCACGGCCCGAGGGGAACAGGTCTTCGAACATCTCGTCAGGAAACAGATCATGGCGGTGATCAGCCAAAAACGCCTCAACGCTTCCTTCAGGAACGAGTTGCCGGCACAAGGCCGCGGCATCGAGCAGCTCAGGGTTGGATTCGCTGTGTCCTTGCACCCGCCAATTCTTGACGATCCAGGCTCAAATCGCGAGCACCAAACCCCGATTTGTTCAACAGTCTCCTAGTGCCGCGTCATCCAACGTTCGCCCTGTCGCCTACCGGCACATGCGTGGCACGATCGACCCGCGTCGAGGAGGATGGGTTCGCCGGCGGACCCTCCGTCGGGTGCACTGGCGGGCCATTGCCATGACCGGAATCGAAGCTTCGAGCTCTCCCCCTGCCTTGCCGCGCTGGTTTGGACCTAGAGCCAGCCCAGATGATCCGGCCGTCTCGGCCCTGATCGACCGCGTCGCGCGCGGGGCCGGATGGGCAGACATCGGCGGTGGATTCAACCTCAACCTGCGGATAGACGCTGAGCCGCCGGTTGTCCTCCGGGTTCACAGGCCCTGGGTCCGCCGCGGGCGAGTCGCGGGACTGCGGCGCCTGCGGGAACGGCTCCAGCGGACGCAAGTCCGCGTCGCTCGGCCGATTCCGATTTCCGGCTGCGACCTCCTGAGGGTCGCTGATCGTTGGGCTGAGCTTGAGGAGTTCATCGATCACGTGCAGCCACGGAAGGACGAGGACTCCTACGTCCGCGTATTCGAGGAGCTCGGACGCGTTCACACTGCGCTCAAAGCAGTCTGGGAGCCCAGTCCGCCCGAACCCCTCGACGACCACAGAACCTTCGGCCAACTGCGTTACTCGGTCGGCTTCACACGCCGCATGCTCGGACCCCGCAGCGAGCCGGTCGTGCATCGGATGCGCCAACTGACTGGCGGGCTCTCCAAGCTCCGGAAGGAGGTCGAACTGCCATGCGCTCCGATTCATGGGGACTACAAATTGGGCAACGCGGGAGAACTGTCAGACGGCTCATGGGCCACCTTCGACCTGGATTTCGCGAGGGTCAGGGAGCGGCTGTACGACATTGCGGCCAGCCTGCACCAGGTCGCACCGAGCGGCGAATTGCTCGAGCCGCGACGACTGCTCGACGCCTACGAAAGCACGGCTCCGGAACCGTTGACTCGCGACGAGTACCGATGGCTCCCCGGGGCTCTCGCCCTTGTACCCCTGCACTGGGCTGCCACCGCAGGGCTCGTGGGCGACGGCATCCGCGAGGCCGAAGGCGCGATGACCGCCGCCGAGGCCTGGTGGTCGCGCCGGGCTGAACTCTGGTCGTAGTCCGGCGGCCGCGCGAGGGGGACTGGAGTTCTGAGGCTACAGAACCGCACGGTATCGCTCCGAGTTGCACTGCCCCAGATCGCCGGGTCTGCGCCATTCGCGCCGAGGCAAACGATGCCTGGCACGGAACTAGTGCTTTCGCGCGTAAATCATTGTGACTTACGCGACTCGTAGGGGCTTGCCGTCGTAGGTCCAGCGGAACGGCGCGGCCCGTCGGTTGTAGTCGTTGATGAAAGCGATGACCTTGGCAGCCAGGTCGTCGAGCGAGTCGAATTCACCGCGTCGCAGCAGCCTTCGTTCGAGGATGGAGAAGAACAGCTCGACTTGGTTGAGCCAACTGGCATGGGTGGGCGTGTGATGGATGTGCACCCTTGGGTTGGCCTCTAGGAACTCGGCCACCTTGGCCGTCTTGTGGGCGGCGAAGTTGTCGGCAATGCAGTGCAGATCGAGGTGTGGTGGTGTCTGGTCCACCAGGTCACCCAAGAAGGTGACGAAGTTGTCGCTCTTGGTCGAGTTGGTCACCCATCCCGCCAGTGTGCCTTCGTGGACGCTGAGGGCGGCGAACAGCACGGCGGTGCCGTGGCGCTTGTACTCGAACTCGCGCCGTGACGGCTTTCCCGGAATAGCCGGCTTGCTCGGGTTGACCCGTGATTTGGCCTGCATCCCCGACTTCTCGTCGACCGACCACACCACGGCATTGTGTGGTGGATTGAGGTAGAGACCGCACACATCGGAGGCCTTGGCCCAAAAGTCCGGATCATGGCTGGTCATCCAGCTCTCGACCTGCCAGGGCTTGAGGTCGAGGGCCTTGCAGATGCGCCAGGCCTGCGACGCCGAGATGGGGACACCGTGAGACGCCATGGCCTCAGCGAGTGTCTCCATCGTCCAGCGGGATGCTCCAGCGGGGGGATCCTCGGTGACGAGCTTGACCAAGAGCAGCACGTCGTCGTGGTCATAGATAACCGGACGGCCCGGACGCTCCTCATCTTCGAGCCCGGCCAACCCGAACTCCTCGTAGCGCGAGCGCCACATCCCGACTTGGTTGTAGTGCAAATCGACCAGTCCGCCGATCGTTCGATTCGACTCGCCGTCGGCCATGAGCAGGATCATCCGCGCCCGCTTGGCCGCTCGCGCCTCAATGGTGTTGGACCGCACGCGCGCTTCGAGTTCAGCACGGTCACCTCGACGAAGTTTCAGTGGAGGAAGTCGCATCCCCCCATGAAATCACATCAGTGTTATTATCGCGAGGATCCACTAGTTGTAGCCCTCGCTCTCGGTCGTGTCGCCGGTGCCGGCCGGCTGGAGGCCGACGGCGAAGCCGTCGATCATGTCCAGCCGGGTGAGGGCGTCGACGTGGGGCCGGCCACCACCGCCCCACTTGGTCCGGGCGGCCCGCCGGGCGGACTTCATGTCCTCGGCCACGACGAACACGACCTCATGGTCCTCTCCCATGCGGCCGGCTGCCAGCTCACCACCCAGGAACGCTACGTAGAGGTGCACGCGCGGCATCGTAGCGAGTACGAAGGGCGTATGAGTCCAGACAAATTGCAGGGAAGCACCATCGTTGTCACAGGGGTCACGGGGCAGGTGGCGCGCCCGCTGGCGACCGCCCTGGCCCGTGACAACCGCGTCATCGGAGCGGCCCGTTTCTCCGATGCCGCCGCCCGAGCCGAGCTGGAGGCTGCCGGGGTGGAGTGCGTCCCAGTCGACCTGGTGTCAGGCGACATGGGCCAGCTGCCCGAGGACGCCGAGTACGTACTCCATTTCGCCGTCGCCAAGACCAACGACTGGGAGAAGGACCTGGCGGCCAACAGCGGCGGCCTGGCCTACCTCATGGAGCACCACCGGGGCGCACGGGCCTTCTTGCATTGCTCCTCCACGGCGGTCTACAAGCCCGAGGGGCACCGTGTCTTCGACGAGGACGGTCCCCTCGGCGACAACCACGGCGTGTGGCCGTTCCTGCGCACGTACAGCATCTGCAAGATCGCCGCCGAGGGCACCGCCCGCTGGGGCGCCGAGCGCTTCGCGCTGCCGACGACCATTGCCCGGCTGTCCGTGCCCTACGGCGACAACGGGGGCTGGCCGGCCATTCACCTGCACATGATGCTGTCCGGTCACGCCATCCCCGTTCACGTGGACGCGCCGAGCATCTACCACCCACTGCACGCCGACGACATTCTGGCCATGGTGCCGCGCCTGCTCGCCGCCGCGTCGGTGCCGGCGGTGACGGTCAATTGGGGTGGGAGCGAGCCCGTCAGCATCGAAGAGTGGTGCACGTATCTGGCCGGCCTGGCCGGCACGGAGGCCCGTTTCGAGCCGACGGTCCAGACCATCGACAGCGTGCAGATCGACACCACCCGGATGCACGAGTTGGCGGGGCAGACCAGCGTGCCCTGGCGCGAGGGCATGCGACGCATGGCCAAGGCACTGCACCCCGACCGGGTGCGGTGAGCGCGGGCCCCGTGGAGGGAGCGGGTGAGGTGTGCTTCACCCGGTGCGACCCCGAGGACCCTCTGGCCTCCGAACTCCTGGCCGCCATGCGGGCCGAGCTCGTCGACGCCTACGACGATGCGAGCCGCCTGGACAACCCGCCGCTGCTCCCGGACGAGCTCCGTCCGCCGGGCGGCGCCTACTTTGTGGGGTTCGAGGGCACCGAGGCGGTCGCCGGTGGGGGACTGCGCCGGCTTGGTGACGGGGTGGCGGAAATCAAGCGGATGTACGTCCACCCCGAAGCGCGGTCGCGGGGTTTGGCCGCGGCGCTGTTGCGCGCGCTCGAGGAGGCGGCCCGGGACCTGGGCTACGAGCGGGCCCGTCTCGACACCGGCCCCAAGCAGCCGCACGCGCAACGCCTCTACCGCGCCGCGGGGTACGAGGAGATCGCGCCCTACAACGACAACCCCTTCGCCTGCTTCTGGGGGGAGAAGTGGTTGTCGTGACCGGTAGCGTGGTGTCGGTGGCGCACGCAGCCGTGGTGCAGGTGGCGATCGATTCCTCAGCTGATGCGACGCACCGGCAGGGAATCCTCAACGAGCTCGTGATCCCTGAGGTGCAGGCGCTCTCCGGGTTCGTCCGGGGGGTGTGGCTGGACGACGGCGCCGGCACCGGGACGTGCGTCGTCGTCTTCGGGCGCGCCGAGGACGCCCGGGCCGGGCTGGCACTCCTGACCCGCCCAGGCGGACCGCCGGTGCTGCGGGCAGGCGTGCAGACAGTGGACGCCGAGGCCTGACCCGAGGTCTCACGAGGGCGGAGCCGAGAGGTGCAGCCGGGGAGCTTCAGAAGGTCCAGACCTCCACCACTTGCCTCGTCTCGGGCACGCCGCCGGTCCCCTCGTAGGTGGCGCGGGCGGCCTCGTTGTCGTGGTCGGTGAGCACCCACATGCCGTAGCACCCGGCGGCGCGGGCCCGCGCGGCCAGCTGTTCCACCAGGGCGCGCCCGATGCCTCGGCGCCGGTAGGGCTCGTCGACCGCGAGCTCGTAGAGGAACATCTCGGTGCCCTTGTCGGGGTGGGTGACCTCCACCCCGCTGACGAACCCGACGGCCCGCCCGCCCTCGTAGGCGATCAGGAGATGGTGGCCCTCCTCGGCCAGGAAGCGCGCCGTGGCATCGGGCCGGGCCGGGCCGTCGAACAGGTGCGAGGCCGCCGCGACGAGTCCGTCCTCACCGGGGCGGAGCACCCGGATCTCCAGGCCCGGTTCCAAGGGCTCAGCCCCGGCGGGGACGCGCCTGAAGAGCCGCCCAGGCCATGAACAGCTGCAGGGGGAGGCGACCCCAGGCGACGGCGCGGCTGTCCGAAGGCCCGGTGTTTCGTCCCGTCCCGGCATCGAGCGCCATCTGGACGTTGGCCGGGAACACGGCGGCCAGGGTGGCCAGGCTGGCGGCGCGCGCCCAGCGCGTGCGCCGGACCAGGCCGGCGGCGCACACGAGCTCGGCCACACCGCTGGCGTAGATGAGGTTGGTGTGGTGCTCCTCGGGGATGGCACGCGGCATGATCGACGCGAAGGACTGCGGGCGGACCAGGTGCACGACGCCGCTGCCCACGAAGAGGGCGGCCAGTGCGCCGGGGGCGCGACGCCGGAGGCGAACCACGACCGGGACTGTACTGTGGCGGCGTGCCTACTCAAGTGACGATTGTCGGCGGCGGGAGCTATCAGTGGGGACCGGAGTTGATGGCCGACCTCTTCGGGACGCCGGCCCTCGCCGGCATGCACCTCGTGCTCGAGGACATCGATCCCGCGCCGCTGCCCAAAATGGAGGCGCTGGCCCACAAGCTGAACGACGCCATGGACGCCAAGGCGACGATCGCCACCACCACCGACCTTCACGCGTCTCTCGACGGCGCCGACTTCGTCATCGTGTGCATCTCGACCGGTGGCTTCCGCTCCATGGCGGTGGACCTCGACGTGCCGGCCAGTCACGGCATCACCCAGACGGTGGGGGACACTGTCGGGCCGGGCGGGATCAACCGTGCACTCCGCAACGTCCCGGTGCTCGTCGGCATCGGCAAGGCCATGGAGGAGCACTGCCCCGACGCCTGGCTCTTCAACATCACCAACCCCATGACGGCGCTGACGCGCTCGGTGTGCCGCGAGACCAGCATCAAGACGGTCGGCCTCTGCCACGAGGTGGGCAACTTCTGCATGGACATGGCCATCGCCCTGGGCCGCCCCTTCGAGGCGGTCACGGCCTCGGTGACCGGCGTCAACCACTTCCCGGTGCTCACGTCGCTCGAGGTCGACGGCGCCGACGGCTTCGACGCGCTGCGCGGCCTGGTCGACGAGGTCGGCGGGCTGGCCTCCCTGGCCCCGTCCCCGGGACGACCGGAGGCGGAGAAGTTCTCCAAGCTCGACTTCGCCCAGCGCCACCTCTTCAAGCTGACGCTGCTCGAGCGCTGGGGCACCTTCCCGGCGGCCGGCGACCGGCACATCGCCGAGTTCGTGTCCTTCGCCCTCACGCCCGAGTCCGAGTGGGGGGCGGCCTACAACATCGGGCTCAGCCCCATTTCGCGACGTGAGCAGCACCAAGCGGAGTACATCGCCGACGTCGACGGCTGGCTGGCCGGCACCAAGGACCTGCAGACCTGGCAGTCCGGCGAGCTGCCCTCGCCGATGATGGAGGCCATGCTGACCGGCGAGCCATTGGAGGCCCCCGTGAACATCCCGAACACGGGCCAGGCCGTCGGGATGCCCGCGGACGCGGTGATCGAGTCGATCTGCGTCATCGACGGCGACGGCATCCGCGGCCGCGACCGGACGGTCCTGCCGACCCCGTACGACGAGATCGTCCGCCGCCACGTCGCCACCCAGGAACTCACCGTCGAGGCGGCGCTGCGGGGCGACCGCACGCTGGCGGGGGAGGCCTTCGCCCTCGATCCGCTGGCCGGCCGGGGCGACCTGCGCAACACCGACGCCATGGTCGACGGGCTCCTCGCGGGCACGGCGGAATGGCTGCCCCAGTTCACCTGATCGCGGCCGGGACGTCGGGAGGGACACGCATGCGCATCGGATTCATCGGCCTCGGGGCCATGGGGCTGCCCATGGCGGGCCATCTCGTGGCGGCCGGCCACGACGTCACCGTCGCCTCGCGTGGCCGGGGACCGATCGACGCCATGGTGGCGCAGGGCGCGGCCGACGGAGGCTCGCCGCGCGGGGTGGCCGAGGCCTCCGACGTCATCTTCCTGTGCGTCCCCAACTCGCCCGAGGTGGAGCAGGTGGTCGGGGACATGCTGTCGGCGCTCGGCCCGGGCAAGACGGTCATCGACACCTCCACCATCGACCCCGAGGTGGAGCGGGCCCAGCACGCGCGGGTGAGCGGGACCGGCGCCCGCTACCTGGACGCGCCGCTCTCGGGCGGCACCGGCGGCGCGCACGCGGGGACGCTCACGCTGATGGTGGGCGGCGACGCCGGCACGCTGGCCGAGGTGCAGCCCGCCATCGACCCCTTCGCGGGGCTGGTGGTGCACGTCGGCGGCCCCGGCATGGGCCAGGTGGTCAAGCTGTGCAACCAGGTGATCTACGCGGCGCAGATGACGGCGACGGCCGAGGCGACCGCCATGGCGCTGCGCTCCGGGGTCGACATGGAGAAGCTGCTGCTGGTCCTCACCCACGCCACCGGCGACTGCGTGGCGGTGCGGACCCGCCTGCCCGTGCCCGGCGTGATCCCCGAGAGCCCGGCGTCGAACGACTGGAAGCCCGGCTTCATGACCGATCTCATGGCCAAGGACCTCGACCTCGCCATGGCCTACGCCGTGCGCTGCGGCGTGCCCGTGCCGACGACGGCGACGGCACGCCAGCTGCTCACCGCCGCCAGTGCCGCCGGCTATGGGCGCCAGGACTTCTCGGCGGTGGCCAAGGTCGTGCTGGCGCTGGCCGGCGGCCCCGCATGAGCCCGACCGCGCTCCCGACACCGGCACTCATTCTGGCGGCGGACCACCGCGCTCGGGCCGTGCTGACCACCGAGAACTGGGCCGAGTTCTTCGGGTCGCTGGCGCAGGCCCTGCCCTCGTGCGACGGCATCCTGGCCACCGCGCAACCGCTGGCCGGGTTGGCCGCGGCGGGCCACCTCACCGCGCTGCACCGCACCTACCTCTCCATCAACCGCACCGGTCTGGCCGGTTCGGCCTTCGAGCTGGACGACCGCCTGGTGGCCAGCGTGCCGCGGGCGGCCGCCGACGGCTGGTCGGGCGTGAAGCACATGACCCGCGTCGACATGGAGGATCCGATCACGGCGGCGGCACTCGAGCTCCTGGGCCAGGTGCTCGAGGATGCGAGCGAGGCCGGGCTCGAGGCGCTCATTGAGCCCCTGGTGTGGGATCAGGGACGGATCCGTCGCGACACGGAGGCCATCGTGCTGGCGTCGGTCATCGCCCACGACATGGGGGCGCCGGTGATCAAGGTCCCCGTCCCGGCCACCGCGCCCGGCACCGAGCGTCAACGCGCCGTGGCACGGGTGGTAGCCAGCGTCAGCGTGCCCGTCCTCTTCCTGGGTGGCCCGCGCACCTCGGCGGGCCGGGCCCACGTCCTCGACGAGGTGCGCGACGTCATGGAGGGCGGAGGGGCGGGCATGGCCATGGGGCGGACCATCTACCAGGACGACGACCCGGCCGAGGTGGCCGGCCTGGTGCGCGAGCTGGTGCACGGCCGGTGATCCTCACCATCGACTTCGGCACCTCGGTCACCAAGGTCGGCCTCTGGGGCGACGAGGGGCTGGTGGCCCTGGCCCGCTCCGAGCTGACGACCACCTACCCGCAGGTCGGCTGGACGGAGCAGGACCCGCTGCGCTGGTGGACCTCGCTCGTCATCGCCTGCGCCGAGGCCCGGGCCCAGGCGCCGCTCGCGTTCGGCGCGGTCGACGTGGTGGCGTGCTCGGGGGCCCGGCAGACCTTCGTCCCGGTCAGCGCGCAGGGCGACCCGATCGGCAAGGCCATCCTGTGGTCGGATCACCGGGCCGCCGCCGAGGCGCGGGTGTTGGCCACGCGCATGGGGGGCGACGACATCAACCGAGCCCGGACCGGTATTCCGCTCGACGCCGGCGCCGTGGCGGCGAAGCTGGCCTGGATGGCCGAGCAGCAGCCCGAGCGCATCGAGGCCGCCCACGTGCTCCTGTCCCCGCGGGACTTCGTCGTGTACCGAATGACGGACCAGCTGGTGACCGACGCCACCTTCGCCTCGCGCAGCGGGCTCTACGACTTCGACGGCAACGCCGTGCGCGAGCTGGCCGGTCCCGCGTTGGGCAAGCTGCCCAGCGTCGTGCCCTCCGACACCGTGGTCGGCCAGCTGAAGCCCGTGCCCGCAGCCGAGCTCGGGCTCCGGCAGGGAGTCCCGATCGTGATCGGTGCCGGGGACCGGCAGTGCGAGGTGCTGGGCTCCGGCGCGTCGGAGCACCACCCCATGGTCAGCTGGGGGACCACGGCCAACGTCTCGGTGCCCGTGCAGGAGCGACCCGTTCCCTCGCCCGCCGGCGCGGTGGTGACCCGGGCCGCGGACGGGGGCTGGCTGCTCGAGGGCGGTCTGTCGGCCGCCGGCTCGTTCCTGGCCTGGCTCGCGCGCCTGCTCGACCGCAGCACCGAGGAGCTGGGGCGCCTGGCGGCGGAGAGCGGTCCCGGTGCGCGCGGCGTGGTCGCCGTGCCCTGGCTCGACGGCGCCCGCGCCCCGTGGTGGCGCGACGACGCCCGGGCCGGCTTCATGGGGTTGGGTGCGGCGCACGGCGCCGCCGACATGGCGCGGGCCGTGGTGGAGTCGGTCGCCTGGGACGTGGTGCGGGTGATGGAGGTGGTCACGGTGGGGCGCCTGGGCGGTTCGACCGCGGAAGGCGTCACCCTCGGCGGCGCCGGTTCGGGACTCCCGGTGTGGGTCGAGGTCCTGACGTCGGTGCTCGGGCTGCCGGCGCTGCGCCATCGCTCGGGTGAGGCGGCCTCGGCCGGGGCGGCCCTCCTGGCCGGCAAGGCGTTGGGCATGGGGCTGACGCTCGACCAGCTCGACCCCGTCGCGGCCGTGATCGAGCCGACCCCCACCGCCGTGGCGCTCTACCGCGAGCTGCGTCCCCGGGTCGACCACGTGGCGGCGGCCGTGCTGGATGCCACCGAGTCGCTCCCGGCATCGGGTCCGCTGGCGCCCTGACCGTGCGGGTCGAGCTGGCCTACGGTCGCCACGGGACGGCGGTCGACGTCCCCGACGGCGCCGAGGTCATCGCCCCGCTGGACGAGCCGGGCCTGCCGGACGAGGCGGCGTCCATCACGGCGGCGCTGCGCCGCCCTCTGGCCGGGCCGCCACTCGGCGAGCTGACGCAGGGCGCGGCGCCGGTGGCCGTGGTGTTCCCGGACCTGACGCGGCCCATGCCGAACCGCACCGTGCTCCCCCCACTGCTGGCGGAACTGGACCGCTGCGGTGTGCCCGAGGAGCGCATCACCCTTCTGTGCGCCACCGGGACCCACCGGCAGGCCAGCGCGGCGGAGATGGAGGAGCTGATCGGTCCCGACCTCGTCGGGCGCTACACCGTCGTCGATCACGATGCGACGAGCGGCACCCATGTGGGCGTGGGCGCGGTCGACGGCACGCCGGTCCTGCTCCAACGCGAGTACGTCGAGGCCGAGCTCCGCATCGTCACCGGGTTCGTCGAGCCGCACTTCTTCGCCGGATTCAGCGGGGGGCCGAAGGCGGTCTGCCCGGGGCTGGCCGCCACCTCGACCATTCTGGAGGCGCACCATCCGCGCCGTATCGCCGACAGCCGGGCCACCTTCGTGACCCGGACCGGCAACCCCGTGCACGACTTCGTGCGGGCCGCCACCGCACTGGCGCCGCCGCACCTGTCGCTCGACGTCGCCATCAACCGCTCCCGCCAGGTCACGGCCGTCTTCGCCGGCCCGCTCCCCGCGGCCCACGACGCGGCGTGCGCACACGTGCAGTCCACCGCCGTGCGGACGGTCGACGCGCCCTTCGACCTCGTCGTGTCGACCAACGGCGGCTACCCCCTCGACCGCAACCTGTACCAGGCGGTCAAGGGGATGGCGGCCGCCGAGCGCATCGTGCGCCCGGGCGGGATCATCGTCATGGCGGCCGCCTGCGAGGACGGGGTGCCCGCCGACGGCGCCTTCGCCCGCCTCCTGGCGGCGGCGCGCACGCCGGCCGACCTGGCTGGCGCCTCGGGGGCGCCCGAGCTCGACCGCTGGCAGGCCCAGGTGCTCGGGCGCGTGCTCGGCCGGGCCGAGGTCCACCTCTTCAGCGGGGGCCTCGCCGCAGGCTTCGCCGGGGGTGCGCTCCTCAGGGCGGCGCCCGACCTCGACGCCGCAGTAGCCGCCGCGTGCACGCGTCTGGGCCCGGGCGCCCGGGTGGCCGTCATGCCGGAGGGCCCGCTGACGGTGGCGACGGTGCGGCGCAGCTAAACATCCCTTTGACCACGCGGCGCTGAACCTGCGTTGCCAACGGCCGAACGTTTGTTCAGAATCGGATCGTCACCGGGTTCCCAACCCGCCAAATTAATCAGCCCTTTTCCAACCTTCACAGTTAACCTACAGTTGTGCCACAGGCGGACATGGCAGAGCCGGAGGGGACGCTTTGAACATGCTCGAGGGGACGCTTTGAACATGCACACGGTCAAGACGCCGCTTCTCGACATGGTGTCGGACGGTGGATGCCCCGTCCGCGCCGCGCCGGACGCCCTGCCGGGCGACACGCTGTACTACTGGGACTACCTGCATCTCGACTACCTGCTGAACGCGCAGACGCCGAAGAGCGTCGAAGCCGGCGAGGCCATCCACGACGAGTACTTCTTCATTGCGGTGCACCAGACCTACGAGCTCTGGTTCAAGCAGATCCTCGTCGAGCTCAACTCCGTGATGGAGATCATGGGGCAGGCGCGCATTCCCGAGAGCGAGCTCGGCGCCGTCCTGGCCCGGCTGCGCCGCATCACCCTGATTCAGCGCCTGCTCGTCACCCAGATGGACGTCCTCGAGACGCTGACCCCCCTCGATTTCCTCGACTTCCGGTCCTACCTGATGCCGGCGTCGGGATTCCAGAGCGTGCAGTTCCGCCTGATTGAGAACACGTTCGGCCTGCTGGAGCGGGACCGCCTGAAGGTCGAGGGCCACGACTACGTGGCGACGCTGCGGCCGGACCACGCTGAGCTGGTCCGCATGTCCGAGCTGGCGCCCTCACTGTTCGACTACGTCGAACGATGGCTGACCCGTCTGCCGTTCGTGCACACGGACGGCTACGACTTCGCGGCGAGCTACGAGAAGGCGGCCGCGGAGATGCACGCGCTGGGCCGGGCCCGCATAGAGGCCCGCGCCGATCTCGATGCGGAGGTACGGGCCAAGCAGATGGAGGCGTTCGAGAGCAGCACCCGTCGCTTCGACGTGGTGTTCGACCAGGCGGGGTGGACGCAAGAGGTGCGCGAAGGAGGGAGGCGCTTCTCCCACGAGGCGTTCCTGGCCGCTCTGTTCATCAGCCTCTACCGGGAGGAACCGGTCCTGCAGATTCCGTTCCAGATCCTCGAGACACTCATCGACCTCGACGAGACGTTGACCCTCTGGCGGCAGCGCCACGCGCTCATGGCGCACCGGATGCTGGGGCGGTTGGTCGGCTCGGCCGGCAGCGGCTACGCCTACCTCGACGAGACCGCACAGCGCTACACCCCGTTCAAGGACCTCTTTGAGGTGTCCACCTACCTCTTGCCCCGCGTCGACCGGCCGAATCTGCCGGAGTCGCCCCTGCGGAGCCCTGACGGCGGCGCCTGGTAGCAGGCCGCGCATGTCCCCGGGAACTCGCACCGTGCAAAGGGTCGACGAGCGTCGTGGTGGGCAGGCGCGGGACGCCAACGTGACGCCGGATCGCCGGCCGTTGCTCGCCATCGTGTACGGCGAGGGGTCGACCTCGGCCTTTTCGCTTTGCGAATCGTCGAGGGAGATGTGCGACATCGCGTGGATCGTCGATTCGAGCCGTCTCGACGACACCTGGGTCGTGCGGCTCCTGCGCAAGCTCGGACGGACCGTCGATATCGCCGGCCTGACGGAGGACGAAGCGGCCCAGTCGGTACGTGCCCTCCGGCCCGACGGCATCGTCGCCTACGCCGACGCCCAGGTGGCCGCGGCGTCGGCACTGGCCGAGCGCCTGGGTCTGGAGTACCACGACGGCGACGTCGCACCTCGGCTGCTCGACAAGGTCACGCAGCGCGCCGCCCTGCGTGATGGCGGACTACCAGTGCCGACCTGCATCGCCGTGCCGGGGCGGCCCAGCGCCACGGCCATGGACGAGCTCGTCGAGGCCATCGACTTCCCGGTGGTGGTCAAGCCGCGGCAGGGCGCGGCCAGCCGCGACACCCACATGGTGCGGGACGAGGCGGCACTGCGCACGGTGATCGCCGCGTGCTCGACCGACGACGCCGAGTCGACCTTGGTGGTCGAGTCCTACATGGTGGGCGCCTCGCCCCCGCCCAGCGAGCAGTTCAGCGACTACGTGTCGGTCGAGAGCGTCGTGGCCGACGGCATCATCAGCCACGTGGCGGTGACGGGCCGCCTGCCGCAGATCGAGCCGTTCCGGGAGACGGGCCTCGTGATCCCCACCGACTTCGCGCCTTCCCTGGTGGAGGACATGTTGCAGCTCGCCACCGCGGCGATACGGGCGGTGGGCGTGCGCATCGGGTGCCTGCACACCGAAATCAAGGTCACCGATCAGGGCCCACGCGTCATAGAGGTGAACGGGCGCATCGGCGGCTTCGTCCCGCAGGTGCTCAAGCTCGCCTCGCCCGCCACCGACATGTTCGCTATTTCGCGTCGGGTGGCGCTCGGGGAGCGGCTGGTCTTCCCGGACCTGGTGCCGACCGCGGGCGTCGGCTACGTGTTCGCGCAGCAACCGCCCATCGGAGCGGAGCGCGTGGCGAGCGTGGACGGGCTCGAGCGCCTGGCGGCCTACCCGGGCGTGGACGCCGTTTCGCTCAGCCGCCCGCCAGGTGAGCCGGTGGACTGGCGCAAGGGGAGCCACGAGTACGTCTATTCGGTGCTCGGCACCGTGCCCACCCACGGCGACATGCGGGCACTGCAGCAGTTCATAGAGGACGAGGTGACCGTCACCTACGCTTGAGGTCAGGCGGCGGACCCTCCCTGACGCGGGTGTCAGAGATAGAGTCCCCAGCCGGTGACCGACGATCCGCTGTTCGACTTCGCCGTCCCGGAGGATCTGCTGCGCGAGGCTGTGTCCCAGGTCAAGGACGCCGACGTCGTCGCGGACCTGGCGGTCATGCCCGGCACGGGGGAGGGCAAGCCCCCCGCGTTGATCGGGATCCTGAAGAGCTCGGGCTACGCCCCCCTGGTCCTCCTCACCGCGGCGGCCATTGTGCCGGGCACCTTCGGCAACGGGATCGCCCTCATCGGCAGAAACCTCGAGACCTCGTTCCACATGTCCAACGCCTCACTCGGCGCCGTGGCCTTCATCGCCCAGGTGTCCCAGCTCCTGTGGGCCGTCCCCCTGGCGCTCTGGGCCGACCGGGGCAGCCGCAAGAAGGTGGCGGCCATCGCCCTGCTGGTCTTTGCCGCCTTCGGCAGCCTGATGGCGATCTCGCCCAACGTCTGGGCCTTCGCCTTCCTGTATCTCGCCGCCTCCATCGGCACCGGCGTGAACAACACGGTGCACAACTCGTACCTCTCCGACGCCTACCCCACCGAGTCGCGGGGGCGGATCTTCAGCTGGCACAACCTGTCCGACCCGCTGTCGCAGACGATCGGGATCCTGATCTTCGGCTTCGTCGTGACCGTCTCGCACGACTGGCGCTACGGCCTGCTGGTGGCGCTGGCCGGCATCCCGCTCGGCCTCGCCCTCTTCACGCTGAAGGAGCCGGAGAAGGGCGCCAACGAGAGCAGCCACATCCTCAAGGCCTCGGGGATGGACCTCCACAGCCAGCAGGAGAAGGCGCCCCGGGTTCTCCTGGGCTCGGCGGTGACCCGACTACTGCGGGTCCGCTCTCTGTACTACGAGCTGGTGGCCGTGGCCATCCTCGGCTTCGCCGGGACGGGCGCGGGGCTGTTCGGCAACCTCTTCTTCATCGACAAGTTCGGCCTCGATACGGCGTCGCGCAGCGAGGTGTACGCCATCATCGGCCTGGCCGCCTTCCTCGGACTTCCCATCGCCTACGTGTTCGGCGACCGCTACTTCCGCCGCGCTCCGCAGCGCCCGCTCGTCATCTCCGGCATCTGCATCACGGCCTACGGCGGGTTCTTCGTCCTCTCCCTCTACGTCCCCCAGCTCTGGATGGTGGTGCTCCTGCAGTTCCTGGCCGCGGCGGCGGTGTCGCCGCTGGCCATCTGCATCTTCCTGACGCTGGCCGCCACGGCCCCACCCGAGATGCGCACCATCTGCTTCGCCATGTTCGGCGTCTACTCGCTCGTCTTCGGCGGCTTCGCGGGCTCGGTGCTGGTGGGCGCGGTCTCCGACGCCATCGGCGGCCTGCACGGCATTGTGGTGTCACTCACACTGATCTTCCCGGTCTGCGCCGTGGGTGGCCTCCTCCTCATCATCGGCTCACGCTGCGTGCGCCGGGACATCACGCTGGTCATTGAGGACGTCCTCGAGCGTTACGCCGAAGGCAAGCGCCGCCAGGCCGGCGGGGAGATCCCGGCGCTGCAGATCCACAACCTCGATTTCTTCTACGGCACGAACCAGGTCCTCTTCGACGTCAATCTCGAGGTCCACCAGGGCGAGATGGTCGCCCTGCTCGGGACCAACGGCGCCGGCAAGTCCACCTTGCTGCGCGCCGTCTCGGGGCTGTCCCATCCGCACCGCGGGGTGGTCCGGCTCTTCGGCATGAACTCGACCTACCTGGAACCGGAGCAGATCATCGACGAGGGTGTCGCCCTGCTGGTGGGGGGGAAGATGACCTTCCCCGGGCTGAGCGTGCGCGACAACCTACGCATCGGGAGCCACACGCTGCGCAAGGACCGGGCCAAGACGCAGAAGGCGCACGACGAGGCCCTGGAGGCCTTTCCCGAGCTGGCGGCGCGGCTCGACCAGCCCGCAGGGACCCTCTCGGGCGGTGAGCAGCAGATGCTGGCCCTGTCCCGAGTGATGATGACGGCCCCGCGTCTCTTGATGATCGACGAGCTCGCCCTCGGCCTCGCCCCCATGACGGTCGAGCGCCTCATGGCCATGGTGCGGCGCATCAACGACTCCGGCACCACGGTCATTCTGGTGGAGCAGAGCCTAAACCGGGCCCTCAGCCTGGCTGAGCGCTGCTTCTTCATGGAGCGCGGCGAAATCCGCTTCGACGGGCCCACGGCCGAGCTGATGGCCCGCGACGACCTCCTGCGCCCCGTCTTCCTCGGCAGCGCCGCCGCCGGCCTGTCCTAGGCACCCGTGCTGGCGTTCTCGGCTCCCAACTTCGTCCTCATTCAGGGCCTGTTCTACGGGTTGGGCTACGGGTTACTGGCGTTGGGCCTGGTCCTCGTCTACCGCACCAACCGGGTCCTGAACTTCGCCCAGGGCCAGATCGGCGTCATCGCCGCCGTGTTCCTGGTCAAGCTGACGGCGGACTTCCACTTCAACTACTGGTTCGCGCTGGTGCTCTCCATCGGGCTGGCCGCCATCACCGGCGCGCTGTCCGAGCTGCTGCTGCGCCGGCTCTTCAGCCGCCCCCGCGTCCTCGTGATGGTCGCCACCATCGGGTTGAGCTACGTGCTGCTGGCGCTCACCGCGCTGCCGTTCATCCGGCCGTCCAACCTCTACAAGCCGGTGCCGGTGCCCTTCGACTTGCAGTTCTCGCTCGGCCCCTTCATCATCACGCCCACCGAGGTACTCACGCTCATTGTGGCGCCCATCGTCACGCTCGTCCTGGTGCTCGCGGTCCGCTTCACCTCCTGGGGACTCTCGATCCGCGCCATGTCGGAGAACGCGGACTCCGCCCGCCTCTCGGGCGTCTGGATCCGCCGCACCTCCACGCTGACGTGGACGGTGGCCGGCGCGCTGTCGGCCTTCACGGCCATCCTCAACGCGCCCAACCAGACCAGCGCCCTGACGCAGGCGCTCTCGCCCGACCTGCTCCTGTACGCGCTGACGGCGGCGCTCATCGGGGCCATGGTCAACCTGACGGTGGCCTTCATCGCCGGCATCGGGATGGGGGTCTTCCTCGAGCTGCTCGAGTGGAACATCCCGTCACCGGCCAAGCAGCAACTCATCATCTTCGTCGTCGTCATGGTCGTCCTGCTGGTGCGGGTCGGCGCCCTGCGCAAGGGGGCGCGGACGGGGGAGCGCAGCACCTGGCAGCACGGGGCCGCCACCACCATGCGGGCCGGCGTGGATCAGCTGCGCCGCCGGGTCTCGGTCACCGGCATCTGGATCACCATTGCGGCGGCCATCCTGCTGCCCTTCACGCTCTCCGTCGGCAACAACGTCCTCTTCAGCCAGATCTGCATCTACGCGGTCATCGCCCTGAGCCTGACCATGCTGACCGGGTGGGCGGGCCAGGTCTCGCTCGGGCAATTCGGCCTCGTCGCCGTGGGCGCACTGGTGGCCGTGCACCTCGGGACGTCGCTGCCCCTGCCGATCGTGATGCTCTACGGCGGCGCGGTCACCGCGCTCGGTGGCCATCCTGATCGGGCTGCCCGCGCTGCGCATGCCCGGGCTCTTCCTGGCCGTGACGACGCTCGCGTTCGCCATCTTCATGCAGAGCGCGGTGCTGGCCACGCCCTGCTTCACGGTGCCCGGCATCAACAAGACCCTGTGCACGGGCCTGCCCGACCCCGGCTACACCTACATCGGGCGCCCCTCGCTGTTCGGCATCAGCCTGGCCTCCCAGCAGTCCTTCGCCTGGTTCTCGCTCGGCGTGCTGCTGCTGTCCGTGTTCATGGTGCGGATCTGGCGGGACCGGGGCGTGGCGCGCCGCCTCGTCGCCGTGCGGGACAACGAGCTCACCGCGGCGGCCATGGGGATCCCGATCCTGCGCACGAAGCTCCTCGCCTTCGGCCTCTCCGGCTTCATGGCCGGGTACGCGGGCGTGTGCTTCGCCTTCGCCACCCAGCAGCTCAACAACACCGACATCACGTTCGACCCCACGACCTCGTTCGTCATCATCTCCATGGTCGTGATCGGGGGCCTGGGCTCCATTCCCGGGGCCATCCTCGGCGCCATCTATCTCGAGGGGCTCCCCGCGCTCTTCGGGGCCAACCAGACGATCCAATTCATCACGAGCGGCCTGGGGCTGATTCTCTTCATCCTCTACCTGCCGGGCGGGCTGGCCGAGGTGTTGCACCGAACCGGCG